>JAJEFA010000011.1 GCA_022820725.1 Candidatus Binatia bacterium
CAATGGTATAGAGTGCGACCAGGAACGTGTCGAGATCGATGGGCATCGCTCACCTCCTGTGGTAGGGAATGTGAGCTCAGCCTATCCTCGACACGCTCCTGCTACACGGCCCCCTAATATGCATCACACGTCCTGGGAGGGAAAGAGGAAACGTGCCCTCCAATACACATGTGATGCTGGACACGTTCCCTCCTTGCGCCGCGTCAGCGGCGGGGTGGGTCCTCTACGACCCAGCACACAGTCCGGCCCGCTATGACTCCCCAACCTGTTCAAGCACGTCTTGATAGAGCGATTTGCTAATATAGGTGCCGGCTGCAATCAGCTCATCTAGGACCGGCTTTACCGCGGGAATGAGCCCAGGCTGCTTTGCTTCTTTGAGCAGGGCAAGACTGCCAAAATAGTGAACGCCGAGGCGTTGCGCTTCCTTCCTGACTTCCAACTCGTCAACTAACAAGCCCCCGCCAATCTCCCTGGCGAGTGTGATGGCCTCGCGTTCTCCACTATGGAGTTTATGGGGTAAGCGATCGGCGAATGTCTGATCTCTAACGGATCGGCGCTCAATCCAGTCTGCGTGCTCCACCTCATCCGCGCCACGTCTACCAGCACCCTTAACGACAATCTCTTCGTAGACCGCGGTTGGAATAATGACAGAGCCCGTGACGGCTCTGAGAAGGTCTAGACGCTCGGCGCGGGCGAATGAGAGAAGGGGACCGGCATCCGCGACAACCTGCATATAGAACGCTTAGGAAGCTCGGGGAAAGGGCTTCTGAATTTCAGCCTTGAGTTCATCGCGCGTTAGATCAAGAACTGAGACTTGGTATCTCGTCATCAGGTCAAACAAGTCATGACGCGGTATCCCAAGCATCTCTGCGGCCTTGCCTTGCGATATCTGGTGCTCGCGCAAGAGCTCCATAACCAGGGCCTCTTTTGCCTTAGCGGCAAACTCTTCCTGAGGGAGATGTACACACACGTCGTCCGGGACTTCCACTTCAAAATTAAGCCGTCTCGACATGTTCCGTGCTCCTTGTCATTTCGGGGACGATTGCTCTTATGCATCGTACCCTGATTCATAGGAGAATCAAACAAGTCCAGTCTGTTGCGCGTTATACGTCCTCATTCTCTAACCACCGCGTCCATGACATGCTGCAACATCGTGCAGGCTTTTTTCTAATTTCTGGCGAAGTTCCAAATAATGGCGGTAATCGTTCGCCCATTCCACAAACACAGCATCATCCGACAGTGCCGCTTCGTCACTGCTACCAATGCGTCAAGGGGTGAGGTGTATTCAGTTGTTTGTTTGCGTATCATTTCACCAGATATCCCTATCCCCTCTTGGGAGGGGTGCCGCGTCAGCGGCAGGGTGGGTACTCTCCGCCCCATCACACAGCCCGGCCCGCGCCAACCGTGTCAACGCCTCCGTAATCAGCCGCCCCGCCTCTTCAAGGTCCGCGTCGGGCGTACCAAAGTGGATTGAGCTTGCTGCGGATGCTAGAAGACTGCTGGTAAGGCGTCAATTCGGCCAGAGATTATCCATTGTGGAACGCAACGCATTTCTTCAGAAGCTCGGCCAAGTAAAATTCTGGCGGACGCGCGGACAACGCGCGCCACATAAGCCGCTACTGGTTCTACTCGCGCTTGGCCGGGTCGCTCGGGGAGAAGAGCGCTTGGCCCGCTACGAACAGGACATTGAACGTCCGCTGACAGATTTGCTGGAACGCTTCGGACCGCCCCGCAAGGCAATTCATCCCGAGTATCCGTTCAGCCGTCTGCCGAATGACGGGCTATGGGAAATCCCAGGCAGAGAATCATTGCCCGCCACGGGACAAGGAGATTTACACCGGAGCGGGCTCATTAAAAGCGCTGTGACGGGCGGTTTTCCCGAGCCAATCTACGAACTACTCCTCTCCGATTCCGAACTCGTACAGCAGGCCGCGCAAGCGCTCCTCTATGAACATTTTCCCTATTCACTGCACGATGACATCCGCACTGCGGCCGGCTTTCCTACTGAGTTTCTGGTACAGGAGTCCCCGAGTCCTCCTTATGGCTTGGTGGTGCTGCGCGCTCCTACCCGCACGCGAGACCGGAACTTTCGTCACGCCGTCCTTCGCGCGTACGAGTGCCGTTGCGCCGTGTGTGGATTCGATCTCCGCCTGGAAGACGAACTCCTCGGATTAGAAGCCGCGCATATCAAGTGGCATTCATCCGGTGGCCCGAGCAAGGTTCCGAACGGCTTAGCGCTATGCAGCATCCATCATAAGGCGCTTGATCGGGGGGCGCTTGGCTTGGCAGCGATCTCCAGGGGGTTCAAAGTCCTTATTTCGGCCAAAGTCCACGGTGAAAGCGATACGACGCGGTGGTTCTGGGATTGTCACGGCGTGCCGCTCCGACAGCCCAGCAGTCGCGAGTTCAAACCGAAAGCCGAGTTCGTAAAATGGCATACCCGCGAGGTCTTTCGTGGCCCACCGCGAGATTCGTCGAGTCGGCCGACTTATGGTAGTTCATAATCTCGGTACGCAGGTCCCGTAGAGCGGAGGTTCTTATCCATGAGTCCTATCATTGCTGGAAATCTGGAAGTGAAGGACTAAGGGGAAGCGTGAAAGCGATTGAACAAGTCTGCTCTCGTCGCTTCCGTTGCTGCCGGTGTTCTGGTAACCTGCCACGACCGCCTCAACTCCGGCCGCAATTCCGAGAGCCGAGATCAGCCGTGGAGGACCTATGGCCACGACCCGCCTCACGAAGGCTGAACAATCGCAAAAAACGCGCCGGGCGCTTCTCGACACGGCCCGGGCCATCTTTACCACGCAGGGGTATGCGGCGACCGCGACCGAGGAGATCGTGAGCCGGGCCGGGGTGACGCGCGGGGCGCTCTATTATCAATTCCGCGATAAGCCCACTTTGTTTGAAGCGGTCTTTGATGAGGTTCGGGGCGAGCATATCCAGGCGCTGCGGGTCGCCATGGCGACGGCAGAGGGCGACGCTTGGCAGCGGCTGATGACGTGGGTCCCGCTGGCTCTGGAGGGGACCCTGGACCCGAGTGTGCGGCGCATTGTCTATCTCGACGGCCCGGTCGTGCTGGATTGGTCCAGCGAGCGGCGCCGGGCGCCAGCCATCGCCCTGTTACGGGAAATCTTTGAGCCGTTGATGGCCGAGGGGGTCATTGAGCGGCTGCCGCTCGACGCGCTGGTGCGCCAGCTCTGGGCGCTCTTCTTTCAGGCGGCCGTGGATATCGCCCAGGCGGAGGAGGGTGCCCTGGCTCTGCACGAGCGGCTGGTCGTCTTGCGGCGCATCCTCCGCGGGTTACGGGCGGCGGACTCCTAGCAGGGCGGCGGTGAGAAACTGCGCCTCATCTCTTTTCGGAACCGGTCGGGTGACCGGCCAAGGACAAACAACATCTTATCATCTCCTGCATTTTAGAAATCCATTTCTATTTTGCAAGAAATGGGAGACTTATGGCCTGTCGCTCAGGAGTGCCCGCAGGTCCTTCATCAGCAGGAAGAGATGGTAGGGGTCGGTCGGGCTTGGCTCGAATTCCAGATTCTCATACCAGACCCGCGCCTCATCGTCCTTGGCGTGGACAAGAAGCGCCCGGATGCCGGCAATGTCTGCGGCTTGAGCGGTCCTGAGCAGGGCATCTTTGAGGAGTGCCTTGCCCAAACCCTTGCCCTGCTCTGTCCGGTCAATGGCGAGCCGGGCGAGAAGCATCACCGGAATAGGATGCCGGGCCAATCCTCTGCCGACCCGGCCGGGCGCTTCTGCGTGCTCAACCGCTCCAACTGCCAGACTGTAATAGCCGACAACACGCTTACGGTCCCGACAAACGACGTAGGTCTGCGCGCCGCCAGCCTTTTGGTTGAGCAGTGCAAACCGCTTCAAGAAACGGTCAAGCGGCTCTTTCCCGCAGTGAAAGGCGTCGAGACGGTGGGTTTCGTGCAGCTTCTCAATCGGAGAATAGGATTCGGCTGCCGCTGTCACTCCAGCACGCTCTTTTCGGCCAGCAGTCGAGCCAAACGAGGTTTTTCGGTGACCGGGCGGTCAAGCGCATCCTGAAATATCTGCCACTGCTCGTCGTCAAGCCGGAACAATCGTCTGTTTATCAGGGCGTCCTCTGCGGCGCTCATGCCCGCTTCAAGCAGGAATTCCGTTACGCTCTTATGCGAAGCAGTGGCCGCGCGTTGCAGTAATGCCTTCATATGCGGCGTGGTGCGGACCTCAATGCGCTCTGACTTGGCCTCGGCAATGGACATGAATCGCCTCCTGTTCGGCAGTACCCTAGCATACGGCGAATGTACGGACAAGGGGTCGCTCTTCCCTTTCCCTAGATTCCACTGTTCCTTGTGCTCCGCTGCGGTCTTGAGGTAGCATAACGCTTCCCTATGAAAGCTAAAGATTTCCCCGTGTGGATGATAGCCGCACTCGATAAGGAAGCGGCGCGCATTGGCGTCACCTGTCAATCCATTATCAAGCTGTGGTTGGCGGAACGCCTTGAACAAGCGGCCCACAAGACCAGCTAGTCAGACGACTGCTTTGATATGAGTCAAGCTCAAATGAATGAATCGACTACTAAGGATATAGTGGACCGCAATGCCGCCGCCGACCGTATTGCGGTCATCCTGGCGCAGATCAAGCCCTCGTCCGAAGACGCCGGTCGTTCTGAAGACGAGATTATGCAAGACACTCTCGCCGATATAGCTGAGGCTCGTAAGGAACGTCGCAACTCTCAGACATGAAGGTCGTCATCCTGATTGCCGGTAAAGAGTGAGCCAGCCTAACGGGCAGCCTTGCGCATCAGCCGGTGTCCGGCCAGACGGAGGCTGCGGGCGACCAGGGCGACCTGCCAGCCTTCGCGGGTGCCGATCAACTCGGGCTTTTCATACAATCCCTTTTTCTCTTCCTGGCGGGTCAGGCGGGAAAACTTTTCATACAAAGGATGGTCGGTGGCGATAAACGCCTCTTTGCGGTGCAGAATCGGCGGGTTGGGCGACTCCCGGTAGGTGCGGTAGCGAATCTTGAACGTCTGCAAGGGCACGAGAAGCGAACTGGTCAGGGCCGGATGGGGGTCGCGCTCGAAGTCCGGGTAGGACAGGTAGGAGACCTGGGGCTGGTCGCGGTGCAGCTTGATGATATTCGCGCCCTCCACCACCCCGATATATGCCCGCGCACACCCCTCAAAGGCACGCAGAACGGGCGGCAGTTGAGACAGGGCCGATTCGTGTACGTATAGGGCTTGGCGCGTCAGTTTTCCGACAGCGGTGCTCCGGCAGGCTTGATCGACCGCAACGCGGTCACCGGCGGAAAACAGCAGATCGTCGGCCAGCGCGCAGGCCCGGCTATAGGACGAGAAAAACACGCGCACATCCCGCTGGAGGTCGCGTGGGAGCTGGGTAAAGCGCGGACGGCCCTCGAAGCGCGAGAGCGCAAGATAGAGGAGCAGGTCCTGCCGGCGCTCGGCCCGGATGCTGTTCCACTCTTCATCGCCGGTGACGCGGCGGATGATGCCATAGGCCCGTTTGAGGCTGCCCAACGCCTGGCAAATCGCGTCGGTCTCGGGCAGTTCCACGTCCTCCGGTAAGCGCCCCCGGGTGGTCAGGAATCCGATCAACGGTTCCAGGAGTTCCTTGTGTTGCTCGAACAGGACCTCGCTGAGACGCTGGCGCGGTACCGTAAACTGGCGACGATAGCGCGCGGCGGCAAAAGACTGGCGTTGCTGCGCGTCCCGAAACACATAGAAAATCCCCGGTCCGGCCGGCACGCTCGAAGCGCCGAGCACAGTGTCGATCCACTCGCGGAGTTCCTGCTGTTCAAAGAATTTCTGGAAGGTCCCGCGGCGGGTAATGCCACCATCGGTGTGGGGAGTCAGCGTATCGAGCGCCGCCTCCAGGCCGAGGCGGGCGGACACGATCAGCACTTTTTGGGTCAGCGCCCAGGCCCGCCGGAGGGCGTCGGTACGCTCTTGCAGGTCCTCGATCACGTTGACCACATAGCCCAGATTCACAATATCGGCCGGTGTTCGCTCGTTGTCCGGGAAATAGGCCGGGTCCCAGCCCCGGCAGGCAATCTCCCGATGTTGGAGATGCAGAATATCCGTGCCCCGCCCGCAGCCATAATCGAAGACGCACGTCTCTCGGGTAATGAGGCCGTCCTCAAGCGCGAGACGGACCGGCCGGGAGAGGTCGGTCCGGGTGATTGCGGTGCGGTGTCGCTCGATTGTGGGCGCTGCCATCGGCTCGTCGGCTGCTCGCGCCATGCATTGCCGAGCAGAGTTCTCCGGCTGGTCACTATAATCCGGGTTCGGCGCATGCTCAATATCTCGCTGTTGCGGCCTCACCCCTTGCACACTTTTGTCCGGCCCGACTACAATGGCTCACCGAATCGAGGAGTAAAGGAGGGACTCGGCATGGCAAAAGGTAAACAAGTATTTGATCCGTTGGACGCGGCCCTGGTGCGGACCGATGAAGAAGAGTGGATTCAGAGCGGCGACGGGAATCAGTTCAAGGTGCTGCGGATCAGCAAAGAGACGGGTGCCTGGAGTGCGCTCATCAAGGCCGACAAGGGCCAGGTGAATCCGCCCCACACGCATCTGGGGGCGGCCGATTTCTACGTCATCTCCGGGGGGTTCGACTACCGGGGCGGGTCTGCCCGGGCCGGAGACTGGGTCTACGAGCCGGCCGGGGCGGTGCATGAAGCCACCTCGCATCCGGTTGATACGCTCTATCTGGCGAACGTCTACGGACCGGTCGGCTTCCACGACGAGAACGGCAATATCGCCCATGTGCTGGACTGGCGGACGATTCAGATCATGGTCGATGAGGCCAAAAAGAAGCGCGCCAAATCCAAAGCGAAACGGAGCACCAAAAAGCGGGCGACCGCGAAAACCGCGCGGAGCCGGAGAAAGGCCGCCTAGTAGAGAGACCTGGTAGATAGAATAGGGAAGCAGAGGAACCCATGGCAACGTCTTCTCACGACCCACAGCCCGTCGGCACGCAGGCCGCCGGCCAGTTCGACGCCATCATCATCGGGGCCGGGGTGGCCGGTCTGTACCAGCTCTACCGGCTGCGGGAACTGGGGCTCTCGGTACGGGTGTACGAGACCGGCACCGGGGTGGGCGGCACCTGGTATTGGAACCGCTATCCGGGCGCGCGTTTCGATTCCGAGAGCTATACCTATGGCTATTCGTTCTCGGAAGAACTCTTGCAGGAGTGGGACTGGAGCGAACACTTTGCCGGCCAGCCCGAGACCGAGCGCTATCTCAATCACGTGGCCGACAAGTTCGACCTCCGCCGCGACATCCGGTTCAGCACCCGCGTGACCGCGGCAACTTATGACGAGACCGCACACTGCTGGCAGGTCCGGACCAACACCGGCGAGCGGGCGCAGGCGCGGTTTCTGATTACCGCCATCGGCGTTCTGTCCGCGCCGTATACCCCCGACTTTGCGGGTCGTAAGAGCTTCACCGGCCCGAGTTTCCATACGGGCCAGTGGCCCAAGGAGCCCCTGGACTTCAGCGACAAGCGGGTGTGTGTCATCGGCACCGGCGCGACCGCGGTCCAACTCATCACCGAAGTCGCCAAGGATGTGGGCCAGTTGACCGTGTTCCAGCGCACGCCCAATTACTGCGCGCCGCTCAGGAACGGACCGATAGACCCCGAGACCCAGCAGCAGATCAAAGCCACCTATCCTGAGATTTTCAAACGCTGTCGGGAGACCTTTGCCGGCTTCCTGCACGATTTTGATACGCGCTCGGCGCTCGAAGTGTCCGAGGAAGAACGGCTGGCCCGTTACGAAGAGCTGTGGGCTCAGCCCGGTTTCGCCAAATGGTTCGGCAACTTCGGCGACACCATGTCGGACCTGAAGGCCAACGCCACCATGACGGAGTTTGTCCGCAATAAGATCCGCGAGCGGGTCAACGATCCGGCGGTCGCCGAAAAACTGGTGCCCAAGGACCATCCGTGGGGAACCAAGCGCGTTCCCTTAGAGAGCGGCTATTACGAGGCGTATAATCGGGACAATGTGCTTCTGGTTGACCTCAACGAGACCCCGATCGAATGTATTACCCCCACGGGCATCAAGACCAGCGACGCTGAGTATGAGTGCGACGTTATCGTGTATGCCACGGGCTTCGATGCGGTCACCGGAGCGTTTAATAAGATCGATATTCGCGGGGTGGGCGGTTGGACGCTCAAGGACAAATGGGCCGACGGGCCGCGCACCTATCTCGGCTTGCAGAGTGCCGGCTTCCCCAACCTGTTCACGGTTGTCGGCCCTCACAACGGGGCCACCTTCTGCAATATCCCGCGCTGTATCGAGCAGAACGTCGAGTGGGTGACCGATTGCCTGCGCTATATGCGCGCGCACGATTATGCCCAGATCGTTGCGACCCCGGAGGCCGAAGACGACTGGACGGCCCACGTCGATGAGGTGGCCCAGGATACGATTCTACTCGATACCCCCTCCTGGTTTGTGGGGGCGAATATCCCCGGCAAGAAGCGGACCTTTCTGATGTATGCCGGCGGTTCCCCGGCCTACCGGAAAAAATGCGACGAGGTTGCGGAACAGGGCTACGACGGGTTTGTGTTGAAATAGAACAGTGCCGTCAGACTCTCGGACGAGACCGTTGAAACCTCAGTTCGGAGAGTCAGTTTCCCGTTCGGCTCCTGATTGTCGAGTGATGGGGGGCAGGTGCACCCCATTCAGATACACCGCCACCGGTCGGGAGAGCGTCAGCAGATCATGTTCGGGGTTCGCGTCGAGAATGAGAAAGCTGGCGGCGTGCCCGGCGGCGAGTGTTCCCAGACCGTCCCCGAAACCCCAAAATTGGGCCGGTATCGTCGTCCCGGCAGCGAGAATGGCCTGACTATCAAGGCCGGCCTTGCCCAAGAGTTCGAGTTCCTGGGGATTAATCCCGGGGAAGGTCGTATACCCCATGTCCGTACCGTACAGCACGGTGGCCCCGCCGGCTCGCAAACGCCGCAGGTTCTCCGCCGGCTCGGCCAAATCGGGGAAGGCGGCCAGGGTGGAAATAACCGCTCGTCCGGCCCACGCCTGCACCGTCGCTTCGCTGAGGGGTTCGGTTGGCGTATGCGCCAGCACATCAACTCCGGCCACTGCCGCCCGCAGCACATCAATATCGTTGAGCGCATGCGCGACAACGCGCATGTCGTATGAATGCGCCTGATCGGCAATGGCCTTCATTTCCTGATCGCTGAGTATGGAGGGGTTTTTCGGCATCGAGAGGGCTCCCCCACCTGTTGCGTCACCAACCGGCAGTTTGATCACCCGTGCTCCTGCTGCATGCAGGTGGTCCACCGCTTCCCGGGCCGCCTGTACCCCACTAATCTCCAGTCCGTAGCCATCACTGCCCCAGCTCCGGGTCGGGTAGCCGGTGAGGGCGGTCACCATCGGACCGGCAAGCATTGTTTGGAGCGGCTCCAGATCTTTTGCCAGGAGCGAAATCGGCGCGGCCAGATCAACCGCCGCCGCGATACCCCCACGCGCGAGCTCAGGAGCGCTGAAGCGGTAGGCCAAATGCACGTGGCTGTCGATAAAGGCGGGCGCGATGTAGCGGCCGTTGGCGTCCACAGTGCGGAGAGTATCGCTGGGTGCTGCCGGGGCAATCTCTTCGATGCGCCCGGCCCGAACGACCAGCGCGGCTTTTCCGTGGCCCACAATATGCCCGCCGACCACCGCGAAGGTCGTAACGCTCTCTTCCTGAGGGGATACGCGCTCGTCCGCCAAGAGCGTGGACGCCGTCACCAGAACACTCAAGGCAAGACCTGAGACTGCTGCGTACATGGGCGAAAACCTCTGCCTTTCAACCGGACGGATGCCGGGGGCAGCGAGCGTACGGAGGAAGGTCAGCCTGCGTACGCCCGCAGAACGAGAGCCCCTATCGGCGATCAATGAAGACGCGCTCTTTGGCGATCCACATGGCCGAGCGCGGAAAATCAATGAAGTGGGACTCGTCCTCGACCGCGATCTCCATGGCCCGTTTGGCTTCCGGGACGTTGGCCAGCGTGGCCAGGTCGGCCCGGTTGAACCAGGCTTCGGCATGGCCGGTGTAGGGTGGGGTGGTTGTGCCGCGGCTGGCCCGGAGCTGGTCTTCCAGTTCATCCGCGTAGTAGTGGACCTGGAAATAGCGCTGCATGCCCATGCCCTGGGCCACCCCCCGAATCACCGGGCCGTGGTTGGTACGCCAGTAGAGCTGGGCCTGTTCGAGGCTGAGATGCTCCGGATGGCGCAGACAAAAGAAAATTTTCACCAACGGGCTGGATTCCCGCGCCACTATTTCCTCCGGTATGGGGTTGACCTGCGGGTATTCGTAGTTGAACCACAATGGCGAATGGGCCAGATCGATGAAGCGCGCCTCGTCCTCGACGAGTTCTTTTGCCGCGGCCCGGCCGTCCGCGTTGTCCAGGCCCGAGGTGAGCGCCTCGCGGTTGGGCCACCACACCTCCGCCACGCCGTCATAGGGTTCCTCCATGCCGCCCCGGGCTTCCGCAAGCTGGTCGTTAATGGGGTCGTCCAGGGTGTGCACCTGGACATAGCGCAGCATGTTCAGCGCGGTGGAACTCTTTGCCACCAGGGGGCCGTGGACGTTACGCCAGTACTCTTGGAATTCGGCCCGTGACATCTCCGGTTTACGGCGCAGGACAAAGGTCAAGCGAATCATGGGATACCTCCTTTTTCTCGGTCGGGACAGCGGAGCGCCGGGGCTTCCCGTCTGATGAGCTATCCGGGCCGTCGGTGTCCAGCCGCCGTCATAGCGCGTCGAACCGGGGCCGTAAAGCGTTGGGCGCGTCCGACTCAACCCAGCAGGTCTTCATCCCGCCGGATGTAGGAGTCTCCCGCCGCCTGGACCTCGGCCCGATTATCGGGCCGGCCGTTGCTCGCCAGAATCGGCTGGTCGCCGGCGCTATCGAGATCGTTGGCAAGCACACGGGCGGTGACCGTATTCCGGCTGGTGTGACTGTGCGCCGTTCCGCCCGCTCCTTGTATGACAACGGCCGGCGACTTGCCGTTGAAAACATTTCGAGAGAGCATCGCAACGACCTCATTGTCCGTGGTCTCGACGTTGTCCAGGCCGGACCCGCCGACCAGACGGAGCGCGTGTGCTTTCCAGTCTGCAATCTTATTCCGGTCAATCACGACGCGACAGGTGTTATGCCGGGCCTCTCCCAGCGCCCCATGAATCGCGATACCCACCGGGCTGTTGGTAATCGTATTGCCCGAAAGCAGGGCGGTGAGTTGGCCGTGCTGGGGAACCTTGTCGGCCAGGGGAATAGCGGTCAGGATGTTGAGGCCAAACTGTTTGTTACCTCGGAGGGTGTTGTCCGCGACGGTCAGCGACTGTCGATTGGACGATGGTCCGAAAGAGCACGAAAACAGTAGACCGCCCCGTTCACAGTCTTCAATCGTATTGCGGAGAATCGTGGCATCAAAGGCCACCGCATCCGGTTCGGGAAAGAAACAGATAAAGGCCAGACCGTCGGCAAAGCAGCGGCGCATAGTATTGTCGGTAACGAAGAGGTGGTTGCGCTGCCCGGCCCGGGCTTCGGCAAAAATATGATGACCCTGACGCGCACCCGTTCCGCGGGGCAGGGATGGCTCGAAGCGCTCCAGTCCGTTGTCAGAGAATTCACAGTCTGTTATGACCGCCGCGGTCACCCCGCATAAGAAAATGCCGTGATCCCCGTGGTTGCTGATCGTGCACGAGCGAACCGTGACCGAGGCGGACGGAGGAACGCCAATCCCGTGACCGCCGCCCTGGGTGACGGTCACGCCGCTCAGACTCGTCCCGTCTGTAAGGACGACGACCGACTGCTCCGGGCGGATAGGATGAAAGGAAGGGGAGAAGTGTCCTTCTCCGTCAATGATGCACTCCTCCCTGGTAGCGCCCTGAACCCGGACACCGGACGGAATGGTTATGGGCAAACGCTCTCCGGTCAGAGACGGGGAGTAGTGCCCAGGCTCGACCAGGACAACATCGTCAGGCTGGGCGTGTTGGAGTGCTTCTGAGAGTGAGCGGGCATCGGCACCAGCCGCGTGCGGCGAGACAAAAATCGTCTTCATTGTTTTTCCTTAATATAGTGTGAGTCGGTATGCAAAAGATACGGAAGCGCCTGAAGGACTGGGGAGCAAGAAAAAAGGCCCGGATGAAGCATCCGGGCCTAGGGCTCAAGACGACGGGGTTCCCACACTCCGGACGTCTCTACGCATCCAGCAGCCTAGCGAACTCCACCCTCAGGGTCAATACCTGAGGATGGACAAAAGGCGCGGTTTGCCTCGAGTTGGGCCAGAGCTGTGGGTTGAATTTAGAACATTCTGTTATTTTGGGACAGCGCTTTTTAGCAACACCATTTTAAGTTGACAAACTCCCTGTTCCAAAAGGACTTTTTTTTGAAAAAACTTTTCCAAAATGCCATTTGGGCATTGACGCTTTTGCGTTGTTTTGGTAGAAAACTCCTCTAGAAGGAGCTTTGCCTAGGGTTCTCGGTCAGGAATGGGGTTCCCAACCAAGAATGGAAGTCGTTGAGAATGAGGGCGAGGGGCTCACACGCTTTCTTCGTTGTTTCTCCAGCTTCCATGCTCCGGACGCGGACACTACTGTGAGGTAGGCAGGATCAACCCGGAAGTTGATCCACAGGCGAGCGAATTCAGACGAGAAAGGCCCTGTGAGGGGCCTTTCTATTTCCCAGGTAGCAGTACATGGCAACCGACCCAACCGAAAAGCTTCCCAAAATCAAGGTCTCCAGCGCCTATCCGGGCGAATGGTATATCGTTGAGGTAGACGGCGGCGATGGCGGCTTAGCCATGGAGTTGCGTCGTCCGGTGGGTGAGGAGGACTCGGATGTCTTCCACCTCACTGTTACCACGACGGCGCGTCCATTCGATGTCAAAAGCGCCCGTGACGGAGGTGAGGCGCATACCCACGAAGGCGTGCATTCGACCCACTTAACCTTTACCAGCCCCCAGGCGGTCTGGCCGGATTTTGTCCGCTGTGTACAAGCCCTTGCCAGCATCTTTGATACCCTGGCAACAACACCGCTCGATCGCGAAAAGGTCCGCGAGAATCTGCTGAAGAAGAAATAACGGGACCGCGCCGTCCGTCTCTGCCGCGCTACAAAGAGTCAACGTGTCCGGCATTAGCCA
The DNA here is from genome assembly GCA_022820725.1 of Candidatus Binatia bacterium. GTDB lineage: Bacteria > Desulfobacterota > Binatia > Bin18 > Bin18 > Bin18. The sequence continues at coordinate 13,147 of JAJEFA010000011.1, forward strand.
TGCTCATTGGAGGACACGCTCACTTTTTCTCGACCGCGTAGCCCTTTTGCGTGCGGATCACGACGTCAGGCCGCGTGCTCTCTACGCGGACACTCCGGTACTGATTGCCGCTCCCTGATGACACATAGCCGAGACTGTACTGGAAACGGAGTTCGCGTGAGATCGTCTGGGTCGCCGTATCAAGCACGGTTCTGCTGTTGACCACGTCACGGGTATTGAGCAGGAAGTGGCGGCCGCCGGTTTCGTCACTCAGCCGCCGCAGCGTTCGTGAATCGACACGCTCATCATGCCCGCCAACGACAACGCCGAATGGACCGATGGTGAACCCGCTTCCACCCGGCGTGTAGCGATGGTGCGGATTGCCGATCCCAATCGTGTAAATCAGCACGCCGGCCCGCTGCGAGACGGCAATCGTTTGCGCGAGGGAAGACAGGCTTGCGGTATCCATGCCGTCTGTCATCACAATCAGGGCTTTCTTGCGGTGTTTGCCATGTCTCATCCGTCGCAGGCCGGTGAGAATCGCGTCATACAGGGAGGTTCCGCCCCGTGGACGCAGGAGGCCGATGCCCTGGGCCAGGAGCATCCGACTATCGGTGAAGTCTTGCAGCACAAACGGCTGGGCGCTGAATCCGACCAGGAAGCCCTCATCCTGCGGCTTAATCGAGTTGATAAACCGCTGCAGAGCGTGGCGGGCATGCCCAATCTTGTTTTGCATGCTGCCGCTCGAATCCACGATTAGGCCCAGGCTGACCGGTTCATTCTCGCCGGTATTGAAGTAGGTAATCTGCTGGCGTGTATCGCCTTCATACACCACAAAATCGCCCGTTTGCAGGCCGGGCACATAACCGCCGTTCTGATCCGTCACGGTGACGGTCACGAGCTGCTTGGGCTGCGGTCGAAGGGGCTGGAGACGCGGCGGCAGACTCGCTTGCTGACGCGGCGGCGGCAGGGCGGGACGTTGGGGCTGAACGGGAATTTCGAGCACCTGCTTACCGGTGGGAGCCGGCCGTTGGGGGGCCGGAGTGAGGGTCCGCTGCTCCACCGGCGGTGGACGCTTGCCTTGCCAGCCCTCGGTTTGCAGCGTTTTTTCCTGGCTCAAAGCCTGGGTCGCACTCAGGAGGACAAGTCCTGCCCCACACACGAGGCTAACGAAAAGAGAAGTCCGGCTCATGATACGCCCGCTTGTCGTCTCTGAATTCGACCTTAAACCCTTCTCTACATGGGGACAAGAGGGAAGGGGCGGCCATCCTGCCGTGAGCCGGTCGCCTTGACCCAGGATAAGCCAGCGCTTAAGACGATCCGACGGAACGAAGAGGGCCATGATTATTACGCACAACGGGATGACCCCACAGATCGATTCCAGCGCCTATATCCAGCAGAGCGCTCAGATTATCGGCGATGTCCAGATCGGCCCGGAATCCAGCGTCTGGTTTAATGCCGTGGTCCGCGGTGATGTGTGCGCGATTCGCATTGGGGCTCGGGTCAACATCCAGGACAATACCACTGTTCATGTCTTTAGCGGCGGCATCCCGACCATTCTTGGGGACGGCGTGTCGGTCGCCCATAATGTCGTCGCTCACGCCTGCACTATTGGTGATTTTACCCTGGTCGGCATGGGCGCGATTGTCCTGGACGGAGCTGAAGTGGGAAAAGAATGTCTGATTGGTGCCGGCGCGGTGGTGACCCCGCGAACGAAGATCCCGCCCCATTCGCTGGTCCTTGGAAACCCGGGCAAGGTCGTGCGTTCGCTCACGCCCGAGGAAGTGGCATCGCTCCACCGCTCGGCGAATAATTATGTCCGGTTCTCACGCGAGTATATTGAGCAAGGCATCGCATAGCGGCCGCTGTGTACAAAACACCTGCGTCGCGACTCGAATTCCAGAGACTCAACGGCGGCGAGAACGCCGAACAGGCAGCAGTAAAAGGGCTCCGACAACAAAGCCACCGATGTGCGCCCACCAGGCCACCCCGCCACCGAGGTTGACGCTCATAGTGGTCAGCCCCTGCACAAGCTGCACCAGCAACCACAGCGCGAGAAAAATGACGGCCGGGACCGAGATGACCTGGAAGAAGAAAAAAATGGGAATGAGGGTCACCACGCGGGCACGAGGGAAGAGCACGAAATAGCCGCCCATGACACCGGCAATCGCCCCGCTCGCGCCCACAACAGGCAGATGAGAGTCCGGTGCCGTCAGCGCGTGCAAATAGGTCGCAGCCACGCCACAGCCGAGATAGTAGGCCAGATAACGTCCTTTCCCCAGGCGATCTTCAACATTATCGCCAAAAATCCACAGCATCCACATATTACCGATCAGGTGCAACCAGCCGCCGTGGACAAACATGGCGCTGAACTGGGGGCCAAAGCGTGCCAGGAGATTCCACGGTTCGGTTTCGGAGAGAGAGAAGTAGCGGGCGGGCACAAAACCGTACACGGCGATAAATTGTCCCAGCCTTGCCCCCAGCCCCAGCTCATAGACAAAGACGAGAACGTTCAGACCGATACAGGTGAGGGTCACCAAGGGAAACGATTGGGCCGGAATCGTGTCGCGAAGTGGAATCATAACACCATCACTTCAGTCTACAGTGCGTGAGAACGAACGGAAAAGAAAGCCTCTCCTGGCGGGCAATGATGCTCCTGTGTCACTCCCCACTACCCTCCTGTATAAGAGGTGGTAAGGTAACGGCATGCCGGACGTGTCCGCTCTTACGCTACTCCTGAGCCTATGCTTTCTGGCCGTCAGTATTGGCCTCATTTATCTCGTGGGCAAGATTTTTCTTGGGGGATTCCGGGCTTCCTTTGGCGGCCTGTTTGAACGGGCGGCTTTTCGTCGTCAGAGTCTGCGCTGTCAGCGCGGCGATGAACTCCTTGAACGAGGCGACCTGACCGGGGCTGTCCGGGCATTTGGGGGTGCCTTTTTTCTCAGGCCCATTCGTCAAGACGCGTCCCTGCTGACCGAAGTCGGCAAATACCACACCGGCTTACTCAACCGTTTGCTGACCGTTGCAGACGAACTGGACACCGGACGCCTCAGCCTGCCCGCCCTGGCGGACACCGACCGTTTACTGACCGAGCGCCTGGAAATCCAGCTCAACGCCTTCCGGGAGCGTGCCGGCGCGAGCCGACCAATTGCTGACAGAGACCCCCGACTCGAAGAGAATGAGCGGCAGCTTCGGATCGCCATTGACCATCTGCTGAGTGAGATCAACTCGTCCGGTGAAGAGCGCGTGGTGTATCATTAAAGTCCCGCAGCAGGACGGTCTTTGTTGACAAACGTGCCGAGCCAACCGATGGTGGGCGGGGTCTGACAGCGCTGGTGCTTTAGGAGGAACGATGTTTGACGTGAACGCCATACGCGCGGATTTTCCGGGAACGACGCAACAGGTCTATCTGAATGCCGCCGGGATTGGGTTGCCGCCGAGGTCTGCAACCCAGGCCGTCCAGCACGCGGCGACCCTGCTCGCTCAGGGGCCGGCTGAGATGGGTTACCCGGCCTATTATCAGGCGCTCGGCAAACCGAGTGTGCAGGCCAGACAGGAAGCCGCTCGGCTGCTCAGGGCTCAGCCCACGGAAATCGCCTTTACCGACGATACCACCATGGGGTTGAATACCGCCCTGGCCGCTATTCCTTTTGTCCCTGGTGATAATATCGTGCTGTGCGACCTGGAGTATCCGCAGGTTGCCATCAGCGCCGCCCACTCCCAGAAGCACCAGGCGGTTGAGGTCCGGGTGGCGCGTCATCGGAACGGCCTGATTGGTGTGGACGACTATGCCCGCTTGATAGACCAACACACCCGCGCGATCGTGGTGAGTTCGGTGCAATGGATCAACGGCTTACGCATGGATTTGGCCGCATTTTCACACCTGGCCGAAGAGCGGGGCTGTTTTCTGGTGGTGGACGCCATTCAGCAACTAGGGGCGATTCCGCTCGACGTGTCGAACCTTCGCGTCGACTTTTTAGCTGCGGGCGCGCAGAAATGGCTGAACGCGCCGTTTAATATCGGGCTTTTATATATCCGTTCGGAAGTCCAGGAGCAGGTCGAACCGGGCTTGGCGCACGGCCTGTTCGCGCTGGCCGAGCCGCCGGAAGGCTGGCTGCGCTATCTTGGCGACCCAGGGCTGACGCCCTTTCTGTCCCTGCCCCTGGCCTCGGACGCCCGCCGGTTCGAGGTTCACGGTATGCCCAAAAATCTCGGGACCGCGGGCCTGGCAGAGTCGTTGGCCTATGTCAATCAACTCGACTCAGCCGCCGTCACCGAGCATATTCTGTCGCTGGGCGACTTTCTGATAGCAGAGCTGAAACGCCGCGACATCAAGGTCTGGACCCAAGAGGCGCACGCGCTGCGCTCGGGCATTGTCACCTGCGAGCCGTTTGCGGACGCGGACCGGGTGCATCAGCTCAATCAAGCCCTGGAAACCCGGAACATTTATCCGACCGTGCGGTACTGCTCCGGGGTCGGCGGGCTGCGGGTCTCGATTCATTACTATACCAGCCGGGACGATATTGACGCCTTGTTGGCCGCGCTGGATGGGTATGCGCGCCATATTTTTTGATGCCGCCGGCACGCTGCTCCGCGTCAACGGTTCGGTCGGCGAGATTTATGCCCGGCTGGCCCGCGAGCACGGTAAGGCCGTCAGCGTCCAAGACCTGGAAGCCGGTTTTCGGCGCTGCTTTGCCTCTGCGCCGCCCATGGCCTTTCCCGGTGCAGAAGCGGACCAGATTCCGCGGCTGGAGAAAGCCTGGTGGCACGACGTGGTCCAACAGGTCTTTGCCCCGCTCGATCCGTTTCCCGGTTTTGAAGCCTATTTTCATGTCCTGTACGATTTCTTTGCCGAACCGCAGGCCTGGCAGCTCTATCCCGAAGCCCGGAAGACGCTCACGGCCCTGCACGCGCGCGAATACCGTCTCGGGGTGATCTCAAATTTCGACGCACGTCTGTTTGGTGTGCTTGACGGTTTGGATATCGGCCACTTCTTCGACCCTATTGTTGCCTCGACGCGCGCCGGGGCGGCAAAGCCCGCGCCGGCCATCTTTCACAAGGCCCTCGCGGCGTGTGATCTCCAGCCGCACGAAGCCCTGCATATCGGTGACAGCTATGAGCTGGATATTGTCGGGGCGCAGCAGGCCGGACTTACCCCGGTCCTGATCGAGCGCTCCGGTCGTCAGCAGAGCACCGCCGACTACCACGTTGTCCGCCGTTTGGACGAGCTGCTGACGGTGCTTGAATCTCTCTCGGGATGACCGCCCCTGAGCGGACGCGTCTACTACAAGCCCGGCCTCGGCTCCGCTATAACAACGGCATATTCCACAAAAGGAGGGCGAGTATGCCTGGACGCGAAGCCATACCAAAAGTCTCGAACTGGGGCCGGTGGGGAGCGGACGATGAAAAGGGGACGGCCAATTTCATTACGCCGGAGGTGATTGTCGCCGCGGCCAGACTGGTCCGCAAGGGGCAGGTCTTCTGCTGCTGCATTCCGATTGACCAGAACGGGCCGGTCTTTCCCACCCGCACCCCGCCCCAGCGGTTTATGTCGATCCTCAATGTCCCGGTCAAGGAAGTCGGCCTGGCCGGCTCAGCCATTGCCAACGACGACTATATCACCATGTATCTGCAAGGCTCGACCCAGTGGGACAGCCTGGCCCACGTGGGCTACGACGGCAAGTACTACAACGATGTGCCGGCCAGCGCCATCACTGCCCACGGCGGGGCGTCCAGGAACGATATTGGCAAGCTCTACCAGTCGTTTGTCACCCGAGGCGTGCTGCTCGACATGGTCCGCTACAAGGGCTGCGAAGCCGACGGGCATCTCCCGGCTGACTATCCGATTACGGTCCAAGACCTGGACGGCTGCTGTCAGGCCCAGAACGTCGAGGTCAAGAGCGGCGACGCGCTGTGTATCCGCACCGGCTGGGTGCCGTACTGGTATACGCTCGACACACCGGAACAGAAGGAAGCCTACTTCCACGCCCAGCCCGGCGTTTCGGTCTCAACCGCGGAATGGATACATCAGAAGGAAATTGCCTGCATTGCCGTGGACAATATCGCCGTCGAACGGCTGCCGTCCGAAGTGGACGACGAGTTCATCCCTTTTCATCAGGTCGCCATCCGTGACCTCGGTCTCTCGCTGGGTGAGATTTTTACCTTCGAGACCCTGGCAGAAGACTGCGCCGCTGACGGTGTATACGAATTCCTGTGGGTCGCCCCACCGCTCAACATCCCCAACGCGGTCGGCAGCCCGCTGAACCCGTTGGCGGTGAAGTGAACTGGAGGCGGGCATAATGCCCGCCCTCAAAGTCGTAGGGAAGAGCGATTCATGAATAGTGACAGTGAGATGAAGGAGGTGCTTTTTGACCTCGCTAATGACGCACTCTATGTGGCAAATGGTGGATATCCCTTCACTCGGAAGGGAGTCATTGGAATTTGTGCCTCCCATCTCAGCGAGAAAATAGGAGACGATTCGGACAACTACGGTGTTGAAGATAAAGAGTTGATTGACAAGATTAGACAACGTGAGATTAAGACTTACAGCAACGACCCTAACCGCCTCAAAAGCGACTCTCGTGGGGAGCAAGAGATCAGTCACGATTATGGAGGACGCTTTGTCTGGGAACTGCTTCAGAACGCCGACGATGTGATGGGGGCTAACGAACGCCCGCCCGCAGATTTAATCGGCTCCAAGGGATTAGGATTCAAATCTGTGCTGGAGATTACTGAAGAGCCGGAAATTCATTCCGGTCCGTTTCATTTCAAATTTTCGCCGGACCAGACAAAAGAGCTTTTGAAAAAGAAAGATATCCACAGCGACCCACCGCAGCTAATGTTTCGCATTCCTCACGACTGTCCACCAAACGATAAAGTTTATGAGTTGCTGGACGCTGGCTACAGCACCGTCATTCGTTTGCCATTCCGGGATGAAGGAGCTCGGGAAAAGGCAAAGGGTGTCTTGGAAGCGCTCGAACCATATTTTCTCCTCCTGAGTCAGCAACTTGAAAGCGTTCGTATAATTGTGGATAGAGAGGAGAGCCACTTTAGAATAGAGCGAGAAACTCAAGGGTTCTCCGATGGAAAGGTTGCGCTTTATACACCAGAAGGTAGGGCGGATTGGCAACGTTGGGTGGCGACTGAGGATATCGCTGAAGCAAAACGCTTAACGGTCGCTCTTGCACTACCCCTAGATGAAAACGGGAAAGCAGTTTCCTACACCGGTGCATTACCTTTTCACGTCTTCTTTCCAACAGAAGAGCAACTCGGTGTAAAAGCACTCCTTCACGCCTCATTCGACCTTCAACAGAACCGGAAGCATCTTCGTGAGGGGAACTACGATACGGAACTCCTAGACCTTCTCGGCACGGTCCTTGAAAAAGTGACTCTCGACATCCCTGCCCGAACGGCCCTGAAAACTTTTGTCCCTATACCCGAGGAGAGCGGTAGCGGGCCATTAGAAAGAATCAAAAGGACAATACGAGAAAAGATACGGTCAACACCTTTCGTTCCTGTCATAGGCGGTAGAAAGGTGTCTCCTCCTGAAGGCAAGCGCTGGAAAGATAAATTAGGTGAAGTCTTACGAACGAATGAACAGGTCGTAAAAGACGCGAGTCTCGTCACGCCAGAACTCTCCGATTTGTCCAATATACTAAAAGGGCTAGGCGCCGCAGAAATTGAAGGCGATGAGTATGTCCGACTCCTTCTCTACTGTCGCAATGAATCGCTCGAAGACTGCATCGATTCATTGCGGGTCCTAACGAAGGGCGGCTTGAAGCATACACGCGAACAACTTGATCTCCTCCGCGCTATTCCCTGTTGGTGGACTGAGGGTGAGCGTCCACGGCCGCTTACCGATAGGTCTCCGCTTCTTTTGAAACAACAGGAAGACTGGCCTGACTGGCTCGCCACGGACTCCTTGCATCCTGAATTCCGAGCGGAAATTGAGAAATGGGAAAAGCGACAAGAAGAGGTAGACATACATTCCAAATATGAATGGGAATGGGAAAAGCTCACAGAACGTTTTCTCTCGCGTAGTCCACAACACTATATTGACTGGGTTCTGATTCCTTTTGTTAAAAAGTGGGAGCTACAAGACTGGAAACAGTATGGCTTTAACGTTCTGAAATTCTTAGAGCTTTGGGAATCTCAATATAAATTTGATCAAACAGAGCCTTGTATTAAAGGAGAAGAAGGCCGCCGAAACACGCTCTCGACGGTCTTGCACCTCCCGACCGACAAAGGCTGGCTGCCCGCCATAGATTGCTTTGCAGGCAAGGACTGGGATGGACCTGAAGCGTTCGATGAATTTTTTAAGGATCGAAAGGGAGCGGGGATCGTTCAGGCATTCGAGAAGTGGCCAGCCGACCTGCGAGAGACGAATCAAGACAAATGGAAGGGTTTGTTGCGTTGGGTCGGGGTGTCTTGGGAGCCGAAGGTTCGCCGGACAGCATTCGAGGTTTACGAACATGATTTGTGGAGCAATTATTCAAAAGAGGCTGGAGATCATACCAGCGGCCGCCAAGGGAAAAACTATATTATTGAACAGTTCCCAGATTGTACGCGAGGTATAAAAAAGACGAAGCTCCTTCAGGATGTCTTTCTCTCTCTGTTCGGATTAGCAAGAAGAAATGCAGAGAGATTTCATTACGCTCCTCATCTAACCAAATCCTTGGCCTTCTACCAGCTTGCCCATGAAGCATGGCTTCCTGTGAGCGAATCAATACTTGAAGCCCGTTCCCGTATTCCACCAAACGAGGCGTTCCTACCAAACAAAGGATTGAACGGCCTACTTCCGGAAGTGGACCACTCCGGTATCGATAAAAAAACCTGGTACGGAGAGGATATTGAGTCTAAGCTCTACGAATTAGGCGTCATGGACAGGCTGCCTGACGATGTTGAAAAATGGCACGAGTGGATGCGTAAGCTTGCGGAGAAAGGCGATAATCTGTCTGAAGAAGCTCCATCCAATTGGCAGGGCGGAGGAAAACTATGGAAAGCGGCACGTAGTCTTTATGGTGGATACCTACAGCGGGAAATTTCCGGCTTGTTTCCAGATGAAGTAAAAATACCATGTGTTTATCTGAAGAATAGGCAGCGAACCCTTCACTTTAGTCCACCTAGTGAAGTGCATTGGATAGATGAACCCCATCTGACGGACTCAGCGCTACAGACAAAGCTTTTGAAACGAGAATATGAGCTATTTATTTTTCGGCTCAAAAAGGGAGGTAACCCAGAGCGCCTTGGCGTTCAGAAACTCTCCAGCGCCATAAAATGCCACCCTGATTATCAGCTCTCCGATGACAGCGAGACGAATACCCTTCGTCAACGTTATGCGGCACGGCGAGTCGCGCTAGAGAAAGTGATGGAAATTAAATTTCCTGAGGTTGTGGATATCAAGGCTGTCACAAACCTATCTTTGAAACTCTCCGAAAATGGACAGGACTTGCCCAGTTGCCCCGTCCTCTCATGGAGAGAAGCGAAGACGGATTCCGTACTGGTCAAGATTGGAAAAAAGAAATGGCGTGCTCTCGCGCACGCGCTGGCGCATCGTCTGGAGAATGAAAAATTTACCCAGCATAAAGACACCTTTGAAACCTACTTGTCAGAAGACGACGAAGACGAAGTGTTTGAACTTTTACGCCAGAACGGCGTTCCAGAAGAGGCACTTGAAGAAGTGGAAAACAGTTTCCAACAGTCAATGCAAAACGAGCAATCAGAAGAAGAAACGGAATCAGGGAGTAAAGATTTTCCGTTAGAATACAATCATACCTCTCCAGCCGCTCCTAGCGTTTCTGACTCAGTTCACCAAAGCTCTGAAGACGGGGAGGATACGGAGAAACAAACCACAAGCCACGACGGATACGAAGCCGGACAATCCACGTCCAGAAACGGTAGCGAAACTACCCAAAACAAGGACAAGAGCAAGCTTGGGACCTCACGGAACGTTCCTCAATCAGACAGTGGAAACGGTCAAAGTCGGGCAGGTCGTCAACGACTCAACGGCGAGACCCGACCTGGCTATCCACGCCCTGAAAGTGGGTCAGAAGCGCAGCAGTGGCTTGGTACGCGACTACACGGACAATGGCCTGATGTAGACCCTGACCCTAGGGACAAGATAGGTAGAGATTTTACTCTTTCAGTCGGTGGACGGAAGGTGCATATTGAGGCGAAGCATGTCGAGAACCGACCTGGTGCTATTCACTGGTCTGACAGGCAATACGAACTCGCAGAGGAAACAAACCGCAACGAAGATGCATACTTTATCGCAGTGCTGAGTCCAGACCGGGACGGTGAAAACGAATACAGCATCCACTGGATTTGGGACCCACTAGAACACATGAAAGACATGGACCGGAATGTAACCTGGAGTGGAAAAAGTGAGCCGGAGCAGCTTCAAACAGGCGATTGGAACGTAGATGCTCTGAAGCCATCAAGCGTGCCGTCAAAGAACTTCAGTATCGAAGTCAAGCTGACTAACGACGTATTCGATAAGAAGAACCGAGACGGTCCTCAACTGGAGAAATTACGAGCCAGGATTGAGAGCCTTAATGGTGTCGCAGAGCAAGAAACAGCAGAGGCACAATTAGGCTAACAGAGATGAAAAAAGGGCAGCCATACAAGGCTGCCTCGGTAAAAGGTCCTAAAAGTTGGGGTCGTTACGCCACTCGTCCGGACATCGCCTAGAGACCCGCCGATGCGTTGCAGCGCGTCGTTACCAGGACAAAGCTTCGGGAACGTCTGAAAACAAGATTCGCAGTTCATCAACGAGAGAACTCTGGCGCTGCATCTCACGCCATACCGTCGGATGGGCGCTGAGCGTAATGGCGTCGGACAGTCTCTTGAGATCGGTCTCAGCCGCCCCATCGTCCCGACGCTGGCGATACTCGACGAGCCGGGCTCGATATGCACCATAGGCTTCGTGTCGCGCCGCCAGCAACACGTCGCGATTGAGCTTGAGAATGTCGATTGTGTAGTCGGCTCGCTGTTCGTCAATTCTGGACAAGTCCATGCGAGGCAGAAAAAAGAAAGTCTCTGTAATTTCGAGGTCGAAGAATGCCAACGGGTCCTCGTCACGCGGGTTAATCAGAGCAGGCGCACCCGCTCTCGGTCTTCGGATCGGAGCCTTGCGACGACGGGTTACATCTCTCAAGCGGCCTCTACTTATCACCGAGAAACGATTGTTCTTGCCGCCGTTACATTGTCCGCAGGCGAGGAGATAATTCTCCCACACAAAGACCTGCTGGGGGTAGAGGTCTTTGGGTTTTATATGCTCAACCTCGTCACCGACCGAATCCTCGCAATAGCCGCACCGCCGGGCACCGGCGCACATGTCTGCGAGGCGCTTACGAACGACTTTGAACACCCGATTTGTCTGACGATTATACCGCCCGAAAAGACGCTTGCCGGCCACCACTTGCTCGGGGTAGGTGCCGGCGTTATCCACTTTGCGTTGATAGCCTCTCAAGCCCCGTGCCGTTGTCGCGTCAAGGCCGGGATCTTCCAGATGCAGCATTACATATTGTTCGGGCTGCTCGGCATGGCTTCTCGTAGCTGCTCCAACTCACGCTGTTCTCTGGATGACAGTGCCTGTCTCAGGCGCTTACGATTGAGTTGCGCAAGCTGCGTGAGCTTGGCCTTCGATTGCTCGGACCGGGTGACTTCTTCGCCGAACAGTTCCGTGCCGTAGGCATCAAGTATATTTCCGTCGATCAGACGGTTCAGATCAGGTCCAATTACACGCCGCGGTTGCTCCTCGGAGCCGGGCGTCGGCAGCAGCCAAACGGTTCCACGGCGCGCGGCACGACAGATGATCGGGCTGTGTGTGGTCACCAGGAATTGCATATTGGGAAAGCGATTGACGAACCAGTCACCGATGAGTTGTTGCCAGCCAGGGTGTAGGTGAGCGTCGATTTCATCGATCGCTACTACACCAGGAAGCGTAATCGCTCCGGTATCGATGTCGATGCCGCGCAGGGCCGTTTCGGTGCCGAAAGCCAAGAACAGCAAGCGCATCAACTCGAACGTCAAACTGAGAATCGAGCGGTAGCCGTCGCTCATCTCCTGGACGGCCACCTGGGAGCCAAAGCCGTCAACAATCTGTACCTGCTCCGAGGTTACGCCGGAGATACGGGCGCCGTGTGGCAACAGCTTGGCGCCATTGATGAAGTCAATCACTGCACTCTGTATTTTCTTCGCTTCAGCGTTCTTTTCGAGCCTCTTGATCTGGAGGTCTCTCAACCATCGGAGGCTCTCACCGAGCGCTACGTTTTCGCCGAATGCCGAGAGGTGGGGAGCCAAGCGGGGGTGGGTGACGTAGAGTTCATCCATCTTCGGATCGGCGCCAGAGAAGCGGCGAAATGGTCCGAACGAACTGGAGAACCAGCCGATACCCTCTCCCCAAACGGTTCTATTGGCGTACCGCTGGGAGGAGAACTTAATCGAAGCGTGACCTCCATCAGGTTGGTCACTGCCCAAGTCGGCGTTGATTTGTGCCTTGGCATAAATCGCGCCCTCACCTCGCTTCTCCTGGCCCGTCCACCTATCCTCGTCATGGGTACGTAGTCTGACATCAATCGACCCGGATTCCTCGCCGTCCGTAAGCCAGCGAGACCAGTTCTCACGAGTGGCGTGTGCATTCGACTCGCCCATGAGCGCCAGCGCGAGGGCGCGGACCACCGTTGACTTGCCGGCGCCGTTATCGCCCAGAATGACGTGCCAGCCCGGCCATTCCCCTGGCCGTAGGTGGAGGTCGAATTCTCGTATTGAGCGAATATTTCTAAGAGTCAACCGTTGAACGTGCATGGGAGCTTCTCGCAGATCGTATTCGAGGCATCCTGGCACGCAGGCGGGAGAGGGTCAACCTTGATACCCCTGGACGAGTCCGAGAAGCGACAATGCACGCCCTCTAACAATCGAGGCCGTTACGCCATGCGCCCGGACATCGCCCGCAGCCGCGCGATGCGCTCTTCCAGGGGTGGATGGGTGGTAAACAGCCCGGCCATGGAGCGCCCGGACAGCGGGTTGACGATAAAGAAGTGGGCCGTCTGAGGTGAGGCCTCCATGGGCATGCGCTCGGATGCGAAGCCGAGCTTTTCCAGAGCCGACGCCAGGCCCTCGGGGTCGCCGCTCATCTGGGCACCGCTCCGGTCTGCGGCGTATTCGCGCGTGCGAGAGATCGCCATCTGGATAATCGTAGCCGCCAGCGGTGCCAGAACCGCCATCAGAATGAGCCCCAGCATCCCGCCGCCGCCTTCGTCGTCATCGCTGCGGCTGAACCCGCCAAAAATGGCGGCCCACTGGGCCATATTGGCAATCATCATGATGACCCCGGCCAGGGTCGCGGCAATGGAACTGATGAGGATGTCGCGGTTCTTCACATGGGCGAGTTCATGCGCCAGGACGCCGGTCAGCTCGCGCTCATTCATCACACGCAGAATGCCCTGGGTGACCGCCACGGCCGCGTTTTCGGGATTCCGGCCCGTGGCAAAGGCGTTGGCTCCCTCGGAGGGGATAATATACAGCTTGGGCATGGGCAGGCCGGCCCGAACGGTCAGGGCGTGAACAATGCGGTAGAGCTGTGGAGTGTCGGCTTCCGAGACCTGATGCGCGCCGTACATTTTGAGGACGATCTTGTCCGAAAACCAATAGCTGCCGAAGTTCATGATAATGGCAAAGATAAAAGCAATGGTCAGTCCCTGAGCGCCGCCGAAATACTGCCCGATCAGCATAATCAGGCCGGTCAGGGCTCCGAGTAAAAGCGTGGTGCGTAGCATGGTCGTCATCTCCTCCGCGCTCAATTCCAACCGAGGCGAGCGCTTACTGGTCGTATGAGTATACGCTAAGTCTGCCCGGAGGTGATGTCAATTCCACGCCTGTACTAGCCGACAAAGCGGCTGAGTAGGAGACCTGCAATCAGCAGAGCGCCGTATTCGAGGTGCAGCTTTGCCGTTTGCTCGTCAATGCCGAGCAGTTCGTCTTCTTGAAACACGCGCCGCACCGCGGGAATCGCCAGTCGAAGGGATAAAAACGTCAGCCCAATCGACCAGGGGGCATAGCCGGAAAGGACGAGGAGCCCGGTCAGGATGAACGCGCCATAGATCAGCGCCGCCAGTTCCCAGTTGGCCGCGCGACGCCCAACCAGCGTCGCCAGGGTATTTTTCCCGTGAGAGGTGTCGGCCTCAATGTCTCGGATATTGTTGGCTTGCAAAATGGCGGCCACCAGACAGCCGACCGGCAGGGAGATCAGCACCGGAGCCAGGGCAAACATCTCACGCTGGACATAATAGGCCCCAATAATAATCACCGTTCCCATGAAGACAAAAACGGTTGCTTCCCCCAGCGCAATATAGGCGAGGGAGAGCGGTCTGGCCGTGTAAAAATATCCGGCCAGCACGCTGGCCACACCCAGGGCCAGGATGGGCCAGCCACACAGCCCGACCAGCACCAGACCAAAGATACTGCCAATGACAAAGGCGATCATCCCGCCCCAATACATTTCGTTGGGCGAGAGCAATTGGCGCGGCAGAACCTGGCTCCCGCTCTGGGATGCCAGCGTATCCACGCCGCTCTGATGGTCGTAGTAGTCGTTGACCATATTGGTCCCAATATGAATGAAGAGCGCGCCACCCAGCGCTATAAAAAAACGTCCCCAGAAAAAGGGGCCGTCCAGCGCGCCCAGGACCGACCCGATCACCACTGGTGTCACAGAGGCGGTGAACGAAAAGGGGCGAGAGGCTTCAATCCAGACTCTGAGGCGGCTGGGGGCCGGACCGCTCGGCAGGGCGTGCTCCATAGGTCGGTCTCCTTTCGCCCGCATTATGGATCAAAAGAGTAAACGTGTCCTCCAATAGATGCAAGATGTTGACACGTTTACTCTTTGCCGCAGGGAAACAGTACAGGGAAAAAACGCAGCACGGGCGTGGCCTCTCTTGCCTTCAACGGTCCAAACACGCTACACCCTCTGCGAGCGCGGCAGGCGGAAAGCCTGCCCTGAGCCTAGTCGAAGGGGAGGAGCCATGGCAGAGGACAGCCCACCACTTGGCCGGCTGGATCACGTCGGCATCGCAGTGCGCAGCATCGAACAGGCCCGGACGTTTTTTGAGGGGATACTTGGGGCCAAGTTCGTGTTTGAACGCGTTGAGCGTAGCGGCACCTTTCGCTTTATGGTTTTTGATCTCCAGGGCTTCACGATCGAACTCTTGGAGCCGATCACTCCGGACGGTTTTCTTGCCAAATTCCTCGAAAAGCGCGGCGAGGGTGTGCATCATATCACGCTCCAAACCCCGGACCTCAAAGAAAAAGTCTCGTTTCTGGAAGGCAAGGGGGTGCGCGTGGTTGATAAGCATCTGGACGAGTCGGATTTCCGTGACGCCTTTATCTCGCCGAAAAGTGCGTGCGGCGTGCTGTTTCAGCTCAGCGACACCAAACCACCGCTCGATACTGAGCCGTATTGGAAACGGGGGAAATTGTAGGGGCAACCCCCTGTAGTTGCCCTGTTTGGATAACCACGGGGGGTTGCCCCGTTTGGGCAGGCACAGGGGCCTGCCCCTACTCGGTTATGAACGTCAAACGCGCCTTGATTCTGACGCCCCTGATACTGATTGCACTCCTGTTGCAGTCGTACTTCTGGGTACCGAGCTATGAAAAGCAGTCCGTGGGCAATCCCGCCCGGCTGCGCACTTATATCGAGGGGTCTATCGCCGACGCCAAGATTCTGAATCCCATTCTGAACGCGGATGGGGCGAGCAGCCGCATTACGGATTTCGTTTTCGACGGCCTGCTCGATATGGATGAAAACCTGAACCTGCGCGGCCGGCTGGCGACGGACTGGTCGATTACTGAAAAAGCCTACCTGCTTGCCCGGCCCGAGATAACACTACCGGACGGTAGCCCTGCGACTGGGGAGCGCCTGCTCGAAGTCCTCTCCCAGGCGCAGGTGAACGGCAACCTGCCGGAACTGGACGGCATACTCCTCTCTCTCCGGCTCCTGCCCGCCGGGGAAAAAAACGAGACGCTCACCCTTGTGGAACCCGACGAGCAGGGGAACCCGTCTCCAACCTCGGTCGAGGTGACGATTCGGACTCCGCCACGGGTCGAGTTCACCCTGAGCAGGGTAGACCAGGACTTCTTTACGCGCCTGACTCCGCTTCTGGGTGCAGCCTATTTTCAGGATTTCCCCTACGCCGATCACATCACGGTTGCCGATGCCGCCCTGCGCGAGAAAGTACAGCCGCAGGTTCCGGCATTATTACCCGTGGCCGAGCATAACCCCGTTATCCTGTTTCACTTGCGACAGGATGCCCGCTTTCATGATGGCCATCCGTTCGACGCCGGCGATGTCAAATTCACGTATGAAGCCATTATGAACCCGCGTAATATCTCGCCTCGGACCTCGGACTATGAGCCGATTAAACGGGTCGATATTCTCGATCCTCATACGGTCCAAGTCACCTATAAACGGCTGTATTCGCCGGCCATTAACGCCTGGATGATGGGGATTCTGCCCGAGCATTTGCTGAATGAGGCGGCAATGGGAAAAGAAATGGCCGAGCGCGGGCTGTCGGACGCGGCGCGGGCCAGCTTCGGGATGCGCGACAGCCAGTTTAACCGTCAGCCGCTCGGGACCGGTCCCTTCCGGTTTGTCGAGTGGCAGGGGGATGAGTTTATCCATCTCATTCGTAACGAAGATTACTGGGAGCGCGCCCCCGAGTATGAACACTATTATTTCCGCGTCATCCCCGAGTTGCTGACCCAAGAGGTTGAATTCAAGAGTGGTGCCATCGACGCCTACGGCGTGCAGCCGCACCAGGTGGCCCGATACAAACAAGAGGAGGCGTATCAGTCGTTTTCCAGCCTGGGCTTTGGCTATTCCTATATCGGCTATAACAATCGTAATCCTTTATTTGCCGATAAGCGGGTGCGGCGCGCCCTGGGCATGGCCATTAATGTCGATGAGATCATTACCTATCTGCTGTACGGGGAAGGTGAGCAGATCACCGGGCCCTACCCGCGCCAGACCGAGTGGTATAACCCGACGATTCCTCCCATCCCGTATGACCCGGAGGGCGCGCAACGCCTGCTTGAGGAAGTGGGCTGGCAGCGCAATAGCGAGGGCTGGCTGGAGAAAGACGGGCAGGTGTTTGAATTCAATCTCATCACCAATAATGGCAACCTGATCCGCGCCAATATCATGACCATCGCTCAGGACGCCTGGAAAAATATCGGGGTCAAATGCAATACCCAGGTCTTTGAGTGGGCGGTTTTTCTCAAGGACTTCGTCAATACCGGTTCGTTTGACGCGGTGGTCCTGGGCTGGAGCATGGGCATCGATCCCGACCTGTATCAAATTTTTCACTCCAGTCAGGCCGGCCCCCAGCAGTTGAATTTTGTCGGCTATACCAGCCCGGAGGCCGACGCGCTGATCGTCCGTATCCGCCAGGAGTATGACCTTGACCAACAGCGCGCCCTGGCCCATCGCCTGCACCAGGTGATTGCCGACGACCAACCCTACACCTTTCTGTACGTTGGGCTGGCAACCCGCGTCCTGGACAAAAAAATTGTCCTGGTCGAAAGAGCGGCCGACGGCCGCGAGCGCTATGAAAAAATCTACCCCACCAAGAGCGGCAGCATTGCCTTTTATTTCAACAAGTGGCGTAAGCTCGAATTCACGCCCGACTTTTAGGACCGATCATGTGGGTTTTTCTGCTGCGTGCCATTCTCCAGCGCCTGGTTCTCCTGGTCGTGATTTCGATGATCGCCTTCTCGATTGTCCATCTCGCACCCGGTGAACCCAGCGAGGTCGACCCCGCCAACCCGCGCATGAAGCCCGAGGATATTGCGCGTATTCGCGCCGCCTTTCATCTGGACGAACCCCTGTCCGTGCAGTACGTCTACTGGCTGCGCGACCTGGCAACCGGCGAGCTGAAATCGTTTAAGGACAGCCAGCCGGTGCTGCCAAAAATCTGGCGCCGGTTCCTCAACTCCCTGCCGCTCTTCATCTGCGCCACGCTGATTGTGTGGAGCCTGTCCTTTCCAACCGGCATTCAGGCCGCCATCCAGCGCGGCTCTCCATTTGATCGCACCACGACCTTTGTGGCCTACGCCTTCATATCCATCCCTGGCTTCTTCCTGTCCTACCTGGCCATTCAATGGGTCGTAGACCTCTTCAACGTGCCCATCATCGGCATGCGCACCTTTGGTATGGAAAACGCGCAGCCGGCCTTTCGCTGGATGGACCGGTTGTGGCATCTGGTCGTGCCATCCGTGATGTCGGCGATTGCCGGCATTGCCATTCTGTCCCGCTACGTCCGCTCCCAGATGCTCGAAGTGGTGCGCCAGGACTATGTCCGCACCGCACGGGCCAAAGGGCTGCCCGAAGAGAGCGTCATCTACCGCCACGCCTTACGCAACGCCCTCCTGCCGTTTGTGACGATGTTCGGCTTTTTGTTGCCGGGCTTGATCGGCGGCTCGGTGATCTTTGAGCAGATCTTTGCCTGGCCGGGCCTCGGACGGCTGGGCTATGAGGCGATTCTCGCTCGGGATTTTCCCGTTATCCTGACGATTAACTTTATTGCCGCCACGCTGACGCTGGCTGGCACCCTCGTCTCGGACATCCTCTACGCTGTTGTTGATCCACGTATTCGATTGCAATAATCATGGCTGAACTGACGCATCGCGTTGCGCTTGAAGGGGAGGCGGAGCTTCCGAAACCGGAAACTCCGCTGCAGGAAGCCTGGCGCATCTTCCAGAAAGATCGGCTCGCCCTCAGTGGCCTGGTCGTGCTTGTCCTGCTGGTCGCGATGGCCGCTGCCGGGAAAGTGTTGACCGAGTGGGTGGTTGTTTTCGACCCGGCCACCGTTCGCCTGCCGGATAAATTCCTGCCGCCCTTTTCCTCTGTCTCCCAGGCCCTCATCCCGGCCGCCCACCACCCGCTCGGAGGGCTCTATCTGCTCGGGACGGACGAGCTGGGCCGGGACGTGTTTGCGCGCATGTTGCAGGGTTCATTTGTGTCCTTATCGATCGGCTTTATTGCGGTTGGCATCTCGGTCACGATCGGCATTATTCTCGGCGGCCTGTCCGGTTTCTACGGGAACGTCAAGCTCGGCCTGCTCTCGGTCGATACGCTCATCATGCGCTTCACCGATATCATGCTGTGCTTTCCGACATTTTTTCTGATTCTGACCGTTGTCGCCCTCCTTCCACCGAGCATTTACAACATCATGATTGTGATTGGTCTGACCAGTTGGATGGCAACGGCGCGTTTTGTACGGGCCGAGTTTTTGGCCCTGCGGGAACAGGACTTTGTGGTGGCCGCCCAGGCGCTGGGCTTACCCGAGGGTCGGATCATCTTTCGGCATATGGTCCCGAACGCTATCGCCCCGGTCCTGGTCTCGGCCACCATCGGGGTGGCCGGCGCTATTCTGACCGAGTCGGGCCTCAGTTTTCTCGGGTTCGGGGTGCAGCCGCCGTATGCGACCTGGGGCAACATCCTGGCCAGCGGCCGCGGGTTTATTTTTGATGCGCCGTGGTTGTTCTTTATTCCCGGTCTCGCCATTTTTGTCGTGGTCCTGGCGTTTAATCTGGTTGGCGAAGGACTGCGCGAGGCCCTCAACCCGCGTCTGCGGAATAAAGGGTAAACGTGTCCTCTACTAGACATGCAGATGGCGACCCGTTTACCCTTTGCTGAACGGTATGGCCCAGCCACTTCTCACTATTTCCGATCTGCACGTCTCCTTCTTCACCGAGCAAGGCGAAGTCAGAGCGGTCCGGGGCATCGATCTTGAGATCCAGCCGGGCCAGACTCTGGCGCTCGTCGGTGAGTCGGGCTGCGGCAAATCCGCCACGGCCTTGTCGATTATGCGCCTCATCGAATCTCCAGGGCGTATCGTCAGCGGCTCCCTGGTATACAACGGCCGCGACCTGGCACGGCTATCCGAGGCAGAATTGCGCTCTATTCGGGGAAAGTCCATCGGTATGATCTTTCAAGAGCCGATGACCTCGCTGAATCCGGTTTTCACCATCGGCCACCAGATCGGCGAAGTGTTTCGACTCCATCAGGGGCTATCGCTACGCGAGGCCGACCGGGAAGCCGGGCGCTTACTGGAAACCGTCGGGATTCCCTCTCCGTGGCAACGGCTCGAACACTATCCGCACGAGCTGTCCGGCGGAATGAAACAGCGGGTGATGATTGCCATGGCGCTGGCCTGCCGTCCGGACTTGCTCATTGCCGACGAACCGACCACCGCCCTGGACGTTACGGTCCAGGCGCAGATTCTTGATTTGCTCACCCGGCTCCAGGACGAGCTGGGCATGGCGATTCTGCTGATTACGCACAACCTCGGGGTGGTGGCGCAGTTCGCCCAGGATGCGGCGGTCATGTACGCGGGAAAAATTATCGAACGCGCCCAGGTTCGTCCGCTGTTTCACAACCCGCTGCACCCCTACACTCAGGCATTGCTGCACGCCGTGCCGCGCCGGGGTCACCGCTCCGAACGTCTGGCCGCGATCACCGGCAGTGTGCCGTCGCCGTTCCAGTATCCGCCGGGTTGCGCCTTTGCCGCCCGCTGTCCGGCAATGCTCGATGACTGTCCGACCAAACAGCCAGCGCTGAGCGTGGTCGAGCCTGGTCACGAGGCCGCGTGCTGGCTACATGAGGAAATAGGGGCTAGGGATTAGGGGTTGGGGATTAGGGAAGGAGTCGGAAGTAGAAGGTTGAAAATTGTGTCCCTCCTGCTCCCTCGCCCCTTGGGGGAGAGGGCTGGGGTGAGGGGTGAGGGAAATGAAGAGAGCATTATGGCAACTGATAGCATGACCCAACCGCCGCCTGTCCGTCCCCAACCCCCAACCCCCAACCCCCAATCCCCCCTCATAGAGCTTCGTAATCTCAAGAAATACTTTCCGGTCCGTAGCGGCGTCTTCTCGCGTGTCTCGGCCTGGGTCAAGGCGGTGGATGAAGTATCGTTTATCATTCAGCCCCGAGAAACGTTTGGTCTGGTCGGCGAGTCGGGATGTGGCAAAACCACTGTCGGCCGGACGCTCCTGCGGCTCATCGAACCCACCGGTGGTGAGGTGTTTTTCCAGGGCCGGGACTTCTGTCAGTTCTCTGCTGCGCAGGTGCGTCAGGCCCGGCAACAGATGCAGATGATCTTCCAGGACCCGTATAGCTCGCTGAATCCGCGTATGACGATTGGCGCGATTATCGGCGAGGCGCTCAAGGTGCACGGTCTGGCGCGGGGCGAGGCGTTGGACCGCCAGGTCGGCGTGCTGTTGGAGCGGGTTGGCCTGGCAGCAACGTATCGGTCTCGCTATCCGCACGAATTTTCAGGCGGACAGCGGCAGCGCATCGGCATTGCGCGCGCGTTGGCCCTGGAGCCGCAGTTTATCGTGTGTGACGAGCCGGTCTCGGCGCTGGACGTTTCCATTCAGGCCCAGATTCTGAACCTGCTCCAGGACCTGCAAAACGATCTGGGACTCTCGTATTTATTTATTTCCCACGACCTGAACGTGGTCGAATATATCGCCGACCGGGTGGCCGTGATGTACCTCGGCAAGCTGGTCGAGGTCGCTCCGGTCGATGAACTCTTTCGCAACCCCCAGCACCCGTACACCCTGGCGCTCATGTCGGCCAATCCCGTCCCCGACCCGACGGTTCAAACCCAGCGGACCGTCCTGACCGGCGATGTGCCTTCCCCTTTGAATCCCCCGTCAGGCTGCGCCTTTCACACCCGCTGTCCTCAGGCCATGGAGCGCTGCAAGACCACCCCACCGCCGCTCGTCCGCAGCGGGCAGGGGACGGCCGAGCATAGCGTCTGGTGTCATTTATACGGGGAGGGAACAGACGAGTAGGGTTCCTTCCGGAGCGGAGGGGGCTGAGGCGGCTACTTGCCTTTTTTCTCCCCCTCCTCGTCGGTGTCTTTCTTGCGGCTGGAAATGACCTCATCAATCACGCCGTAATCCAGGGCCTGTTTGGAGGTCATGAACATATCCCGGTCCGTGTCCTTTTCAATTTTCTTGAGGGTCTGGCCGGTATGTTTGACAAGAAGGTTGTTGAGCTCTTCCCGTATGCGCAGCACTTCCCTGGCATGGATGTCGATGTCGGTTGCCTGGCCCTGCACGCCGCCGAGCGGTTGGTGCAACATGATCCGGGAATGCGGCAGGGCAAACCGTTTCCCCGGTGCCCCGGCGGTCAGGAGCACCGCGCCCATACTGGCCGCCTGGCCGACACACATGGTCGACACGTCGGGGGTGACGTACTGCATGGTGTCGTAGATCGCCAGCCCGGCCGTTACCGAGCCGCCCGGCGAGTTCACATACAGGTGAATATCCTGCTCGGGATCTTCAGATTCGAGGAAGAGGAGTTGGGCCGCGATCACATCGGCCACCGCGTCATTCACCTCGGAGCCAAGAAAAATAATCCGGTCTTTAAGCAAGCGGGAATAAATATCATAGGTCCGTTCACCCCGACCGGTCTGCTCGATCACATATGGTACATAGTTCATGGGACGCATCCTAATCATTTACAGGTGTCAGAGCAACGTCCTTCTCGTCAGGGTGGTGTCCCAGTGTGCATGTCTCTTTTCGCCGGGTTCGTCCCGCCCCGCCCTCCCAGGAGGAGAGGTGCTGTGCCCGGCCCTCCTGATTCCCTGTCTCGGCATTTTCGCTGGGAAGCACATTATCAGCACTTTAATGAAAAAGCACTTTAATGAAAAAGACGATTTGAGCGAAACCCGTTGATATTTTTCACTATAATCTATACTTTCATTGTGTGATGAAAGCTGGTCAAATAGTGAAAAAAATAGATATTATGGCCGTTGACGCTGTCCGTGACCTGCTCGGCTGTGTGCCGAACATAGAGATCAGCGAGGTTCGCCAAGAGCAGATTCTGGCGCCCGGCTATTGTATTAATGGGTGGATTGCCTTTAGCCATGGCGATATTAATTATGCGCTCATCATAGAGATCAAAGCAAATGGGTCACCGCGCTTTGCCCGATCTGCCGTCTATCAACTCGAAAGCTATATGGCGCATGCGCTTCAGTCCAATCGCGATGATGTCACTCCGCATTTAATCCCGATGGTGGTTAGCTCCTACCTGTCTTCGGAGTCGCGGTCGATCTGCACTGATCACAATGTCGCTTACCTCGATCTTGTCGGTAACGCACACCTCGCTTTCGACAATGTCTATATCGATCGATCCGTCGCAGAGAGACCAAGGTCCGAAACGCGTGCTCTGCGGTCAATATTCACCCCGAAGGCGGCCGCAATCTTGCGGGTTCTCCTGCGAGACCCAGACCGAGCATGGCGCGTCACCGCCCTAGCCCAAGAAGCCAATGCGAGCCTCGGCCATGTGAGCAACGTTCGCAAAGCCCTGCTCGAACGGGAATGGATAGAAAAACAGGATGATGGTGTCGTCCTTATCCAGCCGAATGCGCTATTGAAGACATGGCGCGAGAACTACCGCCAGCCGACTGGTCAACGCATCAGCGGATATACACATCTCCATGGGGAACAACTCGGCGAGCGGTTGTCGGGAAAACTAAATCCGCACCCACCCCGTCCACGCGCAATTTACTCGTCAAATTCGGCCGCCCAATGGCTCGCGCCCTTTGCCCGGGGCGGCACTCATAACTTCTATGCCGACGAACCCGGTGCTCGCATGCTAAAAGAGACGTTGAAGCTGACCCATGTCGCAAAGGGAGCGAATGTCATCCTGCGTATCCCTAATGATGAGAGTCTGTTCGAAGACGCTGTTCAGCCGGCGCCGGATATTTTCTGCACCAGCCCGATCATTACCTACCTCGATCTGTGGAACGGTAACGATCGAGACCGTGAGGCCGCTGACCATATGGCCACGAAGTGCTTTCCATGGTTATGAGAGAACCTCAATTCGCCGCCGACTATGATGACCGGACGACAGCGGCGGTCAAATCCGTACTGATCGAGATCGGCCAGATCCTCGGCAGCTTTGAAGGCAAGTTTGCGATCATCGGTGGTGATGTTCCCTGGCTGTTGCTGAGCGAAGCGGACATGCCCCATATCGGTACTGGAGACGTGGACCTTGGTCTCGACCCCTCCGCCCTGGGCGACGGTGAATATGTTCGACTTGTCGAAGCCCTCCAAGAACATGGCTATAATCAACGGGAGAATCTTCGGCGCTTTCAGCTTGTGCGCACTGTACCCGCCTCAGACGACGGGTCCGACATCGATGTCGTCGTCGACTTCCTAATGCCACGCGATGCTGAGATCACAAAAAATACGCCGCCGCTTATCAGCCAATTTGCCGTCCAGCGTGCCGACGGAGCCGACTTAGCGCTCAGGTTCTACCAGATGGTCGCCGTCGAAGGTGATATGCCCGATGGCGGCAGTAATCTCGTTCACATCGCTGTGGCGTCGATTCCTGCTCTGTTGGCCATGAAAGGTTATGCCATCACCAATCGCCTGAAACCCAAGGACGCCTATGACATCTACTATTGCGTCCGAAATTTTCCGGATGGCGTCGATGCTCTCGTTGAGGTGACACTGCCGCTTCTTGACGTCCAAACAGCCCGGCAAGGCTACCACCTGATCTCAGACAAATTCCGCAACGTTCATGATTTCGGGCCGACCAGTGTCAGAAGATTCGTGGAAGGTTCCGACGTGCTTGGTGATCGCACGGCGGATCAATGGCAGCAGGACGCCTTTGGACAGGTTGACGCTTGGCTCAGAGGGCTTGGCTTGAGGTAATCATGAGTAGGATGTCGGATAGCAAGATCCGCAGTATGGACATGCCGACTTGTTCCCCCGTCCAATCTCTGAAAACCAGTACCTTTGCTTTTCCGTACATGTCATCGATATCAGGTAATCCTTCTTATTCTCCATTACTGCCATTCTCCCATTCTCACATAACGAATTGCTGCAAGGGCGGCTGTGGCGCCATCTCCGGCCGCGGACACGAGTTGCCGTGAGGAATCGCTGCGGACATCACCCGCGGCCAGGACGCCGGGCGTTGCCGTCCGCATCCACAGATCGGTCATAATCTGCCCCTGCGCATTGAGCGGAACCAGGTCTCCCAGAAATTGCGTATTGGCCGTCAGACCAATGTAAAGAAAGACGCCAGCGACATCCAATGTGGATGGTACCCCCTGGGTGACGTCTTCAAGCTGTATCCGTTCGACACCGGTGTCGCCTTCGATCGCCCGCACCACGCTGTTCCAGCAAAAGGAGAGCTTATCGTTTGCCTGTGCCCGTTCCTGCAAAAGCCGACAGGCGCGCAGCGCAGCGCGCCGATGAATGACCGTGACGTGCGAGGCGTACTGGGTGAGATGGAGTCCTTCATCAAGCGCGGCATCTCCTCCGCCCACCACAGCCACCGGCTGGTCCATAAAAAACGCGCCGTCACAGGCGGCACAGTGTGAGACACCTTTACCGACAAACTCTTCTTCACCCGGAATGCCGAGTGTTGAAAAACTCGACCCGGTAGCGACGATCAGCGCTCTGGTGTGCACGGTCCCGCCGTCCGTTTGCAGCACGAGTACTTCGCCGTCCCGCCGGACGGCGCTGACCTCTGTCAGTTGCATCTCAAGCCCGAGGCTGGTGGCCTGCTGTTGCAGCAACGGCCCCAGGGTATAGCCGGCGACGCCATCCGGAAATCCCGGATAGTTCTCGATATGCTCACAGTTGAGCACCTGTCCGCCGGCAGAAAAACGTTCGAGCAGAAGAGCCCGGCAGCGGTCACGCGCCGCATACAGGCCGGCCGTGAATCCGGCCGCGCCGCCGCCAATGATAATGATGTCGTAGGGCTGTGGCATAAGTGTATCCTCGATATGAAAACGTTTCTTTTACAAAGCCACCACGCGCTGATGCCGGGCGTGTACACACATTCCAGAATTCAGCCAGTATCTGAGGAGTATAGTAGATCGGTTCCCGGCTGGTCCGCAGGGTCCGAATGGCAGCTAACGATACCTGACGCAAGGGGTCGTTTTTGTGGGCCACTCGTAATAAAACGTTCGTGTCGAGAAGTGAGGACATCTAGTCGTGGTCGCCATAGATGTCGGCACGGGAGAAGTGAGCGGGTAAGGGCGGAACATCTTCTGTCCCATCTGCAAATTTTTCCAGGACCACCTCAAACTCTTCCTCCGAAAGTTTTGCCAACAGACCTTCCTGAGCGGATATCCCAAGGAGGAATGTCAGGTAGGTATCGACTGAAAGTCCCTGTGCCTTGGCTCGGTCTGCAAGGAGTTTTGCCGTCTCGGGTCTGACTTGCTCAAAAACTGGGCTCATCTCCATACCCTCTTCAAAGAGTAGGCATACGATTATTTATACCAGCATAACACCGCGGGATGTCAGACAATAGAGTCTCAGTGCCCGTATCTACAAAATTACACAGGCTCCGGGATTGTCCGTCTCTCACAAATTTGCCATATGGAGGGGTATGTCTGGTGTACTGTTCTGGGACCGTTTTCGGCGCGCGATGGCGCACGCGTTTGCTGCTGGCCAGGCAGACACACCACTCTCCACACAGGACCTTCAGTTGCTGCAAAAGGTGGCCGGCGCCATTGTGAGCCGGAGACTTGAGACGCCGGCGGTTCTCTTGCTCGAATCCAGCGAACCGCTCAATTTTCTGAGTAGCCAAGTCGTTCACGGGCTGCGGCCTTTTCTTGATCTGGTGTGTGCACCGGCGGAAACGGAACGCCTGGCTGGCATACTGGAGCGGAGAGATGCCGTATCCCGGCTCGTCAGGCTCATTCATGAGCGGTCGACCTCTCCACGTTCAGCTGGGAAATCCGCCCCCCTGAAAACCGGGGTGTCATCCTGACAACGCAGAACATCCCGGCCGGCAGGGGTATCTTGTTCGACACCCCTGACCCGTCCACTGGACCCCGGTACCGAAGCAAGCGCCCCGGCTCGCTCCTGCTCCCTGGACTAGTGCTTGCCCTTTTGTTGGAGGCGGGGTCGCTGGCCGCCGCTCCCCTTCTGACCGGCGAAGCCTTTGATATGCCGGGAGATGGCGGTGGCAGCATCGGCCTGCGCTGGCAGGGGGACTTTGAAGAGACGGGGGAGGACCATTACCAGATTGTACTCAGCGACCGGGAGCAGGGTGTATTTCAGTTGGTCGCAACGATTCCGGCCGATACTCACTACGAAAAGGACCGCACGGCTCCGTGGTGGGTAATCGGCACTCCGCAACCGCGGACGCATTTCTTTCAGGTCAGTACTGTCGCCGATAGCCCGCTGCTGGATGGGACGCGCTATTTTGTGAAAATTCGTGCGCGCGTTGGGGATGAGCAATTCGAGAGTGCGGTGTTCTCCGCCATTCCTCAGCCGAACTGGTTTCAGTGGGCCAAGCTCAACAATTTTCTCTTCATGCTCGCGTTCAGCGCGGGCGTACTGCTCTCGATTCGCTCGGCCCGGACGCAGCCCGCGCTCTTTCTTCGCCGTATTCCTGGCATTGATGCGGTTGAAGAGGCGATTGGTCGGGCAGCGGAAACGGGCCGTCCGATTCTCTACCTGACCGGCAGTGGCGAGTTAACCGGCCGCGGCGACGCATCCAATATGTCGACGATTGCGGCCACCGTTCTGCTGGGCGAGGTGGCGAAGCGGTCGGCCGCGTCCGGGACCGCCATTACAGTCCCGCACCGCTCGCCCATTGTCATGGCTATTGCCCAGGACATGGTTAAAGCCGCCTATCGGGCGGCTGGTCGGCCGGACGCCTATTCGGACGAGAGCAATTTCTTTATTGCCGCCGACCAGTTTGCGTATACCGCGGCGGTTGACGGCATCATGCTGCGCGAGCGGCCCGCAGCAAATTTTTTCATTGGCTATTACTACGCGGAATCGCTGCTGTTGGCCGAGACCGGCGCCGCAACCGGCGCGATGCAGATTGCCGGGACGGATGCCGAGCACCAGTTGCCGTTTTTTGTGGCGACGTGTGATTACACCCTGATCGGCGAGGAACTGTACGCCGCCAGCGCGTATCTTTCGCGCGACCCCGCGCTGGTCGGCACGCTCCGTGGCCAGGATTTGGGGAAAGGCTTTTTACTCCTCGGTCTGGTGGCAGGAACAGGACTGCTCACCCTGGGTGAGGTGACCGGCATGACCATCTGGGAGACGGCCGTGCAGATATTTCACGATTTTCGCTGAGCGCATACGGGAGGAATATGCGTTTCTGGCAACAAACCCTGCCGCTCTTGATGACGTTTGTGTTCGGGCTGGCGTTGGTCCTGCAATACTATGTGCCTCACCCGGCCTCAGAGAATTTTTTGCAGGAGATTTCGCTCTGGAGTCAAATTATTGCCGGGTTCGCTATCGTGCTTGGCGTTGGCAGTTTGCTGTCAACCCACTACCAGAAGATCGCGCGCCAGGAAGCGGGCTGGGGCTATAGTGCGGTGCTATTTGTTTCGATGCTGACCGTGTTCGGGGCCGGGCTATGGGCTGAGGGAAAGGCCGAGGGGACGTTTTTCGGTTGGCTGTACGACTATGTCCTGGTGGCGCTTCAGGGAACGATGTTCTCGCTGCTGGCTTTTTTTGTTGCATCCGCGGCCTACCGGGCCTTTCGGGCGCGCACGCTTGAGGCGACGATTCTGCTCAGCGCGGCAGTCCTGGTGATGGCGGGCCGGGTGCCCCTGGGTGAGTCGCTGCTGCCTGGAGTCGGTGCGCTTGCCGACTGGATTATGACTGTGCCGAACACGGCAGCGCAGCGCGGGATTCTGATTGGCGTCAGTCTGGGCGCCATTGCCACCTCGATCAAAATTATTTTTGGGATTGAGCGCGCCTATCTGGGCGGAGGTGACGGTGCGTAAGTTTGCCGCTCGTCTGTTGCAATTGGACCGGCGTTTCATCTTTGTGCTGATGAGCGTGGTGACGGTGCTGCCTCTGCTCTACCCGCTGGGCTTGCCCGTTCGCATTTCGCCGGAAACGCGGCAGCTCTACGATACGCTGGAGCGCCTGCCCGAGCGCTCGGTGGTGCTCTTGTCGCTGGACTACGACCCCGCCTCAAAGCCCGAACTCTCCCCCATGACCGTTTCTCTCCTCCACCACGCCTTTGCCAGAAACCTACGGGTTGTGGCCCTGACCCTGTGGCCGGCGGGCACGAGTATGGCGGAGTCCGCAGTCACGCACGGTGCCGAGGAGGCCGGAAAGACAGACGGGACGGACTACGTCTTCCTCGGTTACGGACCTGGAGAAGCCAATGCCATTATCAGTCTGGGGCAGAGCCTGACCACCGCCTTTCCGACCGACTACGCGGGCCGAAAAACCGAGACGCTGCCCGTGCTCGCAGGGGTGCGCAGCTTACGCGATATTGACTACGCCCTCAGTCTCAGCGCCGGCTTTCCCGGCCTCGACACCTGGTATGTCTACGGCAAGGAAAAATATGGTTTTGAACTGGGCGGTGGCTGTACCGCGGTCAGCGCGCCCAAGTTTTATCCCTTACTGCAAACCGGCCAAATCAACGGTCTGCTCGGCGGACTCCGTGGTGCGGCCGAATATGAGACCCTCCTCAATCAGACCGGCAAAGCGACCGCGGGCATGGATGCGCAGTCAGCCACCCATTTTCTGATTATCGGTCTGATCATTGTCTGCAACCTCTGCTACCTGCTGAGCGGGAGAAAAGAGTAAACGTGTTCTCCACGAGACGTGCAGACGCCGGACACGTTGACTCTTTGGGGCGCGTATGAGTCCTGAGATACTGTGTGGGGCCTGGGTGGCCACGGGTTTAAGCCTGTGTATCTATTCGTTTCTGTACCGGGATAATCCGTTTTTCAAGCTGGGCGAGCACATCTTTGTCGGCGCGTCGGTCGGCTATCTGCTGGTCATTACCTATCATGAGGTCATGCTCAAAAAGCTGGCCGTGCCGCTTGTCGAGCAGCGCGAATGGCGTCTGGTCATCCCCCTCGTTCTTGGCCTGTTGATGCTCGCGCGGTTTTTGCCCCGTCTCGCCTGGACCAGTCGTCTGGCGTTTGCCTTTATTCTCGGCGTAAGCTCAGGGGTCGCGATTCCACGCCTGTTATCCTCGTTCGTGCTGCAGCAGATCCAGGGGACCCTGAAGCCCCTCGTTGCGACCGGTCCCGCCGGGGTCAGCTTCGGCCTGGCCGAACTGAACACCGTCCTCATCCTCATTGGCGTTGTCAGTGTCCTCGTCTATTTTTTCTTTTCCCTTGAACATACGGGGAACGTGCGTCGCGTGGCCCGCCTTGGGATGTATTTTCTTATGATCTCCTTTGGTGCGGCCTTCGGCTATACTGTTATGGCGCGGATGTCGCTGCTCATCGGTCGGTTTGACGAGCTGATTCTGTATGCGACACCGGAGTATGGCCATGCAACGGTCTGGCTGTTCGGTCTCATAACGGGCGGGCTGGTCTGGTGGCAGCGGCGGGCTCGCCAGGCGCAGACTCAGGCGCCACCTGACGGCGCGGAATAGACAGACCGGCGGGCCCGCGCGGGCCCGCCGTGGCAAGGATTACTCTTCCGCTTCTTCGGACTGGTCCACTGTCTGCGCTTTTTCAGCCAGGGCAATGACCTCGCCCGTCGCCCCGACCTCGGGCGTCTGGAGACGGGTGCCTTTGATACGGGCCGCCTTACCGGAGCGTTGACGCAGGTAGTACAGCTTGGCCCGCCGGACCCTTCCCCGAGCGATGACTTCGATCTTCTCAATGCGTGGAGAGTGCACGGGAAAAATCCGCTCGACCCCCACCCCGTAGGACACTTTCCGAACCGTAAAGGTCGCCCGGTTGCCCTTGCCGTTCGAGCGGCTGATGACCGCTCCCTCAAAGACCTGAACCCGCTCTTTGTCGCCTTCAATGATCTTGGCATGGACACGAACGGTATCGCCAGCCTTAAAATCTGGAATATCAGTCTTCTGCTGTTTGGCCTCAATAGCGGCAAGTAGGTTGCTCATGGTGCGATTCTCCTCTGCGATCTTTGCGTACACTGTGCGGCAGGTGGGACGAACGATAAAGCGATGCCTCACCTGAGACAGAGAGGTGCAGTAGCCGTGTGTTTGCTGAGTACGGACGGCGAGGGCTTACTGCTCTTTTTGTACTACCCTGCTACTGGCAGGCGGTCAAGACGGCGTCCCCAACAGACGGTCAAGCATAATGGCCGCGGCCGCCCGCACGGACAGATGGTTATACGCTCCACACCCTTGAATTGGCTCAAGAATTGCCTCTGCCTGGGCAAACACCTCTTGTGTCAGCCCCCAGCCGGTTCCTAAAAGCAGGAGGATGGGACACCGCTCGCGTTTCAGACTTTCACGCAGGTCAGCAAAACTCAGACGATCTTCCCCGCCTTTTGCCGATGTGGCAATGACGCGTGGCGGCTGACCTGCGCTCCGGGTAATGACCGCCCGAACCTCCTCAAGCGAGTCAGCCAGAGAGACAATGGACAGGGCGTCCCTGCGAGTTGTATTATACACGCTGCCATGCCCGCTCTGCCAATGGTCGAGGATTTTCTCCGCCAAGGCCTGAAGCGCTCGGACCGGATGAACCACAAAATACTGTTTTACTCCGTAGGTTAACGCTGACCGGGCAATATCGTGAATATCCATATTGGTAATGGAAGTGGTCACGACTTTCTGCGTTTTGTCGTACACAGGGTAATGAATCAGTGCGATATAGACATCGGCCATAAATGCCTTCGCTGTGCGGTACAGGTCGGGGT
Source organism: Candidatus Binatia bacterium (assembly GCA_022820725.1). Classification (GTDB taxonomy): domain Bacteria; phylum Desulfobacterota; class Binatia; order Bin18; family Bin18; genus Bin18. The sequence goes on from JAJEFA010000011.1 coordinate 44,761, forward strand.
CGGTTTCTAGGTATCCGTCTCATCCATCTGCGTGAGCCAGCGTCGTTCTTCGGGGCTCAGGCTTGCCTTTTTGAGCAGGTCCGGCCGACGTGCGCGGGTTCGGATTAGCGCCTGTCTGCGTTGCCACCGGGTGATGTCTGCATGATGGCCGGATAACAGCACGTCTGGAACCGACATCCCGCGGAACGTTTCCGGCCGGGTATACTGCGGATATTCGAGCAATCCCGTGCTGAAAGACTCGTCTTCGGTTGATTCTTTCCGTCCGACCACCCCCGGCACGAGGCGGGCAACGGCATCGATCAGGACGAGGGCAGCCACTTCTCCCCCGCTGACAATATAGTCTCCAATAGAAATCTCTTCATCAACAAAGGCCAGAACCCGTTCGTCCACCCCTTCATAGCGGCCACACACCATGACCAGCGCTTCGGAGGCCGCCAGCTCGGCCGTTTTGACCTGGGAAAGCGGCTGTCCTTGAGGAGAGAGGAAAATACGCCTCGGATTGCTGAGGGGTGCACTCACCGCTTCGATCGCATTGACCAAGGGCTCGGGGGTCATCACCATGCCCCATCCCCCGCCATAGGGCGTATCGTCTGTTGAGCGATGTTTGCCCGGTGCATAGTCACGCAGATTGTGCACACAAAACGAGAGGATGGCCTTGTCCTGGGCTTTCTGTAACAAGCCGGTCGACAGCGGCGAGGTAAACCACTCCGGGAAAATGGTAATGATGTGAAACTGCATGTGGCTATGCTGAGTAAACGTGTCCTCCAATCATTTATCAAGGCTGGATACGTTTACTCATTTTCGAGCAATCCTTCGGGCGGGTCGATAATCACCTGGCGATCTTCGAGGGCGATCGTCCGTACCACCTCTTCAACAACCGGGATCAGATATTCTTTTCCCCCATTCCGCACCACGAAGATATCATGACCCGGGGTCGTCAGAACCTCTGCAATAGTCCCGATAGATTCTTGCGTCAGCGTTCGGATCGGCAGCCCGATCACCTGGTAGTGATAGAACTCACCCGCCCGGAGTTGGGGGAGGTCTGTCTCGTCCACAAACAGGCTCGACTCGCGGAGCGCCTCGGCCCGGTTGCGAGACTCTACCCCGACAAACTTCAAGAGGAGACAAGACGCGTGCGGTCGGACCTGTCTCAGCTCGAATCCCTCTTCCGAGGCGTCTGTCTTTCGCAGCGTGACCCGCAGGCCGGGCCGTAACGTCGGGCAGGGAGAAGCGTGGGGGAGGAAGCGAACCTCTCCCCGAACACCATGCGTATTGACCACACGACCAAGTTCAATCCGTGTGGCTGGGCTCGGGCGACTATTTTTCTTCGACAATCTCAAGGACAACTTTGCGGTTTGTACGGGAAGCCGCCGCATTGAGCAGGGTCCGAATCGACTTTGCCGTACGCCCCTGTTTGCCGATGATGCGGCCCAGGTCCTCCTTGGCTACGCGCAACTCAAGGATGGCCGCGGTTTCTCCCTGGATTTCTGAGACCTCAACTTCATCCGGGTTGTTCACCAGCGCCTTGGCGAGGTATGCAACAAGGTCTTTCATAGTCTTCTCCCCGTACCCCAGATTCAGGATTCTTGAAAGAGTAAACGTGTCCTCCAATAGACATGCAGATGCTGGATACGTTTACTCTTTTGCGCGCCTGGCCTTTCTGATGAGTTGAGCAACTGTCTCGGTCGGCTGAGCTCCGTTCTTCAGCCATTCTGCAAGCCGATCATGCTTAATCTCGATCAGCGCTGGGTCCTGAGTTGGATCATACGAGCCGAGCCGTTCGAGAAACCGCCCGTCCCGTGGCGACCGTGAGTCCGCAGCAACAATACGATAGAAGGGGCGCTTCTTCGCCCCGTGCCGAGCCAGTCGAATTTTTACCATAATTTTTTAGTGTCCCCAGGCCGGAAGGGAAAGGCGTTTCTTCATTTTCTTTCCTCCACCGGCCCCGGAAAGCCTCCTCATCATCTTTTTTGCTTCGAGATATTGCTTGAGAAACCGATTGACTGCAACCACCGAGGTGCCACTGCCCTTGGCAATCCGTTTGCGGCGGCTGCCGTTCAGGAGTTCCGGCTTCCGTCGTTCTTCTTTTGTCATGGAGCTGATGATTGCTTCAATATGTTTGAACTCTTTTTCCGCCCCTTCCATATCGGCACCCTTGAGCATTTTCTTCGCGCCGGGTAGCAGGCCCACCAGATCCGTGATCGAGCCCATTTGTCTGACCATACGCATCTGCTCTTGAAAATCCTCCAGGGTAAACTGATTTTTTCGGAGCTTCTTTTCCAGCACCTCGGCCTGTTGCTGGTCGTAGACCTTTTCGGCCTTTTCGACCAAGGACAGCACGTCACCCATGCCGAGAATACGCGAGGCAATGCGGTCCGGGTGAAAAGGCTCAAGGGCGTCGAGTTTTTCCCCAATACCGGCAAACAGAATAGGCGCGCCGGTGACGGAGCGTAAGGACAGGGCGGCCCCACCCCGGGCATCCCCTTCGATTTTGGTCAGGATGATGCCGTCGATGGAGAGCCGTTGGTGAAAGCCTTGCGCGACATTCACCGCTTCCTGGCCGGTCATGGCGTCGGCCACCAGCAGGGTTTGATGCGGCTGGAGCGCCGTTTTCATCCGCTCCAGGTCGGCCATGAGCTCGTCGTCGACCTGGAGACGGCCGGCGGTATCAACCACCGCAACATCACAGCCGCGCTTTTGCGCTTCGGCAATCCCGGCTTGGGCAACGACAATCGGGTCGGGAGCCGAGCCATCGTTGGGGGTCGGATAGACCGGCACGCCGAGTTCTTGGGCGAGAATGGTGAGCTGATCGATAGCGGCCGGGCGGAAGGTATCTGCCGGAATCAGGTAGGGAGTACGTTTTCGTTCGCGGGTCAGATAGCGGGCGAGTTTCCCCGCAGTCGTCGTTTTCCCGGAACCGTTCAGGCCAACGAGCAGAATGACGACCGGGGGCCGGGCCGACAGATTCAACTCGGTCTGCTCGCCGCCCAGGAGGGCGACCAACTCGGCATTGACGATTTTAATGAGCTGTTGGCCGGGCGACAGGCTGGCGAGCACGTCCTGGCCAAGGGCATGTGTCCGAATACGCTCGATAAAGTCTTTGACCACGCGAAAATTGACATCGGCCTCCAACAGGGCCAACCGCACTTCGCGCAGCGCTTCATCAATGTTCTTTTCGGTCAGTCTGGTGTGCCCGCGCACCCGGCGCAACACCCCATCCAGCTTTTCTCCCAGAGCCTCAAACATGCTGATTCACACCGTTTTATCCAACCTTCCCCACATACAGAAACAGGGGTGGAAAGTCAAACCAACCGTACCTTGGGCGGGCTTTGCTTGCGCAGGGTCTCGAAATCGGTTAGCTGTGGGGCATGGCAGCAAAGCAAAGCAAATTCCTGATAGGAGCCCTGCTCATCGTCGGCGCGGTTGGCTATCTGATCTATACGAGCATCCAGGAAACCAAGGTGTATTACTTCACCATAGACGAGTTTCTCCTGAACCAGGAGACGCTGGCCAATACCGATGTCCGGGTTGCCGGGCGGGTGCAGGATGGCTCTATCCAGTGGGACCCGGCCGCCCTCACTCTGACTTTCAGACTGATGCCCATTGAACCGGGCACGATTCCCGTCGGCGCTCTCCCGCCGGGGGTTGCGGTCTCCTATCAGGGGATTTTGCCGGATATGTTTGCAGAGGGTCGAGACGTGATTGTCGAGGGCCTGTATACGCCGGACCAGCAACTCGTTGCGTCGACGATCATGACGAGCTGTCCATCAAAGTATGAGCCCGAAATCGAAAAGCGACTCCAAGCAAGCTGATGGCTGAGCACTTCCTCGGCACCGAGCGACCGCGGTCCCAATTTTTCCGCTGTTCGTCCGATCCTCTATAGAGCAGTTTATCCATGACCCATCTTGGTACCCTTGCCCTCTATCTTGCGAGCGTATTAGCCGTCTACGCCATTGTGACCAGCCTGTGGGGCGTCCGGACGCGGAGGACGGCGTGGATTGCCAGCGGAACCCAGGCTGCCTACGCGGTCGGCGGCTGCGTGGTTGTGGCGTCAATCGTCCTGCTGCACGCCCTGCTGACGCGGGATTTTAATGTCGAATACGTCGCAAGCTATTCCAGCTCCACCCTCCCTCTGCATTACACGGTCGCCGCGTTTTGGGGCGGGCAAAAGGGCTCCCTCCTGTTTTGGACGCTGATTCACTGTTTTTTTACTGCGATCGTCCTCTTCCAGAACCGGACCAGAAACCAGGAACTGATGCCGTATGTGACGGCGACGCTCATGACCATTGCCTTATTTTTTCTCGGCCTGTTGTGTTTCATTACTCCACCGTTTGAACGGCTGTCTTTCATCCCGGACGAAGGCTCGGATCTCAACCCCTTACTCCAGAACTACTGGATGACCATTCATCCTCCGGCCCTGTACCTCGGCTTTATCAGCGCGTCCGTCCCGTTCGCCTTTGCCCTGGCCGCCCTGGCCACCGGGAAACTGGGCGACGTATGGATCAGGACCACCCGCCGTTGGGCCCTGACCTCCTGGTTTTTTCTGTCTTTGGGCAATTTGCTGGGCGGCCGCTGGGCCTATGAAGTGCTGGGTTGGGGTGGCTACTGGGCGTGGGACCCGGTTGAGAATGCGGCGATTATGCCCTGGTTTACCGCCACCGCCTATCTCCACTCGGTCATGATCCAGGAAAAGAAAGACATGCTCAAGGTCTGGAATATGACCTTGGTCATCCTGACCTTTGTACTGACGATTTTCGGCACCTTCCTGACGCGCAGCGGGGTGATCTCGTCCGTCCACTCTTTTACCCAGTCCGGCTTGGGGCCGTATTTCCTGACTTTTCTGGCCTTCATCCTGGTCGTTTCAATCGGACTGCTGCTCTATCGTCTGCCGGACCTGAAGAGTGAAAATGAGTTCGACTCCCTGTTGTCCCGCGAGGCGGCCTTCCTGTTTAATAATCTCATCCTCGTCGGTCTGGCCTTTGCCACGTTCTGGGGAACCATTTTCCCTATCCTGTCCGAGTGGGTCCGGGGCGTAAAAATTACGGTCGGTCCGCCGTTCTTCAATCAGGTGAACGGTCCGCTCGGGGTGATGTTATTGTTCCTGACCGGGGTCGGGCCGATTATTGCCTGGCGGCGGGCAAGCTGGAGCAGCCTCAGACGGCAGTTTACCATTCCGCTTGTGGTCGGACTGGCTCTGGGCAGCCTGCTTTTTGTGTTGGGCTACCGCAATTACTACGCAGTCGTGATTTTCTCTCTGGCCGGATTTGTCCTGGCCGGTATCCTGGCTGAATTCTCCCGTGGGACACGCGCCCGACAGGTGATGCTGCATGAAAGCCCGCCTCAGGCCCTGGGTCGGCTGGTCGGTAAAAACCCACGCCGGTACGGCGGCTATATTGTGCATGTTGGGGTGGTCCTGATTTTTTTCGGGGTAGCGGGTGCGCTCTTCACCATTGAAAAACAAATCACCGTGAGTACGGAGCAATCTTTCGAGGTGGGTCGCTATACCCTCCTCTACACGGGGATCACGGAACGGGACGATGCGCATATTGCCGCCCAGGTTGCCACGGTTCGGGTGCTGGTCGACGGACAGCAGATCGATACCATGCATCCGGAAAAACGCTTCTACAAAAAGCAGAACCAGCCCACCACCGAGGTCGATATTCGACCGACCCTGGTGGAGGACCTCTACCTGGTCCTCGGCAGCTACGATGAGCCGTCGGGCCTGGCAACCTTTCAGGTCTTCATTAATCCGTTGGTGTCCTGGATTTGGATTGGGGGGCTCATCCTGATTCTGGGCACCTGCGTCATCATGGCTCCGAATCCGGCCGAGCGACAAGCCCTTGCCCTGGCGCGGGCATCGGCGGACATACGAGGGCAAGCCGTTGCGGAATAGACGCCTGTTGGTCTGCTGGGTCTGTTGGGTCTGCTGGGTCTGTTGGGTTGGCCCCGTGGCCCGGGCTGTACCTCCGACGAATCAGGAGATGGAGGCCGCGCTCACCTGCCAGTGTAGCTGTGGCCTGACCGTGCACAGCTGTAATCACTTGCAGTGTAGCTTTGCCATTCCGGCCAAAGAGCAGATTGCCGAACAGCTTGAACAAGGCGCATCCCGCGAAGCCATTCTGGCCTCTTTTGTGACGCGCTATGGAGAAAAAGTGCTGTCCGCACCAACGGCAGCGGGCTTTAATCTGGCTGCCTGGATCACGCCTTTTCTGGTTATCCTGATTGGTGCGGTCGGTATTGGCTTGATTGCGCGCCGCTGGACAAAAAATCGTTCTTCGGTCCAAGCGGCATCGTCTCCAACCACCTCCGTACCAACAGACCCGTATCAGGAACGCCTCAAAAAAGAGCTTGAGACGTTCGAGAGCTAAACGGAGAGCCATGACCTTCGTGCTGTATGCCGCCGGTATCGTTTTGGTCGGGCTGATTGCCATCCTGGTTGCCTGGCCCTTACTGGCCGCCCAAACAGAGTCCGTCCGGCCCCTCCCGGCCGCAGAGCACATCGTCCGCTGGGAAAAACAAAAAGCGGCCGCCTATGCCGCCATTAGAGAAGCGGAATTTGACAAACAAATGGGCAAGCTCACGGACGAAGATTATCAATTCATACGGCAGAAATACGAAGCGCGAGCCATTGAAGCGCTCACTCAGCTCGACCGGCTCACCGGGTCTATGGAGTCGGTTGAGTCTATGGAGTCGGTTGAGTCTATTGGGTCTATGGAGTCGGTTGAGTCCCGACCCAAAGGACCCTAAGGACTCAAAGGACTCAAAGGACCCAAATGACTCAACCGACCCAACAGACCTCTTGGGTTGTTGAGGCGCGAAATCTCCGCAAGACCTTTGCGTGGACGCCGGTTCTCAATGACATATCGTGTCGCATTGCCCCCGCCGAGGTGGTCGGCATATTTGGTCCGAACGGGGCCGGCAAGACCACGCTGTTGCGGCTCTTGGCGACGCTGCTGACACCCACCGCAGGCCGGCTGACCCTCTTTGGTTTCGCTTCTTCCGAGCTGACGGTCCGACGAAAAATCGGCTTTCTCGGACACGAGAGCTATCTGTATCCGGACCTTACCCCGGAAGAGAACCTCACCTTTTACGGGAAGGCTTATCAGGTCCCGAACCTCAAAGACCGGATTGCTCAACAATTGGAATCCGTCGGCCTCCAGGACTGGCGGACGATGCCGGTCCGTTATTTCTCGCGTGGGATGGAACAGCGCCTCAGTTTGGCGCGTGCGCTTTTACATGCTCCTGACCTTTTCCTCCTTGACGAGCCCGATGCCGGACTCGATCCCAGGGGGCTCTCGACCCTGCATGCCACCCTGGCTCAGGCAAAAGACCGGGGAAAAACCGTCATGCTGACCTCGCACGATTTTGAGCGCAGTCGGGAGCTGTGTACCCGCGCCCTCATCCTGCACCGTGGACGGATTGCCTGGCAATCCGATGCGGCCCTCCCGTCTCCGCAAGAGTTTATAGAGTTCTATACCGCGTACACGCGCTAGGCGGTCCCATGTGGGCGATTCTTTGGAAAGATCTTCTCCTGGAACTGCGCACCAAAGAGCGGGTGTCCTCTCTGCTGGTCCTGGCCCTGCTGATTATCCTGGTGTTTGTCTTTGCCCTCACTCCGGAGCAACTGCACCAGCCCGCCTTCGGTTCCGCCCTGCTCTGGGTCGCCCTCGTTTTTGCCGGCATGCTGAGCATCCAGCGCGCGTTCATTCTTGAACAGGAACGCAACTGCTTTGCCGGTCTCCTGCTCTGTCCGATCGATCCCGGTCAGGTGTTTTTTGCAAAATTCCTGAGTAACGTCTGTTTTCTGGCTATAGTAGAAGCCGTTGTAGCACCGCTCACACTTGCGCTGCTCGGTCTGCCCTTCTCGGTTTCTCTGCTTGGGCTACCGCTCGTTCTGCTCTGCGGTATTGTAGGCTTCTCAGCGCTGGGAACGCTGTGTGCCGCGATTGCCGTGCGGACGCGCGCACGGGAAATTATCCTGCCGCTCATGCTCCTGCCCCTCCTGGTTCCTCTTTTCATTGCGGCGGTGAACGTCACCGGAGCACTTCTGGCCGGAGAAGTCTGGACGGGGACGTGGTTTCGTATCCTGATTGCATTTGATGTTATTTTTGTGGTGACCGGCTGGCTGGCGTTTGGTTTTGTTGTGCAAGAATGAAGATGGAGATAGAGAGAAGGATAGAGACAGAGAGAGCGAAGAGCCTGTTTCGGGAGCGGTTCAGTTTGCCTTTCCCCCTCACCCCAGCCCTCTCCCTCCAGGGGAGAGGGAGCACACATTCCCGCCCCCTCTGAGGGGGAGGGCTAGGGAGGGGGGCGCTCCCTCTATCTGTTGGCGTATGAAAACAGTGACTACCCATTCCGGTCTGGTTGACTCTTTCCTGCCGTGGCTGACGTGCGTGGCGATGCTGGCAGCCCTGGCCATGGTTTTTCTGTACGTCCCCAACGAGCGGGTGCAAGGCGAGGTACAACGGATTTTTTATTTCCATCTGCCGTCAGCCTGGATGGCGTTTCTCGGCTTCTTTATCGTGGCCGGGGCGAGTGCGGCTTTCCTATGGCAAGGCAAGCGGTCGGCTGACCTGCTGGCCCGGGCCGCAGCCGAACTCGGCATGGTGTTCTGTTCGCTCGTCCTGCTGACCGGTCCTCTCTGGGCGCGGCCGATCTGGGGTGTGTGGTGGACCTGGGACCCCCGTCTCACCATGACGCTGGTGTTATGGCTGATTTATGCCGCCTATGTTCTGCTGCGTGTTTTTGCCGGAGATACCGAGACGGTTGCGCGATATGCCGCTGTCCTGGGCATCGTTGGCGTAATCGATATCCCGCTGATCTATATTTCCATCCGTCTCTGGCGCGGCATCCACCCCAAGGTCGAACAGATGGCGCCGGAAATGGCCTGGACGCTGCTGGTGTGTACCGGGGCGTTTGTGTGTGTGTTTACGTGGTTGTTGCGGCTCAGGGTGCGCAGCCTGCATCTGCACGACGAAATCAGAGCCCTGCGTCAGCACGTGGTGGCGGCCTCATAGCAAAGGAAAAGACATGCCGTATCTGTTTGCCGCGTTCAGCGTTGTGTGGATTGTGATTTTTCTGTATGCGCTTTCGATCTCCCGCCGTCAGCAAGAGCTGTCCCGAGAGGTTGAAACGCTCCGGCGAATGACGGAAGAGAAGACGAATACAGAATCGTCGTGAGGGTTCCGTCACCTGCGGCTTGCTGCGTTGAGGCAGGCTTTCTCGCTTGTTCTCCTTAGCTCTTCAGTGTTCATATCCCGGCCTAAATCTGAGTGGAGACTATACGGAATGGGGGAGTCTTACGATGCCGGGATATTCATCAAAGTGACGATCAAAGGCAAACGCCCGATGCACATTGAGCCGTTCCATGGCGGCAAAACTGGTACAATCTACAAAACTAAAGAGATGATCACGGTATGTCCGAAAAATCCTGAGGGCATTATCAATATCCTCGTCTGTGACTTTCTCCAAAATGGTCGCTTCCTCTCGACGGATCGTTGTTGCAATACGAACGGCAAGGCGGTGACCGCGCAGCGTTTTGTCTCGCATTCGTAACAGCGTAACCGTTTCTGCAAGGATATAGTCTGTTGTGATCAGTGGAGTTCGATTCTGTCTTAACCAGGCAACTGCTGCTTCATGATCCGGATCATTTTGTACTGCCAACGCAAACCATGCTCCAGTATCGACAAAGATCACTGACCCCCTCCGTACAGGATCCGATCATGCTCCCTCCCGGAGAACCCTTGCCCTCTGCCTTTCCCTTCCCATTTCTTGATCGCTGACATCTGTTTTCTTGCAATCTCCCTTTCTGAGGAAGAAGGGCGTTTGACTCCCTGGTCTGCCCTAAGGGAGAGAGCCAGTTCCTTTACTCGCTCTAATGCTGTTGGCGAGAGCCCCTTAAGGGCTCGTAACGTTTCTCTCTCTGTAGCCATGAGGCGTCTCCCCTGCTTCGTAGTATGGACATATATACCAGGAGAAAGGTCGGGTGCGCCATCATACGGGGCAAAAACTCAGCTTCCCCTCTCGATCTCCCGCCGTCAGCAAGAGCTGTCTCGGGAGGTCGAAACGCTCCGGCGGATGACGGAAGAGCAGACGAAAGCCCGGCCATCGTGAGGGCTTCGTCACCTGTGACTTGCTGCGTGAGCCCACTCGGTCTACGCCAAACCGCCAGGCTCAGCTCCCACCGGAAAGGGCTGCCAGGTGAGGCTCAAGAAACTCGAGCATCAGGAAGACGCACATCTCCGGCTGCTCAAGTTGGAGAAAATGGGTCGTATCGGGGATAAAGTCGTAGTCGAGAATGATGAGATCGCTCAGGTCCACACTCGGCAAAAACGAGAACGGCTGGGTGGGGTCGGCGCCGATGGCCTTGGTGGGACAGGAGAGACGGTCAAGGTTTACGGCACGCGCCCATTGATAGCCCTCCTCGGATATCTGCGCTTCGTATTCGCGCGGGCAACGTAATTCGTACCCCGTTCCGTCGGCGTCCCGACGGAGCGTCGTCCGCGCGATAAGGTCCGCCACGCCGGGCCGCAAGAGCTTGAAGGGAGGCGCGCGACGGAGACGTTCGGCGAACTCTTCCAGCGTTGCGAAGCGTTCCTGACGCTTCCGGGCCGCCTTGCCGAGCTGGAGCATTGTGGCCTCCAGTTTCTTCAGGTGTTGTGGGGGACGACCGGGCGGGCAGAGGACCGGGTCGAACAACACCAGGGCCGAGAACGCCGCTCGCTCCGCCGCTTGCAGGACCGCCGTCTGTGCCGATACCGAGTGAAAAATGCCGATTTTCGGTTTTACACCGAAGTGCTGATCGATGCCCCGTGCAATGGACGCGACGTCCTGTACGAAGGTGGGGATAGTATGCGCTTGTTGCTCGCCGGTCGGGTTCCAGCCGTGGTTACGAAGATCGTACAGAACGACATCGAACCGGTCGATAAGCAGCGACCAGAACGGAAAATACGCATCAGCAGAAAATCCGTTGGCGTGGCTGAGGACGAGCCGCGGCCCTGCCGGGTTGCCGTGCCGTCTCAGGATGATAGGGGCCCCGTCGGCCATGCGAACCTCGGCCACGGCCAGCGGCTCGGGAACCTTCCAGCGCCTGGAGTCCGTGGGGGAGGGTGATTGACTCACGGCGATACTGCCTCCTGCCCGAAGCGCTCAGTAGCCTCCAGGGTCTCACGCACATCGTTCCAGGTCGTGGTGTGGTTGAGGATGCACAGCCTGAGCGAAAACATTTTTCCGACGAGCGTTGATGACATGAGCGCGCGATCTTCCCAAAAGACCCGGGCGAGCACATTTCTGTTGATCTCTTCCAGGACTTTCTCGTCGAGGTCGGTACCCGTGGGGTTGATCCGGAAACATACGATTCCCAGCGATACGGGGGTCAATATCTCCAGGGTCGGGCTCTCCCGGACGTACGCCTCGGCCCGGTCGGCCAACTCCATCCCCTTTAATACCGCTCGCCGAAACGCGCCCAGCCCGAAGGTCTGGACCGACATCCAGACCTTCAAAGCCCGAAGCGAGCGACTCAGTTGCAAGCCGCGATCCGCGAAATTGGGATGGTCCGCGCCCCATATCGTATCCTGGAGAACATCGTGATGGACCTCGAACGCGTGCTCAAGCGTGCGGCCGTCCTTCACCAGCAGGCAGCCCGCCTCGTAGGGCTGAAAGAACCACTTGTGCGCGTCCAGCCCGATCGAATCGGCGCGCTCAATTCCATGCAAGAGCCCTTTGCCCTGTTCGGTCACGATCGCGAAGCCACCGTATGCGGCGTCAACGTGTAGCCAGATTCCTTCCGCCTCACAGAAGTCCGCCATGGCTTCAAGCGGATCAATAGCCCCGGTGCTGGCCGCCCCGGCGTTGGCGCACACCGCGATGGGACTGAACCCCGCAGCGCGGTCCTCAGTCACGGCACGCGTGAGTGCCTCCATGTCCAGACGGGTGCACGGGTCGCTCGGAACCATGCGAATACACTCCGGTCGGACACCGATAATCATTGCCGCGCGGCGGAGTACGCTATGGCTCTGGTCACTCATATACACGGTCGCGCGCTCAGGGTGGCCGGCCGCCTCCCGGGCAGCAACGAGAGCGTCAAGGCTGGCAGCCGCACCCCCGCTCGTGAAAAGCCCGCCGGCGCTCTCGGGATAGTCGAGCCAGCGCCGAAACCAGTCGATGACGACCAACTCAAGCTGGCTCGGACCACTCGCGACCAGCCAGGTGACGGTGTTGATATTATATCCGGCGGCCATGAAGTCGGCCAACACACTCGGCCAAGTAGGCGACGACGGGATAAACGCGAAGCAACGCGGATGATCCAGGCGCGTCGCGAACGGGAGGATCTCACGTGCGACCTGTTCAAGGACCTCCGCCGCCGGGCGACCGTCCTCGGGCGGGTCCTTCAGCAATTCCTCCTCAAGTCCCTGCCGAAAATCCCCCTCCCAGGCATCTTCTCCAGGCAAGCGCTCATTCCGCTCTACCAATATATCCGCGGCCTTGCGGGCGAGGTTGAGCATCAGCTCGGGCGCCATCTGGAGGCCATTGTCCGCTCCTAACTCTTTCTCGCTCTCCGTTGAGACGGAAGGTGTTCCTCTGCTGCTCTTGGAGTCTCCCGGCATCGATATATCCCTTTTCCTGATCTAATTTATTGCGAAAGGGCCTGTATGATGGGGAGGGTAACGGTCTTGGTACGCCTTAACAACTGGCGCAGGCCCGATGGTTAAGCCCCACCGCCCGCATTGCGGCTATATTGCCTCGTGAAACGCGTTAGCCTTTACCGGCCCTGGCGTTTTCCGCCCACTCCTGCATGGAGATGGTGCCGCCCGCCTTTTCCGTCCGGCCCTGATCTTTCGGCGGCAGGACATCCTGGAGCATGTCGATCCGTTTCCATTCCGCGAGCGGGGTGTCACACGCCGCTCGCGGAACGTACCGGGACGGAGCAACTTTCTGGTAGCGATGGACATAACGGGGACAGTTGGTCCAGATTTCGGACACCTGCACCCGCACGATCAGCTCGGCCTCCTTGTATTCGGCCATCAGCGGGTCATCGGCCGAGACGCTTGCCCGGCCCTGTAGACGGACCCGGTTCGGCGTCTCAAAGTCGATGAACAACAGGCCGACTTCGGCATTGCCCGCGATATTCCCCATCGAGAAAAACATGCCGTTGCCGTCATAGCTGGGGAATACGATCGTCTGCTCGTCAATCACTCTGACAAAGCCGGGGTCGCCGCCTTTATATGAGACCGTGGGCCGGCCCTGATGGTCAATGCTTGAGAGGAAAAACATATCCCGCGACTCGATAAAGGCTGTATCGCCCTTGCCGATTGCGGTCTTGACCACGGCCTCTTCCACCCGGTCCGCCAGCTTGCGCGTTTCAAACCGGTCTTGCAGGGCGCGGTGCCGCTCGCCGTACAGTCGGCTCATCGTGTTTCTCCTCTCAAGCGCTGCGGTGCCTCATTTATGCTGTCCCGCCTCGTCCACTTTTTCCGTCAACCACACGTTGATAAGCGTCTCGGTCGAGACCCCCTGTCGATGGGCATAGGCTGTCAGCTTCTTTGCCAATTCTGGCTCTAGCACGGTGAGGAACACTCGCCGCTGAATATCCACTTCAAAGTCAGCTTCCCTGGTCAGGTCCCAATAATCGGTCAAGTCGTGGTCGTCCCAGAAGTCCGCGGCTTCGGCTACGTTTTGGAAGTGTAGTGGGATAGTCTCCGTTATTCTCATTAGTCCGCTCGGCCGGAGCGAGTCAGTGGGTGGCTCGCTCCAGGCCGTCGATTACAGGCTCGCCGCCGGCACCACAACCTGTTCGGCCAGCTTCTCTATATCGCTCTTGACGGCATCCGCGCTTTCGGGAAATCCGCCAACAATAATCTGATGCACGCCCAGGTCGCGGAACTGTTTGACCTCATCCAGGGTAATCGGCATGCCAATACCCGTGGAGACGGCATAGTGAAACTGACTGTGGTCGCGTCCGGCCGCCTCGGCATAGCCTTGCATCCGCTCGATATGCTCCTTGGCCGCCTCGGGTGTGACGTTCACCCCAAACCAGCCATCGCCGACCTCCCCAACGCGCCGCAGAGCGGGTTTGCTCTCGCCCCCGAAAATAATCGGCGGATGCGGGGTCTGGACGGGCTTGGGATAGGAGCGGACTTTGGGGAAGCTGCAAAACTCGCCGCTGAACTCCGACTCTTCCTCGGTCCACAGCATTTTCATAACCTTGAGATACTCACGCGTACGTTGCGCCCGGCGTTCCCAGGGGACGCCCACCGCGGTGAATTCTTCCGCCAGCCAGCCCACACCCACGCCGAAGTCGAACCGTCCACCCGACAGTTTATCCAGACTGGCGACTTCTTTTGCGGTGACGACCGGATTGCGCTCGGGCACCAGGCAAATGCCGGTTCCCAGGCGGATCGTTTTGGTCTGTGCGGCGGCATACGTCAGCGCGGCAAAGGGATCGAGAATATCGATCTGCGTGGTTGGCATGGGCAGCCGACCGTCGGCTGAATACGGGTATTTTGAGGTGTACTGGTCGAGTAAAACTACGTGTTCGGGCGCCCAGAGGGAATGAAAGCCTGCTTGCTCAGCGGTCTGCGCCGTCACGCTGACCACCTCCGGGTCTGCTCCCAGCCCAATGCCAATCGCGAAATATCCAACTTGCATATCTGCTGTCCTCCTTTGTGAGATTCGAGCGCATGCTATACTAGGCCGCTGATTAGGCGCAAGGCACGCGGCGATTGACCTCTCATATGAGTGTGGAGAGAAGCGCTTCCTTCCGAGTGAGCCTTACTTCAAGGCGCGTCGGCCTGCGTCTGATCTCGCTCGGTGTCTTCCTGCTGCTGGGAGCTGCCACATTGCCAGCGCCAATACAGGCTCAGAATTTCGGCAAACCTGACCCCGAGAGAGGGGTCACGCGACTGAAAGATATCCTTGTGACTGCTCAGAAGCGGGAGCAACTGATCCAAGACGTACCGCTACCGATTACCGCCTTCGACGCCGACCAGCTTGAGACTCTCAAGGTACGTGACCTGGGTGATCTGACGGTTGGCATCCCCAATGTCGGGCTCGATGAGATTGGCACCTCACGCGGGACGGCGAATTTTTCAATACGCGGTCTGGGCATCAACAGTTCGATTCCGACGATTGACCCGACAGTCGGTGTGTTTGTTGATGGCGTGTATATGGGGACCAACGCGATGGTGCTGTACGACGCCTTCGACCTTGAAGGTATAGAGGTATTACGTGGCCCACAGGGCGTCCTGTTTGGTCGCAACGTGGTGGGCGGGGCGGTCCTGCTGAACACCAAGGCACCAACTGACCAGTATGAAGCGCGGGTACGCAGTGCCGTGGAAGGCGGCGGGAAGGCCCCTAATATATATGTGTCGGGCACACTCAACGCCCCGCTGACCGACACCCTGCGCGCCCGTTTCACGGTATATTCCAATCAGGATCAGGGCTGGTTCGAGAATGAATACGACGCCCGGGCGTTCGGCGCGCAGGACACCATCATGCTGCGGCCGGCCCTCTCCTGGCAACCTCTGGACACGTTGAGTCTGACGCTCCGCTACGAGTATCAGGACCGCGACGGCGATGGCGCCGCGGTTCAGAACACCGTCCGCTTTGACCGTCGGAGTCATGACTTCTCCGTCAACAACGATGGCTTCCTGGACGCTAGGACCCACGTTTTGAGTACGAGACTGGACTGGGACGTGCCGTTGGGCAACGGGACCGTGACCAATATCTTCGGCTGGCGGGACGTACAGGCCGACGCCCTGAGCTCCGTGGATGAATTGGCTTCTACGACTGCCCTGCGCAACTTGGAGACCCTGCTGCGCGCGGAACAGTTCAGCAACGAGCTGCGCTACACCGGTGTGTTTTTCGATCGCCTGCAACTGGTCACCGGATTGTACTATTTTACCAATGCGAGCGATTACCATGAGCGACGGAAATTGACAAACGATCCCCCAGGCAGAGCCAGAGTGCAGAACGGTGGTGGCCTGTACGAGGTGGACACGCTGGGAGTGTTCATGGCCGGGGATTACGACCTGACCAACTGGCTGACATTGAACGCCGGGCTGCGTTACTCCCGTGAAGAAAAGGAAGCCGATGTCACCACCATCGTCTTGGACCTCATGCCGTGCAATATCGTGCATGGTCCGGCCTGCCCGAGCGATTTCCGGGACAAAGAAACCTGGACCAATCTGTCGCCCAAGGTCGGAATGAGCTATCGATACGATGACGACACCCTGCTCTATGCCCACTGGACGCGTGGCTTTCGTTCCGGCGGCTATAATCTACGCAACACCCATCCCGATATCGGCCCCGGCCCCTTTGACGAAGAGCAGGTTGACAATTACGAACTGGGTTTCAAAAGCACCCTCGGCGGGCGCGCCCGTCTCAGTGGCGCTATTTTCTTCAGTCAGGTCGAAGACATGCAACGCGAGGTCGCGTTTGGCCTGCCCGACGGAGGCTTCGCCCAGGTGGTGCGCAACACCGCGGACACCGACATTCTCGGTCTCGAATTCGCAGGCTCTCTTGTGCTGACTCAAGACCTCATGCTGCGAGCTGCGCTGGGCTATATCGACACGGAATATACAGAGGTGAAATTCGACCTGAACCGCGATGGCGCGGTGGACCGGAAAGACAAGAACCTGAAGCCGCCGCGCGCGCCGACCTGGACGTACAGCCTGGGTCTGCTGCACACGCTGGATATCGGCAACCGCTACAGGTTGGTCTCTCGGGTCAATTACGCCTACCGGGACAAGGAATACAACACCGACAGCAATCTCGGTTTCAACCGACAGTTGAAACTGCTGAAGGCCGGTGTGGACCTGCATATCAACGACGGCCAGTGGGTGGTCAGCCTGTATGGCAAGAATCTGCTGGGCCAGGTCAAGCACGGCATCAATGGGCTCGGGGGCGCTTTCTCGCCGTTGTCAAAGGGCCGGGTATATGGCCTGCAACTGACCTGCTACTTTACAAGCGCCTGATGGAGATGTGAGGGGAGGGAATATTGACAGGCAAGCCGTGCTCGGCTAGGCATCCTTAAGATGCAAGCAGTATGCATCATAGGGATAGTGCAGAGAAGCTGTTGCTTTTCCCGGTCATAATTTTTCAAACTGAAATACTGCCGACCTTTCGGATAGTTCTCTTCATATGTGCATGCAAACAGAGGAAATTATAGACGCTATCGACGCGGCGGATGAACATCATTCGCCACCCGTCGGTCTGTATGCGGTCGTGCTCACCGTCGTCCTGCTGCTGGGGGCGGTCGTGCTGCCGGCGACGGTACATGCCCAGGATTCTCCCGAATCCGCAGACGACGCCTCCGAAGGTGCTCTGCTGCTCGATGATGTCGTCGTGACTGCCCAGAAACGCGAGCAGTCGATCCAGGACGTGCCGGTGTCCATCACCGCCCTTGACGCCGACCAGCTTGACACGCTCAAGGTACGCGACCTGGGCGACCTGACGGTTGGCATCCCCAATGTGAGCTTCGATGAAATCGGCACCTCACGTGGAACGGCGAATTTTTCGATCCGCGGCCTGGGTATCAACAGCTCGATTCCGACGATTGACCCGACGGTCGGCGTGTTCGTTGACGGCGTGTATATGGGGACGAATGCGATGGTGCTGTATGACGCCTTCGACCTGGAGGGCATTGAAGTCCTGCGCGGGCCGCAGGGCGTGCTGTTTGGCCGTAACGTCGTGGGCGGGGCGGTCCTGCTCAACACCAAGGCTCCGACCGATCGCTATGAAGCGCGGCTGCGCACTTCTGTGGAAGGCGGCGGGAAGGCGCCCAATATGTATGTGTCGGGTACGCTCAACGCCCCGCTGACCGAGACCCTGGCGGCCCGCTTCACCGTGTATTCCAATCAGGATCAGGGCTGGTTCGAGAACGAATACGACGACCGGGCGTTCGGCGCGCAGGACACCATCATGCTGCGACCGGTCCTCTCCTGGCAACCGCTGGATATACTGAGCCTGACAGTCCGCTATGAGTATCAGGATCTCGACGGCGACGGTGCACCCATTCAGGATATCAATAGCTACGACCGTCAGAGTCACGACTTCTCCGTCAGCAACGACGGCTTCCTGGACACCAAGATTCATTTTCTGAACGCCCGACTGGACTGGGACGTAGCGTTGGGCAACGGGACCGTGACCAACATCTTCGGCTGGCGGGACGCGCAGGCCGACGCCCTGAGTTCCGTGTTGGCTCCCGTAGTCAGCATACGTACTTTCGAGACCCTGCTCCGCGCAGAACAGTTCAGCAACGAACTGCGCTACAACGGCGTGTTTTTTGACCGCCTGCACCTGGCCACCGGCTTGTATTATTTCACGAACGCGATCGACTATCACGAGCGGCGGAAGCTGACGGATGACGCCATGGGCAGGGCCAGAATACAGAATGGTGGTGGCCTGTACGGTGTGGACACGTTCGGGGTGTTCATGGCAGGGGACTACGACCTGACCGACTGGCTGACGCTGAATACCGGGCTGCGCTTCAGCTATGAGGAGAAGGAAGTCGACGTGACGACCATTGCTCTGGACCTGACGACGTGTAATATCGTGCACGGTCCGGCCTGCCCGAGTAATTTCAAGGACAAGGATAGCTGGCACACCCTGTCGCCCAAGGTTGGGCTGACCTACCGGCCCGCAAGGCATACCCAGGTCTATGTGCACTGGACGCGCGGCTTCCGGTCGGGCGGCTATAATCTGCGCAATAACCATCCCGACGTTGGCCCCGGCCCGACCGATGAAGAGCAGATCGACAATTACGAACTGGGCTTCAAAAGCACCATCGGCGGGCGCGCCCGTCTGAGTGGCGCTGTTTTCTTCAGTCAGATCGAAGATATGCAGCGCGAGGTGCTGATCGATACGCCCGACGGGAGCTTCGCCCAGGTGGTGCGCAACACCGCGGACACCGACATCTTCGGTCTTGAACTGGAAGGCTCTTTCATGCTGACCCAGGACTTCCTGCTGCTGGCATCACTGGGCTATATCGATACGGAGTATACCGAGGTCAGGTTCGACCTGACCGGCGACTCCATAGTAGACGGAAAAGACGAGGACCTGGAACCGCCGCGTGCGCCGACCTGGACGTATAGCCTGGGTCTGCTCCATACGCTGGATGTCGGCAGCCGCTACCGACTCGACTCGCGCATCAATTATTCCTATCGGGACAAAATCTACACCACTGACGACAATCGCGGCTTCGGCCGGCAGGTGAAAATGCTGGAGGCTGGTGTGGATATCCACCTCAACGACAGTCAGTGGGTGGTCGGCCTGTACGGCAAGAACCTGCTGGATCAGGTCAGACACCTCACGAACGCCATAAACAATACCTTCTCGCCGTTGGCAAAAGGCCGGACGTATGGCCTGGAGTTGACGTATCATTTTACTGGCGTCTGAAATCGGCACGGTAGAAGAGCTGATTTCCATATGAGATCGGAGGATTTATGAGTGTTATCGATGGAACGTCCGTATTCCGGCCGGCCACTCTGTTCGTCGCCCTTATCCTGAGCGGCGTTGTGGGAGTGGGTGTCGGTTTTTCCCCGCTCCCGGCCACAGCCCAGGAGGCCGAGCCGGAAGAAGAAGTGGCGAGCGCCACGATGTTGGACGATATTGTGGTGACCGCCCAAAAACGGGAACAACTGCTCCAGGATGTGCCGGTGGCGGTCACCGCCTTCGACGCCGAACAGCTTGACGCGCTCAAGGTGCGCGACCTGACCAATCTGTCCATCCGCATGCCGAACGTCTCCCTGGACGATGCCGGCACGGCACGCGGGATTGCGAACTTCTCCATTCGCGGGTTGGGCATCAACAGTTCGATTCCGGGTATCGATCCGACGGTCGGTGTCTTCATCGACGGCGTGTATATGGGATCAAATGCGACGATGCTGTACGACACCTTCGACCTGGAGGCGGTCGAGGTTCTGCGCGGCCCGCAGGGCGTGCTGTTCGGTCGCAACGTTGTTGGCGGCGCAGTCCTGCTCAACACCAGAACACCGACCGACCGCTACGAAGCCACGGTGCGCAGCGCAGTGGAAGGCGGCGGCAAGGCGCCCAACGTCTACGTCGCGGGCACGCTGAACGCGCCGCTGACCGAGACCCTGGGGGCCCGCTTCAGCGTGTATTCCAATCAGGATCAGGGCTGGTTCGAAAATGAACATACCGGTAAGGCGTTCGGCGTGCAGGACACCATCATGCTGCGACCGGTCATCTCCTGGGAGCCCACGGATACGCTGCGCCTGACGCTCCGCTATGAATATCAGGACCTCGACGGCGATGGACCCGCGGCCCAGAACCATACCGACGGTTCCGGTCGGTCCAATCCCTTTGCCAACTACGACCGCGACAGTCACGACTTCGCCATTGACGAAGAGGGTTATCTCACATCGGAAATTCACTTTTTCAACACCCGCCTGGACTGGGATGTCCCGTTGGGCAACGGTACGGTCACCAACATCTTCGGCTGGCGGGATGCGGGGGGAACCGCGCTAAGTGATATCGACGCGACGCCGCTGCCCCTGTTTGCCGGAGGAGCCTTGCAGCAATCGGAACAGTTCAGCAACGAACTCCGGTATAGTGGCTTGTTTTTCAATAGGCTGTTCCTGACGACCGGCTTCTATTATTTCGATAACGACATCGGCTATCACGAGTATCGCTCCCTCGCCTTCGGGCAAATCCAGCAGAACGGGGGCGGCAATCTGGATGTCGAAACCTTCGGGCTGTTCATGAGTGGGGACTACGACCTGACCGACTGGCTGACGCTGACCCTGGGGCTACGCTATACCCACGAGGAAAAGGACGCCGAAATCACCAATCTGACCCGAAACGGCGCAACGCCGTGCAACATCATTACCGGCCCGGACTGTCCCAGCCATTTCCGGGACAAAGAAACCTGGACCAATCTGTCGCCCAAAGTCGGGCTGAGCTATCGATACGATGACGACACCCTGGTCTATGCCCACTGGACGCGTGGCTTTCGGTCCGGCGGCTATAATCTGCGCGACACGTTTCTCGGCCTGCCGGGCGACCCGCGTGACCTCGGCCCCGGTCCCTTTGACGAAGAGCAGATCGACAACTTCGAGATCGGCTTCAAGAAAACCTTCGGGACCCGTGCCCGGCTCAACGCCGCGTTTTTCTATAATCTGATCGACGACATGCAACGCGAACTGGTTTTCCCCGAAGAGCTGCCGGTGCTCAATCCGGCGACCGGGGAACCGGTTATCGGCCCCGACGGAAGACCCGTGACGCAGGGCAATATCGTACAGGTGATCCGCAATACGGCCGACACGGACCTGTACGGCTTTGAAGTGGAGGGCAGCCTGGTCCTGGCCCCCGGCCTGAGCCTGTTCGGTTCGGCCGGTTTTGTGGAGTCGGACTACACCACAGTCAAGTTTGACCTCAACAACGACGGCAGAGTGGACGGCAGGGATGAGGATCTGGAACCGCCCCGGGCCGCAAAGTGGACCTATAGCCTGGGCCTGCTGAACGACCTGCAACTGAGTCCCCGCATCCGGCTGGCCTCGCGGGTCATCTATGCCTACCGGGACAAAGCGTATACGAACGACGATAACCTCGGCTTCAACCGGCAGCAGAAACGGTTGCAGGCCGGGGTGGACCTTCACTTCAACGACAGCCAGTGGGTGCTCGGCCTGTACGGCAAGAACCTGCTGGGCTACAGCCTGTTCGGCGGTGATACGCAGCTCCCGACGACACTCGGCGGCGGCACCTTTTCTCCTCTGGCAAAAGGTCGTATCTTTGGCCTGGAGTTGACGTATCATTTTACTGGCGTCTGAGCAGCGCGGCAGCATTCGGGACGAGCTACTCCGAATGTGGAACGGCCTGTCCGAGAGTCGCGGCGCTGTACAACCGGGAAGAAGGCTCCCCGACAATGCTTATTACGCCCGCGATTAGCGGGCCTATGCGCCTCATCAGCCACCCCTCCAAGTTCCGGACGGCAGGGCGGCTGGCCGTCCGGACGCTGACGATGGTGACGGCGCTGAGCGTTTGCATCCCTTCCCTCCCGGCCCTCGCCCAGGATGCACAGCCGGACGCCGGCAGGGCCGACTCGGAAGAATCTGCCTCGGCGACAGAGGTCACGCCTCTGGAAGGCATGGTTGTCACCGCCCTCAAGCGGGAGGCGATGATCCAGGACGTACCCGTGTCGATCACGGCCTTCGACGCCGAACAGCTTGACACTCTCAAGCTGCGCGATATCGGCGATCTGACGATCAACATGCCCAATGTGGCTTTCGACGACATCGGCCTGGCGCGCGGCTTTGCGAACTTCTCCATTCGTGGTCTGGGCATTAACAGCTCGATTCCGTCCATCGATCCGACAGTCGGCGTCTTCGTTGACGGCATCTACCTGGGGACGAACGCGGGGGTGCTGTACGACGCCTTCGATCTGGACAGCATCGAGGTCCTGCGTGGCCCGCAAGGGGTCCTGTTCGGTCGCAACGTGGTGGGCGGAGCCGTCTTGGTCAACACCAAAACCCCGACCGACCGCTATGAGGCTACGGTCCGCAGCGCGGTTGAAGGCGGCGGCAAGGCCCCGAATATGTATGTCTCGGGTACATTCAACGCCCCGCTGACCGAGACGCTACGCGCCCGTTTCACGGTCTATTCCAATCAGGATCAGGGCTGGTTTGAGAACGAGTACAACGGCAAGGCCTTCGGCGCGCGGGATACGCTGATGCTGCGGCCGGTCGTTACCTGGCAGCCCTGGGACACGCTGCGCTTTACGCTCCGCTACGAATATCAGGACCTCGACGAAGACGGGCCCGCGGCGCAGACGCATACCAACGGTGCCGGCCTGTCCCATCCCCAGTTCAATTTCAAGCGCGACAGCCACGACTTCGCCGTCAACGAAGAGGGCTTCCTGAAGACCTATATCAACTTCTTTAACGCCCGGGCGGATTGGGACATCCCGTTCGGCAACGGGACCATCACCAATATCTTCGGCTGGCGCGAGGGGATGGGAGATGGTCTGAGCGATACCGACGCGACGCCGCTGACCTTTTTTCACGGCGGCGGCGCCCAGGCCGCGGAGCAGTTCAGCAACGAGGTGCGCTACAGCGGGATATTCTTCGACCGGCTCTTCCTGACGACCGGCTTCTACTATTTTCAGAACGATCTCTACTATCACGAACAGCGGCTTTTTGGTGACCCGAGTGGCGACATCTTAGAATTCAACGGAGGCGGTATCTATAATGTCGAGACGTTCGGGCTGTTCGCCGCCGGGGACTACGACCTGACCGACCGGCTGATGCTGACCCTGGGGCTGCGCTACACGCATGAAGAGAAAGCCGCACAGATTACAAATATCCTCCGCACCAGGGATATCCGGTGTCACACGGTGGATGGCCCCGACTGTCCTATCCATTTCAAGGGCTCGGCAAGCTGGAACAGTCTGTCGCCCAAGGTCGGGCTGACCTATCGGCTCGACGCCGAGACGCTGATCTACGCCCACTGGACGCGCGGCTTCCGGTCCGGCGGCTATAATCTGCGCGACTCGTTTTTCGATCTGACCCAGGGCCTGTCGGACGCGGAGATTGCCGGGCTGGAGGCGCTCGGCCTGGAGGTCGCGCGCGATCTTGGTACCGAGGGGTTTGACGAAGAGCAGATCGACAATTTCGAGATCGGTGTCAAGAAAACCTGGGGCGACCGCGTTCGCCTGAACGCATCGTTCTTCTACAACTTCGTTGACGGTCTGCAACGTGAACTGGCTTTCGGCGAGGACCTCCCTGCTCCGGACCCTGTCACGGGTCGGCCCGTCATCATCTTTGTGGACGGCCGGCCGACCATACAGACCGTGCAGAATATCGTACAGGTGATTCGGAATACGGCAGACGCCGAATTCTGGGGCCTGGAAATGGAGGGGATGGTTGTCCTCTCCCCCGGCTTGGTCTTCCTCGGCTCGCTCGGCTACGTCGAGCCGGACTACACCAAGGTCAAGTTCGACCTCAACCGGGACGGCAAGCTGGACGACAAGGACGAGGACCTCGAACCGCCGCGGGCCGCGCACTGGACCTATAGCCTGGGCCTGCTCCACAATCTCCGCGTCGGCACCCGCGCCCGGCTCGCCTCGCGTGTCACCTACGCCTATCGCGACAAAGAGTACACCAACGACGACAACACCGGCTTCAACCGGCAGCAGAAGATGTTACAGGCCGGGGTGGATATCCACCTCGACAACAGTCAGTGGGTGGTCGGCCTGTACGGCAAGAACCTGCTGGACTACGCGCGGTTCGGGACGGACATTCAACTGCCCACCGGCACCCTCTCGCCGTTGATGCGAGGCCGGGTATTCGGTCTGGAGTTGACCTACCACTTCATCGGTAGCTGATTGCCGCTGACCGGCCGTCTGCGGCTACGCCTTGTCCGCCAGTTCTCGGCCCTTGCCCGGCGTCGGGTCCTTGACGAGGCCGTAGATTTGACGGCCCTCGTGGTCTTCGGGCAGATGCTCGGTAATCGGTGTACCCTCGGGTGTCACGAACAGCAGGCAGTGGCAGTATTTCCACTTCTTCATTTCGTCACAGGCGCAGACCCACTCGCGGCTGCGTTCGACCTCAGCTTTTTTGTCGGGATAAAAATTACACGGGCAGAGCGGCCGGCCGACCTCGTCGATATTATTGGCCAGACCCAGAATCACCGATTCGGTCACCTCTGGCTCCGGGTGGCCTGAGGTCCCGGTTTTCTGCATATATTTTTCAACGTAGATGCGCATGCGCTTGATGCTCTTCTCGGAGGGCTGGTCCATGGCGTGACTCCTCAACTGTGTGATTTCTGGCAGCTTCGCCTTTACTCTAGTATTTCAGGCGAGCCTATACCACCCTGTGTGCTTCCGATAGATAAGAGCACATGGCTCAGGACCCACCAAAAATTTATGTTACCCGTCAGCTTCCTGAAGCAGCGCTGGCCCCCTTACGGACCTGCGGTACCCTGTCCGTCTGGGAGTCGGAGCAAGCCGTTTCGCGCGAGACCTTGCTGTCCGAGTTGCGTGATACTGTTGCCCTGCTGAGCATGGTCACGGAACGCATTGATGACGACCTGCTCGACCACGCGCCACAGCTCAGGATCGTCGCCAATATGGCCGTCGGGTATGACAATGTGGATGTCCCGGCCCTGACCCGTCACAACATCGTCTTGACCAACACGCCGGGCGTTCTGACCGAAACCACGGCCGACCTCACCTTCGCGCTCATGCTGGGTATCGCCCGCCGTATCGGCGAAGGCGAACGTCGCGTACGCGCCGGCCAGTGGCCGGTGTGGAGTCCGTTTGTCTTTCTCGGGACGGACATTCATCATGCCACGCTGGGCATTATCGGTCTGGGTCGTATTGGAGCCGCAGTCGCCAGGCGGGCGCAAGGCTTTGATATGCGGGTGCTCTACCATAATCGCGGTCGGAACAAAGAGGCCGAGGAGCAGCTCGGGTGTACCTGGGTCGAGATGGACACCCTGCTGAGCGAGTCGGACTTTGTGGTCGTGCTGGTTCCGCTCGGTCCGGAAACGCGCCAGCTCATCTCGACGCCTCAACTCAAGAAGATGAAGCAGACCGCCTTTTTGGTGAACGCCGCGCGCGGGCCGATTGTTGATGCACAGGCCCTGTATGCAGCCCTGCGGGACAAGGTCATCGCCGGAGCCGCGCTTGATGTGACCGACCCGGAGCCGCTACCCGCGGACGACCTGCTGTTGACGCTCGACAACTGCCTGGTTGTTCCCCACGTCGGCAGCGCCAGCATTGCCACCCGGACGCGTATGGCCACCCTGGCGGCAGAAAACATTGCCGCCTTTCTCAGCGGCCGGCGGCCGCCTACACCGGTCAATCCGGAGGTCCTGTAAGCCGGGTCGGCATGAGGAACAGGAAGCATGTACGTCCGGTATCAGGGGACCTACAACAGCACGAGGACAGGCAAGCCTTGCGGCATTTTTGCTGTTGTCTCGCATATGAAAGAAAAAGGGCTCATCAGCCCGCAGGAAAGAGAAGAGGTCCAACACATTGTCGATTGGTTTGAAGAGCATCTCCCCAATCCACCCCTCTGCAAAGAAGACCCCCTGCCGAAAGCGATCACCTGGTTTAAACAAGCAACCAGCGCAGAGATGCTTGTGAAAATCGAACGGATCAAGGCAATCGTCGAGACGAATGGCTGGCAGATAGACGTTGCGTGTCACCAAGAGGTGCCAGGCCATGTCATTTACGAGGACGACTATCAGATTGCGACGTTATGACTGGAAATACGGGACCACATATTTCCCGAACAGGCGGATCGAATCCATAATGTTCTGGTGTGGAATCCCACCGAACTGCATAAAGCACAGCACCTGATCAATCCCGGCTGCCTCATATTTCTTGAGCGTCCGAATGCAGGTATCCGGGTCGCCCATGCAGAACATCCCGCCCTCAATCAGCTCGTCCAACGACTTGCCCGAGCGCTCCCCACGGACTGACTCCACGGCAAACTTGTACGAATCGGGCACCTTTGTCCCCTGTTCCTGCCAGGGCCGGTAGAGTTGGAGGGTTTTATTGAGGAACCATTCGCCGGCCGGACCGCCCACTTCTCGGGCCTGTTTGTCGCTCTCAGCGCAGTGGACGATACCGAGGGCGGCCACCTGGTCATTCACAAAAGCGCCAACAGGCTCGGCCTGCTCTATGCCTTCCCGGTAGAGTTGCACCCGGCGGGCGAGTTCCTCGGGTTGGCCGATATGAAAGCACAGCGCGCCAATCCCTTTCTGACCGGCTGCGGTAAAACTGGCGGGCTGGGCGCAGGCCACCCACAGGGGAGGATGGGGTTTCTGGACTGGTTTGGGAATGACCGAGCGGGGCGGAATCTTGAAATACCGCCCTTCGTGCGAAAAGGGGTCTTCGAGCCACATCCGCGGGATGATCGAGACGGCTTCTTCCCACATGGGCTTGGTCTCTTCCGGATCAATGCCGAAGCCTTCCATCTCGATCAGCGTGGTCGAGCGCCCCGTGCCGAGTTCGACCCGGCCGTCGCTCAACAGGTCGAGGACCGCGGCCCGCTCCGCCACCCGGATCGGATGATTGTACTGGGGCGGCAGCAGCGCAACGGCGTGACCGATCCGGATGGTCTTGGTCCGCTGCGAGATCGCACCGTATAAGACCTCCGGAGCGGGACAGTAGGAAAACTCGGTGAGAAAATGATGCTCGACCGTCCAGAAATACTCAAAGCCCATTTCCTCGGCCAGCATGACCTGGGCGATGACTTGTTTATAGGTGTCTTGCACAATATTGGGGGTGTGGGGCTCAGGAATCTGAATCTCATACATCATGCCGAACTTCATCTGGTCGCTCCCTTTTTCTGTGTCAAATCAGGACGCTGAGTGCTTCTGGAAAATGGCATAGTGCGGAAAAGTCTGCAACCTGGCACACGATGCGCAACGCATTCCCTTGACAAAGAGACTATACATGATCCTGGCAAGACCATGAAAAAGGTAATGGTGTCGGAGCTGAAGGCGAAGTTGAGTGCTTACCTGTCTGAGGTTCGCAAGGGAGAGACGGTGGTTGTTTGTGATCGGAAAACGCCCGTTGCTCGGCTGATTCCTTATGCGCAGGCTCCCGATGAACTCGGGGTTGAAGAGCCCGTGATAACGGATCGCGAGCCCGCATGGCCGAAACCCGTCCAGCTTCGTAAAAAGGTCAATGTGGTGAAGCTGCTCAGAGAGGACCGGGACCAGCGTTGACCCTCTATTTTTTCGGACGAGGTGGCGGGGGTGGAGGTGGGGTTTTTGGCGGAGACTGAGGTTGTGCTGGTTCAAAACTCTCACGATATCTGCGTGGTGAAGAAGAGCCTTGAGCAGGTCTACTTGGGGTTGGTCTGACAGGCTGATTCGATTGACTCATGATACCTCTCCTTGTTGAACGAAAAGAGGTTCTCCTGGAAGAACTCTTCTTTCGGTGTCGAGGTCCGGGTCGTATACAACCGCGATTGAATAGATTGATGAGGCCGTAATAAACAAGTCTTGGTAAGCGAGAGACACGTAGTTGCCGGTATTCTCATCATAAATAGCCGGCTCACCCAGGATCATATCTCTCTTGTTAGATGGCGCGACAGTATCTGCTAGCCTCACTCTCCCTGCATATGCTTCGCCGTTACGAAGCGAAACGATAACCCAGTGGTCAGGAATATGCCTCCTCAGGAACGTATCCCATGCAAAGGGATGTGGAGAATTCCCGGACCACTCCGCTAGGTATCCGAGACAGGACGGAATAGAACTACAGACTATCCTCCAGAGGACAATAATATCTTAAATTATCTGGTTGATATTCTCTTCACAGAACCGCTGACTACTCAACAAGGTGGGCGAGTTTCCCCTCCACGTCATCCGCATCGAGTACATAATGGCTCACAAGCGCGGTATCGACCTGTCCGAGCAGTGCCTCGGCTTCCTCGGGCGTGCTCAGTTCATCCAGCGAGATGACGGTCTTCTGCCGCGGAACCTGAGCGGCAAGCGCCGAGACATGGGCAGTATCGAGTTTTCCGTTTGGAGAAGCCAGACCGATGATGAAACTCTCAGCCGCCAACGCCTGACGGAGTTCGTCGAATGTCCGGGCCATGACAACGGGGACCACGTGGACGGAACGGGCGGTGGTCATCAGACGCGCTAAGGTCGACGCGTCGAGCGCGCCGGCCCACAGCAAAACTGCATCCGCTCCGCACAGCCGGGCATAATGAAGCTGGCTGTCGTGCAGGACGAGATCGAGAGCCAACAACGGGGTGGTGACTCGCTCCGAAATCGCACGCATATCGTCACTCGACGTGCCGAACAGGCTCGGTTCGGTATACACGCCAATGGCACCGACTTCCGTATCGTCACACGCTTGGGCGAGCGCAACGATGTCCAACTCAGGCCAGGCTTGACCCGTATCCGGGTCCGTGCGTTTGAGCGCGGGGATAAGACCGAGTTCCTGTTTGTGTGTGGTCACAAACTGAGTAAAATCACGAATACTCGGGGTGACCTCGCTCAGCGGCGCGGCCGCACATTGCCGGCTGTCCGCTTCTTTCACCGCTTTCAGGGCTGCCCAGTCCATACGCGCTCCTGACTAGCCCTCGCGGATGCTCAGCATATTCGGGAGCCCGGTATGTGAAGTCACGCCGCCGTCCACGGCGAGCGCCTGACCGGTGATGAAGGAGGCTTCATCAGACGCGAGAAACAGCACCGTACTGGCAATTTCTTCCGGCTCTCCCATGCGGCCGAGTGGATGCGCCTCGCCTTGGAGACGGCGGAATTCGTCGGCCCGGTCGCCTCCCAGGAGTTGCGCCGCGCGCGTGTTAATCGCTCCGGGGCAGACACAGTTCACCCGGATATTATATTGGGCGTTCTCAATCGCCGCCGAGCGGCTGAGGTTGATGACCCCGGCCTTGGCCGCGTTATACGCCGACATGCCGTAGTCGCCGCCTATGCCGGACACGGACGCGGTGTTGACGATAGCGCCCTTGGCCTGCTGCCGCATAATGGGCAGGCAGTACTTCATGCCCAGAAAGGTCCCGGTCAGCGTAACGGCAATCGTCCGATTCCAGCTTTCGAGAGACATGTCCTCAAGCCGGGACAACTCCCCGAGTCCGGCATTGTTGAACATGACATCGAGACGGCCATAGGTATCCAGCGCGAGTTGAATCGTGGCCTGAATGCCGTCCGGGTCGGCAACATCCATTTTGATCATGGTCGCCTTGCCACCCGCGTCATTGATTTGGGCAGTGACTGCCTCGGCCCGTTTCCCGCTCAAATCCGCGACAATGACCGCCGCCCCTTCCTGGGCAAAGCGGACTGCGGACGCTGCGCCGATCCCGGAGCCCCCAGCAGTGACAATCGCCACCTGTCCATCGAGTTTCCCCGCCATGGTTATTCTCCTCTCGTCTTTTTCTTCTGGATAGCACAGGGTGGAAATGAGTAAACGTGTCCTCCAACAGGGCAGGGGTTGGCCCGTTTCCTCATCCTGGGCGAGGCGCCTCGTCCTTTCAGCGCGCGGGGCCTTGGGTCACAATGGGATCGAACGGCAGCTTCTCTTTGATTTGGCCACTGGTCTCGTAGGCGCTTCGGGCTGAAGAGAAGGGACCTATAATAACCCGATGCCACTCTTGCTTCATTCTTGCCACCTCGGCAATGGCGGGTGCATAGCCTTCCCGGTGCAAGAGCCGGGCCGCTCGTTGCGCCTCGTCGTGCGAGCGAAAGGCCGCCACTTGAACCTGGTAGATGTGTGATTGTCTGACAGGTCGAGCCGGTCGGGTCACGGCGGAGTCCTGTTTTTGAGAAACCGTACCCGTGCTTGCAGCAGTTTCGGGCAGGTCGGGCACGAGCGCGGCCAGATTGCGACTCAGGTCGTCAATGGCGCGTACAAACCGCGTGTCGGTAAAAGTCCGTAAATTCCGAACCATGCTGGTCACCAGGCCCACCGGGGAAAGCGGTACTCCCAGATCGTGCAACCGCGTCGTATAGGTCTCGTGGAGGAGTACGT
Organism: Candidatus Binatia bacterium; assembly: GCA_022820725.1. GTDB lineage: Bacteria > Desulfobacterota > Binatia > Bin18 > Bin18 > Bin18. The sequence goes on from JAJEFA010000011.1 coordinate 75,230, forward strand.
CGCCGCTGGCCACTCCGACGACACGGAGAGTTCCGATAAGCGCCAGTTGGGAATAGACGCCGGCATAGATCGTGTCCGGCTTTGAGACGAGACCGTAGACGAGCACGTCGCAGTTGAGTCGGCGACCAAGGTCTCGCGGCGCCAGTCCGTGCCAATTGGCTATATCGGCCAGGCGGGCGTCTATTTCGTGCAGCTCAACGTCGGTAAAGCGTTTGACGCTCAGATGACCCGCAACCCCCTGGCGCACCTTTTCATCCAGTTCATCAACATGACTGGCGTTTTCAAAGGGCAGGACGCAGAGCTGCTTTTTATGGGGAGCAGCCTGTTGGCTCCAGGCCACAAAGTTCTGCGTCGGTGTTGGTGGCTTACGTGACGAACAGGCCGGCAGCAGGAGACATATCAGCACCCCACTTATCCACATCCCTCTCCACATCCCCATCTCCTCCCACACTCAGGCCCATCCAGGCGGGCTGAGCAACGTCCCTGACGTTTTCGATATATTCCGTATAGCAAATTTCCGGGTAAAGGAAAGGCGAGCGGCGTGACCGGTAGCCCGAATCCTTGTCGGTCCCCCGGAAAGCCGCTACAGTCCGGGGGCGGGGGAGCGCCCGGACAAAGGAGGGAGACGGCATGCAATATGACCTGTTGATTAAAAATGGATTTCTGGTCGATGGCTCGGGCCAGCCCGGCTATTACGGCGATGTGGCGGTTGCTCAGGGTCATATTGCGGCCATGGGTAAGGTCGACGGTCCGGCAACGGAGGTTATTGACGCCAGAGGGCTGGTCGTCTCCCCCGGATTTATCGATGTGCATACCCACTATGACGCCCAGCTTTTTTGGGACCCGCTGGCAACGCCCAGCTCCTGGCACGGCTTCACCAGTGTCTTCATGACCAACTGTGGCTTTGGTCTTGCGCCGTGCAAACCGGAAGATCGCGACTATATCACCCGCATGCTGGTCAAAGTCGAGGGCATGCCGCTAGGCAGCCTCAAGGCCGGGGTCCCCTGGACGTGGGAATCGTACGGCGAATATCTCGACGCCCTCGACCATCAACTGGGGGTGAACGTCATGGCCTTAGCCCCGCACTCAACCATCCGCTACAACGTGATGGGCGATGACGCCCGCAAACGGCCGGCCACCCAGGATGAAGTGCTGGCCATGCAGGCGGTGGTAAAAGAGTGTGTCACGGCCGGTGCGTTCGGCTTCTCGTCGTCATACGGACCGGTCCATTTTGACGGGGACGGCCTCCCCGTGCCCAGCCGCTTTGCCGAAGAAGACGAAACCGTTGCGCTCGCCGCTACGCTGAAAGACTTTCACTGCGGTACGGTGTGTGTCATTCCGCCGGGTATTCCAACCGTGGGTCCTAAGGACATGGACTATCTGGCCCGCTTATCACGGGAGAGCGGCCGGCCGGTGCTGTGGAATCTTTTGTCTCAGACCTGGGCCGCCCCCGACAACTGGAAACAGGTCCTGGACTGGACGGAGGACGTCTTCCGGGAAGGCGCTCGGGTCCATCCCTTGTCCTTGTGTGAACGTTTCGATCTTACCTTTTCCCTGCGAGGTGCGGTGTTCGAAGACCTGCCGGCCTGGAAGGACGCCATTCGGGGTCGTCGCCCTGAAAAAATCGCCAACCTCTCGGACCCGGCCCACCGCGCTGCCATGCAGCGCGACCTGGATGACCCCTCGCCCAAGGTTTTCTCGAAGCGTATGCAGGACATCCTGGTGGACAGCGTTCGCCAGGACGAGCATCAGTCCCTGGTGGGCAAAGACCTGGTCACGATTGGCCGGGAGCAGGGCAAAACCCCGCTCGAAGCCATGCTCGACCTGGCGGTTGCCGAAAACCTGGATACCCAGTTTCTGATCAAGGGCTTTCAGAATGGCGACGAGGAGGCCGTGCGCAATCTGGCCACCAATCCCTATGTGCTGACGGGCGGCTCGGACGGCGGTGCTCATATTGCCTTTCTGTGCCAGGTCACCTATCCCAGCTTTCTTTTGAGCCACTGGGTCAGACAGAAAAAGGCGCTCAGTCTGGAACAGGCGGTCAACCGGCTGACCTTTACGCCAGCCCAACTCCTCGGCATCCCCAAGCGGGGTCTCCTCAGGCAGGGCATGGCTGCGGACCTGACCATCTTTGATCCCGATACTGTCGAGGCCAGACCCAAGGAATTCGTTCAGGACTTTCCGGGTGGAGCCTCGCGTCTGGTCGCGCGCTCCGAAGGCTATCGCTATACCGTTGTCAACGGACAGGTTCTGTTGCGCGACGGCGAACCGACCGAGGCCCGACCCGGCCGGGTGCTGCGAAGCTATGAACACTGATTCTGGATGCTCACCTGCGCGGGCATGACGGACCATGCTGAAGCAGACTTTCCGCCACATCCAGGGGATTGGCGAGAAAACGGAGCGGCGGTTGTGGAAGGCTGGAGTCACCTGTTGGGAATATCTTCTGGACCACCCCACGCTGGGTTCCCTGCCCCCCTTGGCTTCAGGACGAAGCGCGTTTTGAACTCGAGCGCTCACTCACCGCACTCGAAAAACGGGACGCCCAGTACTTTCTTAGCAAGCTGCCCCACCAGCTCCACTGGCGATTGTATCCGGAGTTTTCCGAACGAGTCGCCTATCTGGACATTGAAACCACCGGCTTGAGCGCGCAGGAAGCCATGCTGACCGTCATTGGCCTCTACGATGGCGAACAGTCTCAGGTCTATGTGCACGGCCGGAATCTGGAACAGTTTGTGACGGATATTGAATCCTTCACCCTCCTGGTCACATATAACGGCAAGCAATTTGACCTGCCCTTTCTGCGTACCAAACTCGGCATTCCGCTCAACCAAGCCCATATTGACCTGCGTTATCCCCTCGCCGCGCTCGGTTATAAGGGCGGTCTGAAAAAAATTGAAAAGCTGATGGGTCTTGAGCGGCCGGGCCTGGTCTCCCAACTCGATGGCTGGTGCGCGGTCGTTTTGTGGCGCTACCACGAGCGGGGCGAGAGCGGGGCGCTGGAAACGCTCCTCCACTACAATCTTGAAGATGTCGTGCATCTTCCGGCCTTACTGGCCGAGGTGTATAATATGTCGATTCGACAGCTCCCGCTTCCGGTCGAGCCGGTAACGCTGCCGGAGCCGCCCCCCATTCCGTTTCAGCCTGACGAATCCATCATGTTGCGCGTTCTTGCCGACACGGGCCGTTTGCCAGAGGCAGGCGCATGTCACGCTCGGTGATATGACTGACGCACCAGGGACGTTAATCCGGATCGTCAGGCTTGAGCAGGGCCGTTTGCGGAGCCGACCTCAATCCAGCCTTCACCAACCAGGACACAGGCGCCACCGATCCAGGTATCCGTGACGACGTCCTCCCGTTTCTCCGCCCGCGCCTCAAGCAGACTGGGGCGTCCCAGTTCCACTCCTTGTGCAATGCGCCAGTTGTCCATGCCCTGCGAGTGCTGCGCGTAGTGGCTGAGCAGGCCGGCCAGGGCGCAGTTGGCACTGCCGGTGGCCGGGTCTTCGGGCACACCGAACAGGGGAGCGAACACGCGGGCCCGGATATCCGAGGCGGCATCGTCACTCTTGGTGTACACATGAACGAGGGGAGGGAGGTCGTCGGCGACCAGCGTTTCCAGCTTTTCCCCGTTCATCCGTACCCGCTCCAGCGCGGCACGGTCCCGGACTTCAACGAAGAGGAACGGCAGGCCAACCGAGGCAACTTGCGGCAGATGGGTCCGAGTCACGATATCGTCTGCGGTCAGGGACAGCATCGCCGCCACCGTTTCTCCATCGACGGTCTTGCCCAGCGACAGGCGCTCCGGGGCGGTAAGCTCACACCAGACTGAATGGTCCGGCCGCTTGCGGACCGTGATCGGTACCAGCCCAGCCCGCTCTTCAAATGTCACGCTGAGAGTGGTGTCGAGCGCACCCAGGCGGCCCGTCGTCGCCAGGACAAACGCCGTGCCGATATTGGGATGCCCGGCAAAGGGCACCTCCGCACCGGGTGTGAAGATGCGCACCTTATTCGTATGCCCCGCTTCTTCCGGCGGGAACACAAAGGTCGTCTCGGAGAAATTAAACTCACGCGCAATCTGCTGCATGCGCTCACCCGAAAGGCCCGCAGCCTGGGGCAAAACCGCCAACTGATTACCGCCGAAACGCGTATCAGTGAAAACGTCACACAGATAATAGCGATACCGCATAGCTGATTTGCCCCTCCTGCCTATTATCCTCCCTGATAGGTAATCCAAGGCGCGCTTTCAAGCGTCAGCAACACTCCCGGGTCCCGGAACCGGATAACAGATTGACAAGTTTCTCAGGAAGTTGACAATACAGTGGAGACCCGGTCGGAAGCGGACCGAGTCGCACGTCCGATCCGATATAAAGGAGGGGGAGTATGCCAACCCAAAAATTCGCACCCATGACCAAGGATTTCCCGACCTTTGACTGTGATGCGCATGTCACGGAGCCGCCCTGGATCTGGGAGCGGGCCAAGGACTGGCTGACCAAGGACGAACTGGAAGCGCTCAAGACCACGATGTGGTTTGACCAAAAGACCAAACAGCTTATCGTCAACGGCCATGCCGGTACGGGGCTGGGCTCGCAGCGGATCGGTGGTACGCCCGGCGTTGTGAATATCCTCTCCCTGGCCGGGCCGGGACTCAAGCATGACATCCAGCGCGCCATTAATGTCCGCAACCTGCACCCCGAGACGGCGATCTCTCAGGAGCAGGCCGCCTATCTGGACCACCGGGGCTCGTATGAGCCCGAGGCCCGCCTGCGCGACATGGACGTGCAGGGCATCGATCAGGTGATGATTATCCCGACCGATATCGACACCTATCCCTGGCTGCAAAACGCAGTTGGGGCCAAGGCCATGTGCAAGGCCTATAACGAGTGGGCGTATGAGTATTGCCAGGCTGACCCGGAGCGGATCTTTTTTGCGGCCCTGCTACCCATGCAGGATCCGGTGTTTGCCACGGAGGAACTCTACCGGGTGGCGGACAAGGGCTGTCGGGTGGGCCTGGTCCGTCCGATTGACGCTATGGGCAATTATCCGCTCCAGCCCAAGTATGAGCCGCTGTGGCAGGCTATGGAGGAGGCCGGCGTGGTGTACGGCATGCACCCCTTCCCGGCCTTTGGCGCGCTGAAACCCCCAGGCTATACGGCCCAGTATTCCGGGGCGGAGTTGATCGCCCGAACAGTGGTCACCTCGGGCCTGCCGCACCAATTTTTGACCAACGTCCAAAACTTCCAGTCCGAGGCTGCGCTGTGGGTTGTCATGGTGCTCATGTCCGGCTTTTTTGAGCAATATCCCAAGCTCCGGGCTGCGGTCTTTGAGGCCTCTTCGACCTGGCTGAGCTTCCTGCTGGACGAGTGCGACAAGATGTATAAGCTGTACCGCAACGAGCGCGAGTTGCCGCCGCTCAAACGGTTGCCGAGCGAAACCTTTTTCAGCCATTGTGTGACCGGCTTTGAGGGCGATGAGGCGCCGCCGTCGCGCTTGCCGGACTTCTATGGCGATATTCTGGCCTGGTCGTCCGACGTCTACCACCATGATGGCGACGACGCCTGGCGGGCGATTGAAACCATGCGTGCGTGTGATCTGCCGGAGTCCTACCAGAACAAATTCCTGGGAGACAACGCACGCAAGCTCTACAATATCGAAGCCCCGAAGACCTTCATCCGGACGCGGGTAACGGAAATCGAGCGACCGGACTGGTGGCCGTCCGAGGCGGAAATTCAGCGCGCCCTGGAGCCCGAAGCCTCGCTGGTGCGTCCCTACGGCGAAGGTGCCCACCGGGTCAACGGCCATGCGGTTGAAGGAGACCGGGCATGACCAGGCCGTTTGCCGTCTTTGATAGCGACAGCCACGTGGTCGAGCCGCGGGCGGTCTGGGAGGACTACCTGGAGCCGGAATTCCGTACGCTCGGCAAAACAGCTCTATGGCGTGAGGAAGGTCAGTACGGCTCGTATCTCAAGGTCAACGGTAAGATGTTTCGCGACCCCATGAATCCGAACATCCCACGCCACGCCATCTGGAAGCCGGGCATGACCTGGGACCAGGTCGGCGACCTCGATCCCAACACCCCGCATGCCAAAAGCGCCGGCGCGTCAGACCCGCAGGCCAGACTGGCCGACATGGACGCCATGGGCGTGGATCAGGCATTTCTCTACCCCACCTGGTTTGCCGAGGGCTTTCATCTGATTGAGGACCCGGACGTGGCGGCCGCCCTGGCCCGGGCCTATAACAACTGGCTGGCCGATTTTTGTCAGACGGCCCCAGCGCGGCTGTATGCCGCAGCCATGCTGCCACTCCAGAACATGGATTTCGCCCTGGAAGAACTGCGACGGGTGGCCGCGCTGCCGCATTTCCGGGGCGCGTTTATTCGCCCCATGTTTATTGAGGGGCATTATTTCACCCATCCGTACTACGACCCGCTGTGGGCCGAGTTGGAGCGCTTGGGCGTGACCGCGGTGGTCCACCCGACACCTGGGCTGTGGAATCCTGAGTGGACCTCACACGGTCCGTTTATTGAAAAGATCAAAAATCGGCTGAATCAACACACCCTGCTGAGGGAGGTCGGCGGGGGGCCTGCTGCTGGTGGCGGCGACGGCCGGTCGAATTTTTCCTTTTTTGCTTCCCCCCCGGTCGGCCATCCACTCTCTCCGATTCTCTCAGGCTGGCTCGACAACCATATGTTTGTTGCCTCCACCCTGATCGGTTTTGCGGTCATGCAGCGCTTTCCCGAGATGAAAGTGGTGGTCGCGCACGGCAAGGCGTCGTGGATGGAAGAGGTGCTGGAAAAAATGGAGGCCTCGACCAAGACCATTCCCCTCCTCAACTACTATCCGGTCCGGACCGACCCCGAAGAACTGTGGGAAGAGGGTCGGGTGATGCTCGGCTTTGACGCCGAGGAGCGCATGATCCAGAGACTGCCCCACGCCTTTGCGGAAAAGGTCGTCTGGGGCTCGCGCTATCCCCAGCACGATACCACCAGCGCCTGGGATGCGATCGAGGCCCTGACCCAGGCCGCCGTGGAAGAGCCGCTGATGGCCCGCATGTTTGGCGGCAACGCCGCCGCGCAGTTCGGTATTCCGCTCGCGCAGCACGTGAATGCGTAAACGCGCCACGTCGTTCCGCAGAGATTATTCGGGCGCTACCCACTCCGGCTCTTCTTCGTCGGGCGGGTAGCGCCGGAGAAGCTGATGGGGGCGATACTGCGCCTTGTAGGCCATGGAAGGGCTGTCCGCCACCCAATAGCCCAGATAGTGATAGCGCAGTCCGTGTTGCCGAGCGTAGGCGGCCTGGCGCAAAATCGAAAAGACTCCGGGCGCGTCCGGCCGCCAGACCGGGTCATGAAAGAAATAAATGCTCGATAGAGCCTCGTGCGTCACGTCCGCCAGGCCCACCCCAACGAGCCGCTCCTGGTCGTAGTACAGGAATTCCCGGGCAAAGCTCCAGTTGCCCAAGAGAAAGCTGCGGAAATACGCGCGTTCATGGGTCGTCTGGGAAGGCCAGTCGCGCCGGGCATGCATATAGGCATGGTAGGCATTAAAGAGCCGGATGTGCTCAGAGGTCAGGGTCGGTTTTTGTACCACGACTCGAATCTCCGCATTGCGACGCAAGGTGCGTTTCTGACTGCGAGACAGTCGCAAATCGGCCAGCGGCAGGCGGAGACTCCGACATTGTACGCACTGCGGACAGGCGGGCCGAAAGAATTCACAGCCAAAACGCCGCCAGCCGCGTCTGAGGAGTTCATTATATTGTTGGGGGGTCAGGTCCCGAATAATACGATAGGTCAGAGAGGCCGTCTCTGTCGGGAGATACAGGCAGCCATAGGGAGGCGTGGAAAAGCGCTGTAGTTCGTCGATACTGCGGGCCCAGTGCACCGGAGACGTTCCTCGGGTTCGGCCTGTCTCTGAAAACCGGTGGGTTTAATTGTCGAACCGGGTAAAGCACTCCACCCCGATCATGGCCATGATTTTACATTCAAGGACGCGGGTCTGATTACTGACCGGAATCTGAATGACATAGGTTTCGCCCCCGGAGCACTCGGCGTTCCAATAGGCGGCCCGGTTTTCGTCCGTGCCTTGCAGAAACGAACGCGAGACCTCTGCACACGCTTTGCCGCTTGTCTGTAAAATGCCCGCCAGCGTTATGGCGCGTTCGGCCTTACTCTGGCCGAGCAGGAGTTGATGACCTTCGTTGGCAAAAGCGGGGGCCGCAAGAGCCAGACCGAGCAGGCATATCCATCCTATCTTCATGACTTCGACTCCCATCCTATTGATCCCCTCTCTATACAAGATACAAGATCGGCACCCCAAAGAGGAAACGGGTCAATTACGCCGTCCGGTCTTGGTGCACACTCTGATGTATTCTCACTTCCCGCTCAAGCCGTGTAGAGAGTTTATCGCTTGCCATATCCAGTTCATAATCGAGCTGGAGCCCGAGCAAAAACTGGGCGGACATTCCAAAATACCGGGCGAGTCGAAGGGCGGTATCGGCAGTTACCCCACGTTTTCCAAGGACGATTTCGTGAATCCGTCGGGCGGGAACGCCAATGTCCAAGGCTAACCGGTTCTGACTCAGGCCCATCGGCTTCAGAAACTCCTCCTGTAACACCTCCCCAGGGTGGACAGGGTGTAATTTCATCTTGCTCATTGTCATATGCTCCTTAGCGGCAAGCGTCATAATATATACTCGGAAAACATGCAGAAAGGTCTCAACACAGACGAGAGGCGACCAACTCTTCTCATCTGATTTATTCATCCTTGCGAGTCAGAGACACAAGGGCTAGGCTAGGCCGCACAAAATAAGGCCTGAGTGGGGTGAGAGGACATGAAAAATAGAAGCACGACGCTGACCCGACGCGAATTTGTGGTGTCCACCCTGGCCACGGGCTTTGCCCTGGCCGTTCGTCCGGTTTCGGCCCAAACGATAACCACCGATACCAGTGGTCTGGAAGCCGGAGAGGTCCAGGTCCCGGTGGGTGATATCACTATTCCCGCCTACCAGGCGTGCCCGCAAACCGGTGGGCCCTTCCCGGTCGTGCTGGTCATCCAGGAAATCTTCGGCGTGCACGAGCATATCAAAGACATATGCCGCCGCTTCGCCAAGCAGGGCTATCTGGCGGTCGCGCCGGAACTCTACGCCAGGCAGGGCGATGTGTCGCAGATGACGGATATCGGTCAGATTATTCGAGCGGTGGTTGCCAAGGTCCCGGATGCGCAGGTCATGTCCGACCTGGATGCCACCGTGGCCTGGGTCGAGTCGTCCGGCAAGGGCGATGTAGCCAGACTCGGCATTACCGGCTTTTGCTGGGGCGGGCGCGTCGTGTGGATGTATGCCGCCCACAGTCCGCAGCTCAAAGCCGGGGTGGCCTGGTACGGGCGTCTGGTCGGGCAGGCATCCGAACTCACCCCAAGCCATCCGGTCGATATTGCCGCGCAGCTCCACGCTCCGGTCCTCGGTCTGTACGGTGCCGCCGATAGCGGTATTCCAAACGAAACGGTTGAACAGATGCGCGCCGCGTTACAGGCGGCGGAAAGCCCCTCCGAGATTATTCTGTATCCCGATACGCCACACGGTTTTCACGCCGACTATCGGGCCAGCTATCGTCAGGAAACGGCCCAGGACGGCTGGCAGCGGCTCCTGGCCTGGTTCAAAAGCAACGGGGTCGCCTAGACACGGCGGATGTGGCGGCCAGGCAGAAGCGGAACAGGACGGTCTACCCGGTCGGCGGTTCTATCAGCTCAAGCACGGCCGGCCACAACTCGCGGTCGTGGACATTATAGCGGTACTCCGCGTCGAGCTTTTCCAGGAGTCGGACGACCTGGGGATATGCCTCGCGGTCCCCGTTCCAGTCGCCGGCCTGTTCGATAATTTCTTCGAGAAAGCCGTGGAGAATCCCCAGAATCCCGCCGTGTCCCTCTGTCAGCACCTTGAGGAAAAAGGCATGATTGAGCACGAAGCCCGGCCCCTCAAGGAGCCAGCCGATAAACCCGGGCTCCTCTTCGGCTGACTGCTGCCACCAGTGGAGCCAGGCAAAGGCCAGCAGCACCTGTTCCGTATGGGGCAACATATAGAACGTCGCCGCCCAGCTCGACGGCAGCCCGTCCCCGTGCGATACCCGCGGCAGCCCCGGCTGCGCCTGGGGATCGTGCTCGGCCACCAATTGCCGCCAGTGCTGCCGGGCCTGCGTCAATAAGGAGTCGGTTCGCGCATGAGCGGTCAGACGGGTCAGGAGATAGTGCATAACTCTTTCCTGACAGGGACGCCACGGTGGCTGCCGGTCGCGTTCTATGCCGCTCCCAAAGCGTCCGAGACCCGCTGCAGGGCGGTCTCGACATTCTCCCGACTGTTAAACGCGCTCAGGCGTACATAGCCCTCGCCGCATTTCCCGAACCCGGCGCCCGGCGTGCAGACCACTCCGGCTTTTTGCAGTAAGCGGTCAAAGAATTCCCAGGAGTCCGTATTGGTTTTAATCCACACATAGGGAGAGTGCTCTCCGCCAACGCACGCATAGCCCAAACCCGTTATCGCCTCACGAATCAAAGCGGCATTACCGAGGTAGTAGTTGCTCAATTCTCGAATTTGTTTTTTGCCCTCCGGCGAGAAGGCGGCCTCGGCCGCACGCTGCACCGGATAGGAAACGCTGTTGAATTTTGTCGACTGGCGCCGGTCCCAGAGCGAATGGAGCGCGTGGGCGTTGCCCTGGGAGTCGTACACCTGGCACTCTCTGGGCACGATGGTGTAGGCGCAGCGCGTTCCGGTAAAGCCGGCGGTCTTGGACAGACTCCGAAATTCGACCGCCACCTCTTTGGCCCCGTCGACCTCGTAAATACTCTGCGGCAGGCCGTCGTCCCGGACAAACTCGACATAGGCCGCGTCATACAGAATGAGGGCTTTGTTCTCCCGCGCGTAGTCCACCCAGAGACGCAACTGGTCTGTGGTGACCATGCTGCCCGTGGGGTTATTGGGAAAACACAGATAAATAAGATCAACCGCTTCCTGGGGCAGCGCCGGGATATACCGGTTTTCCGCCGTTGACTCCAGATAGACCAACCCCTCATAGCGTCCGTCCTGCCAGGCCGCGGTCCGCCCGGCCATCACATTGGTATCGACATACACCGGGTAGACGGGATCGGGTACGGCCACGCGCGTGTCCAGGGAAAAAAGCTCCTGAAAATTGCCGGAGTCGCACTTCGCGCCGTCACTCACAAAAACCTCGTCGGGCCTGAGTGTCACCCCGCGCGGCTGAAAATCTCCGGCCACAATGGCTTCCTGCAAAAAATCATAGCCCAGTTCCGGGCCATAGCCCCGAAAAGTGGTGTCGTCCGCCATCTCATCCACGGCGCGATGAAAGGCGGTGATGCACGCCTCGGGCAGGGCGCGCGTCACATCGCCAATCCCCAAGCGGATAATGGTCTGATCCGGATTTTTGGCCTGATAGGCGTTGACTCGCTTGGCAATATCGGAAAACAGATATGAGGCCTGGAGCTTCAGATAGTGCTCGTTCATCGTAATCATGAGGGCTGTCTCCTTCCGGTCCTTAGAGTGCGGGGATGATCTCTTTTGCGCAGATTTCCAGATGTTCCATGTCGTCAAAGGCCGGGTTGAGCAAGAGGTGTTCGGCCCCGGCCCGGACGATCTCGCCGATCTTATTGCGGCATTCGTCCAGACTGCCCCAAACGGACACCTGCGAAGCCATATCGGCGTTTTTATACCGGACGCCAAACCACTCCCGCAGCCGTTGTTCCGCGCGTGTCCGGTCGTTGTCCACCGCGATATAGACCCGCTTGGAGATCGTAAAGGTGGCCGGGTCACGACCGGCTTCATCCAGAAACTGCCGGACCAAACCCGACTGTCGGATGAAATCCTCGGTTGAGCTCGATCCGGCACCCATCCAGCCGTCCCCGTGCCGGGCGGCGCGCCGCAGCGGTCTTTCCTCGCGCGCCCCAAACCAGATAGGCGGGTGGGGCTTTTGTACCGGCTTGGGCTCCATGGCGATGTTCTCGAAGTTCCAGAACGTCCCGCTGACCGTGGCTTTGGGCTCTGTCCACAGCGCCTTGATGGCTTGAATACCCTCCACAAAACGCCGCGCCCGAAGCTCGCTGGAATAACCGAAAATAGTCTCCGGAACGTGCCCGCCAACACCCAGTCCGAAGATGAGTCGGCCCTGACTCATCTGATCCAGGCTCGACAAACTCTTGGCCAGTTGCACCGGGTTGCGCAGCACCGTCAGCAGGACCGAGGTCCCGAGCCGCGCCTTTGAGGTAATGGCGGCGATATAGTTGAGCAGGGCCACGGGTTCGAGAATGGCAAAGTCGCTGACAATGGACTCCTGCACCCACAAGCTCTCGTAATCGAGGGCCTCGGCGCGCTGAACGAAATCCCGGACGAACGGCATATCAACCGGGGTATCGAGAAACACTTGGGGAACGGCAACCCCACACGGAATGGAACCTGTAGCCATGTCTTGTCTCCTTATATGAGTGGTCGGTTGGTTTCTTGGGTCTCAAAGACTCAATAGACCCTATAGGCCCTACAGACTCAATAGACCCTCTGGACTCAATCCCCTACCTCCCGGCCAGTTCGGCGCGCACGGTCTGCGCGCCTTTGACCATGGCGCGGAGTTTATTATAGGCGCAGAAGCGGGGTAGGGCGCGCAGGCCGCAGTCTGTGGTCAGCGTCACCCGCTCCGGCTCGATGAACTGGAGTACCTTGCGAATGCGTTCCGCCACCTGCTCCGGCGTCTCGACCTGGAGATTGCGCACATCAATCACCCCAACCGCGACTTCCTTGTCTGCGGGCAGGTCTTTCAGAATATGCGCGTCTTCCATTTCACGGACCGCAAAGTCGAGCACATACTGTTCGATCCCGGTGTCGTGCAGGTGGGGCAGGATGGAGCCATAGCCCGCCCCGGACGGGAACAGGCCCTGCGAGGCATTCCCCCAGGCCGCCCCAAAACAGAAATGCCAGGCGAGCTTGGCCTCCACGCCGTCAATGGTTTTGTTAATGACATCCACCACCCAGCCAAAATCGTCCGGGTTGCCGCTGAACAGAGGCAGCCACGCCCCCAGGTCTTCCAGTTGGAGGAAGGAGGCCCCGCTTGCCACCATGTCCTTCATCTCGGCGTTAAAAACAGGCACCAGGGCGTAGGCCAGGTCTTTCTGGGTTTTGTAGTACTCGAAATGAACGTGATAGGTCAGGTTGATCGGTCCCGCACCAACGCTGCACCGCACCGGTTTCTTGGTATTGCGCTGGGCAAGATGGTACAGGTCGGCCAAGCGCAACGGCCCGCGTTTGACCTCGTCGGTTACGGCGGTCGCGCCCCAGTCGGTCAGCCAGGCCGCGTCATTGGATGAGGCATTCCCGCCTTCAACAAAGGGGTGACTGTGTTTGGTCGGCACAAAGCCGTGAATGCGCTCATACCAATACCAGACAAAAGACCCGATGCAGCCGCCGTAGTCGTCGAACCACATCTGACCGTCCGTCAGAATGTCCAGCCCGGCCTGCTCCTGGTCTTGCAGCACGGTGCGGACCGCATCTTCAAACGCCTCGGCATGGTTGACGTCCTTGAACGCCTCCCGGATATCCCGCCCGTGCAACTGATAGGTAAACCAGTGCGGGCGGGGATACGAGCCGACCATGGTCGTGGGCAGGAGCGTATCGACTATGCTGTTTAACATGACTGCCTTCCCCTTTTTCTAGGTTGGTTGGGTCTATAGGGTCTTTAGGGTCCGTTGGGTCTCAAAGACTCAACCGACTCAACAGACCCAATCCTCTCCCGTCCCTTTTCCGAGAGCGTCAGCGCCCGCTCCCACACGCCCCGCCCGCGAATATAGCCGAGTTGATCGAGGCGATTGACGATGACGCTCAGCGGCGAGGCGGCTATTCCGGTGACCGTACTGAGTGCGCGCAGGCTTTTATCTCCTCCCGCAAGCTGCTCCAGAATCGAGCGGCTGTCCGCGTCCAGCCCGGCAAAACCGACAAGGTTCGCAGGCGTATCGGGCAGGTCGGCGAGTGCGCGGTCTCCCTGGGGCGTGAGGCCAAACGTGAAATAATCGAGCCCGCTCCTGCCCCAGCGCTGGACGAGCCCGGCCCGTTCGAGTTCTTCGATGAGAAGGTGGCATTTGGCAGAATTGAGCATGGTGAAATCGCTCAGCTCAACCATGGTCGTATAGCCGGTTCGAATCAGGACCAACAGCCGTTCCTGCTCCGGGCTGAGGCGTAGCGTTTGAGCCCGTCCTGAGCCTGGTCGAAGGGGCCGGTCAGCGGCAGCACCGTCCGGCTGTGTCAGCAAGGACAGACCCAGCACGGTCGGAAAGGTAATGACGGAGCCAACCACAACCGTATGCATAGCGCCCAGCGGGACACCCGTAAACTTCAGGATTTCGTAGACGAGCATGGCGATCGTCCCGATGAGCGTTCCCCAAAATGCCCCCGTAGGAGTAATAAAGGCCCAGCGGTGTCCGAGGAGGAAGACACAGGCTGCGGGACCGAGCAGGGCACAGCTCACGGCCAGGAGATAATACGGCCCACCAGGATAAAAACTCAGCAGCCAGATGGCAAAACCGGTCAGCAGGGTGAGCAGGCGGCTCATCCGCAGGACCGCCTCCGGGGAGGCGTCGGGCCGGATAAAGCGTTGGTAGATGTCGCGGGAAAGCGACGAGGTAATGCCCATATGGGCATTGCTGGTGGTGGAGATGGTGGCGGCCAGGGCCGCCACCAGACCCAATAAGGCCATGACCGCGGGAAAGTCCCGCATGAGCAGGCCGTAGGCGCCCATGGGGTTGGCCGGATTCACGGGGTCCAGAAAAGCGGCGCTGTGGACACTGCCGGCATACAGGCCGAGCACGCCCATGGAACCGTGGATCACCAGGACGAGCAGCCCGCCGATAATGAACTGCCAGCGGGCAATCGGTTCGGTCCGCGCGGCCGCGGCGCGCAGCCAGTAGTAATTGCCGCCCCACTGAATAAAAAAGCCGACGACGAGCGAGACCGTCAGCACGCTCGGATAGCTCACCTGAAACCACGGAAAAGAGCCGAGCACGCCGGAGGAGAGGGGCGTGGCGGTCACGAAACTCGTCTCGATCAGTTCCCAGCCGCCGTAGCTGATCAAACAGTAGACGGCCAAGGCCGGCAGGAAGAGGAAGCCCAGCAGGACCTGTACGACATCGGTCAGCGTCAGCGCCCACATCCCGCCCAGAAAAATAAACGTCAGGTGTCCGCCCAGGACAATGGTAATCATGAGCCACAACGGCGCGCCCAGAAAACCCTGCATGATGAGGGCCATGGCCACCACATTCATGGCCACCACGCCGGTGACACCCAGCAGGGTGGCAATGCTGACTACGATCCGGGTGCGCGTGTCAAAGCGCATCTCCAGCCACTCGGGAATGGTGTACGCGCCGCAGCGCCGAATATACGGCCCGGCAAAGACGCCGTACGCAATATAGCCGATCACCAGGGGCAGGCTGCCGCCCAATATCCAGCCGAGAAAGCCGTACTGTATGGTCAGGCCGGGGACGATGCTGGTCATGCTCCCGGCGAACGCAATGCCGCAAATGCTGGCAATCCCCGGAATAAGACTGACCTGTCGGCCGGCCAGCAAAAAATCGCCGTCGGTGCGCACCCAGCGTTTGGCGTACCAGCCGAGCGCCCAGAGCAGGACAATGAGGGCCAGAACGGAAGCAATAAAGATCGGCATGGCTCGGTTATTCCGCAAGACCGGACGGGCGCTCGTAGCGTCCGAACACGAGCAGCCCAAGAATCTGGAGGGCGTGAATGAGGACCATCAGGCACATGATGAGGACGACGAAATCGGACAGGGTGGCGTAGTGCATATAGAGTTGAGCCTCAAAACCGGCCACACAAACCAGGCAGAGGGCGGTCGGCAGGTTTTTGGTGCGCCCCAGAAAGAGGCTGAGCCCCAGGAGGATGAGACAATCGAAAAACGGACTGCCGATCCAGAAAAAGGCGGTAAAATTCTCCGTATGCAGGCGGCCGTCAAGCTCGACAAAACTCGGAATGGCCAAAAAGAACAGGGCAAAGCCCGCCACGATAATATAGGCCGCTATCATCCGCACCGTCCGCTCTATCATCCGGGCGGCTTTCTCGGGGTCGGTGAGTTCTTCGGCCGATATACCGGCCAGGAGACGCAGGAGTTTCTGCCCGGAAGCGCTGGCCGCTCGCGCGTCTTTCTGTCGTGGATGCTCCGCCATGGCAACAGATTACACAAATAATCTGCTGGCAAGCTTACGCGGTGTTGCGACGCAAGGCAAATCCGATCCTCCCTTTCATCGTGGTCCGGAACCCATCACAATAATGAGTAAACGTGTCCTCCAACAGACATGAGAATGCTGGGCACGTTTACTCATTCCACACAGGAGGTGCATGACATGACACGACTGAGGCATGAAAAGCATCTGCTCCGGCTTGCTCCCGGCCTTATCATCCTCGGACTGACGTTTGCGCCACCCACGAGAGCCCAGGACGGTCCCTCCGCCATTCCGGAAGGAAGCGGCAGCATTATCCAGCCGGTCTCGTGGCAGTTGACCGGCGAGAACGCCACCGACCTGACCGAGCAGGTCCGCGCGGTCGTTCGACAATTCGAGGGCGCCGTTCTGGTCAAGGATGAGCAAGATATTCTCGTGCTTTCTCTGCCCTCGGCAAAACTCACCGACCTGCATCAAAAGCTGTCCGTTCTCGGAACGCTGACGAGTCCGGAAGCCACCGATGAACACCAGGCCCCAACCACCTTGCTTCGACTGAGGCTGGAGTAGATTGGGTCCAGTGGGTCTATAGGATCCTTTGGGTCCGACCCAACAGACTCAACAGACTTTCCCCTTGTCAGGGGCGATGGACACGGCCGCATGGTCGTGGCTATACTCACGGCACTTTTCCGAACGAGGAGTGTACCATGAGTCTGCGCACACCGGAGCAATACAAAGAGAGCCTGAAAGATGGCCGGGAAGTCTATTACCGCGGCGAAAAGGTTGACGATGTCACCACCCACCCGGTTATCGGCAAGGCGGTCCAGCACGCCTGCATCGACTACCAGATGGCCGAAGACCCGCGCTACCGCGACCTGGCAGTGGTCACCGACCCGCAGACCGGACAGGAGTACTCCCGTTATTATCACCTGCCTCAGAACGCCGAAGACCTGCTCCAGCGCAGCCGTCTGATTGCCGCCAGTACCCGCGAGGGAGCCACGCTGGTCATTTTGATCAAAGAAATCGGCACGGATGCGCTCCTGGCGCTGCATGTTGTTGCCGAAGAAATGGCCAAGCACGGCGCGGGACAATATCGTGAGCGGGTCAAAAAATACTATGAGCTGTGTCGGGATAATGATTACGCGGTGGCCGTGGCCCAGAGCGATGTCAAAGGGGACCGCAGCATGGGCCCCCAGGGCCAGGACCATCCGGACTATTATGTGCGCATAGTTGACCGGCGCGACGACGGCATCGTGGTCCGCGGAGCCAAGGTCCACACCTCGGTCTCCACCAATACGGACGAAGTCATTGTCCTGCCGACCAGGGCCATGCGCGAGGGCGATGAGGACTACGCCGTGGCCTTCGCCCTGCCGGTGGCCACCAAAGGGCTGAAACTCCTGGCCAGTTCCTATGGCGGGTTTCAGAGAAACGACTTCGAGTATCCCATCAGTGCCAAACACAAAATGATGGAGACGCTGACCGTCTTCGAAGATGTCTTTGTCCCCTGGGAGCGAGTGTTTCTGGCCGGCGAGGTCGCCGCAGCCGGTTTGATGGCTCTGACTTTTGTGAAATTCCACCGCTTCACCGCGGTGTCGTATAAACTGCCGCTCCTGGAACTCATGGCCGGCGCCTCCCAGGCCATTGCGGAATACAACGGCATTGAGCGGGCCGGCCATATTCGCGAGAAGCTGACCAAGCTGGCCAGCTATCATGCCACCGTCCAGGGGCTGATTCTGGCCGCGGCCCAGCAGCACACGGTTGCCCCGCCGGGCATCGCCGTTCCCAACACGCTGATGACCAATGTGGCCAAATATCAGTTTGCCTCCAATTACCATCAGGCCGTCCAGATGGTGCAGGATGTGAGCGGCGGCCTGCTGGTGACCGGGCCGAGCCTGGAGGACTGGCGTAGCGAGGCAACCGGCCCCTACGTCCAGAAATATCTGGGCGGCAAGAAAGGCACCTCGACCGAGCACCGACTGCGGCTGATGAACCTGATTTCAGACCTGACCGCGGGGGACTTCGGCGGCTATCAGGAAGTGCTGGCCGTGCACGCCGAGGGCTCCCTCGAAGCCGAAAAGCTCCAGACCTATCGCGAGTATGATTTTGGGGCCGCGGCGGAATATGCCCGCGAATTGGCGGGAATCAAAGAAGGATAGGGGATGAAGGATAGGGGATTAGGGGTTGGGGATAGGGGATAGGGGGTTGGGGGTTGGCCCTCCAGGGCTAATCTTCCTGTCCGAACGTCTGTTCGTAGCGCGCCTTGAACGTCTCGAACAGGGTGAGTTCCTGTGCGGTATACGTCCGGTGGGTCTGGCTGGCGTGCGGGAAATAGAAGCGCAAGACGGCACTCCCCTCTGTGTCGTCAAGGCTGACGAACACGCTGACGGAATCGTCGTGCCCCGGCGCTTCGGCAAAGCGCACCCTGGTAACGGTGTCGAGGTTGGCATGGATATGCCAGCCGCTATACTCGACCGTGGCCCACGGGGCGGCAAACTCGACCCTCTGGACCTTCTCGTCCAGAAAAAGTTCGCTGACAACCCCGTCACGCCCGACCGTACACACAAGCGTGGGCGTGCGCGCCAGGTCTTCGAGTAACTGTTTCACGCCGGGGATCATGAATTCTTCTCGATGGCCTTTTCCTCTTTTTCATGACGGTCTAACAGGAGCTTGAGAAGACGAGGAGAGGCTCGAAAGTTCGTTTTCTGTAGACGCTCAATTGCCGAGGGAGAATTGAGAAGCCCGAGTCTGGCCGCTTCACAGTTAATGAGATAGAGATAGCAGATAGGGGACGTATTGGAGATAGTAATCACGGACGAGTGACTGCACGGAGCGCTTCAATATCTCCTGCTAAGTCTTCTTCAGTATAGTCCAGATAGGCGTGTGTTTGCTTGAGCATCCTGTCGACCTCCCAACGTGAGGGGAGGCCAAGCATTTTTTGCACTTGCGCTTCGGTCAAGACTCCTGCTCGATACGCTTCGATTGCGACTGCTTCAAGAGTCCGCCGGGAGAGATTGCCCCAGTTTTGTGCGAGATGGAGGGCGATATCTTCCGGGAGTTCAATGGCAACATTCATTTCCTTTACCCTACTTGAATATATGCCCTCCTGTCCAGGCCGAATTACTGGAATGGGTCCTACTCCACCGTCACGCTCTTGGCCAGGTTGCGCGGCTGGTCCACGTCGGTCCCGCGATATACGGCCACATGATAGGCCAGGAGCTGGAGCGGAATGCTGAGCAGAATCGGCATGACCAGGTGGTTGGTGGTCGGAACCTGGATAATCTCCCAGGCGATTTCTTCGAGCTCGGGCGAGGGGGCGTCGGTCAGGGCGATAATGCGGCCGCCGCGCGCCTCGACCTCTTTCATATTGCTGAGCGTTTTCTCGTACACCGGGTCTTTGGGGAGGAGGACGACAACGGGCATCTGCTCGTCGATCAGGGCAATCGGGCCGTGCTTCATCTCCCCGGCCGGATAGCCCTCGGCATGAATATAGGACAATTCCTTGAGCTTGAGCGCGCCCTCAAGCGCAATCGGATAGTTGATGCCCCGTCCGAGATACAAGAAGTCGCTGGCATGACCGTATTTCTTGGCGATCTTTTCAATCGCCTTGGTCTTCTCCAACGTCGCCTTCACTAAGGCGGGCAGGGTGACGATGTCTTCGATGAGTTTCCGGCCGTGATCCCGGTCGAGGACGCCGCGGCGTTGTCCGAGGTGCAGGGCCAGCAGATAGAGGGCGGTCAACTGCGTCGTAAACGCCTTGGTTGACGCCACGCTGATCTCGGGGCCGGCATGGGTATAGACCACCATGTCGGCTTTGCGCGCAATGGACGAATCGACCACATTGCAGACGGCCAGCGTACCGGCACCCTTGTTTTTACCCCCTTCGAGCGCGGCCAGCGTATCCGCGGTCTCGCCCGACTGAGAAACCGCCAGGACCAGGCTGTCAGCATCGAGCGGCGTGGGGCGATAGCGGAATTCACTGCCGTAATCGACCTCGGTCGGCAGTCCGGCCAGTTCCTCCAAAAGGAATTTCCCAACCAGACCGGCGTGCCAGGCCGTGCCGCACGCAACCAGGGTCACGCGCTTGACCGCATCGAGCGTGGGCAGCCGGTCCGTGAGTTCGCCCAGCGCGACCTCGCCGGATTCCTCAAGGATACGGCTGCGCATGGTATCGATAATGGCCTGGGGCTGTTCATGGATTTCCTTCAGCAGGAAATGCTTATAGCCGCTCTTCTGGGCCGTAATCGGGTCCCAGGTAATATGACGCGGCTCGCGCTCAATCGGCCGGCCGGAGAAATCCGAGATCGCGACGCCCCGCCGACCCACCTCGGCCATCTCGCCGTCATCCAGGAACAGCACCCGGCGGGTATAATCGAGCAGAGCGGGAATATCGGAGGCCACAAAGCTCTCCTCCTGCCCGAGTCCGATCACAATGGGCGTGGCGTTTTTGGCAGTCAGAAGCGTTCCTGGGTCTCGCTCGCTCAGGGCAACCAGGGCGAACGAACCGGAAAGATGCCGCAGGGCAGCCCGGGTGGCTTCACGGAACGAGTGTCCCTCTTGCAGATATTGGTCGATCAGGTGGGCAATGACCTCGGTATCCGTCTCGGAGCTGAACGTCCGCCCTTTGTCCATGAGCTCATGGCGCAACTCAAGATAGTTCTCGATAATGCCGTTGTGGATAACCACCACGTCGCCGGCGCGGTGCGGATGGGCGTTCTCCTCGGACGGCGGCCCATGGGTCGCCCAGCGGGTATGACCGATACCGACCGAGCCGGGCAGGGGTTCGGCCTGTAAGAGCTGGTCAAGCTGGGCGAGCTTGCCGACCGCCCGCCGGATGGCAATATGGCCGTTTGTGAATGCGGCGATCCCCGCGGAGTCGTAGCCGCGATACTCAAGCCGCTTGAGTCCCTGGAATAGGAGCGGGGCCGCCTCGCGGTGCCCAACATATCCCATAATGCCGCACATGGGGAATCCTTGGAGTCGGTTGAGTCCTCTGGGTCTATGGAGTCCTTTGGGTCGGTTGAGTCTGTGGGGTCGATTGGGTCTATGGGGTCTGTTGCATTCTCTGTAGGGGCAATTCATGAATTGCCCCTACGGGCTTTTATTCACCCCTGTTCACTCTTCATTCTCTTTGCTGCGTTTGGCTGCGGTCCAGCCTTCTCGTATCTCTTCCTGACGCCGGTTAAAGACCAGAGCGCCCGCGGGCACATCCTGCCGAACTGTGGTGGCGGTGGCAATATACGCATCGTCGTTGACCGTCAGCGGGGCGACCAGAGTCGTATCCGAGCCGACCTGGACGCGGTCTCCGATCCTGGTCTTATGCTTGCGAAAGCCGTCATAGTTGCAGGTGATCGTGCCCGCGCCGATATTGGCCTCGCGGCCGACTTCCGCGTCGCCGATATACGCCAGATGTTTGGCCTTGGTACGCTCGCCGATGGTGGATTTTTTGACCTCAACGAAATTGCCGATCTCGGCCTGGGGAGCCAGCACGGCCCCGCCCCGCATATGTGAAAACGGCCCGGCCGAGGAGTCGTCGCCGAGCTGGCTGTCACTCAGCACAACCGAGAAATAGATGCGGACATTGTCGCCGATGGTGCAGTCCTCAATATAGGCGTTGCCGTCAATCCGACAGTGCGAGCCGATAGCGGTCCTGCCTTTGATATGGGTATTCGGACCAATGACCGTGTCCGGCCCGATGGTCGCTTCCTCACTCAGATAGACCGTCTGTGCATCCTCAAAGGTGACACCGGCGTCCATCCACTGTCGGCGAAGTTGTTCCTGGCGTGTTGTTTCCATACGAGCAAGCTCCTGTCGGGAATTCACCCCTTCGACTTCGTAACAGTCGGGCGTGGGCACGGCCCGGGTCGGGAGTCCGGCCCGGACGGCCACGGCTACGATATCGGTCAGATAGTATTCGCCCTGGGCGTTTGTGGGTTGGAGACGATCGAGCACGGAAAAAAGAAAGTCCGCCGCAACGCAGTATATCCCGGTGTTGATTTCCCGGACACTACGCTCCCGGGCCGAGGCGTCACGCGCCTCCACGATGCGGACCACCTGTCCGTCGGAGCGGCGAATCACCCGGCCGTACTGAGCGGGGTCGGCGGGTCGGGCGGTCAGGACCGACAGGGTCGCCCGGTGAGCACGGTGGTCCGCGACAAAGCGCGCCAGCGTCCGGGATGTGAGCAGGGGCACGTCGCCGGAGACGATCAGAATATCCCCCCGAAAGCCGGCGAACTGCGCTTTTGCCGCGCGGACCGCGTCTCCGGTGCCGCGCTGCTCTTTTTGCAGGGCAAAACCCACCCCGTCTGCTTGGCACGCCGCTTGAACCGCGGCGGCCTGATGGCCGACCACGACAACCAGGCGGCTGGGGTGGAGACGTTGGCTGGTCTGAATGACCCGCGTCAGGAGCGGTTGTCCGGCCAGATGATGCAGCACTTTGGCCCGCTCGGAGCGCATGCGCGTCCCCTTGCCCGCCGCCAGAATGATGATACCCAGGGGCTGCGCCTGGTGTTGATCCGGTTCCGCCACGTCAGCCCGTCCAACCCGAAAGAGACCGCTGCATGTCCGTGCCCATAGTCCAACCAGCGCCCCGCTTAATCCGCCGCGTGCAGCCGGTCCGGGAGTTGTTCAAACCAGGGCAGGACCAGGGTCTCGTTGATGGAATACGTATAGGCGTGCCCCCAGTCGGGCAGTTCGGTATAGTTGAGGTGGGTAAAGCCCTGGCCTTCTAAAAACTTCCGGGACATGCGTGCCGAGGAGACCGGAAAAATAAAATCCTTTGCGCCGTGGACAATAAAGATGGGCAGGGCTGTCGCCTGTTTATAATCCAGCCAGGGCGGCAGGACCCCGGCAATCGGAGCGATGCCGGCAAAGAGCTTGGAGCAACTGATGCCGAGCGCGTACGAAAACGTCCCGCCGTCAGACAGGCCGCTGACCAGAATGCGGCTCGTATTCACCGCGTATTCATCCATGACCGTTTCAAGCATGGACAGAATGGAGCGCACATCGAGGCCGGGCTGCTGGATGGACCAGGTCTGGCCCAGGGATTTCGGCGAGAGCAGGATAAGGCCGCGACTCTTAGCCGTTCTGAGCCAGGTCAGCAGATAATCATCGCCACGCCCATGGCCGCCGTGGAGGGTGATGACCAGGGGCCAGCGTGTGCCGGGGTCATAGTTTTCGGGAACGTATAAGGAATACTCGGCGTGCTTCTTGGTCTGCTTGCGGTGCATCACGCCGGTCTGGGCAGTATTGTCTGTGGCCGGAGTTTCGAGCTCGGTCTGACGCGGAAAATCATCCGGTAAAAACCAGTACGGCTGAAGCGGCGGCAACTCGGCGCGCAGGCCGTATAACAGGTATTTGCCCAGCGAGAATGCCCGCCGGCTCTGCATATAGGCGACAATGAAATTATGCGCCGAACCGGTGCGGAAGGACGTATAGGCATCCTCAAGATGTTCGAGCGCTTCCAGCCAGTGGGTATGGAAGGCGGCCCGGTCCGGGGGGACCTCCAGGTCTTCGTTCTGCGTATTGAGGGCAGTGAACAAGTCCCCCACCTGTTCGACGAGTTCGGCTTGATGCTGGGGGATTTTTGCCAGGTGAATCTGCTCCTGGAGGGCCTCAAAGGTCCGCAGGAAGCCCAGAATCTGCTCGGCCTGGCGGGTTGTCGTCTGGTGATAGTGTTCCGCAGCGCTGTCCATGGTCCGCCTCCCTTAGATATGCGAGGCTAGCAGTTCGGCTTTCGCAGTTGCAAGGGGGAAGGCCATGTGACAAAGAAGAGACGTGTTCAACCGATTTGAAATCAATGAAGAACACGTTTCTTCTTCGAGCTGGGAGCGGGTATGAAAAAGCCTCCCCCTCTCCTGCGCGCGCTTCCCTCCGTGGAAAAACTGCTGGGAACGCCGGCGCTTCAGCCCATCCTGGCCCGCTACAACCGAACGTATATCACCGACCTGATTCGTCAGGTGCTGGAGACGCTGCGCCGGGACATTCTATCCGGTGCCCAGACCACACCGCTGACCGAGCGCGACTTGGTCGAGCGTATGACCGCCCGGCTCCGGCGCGAGGATCAGTCGCCGCTGCGTTCGGTCATCAATGCCACCGGTACGGTGCTGCACACCAACCTCGGGCGTGCCCTGCTGGCCCAGGAAGCCATAGACGCCATGGTCCGGGCGGCTTCCACCCCCGTGACGCTCGAATATGACGTGTCCCGGGCCAGCCGCGGCGACCGGGACGACCTGGTCGAAGCCGACCTGACCGCCCTGACCGGCGCGGAAGCGGCCACAGTGGTGAACAATAACGCGGCCGCGGTGCTATTGGCCCTGAACACGCTGGCGGAAGGGCAGGAAGGGGTAGTTTCGCGCGGGGAGCTGATCGAGATCGGCGGCTCTTTCCGTATCCCGGAGGTCATGCGCAAGAGCGGTGTGGTGCTGCGCGAGGTCGGTACGACCAACCGGACCCATCCGCGCGATTATAGCAGCGCCGTCTCGGACCGGACGGGGGTTCTGCTCAAAGTGCATACCAGCAATTACCGGGTCGTAGGCTTCACCGCTGAGGTTGGCCTGGAAGAACTGGTGGCCATAGGTAAGGAGCATGGTGTCCCGGTCATGGAGGACTTGGGAGCCGGGGCGCTGATCGACCTGGCGCAGTACGGACTGCCACGGGAACCGGTCGTGGCCGAGCGGGTTGCCAAAGGCGCGGACGTGGTCACCTTTAGCGGCGATAAACTCCTCGGCGGCCCGCAGGCCGGGCTCATTGTGGGCCGCAAGGTCTGGGTGGACAAGATCAAAAAGAACCCGCTCAAACGGGCGCTGCGTCTCGACAAGCTGACGCTGGCGGCCCTGAGCGCGACCCTGCGTCTGTACCGTCGTTCACCCCGGTTGCAGCACGACCTGCCCACCTTGCGTTGGCTGACCCGGCCGCTGAACGACATGGAAACCCTGGCGGCCCAAGCCGTTCCGCTTATCCAGCAGGCGCTCGGCAGTGCATTCTCGCTGAGCGTCGAGGAGGCCACCGCCCAGATCGGCAGCGGGGCGCTGCCCGAGGAGGAAATCCCCAGCACGGTCATTGCCGTTCGACACAGCGAGCTGTCCGCGGAAAAAATCGCCCAGCGTTTTCGGCAGGCCGAGCCGCCCATCCTGGGCCGGATTCACAACGACACGTTCCTGCTCGATCTGCGCGGAATTTTTGATCCGCAGGACCTTGTTCCGTGACGCATTTCTCCGGGGGAGGACTTGGCGGAGAAGGGATGGAGTCGAACCATCCGCGCAACTTACGCCACGCAACTCGGTTTTGAAGACCGGTACGGCCACCGGGCCGTATCCTTCCCCCCAGCCAGCCTCAGCGCTTACCATGGCAGACCGTGCGAGTCCAGCAATGGCACTCACCGACAAATGCTGGCCATGCAAGGGCTTTGCTCACTGCAGCGACCAAAAAACGATGCTTCGGAAAATAGTCTTGACTAAAATACGATACTATCGATAATAGTCGGACATGGAGGCAAGGCCGCGTATTTATGACGCCTTACTGGTTGAACACTTGACGAACAACCGGCAGATGGCATTTGTCAGCGGTCCGCGGCAAGTTGGCAAGACTACCACCTGTCGGCGCCACACGGACGCCTATTGCAACTGGGATAACCTTGACGACCGGGAATTTGTACTGACGGGTCCGGCCAATCTCGCCGCTCGGTTCGGAGCGAATCGGCTATCCGAGACGATTCCGGTAGCGCTCTTCGATGAACTGCACAAATTCCCGCGTTGGAAACCGTTTCTGAAAGGCATATACGACACGTACGGTGAGCGGCTGCGTATCATCGTCACCGGCAGTAGCCGTATGGACATCTACCGCCGTGGTGGCGACAGCTTGATGGGGCGCTACTTCTCCTATCGGATGCATCCGTTTTCCGTGGCCGAGACGGTGAGCTGTGAACTTCCCAACCCAGAGCGGGTTGTTCGCCCGCCTGGAGCAATAGCGACGACCGATTTCGAGGCACTCTGGATGCACGGGGGCTATCCGGAGCCGTTCCTCAAGCGCGATAGCCGTTTCAGTCGACGTTGGCAGTCGCTCCGCCTCAAGCAACTGGTTCGGGAAGAAGTTCGCGACCTGACGCAGGTCCAGCAGCTTGACCAAATGGAAATGCTGGTACGGCGGCTGGCCCACGGGTCTGCGCGGCAACTGGTGTACAGCAACCTCGCACGTGAGGTGCGCGTGTCGGTCGATACCATACGCCGGTGGACCGCTGCCCTGTGCGATTTCCATCTCGGTTTTCTTGTCAGGCCCTGGTTTCGGAACATCTCGCGATCCTTGCGTAAGGAACCGAAGTGGTATCTGAGAGACTGGGCAAACATTGAGGATGTGGGCGACAAAGCGGAAACCTTTGTCGCATGTCATCTCCTCAAGGCCGTTGAAGGCTGGAACGATATGGGACTCGGTCGGTTCGATCTGGGCTATCTACGCGACAAGGAAAAGCGGGAGATTGACTTCTTGGTCACGCGTGATGGGAAGCCTTGGTTTCTCGCTGAAGTGAAATACCGTGAGGAGTCGCTGAGTCGGACGTTGAAATACTATCAGGATCAAGTCAACGCACCGTTTGCGTTTCAGGTCGTCGTTGACGCCGATTACGTCGACAGGGACTGTTTCACAGCACCGGGCCGCCCACTGGTTGTCCCGGCTAGGACCTTCCTGTCTCAACTATTGTAGGGCAGTTGCCGAAATTGACAGACTCCCAAGAAGATTTTATGGCGGAGGACTGAAGGGAGAGGAGCGGTATGGCCGGCCAACCAAACATCCATAAAAAGATGGACAAAATTCTGCAAAAGCTGGCGACCCTGGAAGCGAACGACAAGGGACTCACTAAGCAGACCAACTACCTGGCGCAACTGGTCGTGCTGGCAAAGCAGGACTCTGCTCGCCAACATCAGGAGTCCCAGGCGATGTTGCATGATATGGGGCAAATGCTCCTGGAAGTCAGAAAAATCTCGGCTCGAACCGAGGAGCGGGTAGCGGAGATGCTCGCGGAGACGCGCCGGGGTGTAGCTTAATAAACGCTGCATTGGTAGAAAAATCTTGTTAAGGAAATCCGTCAGTCCGAAAAGGCGAGGGGAACTTATTTAGGACAATGGACACGAATACATACGAAGATATTAAGAGCGCGTTACGACAGCTCTACCTAGAGGACGACCGGCCTTGGCTTGTAGGGTTTAGCGGTGGGAAGGACAGCACCATGCTCGCCTCGCTTATCTTCGAGACTGTCCTTTCGTTTCCAATAGAAAGACGAACAAAACCTATCTCTGTCCTTTGTACAGATACCTGAGTCGAAATCCTCATCCTTAAAACGATTTTTTCAGCAAAGTAAATCCGAGTTTGAGAGCTACTGAATGTCCCCTGCTCTTGTTAGCTCAGTCTCCCCAGAGTGGACTCATTGGCTCAATGTGCTGAGTGAGCTGAATACTGCGCCAGAAGCGCCCCATAAACCTCTTCTTCTTCTCGTTGTCTGCGATTTAGCACAGGAAGGAAAACTTGGTGAGGGCATCCTTCGGCGTGATGGTGGCCTTGTGTTTCGCCTCAGTTCTTACTGGAGGATTGTTGCTGAGCGCCGGTCTGCAAAGCCTGATATCAGAATCCCATTCTTCCATCTGCGAAAGGAAAAAGTGTGGCAGCCGCTTGAAGCCGATGGACGACTGGCTGAAGATAGAACTCGTGCTGTTCTGGCGCGGTTAGATGCATCATTTCTTGTTTGCCTCAGTAACGCAGATTTTCGTACGCTAGTCCGTCGGACGCTGATCGCAAAATACTTTGAGCCATACGAACGTGCCGAACTCTATACCCTTGTAGGGCTCGAGGCACCTCCCGACGATATTATTGCCATGGATGCGATTCGTTTTCTTCCCTCGAAAGAGTCCAAGGCAAAACGCGACGCGAAGTTTTCCTTTCGTGTGATCCCAGCCTACGATTATACCTGCGCCCTTACGCGCTATCGGATGATTGCAGTCAACGGAACAACCGCTCTAGACGCGGCCCATATCCGACAGTTCAAGAAAGGTGGTAGCAACCACCCGACTAACGGAATTGCCTTGTCCAAGACGGCGCACTGGCTTTTTGATCGTGGATTCTGGTCAATCACTCATGATTTACGGGTGGTCGTAGCGGCGGACCGATTTGAGGAAATGGGTGAGGAAGCTTACCTCCTTAAAAAGATGGCTGGCCGTGAGTTGCTCCGTCCAACTGATCATCGCTTTTGGCCCGACCCCGCCTGCCTAGCTTGGCACCGTAGACATCATGGATATGAGTCAGCCTGAGCTTTCATTCGAATGCAAAACTGAGAATGTAAGGATAGGAAAAATAGGACTGCACAGCTTTCGGTAGCGAGGATCAACATAGATAAGAGAGACTTAAGCAAGGATTTGAAATTCCTCATTGCTCCTCAACCCTTGTGGAAGAGGTCATCCAGTAGAACTCTGTTATGGCACAAAAACCTGAAGTAGATGCATTGCTTCTGGAAGACTAGAAGGAGGTTAGTGCTTGCTGGAGATATCTTATTGGCACTCAGAGAAGTTAGTCATGCTTTAGAGGAAGCATGGGCTTCTATGACGAGAAGATGGGAGAGCTTCTTAAGGACGATATTTGCTGAAATAGGCAACTGTTACTTGCTACGCTTCGTTCCCCTTATTGGAACTAGCACGGGCTAAGTCCTTCCACTGGTGGACCTGATGAAGTTTCCTCGGGTTACAGGTCTCAAACCTTTCTATCTCTAATCGGACATTATTGATCCCGCCCTCGCCCCAGAAGAAAAAGCGCTGTACCGGATTTGTAGAGATGGGGAAGACGGTTCCCCACTGACAGAAGTGATGACACTCGAAGCGCACCAAGCACTTATCAACCTTTTGCTGAGAGGTCGGGAAGGGATAGGGGGGAAGTTGGCTGAGCTATGAAAATCGGTAAATCCGGTCATGCTTTCAGCCAGTCCCCAACGGGTTTCAACAGGAATGCCTCAAGGTCGATGCCGTCGCCCCCGACGAGCAGCTTACGCGTGGGTCGAAACGCCTCGGAAAAGGCCGCCATGCCCGCCAGCGTATCAACCGCGCGCCCGCTCTTGACCTCAATGGCAACCAGGCTGTTGCCGGCACGGACGACGAAATCCACCTCACGGTTACGCTCACGCCAGTAATAGGCTTGGCACTCACCCACGGCCGCGGCGTTGGCCAGATGCGCGCCAACTGCGGACTCGACCAGGCGTCCCCAAAAGGCACGGTCTTGGCGGGCCTGCCTGAGCGTCATGCCGGCCTGGGCCGTGATCAGAGCAGTGTTGAAGACCTGGAGCTTGGGGCTCGACGCCCGCCGCCGCGCTACGCCTCCGGCGTATTTTTGCAGGCCGGTGACCAGACCCGCACCGGACAAGAGGTCAAGGTAATGGGCCAAGGTGGTCGCGTTGCCGGCATCTTGGAGCTGGCCGAGCATCTTGGTGTAGGACAGAATCTGTCCGGAGTAGGCGCAGCTCAGTTCAAGCAGTCTGCGTAGCAAAGCCGGCTTGTCGACGCGAGAGAGGAGCAGCACGTCGCGGGAGATGACAGGTTCAATAAGCGCGTCGCGGACGTAGCGCGCCCAGCGGACCGGCTGTCGGATGAGCGGGGCCGCGCCGGGATACGCACCGTAGAAGGTAGTGCTCCAGAGACCAGCCAAATGCCTGTTGCATTTCGGCAAGGCTCCAGTGCGGCAGACGCACCATCTCGAAACGTCCGGCCAGGCTCTCGCTCAGGCCGCGCTCGACCAGGAGTGGCGCCGAGCCGAGCAAAACGACCTTGAGCGGCCGGCCTATGCGAGTGTCAGCATCCCACAGGTGCTTCACCGTCTCCGACCAGCCCGTGACCTTCTGCACCTCGTCGAGAACCAGGAGCGCGCCGTCCGTATCTGCCGCATCGGTGAGACTCCGCGCGGCCTCCCACTGCTGTTCAATCCACTGGACGCCGCGTAAAGTCGGCTCGTCCGCACTGGCATAGCGGGTCGGCAGGCCGGACTGCCTTGCGGCCTGCCCCGCCAGCGTCGTCTTGCCGACCTGCCGGGCACCGGCAACGACCTGGATAAAACGACGCGGCTCCAGCAGCCGGCTGGTCAACTCTTGGGCCTGGGGACGGGTATAGCCGGACAATTTACTCATGATAATGAGTAATTTTACTCAAGATATCGAGTAGGTCAAGGCTGTCGAAAGCATCAGGGAATCAATGAGCGGTTTGACGGTTTCGCCGGTCTGCTGGATAATCTCTTGATTCCTGTCCAGAAATACCCGGCAGTGTCCGGTGAATTACCGGATATTACCGGACACTTTCGGACACTAAGGGAAAAATGCTGTCATTTCAGATCGATGAGAAAATGACGAAGGAGCCGAAAGAGCTTACTCAGGCGACGGCTCGAAACCAGTAATTCCTGAGTGCATTGGATACCGTTGGGAGAAGAGATGCGCTATACAGTAATTCTTGAACCAGAAGAGGAAGGTGGCTTCCATATATGGTGTCCCGCCCTTAAGGGCTGTCATTCGCAGGGTGACACGAAAGAGGAAGCGTTAGACAATGTCCAGGAAGCAATCGCTGCCTATCTGGAGAGCTTACGAGATGCGGGATAACCTCACACTCCCCGCTCCAGAGGAAACAGTGTTGTACCGGATTTGTAGAGATGATGGGGAGGACGCCTCTCCACTTACGGAAGTGATGACACTTGAAGCGCACCGAGCACTTATCAGGCTTTTGTTGAGAGAAAAGGAAGGCCAAAACTGCACATAAAGCACCCCGACGGTTCAATAAGTTATTGATTTCATTGAATTCAGGTCAGAGACCCCCCTCTATATAGTTTCTGAGTGTTTGTTAGGAAATAACAGTGTTTTAATAATGGACGCGTTGGAACACCTTGAGCAACAGGTCTTACAACTCTCGTCGGAAGACTTGGATAAGTTTCGGGCATGGTTTCTCGGACCTGACCATCAGCTCTGGGACAAAGAGATTGAGGCCGACGCCAGGGCTGGAAAGCTGGGTCGCCTCATCAACGAAGCGCGAGCGGAACTCAAGGCGGGAAAGACTCGTGAGCTTTGAGACATTTTGCGTCCTCGAAATCTTGGGCACGCCATCGCGCTTTTGCTCAAACGAAAGCCGGCAGCCAGGCCCAGACCTCTGGATGCCGGATCAAGTCCGGCATGACGGGAGCGGAACGACAAGGCCACAGCCTGGCGTAAAACGCTCTCGCCTTGGGGTCACACAAACTCTTGTCCGCCCACATGAAACACGGTAGAACTCAGGCCAAGAGCGGCCCGAAGGGAGAGTATGGAGAGACGGAGGTTCCTTTTTACGGGGGAAGTATCCCCCGCGCCCCCTCCTCCGCTTTTCTTTTGGGGACACAGCCGCTCTGGGCAGTGCGAGGCAAGACATGCGGGTGACAGTGCTTGGCGCGGGCGATGCGTTCTGTAGCGGGGGGCGACGCCATAGCGGCTATCTGGTTGAAGCCCCCGACGCCTGCTTTCTGCTCGACTGCGGCACGACCACGCTGCTCGCCCTCAAATCTCTCGGTATTCCGGCGGACCGCATAGACTTTGTGGCCCTCAGCCATCTGCACGGTGATCATTTTGGCGGCCTGCCGTTTCTCTTTCTCGAATATATCTATGAAAACCGGCGCTCCCGGCCCCTCACCATAGTCGGGCCGCCGGGGACCGAAGAGCGGGTGCGCACCCTCCACGCCACCATGTACCGCGAGCTGTCGCAACGGCCGTGCTGTTTTGATATCCGCTTCCGTGAAATGATGCCGGGACAGCAAACGGCCCTCTTTGGTGTGCAGTTGCTGCCCTTCCGCGTGCCGCACCAGGAGCGGGATATCTCGTTTGGCTATCGGGTCGAAACCGCCGGCCGGGCGCTGTTGTACTCCGGTGACTGCGGCTGGAACGAGGACCTGGTCCGGTATTCGCACGGGACCGACCTGTTTATCTGTGAGTGTTGCTATTTTCAGACCGAGACCTCCTTCCATATCAGCTATCCCAGGATCGCCCAGGAGCAGCACCGCCTGGGCTGTAAACGCCTGCTGCTCAGCCATATTGGCCGGGAAGTCCTGGAACGGCAGGGCGAGGTCGTGCTGGAATGCGCCCACGACGGGATGGTGATCGAGGTCTAGCCAGGCCTGATTTCCTTTCCCGAGACGGCCGATTTCCGGCTTGCCTTCCTCACGCTAACACCTTGACGCTATTACTGTTTGCCCCTACACTTTCCCTTCTCTTATGTCGATACGCATCCTTGTCTTACACGGCCCGAACCTGAACATGCTGGGTCTGCGTGAGCCCGACATTTACGGGACAACGACCCTGGCCGACGTGAATGACCGGATTGCCGCCCTGGCTCAGGAGCTTGGCGTCGAGGTTGACACCTTCCAGTCGAATCACGAGGGCCAGTTGGTCGATAAAATCCAGGCTGCCCGCGGACAGTACGCGGCGCTCATTATCAACGCCGGCGCCTACACCCATACGAGTGTTGCCCTGCTGGACGCGATTTTATCGGCGGAACTCCCGACTATCGAGGTCCACCTCTCGAATCTGTATAAACGCGAACCGTTTCGCCATCACTCCTATATTGCGAGTGCGGCGGTCGGGCAGATCTGCGGCTTTGGCGCGGACAGCTATCTGCTGGGCCTCCGCGCGGCGGTCGCCCTCGCCCGGAGTTGAGCCCGCTCTCATGACCTGCCAAAACGATGTCAGGGTGACGCAGAGCGTGCTATAAAGAGAGGCGTTGGCATAGCATCGAGTGAAGGACACGTATGGAGATTGACGAAATCCGGAAGCTCATTGAGCTGATGGAAGAAAAAGGGGTCAGCGAGCTGGAGCTCAAACATCGTGCGGGCGAGGTCCGCCTGGTGCGCGGGGAACCGGCTTCCGTGCCCGCGACCGTCCAGCCGCAGCCGGCCTCAGCCCCGGTCCCGCCTCCGGCAGAGACCACCACCGCAGCCCAGGAACAGGACGGCCTTGACCCCGGCCTGACCATCACCTCGCCCATGGTCGGCACCTTTTATGGTGCGCCCAACCCCGACGCCCCGTCCTTTGTGGCAGTCGGCGGGATGGTGGAAACCGGCGATGTGGTGTGCATCATCGAAGCCATGAAAATGATGAATGAAATCGAGGCGGAGATTCGCGGGCGGGTGCGCCGGGTTTTGGTCGAGAATGGCCAGCCGGTCGAATATGGCCAAGCCCTGTTTCTCCTTGAGCCCGTTTAGTTGAGTCATTGAGTCTATTGAGTCGGTTGGAAGAGTCCGAGTCACGTGTTTAAGAAAGTCCTCATTGCCAATCGGGGTGAGATTGCGGTCCGTATCCTGCGGGCCTGCCGGGCCATGGAGATTGCCACCGTGGCCGTGTACTCGACGGCCGACCGTGACGCCCTGCATGTCCGTCTGGCTGATGAGAGCGTATGTATCGGGCCGCCGAATCCGCTCGAAAGCTATCTCAATATTCCCGCGATTGTCAGCGCCGCGCTGGCCTTTGGCGCGGATGCGGTTCATCCCGGCTATGGGTTTCTGTCCGAGAACGGCGATTTTGCCGAGGCGTGTCAGCGCTCGGGCCTGACCTTTATCGGTCCCCGCGTCCGCAACATCCGTCTGATGGGGGATAAACCGCGCGCGCGGCGGATCATGGAGCGCGCCGGCGTGCCGGTTTTATCCGGAACCTCGTCCGGGACCACGGATGTCAAAGAAGCCCAGGCCGTGGCGGCCCAGATCGGCTTTCCCATTCTGATAAAAGCCGCGGGCGGCGGCGGCGGGCGTGGCCTGCGGGTCGTCCAGAATCCCCACGAACTCTCGACCCTGTTTGCCGTTGCCCGGGAAGAGGGTGAAAACGCGTTTGGGAACGGGACGCTGTACGTCGAGAAATATCTGGAACGCGCCCGGCATATCGAGTTTCAGATTGTGGGCGATCAGCACCGCAACGTCATTCACCTTGGGGAGCGCGAGTGTTCGATCCAGCGTCGGTATCAGAAACTCATTGAGGAAGCACCCTCGCCGGCCCTGACCAAACGCCTGCGCGAACGGATGGGCACCATGGCCGTCAAGGCGGCCCAAGCGGTCGGCTATACCAATGTCGGGACGATTGAATTTTTGCTCGACCCCCAGGGCCACTTCTACTTTATTGAAATGAATACCCGGGTCCAGGTGGAACACCCGGTGACCGAGATGATGACGGGCATAGACGTGGTCCAGGCCGGCATCCGCTCGGCCGGGGGTGAGCCCTTGCCCTGGCGTCAGAAGGATATCCGTTTTTCAGGCCACGCCATCGAGTGCCGGGTGGTGGCCGAAGACCCCATCACCATGCTGCCTTCTCCTGGGACGATTCGGACCTATCATCCCCCGGGCGGGATGGGTGTCCGGGTGGAAGCCGGCGTGATGGAGAACAGCACGGTTCCCGTTTACTATGACTCTCTGGTGGCAAAAGTCATTGTGAGCGCCCAGACGCGCGCCGAGGCCGTCCAACGGATGCGCGCCGCTCTGTCGGAATATCGGATTGACGGTATTAAAACGAATATCCCGCTGCACCAAAGAATTCTGCGCGACCGGGATTTTTTAGCCGGCAAGGTGCACACACGGTATCTGGATACATTTTTGGCCCGCTCGAATAATGGTGCGGCTCGCCCGTCCCAACGCACCACCAAGGAGGTGTAGCCATGCGTTTCGGGACTTCTGCCGCCCTTGTGTTGACTGTTTTCTTCTCTCTTGCCTGTCTCGATGTCGTCCCAGGAGCGCGCGCCGAGTCTGAGACGCCTCCGAGCGGCGGCACAACCCCCGATACGGTGGCCTTTATCGGTCCTCGGATGCAGGTTGACGAGCCCGTGTTCGATTTTGGGCAGGTCGAACAGGGGGAACAGGTGACGCATGATTTTCGATTCGCCAATCAGGGCAACCGGGATTTGCGGGTGCAGTCCGTCAAAACCTCGTGCGGCTGTACCGCCGCAGTGATTGCCGCGGATACCATCCCGCCCGGCACGGAGGGCACTATTCAGGCCACGTTTGACACCAAGCGGTTTGCCGGCCAAAAAGCCAAAGACATCCGCGTCCATACCAACGATCCCCTCAGCCCGGTCACGACCCTGACGCTCCGGGGAGAGATTACCACCGAGATACAGGTGCAGCCGGCCCAGCTGTATCTCGGACGGCTCCAGCGCGGCGTCCCGACCACACGCACGGTCACGGTTCTGTACGATGAAAACAAATCCCTGGCAATCACGGACATCACCAATGGCAATCCCGCCATCAGCGTCCGGGCCGAAGACGCCCAGGTCGAGGGCAAAAAGGGTAAGGCGCTTCAGGTGAGTGTTTCCAAAACCGCGCAGCGCGGCCCGCTCAACGACACCATTACGGTTACCACGACGAGCACGAAAAAGCCGACCATTAGCATTCCGGTTGTGGGGAGTATCGAAGGCGATATCAGTGTCTCGCCGTCCCAGGTCTCGTTTGGGGTCGTCCACCAGGGAGTCGGAGAGACCCGGACGGTACGTATCAAGAACCGCTCCGCTCAGCCCCTCGGCATCGGACAGGTACAGAGTTCGCTCGCCAGCGTTGTCCCCGAGCTGACCGAGGTCACGCCGGGCAAAGAGTTTGAGCTGCGCTTACATATCACGGGCGACACGGAGCCGGGTCGGATACGCGGCAGCATTGAGATCATGACCGACCATCCCGAAGAAACACATCTCACGATCCCCCTGTTCGGTATTGTCGCTGCCGCGCGGCAGGCCAGCCGCTAACACGTCGTCTATGGATGTAGGTCCGTCGCTCGCTGCCCCCCTCTCGGTTGCCCTTGAGACAACGGCGCGGCTCAGTGCTGCTGCGCCTGCACCCAATGTCATCCGTCTGGCCGGACTCAAGGGCGCGGCGCCGGCGTTTTTCATAGCCCGTCATCTGCAACACACTCCGCAGCCAACGCTGTGTGTGCTGCCGTCGGATAAACAGGCCGAGACCTTCGCCGCCGACCTGCGCTTCTTTATCGGCGAGGACCTTGCCTCGCGGGTCCGTTACTACCCGGCCTGGGACGTGTCGGTGGCCGACGGCCTGTCTCCCAACAGTGAGGTCGTCGCCGCGCAGATTGAGGGGCTGTACGATGCGCTCTCGGTCGCCACGCCCATTCTCGTCACCTCGGCCCAGGCCCTGCTGCAACGGCTCCTGCCCCAGGAAGAGTTCATCACCGCAACCTTCCGGCTGCGTACCGGCGATGAACTCCCGCTGTCCGCCTTCGTCGATTACTGCCTGCAGTGGGGCTACCGACGGGTCCCGCTGGTTGAAGAAAAAGGCGAGATCAGTGTCCGTGGGGGGATTGTTGATCTCTTTCCGCCACTCGCCCGGCACCCACTGCGGGTCGAGTTCCTTGGAGACAGCATCGAGACCATGCGCTCGTTTGATCCGGCCTCGCAGCGTTCGCTCGATGCCTGCGAGGAGATCATGGTCTTACCCATGCGCTTCTTTTCGGTCGTACGTCTCCAGGCCGCCTGGCGCACGATTGAAGAGGCTCTGGATGCCGGAGATATCCCTCATAGAGAACAGCAGCGGATTATCGAGAACCTCAAGAGCGGGTTGCCTTTCCCTGGGGTCGAATTCTTCCTGCCGTATCTCTATCCCGACCTGGAACACCTGGGGGAGTACCTGCCCCGCGGAACGGTCGTGTGGACCCTGGACCCGGCTGAACAGGAAAGCGAGAGTGCGACGTTCTGGGAACAGCTTGAATCACGGGTGGACACGGCTCGGGAGGCTGGCCGGTTTGTTCCGCCTCCAGAGCGTTATTATCTGCCGGCGAAACAGGTGGTGGACGGGCGCACGGCCTTCTTAACTGTTGAAGTGCGCGGCCTGGAAACCGTCGAGGCTGATTGTACTGTCACTTCGACGCTGCATAGAGGCCTGAAACCCGGCGTGTCTTCTCCGGGCGCGGAAAAAAGTCTTGCCCCTCTTGTCGCGCGTATCCGGCAGTGGCAGGACGAGCGGCAGCAGGTCTATCTGACTGTTTCGAGTCAGAGCCAGGCCGACCACCTTCAGCATCTCTTGCTCGGCCACGATCTGGAACTCCCAATCGAGCAGACGCAGACGTGGGATGTGCAGGGCGGAGAGCATAGACGCCCGCGGGCCGTGATTGTGGCCGGGCATTTGTCGCAAGGTTTCGCGCTCCCTGCGGATGGGCTGGTCTTCCTGGCCGAAGAAGAAATTTTCGGTGAGCGTCGTCACAGGCGGCGTTCCCGGCCGCGGCCGGTGGCCGACTATCTGACCGGACTCAGCCAACTGGCTGCCGGCGACTATGTGGTCCACACCGACCACGGTATTGCCCGCTATCACGGACTCCGGCACCTGAGCGTGGCCGATACCACGGGAGACTATCTCCACCTCGAATATGCCGGCGGCGATAAACTCTACGTGCCGGTTGAGCGCATCAATCTGGTCCAGAAGTATGCGGGCGCGGACGGAAAAGAGCCCAGTCTGGACCGCTTGGGCGGTCAGGCCTGGGAGCGCGTCAAGCGCAAGACCAGGGAAGCCATTCAGGCCATGGCGCGCGAGCTACTCGAAATTCATGCGGTCCGGGAAAGTGCCGAGCGTCCCGCTCTGGCTACCTTCACCGACGATTACGAGGAGTTTGTGGCCCGTTTTCCGTTTGAAGAAACCCGCGGCCAGCGGGCCGCCATAGAAGATGTGGAAGCCGATCTGCAAAGCCCCAAGCCCATGGACCGTCTGGTCTGTGGCGATGTGGGTTACGGCAAGACTGAGGTCGCGCTCCGGGCGGCCTATCTGGCGGTTGAAAATGGCCAGCAGGTCGCCGTTCTGGTGCCTACCACGGTGCTCGCCCAACAGCATGCCGAGACCTTCAGCCGGCGCTTTGCCGACTATCCCATCCGGGTCGAACTGCTCAATCGATTCCGCTCGGCCCAGGAAGCCAAAGCCGTGGTCCGCGACCTGGCCGCCGGAACGGTGGATATCGTCATCGGCACCCACCGTCTCCTTCAGCGCGACATTGTGTTCAAGCAGCTCGGACTGGTCGTCATCGACGAAGAGCATCGGTTCGGGGTGACGCATAAGGAAAAAATCAAACGCCTCCGCCACGAGGTCGATGTCCTGACACTGTCGGCCACGCCCATCCCGCGTTCGCTCAATATGGGCATGATGGGTCTGCGCGATCTGAGCGTCATTGAAACCCCGCCCGTGGACCGTCAGGCCATCCGGACCTATGTGGCTCGATTTGATGAAGACCTCGTCCGCTCGGCGATTCTGCACGAACTCGCCAGGGGAGGGCAGGTCTTTTTTGTCCATAACCGGGTTGAGAGCATTGAAAAAATGGCCGGCCAGTTGCGTGATCTCGTGCCCGAGGCAGTCCTGGCGGTTGCGCATGGCCAGATGGGGGAACGCGAGCTGGAAACGGTCATGCTGGACTTCATGCACCACCGGGTGAACGTGCTGTGCTGCTCAGCCATTATTGAGTCCGGGCTCGATATCCCGACCGCGAACACGATTATCATTAACCGGGCGGACCACTTTGGCTTGGCGCAACTGTATCAACTCCGCGGTCGGGTCGGACGGTCCGCCATGCGCGCCTATGCCTATTTGCTCATTCCGGGGGAGCGCGCCCTGACCCGGGACGCCCAGCGGCGCTTGGAGGTTCTCCAGGAGCTGGACGATCTGGGTGGAGGGTTTCGTTTGGCGGCTCATGATCTGGAGATTCGCGGGGCGGGCAATCTCCTGGGTAAAGAACAGTCCGGCCGCGTTGCGGCGGTCGGCTACGAACTCTACGCCCAGATGCTGGAAGAGACGGTTCGCGAGTTGCGCGGGGGCGAGATTGAGGTCGCGATTGAGCCCGAAATTCATATTGGCCTGGCCGCCTATTTGCCCGAAGCCTACATCCCGGATGTCAATCAGCGCCTGGTCTTCTACAAAAAACTGGCCAACGTGAAAGCGCGCAGCGACCTGGAAGACCTCGCCTATGAAATGGAAGACCGGTTTGGACGTCTGCCCGAGCTGGTCCTGGACTTTATTGAAGTCATGGACCTGCGCCGGGTGCTGCGCCTTTATCTCGTCACGGCCGTCTACCGCAAGGGCGAGCGTGTCACCCTGCACTTCCATCCTGACTCGCCCATACAAGGCGAGCGGCTGGTGGCCTTTATTCAGCACAACGACCGGGGTGCCCAGCTCAGCCCGGACTTTCGGGTCTCGTTTTCGCTTGCGTCTCAGGAAGACGTCATGGAGGCGGTCAAGACTCTCTTGCACGACCTCAACGAATCATGTTAGCCGGTGAAGCGTGATGAAAAGAATGCAAATCCTGATCGGCGTGCTGGTCTGTGCCGTGTGGCTGGGACCGGCCGCAAGCCGGGCTGAGGTCATTAACCGCATTGTGGCGACCGTTGACGATGCGCCGATTACTTCATACGAGATGCAGGGCTTCCGGGAAGAGGCGGGCGCCAGCCCGCTGGCGCCCGCCGGTGGAGCGGCGGGGATGTCGGATAGCGAAGTCCTGGACGCGCTCGTCATGCAGAAATTGGTCAGAAAGGAAGTGGAAAAGCAGGGCCTGAAAGCCAAAAAGTCCGATATTGACGGCTATATTGCGCGCATCCAGGCGCAGAGCAATCTCAACGATGAAGAATTTGAAGCGGCCCTGACCGAGCAGGGCATGACCATGGAGGCCTACCGCGAACGGGTTGGGACTGAGGTGGAACAGGCCATGCTCATGAGTCGCGAGATCGGCGCAAGGGTGAATGTCACGCCCGAGGATGTCCAGCGCTACTACGATGAGCATATCGATGAGTACACTCAGCCCGCACAGGTGCGCGTCCGTCATATTTTCCGCCCGCTCTCGCCCGCCGCGAGCGAGGCGGAGGCACAGGAGACGGTTGCGCTTGTGCACCAAGTCCGTCAGCGCGCCCTGGGAGGCGAAAATTTTGGCAATCTGGCAAGTCAGTACTCGCTGGGTCCGGGTGCTGAAAGCGGAGGAGACCTCGGCTATTTTGAGCGTGGACAAATGCCCGAAGGCATTGAACAGGTGGCCTTTTCCCTGGAAAACGGCGATATCAGTCAGCCTTTCCGGACCAATTCCGGGATGCATCTGCTCAAGATCGAGGACAAACGGAACGCCGGCCTGCAACCTCTGGAGACCGTTTCCGAGGAGATCAAAAACAAGCTCTATAACGAGGCGCTGCGCGAGCGCTATGCGCGCTGGTTTAATGAGGATCTCCGCTTCCGCCATCACGTCGAAAACTTCCTTGAAGCGCCGGAAGATTTTGGCTCGGGTATCACGGAGACGAGTGACGTTTTAGATACCGAGGTGGAAGAGGTGGCTCCGGACCGCCTGGAGATCGGAAAGAAAAAGGGCCTCCTCGGCTGGATCTGGCCGTTCTAAAAAACGCCGTAGTGCTCATGCCTATCAAGCCTGTGCTCGGGGTGACCATGGGCGACCCCGCAGGGGTCGGGCCGGAGGTCATACTCAAGGCCCTCCAGTCACCGCCGCCCGGCTGTCGGGTCATCGTCCTTGGCGATCTTGCGGTTCTACAGGAAACGGCGACCCGTCTGGCGTCTGCCCTCCGTCCGCATCAGTGGCAGGTTGGCGATGCCTTGCCAACCGACGCGCGACAGATACCCGTTCTCGCGCTCTCCCAGCTCGCTCCAGCCGAACGTATCCCCGGCCAGCCCACTCGCGCCGGAGGGGAGGCCTCCTATCGCTATGTCGAAAACGGCGTGCGTTTCGCCTTGGACGGGACTCTGGACGGACTGGTCACCGCCCCGATCAGCAAAGCCATGTGGCAGGCGGCCGGCCATGCCTACCCCGGCCATACCGAACTGCTGGCCGCGCTGACGGATACGGCCGAGGTGCGGATGATGCTGGACGGGTCGCCCCCTTCTCTCCTGGGGGGTCGTCCTGAGCTAGTCGAAGGGCGAGGGGACAAAAAGCCGTTGCGGGTGATTCTGGTGACCACGCATCTGCCCCTGGCCCAGGTTCCGTGTGCCCTGTCGTGCGAACGG
Organism: Candidatus Binatia bacterium; assembly: GCA_022820725.1. GTDB lineage: Bacteria > Desulfobacterota > Binatia > Bin18 > Bin18 > Bin18. Next base: position 116,407 of record JAJEFA010000011.1, read on the forward strand.
ATTGCAAAAACCATCACGGTTGCCGCAACGCATTTGCGCCGTTTTTACGGTCTGCCCCGGCCACGCCTGGCCGTCGCCGGACTCAATCCCCACGCCGGAGAAGCGGGCGCGTTCGGCGATGAAGAACAACGACTGATTCAACCGGCGGTCGAGCGGGCCCGCGGCACCGGTTGCAATGTTGTCGGACCGCTGCCCGCGGATACGGTGTTTGTGCGAGCAGTGCGGGGCGAATTCGATGCCGTGATCTGTCAGTATCACGATCAAGCGCTCATTCCGCTCAAACTGTTGTCCTGGGAAGACGGGGTCAACGTTACGCTGGGTCTGCCGATCATTCGCACCTCGCCCGACCACGGCACGGCGTTTGATATTGCCGGCCATAACAAAGCCAGTCCGAACAGCATGCAGGCGGCCCTCGGGCTGGCAGCGGAAATGACGCAGCGAACTCGGACGGCCCGGTAGAGGGGTGATGCCCATGAGCAGGCTCCCGCAGGACTCGCTGTTGTCGTTTGGCAGGGGAGCCACCCACCCCGGCCCTACGGGCCACCCCTCCAAGGAGGGGATTTTCTTTTGCTCCCCTCTTGGGAGGGGTGGCCGAAGGCCGGGGTGGGTTCTGTCGGCTTCGGCTATCCCCGACCCCAGGTGTGACTTGCGACCTTCAACGTGGGCCAACACACGCTCCTCTCGCCCTGAGTCAGTAGCCGGGTCGTGACCGGGGAAAGCGTCGCCAATGACCACACTCGCACGCATGGGGGAGCGGCTGAGACAGGACTACGGCGAGCCGGGGCAGCACGCTCACAAACGCCTCCGGAGTTGGTTGGCGGGTGAGGTGCCGCACGCCTATCCTGAGGTGTTGGTCCGGCATCTCGATGAAGACCGTCTGGCCCTGGTGTTTGACGCCTTCTGGCAAGTCCTCCCATTTGGGACGGGCGGTCGACGCGGACGGGTCGGCTACGGATCGAACCGCATGAATCCGACAACCGTGGCCATGACCGTCCAGGGGCATTGTCAATACCTCAGGTCAACGTTTCCGAATCGGACCGATCCGGCGGTGGTGGTGGCCAACGATGTCCGGGTGTTTCATGACCTGGCGGGTGCGTATGGTTTCCTGGGTCACTCCCATCCCCTCCTGGGTGTGTCGTCCCGATCCCTGGGTAAACTGGCGTGTGAGATTTACGCCGGGAACGGCATTGTCGCCTATTTCGCCGAGCCGGAAAACGACACGGCCGTGCTGACAACGCCGGAGCTGTCCTATCTGATTGGTCAACTGGGCGCGGTTGGCGGTATCAATCTGTCGGCCTCGCATAATCCGCCCGACGATAACGGCATCAAGGTGTATGACCAGTATGGCAGCCAACCGGTGGCCCCGAACGACCAGCGGCTGGTAGATATCATGGCTCAGGCCACGGACATTCGCTCCCTCCCTTTTGCTCAGGCCCTGGGCCGGGACCTGATTCGCCCCATTCCACGTCAGTTGCACGAAGAATACATCCAGACCTATGTACGGCTCTACAACCGGATTCATACCCCGCTGCCTGACTATCCGGTCGTGTTTACGCCCCTGAGCGGCTGTGGGCTGACCACGGTTGGTGCGCTGCTGGAGCGAGTCGGTTTCCCGGTGCGGACCCCACCCGACCAAGGGCCGGACGGAACGTTTGCCGCCATTCCTTTTCGCGTGCCCAACCCCGAAGTCCCCCAGGCGACCGAACCGGCAAAAGCCTTTGCCGACGCGCATGGGATCGGTGTGGTCCTCTCCAGCGACCCGGACGCGGACAGGGTCGGTCTTGAGGCCAGACTGCCCGACGGGAGCTGGTATCATTTTGACGGCAACCAGCTTGCGGCCATGCTGTGCTATTTCCTGATGCTGGACCCCCGCGGTCCGCAGCGTAGAGGACTGGTTATTGAGACCCTGGTGACAACCCGGCTGCTGGGCAAAATCGTGGCCCAGGCGGGCGATTCCCGGATCGTGGACGACCTGCTCGTCGGCTTCAAATACGTGGCGGCGGTTCTGAAAGCCCTGGACCGGACCGGCACCTATCACGACGTTCAGTGTGGACCCGAGCAACTGGTCCTGGCGGTCGAAGAAAGCCACGGCGGCATGCTCATCCCGCATATCAAAGATAAAGATGCTGCGCCGGCCTGCCTCTACTTCGCCACCCTGTATCAACAGCTCCGCCAGGAGGGAAAGACGCTGCTCGACTACTATATTCACATTCTGGAAGAGTTGGGTGGGTATGCGGATGTGAACCGATCCATCATGATGAGCGGAGCAGAGGGCGTGTTGCGCCGAGACCGGATTATGCACTCCCTGCGCGAAACGCCGCCACTGCAGCTTGGCGGGTTGGCCGTTATGGATATGATTGATTACTGGGACGAGACGCGCTTCGGACCCTTTGTGAGCGAAACGGATAAGCTCCCCCGGAATGTCTTGCAGATCGTGACAGACGGCGGGGTGATAGTCATCCGTCCGTCAGGTACGGAACCGAAACTCAAATTCTACTGCCAGCTCCTGCCCCGCGAGACGGAAACCGTCCTCCGTGGGCGAGCGCTTTTGGAGGCCGTCCGAACCAGGGCCGAGGCCATAGCCGGACAGGTCTATAACGATCTCCTGGCTCGGCTCGAATGTCGCCTGAGTGAGGCCGGCCTGCTCTTGTCCGATATCATCGATCTCGCCCATAAACGTACTTTCGATACCACCACGATCCCTCAACTGCGGCAGGCGTTTCTGTCCGGGTCGTTGCCGAGCCTGGACGACACGCTCGCCTGGCTGCGGGCGGAAACGGCTGAAATGACGCCAGGAGCAGACCCTTTACCCGCCCTGAAGGCGCCGCTCGCCGTGCTGTGCGAGCAGTGGCGGACCGAGGGGCTTTCGAGCCCCGTCCTGGAAGCACTACGGCAGTGGACCCGGATTGAGTCTATTGAGTCTGAGACCCAACGGACCCTAAAGACCCAACGGACATGACCATGCGACGCAGAGTGAGCGTAATTGGAGGCGGGACTGGGTCGTTCAACGTCCTGTCGGGTCTGCGTACGTATGCCGACCTGTGGATACAATCCATCGTGACCATGATGGATTCGGGCGGCGACTCGGGGCGTCTCCGGGATGAATTCGGGGTGCTGCCCCCGGGTGATATGCGGCGCTGTCTGGTCGCCCTTTCAGAAGAGAGCCAGCTCTTGCGCGACCTGTTTTCCTTTCGGTTTGTGGACGCGCCCCTGGAGGGCCGGAGCTTTGGTAATCTTTTTTTTCTCGCCCTGACAAAGATTCTGGACTCCGAGAAGCAGGCGATTGAAGCCATTAGCCGGATACTCAAGATACGGGGTCGCGTCCTGGCCGTGACCTGGGACCACGCCCATCTGTGCGCGGAGCTGGCGGACGGTACCCTGGTCGAGGGGGAAGCCAATATTGACGTCCCCAAGCATGATCCGGCCATCCCGATCCAGCGGGTGTATCTCACGCCTGCGGCGCAGGCCAACCCCGAGGCCGTTCGCGCCCTGCACGAGAGCGATTTCATTATCTTTGCGCCGGGGAATTTATACACTTCCACTATTCCCAATGTCTTGGTCAGCGGTATTCCAGAAGCACTCCAGAACGCGCGCGCACCTATCATTTACGTTCTCAACCTCATGACCCGTCATGGAGAAACCGACGGCTATTCCGCCTCCCAGCACGTGGCAAAGCTGGTCGAGTATGCGGGCCGGACTCCCGATGCGGTGGTTGTCCACCGGGGTGAGATCCCCCCGGCACTGGCACGCAAGTATCAGGAAGAACGGGCCGCGCAGGTCAGGCTTGATACTGAGGCGCTGTATGACCTGGGAGTAAAAGTGGTGAAATTCGGGAACGTCATGTCGGCCCATTCTCTGGTGCGGCACGACCCGGCCCGCACGGCGCGTGTGGTGGGTGAGTTGTTTGAAGAGTTGGGCGGCGGCGCGCGCCAGTAATGCGACAGGACACGGTGGCGGATGAGCGAAACGCAGACGCTTGAGCGGATCAGGCAGCTCGTATGCACCGCGGATCAGATGGCCCTGGACCAGTATGGCCGGAGTCCGGGCTCGCTCAAACCCGACGGTTCGTGGGTCACACCCGCGGACGGCGCGATCGAGGGCTTTCTGCGGCGTGAGCTGACGGCGCTTTTTCATGGGGACATGGGGATTTTCGGGGAAGAGCAGGGCTGGTCCGGAAGCCGTTCGGCTGCGTATATCGCCCTGCTCGATCCGATTGACGGGACGGCGGCCTTCCGCAGCCGCATCCCCGTGTGGGGCATTTCCCTGGCGGTGTTCCGGCAGCAGGCGAGGACCGACCGGTGGGAACCGTTCATCGGCATTTTCAGTATGCCGGCGGCCAAACATGTTTTTCTGAGCGCCCACGGCAAGCGCGCCGAGTGGAATGCCGCCCCCCTCACCATCCCGCCCGTACAGCCGGACATCAGAAAATCCGACTATCTCGGGATCTCATCGGACGTGCAGCACTGGAATATCAGTCAATATCCCGGCAAGATTCGGAGCTTCGGCGTCTCCGGCTATGAGGTCATTCTGGTCGCCACCGGCGCACTCCAGGCCAGCTTCCTCACCCGTTTCCACTTTTATGATATTGCAGCGGCAGCAATGGTCTTATGGCAGGCCGGGGGAGGGCTGTATCGACTCTCCGGCGAGCCGGTGACCCCAACCGAAGTGGTGCGGAAGACGAGAGATCAGCCAGAGGCGTCGGAAGCTCCCATTATCGCCTGTCACCCCGCCCACCTCGAAGCGCTGTTGGAGATGAACTTCCGACCCCTGTGACGGATTGTTTCAGTCCTCATCGGCCCGCTCCTCCCTCCAGGGTAAGGACAGTGGGAGCATCCGTCGACAGAGCCTATCCACTCTCGTACTTACATTGTATGCGCTACAAGAAGCTCTGACCGTCCTGGGCGAAATGTTCGCGCCGTAGGGTGAGAGCAGATAAGACTGGAGAGGGGCAGACCGTCGGGTCTGCCCCGGTGACAAGCTAGGCGCTGGCCGCGGCCAACTCGACCTGCTCCTTGGGCAGTTGGAAGGCCGGATCGGTCTGAAGCACGGGCAGGACTTTCTCGGCAAAGAGCTGGAAGCTGCGGTTCAGTTTCGGGGCCGGCAGGCCGCCGAAGGCGAAGGTGCCGACCATGTGGTCGAGCGCAACCGTCTCGTGAATATAACGGATTTTTTCGAGCACCTGGTCCGGCGTACCGGCCGCATGCAGGCTGCGGAAGAATTCGATCGCCTTGACCTTAGCCTCCGCGTCCGCGTTGAGCTTGGCATAGGTTTTGGCCATTTTGCCGTAGAACTCATAGCCCTTGACGCTTTTCAGCTTGCCTGAGGAAAAACCGTAGTGGTTTTCAATGGAGTCGAACAGCGTGCCCATATAGTGCTGGGCCAGGTCTTCGGCTTCTTTGGCATCATCGGAAACCAGGACGTTGAATAAGCCAATGGGCGGACGGGGGGTGATGTTGTTGGCCAGGGCGGTTTCGCAGTAGCGCTGGTAGTCCGTGGCCGTGTCTTCCCAACTCCGCTGGGCGATGATCAACACCCCAAAGCCCATCTTGGCCATGATATCGGCCGACTCCGGGCTGACCGACGAGGCATAGAAGCGGGTCTCGGGATTGGAGATGGGCCGCGGGCGGACCTGAATGTCCGGAATCTGATAATACTTGCCCTCGTACGAAAAGCTGTCCTGGGTCAGACCCAGACGAATGATGTCGGCGCATTCGACAAAACGCTCGCGCGACTCGTCCATGGGAATGCGGAAGCCGGCGTATTCGACCGTGGCTGCGCCGCGCCCAAAGCCGAAGATCGTGCGCCCGCCGGACACGAGGTCGAGCAGGGCGATTTTCTCGGCAATCTCGACCGGGTCGTGCCAGGGCAATACAATCACCGCGGTGCCAAGTTGAATCTTCTTGGTGCGACCGGCCATATAGGACAATAACTGACACGGGTCAGGCGACATCACATAACCGGTGAAATGATGGTCAAGACTCCACAGCGAGTCAAAGCCGTAGTCTTCCGCCTTATCCGCCAGCGACAGCTCTTCCTGATAGGTCTGTAGGTCCGGCTTGCCGTCAAAACTGGTCAACTGCATGATCGTACCGACTTTCATGGTTCCTCCTTTTTTCTCTCCTGAGTTTTCCTCCGCGTTCGATGAAGCGCCTATTGTAGAAGAGCGGAGCCAATTACACAAACGGTCAAAAATCAGGGCTGTAGGGGCAATTCATGAATTGCCCCTACGTTTGCGCCTTTGAAAACTCTCCGCCTTTCTGGTACAGCGTCGGGTCGAACACCGCATAAGGGAGATGTATGACAACCGATTCCTTACTCATTGACTGTGACGGACATATCCTTGAACCGCCCGATCTGTGGGCGCAATACCTTGACCCGGCCTATCGTGACCGGGCGCTCCGTATCCGCGTGGACCCGGACGACGGCTACGAATATCTGGAGATTGACACCAAGCGGGCCAAGCTCACCCGTCCGGGTACGCTGGGCACCCTGGGTGGCATGGGCAAACAGGTGGACGAGGCCACCGAACTGCGCCAACGGGCCATGCGAGGCGAGATCCGGCCCGAAGAGGTGCGGGCGATCCGACCGGGACCGGAACTGACCTATCTCAAGGGCGCGGCCTTCGGCACCATGAATATGAAAGAGCGGGTGGAACTGCTCGACCGCGAGCACATGGACAAGGCCATCCTCTACCCGACCCTCGGGCTGCTGTGGGAGGCCGAACTGCTCGACCCCGAACTGTCCGCGGCCTACTGCCGGGCGTATAATCGTTGGATTGCCGACTTCTGCCGGGACTCGGACGGACGGCTCGTGCCCATCGCTCATGTGTCGCTCGGCGACCCCCAGGAAGCGGCTCGCGAGATCGAACGCGCGGTCACGAACGGCTGTAAAGGGGTGTTCGTCAGCCCGTTTACGATTTCACGCATCCCCCACGGCGACCCCCGCCACGATGTTGTCTTTGCCACCGCTCAGGACTGCGACATCCCCTTCGCCATTCATCCCACGTTTGAGCCGCCCGAATGGGGTATCCACCAGCGCTATGACAAATTCGGCTGGGCCATGTGGTATGTGGATCTGTTCGCCGGTCAGGGCGTACAGCACGCCTTTGGTACCTTGTTTCAATGGGGCGTGTTCGAACGTTTCCCGCGTTTGCGGGTCGTCGTTCTGGAATCGCAGGCCGGCTGGATCGGCTATTTTCTCGACCGGGCGGACGCCATCTTCGAGGGCACGACGTTTGGGGCAACCGTGCGTCTCAAGGAAAAGCCGTCGTACTACTTCAAACGGCAGTGCTATATTTCCGCGGACCCCGAAGAGCGCACGATCGCCTCTCTGACCGATCTGGTCGGTGCGGACAAATTCTTCTGGGCGAGCGACTACCCCCACCCGGACCACCCGGCGAACTACCTCGAAGAATTACAGGAGATGGTCGCGCCGATGAACGAAGCCGCCCGTTGCGGCATTCTGGGGGAAAACGTCGCCCGCGCCTACCAACTCGACTGAACGGGGCAGGCCGTAGGGGCAATTCATGAATTGCCCCTCCCCCTTAAATTCGATACTCGAAGCCCACGTAGTAGAACGCGCCGTTGAAGCCGAACGGGGCCGAGCGGCGTGAATAGCGGAACACCCCTGCCGTCTTACGGACCTTCCGATGCGGATGTCTAGAAAGGCCATCCGGATGTAGTGTCTCACTTTGAAATTTTTTCTTCTCTTTTTGTCATTCCCTACCCATTTGGGCAGAGACAGGAGCAGCGGCATTGTGTATGGAAGTCTCTGCTTAGCGGGAACCAAGATACTGAGAGATGTAGAGTCAAAGTCCCCCATACAAGAGCAAAATCCAAAGGATTCAAACGGAGACACTACCCATCCGGCGGGGGTCTGGGCGACCGTGTCTGCATTGATATACATCCATACGGAATGTATTATATAAAACGCAATGGGGTAGGAAGAATGGCTGACACCGAAATCTCTCAACATCCCTCTATTATGGCTCCTCCGGGGACGTGGCTGCGTCTCTTATGGGAAAACGGCGGTGTGGCCCCGGCCTATTGGGGAAAACTGGCCCACATTCTGCTGGTCTCCGCCCTCGCCAGTCCCTTGCGCCTCGCCGAGTGGTTACGCTACGGCCGGCGAGTCGCCCAAACGGAGATCGACCAGCAGCCGCTCTTCATCCTGGGATTTGCCCGTAGCGGGACGACGCATTTGCACAATCTGTTGCAGCACGACCCCCGGTACGGGGTAGTCTCGACCTTTCAGACGGTTGTGCCAACCTTCTTTCTGATTGGGCGTGGCTGGCTGAAACGCCAGATGGCCAGGTCCCTGCCGGCCACCAGACCGATGGACAATGTGCGGGTATCCCTTGATGCGCCCATGGAAGAGGAAGTGGCAGTGAGCAATACCTGTGCGCTGTCCCTGTACCATCATCTGTCGTTCCCGCGGCGGGCGCGAGGGTATTGGGACAAATATCTCACGATGCAGGGGCTCACGCAGCAAGAACTGGCGCGCTGGGAGCGAGTCTATCTGGACATCCTGCGCAAAGCGACCCTCGATAACGGTGGGCGGCCTCTGGTGTTGAAGAGTCCGAACAATACCGGTCGGATTCCGCATCTGCTCCGTCTCTTTCCCGAAGCGGAATTCATCCATATCGTCCGTAATCCCTACGTCGTGTACCAATCGATGCGCCACATGTATCAGGCGACTTTGCCTCTGTTTCAGCTCCAGAAGATGCCGGTGGAAGACATGGAAGAGCATATTCTGTCCTCCTATAAGATGACAATGCAGCACTACCTGCGCGATCGGGCCTTGATTCCAAAGGGGAACCTGACGGAAGTGCGCTATGAAGATCTCGAACAGCAGCCGCTGGTCGAACTGGAACGCCTCTACGCCGAGTTGGCCTTGCCGGGCTGGGAAGAGGCCAAAGGTCCCATACGCGACTATCTCCACACCCTATCCGGTTATCAGAAAAATCGTTTACAGCTTGCCCCCGCCGCTATTGAGCGCATCAAAGAGGAGTGGAAGTTCGCGCTCGATATCTGGCCGTACCAGCCATCCGCCTGAGCCCGCAAACAAGACAAGAGACAAGGAGCCACAGACATGCTGCGGTTTGCCGAAGAAATCGCTCTCCTGCTGCTCGACGAAGAGCGAGGCGCTCTCATACCCTCTCTTCCACCCCATTCGCTGGATATCGTCCTGGCTGGTGCCGTGTTGATGGATTTGGCCCTCGAAGGCCGCATTGATACCGATCTCACCCAGCTCAGCGTGGTTGATGCGACGCCGCTGGACGACAATTTGCTTGATCCGACACTGGCCGATATCGCACAATCAGCCGAGACACGTGCCATCAGCTTCTGGCTCGTCCGCATCGCAGAGCGGGGGGGCGAAATCCGCGATCGGACGATCGCTCGCCTCATCACGCGCGGTATTCTCGAAGCCGAGGGCGACGCCCTGATCTTCTTGACACGTCCGGTGTCACGATCGCGCCGCTATCCGAGCATTGATGGCAATGTCAGAGAGGAAGTCAAACTCCGCATTATGCGGGTATTGTTCAGCGAAGAGATTCCCGACCCGCGCGATATCATGCTGATCTGTCTGGCGGACGCCTGCGGTATTTTCGAGAGCATCCTGTCCAAGTCGGAACGGGCCGAGGTGCAGGAACGGATCGAGGTGGTGCGGAAACTGGATCTGATCGGGCAGGCGGTCACACAGGCGATCCGGGAACTGGAGCCATCCCCGACACCGGCTCCTCCCCCTCGGCGACACAGGGATATCCCACAGGCACCGGGGCTTCCACTTATTGGTAATGTCTTCACCATGGTGAGCGATCTTCAGGGATTTCTGGTACAACACTACCGCACATTAGGCCCGATCTTTCGCGTCCGAGCTTTCAATACTCACTTTACCGTTCTCGTCGGCCCAGAGGCGAATCGTTTTGTGGCACAGGACAAGCGGTATCTCCGCAATTATGAATCGTGGCTCCCTCTCAATGCAGACTTGGGCATGACCCACCTGCTCATTGGCATGGACGGTTCCGAACACACCCGGATGCGCCGAGCGCATGCGGATTACTTTTCGCGTAAGCTGCTTGAACATCGTACGGACGAGGCGGTTCACATCATGCGGCATGAGATGGCCGAGTGGTCGTCGGACCAAGCGGTTCCGGTTCAATATGCCTTTCAGCGTATTGTGACCAGGCAATTGGGGGAGCTGATTACCAACACGGATGCAACGGCATACTTAGATGACCTCATCTTCTTCTTCCAGGCGATCATGAGACTCTACTTCTCTCGGCAGTTGCCCCGATGGGTGAAATATCTGCCCCGTTTTCGGCGTACCCGCAAACGGGTGGAGGAATTGGTGCAGAAGATGCTGGCGGAGCATACGCCGGAGAACCGCCGCACCCGGCCCCCTGATTTCATTGACGATGTCCTGGAACTGAACCGTACCGATCCCCATTTTATGCCTGAGACGAATCTGTTGCTGACCGGGTTGGAAGCGTTCATGGCTGGGCTCGACACCATATCGACTATCTGTACCTGTATGACCTATGAGTTGCTGAAACACCCGGATCTGCTCACACGCGCAGCCGCCGAAGCGGACGCTCTTTTTGAACGGGGCTCCCCCAGCCTGAAGGACTTGCGCCAACTCGATGTCATCCACCGCGTGGCGCTGGAAACGTTACGTCTCTATCCTCTCAGCCCCGCGACCAAGCGGACCGTCGCCAACTCGTTCGAGTTTGCCGGCTATCATGTACCGGCTGGTGAGCAGGTCTTAATTGGCTACGCGGTGCCCCAATTGATGGAGGAATACTTCCCGGAGCCGCGACGGTTCGACATCGAGCGCTACACGCCGGAACGCGCCGAGCACCGACAAACAGGAGTCTATGCGCCCTTCGGTGTCGGGACACACCAGTGCTTGGGGCGCAGTCTGTCCGAAGTGCTGGTCGCCCTCAATATCGCGACCCTCGTGCATAAGACCGAACTCGTCCTGGACCCGCCCGATTACACCCTAAAAATCAAACGTCTGCCCGTCGCCCAACCCGATCGCTCATTCAAATTCCGCCTGGAGCGCCGCCGTATATAGCCATACCTCCTACCGTGAGACGCTCAGACCGGAGGCGGGAACAACTTTGAATATCCACATGCTTTCTGGTATAGCAGCCGGGGCGCTACCACCTCGAAAACTACATTCCGGTTAAAAGGAGAAGGCATGGCCGACCACGATATCAAGAACGCCGTCCGAGACATTGAGTGTCCGGTGTTTGAGAACCCGGCATTCACCACACCCCCACCACTGAAAGCCGCGGATGTGCGGCGTGATATATGGTTTTTCCTGCTACCCATGGACAGCATGCAGAGCTAAGGAGGAGAGCTATGGCGTCTTTTTTATCAATGGACGATCCTACATTCTGGAAGCAGTATCCGGAGGAACTGAAAGAACTGGTCGAGACACCCTTGGAGGGGGTCACCGGACTCGCCTATTTTTTACTCGGTGACCGGAAGGACAACCCGCCTACCGTGGTGACGCTGCGCATGGGCCCGAACTGGACCCTGCCGCGTCACGCCCACGACTGCCATCGGTTTGAGATTGTCGTGCAAGGCACGCTGGATGTGGGTGAGCGCATCCTCAAGCCCGGCGACGTGATGATGACGGAGCCGGGGGTGGCCTACGGCCCGCATATCGCCGGACCGGAGGGCTGCACAACCTTCGAGATTTTCAGCAACCACCGGGGGTCCTACGTGACCCTGGTCGACACCCCGGAGGGCCGGGTCGAGTGTGATGTCTCCACCCGAGAAGGCATGCAGAAGATGGAACAGGCCATGTTGCGTGATATGGAGGCCAACGGGCAAGCGTGATGTAACGCAGGTCCGGACGGCCTCTTGCGCATGTCTCTTTTCCCTTCGCTCTTTTATGGTTGGGTCGTCACCGCCTGTGCTTTTGTTGTCCTGTTCGTGACCTACGGGGTGCAGTATTCCTTTGGGGTGTTCCTGCCGGCCATGCTGGACGAACTGGGCTGGCAGCGCGCCAGCTTGGGCGGGGCGTTTTCGCTCTACACCATGGTCTATAGCGGCTGTAGCTGGATCAGCGGACGGCTGACCGACACGGCCGGCCCCCGCTGGGTCGTCACCGCCGGCGGGCTGCTGCTGGGCAGCGGTATTATCGCCACCAGCCAGATGACGGCCCAGTGGCAGCTCTACCTGTGCTATGGGCTGATTGCCGCGCTGGGCATGAGCAGCGCCTATATTCCCTGCAATACGACGGTGGTCAAGTGGTTCCAGCGCAAACGTGGTCTGGCCTTGGGATTGGCGGCGAGCGGCAGCAGTTGCGGTATCCTGCTGTGCCCCTGGCTGACCGCCCTCTGTATTGCCCGTTGGGGCTGGCGCCCGGTCTATTTTGCGTGCGGCCTCATCATCCTGGTCCTGCTCATCACTCTCGCGCGATTTATGGTACGCAATCCGGAACAGCTCGGGTTGACGCCCGATGGTGAACCTTTGGCTCAGAGCCCAGCGTCGCTGTCGGACAACCAAACCGACACTTTCAGGAATTGGACCTTACCGGAAGCCTGGATCACCCCGTCGTTCTGGCTGTTCGGCTTCAGCCTGGTGGTCATGTTCCTGACCATCCCCGTGCCCTTTGTGCATATTGTGGCGTTTGCTCAAGACCTCGGGCTGTCGCATACAAACGGAGCCCTGGCGGTGAGTGTCATGGGGATAAGCGCCTTAGCGGGCAATCTCTGCCTGGGCCCGTTGTCGGATCGGATCGGCCGGAGGAGCGGCATGGCCGTGAGCCTGAGTGTTCACATCGCAGCCTATCTCTTCTTTTATTCGGCCCAGGGTCTCGGGGTGTTATACGCGGGCGCGGCCGCCTTCGGTTTCTTCTACGGCGGCCTGACAACGCTGCTACCGGCCCTGGTCGGCGACTTCTTCGGCCGGTTGCACGCCGGGTCCATTACCGGGTTTCTCTTTGCCTGGGCCGGGGTGCTGGGGGCTTGGGGGCCGATGATTGCGGGTTATGTGCGGGATGTCAGTGGCAGCTACCAGCCTGCTTTTCTGTATGGCGCGGCGGCCGGGGGTCTGGCCCTGGTCCTCCTGCTCCTGACGCCCAGGCCGGCGGTTTCTCGTTAGAAATGTGAATACAGCGCAGCGGTTGCCTGTCCCCGCCTTCCAGGCTAAGACCGAGCGATCACCATAACCGAGAAGGATGATAAGCATGGCATCAGACATCACGCTGCACTACTTCCACGGGCGAGGCATCGGAGAGCCGATTCGCCTGCTGCTCACCGTAGGTGAGATCGTATTTACGGACCGGCGCTATAGCGTAGACGAATTCGCCAACATGGCGGCGCTCAAGGCCCAGCTCCCGTTCGGACAAATGCCTGCCCTCGAGGTGGACGGCGTATTCCTCGGGCAGACCGACAGTATCGCTCGTCTGGCCGCGCGCCTGGCTGGCCTGTATCCGTCGGACCCCATTGAGGCGGCGCGCAGTGATATGATCGTCGTGCATCAAGCAGAGCTCTCGTCGGCCCTGGCCAAGATGAGCTTCGACGGTGTTCCCGGCGCTCCGGGGACAAAGATGGTTCCGCAAGAAGAGCGGCAGAAACGCATTGCCGCGTGGGTTGAGACCACCCTGCCGGGAGCCCTGCTGCGCCTGGAAAGGCTCGCTCAGGAGGGCTGCATGGTGGGGGCACAGCTCTCGTGGGCCGACATTTGTGTCTTCAATCGATTGAACCAACTGCTCGATATCGATGAAGACGTGTTGCACGCGGATTTTCCGAAACTCCGGACGGTGTACGACAGGGTCGAGGCGTTGCCGCAAATCCGGGCATGGATACAGGCGCACCAGGACGACTATCCCCGGTTCAGAGCGGACGGCTAACCGTTCTCGCTAAGGTGGGGAGCGGCTCCTCTAATGAAAGGGATACGGCAACAGATGCTCTTTGGCATTCAGGTCGTGGATGGAAGCGCAGCCCAGGAGTCGCATGGTATCCTCAATTTCTTTTTTCAGGATGGCAAACGCCTTGCGAACCCCCGCTTCTCCACCCGCCCCAAGACCATACACATACGCCCGCCCGGCTAAGACCGCATCCGCACCGTGGGCCAAGGCAATGACGACATCCCCGCCGGAACGAATACCACCGTCCAACAAGATGGTCATCTGGGAGTCCTTGAGTTCGGCCACGATGTCTTTCAGGATGTAGAGGGTTGGGTAGACGCGATCCATCTGGCGTCCGCCGTGGTTGGATATGATAATGCCGTCCACGCCATGTTCAACCGCCAGCCGGGCATCTTCGACACACTGCACACCCTTCATGAGGATGGGCTTGTCCGTCCCCCAGATTTCCCGAATCCAGGGCAGATGCTCCCAGGTGACCACCGAAGTGCGCAGTTGCGCTCCAACGTCCGCGTAGGGCATGGGCCGGCCGTCGTTCAGAATGACATTGCGGAACTGCATCATTCCGCCGTCCGCGTAAAAGCTCTGCAGCCAGGAGAGATGAGAGAGCATTTGCGGGCCAAATTGCAGTTTCTGGAGTGGCGGGCCATGAATCGCCCGTGAGGCGCCGAGCCATTCGTGCCGGGCGCGATTCCCGGCGACCGCGGTATCAATGGTCAGCACAAGCGCGGAATAGCCGGCGTTTTTTGCTCGTTCGATCCCGCGGGCGGCGACGTCTTTTCCACCAACGAGATAGAGTTGATACCAACATGGCCCCGGTGAGGCGGTGCTGACCTCTTCCAGGTCAGTCCCCGTCAGTGTGGAGAGCGTGCAGATCGTCCCGGCTTCACCGACCGCCTTGGCAGCCACGGCTTCTCCGCGGGGCCAGAGCATGCGGGTGCTGCCTATCGGCGCGGCGATAACCGGCAGCGCAACGGGGTGGCCCAGAATTTCAGTCCGCATCTCTATTGCGTCAAGCTGGACCGCGCTTCTCGGCTTAAAGCGTTCTCTTTGAAAAGCTTCGACATTATCTCTGAGCGTGATTTCGTTGTCGGCACCGCCACGATAATACTCTCTCACGATCGGTGGCACGCGCTTCTCCATCACCTGCCGCAGATGATCAACGGTGACGCATTTTTCGACCGCTCTGGCCCAGCGCTTCGCACTGCTGGCATGCGCGCGCCGGAGGTAGGGCTGAAGCAACCGCAGCCCGGCACTGCGTTCATTGAGAGCAGGGGTGTGCTCAAGATTCCGTTCGAGAGTCCGCGGGTGAGCCATCGCGACAATGCTTCCTCAATCTGTCCGGGGCGGGCGTATCGACAGTGACTTTTCCGACTTCTGCCGGGAACGCGAATTTTCCGTGCGTTTCCCCCAGAATTCCAATTCTTCCTGTTTTGAGATAGGTCTGGTCCCGACGCAATTTGGCTGACGGTGGCACAATTTCGGGTGCTATCCTCAGTTGAGGCTGGTCTGTTTCGCTAGTAGAGGCGATCCCGGTTGGCTTCGTCCTCGGATTGGTCGATCTCCTGAGCGTCTGCCCCCACGATCTGGTCCGCGAGCACCTGCCCGTACGTGGGGTAGCTGGTGCGCTCGATCTGAACCTCGGGGTCCCAGAGCCGGGAGCGGATCAGCGCTCGGCCACAGTGGAGAAAGGCCTCCTCCACGGTGATCCGTAGCCCGGAGAGCGGCGCTCTGCGCTTCACGGTCAGGGGTTCAAGCAGCTCGGTGTCGGTGACGATTTCCGCCGTGCCCTTCACCCGTAGCGTCTCGTTCATGCCCGGCACAAAGAACAGTAACCCCACACAAGGATTCTCCACGATATTCTGGAGCGAGTCCACCTGATTGTTGCCCGGTCGGTCCGGCAGGAGCAGCGTCTTCTCGTCCAGCACTTTCACAAACCCTGGTGGGTCCCCTCGGGGAGAGGCGTCGGCCTGTCCATCCGCACTCGCAGAGCTGAGGACACAGAGAGGGGAGAGGGCAATGAAGTTCCGGCAGTGTACGTCCAAGTGGTCCAGCACTTTCTGGACCGCCCGCGCTGCCGGCTCGCGGTAGACGGTGCGGAGTCCTGTTTTATTGGTAACGGTCATAGGCCATGCTCCTTGCTTCTGCCTTAGGTCAGCATCACACATTTCGGCGGTAAACCACAACCTCTTGGTGGTGCGGCCCTCATGGGAACCGTCCTGAGTTCTTCAAGCGTCTAGTGCTTGATAGATCCTTTATTTCTTCATCTCTGGCTCTCCGAAATGGTCCGCTACGCCTCTCCCCGTATGGTACAGACGACAGTGAAGTATCTTTGAATTCCTTCATTGTTGACCGTACTCAAGACTCGGGTACGGTATAAGGGAAGTCTACCCCGGACCTACGATAATTGCGCTCAACCTTTGGGAGCACTGGAAGGAGATCATGTGGTCGGTACCGTCCTTCTCGTAATTCACATCGCAGCCGGCTCGGTTGCGCTGCCGACGGCCATTATCGCATTGATAACGGCCAAGGGCGGCACTTATCACATAAGAGCCGGGCGGGTCTATGCTATCGCAATGACGGTGATCTTTGTTACCGCGCTGCCACTGGCGATACTCGGGTCCAACCTGTTCCTAGCGCTGATCGCTCTATTCAGTTTCTATCTGGTATTTGCCGGCTGGCGCTTTGCCCGGAACAGACACGGGCACGCCCAGCCGATAGACTGGGCCGCGGTGGCAGTCATGGGGCTGACCGGGTTAGGGATGTGGAGCTACGGTGCTGTCCTTCTCTTGTCGGGTAGTGCTCAGTGGGTAACGATGGTGGTATTTGGGAGCATCGCGGTGGCACTGAGTGCCGTTGATGCCCGTTTCCACACCGGTCGGCGAGCGTCCGGCAAGCAGCGTATTACCCGGCATCTCACTAATATGCTGGCGGGAACCATCGCAACCGTCACCGCGGTGTTAGTCGTCAACGTGGAGACCGACCCCGTATGGCTGGCCTGGATTCTGCCCACCATTGTGATAACTCCGCTGATAGTCTGGTGGAACGTGCGGATTGGGCGGGAGACGCCGGGGTAACGCAGGTCAGTGTAGCCGCAAAGCAAAGATTTTGGACCATTTGTCCCAGTGAATCTATACTGAGGAGGAGGCCGATCCGAACTGCGGCATGACCTGGCTGGCGAACAATTCCATTGAGCGCTCGGACTGGGCCTGGGTCAGACTGCCCCAGGCGAACGAGACCAGAATATAGTTGCAGCCGCTGGTCTCGAAGAAGCGGGTAATCTCGTCCTGCACCCGGCTGGGAGAGCCGACAATGGCGACATCCAGGCTGCGGGCGACCTGGAGGTCGGGGGTGAACAGGGTGTGGGCCACGCCGAAGTCGAGCCACAACTTTTCAATATTGGCGTAGTAGTCCTTATAGGCCGGTGTGGCGATGGCTTCGGCTTCCTGGTCCGTGTCCGCTACAAAAACATGGCGGAATGCGCCCATTTTCGGCGTTTCGACCTGGGGGTTGAGGTTGAGCGGATTGTTCCGATTGTGCGACCACACCTCTTGGTACTGAACGGTCAGGTCTTTGATCCCGCTGCTGGGTCCGCCGCTCGCCATATGCATGCCGCGCTCGGCGGCAAAGCGGAGGCTGTTCGCATTGATCACCCCGTACCAGAACGGCGGGTTGGGCGTTTGCTTGGGGTGCAGTTCCATCGGGACATCGGCACACTGGTAATATTTGCCTTCGTAAGTGAGCCGCTCCTGGTGCAGGCCGGCAGTGACCATTTCCAGGGCTTCCTCGAACATCGCCCGCGAGTGTAAAAACGGCACCTCAAAATAGGCCTGCTCAAACGGCGACACACCGCGCCCGACCCCGATTTCCAGGCGGCCGTTGCTCATATGGTCGAGCATGCAGATTTCACTGATCAGCCGCAGCGGATGATACAGCGGCAGCAAATACACCAGCGGCCCCAAACGGATGCGCTTGGTGTGTTGGATGGCGGCAGACAGAAAGACGCTCGGAGACGGCGCCATGCCCAGCGGCGTGGCGTGGTGCTCGGCCAGGTGATAGCCGTAAAAGCCGGCTTCGTCAGCCATCTTGAGGAGTCGCATGCGGCCCTCGTACAACTCACCCAGCGAGTCTGCCCTGCGCTCCAGGTGATCAAAGATGCCAAACGCAACATCACTCATACCGTAATCTTTCTGGTGTCCTAGCCCATCCGGGGCAACACTTGGTCCGTGAATTGGAGAAAGCTCTCATGGCTCAGCGGCGCACCGATAATGTAGTCCAGATGGATTTCTTCATGCAGGCGTGCGAGTTCGTCTTTGACTTTCTCCGGCGTGCCGTGAATGACGACTTCGTCAACGTAGCGCTGAACAGGGTCGCCCGCCCCATACATCTCGGGCGGCACATAGCTATCCACCAGCCATTTGGCCCCCTGACGGGCGACTTCGGCGGCTTTTCCCTGGGTGGAAGCAATGGCGAGGAGACGCGCCATGGGTATCTGACGGCCTTCAATGGAATAGCCGTGGCGGGCGAGCGTATCCCGATACAGTTCCCATTTATGGCCCAGTTCCGCATGAGTGGCGTGCGGGTCCATGAGAATCGAATGGCCGACGGAGGCGGCCCACTCGATAGCTGACGGTGAAGAGGCTGCGGCCCACACAGGTGGGTGCGGTTTTTGTAAAGGCTTGGGCAGGACTTCGACATTTTCGAAGGAGAAATACTGGCCCGTATAGGTCAGGCGGTCGTTGGTCCAGGCTTTGAGCACAATGTCCATGGTCTCCCGAAAGCGGGCTTGGCTATCCCCGACGGACACGCCGAAGGCTTTGAACTCTCTCAGGTCAAAGCCACGCCCGGCTCCCCAATTGACCCGGCCGCCGGACAGCGTATCGAGCAGCGCGATTTCCTCGGCCAGGCGGAGTGGGTGGTAGAAGCTGGCCAGGCACACGCCAGCTCCGATCCGAAGATGCTTGGTGCGGGCTGCGGCATACATTCCAATGACCGGAATCGAAGGGCAGACGCTGTAGTCGTTAAAATGATGCTCGGTCAGCCAGACCGCATCATAGCCGTTTTGATCCATGATCTGGATACGTTCCAGACCACGTTGATACACCGTCGCAATCTCTGTCCGACGTCCCGGCCAGCTAAAGAATTGAAGGATGCCAAATTTCACACGGTTCTCCTCGGCGTCGGTTGGTTGCTCTCGCCAAGTATAGCGGGATTGGGCCGGAAGTCTGCCCCCTCTTGGGATGCTAAGGGCTTTCTTCAACCGGACTTGACGTTAACTGTCCGTTCGGTTAATTAATGCTCGCTATGGCTCGTCCCATCAAAACAGCTTCGTCGCCGGACTATCGCGTCAAGATCGGGACGGTTGCTGAAGCGCTGTTTGCCGAGCGTGGTTTTGACGGCACCTCGATCCGGGAGATTACCGAGCGCGCCGGCGCGACCAAGGCCCTCCTCTATCACTATTACGACAACAAGGAGGCGCTGTATCAGACGCTGCTTGAGGACGCAGTGAGCGGAGTGGTCACGCAGATTGAAGCCATTGCCGCAGACGGAACCGAACCCGAGACGCAGCTGCGTGCCGTGGTACAGGTATTCATTGACGCCTATCATGACGCGCCGCACCGGTTTCAGATGGTGCAGCGTACCATTGACGACCATCATGCGGTTGCCGCGGTGCTGGCCGAGCGCTGGTTTTCGCGGGCGCACCGTGCCTTGCAGAATATTGTGACGCGCGGCGTGCGTCAGGGCGACCTGAAGCCGCTGCCTGTCCAGATGGTTCCGTTGGCCATTATCGGCCTCGTGATTCACACCCTGCGGGGACAGAAACTCGTGGGCCATGTGGACCCGAAGCTGTCCGGCGATCAGGTGCTGACCGCCCTGCCTGACCTGGTTCTGGCCCTGCTCACCGTTGAACCCGGTCAGATAAAAACCAAACCGAGGGGTGCGCCGGCGTCTCGGAAACGCGCCCCGAGTCAGACTTCGCCCAGGGCCAGGAGTGCACCGGCAGGATAGAGGAATACCGAATGGAATCCATTTTTCGCACCATTATCCGTTTTCGTTTTCTGGTTATTGCGGCTGTTCTGGGAGTGACGGTCGTTGCGGCCATGCAACTCCAATACCTGCGCTTCGAGAGCGATGCCGAATCCATGATCCCCCCCAATGATCCGGTCCTGCACTACAACGACGTTGTGGAAGAGCGCTTTGGAATGCTGGATCTCATCATCGTCGGCGTCCTGAACGACAACCCGCAGGAAAACGGGGTGTTCAACCCGCGTACCCTGGGCATTGTCAAAGAGTTCTCCGAGAAAATTGCGCTCCTGCCGGGCATCAAGGCCGTCCGGGATGAAGACGTGACCAGCGTGGCCACCATGGACAATATCACCGGCACCAGCGACGGTATGGCGGTTGATCCGTTCATGGAAGAGCCGCCGCGCTCGGCCGAAGCCCTGGCCGCGTTGAAGGACGCTCTGTTTGACAACGCCATGTTTGTGGACTGGGTGGTGTCGCGCGACGGCACCGGTCTGCTCATCATGGCCAGAATGGAATCGTCCGAGGGAACGCTTGAGGGGGTTGCCCGCCGGGCGGCGATCTACCGCACCATTCGTGACATGATCCGGGAAAAAGAGGCGGTCGGCGTGCCCGAGCAGTTCCATATCGCCGGTCGCGGCGCTATGGAGGTGACCTTCTCCGAGGACGGCCGGAGCGACATGGAACGCTTCCTGCCGCTGATCCTGTTCATTGGCCTTGGGACTCTGTATCTGACCTATCGCAGTTTGCGCGGCGTCCTCCTGCCGTTTGCCGTGGTGATCATCTCGGTTATCTGGAGCATGGGTCTCATGGCCTGGCTCAGGGTGCCCATGTATTTTATCTCGACCATGATGCCGGTCACGCTGATGGCGATTGGCGTGGCCTACGGCATTCATATTCTCAGCCGCTACTACGACGAAATTCTCAGTCAAGTCGAACCGGACGCCGAGACGGCCGTCATGGCGGCTATGCAGGAAATGTGGAAGCCGGTGGTGTTCACGGCCCTGACGACCGCGGCCGGCTTTCTGTCCTTTCTGACTGCAGCCATGGTGCCCATCCGCTACTTCGGCGTGTTTACCTCGGTCGGGGTTCTGGCGGCGATGGTGGTCTCGCTGACTTTTTTTCCGGCCGTCCTGAGCTTGCTGTCGCCCACCGCCAGCCGCAGCTTGCGCAACCAGATGAACCGAAGTAGAGACTTGGCCGCTACCGGTTGGGCCGCACGGACTCTGTCCAGCCTGGGCCGGGGAGTTGCCCGGCGTCCACTCCTGGTATGGAGCATTGCGGTCGGCACCGTGCTCATCTGCCTGATCGGCCTGCAGCGCCTCTACGTCGACTCCTCATGGATCGACGTGTTCCACAAGCAGAGTCCGGTCCGCATCGGCGACGAGGTCCTGCGGGAGAAGTTTCAGGGCACGCTGCCCATCTACGTGGCCATCGAGGGGCACGAGCCCGACCTGCTCAAAGATCCGAACCTGCTGGACAAGCTCGACCGTCTGCAAGCCGCGGTTGAACAGGATTCGATTGTGGGTGGCTCGCTGTCAATCGCCGAGTTCATCAAACGCATGCACCGGGTCATGAACGAGGATCGCAAGGAGATGGAGGTCATTCCCGACTCGCGTGACCTGATCGCCCAATATCTGCTGTTGTACTCCTTCTCCGGAGACCCGGACGATTTTGATGAAGTGGTCGATTATGACTACCAGCACGCCAATGTGTCGTTCTTTCTGCGCTCGGATCACAGCGCCGATATCGAACGCGTGATCGACCGGATTCAAGACTTTGCGGTTCGGGAATTCGGGGTCGAGGAGAACGGCGGCCAGGCGGGCGACCACGACCCGCTGACGGTGCGGTTCGGGCGCTGGGTGGCCGGTATCACGCCCACGGTCATTGGCTGGGAGACCAAGAGTGGATTCTGGATCGGCTTTGCCGGGCAGGGCTATATGAGCAATCGCTTTAGTGAGCTGGTCGTGTCCGGTCAGTTGACCAGCCTGGTCACCTCGCTGCTGGCGGTGTTTCTGCTCACTACCTGTATGTTCCGTTCCGTGGTTGCCGGGCTGATCAATATCATTCCCATCAGCGCGGTGATGGTGTTCAGCTTTGGTCTCATGGGGCTGCTGGGCATCCCCCTCGAAGTGGGAAAATCCATGACCGCCTCCATGGTGATCGGCATCGGAATCGACTACACCATCCATTTTCTCAATAAATATCAACTGAAAACCAGAGACGGCCTGGTTAACCCGGAGGCCATTACCGTGGCCACCATGGCCACCTCGGGCAAAGCCATTTTCTTTAATGCGGCCGTAGTGGTCGGGGGCTTCCTGGTTTTTCTGACTTCCAACTTCAAGCCCAATTTCTACCTCGG
The DNA here is from genome assembly GCA_022820725.1 of Candidatus Binatia bacterium. Lineage (GTDB taxonomy): Bacteria > Desulfobacterota > Binatia > Bin18 > Bin18 > Bin18. The sequence continues at coordinate 138,677 of JAJEFA010000011.1, forward strand.
AGCGATGATGGCGCTGAATATGGGTGCCTGCCTGCTGGCCTCCATGACGCTCTTGCCGGCCATCCTCAACACCTTCAAGCCGCAGTTTGTGTATGGCACCATGCCGTCGCCCGCTCCGGTAATGAGAACTGACTACGCGGTTTCACCCCTACAAGAGAAGGAGACAGTATGAAGACCATCGGGTTATGGATCGGATTTGGATTGTTGGTGCTGAGTGCAGTTTCGCTCGCCGATGCGCAGGAAATCCCTGGGGAGCCCAGCGGACGGGAGATTGCCGTCATGGTGGACGAGCGTGAGGACGGCGATGATCAAATCTCCGAGGCCGTCTGGACGCTGACCAATAGCAGGGGTAAGACGCGCAAGCGCCATACCCTGCGCTACTGGAAAGACTATGAGGGCCTGGATGGGCTGTCGAGTAAATCTTTTATTTATTTTGAGTCCCCGCCCGACGTCAAAGACACGACCTTTCTCAACTGGTCGCAGGAAGACGCAGAGGCCGACGACGACCAGTGGATCTATCTGCCGGCCCTGCGCAAGGTCCGCCGGATTGCCTCCGGCGATAAGGAAAACTCCTTTATGGGCAGCGATATGATCTACGATGATATGGCGGACCGAGAGGTTGAGGAGGACACGCACAAGCTGCTGCGCGTCGAGCAGGACAACGGCACCAAGCTCTACGTTCTGGAGTCCACGCCCGTAAAGGAGAATTACATCTACAGCAAAAAGCTCCGCTGGATAAACGCCGAGACCCTGACCGAGCCCAGAATTGAATTCTACGACCGCAAGGGCCGCCTGCTCAAAATCCTGACAACGGAATGGGAGGAGATCGACGGGATTTGGAACTGGAAGCGGATCGTGGTGGAAAATCAACTCACCGGCCATAAGACCGAGCTGGATATCAGCAACGTCCGCTTCAATCAGGGTCTCAAGGAGTCAATCTTTACCGAACGGTCGCTGCGCAAGGGCGCGCCCTAGATTGTTCTCTCTATGAGCAGCACGCCCCTGAGACGGAAGACCTGGGTTTTCAGCCTTGTCGCGATCCTGTGGATTGGAGCAGGAGTATCGTTCGCCCAAGCCGCTTCTCCCCCGGTCCTGCGTCTCCACAAGGTCCATCTGACTGCCGACGGGAGTCAGCGGCAGGTAGTGCTGCAATTCTCCCAAGCGCCGAGTGCTATCCACGCCTTTCCGCTTTCGACCCCAACCCGCCTCGTGATCGACGTCATCGGGCCGGTTCTGCCGCACCCCTCAGCGGCCTATCCGGCCAAAGATACCCTCCTGCGTCGTGTCCGGGTGGGCACCCACCCGCAGCATCTGCGTTTCGTGCTTGACCTCAAAGGCGAAAAACTGCCGGCCTTTACTGTCGAGCAGCAGGGCAGTCGGGTGAGGGCGGTGCTCCGGGCGCCGGATCGGCCGACCCCGGAGCTGAGAGCGCAAATCCTGTTTGAGAGCCCTGAGGCCAGCAGCTTCGCCCAATCGATTCCGCAGCCATCCACCTCCACGCCCGATTCCCCTCAGGCAGAGCAGCAGGCCGGAGCCGCACCGCCGCCGGCGGTGCCGAAAACGGAGGGTGCGTCAGTCGCACCTAGCCGCACCGCGGCCAGTCGGCAAGGTCCCGGACGTGTCACTCCGTCCGCCCGGCGGCCCGCGCGTGAGCCGCAACCCGGCTTGTTTGAGACCCTGCGGGACCGCTTGGACGTGACCGGCTATGTCAAAAATGAAACCGCGCTTCGGCTCCACTCTCCGCATCAGCTCTCAAAGTCTCAGAACTGGTTGCAGGCCGAGATTGAGTTTGAACTCACCGATTGGGCCGAACTCACCATCCTCGGACGGTCGATGTTTGATCCGGTCAATCATCTGGAAACCAATATCGAGGATTTCCGGACCTCGCCGGTTGATCGCTTGGAGGGTGGCGATTCGTTTCAGGCCGAACTGCGGGAACTGTATCTCGACGTGCTCTACGAGGATTTTGATATCCGCCTGGGCCGGCAGCAGATCGTGTGGGGCGAGTCCATCGGCCTGCGCATCCTGGATGTGATCAACCCGCAAGACTTTCGCGAGTTCATTCTGAACGACTTCATTGATGCCCGCATCCCGCTGTGGGGGCTGCGGGTGGACTACACGCTGAGCGACTGGACGTTTGAGGGCCTGTGGTTGCCCGACTTCGAGGCCAACCGTCCGGCCGACCAGGGCAGCGAGTTTCAATTTCGGAACGTTCCCACTCAAGCGTTGCGTTCGGCGAATCAGCCTGAGGATTGGCGGCTGAGCGATTCTGAAGTTGGATTTCGGATCACGCGTTTTTTACGCAACATGGACCTGTCCGTGAATTATTTATATTCCTGGAGCGATTTCCCGGTCCCGTTCCTTGACCGAAATACGTTTCGTTTCAAGCCCCGGCATGAGCGCTTCCATCTGATTGGGGGCAGCTTCAATTACGCCTTTGATGTGTTTGTGATTCGCGGCGAGGGGGGCTTGAGACTCGGAGAGCATTTTGTGTCTGCCGACCTGCCCAAAAGCTACTACAGTATCCGGCAGCGGGAGTTCCTATCCTATGTCTTGGGATTGGACTGGACGGTGCACGATAATCTCATGGCGAATGTGCAGTTCTTCCAGAATGTGATCTTCAATGCGCCCGGCGCTCTGGTTGGGGAGTCTGTTGAGAATGCGGTATCGCTCTTCCTGCTGTCCGATTTTATCAACGAGACCCTCCACCCCCAACTGCTGGTGCTGTACGGCATCAATTTTGGCGACCTGCTGATCCGCTCCCAGGTCCGATACGATTTCTCGGACTACCTGTCGGCCACCATCGGGGCCGATTTTTTTACCGGCTCACGCTCCGGTTTGTTCGGTCAGTTTGCCGCTCCCGTACGCGACCATGACCGGTACTGGACCGGACGGAACAGCCGACTCTTCCTTGAAGTCAAGCACTCGTTCGCGCTGTAATCGGGCCGGTCCGTCTCTGGCAGGGCCTTCACAGCGCCATATGGCCGCCGTCAACCGGCATGGGATGCCCGGTGACAAAAGACGCCGTATGGAAGTTTAATCAGGGGAGGAGGGAGCTGGTCTTTAGGAATCTCTTGACGCGCTCGAAAAAATCGGTCCCCGTGATCTCTGTCGGCCACTCCAGGTACGGGGCAATCCACAGCGCTTTTTTGTCGTCCTGTAGCACTGAGATTGCCTTGAGATGGATAAGCTGAATTATATTTCCTAAGAATTTCCGACTTGTTTCTCCGGTTTTTTCCGTGTTGTTTCCAGTTCGCATGGTACATGTTAGCCGGGTTGAACGCGTCCACCCCTGCCGGTACGCCAAGGATTTCTGTGTGCCGTGCGTCTAAACTATGAGACGCACGAATGTGGCGGAGGACGATAGACCATGACCGAACCATCAGACGACGCCCTGGCAATTCGTGCCGGGGCCGGGGACCGGGAGGCGTTCGCCGAGTTGCTCAAGCGCCACTACGACCGGATGTTCCGGATCGGTGTCCGCGTCCTCGGTGATGCGGACGCGGCGGCCGACCTTGCCCAGGAGGTCTGCGTCGGTCTGCCCGGCAAGTTGACCTCCTATCGCCGGGAAGGCCGATTCACCACTTGGCTTTATCGGGTGGTGGTGAACGCGGCCCGGGATGCGCTCCGCCGTGCGGCGACCCGGCGGCGCCTGGAAAGCGACTACACGGCGCTGAAGGCGCCGGACCGTCCGGGGCACAGTCCGGTGGAGAGCGAGTCCGTCTGGCTGCGCCAGGCCCTGGGGCGCTTGTCGGCCGAGTTGCGAACCACCGTGATCCTGGTGATTGAGGAGGGCCTGGGCCATGCCGAAGCCGGGAAAGTCCTGGGCGTGACCGCCGCCACCGTGTCCTGGCGTATGCACAAGGTGCGCAAATGTCTGCGCGCATATGCAGTCAAAGAGGAAGTGGTCCTATGAACGACGAAATTGAACGCTTGCAGTCGGCGCTTCGCGCCAACCGGCCCAGCCCGTCGGCCGAAGTCCAGGAACGGGCGCTTGCCGCCGCGCTCGCCGCCTTCGATGACCACCACCGAACGCGCAGTAAGGACGCCGTCCAAGCCGAGTACGACAACCGCCGTCGCGGAGTCTGGTGGCTGTTTCTGCCGGTCTCGAATTGGTGGAGCCGCCCGGCGTTCGCCAGCGCGATAACCTTGGGGCTGGCCGCCGTCCTGTTTGTTGCCTACCTGCGGCCCTTCACCCAGCCTCCACCCCCATTCCCGGCTCCGCCCCTTAGGTCAGGGTTCGGAGCCAGCATTCAGGAGCAAGATTGGGGGGAGGAGCAAGATGATTGGCAGGGGGAGCCGCCGGATACCCTCTCCAGCCTCACCGGGGTATTCACCAGTGAGGAGTCAGCTCCCCCCCTCGGCCTTCGTGCAGCCCCCGGGGGACGCGCCATGCACTCGCGCACGGCCGATAGAGCTGGCGGCCCCGCCTTCCGCGACCAGGGCCGCGACCGGTTTACCGCCTTCGACCCCAACCCGGTCAAGGTGACCGCAGAAGAGCCAGTCTCCACCTTCTCCATTGACGTGGATACCGCTTCCTACGCCTTCATGCGCGCCTCGCTGAACCAGATGGTGCTGCCCTCTCAAGACGCCGTGCGCATCGAGGAACTGATCAACTATTTCCCATATAACTACTCCCTGCCCGACAGCCGGGAAGCGCCCTTCGCCGCCAGCGTCGCCGTGCTGCCTGCCCCCTGGAACCCGACCAACCGGCTGCTGCACATCGGCATACGAGGGTATACGCAGGACCCCGGCGCGGCTAAACAGGCCAACTTGGTATTCCTGGTCGACACTTCAGGCTCGATGAATGCGCCCAATAAGCTGCCGCTGCTGGTCAACTCACTGAAACTGCTGCTCGAGACCCTCACCCCGCAAGACCGAGTGGCTGTCGTCACCTATGCCGGCGCGGCCGGCGTCGCGCTTCCGCCCACCCCGGTAGCCGAGAAACCACGGATTCACGCCGCCTTGGATCGCCTGGGGGCCGGCGGCTCGACCGCTGGGGCTGAAGGCATCCGTCAGGCTTATCTGCTCGCGGAAGAGCACTTTGTCGCCGACGGCATCAACCGGGTCGTGCTGGCCACGGATGGCGACTTCAACGTGGGCATCATCGACCCGCAAGCGCTCACCGGCTTTGTCTCCAGAAAGCGGAACAGCGGGGTCTATCTGTCCGTGCTCGGCTTCGGCATGGGCAACTACAATGATGATGTGATGCAGCGCCTGGCCCAGAACGGCAACGGCAACGCCGTCTATATCGACAGCCTGTCCGAAGCTCGCAAAGCCCTGTCGGAGGAGGCCACGGCATTGCTCTTCCCCATCGCCAAGGACGTGAAGATTCAGGTCGAGTTCAATCCGGCAACGGTGAGCGAGTACCGGCTGATCGGCTATGAAACCCGCATGCTGCGCCGCGAAGACTTCAGCAACGACCAGGTGGACGCCGGCGACATCGGCGCCGGCCACATCGTAACCGCCATCTATGAACTGACACCTGCCGGCTCCGGGGCCGAACGGACCGCACCCCTGCGCTACCAGGCTGCGGCACCGGTCGACAGCGCCTTCAAGGACGAACTCGCCTTTCTGAAGATCCGCTACAAGCTGCCTGAGGAAGAGACCAGCAAGCTGATCACCAGGCCCGTGACCTCGGCGGATGCGGCGACGAGCGTTGCAGCCGCCCCACGTGAGGCGCGTTTCGCCGCCGCGGTCGCCGCGTTCGGCCAGTTGCTGCGCGGCGGACGCTATATCGGTGATTACGACTACAACGATGTCGCCGCGCTCGCCCAGGACGCGCGCGGTCAGGATCCCTATGGCTACCGGGCCGAGTTTATCGGCCTGGTCAAGCTCGCGGAATCCGCCGCTGCCCTGGCGCCACTACCGCCCCCCGATACAATAAACGGCCCCTAGAGCGGTTTACGTTAGGCTGTAGCCACGGTGTTGCCCTCTCGTCATGCCGGACGTGATCCGGCATCCAGCGGCCGGGGGGCCGGGAGCCTGGCTTCCTGCTTGCGCAGGAATGCCGGGCGGCTACACAGCATCGTAATTTGCTCTAGGAATTCTTCTCAAACAGGACCCCGGCCTCGCGTAGCTGTTACACCTCTTCGGGTGACCGTTTCAGATATGCGGTGAGAATCTCCTCGTTGTGCTGTCCCAGGGTGGGGGCTTTGAGCGGCAAGTCTTCAGGAAAGCGAGAAAAGCGGAGCGGCATGCCGGAGATATCAAACTCTCCGATAATGGGGTCATTGATGGTGCGTACGGTGCCGCGTTCCCGTAGGTGGGGGTGCTGCGTCGTTTCCACCACCGAACACCCATCTCGTTACTCGACCTCCAGCAAGGCTTCACTGCGCCATATAGCCGCCGTCCACCGGCATGGGGTGTCCGGTGACAAAAGACGCCGCATCCGAGCACAGCCAGACGACCGCCTCCGCAATTTCCTCGGGTTGCCCCAAACGGCCCACCGGCTGGGCGGCGGCCATTTTCTCCACCACCCGAGGACGCCGCTGGCCGACGCTCTGAAGCATGGGCGTGTCAATCGGACCGGGGCAGACGGCGTTGACGCGAATACCCGCCCTGGCATACTCCAGGGCGGCCGTTTTGGTCAGGCCCACCACGCCATGTTTACTGGCCACATAGGCGCCGGCGCGCGGCACGCCGATCAGCCCGGCATCGGACGCCGTATTGACGATGGCCCCTTTGCCCTGGGTGAGCATACGCGGAATCTCCGCTTTCATACACAGCCATACACCCGTCAGGTTAATGGCAATGATGCGGTCCCAGTTCTCTTCCGTACAGTCAACCGTGCTCTGTGCCTTGCCGGCTATGCCGGCATTATTATGCGCGCAGTCCAAGCGGCCATAGGTTTCGACCGCCGTATTGATTAACGCTTCTACATCAGCCGCCTGCGAGACATCGGCTTGCACAAACACGGCCTCGCCGCCCGTGTCGCGAATCAGGCGAACCGTTTCCTCTCCGCCTTCGACGACAATGTCGGAAACGACCACCTTGGCGCCCTCGCGCGCAAAGGCCAGGGCCGACTGTCTGCCTATGCCCGACCCGCTGCCCGTGACCAGCGCCACTTTTCCCTCAACCAGTCCCGCCATATTGCTCTCCAAAAATAAGAATTATCGATTCTCCTCGACCACGACCCCGGCCTCGCGCAGTTGCTGCACCTCTTCCACCGAGCGTCCCAAATATGAAGTCAGCACCTCTTCGTTGTGTTGTCCCAGGGTGGGCGCGTGGAGGGGGAGTTCGTCCGGGAACTCGGAAAACTTGAGCGGAAAACCGGGCACGTCGAGATCACCATGGATCGGGTCGTTGATTGTTGTCACGGTTCCACGTTCTCGCAGATGCGGGTAGTCGAGGGTCTCGGCAACGGAGAGCACCGGAGCGACCGGAACGTTGAACTCCTCTAAATAGGCGACCGCACTCTCGACATCCGGAAACGTTTGCAGCCAGTCTTCGACCAGTTTGATCACTTCGTCTCGGCGTTCGAGCCGGGCTTGATCCGTATTGTACTGTGGATCGTCAATCAGCTCAGGCCGTTTGATCGCTTTGCAGAAATCCGGCCAATGATGGAAAATGGCCATAATAACCAAGTAGCCACCGTTGCCACGAAAGACCCCTGAGGGGCAGGCATACGTCATATGACGGCCCACCCGGGTTGGCTGAATGGCGCCTTCTGTGGCACGCGGGGTATGCACGTTGACCTCGTGGTAGTGATAGTACACATCCAACAGCGCAACATCGAGATGCTGGCCCCGCCCGGTATTGTCCCGGTGGCGCAGGGCCGCCAGGACGGCGAGTGCGCCATGGACCCCCGTGCTGACATCGCCCATTCCGACCAGCGGGATGTACGGGGCATCGTTCTCCTCTCCGACCATTGAGGTCACCCCGGAATACGCCTGAGCGATATAATCGTAGCCAGGCTTATGGGCTAAGGGGCCGGTCTGGCCAAGGGCAGAGATCGAGCACAGAATGATATCCGGCTTGAGATCTTTGAGCCGCTCATAACTGAGACCCATATCCGCCATGACGCCGGGCTTGAAATTCTCAACCACGATATCAACGTGCTGAATCAGCTCCGTCACAAGCGCCATGCCGCGCGGATCGCGCAGATTGACGCACAGACTTTTCTTGCCCCGATTGTGCTGAACGTGGAACAAGCTCCGTTTGTTGCGAAACATTGAGAAATTTCGCCCAAGATCGCCCTTGGGCGCAGACTCGACTTTGATAACGTCGGCGCCCATCTCGGCCAGCATGCGGCTACACGTTGGGCCGGCCAGAGCGCGGGTGAAATCGAGCACACGCAGTCCGCTGAGAACATGCTGCGTACCTTGGGTCGTCATAGCCGTCTCCTTGCTACGAATTCTTCTCAAACAGGACGCCGGCCTCGCATAGCTGTTGCACCTCTTCGGGCGACCGTTTCAGGTAGGCGGAGAGAATCTCCTCGTTATGCTGTCCCAGGGTGGGGGCTTTGAGCGGCAGGTCGTCGGGAAACCGGGAAAAGCGGAGCGGCATGCCGGGGATATCAAACTCACCGACAATGGGGTCATCAATGGTGCGCACGGTGCCGCGTTCCCGCAGGTGAGGGTGCTGTGTTGTTTCCGCTACCGACAAGACCGGTGCAACCGGAACCCCGAATTGCTCCATATGAGCCACTGCGCTCTCAACATCGGAAAAGGTTGCCTGCAGCCAGTCCTCGATAATCTCGACAACCTCGTCCCGATGTTCGAGGCGTAGCGCCTCAGTGCCATAGCGCTCGTGTTCCACCAACTCCGGTTTCTCCATGGCGGCACACAGGTCCTTCCAGTGATGCAGAAAGGCCATGATGACCACCGAGCCGCCCTTGGCCCGAAAGATGCCTGCCGGACAGACATAGGTTAAATGCCGGCCGGCCCGGGTCGGATTCATTTTGCCCTTGGTGCCGCTGTACTGATGGACATTGACCTCGTGGTAGTGGTAGTACACGTCCAGCAGGCCGATATCGAGATGCTGTCCTTCGCCGGTGCGGTCGCGGTAGCGCAGGGCGGATACCACGGCCAGGGCGGCGTGGACGCCCGTGCTCACATCGCCCATCCCGACCAGCGGCAGATACGGGGCTTCGTCCGGGTCGCCGATCATGGAGGTGACCCCGGAGTAGGCCTGGGCAATATAGTCATAGCCGGGTTTGGTTGACAGCGGCCCCTTCTGGCCCAGAGCCGAGATCGAGCACAGGATAATATTCGGCTTGATTTTCTTGAGCTCTTCATACCCCAGCCCCATCTGGGCGATCACACCGGGCTTGAAATTCTCGACCACTACGTCCATCTGCGCAATCAGTTCCTTAATAATGTCCATGGCTTTGGGGTCGCGGATATTTACGCACAAGCTCTTCTTGCCCAGATTCTGCTGAATGAAATAGAGGCTGCGTTCCTTTTCAAAGACCGATATGCCGCGCACCATATCGCCGCGGGGCGCGGACTCGACCTTAATCACATCGGCGCCCATCTCGGCCAGCATCCGGGTGCAACTCGGTCCGGCCAGGGCCCGGGTAAAATCCAAAACCCGCAAATCGCTCAAAATATGTTCCATTCCGTATGCCATCGTGTTCCTCCGTTTCAATTCGTGTCTTTGCTCTCAGTCCCACATCAGCCCGCCGTCAACATTGAACGATTGGCCGGTGATATTACGCGCCTCATCCGAGGCCAGGAAGACGGCCATATTGGCAATATCATCCGGGCTGTTGGAGCGCTTGAGGGGAATCGAGGCATCAAGCCGGGCGGTCGCCTGTTCTTCGCTTATCCCCTCGCGCTCGGTCAGTTGTTTCATGACGTTGGTGTACAAATCCGTACGGGTGGCACCGGGGCAGATGGCATTCACATTAATATTATGTTTGGCGAGCTGCGAGGCGCCGATGCGGGTCATGGCGATGACGGCCCCCTTTGAGCCGGCGTACGAGATATTCGACGTACCCCGAAAGCCCTTGCCGGCGATGGACGCGATATTCACGATTCGGCCTTCTTTGCGTTTTGCCATCTCGCGCGCCACGGCCTGCATACAGAAAAAGACGCCCTTGGCATTCACCGAATGAATCCAGTCCCAATCCTCTTCGGTGACATCAAAAAACCCCAGGCTTTTGGTGACGCCGGCGTTGTTGACCAGAAGATCAATCCGGCCAAAGGTTTCCATTGCGGTGGTGACCATGGCGTTGATGTCTTCCACCCGGCCCATGTCCGTTTTGACAAAGAGACCACGGCGGTCGTGGGCGCTCACCTCAGCCGCGGTCTGCTTGCCGGTGACCTCATTGATTTCTGCGCCCACCACATGGGCGCCCTCTTTGGCACACCGCAGGGCAATGGCCTTGCCCATGCCGGTCCCAATCCCTGTTACAATGGCAATTTTCTCTTTGAGCAACATGCTGTCCCTCCTTCGCTGGCAATGTCGTCTTATAATCTGTGAGTGAGGGGGCCGCGCCCCTATGCGTGAAACTCTGGCATCACTTCCTTGGCAAACAACTCCAGCCCCTGACGCGCCCGCTGAGGGTCGCGTGCCCCGGCGTGAAAATAGAACGCTACCTGATCGAGACCAAACTCGTCGTTGAGCTCGTACAGCCGGCGTCGGCACTCGGCCGGGGTGCCGACAACCGCACGTTCTTCCACATCGTCCGGCATGGAGAGAATAAATTCGAGGTAGGAACGCATGGGGTCGTGCGCCGGGACTTGATGGAGTGCCTCACGTGGCACAAACGAGGTGATTAATTCCGTATAGGCCCGTGTGGTTTCTCTCGCGTCGCGTACGGCTTCCTGATGATCGTTATTGACAAACAGAAAGAAGATGCACGTCGTCCGGGTTGGCCCATGGCCGTGTTCCTGCAATGTCGCGCGGTAGTGCTGGAGTCGGGAGACGACCTCGGGATGGGGTGCGCTCAACCACGGGACGACAAACGCATTGTCTCCGATCTTCCCGGCGCCTTCAAACGATTCACGGCTGAGGGTGCCGCGATAGATCGGGGGGTGGGGTTGCTGGAGCGGCTTGGGGCCGACAGACAACGACGGTACCTGCCAGAATTCGCCCTGATACTCAAAGGGATCCTCAGTCCAGGCCCGTCGAATAATTTCCAGGGACTCTTCGTAGCGTGCGCGACTCTCGGCCTGATCAACACAAAATCCTTCAAAATGCTTGGGAATAATCCCGCGTCCGGCCCCAAAGTTGAGCCGACCGTTGCTCAGGATATCGAGCATGGCAAAGTCCTCGGCCTTCCTGAGCGGATTCTCAAACGGTAGTAGACTGATCGCCGTGCCCAGCCGAATCCGCGAGGTCTCACGGGCGACTGCGGTCAGAAACATTTGCGGACTGGGACAAATGCCGAACGCATAGAAGTGTTCTTCACCCAGCCAGATCGAGTCAAAACCGAGTTCCTCGGCCTGGACGCAAATATCAAGGGTGTCTTGAAAATATTGTGCCTCGTCTTGCCTGTCACGGAAAAAATCAAAAAGAGAAAACAGACCAAACTCCATAAGTAACTCCTTATGCAGGCAGGATGCGGTGATCCTTCCTCTACGGTCTAAGGGGATGAGCGAAATTCCGGCATGACTTCATTGGCAAACAATTCCAGCCCATGGCGCGCCCGATTGGGGTCGCGTGCTCCGGCGTGAAAGTAAAAGGCAACCTGGTCCAGCGTAAACTCGTCGTCCAACTCGTGCAGCCGACGGCGACATTCGGCCGGTGTGCCGACCACCGCGCGCTCCTCAATCTGGTCGGGCATGGCTCGGGCGAAGTCGATGAACTGTCTGACCGGATCGGCGGTGTGCATTTTGGTCAGCAACTCCGCGGGGATCATATTCGTGAACAGATCGGTGTAGGCGCGAGTAATGGCCTGTCCCTCACGCAGGGCCACATTGTGGTCCGGGTCCACGAATAGAAAGAAGATGCAGGTGGTCCGTTTCTGACCATGTCCGTTTTCTTCGAGCAGGGTACGGTAGCGCTGGACTCGCTTCCGTACCGAGCGATGAGGGCCGGTGAGCCAGGGCACGATGAACGCATTATCACCCACGATCCCTGCGCCCTCGAACGATTCCCTGCTGATCGTGCCGCGATAGATAGGCGGGTGGGGCCGCTGGACGGGTTTGGGTCCCAGTGACAGCGATGGCACCTGCCAGAATTCGCCCTGATACGCAAAGGGGTCTTCGGTCCAGGCACGGCGGATGATTTCCAGCGATTCTTCATAGCGCGCTCGGCTCTCGCGCAGCGGAACCCGAAAGCCCTCGAAGTGTTTGGCAATAATGCCGCGTCCGACCCCGAAGTCGAGCCGGCCGTTGCTCAGGATATCGAGCATGGCAAAGTCTTCGGCCTTTCGCAGCGGATTCTCAAACGGTAGCAGACTGATCGCCGTGCCCAGCCGAATCCGCGAGGTCTCACGGGCGACTGCGGTCAGGAAGATCTGCGGGCTGGGACAAATCCCAAAGGAGTAGAAATGCTCTTCTCCGAACCAGACCGAGTCAAAGCCCAGCTCTTCGGCCAGAATGCTCAGTTCCAACGTATCCTGAAAATACCGGACCTCATCCTGGCGGTCACGGAAAAAGTCGAATAACGAAAATAAGCCGAACTCCACGAACACTCCCTTCATTCGTTTGCGTGAGGCTTACGGCCTCACACAATCCGTACCCGCTTGGCGCTGCACGTCTCAGCAATATACGCGGCTGCCTCGTCTGCCAAGAGCAAGAGGGGTGACGCACCTCGGCATGGACTTCACCGATGGGAGCAAGGACAGACGTGCCGGCTCGAAAAATTCTCCAGTGGAAAAGGAATGGGTAGCAGTATATTCTTCCTACGATGAGTCGCCGACCCAAATGGAAGCTGATTATGACTGGCGTTCTGGTGTGGGCGTTCTCGCTGCCTCTTGCGCATGGGGCGGAACTCAATACGCTGACCGACCGGATTGTCGGCGGCACCTCGCTGCTACGCGCTCATCGGCCCAGCTTCAGCACCCGGGCGCTGCACGAGGCGGCGCTCCGTTTTCAGCAGTCCGTCTACTCCCGAACGGGTACGTCGCGCAGGCAGTATGCCGAGCTGACCGCCGCGTTCAGAAATGTTCGCACGTCGCATGGATTTGCCCTGGACCGGGAGGTGGATTTCATCCTGGTCCACCTCCAACAAGATATTCGTGCGCTGGACGGAAGACTCGTGTCCTCGTTTGAGCCGTCCCCGGCTTCCTCTCAGGTCTACTCATACGGCTTCATTCGAGAGGAGACGTGTCTCGGCGGAAACGCGGCCGGTAAGCGCCCCTGTCCCAACCAGACCAACGTATTGACGTTCCGACTGCCGCGCAGTGCGGCGCGCATCACCAATCTGGTCGGAGAGTGGCGGGACTATGGACTCAAGGGGAAACTGCTGGTCCATATCGACGGCGTGCGGGTGTGGCGGACCGACGTGAAGAAGAAATGGGACCGGGACAGAAAGCTCCTTGACCATCCCGTTCCGTCCGGGGCAACCGTCAGCCTGCGGAGCGAGAACGGCGATTCGATCTGGATTCGCCGGTTCGAGGTCAAGTACGCCCGGCGCTGAACCGCCCGTGTCTCGGAGTTGACTTCATCGACAGAGTCCAGGATAGTCTGGAAGCTCGAAAAATTCTCCACAGGAGGTGTTTGGTATGAAGATGTATAGCTATCAGCTCAGTAATTTTGCCGGAAAGTGTCGGGTTGCGGCCTATGAAAAAGGGCTCAACATCGAGTTCGTTGATCCGCGCGAAAACCCTGGACAAAAAGAGTACAAGGAAATCAATCCCACCGGCAAAGTCCCGGCCTTGGAAACCGACGACGGACAGCTCATTGCCGAGTCGGAAGTCATTAACGAGTATCTGGAGGACAAATTCCCGGAGACGCCGCTGCTGCCGAGCGATGCGGAGGGGCGAGCCGCGGTCCGTTCCATGACGCGCTATCACGATCTGTATATCGATCCGCCGATGCGCGCCTGTTTCCCCAAGCTGTTTGGCCAGGATCTGGACGACCAGTTCATCGCCGACAAGATCGCCGAGGTGAATAATAATCTCGACCAGCTTGAAGCGTCGATGTCCGACGGGCCGTGGCTGACCGGCGATGCTTTCACCCTGGCGGATGCGGCCATCGCGCCGACCCTGTTTCTCATGGATAATCTGCTGCCGAACTTCGGCTCAAAGAAGCCGTTCGAGGGCCGACCCAAACTGGCCGCCTGGTGGCAGCGCATCCAGGAGCGGGAGTCCACCAAGAAGGTATTGGGCGAACAAGGGGCTGCCCTGGCAGCCATGATGAAGGGCTAAATATCGGTCAGAACGACAGGGCGGTCAGACGACCGCCCTTTTTTCTTGTGCTGTTGCACGCGAGAAAATGAACGGAAAAAGTAGGCTATCCGTCCGTACATTTGGGGTCGCACTGGACTGCTTGCTGGGCCGCGTCCTTTTCGCACGATTCGCTGGTCGCATAGGTATTTTTCTGGTCCAGACACTCCAGGATGTTGTTAATCTGAACCGTCAGGCAGTTCCTGAAACACTCCGGGGCCTGGTCTCCGCCCGCGGCTTCCAGTTGGTCGCTGACATAGGTATTGAGCGCCCCAAACCGGGCCAGGATATTCGTCGCTCCCGCCTCCGCCGGTTTTGAGGGGGTATAGCCCTCTGGATAGCCGTCAGCGGCTCCGACAGGAGCGGTCGCGACAAGGGCACCGAAACAGAGCCCACACAGCGTCAGGAGTGTCTTCTTCACTGGCATACTTCTCTTCCTTTCTTTCTTGTCCGATTACGAACCCGAACCACTACACTGCGGGTCACAGGCCGCCATTTTTTGGGCTGCGTCCTTTTCGCACGATTCACTGCCGGCATAGGTATCGTTCGCTTCGGCACAGGCGATGGATTCATTGAGGGGAATGGTGAGACACGCCCGGTAGCATTCTGGCGACTGTTCCCCGCCAGCCGCCTCAAGCTTATCGGTCATATACGCCGAGACCGCAAAGACGCGATCCAGGCTTTTCCGTCCGCCGCCCTCTGCCGGAGTCGAGGGCGTATAGTCTGCGGGGTAGCCGTCCTCGGCAAAGCCTGAAGACAGGCCGGCGAAAACCAGACTCAGGACGATCCCACTCACCCCTGCCATTCGGGAGAATGTGTGACGCATAGCCTCTCCTCCACATTGAAAGAACGAGTGTTTCATACCTTCCTCGCTACGGTTGCGCAACTCCAAAGAGCCGACTAAGGACAAAGGCATGGCTCGCGGGTGGGCGGTGAAGAGACGCAGGCGTTCCGCTCTGGCTGCCTGGATGAACTGGCTGTGCCAGCTTGCCACCGTTCTTGTGGCCTTTTGGTGGCCGGCCCTGCTCTCCGACCCCATCTATACCTCCCGGCAGGTCCGCCTGGCCGGTCAGCACGTTGCCTTGCCGGGCGGCGCTGTTCCACAGACCGCAGAGGAGCGGGCGATAGCCATCTTCTGGATGTGGAAGCACCGTACGCTGGTGCAGGACCCCTGGCTCTTTGGGCCGTGCCGCGGACTGCGGGATGTCAATGGCCGCACGCAGACCTTGCTGATAATTGCGGGTATCTGGCTCGTGCGAGCGGGGGTCTTTGCCCGGCAGCGCTCCACTGCTAAGCGCACTCAATATCTCTGAGACCGCCATTTCTTTTCTGGATTTCTGCGTGGCGCCGTGGTAGAGCCTGAACAAAGGGGGAGGGGCTTATGTCTCAGACTGTCCAGGTTGTATGTCCGCACGATTGTCCGGATTCCTGTCTCATGGATGTGACGGTTGAGCACGATCGAGCGGTGAATATCAAGGCCAGCAAAGAGCATCCGTTTACGCGGGGGGCCTTGTGCGCAAAGGTCAACAAGTTTCTGGATCGGGTGTACGCGCCGGACCGTCTGCTGTACCCGGTCAAGCGCGTCGGCCCGAAAGGCCCTGGGGCGCAGTTCGCCCGGATTTCGTGGGCCGAAGCCGTCTCGACCATTGTGGAGAAAATGCAGGCCACGATAGCAACGCACGGGCCGCAGTCCATTGTACCGTACTCATATCGTGGCAATAACGGGGCGTATCAGAGCAACGGGATCGACCGGCGCTTCTTTCATGCCCTGGGCGCCTCCACCCTGGCGCGCACGATTTGCGCCGGTGGATTGCTGGGCGCAATGGATTACTCCGATGTGTTCTTTGGCTTTGCTCCGGAGGGCTTGATTGAGAGTAAACTCATCATCTTCTGGGCCGCTAATCCACTGAACACGGGCTTCCATGTCTGGCCCTTTGTCCGTCAGGCCCAGCGTCGGGGGGCGCGGCTGATCGCCATTGACCCGTATCGTTCGCGGACCGCCCGGGCGTGTGATGAGCATATTGCCGTCCGGCCGGGAACCGACGCGGCCCTGGCCCTGGCCATGATGAAGGTCATTGAAGCAGAGGGGCTGGCCGACCTTGACTATGTAGAGCGGCATACCATCGGCGCCGAGCCATTTTTCAGCCGTCTGCGCTCCCTCTCGCTCCCGGACCTGGCCCGGACGTGTGACGTTCCGGTCAACACTATTCAGGACCTGGCGCGCACCTATGCCACGACCCGGCCTGCTGCGATTCGGACCGGTGTCGGCATCCAGCGCAGCGGCGGAGGCGCGGCGGCCGTCCGGGCCGTGGCCTGTCTACCCGCGCTGACCGGTGCCTGGCGTGAGGCTGGCGGGGGCCTGTGCAACTTCGGGGGAGCCATGTTTACCGCCCAGAATATGAAACAGGCCATGCGCTTTGATCTCTCGCCGGAGGGCACCCGTGAAATCAATATGATGCGGCTGGCCGAGCATGTGCTCGACCCCAGTTTTGATCCGCCCATCAACGTGCTGTACGTCTACAATTGCAATCTGGCTGCCTCGCTGCCCGACCAAGTCGAACTGAGACGTGCGCTGCAACGTGCGGACCTGTTTACCGTCGTCCACGACCTCTTCCTGACGGATAGCGCGGACTATGCGGATATTATCCTGCCGGCGACTTCTCCGCTTGAGCAAGATGATATGATTCTGGCCTACGGCGGTGATTTTGGCAGCTTCAGCCGCAAGGCGCTTGAGCCGCTGGGCGAAGCAAAGTCGAATGCCGATGTGTTCCAGCTGTTGGCGACCGGGCTGGGCATCACTGAGCCGGCGGTGCATGCCTCGGCGGAGGAATTTACCGGTGAAGCCCTCAAGGACGGGCTGTCTGCCGACGAATTCCTTTCTCGTCCCTTTATGCCGACCCGCCCCGAGCCCGACCTGCTGCCCCGAGCGCAGGGCGGCTTTCTGACCCCTTCGGGAAAGTTCGAGTTCTTTTGTGAAAAAATGGAGCGGGACGGGCTGGACCCGCTACCGTCCTTTGTCCCTCCCCACGAGACTCTGAGCGAGGGGCCGTTTCCGTTGAATTTCCTGCCGCGCAAGCATAAGGATTCGCTGAATTCTTCCTATGGGCACTTGCCGGTGATGCGCCGTCAGGAGTCCACGGCCCGGACCTTGGAAATCCACCCGCACGATGCAGCCACCCGCGGCTTGGACACGGGTGATGAGGTGCGGGTGTTCAACGACCGTGGGGCGTTCGTGCTGCCGGTTGTTGTCTCCGAGCGGGTCCAGGCCGGCACGGTTGCCACCTTCTGGGGCTGGTGGGACAAACTGTCCGGAGGGAAGGGCAACGTTAATAATGTGACGTCGACCCAACTGACGGACATTGGCGGCGGCGGCACCTTTTATGACTGCCGCGTTGAGGTCGAACGCTGGGACGGGCAGGCGCTCTCATAAGACACCGTTCAAGAGGAATCATGCATGCCACGAATGGAGGCCGTCGATAATCTGCCGACCGCCATGCTGCGGGTCCGTATGAACGGCCCGGACGCCCACTATGGGGGTGGTCTGGTTGATGGCGCAAAGATGCTGCAACTCTTTGGTGATGTAGGGACAGAGCTGAGCGTTCGCCTGGACGGGGATGAGGGGCTGTTTCGCGCCTATGACAATGTGGAGTTTCTCGCCCCGGTTTATGCCGGTGATTTTATTGAGGTGTCCGGGCGGATAACCCGCGTGGGGCGAACCTCGCGTCAACTCGAATTCGAAGCCTGGAAAGTGATCGTACCTCGCCCCGATATTTCCGACTCGGCTGCGGACCTGCTCGAAGAACCGATCCTGGTCTGTAAAGCCAGCGGCACCTGCGTGACCTTGCAGGAAAGACAGCGAAAAGGCGGCTAGAGCAATTCACGCCAGGCTGTCGCCATGCCGTTCCGCTCTCGTCATGCCGGATATTATCCGGTATCTGGGGCCGGGTCGCCTGAACCGGACTCCTATGGTGGAACAGTGAGAAAAGAGCGTCACCATGAAATTTATTTTCTGGTTTCCCATTTGTATCGTCTTGTTGGGGGTCTGCGTAGCGCCAGACTCCGTTACGGCGGAAGACGTTGCTGTCG
Organism: Candidatus Binatia bacterium; assembly: GCA_022820725.1. Classification (GTDB taxonomy): domain Bacteria; phylum Desulfobacterota; class Binatia; order Bin18; family Bin18; genus Bin18. The sequence continues at coordinate 157,044 of JAJEFA010000011.1, forward strand.
CGGACTGCTTCAAGACTGATATGGCGCCCGCAACCCGGCTCATTGCCTGTCGCACGGCCGCTGAAGCCGGACACGTGGATGCGCAGTACAGTCTCGGCTACATATACAGCACGGGGGAGGGCGTCCCGCAGGACTATGCGGAGGCGGCGGTATGGTATCGCCGCGCGGCTGAAGCCGGACACGTGGATGCACAGGTCAATCTCGGCTACATGTATGATATGGGGGAGGGTGTCCCGCAGGACTATGCGGAGGCGGCGGTGTGGTATCGCCGGGCCGCCGAGCAGGGAGACGCTCAGGCACAGTCTAACCTCGGCGTCATGTACTATAGGGGGGAGGGCGTCCCGCAGGACTATGCGGAGGCGGCGGTGTGGTACCGTCGGGCGGCCGAGCAGGGAGACGCTGAGGCGCAGTTCAACCTCGGTGTCATGTACTACAGGGATGAGGGTGTGGCGCAGGACTATGCGGAGGCGGCGGTGTGGTATCGCCGGGCGGCTGAAGCCGGACACGCGAATGCACAGTTCAATCTTGGCTATATGTACAATACGGGGGAGGGCGTCCCGCAGGACTATGCGGAGGCGCTGGCATGGTACCGTCGGGCTGCCGAGTCCGGACACGCGAGGGCGCAATCGAGTCTCGGCGTCATGTACTACAAGGGCGAAGGCGTCCCGCAGGATTATATTCTGGCCTACATGTGGTTCAATCTCGCTGGCGCAAACGGCCCCAAAAAGTTGCTTGAGATTCGCGACTTGGTGGCCAAGGAGATGTCTCCGGCCCAGGTCGCCGAAGCCCAGCACTTGTCCCAGCAGTGGACGGCAACGCATCGGGCCGGGGCGGAGTAGCACGGAATGGGCTGCTGAGGGTTTGACACCATTACATTACGATTGAGGGAGGCCGCCCCCCCATCTATGCCCGCTTCACCCGGGCGAGGAGCAAATCGCTATACGATCCGGCAACAAGATCGTGCGGCTGAATGTCCAGTCCGGCCTGAAATGATTGACACTGGACGAGGAGTTGCTCTTTGTCGATAACACCTTCGTTATCAATGGCCTCGATTTCAACAAAATGTCCGAGCCCTTCGACGTTATCGATATGAAATTTGACGTTGTCGATGAACGCAATCTCCCGTTGCTTTTTGACCACAACAAGGACGCCCAAGGCCTGAGTGAGCTGGGCTTTGAGTGCCGAATCCGGCTGCGTCTTGGTTAAGAGAACGTTCGATTGTTTGGCCGACTCCTGGTCGGCGCGTTCGTAGTAGATGAGGGCGTTTTCAATCCTGCCTTCCCGGAGCTTGAGCCGGCCGTGCGGGACCTGAAAATAAGTGTCCGTCTGGTAGTCGACGCCTTTTATGTCTGCGCCGTGCGAGCGCAGATAGTCCCGGACCCGCTGGGCCTGCGTGCAGCGCGCCTTGATTTCAACGATGGTGATCGGGGACATGCCAACGACAAGAGAGGCGACCTACTGGCCGCCCCTGCTCGGTAGACTCTGTAGAGAACACACTACGCGCTGCGCAGCACCCGCCCGGCAAACGCGCCGGTATGGTCGAGCCCTTCCATAAACACCTGGCCGTTGACCAGGGTGTACTCATAGCCCGAGGACTTTTGAATATAGCGTCCACTCCCGGCGGGAAAATCGTACACAAAGGTCGGTGGCGGCAGACGCAGGTTGTCATAATCAATGACGTTCACATCGGCATAAGCGCCTTCGCGCAGCACGCCCCGATCATGAATGCCGAACAGTTGGGCCGGTTCCGCGGTCAGCATATGAATGGCCTGTTCGAGCGCGAAGTGTTCGCGTTCCTTGACCCAATACTTCAGAAAATAGGTCGGCAGGCTGGAATCCATGATCTGGCCGCAGTGAGCGCCGGAGTCGCCCAGGCCGATGACGACCTGCGGATGATCCAGCATGTGCTGTACGGCATCGAACTGTGGGTTGAGGAAGGGGTAGTTGAACAGCGTCTCGCCGTTATTTTCGAGAGACAGGGCAATAAAGGCTTCGCCGGGACTCACTCCAAGACGGTCGGCATGAGCCTGGAGACTGTCCGGCTCCCTCAGGTCATAGCGCACCTCTCCTCGGGGCAGGACAAAAATCTGGCTGAAATCAATCGGCGGCGGATCGTCCTTGGCTTCCTGTATCATCCGCGCCTGATAGGCCGGATCGCGCAGTTTGGCGACCTTATCGGCGAGACTTAGGCTGCGCAGGGCTCGCCATGCCGGAGCCCGGTCAAACGGGGTCCGATTGACAAAGCCGAACAGCACCCCAATACCCCGTGTGGTGGACTGGGCAAAGACTTTGGCCCCACGCTTGGCGCTGGCGTTGATCTGGTCCAGCATGGACGCGTACGCCGTCGGATGGGGGCGGCTCTGGGCCAGGCCGAAGGTCACGGGTCGGCCGGTGGCCAGACTGACTTCCGTCATCCAGTGCACCTCGCGTTGCAGGTCTTCCTGGCTGCCGCTGTCGATACCCGGCGCGGCCTCGACCACGCCGCGTTGCAGCTCGCCCAGCGCGCTGGCGATTCCCATCAACTCGTCAAACTCTGCAAACGTGCCGGGAACGGGCTGCCCCTCCGGGGTGCGGTGGAGAATGGTCCGCGAGGTGGAGAATCCGAGCGCCCCGCCGGCAATGGCTTCGGCGACAATATCGTGCATCTTGCCAATGGCCTCGGGGCTGGCAGGCTTGTTTTCCAGGCTCTCTTCACCCATGGCCCAATAGCGGACCGCGCAGTGACCAACCATGCCGCCGACGTTGACCCCCTTGGGAGCTGTATCGAGCGCCTTGAGATATTCCCCGTAGGTTTCCCATTTCCAGGGCATACCTTCGGTAATGCTCGCCGCGGGAATATCCTCCACCGATTCCATCAAATGAGCCAGATAGTCCCGGTCTTGCGGACGGCACGGGGCAAACGTCACACCGCAGTTGCCCATGACAACCGAGGTCACGCCGTGCCAGCACGAGGAGGAGACTGCGGGGTCCCACCAGATCTGGGCGTCCAGGTGGGTATGAATGTCAACAAAACCGGGGGTGACGAGCTTGCCTGCGGCATCGATGGTCCGTTTGGCCGCGCCGGTCACCGTACCGATTTCAGCAATCCGGTCGCCCTGGATGGCAACATCCGCGTGTCGTTGTTGACTGCCGGTACCGTCGATGACGGTCCCGTTTTTAATGACAATATCGTAGGCCATGACTCCTCCTTGTGTGGCTCAGTGCGTTCCTCTGACCAGTTCTGTCCATGTTTCAGCGCTCCACTTTGCGCAATTCGGGGCTTCGTGTCAATTCGACCCTAAAGTCCCCTTCTATCTGGACAGGGGAACCGCCTCCAGTCCCTTGAGCCAAGCGGGAGCCTGGGGTAAGACCCATCCAAGACCGATGAGCTGAGAGGCGAGAGCCGAGGCATGGAGTATCTGAACGCGCTGCCAGTGGGGACACGGCTAGGGGAATACGAAATCGAGACCGTGCCGGGATCGGGTGGGTTCGGGATTACCTACCGGGCGCATGACATGCATCTGAACACCGTTGTGGCCATCAAGGAGTGTTTGCCCCGTGGTTTTGCCATGCGCACGAGCACCCGTACCGTGGTGCCGACCTCGCAGGCGGCTCGGGCGGATTATGAATGGGGGCTGACGCGATTTCTGGACGAAGCGCGTACTCTGGCCCGGTTCAACCATCCGCATCTGAACAAAGTGCAGCGCTACTTTGAGGCATGCGGCACGGCCTAACTGGTGTTGGAGTGTGTTGAAAGCGGCGAGACCTTGAGCGTCTTTCCCGTTACGATGCTGGGCGCTAACGGTTATGGAGCTTGCTGACGTTTATGCCATCCCTGTTCCTGATCAGTGCCTTGACCAGCCTGTTGTCAGGCTGCCTGGCGACCTTCGGGCCGCAGGCCGTCGAACGCACCCATCCGGCTTACAACGAAGCCATTATCGCGTCTATCAATGAGCAGATGCTCCAGAACCTGGTGCGGATGCGGTACCGGGATGTCACGTTTTTTCTGGAAATAGGCAGCGTCACCACGAGTTTGTCTCTGCAAGCCAGTGCCGGGGTAGACGCCGCGCTGAATTTCGGCACCCGGGATTCTCTCAGCCCCGGCGTCGGCCTTGGCTATGCCGATAACCCGACCATCTCCTATACACCGTTACAGGGAGAAAACCTGCTCAAGAGCCTTCTCAGCCCCCTCCAACTCGAAGCCATTCTCGTGCTGACCCAGTCCGGGTGGAAGATCGACCGGGTGTTCGGCTTGTGCTTTGAAAGGATCAACAATCTGTACAATGCGCCCAACGCCTCCGGGCCAACCCCGCAGCAGGAGCCGGACTATGAAGAATTCAACCACCTGCTTGAATCGCTGTCCGTTTTACAAAAGCGACAGCTCATCGAAATTGGCACAACCCAACAGCACGACTCCCCCGGTATTACCGTGAGGCTGGTCGCGGATGATGTGCAACACCAACAGGAAATCGATCGCATCTATGCGCTGCTCCAACTCGACCGGGAGGTCAAGGACTTTGATCTGAGCACGGATTTCCTTGAGGTGAACCAGACGCAGTGGGCGGTCCGCCCCCGCTCTATCTCCGGCCTGCTGTATTATCTCTCTCAGAATGTGGAAACACCCGAGCAGCATCAGTCCGACGGACTGGTGACTATCACCACGTCGAAAACCGGGGGGATATTCGACTGGACGCAGACGCCAGCCGGTCGTCGCTTCAAGATCAGAACCAAGGCCGAACGGCCCGAGGACGCCTATATCGCGACCTACTACCGAGGCCATTGGTTTTATATTGAAGACACGGACCTGGAATCCAAATCGACCTTTATGTTGCTACGCCAACTGTTTGACCTGCAAGCGGGACAGACCAGAGCCCAGGGACCGACCCTGACCCTGCCCGTTAGATGATGCCATCAGCGTCCCTCCGAGTGATACCAATGATGAGGAGTGGATATTGGCGCATGGCCATGGCCTGTACCTGTTTGTAATCGGTCAAGCCTTGCATACATTTTAACACACCGTCCTGTATGAGCGTGGTCAGACCCTGACGGCGGGCGGTGATGAGCAGCTCGGGGGTCGGGGCGCGACTGAGAATCAGGCTTTTGATCCCATCGGTGACGACCAGCAGTTCGTGTAAAGCGACCCGACCTGTATAGCCGGGCGGCCTCCAGAAACGGACACTAATAGAAGGCGCTCAGGGCCTGGCCGGGCGCGTGTTTGGGTACACCAAATCGCTCAATCAGAATCGATTCGAGCCTGGAGGGCGGACAGGGTCGGCGCGGCAGAGCGTGGCTGTGATATCCCTGATTTTCTAGCGGATTCCTGCCAAATCGGGGAGCCTCGGATGCTTGTTTCCCTCTGAGCAGGTGTGGTACACGGGGCACTCATGAATTTGGTGCATCATTTCTGGAACCAGCTTTCTCACGACGCAGACCGCGTGTTGTTTGAACATCTTGCGCCGTCGGGAGAGATCATCTGGCGGCAAACCCGCGGCGCCTTGCTCACGGAGGCCTCGCTGTGGATGGCCGCTCTGCGCGGTGCTGGCATCCGGTCGGGTGACCGGGTTGCCCTGTCGCTGGGCAAAGCCACCGGTCTGGTCACCGCGCATTTGGCCATTCTTGGTGTCGGGGCCGGTGTGGTGCCGCTCAACCCCGCGCTCTCCGCGGTCGAGACTGAAGCTGTCCTGAAACAGGCCGAGGTCAAACTGGCGATTACGACCGCGTCAACAGTCAACCGCTCGCCGGAGATTGTCACTGCGGTCAACGGACCGTGGTGGGTCGCGACCCAGGACGATATTCCGCCGCATACCGTCGCGTTAGCCAGCGTGCTGGCCGGTTATCAATCTGGCGCTGAACCCCATATCGGCTCGGATGACGCGGTCGCCTTGCTGCTGTTCACCAGTGGAACGACCGGGCAACCCAAAGGCGTTGGGCTGACTCATCACAACATCGGCTCCAATCTTCAATCCTTGTTAGTCGATACCTGGCACATGAGCGCTGAGGATCGTCTGCTGCATGCTCTGCCGCCGCATCATCTGCACGGCTTGGGTCTCGGCTTATATGGAACGCTGTACGTCGGCAACGTGGCCGTGCTGCTGGACCGCTTCGATCCCGTGGGCGTTCTGACCGCGTTGGCGCGACAGCGCATTAGCGTGTTTATGGGCGTTCCGACCATGTATCATCGCATGGTCGAACGCATGGCCGAGCTGGCCGGGGACGTGTCCTATGCCTCAATGCGGGTGTTCATCTCCGGCTCTGCACCGCTCTCGCCGGAGACCTTCCGGCGTTTTGAAGAGCAGTCGGGCTTCCGCATTGTCGAGCGTTATGGTCTGACCGAGACGGCGATCAATACGTCCAATCCCCTAGACGGAGAGCGTCGCCCCGGCACGGTCGGTCTGGCCTTGCCGGGGGTTGAGGTTGGGGTTTTCGACCCACATGCCAAGCAGCCGCTCTCGCCAGGGGAGACCGGAGAAATCTGGGTGCGTGGGCCGAACGTCTTCAGCGGCTACTGGAACAATCCGGAGGCCACCGCGACAGCCTTCTGTGACGACTGGTTTCGCACCGGCGATTTGGGTGTGCTGTCCGCAGACCACTATCTGTCCATCAACGGTCGGATGAAAGAACTCATCATTGTTGGTGGAACCAATGTCACGCCGGGGGAGGTCGAGGCCGTATTGGAAACCCAGGCCGGTGTGCGTGAGTGTGCGGTTGCCGGTGTGCCGGATGCGGATTTAGGCGAAAAAGTCGCAGCCTTCATCGTTCCTCAGGCTGACCAGGACGCGACGACCCTTGAAGACCGGCTGCGCAAACGAGCCGAACAGGATCTCGCGCCGTATAAGCGACCACGCCTGTACCGCTTTCTGACCGAAATCCCGCGTAACTCCATGGGCAAGGTCGAACGCGGCAAACTCAAGGACATGGGAAACGAAGCCCCAGAGGTCTGAAGGCAGCCTGAAGGAGAAGCGATCATGCAACTCGTCACCTATGAACGCAACAATCAACGCAGCACGGGCGTGTTGACCGACGCCGGTGTTGTCGATCTCCCGAGCGCCTCTCACGGAACGATTCCCGGAGATATGCTGCGCCTGCTCCAAGGCGGAGCAGCCATGCTGGCTCAGGCGCGGGAAGCCCTCGGTGCCGACAGCCCGATTCCGCTGGCCGATATCCAGATCAAAGCCCCCATTGCGAAACCGGGAAAACTTCTCGGGATCGGACTGAACTATGCCGACCACGCCGCGGAAGGCGGCAGGAAGAAGCCGGACTATCCGCTGATTTTTGCCAAGACCGTGCCAGCGACCATCGGTATGGGAGAGGCGATTCACCTCCCGCCCGTGAGTCAGATGGTTGATTTTGAGGGCGAGTTGGCGGTTGTCATCGGCACCTTGGCCAGAGCGGTTTCAGCCCGGGACGCTCTCGATTATGTTGCCGGTTACACGATTTGTAATGATGTGAGCGCGCGCGACTATCAGCGCCGGAGCGGCCATACGCCCGGCAAGTCGTTTGAGACGTTTGCCCCGCTGGGGCCGGTCATTGTCACCCAAGACGAAATTCCCGACCCCCACGCGTTGGACATTCGGACCGTGGTAAGCGGACAGGAAATGCAGCACTCCAACACGAAACAGCTGATTTTTCGCATCCCCTATGTGATCGAGTACCTGTCGCATATCTTTCCCCTGGAACCGGGTGATGTGATTACCACCGGAACCCCCTCAGGTGTCGGGGCCTATCGCGAGCCGCCGCGCTTTCTCAAGGCTGGCGATACGGTTCGGATTGAAGTGGAGGGGATTGGGGTTTTGGAAAATCCGGTCGTGGCCGGCTGAACCCACGGACCGGCTCTCGTCAGACACTCTCACGTTGGCCGCCCCGTCCTGACACAGAGCCATAGATGAACGATGGCGGACCAGCGCACCCACCAAGACATTCGCTACGAACCTGATGAGCGCCCCCCGCTCGCGCTCACCCTCGGGCTGGGGCTTCAGTATACCGTGATTGCTATGGCAAGCGTCATGGTGACGCCCGCCATAATGATCCAATTGGCCAAAGGCAGCGAGGCGTATTTGTCCTGGGCGGTCTTTTCGGCGCTGATTATCAGCGGGACCACCACGCTCATTCAAGTGATCCGGTTTGGGCGCTTTGGCTCGGGCTATATTTTACTTATGGGGAGCACGAACGCCTTCCTTCCCGTCTGCGTCTCCGCGCTGGAGCAGGGGGGGCCGGGTCTGTTGGCGAGTTTGATCATCATTTCCTCCTTCTTCCAGTTCATTATGGCCGGGAAGTTGTCGCTCCTTCGACAGATATTCACGCCAACAGTGGCCGGTACCGCGATGCTCCTGATTCCCGTCATGATTGGGCCGCTTATTATGAAGAAGTTGGTGGACGTACCAGAGTGGGCTTCTCCTGCGGCTGCACCGGCAACGGCGGCCGTAACCGTCCTCGCGATGATCGTTGTGGCGATTCGCGGTTCTGGAATGTGGCGATTGTGGGCGCCCATCATCGGCCTAGGAGCCGGCAGCATCACGGGAGCCTTTTTCGGCCTATACGATACCGCCCGCATTCCTGAAGCAGGCTGGATTGGGACGCCCTCTATGGTATGGCCCGGATTCGATCTGAGCTTTGGTCCGCACTTCTGGGCCCTGCTACCGGCGTTCGTGATGATAACATTTGTGGGGGCGCTCGATACGGTTGGGGATACCATTGCAATGCAACGAGCCTCGTGGCGCAGACCACGGGCCGTGGACTTTCGCTCGATTCAAGGCTCGCTCAATGCCGACGGGCTGGGCAATCTGCTCTCCGGGCTTGCCGGTACGGTGCCGAACACGACCTATGCGGCCAGTATCGCGATTGCCGAAATCACCAGAGTGGCATCGCGGGCGGTTGGCGTGTGCGTGGGAGGACTGTTCCTGGTGATTGCCTTCCTGCCCAAACTGATCGCGGTGGTATTGGCCATCCCGAGTCCGGTGATGGCAGCGTATCTCATTGTGATCGTGTCCGTGCTCTTTGTGATGGGTATTCGCGTTCTTGTCCAGGACGGACTCGACTATCAAAAGGGGGTGATTGTCGGATTCTCGTTCTGGACCGGAATTGCCATGCAGTTTGGCTGGATATTCCCGGATTATCTCCATGGAACGCTGGGGGAATTGTTAGAGAACGGGGTAACGACCGGCTGCGGCATGGTGATCGTCCTGACCTTATTCCTTCGCCTGACGGGCTCACGGCCGCAACGTTTCAAGACCGCCGTCCATATAGAGGCACTCCCGAAAATGGACACCTTTCTGTCTGAATTTGCCGCCCGCAAACGCTGCGGCCCGGAATGGGCAGAGCAACTCCGAGCGGTTGGAGAGGAAGCCTTATTGACGTTTATTCAACAGCAAGGCGATGGAAAAGAACGGGAAGAGCGCCAAATGCTCCTCATGGCACGAAAGAATGGCAGAGCAATCGACTTGGAGTTTATAGTGTCTGCCAACAAGGCCAACTTAGAGGATCAAATGGCAGTCCTCAGTGAACAGGCCGCTGAGATTCCCAATGAAGATGAGCTTTCCTTGCGCATGCTCCAACACCACGCTACGTCCGTACGCCATCAGCAATTCCACGATACCGACGTGGTCACGGTCCGCGTGGAGTCGGCGGTCTCTTGATGCGTAGGGCCGCGCGACGCACGGCTCCTTACACAACCACGAAAGGAAGGAAGTCAACGATGGAGGAGCAGTCCACTCACACCCCTCAGGATATTCGCTACGAGCCCGATGAGCGTCCCCCGCTTGCGCTCACCATCGGGCTTGGGCTCCAGTATGCCGTCCTCGTCGTTGCCGGCGTCGTGCTGACGCCGGTCATGATGATTAGAATTGCGGGCGGCAGTGAAGCCTATCTGTCCTGGGCGGTGTTCGCCGCGCTCGTGATCAGCGGGGTCACCTCGGTGATGCAGGCCGTCCGTATCGGGCACGTTGGCGCGGGCTATCTTCTCCTCATGGGCAGTTCGGGCGCCTTTATCGCCGTCTGCGTGTCAGCCCTGGAGCAGGGTGGGCCGGGACTGATGGCGAGCCTGATCGTCATTGCCTCTCTCTTCCAGTTTGTGCTTGCGACCAAGCTGTCGTTGTTCCGGCGAATCTTCACGCCAACGGTGGCCGGCACCGTGCTGATGCTGATTCCGATGACTATCGGACCGATCGTCCTGGGCAAGCTGACCGACGTGCCGGAGGGTGTGTCACCTGTGGCTGCGCCCGTGACTGCGGGTGTGACCCTGGTAGTCACGATTGCGATGTCGCTTGCTCGCTCCAGCACGTGGCGGCTCTGGGCTCCGGTCATTGGGATAGGCGCGGGCAGCGCGATCGGTGGTCTGGGCTTCGGCATCTACGACACCGCGCGTATCCTTGAGGCGGACTGGGTCGGCTTGCCCGCCGTCGCGTGGCCCGGCCTCGATCTCAGCTTCGGCCCGGCCTTCTGGGCCCTTTTGCCGGCGTTCGTGATGGTGACGCTCATTGGCGCACTCGATACGATTGGCGACGGCATTGCGATCCAACGGGCCTCGTGGCGCAGGCCGCGTGCTATCGACTTCCGTGCGATTCAGGGCGCGCTCACTGCCGATGGCCTGGGTAATCTGCTCTCCGGTTTCGCCGGCACGGTGCCCAACACGACGTATGCGTCGAGTATTTCGGTCGCCGAAATTACCAGAGTGGCGGCTCGCTCTGTTGGCGCGTGTGTGGGGGTCATCTTCGTTGTGCTGGCCTTCCTGCCGAAATGTGTGGCCGCTGTGGTGGCCATACCGAGTCAGGTGGTGGCGGCCTACTTCATCGTGCTGATGGCCATCCTCTTCATCATGGGCATGCATATCCTCTTTCAGGACGGCCTCGACTATCGGAAGGGCGTTATCGTGGGCCTCGCGTTCTGGATTGGGAGCGCGTTTCAGCTTGACTGGATCTTTCCGGAATATTTCCAGGGGCCGTGGAGCAAATTGCTCGGGAACGGGATGACCGTCGGTGGCTTTACGGTGATATTCCTGACCTTGTTCGTGGACCTGACAGGGCCGCGTCGCCAACGCCTCAAGACCGCCCTGAGCGTTGATGCCTATCCGAAGATTGACGCCTTCCTGTCCGGGTTCGCCGCCCACCGGGACTGGAACGAAGAGATGACTGATCGCCTCCGCGCGGTCGGTGAGGAGACGCTCCTCACCCTCATCCAGCAGAAAGAGCGAGGGACGGCACACGCTGGGCGCCGCCTGCTGCTGACCGCGCACGGTGATGGCGAGGCGGCCGACCTGGAGTTCATCGCCGCGGCCGACGAGGCGAATATTGAGGATCAGATGGCCCTGCTCAGCGAACGAGCCGCGGATACGCCGGTCGAGCAAGAGCTCTCCCTCCGGCTGCTCCGGCATTACGCCTCGTCTGTACGCCACCAGCAATTCCACGATACTGACGTGGTCACGGTCCGTGTGGAGTCGGCTGTTTCTTGATGAGCCGGCCCGCTCGACGCGGGGCTCCTTTTACTGCGTCTTCCTGACGCTGTGCTACGTCCCTGCTATAGTCATGGGGTGCCCTCAACTGACACGCCTGTAGACCCTTCCCCACGGACGCCTGACTCTTTGCGGTCCCGGATCGCTCGGAAGGGCAGCCCCATTATTATTGCCACGCTGCTGAGCCGGCCGCTGGGTTTTATCCGGGAAGCCGTTCAGGCCGCGCTGTTTGGGGCGTCTCGCCTGACGGACGCCTTTCTGGTGGCGTATAACGTCCCGGAAATGATGCAAACCCTTTTCTTCAGCGGGGTGCTGAGCAATTTTTTCGTGCCGGTCATCACCCGCTATCGCGACAAGAAAGACGAGCTGAGTACGATTTTCAGCCTCGCGCTGAATGGGGCTCTCCTGTTGGCCGTGCTGCTGGCCGGCGGGTGTTATGTCTTCGCCTCCGGTCTCATGACGGTGGCGGCGCCCGGTTTGGCCGGGGATGATCATGCCTTGGCGGTTTTCCTGTTTCGATTCATGCTGCCCATGCTGATTCTGCACTGCCTGCTGGCCGTGATGAAAGGCACGCTCAACAGCCTCGACCACTACGCCATGCCGGAATACGCGGGGGTGTTTTTCAATCTGGTCATGATTCTGTGCGCCCTGGCCCTCGCGCCCGGTTATGGCATTACCAGCCTGGCGATCGGCGTTGTCGCCGGCAGCAGCCTCCAGGTGCTGATCCAACTCCCCACGCTGCGACGCTACGGTATCCGCTATCGACCAACCCTGGCGTTCTCTCACCCGGCCCTGCGAGAAATGGGTGGCCTGGCGCTCGGCGCATTTATCGCCACGGCCGTTGTGCCCATCAACGCCTTTGTGGCGCGGGCTCTGGCATCAACCCTGGCCGAGGGCAGTATCTCCGCGCTGGCCTATGCCTTTCGGGTGTTTCTGTTACCCGTCAGTGTGGTCGCGGTGCCGGTCTATACCGTCCTGCTGACCGAACTTTCAAGCGCCCACAACCAGGGGCAGCTTGCGACCTTCAAAAAACAGGCCGAGGCCGGGCTCTCGCTGCTCTTTGCGGTTGCCCTGCCGGCAACGGCGACCCTGATTGCCCTGGCGCTGCCCATCACCCGCCTGCTGTACGAACGTGGTCAATTTACCCCGGAAGACGTGGCCATGACCAGCCAGGCCCTGATGGCCTACGGGGTAGGCATCCTGGCCTATGGAACCAGTCAGGTGATGGTGCGCCTCTTCAACGCCACAAAGGACACCCGGACGCCCGCCTGGATTGGTGTTGGTTCGATTGGGCTGCACGCGGCCGGCTGTTGGCTGCTGATGCAGGTATGGGGTCACTGGGGTATTGCCCTGGTGACCTCGCTGGTGTCCTATCTAAACACTCTTGTCCTATACGTTATCTTTCGACGGCGGCACGGCCCGCTTGATGAAGGAACCCTCCTGCGGAGTCTTGGAGCCCATGTCTTGTTAGCCACGATTGTGGGTGGCTGCCTGTTTTTTTTCAGTCAGCCGCTGGCCGCTGCCCCCGGGTCGCTCATGACCGGTGAGCGTCTCCTCCGTTTGGCTGGAATCCTGGTCGCCGGCGGGGGTGTGTATCTCGCGCTCGGTCTGCTGCTCAAAGTCGAAGAGATTCGTACGGGAGTGCGTGTGCTCAAGCGGGCGGTGAGGGGACTGAAATAAAATCGGAACGAGGAAATGAGCCATTGCCAGCGATGGTGTACTTCATGAGGTGTGAGAGCGTTCTCGGCCGGTTCATATGGGATATGAGGGAGCGCGATGGGTGCTGACGGTGCCGGCCAACTCGCGAGTGTACGCTACCAGCCCGACGAGAAACCGCCACCGGCGATCGCGTTCGGTCTCGGTTTACAGTTCGCCATTCTCATCATTGCCAGAATAGTCGTGATCCCCATGGTTGTAGTGCGGGCCGGCGGCGGGACCGAGGCCTACCTGTCCTGGGCTCTGTTCGTCGCGGTTTCGATCTGTGGTCTGACCACGGTACTGCAAGCGTTCCGGTTTGGCCGTATTGGTGCGGGCTATGTCGCCGTGATGGGCACCTCCCTGGCTGTCGTAGCGGTGAGCATCACGGCGGTGGCAGAGGGCGGCCCGGCGTTGCTCGCGACCCTGGTGGTCGTTGCGTCGCTGGTCCCGCTGGCGCTTTCCGCACGGCTCTCGCTGTTTCGGCGGATCCTGACCCCGACCGTTTCGGGAACGGTCATCATGTTGATCCCGGCCACGTTGATGCCAACAGTCTTCGGTCTACTGGAGGATGTGCCGGTGGGAACCTCGACTCTGGCCGCTCCTTTGAGCGCCCTCGTGGCCGTGTTGATCATTACCGGCATCGCGCTCCGGACAACAGGCGCGCTGCGTCTCTGGGCGCCTGTGATCGGTGTAGCCGCCGGCTCTTTGGTGGCGGGGTGGTTCGGTCTCTTCAACGTGGACGGCATCGCCGAGGCTGCGTGGGTCGGCCTTCCGGCGGGCGAATGGCCCGGCTTGGCTCTTGATTTCGGGCCACTTTTTTGGGCGCTTCTTCCCGCATTCGTACTCGTGGCGCTGATCGAAAGCGTCCAGACGATCAGCAATGCCGTCGCCGTGCAGCGTGTTTCCTGGCGACAGCCCCGGGCGGTGGATTTTCGGGCGGTACAGGGCGCGGTGGCGGCGGCCGGAATCGGCAACCTGCTGTCTGGCTTGGCCGGAACGGTGCCGAACACACTGCTATCGACCGGCGTGGCGGTGATCGAACTCACCGGGGCGGCAGCCCGCCGCGTTGGGGTTGCCGTTGGGGTCGTCTTCGTCGCCGTAGCCCTCCTTCCCAAGGCGCTTGCCGTGGTCCTGGCAATACCGGGTCCGGTCGTCGCGGCCTATCTCGCCGTCTTACAGGCGACGCTCTTCGTGGTCGGCATGAAGGTCATCGTTCAGGACGGGATTGACTATCGCAAGGGGCTGATCGTCGGCATGTCGTTCTGGGTTGGTGTCGGCTTTCAGAACGGTGCGATATTTCCCGAGTTTGCCCAGGCATTCGCTGGCGGCCTGTTGCGGAATGGGGTCACGGCAGGCGGTCTTATGGCCATCCTCATGACGTTCTTCATGGAGATGACAAAACCGCGCCGCGGCCGGATGGAGACGCGATTTGGTCTTTCCGCGCTGCCAAAGATCAGGGAATTTCTCGTCGCGTTCGCCTCTCGTGGCGGCTGGGATGGGGCGATGGTGGAGCGCCTTGAGGCTGTCGGCGAGGAGACGTTGCTAACGCTGCTCGGTCAAGACGAGGTCGACGAGGAGAAGGAGCAGCGACGGCTCCTCTTGATGGCGCGCAAGGAGGGGGCTGGAGCGGTACTCGAGTTCATTGTCGCGACCGGCGAGGACAACCTCCAGGACCGGATGGCACTGCTTGGCGAGCAGGTGGGCGAAATCCCGATCGAGCGGGACGTTTCGCTTCGGCTGCTGCGACACCTCGCGTCTTCGGTCCGCCACGAGCAATACCATGACACCGATATCGTGACTGTCCACGTAGACGCCCCGGAGAAAATTCCCGGCGGACAGGCCTGAAGCGTCCATGAGTCCACACCCTGCCCATAAAGCTCTTCCCTGGCCTCAGGAGGCGGGAGAGAGCAACGTACGATTCTGTATCGCCATAATGAGGCAATATGCACGTGGAGCGCTTCCCCTCCTGCATGGGTATGGGTCCGCAAGGCTATTGCTCGCGTACTATAAACGCTCATGCCAGTGTTGTAGAATCCCCGATTCGACAGAACGCCAATGGCTGCAAGCCAGCCGCTTTATCTCCGGAATGTTTTCGAGTAAACCTTTTTCCGAATAAACATGGCGGGCATCGTGGAAGGAAAGCTCTATGGGACAACTTGAAAACAAAGTCGCCCTGATTACCGGCTCCGGGCGGGGACAGGGTCTGGTCGCCGCCAAGCGCTTTGCCTCAGAAGGGGCGAAGATCGTAATCAACGACCTGGATGCGGAATCCGTTGAGGTAGCGGTTGCCGCGATTAAAAATGCCGGGGGCGAGGCGGTTGGGACGGTCGGTGATGTATCGAAAGCCGCGGACGTGCAAGCCGTTCTGCAAACCGCCCAGGACGCCTTTGGCGGGTTTGACATCCTGTATAACAACGCCGGGATCGGCTACTCGGCGACGCAGCGCTTCGGCATTGCCATGAGCGATATCGTCAATTGTACCGAGGACGACTGGCGGCGCATTATGGACATCAATGTCGGCGGAATTTTCCTGTTCTGCAAATACGGGGTTCCTCAGCTGATCGAACGCGGCGGCGGGGTCATTATCAACACCGCCTCTATTGCCGCTCTGCGCGGGGCTCAGGACGCACATGCCTACACAGCCAGCAAAGGTGCTATTCTGGCCCTGACCCGGGCGATTGCGGTGACCTATGGCCCCAAAGGCATCCGTGCCAACACGCTCTGTCCCGGTGTGATCGACACCGAAATGATTCACGATACCTTAATCAGCCAGAAGAGTATCAGCGATCTCCTGGCCCGTAACACCCCGCTCCAGCGCAACGGTACGCCGGAAGATGTGGCCGATGTGGCGCTCTTTCTGGCGAGCGAGCAGTCACGTTTTGTGACCGGCGAAGCATTTGCCGTCGATGGCGGGATCATCCAGCATATCGGGTTAGCCTAGGCTGGCCGCTGAAAAAGGGGAGTCCATGGATCAGGAACAACTCGTCAGAGTGTACAGGAACTCGGTGCTGGCACGGCGCTTTGAGGCCAAAATTGTCGAGCTGGCCATGGCCGGCGAACTCCCGCCTGCGTTGCATGTTGGCGCCGGCCAGGAGGTGGCGCAGATCGCCGCCATCGAAGCCTTGCGGCCCGACGACTATATTCTGTACGGCCATCGCGGCGTGGCGTATATGGTCGCCCGGGGCGTGAGCCTGGCCGATATGCTGGCCGATATGGCCGGCAAGGAGGGCGCGACCAGTCGAGGCAAGGGCGGGGTGATGCACGTTGTGGACGTGCCAAAGGGGATTCTGGGTGAGAGCGGGACTTTGGGCGGCAGCTTCGTTGTCTCGGTTGGCGTGGGCATGGCGCTCAAGCGCAAGCAGCCGGACACGGTCGTGACTTACTTCTTTGGGGATGGGACCGCGAACCGGGGCCCGTTCCACGAAGCGCTCAACTGGGCCGCGGTGCAGAAACTGCCCTGCATCTATTTTTGTGAGAATAACGGCTTCGCGATTTCCATGCCGACCAGCCGCTCGACCGCGGTCGAGAATATCGCGGACCGGGCCGCAGGCTATAACGTCCCTGGCGTAGTAGTCGACGGAAATGACCCGGTGGCGGTGTACGAAGTCATGGAACAGGCCGTGGCGCGGGCACGGGCCGGTCACGGCCCGACGCTGATTGAAGCCAAGGTGACACGGCTGCAAGGGCATTATGTGGCCGACCAGCAGGAATACCGGACCGACATCGATCAGGTAGCGGAAAAAGATCCCCTACCGAAGCTGCAACAGACCCTGTGCGACCGAGGCATACTGACGCAGGCGGACGTGGATGACATACAGGCCGACGCGGACCAAAAGGTCGAAGCGGCCGTATCCGCCATGCGCGCGGCCCCGCTGCTCGCACCGGAAGTCGCCCTGCAGGATGTATATGCATAGGAGAGGGGTTGGGGATTAGGAGATAGGGGTTGGGGAAGGTATGGAGAAGGACTCGAAGATCAGTGGCTTTCGCGATCTCCGGGTATGGCAGGGAGGAATGGATTTGGTCGAGCAAGTATATCGCCTGACGCGGGACTTCCCCGAGCATGAGCGGTATGGTTTAGTGAGCCAAATGCAGCGGGCCGCTGTTTCGATCCCCTCAAACATTGCAGAAGGCCATACGCGAGACTCTAGTAAGGACTACCTCCGACATTTGTCGATCGCCCGGGCGTCTTTGGCTGAACTGCAAACTCAACTTGAGATTGCCAAACGTCTTCGTTACTGCTCCTCTGAACGGTACACCCATCTGCTCGGCCAGTCAGACATATTAGCCCGGCAACTCTTGGCACTACGAACCGCCCTGCTAAAAGGAGTTAACCCCTAACCCCCAGTTCCCAATCCCTCAGGAGCTTTTATGCCCACACGGACCTATAGTCAGGCGATCAACGATGCACTCGCCGAAGAAATGCAGCGCGACGAAAACGTGATCCTGTACGGCCAGGATGTTGCGGTCTGGGGCGGGATTTTCAAAGTCACCGACGGACTGCTTGAAAAGTTTGGTCCGGATCGTGTGTTCGATACGCCTATCTCCGAGAGCGTGATGGTCGGAGCCGGTGTGGGGGCGGCTTCAATGGGCCTGCGGCCGGTGGTGGAACTCCAGTTTGCCGATTTCGTTATCACCGCGGGTGATGAAATTTTCTTTAAGGCCGGCATGTGGCGCTATATGCACGGCGGGGCGCATACGATTCCGCTGGTGGTGCGGGCCCCCTCGGGCGGCTCGGGCTTTGGACCCGAGCATTCCGCCTGTCCCGAAGCCTTTATCATGCACGCTCCCGGTCTGCTGTGCGCCGTACCCTCAACGCCGCAAGATGCCAAGGGGTTGCTCAAGCAGGCGATTCGACTGGATAACCCGGTTATCTATTTTGAGCATAAACTGCTGTATCAAATGCGGGATGAGGTGCCGGACGGAGAGGTCCTGACACCTTTTGGCAAAGCGGTCGTCCGACGCGAAGGCGAAGCCGTGACGATTGTGGCTTGGCAAGACATGTTGCGCCGTGCGCTCAGCGCAGCAGAGCGGCTGAGCCGGGAAGGCATCGAGGTCGAGATCGTTGATCCGCGCACCCTGAATCCGTTTGACCGCGAAACCATTATCGAGTCGGTCAAAAAGACCGGGGCCTGTATTGTGGTTGAAGAGGCCTATCGCACGCTCGGGGTTGGGGCGGAGATCGGGGCTCTGCTCGTGGAAGAAGCCCTGCCCTATCTGGACAAACCGTTCAAGCGTCTGGCCATTCCCGACGTGCCGATTCCGACCAGCCAGCACCTGGTTGATGCCATCGTTCCTTCGGTGGACGATATTTACCGGGCGGTAAAAGAACTCGCTGACTGAGGCTGGTGTGCAAAATACCAAAGTCGTGATGCCCAAACTCGGCCAGGCCATGACCGAGGGTGTGGTTGTGCGGTGGCACCGTAAAGACGGCGAGCGCGTCGTCGCCGGCGAGCTGCTCGTCACGGTAGAGACGGACAAGGCCGCGTATGATCTTGAGGCGACGGCGAGTGGAACCCTTCACGTCGTGGTCCAAGAAGGCGAAGAGGTCCCGATACATACCGTTATTGCTGAAATTGGCGACGCCCCAGTCCAGGCGGACACCGCCTCCGCTCCACCAGCAGCCGCCCCGGTCGTTCAACAGCGAACAGCGTCACGCCCAGGACGAGTTCTTGCCTCGCCAAAGGCCAAGCGGCTGGCCGCCGAACGCGGCATCGATCTTTCGACCCTGACGCCGTCCTCCGCAGATGGTGTGATTTCCGCGGCTGATGTGGAGCGGGCTGCGGAAAGCGCTGTTTCCATCCAGCAGTCAGCGGCCGCCGCTCATATTACGTCCCTACGGACCGAGCGCGAACGCCGTCCTCTGACCGGCATGCGGAAGGCCGCCGCCCGTCGGGTCCAGGCGGCCTGGCAGACCATTCCGCATATTGTCCAGATGGTCGATGTCGATGCCGGCGGGCTGCAAGCGGTCCGGGAGCGACTCAGAACGGACATCTCCGAACTGACGCTTAACGATCTGATTTTATCCGCGGCGGCGCACGTGTTGGCCGGACTGCCCGATCTCAATGGGACGGTCGAAAACGAAGAACTCATACTCTATGACGGCGTGGATATCGGCTTTGCCGTTGACTCGCCGCGCGGCCTGCTGGTCCCGGTCATCCGTGGAGCGAACGGCCTGTCCATCACCCAACTCGTGCGGGAAAGGCAGCGGCTGGTTGAAGCTGCTCGTGCGGGGCAGTTGCAATCGGCGGATATGGGTCAGGCCAGTCTGACCGTCTCCAACCTCGGCATGTTCGGTATCCGGGCTGGAACGCCGGTTATCAATCTGGGTGAACCCATCCTCGTCTTTGTGGGCGTAGTTGAAGAGCGGCCGGTCGTGCATAACGGGCAGATTGTCGCCCGACCGATGCTGACGCTCAGCATTGCCTATGATCATCGGGTAGCGGACGGAGTGGCGGCGTCCCGGTTGAGTCAGGGTCTCAAAGAGGCGTTGGAGGACCTTGAGTCAAAGTCCCTCTTGGAAATCCCCAACCCCCAATCCCCAACCCCCAGCCCCCAACAAGCCCTGGGCAAACGGGAAGTCCGTTCGGTGTCGGCTGGCGATCGCTATGCCGTTCAGGTGCAGAGCCACGGTCATGTCTGGAGCCTTGACGAGCCGGCGAGCGACGGCGGAGAGGATACCGGCCCGGACCCGGTAACGGCCTTTCTTGGCGCCCTGCTCTCCTGCATGACGATTGCCTTCAAAGCAGCTGCTCGACGCCGCAAGATTACCATTGAACGGATAGCCGGGCAGGCCAAAGCACCGCCAAAGGGGCATGTGAAAGCAATAGCCTTAACCCTGGCAGTGTGGAGTACGGCTTCGGAGCAGGATTTGCAGATTCTCCTCGAACGGGCCAAGCGCGGCTGCTATGTGAGTGGGTTGCTGAAGCCGGATATCCAGCTTGCTGTGGAGTTGGTCAGACACGCGCCGGACGCTGCTAATTCCCCTCGCCCCCAAGGGGGCGAGGGGTAGGGTGAGGGGGTTGCAGTAGCAACGCTATCGAGTGACCTGGACCTGCCTACTCGTGCAGGGCGGTTTTCAGCGCTGCGGCGGCCGTTTCCAATGCCTGCCCTGCCGGCTCGATGACCTTGGCCATGCCCATAAAGCCGTGGATAAGCCCCTCGAAGCATATGTATTCAACCGCTACGCCCGCCTCGCGCAGCTTGGCTGCGTACGCGGCTCCCTCGTCTCGCAGGGGGTCGTATTCCGCGGTGGCAATAAAGGCCGGCGGCAGGGAACTGCATTGACCGGTCGAGGCGTTCAGGGGGGAGGCTAGCGGGTTCTGTCCATCCGCCTCGCTGGCGAGGTAGTGATTCCAGAACCAGGCCATCATCTCGGTTGTCAGAAAATAGCCTTCCGCATTGTCCGTATGCGACGGCAGATCAACCGCGTGAGCCGTGACCGGGTACATGAGAAATTGATAGGTGAGAGCCGGCAGGTCGCTCTCTTGCGCTTTTAGGGTCACCGCGGCCGCCAGGTTGGCGCCCGCACTCTCGCCGCCCACTGCCAGCCGAGCTGCGTCTCCGTTCAGGGCGGCTGCGTTGAACGCGACCCACCGCGTGGCGGCGTAGCAGTCATTGACCGCTGCCGGAAATTTGTCTTCCGGCGCGAGCCGGTAGTCTGCGGAGACCACCACACAGTTGGCAAGATTGGTCAAGGCACGGCAGGACGCATCTACCGTGTTCAGACTGCCAACCACCCAGCCACCGCCGTGAAAATAGACCAAGAGGGGAAACGGGCCGTCTCCGGCGGGAGTGTAAACACGGATGGGCTGTTTGCCGGCCACGCCGGGTATCAGCCGGTCTTCGACCGTACCGACCGGTTCGGGGTCATCCGTCGCACCCCGCGCGGCTTCCATAGCGGCCCGCGCCTCCTGGGGTGAGAGATGATGTAAGGGTGGGCCGGCGGCGGCCATTTGTTCGAGTGCTTTTGCGACCTGGGGATGGAGTGGCATGCTGTTCTCCTTTCAGCCGAGTACACCTTATGTCAGAAAATTGCGTATGAGCTGGACACATTCGGTCGGCTTTTCCAGTGGCGGACAGTTGCCGCATTGCGGAATAATCTCCAGGCGAGCGTTGGGCAGCGCGTGCTGATACAACGTGCCGCACTCCAGCGGTACGACCCGATCGTCCTGCCCCCAGATAATCAGCGTTGGCAGATGCACCCGGCCTAACAGTCCTGGCAGGCTGGGGCTGAACATATATGGCTTCCAACAGTAGCGGACCAGGGTTTCCTGGTTGCGCGTTTGGACGTCGCGCTCTTCCTTGGACGGCTTGCCCTGAAACAGTTCGGCATACTCGGCAACCTGCTGCGGATCGAAATATGTCAGTTGTCTGGTGCCCTCCTGCCCGTGCAGAAAGACATCGGCAATTTCGCCGTCCTGCGGTTGGACACCGGCCGCGTCAATCAGAATAAGATGATCGAAGGTCCTGGGCGACATGACCGCCATTTCTGCCGCCAGCCAGCCGCCGATGAAGTGACCGGCCAGAGTCACCTGAGACAGGTCCAGGGCGTCCAGCAGCCATAAACTGAAACGGGCCAGGTCCGTGAAGGATTCGAGCCAGGGGGGACGCTCGGACTGGCCAAAGCCCGGACAGGTTGGCGCATAGACGGTAAAGGAATCGGCTAACTGTTCGTGATAGTGCCGCCAGCCCAGACTGCCTTCCGCGCCGTGCAGCATGACCAGCGGTTTACCCTGGCCGCCTTTGAGGTAATGAATCCGGGCGCCGCCAACTTCGATAGTGTGTTCCGCATGTTCCGGCATGATCGTTATCTCTGTTCCAGGGAGGTTGTCTATGGCGCTTGTTCAAAGGGTCCGGGCAGCCCCAGCTCTTTTCCCATTTCCCGGACTGCCGGGAGCACGTCATGCTCCATGAGGGCTAAACAGCGCATCGTGTCTTCATGTCCGATGGTGCCGTCATTTGTCCAGACGCCGAGAATGCCGGGGCGGACAACGCTGAGGACTTCGCGTAATTTCCTGACCACCGTGTCCGGGTTGCCGACAATAACCCGGTTGCTTTCCACAACCTTTTCCCAGCCCGCGGAATCAACGCCGCCGTAGAGAGGGTCAGGCCGGAGCGAATAGCGCCGGTACTGGTCGACAATGCGCTTGGCCCCTTCGCGCGAGTTATAGCCCGGCGGGGCCATGAAGTCTCCCGGCAGCGGTACGCGACCGACACCGGCATTCCCAATCAGAAAGCCCTTGCCGACCTCATACGCTTTTTCGTCCGTGTCCTGGACATGAACGCGGACGAGATAGCCAAAGTTTTGCGGGCCGGGCTCATAGCCCACCTGCTTTGCGGCCTCGGTATAAATCGCGGTCAGGTCCAGGGTCACCTGGGGGTCGGTTTCCAGATAGATGTAGGGATAGTGGTGCTGGGCACACCAGATCAGCGTCTCCGGACTGCCGATACCGGGAATCCAAACGGGCGGATGCGGCTGTTGGAGCGGTCGCTCAAATGGGTTGACCACCCGAAACTGATAATGCTTGCCCTCCCAGCGCCACGGCCCTGGAGTGGTCCAGGTTTTGACAATCAGGTCATGCGCCTCTTCAAAGCGCTCTCGGTTATACACCGGATTGGTGTTCGTTGCCCAGCTCTCGATGCCCGTCCCCCGTACAAAGCCCGATACGAGCCGGCCCCGAGAGATCATATCGATCTCCGCCAACTCCTCGGCCAGACGCAGCGGGTTATCGAAGATTGGGAGCGGATTGCCCAGCAGGACGATTTTTGCCCGCTTGGTGGTGCGGGCCAGGATGGCGGCTTCGAGATTCATGGCCGCCCCCATACACGTCGGGGTATTATGATGCTCGTTCAGCATCAGGCCGTCGAAGCCCACCTCTTCGGCGTACTCGTACTCGTCGAGATAGGTATTATACAGGTCCGCCCCCAGGGTGGGATTGAAATGGGCGTTCGGAAACGTCAGGCGAACCGCACTGCGAAAACTCTGGCGAACATCTTCTTCCGAGTAGTCTACATAGGCTCGCTCGGTAAAACGCATGAGAAACATACCCATGCCCCTCCTTCCTTCTCCCGGACACTATCCTGTCTGGTATCACCGGATCAAGAGAAAGGGGCGGACACAGCTTGACTCTTATCGGCAGGCCGCATACGGATAGCCGGAGAGGAGGACCGACTATGGCAAAGACCTACGCCAAGAGCACGATTTCGTATGAATCCGCAGCAAAAATGGTGGCCGCGGCCATCGCCAAAGCGGAGGAGTTGGGCTGCAAACAGAACGTGGCGGTTGTTGACGATGGCGGCAACCTCAAGGCGTTTGGCCGCATGGACGGCGCCCCGCTGCTTGGGGTGGAAGGCTGTCAACGCAAGGCGTTTACCTCGTTGTTTGGGGTGGGGACACAAGACCTCTACAGCGCCATCAAAGACGACCAGTCTCTGGTCGTCGGCTTGTCGCATTTCTCCCGGGCGACCATGGTCGGGGGCGGACTGCCCATCGTCGTTGATGGAGAGGTCATCGGTGGGATCGGCGTTGGCGGCGGCACGGTCGATGAAGACGTGGCCTGCTCGCAAGCCGGGCTCGACGCGCTTAACGGCTAGCCTGCCGCACTCCCGGATTGGTTAGATCGGTCGCGGTACGCGCGGGACGGGGCGTTGCGACCCGCCCGGTGGCGGGGTCTGGGGAGGAGTCCCTTCTCCCCCGTCCGCCCGGAGTTGGTCCTGTGTACAGAGTCCCTTTTCGATCAGGACCTTTTCCAACGAGGCCAGCCAGTGTTCATAATAGCCCGGAAAGGGTGCGTCCGGGTTATCGGCGCGGG
This sequence comes from Candidatus Binatia bacterium, assembly GCA_022820725.1. Classification (GTDB taxonomy): domain Bacteria; phylum Desulfobacterota; class Binatia; order Bin18; family Bin18; genus Bin18. The sequence continues at coordinate 180,975 of JAJEFA010000011.1, forward strand.
CCGCGTCCGCATCTCCAATTTCGGCAATCAAATGGTCCCGAAAATCGTCCCACTGATACTGCCCCTGCTCACACAGGGCTACGGCCAGGGCAAAGGCGCGCCGTTCCCAGGCGTCGTGAAAGACCAGCTCACCGCTCTTCCGCGGCAGGGCGGCGTCCCCTTCCATATTTGAGATCTTGCGATCGGGTGTAGACTTCATGCTGCTGGATGAAAGAATACTTTCCGTTCTCTCTCTACCAAGCGTCTTGTCAACGTCAAGTATTCTTTTCGACCTTGGTGACACCGATCATCGAGTCGCGGCTGACCAGTGCGGTGAGTTCTTCTTCACTCATGTCTTCAGTTCCGACGGGCCGTTCGGGCAGGACCATATAGCGGATTTCTGCGCTACTGTCCCAGACCTTCACTGCGGTGGATTCGTCGAGTTCCAGACCAAAGTCCCGCAGCACGCCGCGCGGGTCCACCACGGACCGCGAGCGATAGGCGGCATCCTTGAACCAGGCTGGCGGCAGGCCCAGAACCGGCCACGGGTAGCAAGAGCACAGGGTGCACACGACCAGGTTGTGGGTGTCCGGGGTGTTCTCAACCACCACCATATGCTCGCCCTGAAGGCCGCTGAAGCCGAGTTCCGCAATGGCCGCGGTGGCGTCTTTGAGCAAACGCTCTTTATACGCGGGATCGACCCAGGCCCGGGCAACGACCTTGGCCCCGTTGATCGGCCCGAGGTCGTTCTCATACGTTTCGACCAGCTTGTCGAGCGTTTCCGAAGAGACCAGCCCTTTGGCCACGAGTAAGGACTCCAGGGCCTGGACCCGCTTCTCCAGGGCTGCGGTCTGTTCGGGGGTAGTGTGTTTCTCCAGGTAGGGATTCGGCGGCGCATCGTGGGCGCTGTGGCCGTGAGTATGATCGTCGCTCATGACTCCTCTCCTTAGGCTGGGTCGAGATAATCTTCCCACAGGTCGATATACAGATCGTCTGTGGCGGCGGCGTCCGGGCCCCAGAGCTCCTGGGCGGTAAAGCAGACTGAATACAGCGGCTGTGGCTGTTCGCCCTGACCGTGAGCGTTGGTGTCCGGGTACACAAAAGTGCCGTGGACTTGGGCTATCGTACCGTTTTTTCCTCGAACATAGCGGGGCAACCGGGTGTGGCCGGTTGGATTCAGATTGCGGGCTTGAACTTGGTCGCCGACTGAGAAACGCGGGGTCAGGCGGCCTTCTACGCGGTTGCAGGGTGCCCCGCCTTGCACCACTGCCGGAATCGCCTCCGGTGGAAGCGGACCTTCCGCTCGCTTGCCGGTCTCCTGGGCGACTCCGGTTGCTAATTCCTCTGGGGTGAGCACGCCTTTTTCCACGGCTAGGGCTTCCAGTGCGGCCAGCCAGTGCTCATAATAGGTCGAGGAGAGATAATGGGTAGGGTCCATGCGTTCGATTGCATGCCGAAAGGCGTCGAGCGTGTCGAGTTGGCCCATGCCGAGCATGGTCATGGCAAACACGCGTTTTTCCCACGCGGCATGAAAGATCGGCTCATTCTCTTCCGGTTTGACCGGGCCGTAGCAGGTCATACCACCCATGTCATGTACGCCATTCATCGGAATTCTCCTTGGGGTGAGGGATTGGGTATTAGGGGTTGGGGAAAAATCTAACACCCGACCGGTTAAGGGTCAATCAACTAAGCGCTCTGTGAGTTAGGGAGTGGTTTCCGATATCCACCTTTGAGCGACTTCCAGATGCGTCGCGAACCAGACTCCCTCATGTTCCAGGATGTGTTGAATCAGCCGCTCCAGCATGGCCATGCGCGAGCGCCGGCCAATAATTTGCGGGTGCATGACAATGCCGAGAAAGCCGCCGTCCGCATAGGCGCCGTCAAACTCGGCCTCCCAGATTTCATACACCTTGTTCTGGCTCGACATGCCCGTGAAATAGGGGGAGAAGCTGAAAAAAAAGTGTGGCGCATCATCCAGCTCCCAGCTAAAGGGCACTTCCAAGAGCTGACGCTTGGTCTGTGGGGTGGTGAGCCAGTAGGGGCTATCGTCGCCAACCAGGCTACTGTCGTACAGAAAATCGTGGTCGAGCAATAAGTCAAAGGTATGCGGGCCGGTATTGCCGGCTGGAGAGCGATAGCCCCGTGGTGCCTGGCCGGTAATCCGCTTGAGGCTCTCTGTCCCCCTCAACAACACCTCCAGTTCGGCTTCTCGGCCTTTGTTGGCGACAAACTCGTGCTCATAGCCGTGATGCCCGATTTCATGCCCGTCGGCGTACATCTGTTCAACCAACTGGGGGTGGGTGTCCGCCGACCAGCCCGGTACAAAGAACGTTGCCTTGAGGCCGTATTTTTTAAGCAGCTTGAGAATACGCGGCACCCCGACCCGCGCCCCATACTCGCCGCGCGAGAGCTGACCTGGGAAGGGCTGTCGCATAGTCCGAGTCCACAGCGTTTCCGCATCAAAGTCAAAACTCAGGCCAACCGCACAGCGTTTATTATCCGGCCACATGGGACGCTCCTTTGTCACAACTCAGGTCGGTGTTTGGTATGACTGTAAAAGAGTGAGCCGATATTCTCAATGGATACTTTATCCACACGTAAAGGAGGGTTCTCTTCTTTTTCTCTCTGATGGTATGTATACCATCAGATGGTCAAGCCGCGAAGAACGCGAGCAAGAGAAATATACCGCTTCAAGGAACCAGCAGAGTCAACAGCGTTCATTATTGAGGTTGCCATTTTCGAATTCTCCCCGACAAAAGAAAACCCAGATGGAACAGCCTATCGTCTCCAACTCTATGAGCGGGAAAGTGGAGAAACCGTCCTCCGTTATGACTTTGAGCAAGGAAAGGGACATCATAGACACTTGCGAGGGGACGAGTTCCCTTATGAATGGCGAGGCGTTGAGCAGCTTCTTTCCGACTTTCGTCGGGACGTTGAATTAGTGAAGAAAGGGCATTTATGAAGCTAAAACGGATGAAAATTGTCGTGCAACCAGAGGGCGATTTTTTCGATCAGGTCCGCGAAGCATTTTCTACTGTTGCCAAAGCGTCACGGAAAGGCGAAAAACTCCCACGATCCACCCCGGTTCTCTCCTTTCCCAGCATTCAGGAGATGGCCCGGACACTGACGCCGAAACGGCTTGAACTCCTGAGATTGATCCGGCGAAACGATCCTCAATCAGTGCGCCAATTGGCCGCGTTGGCGGGCAGGGATATCAAGAATGTCAGCACGGACCTGAAAGTGTTGGAGAAACTGGGACTGGTCGAAGCTGAAGAGCGGGAGTCACCGCGCCGGCGTAAACGTCCAGTGAGTCCCTTTGATCGGCTGGATATGGAAGTGTATTTGTAGTCTGGTTCCTATAGAGAATCCTCTAGGCGGCTGTCTGCTGAACGAATCCATCACTTTCTCAAGGTAGGCTGTATGACAACATTTTTCGACGGACCGAAACCCAGACTGTTTGCGCACCGGGGCGCCAGCGGGGAAGCGCCCGAGAACACCATGGCCGCGTTTCAGCGGGCTGTGGATGCGGGAGTTGAGTATATTGAGCTGGATGTGCACGCGTCCGAGGATGGGCAGGTCATGGTTATCCACGACGCGACCATCGAGCGGACGACTAATGGTCTGGGCGCGGTTCAGAACTATTCCCTTGCTGCTCTGCAACAACTCGACGCTGGCTATCGGTTTTCGCTGGATGAGGGCAAGACGTTCCCTTTCCGTGCGTCGGATGTGATTATTCCTTCGCTCCAAGAAGTGCTGGAGAGCTTTCCGCAAGTCAAGTTCACGGTTGAGATCAAGCCGTCCGACCCGCCTATCGAAGAACCGGTGATTGCGGTGATTAAAGACTGCGGCAAGGTGGATGAGGTTATCATTGCGTCAGAGCATGACGCGGTTCTGGCTCGTGTGCGAACCCTGGCCCCGGATACCCCGACAAATTTTGGCTATAACGAAGTGGTCGATTTTATCCAGCGCGTTGCAACCGGTCAGCTAGACGGCTATCAGCCACCCGGTCAGGCGCTTCAGATTCCGCCCACATATCAAAATATCCCGCTGGTGACGGAACAAACGATTGCCGCCGCGCACCAACTCAATGTGGAAATCCATGCGTGGACGATTAATGACCCACAGGAGATGCACAGTCTGCTTGACCTCGGTGTAGACGGGGTAATGTCGGACTTTCCGGGGCGTTTGCTGGAAGTGGCGCGAGGGAGAGGGTAAGGCGAAGAGTGTGGAAACCTAGTAGGTTCCTCAATTGGCCGTGGTCCAGAGCGGAAACCCACCCCGGCCTATACGGCCACTCCTCCGGGGACGTGTGATGCACCTGAGGTGGTGGCCCCTGTTCGGGCTGATCCGTAGGGGCAATTCATGAATTGCCCCTACAACGTCACGCCGCCCATAGACGTGGGATGCCAATGAACTGGTCTGACGGGTGGCGGGCGCTTGGTCCCTCACCCCACCCCCCTGCGCCGTGCCTGTCTGCGACAGGGGGCCAGGAGTGCGGGCTTCCAGCCCGCAAGCGGCCAGGATGGCCGCGCTCCCAGGCGGCGCAGGGGGGCGGGAATATGTCTCGTAGGGGCAACCCCTTGTGGTTGCCCGATCCCCTTAATGAATCTTCGGCATAACCTCGGCGGCAAAGCGCTCTATGCCGCTTCGGAAAGTCGCGGCGTCAGGGTAACGCCCCAGCCCCAGCACATAGTGGTTGGCCCCAGCCTCTTTCATGGCCGATATGCGATCAATCATGGGTTCGGGGCTGCCCTCGCGGATCATGCCGCCGACGATCAAGTCGGGCATGGACCGCCCGTGCTTTTCGGATTCCTCGCGTAAATGCGCGGCAATCTGGGCCAACTCGCCGGACTGGAGCCCAATCGGATAATAGCCGTCACCCCATTTGATGGTCCGTTCAATGGCCTTGGGTCCAGCCCCTCCAATCCAGATAGGCGGACGCGCCGGACGGGGAGCAAAGACAAATTCGGGGAATTGAATGTGACTGCCGCTGTACGAACTTACATCGTTATCAAACAACTGATGGACGACTTCGAGGGTTTCGTTGGTAATGGCACCACGCTTGCGCGGGTCCACGCCCAGGGCTTCAAATTCCGGCCGCATCCAGCCGACCCCGGCGCCAAGGATCAGCCGCTCGCCCGAGAGTTCCTGGAGGGTGGCCACCTGCTTGGCCATATATACGGCAGGCCGGTAGGGAAAGACCAGAACGGAAATACCGAGCTGAATCTTCCGGGTCAGCGCGGCAAAATAGGCCAGCGTTGTCAGCGGCTCAAAATAGCGGCCCCCCGAGCCTTCGGTCTGATCCGGCGGAATCGCCAGATGATCGACCACAAACGCGGCATCAAAGCCGGCCTCTTCTACGGCCTGCACGCAGGCGCCGAGCGTGTCCCGGGTAGCGGCCGGACCCATATTGCGGATGACAACACCAAATTTCATGTGTCTTCTCCTTCGCCGTCTTGAAACAAACGTTCGGCCAACTCCTCGGCGAGCGTCGACCGCTCGTCCTCATCCTCTCGAAGCAGATCGAAAGACAAATTCATGAGCATTTTTCCGAGGACTTCACGTTGAAGCACATTGAGGCTGACGGTGTGCGGTTGTTCCTCTTCGAGGTGAGCCAGGAGGGTTTCCATGGAGCGGACCCCGGCGTCATTCTCCTGTCGCGCCAGTCGGTCGCCCGCCATACCCGCGGCTTGCTGTAGCAAAGCGACTTCCTGGGTGGTGAGGGGATACGAGGACATGATGAGTATTTGCTATCCCAAATCCGGAAACAGCCAGGGCGCTTCGTTTTTGCGGCGTTGCTCATAGGCCGTGATATCGGCCTCCTTTTGCAGGGTGAGCCCGATTTCGTCCAGGCCGTTGAGCAGGCAGTCTTTCCGAAAGGGATCAACGTCGAAATGAAAACTCGTCCCATCCGGTGTGGTGACGGTTTGGGCCGCGAGGTCCACGCTGAGCTGATAGCCCGGCTGGGGTTCGACCTCTGTGAATAATTGATCGACTTCTGCGTTGGTCAGGACAACCGGCAGCATGCCGTTTTTGAAGCAGTTGTTAAAAAAGATATCGGCAAAGCTGGGGGCAATAACGCATCGAAACCCATAGTCCAACAAGGCCCACGGCGCATGCTCGCGCGACGAACCGCAGCCGAAGTTATCCCGTGCCAAGAGAATACTCGCTCCGTCGTAGCGCGGTTGATTGAGGACAAAGCCGTCCTGGGGGTTGCCGTCGCTGGCGTAGCGCCAATCCGAGAACAACCCTTCCCGCAGGCCCGTGCGCTTAATGGTCTTGAGGTACTGCTTGGGAATAATCTGGTCAGTATCAACATTCACCCGGTCGAGCGGGGCAACAATACCTGTGAGCGTGGTAAAAGCGTCCATATATGTCTCCAATACGGCTTTAGCTCCAGTTTCTGATATCGACAAAGCGACCTTCGATAGCCGCGGCCGCGGCCATGGCCGGGGAGACCAGATGAGTGCGCCCGCCCTTGCCCTGGCGACCTTCAAAATTCCGGTTGCTGGTTGAAGCGCAGCGCTCGCCCGGCTGCAGGGTGTCGGCGTTCATGGCCAGACACATGGAACAGCCGGCCTCGCGCCACTCGAAGCCCGCGTCCTTAAAAACGACGTCGAGTCCTTCGTCCTCGGCCTGCTTTTTGATCAGACCGGAGCCCGGTACCACCAGGGCGTTGACGGTCGAGGCGACCTTTCTCCCTTTTGCGTACTGGGCGGCCATACGCAGGTCTTCGATGCGGGAATTGGTACAGGAGCCGATAAAGACCCGGTCGACCGGAATTTCCGTCATGGGGGTGCCGGCCTTCAGGTCCATATAGGCCAGGGCCCGCTGCGTGGCCTCTTGCGTTTCCGGCGAGGGCATATCGGCCGGGTCCGGCACGCTGCCGGTAATATCGGTGACCATGCCCGGATTCGTACCCCAGGTGACTTGAGGGGCGATGTCTGCCGCTTTCAGTTCTACGGTCTTGTCAAAGCTGGCGTCCGGGTCCGACGGTAGTTGCTGCCAAGCCGCTACCGCCCGCTCGAACAGCCCGCCCTTGGGTGCAAACGGGCGGTCTTTGATATAGGCAAACGTCTTTTCGTCCGGCGCAACCATACCGGCCCGCGCACCGCCCTCAATGGACATATTGCACAGCGTCATGCGGCCTTCCATTGACAGCGCTCGGATGGCCGAGCCCGTGTATTCGATGACATGCCCGGTTCCGCCGGCTGTCCCGATTTTACCAATAATGGCCAGGATAATATCTTTGGCCGAACACCGCTCGGGTAACTCGCCCTCCACCTGCACCTGCATGGTTTTGGCCTTCTTTTGCAGCAGGCATTGGGAGGCTAATACGTGTTCAACCTCGCTGGTGCCGATACCAAAGGCCAGGGCACCAAACGCGCCGTGCGTGGCGGTATGGGAATCCCCGCACACAATGACCATGCCCGGCAGAGTGAGTCCTTGCTCCGGTCCGATCACATGTACAATGCCCTGGCGGATATCGTCTATGTCGAAAATCGGGACGCCGGTTGTCCGACAGTTCTCCTGGAGTGCCTCGATTTGCTTGGCCGCCACCGCATCTTCAATCGGCTTGTCCCGGTCGGTTGTTGGTACGTTATGGTCGGGCACGGCTATCGTCGCCTGGGTACGGCGCACGTTCCGGCCAGCGAGTTGCAAACCCTCAAACGCCTGCGGAGAAGTCACCTCGTGGGTGAGGTGACGATCAACATACAAGAGTGCAGTGCCATCCTCTTCGGTCCGCACCACGTGCGACTCCCAGATTTTTTCAAACATCGTCTTGCTCGCCATGATCTACCCCTTTATGTCCTATCTTTCTTTTGGGACGTAGCTGCTGAAAGAGCTATACCTTTCTCAGATTTGGTAGAGGCTGGCAAGATGGAAGGAGCGCAGACGGTGTGGTAGGATGGCCTTCCTGAGTAAGCGGGCATGGGTCATCATGTCCCATCGCTTCAAAAAACAAGAGACAATCGTGCAGGGGGAATTTCATGGGCGAATGGACTGTTGATATCAATGAAAAAGACTTTGAGCAGGATGTGCTCGAACGCTCGTACAGTGTCCCGGTTGTACTGGATTTTTGGGCTCCGTGGTGCGGTCCCTGTCGCGCTATCGGCCCGGTGTTGGAGAAACTCGCGGACGAACAAGCCGGTAAATTCGTTCTGGCGAAGGTGAACGTTGACGAAAACCCCGCGCTGGCCCAATCCTTTCAGATCAGCAGCATTCCGGCGGTGAAGGCCGTCAAGGAGGGGGCTATTGCCAACGAATTTCTGGGCGCTCTGCCCGAGCCGGCGATCCGCCAGTTTATTGAAGAACTGATGCCGTCCGAGGCCGATTCCCTGGCCCAGCAAGGCCAGGATCTGCAAGACCAGGGCAAGGATCAGGGCGCCGAGAGTCTCTATCGGGCCGCCCTCTCAAAGGATGAGCGGCAGCCGAAGGCACTGCTCGGGCTTGCCCGTCTTCTGATGGGCAAGGAAGAATATGCGGACGCGCTTACCCTGCTTGGCCGTGTCCTGCCACATACGCAGGAGCATGCCGAAGCCCAGCAGGTGGTCGCTCAGATACGCGTGCAACAAACCGGCGCCAGCGCCGATGAAGAGGCTGCCTGTCGCGAGAAAATCGAGGCCGACCCGAACGATCTGGACACAAGGTTTGCGCTAGCCCAGATTCTGGCGGCTTCGACCCGCTATGAAGAAGCGCTCGCCGAATATCTGGAGGTTATCAAAAAAGACCGTACCTTCCGAGATGAGGGAGCGCGCAAAGCCATGCTTGAAATTTTTGAGGTGGTTGGTGCTCGGAGTGATCTGGCGGATCGATACCGGTCGGAACTGGCCAAGGTGTTATTCAGTTAGGCTGGACCACTCATAAATAAATCTCACTTGGCCATCACTGGACATCTCTATCACACCAACGCCCACTCCTCGCCCTCGTTTTTCACGATGTCTTCTTTTTCCAACTTAATCAGGTGGGACTGTACGGAGTTCCCGGCCGCGGCGTGCAGAAACTCGGGCACGTCAACATAGATGCGTTTCACCATGTCCGGAATTTTGGTGAGGCCGGCGTTGAGAGTGTCCAGCACCTGCTGCTCGCGCAGCTCGCGGTGGGCGATGTAGTCGTTCAGCTTTTTGTACGGCTCGCGAATCGCCGGGCCGTGGGCGGGATAGATCACCGACAGATCGAGATCGAGCAGCTTACGCAGCGACGCCATATAGTCGATCAAGCCACCACCCTCTTCCGGTACGACTGTTGTCCCGGCCCCAAGCACCAGGTCTCCGGTAAAGAGTGCTTTTTCCTCTTCGAGGTAGTAACACAGGTGGTCTTTGGCATGGCCCGGCGTATGGATTGCGTGCAGGGTGGCTCCGTCGGTCTCGACGGTCGCCCCGTCTTCGATATAGGTCAGCGGAAAATCATACGCCCGATCTTTTTCCGGCCAGCGATGTTTTGAGACGCTGAGTTCACCAAAGCGTTTCTGCACATTGGGGACCCCGCCGATGTGATCCTGGTGCACGTGGGTGAGGACGATCTCCTGGAGTTCGGTGGCGCCTTTGGTTTCGGACAGGCCCTGTTCCAATAAGGGGTCGTAGACCTCCAGGCCGATCCCCGTGTCGAGCAGCAATGGTCGTTTGCTCGTGCCCACCAGATAGGTGTTGGTGCCGGGGCCGGTGAACGGCCCGGGGTTTTGACCGAGCACGGTCGCAACCCGCTCACTCCAGGTGTCAAAGTCGGGCAGCTTCAGCCCGGCCATGGTATCAGTCACAACACGTTGCGGCATGTCTCAGCTCCTCAGCAGGTTGGCGGCTATGGTTTTGAGTTGCATATTCGAGGTGCCCTCATAAATTTTGCCGATCTTGGCGTCCCGGTAGAACTTCTCGGCCGGATAGTCCTTGGTAAAGCCCACACCGCCGAAAATCTCCAGAGCGCGCGAGGCCACCCGTTCCCCGACCTGGGAGCAAAAGAATTTGGTCATGGCCGCGGAATGGGCAAACGGTTGTCCGCTCTCTTTGAGGCGGGCCGTGTTATACACCATCAGCCGGGCGGCTTCGATCTCAGTCGCCAACTCGGCCAACTCGAATTGAATGGCCTGAAAATCCGCGATCGCCCGCCCAAACTGTGATCGTTCCCTGGCATAGTCCAGCGCGCACTCGAAGGCTCCCTGAGCCAGACCGGTCATTTGCGCTCCGATCCCGATCCGGCCCTCGTTCAGGGTCTCAATCGCGACCTTATAGCCCTGACCGATCTCTGCCACGACCTGGCTGCGCGGCACCCGGACGTCTTCGAGGATCAGCTCACAGGTCGAGCTGGCGCGGATGCCTAGCTTGTCTTCTTTTTTCCCGACGCTGAAACCCGGCATATCGCGTTCGACCATGAAGGCGGTTACGCCCTTATAACCCTTGTCCGGATCGGCATTGGCAAAGAGCAGATACACCCCGGCTTCGGCACCGTTGGTGGTCCACATCTTCTGACCGTTCAGCACAAAGGTGTCACCATCCGGCCGGGCGCGGGTCTGCATGGCAAAGGCGTCGCTCCCGGAACCAGCCTCGGACAAGGAATAAGCCCCCACCGTGTCCGTGGCCAGACGGGGAAAAAACTGGGCTTTCTGCTCAGAGTTGAGCCAGCGTACGAGGGCGTTATTGACCAGCGTGTTTTGGACATCCACACAGGTGGCGACCGCCGGATCGACCCGCGCAAACTCCTCAATGGCCAGAATGGACATAAAGAAACTGGAGCCGGCACCCCCATAGCTGGCCGGAATTTCGATGCCCATCACCCCCAGATCAAAGAGTTGGCGAATCAGCTCCTGGGGGATCTTGGCCGCGTGGTCCATCTCCATGACGTGGGGTTTGACCTGTTCCTCGGCAAACTCCCGCACCATAGTCCGAAAGAGTTCCTCTTCCTCACTCAGCGTCACCAGAGGCAGATGTGTTGCGTGATCCATAGACATCTTTCCCCTTTTGTCTGGAAAGAGGAAACGTGTCCTCCAACCAGACACGACTGCTGGACACGTTTCCTCTTTTGGATAGCATCATTGTTGGCACGTTGCTTCTCGGATGTCCAGCCGGTATATCATCACGAGAAAACGCTCGCGGACAGTTTTCTTGGTATGAAAATCGGACTCATCGCGGACTCGCATATCCCAGAGGCCATGCCCGAACTTCCGAGCCAGGTGCGGACGGTGTTCGCCGGGGTTGACCTGATTGTCCATGCCGGCGACCTGCACTGTCTTGCCGTACTGGACTGGCTCGAAGAAATCGCGCCGGTGGTGGCGTGTCGGGGTAATGGCGACGAAGGCTCGGGCGGTCGCGCGGTTGTCCCGGAAGATCCCCGGCTGCACGAGGCCGTTGTAACGCAGTGCGCGGGCTACACGCTGGGACTGGTGCACGATGTATTGGATCCGAACGAATATCCGCACTGGCCGATTGAGCGGACAATGGAGCAGGCTTTTGGCCAGCGGACCAACATTATTGTCTGCGGCCATACCCATGTCGAGCGTATCCAGCGCTACGCCGATGTCCTGGTCATCAATCCCGGCAGTCCGACCTATCCGCACAATTACGCGGCTCAACCGGGCACGGTCGGTATGTTGACCCTGGAAGAAGGCCGTGGCGGGGCGGTTGAGATCTACGATCTCAAGACGCTTGCCATGCTGCCGGAGTTTTCGACGACATTCTGACTCGAGGAGTGTGACCTTAGCCGCCCAGACTGATCATCTCGATCTTTTTATGCTCTTTGGGGTCGTAGCCGGCTCCAGAGCGCAGGGCGGCCAGGCGTTCTTCCGAGTAGCGGTCCGTCCGTTGGAGCCAGACCTGTTGCAGCACGTCAAGCAGCCTGTCATCGCTGGCTCCACCACGCAGCAGAACCTTGAGGTTATGGCCAGTGTTAGCAAAAAGACAGGTCACGAGTCTGCCATCCGCGGTGAGCCGCGCACGCGTACAGGACGCACAGAACGGCTCGGTGACTGAGGCGATCACCCCGATATCACCGCTGCCATCGACGCATTGATAATCCACCGACGGTGCACTGCCGCCTTTCCGGCCGATTTCCCGCAGGGAAAAGCGCGTGTTGATAATGTCCAGGATTTCCTGCTTGGGCACGATGGTGTCCGACTGCCAGTGGTTGGCATTGCCCACATCCATGAACTCAATGAAACGGATGGCAAAGTCATGCTCAAGCGAGAACGTCACCAGATCGATAATCTCGTCGTCATTTACACCGCGTTCGATGACCGCGTTAAGCTTAATCGGCGAGAACCCGTGCTCCTTGGCCACAAACAGGCCGTGCAGAACTTTCTGTAAATCGCCGCGCTTGGTGATGCGTCGAAAACGGTCGGGTTTCAGGCTGTCGAGGCTGACGTTCAGCCGGCGTAAGCCGGCCGCTTTCAGGACCTGGGCTTTTTCCGCCAGGGTTGAGCCGTTCGTGGTGAGGCAGAGGTCACGCAGACCGTCGAGGTCGGACAGGCTTTTGACGAGTTGCTCAAGGTCTCGCCGGGCCAAGGGCTCACCCCCGGTCAAACGAATTTTTTCAACTCCGAGCTGAATAAACAGACGGGCCAGCCGGGTGATTTCCTCAAACGTCAGCACCTCACTTTTATCCAGCCAGTCGTAGTCGTCCAGCGGCATGCAATAGGTGCAGCGAAAATTGCACCGGTCGGTGACGGAAATGCGCAGGTCCTTGACCGGGCGTTGTAGGGTATCGAGCAGCATGCAGTCTCCTTAAGGCTGCCTATTATAATGATTTTGGCTCGCGAGCCAAGGTATACCTGTCGAAGTCCTACGAGCATACGCGTTGCTGATATCCGTCAGTGTCGGCTAAGATAGCCCGGCTTTTCAGCGGAGGAGGAATGCATGCGTATCAAAGATAAGGTCGCGCTGGTGACTGGCGGCAGTCGAGGGATAGGCCGGGCAATTTGTTTGCGTCTGGCCGAGGAGGGCGCCAAAGTCGCCATTGCCGACATTCTGGAAGATGAAGCCCGGCAAACAGCCGACGATATTCTGGCCGCAGGCAGGCAGGCTCAGGTGGTCAGGACCGATGTGACTCAGCTCGATCAGGTCCAGGCCTGCGTGAAACAGGTGACGGATAGCTGGGGACCGATTGACGTGCTGGTGAATAATGCCGGTTGGGACAAGATAGAGCCTTTTCTCCAGAGTGCGCCCGAGACCTGGGAGAAGGTGATTGCGATCAATCTGCGTGGCCCGATTAATTTTTGCCATACGGTGGCGGCGCAGATGGCCGAGCGCGGCCAGGGCAGGATTATTTCGATCAGCTCGGACGCTGGCCGGGTCGGCTCGACCGGAGAGGCGGTCTATTCTGCCTGCAAGGCTGGGATTATCGGCTTTTCCAAAACGCTGGCACGTGAACTGGCGCGCGCGAAGATCACTGTCAACGTGGTCTGTCCCGGTCCCACGGATACGGCGCTGCTCCAGCAGGTTTCATCAGGAGAAAAGGGGGCCAAAATTATCAGCGCCATGACCCGTGCGGTCCCGTTTCGGCGTTTGGGTCAGCCCGAAGAAATTGCCAACGCCGTCGCGTTTTTTGCCTCGCCGGACGCGGACTTTGTCACCGGTCAGGTCCTGTCCGTCAGCGGTGGGCTGACCATGGCCGGCTAGGACCGAAAGGAATACGTGCGTGCGTTTCGCAGACAAAGTAGCCCTTATTACTGGCTCCTCGCGAGGCATCGGCCGGGCGATTGCCCTGCGGCTGGCGTCCGAGGGGGCAAGGGTCGGCGTGAATTACCGCCGGAATACGGCCGAAGCGGAAGCAGTTGCCGCCGAGATCGCACAGCGGGGCTCCGAGGCGCTGCTGCTCCAGGCCGATCTGAGTGACGCCGAGGCGGTTCGGGCGATGTTCCGGCAGGTGCGGGAGGCGTTCGGCTATCTGGATATCTTGATCGCCAATGCCGCAGCCACCGCCTTTCGGCCGCTGCTACGCCAAGGCGAGCACAATGTGACACGGACCTTTGATCTGACCATTACCGGCACTCTGGTTGCCGTGCAGGAAGCGGTGCCCCTGATGGTCGGCCGTCGGGGAAAGATCGTCACCATATCCGGTATCGATTCCTTACGTATGCTGGCCGGCCACGGCTTGCTGGGCGCGGCCAAGGCTGCCCTGGAAAATATGACAATGTATCTGGCGCACGAACTCGGCCCGCACGGGATTGCCGTCAACGGCATTAACCCCGGCCTGATTCAGACCGACTCGGCTCAAATGTACGCGGGTGGGGAGGCTGCCTACGCGCAGTACGAACGCGATGTCATTCCTCAGACACCGGCCGGCCGGACGGGCCGACCGGAAGATATTGCCGCAGTGGCCGCTTTTCTCTGCTCTGAGGATGCCGATTTTATTCGCGGCCAGACTCTGCTCGTGGATGGCGGGTTGCTGTCATCGTCTATTGCGAGTCGGGAGCGTGAGTAGGCGCTTTGGAGGAGACCTCCTGACAGAGAGACCGGGGGGCAGGGCATCTGCTCAACCTCTGTTGTCAGGCTGCCGGCTTTGGTATGCTACAAGCCTCGCACGAGTGATACGTATGGAGTGATATAGGAGGGATGTCCGATGGCCGAACACGTCAAGGTCAAAATCAAACCACTCACCGCCGAAGCCTTTGCGCCGTACGGGAAAGTCCTGGAACAGAAAAAGCTGATCTATCCCGAGGTCGAAGAGGGCCGGGTGGCCATGGAAATGCTGTCGTTTCAGTACCGGCCCAACGCCAGAATCATGGATCAGATGGCCATCCATTTTTCCTACAACCAGACCTTTATTCCCGTGCAGGGCTCTTTGATTCTGGTCGTCGCCCCGCCTCCCGACAACCGTGAGGGAGGCCCTGAGGAATATGCGTTCGATTATGACAACGTGGCAGCCTTTAATGTCGATCCCGGTCAGGCGGCCTTTATCTATAAAGGCACCTGGCACAACGCGCTGACCCTGGGCCAAGAGTGCTCTTTCATTAATGTGACCCGCAAGAACAAGGGCGAAGGCATCAGCCCCGCCGGCGAGATGGAAGGCAAGATCGAGCAGGCCCACGCCGTGCGCTCGTATGTCGAATTCGTGGACATGAAGAAGCGGGACGGGCGGGTGATTGAACTCGAAGTCTGAGGAGGGGGACCGTGACGTATAAGATCATCTCTGCTGACTCCCATATGTGCGAGCCGCCGACGCTGTGGGTGGACCGTATAGAGAAACGGTTTCGCGACCAGGCTCCCAGGGTGGTCAAAAACCCCGGCGATAAGAAAGGCCACTTCTTTATGTGTGAAGACCTGCCGCCGCTCCGTCTCTCCGGGGCGTTTGCTGCTGGTCAGACGTTTAATAAAGACTTTATGGAAGCCGGACCCGAAGACGCCCTGCCCGGTGGCTGGGACCCGGCGGCCCGGCTGAAAGACATGGAGTTGGACGGGATTCAGGCCGAAGTCCTGTATACCACCTGCGCCTTTGTCCTGTTCTGGCTGGAAGACGCCGCGCTGCAACACGCCTGCTTTCGGGTCTATAACGACTGGCTGGCCGAGTTTTGCAGTTATGATCCCAAGAAGTTCGCCGGTCTGGGATTGATCTCCTTGTTTGATATCGAGCAGGGCTGTGCCGAGCTTGAGCGATGTAAAAAAATGGGTCTCAAGGGGGCCATGATCTGGGCCTCGCCGCCCGATGACCAGCCCTACGGCTCGGCGGCCTATGAGCGCTTCTGGGCAACGGCCCAAGAGCTTGAGATGCCCCTGTCGCTGCATCTGGCGACCGGACGCAGTAAGGACAGCCAACAGGACGAGTCGGATATTGCCGAACTGTATGTGCGCATGATTATTCGGCCCAGTGAGATGCAGCACTCCTTCTTGCGGTTGGTCTTTACTGGAGTACTGGAGCGTTTCCCCCATCTCAAGTTTGTCTCCGCCGAAGGCGATATCGCCTGGGTGCCGCACCTATTGGAGCGCGCGGATAAATACCATCGGCGATTTAAGGAAGGCTATGGGGTGAAGCTGTCGCTCAAACCGAGCGAGTACTTCCAGCGCCAGATGTATGCCACTTTTATCGATGACCCCATGGGACTCAAAACCTATCACTTGGCCGGCGGGGCGGACAACTTCATGTGGTCCACCGATTATCCGCATCAGGCCTCAACCTTTCCGCACACTCAGGAAACGCTGGAGCGCGCCTTTCAGGATGTGCCGGAAGCAGATAAACAGAAAATTACGCGCGATAATGCGTCGAAGTTATACGGATTGCCAGTGGAGTAAGGCATATGCAGACACAACACAACGGAAACGGTAGCAATGGCACTTCTCTTTCCTGGCCGGCAGAAGGCGGCGCGCGGGTGCCCTATCAGGTCTTTTATGACCCCGACATTTATGCCCAAGAGCAGGACAAACTCTTTCGTGGCCCCATCTGGAATTATGTGGCGCTCGAAGCCGAAGTGGCGCAGCCGGGTGATTTCAAGGCCACCTTTATCGGCGATACGCCCGTTGTGGTCACACGCGACAAAGAGGGCAGGCTCAACGCCTTCGTGAATCGTTGCGCGCATCGCGGTGCCATGGTCTGCCGGGAACTGAGCGGTAACCGCCCGACCCATACCTGCATCTACCATCAGTGGAGCTATGATCTCAAAGGCAATCTGACCGGGGTGCCGTTCAAGAAAGGGATCGGGGGCGTGGGTGGCTATGGCGAGGATTTTGAGCGGGCCAAACACTCGCTCCAAAAACTCCGCGTTGCCGCCTATCGCGGTCTGATCTTTGCCTCGTTCAGCCCGGACGTTGAACCCTTGGAGGACTATCTCAGCCCGCCCATGCGGGAGTGGCTGGACCGTCTTTTTCATCGTCCCATCCAGGTTCTGGGCCACACCCGCCAGTGGGTGAACGCCAACTGGAAGCTGTATTTTGAAAACGTCAAGGACCCGTACCACGCCAGCCTGCTGCATATGTTCCACGCCACGTTTGGCCTGTACCGTTCGTCGCAACAGGGCGGTGTCATCATGGACACTCACTCGCGCCACGACGTGCTTCACGCCAAGCCGCAGGCCGAGGAAGACCTCTCGACGTATGAATCCGGGCTGCACAGTTATCAAAAGGGCTATCAGCTTGCCGACCCGTCCGTGCTCAAAGGACGGCCCGAGTTTGAGGGCCTCTTTATCCAGACCATCTTCCCCTGTCTGATTGTTCAGCAGATTGCCAATACGCTGGCCGTCAGGCAGGTTCTGCCCAAGGCGCCGGATCGCTTTGAGCTGATCTTCACCTATTTCGGCTACGAGGACGACGACGAGGAAATGCGTGAGATTCGGCTGAAACAGGCCAACCTGGTTGGTCCGGCCGGCCTGATTTCCATGGAAGACGGCTATGCGGCCGAGATTGTCCAGCAATCGGTGACGGGCGACCACAGCGCGACGTCCTTTGTTGAAATGGGGGGAACCGAGGTCGCCAACGAACAGAGCCTGATTACGGAAACCGCCATCCGCGGGTTTTGGGGCTATTATCGCGACACCATGGGCTTTCACGCCGGCGCGTAAGCGGGAAGGGTGACGGCTATGAGTGGCATGAGCGCTATTGAAACCCGTTTTGCGGTCGAAGACCTGCTGCACGCCTATGTGGCCTGTCTGGATAATGACGAACTCGAAGACTGGCCGAACTTTTTTGTCGAAGACTGCCTGTATCAGATCATCCCCCATGAGAACGTGTCGCAGGATTTGCCCATCTCGCTGATCTATTGTGACAGCCGCGGGATGTTGCAGGACCGGGTGACCGCCTACCGCAAGGCCAATTACTATGCGCCCCATCTGTACCGCCACGTGGTCAGCGGGGTGCGGATCATCGGTGAGGACAACGGCGTGATTGAGGCCCGGGCCAACTACGTGGTGCTCCAGACCCACCTCGACCCGGTCGATTACGGCAGCACCGAGGTGTATAGCGCCGGCGAGTATCGAGACAAAGTGATCATCAACGACGGGGTTGCCAAGCTGAAAGAGAAAATCGTGGTGGTTGACACCAGTCGGATTTCGTCGCTGCTGGCGACGCCGCTGTAACGGTTCTGTCGCACATGAAAAAAACGGTTCAGAAATTTCACAGCTTCGAGGCGGCGGACGAAGCCGAATACGCGTATTACCAATCCCTGTCCGGTGACGAGAAGCTCCAGATGTTGCTTGAGCTCGTCATGCCCGAGAACCCCAATGAGGCAATTATCGAGCGATCTGCGCGAGTTCATCCGCTTAACTCAACACGAAGAATGTTAAGTATGTAATTGTGGGTGCCTGGGCGCTCGCCTTCCATGGGCGGCCTCGTTATACCGGAGACCTGGACATCTTTGTTTCGTGTGACCCGGACAACGCAGCAAAGTTGACGGATGTACTCGACGAGTTCGGGTTCGGTGGTGTTGGCATCGAGCGTGAGGACTTTCTGCAAGAAGATATGGTGATTCAGCTCGGTACGGTGCCGAATCGGATCGATCTACTCACCGGAATCAGCGGGGTGACGTTCGAGTAAGTGTGGGCCGGACGAGAGGTCGGACATCCCTCAGGGGTCGAAACCAATATCATAAGCCGGAAACATTTGATCAAAAACAAACGGGCGACAAACCGTGAAAAAGACCGTGGGGATGTCGAGCTATTAGAAAAGACCAAGCCCTGAAGGGGTGCATCGCAGCTATTCAAACTCTCGCGCCTCTTCATCGGCAGTCCGGGGCGCATGGCGCACGGCCCGCTTTCCGGCTCCCCAGACGATGGCCAGTGAGAGCACACTCCACAGCCCGGCCCAGATAAAAGCCGGCACTGCGGTCAGTTCCGCCAAAATGACCGCGTCTGTGCGTGCACCGACAAACAAGAAATCCGTCAGATCATACACGGCATACAGCGAACTCGTGACCGCCAGGATGTCCACGATATAGTGCGTCCCCGGAAAAGGCCGCCGCGAGAGCAGGGTAAAGATCAGAGCCGTTCCGCAGCCAAAAACCAGCCCAAAGCCATTACGCACAAAAACGAGCGTCACCAGCCCGAAGAAGACGGCCAGGAAAAAGAAGATCACCGGAGCCCATTCGTCCCGAGTTGAGAGCAGGAGCAGCAGGCCGCCAAAAAGCGCGCTGCCGATATAGCCGGCAGCGGCAATAAACAGCGGGTTGCCACCGACGTGCTGGACATAGCCCGACTGCCACGGTGTCACCACCATGGAGATCACCTGTCCACCGGTGAGGACTGTGGTGAACGCATGGCCCGCTTCGTGGATAAAGACCACGAAAATTTTAATCGGATAGAGAAACGGCGTATGCCAGAAGAGGAGCGACACAAAACCGATGGTGAGGAAAACCAGCAGTTGGCGGAGGTTCAGTGGTTGGCGGTGTTGGCTGTCCGGCATCAGAATGTCGTTCCCCAGCGGTTCTCAGTGAGGGTCCCTCTGATATAGCCCGAGGAAAGGTCCGTCGCTAGGGATGGAGACGGACCTTTCCCAGCTCTGTGACGAGATCGACTTTGCGGTCTGACACGGATATATCAGGAAAATCTCGGGGACGGCAGAAAGGACCAGCATGGACTACGGCATTATCTTGCCCCACTTCAGCGCCTTTGCGCATGAAAACCCGGCTGAGCGGATTTTGACCGCGGCCACAACCGCAGAAGCGCTGGGCTATCGGACGTTGTGGGTGGCCGACCACGTTGTCTTCCCGTCCAGGATTGAGGGGAGTTATGCCTTTAATCCGGAAGACCCTTTTCTTGATCCGCTCACCGTTCTGGCAGCCCTGGCGTATAAGACGACAACCGTCAAACTCGGCACCGCGGTCCTGATTCTGCCCTACCGGCATCCCTTAGCCGCGGCAAAGGCGCTTGCTACCATTGATGTCTTATCCGGCGGGCGGACGGTTGTCGGCGTGGGGGCGGGCTGGCTGGAGCAGGAATTCACCGCCCTGGGTATGTCGATCACAGAGCGGGGAGCCCGCACGAACGAGACCATGGACATCTTCAAGGCGGTCTGGACGCAGGAAACGCCGGTGTTTGCCGGCAAGCATTTTCAGTTCGCCGACATCAAATTCATTCCCAAGCCGGTTCAGCAGCCGCACCCGCCCATTCTTGTCGGGGGGATGACCAAAGGTGCCCTGCGCCGCATAGCGCGGCGCGGCGATGGCTGGATTGCCATGGGCAAGGGGCCGGATGACATCCAAGAGCCTTTGGAGATGCTACGGGAATTGACTGCTCAGGCGGGTCGCAATCCGGACGATTTACAGATTTGCATGCTGCCGCTCGGAGCGCCGAGCGTAGATCAGTTGATCCAGGATATTCCGCGCTACGCAGACCTGGGGGTGGATCACGTCTATCTGTCGTTCCGGGCCTGGACGAATGAATTTGCGGAACTCATGCGCCTCATGGAACACTTTGCAACGAAAATGAAGCTGGCCTAGTCCGCAGAAGGAGACCCGATGAGTGACAAGAAGTGGCCGATTGAACACCCTGACCGCATTCAACTCTATTCACTGGCCACCCCGAACGGCCAGAAGGCAGGTATCGTGCTGGAAGAATTAGGGCTGGCATATGAGGCCCACAAGGTGAATATCCTGGAGAACGAGCAGTTCAGCGAGGAATTCATCGCGGTGTGTCCCAACTCGAAAATCCCCGCCATGGTTGACCCTGACGGTCCGGGCGGGAAACCGCTGTCCATCTTCGAGTCCGGGGCCATGCTGTTGTACCTGGCGGAGAAGACGGGGAAGCTGCTGCCGGCTGATCCCCACCGGCGTAGCGAGTGCATCCAATGGTTGTTTTTTCAGATGGCCGGGGTCGGTCCCATGTTCGGGCAGTTCGGCCACTTCTACAAATTCGCCAAGGAGCGCATTCCGTATCCGACCGAGCGCTATACCAATGAAGCCCGGCGGCTCCTGGGTGTGCTGGAAAAACGTTTGGCCGGCCGGGACTATGTGATGGACGATGAATACACGATTGCCGACATCGCGACCTTTCCCTGGGTCGGCTGCCTCGACTGGGGCTATGGGGCGCGTGAAGATCTGAAGCTGGACGCGGATTTCCCCAACGTGGTTGCCTGGTATGCGCGCTGCACCGAGAAGCCGGCCTCGGTGCGCGGCGCCAAGGTATGCGGCTTTTCGGACGATTAACGCTATGGAGACAGACAGCGGACCCGACCTGGTGGTCGATATTTTTATTGACGGGCGGCTGGTAAACCCGAGTGAGATACCGGCTGCGGTTGTGAGCGAGATTGAAACGTCGGCTTTAGCTTCGGCGTCTGGCAGGCTGACGGCCGAAGGCGTTGTGTACGAGTGGTCTACGCGGCCCTGCGTATACCCGTAGATGCCCGGCGGTGAGGAAGAATCATGCGAAAAAATCTGCGTCCCGAAGACCTGGGAGATTTCCTGGATCAACCCAAGTGCGCAACCTTGGCGACACATTTCAAAGATGGGACGATTCTGATGTCACCCGTCTGGCACGAATGGAAAGACGGCGGATTTACGGTAGTGGTCCCAAGCGATGATATTAAAGCCCGTCACATTCGGCGCGATGCCAAAGTGAGTATCAGTGTTGCCGAAGATAGCCCTCCCTACCGGGGGATTGAGGTGCGGGGAGAGGCAAGTATCGAGCGAGCGGACGCGTTTGAGACAACCCGTCGTATCGCCGGGCGATATCTGGGAGCTCAGCAGGGCTCGGCCTATGTTGAAAATTTCCGCGAGGCCGACCTCGTGCTGATCCGGGTCAAACCGGGGGTGCGGCGGGCCTGGGATTTTGCCGACGAGGCGGAGTTGGGCTGAGACTCGTAAGTCGGAGGAGCGCAGCCTCCTCCGATACCATAGGGTTTACTTTGCTGCGGGTGCACTGGCCGCCGGGTGACTGCTTGGAACGCTCCGGTCCGTGCCATTCCTGGCATCCAATAAGGATTGTCTGTGCAGGGCTGCCGGGTGTGGCGTGCTGAGCCGTGATCCTTTGCCGTACAGCTTCTCGCGCAGCGTGCCTTCCCGATATTCCTTTTGCATGCGACCGCGTTTTTGCAGCACGGGCACCACTCCGTCAACAAATTCCTCAAAGGAACCCGGCGTGGTGGCATAGGCCAGGTTAAACCCGTCGACCCCCGCGTCGATCCAGTCCTCGAACTGGTCGGCAATGCTCTCCGGCGTGCCGACCAGAACCGGGCCGGCGCCACCAATGCCGACATAGCGGGCGAGGTCACGCAACGTCCATTTGCGATTTGGGTCACCCTCGGTAAAGCTGTGGACGAGGGTGCGAATGGCATTCGTCTCGATATACTCAAGTGGCTGGTCCGGCTCAAATTGCCCAAAGTCGATTCCACTCCAGCCGCTTAACAAGGCGAGCCCGCCATCGTAGCTGCACTGCTCAAAGTACTCTTCATAGCGCCGTTTGGCCGCGGCTTCGGTCTCACCGGTAATCACCTTCATATATGCAAAACACAGGATGTCCTCCGGGGTCCTGCCGTTCTTGCGGGCGATTTTGCGGATATCCTTAATATACTGGCCATCGACCTCAGGCTTTGAGCCAATGACAAAAACAGCTTCCGCGTGCTGCGCCGCAAAGGCACGACCACGATCTGAGGCACCAGCCTGAAACAAGACGGGCGTCCGTTGCGGGGAGGGTTCGGCCAAGTGGCAGCCCTCAACCTTATAGTATGTGCCTTCGTGTCTGACATCGTGGACTTTGGTTGGGTCGGCATAAATCCCGCGCTTCACATCCTTGAGCACGGCATCATCTTCCCAACTCTTCTCCCACAGTTTGTAGCACACGTCACAGTACTCATCCGCGATGTCGTAGCGATTATCATGCTCTGCTAAACCGCTCTGTCCATAGTTGCGGCCGGCGCTTTCGAGATATGACGTCACGATATTCCAGGCGATCCGGCCTTTGGTCAGATGGTCCAAGGTGGAGATGAGACGAGCAAACGTGAACGGGTGGTTTTGGATAATGGAACTCGTAAAACCAAAACCGATATGCTCGGTGGCATAAGCCATGGCCGGGATGAGCAGCATGGGGTCGTTGACCGGTATCTGGGCGGCTTCGGTCAGCGCGGCCTCCCGGTTGCCGCGAAACACATCGTACACACCGAGTACGTCGGCCAGGAAGATGGCATCGAATTTTCCCCGCTCGACGATCTTGGCGAATTCGACCCACTGATCGAGGTCGGTGTACTCGGTCATATGGTCATCGTCGCGAACCCACAGGCCGGGTGACTGATGGACCACACAGTTCATATGAAAGGCGTTGAAAAATATGCGTCTCTTCATTGATGCTCTCCTCTCCCCTCCTCATATGCAAGCCGGTCCTGATATTCAAGTCGGAAAGCGGGGCGATGGATTTTCTGCCAGGCTCCCGAATGGCGGGATACAAAAGCAGAAGCGAGGGGGAAGTGTCAAGTAGAGGAATACGCCTTGCCATGTCGGGCGGGCGGGCGATATGATTCACAATCAAATCTGGGACGGCATCCGTTCACAGCTTGAAAGGGAAAAATATGACCAGAGTCACAGTACCGGCCACCGGCGACACGGACGGTTTGGGTCGGCTCAACTACCTCGACTCCTCTCTTCAGAGTTCGCTCTACCGCAACGGCAAAGTGCTCCTCCGACGCGATGCGGACGGCAGCGACAGCGACATGCAGGGAGTCATCTTTGATGAGCGGCAGATGCCGGTCCACAACGCCCGCCTGCTCAACGGGCAGAACGGACACGCGCCGCGCAGCCTTGAGACAAACGGCTTTGAACTGCTGACTCGCCCCCTTGAGCGTCCAGACCTCGACTTTTTCGATCATCAGGAAGTCGTTCAGGACTACTACCGCCAATGCGCCCAGATCGTGAGCCAGACGACCGGGGCGGCCTCCGTGGCAGCCTTTGACCATAACGTCCGCTCAGCCGCTGGCAAGCAGAGCCAGCGACGTATTCGCGGTGGGCAGCAGGTACAGGGCCCGGCCTCTATCGCCCATGGGGACTATACCCTGCGGAGCGCTCCGGAGCGGCTACAACAGCTTGCCCAACCGCCCGGCGGCAACGACACCCTGCGCTCGGTGCTTGGCCAGGGCCAGTCGCTCATCGAGCCTGAAAAGGCAACCCAAGCCCTCGCCCCCGGCGGACGCTTTGCCATCATTAATGTCTGGCGCAATATCGCTGCGGAGCCGATCGCGACCCATCCCCTCGCGTTATGTGACGCGCAGAGCGTCCATCCCGAAGACCTGGTGGTGTTCGAGATTCACTATCAGGACCGGGTGGGTGAGAATTATTTTTCCAAGTACGCCCCGCGCCACCAGTGGTACTCCTACCCGGCGATGACCCGGGATGAGGCCCTGCTGATCAAGCAGTGGGACTCGGCCGGGCCGATCGCCCGTTCAGAGGGACACCGGGCCGATAGCGACGACACAAAAGCGCCGTGTACCTTCAGTTTTCACACTGCCTATCAGGACCCGGAAACTCCTCCCGACGCGCCCGAGCGGTGGAGCATTGAGGTCCGCTGTATCGCCCTGTACGCCTGAATGAGAACGGTAGGGGCAACCCCCTGTGGTTGCCCGGTGGGGCTCATGACGGCTGCCGAAAATATGCCCGCGCCCGGTCTTCGGCCTGAGTGTGAATCAGCAGGGTCAGCAGCAGACTGCTGCCCAGGGTTGAGGCGACAAGCGCATAGGACAGAGCAGAGTAGCCGATGTGGGCCACCGCCAGTCCCCCGATAGCCGCCCCAATCGCATAGCTGGCATAGCCGCTACCGGATAAGACCCCGGTCAACGTTCCTCTCGCGGTTCCACCCACATCGACGCCGACGACAAAAAGGAGGGTTGCCAGCGGCATGGTAAGCACCATAAACGCGCTGGTGACCGCCACGCTCAGCCACAGGCCGTCGGCTAATACAAAAGCGGCCATACCAGGCAGGATCGCGATGAGTGCCGTGACCGCCGCTATGGACAGACGCCCTTGGCCTTTCCCGATTTTTCCGCCCAGAAAGAGACCGCAGGTTGTGCCAAGGGCGACAACGGAAACCGGCAGGGCGAGCTCTGCGGTGCTGAGCTGATACGTCACTTGGAGAAAAGGCGGAAAGAAGGTCATAATGAGTCCGTAGGCGGTCCGGACGGTCAGGTTGGTGAACGCCAGCAGCCAGGTCACAGAAAAACGTCCGACCTGTCTGAGACGGCTGCCAAGAATGAGCAGCTTCCGCTTTGTGTTGCGCCCCGGCGTATAGAGAAACACCATCAGCGCGCATAACAACAAAGCGCCGCCGACGGAAAAGAACGCTGCTCGCCAGCCGGCATAGGCGGCAATGAGGGTGACGAACGGGACACCGAGCACGCTGCTCAGACCCGGTTGAGTCGTTACCACGGCGACCCCCAGCGCCCGTTTTTCAGAGGGCAGGAGGTCGCCGAGCAAGGCAATACACGTGGGTGGGACCATGCCTCCGCCTACGCCGGCGAGGATGCGGAAGACCGCCGCGCTGGGCAGATTCGGCGCCAGGGCCGTACCGATTGAAGCCAGGCCGACCAGCAATGCGCCGATCAGTAAAATCGGTTTTCGGCCATAGGCGTCGGAGAACGGGCCGACGACAATGGCCGTTGCGGCCCAGGCGACGGCGGCCGAGGTGACGAGCTGGGCCACGGCCGGAACGGTGGTATGCCAGTCGTGCGACATGGCGATCAACAGCGGTCCCAACATGCTGAGCGCGGTCAGAACGGCAAAAACCGTACAGCCGATTGTGATAAGGAATAGGGGCGTGTTGACGGGGCGGGTTGGTTCTGACGAAGCTGGCATGGATGCGTGTGACGAATCGCGCTATCAGTTTGCTGTGGACAGAGCAACAACGTCGAAAACTTACGAAACAATATCTCAGGTGATCTATGCCAAAATATTATCTAGACGATGAAGAAAAGGAACTCATTGAGTCTATTGAGAAGGGTGAGTGGCAATCGGTCAAAAAGGTCAAACAAGAGATCAAGAAGCATCAGACGTCTGCCGCGAATACTCTTCGAAAAGACAAGCGAGTGAACATCAGAATTTCTTCTCAGGACTTAGAGCAGCTCCAGGCCAGAGCGGTAGAAGAGGGTATTCCATACCAGACGCTCATGGCGAGTGTCCTCCATAAATTTATTTCTGGACGTCTCGTGGAACGGCCTCGATAACCTGCCTGACACAGGCAGTCTGAGAAGAGAGTCGGCATGACGAAAAAAGTCTGCATTGTCACCGGCGTTGGACAAGGAACCGGGCAGGGGGTTGTCCGTCGGTTCGCCAAGGGTGGCTACCGGGTTGCCATGCTGGCCCGCAATACGGAACGCCTCACCCAATTTGAGCGGGAGATTGCCGAAACCACGGCATATCCGTGTGACATCAGCAATGAAGCCGAGGTGAACGCCACGGTTACGGCCATTGCCGAGCAACTCGGATCCCCGACCGTCCTGATTCATAACGCCGTCAGTTTTGATGCGATCTTTGGCACCTTCCTGGAGATTGACCCTGCGGCTCTTCAGCACAACTTTCAGGTCAACGCCATGGGGCTGCTGTATATGGCTCGGGCGGTGACACCGCATATGCTCGAAGCCGGGCAAGGCGCGATCATGGTGACGGGCAATACGGCGTCGAGACGGGGCCGCCCGCAATTTGCTGCCTTTGCGCCCACCAAAACCGCTCAGCGGATTCTTGCCGAATCCATCGCCCGTACCCTCGGCCCGCAAGGCATCCACGTGTCTTTTCTGGTCATCGACGGTGGTATTGATATGCCGTTTGCCCGCGCTTTGCTCAAGGACAAACCGGACGACTTTTTCATTCAAACCTCGGCGATTGCCGACACCATCTGGCACGTCGTCCACCAGGACTGCTCGGGCTGGACCTTTGAGCTTGATATCCGGCCGTTCGGGGAGGAATGGTAGGCCGGCAATCCAGACAAGAGAGGCGGTTACATCGCCAGATAGGTATTGATCGCCCTCTTGCCGTCCACGACAAGAGCAATATCAACGCTCTCGATTGCCGGTTGTGTCGTCAGTTCCAAGGTTGTTCGAACATCGTTCACGGCGTGCTCGGTGACATCGGCGATAACGTAGAGTTTCCGCTTCCCGAGATCGGCCAGGGTATGGATGATAGTCACACCGGGAAAGGGGTTCATGAGCCGTTCCTGGACGACTTGGGCCGCGGCTCTATTCTCTGTATGATTCGCTCCTGCGCGCCATGTGATGGTAATTAACACGTTCATATACGCCTCCCGTGTGAAAGAGTGCTTGCTTATGGCCTGCTTGTTGTACTGCTTTTTGACGAGGCTGCAAACCGTCCCTTCTGACGCAGAACCGACTGAAAGGCCTGTCCGATATTTCGTCTGAGACAGGCCGGCGCGGAGAACCACTCACACCGGGTATTTGCTCAGCGCGGTATTGTCCTCTCTCCAGGAGTGGTATGAGAGTGGACAGGGGACAGAATTGGTAATCGCATACGCGAGAGAAAGGGGATTTCTCTTGATATGACTACACAGGCGCACAATAGGGACTCAGGCACGAACAGCACAGTCTGGCACGAGGCTTATCCGGAACTCGGAACCGGGCCGATTCCGATTGAGCCGTGTATCTCAGCGGAATACTTCGAGTTGGAGCGAGAGCGTATCTATAAGCAGACGTGGCTCAATGTGGGCCGTATTGAACAGCTGTATCGGCCGGGGGACTATTTTGTCAAAGACCTGCCCGTCTGTGACACGTCGGTCATTCTGACGCGCGGCCGGGACGGAGCCCTGCATGCATTCCATAATATGTGTTCCCACCGAGGCAATAAGGTTGTCTGGGATCAGAAGGGGTCGTGTCAGCACTTTACGTGTAAATTTCACGGCTGGAGCTATGGTCTCAACGGCGGCCTGAGATTCGTTCCAGATGAAGAGCGCTTTTGCGATCTCAAAAAAGACCGGCTCGGTCTCACTCCAATCCGGGTCGATGCGTGGGAAGGTTTTATTTTTATCAATCTCAACCCGACCCCCACGGAAACCCTTACCGAACATCTCGGCGAGCTTGGAGCCGGATTGGAGGGCTATCCGTTTGCGCAGTTGAAGACCTGCTATGCCTGGCATACGGAACTGAAGGCCAACTGGAAGGTGCTCAAGGACGCGTTTCACGAAGCCTATCATGTGCCCTTCTTACATAAGCGTTCCCTGCCCGATTCGTTTACCAGCCCGGACAATCCGTATGCCCATGCTTTTGCGTTTAAGCTGTATGCGCGCAACCACCGCATGTCCGTCTTTGGGAATCCCGGCCATCAACCGAGTCCGGTCGAACTCCTGGCCCATCGCTTCGGAGCGTCGATTGTCAGACGCGACTGGGAGATGGCTGACTTACCGCCGGGGGTGAATCCGACCCGGAGTCCGTTTTGGGCCTTCGACGCCAATATGATTTTTCCCAACTTCGATGTGTTCGTTTTTGACGGTACTTACCTGACGCATCATTTCTGGCCGCTCGCGCCGGACCGGACCCTCTGGGAGGTCAAGACGTATTTCCCCGACGCCCGCAACGCCGCGCAGCGTTTTAGCCAGGAGTACAGCAAGGTATTGCTACGCGAGGCATTATTGGAGGATGCCAGTACCCTGGAAGCAACCCAATCCATGCTTGCCTCGGGCGCGAAAAAAGAATTCGTACTCCAGGACCAGGAACTCCTGGTCCGGCACGGACACAGAGTCATAGAGGATATGGTCGGTTTCTACCGAGCCAAGGCATAAATACCGGCGGTGTGATATTGACCAAAAAGCCAGAACATGCTTTAGATTCGGGCTTCACCACGTCGTGTGTGTCCCGACCGGGTTCCCGGTCAACGAATATGGATATCGGACCATAGAATAGGAAAACCAACCCAGGGAGGCAATGGAATGAGTGCAACACCAAACGGAACTCTGGCAAACGGCAACGGCTCGGCCGGCGGCTATAAGTGGCACAATAAATATCCTCATCTCGGGACCGGCCCGGTTCCGGCGGATGTGTTCACCTCGCAAGAGCAGTTTGAACTGGAGCGCGAGCGAATTTTCAAGAAAGTCTGGCTAAACGTCGGGCGGGTGGAACGGATTCCGAATCCGGGCGACTATTTTGTCCAGGATCTGGCCGTGTGTAATACCTCGGTGATTGTTGTCCGCGGCAAAGACGGCGCGGTGCGCGCTTTTCATAATATGTGCTCGCACCGGGGGAATAAAATCGCGTGGGATCAGGGCGGGACGTGCCAGAATTTCACCTGCAAGTTTCACGGCTGGAGCTATGGGCTGGACGGGCGGCTGAAGTTCGTGCCGGACGAAGAGAGCTTTTTCGATCTCAAGAAAGAGACCCTGGGAATGACGCCGGTGGCGGTGGATGTGTGGGAAGGTTTTATCTTCGTCAATGTCGATCCCAATCCGACCGAGACCCTACCGGAGTATCTGGGCGACCTGGCAACCGGACTGAAGGGCTACCCGTTTGGCGAATTTTCAACCACCAGTACCTCGTGGACCTCGGAGGTGAACGCCAACTGGAAAGTCATCAAGGATGCCTTTCAGGAAGTGTACCATATTGCCTTTTTGCACAAACGCTCCATCCCGGACTCGTTTACCAGCAAAAACAACCCCTACGCCCACAGCCTGGATGTCACCCTGTATCCGCGGCATGGCAGTATGTCGCTGTTCGGCAGCGCAGACTACAAACCGAGTCCGGTAGCCAAACTGGCGGCCCAGCATGGGGAGATTGTCATCCGTAGCGATTTCTCGATGGACGGTCTGCCGGCAGGGGTAAATCCGCTACGGAGCGAAGCCTGGTCGCTGGACCTGAACGTCATCTTCCCGGCGTTCTTTGTTGATGTTTCTCAGGGATCGTATTTTACCCATCAGTTCATGCCGATTGGCGTGGATAAGACGCTGTGGACCTCGACCCAGTATTACACCCAGGCGACCACGCCGGGGCGGCGTTTCAGCCAGGAATACGGCAACGTGATGTTCCGCGATATTATCATGGAAGATGGCCGGACCTTTGAAGAAACCCAGTCCGTGCTCTCGTCCGGGGCGAAAAAAGAGTTTTATCTGCATGACGAAGAGATTCTTATCCGCCACAGCCATCACGTCATTGACAAGATGCTCAAGGGGCAACCCGTCGATGCGGCGTTTGCTGCCAATGGAAAGGAGGCGGCTTCCCATGCCTGAGACACGCTTACCCGAGCAGTTCCGGGATTTGGAACAATGGATGGCTTGGTCGTTGGAAACCGAAGGCGAGCGGAGCGACCACCGTCAGGCCAGCGCCATGGAAGACATCACCGCCTTTTATGAGGCCATGCTGGCGCGCATGGACGAGGTGCTGCCCTATTTGGAGCAGTTCAACCTGGAAGAACTCCCGGACGACGCTCGGCATCTGTTTTACCTGACGCTGTCCCTGGCGGAAGTGGCGCCTGCGGTCGAGCAGTTCGGCCAACCTAGCGTGGTGGACGGCTACGACATCAAACGCTTTGTCGCCACCCACAGATAAGACACGCGGCAGCCGTAACAGGACCCCGCACGCCAGGAGGGAGCCATGAAAGTCGGTGTTGATATTATTCATCAGAACCTGGGCCGGCCGCAGCCCGACCACGAAGTGTATCGGGAGGAACAACGCTTAGCCGACCTGGTTGAACCCCTGGGGTTTGATTCGTTGTGGAGCGTTGAGCATCACTTCGATGATTACACCATGGTTCCTGATGTACTCCAATACCTGACTTTTATGGCCGCCCGGACCACGCGTATCCAGCTTGGCAGCGCGGTCGTGGTGTTGCCGTGGCACGACCCGGTGCGCGTCGCCGAGCAAATCGCCATGCTCGATATTCAGTCCGGCGGTCGGCTGCTGCTCGGCTTTGGTCGGGGGGCCGCACAGATCGAATACGATGGTTTTCGCGTGGCTATGGATACGTCGCGGGCGCGTTTTACCGAGGCCGCCGAGGTGGTGACCAAAGCCCTGATGAACGAACGCTTCTCGCATACCGGTGAGTTTTTTCAGATTCCCGAAATGAGCATCCGCCCGCAGCCCTATACCGACTTTACGGGCCGGATGTATGGAGCGGCCATCAGTCCCGAGTCGGCCGAGATTATGGCCAGGCTCGGTTTCGGGGTGTTGGTGATTCCGCAGCGCGACTGGGACACCACTGCCGAAGAGCTGGAACGCTATAATGACATTTGTCGGAGCCTGGGCAAGGAGCCGGTCAAGCCTATTGTCGGCTGCTTTGTCTATGTTGACGATACCGAGGCCAAGGCCATGGACGGCGCCCGTAAGTATATGGGGGCCTATTGGCAGTCGGCGGATGAGCACTACCGTTTTTCGCACGGCGCGCACGCCGGCGTGAAAGGCTACGAATACTACGACAAAATGGGTCAGGCCAGCAAACAGATGGGGCCGCAGGCGGTCAACGATTATTTCATCAGTTTTCAGTGCGTGGGCACGCCCGAGATGTGTTTGGAGCAGGTCGAGTTCATCAAGCGCAAGGTCGATACCGAACACTTCATCGGCATCTTCAAATACGGCGGGATGCCTATACAGCGGGCGGAAGAAAATCTGCGACGCTTCGCCGCAGACGTGATGCCGGGATTGCACCGGGAAGACTTTCGCGTCCACGCCGAGCCCGCTGCGGCCGTCGCCGATTAAGGCCGACCTTTCAGTCTGACCTTGATTTGAGGAGGGGCATGAGTTGCCCCTCTTTTTTTATGACGAGGGGATATGGGAGGAATAATAGTAGATGCGTGATCGAGTGAGAGTCTATCGGAAAATTTGGAGTCGTATCGAGAATCTCTACTTTGATGGATATTTGTTTTACGAGCGCACACTTCAGGCGGCATTATATGCGGAATTGCGCAACACCCTGCCGGACGTTCATGTCATCGCTGAGCCAGTATGGAAAGTAGGCGACCAAAAGGACGGGATGAGGCCCGATCTCGTCATAGTGGAAAAGGGGCAAATTACCGATATCTTTGAACTCAAATTTTGGAATGCCGATTTGCGTAAATCGGAGGTGCGGAAGGATATCGAGCATTTACTTCTATACGGAGTCAATGAAAAAAAGTACCCGGTACGCCTGCACCCAAACACAGGAGAAGAATGGGAGGAACTGCCAGTGCCGGATAGCTGTCGCCTGCACTTCGTTGTGGTGGCAATGCACGGGAACGATGCCCTGTGTCCGAAATCCCTGAGGGGAGTGGTGAGAGCCCTGAAGGAAGAGACTCCGGCACTGAGAGAGAATACGAGAGTGTTGAGTCACTGGTTTGGACGGCTCGGAGGTGACACCGACGAGAGGAGAAAATGGTCCATTGAGGTTGGTATCCGATAAGTCGTTCCAGTGGACCACCTGATACCGACAGAGGACAGGCTGCATCATCTCTGGATACCAGCCTTGAGAGGATGATAGGTTTGACCCGTTTCGATTTGTTCCACAACATCAACGACGAGAAGAGCCGAACCGCTAAAGGGAGGAAGCAGTGAAGGACAGGCAGCCGACCGGCGCTGGAGGGCATGCGGCTCCTGACCAGAGCAACGACCGCTGGAATGACAAGTATCCGCATCTCGGGACTGCCCCGATTCCCATCGAGCCCTACATCTCTCGTGAGTATTTTGCCTTAGAGCGAGAACGGATCTTTCGGAAAGTCTGGCTGAACGTCGGCCGGATTGAACACATTCCGAACCCCGGCGATTATATCGTCGTCGCGCTGCCGGTATGCCAGACCTCGGTCGTGGTCGTTCGTGGGAAGGACGGTCAGCTCCATGCCTTTCATAATATGTGTTCCCACCGGGGGAATAAAATCGTCTGGGATCAGGGTGGCTCGTGTCGGAACTTTACGTGTAAATTCCACGGCTGGAGCTATGGGCTCGACGGCGGCCTGAGATTCGTTCCGGATGAAGAGCGCTTTTACGATCTCAAAAAAGACCGGCTCGGCCTGACCCCTGTGGCCGTAGACACTTGGGCTGGCTTCATCTTCATTCATCTTGACCCGAACCCGACCGAAACGCTGCGGGCCTACCTGGCGGAGGTTGTGCCTGGGCTGGAAGGCTACCCATTCTCTGAGCTTTCGGCGACGCGCTTCTGTTGGCGAACGGAGATCAAAGCCAACTGGAAAATCGCCCAAGACGCCTTTCAAGAGGGCTATCACCTCCCGGTGCGCCATAAGGCATCGGCGGCAGACGCCTTTACGAGCGGAACCAACCCGCATTGCCACTTCCTGAGTCTGGACCTTTACGAACGACATCGCCGCACCTCGTCGTACGGCAACCTGAACTATCAACCGACTCCGGTAGCGGGCATGGCCTATCAGTTTGGGAGTTCCGTAGTGGTTGATCGCGATATTGCTCTGGATAATCTGCCTGCCGGGGTCAATCCTACCCGACGGTCGGACTGGTCCATTGATACTTTTTGGATCTTCCCGAATTTCTCCATTTTCCCGAGCAATGGGACCTATCTGACCCACCACTTCTGGCCGATTACCGAAGACCGGACGATATGGGAAACGCATACCTATTTCCCCAATGCGGAAAACGCGGGTCAGAAATTCAGTCAAGAGTACAGCAAGGTCTTGCTCCGCGACATCCTTATGGAAGACGGTACAACGCTCGAACACATACAGGACATGTTGGCCTCGGGCGCCAAAACCCATATGCCGTTGCAGCATCAGGAAATCTGCGTTCGCCACGCCTATCGCGTGGTGGAGGATTATGTTGGGTTCTATGCCGGACGGTAACGGAGCATAACGATGGCGGAGAGCGGCTGGCCCGTAGCGTTCAGTGCACTTCAGCCTTTTCTCGACTGGGCGCTTGCCACCGAGGCCGAGCGGACGCAGAAACGTCAGACGAGCGAGATGGTGGACATTCAAGCCTTTTACACTGCCATGCTGTCGCACCTGGAGGACATTCTTGTATACCTCAACCAATTCCCTCTGGAGCGCATGCCGCCCCATGCTCAGCAACTTATGGATATGACCCTCTCGCTCGCCGAGATTGCGCCGGCGGTTGAGCTGTTTGGTCAGCCGCGAGAAGATGATACATTTGACCCGTTTCGATTTGTTCCACAACATCAATAAAGGAGGTCGATATGATTCGCCCCGAACGGATTGCCCATGTTGTGATTAAGGTGCGCGACCTTGAACGCTCAAAGAAGTTCTACACCGAGGTGTTGGGGATGCAGGTCATGAAAGACACGCCTGAGATTAAAGGAGTCTTTTTGGCCAATCATACCCGCGACCACCACGAGATTGCCCTCTTCCAGATCGGTCCGGACGCCGAACTGCCCCGACCCGACCAGGCCGGGCTCGCCCATATTGCCTTTCGGTTGCGGAGCGAAGCGGAACTCAAAGCCGCCTATGAAGAACTCAAGGCGAAGGACGTGCCGGTGAACTTCACCGTAAACCACGGGATAACCAAGAGCGTCTACTTCCTCGACCCGGACGGCAACGAACTCGAAGTCTACTGCGACAACCCCATAGAAGAATATGCGGGAATGCCCAACGCCTATCTGGGGACGGACAAGCTGGAATTCGCTCAGAACGAGCGTGGTCTGGCGGACATCATTGCTTCGCTACGGCAGTAAGCAGAGAAGTGGTTTTTGCGTTTCCCTCTCCCTGCTAGGGAGAGGGCCAGGGTGAGGGCTGCTCAGAACGAATTTTCTCTCACTTCTCCTCACCATAACTTGGAGCACTCATGGGCATTCGGACCGGTGCAGAATACCGAGAAAGTTTGCGGGACGGACGCAGCATTTATGTGAATGGCGAGCGGGTCAAAGATGTGACGACCTATCCGCCGTTCCAAGGCGTGGTGGATACCATTGCCTCTCTGTACGACCTCCAACACGAGTCCGCACATCAACCCCCGCTGACCTACCCGTCACCCAAGGATGGCCAACCGGTCGGGCTCTCCTTTCTGATGGCGGACAATGTTGAAGATGTCGAGCGCCGCGTCCGTGCCGAGGAATTCCGGGCTGAGGTGACCTGTGGCTTGATGGGCCGCATGCCGGACTTCATGAACGCCCTGGTGACCGACGCGGCGATTGCTGCGCCGTTTATCGGTCAATGTGAGCCCCGCTTTGGTGAGAATACCATTCGCTACTACGAAGCCTGTCGGGATCAGGACTGGTGCCTGACCCATACTCTGGTGGATCCCCAGATCGACCGCTCAAAAGGACCGGCAGAACAAAGCGATCCAGAGGCAGCATTGCACGTGGTGCGCGAGACGGACAACGGCATCGTGGTCAGCGGTGCCCGGATGCTTTCCACGCTCGCCCCTTTTTCCAACGAACTCTGGGTGGGACCGTTCTATCCGCGCAAGACGGGAGAAGAAGCCTATACTCTCTGCTTCGCTGTTCCCATGGATACCCCAGGCCTCAAGTTTATCTGTCGTGAGGCCTATAACACGGGCCGGAGTCGGTTTGATCGCCCATTGTCGTATCGCTTCGATGAAGAAGATGCCCTCGCCGTTTTTGATACGGTCGAGGTGCCCTGGGAGCGGGTGTTTATCAACGGTGATATCGAGGCCTCCAACTACATCCTTGGCCGGGCGCCCGGCTACGCCCTGCTCCAGGCGGTTATTCGCGGCACCGTCAAGCTCCGTTTCATGGCCGGGCTGGCCTGTAGCGTGGCCGAGGCAATCGGCCGGACCAAGGCGCAGCATGTCCAGGCCCAGCTTGGCGAGTTGGTGGCTCATGTTGAAATTGCCAATGGCCTGCTGCGAGCGGCAGCCCACAATGTTGTCACCAATCATAAAGAGGGCGGCTCGCTCCGTTCGCTTGCGGCCTCGCTGTGGGTGTTTATTCCTCAGGCGCAGATGCGGGCGGCCGAAGTGATTCGACAGGTCAGCGGCAGCGGGCTGATCATGACGCCCACGGAAGGGGACCTGCAGAACCCGGAGATCGCGCCCTATCTCGAACGCTATCTCCAGGGCAAAAACCTGCCGGCGCGAAATCGGGTGCAACTCTTCAAGCTGGCCTGGGATATGTTGGGTGAACAGTTCGGCAGCCGGCAGTTGCAGTACGAATGGTTCTACGCGGGTGATCCCATGTTTACCCGGTCGCGTTTTTATCACTCGCCCGCAGTGAAAGGCTATAAAGCGATGGTGGAACGAATCCTGGAGGAGGGGAAGGGCGCAGGTTAGACACTCGGGGCAACCTCGCGGTTGCCCCGACGGAGGGAAGGGTTCGAAAGATTAGCTCGGCGGATTGGTGGAAACGATATCTGGCGTCTCTTCCAAACCAAGCGCGGCAATGGGCGCTTCAAAACGCTCGGTCATGACCGCATCCTCGTCGTGAAAGTCACGGGTGAAGCAGCAGTATTCCATCTGCATGCCGTTGGGGTCCTTAAAGTAAATCGACTTGGCCCAGTCGTGATCCACGACTTCTGAGACCTCCACGCCTTTATCCCGCAGCTCTTGTTGTTTTTCTTCGAGCGCCGCTTCCGTACCGGCCTCAAAAGCGAAGTGGTAGAACGCACTCGGGACACCGAGCCCCCGGTTGATGCCGGCGTCGTACTCGACCGGAACCCCGGGAATACCTTTGGCTTCCATAAAAGCGAGCAACTGGTCACGACCCGTATCAAAAAAGATATGCCGAATATGGCCCCCTTCTTTGATCTTGATGGTGTCGCAGCGAACCGGCTTGAAGCCCAGAATGTCTTCATAAAACTCGCGCGTCTTATCCAAGTCGAGCGTTGACAGTCCAATATGAGAAAAGCCTTTCTTTGTCATGACCGAACCCTCCTTATTCTTTGTGGTTCCGCTACTTTTTTTGATCTACCACAGCTTCCTCGGGAAAGAAACCGAGAAAACTACCTGCCTCGCGCTTCTCATTGACACACTGCGAGCCGGCCGAGTAGGCTCTCCTGGCCGGATACCGAGGAGGAAGGTATGGATTTCGGCGTACTCGTATTTCCCAAACCGGACCGCTGTGTCGACCACGCCAAGCTGGCCGAGGCAAAAGGTTTCACCCATGTGTGGGTGGAAGACTCGCCCATGATGGCCGGGGATGTGTATCTATGCCTGGGATTAATGGCGCAGCACACGAGTCGAGTTACCCTCGGAACCGGGGTGGCAGTGGTTGGAACACGCAGCGCACCCGTGACGGCCCATGCCATTGCCACGGTCAACCAGCTTGCCCCCGGACGAGTCATCCTCGGGCTGGGAACCGGTAACAGTGCACGGCGGGCGATGGGGCTGCCGCCCTGTTCTCTCCGTGAGCTGCGCGAGTATATAGCGACCCTGCGTGGCCTGCTGAGTAATCAGGAGGTAGTGTATCAAGAGGGAGCGGAGACGCGCCGGATCAAGTTTTTTCATCAGGATTACGCGTTTATTAACACGCGTGAGCCGATTCCCATTTATGTAGCGGCCAACGCCCCACGGGCCATGGGGCTGGCTGGCGAGTTGGGCGACGGCTGGCTGACCTCACGGACCAATACGGTCGAAGGCTTTGAGGCTGCCTGGCGTCAGGTCAAGACCGGTATTGAGCAGGCCGGAAAAGATCCGGACCGCATAGACCGTGTGCTCTTTACCACGGCCTGTCTGTTGGGCCCGGACGAAGGATTGGATTCTGAGCGAGTCAGAGCCCAGGCCGGCCCGTGGGCAACCGTCGCCCTGCACTCATTATACGAAACGCTTAAGGGGCCGGAAGCCGCCCCGGTACCCCTTCGCTCGATTTTTACCCAATATAAAGCCTTTATGGAGCGCCGTCTCCAAGACAAGGATGAGTACTATTTTGACCTGCACGACGGCCACTGTTTATACGTCCGAGAGGAAGAAGCTCAGTTTGTGACGCCCGAGGTCGTTCAGGCGACTACCTTGACGGCCCAGCCCGAGGCCCTCCTGGAACGGCTCCGCAGTCTGGAGCGAGCGGGAGTTCGACAGGTCACTTTTATTCCGACCTTTGATGCTTTTGAGGAATTTGTGACAACATTTGGAGAAAAGGTTCTTGCCCATTGGTAAGGAGTACCTTCCTGTCGCCTGCTTGCTCTGGCGGACGCCCTCCGATACAGCAGAGAAAGGTTTGACGCTTCTCCCGTACCCCTGAGTCGTGGGAGAACAGGCAGGACTATGACCAATTTCGATCCCAAGACCCTTGAAGAAAAAGACCAGCAGCAGTTTCAGGTCGCATTGGCGGGACTCTCTTCCTCGCAACACTCGGCCTTACTCGTTGCGCTGACCCGGATAGAACAGCCCGTTGTCCAGATATGGTTGAAGGAAGAACTCCTCCAGGAATGGGTCCAACAGGGCCGACACGTGAGTGCAACGCTGGGCGCGCGTGGGGAAAGGCTCGCCTCAGCCATGTTCGCGGCAACGCCTGAGCTTTTGCCGGTCTTGTCCCGGCTGGAGCTGCTCGAATGGATTCGTTTTCTGCTGGATATTGAAGCAGTCAGTGGAGAGACCGATTTTGCGCGTTTCCCGGACGGCCTGACCGCCCTGGACCGACCGGAACGGATCAGCGTCTATCGTCTGGGCCGGTCCGCCGTGTATCACTCGCGTGCTGCTGCCGCGGGCATTTACCACGTCTTACCTCAAGCCCTGGTCACTATCCCGGAGCCATTACGGAATGTGTTGATGCGCTGCCTCCAGCCGGTTGCCGCCTTTGATCCGGAACCGCTGCCGGCCGTGATCCCGTTTCTGGAGCCTACGCTCAAGAGCTTGGCGCCGGACCAACAACTGTCTGTATTAGAGCGGATTGCCGAACTCGCCCGTATTTTTCCTGCCGGGATTGCCCGGCTCTTTCGGACCCTGTCCCGTGCCTATGAAGAAGTCGGCGCCGAGGGGGTGTTGACCTGGATTCAGACCGGAGAAGAGATCGCGCAGCGCAATCCGCACGCCGCAGAAGCGTTTTTCACCCTGGAGTCCCGGACTAGTTTCCAGGTCTTGCGGCATGAGTCGCCGGCCGTGCTGCTCTCCGAAGTGCATAGTGCGTTGGTGAAGTTCATGCACATGCTGTGTGGGGAGGCGGTCAGTATTCAGGAAATCGGGGAGGTCTCCTTCCCACCTCCGTTTGCGATTGTCGAAGACGAAGATGAGTTTCTGCCCTTGCCGGCCAGTATTGACCTGTTTTCGACTTTTGAGGAAAACTTTCGGCTGTATTGCATGTTCGCCGCCCATCAGGCGGGACGGGTCGAGTTTGGGACCTACGATCTCTCCATTGCCGACATCTGGTCGCAGGTGCCGTCGTTTGTACGGGAACGGGCCGAGACAAATGGGCACCCGCCACGGGACTTGGCGGCGTATTGCAAGCTCTTTCCCAAGCCCGAACAGATTGAGGCGTTGTTCATGTTCGTCGAAGGCCAGCGGATTAACGCCTGTCTGGCAGGGGCATATCCCGGACTGCAAAAAGACCTAGCCTGGGCCGCGTCACAGACCCGCATTCTGCCGCCTCTGATCCAGTCGATCTTGCCGTATTTGAACGCAACGCTGAAACCCGGCTGGGAGCACGACGCCACGGTGGCGGGCTGCCTGCTCATGGCCACCGAGCTGTATGCTTCCCTGCCCGAATACGCGTCGCAGCTCTCGAGGCAGCAGAAAGACGAGGATGTTCCGACCGGCGCACCGGACAGGATGATGCAAGGGACGGGTGAGCCCGAGCTATCTGAACGGGAGCAGGCCGTCCTGCAGCGGATTCTTTTGACGTTGCGCCAGCATCAAAAACAGAAAAAGATTCGCCAGACCCGGCCGGCCTCCATCCATGGGACGCCCCTGGATGCGCTGGACTCCGAGGAGGACGCAGCCGAACAGGAAGAACGTAAAAAGGAGCAACTGCGTCGTCGGCATTCCGTCGTGGGAGTCCGCTATGTCTATGACGAGTGGGATTTTCTGATCGAAGACTACCGCGCCCGCTGGTGCGAACTCCACGAAGTCCCACTGGCCGGCGACCGGGGCGGCTTCTTTGAGAGTACGCTCACCCGCTACAGCGAGGTCATTCCCAATATTAAACGTGAGTTCCAACAACTTCGGCCCAAGATGTTCCGTTTGGTCAAGGGGCTGGAAGATGGAGAGGTGATAGACCTGGACGCGGCCGTGGCGGCTCGGGTTGATCTGCACACCGGGGTTGCGCCGTCCACACGGCTATACGCGGCCAGACAGCCGCTGGAGCGGGATGTTGCCGCCCTCTTTCTCTTGGATCTGAGTGCTTCGACCGATGCCAGGATTCAGAAGGAAACGGACAACGGAGATGGCGAAACGAGCGGCCTCCGGGTGATCGATGTCCTCAAAGAGGCGGTTGTGGTATTGTCTGCCGCCCTGGAGGAAATCGGTGATGCGTATGCGGTCTACGGCTTTTCCAGCGCCGGGCGGTATAACATCGAGTTCTATCCGGTCAAAGCGTTTGGCGAGAAGCTGTCGGATGATGTCAAAGGCCGCATCAGCGGGTTGGAGCCCCAGCGCAGTACGCGTATGGGCGCGGCCGTTCGGCATGCGACCCGCAAACTCAAAGACGTTGCCAGCCGAGCGAAAATTCTTGTCCTCCTCAGCGACGGATTCCCTGAAGACGCGGACTACGGCCGAGACGAAAACGCACCGATGTACGGCCTGCGCGATACCATGATGGCCCTGCGTGAAGCCGAGCGTGAGAACATCATGTCGTTCTGTCTGACGATAGATAAGGGTGGCCATGATTATCTGCGCGAGATGTGTCCGCCGTCACGCTACATGGTCCTGGAGGACATCCCGTCTCTCCCGTTAGAACTGCCCAAGATCTACCAGCGCCATATCCGGATGCAATTGTCCGAGTAAACCCTTCATGCTGCGCGGTTCCGTTTCTCCGCCGTCACGAGAAAAAGCGGGGCAGATGTGAAAAAATCAGTGGAAAAACAAGAAAAAACGGTCAAAAAGTTTTCCAAAAGTCTTGTAACTTGTCAGTTTTAGCAGTATGGGGTCGAGTAGGCTCCGATCAAATCCAAAGGATCGCGAGCAAAAATTCCAATTCCTAAAGGAGGGGCGTTATGCCGGAATATGATCTCGTGATCAAAGATGGAATGATCATCGATGGGACACGACTACCGCGCTATCGAGGCGACATTGGCGTGAAAGACGGCAAGATTGCGAAGATCGGCCGCCTGCAATCGCACCAGGGGGCAAAAACCTTGGATGCGGAAGGGCATATGGTGGTGCCGGGCTTTATCGATCTGCACACTCATTACGACGCACAACTGTTTTGGGACCCGTATCTGACGATTTCGGGCTGGCACGGCATCACCTCCGTGGTGATTGGTAACTGCGGATTTGGCTTTGCCCCTGTACAGCCCGAGGATCAGGAGCGGGCCATGCGCACCATGACCCGGACGGAAGCGATTCCGTACGAGTCGATGAAGGCCGGGATGCCCTGGGACTGGATCACCTTTCCGGAATTCCTGGACAGCGTCGAGCGCACGCCCAAAGGTTTGAACATCCTGCCGTATATTCCGATTGCGCCACTCATGGTGTGGGTGATGGGGCGCGAGGAGGCGAAGTCGGGCCGGATGCCGACGGACGATGAACACCGGGAGATGGTGCGACTCCTGCACGAAGGCATGGCAGCGGGTGGCTGCGGCTGGTCGGCCCAACGCTTTGGGGAAGAC
>JAJEFA010000018.1 GCA_022820725.1 Candidatus Binatia bacterium
CTCACCATCCCACACAAACCAGACTGGGGTCAGTTGGGATGCGCCATCAGCTCGAATCGTGGCCATGATGGCATTAAATGTGGAGTAATCCGGCCCCCGGCGTAGCACAGGGGCCGACGTTATTTTGCCAACCCCATGGTCTCCATCCGGGTGGGCTTCATGACAACCAGAACCCGAGGCTCCGTTTTCATGCGTTCCAGATATTCTGCGCCGCCTTCCTCGCCCTGATATTTTACCAGGATTTTTCGGGTGTCCTCCCAAATATCCTGCTCGCGGATTTCCGCCTTGCCCTCAGCCGTGACATAGCCGAAGCCGGTGACATCATCGATGCACAGGCTCATGCGGACGTCGCGGACCAGGTTTTTATATTTGGCGCGCTCGGTGGTAATAGAGATGATGAATTGCTCACCATCCCACACAAACCAGACCGGGGTGAGCTGGGGGGTGCCATTGGCGCGGATCGTGGCCATAGTGGCATTCCGACTTTCGGCCAGAAAGCTCTCGACCGTCCGTTTGTTCTCCTCGGCCCACACCGTGCCGGTCAGGCTGAGGGCGAGGACGGCCCCCCATACGATGGTCCTGTACATATTGTTCCGCATCGTCGTACTCCTTTCGTGTGCAACCCATAGCAGAGAATGGGTGACAGGAGTAGTTCTACGCCGCGCGGCAGAACAGCCGCCTAGGCGATGGCCTTGCGCCACACGGTGGCCAGCCAGGGCTGCTGCTGGCGCGGTTTTCCGGGTGGGCGGTAGTAATGCGTGACTTCCTGAAATTGCGCATTTGTAAGGAGCTCCCGCCAGGTCTCAAACGTGTA
The DNA here is from genome assembly GCA_022820725.1 of Candidatus Binatia bacterium. Taxonomy (GTDB): domain Bacteria; phylum Desulfobacterota; class Binatia; order Bin18; family Bin18; genus Bin18. The sequence continues at coordinate 815 of JAJEFA010000018.1, forward strand.
GAAGCTGCCGTAGCGATGGTCTTGCCAGCCCTCCTGGTTATGGCCACGCGGGTTTGAGCTGAACAGAATGCCGTTCGGTTTGAGCGTCTCCCAAAGCTGCCCGAGAATTCGCGGCAACTCCTGACTCGGAATATGAAAGAGGGCGGCATTGGCAAAAATGCCGTCAAAGCGCTCAGACGGTAATCTCAGATCGAGAAAATTCTGATGCCACACCTCGCAGCCCGTCTGGCGTCTGGCCATTTCAACAAAGCGTTCCGCGCCGTCCAGTCCAACGGCCTTGTGGCCCAGGTCGCGAAAGGCTGCCAGGTCACGGCCTGGGCCGCAGCCGAAGTCGAGAATGGAATATGGCCTGTCTCCCGCTATATGATCGAGTAGGGCGGCTCGGTTCTGACTGACATCGTGGTCCTGCGTCCCGTGCCAGAACGCCTCCGCAAACCGGTCATAGAAAGCGAGGGTCGTGCGAGCGGTCTGCCTGACTTCTTCGGGGCTTAGGCGTGCGAGTTGTTTCATACTGGGTCCAGCATGCTTGATAGCATGGGTCTCTGTGTCTCGTCTTGGCCGTTTGATCCCTATTTGCTTTTGAGGGATTTCTTTCCACCCTTCTTTTTGACACAATGCGCTCCTGTCTCAGGGGCACGTTATGCCGCATATTATTGGCACTGCCGGACATATTGACCACGGCAAGACCTCATTGCTCAAGGCTCTGACCGGACACGACACCGATCAGCTCAAAGAGGAAAAGGAACGGGGCATCTCCATTGACCTCGGTTTTGCCTTTCTGGATTTGCCCAACGGTGAGCGGGCCGGGATCGTTGATGTGCCTGGTCACGAGCGTTTTATCCGCAATATGCTGGCTGGTGCCCAGGGCATAGATTTGGTGCTGTTTACCGTTGCCGCGGACGATGGCGTGATGCCCCAAACCGAGGAGCATTTCGATTTTCTCCACCTGCTGGGCGTACAAAAAGGTCTCTTCGTTATTACAAAAGCCGATATGGTGGGTCCTGAGCGAATTGAAGAGGTCCGGGAAGAAATCGAGATTCTGACGATTGACACCGTTTTTGAAGGCGCGCCCATCCTGCCGGTCTCATCCGTGACCGGCCAGGGCTTGGATGGGCTGCAACAGGAGATTGCGCGGCAGCTTGAAGCCTATAGCCGGCCTTCTCAGCCCGGCTACTTTCGGCTGCCGGTCGATCGGGTCTTTACGCTCAAAGGGCACGGGGTTGTTGTGACCGGGACCGCGCTGGCCGGAACGGTTCGCGAAGGTGATACCGTCCGGGTGCTTCCGACGCAGAGAGAAGCGCGCGTGCGTTCGCTCCAAGTCCACGGAGAGGACATGTCCGAAGCGCATTGGGGGCAGCGGGTTGCGCTGAATCTGGTCGGACTGGACAAGGCGGATGTGGCTCGTGGCCATGTCGTGTGTCATCCCAAGGTCCAGATGACGACTACCCGTTTTGATGCCAGCGTTGAAATTCGGCCGAGTGCGGGACGCGAGGTCGTGAACCACGAGCGGGTACGTATTCATCTGGGGACAGCCGAAGTCATTGGGAAAATTATCTTGCTTGGCGGCCTTGATGTCTTGCCGCCGAAATCGATGGCCCTGTGTCAGATCGTCACCCAGGAACCGCTGGTTGCCCTGCGCGGGGACCACTTCGTGCTGCGAAATCAAACCGCGCAGGGAACATTAGGGGGCGGAGTGGTGGTGAACCCGTTTGCCCAACGCCACCGTAAGGCAGAAACTCAGGCCACGGAACGCTTGCATGCTCTGCAAACACCAGACCTGCGCGAGGCCTGCCACGCCTATTTGGAAGTCTGCCCACAGTTTGCCGTCCGGCTGGACGAAATTTACCACGGGGTGAATGCGCGGGAAGAGGAAATCACTGCCCTGCTTGCAAACGATGCGGCGATTCTGCCTTTTCCCGATGCCCAGCATCCCGAGGCCTATTCCATTACAACAAAATGGCAGCGGCTGGTCGCTGCCGTCGAAAAGATGCTGGCCGTCTTTCACGCTCAGACCCCGCTGGCTCAGGGGATGGACATGGAGTCGGTGCGGAGTCAATTGCCGTTTAACCTGACCCCCAAGATTTTTCGGGCTGTCGCCGAGCGGCTTATCGCGGAGGGGGTTGTCGCTCGCCACGAGAGCCTGCTGCGTCTGCCGTCCCACGCTGTCTCGTTGAGCCAGGAAGAGCAGGCCATCGCCGCTCGACTCGAACGTCTCGTGCAAGAGGGACAATTCACCCCACCGGACACGAAGGGGCTGGAGGAGGTGTTGCAGCTTCCTCGTAAACGGTTGAACGATTTCTTAGCGGTGCTTGAGTCACGGGAGGCGCTGGTCAAAATTACACCGGATTTCTACATCAGCGGAACAGTGCTGGGTCAGGCCCGGACGGCGCTGACTGACTACGTGGCGACTCACGGAGAAATTACCGCGGCCATATTTCGTGACCTGCTTGGTATTAGTCGAAAAACCGCCATTCCTCTGCTGGAATACTTCGACCGCAATGGCCTCACGGTCCGAGTCGGTGATGTACGCAAGCTGCGGAAAACCTAGGAGAAAACGATCGCTTGGGCTGTGTATGGAACGAATGGACTCTCGAAGGAGAGTGCTCAGGGTGAGAGGGGGAATGCCATGACCGCAAATTCCTTTACCGTCATGGCATTCCAGTAAGCAAGAAGGCTCACTCAAGAGCCCATGCCCCAATCAGGGCCTATCCACCACCACATGTTCCTAGGGTAAACGAATTGACATCATATTTCAAGTGCTGGATTAAATTTTTATTCTAACCAACTGCGAAGAAAGAAAAATGGACATTCTTTTATGGTGGAAAACACGCCAGGCCGAATGAGCGGTAGGTGTTGAATCAATAATCCGGTAGCTTGTGCGATACGAACTTTTTCTGAGTCTGCGTTACCTCCGAGCCAGACGGCATGAGGTGTTTATCTCGTTAATCACCATGATTTCCATGGTTGGAGTCATGATTGGCGTGATGACGCTGAACATCGTCTTGGCGGTAATGACGGGATTTGAGGAAGATCTACGCGACCGCATTCTGGGCTTTAATCCGCACGTCGTCATTTCCAGCTTGCAAGGTTTTGTGGACGGATATGCGGAGGTGGTTGATACGGTGAGCCAAGTGCCCGAGGTGGTTGCCGTGGCACCGTTTGTCTACGGTCAGGTGATGGTCAGTGCGGGACAGAGTGTGTCTGGCTCGCTTGTGCGTGGAGTCGATCCCTCGTTGGCCAGCGCGGTGGTCGATATTGAGGCACATCTGTCTTTTGGTGAAGTCGACCAACTCGGCCAAAAACAGGAGTTGACGTTTCAGACTGAGGAAACGGTTCAAACGGTTCAACTCTCCGGTGTACTCGTCGGGCATGAGTTGGCGCGTCAACTTGGCGTCTTTGTGGGCGACCCGATCAATATCATTTCTCCGCTGAGTACCACCCCCGGTCCCCTTGGCGTTGTTCCCAGGGTGAAGCGTTTTATAATTGTCGGGGTGTTTGATGCGGGTATGTTTGAATACGATAGCGCCCTGATTTATATGTCGCTCGCCGATGCGCAACAGTTTTTTACCTTGGGTGAACAGGTGACCGGTGTTGAGGTGAAGATTCGCGACGTATATCAAGCCCAAACAGTCGCTCGCGAGTTAGAAGGTGTGTTGGGATTCCCCTATACGACCCGAGACTGGACCGAGGTAAACAGCAATATTTTTGCTGCGCTGAAGCTTGAAAAGGTTGTGTACTTTATCGTGCTCCTACTCATCGTCCTGGTTGCCGCGTTCAATATTATTGCCACGCTGATTATGGTGGTCATGGAAAAACGTAAGGATATTGCGGTGTTGAAGTCCATGGGGGCAACGGGCAACGCCATCAGCCGCATCTTTATTTATAAAGGGCTCATCATCGGCGTTGTCGGGACGCTTATGGGCACGCTGCTAGGTTGGGTCGGCTGTTGGCTGTTGGACCGCTATGAGTTCATCGAACTCCCGAAAGATGTTTTCTATGTTTCGACCCTGCCGGTGAAAATGTATGCGGAGAATTTTTTCATTGTTGGGGTCGCGTCGATGATTATCTGTTTGCTCGCCACCATCTATCCCGCACGTCAGGCCGCGCGATTGGCGCCGGTCGAGGTCATTCGCTACGAGTAAGAAACGGACCGCTGAGAGATGGCACATCTCCTCCAGGCAACGCAGCTCAGCAAACAGTACGGAGAGGGTGAGCAGGCGGTTCGCGTGCTTGAAAACTTGGACCTCACCCTGCGGCCGGCTGAGCGGACGGCGATCATTGGGGAATCTGGAGTGGGGAAGAGCACGTTGCTGCATATTCTGGGCACGCTCGACCGTCCCACCTCAGGACACGTCACGCTTGACGGTCAGGATCTGTTCAGTCTGCCCGAAGGAGAACTGGCTTCCTTACGCAACCGAGAGATTGGATTTGTCTTTCAACTGCATCATCTCCTGCCGGATTTTACTGCCCTTGAGAATGTGATGATGCCAGGACTGATCGCCGGACTGAGCCAGGAGGAGGCCCGGACCCGTGCTGCTGAGATATTGGAGCAGGTCGGTCTGTCTGCCCGCCTGAGCCACCGACCAGGAGAATTGTCTGGGGGAGAACAGCAACGGGTAGCGGTTGCGCGTGCCTTGGTCCTGGAGCCTCGGCTGGTGCTGGCGGATGAGCCGACCGGCAATCTTGACCCCGAGACCGGCGAGGGAGTGTTGCGCTTACTGCTCGCGCTGCATCAGGCCCTGGGCGTAGCCATGATTGTTGTCACCCATAGCGAAAAACTTGCTGCAGCAATGGACCGGACACTGCGACTCAAACATGGAACACTCACCGAGGTAGGCTGATGAGACGGGACATCCTGGCTGGAGCTATAGCAGAGACGCGTGTGAGGAAGAGGTGCAGGGGCTGTGATCAGAACGCTTTCTATGCGAGAACTCTAGTATTTGTCACTTCATTTGTCACTTCCCCGGCTCCCTTCAGGGAGGAGGTGAAGGGGATTGCTGCCTTTACAATGTGAGGTGATTTTGGTAGGGGGAAGGGCGGTCTCAAAGGCAGACGCGACACACATGGCTCGCACATTTTTCGTAATTACCAGCATATGTCTGTTCATTTGCTCCGGGCTTCTGGGGGCTGCATCCCCTGCCTGGGCTGACGACGCTGAACTCTCGGAGGATCATATCCCTGATGTTCTTCCTGACGATGTCTTTGAAGTGGATGAATTTGAAGCCGAGACATTGCTTGAAGAAGAGGGAATCGAAGATGGTGACGCATCTGACGCGGAAGTGGTCGAAGCAGACGAACCGGAAGGCGACACATTCGAATCCGCTCTGCCTGAGGAGCCGGCCGACATTGTCGATACGATTGTGATTGGCGGCAACGACCGTGTTGAGGAAGAGGCGATCCGCATTCGGACCTCTGCTCTGCCCGGCACGGCGTTGAATCGGGATACGGTCGATGCCGATATTCGGTCCATCTACGATATGGGCTTCTTCCATAATGTAGAGGCGCGGTTTGAGAGAGAAGGCGGGCGTAACGTCTTGACCTATTGGGTCAGTGAGCGGCCGCTCATTCGCGAAGTCCTCTTCGAAGGAAATAAGAAGCTCGATAAAGAAGCGCTTGAGGTCGCGCTGAAAATTCATCCCCGCACCATTCTCAACCCCGTCCGCATCAGGCGGGGGATCGAAGACGCCAAAAAAGCCTATGAAGAAAAAGGATATTTAGACACCGATATCTCCTATCGGGCCGAGCAGTTCGGTCCGGGAGAAGCCACGGTGACCTTTACGATCGAGGAACAGAAGCCGACCGGTATTACCCAAATCCATTTCGAGGGCAATGAGACATTTGAAGACGCTCGGCTGCAATCCATTATGGCGACCCGCAAGAAGAGTTTCCTCTCTCGCTTTACGAGTATCGGGACGCTCAACCGAGAAGCACTCAAGACGGACACGGAGCGGATTACCGCCTTCTATTACGATAACGGCTATATCAACGTCAAAGTCGATGAGCCGAAAATCGAACGCCACGATGACGGAATGCATGTGACCATCCGGATTGATGAGGGCGAGCAATACACCATTGGTGAAGTGCATATTGTCGGCGATTTCCCTGGGAGTGAAGACCAAGCCCTGCGGGCGGTTGCCCTGGTAGAGGGTGAAGTGTTTAAGGCCAGCAATCTCCGGGAAGATGTCTTTCGGTTAACCGGATATTTCAGTAACCACGGCTTTGCTTTTGTGAACGTCGAGCCGGAAACCCAGGTCGAGCAGGACGACAGCGTCGTCAATATCTCTTATCGGGTTGATCAGGGACCAGAAGTCTATATCGACCGGATTGATATTGCGGGTAATACCAAAACCCGTGACAAGGTGATCCGGCGAGAATTACGCATTGCCGAGCAGAGCAAGTTCAACGCCACCAGCATAGAGCACAGCCGCGCCCGGGTGCAGCGACTCGGGTTTTTCCAGGATGTGAACGTTGCGACGCGCCGGGGCGCGCGGAGCGATTTGCTCAATGTGTTGGTTGATGTCAAAGAGGCCCAAACCGGAGCCTTCAGTATTGGAGCCGGCTTTAATACCGCGACCAGTCTCATAGGCTCTGCCCGTATTCAGGAAACGAATCTCTTTGGCCGAGGCCACCAGTTTGTGATCAGTGGCAATATGGGCAGCCGGTACCGCAACTCCACCGTCAGTTGGACCGACCCCTATTTCCTGGATACCCATCTGTCCCTGGGGCTGGAAGTCTTTGACTGGCGCTTTGCGTTTGAGGATTTTGACCGTGGCGGGACGGGCGGCGGGGTACGGCTCTTCTACCCCATTGACGAGCTGGGGATTAAAACCCTATGGGGATTTCCCCTGCGGGATGTGGATATTGGTATGCAATACCAGTGGGAAAAATCCAAGATCAACAATTTTGAACCGATCGCTCCTGATGCGGTCCGGGCCGAAAAGGGAACCCAAACCACGAGTAGAATTACGCCAACCTTTCGGCGCAATACCCTCAATCACCCCATGGATCCGACCGCCGGCTCCTATCAACAAATCACCTTCAGTCAGGCCGGTCTCGGGGGGGATGCGACGTATAGCAAGGCGGAATTTCAGGCGCAATTCTTCTTCCCGGTCTATCGCAACCCGCGCTTTGGGCAATTGACCTGGATGTCGAATAACTTCTTTGGGTATGGGGTGGGTGATATTGATTTTACTGACGAACCCGTTATCGGCGGGGAGGCTGAAAAAATTCTAGAGGACGACCTTCCGTTGTTCGACCGCTACTTCCCCGGTGGGCTGCACTCTATCCGGGGGTTTGGCGAACGGAGTTTAGGGCCGCGTCGGCCTGTCACGGTTTTGATTAATGATAGAGACGCGCCCAACGGGATACGCGCAGAAACGTATCATCGGCCGATTGGCGGCAGCCAACAACTGACGTTCCAGAATGAGTTGCGCTTTCCTATTGTGAAGCAACTGAATCTAAGGGGTGCAGTCTTTAGCGATATCGGCAATGCCTTTACGGCCGAACAAGGTGTTGACCTTGGAGATTTGCGCTACTCGGTCGGGGCTGGGATCCGGTGGAAGTCGCCGTTCGGACCCATCCGTATCGATCTTGCCAAGGCGCTCAATGCGAAAAAGAATGAGCGTACCAGCAATATTCACTTTTCGTTCGGTGGCGCAACTGGCGGGATTGGCGGCGGACGGGGCCGGTATGGCGGGCTTTATTAGTCTGAAGGTGTGACCCGCAGTTCCGCCTGTCCGTCTCTATGCCAGAGAGACGTTTGGATCAAGCACTCTAACAATGGAGAGAGATATGTATTGGAAAAGAATCGTCTGTGTCGCCGTGAGTCTTGGTTTTCTCCTCTTCCCCCACAGCGGCGAGGGCGCCGACGACATTAAAGTCGGCTATGTAGACCTCCAGGTCGCGCTGAATACGTCGAGCGCCGGGCAAAAGGCCAAAGACAGCTTTAAAGCCGAAGTGGAGCGGATGGAACGACGGCTCGAAAAACGCCGGGAAAAAGTCGAAAAGCTCAAGGAAGAGCTTGAGAAAAAGGCCCTCCTACTTCGGGACGACGAACGGATCGCGTTGCAGCGCGACTACCGCCAGGAACTGCGGGACTTTGAACGGCTGTATAAAGATTCCCAAGAGGAGCTCAAGATCAGAGACCGTGAACTGACCGCGCGTATCCTGGTTGAACTCCGTCAAGTCGTCAACGACCTTGGAGAACAGGGGAGTTATTCAGTTATTCTCGAAGGCAATAACACGGTTGTGTTGTACGGCTCAAAAAGCATTGATCTCACTGAGTCGGTCATTAAAGCCTATAATAAAAAGGGCACCAAGATCTCTTTTAAAAACTAAGAGACGGCTGTGTGCTCACCGTCACATGGATCACCCCACTGTCGCTTCTGTTCTTCCCCATCGCTACCCGTTCCTCCTCGTTGACCGGGTGGTGGAAATCTCAGCCGGGAGACGTATCGTCGCACTCAAAAACGTGACGATAAACGAACCTTTCTTTGTCGGGCACTTCCCCGACCATCCGCTTATGCCTGGCGTACTCATCTGCGAAGCCGTCGTGCAGGCTGGCGGTATCCTGGCGCGGTCGTCCGTCGATCCTTCTGAGGAGACTCCCCAGTCACCAAGTAGGCTAGCGATGCTGGCCGGGCTCGACCACGTCCGCTTTCGACGCCAGGTTATTCCTGGTGATCAACTGCTGATGGAAGTGGAGATTCTGCGCCGCCGTGGGACGTTCTGGAAAATGCAGGGGACCGCTCGGGTTGAGGGACAGGTCGCCGCGGAACTCGAATTTACGGTTGTTGATGTGGACCCGGAAAGCGAGACGCAGGTGTGAGTGCCGAGACCGCGATCCATCCGTCGGCGGTGATTGCGCCCGGCGCGGAACTTGATCACGGAGTCCAAGTCGGACCCTATGCGGTGATTGGCCCGCAGGTTCGTATTGGTCGGGATTCCAGTATCGGGCCGCATAGCGTGGTCGAGGGGCGCACGACGATTGGCTGCGAGAACACCATTTTTCAGTTTGCGAGCGTCGGGGCCATCCCACAGGATAAGAAATATCAGGGGGAGGACAGCAGCCTCATCATTGGTGATCGTAATACTATCCGTGAATTCGCCACCTTAAATATCGGCACCACCGGCGGTGGGATGGCGACACGGATCGGGAACGATAATCTCTTCATGGTCTACTCCCATGTGGGTCACGACTGTCAGATTGGCAACGCTGTGATTCTGGCAAACTGCGCGACCCTGGCCGGCCACGTCATACTCGAAGATTATGTTGGCGTGGGTGGGCTGGCCGCTATCCATCAGTTTACGCGTATCGGGGAGTCGGCATACCTCGGCGGGGGAGCGATGGTCTCCCTTGACGTGCCGCCGTACTGTATGGCCCAGGGAGACCGCGCGCGTCTGTTTGGTTTGAATCTCATCGGACTCAAACGGCGCGGATTTGGCGAGGAACAACTGAGTGCGCTCAAAAAAGCCTACCGGACGTTTTTCGCCGAGGGACTGACGCTCAAAGAGGCGACCGACCGTACCCGACAGGAACAGGCGGCGTCGCCCGAGGCCGTTCATTTGGCGGAGTTCATTGCCAGCTCACAGCGGGGCATTTGTCGTCCGCGACGGAATGCCGGCCAAGAGGATGAGGATGATCTTGGCTAACCGCGTGGTGGTCGTATAGCGAGCGTCCGCATCTATGGCCCGTCTCGGTCTCATTGCAGGGAATGGACAATTCCCACTTATCTTCTGCGCGGCGGCCCGCGCAGAAGGGGTCGAGGTCGTTGCGGTCGCGCACCAGGGGGAAACGCCTCAGGCTATCAGCGACCACACTTCTCACGTCACCTGGGTGCGGGTCGGGGAACTCGGAAAAATCATCTCTACCTTCCACGAGGCTGGGGTGACCCAGGCCGTCATGGCCGGGGGCATCTATAAGACCGGTGCCATGACGCAGATACAGCCCGATGCACGGGGGCTGGCCTTCATCAGTAAACTGTCGAGTCTGAAGGACGATGTGATCCTGCGGGGGGTGGCCCAGGAACTTGAAGACGACGGTATTACGATTGTCGAATCCACCCGCTTCCTGTCATCCCTCGTGCCCCAGGAAGGGATATTGACGCGTGCCGAGCCAGACGCGCAGCAGTGGCAGGATATCCGGCTCGGCGTTGCGGTCGCAAAGGAGATTGGCCGCTGGGATATCGGACAGAGCGTTGTCGTCAAGCGGGGCACGGTGCTGGCGGTTGAAGGCGTTGAGGGCACAAACGCTGCTATTCGGCGCGGTGGTACATTGGGTGGGGAAGGCAGCATTGTGGTGAAAGTCAGCAAGCCTCAGCAGGATTTGCGCTTTGACGTCCCGGCTGTTGGGCCCGATACCATCACGGTCATGCACGAGGTTAAGGCTGCCGTTCTAGCCATTGAGGCTGACAAGACGCTTATGATAGAGCGCTCGGCGCTACTGGAGCGTGCCGAGGCTGCGGGGGTCCGGGTAGTTGCGGTTGGAGCTCAAACTGTGGAAGAGGCAACTGAATAAATGATGAATAAACACGGTGTCATACTGTCCATCATTGTTTCCCTGCTCCTGACCGGAGGATCGACGCGCGCGACCTGGGCCGGGATTCGGGCGGTACTAGAGAATCCGGATAATGACCAGTTTGTGAGCGGTGTTCGGCTCATTTCCGGCTGGGCGTTTGCGGTCTCCGACGATCCCGACAATCCGGTTGCGCTGCCCGTTACCATTCAGCTTTCCATTGATGGCCAGGACTACGGTGAGATTCCCTGTTGTGTTGATCGAGGAGATGTCCAGGAGAAGCATGGCGAGCACGCGCTCATGAGCGGTTTTGGGCAGGTGTTTAACTTCGGTGAACTCAGGGGCATCGGAGAAGGCCCGGAGGAGAGGGGAGTGGACCAGGCGAAGGGACAACATACGGTTCGCATTACGATATCCGCCGAGGGCGTTGCGAGTGCAATTATCGAACACACCGTGACCGTTGTCCGCCCGGCCGGCTATACATTCCTTGAGCTTCCGAGTTTGATTGGCTCCACCAGTCACGAGATCAACCCTGAAACGCAGGAGCTTATGCTCCAGAACGTCACTTTTCGTGATAAGCACAGCAACGAGAGAGCGTCGGGCGAACTCTGGTTAAAATGGCAGGACAATATCCAGCAACTGGCCGTGGTCGGCTCACGGATACTATCGACGGGGGAAGATGTGACCCCGGTCGAGGAGGACGAGACCACAAGCGAGGAGGACGAGGCTTCGGACGGGGAGGAGGCTTCAGACGAAGAGAATGAGACGGCGATTACCGCGGTCTTTGAAAATCCACCGCCACTGGAAGCTACGGTGGTGACCCAGGTCACGGCAGGGGGGATCGGGCTGGTGTCCGGTTGGGCGTTTTCAGAAAATCCCGATGCCGAGATCGATCGCGTTTCGCTGCGGATAGACGGCGATACACCGACCGAGGTTGGGGAGGAAATTCCGTGCTGCTCGGACCGGCCTGATGTCAGTGCGGCTTTCCCTGCGGTGGCGCCACCGAACACCGGCTTTGGCGCCCTCATCAATTTCAATCGGATTCCCAGCGGCGCGCGGACCGTTGGCGTCGAAATCCGGGACACTGCGGACCCGGATAATCCATTAGTTATCGATCACGAGGTCTCCGTGGTTCGACTGGGCGATGCTGAGATTCTCGACGAATTTACGCTGACCGAAGAGAGCAGTGTGACAGTGACCGGCTCGTTATTGACCTTTCAAGATGTCGACATCAGGGCCAAGGGCGAGACCGAGACCATGACGGTGGATGCCGGATTTATCTGGAATGAGAGCTGCCAGTGTTTTCTGCCCTGGCCCCTGTGTGGCAACGGTGGGCGAGATATCGGAGAGGAGTGTGATAGAGAGGCGCTTGGTGAACTGAGCTGTCAGACGCTCGGGTTTGGTGAGGGCGCCCTCAGCTGTTTCCGGGACGAGGAGACCGACCACGACTTCTGTCTGCTCGACACGAGTGAATGTGAGGAGGGGGATGGAGCCAAGGCCTATGTAACCCTGGTGAATGATGACGCCGTGGCTGTCGTCAGGACAGACACGAACGAGGTAACTCAGACGATCCCGGTTGGTGACCGCCCGCGCGGCATCGCGATCAGCCCGGACGGGAAGGAAGCATATGTCGCGAATGCAGGTGATAACACAGTGTCAGTCATCAACACTGCCTCAAAGACAGTCGTTGCGACAATCCCGGTTGGCCATGAGCCGCAGGGGGTTGCTTTTGCTCCGGATGGAGCCACCGCCTATGTGACGAATATTGAGGACAATACTGTTTCTGTTATCGATACCACCACACGGACTCAGACAACCACCATCGCGGTGGGCCGGAGTCCGCAGTCCATTACCGTTGCTGTCACTCCACATGGGCCACGAGCCTATGTGCCGAACTTTGACGACGACACCGTGACCGTGGTCGACCTGACGACGCTTACCCCCCTGCCAGATCCGCTTGTGGTGGGAGAGGGGCCGCTCGGGGTGGCGGCCAGCGTGGACGGAATGCGCGTCTATGTGACGAATTTCGGGGCGATTGATACCGATAAGGGCGATGACAACGGAGACACGGTTTCCTTTATCGATACAGAAAAGAACGAAGTCGTTGATACCAACCCTGACGAGGACGGGGTGCAGCATCTACAAGTCGGCATAGAGCCTGCCGGGGTAGCCGTGATACCTGAAACGGCACTGGAATTGGTGAAACGGGAGCTGAGGGTGGATGCTTTTGTCGCAAACTTCCTCGACGCAACTGTATCGGTGATAACGGAGGAGGACATTCATCCGGAGCTCAGCACCCCGTCTTTTAATGTGGCTTTTAATCCGCGCTTCAATGCGGTTGATAATGAACCGTACGCCATCGCGATTACGCCAAACGGCCTGCGGGGCTATGCGACGTTGTTCGGCTCTCGTAAGGACGAGGGTGAGGTCGTCCAGGTCTTCAGCACGCTTGCCCAACAAGTCGTCGCCACAATTGAGGTCGGAAGGAAGCCGTTTGCCATTGCCATTGGTCCGCAGTAAGGGCTGTCTGCGAGTTGACGCCTACCGGAGAACATGGCAGTATTCCTGCACTGACGTACTGACCCAACCTTCATTCGTTTGATACCGTGGGGCCGTAGCTCAGTTGGGAGAGCGCTTGAATGGCATTCAAGAGGTCGTGAGTTCAATTCTCATCGGCTCCACTTTTCTTTTCCAATACCTATGTTGCTACGGCTGAAAGGCGGCCATGTGCGCCTAAATGACCGACTTCGTGTAGCCGCCATCCACATCATAGATACTCCCGGTCACGAATGACGCGCGCGAGGAGGCGAGAAATACGACAACCGCAGCAACTTCTTCCGGCTCGCCAAAGCGTTTGATGAGATTGTACTGAGTTAAGAAATCGCGCACTTCCTGCCGACTCTGCATCCCCAACAACGGCATAGCGCTGTCAGCGAGCCCGTCCTGCATGGGGCCGTTAATAAACCCCGGACAGACGATATTCACCAAGATATTATCGGGCGCCAGCTCAATCGCCATATTCCGGGAGAAAGCCAGCAGGCCGGCTTTGGCCGTAATATAGTCGTCCATCCCAGGCAGGAGAATGGTTTTTGCTCCCGCGGTCGCAATATTGATGATCCGGCCGCCCCCATGCTGACGCATCGTGGGGACCACACCACGGGTGAAACGCAGAGCGCCTTGCAAGTTGACCCGCCAGGCGTATTCCCAGTCCTCATCTGGAGTCTCCAAAGTCCGGCCGAGCCAGGACTGGCCCGCATTATTCACCAACACATCAATACGACCATAGTGAGTGAGGGTGGCGGTGATGACCCGCTGGATCGCCGCCGCATCCGAGATATCGGCGGTCGTCGAGACGACCTGGACATCGTGGCGGCGAAAGGCCTCGGCGGCCTGTGTCAAGGCGTCTTCGCCGCGCGCACAGATGGACAAGTGGGCGCCTTCTTTGGCAAACTCTTCGCCAATCGCATGACCGATACCTTTGCTGGCGCCGGTAATCAAGACGATTTTCTCTTTGAGTCCAAGTTCCATCCTTGCTCCTTTGTCCGGATATGGATCCGCTAACGATAGGCGCACATACTGCGAGAGACAATCCCGCTTCTCAGACGTTTCCGCTACCCTCCTTCACCTGTGATACATTCTCGTGCAATGAATGGGGGAGAAAAGGAGTCGGAGAGGGGGATACCTGATAGTGCATACTCGCGTCTTGATCGCTAACCGGGGCGAAATCGCCATTCGTATTGCCAAATCAGCATCGGCCTTGGGCCTGGAATCGGTTGGGGTGTATCCGGCCATTGATGCGTTTTCGCTGCACACCCGCTGTATGACAGAAAGTCATGAGATCGGCACGGCGGCAGATGCCGTTGAGGCATATTTGAACGCGGACGCGCTCGTACAGACCGCCAAATCGCGCGGCTGTGATTGTCTGCACCCTGGCTACGGTTTCCTGTCTGAGAATGCCGCCTTTGCCGCGTTGTGTGCCGCCGAGGGAGTTACGTTCATCGGTCCGTCACCGGAGACGCTGGCCTTATTCGGCGATAAAGTCAGAGCGCGTGCGCTCGCCGAGTCGCTGGACATTCCCGTCGTACCTGGGAGCGGCGAGCCCATAGGCTCAGCCCGAGAAGCAGACAAGCTGGCCCACGAACTCGGGTATCCCGTGATGCTCAAGGCTGCAGCCGGAGGCGGGGGGCGCGGCATGCGTGTCGTCGCAAGGGCCGAGCAGATGGCCGAGGCATTTGAGCGCTGCCGCAGCGAGGCCCAGGCTGCATTTGGCAACGGAGCCGTCTTTCTCGAAAGACTGATCGCGCGGCCCAGACATATTGAGGTCCAAGTCCTGGCGGACTCCGAGGGCAATGTGACCCATCTGCACGAACGCGACTGCTCGGTCCAACTGCGTCACCAGAAGGTCGTTGAGGTGGCACCCGCTCCAGGGCTGGACCCTACGCTGCGAGAGCAGATGCTCACCGCCGCGATCACCCTTGTGAAGGCAGCCGCATACGTGAATGCCGGTACAGTCGAGTTCCTGGTTGTGCCCGAGACCGGCGAGTATTTTTTCATTGAATGTAATCCGCGGATTCAGGTTGAGCATACGGTTACCGAACAGGTCACCGGTATTGATTTGGTTGAGGCCCAGTTTCGTCTCGCCGCAGGTGAAACGCTCGCTTCGCTCGGTCTTGGTGGCCAGCACGCAGTCGGTACGCCGCGCGGTTTTGCCGTGCAGGCCCGTATCGTTGCCGCGAGTACGGGGAATATCACGGCCTATAAGGAACCCTCGGGCGCGGGTATTCGGGTGGATGCGTGTGGCTATCTGGGGTACGCCCCACCGCCGCAGTTCGACCCGTTGCTGGCAAAACTCATTTGTACGTCCGGTTCTTACACCGCCGCACTTGCTCGTACGCGACAAGCGCTTGGTGAGTTTCATCTTGGTGGTCTGCAAACCAATGTGCCCCAACTGCGCGCCATATTCGCCCATCCGGCCGTTCAGGCCGGTGATGCCAGAACGTCATTATTGGCGGAGACCCCGGAGCTGAACACCGTCTCTTTCTCCGCGGCTGAAGGCAGCGCGCTCGCTTTGTTGGAGCAACAGGCTGCCAAGCTGGGCGTTACGGCTCCGGAGCAGGGTGCCGCACAGACTTCACGCCTGTCGGCCCTAGAGGTAGCGGAGGGTCAGAAAGCCATTCACTGTCCCCTGGAGAGTTCTGTGGTGGAGGTTCGCGTGAGCGTGGGTGATAGGGTGTCACCCGGTGACACGCTGCTGGTCGTGAGCGCCATGAAGATGGAGACCATGGTCACGGCAGGCTACGCCGGTGTCATAGTCGCACTACAGCCGCTCCAAGCCGGAGACACCGTCGCCGCAGGACAGGTGGTGGCCGTTGTGTCTCCGGCACACGTTGACACTCCTCAGGAGACAGAGAGTGCACAACCGTGGGAGAAGGTGCTGGGAGAGGTTACGCTCCTTCAACAATTTGCCAAACAGCGGCTGGCGCCCGGCTCCAACGATCCCGGTGTGGTACGCCAACGCTCTCGCGGCAAGCTGACCTGCCGGGAGCGGATTGATCTGTTGCTGGACGAAGGCTCCTTTCGAGAGGTCGGCAGTGTCGCCGGTTTCGCATCCTATGATGAAGAAGGCACAATCACCGGCTTTACCCCTGCAAACAGTGTTGGTGGTTGGGGAAAAATAGATCGGCGGGGTGTCGTGGTGTGTGCCGACGATTTCACGTCCCGGGGGGGCCACGCGGATGGGGCGATCGCTGCCAAGAGCGGCTACCTGGACCGCCTGGCAACAGAAATGCGTATGCCCTCGATCCGGCTGCTGGACGGCTCGTCCGGTGGGGGCAGCGTCGCGGCCATGGTGCCGGCACAGAAAAAAGAGGGCGAGAGCAGCGCCAGGGAGAGCTCGGGGGCAATCAAAGCCGGCCGGCCACGGGTGGCCGGCGGGGGCGGATCGTATCTACCCGGCCACCTGGGCAGCACCATGTATACCGAGCAGTTAGCGACCATACCGGTGGTCAATCTGCTGCTCGGCAGCGTGGTCGGCATTGGCGCGGCCAAGGCCGTCCTGGGTCATTTTTCAGTGATGGTGCGCGATATCGCCCAACTCTTTGTCGCCGGACCACCGGTCGTTTCGCATGCTATGGGCTACGATATCACCAAGGAGGAACTCGGCGGCTGGCATATTCACTGTACAAACGGCTCGGTAGACAACCTGGCAGGGTCCGAAGAAGAAGCCATGGAAATGACGCGGACCTTTCTGTCCTATCTGCCCTCCAGCGTGTATGAGGTGCCGCCTGTGCACGCGGCAAATGCGAGCGATCCGATTGACCGGCGTGAAGAGGAACTGTCGACCCTCATCGCCAGAAAACGGACCATGACCTTTGATATTCGGAAGGCCATCCGGTTGATGGCAGACCGAGACTCTTTTTTTGAGATCGGTCCCTTGTGGGGAACCGACCAGGTGACCGGGTTTGTACGATTCAACGGCTATCCTCTAGGCGTGATTGCTTCTGACAGCCAGCACGCCAACGGTGGTGCGCTCACCGCTGACGGTTGCGACAAGCTGACGCGGCACCTGGATTTGTGCGACCTGTTCCATCTGCCGCTCTTGAACTTGATCGATAATCCCGGCTTCGCGGTCGGCTTGGAGCACGAGCGGACGGGCACGATTCGCAAAGGGGCGGAATGGATGATTGCCTTCGCCCAGGTCAGGGTTCCCATCTTCACCGTTCTGATGCGTCGCAGTTTCGGCGTGGCCGGGAATAATTACGCCACCCCGCGCTCGGAGCCCTCGATGCGCGTCACCTGGCCGGCGGCGGATGTCGGCGGGATTCCGCCCGAAGGCGGTATCGAGGCGGCCTATAAACGGCAGTTGGCAGAAGCGGACGACCCAGTCGCATTTCGCGCGGAACTCGACGCCCGGATCGAGAGCGTACGGGGACCGCTCGGCCCGTTAAACAAATTCCAGATCGAAGAAATGATCGATCCCAGGGATACCCGTCGCTATATTTGTGAGTGGGTGGAAACCGCGTATCAAGTCGTGTCTCAGCCGACGCGACTTGTGCCCAGGGCGTTACAGTTTCGGCCGTAGGTGGCTGGGGCAGCCGCTCCGGTGCACTCGAACTTGCCGAAATATGGTCCGCACTATAGACAGAAACAGACCGCAGCAGGTGAGCTTGGAGGACAGACGATGAGCCAACAGACACAGGCCGCCGACCCCAGGTCGCAACCCGATAGTGAGCGCGGACAAAGACCTCTGACCGGTCAAGAGTTTCTGGACAGCCTGCGGGATGACCGAGAGGTCTGGATCTATGGCGAGCGCGTCAAAGACGTCACCCAGCATCCTGGCTTTCGGAATTCCGCCCGCATGCTGGCGCGCATGTATGATGCGCTGCACGACCCGCAAAAAGGGCCGACGCTCAGTACGCCGACCGATACGGGGAACGGTGGGTTCACACACAAGTTTTACAAGGTGCCGAAGAGTCAGAAAGACTTGGTTGGCAGCCGGGATGCCATTGCCGAGTGGGCGCGTATCTCCTACGGCTGGATGGGACGCTCGCCGGACTACAAAGCCAGCCTGACCGGCACCCTGGGCGCAAACGCCGAATTCTATGCGCCGTATCAGGACAACGCGTTACGCTGGTATCGCCACACCCAGGAACGCTGTTTGTTTCTCAACCACGCCCTGGTAAACCCGCCGGTCGATAAGGAAAAATCTCCTGACGAGGTGAAAGACGTCTATGTGCAGGTGGAAAAAGAAACCGACGCGGGGGTTATTGTCAGCGGCGCCAAGGTCGTCGCAACCGGCTCTGCCCTGACGCACCATAATTTCATCGGCTTTTACGGCCCGACGCCTTTGGGCAAGCCCGAGATGGCGCTGTTTGCCATGATCCCTATGGAAAGCAAGGGCGTGAAGCTCATCTGTCGCCCGTCGTATGAATTGCACGCCGCCACCGTGGGCAGCCCGTTCGACTATCCCTTGTCTTCCCGACTGGACGAGAACGACGCCATTCTGGTGTTGGACAAGGTTCTCATCCCCTGGGAGAATCTGTTTGTCTATCGCGATCTGGATAAGGCCAACGCCTTTTTCCCCGGCTCGGGTTTTATCCCGCGCTTTACCCTGCACGGCTGCACGCGTTTCGCGGTGAAGTTGGACTTTCTGGCCGGAGTCCTGCTGAAAGCGCTCGACGCGCTTGGCATACAGGGCCAGCGTAGCGCCCAGGTCCAGGTCGGTGAGGTGCTGGCTTGGCGCCATATGTTCTGGGGCCTGACCGAGGCAATGACCAAGACCCCCGAGCCATGGGTCAATGGTGCCCTCCAGCCCAACACGGAGTACGGCCTGGCCTACCGCGTCCTGGCTCCGGTCGCCTACCCCCGCATCAAAGAGATTATCGAGCAAACCGTTTCGAGCGGCCTGATCTATCTCAACTCCCATGCGAAAGACTTCAAAACGCCGGAGCTCCAGCCCTATCTGGAGAAATATTTACGTGGCTCCAACGATTACGATGCGCTGGAGCGCGTCAAGCTGCTCAAGATTCTGTGGGACGCGATCGGGACCGAGTTTGGTGGGCGGCACGAACTGTACGAACGCAACTACGCCGGCAACTACGAGAACATTAAACTCGAAAACGTGCCCGCGGCTATAGCAATGGGCCGCGCGGACCAACTCAAATCATTTGTCGATCAGTGTATGGCGGAATACGATATCGAGGGTTGGACCGCCCCGGACCTGATCAACCCGGACGATGTGAACCGGATGAAGGAAAAGGATTCCTGAGCGAAACGGAAAAGCACCTAGCGTTTGTAGCCGGGCACAGGTTCTGCTAACACTCCGGTTAGCACAATACGCGTGACCGTCCGAATATGCCGCTCGACCACTTCTTCGGAGAACGGGTCGGAACCGCCAATCTTCTCGGCAAACGCTGACTGATTGAAGAGAGAGAGGGTGCTGGTGCCAATCAGGAGGACAAAGCTGCGGGCATCAACCTCGCTCGCCTTGATATCACCCAGCCGCTCGAGGAAGCGAATCGCCCCTTCGACCAGGGGTTGTAGATGCTGGTCGTAGATATAGTCGAGCCGCTCTCCCCCTTCGGCAAATTCATGGAGCAGAATCCGAGGGATAGCCGGCAGGTGGGCGCCGAGCAGAATGAAGCGGCGTAGCCCTTCACAAAATCCGGCAATCATATCCTGCGGACTGGACTCGGGTATCTCCAGAAACTGGCGGATTTCACTTGCCCGCCGACCGAGCCCAAAATCTATGGCCTCATACCAGAGTTGTCGCTTGGACTCGAAATGATGGTGAATCAGGTTGTGACTGACGCCCAGCCGGCGGGCTAACGCACGCACGGACATGGCCTCGTAGCCGGCCTCGGCAAAGGCTTCGAGTGCGGCCTTCAGAATGGTTTCCCGCGTTGCCTCACCGTCTGCCCCAGGCGGGCGTCCTATGCGTGCAGTAAGGGCCATAGAGTGCATTATGATCTTAAACTTGACATTTGTCCAGTTTTGAAGATATCAGTGTAGGACTGAAGGCAAGAGCCCTGGAGGGGAGATGCTCAAAGAGTCAAGGGCGTCGGCGATGACCGAAGCAGTAGCGCCCAATCCGAAATACCGCTACGAGCCTAAGCCCGTTGATGCAATCGTTGTCAGGGCGTTCAACTTCGACTTTCCCGACGATCTCGACCCCAAATGGGCGAAGAATTCGGTGGTCAGATCGCATATGTTCAACGGCTTTTCGTTGACGATGCCGTATCTTGAACCCTATTTGATCCAGTCGATCCGGCAGGCGCTTCCGCTCATTAAGGATGAACGTCTTCAGGAAGACATCAGAGGGTTCTGCGGCCAGGAGGGCCGTCACTACGTGTGTCACCGGCGTCTCAACGAACTCATCAAGAAAAACGGGTATCCCGAGCTGGTCGAAATCGAGCAGCGTATGGAGCGGTCTTACGCCCGTCTGCAAACGCGCAGTCTGGAGACCCAGCTCGCCTACAACGCCGGGTTCGAGACCATGACGGCGGGCTTTACCCGCTGGATGACCACGAAACGCTGGGCACTATGGGGCGGTAATTGCCCATGGGTTTCCTCGTTCTGGGTGATGCATATGGTCGAGGAAACGGAGCACAAAACCGTCGCCTATGACACCTATATGGCCTGTTCGGGCCGCTATCTGAAGCGGGCAATCGGCGTCCTGCACGGCAGTTTTCATGTGCTCGGCTACGGCCTCATAGCCATGCGGGAAGCGCTGCGCAAGGACAGCCTGTGGGGTCAGCCCGGTACCATGCTCGAACTCGCCAGAGAGATGGGCGCCCTCCTCTGGAACGTTGGTCCATCCCTGTTACGCGCCATGTGCCCAGGGCACAACCCGCGTTACGACGAAGACCCGCAGTGGCAAAAGGATTGGGTCAAGGCGCATAAACACTTAGCACCTGACGCGCCTATTCCTTTGCTTGATACGTCCGACCCGGACATGCCGGTGCCGTTCTGAGCAGAACCAATCAATAAAGTCGTCGGCTGGATGGCTTTTGTGCCGGGACTGTTCAGCGTGGTTCTCGTGCCGATTCTTCCGGTGCTCGGCGCAAGAGGGGGGCTCGGCAATAAGCCGACCGCCGAGTGACAGCCGGGGAAAGCTGCTGCGTGCCAAGATTCCCCGGAAGGAATACCCGACACGCAGCATATTCTTGTTTAGCCCAGATGGGGGAGGACGTTGGCGGCAAAGCGCTGCATAGACCCCCGCGATACGGTGCGATCCATGCCGGGGAAATGGAAGAACAGTACGAGTTCATCTATGCCCGACTCCGCTTCAAACGCCTTAATCTCGTCCAACACTTTCTGTGGCGGTCCAGTGAAGAAATTACTCAGGTCACGAAATCCATCCGACGTGTTCGTGCGATCTTCAGGTTTGTCGTTGGCTTCATGCATCCACTTGGCGTAATAATCGACCTGGTAATTAACGTGTGGCCAGACTTTTTCTAACTCGCTGTCATCTTTTTCGGTCACATAGCACGAACGCAGGATACGGACCTGGCCAGGCTCGCGGCCGAGGTCGGTACAGGCCGTCCGGTAAATATCAATATCCTCGGTGTTACCTATGGGCAGGAAATGACAGTCCATGCGTGCCACGCGTTGAATGCCTTTTTTACTGCGCGCGCCAGCCATCAGGGGCGGCCCTCCAGGCTGGGCTGGTGTCGGCGTCACCATAATGTCTGTGTAACTCCAAAACTTCCCGGCATGAGAAAATGTTTCCCCGGACCACGACTTGCGCAGAATATCGATGCCTTCGCTCAGGGCCGAGCCTCGTCGCTTGTGATCTTTTTCAAAGCCCGTAAACTCGCCTACGCGATAGCCCTGGCCCAGGCCAAGAATGAGCCGTCCACGCGAAATGAGATCAACGACCGCTGCGTCTTCGGCGACGCGAACGGGGTCGTGCAGGGGGAGGAGTAAGACGAAGGTGCCGAGACCGATACGCTGTGTTCTGGCAGCCACCGCCGAGAGGACGGCGAGCTGGGAGGGGAGATAGCCATCCTCAAGAAAGTGGTGCTCCGTCGTCCACGCGGTATCAAAGCCGAGCTCTTCAACGGCCACCATATCGTCGATGGTATCGTTATACAGGTCGGCGTAGGGTTGCGCCCATTGGGGCGGGTTCCGAAAGTCAAATAAACAGCCTGTCTTCATTATTTTGCTCCTTTCGTCATGGCGAAAATATTTGGTCCTGCTTGAATAGATGCGGTCTTGTATCCACGACGTGCCGGTGGATCTACATGTGAGCGGGAGTCGTCAGAATGAGACGGGAATCCTCCAGCCCCTTCCAGGGGCCTCACACGATGCAACGCCTTATCCGAGTGTATTCACCGCAGATGGGAACGTGTTGATCCCCAGCGCTTCCCGAAAATCCGAGGTGGGTTTCACGATCATCGCATCGACGCTGATGCCAATCGCATTGGCGACGCGATCCAGCATGCTGAAGTTGCCGCCAATGATCGACGCTGTTGTGACCGCCTCGGGGCCTAATCGCTCGGCAACGGCCTCACGTGCGGCCGCCAGTTCTGCGGTATCGGGTTTCATCAACGCACCGGCGAATCTCACGAGTTCGCACCCGTGTTCCACACCGCTGTCAATATTTGCATCGATTGCACCAGCCAACTCGTAGTTTCGATTGTGAGCTCTTCCACTCTCCCGGAGCAGATGGGCATGCCAGGTGGTTCAGTAGAAACACTGGTTATATTCCGAAACTTTGGTTGCGACGAGTTCTATTTGTGCTCGCGAAAGTGCGTGGTCTGATGTAGCGTGAAAATCAAGCAGATGCTCAGCTCCGAAATACTGCTGACTGACCAGGGCAATCACACGACGGGCTTCATCAGGGACGAGGCTCACGGCGCGGAAAACATTCCCCGCCGGACCCTTTCCGTATAACGATTCGGCCAATGCACCACCTTCCGGAGCGCTGGGTACACTCGCGGTAAAGAAGCCCTCATCGACGGCTTCAGCGGGGCGTTCGAAAGAGGGGAGCGTATCGTCGATGGGCTCCAGTAATTTTCGGGGCGGTATGCCGAGACCGCGGGCAAAGACGTCCATATTGGAGAGTCGTGACACCAGCGCGACGATTTCAACGTACGCGCCCTCGCTCACACCCTGAGCTTGTATATCCTGGCAAAACTTACGGTCGATGTTGTGCGAATCAACCGCAACTGCGCGCGCCAATCGCACTGCCGCGTCAGGGAGTTTGGCCCGCGCCGCCAGCTTCTCAGCGTCAACTACTGCTTGTAAGCCTTGTTCGCATTGCGCGACGCGCGCAGTGGCGGCAATGGCGGTTCTTTGGGCGGCGGTGCCCCACGTCCCGCTGCGCGCATAGGACTGCATTTCGTCAACATGTAGGGTTTCAATCGTAGGAGAAACGGGGTAGCGAGAATCTGCGTAAAGCGTCATGAGAATTCATCCTCCTCTCTGGAAATTGCACTTCGCCTATCAGCCATTTCAATAAACTAGGAAATGCCGCCGTGCAAATGCGCTCGTGTTGGGTTTACCTCTTGACAAGCTGCTTCACAAGTCGACAATGCCTCGCAAGAGGGCAAGTTAATAACGACATCGATAACAACGGAAGAGGGAGGAGCTTACCATGAGCACGACCTTACGTTACCTGCACCATCCTGCGTCACAGCCGTGCCGCGCGGCGCATCAGTTCATGCTGGAGAACGACATTCCCTTTGAACTCGAGTTGGTCGATATCACCACCGATATCAATGAGCGGCCGGAGTTCAGGGACAAGTACAACCCGACTGGGCAGGTGCCGATTCTCGTTGATGGCGACTTCGTGATCTGGGAAAGTGCGGCCATTGCGTTCTACTTGAACGAGAAGTTTAACTGTCCCGATCACTGGTTCGGGCGTGACATACAACAAAGAGGGCTTATTCAGCAGTTTCTCCAATGGTACGCCTACACGCTCCGTCTCGGAGGAGGGGCGTTCCACTGGGCGATCTTCGCCCCCATGATCTACGGGTACGATAAGGACTTTTCCGCGGAGATAAAGAAGGGGCGCTATATTCTGCATGAGTCCCTTGACCTGCTCGAGACCTACTGGCTCAAAGACCGTGCTTATGTGTGTGGCGACGAGATCAGCTATGCGGATCTGACCGCTCACCAAGATCTCGTTTCTCATGACGCCGGGAAGATCATTCCGGACGGGGTGTGGAAGAAGCACCCGAAAGTCAGGGCATGGTTTGAGACAATGGCCGCCCGTCCGCATGCGAAGACGGTGAGTGCATGGCAGTATGAGAACGTTGGAAAAATACTGAACGATGGTGTGAAATTTGAGTTTAGGCGAAAAACCGCGGTCTTAAAGGGAACGGAGGTCCACAGCGGCCACAACCACGGCATTCGTTACGCAGGCCAGGACGACAGCTACTTAAAGGAGTAGGAGTCCGATAACAGCGTTGGATTTCTGAACATTTCAAAAACTCCCTTTCGGTTGAGAGCCCGACGGAGGTGTCTGAGGTTGTCTGTCCGAGCGATTCGACATCAGGAAATTGTATCGTATTCGCCAGGGAGGCAGGATGCCAAGGCATTTTTTACTGGAAAAAGCAGAGCGTGTTGCAATCCTCACTTTCAATAGACCGGAAAAACGTAATCCATTAAACGAAGACATTCTGCTGGAGTTGGAGAGCCTATTATGCCAACTCCGGGACGATGCCGCCGTCCGGATCCTGATCCTCACTGGCTCAGGCAATACGTTCTGCGCTGGTGCGGATCTTTCGCTCACGAAAGGCGTCAGCGATCCGGCTGAACGCGAAAAGATCTTTCGAGAATTCGCTCCTCGCCGGGCGCGTCTGACGGAGCGTGTCCTGGCAACATTGGTCCACCTTGAGCAAATCACGATTGCGGCGGTGAATGGCTATGCGGTTGGGGGAGGCTGGGGGCTGGTGCTGGGCTGCGATCTGCGAATTGCCGTAGAAGGGGCGGAGTTCTGGCTTCCTGAAGTCGACCTTGGAGCCCCACTGAGTCCGTCCATGGTGACCCTGCTCGCGGCCCATGTGGGACCGGCACGGGCCAAGGAAATGATCCTGACCTGCCGCCACTACAGCGCAAACGATTTATTATCCGTCGGGATGCTGAATCAGGTGGTGAAGCAGGAAAAACTCCGGTCTACGGTGGCTGACCTGGCTCAAAGCCTGGCGCGTAAAAACGCAAACGCGGTGATGGTCTCCAAAGCAACCGTGAATGCACTCTCTCTCCATCAAACCGTGCTCAGACCGGATCTGCTGCTTCCGCGAGGGTAGAGGATCCGTGTCATCTGTCAATTGGGATTCCTAGACAGCCAGGCCCAACATATTGAAGACGAGGCCTTGGCGTAGCTGCGCGTGCGCGAGCAATTCGGGCCTTTGTTCATCCTATCCGCCAAACCTCCGTGCCGTCCGCACCATACGCACGAACCTGCCGGGAGCAGGAGGCCGCCAGCCATTGACCGTCCGGCGACCACGCCACGTTTTCTACCCAACCGCTGCCGACGTCGATAGCCCGGCTTACCCGACCTTCGGCGGCACTCCAGATTAAGACTCGTCTGTCCTGGCCGGCCGTAGCGAACGCGGTTCCGCTTGGGTGGATCGCCACCGCGAGCACACCGCCTTCATGAACCCCGCGCCGCGCCCAGGCGGTCGCGCCAGACTTGCCGTCGAATGCGTAGACGCCACCCGCAGCATCATCGACCATCAGCGCCTCACCGCGTAGGCTCCAACCCCCGGCGATGGCGTAGTCACCGACCGCCGCAGACCAGCCCCGGCGAAGAACACCCCTCGGGCTGTCGACATTCAAATCAGACATGCTGCGAACTCCTGCCACATGCTCTGCTCGTCGAGGTTGCGGCCGATGGAGACGAGCTGACCGACTCCTTGAAGTGCTACTGACATCTCAATCAGCCTCGGCAGTCGCAATCGCTGCGATGTTGGCCAACAGCCATGCGGATGCAGCAAACAACTGCAACCAATCCCCACCGGATCTGAGCCCGTAAGTCAGCATGCTGCCAATCCAGCAAACGCTGGCAGCCGTTTGTCCGAGCCATTCGATGCTCCGCACCCTGGCTCGTCGGCTTCGCCCAGCGCCAGACGTGCCGGCCCCTTCGTCGTTTCCCGTCAACATACGCACTCCGCCCCACAGCAGGAGAGGTCATCGAGATACATGCCCCAATTTCGGTACTCTTCCAAATCTTTCGCCGGCAGCCCTAACGAGGTCGCAATTGCTTTGGCGACCACGGCGAATCGTTGTCGATACTTGAAGATAAAGCAGAAGACGTAATTGTTATGGCGAACTGCGGGGCCGCAGAGAAACACTCCCGGTACGATGGTCGATTCATCGTGTTCGCTCAGAAGCGGAGAGCCATCGTCGCGTCGTTCAAACAAATCCGCGACTAACTTGTGACTCCCCCCAAATCCACCTGCCAATAGTGGCGGCACGCGGGTCTGAAACCGCTGCCCGTCCCGAGCCGTGACTTCATACATGGCGTCCACGCGAGTGACCGATTCGATAGGTGTGTGCGGAAACAGTTCTACTTGCTCAACAAACCGGTCTTCACGCATCCGTTCGAGCGTAAACGGGGAAAGCGCGACACTGGGATCGGAACTCTCGTCCTCCCACGGGCAACCCTTGTCGAACAACCGCACTCGTTTGTCGC
This sequence comes from Candidatus Binatia bacterium, assembly GCA_022820725.1. Lineage (GTDB taxonomy): Bacteria > Desulfobacterota > Binatia > Bin18 > Bin18 > Bin18. The sequence goes on from JAJEFA010000018.1 coordinate 27,472, forward strand.
GACACGCCAGGTGGTAGGCCACGTCGACACCACTTTCGTAGCCACCCACAACGATAAAGTCGTCACCGTCAAGCTCTTCATAGCTGGCGATGGTCGCGGTGTGGCGACACAATTGGCTACCAACAAACCCGCTTAAGCGTGGGTATTGGAACTCGCCAGCGGCCCAAATGACGTGCTTGGCTTGCAAGGTTTCGTCGGCCGTATCGAGGCGAAAGCCGTCGCCAACCTTTGTTACCCGCATCACGTCGGTATCCGGGCGTACAGGTACCTCAAAGAATCGTGCGACTGCACGCAAATATCTCACGTACTCTTTACCCGTCGGATGCTCGACCCCCAGACTGAACGCGGGTGAAGTTCCAATCGCGATCGAGTTCAAATCGATCATGCCAATCGAATTGGTTGGGTACGAGGGCGTGATGAAGCGAGTCTCGGCCGGCCATGAGGCGAACGATGCGCCGACCGTGCGACGCTCGGAAACTATGAAGTTCTCGATGCCAGCATGCTTGAGAGCCACCGCGGCCCCCACGCCTGCGGCACCGGCGCCGACGACCACTACGTCATAGACGATTTTACTACTCTCAGTGCCGACCATGCGACTCCTCCTGTCGACATTACGGATGAGACAGTTTCGATCATGCTGACTCCTCGGCCATGCGGCGGGCCCGGTCCGGGGTCTGGCTTGGGATTCCTAGACAGCCAGACCCAATATATTGAAGACGAGGCCTTCGATATTCTCAAGCATGAGAAACGCGCCGACACCGGCAACAACAGCGCCGGCGAGGCGGGCATGAATATGTTTGGCCTCGGTCGCCTTCAGCAGATTGTGAACAACAAATCCGGCCAGGAGTGCCAAGCCGTATTGCAGAAGGCCAAGCCCGACCAAATAGCCCGCCAGAACGGCCACGCCAGCCCCTGCTTCCTGGGCCGCGATCGTGTCGCCAAAGGCTGATCCGTGGAAAAGGCCGAAAACCGCGAAAAGTCCAACAGCCGGAGTAAGACCCGTGGTACGACCGGACAAAAGGATGCCGCCGACAACGAGAAGCGAAATGCCGATCACAAATTCCTTGACAGGAAGGCCAATGCCAAAACTCATCAGCAGGCAGCCAAGCATCATCGCACCAATATACGCGGCCGTTGCCAGTTGCGCGCGGCCGGTGTAAAGCGCCGCAATGCCAACGGCGATGACGAAGAAAAGATGATCAAAGCCCAAGAGCGGATGTCCAACGCCGGATAAGAGCCCGTCGGTGAGCGTTTCCATTGACCCGCCACCGAGCGGGTGGTGCGCAAAGGCCGGAACCGCACTTATGGTGAAAACGACCGCGGCTAAAAGATATCTATTCATTTTTTCTTCCCCTTTTATTCGGTGCGTGAGAATTTATTATTGCATAATGATTGCAATAGAAACTTTATTACAACAATGGTCGGGGGATTGTCAAGCTGACCCGGATTACCGTGGCTCTAGGGTGGTACGAGACAAGAGTCGAGCGCAGCAAGAAGCGCCGGGCGGTCAAACGTCGCGCCAATAAACACCAGATGATCCTGAGGTTGTGAGGTCAGGGATGCTTGTCCGATAAAAGACTCTTTCCCGTTCGTTTTTGCCCCTTGAGCTAGGTATCCCTCCCGAATGAGAACAACGATCTGAATTATTCCATCAGGCGAGCTCGGTTCACACCCTGCGGCCTACTTAACGTCTTTGTAGCTGAAGCCCAGGCCCGCTCGTGCGTCGCTCTGGATGCCGTACTGGGGAATAGGGTAGGACAGCCCGTTCTTGGCCAGCCGGGCCAGCCCCTCCAGGGTTTTCGGCAGGTAGTGGGGCGGCATGGCCATCAGCAGTTCATCCTCAAGCACGCCCCCGTAGCGCCGCTCGGCATAGCACGGAATCGAGACGCTCGGCTCTCCGGTCAGCTTGGCCCGCCCCCAGGAGTCCGCACAGGCCGACTCGCCCACGCTGCCCCACTGCAATTTTCTATAGCCCGTCCATTGCAGGCCGTTGATCAGCAGAATCATCTGGGCCGGGGTGGCGTAAATCAGACAGATATCCGGCGGGTTGAGCCGACCCGACACCAGCGGCGAGACCGCCAGGGCCTGATAGCGGCCGTAAGGCACGACATCCATAGCCTGTTGGTGTGCGGCCGAGTCCTGCTCGGTCTCAAACCACACTCCGGCCATGGTTTTGCCGCACCGCCACTCCTCGTCCTGGGGGGCGAGACCCAACACAGCCGAGCACTGGCTGCCGACCAGGTCCTTTACCGTCAGGCCGACAGTCCAGTTGAGCCGGGCGGCTTGGGCGACGAGCTGGTCGGCGGTGTGGATATTCTTGGGACGCCGGATTCTGGGAACCGCCTCCATATCCTCAATCGAGGTGAACCACTTCATGCCGATCGGTGTAGCGCGCAGGTGGAGACGGCGGTTGAGTTCATCGATCAGCGCGGGCCAGTCATAGCTCGGCTGCTCCTGGGTGGTGGAAGTTGATGGCTGTGTCATAATCTGCCCTCCTATCGTGTGTGTAGCACGGCCCTGACGGGCTAGCCACTCGGCCTTGCCCTGGGGCGGCTGGACCGGGACCCAGCGACAAGTGCCGCGAGTCGAGTGGGCAGTCATGCGGGAACGGATGATGATGTGAAACTTGACGTTTGTCCAGTTTCTCTGATACAAACTTGACGCTTGTCCAGTTAGAACAATTTGACAAGATTACATGGAAAGCAAGGAGGTCTCAGACATGACAACGAATCCAACCGAGCGTCAACAGCGCCTTATTGATATGGCCGCGGAGCATGCCGACGATTTCAAATTACGGGTGGCCGAGCACGACGCGGATAGCAGCTTCCCGCATGAAAATGTGGCAGCCATGAAGGCGTCTGGTTATACCGCGCTCATCGTGCCGGAAGAGTTGGGCGGCGCCGGTGCCACGCCACTCGATATTGCGCTGGCCCAGGAACGGCTGGCCTACGGCGACCTGCCCATGGCCATCGCCGTCAATATGCACCATATCGTGGTCGCCATTCTGGCCGACTTGTGGCGGCTCAATCAGAAGGGTGAGGGGCCACAGGTGGACGCTCTGGAGCCCATGCTCAGGGCAACGGTGACCGACGGCCTGATTTTCGGGGGACCGGTCAGCGATCCAAAAATGAACAGTTCGGTCGGCTTTGCCGGCATCAATGACACCACCCGTCAGGCGACCAGAGTGGACGGCGGCTACCGGCTGAACGGCAAAAGCGGCTTCGGCACCATGTCTGCGGGAGCCGATTATCTGCTGACGACCGCCCGTTATGAAGACCCGGATAACGGTCCGCAATGCCTGCTGTGCTTTTTTCCGACCACGGATGAGGGCGTCGAAATTCAGTCCAACTGGGACACGATGAGCATCCGTTCTTCGCAGAGCAATGACGTGGTCTGGAATAATGTGTTCGTCCCTGACGAGGCCGCGGTGTTACGACCGGCCCAAAGCTGGGACGCCATCGCCGACATTACCGCCTCATGGTGGGTGGCCTCCGGACCGGCGTGTTATATCGGTCTGGCCCAGGCGGCGCGCGATTACGCCATGAACTGGGTTGCCGGACGCACCCAGCAGCCGTTTGACCAGCCCATGACCCACTATCCGAGCAATCAACTCCTGGCTGCGGACATGGAAATCGGCCTGCGCTCGGCGCGCGCCATGCTGCATCGGGCCGTTGCCGCCCACGATGACGTTAACGTGCGGACCCAGGAAGACCTCATCAATCTGATCTCCTGTTTTCAGTTTGTAATGGAATCCTGCGTTCAGGTCGTTGATAAGGCCATGCGCATGGTCGGCGGCGCGGCCCTGTTCAAGAAGAATCCCATGGAACAGATGTACCGAGACGTGCGGGCCGCGGTCATTCATCAGCCCTTTGCCGGCATGGAAGGCAAAGCCCTGCTCGGCCGGCGAACCTTCGGCCTGCCCGTGTACACCAGCCCGCGCTTTGTGTGAGGAAGGAAAGGAAAAACGGATATGAGCAACCCCAATCCCAACACCCCAGATATCGAACGTACCCTGCAAGACCCACGTATCGTTATTATTGGCGCGGGCATGGCCGGCATTCTGTCCGCCATCAAGTTTCGTGAGGCCGGCTACGATAATTTCGTCATCTATGAGAAGTCAGACGCCCTGGGCGGCACCTGGCGGGCGAACACCTATCCGGGACTGGCCTGCGACGTACCGGCGCATTCGTATACCTACTCTTTTGAGCCTAACCCGGACTGGAGTCAGGTGTTTGCCCCGGGTCCTGAGATTCGGACCTATTTCGAGAATATCGCTCGGAAGTACGCCGTTGTAGACCGCGTCCGCTTTGAGGAAGAGATTACGGCCTGCGAATTCATTGACGGCCGCTGGCAGATTCGGACCAGTAAGGGACGTGAAGACCAGGCGGATATCATCATTGCCGCCACCGGCGTCCTGCACCATCCCAATAGGCAGGACTTCCCCGGTCTCGACACCTTCGAGGGTGCGCACTTCCACAGCGCCGAGTGGGACCACAGTGTCCCGCTGGACGGCGCGCGTGTCGGTGTGATCGGCACCGGCTCGACTGCCATCCAGATTACCACTGCCCTGGTTGAGCGCGTGGCCCGCTACACGTTATTCCAGCGGACCGCGCAGTGGGTCTTCAAAATGGAGAACGACGCCTACGCGGCTGCCGAGCGCGCTGCGTTTGCCAACGACCTCCAGAAAATCTACGCATTACGCGAAGAACAGAAGGAGTTTTTTGAAAATTTTAGTAAGGCGGTCATTGATTCTGATTCCCCCGAGATGAAGGAGATTGAGGCCGTCTGCCTGGCCAACCTTGAAGATACGGTGAAAGACCCGGAATTACGCGAGAAACTCCGTCCAAATTATCGGGCGGCGTGTAAGCGTTTGATTCTGTCCCCCAACTTCTATGAGTGCATTCAGCACCCGAACGCGGAACTCGTGGTCTCCGGCATTGAAGCTGTCGAACCCCAGGGCGTCCGGACCAAGGACGGCAAACTGCACGAACTGGACGTCCTTGTCTTGGCGACCGGCTTCCGGGCCGACCGTTTTATCCGGCCGACTCTGGTGCGCGGCCGGGGCGGCGTTGATCTCGACGACGTATGGGCGGACCACCCGGTCGCCTATCTCTCAATTTCCGTCCCGGAGTTCCCGAACTTTTTTATGCTGAACGGTCCCAACGGTCCGGTCGGTAACTTTTCCTTGATCCGCATCGCCGAACTGCAACTGGGCTATATCCTGCAACTCATGGAAAAAATACGAACGGGGGAGTGCCGGGAAATCAGTGCCAGTCGCCCGGCCACGGACGACTACGAGCGAGCTCGCGCGCAGGCCGCCAAGAAATCGATCTGGGCGACGGGCTGTAATAGCTGGTATCTGGACAAGCACGGTGTGCCGGCAAGCTGGCCCTGGTCTCAGGCCCATTTTGACGCCGAGATGGCCGCGCCCAAACTTGAAGCCTACGATGTTGTCTCAAGCGGGCGGTAGTGTGGGGCTGCCTGCGTAGCCCGTGTTGAACATCCATGGTTGACAGTCAACCCGAACCGGGCCACAGTTTGACAGGGGACTGTGACCGGAAACGTAACGATTCGGGAGGAATTGCAGACATGAGCATCCAGACTGTTGGCTCAGTTGCATCCGGTACCGGCTTGAACGACCGGCAACCGATGGGAGACCTTGATCGGGACGTGCATGACTACATTATGGACCAGCCCGAGCAGGGCGTGTTTACGGTGGACCGGGACGTATTCCGGGACCCGCGCGTCTTTGACCTGGAGATGCAGCACATCTTCGAGGGCAGTTGGACCTACCTGGCGCACGAGAGCCAGCTTGCCCGGCCCCACGATTTTTTTACGACCAGCATGGGCCGCCAGCCGGTCCTCCTCATGCGCGACAAGGCCGGGAAGATCGGCGCGTTCATTAACGCCTGCCCGCACCGAGGGGCCACCGTATGCCTGCTCAAACGCGGAAACCAGCGGGTGTTGACCTGTCCGTATCACGGCTGGTCGTTCAATACTGCCGGCGGGCTGATCAGCATCAAGGACCATGCCAATGGTGCCTATCCGACCGCGTTCGAGGAGCAGCCGCACGGCCTCACTCCCATCGCCCGGCTGGCCAATTACAAAGGCTTTCTGTTCGGCTCGCTCAATGCCGACGTACCCGCCCTCGAAGATCACCTGGCCGCGGCCCTGCCGATCATTGACATGCTGGCCGACCAGGCTCCGGACGGCTGGGAGGTGGTCGCCGGTAGCGCGGATTACACCTATCACGGCAACTGGAAACTCCAGGTGGAAAACGGTGTAGACGGCTATCATTTCGACGTGGTCCACCGCACCTTTGTGGGTGTCGTCCAGCGCCGGGCGCGCTCGGGCACGGATGAGGTGCAATCCCTGGACGCCGAACGTCTGGACGCCCCGACCAGTGCGACCGGCTGTTACGACCTGGGCAACGGCCACACCCTGCTGTGGACCGACTACCCCAACCCGCAGGTCCGGCCCTCGTACGCCCAGCGGGAGGCCCTGTGCGCCCAATATGGGGAAGCGCAGGCGCGCTGGATGGTCGAACGGCTGCGCAACCTGTTGCTCTACCCCAACGTGTTTCTGATGGATCAGATCTCTGCTCAGATTCGGGTCGTCATCCCGCTGGCGGTCGATAAGACCCTGGTCTCGACCTACTGTCTTGCGCCGGTGGGCGAGGCTCCCGAGACGCGGGCGCACCGGCTGCGTCAGTACGAAGACTTTTTCAACGCCAGCGGGGTTGGTACCCCGGACGACTTGGCTGCGTTCGAGGCCTGCCAGCGCGGCTTTAACGGCCACCAGGTGCGCTGGCAGCAGGGCTATGTACGTGGCACCGGCCGGACCGTGTCGGGTGCCGATGCCGAAGCCCGCTCGGTTGGCCTGCAACCGATCGCCAGCAGCGGCAACTTTCAGGACGAGATTATTTTTCAGGGCCAGTACCGGCGCTGGCTGGCCCTCATGAGCCAGGGTCAGGAAGCCACCCGCGGAAACGGCCATGCCGGCTGATCTACTGGCGCGCTGCACCCAGCTCGTGTCTGACGAGGCCGCCTGTCTGGACCAGCGCCGCTGGGCGGACTGGCTGGCCCTGTACGCCGATGACGCGGAATACTGGGTACCGGCCTGGACCGATGACGGTCGACCCACGAACGATCCGCAGACCGAGCTGTCGCTGATCTACTACAACAGCAAGGCCGGCCTGGAAGACCGGGTCTGGCGGATCGAGTCGGGCCTGTCACCGGCCTCTCAGCCCCTGGACCGGACCTGCCACCTGATTACCAATATCCGTCTCACGAACGAGGACGCTGACCGACCGGGCGTGGCGGCGCACTGGCAGGTGAACGCCTACAAGCCCGGGAAACAGCGGTCGTTTCTCTATTACGGCTTTTATGAGTATGTGTTCCGGCGAACGCCGGAGGGCTATCGGATCGCCAAGAAGAAGATCACTCTCTTAAACGACATTGTTGAGGGGGTGTTGGATATCTACCATATATAAACACGCCTGCTGACGAGAGAGATGTATGAAGTCTGTTGATCTGTCGTATGGCCGTTCATTTGCCAACGGGTTTCCGCACGAATTTTTTTGCCACCTGCGGCGTGAGGCGCCGGTCTGGTGGCACGCGCCGACCGAGCGTACGCCGGGTGGTGAGGGATTCTGGGTGGTAAGCCGCTATGCTGACGTGGTGAATGTTTTTAAGGATGCCGAGACCTTCTCTTCCGAGCTGGGCGGGACGCAGATTTTTGACGGCAGGGGAGCCGGCTATCAGTTGAATCAGACGGACGATCCCAAGCACCGCCGACTGCGTGACTTGGTTAATACCGGCTTCCTGCCGCGCATGATCGGCCGGCTGGAAGATCAGCTCAGAGAACGGACCCGTTATATTCTTGACGGCATCCCGCCCGAAGAGCCGTTTGATTTCGTCCCGACCGTGGCGCGAGAACTGCCCCTTCAGGCTATTTGTATTATTCTCGGGATTCCGCAGGAGGATCGGGAAGAACTGGGACATATTGTTGACCTGGCTATTAGCGCCGGGACGGGTGAAGCCCTGGCCTTGGAGCATATCAAACGTCTGGGCGTGTACGCGGATAGAATCGTGGAGCAGAAACGTCGTGAACCCGCGGACGACATCCTGTCCGTAATTGTTCATGCCCAGTTAGAGGACGGCTCCCCGCAGCTCGACAATCGTGAGCTGCGCGCCTTTTTTGCCCTGCTCTTTCCGGCCGGGGCCGAGACCACGCGCAGCTCCATTGCCGGCGGCCTGGTGGCGCTGATAGAAAACCCGCACGAACTGCAACGACTGCGCACCGACCCTGGGCTGATGAAGAGCGCGGTCGAAGAGATCGTGCGCTGGACCTCGCCGTCCGTGTACAAACGCCGGACGACGACACGCGATGTCGAGCTGCGCGGACAGCGCATCCGCCAGGGACAAAAAGTCACCATCTGGGAGATGTCGGCCAACCGGGACGAGGAGGAGTTCTCAGACCCGTTCCGGTTCGATATCGGCCGCAGCCCCAATTTTCATATTGGCTTTGGTCTTGGCACCCACTTCTGTTTAGGGGCCAATCTTGCGCGGCTTGAAATCCGGGTGGTGTTCGAGGAACTCCTGGCCCGCTACGCGGACTTCGAGATCGTTGGTGATCTCGAATGGACGAATAACAATCGTCTGGTCGGTCTGACCCGCCTGCCACTCAGAGTGATCCCCAAGGCAGCTTCCTGAGGCCCTATCCAACTCGGACCGGTAATGTGTGAGGAGGGAAGAATGAAGAAAGTTTTGACGAGGATGCAGCACATTATCCTGATAGCGATTTTGAGTCTGGGTGTCTTCGGAACAACGGTGTTCGCAGACGAAGAAGTCAAGAACTTGATGGAGCGCTTAATGGCGGCTCCGACGATTGAGGCTGCTGAGGGCTTCGGTGTCGAGATGCTGATTCCCCCGGGCGAATTCTATGACCCGCTCTGGCTCCACGCGCAAGGCGACGCCATATGGCTCAATGACGATGGTGGCGAGGAAGGTGAAAAAGGGAGTAAGATTGTTTCGATCAATCCGGACGGTCACATATCCGACCTGGTCGGTTTGGGTCGCCTCCTACCGGTCACCGGTTATGACGTCGCGCCAGCCGGCTTTGGTGAGTTCGCCGGGCATATTTACTCCATTGCGCAGGCAAGAGTAGCGGCACCGGGCGCAACCGCCAACCATGTGATTCAGCGGGTTGATCCAAACTCACAAGACGAAGCCAGCGTGGTGTGTACACTCACGGAAACGGGCAACACCAATGCCGGAGTGAGCGGTTTTGGTGTAGATGCCCGATTCGGTCCGGACGGTAGCGCGTTCGCCGACCGTTTTTTTGCTATTACCGCATTCAATAATTCCATCTATCAGGTATCGGCCGATAACACCTGTTCTCCATTCGTGACCTTCGATGGGACGATCAGCGGTGCGCCGATGGGTTTAGCCTTTTCCGCAGATGGACAGTCCATGCTCGTCACTCTCAAGACGGGTGGTATTCTGGAGCCGCCCTCTGAAGGGAGTGGCATGGTCGTGCGAGTATCGTCGGATGGCGCGGCTGCTGAGAAGCCCGTTGTGGAGGGGCTCTTTCAGCCTATGGGGATTATGCGTGCGCCGGGAGGTTTCGGTACGTATGGCGGCCAGCTCTTTATCACCGATGTGGCCAACATCCAAGCGCCTGTACCGATGACGCAAGCGCTCAAAACGGACGGCAGGGTACTCCGCGCTGGCGAGGACGGCAAGTTGCACCTCGTCGCCAGCGGCTTTATGAATCCGGTTGGCATGTTGGTGGTCGATGGCGCGCTGTGGGTGACGGATATCAACGGCGACTTTATCGCGGGAAAGCGTGAGCTGCCCGACGGATTTATTGTCAAACTGACGCCAACAGACAAGTAAACAGTCTCCTCCGCATGAACAATGGCGTTGGCTTGGGAGGACGGTGCCTCGTATGCGCTTGCAGCGTCCTCCTGATCCTATGTCTCTTCCAGCTTGGCGCTCCTCGGAGGATCGGAGCGCAAGACCATACCGGTATTGTCACCCTGCCCGAGCTGACGATTACCGCGACGCGTGAAGAACAAGCCAACTTTGAGGTGCCGCGGGCCGTCGCCATTATACGGCAGAACGAGATCGCCCGGCAGACTCCCGGCGTACTGCCGGATTTGCTTCGGGGCGCGGCCGGAGTATTCGTCCAGGAAACAACTCCTGGCCAAGGTACGCCGATCATTCGTGGCCTGACCGGCAGCTCTGTCTTGATGCTGGTGGACGGCATGCGGCTGAATACCGCGTTCTTCCGTCCTGCGCCAAACCAGTACTTTGCCTTAGTCGATGCGTATAACGTTGACCGTCTTGAGGTCGTGCGGGGCGCAGGCTCGACACTGTATGGGAGCGATGCCATGGGCGGCATTGTTCACATCATCACCCCGGTTCCGGAGTATCATACTCAAGACTGGCAGTTTGACGGTCGAGCGCTGGGCCGTTTTGCCAGCGCGGATCTGGCGGGGATTACTCGTCTGTCCCTGACCGGAGGAAAACAGGGGCTAGGGTTTAGCGCCGGCCTGACCTACCAGAACCGGGAGGATCGACAGGATGGTGGTGATGACCACGTTCAGCGCCCGTCTGACTTTGAAGCCTATGCGGCAAACGGAACGCTCTTTACCGAATATGGCGCGCATGACGTCTTGCTGAATGTCCAATATCTGCGCCAACCCAAAACACCACGCTATGATGAGTTGGTGGCCGGCTTCGGACAAACCCAGCCCAGCTCGGCCCGCTTTTTTTTTGAGCCCAACGATCGTGTGTTTCTCCACGGGCGCTACCGGGTGCGGCGGCCCTTGCCGTTGATTGACCGTCTGGAGGTCCACACAGCCTTTCAGGAAATGAACGACGACCGCCGCACGCAAGTTTTCGGGAGCCCTCTGGAGCAGCGAGAACGCAACCGGAGTCGCATGGTCGGTGTGACAGCGCAACTGACGTCACATTGGCGGGACCGGCTGTTTCTGACTTATGGGGCCGAGGTGTATTTGGACTCCATTACCAGTCGGCGCAGAGGACGAAATCGGGAAACCGGCGAACGGCTAGTCCTCCAAAGTCGGTTTGCCAATGGAGCGACCCTCAATAGCTTTGCCGGGTATGTGCAGAGTACCATCCGGCTCCGTCCCAAACTGACCGCCGTGCTCGGCGGCCGGGTGAGTTATTTTGATATCGACCTCCCACAGGCGGATCGTGAAGTCGGAGTCAGTCTCGGCCTTGACGATCTGACCGGGCAGGCGGGCCTGACGTATCGTCTGACCCCAAGCGTGAACCTTGTGGCCAATATCGGCCGTGGCTTCCGAGTCCCGAACGTCTTTGATCTGTCTACCCTCGGCCCGCGACCGGGCAATCGTTTCAACATTCCGAATCCTCACCTCAAACCGGAAAAGGTGCTGAGCGTTGATACTGGACTCAAATGGTCGTTCTCCCGTCTTCGGGGCGAAGTCTTTGGGTTTTACTCGGATTTTGAGGACAAGATCGAAGCCGTACCCACGGGAGCGGTCACGTCCGAGAACAGATTCATTGTACAAAGCCGGAACCTCAACTCCGTCCGTCTTCTTGGCCTGGAGGCGAGCGGACACTTCTCCGCGTACGATGGCTGGGAACTCTTCGCATCGTTGACCTACACCTGGGCGGAAGAGCGATTTCCCAATGGCGAGACGGCACCGGCCAGCCGCATCCCTCCGGTCAATGGGCGAGTGGGTACACTCTACGCCCTGACGCATAATCTTGAGCTTGAGGCATTCCTACGCTTTAGTGCTGACCAAGACCGGCTGAGTGCGCGTGATGAGCGTGACTCACGGATCAACCCTAACGGGACACCGGGTTGGCTCACAACCAACCTGCGCCTCAACTGGAAGGTCAATGATTATATTTCTGCGCTGCTGGCGGTTGAAAATCTTTTTGACAAATCCTACCGTGAACACGGGTCCGGGATTAACGCGCCCGGCCTGAACGCGATTATCGCTCTGGAGGCGAGATTCTCAAGCGGTTTCCCTTAGATTTACTCCCGGCCGCGAATCCCTGGTCGTTCTTCCAGCCCGTTAGTGTAAGGATAGGTAGTGGTTAGTTGTTGACGTAGAAATTGCGAGTGAGTATACCGCCACTAGGTGGTATATATCTGATAGGGCGCTAAACGGTGAGGCCCTGGGATGGCCGAGATTCCTGCTCTCTCTACCCGTCGTGAGGGATAAGGCATGACTAACGTCCGCGTTGCCGTTGATATTGGCGGTACTTTTACCGATGTCTGTGTTCTCGACGAAACCACGAATGCGCTGCACATTGCAAAAGTCCCTTCCTCCAGGGATCCCATTGACGCAGCGCTGGACGGGCTCGACAAGGCCGGCATTGCGCTCTCCGATGTGACACTGTTCGCGCACGGCACCACGGTTGCAACCAACGCGCTGATCGAGCGCAACCTGCCCCACACCGCCATGGTCGTCACCGAAGGCTTTCGCGACGTTATCGAAATTGGCCGGTCCACGAAAGAAGACTTATGGGACGCCTACCGTGATAACCCCCCGCCGTATATCCGCCGGCGGGACCGCCTGCCTATTGCGGAGCGCACCGATTCCTCGGGCAGGGTAGAGAAGCCGATTGATGTCGCCGAGGCGCGCACGCTTGCGGCGAAACTGCGCAAACGCAAATACGAGGCCGTGGCCATCTGCTTTATGAACTCGTTCGCGAACATGGCGAACGAGCAGGCACTGAAGGCTATTCTTGAAGAAGAACTGCCTGGGGTAGCCATCTCGACGTCGGCCGAGGTCCTGCCCGAGATTTTTGAGCACGACCGGTTTTCCACGGCAGTCGTCAACGCCGTGCTGCACCCGGTGATCGGGGCCTATACCCTGCGTCTGCAAGAGCGGCTGAAACAGGGCGGCTATACCAGTGATGTGCTGCTCCTCCATAGCGGCGGTGGGGTGATGACACCCCAGGGGGTTGGCTCGCAGGCTGCGCGCCTGGCAAGTTCCGGTATTGCAGCCGGCGCTATCGCAAATCGCTATATCGGCAACCTGTGCGGATTTCCCAACTCGATAGGATTCGATATGGGTGGCACCAGTACGGACGTGTCGCTCGTGTGGGACTCGCAGATGTTGACGACCCGTGACTGGCATATTGAGCACGGACATCCGATCTGTTTTCCGAGTATCGATATCAAGACCATTGGAGCCGGGGGTGGCTCGATTGCCTGGATCGATGAGGCGGGCTCGCTCCGTAACGGCCCGCAGTCGGCCGGCTCCATCCCGGGTCCCGCCTGCTATGGGCGCGGCGGCGAGAATCCCACCAATACCGATGCCAACCTGGTCCTGGGGCGTTTGGGTGGAGACTTGGTCGGCGGGAACCTCGATCTCGACCTGGCTCGCGCGACCGCGGCGATTGAGCAAAAAATTGCGCGCCCCCTCGGCATGGATGTGAAGACCGCTGCCAGGGCAATTCTCAATGTTGCGAACGCCAATACGGCGGACGCCATTCGTCTGGTGTCTATCATGCGCGGCTACGACCCCCGCGACTTCGCGCTTATTGCCTTCGGTGGGGCCGGACCGCTGCACGGGGTCGCGTTGGCTACAGAGCTTTCCATCCCGACGGTCATCGTCCCACCCCACCCCGGGGTGACCTCTGCCATGGGCTGTCTGCTGGTTGACATCCAACACGATCTCCTGACGACCTATCTGGTCGATACGGCACAGGCCGACCCCCAGGCAATAGAAGCGGAGTTTCGACTGCTCGAAGCGGAGGCGCACGCGCGGCTGACCAAAGAGGGGGTTGCGGGCAAGGACATCATCCTCAAACGGACGGTCGACATGCGCTATAGCGGCCAGTGGCGGTCGCTTGCCGTAGCTGTCGGGACGCCCTTTACCAGTGTGCAGGAGGCCGTTGACGCTTTCGGCGCGGCGCACGAGCGGGAATATAACTACCGGCGTGCCGGCGCCGGTATCGAGATCTTTCGCCTGAACCTGACGGCGGTCGGGTTGACGCCCAAGGCTGAACTGGCCAGACACGTCGCTGTCACGACCAGACCCGAGCCGCGCGCCTGGCGTAGGGTTGGGTTTGATGACAATTCGCTGGAGACTCCGATTTACTGGCGGGACGACTTGTCGAGTGGAACGGAACTGCCCGGGCCGGCCGTGATCCAGCAGCTCGACTCGACCACCCTCGTGCCGCCAGGGGCTACGGTTACGGTTGACCCGTGGTTGAATCTCGCCATTACGGTCTGAGAATGAGGATGAAATCATGACCAAATTACCCGCGCTCGGCACCACTCTCGACCCGGTGACCTTCGAGGTGTTGCGCAACGCTTTCGTGAACATCGTGGATCAGATGGCGGAGCAGGTGCGTCGGACCTGTTACTCCTTCGTGGTCTACAATCGCGATTTCTCTAACGCGCTGTGCGATGCCGAAGGGAATACCGTGGCCCAGGGAAACCAGGACCTGGCAGCCCACGTCGGGACTCTGCACTACACCTGTAAGGCGGTCATTGACGAGTTTGGCGACGATATCCATCCGGGGGATGTCTTTCTGGTCAATGATCCGTATGCAGGCGGGACGCATTTCAACGATACCCGGGTGCTGTTACCGATTTTTGTTGACGGCCGGCTCATCGCCTGGAGCCAGGCGAACGGGCACTGGGCGGATATGGGCGGCAGCGTGCCGGGGTCGTTTGATGTCAGCGCACGCGAGATGTTCAAAGAGGGTATCCGCGTGCCACCGGTCAAGATCTGGCGGCGGGGCGAGTACTGTGGCGATGTGGCGCGCCTGGTAGCCAAGAACACCCGTGACCCCGATGCCATCATCGGCGATATGGATGCCCAGACCCAGGCAACGCGTATTGCTGAGCGCGAAATTCTTCGCTTGTGCGATAAATATGGTGTTGAGACTATTATCACCGCATTTGCAGAAGTTCAGGATTACGTCGAACGCGCGATACGTCTCCGCCTGAGCGAGCTGCCTGACGGATCGTGGGAGACGGTCGATTTTGTCGATCAGGACCCGGCCGGACAAGAAGGGATGATCCCCATCCGGGTCAAACTGACGATCAGGGGTGATGAGGCGGAATTCGACCTCAGCGGTTCTCACCCCACAATAGGCTCCATCTACAACTGTGCCTTCGGAGGGACCTTTGCCGGTATTGTGTCCGGTATGAAAACATTTTTTCCAGACGTCCCGCTGAACGCCGGGTTGTATCGGACCGTCAAGGTCATTGTTCCCGACGATACCATCGTCAGTGCGCGCTGGCCGGTGGCGGTATCCGGCTTTGTCATGGGCTTCGAGAAAATCATGAACGCGATCTTTGAGCTGTTCTCCGCTCTCATGCCGGAGCGGGCTATGGCGTGTGCCTTTAACATCGAGTATTTGCAAACCGGCGGCTATGACGCCCGCGGAGATGACCGTTCCTATTTCATGCTGTATGACTGGCTGTCCGGTGGCTGGGGTGGCCGGAACGGCCGGGACGGGCTCGGTGTGACAGCCTCGTGTTTTGGCGTGGGCTTGATGATCCAGCCGGTTGAAGGCCAGGAACGGCTGTGCCCGGTTCGGACCGACCGTTTTGAGATCGTCACCGACAGCGCCGGCCCTGGAGAATGGCGGGGTGGCGTTGGGCTCGACAAAGGCGGCACCATCCTGGACGTGGAAAACTGCGTGTTCTCCTATTTTTGCGACCGTGAACGGTCGATCGTGTGGGGTATTGAGGGCGGCCTCCCGGCGCGTCCGCACGGGCTCTGGCTTGAACCACCGGGTGAGGAGGCGCGCTTCCTGGGCGCGGTGTTCTCGAATGTTCCTGTACATACCGGAGCGCGTTTCTGGCGGGGAACCTCGGGCGGCGGAGGCTATGGTGACCCGCTCAAACGTGACCCGCAAAGGGTGCTCGAAGATGTCGTGGATGACTATGTGTCGGTCGAGCGGGCACGCAAAGACTACGGCGTTGTGCTCAAGGTCATCGACGAGGACCTGGCCGAGTACGAAATCGACGCAACCGCAACCCGGGCAGAACGCCGACGGATCGCCGCGCAGCGCAAGTGCTGGCTGGAGGAGGACCCCCAGCAGGTTGCCGAGCGCTTCCGCACGGGTCAACTCGACCTGTACGACGTGATTCGCCAGTATGGAGTCATCTGTGATTGGGGGACGGGTGAGTTATTGCCCAACTCGACCCACGCCTTTCGTCAGATGATGAAAACGCGGAGTGTGCCGCACTGGGCTGATGAGTCAGATGTATAACTGATGCGTATATAGACCAACGGAGGAACGAACCATGAACGAGTCAGGAACGCTAACGCCGCTCGGCAGGCGCGACCTTGCCAGCGTGTTTCACCCAATGGCCCAGATCGCCACACTGAACGAACAGGGTCCGCTGATGATCGTGCGGGGTGAAGGGATTTATGTGTGGGACGAAGACGGCAAGCAATATATTGACGGGCTGGCCGGACTCTGGTGCACGTCACTCGGCTATGGCAACGAAGAGCTTGCCCAGACGGCCTACGAGCAGATCAAGAAGCTGTCCTATGGCCATCTTTTCGCCGACAAGAGCCACGACACGGCCATGCAGCTCGCGGAAAAGCTCAAGGCGGTGGTGCCAGGTGGATTTTCTAAAGTCTTTTTCGGTCTCTCGGGTTCCGACGCAAACGATACGCAGATCAAGCTCATGCGCTATTACAACAATGCCATCGGGCGACCTGAGAAGAAAAAAATCATCGCCCGGAACAAAGCCTACCACGGCGTGACGTTCGCCGCGGCCAGCGCGACCGGTTTAGCCCCCTTTCATCAGGGATTTGACCTGCCGGTCGAGAGTTTTCTGCACACCGACTGTCCGCACTACTACCGCTTTCATGAGCCGGGCGAAAGTGAAGAGGACTTTACCACCCGGCTGGCCGATAATCTGGAGCAGCTTATCCTGGCGGAAAACCCGGATACGGTTGCGGCGTTTATTGCCGAACCGATTATGGGCGCTGGGGGTGTGCTGGTGCCGCCGGATTCCTATTTCCCAAAGATCCAGCAGGTGCTGAAAAAATACGATGTCCTATTCATCGACGACGAGGTCATCACCGGCTTTGGCCGGACGGGCAACCCTTTCGCCGCCCAGACCTTTGATCTTGAGCCGGCCACCATCTCCCTGGCCAAGTCGCTGACCTCGGCCTATCTGCCGTTGAGCGCGGTCATGATCCCCGAGTTCATCTATCAGGCGGTTGCCGAGGTGAGTAAAGAATGGGGGATATTCGGTCATGGCTTTACCTATAGCGGTCATCCCGTCTCGGCCGCACTGGGACTCAAGGTGCTCGAAATCTATGAAAGAGACGGCATCTTCGAGCGGGCGGCCCGGCTCGGTGAGCAGTTTCAGGCCCACCTGCAACAGCTGGCCGACCATCCGCTGGTCGGCGAGGTACGCGGCAAGGGTCTGGTTGGTGCGTGCGAGCTGGTTATGGACAAGACGACCGGTCAGGCTTTTGATCCAGATGCCGCAGTCGGGAAATACGGCCTGGCCCGCATGAAAGACAACGGCCTGATTTCCCGGGCCATCGGCGATACGCTGGCGCTGTGTCCGCCGCTCATTGTCTCTGCAGATGAGGTGGACGAGCTCTTCGTACGTTATACAAAGGGACTGAATGAGACCCTGGACTGGGTCACGCGCCAGGGGTTGCTGGCGGCCTGAATCCAGGCGCGCTGTCTTGATGGCCGCGATTCTCTGCCCTGGCCTGAACGATTGTCGCCCTAGAGGCGAGACTCTGAAGGGGTTCTCACGAGCCTCTCTCAGCGGGTCGCCCTCAACTTGTGTTCTGAATAAACTGCTGAATGAGTGCGACCAAAGTCTCCGGCGCGTCTTCCTGACAGAAATGTCCGGCTTGAGACAACTCAACAACCGGGGCACCTGGAAACTGAGCCTGAAATTGTTCTATGGTCGCCTGGGCCGGCAGCGCCTGATCAAGCATACCCTCAGCCAGCATGACTGGCTTTTGTTTGATGGCGGCTATAGCTGCGGCGTCGCCAACCTCAAATAATTTGGCTCGACCCGTAAAAATGTCAATTGGAAATTCAATCGCGCCTTTGCACTCCTCGCGTGTACCAAACGGTGCGCTATAGGCCGCAACCCAGGTATCGTCAACAATGCCCAGATTCTCGAATCCGATCAGCTTCATCATACTCAGCACAGTGACACGCAGACTACCCAGCACGATGGGCAGGGAGCTATCTTTAATCGCTGGGCCAACCCAGCGAAACCACCGCGAATCAAGGCTGATCGCCATACGCTCTTCTGTCCCCGGCTCATAAATGGGCAGGATCGTATTCATGATAAATAGGCGCCTCACCCGCTCGGGGTGGCGCAGAGCATAGGCTCCGCCAATAAGCCCACCCCAATCCTGCAGGACTAAGGTCAGGTTTTGGACATCTAAGGCGTCGTTGAGCAGAGCTTCAAGATTCGCCACATGGGTGAGATACGTATACTCTCGATCCTGAGGGGTTTCACTTTTCCCAAAGCCCATGTGGTCAGGCACAATGACACGATGGGTTGTGGAAAGCGGTGGGATGAATTTGCGGTACAAATACCCCCAGGTCGGTTCGCCATGGAGGCAGACAATAGGGTCCCCCGATCCCTCATCGACATAATGCATGCGAAAGCCAGGTGCAGTCGTAAAGTGTGGGGTGAATGGAAAGGTCCCCCTAAAGGTCTCGTTCGCCTCAATCATAGATACTTCCTTTGCTGACCTCGCCCGAGAGCGAGGTCACGGAGAGCGTATTACTCTGGCAACACATCGCCGGAGCCGCCCATTTCGGCCGGTACATCTTTCTGTTTGACAATGCCGTCGTGGATACGCAGCACGGTTTCCTCGTAGAAGACGTGCACGCCGGGCTGAAAAGGAAGATCCGGTATAATGGCCGCATACACATCGGTCAGGCCCATGCCGGGATGCTCGGTGAATAGATGACCGCCGCAGGCCTTACACCACTTGCGATGACTGTTGTCGGTCTTGGCATAAGTCCCAATATTATCCGCTCCCTGGGTGACCTGCACCGCATCGGGCGGCCACAAGGTAAAGGCGTTGACCGGCCCCGCCGACCAGTGGCGGCACGACTCACAGTGGCAGTAGCCCATCGCCGCGGGGGCGCCGGTGACGGTCAACTGCACGGCTCCACAAAAACAGCTCCCATTATAAGTGTTCTCACCCATCTTTCTCCTCCTGTTGGTTTGCGGTTTCTCCAATCCCTTGCCTCCTTGTTACCTAGCCTCGCAGGGCTGGCCTCGCAACCCCGCGTCGTCGCGGCGTACTCCGTACAGGACAACGGTTACCCGATATTGCTCTCAGGCTGGTTGCCAGATAAATATATGGTGCTCTCAGCCAATATCAACGATCAGACAAAGAGCATCAAAGGAGGTCTGTGCATGCACGAGATAGTCATTCGTGGCGGAAAAATTGTTGACGGAACGGGGAGGCCGGCTTTTACCGGTGACGTGGCCATTGCCGATGGGCGTATTGTCGCTGTCGGCAAAGACCTGGGAAGCGCAAAGCAGACGGTGAATGCCGATGGGCTGCTGGTCACACCGGCCTGGGTCGACGCGCATACCCACTATGACGGCCAGGTGGCCTGGGACGAACAAATGACCCCGTCGCTCTGGCACGGCGTTTCGACCGTGGTCATGGGAAACTGCGGTGTGGGCTTTGCGCCGGCCACACCGGATCGTCACGAGTGGCTGATCGGTCTCATGGAGGGTGTCGAAGACATTCCCGGTCCGTCATTATCGGCTGGACTGCCCTGGGGTTGGCAGAGCTTTGCCGAATACCTCGATGTGCTGGATGGCATGCCCCGCACCCTGGACGCGGGTGGCATGATTACCCACGGTGCGGTGCGGGCTTTTGTCATGGGCGAACGCGGAGCAAAGAACGAGCCCGCGACCGAAGAGGACATCGCCAAGATGGCAGCCATTGTCAAAGACGCCGTCCTCGCCGGTGCACTCGGCTTTTCAAGTTCACGGACTCTGGTGCATACGGCTAATGACGGCGAACCAGTCCCCGGCACGTTTGCCCATGAAGATGAGTTGATCGGGATTGCCCGGGCCGTGCGCTCAACCGGACGCGGTATTCTGGAGATGGTCCCGCGCGGCATTGCCGGCGAAGACCCGGACCTGCTGCAAGAAGTGGATATGATGATCCGGGTCTCCCGGGCGACGGGCTGTCCGCTGACTTTCCTCCTGCCTCAGAACAATAGCTATCCCACCCAATGGCATGAGGTTATGGCAAAATGTACCGCCGCGGTGGAAGGGGGTGTGCCGATCACGCCGATGGTGTTTGTGCGCCCGGTTTGTGTGCTGTTCAGCTTCCAGGGGGAGAATCCGTTCGAATATCTACCGAGTTTCCAACCGCTGAAAAAACTGTCTCACGACGAGAAGATGGCCGCGCTGCGGAAGCCCGAGTTGCGCCAAAAGCTGCTCACGGAACAAGACCCCCACACCACCGGGATGTCCCTGCTGTATCAGAATGCGCGGGTCTGGGAGCGCACCTATCCCATGGGTGAGGAACTGAGCTACGAGCCGAGCGCTGACCGGAGCGTAGCGACGATTGCCAAGCGTGAAGGCCGCAGCCCACGCGAGGTGATCTATGATCTGATGCTCGAACAAAACGGTCGGGCTTTTCTGATGTATGCCGCAGCCGGCTATGCGGACGGCAATGCCGACTCGCTCCACCAGCTGATCTGCGATCCCATTACGGTGATGGGCGGCAGCGACGCGGGCGCGCACGTACGTCAGATTATTGACGCGGGTGTCCCCACCTATGCCCTGACCCACTGGACGCGGGACAAAGCCGAGGATGATCCCAAGCGCTTGCCGCTGGAGTTTGTGGTCAAGAAACTCACCCACGATGGTGCGCGTCTGTTTGGCATGCAGGATCGCGGCACGCTTGAGCCGGGGGCCAAGGCTGATGTGAACCTGATTGATTATGATAATCTGAGCGTCAGTCATCCCGAGATGGTCTACGACCTGCCGGCCGGTATGCCGCGCCTGATGCAGACCGCTCAAGGCTATGAGAAAACCTATGTGAGCGGCGAAGTCGTGCAAGAAAACGGGAAAGACACGGGCGCCCGGCCAGGGCGTGTTGTCCGCAGTGCGTAAAGCGCCTTGTCTTCAGATAATGGGAGTGGACATCCTGCCCGCTCCCGCTTCTCTTCCCAAGAATCGATCATTCCCATCTTGACTGCACGAATCAGAAGGAGGGCAACGTATGGATATTGGTATCCTTGTGCCGGCAACAGTAGAGACGCAGAATATCACTGAAATCGCGCAACGGGTCGAAGGCTTGGGTTTCGAGTCCCTCTGGATACCCGAGCATCCGGTGATTCCCGTGGGCTTCAAGACCGAGGTGCCTGGGGGTGGGACCCTGCCCGAGCACTACAACCGCTGGGCCGACCCGTTTATTGCGCTGACCATGGCCGCGGCCGCCACCACCACGCTCAAGCTGGCCACCGGCATTTGTTTGTTCCCGGAGCGCGAGCCGCTCATCACTGCAAAAGTGATCGCCACCCTCGATCTCTATTCCGGTGGTCGGACCATTATTGGGGTCGGTGCCGGCTGGCTGCGTGAAGAAACCGAGGTCATGGGCACCAACTTCCGGCTACGCTGGCGACGCCTGCGCGAAACAACCGAAGCGCTGCGTATCTGCTGGACCGAGAACGAGCCCAGCTATCAAGGCGAAATGGTCCAGTTCCCGCCCGTCTTCTGCGATCCCAAGCCAGTCCAAAAGGCCGGTCCGCCCATCTTTTTGGGCGGCCATGTGCCAAAGGCGCTGGAGCGTGTCGCCCGGACCTACGATGGCTGGTGTCCGCTCGCATTTGACCCTGAGGACTATAAAACCAAGGTCGAATCGATCCGGACCATGGCCAGAGAGTTTGGCCGTGACCCGGACGCATTACAGATGTCGGCTTTTATTGATCCCAAGGACGGAGCCCTCTCAGCCGATGAGATGAAAGCCTATCGTGACGCTGGCGCAAGCCGGATCGTACTCTTCTCCCAGCCCTTTGCCAAAGCGATTGCGACTGGCCAAGCCATGGCCTGCATAGACACGGTCGCGCCCATTGTGGAAGCGGCTCAAGGGGTATAACACCATTTCCCCTCACCCTGGCCCTCTCCCCCAAGGGGAGAGGGAATAGCTTTTCCCGAGAAGGTGGCTTGAAGAGGCAGGAATAAAAAACCCATTGACCGTGTCGAGCGCAGTAAGGAGTTTCAGCATGTCCGGGCCATATCGTTTTTCAGTCTATCCTCTGCTGGTGAGTCTTGCTCTCACCACTTTCCTGCTGGCGAGTCCCTCTGCGTGGGCCGGTCCGAATATCAAAATCCTGGATAATCCTATCCGCATGCGTTTTTCCAGCTTTTCGACCTCACTGGCCATGCTGGACGATATAACGGGCGATGGCATCCCGGATTACCTGGTTGGCGCGTATGACCAGCCTTATGCCAGGAAAGGGATGACCGGGAAGGAGGTCGGCTTCGGCGGTGCCGAAAAGTCCGGAAAAAACGTGGACCACCAGGGCCGGGCCTTTGTCTTTGACGGGCAGACGGCCAAACTGCTCTATACGCTCGATCATCCGTTTCCGCAAAAGGCCGCGGCCTTTGCCTGCTCGGTGGCCTCGGCTGGCGATGTGGACCAGGATGGACTACCAGATTTATTGATCGGTGCCTTTGGCCAGAATAAAGGGGGCCAAGCCTATGTCTTCAGTGGTGCGGACGGGGCGTATTTGCTCACGCTCAAACCGCCGGAGTCGCAGCCTGGCGCGGGCTTTGGCTGGTCGGTCACCGGCATTGGTGATGTTACCGGTGATACTCTTCCCGAGCTAGTCGTGGGTGCCTATAACCAGAACGGAGAGGGCAGGGCGTTTGTCTACAGCGGCCAGGATGGATCGCTCGTGTATACACTGAGACCGCCCACCGACCGGGGTGGCTCTGCGTTTGGATGGTTTGTGAACTCTGCCGGAGATCTCAACCATGACGGTGTCCAGGAGATCGCGGTGGGTGCGCCCTACACCACGGTTGGCAATCTGAGCGTCCAAGGGCGCGCATATGTCTATAGTGGTGCGGACGGCCAATTACTGCTTACGATCGAAAATCCCGATCCCAAAGAAGGCTCAACTTTTGGCTGGCGGGTGGTCGGCGCTGGGGATCTGAATAAAGACGGGACACCCGATCTGCTGATCGGCGCGCCCTACCATGACGTGGGTGCCTATCAGGGCCAGGGCGTGGCCTACGCCATCAGCGGGCAGGACGGCTCCGTGCTCTATACCCTTAAAGATCCATTCCCGCGCAAGCATGCCGGCTTTGGCTGGGCGCTGGCCACCAGTATGGACGTGAACGCAGACGAGGTGCCTGAGATTATCGTTGGCGCTCCATTTCAGGCTGTGGATGCGTTCGACATCCAAGGCGAGGTGTTTGTCTATAATGGGCGTGACGGACGGCACCTCATGACGCTCGATAACCCGTGGGGCCATCAGGGATCGAAATTCGGTTACACCGTACTCTCGCCGGGCGATCTGAATCAGGACGGCATTCCGGAGTTCGCCATGAGTACCCCTGGCCAGCACATCATGGGTGAGGTCAACGTCGGGCGCGTGTATCTTTTTGAATCACGGCGGTAAGTGGGCGAGTCTTCTCAACGCATCCTGCTCACCGGCGCAACGGGCTATGTCGGTGGACGCTTGCTCAAGGCCCTGGAACGGACGGGCCATGTCGTCCGCTGTCTCGCGCGGCAGCCCGCATTTTTGCAACCACGCGTTGGGCCGCATACTGAAGTCGTCGCCGGCGATGTCCTGAATCCGGCCTCTCTGGATGCTGCGCTCCGGCACGTGCATACGGCCTACTACCTCGTCCACTCCATGGGGTCGGCCGGAGCATTCGAAGAGCAGGACCGTCAGGCGGCCTACAATTTCGGACGGGCCGCACGTCAGGCTGGAGTCCGGCGCTTGATCTACCTCGGCGGTCTGGGCGATAGCGCCGGTCCGCTCTCGTCTCACCTGCGGAGCAGACAGGAAGTCGGCCGCATTCTACACGCCTCGGGCATCCAGACCATTGAACTGCGCGCGTCGATTGTCATCGGCTCCGGCAGCCTGTCTTTTGAGATGATCCGATCTCTGGTCGAACGTTTACCCGTCATGCTCACGCCGCGCTGGGTATCTGTTCAAGCCCAACCGATTGCCATTACGGATTTACTGGCCTATCTGACAGACGCGCTCGAGTTGCGCTGTACGGGCAATCAAGTCTTTGAAATTGGAGGGGCCGACCAGGTCTCGTATCGGGAATTGATGCAGGAGTATGCCCGGCAGCGGGGGGTCAGACGCTGGATGTTCTCCGTTCCGGTTCTGACCCCACGTCTGTCGAGTCTGTGGTTGGGTCTTGTCACACCGCTCTATGCTCGCGTTGGTCGCAAACTGGTCGAGAGTTTGCGGCATCCAACCATTGTGCAAGACGACTCAGCCTTACGGCATTTTACCATTCGTCCCATCGGGGTACGTGAGGCCATTGCCCAGGCCTTACGAAATGAAGACCTGGAGCTTGCCGAGTCCCGCTGGTCTGATGCGCTCTCTATGGCCGGTCCGCTCCGGATGTGGGGCGGCGTTCGGTTTGGTCCCCGCCTTATTGACTCTCGGACTGTTCACGTTCCCGTCTCACCGACAGTGGCTTTTCGCCCGATTCTTCGTATCGGTGGAGAGGCCGGTTGGTATTACGGCGACTGGCTGTGGCAACTACGCGGCTTTCTCGACCTGCTGCTCGGTGGAGTCGGCATGCGCCGTGGCCGCCCGCACCCCGACCACCTCAAGGTCGGTGACACGTTGGACTGCTGGCGGGTCGAGGCAATTGAGTCCGACCGCCTTTTACGCTTGCAGGCCGAGATGAAGCTTCCTGGCCGGGCTTGGCTGGAGTTTGTTGTTGAAGGCGATGAGCATCGGGCTACCATTCGCCAAACCGCCGTCTTCGACCCGCTCGGCCTCTTGGGTCTTGTCTACTGGTATGGCATCTACCCGCTTCACCAACTGGTGTTTGCCGGTATGCTTAGAGGCATTGCAGCCGCAGGAAAACGCGCAGGGGGGAGGCTGACGCAGGACAATGGATGAGGGGTCGGACTGCTGTCCACCGGCGGACTCAGGCGAATCTTTGTCACGCTGTCCATAGAGACTGGCGTTCCTCTCGTCGCTGTATTATCTTTTCCCGCATAGCATAGGCGAGGAGTAGGCTGATGCAGCTTCCTGACGAAACTGTCACCACGCAAGAGGTTAAGAGTTGGCAGGGCATCCATCTCTTACACTTTCATGGCTCCTCGTGTTCGCAGAAAGTCCGGATTTTCTTGGCGGAAAAGAGGATTGCGTGGGAATCCCATCCGGTCGATCTTCTCCGTCAGGAACATACCAGGCCGTGGTTTCTCGGCATCAATCCCAGAGGCGTTGTCCCGGTGTTAGTCCATGATGGTGTTGTCCATGTCGAGAGTAATGACATCATGGAACATCTTGATGGGTTGCCTTCACCGATGCCATCGCTCTTCCCTCAAAACGCGTTTGAGCGTGCGAGAGTCCGGGAATCCCTGGCGCTTGAAGACTCTCTTCATATGGACCTGCGAACAATTACCATGGGGTTTCTGGTGCCGTACGTTCTGGCAAGAAAGTCATCCAAGGTGCTGGATACCTATGAAAAAAGCGGGACACCGGACCCCAAGCGAGACAAAGAAGTTGCCTGGTGGCGCGCCTTTGCCCAGGAAGGTGTGCCACCGGACCAGGCTCGGGCCTCGGTCCATGCCTTTGCCGCGGCCTTTGAGACACTTGAGCAGTGGTTGCGGGCGAATACGTGGCTAATCGGACGACGAATCTCCGTGCTTGAGGTCGCCTGGTTTATCTCTCTCCATCGGCTGGTAGGTGCCGGCTACCCCATCAATCGTCACCCGCGACTCAAGACGCACTATGAAAGCCTGCTCAACCGGCCGTCTTTTGCCCAAGAAATTACGGCTCCGGGATTACCCGGCCTTATCTTGAGCCTCTACAGTATCTTCCAGCGTTTGCGGGGTCATACCCTGGCGGGGGTAATGGCTGAAGTCTGAAAAGGTGTCGGCGGTGCTGCTGCTGGCTATATCAAAAACGACATATTCGGCAGCGGCTCGGCGGCGTTGACCAGGACGACCTTCTTGCGGCTCATCCTGAGCTCATCGTCCACCCACCGAAGGGTATGTGTCGTGCGTCCAGTCCACAGGTGGGTCTCGTGTTTGGCTTGAATCGAGAGTTCGACCAAAAGGAAATTCGAGCCGACAACGAACTCCTTATCCTCGTTTTTTTCAACTTCGATATTGGAAATCAGCCGGCGCATGGACGACGCCGGCTCCTGGCTGTAGCGATGGCCGCTTTGCAGGAGTTTGATGCGCGTGGCAATCCGCTGCCGGTTGTCGTAGATGTGCGAGATATGGGTGGTGGGGTCAGCCTCCGGGGCGGTTGTCGCCGGTACCCAGTACACGGCCTCGTCCGTCCATAAGGCTTCCCAGTCCGCATAGCGCGCCTCATCCGCGAAACGCGCCTCTTTATACAGGAAGGCCTCAACGGCTCGATACTCGGCGTCGGACACCATAGCCGTCATGCCTGGCCGTTTTGCATCACGCTGCGATAGTGCGACCAGAACGCCCGATTTGTTGTCTCATCGGTCATATGCCCGACGCGTTGCTGCTGGCTATCGACATATTCACGGTTCAGGCCGCGACTCAGCTCCAGCCACTCGGCGTTTCGCGTCACTAATCCGACCTGGTTGCGACTCGCAATCGTCACATCTTCGGGCAGCAAGAACGACCCCGGTCCCATTGCCGCCTCGCTCTGTCGCAACAGGCGTTTGTTGAATTCGGGCACACCCTTGAGAAACATGGGCGTATGCCATTGGACGCATTCGTCAACACTGACGGGCTGCATGATGGCGATGTTCATCTCAGCCAAAAAGAGATTGGGAAAAATAAAGGCGTGCGGCGGACCGTCGAAAACGCGACGCTGGGTTTCCTCTTTGCCATAGCTGCGCTCCATGGCTGCCAGATAGGACGCGGCCAACCCCTCCGAGACGCCGCCGAACCACTCGAACGGCTGCTGATAGGCGGGCACAAAATCGATTTCCGTGTGACCCTTGCCCCAATCGCGCAGGACGGACTTGATGCTTTTTTCCTCACCCACGAAACGCCGATACTGCGAGCCGACCGCTTTCAATATGGAGCGGTGGACAAAGCCGAGATGATAGCCGTCCGTGTCGTTTTCGGGCAGCATTTTCCAGTTGGACGGATAGCGATGCTTGATCCAGCCGGCGCTGAGTTCTATCTCGCCTTCCGGCGAGAGGTTACACGTCCGGTCGATCAACTGCGTCGCCGTGCCAAGATGGTCGGCCAGCGAAATACCACTCGGACTCAAACTGACAAACACAAAGCCACGATAGCTCTCCAGCCGCGGCACGCGCGTCAGCCCATATGCCTTTTTCTCAAAAGACTCCCCGTATCCGGCCGGGTAGGGGACGCCCTGCAAGGCGCCGCTCAGGTCATAGCTCCAGCCATGATAGGGGCAGGTAAACGTGCGAGTGTGGCCGCGTTCCGCCGGGCAGACGGTCGTACCACGATGCGCACAGCGGTTGAGGAGGGCCGAGACGGTGTGGTCCGTGCCGCGCACCAGGATGACCGACTGGGTGCCGACCTGGCGCGTAATAAAGTCCCCCGGCTGGGGGATTTCACTGTCGTGACCAATAAACACCCAGCCGTGGTAGAAAATCTTTTCCAACTCATCGGTAAAGATATGCGGATCGGTGTACAGCAACCGATGGACCCGTTCGTTTTGGACAAGGGCGTCGTACTGGATCGGATCAATGGCAGTCTGTTGCATACGAGTCTCTCCGGCTCAGCTCTCTGAGTTCGCCTAGCGATTGGCAAACACCGGGTCGCGTTTCTCTCGGAATGCGGCCACGGCCTCGCGCATGTCTTCTCCCAGCGTGCAGGCCAGCCCCAGATGGGCGTCGGCATAGGTAATATCGCCAGCCTTGTTGGTGCTCAGCGCTTTGAAAAATTCCTTTGTACGACGCAGCGCCATGGGTGGCTTGTTGAGCAGCTTCTGAGCAAAGGCGTGGACCGCGTGGTGCAGCTCCTCCAGCGGCACGACCTGGTTGACCAGGCCGACCTCACAGGCTTCTTCCGCGGTCAGCTCATCACAGGTCATCACCAGTTCTTTGGCTTTAGCCATGCCGATCAGGTTGATCATGCGGGTAATCGAGCCCCACATATAGGGCACACCCAGCCGCACCTCGGGCAACCACATACGAGCGCCGCTGGCGGCAATGCGAAAATCACACGCCATAGCCAAGGACACGCCGCCACCCACCGCAAAACCATTGACCGCGGCGATGCTGATCTGGTCCAGGCGTTCCCACTCGTCCATCACCCGCCAGCCGAGCTTTGCCATCCGCAGCCTGGCGGTATCGGTGAGTGTGGCCTGGGTTTCCGGTTTGGAGCTCTTGGACAGGGCGTTCATATCCGCACCAACGCTGAACGAACGGCCCTTGCCTGTCAGAACTACAACCCGTGAGTCCTCATCCTCTTGCAGCTCATAGGTAATGGCCAGAAACTCGCGCAGTACCTGCTCATTGAGGGGATTGAGTTTTGCCGGTCGATTGAAAGAGACGGTGACAATGGGGCCGGAGCGTTCGAGGGTAAATGTTTCGTATGTTGTGGTCATGTGTAATGTTCTCCTGCTTTTCTTGATTTTGGTTCCTTACTTTCTTTGGTGGCTGCACTCCCTATCAAGCTTTTGTCAGTGACAGTCAGGGATAAGATGAGTGCGCGGAGTTCATGAGGGGAGCAATTACGCCTTTGCCGTTTGGAGGACAACTCCAAGCTCATGGGCGGGGGTCTTTGACTTAAAGTATAATCGCTCGAAGCCAATAACCTCGCCCTGAACATCCTTGATTAAAATAAGACCACGGCCTACTTCTTCGCACACTTCCTCATGTTCCGGGTCATCCCAGTACACAGTGAGGGTTTCTCCGGCCGGGTCGTGAATGACTTTTATGTGGGCCATATCACCTCTCCTTCTTTTACCCTATCGCATGGATAGGCAGTGATAAGAAATCCCTCTCCATCCAGTCGCCTGACAAATGCACACAGGAGTCGTTTGCGGTTTGATTTATAAAAGAGATAAATCCCCGCGTCCTGCAAGCTACAACAAATCTGATCCGGAGTGGAAAGGACTTGAATAACAGCCTGCACGCGGCCTCTGAGCTTCGGATGTTTTGTCTCGATGAGCGACCAATAGTCTGCGGTTGTGCGCACAGGGAATCCCAGGGGGGTTAGCACCTCAAAAAGATTTCCGCCCTGTGGATTCACCCCTACCCTCGCCATTCACTGATTTATTCTTTCGTAAACACAAAATTCTCTGTCATCCGTGCCCGGACCTCTTTTAAGTGCGTCACATACTTGGGAAATCCGCCGTTATAATTGCCGTCCTGACGGCGCTGAAATTCGCCCTCAAAATTATAATAGCCCGGCGTACAGTCCTGGTTGCGGGTGGTTTTGCCACGATGATGGATCACCTCCTGTACCCACCACTCCTCTGCCTCGGACAGCACGTCGATGGACTGATAGTCATGCCGCCGCACATAGTCGATACACGCCGCAATATGGTCGCCCTGAGATTGCAGCATATCCGTCAGATTAAACTGAAATGAGGCCTGGTAGCCCCCCATGATAAACAGATTGGGGTAGCCCTGCGAGTGAATACCGAGCAGGGTTCGGATACCGGTGCGGTATTTGTCGTTCAGGTCGAGGTCGTTTTCTCCCTTGATCTGATTGTAAATCCCGGTTTTCTGCACCTCGAAGCCGGTGGCATAGATCAGGAGATCAAGCTCGTACTGTGTCCCGCCAAATACCGGTCCTTTCGCCGTGATTTCAGTGATGCCTTCGCCGTGGGTATCGATCAGGTGCACGTTGGGGCGGTTGAAGGTCGGCAGATAGTCGTTGTGAAAGCAGGGCCGCTTACACATAAACATATACCAGGGCTTGAGCGCGTCGGCAGTGACTTTGTCTTTCACGACCTCGTCAATGCGTTTGTGAATCCGCATCATATAGTCGATATTGGCGTTCTCCTGCCGTCGGATTTTTTCCTCACGAGACATGGCCGCCCGTTCGGCCTTCTGCTCCTCGGTCAGCCGCGGTCCGCGCATAGCGCGTTCACGCCGCTTGGCCTGCCAGCCCGGTTTCAGTTTTCGTGCCCAGTTAGGATCGGTCGGCCAGTCGTCCCGGATATCAATCGACGACGGCGTGCGCTGGAACACGTACAACTCTTTGGATGAAGCACCAAGACCGGGAATAGCCTGTACCGCAGTTGCCCCTGTGCCGATAATGCCGACGACCTTATCCTCCAGGCCGGACAAGTCCTCCTTGGTGTAATCATAGTCCCAGCGCGAAGTATGAAAGGAGTGGCCTTTGAAGGACTCCATCCCCTTAATTTTGGACAGCTTGGGCTTGGACAGCGTGCCGTTGGCGCAGATTACGAAGCGGGCCTTCATGTGGTCGCCTCGGTCCGTGGTGAGGTACCACATCTCTTCTTCTTCGTTCCATATAGTTGAAGTGACCGTAGTCTGGAAAACCGCCAGCTCGTATAAATTGTATTTTTTGGCAATGGCTTGGCAGTGGGCCAGGATTTCCGGTCCCTTGGCGTAATGGTCTTTGGGGACGTAGTCCATTTCATCAAGCAACGGCAGATAATCATAAGCCACCACGTCGCAGGCCACCCCGGGGTAGCGATTCCAGTACCAGGTCCCCCCGACGTCCGCTCCCCGCTCGACAATGCGGATACTCTCAACGCCATACTCCCGCAGCCGGGCCGAGGTGAGCAGAGCCGAGAATCCTCCACCGATAAACAAGCACTCGACCGTATCGTTGATGGGCTCGCGGGGGAGAATCTCCCCGCCGTAGGGGTCGGTCTCGTATCTGGCGAAAGAACCGGAGAGGTCAGACGTATACTGCGCCGTGCCCTCCGGGCGGTAGTGCAGCCTCAGGTCGCGTTCCTCGGTGAATTTTTGCTTAATAGCATCGTAATACGCCTGCGATTTTCCAGATTTCGAGAGACCATTCATGCTGCCAATCAGGGGCTTCTCCTGCGCCTCACTCATATATGTAGTCCTCCGTACATCAACACTGGTCGTTCTTGAGACCGGCCGAGTATAACAGAGCCGTAGCGTAGCGGGGAAGCGGCGCCTGGGGGGTGCTGCTTAATCCGAGTACAGGGGATGTGAACCGAACTGATTTTTTTGCACAGCCTCCCCCGTGGTGGCCACATACCCGACCCCGCGCACGACGCTGTCGAGGTACTGGGCGATGGTGTCGCCAAACAACCGTTGCTGATATGCCCGCTTTCGATCGGCGGACAAGTCCGCCTTCAGGTAGGGAATCACGGTAATGGCTAGCTCGCTCTGCCGCTCACCCTGCACCGTGATGCGCCACTCCACACGGGCCGTCTTGCGTGAGGGCGGTCCGACTTCAATGTCAAATCCCACCCCTTCAAGCCACCTCACAAAATCGCGCTCGTAATGTACGCCACTGTAGTACGAGACCGTGTCCTTTGCCCCAACCCCGGGCCATTTGAGAACCGTGGTTTCCCGACAGAAGGGATGATAGCGGGGGAGTTGACCGGGTTGAGAGATCACCTGCCAGACGCGATCCGCAGCAGCCTCAATCAGGTGCCGGACCTCTACCGCCTCGCCCGGCTCAAGCCCTCGGACCGCCAATTCGGTTTGCACTTGCTCACTGTCTGATTTCACGCTGGGATTCCCCGCTACAAATTCTGAGTAACCAGCACGCATGCAAGCGTCCGGCTAGCTATCGAACGTCCCACCAATCGCAGCCGTGTCGTTGTATTCGCGCAAGTAGGTGAGCTTACCATCCTCGGCGAATCGGAATTCCCACACGAATGCCATATCGCAGGCGCGCCCCGTTGCAACCGATTGGCCGTTCTTTTCTACGCCGGGCGCCGCCATCCTGCGCGTCTCCGGGTCGAAAATAAAATCGTGGAAGACGACTTCGCCGATCACCCAGGTCTCTGCCAGTTGCGCCAGATACTTTTGCAACCCCGCCGTACCCTCGTAGCGGCCGCCAAAAGGGAGATGGGACGGTAGAAAATTCTCCCATGCGAAATCGTCGGCCAGCAGCTTGGTGCACTCGGGGAAGTCCGTCAGGAGGAGGCCCATAAACTTGTTCACCGTGTCGATCGCCTCTTGTTTTGTCATGTTCTCTCCTCGCTCGTGTGGGTTGGGCGGTCCCACTTATAGTTCCCTATCGATCACAGACTGCTCCGCATTTCTTCGGCGGGGCGGTGGATCGGACATGTCTTTTCGCGGTCCGCCAAGTCAAAGCAAAACAGGAACTTCGCAAACCCGCACAGCACCGCCATCGTCACCCCGAGCTCGAATATCTCCCCGTCACTGAAATGCGCGGCCAGCTCGTGATGCAGCTCCTCGGTCATATACCCGTGGAGGTTGGTGAGGACCATCTGCTCGCACAGCTTCAGAACCGCGCGGTCACGCGGCGAAAACACCTCGTTGTCGATATCGTCCGGAAGCGCATCAATCTGTTCCGTGGTCAGGCCGGCCCGTCTCGCCGAGACGGTGTTGACCCTGTTTCATAAAAAGCAGCCGTGGGTCTTGGAGAGTTTGAGGCGGAGCAGCTCCTTGGTGCGCACATCGACGCGGCCCTCGTAGAACACCCGCTTGTAGAAGCTATTGAAGTACCAATCGAGCAGTTCGGGCGCGTTGGCGCCAACCTCGATCAGCCGTGCGTCTCCGGCCTCGCGCATACATTCGTCGTACATCGCAGCCATATCGGGTGCGAGTTCCTCACGGGGGAGGCGTTTCATGGCACACATAGCGTTGCTCCTCTACTCAGCGAAAATTCTCGTAAGCTTCGCTATCGAGTAGGACTCCAGTAGCGAAGTTGCGAGGGGGAATCAACACGGGTTGCTGTGAATATGTGCCGGTTGGTCTCATTGACCAACAGTAGGGCTCGCGGGGATATGCGCTCTACAACGTTGATGGGTTTATACTCGATTGTTTTCTCTGCCGTTTCCCATGATAACTCACAGCGCATTTGGGGAAAGCCTTCATACGCTTGAGGCATGAAGGAACGGGACTGGGGGTCACGGAGTAACGATTTCCGTGGATCAACCTTGTGCCCTTCCCTTAGCTTGGACTTCGCCTTTATGGAAGCGCGTGGACCAGCGGGCGCACATGACCAGAAACCTACGGTTTTGAGGAGGGCGCAGGCCGGGCGCGATATGGCCGAGTTGGAACTGACCGCCCTGACCGGTCCAGACAGTCTTGAGCCCGAGTGGGTCGAGACGTATCGAGAAGCCGGGGTAAGTATCCTGTATATGACGCCAGTCGGTCGCGAGAAGGACGCGATCCTCAGTGAGATGCGGACCTTTGCTCAGCAGGTCGGGGCGACTGTATGAACAAGGATTCCCCGCAGGATGAAACAGACCCTGATTCATGAACTGACGGATAGGGATAACGCAAATGAGCCTGCCGTCTTCTGCCACAAACTGTGGAGCTAACCAATTTTTGTGTTTGGTCATCCCTTCCTCGGTGGCGTCAGGGAAGAGCATGTTGGGCTCCACGAACGGGCCTTCCATTTCGATCAAACGGGAAATGCTGATGTTGCCAAGTTCGATTGTCATTGTGTCCGTCCTCTAATGGGATTGATTGTTTCTACGAGTGGGCAGGTATGCATAAATCGCTGCACCGTTTGGGGCGAGGAAGTGCGCGGCCAAGACAAGAATGTCCTGATCTCATTGGCTTTCCAGAAAACTCTGACGCACATTTGCAGCAGCGACTGGATCAATACAAAATCCGCACTCCACCGCGGCTCAGAACACTGGTGCATGGAGTCCCTACCCCAACGGCTCCCCCCACGAATCTGTAAACGCTAACTCCTCAATCGGCCGGCGTGAGATTGGTCCATGGCCACGGAGGAGGGGATAACCAATCGGAATTGCCGCAGCTGTGCCCCAACCGTCGGGGATGTTGAGAAGCTCCTTGACGGCAGGCTCGTGCTCGCACAACAGAGTCGTCAACGTGCAGCCTAAACCCTCTGCTCGGCAGGCCAGCAAGAGGTTCTCAACTGACGGATATACCGATCCACCCCCTACGACAGAGGGGCGTTCCAGTTGAGCATCGGTGATAGCCATGCCTTCAGGAGCGAAGCAAAAGATACAGATGACAGGCGATTGTTCAAAATTCCGGGCTAGGTAATCGCCAGCTCGGATCATGCGCTCCTGTTTCTCGCGCACATCATCGGGTAGCTTCGCAAGCCCCGCGGCGTATGGTTTGGAATAGGCTTCCCAGATTTCACGGTACAAGACGCCAAGTCGTTCTTTCTTGGCCGAGTCTTTGACTGCAATAATCCGCCACGGCTGACGGTTGCCGCCGGTTGGTGCCCAGGTCGCGGCTTCTAATACGCGACGCAGGACGTCATCTGGAATGGGGTCTGGTCGTAAACGGCGGACGGCTCGTAAGGTACTCATTGCTTCATAGATTCCGATTTCTGGCATTGCTCCTCCTCAAGCGTTGGTCAATCTGTGAATTCGTCTTAGGGAGACGGCATGGTCATCCTTCTTTGCGTAATGGAAAGGCTACCGCTGCGCCCGTTCAACGACCGGAGCTACGCTCTTCACCGCTTCTATGCCGCTGCCCGATGCGGAGGCCAGGGCGGCAACCACCAGGCGAGTAACTCCGGCTTCGGCGTACTGTTTGATCGTGTCTACTGTGGGATCATCCCCTTGGGGTACGAGCATGACCGAAAACTCCAACTGGTCCGCATCGCGACCTCCTTCGCGGGCGAGCCGTTTTATTTTGGGCAGCGTCTCTTTGGCTTGCTCGGGCGTCAGATTTGCGGGACACCAGCCGTCAGCATACTGGGCGACACGTTTGATTGCATACTTTGGATCATGCGCGCCGAGCAGGATAGGCGGGTAAGGCTTTTGGACGGGTTTGGGAAAAAACTTGACTGGCGGAAAATTCACAAACTCTCCGGCATAGCTGGACTCCTCCGTCGTCCACAGCTCACGCAGGGCTTCCACAGACTCGCGCAAATGTTTCCACCGCTTTTTGAAATGTACGCCCATGATCTCCGCTTCTTCAGGAAACCAGCCGGCGCCTGCGCCAATGATCATCCGGCCGTTTGAATACAGGTCCAGTGAGGCAATCGCTTTGGCAGTGGTGATGGTGTCTCGCTCTGGCAGCAGACAAATGCCCGTGCCAAGCTTGATGGTATCCGTCGCCTGAGCAGCGGCGGCCAACGCAACAAACGGGTCAGCCAAATGGGCGAAGAACTCGGGCACTTTGCCATCCCCAGTCGGCGAGCGGGGGTAGTAGGTCGTATAACTGGCGGGGATGACCAGATGCTCGGCGACCCAGAACGACTCAAAGCCAAGATTTTCAGCGGCCTGGGCGATCGCTCCTGGTTCACCGCTGTGTTCCGTTAAAAATACTGATACGCCGATGTCCATGTTGATCTTCCTCTTAGCCTCACTCTTCTACGAGTAGGGTTGCGTGTTCACTCGTGTATTTGACGGTCCAACTGCTGCTCAAGGTCCCGCAGGCGGCGGAGCAACTGTGGACGCCCTTTTTGTGTGGCAACAGCAAGCAGAGACAGCGTCATCCCGTAGAGCAGTTCTGTTTCAAAGCCCTCCAAGTCGATCCCCCCTTCGATCCACAGCTCCGTGAGCCCACGGTGCATTACTTGAATATGACGCGCGACAAGATCGGGGTGCCTACGGGACTCAAAAAATCCTTGCGCAATCCCGGCATCGATCCCGCGCTGCCAGAAGGTGGTGTAATGTTGGACGTTGCGGAGCGAAGGGAGTAACTCCCCCGTCGTCATCAGTGCCATGAATAAGCTGCGATAAAAGTTGGGGTCCCGTGCAAACTCCTGAACGGACAACCGCCCCAGTGCGTATAGGGCGTCGATGGGGTCCCGGAGGTCAAGTTCGTTGAGGGCGGTCTCGACCCGAACAGAGAAGGACTCTAGCAGCGCACCCAAGACCTGTGCCTTGGACCCGAATAAGTTATAGGGGGTCTTTAGGCTGACCTGGGCCTCTATTGCCAGCTCCCGCATCGACATATGTGGCAGTCCGTCTTTTTGGATCAACCGTCGTGCTGCCTCCAGAATCTGCTGTTTGCGCTCGTTCTTGTGTTTCTCTCGAAGCATGACATGTTACCTAATGTGTAACTCTGTCGAGAGCAATCGCGTGACGCGGTGTTATCTCTGCTCGCCTACGGCAACTCGGGGTGCCTCTTGTTGGTGTTCCTGTTCGAACGCGATGAACGTGTCGACCTTCATCAGACCCATGATCTCACGCGGAGTGGGTACGAACTGCGAGTGCTGGCTGAGATAGGCCGTGCCCGAACCGTTGGTCAGCGCTTCAGTCAGGACTGTGTACATCGCATTCGCCGCCGCCTGCAAGCTGTCTGCAGGGTTTGCTAGCATCGCGTAGCCCGCCTCACGGAAGTCTGCGAGCGTACAGCCTGGCGGGATAATCACGTTCAGCAGCGGGCCATGGATATCGCGAGGGAGCTGCAGATAGAGGTCTCGTACGGTCTCCTGCGGGAGTGTATCGATGCGTGCGCCGTTATGTTCAAGTAGCAACGGTAAGGCCATGTCGGCGCCGGCGTCGAGGTAAAGATTGCTGCGACGCACCAGTTCGTCGTAGGATACAGCATCCCCATCGCAGCGAGCGATAATCAGGAAGTTTGGATCACGACGGGCAGAGAGCGCGGCCTTGATCCGGCTGACGGCGTCCGCCTCAGGCACCAGTACGCGGCCGCCGAGTAGCGGGCACTTCTTTGGGATGATCTGGTCCTCGATGTGGAGCCCGGCGGCGCCCGCGCGTTCGAGCTCGAACACCGTGCGCGCCACGTTATGCACACCGCCAAAGCCGGTGTCGACGTCGACGAAGACCGGGACATCGACCGTGGCAGTGATGCGGGCGACCTGGTCGACCAGTTCTGTCAGGGTAATCATACCGATGTCAGGCCGACCCAGCAGGGCGCTTTCTACCGCGAAGCCGCCTATATGCAGGGCCTTGTACCCGACCTCTTCGGCAATGCGGGCCGACATGGCGTCGAAGACTCCGGCAGCCAGCAGGGGCTTGTGCTCCGCCAACAGGGCGCGCAGCCGTTGCGCCATTGTCATACCGGCGGTTGCTTCAGATGCACTCACAGACATGTTTATCCTCCTTGTTTGCGTGTAAAAGAATGGCTACCGGTGGGCGCTTGCCCCGTGAGCAGCTCGGGCCGTTCCTAGAAAATCAGGCGTAGATGGCCTGTGGGTACGACCGTCGGGTCGATTCGTACCACCCGGCGCGCGAGCTTTAGCTCTCCATCAACCTCACGAACGAGATCAGTGCGCCCGGCAGGCAGGAGGACGACCGGCTCGGATGCCCTCACAAAGCTGAGCAAGACATTCGACTCTGCCTGGTACGCTCCCTGTTCGTCAGTGGGTGATACCCGTAGGTTGGTGACGAATCGCCGGATACGCTGCGGGGGGGATTCTCCCCACGCGTAGGGCCGAGACTCAGGCGTTTGGCGGAAGGCCCACAGTTTCGCGATCGAATCACGCGTGTCATCGACAATCAAAAATTTCTCATCCCACGGAGACTGCGTGGGATCTGCAGGCGTCGACGTTGAGGGAATCTTGTAGGTGAAGTCGTCCGTCACGACTTCAAGCCAGTCGGTCAACGTGTGATTGTCCAGCAGCGATGTCTCATACGCCAGAAATTGCGCCACGCTACGTTCGGTCTCAGCATCGACGGATTTCCATCTGCTCATCATGTTCTACCTCTCTGCGTGCTCCTATAACTGAGCGTGAGAGCCTGCGTTTACATTATGGTTAGCCCGCCATCGACGACCAAGGTTGCGCCGACGATGTAGCTCGCATCGTCGGAGGCGAGGAACACGGCCGCCTTTGCGATCTCTTCTGGTGCAGCGAACCGGCCCAGCGGTATAGTCCCCTCGCTGGTCGCTCTCGCGTACGCCTGTTCGGTGAATCGCTTCGATTGTGGGCCGAGATCGTTAGCCTCCGCCCCCAAGATACCGGCGCTGTTGGCCATGATGTTGGTTTGCGTCGCACCAGGCGCAATGGCATTAACCCGTATTCCGCGATCGGCGACTTCATACGCGACTTGGCGGGTCAAGCTTGCAACCGCACCTTTCGAAGCCGTGTATGCCACCCCGCCACCGCCGGCGATCAGGCTCGCGGTCGACGACGTGTTCACGATGGCGCCACGACCCGCTGCTAACATCTCGCGTAGCACCCGTTCCATTACCAATGTCGTACCGCGCACGTTAATGTCGAACACCCGGTTCCACAGATTCTCTTTGAGCTCCTCGGTCGGCATC
Source organism: Candidatus Binatia bacterium (assembly GCA_022820725.1). Classification (GTDB taxonomy): domain Bacteria; phylum Desulfobacterota; class Binatia; order Bin18; family Bin18; genus Bin18. The sequence goes on from JAJEFA010000018.1 coordinate 65,911, forward strand.
ATCTGGTCCTGAATTCCAGCCACATTAAAGAGCACGTCCACGCGGCCAAATTGCTTTACCGTGGCCGAGACCGCGCGATCAATGTCATCAGCGCTGCTCACATCAACTTGGAAGGAAACGGCTGTTTCCGACCCGAATTGGTCCGCTGCCTCTGCTACTGCCGCACCGTTGATATCGAACAATGCGACACGCGCACCCTCGGCGACGGCGACCTGAGCGACCGCCTGACCGATCCCGGCTCCTGCTCCGGTCACAATCGAGACCTTGTCGCGTAAACGGCTACCTGCTTTCATGGAGCTGTCTTGTGAGGTCATGTGATTCCATTCCTTTCTCTCGTTATGCTTCAGCCTCAATCCGACGGCGCCACTCACTGAAGAAGGCGCGGAAATTGACATCATGATGCGGACTGCCAGCAAAAACCCGACCGGGGATTGTTGTCCCTTCCACCGGCTGCTCGGGTAAGGCGGCATAGTCGTTGTCGAGGGACATCCCCACAGGACCCCTATTTGCCTGCGCGGTCGAACTCCAGTTGGTAAAATCGTCGAGTTCCAGCATGCCGCCGAGACCGAACGCACGCGCCAGAGAAATCTGGGATCTTCGCTTCCACTCAGCGGATGCCTGCTTGGGGACGAACAGCCAACTGTATACTTCCGTTTCCGTCGCACTCACCGGATACCACAAGCGTGCACTCATCGTCGCCGTTGGTGGCAGGTCGTCTCCCATGTTCTGCTGCACACCCTCGATAAACGAGAAGTTCGGAAACACCGTACACACCGTCACGATGCGCCGCGACGCGATGTCGAGTTGCTCAGGCGTTAGATTCGATGCGAACTCCGACCAGACGTTCTCGTCGTGGCCAAAGAACACGGGAACGTTGAAGTCCATCGGGAGACGCAAAATGACGCCTGCATGACCTTGTCCGGCGATGAACTGTAGCGCGGCCAATTTCTCGGTCGTCTCGTTTGGGATGGGCGCCCCTCCACGCTCCGCCACGGATTGCAGCAAATCCTCAAAGTCAAAGACCAAGCCGGCATCCATGATCGTCTTGTGTGACACGTCACCATGGTAGGTGTCGCCGGTCCAGTTCTCCGATCCGCTCTTCCAGTTGAAGAGCCCCGTGGAGCGTATCGGCGGACCGTACACCTCAAACTCGCCACGCCCAAATACGGTGTCCAGATGCCAGGCCATGTCGCCAAGCTCGTCGCGCAAGGGGGGAGTGTCCGGGCTCCAGGTCCCGAAAATAAGCCCCTGATACGTGTCCGTGCGCGCCTCGTGCAGACCGAACTTCTTCTTATCCATGTTCGGATAGAGAATAGAGTCGTACGGAACGCCCCGGAGCGCACCCGTATTCGCGTAGGTCCAGCCATGGTAGCCGCACATAAAGCGCTTACTGTTGCCCCAGTCGGCGGGGCACACCTTGACTCCCCGATGTCTGCAGCTGTTGAGCAGTACCCTAACGATACCATCATCTCCTCTGGCCACGATCACCTCGTCGCCAGCCAGCTTGCGCGTCACATAGTCGCCCGGTTTCGCTACTTCGCTCTCATGCGCTAAGAATTGCCACGTTTTCTTGAAAATCCTCTCACGTTCCTGCTCGAACACGCTCTCGTCATGAAAGCTATGTCGATTGACTGTCGAACCATCTTGAGCTGCCAGCGCCATTTGCAAAATCTCCTTCCGGCAGGGATTGTGTGATATATAATATAACGCGTTATATTTTTATAACATGTTATATTATTATTGCGCGATCCAGTCAAGAGGGGGAGCGAACTAAGTTAAAGGACCAAAACCAGCACCGGGTTTCGCGAGATCGGACATGGATAACGGAAGGGAAGAAGCTTAGCCACTTGAGGCTGAAAGGATAGCCATTCTCTTCGCCGTGCCTCGTCATGAATCACTAAAAGTGATGAAAGGCCTCTCCTCGCCTGCTAAGGGTACAAGACGGGCGTGCAAAGAGAATTGAAAAGTATTGAACTTCCTACGGGTGACGCAGCATCCCCATTCGATTTTATCCGGCTTGTGGGGTTTGTATTGTCAAAATTTTAGCGATATGCCAAACTCCGCGCTAACGAAGAAATTGAGATGCGCCAACGAGGAGCCAATAAGGAGGGCTGACAGATGAATGAAGCGGTAGAGACATCCCAACCGACCGGAATTCCAACTCCCGAAGAACTGGGCTTTGACCCGGCTGATCTGCGTCAGAAGTACGCTGATGAGCGTACCAAACGCTTGCGCACGGACGGCAACAATCAGTATCAGGAAATCACCGGCCAGCACGCCCACTATAATACCGACCCCTATGTGGAGCCGGGCTTCACCCGCCCCGCGCTGCAAGAAGAACTCGACGCGGTGATTATCGGCGGCGGTTTTGGTGGCCTGCTGGCGGCTGCGCGCTTACAGAAGGCCGGGATCACCAATATCCGCATCATCGAGAAGGCCGGAGACTTCGGCGGGACCTGGTATTGGAACCGCTACCCCGGCGCGCAGTGTGACATCGAATCCTATGTCTATCTGCCCCTGCTCGAAGAGACCGGTTATATGCCCAAGGAAAAATACTCCTTTGCACCGGAAATTTTTGAGCACGCCCAGCGGATCGGCAAGCATTTCAACCTCTACGAGCGGGCCTGCTTTCAGACCCAGGTCAGGGAGGCGCGCTGGAACGAAGAGGGCGGGCGCTGGACGATTACCACCGACCGCGACGATGTCTTCCGGGCGCGTTTTGTGATCATGTCGAGCGGACCCTTGAACCGACCCAAGCTGCCGGCGATTCCCGGCGTCGAAAAATTCAAAGGCCATACCTTCCACACCAGCCGCTGGGACTATGACTACACCGGCGGTGACACCACCGGCGGCATGCACAAACTCAAAGATAAACGCGTGGGTATCATTGGCACCGGAGCCACCGCGATCCAGTCCGTGCCGCATCTTGGCGAACACGCCAAACAGCTCTATGTGTTCCAGCGCACCCCGTCCTCGGTGGACGAACGTGGCAACAAACCGACCGACCCGGAATGGGTGCGGACGCTTCAGCCCGGCTGGCAGGACTACCGCAACAACAACTTCTGCTCCATCCTGGCCGGGATTCCGGTTGAGGAAGACCTCGTCGGCGACAAGTGGACCAGCCTGTTCAAGAAACTTTCCGAACTGCTCACGGGTAAGGAAGATTCCAACCTTTCCGACGAAGGCATGGCGATCATGTCGGAGATCGCCGACTACCAGAAGATGAACGAGATTCGCGACCGCGTGTCTTCAACCGTTACCGATCCGGAGACCGCGGAAGCGCTTAAACCCTGGTACGGACAGTGGTGCAAGCGCCCGACCTTTAACGACGAATACCTGCCAACCTTCAACCGGCCCAACGTGAAGCTGGTGGACACCAAGGGTAAGGGCGTCGAGCGCGTCACCGAGAACGCGGTGGTCGTGGACGGTGTCGAGTACGAAGTGGACTGCCTGATCTACGCGACCGGCTTCGAGGTTGGGACGGCGTACACGCGGCGTGCCGAGTTTGAGGTGTACGGTCGTAACGGGCTGTCGCTGAGTGATTACTGGGCGGACGGCATGAAGACCTATCACGGCTTTTTGAGCAACGGCTTTCCGAACTGTTTCCACATGGGACTCACCCAGACCGGCCTCGCGCCCAACTTCACCTATATGCTGAACGGGCAGGCCGTGCACATCGCCCACCTCATTACCCAGGTGGGCACGCGCGACGCAAAGTCCATCGAGCCGACCCTTGAGGCCGAGGACGAGTGGGTGAAGCTGGTAACCAGCCCGACCTTTATGACCGAGTACCAGAATACCTGTACGCCGGGCTATTACAACGGCGAGGGGAAGAACGAAGGGCATGGCTTCATCGAGACCCAGTATCCCGACGGCGCAGTGCCCTTTTACGATATGCTCGCCGCTTGGCGCGCGCAGGGCGATTTCGAGGGGCTGATCGTTCGCTAGAGCGGTTTACGATACGTTGTAGCCGTGCCAGTCCGCGTTCGTCGGGAAGGACACGGGCCTGCCCTAAGCGGTCGGGGAGGGGTGTGGCTCCCCTCCTGGGAGAGCGGCCATCTTGGCCGCTTGCGGGCTGGAGGCCCGCACTCCTGGCCCCTGTTGCAGACAGGCACGGCGCAGGGAAGCGGGGGGCCGCCGAGTCATGTAATGTGCAGCACACGTCAAGGAGGAGAGAGACGCGCGACACGGCACCGTAAATTTTCTCGTACAAAAGCACCGCACCGAGCAGAAGATCGCCTTCGGCTCTGGTGTACATTTCTGTCTGGGATCTCACCTCGCCCGCATAGAACTCCGCTCCCTGTTCGGCCATCTCATCCCGCGGCTCGCGTCGCTGGAAGTCATCGGCCCTGCACCCGCCTCGAAGATACCCTTCGTGGGGGGACTGAAGAGCTTGCCGCTTCGGTATCAACTCAAACCTGTCTAGTGCTGGGCAGCCTAGATTCCGAACAGGAGAAATCGTCCAGGCAGCCGGGCACCCTTAGCTCAGGTTGTTCTCGGTCAGGAAATCGATGACGCCTTGGCTCACTCCTTCCGGATCAAGGAATGGCTCGAAATTTGTGCCTTTGACATCGATGGCCTTCGCCTTTGGCATGGCGGCGGCGGTGTTTTGGTGGCCGAGGTAGAGCACATCGTCTGGAGCGCACATCAACAAGGTCGGGCACTTGATGTCCTGAATGAACAGATCGAAGCGGTAATCCCACACGCATCGATAGATCATGCCGCGAACCTTCCAGGCCCGCAGTGCTCCTGAGAACTCGTCGTTCATGTTGTCTAGATCGCGATTACCGCCCAGGTTGTAGATATAGTCCCAGGTGATTTTGAGGTATTCGGCTTCGTGGCTCGGCCCGACGGAGCCACTGAACTCGTCGCGGTAGGGCGCGGCCTGTTCCTCGGTCAGCAACAGTGCCCCGACCATCATGCAAGACAGCACGCGCTCGGGATAGAGCGACGCCATTTCGGCGGCCATACCGGCACCTGTGTGATTGCCGAAGGCATGGAACTTCTCGATACCGAGCGTATCGAGAAAGTCCATCGTGTATTGGGTGAGCGTACTGATCGAATGGAACTCCGGTGGGTCAAAGGAGCCACCGAAGCCGGGCAGGTCGACCGCAATGCAATGACAGTGGTCGATCAACTTCTCGAGCGTGCGTTCATACCCCTTCGCGCCACTGACGTTCTGATGCAGAAACACAATCGGCGGCTTTTCCCGCGGGCCGCCATGGTAATAGTGCATTTGACCACTAGGCGTATCTGCGTAGGCTTTCTTGATCATCAATTCGTGTCTCCCTACGGCCGAGCATACCGGCCGGCCGCCGCCGCTCAGCTCAGATTGTTCTCGGTCAGAAAATCGATGATGCCCCGGCTCACCCCTTCCGGATCGAGATTCGGTTCCATGTCCATACCTTTGACATCGATGGCCTTCGCCTGCGGCATCGCCGCCGCAGTGTTCTGGTGACCCGGATAGAGAACGTCGTCCGGGGCGCAAATCAAGAGAGTGGGGCATTGGATCTTCGGGATGAACTGGTCAAAGGGGTAATCCCAAACGCAGCGGAAGATCATGTCGCGAACCCTCCAGTTGCGTAACGCCCCGGTGAACTCGTCGTGCATATTGTCTAGATCAAGCTTGCCGCCGATGTCGTAGACGTAGTCCCAGGTCTCTTTCAGGTAGGCGGTGTCGAAGCCCGGGGCGGCGGAGCCGCTGAACTCCTTCCGAAACCGCGCGGATTGTTCCTCGGTAAACAACAACGCACCGATCATCATGCAGGACAGCGCCCGGTCGGGATAGAGCGACGATATTTCCGCGGACATCCCGGCTCCGGTGTGGCTGCCGCAGAGGTGAAATTTCTCGAAACCGAGCGTGTCGAGGAACTCCATGGTGTAGCCAGTGAGCGTACTGATCGAATCGAATTCGGGCGGGTCAAAGGAGCCACCGAAGCCAGGCAGGTCCACGGCGATGCAGTGAAACTGGTCAATCAGCAATCGGAGGGTGGGCTCGAAGGCCTTCGCGCTGCTAACGTTCTGGTGCAGAAAAATGATCGGCGGCTTTTTCTGCGGTCCGCCGTAGTAGTAGTGCATCTGGCCACTCGGAGTGTCGGCGTAGGCTTTCTTGATCATTTGAGCTTGTTCCTCCGAAACTCCCAAAACCGCGCTCGGTCCCTCCCGGAAAGCTCTCGCGGAACTCCGCTCGGCGTCAGAGGGTTGGGGCGCACGGAGCTCATAAGGAGCTCGTCGGAGCTTTCTTGTGAGCCAGCCGTAGGTTTGTGGCTTCCACAGCCAGCGAGAAGCCCATGGCGAAGTAGCTATAGCCCTTGGGGATATGCAGATCAAGGTCATCGGCTACTCGCACGGTGCCGACGGCCCATTATAATCTTACGCCTTGGCGGCGAGCCAGGCTTCGGTTTCGGCCAGCGCGTCCTTCAGACGCTGGAGGAGCAGACCGACCTCCTGCTGGGTGATGATCAGCGGCGGCGCCATAAAAATGACATCAGGTCCTATTTCTCGCACCAGCAGCCCGCGCTTCAGGGCCGCCCGACGGACGTAGTCCGCGACGTTGGTCTCGGGCGGAAAAGGTTCGCGCGTGTCCTTATTCTGGACGAACTCCAGGGCCGCGATCAAGCCCAGACCTCGCACGTCGCCGACGATGGGCGCGGCGCGCAATTCGGCTAACCCCTCGTGAAAAAGCGCCCCCATCCGGGCCGCATGGTCGACGAGTTGGTCCCGCTCCATAATCTCAAGCGTCTTCAGCCCGGCCGCGCAACACACCGGATGGCCGGAGTTGGTATAGCCATGGGAGAAACCCGTGCCCTCGGGGGCCTGCAGAAAGGTGTCGTAAATTTTCTCATGCAGCAGCACGGCGCCGAGCGGCAGATAGCCGCTGTTGATGCCCTTGGCCGTGCTGATCATATCCGGGGTGACGCCCCAGTGCTCGATGGCAAACATCTTGCCCGTCCGGCCAAAACCGGTAATGACTTCATCTGACACCATGAGCACATCATATTTGTCGCAGATGGCCCGGATACGCTGGAAGTATTCCGGGGGCAGGGGAATACCGCCGCCACCGCCCAGCACGGGTTCGGCAATAAAGAAGGCCACGGTCTCCGGCCCCTCTTCAAGAATGACCTTTTCCAGCATATCCGCACACGCCAGCGTGCAGGCCGGCTGCGTGCCACACTGCTCACACCGGTAGCGGTACGGGGTGGGAATATGCCGTACCTTTGACAGCAGGGGCCCAAAGTATTCGTGCATATGCGGCAGCCCCGTCAGGCTGGCGGCTCCATACGTTGCCCCATGATAGCTGCGGTCCAGCGCAATCGCCGTGGTCTTCTTCTCCAGACCGCGCAGCCGAAAATAGAGGCGGCTGACCTTGATAACCGTTTCGTTGGCTTCCGAGCCGCCCGAGACAAAAATCGCTCGGTTCAGCCCGTCCGGGGCATGCTGGGTCAATTTTGCCGCCAACTCGATGGAAGGCGGGGTGGAGAAATTCCAGCCGCTTAAATGAAACGGGAGGGTCTTCATTTGCGCGTGAACCGCGTCAGCGATCTCCGTCTGGTCGTATCCCAAGCCCACATTGCCAATGCCGGAGCAGCCATCGAGATACTGATTGCCCTCCCCATCCCAGAGATAGACCCCTTTCCCCGCGACAATAACGGTGAAATCTCCGTCGGAATGATCCTGAAAGGTGGTAAAGACCGGAAGCTTATGCTGGCGTTCCAGGTCTCGTAACTTCTCAACGTCCAACTCAAAGGGACGCGGGGCGGGCGGCTGCGCGTATGCCTGTTGCTGACTCATATCTTACCCTCCTTATTGTTGAGTCTGGGTTGGAAATGTCACGCCGAGCGTAGGACCATTGCCGACCAGAGTCAAACGCCACGTCGGGAACGGTTGGGCGTGTGCATTCGGGTTATGCCCGCCATATTGTCACCTCCTTTCCGGTCAGGTTAAACTCTGAGCACAAGGAGGAAGCGAGCATGACGAACATTCCTGTCCACGGAGAGTGTGCTCCCCAATTTACCGCCGTGCGCGATGTTTTCACCGAAAGCTTTGCTCGGCAAGAAGAGGTCGGGGCGGCGGTGTGCGTGTATGCAGACGGTCAGAAAGTTGTGGATCTGTGGGGTGGCTACTGTGACGAGGCCCGAAGCCAGCCGTGGCAGGCCGATACGATCGTGTGCATGTTCTCGGTTGCCAAGGGCATGGCTGCGCTGTGCGCCCATGTGCTGGCCGATCGGGGACTGCTTGATATTGATGCGCCGGTGGTGACCTACTGGCCGGAATTCGGTAAGCAGGGAAAAGAACGGATTACGGTCAAACAGGTCCTCGGGCATATGGCCGCTCTGGTGTATACCGACACGGCCCCGCCGGGAGCGCTCTTCGAGCCGGAGGTGATGGTCAAGGTGCTCGAAGACATGTCGCCAGCCTGGGAGCCCGGTACGCGCGGGGCGTATCACTCTTCAACCTACGGGAATCTGGTTGGGGAAATTGTTCGCCGCGTGTCCGGAAAGTCTATTGGTCGCTTTTTTCGAGAGGAGATCGCCGAGCCGCTCGGCCTTGACTATCACATCGGGCTGGGCGCGGACGAACTCGAACGGGTGTGTGATGTTATTCCCAACCCGGCGAACGAAACCGCAGCCGTGCTGAGTGATCCGACGACCAATCCCGGTCGGTCCTTTGCCGCTCTGCCCCGGCAAGAGAATGTGTTTAACAGCCTTACCTTCCGCCAAATCGAATGGCCGTCCGCAAACGGTCACGGCAACGCCCGTTCTGTGGCGCGGCTGTTTGCGGCCTTGGCACGGGGCGGAGAGATCGACGGGGTACGGGTTCTCAGCCCGGAGGCGATTGCCCACGCGGCAGAGCTCCAATGGGACGACCAATGCCTGGTCTGGGGCGATCACTTCCGCACTACGTTAGGTTTGCTGCTGAATACGCCCGACTTCGCCTATATGGGGCCGAACCCGAACAGCTTTGGGACGGCCGGGGCGGGGGGTGCGTGTGGTATTGCCGATCCACGCACTCGTATTGGATTTGGTTACAGTCCGAACTTCATGTGCGCGGGCGGTGGTCTTGGTGATCAATGTCGGGCTTTAATTGAAGCCACTTTTTCCAGTATGTGACTGGAGAGCACGGGCGCTCTGCCCGTGCTCCCGAAATACATCTGCCGAAAAGCAGTCTTAGACAGCCCGCCCGTGGCGCAGCAAGCCGCCCGGTGTCGCGCCCGTGCATTTCCCGTCCTGGAAGGTCTCAACCCCATTCACAAGAATATGGCGATAGCCTTCGGCCTTTTGTATCCGGCGCCATTCGCCGGCCGGCAGGTCATGGGCAACCTCAATGGGCAGCAGCTTGAGATTCGGCAGATCGTAGATCACGATATCCGCCGCCAAGCCCTCGCGAAGCGTACCGCGATCTTTGAACTGGGCGGCCCAGGCTGGAAGCGCGCTCAGGCGGAAGTGGGCTTCTTCTAAAGTGAGCGCATGCGTATCACGCACCAGCCAGGTCAGCATATCGGTTGGATACACCCCCAGCGTGAGGAATTTGATATGGGCGCCGCCATCGGACGCACCCGGAATGGCGACCGGTGAGCTCATCATCTCCTTATGAATCTGAGCATTCCCATTGACGATCGGGCCTAACCATTCTGTCTCCAGATTGTCTGCCACACTGATGTCCAGGATCGCGTCGATCACATGCTTATTGTCCCGTTTGGCGATTTCTTCGACAGACAGATTCAGATATTTCTCTCGCAGCTCAGGGTCTTTGATCTTGGTCGCCACGAATTTATGCAGCTCGCCAAAAATAAAGTCACGCGTCGGCGTCCCCGCGTCGTATTCCGCCCGCATGGCTTTGCGCATGTCTGGATTGGCCAGCTTGGTCCGCTTCTCTTCAACGGTTCCTAGCGTGGCCGCACGCCAGGTCTCATTGTCATCAAACAGATTCCAGTCCTTAAAATTAATCGTGAACGGGGCGCGAACCGTCGCTGCCTGGCCATACACCGGAATCCCTTTTTCAACCATATCATCCAGCCATCTGAGCTGGGCGCGGAGCGGTTCGACCGTCTGTTCGTGGGCGACGAGGGCGTTATAGATCACCGAGTGCCCGCTCTGCTCGGCCAGTTGGGTGTTGAAACTCATGTCGCGCACCATGCCGATGCCTTCGTCATCGGCGGTCGCGCTCGATTGGGTCAACTCAATAAAGCCAATCTCATATTCACCCAGCGCCTCGGCCATAGTCAGGTAGAATTCATCCGACAGAACATCCGAAATCATCGGCGTGCCATCATAGTCCCGCTGGACCGAAGCGCTGCTTTCCGGAAACAGGCGTTGCGCCCCCCAGCCAACGGCGCCGGCGCGCATGGCTTCATGAAATAATTGCACCGCGGTCTGGACTTCCTTTTTATTGGGCAGCCGTTTCTTGGCCTCGGCAAATCCTCCCATCGCATAGGCAACCAGCGGGGTGATAGGCACCAATTGCGAGAGGTTAATGCCCAGCGGTAGCCGATCCAGATGGTCCATCCATTGGGGGAAAGTTTCCCAATCCGGCTTCATGGAGACCTTCATGGGTTCGAGCGGAATGGCCTCGTTGCGCGACAAGGACAGCAGGGCGCGCTCAAAATCCTTGCCATGCACCGGGGCAAAACCAAAACCGCAGTTCCCGATTGTGACCGAAGTCACACCGTGCCAGCCGCCGATGGAGCAGTACGGGTCCCAATGCACCTGGGCGTCATAGTGCGTGTGTAGATCAATGAATCCCGGCGCAACGATCAGACCACCCGCATCAATGACCTTCGTCGCATCATGACTCGCAAGGCGTCCGATTTTGGCGATCTTGCCGTCCGTAATCCCAATGTCGGCCTTGTAGCGCGGGACGCGCGTCCCATCGACTATGGTTCCGCCTCTGACAATCGTATCGAATGTTGCCATCACAATCCTCCTTTTTTGCGCTCCAGACTATCCCCTTTACTGCGCCACGTAGCCGCCATCCACCGCCATGGGGTGGCCGGTCACAAACGAGGCCGCTTCAGAACACAGCCACGCCACGGCTTCGCCGATCTCACTCGGTTGCGCCATACGGCCAACGGGTTCTGCGGCGTTAATCCCTTCGGCCATTTCGGGCACTTTTTCAAAGGCGCGTTTGAGCATCGGCGTCTCTACAGCACCTGGACAGACCGCATTCACCCGAATGCCGGCCTTGGCGTACTCCAGAGCCGCGGTCTTGGTGAGTCCGACCACTCCATGTTTGGCCGCGACGTAGGCAGACCCGGCCGGTATACCTTGTAAACCCGCCACCGAGGCGGTGTTCACAATCGCGCCTCCACCTTGGCTGAGCATCTGCTGGATTTCCGCCTTCATGCTGAGCCACACTCCCTTGAGGTTAATACCGATCACCCGATCCCAGGTTGCCTCAGGATAGTCCGGTGTTGGCACGAAGTCTCCTTCGATTCCCGCATTATTAAACGCGCAGTCCAGCCGGCCATAGGTCTCAACCACGTGCTTGACCATAGCCTCTGTCTCAGCCGCTTGGGATACATCAGTCCGGATAAAGATCGCTTCGCCCCCAGCGTCTTTGATCAAACGCACGGTTTCTTCGGCGCCTTCGACATTGACATCCGCTACCGCGACCTTTGCGCCTTCGCGAGCAAAAACCTGCGCAGTCGCCCGGCCAATGCCGGTGCTCGCGCCCGTGATTAAAGCGACCTTTCCGTCTAAGAGTCCTGCCATATATGACCTCCTTGTTCTGTCAGCAATACCTGTACTCGATCAGCTCCGTAGCGGACGAAAGAATGCCCGGATTTCTTCGACTAATTGTTCCGGCTCTTCCATTGAGGCAAAATGTCCGCCTGACGGCATAACGGTCCAGCGCTGAAGGTTGTAATACGTCTCTGCCCACTTGCGAGGCAGGAGGACCACATCCTTGGGGAATACCGCGATGCCAGTTGGTGCGCTCACGACCGGCGTCCGGTCATGTGACGCCTGCCACAGATTGTGCGCGGCCTCATAATAATACCGGGCGGACGCTCCAAAACTCTGCGTGACCCAGTATAAGGTCATGGTGGTTAACAGTTCATCTTTGGTGAAGCGTGTTTCTACGTCGCCGTTACAGTCGCTCCAGGTTCGCCGTTTCTCCAATATCCAGGCACACAGCCCGGCGGGTGAATCATTCAGACCATAGGCCAGGGTTTGTGGCTTCGTTGTCTGGAGGGCCACATAGCCGGTTTCCGCTGTCAGAAAATGCATGCTGCGGTCAAACCAGCCTTCTTCACCAGGTCCGTACATTGATCGATCAACCATGCTCGTCAGTGGACCGGCAAAGGCTTTGAGCGGCAACATGACATGGGTATGGACCCCAATCACGCGGTCAGCGTATTTATGGCCGAGTTGAGCGGCTATGGCTGCCCCCCAGTCACCGCCCTGTGTGGCGAACCTGTCGTAGCCCAACACGTCCTGCATCAAGGTCACCCACAAATCAGCCGTTCGCCAATAGTTGATGCCAGGCACGTTGATTGGTGAAGAGAAGCCGTAGCCGGGCAAAGACGGAACAACAATATCAAACGAATCAGCCGTATCGCCGCCATACGCGGCTGGATCGGTCAACGGCCGGATGACTTTGTTGAGATCCCAAAAGGTCCACGGCCAGCCGTGGTTCAAAATGAGCGGCATCGGGTTTGGGCCTTTGCCGGGCTCGTGAATGAAGTGGATGGGAATGTCTTCAATCGTGGTCTTGTAATGGGAGAAGGCATTCATCTCGGCTTCGTGTTTGCGCCAGTCGTACTGCTCAATCCAGTACGTGACTAACTCCTTGAGATACGCGCTATTCGTGCCATACGCCCACTCATCATTAGCAAAATCATGAGCCCAACGGGTTCGGATCAAACGATCGCGGAGGTCGGTTAAGACCTCGTCCGGGATCTGGATGGTAAACGGCTCTTTTGCGGGCATGACCTCTGCCTTTCTCCGCTAACTCCCGACTGGACAATTGTAGACGCGCCGGACGTTTTCCCCCAAGACCTGGAGCCGTGCCTGTTCCGGCATCTTTGCCGTGAGGTTGCCCAACTCTTTAATATAGTCTCCCGTATGGTCGGGATGAGGAAAATCGGATGCCCAGAAGAAGCGATCCGCTCCGAGCAGGTCAACCATTGCCGGCAACGCTTTTTCGTCCGGATCGGCGGAGATCCACACGTTGCGTTTGAAATATTCACTTGGGCGCTCTTTGATCGACAACGAACGGCCAATAATGCTGTCGTACACCGCATCCATGCGGTCGAGCCAGTAACTGGCCCAACCTGCGCCAACTTCGAGAATGACAATTTTGAGTTTTGGAAATTTCTCAAATGTCCCGTACTGCATAAAACTCGCGAGCGCGTGCCGGGCAGCGTCCGAGGCTGTGACATTCAGAAAGAAGCTCTGCTTACGGACGTACTCCAGATCGTAGCGACCCGGCAGTGCCCACTGGGGTTCGAGGGACGGATGGACCCCTAATGGGACATCAAGCTCCTGGGCCTTGGCGAACAAGACATCGTGATCCGGGTGGGCATGCGGCTTTCGGGTCATGACAAACTGGACGACCCAGCCGCCTTTACAGCCGGCTTTGACGGCCCGTTCCAGCTCTTCTGCAGCGGCGTGCGGATCGCCCAGCGAAAGATGGGCAACTGGAATCAAACGGCCTCCACTGTCGGAGCACCAGTCCACGATCCAGCGGTTATACGCCCGGCACATAGCCTGGGCATAGTCGGCATCTTCACATTCGGTCTCCCATACCAGGTCGAGACTTGGATAAATAATTGCGGCATCGAGCCCCTCTAAATCGAGGCGTTGCATCCGTTGCTTGGCATCCATTGCTCCCAGTAAAAACTCATCACCATAATGTTGACACCGGTTCACCTCACCTTTTTCTCGTGTCACTTGGCCCATCGACCCAACACCCGCGAATGTTCCGCCCCGGCTGACTCGTGAGGGCTTACCGCAGATTTCCAAGTAATCCATGCCCTGATCGTCAACCTTCAAGCGTATCGCCGTTGAGCGATATCTGGGGTCACAATACGTTTCCCACAGGTCTGCGGCTTCAAGGATATGGCCGTCTGCGTCTACGGCTCCCCGGAAGTTGAGTTTATCAATCTGTTCTTCGATGATGCGTGGCATTCAATCCTCCTGTAATGCTGTGCTTACCTCCAGGCACCCGATTCACTCGATTGGTAGCCCAGCGCGCGATAGACGGCATCCACCAGGCTCTGTCCCCGCTCATTGAGCGAAGCGCCTGAGCCCATCCGGTTCATGGTATAGCCAAAGGACATGCCGGCTTTGGGGTCGGCAAAACCAAACGAGCCGCCCGCGCCAACATGACCGAACGCCTCCTCAGAGAACAGGACACTGTCCTGCACGCCAGCCGGCTCCTTGCGGTTGTCCATGGTTTTCATGAAACCCAGAGCAAACCGGGTCGGCATGACCAGCACGGCGTCCCTTCCGGTTGAAGACGATACGCGACCCATCCGAGCCAGGGTCTCGGAGTTGACCAGTTCGACGGCGTCCTTTTTGCCGCCCAGGGCGAGCGGTTCATACATGCCTGCCAACCCGCGGGCGTTGGTGATCCCGCCCGCCCCGCCGATTTCCGCGGCGTGCGCGGCCCGGGTGTCATACTCGGGAACGGCGCCCATATAACCGCCGACGTTGAGGATGGCTAATGCCGCCAGCGTTCCCGGTGTGGCCATTTCCTGAAAGAGCAGGCTGTTCGGGTCGGGTTCGGCGGCAATCATGGGGGCAACCCTGGGCTCTTTGTCCTCGGGTAAACCGATCCAGAAGTCCAGATCAAGGGGCTGGGCGATCTCGTCCCGAAAGAAGGTGCCGAGCGACTTGCCGGAGACGCGCCGGACTACTTCGCCGATCAGCCAGCCATAGGTGAGGGCATGGTAGCCGTTCCGCGTGCCGGGCTCCCAAAACGGTTCTTCTTTGGCCAGAGCGTTGACCATCAGCTCCCAATCCGCATAGGCACCCTGCGGAAGATTTTCACGCACCGCGGGCAGACCGGCCTGATGATTGAGCAGCATCTTGACCTGGATGTTTTCCTTGCCGGCCTGGGCAAACTCGGGCCAGTAGGTAGCGACCGGCGCATCGAGGTCGAGCTGGCCGCGCGAGGCCAGAACGTGAGCGCAAATGGCCGTCGCACCTTTTGTCGAGGAGAAGACGATGCTGACCGTCTCGTCGGTCCACGGCGTACCGGTCTCGGTGTTGGCCGTCCCGCCCCACAGATCGACGACCGTTTGCCCGCCGACGGTTACGCACACCGAGGCGCCAACTTCACCACGCTCCGCAAAATTGCGCTCGAACTCCTGCCGCACTTCCTGAAACTTTTGATCGCACGTTCCCTGCACTGCCATGCTGTTCCTCCTTTTTTTGTCCGGACTTCACGCTCCTGCTGTATCAAATCGGAGCGGTAAAGTCTGTGGGCCTCGGACGATGATCGACGCGATCTGCTCGACCCGTTCCGTCGCACAGGAGAAAGGCGGACAGTCAAACAGCAGCGCTGCTAACGCATTCTGACCTTCAAGCCGGGCCAGCGGGGCACCCAGGCAGTAGTGGATACCATAGCCAAAGGCGACGTGATCCTGCGGATTGCGGGCGACGTCAAAACGGTCTGGCTCGGGGAATTGACGCTCATCGCGGTTTGCCGATCCCAATAGTAAAAAGACGTTCTGTCCGGCTGGAATCTTGCCGCCCTCCAACTCCACATCTTGCGCAGTTCGACGGAAAATCACCTGAACGGGCGAGTTGTAACGCAGGACTTCCTCGACAAGCGCGGGCACAAGCGAACGGTCCGCTCGAACTTTCGCCAATTCCTCAGGATGGTTGAGTAAGGTCAGAACTGCGTTTCCAAGTAAGTTAGTTGTCGTCTCGTTTCCTGCCACCAGGAGTAATACGGCGAGGGCTAGAATCTCGGTGGCAGACAGCATGTCACGCTCTTCTTCAGCTTGCACGAGAGCGCTAATCACGTCATCTCCTGGACTAGTCCGGCGATGTTCAATCATCTGCTCGAAATAGACTCGCAGTCCGGCCAGGCTCTCTCGGATTTTTATCCGTTCGGCCTCGTCTGTGGGGCGGCTCGTGGCCCTGACGATGTCGTCCGACCAGACCTTAAAGTCATCGCGCCGTTCAGGCTCGACACCGAGCATCTCCGCGATGACGATCGTTGGAAGCGGTCCGGAGAATGTTGAGACGAGATCGCTCTCCGACTGCCCGCGTATCGGTTCGATCAACTCTTGGATAATCGCCTGTACACGTGGTTCAAGGGTTCGGATGAGGCGAGGTGTAAAACCTTTGTTGGCCAGCTTCCGCAGTCGGGTATGGTCGGGAGGATTCATATCAAGAATCCACGGTACCTCCGGTACTGGATTCAGATCGCCCAAGGCTTCAGCCGTAAATACCGAAGATGAGAAAATCTGCGGGCTGCGTAAGGCAAGGTCCACATCAGCATACCGGCTCAATGCCCAACACTGAAAAGGCTCAAGCCAAATGACTGGGGCTTTGTTCCTCAGTTCAGTGTAATACGGATACGGGTCGGCAGTTACTTCCGGGGAGAGTGGATTAAAGTCCATACGGAAGCCCCTCCTTAATGAGTCTAAGGGTTCTCAGCAAGCCGTTGCTGCCGCTCACGCAGCAACAGGAATAACGGCAGACCGGCGGAAAATGCCACCAGCCATGAGACCGCAAGACAGATAACAAAATTTCGTGTCCCCAGCGCTCGCCCTTCGGAGAATAACCAGACGTTATACGCGATAAACGCGATCAACAGGTCGAACAGGAGTGAGGCCGTGACTGCGCTTTCCATCGGCACGGTAAAGAAATCAACCAGAAGATTCCCACCTGCGCCCATGTACTGGACGTTGTAATACATGGGGAACAGAACTCCCACGATAACCAGAACCGCATACACCTTTTCGCGCGTTGACATACCTAAGCCCTCCTTTTCACCAGGCGTTCACCCTTACCCTTTCAACCCCCTGTTTCGTTGTGTTATTGCACCTGAACTTTCACCACAAAGCCTTCCGGCAGCTCACGCTTACCCGCAATAAAGTCTCCATTAATATCCGATACCCACACGGCGTCATCAACAACGAGGACGCCGGTTGGATTGATAAAGCCTGAGGCAACGAGATGTGGCTGGCCGTCTGCTGTGACCCGATACAGCTTGCCGTCTGTGGCTAATGCCTGAGTCATTGGCACTGGGACTTCCATGTGCCCGGCATCAGTGATGAAGAGTTGCCCGGCATAGGCTGCTGAAGATTCCGGAACACGAGCAATGCCCATCGGACGGGTGAGTCCTGCTACGACGGGCTTGTCATCAACCGTACCATCAGCCGCAATACTGAGAACCGCTCCGGCTCCTTCCTTCACCTCAAGCGCGCCACCTTTTGTGACGCTTACCAGCAAACGCTGACCATCAGCGGAGAATGCCAGCCCACCAGGGGCCCCCCAAGGCTTACCATCAAGCGTCACAAAGGGAGTGCACTTGCCATCTGGAGTCAGTTGATAGATGGTGTTGTTAAAGAGAGTCACGGCAAAAAACCGATTCGCAAACGGACTCCCGTCCGGCCCAAAACGGGCATCAGCCCCAAAACCACTAATCCCCTGATTCACGTCACCAGCTTCGGGTAGCGTACACACCACGGTTGAGACGTCGTCTGAGTCAATGACAACCCGTTGAATAATGTGATTTTTGGTTGCTCCTGGGGCGGCGGTTTCCGCTTGGGCCAAGGTAAAGAGCTGTCCGCTGAAGTCGCCAAACCCAGCCGGGGCAATACCGAACCCGGTGACGGGCAGCAGGCGGCCCAACTTCACCACAACAGAGGTCTTCCCATCTTTGCCAATGGCCACAATCTGACTCCCCTTGCCTTCTTCCTCACCGCCGTCATCATTGGTCCAGACAGTATTGTCGTGAGCCATCAGCCAGACGGGATCGTACAGTTGTCCTGGCGGCACCAGGACGGAGGCGCTGAAACCGGACTCGGTTTGAATCTCGGGTGTGGCCAACAAACGGTCCAGGAGTCCCTTGAGTTCGTCCTCGGCAAACGCCAATGGCGTCCCCATGCCGGCAACCAGTCCAATGCTGCAAAAAACACCGAGAATCCTACGCATACATTCCTCCTTTGATCTTGGAGTCTCTTAGAGTTCGACCAAGCGCATGTCCTTGCCCATTGCCTCGTCTGCAAACCACTGCGTGGCCCATTCGGGCTGGCGCAGATTGTCAGGGTTGTGAAAGGGAAGCAGCGTACCAGCCAAGGTCAGGAGCAGCCGTGTCATACCGGAGAACGATGCTCCGGTTATGAGGCCGGCAAGCATTCCCCGGAAACTCACCCGTTCGGGTGTACACGCATCAAGACCCTCTGCCGCTATTTCAAAAGCATTTTGCAGATGGCGCAGTGTGCGCCAGAAATGCCGCACCCGGTACGCGTGACGACCGACAATAGCGTTGTACACATCGATCGCGCAATTGCGATGCTCAAACTCCTCCACGAAGTGCCACAGCATAAAGGCTGTGATGCGTGGATCGCCTCCGCTAAATAAATGCTCGCGCTGCTCTATGAAGAAGCGCGTCGCTGGTCCAAAGCACAACTCAATGGAAGCGGCATAGGCTAGGTTAAACTCCAGTGACTCTTCGTCTAGCAGCCTCGTATAACTGGCGTGTATTTTGTCCCGTGTGTCTTCAAGCTGTGGGTACTTATTGAGGAGCAGCGCCTGATGCGCGATGTGATGTTTGGCGTGTTGTGCCTCTTGCTTACAGAAGAGATCGGCTTCGTGCCGCACGGTCCCTGAAAGCTGAGGGATGACTCCTCGAATCACCTTGATGAAGTGCCCCTCAAATTCGGGAGCCACTAGTGTTGCCGCGTTGACCCAGTCGCTCGCCCCAATGTTGCGCGGATTGAAACGAAAAGGAATGTCGTCATCGAATTGAAAATCAATCCGCCGAACTTTGACATCCGTCATATTGTCCCTCCCTTTTCTCAATCCCTTGAGCCTTAATGTATCGATATCTAACCCGTACTCGCACAACCCCGCCCTACTGTGCGACCCAGCCGCCATCAATCGCCATCGGTAGACCGGTCACAAAGGATGCCGCATCAGAACACAACCAGACGACAGCCTCACCCACTTCGGCGGGTTCGGCCATGCGTCCAATCGGTTCAGCGGCCACGACTTGCTCTTCAATACCCGGATTGTCACGCGCTCCGCGTTCAAACATCGGCGTGCGAATCGCCCCCGGACACACGGCGTTGACGCGAATGCCGGACTTGGCATATTCCAGCGCGGCGGTCTTGGTCAATCCGTTGACTCCATGTTTGGCCGCCACATACGCTGAGAAGCCAGGAAGACCAACCAGCCCCGCAATTGACGCCGTATTCACAATCGCGCCGCTGCCCTGGGTGAGCATCTGCTGGAGTTCATACTTCATGCACAGCCACACACCGGTCAGGTTAATCGATATGACCCGGTCCCAATCTGCCTCGCCATAATCCACGGTCGGCTGGACCACGCCTTCGATACCGGCGTTATTGAAGGCACAGTCGAGCCGTCCATAGGTCTCGACCGCTTTCTTGACCATGGCCTCTGCGTCAGCAGGCTGGGCAACGTCGGTTTGGACAAATATTGCTTCTCCACCCGAGCCGTTAATCAGACGCACGGTTTCTGCGCCGCCCTCAACCCCGACATCGGCCACAACAACCTTGGCCCCTTCACGGGCAAAAATCTGCGCGGTAGCCCGGCCTATGCCTGAGCTGCCACCAGTCACCACTGCTACTCTTCCGGCTAATCGGCCAGCCATCTTATTCTCCTCACGCGGCAGTATATTGGCGAGCATCGAACTCCGCCGGCTCCTTGAGCGGCTCGGTCTGCCACTGCTTCACCTCGGGCAGTACGCTTTTGGCAAACAGCTTCAGATTCCGTTCGGCCTCGTCGAATGGCATGCCGGCATAGCTGAAATTCAGCATAAACCCGTTGGCGTCGATGGTGTCGCGGACCATCGCCAGCTTCTCAAGCACCTGGTCTGGAGTCCCCCAGGGCATCAGCTTCGCAAAGTCTAGCGCCGCCGTGTCGATCCCATGCTTGCCGATAAACTTGGTAATCTGACTGTAAAACTCATAGCTCTTATGCGTCCCAAACTTCTCCGAGGTCATTTCATAGTGCGTAATCACGGTCTTGTATTGCGCGACCAGCCACTTCATGGCCATCTCTTCCGCGCGATCCTTGTTCTCATCGACAAAGACAAAGCCGCCACTGAAAGGTTTTGGGGCTGGCGTATCGCCGTGATACTGCTGCCACGCGTTGTAGTACACCTCGAAATCTTTTTTCACCGCCTCCCACGGCTTTTGGGGAATGACCAAGAGCCCAACCCCCAGCTTGGCCATAATCGGGGATGAATCCGGCGAGACCGCGGCTGCGTACGAGCGGCCTCTAAATGACTTGAACGGAAACGGACGGATTTCACGACGAGGTTGTCGGGTATGCAGACCGCCCTCCATATAGCCTTTCTCTAAGGCTTCGAGGATCAACTCCGCATACTCAACGAACCGACTGCGCCCTTCGTCTTGATCGATCCGAAATCCTTCGTATTCGATACGCGCCAGACCACGCCCGATCCCTAAGATGAAGCGTCCGTTAGAGACATGGTCAAGCATCGAGATCTGTTCTGCGACGCGAATTGGGTCATGCCAGGGGAGTACGATCACCATGGAGCCGAGCTTCGCGTGCTTGGTCCGTCCCGCCATATAGGTCAGAAATTGCACCGGGTCGGGGCACATGGTGTAATCGTCAAAATGGTGCTCGATCCCCCAGATGGAATCGAACCCCAGCGGTTCCGCCATCTCCGCCAGGCGGATCTCATTCTGCCAGACCTCACGGTCGGTCAACTGATTATTGGGATTTTGAAAAACTGCTCCATAGCCTACATGCATATTATCCTCCTTAGGCGTTGAACTCGCCGTTGTCCTTCGCCGTTGTCTGTCTTAGCAATGTCATTTTTCTATGAACCAATCCCGTCATACTGAATCTCTGGTCTGTCTCACGCTCAAGCTACAGCTTGGGTCGCTCTCTCAAATCGAAGCGGCAGGGTTTGCGGCCCACGGACAAGATACGTTGCAATCCGGGGCACCTGTTCCCGCACGCGGGTGAATGGTGGACAGTCAAAGAGTAGTGCCTCTAATGCCGTCCGGCCCTCCAGCCGGGCTAATGGGGCGCCCAGGCAATAGTGGATGCCATAGGCAAATCCCACATGGTCTTGCGGATTGCGGGCGATCTCAAAGCGATCGGGTTGAGGGAACTGACGCTCGTCGCGGTTGGCTGCGCCGAGGAGTACCAAAACCGTAGCTTCAGCCGGGATCGTACCACCTTCGAGTTCGACTTCTTGGGTGGCTTGTCGAAAGACGACCTGCACGGGAGAGTCATAGCGTAACACTTCCTCGACAAGCGCAGGAACGAGTACACGATCGGCCCGGACTTTAGCCAACTCGTCTGGATGGTCGAGTAAGGATAGGACTGCATTGCCAATGAGGTTCGTCGAGGTTTCATTTCCAGCCGCTAACAGCAACACCGTCAGTCCGAGAATTTCTACGGAGGTGAGGACATGCTGCTCTTCCTCAGCCTGCACTAGGGTCTGGACTCATAACCAGTAGAGGAGAATGGCAGCAAGGATGACCGTGGCGCGGTAGTTCTGCGCGAGTTTGTCGTAGCGGGTGGCGACGCGCCGCCAGTCTTTGAGGCGGCAGAAGGTGCGCTCAATGACATTGC
>JAJEFA010000001.1:0-50000 GCA_022820725.1 Candidatus Binatia bacterium
CTGGATTGAGCGCTCCTTCAATCGGCTCAAACACTGTCGCCGCCTTGCCACCCGCTATGACCGGAAAACCGCCCACTTCCTCGCCTTCTTACATCTCGCCGCTTTCGCCCTCTGGCAGAACTAAATGTCGATTCAGCCTAGTGCGCATGCGCCGGCTGCTTCTTCTTTTGCTTCCCCTGCCCGTGGCTATGGGAGTGGGCATGGTCGTGCGAGTGCCCTTTTGCCTGCGCGTGCCCGTGGAGCCGGAAGTTGGTGTCATGACTGTGCGTATGTCCGTGGTCGTGATCGTGCCCATGCGTTGCCGGTGCATAGGTCGGCTGTTTAAGCCCGCGCTGTTTGCGGACTTCCTTTGCCCGGGCAACGGAGTCGTCAAACTCGTTGCCCTCCCCCGCGGTGTGCGCGGCAAAACGTTTGACCGAATACTCATCCATGTGGCAGGACAGCGGGATCTGCGAGTGCTGCATGCACAATGGGCGTGGATCGCGCGAGTTCTGGCGCGAGGCAGTCACCGGGTCATAGGGTTCCCCGCTCACGCTATGAGAAATAGCAAAAGAGGAGACGATCCGGGGAGCCTTTCTGCCACAGTCCGGACAGGGTTTTTTTGTCTGTGCTTCGCCCAGGGAGCAGAGTTCTTCAAAGACGATGTCACAGGGCGGGCAGTGGTATTCGTAGAGTGGCATGCTGACCGTCCCCTTTACTCAATGGCGGTTGGTGCGTGGGGCAGTTCATCCCAGTCTTCCGGGTCGTGCGAGATCCAGACCGTACACTCGTGCAGGTCTCGAATGGCCCGCAGGCGTTGGATGGACAGCGACGAGGCCGCAGGGTCGGTATCCAGCGGCATCCCGGACAGGGTGTTGAATTGTTCACGCAGATGAAGCGTATCGCCAACCAACAGAATGGAACGATTCGGCAGGCGCACATGGAGTGAGCTTTCCCCAGGGGTATGCCCCGGAGTTTTCAGCATATGCAGGCTGCCGTCCCCGAAAATGTCAAAGTCGCCGTTGAGCTCCAGCCACTGAAAACCCCGCGTGGGCACAATGTCCTTGAACACAAACACATCGCGCAGGTGGGGCTCTGGCCAATAGGCGTAGCGCAACTCGTCCTGCATGATGATGAAGGTCGCGTTGGGAAAGGCGTGCATATAGCCCGTGTGGTCGAGATGCAGATGGGAGAGCAGGACATACTTAATGTCCGACATCTTATAGCCGAGCGCCTGAATCTGCCGGTCGAGCAGCATCTCCTTGGGGTATGACACCTGAAGATGCTCGGCAAACGGCCCCCAGTGCGCGACCGGGTCATCCGCCACCGCGGGGTGACAGCCGGTGTCGAACAAGACTAGGCCCTTCTCATGTTCAATCAGATAGGCCGGACAGGGTATGGTCACTAAATCCGGTGCACCGCCGTGCATCAGCAACGCTTGCGGAACGGTCAGTTCCGCATTCGGCAATGCCCACATACGCCGCGCTTTTCCATCCGCCATAAAAATCCTCCTGTTTTGTGCCAGCGCCTCGTGACAGGCCGCTGAGGCTTTGATGGCCGCATCCTAAGCTATGCCTGTCTGCTGTGTCAAACAGATCAGATTGGCCGCCTACCTTGAATTATTCGGTTGCTCCGTACTGACATAGCAGGTCGGCGATTTCCGTTTCGCCCTTGACTGCCGCCACATGGAGCGCAGTCACTCCATCCAAGACTTTCGCCTCCACGTCTGCTCCGTATTCCAAGAGGATTACGACAATTTCCATATGGCCCCCGCCTACTGCCTTATGGAGCGCGGTCATTCCGTTCTCAGTTTGCGCCTCCATGTCGGCTCCGTATTTCAGGAAGAGCTTGACGGCTGTCGCGTCACCCGCTCTTGCTGCCCTATGGAGCGGAGTTGCTTCGTCCGTGGCTCGCGTGCGCGCATTTACGGCCATGTCTTCTCCTTCCAGCTTCTCACGCCCCCACCGTTACCGACTTTTCGGTAACTTCAGCACGCGCTCGCCGATGACCCCACGCAAAATCTCATTTGTGCCGGCGGCAATGGTTCCGGACCGGGCGGTGAGGGCACGGTATGACCAGCGTGCCTGATCAATGGCAAAGGGTGAGTCCTTGGCCAGAGTCGAGTACGGCCCCAAGAGTTCCATGGCAAAGTTGGCGACACGCAGATTCAGTTCCGTAGAGGTGATTTTCGCAAAAGACCCTTCCGGGCCCGGCGGTTGGCCTTTTATCTGACGTGTGAGCCGCCGTAGTTCATTATACTTTATGGCTGCCGCTTCTATGGCAAACTGGGCGAGTTGCTGGCGTACGGCGGCGTTTTCGCTGGCCGGCTTTCCATCGCGTTCCAGCCGGTGCGCCAAGTCGTACAGTTGGGGCAGGAGCGTCTCCACCCGGTAATAACTGCTGGTGGCCACACGTTCAAACATCAGGGTGGTAATCGCCACCATCCAGCCGCGGTTTTTTTCGCCAACCAGGTTCGCTTTGGGCACCCGGACATCCTCGAAAAAGACTTCGTTAAACTCGGCATCGCCATTCATCTGGACGAGCGGTCGGACGGTAATACCGGGGCTGCGCATATCAACCAGCAGATAGCTGATGCCATTATGCTTGGGCGCGTCCGGGTCAGTGCGGACCAGCAAAAAACACCAGTCCGAGTGCTGCGCCCAGCTTGTCCATACTTTCTGACCGTTCACTACAAAATGATCGCCGTCTTCCACCGCGCGCGTCTGAAGGGAGGCCAGGTCCGAACCCGAGCCCGGCTCAGAGTAGCCCTGACACCACAGCTCTTCGGCCGGCAGGATTTTGGGCAGGAAGCGCTGCTTTTGCTCCTCCGTCCCCCAGTGCATCAGCGTGGGCCCCAGCATGGTGACCCCGCTCATATTGATCCCACCGGGAACCTGAGCCCGCGCCAGCTCTTCATTGAAAATCGCCTGTTCACTGACCGACGCTCCCCGTCCGCCGTATTCCTGCGGCCACCACAGACCAATCCAGCCCCCGGCGTGCAGTGTTTTATGCCAGTCCTTGCGCCGCTCCCAGCGTTCGTCGATGCTGAGGTCGTCGTCTTTTCCAGCTCGTAAATCGGCCGGTATATGAGCTTCCAGCCAGGAGCGAACCTCCTGGCGAAATTGTTCTTCTTCAGGCGTATAGCTGAAGTCCATAGCCTCTCCTTTTCTGCGCAGTCTGGGTATTACACCAAACGTCTTTCTGAGGCACAAGAGGACTGTCGAGCAGCAGTTGACCGGAAGAAGACTCGGGGGTCTGTATCGTGAACTGGACGATTTTCATGATAGGAGAAAGCTTATACAATCTCTGAAATCTAGGGTGGGTAAAAATCGGTCCCACCCGGAAGCAGCGCAAATGATTACCACAGCCTGCATTTTTATTCCTGTGACAGGTCCCGATCCCTTGGCTCTGCTGGGAGGAGTGTCTCTTCTCAAACGCGCCATCCTCAGTGCCCAACGTGTTGGG
The DNA here is from genome assembly GCA_022820725.1 of Candidatus Binatia bacterium. Lineage (GTDB taxonomy): Bacteria > Desulfobacterota > Binatia > Bin18 > Bin18 > Bin18. The sequence goes on from JAJEFA010000001.1 coordinate 3,445, forward strand.
GCAAAAACGTGCTATCTGGTCATGGACGCACGGTCAGAAGCCCAGCCCGCCCGGCGGGAAGAATTGCAACGCGACCTGTCCGGCGATAAACGCCTCACAACCCAAGTCGTCTGGATGCAGCCGGCTGATGCTCCCTCCACTCAACCCGCACCGGCCCAGACTGTCACCGAAGGGTACTGCCTCTACTATTCGCTTGCCACGCTCTTTTCCCCAGCTCTGGCATTTGACCTCGACCGGACTGCTCAGCCTGACGAGACAGTGAGCGTCGAAACGGGTGATGGCATGTCCGCATTGGTACTCGGCTCACAGCCGGACGCTGCCTTCGGTCTTCCTGTCCAGGAAACGGTCGCAAGGGCTGGTACAGCGGCTCTGGCCGTTCAACCTCAGACACCGCTCAGGACCGTTCCAGCTCCCCCTCACCTGCTCTACCAGTTGACTGATTCGACTTCTCTGCGGCGCGCGGAATCGGTCCTCCTCGCCTCGCTCGATAATCCAAAGGACGGTCTGGTCGATACCTATCTCAACCGCAAACTCTCTCGTTCTTTGACGTACTTTCTTTTACGGACGACCCTGACTCCGAACCAGATTACGATGTTGTCCTGCCTGGTTGGTCTCTTTGGCGCGGCCTGCTTCTTTCAGGCCGACTATTGGGGGCCTGTTTTTGGCGCCCTCCTCTTGCAGCTCTCCGCCGTGCTTGACTGCTGTGATGGGGAAGTCGCCCGGATGAAGTTTCTCGAATCCCGGTTGGGCGCCTGGCTCGATATTACGCTCGACACCCTCGTTCATATCGCCACCTTCGTCGGTCTGGGCTTCGCAGTCTGGACCCAGGGCGGGACGCAGGCACCATTTGTTCTTGTCGGCCTCATGATCGGAGGAATCGTGTTGTCTTTCGCCTGTGTCGTCGTGGCGGACCGAACGGTCGTGCCAGGTCCGTACCAGCAAACCTGGCAGGCCAAACTGTTACATAGAATGGTATTCGGTGTAGCAAGTCGTGACTATTCGCTGCTGATCTTCCTGTGTGCGGTATTTCAACAATTAGCGTGGTTTCTCTGGGCCGCAGCTATCGGGGTGCAGGTGTTCTGGCTGACGGTGGCGGTCCTATTGTATCACATCCGACGGTTCAAACGCGCGGCCCATTGCCCGACGCGCGACCCCCTGCAACGTTCATCCTCTCGCATGTCTTAGGTTCGTCGCCCCACCACGCCTTGCACGGCTCTGCTCCGGTCCGTACCATGTGACGGAACATCTGACAGCCCGAGGATTTCGCTATGGATTTTGCCTTTTCAGAAGACCAGGTCTTGCTGCAACAGACCCTCCGCCAATACGCCAAAGACAAGCTGGCACCCAACTATCACCGCTGGGACCGGGGCGAGGTCATTTCACGCGCCCTCATCAAAGAAGCCGCTGAACTCGGTGTCTTCGGCCTGCGGGTCCCGGAACAGTTTGGTGGAATGATGGCCGACTATGTGACCTGCGGACTGATGGCGGAAGAATTGTCTCGGGGTGACTTCAACTATAGTCTCTATATTCAGCTTGGACTCATTGCCTCCGAGCTGTTGGCGGACTTTGCTCACCCCGAAGTCCAGGCAGAATGGCTCCCCCGGCACGCGGCTGGTGAGGCGGTCATCGCCTTTGGCCTGACAGAGCCGGGGGCGGGCTCGGACGCGGCCAATATCACGACCCGGGCAGAGAAAATAGGCGACGACTACATCATTATCGGCGAAAAGGCGTCCATCACCTTTGCCGGGTATGCAGACGCGTGCATTGTCTTTGCCCGGACCGGAGACGCCGGCGCCCGAGGCATCTCGGCCTTTCTGGTTCCGCTCGACGCTCCCGGCGTCACTCGCCAGCCCTATTTTGCGGCCGGAGAGCGACTGACTCAGCGCGGTTCTCTCTTTTTCGACGAAGTCCGGGTTCCTGCGCGCAATATGGTGGGCGAGCCAGACAAAGGATTTTACCAGGCAATGATCGCCTTTGATTTCAACCGGGCGATCATTGCCCTGGCGTGTATTGGCGCGGCTCAGCAGTCTATTGATGAGACGATTGAGTATACAAAGGGCCGGGAGGTGTTCGGCAAACCGCTGGCAACGTTTGAAGGGGTCGCCTTCCAGATTGCCGAACATCTGACGCTTTTAGAGTCCGCCCGGGTCTTGTCGTATAAATGTCTGTGGCTCAAAGATCAGGGACGTAAGCACACGTCAGAAGCAGCCATGGTCAAATGGTTTGGCCCGAAGTCAGCGGCCGAGGCCATTCATGCCTGTATGATCTTACACGGGCATTATGGCTATAATATGGAATCCCCGCTCGAACAGCGCTGGCGCGATGTGGTGGGACTCGAAATCGGCGACGGGACGCCGGAAATCATGAAGGGCATCGTTGCCCGGGAGGCGTTTGGTCGGGAATATACTTCGTATCGATAGAAGCCGGGGTACGGCCTGCCGTACCCCGGTTTAACTTAGGCCAGAAAACTGCGGACCTTCGCAACAAACGTATCCGTCTGCTCAACCTCTGGGCGATGTCCACACCCCTCCAGCACGAGCAGTTCGGAGCCGGCAATGGACTGCTGATAGACCGCGGCCGCGCTCACCGGAGCAATTTGGTCGTCCTGGCCCCAGATAATCAACGTTTTGACCTCGCCGCCGCATTCAAGCAGGGGCCCCAGGCTGGAGTTGAACATATACGGCTCCCAGGCAATGCGTGCGCTTTCAGCCCGCGCGTCTTCCCATGCCTCGAACTGCTCCGGCGTGGGTTCCCCGCCGTACAGCTTGGCAAACTCCGGGGTGCCTTCAATATCCTTGACACTGGCGTCCAGGTAGGCCTTGGCCGTTACCTGGAACATGTCCGCAATATATCCCTCCGGCGGGCGAACGCCAAAAGGCGCTACGAGCACCATGCGTCGAAACTGTGCAGCGTTGCAGGCCGCCATCTCCGCCGCAATCCAGCCCCCCAGGGAAAAACCCATAACATTTGCCGGTGCGAGATTCTGTTCTCGCAGGACACGGCTGTACAGACCGGCCAAGTCACGGATATTACTCACCCATCCGACGCGCTCGGTCTGACCGAATCCCGGATGTAAGGGGATCATGACCGTGTGGTCCCGAGCCAGTTCGTTATGCCAGTTCGTAATCCCAGGGTGGCCGAGTTCTTCATGCAGAACAACTAGGGGACTGCCGGAACCGCCCTCAATAACGGTCAACTCAGCGTCCCCGACTGTAACTTTCTTTTCCTCCCATTGTGTTTCTGCCAAGGCAGTGTCTCCTTTCCTTTTGTATACAGAACGGCCACCCCTACCACACCCCGTTCGGGATGGAAAGAGCACACCGCCGACATCGGTTCAACCTATACGGGTAGCCAACGGTTTGATTTAGTTCCCTCCGGGGAGCGGAGAGAAATGCCAGCTCACAATCTGCCATTGTCCCGAAGGCCGCGCATACGTAAACATGTACTGCCCATTCACCGTCTGCTCCATACCGTTCTTTGGCTTGGTCGTCAGTTGATACAGCCCCCAGGCCACTCCGGTCTCCCCGATGACCATATATTCTTCATGCGCCGGGTTGAGGTTCGCCTCTTCAAAGGAGTCAAAGTAGTCTTGTACGGCCTGACGAAAGGCCGCTTTCCCGACAGCAGGAAACGGTGAATATAACCCAAACAAGACAACCTCCTCGTGGACATGGGACATCACGTCATTGAGGTCTTTCCCATTAACGGCCTGTATCTCCTCTCCAAAGCTCTGGATCAGGGCATCTCGCGTCTGCTGGGCAGCACTCTCCGAGGCTATACTCCCAAGCAATAATGTAGCGACCGCAACAAGCACGTATCTCCAACTCATAGCCCTTCTTTCCTGGTTTCTCATTGCACCCCTCCTTTACTCTTCGACCCCGAGTGGAGAGAAATGCAGCCCGACCAGGACCCATTTCCCATCTCTTTTTGCGTAGGTGAACGTGTATCGGCCATGGATCACCTCGCGCGGCCCAACGGCTGGTATCTCGGTATTCGTAAAATGTCCCCAGGCCAAGGCACTCGCGCCGATAATGCGGAATTCGGGATTGATTGGAGTCAGAGTAACACGTTCGCTATCGGCAAAGAATCCTTCCAGCATGTCTGTGATGGCTGCTTTGCCCTTAACGGCAAAGGGAGACAACATACCGAACAGCACAACATCATCATGCGCGGCCGTAGAAAAAGCCGAAGCATCCTTGGCGTTAAAACGCTTCATGTCGGCGTTAAAGACAGCCTTCACATCATCCAAATCATCTCCATAGACTGCTCCAGTTACGCACAGGAACAGCAACGCCATACCCGCGACAATTCCTCGCTTCTCGTAAACCATGCGTCCTCCTTTCTGTCGGATCATTTTTCTTCCCCTGAGGTTTGTAAATATGAAAAAGGACGAAAGCGCAAGGGTGACAGAGCGTCTAATTGCCACCACAACGCGTAGAGCCGAATATTGTCAGAAGGAAAAGAGAGCGCGCCCTGGAGGATTCGAACCTCCGACCTACAGATTCGTAGTCTGCCGCTCTATCCGGACTGAGCTAAGGGCGCGTAGGTGGGAAAACTAAATGCAAGAACGATTCAGCAGAGCCCCTCTCTTACCACACACGAGAAGGAGACCGCAACGTCAACCGGAGCGGAGAGGGAGGGATTCGAACCCTCGGTACGCGATTAAACGTACACTCGCTTAGCAGGCGAGCGCCTTCGACCACTCGGCCACCTCTCCGTATCAATGTGGATTGCCGATAGTAGCGATTCCCTCCCCTACGCGCAACGACGCCGCCGCATTCTGCCGATAAACCTCGATATTAGGGCATTGACAATTGAAATTGATTTTCAATTTCATCTATGAACGAATCGGATCAGCCTTCCAAGCTCGCTACCGATGTTCGCATTGTTTATGAATGCCGCTGTCCGTGCGGCAGTCTATTAGCCCGGCAGAACACTGACGGCATAGAGCTCAAGTGTCGCCGCTGCAAGCGCGTTGTTTTTATCCCCTGGGAAACCCCTTCGACATGGCGGACTGTCACAATGGAGACACCCGAGGGACAGTCAGAACAATGCGAACCTGGGCAAAAAAATGGGCGGCCCCAATGAAGCGGCCGCCCACGAAAACATCAAGCGAGGCAGCGGTTATTTTACTCGACGAAGCGTGACCTCAGGTTCGACATTTTTCGTTTCCACCATGCCCAGATACATCTCCAATTCCTCAATGTCCTCCTGCTCCCCCTCAATATGGTTCTCAAGCATGGAGCGCAGCGCGACGTTGCCTTCGGCCAGGCCATGGGCTTCCAGATATGCCTGCATAGCTTCTTTTTCGAGCGCCAAGTCTTGCTGCAACATTTCTTCAAGATCGGTTGACTGGTGCACCGTCGTCCCAATCTCAACTGAGGGGACACCACCCAAGGAAACAATCTTTTGGCCAAATGTATGGGCATGGGAAAGCGCGGTCTTGCTCTGGCCTTCAAAGAAGTCAGCGAAGACCTTACGCCACAGACCGCTCACGAGGAGGGCGTGCTGCTGGTATTGGAGGGTCGCAGCGTGTTCAAGAGAAACGGCTTTGTTCAATGCAGTAATCACTTTTTGGGCATCCATGAGAGACCTCCTTGGTTACAAGAATTAATCAACCAACGATAAATACACTATACACATTCGAATGACCCTTGTCAACCCTAAGTCATTGATTTTATTGGAGAATTGATTTTGACAATCATTTTCAACTAGGCGCTGAAACGATTTTGAAATTCACTTTCAATATGACCTGAATAACGCTCTGCTGACGCTGGGCAACTCCGTCACCAGGCAGACCTCGTTCCTTTCCAAGTCTTCCTGTCGGCAGCCGTGACCTACTTACCTGCCACTGAAACAGTGACAACGCCGGGCAAAACAGACTCGGACCCTGAGCGCAGAGAATAAAGGAGAACGGCTATGTATGACACACACCTATGGCAAACGTCGGACAAACGCATCAGTGTTTCTTTGTGTTCCGAAGGCTGTCTTCATGTGATGGTGGGCCGAGCCATCATTAAGATGACCCCGGAAGAATTCTTTGCGCTCCAAGCCGTGGTGGCCAAGGCGGCCCAGGATTTGCGGAATTCACCCGTCCCGCAGCAGGGCTCGGTAGGCCATTAAGAGCGGTGATACGCGCGGAAGCGAGTGACGGGCGACCCAATAGCCAACGTCATACCGGTCAGCATAGGGTCAGTGCGTTCAAATCAATCCCGGCAGTATGGCGCGTCGTTGCAAAGGATAATTCTCAAATGTCTCGTGATACCAGGCGTGGCGCCAGAGTGCCCTCGGCACCATGTTTGCAATCGTCCACAGGGCAAACGCGAGACCCGGCAGCGACCAGCTCAACAGCGCGAAGCCGACCCATTCGATTATTTCGCCCAGCAGATTAGGGCATGACACAAGATTGAAAACACCGCCGCGGGGAATGACGTATTTGCCACCGTTATCCCTGCGCAGTCGCCAGAGACGATAATCAGACCAGATATTCAACACGCCGCCGCTTACTGCCAACGTCAGACCACCGACAAATCGCGGGTCGGTCACCCAATCGTTGGCATAGTCGGCGATGTATCCCATAGACCATCCCCATAAGCCGCCGTTGAGTACATTGAAAACTATGCCGGATGCGCACAGCATGACTCGCATCTTGCTTTCGCGCCTTGGAACAATCCACGGCCAGACCAGCGCTCGATGGATGTAGTGCGCGACCCACAGAGCAACCACTGTATTGCCGACAAAATGATGGTGCGGGCTGAAAAAGTATATACCCGGGAAGGTAAGCAGCGCGGGCACTTCCATCACAAACCAACCCCAACGGCTGTTGATGCGAGGCCCGATACCCGTGCCCCCAACGCGCTCCACCGGGTCCCACTGCACCAAACCCGCGATCAGTACCAACGGCGCCAGCCCCACCCAAATCCCGGCGAGGGCCTCAAATGCGGGAAATTTCTCGCTCACAAACCCATTCCCTGCTCTTTGAACCAATTGAGGGCATCGCGGATCGATTCTTCAAGTGGTCGAGATTCGTATCCCAATTGTCTTCTCGCCGAGGACTCATCAACAGACACCGGACAGTCGCGCAAAAGGTCAAGCGAATTTCTGGAGTAAAGAGGTGGTCGATTTTTTATCGCGGCATACAGTTGGATAAAAGGCAAACCCGCCAGAGCCAGAAAATAGGGCATGGCGGGGCGCGTCACACGACGCCCCAGAATGAGGGAACACAGACGCGCCAGTTCAATAATCTTTGCGTATCGGCCCACGGTAAAATACACCTCACCATGACATTCGCCCTGCCCCACCGCATTTGCGGTAGCGGCCGCCACATCTCGCACATCGCTCCACCAGAATCCCTCGTCAATGAGACACGGCAACCGCTTTTGCGCGATGGCGAGCAACATGTCACCAACGAGGGTCGGCTCCGTATCGCCGGGACCTATAAGACTCGAAGGACAGATAACAGAAGCATTGATCTGACCACTCCTCGCCGCTTCGAGCACGCTGCCATGCGCTTCGGCTTTTGTGATCGTATAGGGGACTTTGGAATGCTGTCCCAGCTTTGAATCAGCGTCTAAAACCCTTCCACGCAACGGGCTGAATGCGTGTATGGAACCGATGTGCACCAGCCTGCGTACGCTGTTGTCAACACACGCTTGAATCGCGTTTCGGGTACCCGTCAGGTTGACTGCCCGGACCAAATCTTCGGGATCGGTGCCAATCGTCACAATCGCAGCAGTGTGTACGACGGCGTCAGCATTTCGGAATGCCGAGTTCAACGATTCGACATCTCGAACATCCGCAGGCCACAATTCGACCTGCTTGCTCAGGTCATCGGGGAATTTGCGACTGCTGCCCTGGCGCGTAACAGCACGCACCGTATACCCGCACCGCAGCAAGGCGCGGCATATATGGCTCCCGAGAAAACCCGCAGCACCGGTCACGGCAACGAGGCGTTTGGTATCTTTGGGATAGTATACCTTGTCGTGGGAATCAGACATCACCTATTCCTCAATTATCGTTGGCGGCGCTGTTGGCCAACTCCAGGACGAGTGTCACTCCCTACGCCTTTCTCCAGACCGTGCAGTCCGAAGACTTGCACCGACAAATCCTCTACCCACTGCGAGCGCGTAAAAATCTCTTCAGTAAACCTCAACATGTTACAGGCTCCATTTCAATATCCTTCGTCACTGAGAAAACGGGAGCCCTTCAGGATCATACTCCGCTGTCGGAGATGCAGAGCGTCGGCCTGGCCGGTCCTGGGTCTATGGGGAGGAGCCCCGGGGCTGTAGGAGGGATGCCCCGGGGCCCAGATGCAAGGCCCAACACCAAACCTTGCATAGCGAAAACGACGAACCTGCAACCCGTATTCGACCTTGCACGAAAAAGCCTGCAGCGACGACGACTGCGGGCGCGAGGCTCAAGGGTCGTAGGCCTAGTGCAGGCTCAAATGAAATTGATATTCAATTTCAATTAGGTAGATTAGTCCCCAAGACGATATTTGTCAAGTCCCACAGTCAGAGGATGTGGGTGGGGATATGAAGGATGAAGTTCCTACCGAAAGAATAGCCACTTAGGCGCCGGTACGGGTGCGCTCTCTTCTGCCCGAAAACCCGCTTCTATGTGGCTGCCATCACAGTACGGTTTGTTTTTGGACTTGCCGCACCGACATAAATACAGGGGATCTTTTTGTCCCCGGTACTTCCCCCCCCTCCTGTCCATGAGGCTGGGTTCTCCGCGTACTTCATAAGGACCGTTCTTTAAGGCGCGGATCGTCACTTTTGCCATGCCCAGTCCTTTTCTTTTCAGCATTCTCGAGCCCACGCTATCATGCACGGGAATGCGCGCTAGGGCGGTTCTGCCTCGGCTTACCCCAACGGGTGGCGTGTTGGAATTGAACCAGAGTTCGATAGCGGACCCAGTAGATAGGGGCTTGTGTCTATAATTGAAATTGACTATCAATTTCATCTATAGAGAACCGGACCTACCTGAACGAAAGCCCCTACTTCTAGTATCTTATGAAAACACTGGCCGACCTCGGCCCCGAAGAGCGGGGACGTATTCACTCTGTCTCGGGCACAGACGGTATTTCCCAGCGGCTGGCTGAACTCGGCTTTACCAGCGGTCAGACCGTGCAGGTCATCCGTTTTGCGCCGCTGGGTGATCCCATGCAAATACGTATTCGAGGCTTTTCCCTCGCGCTCCGGCTCCACGAGGCCAAACGGGTCCGTCTCGCCGAACAATGAAAATGAGGAGTAGGCTCCCCTAGTACATGCCTTGCCCTGCCGCTATGGATGTCGAAACACCAACCGCTTCGTCTGCTCGTACCACCGCCACTCCCGGTGCCGCTTCTTATCGGGTTGCGGTGATTGGGAATCCCAATACGGGCAAGACAACCCTCTTTAACGCCCTCACCGGACTCAGCCAGCACACCGGGAATTATCCTGGGGTGACCGTCGAAAGTGCACTCGGAGAGTTTCGTCAGAATGGCGTCCGGTTTCTCGCGGTTGACCTGCCGGGGGTCTATTCGCTTGCGCCTCGTGCTCCGGATGAGATGGTCGCCGTCTCCGTCCTGCTCGGCTCCGGTGACGAAGCAGTCACGCCGGATGTTGTCCTGTGCGTGGTCGATGCCACGAACCTTGATCGCAATCTGTATATTGCGACCCAGATCATGGATATCGGGCTGCCCTGCGTCATCGCGCTGACCATGCTCGATCTGGCGGAAAAGCAGGGCCTGCATATCGATATTGCTACTCTTGAAAAACGCTTGGGAGTGCGCGTTGTTCCGGTGCAGGCCACCAAACGTCGGGGGATCGATCACCTCCGTCAGGCCTTGTGCGATACGCTCAATACAGGCGTCTCCCCTCCCCGGCCTGTGGTGTTTCCCGAAGCGTTCACACAGGAGGCCCAGACGCTGGCCCAGCAGCTCACCCAGGCCCATCCGACTGCCCGCTTCCCCGACTTTCTGATTGAACGGCTATTGATCGACGCTGGCGGCATGGTCGAGCAGGACCTGACCCGACAGCACGGAGCCCAGGTGCGTGACTCCGTCTACGCGGCCCGCCAGCGTTTGTCCGATAACGCGGTCCAACTCCCGCAGATGGAAGTGGATCACCGCTATGCATGGATCGCCCAGGTCGTGGCGGACGCGCGCCGCTCTTCGTCCGGCCTGGGCCGTGACCGGACCGATTGGTCCGAGCTGATTGACTCCCTCGTCACCCATAAGGTCTGGGGGCTGGTGATTTTTCTGACGGTCATGGGCGTGACCTTTCAGTCGATTTTTTCCTGGGCGCTGCCCCTTATGGACAGCATTGACACCGTCTTTTCGGCACTGGGCCCCTGGGTCGGCAGCGCGCTGCCCGAGGGCCCACTGCAAAGCCTGATGGTCGATGGCGTAATCGGCGGAGTAGGCGCAGTTGTGGTGTTTGTCCCGCAGATTGCGATTCTGTTCGGTTTGATCGCCATCCTTGAAGATTCCGGCTATATGGCGCGGGCGGCCTTTCTCATGGATCGGGTGATGGCCGGTTTCGGACTGTCGGGACGGAGTTTTATTCCGCTGCTCTCCTCTTTCGCCTGCGCAATTCCAGGCATTATGGCGGCCCGAACCATTGACAATCAGCGGGACCGGATTGCAACTATTCTTATCGCGCCCCTGATGAGCTGTAGCGCGCGGCTGCCGGTGTATGTGCTGTTGATTGCGGCTTTTATCCCGGCCCAGACCGTGTGGGGCATTTTTGGCTTGCAGGGACTGACGCTCTTTTGCATGTATTGTCTCGGCCTGCTCGTTGCCCCCCCCATCGCCTGGATACTCAAGCGGACACTGCTGAGTGGTGAGGCTGTACCTTTTCTCATGGAACTGCCGCCCTTTAAGCTGCCGGCTTGGCGGGTAGTCGTGTTTCGTATGTACGACCGTAGCATGGCCTTTCTCAAGCGTGCCGGCAGCATCATCCTGGCCACTACGATCCTGGTCTGGGCCCTCTCCTATTATCCGAATCAGGATCTTGTCTCAGAAGAATTTGAGACCCGCCGGGCGACTGCCACGGAAGCCGAGCTGGCACTGCTTGAGAGCGAGGCGGCCGGCATTCGTTTGCGCGAGAGTTATCTCGGACAGGCCGGACGGGCGATTGAACCGTTTGTTCAGCCATTGGGCTGGGATTGGAAAATCGGCATGGCCACGCTGGCGAGTTTTCCGGCCCGTGAGGTGATTATTGCCGCCCTCGGGACGATCTATAATCTGGGCGCCGGCCAGGATGAAGAGAGCGTCGAATTGCGCCAGGCCATGCGGGCGGAGCGCTGGCCGGACGGCCGACCGGTGTATACGCCGGTTGTGGCGATTTCGATCATGGTCTTTTTTGCCCTGTGCTGTCAGTGCGGTGCCACCCTGGCGACTATCAAGCGAGAGACGAATTCCTGGGGCTATCCGCTCTTGACATTTGTCTATATGACGAGTCTGGCGTATCTTGGAGCGCTGGCGGTGTATCAGATAGGCAGTCGGCTGACTTGGTGAACCATGGATTTCCAGACTCTGCTGATATTCCCGGTTATTGTCGTGGCCGTCTTATACGTTGGCCGCGTGCTCTGGCCCAGACGTGAGAAAACGGGCTGCGCCTCGTGTCCGCAGAATCGGCAGCGCGCGGACGATTACGTGTGAAGTGAGGCACTGCGGGACCGTCCCCCGCACTTTTGTGTTCCGGTTATCCGTTCCTTCCAGTGGCTCCCAACCGCCATGAGCATACACCTCCGCCAAGCCACGCCCCTGGCTCTCTTCTGGTTTTTGATCATGGGGGCCCTCGGGGTCTTTTTCCCCTACTACGGTCTGTATTTACGTGAGAATGTCGGGCTTGACGGGTTTCAGGTAGGCGTTGTCTTTGCCACCCTGCCCCTAGTCGGTTTCTTTGTTCAGCCCCTGTGGGGCATTGTCGCGGACCGGAGTGGGCTGCGGATTCGCGTCCTGGCGGTATTAGCCTCGGGTTCGGCGGCCGGGTATTTCTTGCTTGGCCGTGTGGAGAGCTTTCTGGCTCTGGTGGGTATCACCGTTCTGTTCGCCTTTTTTTCCCGTGCCCTTATTCCCATGACGGTTTCGGTAAGCCTGGCAGTGTTACAGGGAAGTCAACATGCCTTTGGCATTATCAGAGCGTTTGGAACACTCGGATTTTTCTGCGCCGTGCTCGGCTTTCCGTGGCTATTGGCCGCCCTCCCCCCGCTAGCAGTCTTCCAGACAACATCTCTCAGTCTACCGTCAGAGCCCCAGCTTGGTATCCTCTTCCCGCTGGCCGCCGGCCTCACCCTGTGTGCAGCCGTCTCAGCGCTTACTCTTCCCCACCGTGGGCCGGTTGCGCTACGCGCTCTGCAAGGCGAGTGGCGCAGCCTCCTCTCTCAGGGTCCGTTCCTGCGCCTGACCCTGGTTGGATTTCTGGCCTTTTTCTTTCTCCATGGTCCGATGGATATCTTTCCCATTTATATTCGTGCCCGAGGGGGCGATATCGAGACCATTCGCAACATGTGGTGTGTGATGCTCATCCCGGAGATTATCTTCATGACCCTACTGGGAACGAGTGTCCGGCGTCTTGGTGCGCGTGGACTCCTGGCTGTGGGGATCGGTGCCGGCGCCATCCGTTGGCTTTTCCTCAGTCAAGTGACCGCCCTCCCGCTACTCTACCCGGTCCAGGTTCTCCATGCCCTGACGGTCACCGGGCTCTTTCTGGGGGGACCACTCTATCTCGAAGCAACCGTTCCACCCCAACTGCGCTCAACCGGCCAGGCCCTGTTTAGCATGATCAGCATGGGCCTGGGCGGGGGTTGTTCCAGCTTGATGACCGGAGCTCTCCTCGAACAGGCTGGGATTAACGCACCGTATCTCGTCGGCGGAGCGGGAGCGCTCCTGTTGGTACTGCTCCTCCCTTCCCTTCACCCTTCTCCGTTGTCGCAGGACCACGGCTAAGTTACTGCGGGATCTCGATGTCAAAGTCACCGTATGCGGAGACTCTCAAGGTATGGCCGGGAAAGACGACGATCGTCGTGGTCGGTAGCTCGACGACGGCCGGACCCTGTACCGTCATGCCAGGTTCGAGTGCTTGGCCCGCGTAGATATTCGTGTCAATGAAACCGTCGTACTCGGGAAAGTAGAGCGGACGCCTGCCCGACTTTGCCGGTGACGGATTGTCAGGACCCAGCGTCTGCTCTTCCAGCAACAGCGACGGCAGTCGACCCGTCGCGGTGACCCGCCAGCCGTTCATGTCGACCGGCATATCGCGCAGGCAATAAGTGTAGAGGCGTTCGTGGGTATCGTGGAATGAGTTGGCCAGGTGTTCGATGTCGTCCTCGCCGAGCGGACCGCTTGGGATCGGCACGATGATCTCATGCGTCTGGTAGGGGTATTTCGCATCGGCAAACCGTGTTGTCTTAATGTCCCCGGCCGCGAAGCCCTGCGCCTTGAGCTCCGCCTGCGCTCGTGTCTCCATCTCATCGTAGATCGCGTTAACGGCACTGATATCCATGTCCCCGGTATTCATCGGCCGCGTCGTGAGGTAGGCGTGTCCGACGTCGGCGGCGAGCATGCCGAACGCGCACAACCCACCTGCGATGGTCGGGCAGATGGCCTTGCTGACCCCGAGCTCCTGCGCGATCTTTGCAGCGTGCGCGCCACCGGCTCCGCCGCCGACAACAACGGTATAGCCGCGCGGATCGACCCCACGCATGACCGACACCGCGCGCATCGCACCGACCATCTCGGTGTTGATGATTCGGTAGATCGCCGCGGCCGTTTCGACCGCGCTCATGTCGAGATGGTCGCCGATGGCCGTCAATGCGTGTTCGGCTGCCGCGCGGTCAAGCGTCATCCGTCCACCGAGAAAATTCTTGGGATTGATATAGCCGAGGATCAGGTTTGCGTCGGTGACGGTCGGCGCCGTGCCGCCCTGGCCATAACACGCGGGCCCCGGCGCGGCGCCGGCACTTTGCGGTCCTACGCGCAGCATGCCGCCAGGATCGATCCACGCCGTGCTCCCGCCGCCCGCCCCGATCGAATGGATGTCGACGGCGGCCACGCCGAGCGGAAAGCCCGCGATCTCCATATCCGTGCTCATCGGAATCTCGCCGCCCGTAATCATGGACACCTCGAAGCTCGTACCGCCCATCTCGATCAGCATTTGATTTCGCTCGCCGTGGCGGTGACCGATGAATACACTCGCCGGCGGACCCGCCGCAGGCCCCGAGCCGACCGCGAGCACTGGCCGCTTCTGGATCTCGGACACACGTGCCGATCCGCCGGTGACCTGCATGATCAAGAGGTCCTTCTGATAGCCATTGTCACGAAAGAACTCGGCGATCTTGGTCAGATAGTCTTTGATCGCGGGACCGACGTAGGCGCTCAATACCGTGGCACAGGCCCTCGGGTATTCCCGGATCCGGGGCAGGATGTCGGTGCTCAATGCTGTATAGGCGTCGGGCATTTCCTCGGCGAGGATCGCCTCGATGCGCCTTTCGTGCGCGGGATTGATCATCGACCACATCAGGCACACGGCGACCGAGTTCACGTTTTCCTCTTTGAAGTGGGCGAGCGCGCGCCGCACGCTATCTTCGTCGAGCGCTTCCTCGACTTCACCGGTATAGAGCATGCGTTCGGATACGCCCAGGCGCAGGTGGCGTGGGATCAGCGGCTCGGGAGGCAAGAGCTGGAGGTTATAGCGTTCCGGTTTGTGGCCGTCGCGAAGGTACAGGATGTCGCGAAATCCCTCGGTGTGAAGGATCCCCATCTTGGGGCCACTGCGATTGATGATGGTATTGGTGGCGATGGTGGTGCCGTGGATGATGTGGTCGCACCGTGAGACGAATTGCGCGACGTCCAGGCCCTGTTGCTGAGCGAGGTCCCGTACGCCGTCGAAGACGGCCTGCTCGGGCGCCATTGGCGTGCTCGGCGTCTTCCAGACCTCGAGGCCACCCGCCTCGGTCGCGAGGATGAAATCGGTGAACGTGCCGCCGATATCGATGCCGAGGCGCATGCCCATGAATGCCGGTTCCCTGGTCGTCGGAGCGGGAGTTAGAGCGTAGCGTCCGCATCCTCCGGCGGCAGCGGATTGAGCGCGTACTCGTCTCCCGGTCCGAGGAGGGAGCGGAAGTACGTCCCCGCATTCGGCCCGGGCGGATCGATGATCTCGATGGTCTGATCCGCCCGCATCTTGGCGCGTAACGCCTTGGTGGCCGTTTCGTCTACCGTGAAGGTTTCCGGATCGAGCACGACACCGTAATCGTTGCGCGCGGTTTCGACGCTGATGAACTCGTCGCGCGCGTCGCGCGCGACTTTATCCGTCGGGCGATCGAGTGGATTGCCGTAACCGCCGCCACCGGTCGAGACCGCGCACCAGGTCTCGCCTTCACGCGTACGGAAGTACGATGACGCACTCACGATATACTTCTTGCCGTCCGTGTCCACGCGGTACAGCGCGCCGCCGTCACCCGGCTTGCCACCGAACAAGCCGAACGGCGGATTGGACATGCCGTCGCCGTACCCATAATTGTCGATCTGGCCGGTACCGCGCGGCGTCACAAAGAAATTCAGGCCCGGACCGCCGCAATGCTTGCCGGCGCCCATCGAATCGGTACGTACCTGGTATTCCTTCACCACGAGCGGGAAGTGCAGCTCGATGATCTCGATTGGGGCAAAGCGGAGTCCGCCCACGGTGCCGGGCGTGACCAGAAACGGCCAGCCGTCGGAGGTTGCCGACGCGCCCCCGCCGGAACTGCCGTTGAAGAGGATCACGCCGAAGGGTTTCTCGACGCCTTCGATGCGTCGGTCGATTCCGGTCGTCACGCAGTTCGGCGTCACGTGTCCGCAACCGGCCACGACCTTCCCCGGGATCGCCTGCGCGAGACATTTCCATACCGCGTCGGTGATAGAATCGGCCGGCACGATGGTCGCTGCGGCAGTCGGTCCCGGCCATTCGGCGTTGACGATGGTGCCCTTCGGCGCCTTGACCTCGATGTGTTGCAGGCAGCCTTCGTTGTGCGGGATACTGGGATCGATACACATGAGAATTGCGGTCGACACCGAATTGCGGCAGGTCGCCCAGCCCGCGTTCACGCCACCGCGCCCCTGCGGGTCGGAGCCGTCGAAATCGACAGTGAGCTTGTGGCCCTCGATGGTCAGCTTGCAGCGAATCGCGATATCGGTACGCCCGTAGCCGTCCGAGTCGACCCAGGCTTCGGACTCGTAGATTCCGTCCGGCCAGGTTTCGAGCTCTTCGCGTGTGCGCCGGTCGGCGTACTTGATGATCTCGCGCGAGAAGCGCTTGAGCGTATCGGCCCCCCAGGTGTCCAAGAGCTCCAGCAGACGCTTCTTACCGGTTTTCGCTGAACCGATCTGTGACATCAGATCGCCGTAGATAAAGTCGCGGTAGCGGACGTTTTCCAACAGGAAGTTCAGGACGTCCTTGCGCATCTCGCCACGGTCGGCAATCTTCAAGGGCGAGATCTGCAGGCCCTCGCTCCAGATGTCGGTAGCGTAGGTCGGCACGCTGGTACGATACGCCGAGCCGACGTCCATCTGGTGCCCAGTCGCCGCCGCCCAGAACAGATGCTCGCCCTTATAGAAGACGGGTGTGGCGAGCACGAAATCGCCCAGATGCGTGTTGCCGTAATAGGCGCTGTTGACGAGAATCAAATCACCGTCGTGGAGCTCCTCGGGACCGAAGAACTTCGCGATCTCGCCAATCGCGACGGGCTGCGCATTGACGTGAATGGGCAATCCGTCGAACACGCACAGTGCGTTCGGCGGGGTCGCCGCGTCGTAGACCGCGCAGGAGAAATCCCGCGCCTCGGCGATGATCGACGACCACGCGGAGTATTCGAAGGTCAACGACATCTCCTTGACGATCGCATTGAGTGCGTTAAAAACCACCGCGAAGGTGGTCGGATCGAGTCTGCGCGGGGCGTTCTCGGGCGTGTCCCCCCCCATCGTAGGGGCCTCGGCGGTGGCTTCCTTCTTGATTGTACTCACTGTGCCGTCACCTGATCACGCCACGCGGGTCGAGGGTTCGGGCAGCTTCTTGAAGGCCTCGAGCAGCTGCCCGAGGCTCCACACGGCCCCCCAACCAACTTCGCACATCCTGATGGTCGGCGCGTGCAGGTCGGGTAGGGTCGTACCGCAGCAGTCCTCGATCATGATGGCCTTGTAGTCGCGGTACATCGCGTCCTTCGTGGTACCAGCGACGCATTGATTCGTGAGCACGCCCGATATGATCAGGGTCTCAACCGCGAGCCCCTTCAGGATCGTGTCAAGCTCAGTGTTGAAGAACGCGCTCAAGCGCCGCTTGTCCACGATCCACTCGCCGGGGAGCACTTCGTATTCGTCGTATATGCCGTGGCCCCAGGAGCCGACGCGGAAACCGCCACCGTGGAGAAACGGCCGCGTATCCCAGAAGACTCCGGCATCGATCTCATTGTGCAGGCCGTGGGTGGTCCAGATGACCGGTATGCCCTTGGCGCGAGCACCGTCGAGCATGCGCTTGGTCGGCTCGATGACGCGTTGCATATGGGAGATGTCGACGCCGCTCTTCGCGTACCAGCCGTCGTTCGAAAGAACGTCGTTCTGCAGGTCAATCAGGACCAAAGCAGTATGGCCGGGCACCAACGACCAATCGGGAGCGTCGTAAGGTTGTCTTGACATTGGAAACCTCCTCTCAGCGAATATAGGGCATTACCTTGTTGGCAAACAATTCGAGCGACGCGGCCACCTTTTCGTGCGCCAGGCCCGGGAAGTGCCACAGGCCCCACACCTCGTGGATATCGGGGTAATCTGCCTTGAGCTTGTTTACGCGCTCGATCGCGTGCTCGGGCGTGCCGACGATGTAGAGGTCGTCCTCTAGCAAATCATCCGCGTTGAGTTCGTCGCCGATTACCTGGGTCACACCGCGATCCTTCGAATTCTGAAACCATTTGTCGTAGACCTTCATCATGTTCTCGGCATAGGGTTTCAATTCGGCCCAGGTTTTCTCGGGATCCTCGGAAACGACGAAGTAGCGAAGGTGGCGCACATCCCCAGGTCCCCAGCCGAGCTTCTTGCATTCCTCTGCGTAGAGCTTGGGGGATTCCATGCCTGGTCCTTGTGAGAGAATTCCGACGCGATCTCTCGCCGCACGGCGCAGACCGACGGGCGCGCGGGCACCATAGAGGATTGGGATATCATGCGCGGGCGGTGGGTCCGGCGTGATATTGGAGTATTTCCAGAACTCGCCGTCATAGCTGAAGGTCTCACCCTGCCAGCACTTGCGAATGATGTCCACTCCTTCGCTTATGCGTGATCCGCGCTCGCTGGTCGAGATCCCCCAGCCGTCGTATTCGACCTCACGGTAGCCTTGCACCAGCCCGAGGCAGAAGCGCCCGCCGGACATCAAGTCGATGACGGCCGCTTCCTCTGCCACCAAAACGGGATCGTGCAGCGGCAGGATGAGGTTCGGCCCGATCTCCATACGTTTGGTGCGTGCCGCCAGCGCGGCGCAGACCGCCATGGGTGAGGTACAATGGCCTTCGGGCTCGGTGAAGTGGTGCTCATAGACCCAGCAGCTGTCAAACCCCAGCTCTTCGGCATAAACGGCGAGATCGATTTCATCCTGGTAGAGCTGTGACCAGGACTTGGTGCGGAACTGTTGCGGATACCTCATGTGGATCGAGAAACCTACTTTCATACCGTTCTCCGTTTGCTATTTGTTCGTCGGAAACTACAGATCCACATCCGGCCTACCGGCGGCCGGCCAGCAAGCCGCACCATAACACCATATCGATAAAGAACGCCACACTTTCATACTGCGCAGGAGACCACTGCACATACCACGGCTGAACACACGGATGCAGCCGACATCTTCGCGGTACGGTTTTCCAAGGGGGGCGCGCTCAGGTAGCGCACCCGTCAGTCTGTCCGACGAATGACTTCCACCTCGATAGTAGATGAGGAGGCGTGTGTATGGGCTTCAAGACGCCGCCGAATAGCGCGCTTCAGCGCGGCCCGGGTTGGAGGGAGGAGCAAACTGAAACCGACGACATCGGTCACAATCCCAGGAGTAATCAAGAGCAGTCCGGCCCCGAGAATAAGCGCGGCATCGATGAACTCTCCGGTTGGTGCAATCCCGTTGTGGAGGTTTTCTTGCATCTGCCGTAGCGTCCGCCAGCCTTCCAGCCGTGCCAGATACGCTCCAACAATGCCCGTACCGACAACCAGGAGGATCGTCAGGCCGACTCCAAGGATACTGCCGACCTGAAGGAGCAGATACAACTCCGCGAGCGGAACAATGGTGAACAGTATGAGAAGTCGAAAGAACATGGCTTCCACAACAACGGGGTCAAGCCTGTCCGAAGCGACGAAAGGCAGTGACAGGATCGTTATTGCACAGTGCGTCTCAATCGATCAGGTAACAGATTACGCATGAATGGCAGTCCGACCACGAGGACGGCCACACCAAGAACGAACCAGATCCCGTTGCGCCACACCATCCCCATGACGATCATGGACAACCCCCACAGGGCGATGAGCAGACAGAGGGCAGCTTGCAGGACAGCAGGATTCATCAGCGTATCTCTTTTCATTCGTCTCGTGCGCTGCCCCTAGGATGCCTTCTGGGCTTGGTCGGCAGCCAGGGCGTCAACCCTATGGTCTACCAAGGCGTCGGCGCGCGCCAACAGGGCTTCATCGTTGGTGAACTTCTCGACCATATAGCTCAGGTCGCTGAGATCGTGAATCAGGAGCTTGACCGCCTGCTCACGGACCATTTGTTCACGGACGACGTGGAGCAGGTCAACAACCACGTCTTCCAGCTCGGAGCCTTCGACATCTATGGCCATTTCAAAAGCACGCTCAACGGAAATCTTTTTTCCAGCCTCACGGCTATAGGCGTTGAGGAGAGACCGGAGGCGAACCACGGTTGACGGGTCGAACCAGACCTTGCTGCTCTCTGCGACACTAGGGTCGTTTTCAACCACACCCTCGACGAGGGCCAGCGCCCCCAGATGGCTGGCCTCGTGACGTGCCATGCCGAACCAGAACTTGCGCAGTTCTTCCTGATCTTCAAACAGGTGGGTGAACTGCATATAGAGGGCCATCGCCTTTTTTTCGAGGTTGACCGCGGTGCGAAGAATATCCCTCACCGTTGTCCGTTGCGGTCGCCGCCGCAGATCCGCTCGCTCAGCCATGCTCTTCTCTTAGCAAAATTGGGGTGGGGAAAAAACCGGGACTGAAGGCTGGGGGGACATTATAGCACGACCTTCTGCTGCTTTAGCAGTACGCCGTTATCCGGATCGAGGGTCACGACCGCCACACTCCCGCCGTCATCCACCCCCATATATAACGGGGCTGGCGTGCCGGGATAACACGACGTTGTGACCCCCTGACTAAGGTCACTGAAAACATGCACATGCCCCATGGCCAGATAATCCAGGCCGGACTGTTCGATCTCTTCCGGTTTCACCGGCGAAGAGCGCTGTATTTCCTCGTCTTCGACATAATAGCCGTGGGCCATACCGATATGCCACCAGTCTTCTTGGCGATTCGGTACTCCAGCCAGGGGGCGGAATGAGGGGTCATGCTCGATCAGACCCTTGCCCCATACGGTTGCCTGTAATTCCGGGAATTGTATGGTACGGCCCGCTTCCTCCGTCAGGGTATGGACGTGCGGTCCGGCGTCGGTGAAATCGACTTTTTTGTAGATCGACCGATGGTCATAACAGTCGTGATTACCAGGAATGAGAATGACCGGGCAGGGAACGCGCCGGAGTTCGACATTAACAAATTCGACCCCAGATTCCGGCACCCGGTTTGAGTCAAACAGGTCTCCGGCAATAAGGAACAAATCGGCCGGCGTATCGCACACTAGGTCAACGACTCGTCGGAACGCATCCTGAATACGACTTCGATAGGCCTGACCGGCCTCTCCACGGCCAAAGGTATCGCTTTCAAGATGAACATCAGAGGTATGAATAATAGTCAGGCGTGATTGCGCCATGGAGACTCCTTTAGGCGGTTCGGGTCGAATCAAGATCAGCTTTCAGAGGTAGGAGGACCGTGGCACTCCCAAGCGTGAGGCGCGCCGCTTCCGCATTCTCAACCCAGACATCGCAGGCGACATGTCCCGTCCCGGCCTCGACCCACCTCTTGGTCACCGTGCCTGTACACACCAGACGTTCATTGACATAGGCAATATCGCGGTTGGCGTACGACAACTTCTTCAGCGTTCCCTGTTCACCGATCCACCCCGTCAATAATTGCGATAAAAACGCTCCACGTAGCGGACCGTGTACCACAATATCCCGATAGCCTTCGCCCTGGGTGAAATCCTTATCAAAGTGAATCCGCTGTGGATTCCAGGTGATACTGCTATACAGGAATAGCAGGGTGTTTGACGGCGTCTTCTCCAAACTCGGCAGCGCCATCCCCTCGGTCACATCTTCAAAATACAGCTGTGTATCCATGACTCCCTGCCCTGCACCTGTCAACGCAAAATAGACGACCCTTTCTCAATAACGGCGACTTCATCGTTCTGGTTCGTATAGGTGGTCTCACGTACCACAAAGATCAAAGGCCCGGAGCGCCCCTCTTTCTGATAGATGTCCACGATTGTACTGCGCGCGGTCAGGGTGTCGCCCACACGAATCGGAGCGAAAAACTCGATGTCTGTACCACCATCCATCAGGCGCGGGAGCGGGGTCGGCGGAATGGGAAAGCGCCCTTCATAGGGCAGTCCATCGGGGCGGAGTTCGTCTTCGGGGACCGGGTCCGTCAGCGGAGCCATATAGAACAGGGGCGGCGCTATCAGCCCGCCATAGCGGCTCTGCTGCGCTCGCTCGGCATCCGTGTAGAGCGGGTTCCGGTCGTCGGTTGCCACCGCAAAGCGCTTGACGTCCAGCGCCGTGACCTCAATCGTCCACGGCGGCGCCTGACGACCGATCCAGGCCCGAATTTCGTCCGTAATCAGCGATTCTGCCACAATCTTCCTCGTCAGCGATCTGATAATCAGTCCCATCTCCCTACCAGTTGGCTGGTGGAACAGCAAGCGGGAACACCGCGTTCGGACCTCCGCAAGGACGCTCTCCTTCCCGGCTTGAGATCATATTCGGGGATCGGTACAGTCCGGGCATGACTGACTTTGCGCATACATTTCTCCTCCTCTTCGGCCAACTTGCCTTTGGCGGTATCTTTGCCCTGAGCGTGCCGGGGTTTCATGAGATTGAACGTGGATTTTTTAAGTCCACGGCCTGCGTCTATCTGGGGTGTGGTCTGATTATCTGCATCGGCAAACTGTCCCTGGCCTACTCAGCACTGCCAGACACGCTGTGGCATATGCGAACCTTTGAAAGCGGTTTGTGGCTGCTGTTTTGTGTGTTATGCGGATTGTACACTGCTACCTTATGGGGAGAGCGCTTTGTCCTCCGCGCTCGCGCCTATCTGTTCACCCTGCTCTTTGGGCTGATTGCTTTGAGTTTCAGCGCCAGCGTGTATCGGACGGCACCGCTTTTTTCAGTCGAGACGCTTGTCTATCCGCTCAGTTTTCTGACCTCGGCCCTGATGCTGGGCGCGGTGGCAACCGGCATGTCCCTGGGGCATTGGTACCTCATCGAGCTCGATCTCTCTCTTGACCCTTTTAAGCGCATCTTTAAATTTTATGCTTGCACTATCGTCGTCCATCTCATAACCCTGATGCTTGGCCTGGGCCTGCTGCTGCTCAGTAGCCATGCGGCAACAAGCGCCAGCGTCCGGGAGCTGTGGACGGATCATCAGACCTTGCTCTGGATGCGGCTTGGCTTGGGGCCGCTGGCCTCGCTCGGTGTCGCCTATATGATCTGGCGGACACTTCAGATTCCGCAGACCATGGCGGCAACCGGTCTTTTTTATGTCGCTATTCTGGCGGCTATTGTGGGCGAATTTTTAGGGCGTTTTGTCCTGTTTCGGACAACCCTGCCGCTCTAATGACCATACACCTCAACAGATGAGGACTAGTCGTAGATTTTCAGGGTCGATATGCGCAGCCCGTCTGAGGTCCAGCCAACGTCAAAGCCTACACGCATACCCTCGGTCAAGAACCGAATGTCCAGACGCGGAGCCCCAATCAGCCGTAAAAACGGAAAGACAAAGGGAATTTCTTTCCCGGAATCGCTCAGGACGACGCCGGTTTCATTGCCGGAATAAATTTTATGGATCACTCCCCGATAGAAACGATCCTGGGAGTAGTCTGGAGCGGGTCCGTCCCCCGGCTTTTGCGGGATATCCTGTGCCACGGCTGGGCCATTTTCCCTGTTCGGCTCTACGCAAAGAGCATTTCATGCATGGCGCTACCAGCCGGCACCATGGGGAACACCCCTTCGCTTTTCGGAATGACCACTTCCACCAGAACGGGTCCCGTCTCCGCAAAGGCGGCCCGTAGCGTGGCGGACAGCTCGGACGATTTTTCCGCTCGAAACCCTTTGGCTCCATAGGCTTCGGCCAGTTTCACAAAATCCGGCATGGCGTCCATATAGGAGTGGGAGTAGCGCTCCTCGTAGAATTTCTCCTGCCACTGCCGCACCATCCCTAGGTAATGGTTGTTCAGAATGACGACCTTGACCGGAACATTATACTGGACGGCAGCGGACAGTTCCTGAATGTTCATCTGAATACTGCCGTCACCGCTAATCACCACGACCTGTCTGTCGGGTGCGGCAAAATGGGCTCCGATCCCGGCCGGCAGGCCATAGCCCATGGTTCCTAGCCCACCCGACGTCAGCCACGAACGCGGCTGGGAGAACTTCATCATCTGAGCGGCCCACATCTGGTGTTGGCCCACATCGGTCACGACGATAGCGTCGCCCCCGGTTATCTGATTGATCTCTTCCAGCACGGCCCGGGGGAGAATTTCCCCATTTGCGCCCTGGGTCTGATAGGGCAGTGGCTTTTCCTGTTTCCAGGTCATGATGTGCTGACGCCATTCTCCCCATATCTTCTGGCGCGGTGCCAGTTGCTCACGGGTTTTCACTTTGCCGAGCATGACCTGCAAGACTTCCTTGATATCCCCCACAATGGGGACATCGACTTTGATGTTCTTACTGATAGAAGAGGGATCGATATCGATATGCACGATCTTCTCTGCTTTGGGGGCAAAGTCGCTCGTCCGGCCCGTGACCCGGTCATCAAACCGTGCCCCCACGGCAATGAGCGCATCACAGTTCTGCACCGCCATATTGGTCCAATACCCGCCGTGCATGCCCAACATACCCAGGTTTAACGGGTCATCACTCGGATACACACCCAAGGCCATAACCGTTGTGGTAATTGGAATCTTGAGTCCGCGGACCAGTTCGATGAGCGGTTCGGACGCTCCAGACCACTGCACCCCGCCACCCACGTAGAAGAGTGGTCGTTCGGCCTGTTCAATGACTTCAAGCGCGCGTTCGATCTGGCGGATATTGCCCTTGAAGGTCGGCTTATAGCCGCGTATGCTCACAGTTTCCGGATAAGAAAAGGGGGCTTCGGCGGCCTGCACGTCCTTGGGTAAATCAATCAGGACCGGCCCCGGTCGTCCGCTGCCGGCAATATGAAAGGCCTCTTTAATCGTCCGAGAGATGTCGTTGACATCACGGATCAAATAATTGTGCTTGGTACAGGGACGGGTAATGCCGGTCACATCGGCTTCCTGAAAGGCATCATTGCCGATCATATTGGTCGGCACCTGACCACAGATGACAACGAGGGGGGTTGAATCCATATAGGCATCCGCGATGCCGGTAACCGTATTCGTTGCCCCTGGTCCCGAAGTCACTAGCACGACACCGGGGCGACCGGACACGCGCGCATACCCCTCGGCCATATGGGCCGCGCCCTGTTCGTGTCTAACCAGGATGTGGCGCAAAGCCGTATTCTGAACCAGGGCGTCATAGGTCGGCAGGATGGCACCACCAGGGTAACCAAAGATGGTATCTACGCCTTCAGCCAGCAGACTTTCGATAGTGATCTGCGCACCGGTCATTGTTGTCATGATGTGCCTCTGCTCCAGTCTCCGGAGCGGATAATTATACGAGGGCCAAGGAAAAACTCAAGGAACCACAAGCCTCTGAATATTCACTTGACATAATAACCCATTCTCCGCTATTTGTTAGCCCTTCGGTATTTTTAGCCTCAATAAATTCGGCACGTAACCGAAGTGAGCAGGGTCCATATGGAACTCGATAATATTGACAATGTGGACAGGCATATCCTCTCGGTTCTCCAGGAAAACTGCAAACTGCCACTGGTGAAAATTGGCGAACGCGTGGGGCTGTCGGCTCCGTCCGTAATCGAGCGGATTAAGAAACTGGAAGAGAGCGGAGTCATACGCGGGTATACCGCCGTTCTCGACGCCCGCAAGCTGGGGAAGGATACCACCGCTTTTATTGGTGTTTCCATTAATCATCCC
Source organism: Candidatus Binatia bacterium (assembly GCA_022820725.1). Lineage (GTDB taxonomy): Bacteria > Desulfobacterota > Binatia > Bin18 > Bin18 > Bin18. The sequence goes on from JAJEFA010000001.1 coordinate 28,848, forward strand.
AAGCTGATTACGCAGTTTGAAACGGCTATTGAAGGTTTTGAAGATATCCAGGAATGTCACCATGTGACTGGTGAATACACCCTACTGCTGAAGGTCAAAGCCGATAACACCTCAGACCTTGAGGAGGTCATTCGTCAAATTCGCTCACTCGAAGGAGTAGAACGGACGGAAACATCCGTGGTGTTGTCCACGCATACTGAAGGACTGTGGTTGAGACTCCAGTTGGAGAAAAAGGCGGCCGTAGACGGCCGGCAGCAGGCAGTGGCAACTGCCCTCGCCCCACGGGTGAGACGTGGAGCCTGACAGCCCATGGCAGCAGGAATCCCTATGCAGCACAGAGACAGGAAGGGGCGTATATGACCGCCGGTATACCTCAGAAACAGGGACTGTATGATCCCAGCTTTGAACACGATGCTTGCGGTATTGGCTTTGTGGTCAACATCAAAGGTGAGCGTTCGCATCAAGTAGTCGAACAAGGTTTAACCGTTCTGGTCAATCTGGATCATCGTGGGGCACGCGGCTGTGAAGAAGGCACGGGAGACGGCGCGGGTATGCTCCTCCAGCTCCCCCATCGCTTCCTGAGCACGGCCTGTCGGACTCTGGGCGTGAGCCTGCCCGCTCCAGGCCAGTACGGGGTTGGCATGGTCTATCTGCCGCCCGACCCTACCCATCGACACGACTGCGAGCAGCGCCTGGAGGCTATCGTCATAGAAGAAGGCCAAACGGTCCTAGGCTGGCGGGATGTTCCGACAAATAACGCCGGCCTGGGGGAGACGGCCAAGGCGTGTGAACCGCGCATTCGGCAAGTTTTCATTGGTCGCAGTGCCGACGGTCTGGCGGATGATCTCGCCTTTGAGCGCAAGCTGTATGTAATCCGCCGTCGCGTGACGAACGCCATCCGTTACGGCGGGGTCGCCGGCGGAGAATATTTCTATATTCCCAGCCTGTCGTACAAGACCCTGATCTATAAGGGGATGCTCACGCCGCAGCAACTCGAAACCTTCTATCCAGACCTGTCCGACCCGGACCTGGAAAGCGCGATTGCCGTGGTCCACTCACGCTTTAGCACCAATACCTTTCCGAGTTGGGAACGCTCCCACCCATATCGCTACCTCATCCATAATGGCGAGATTAATACCCTGCGGGGGAACGTCAACTGGATGCGCGCCCGTCAGGCATTAATGGCGTCAGAACTCTTTGGTGATGATCTGTCGAAAGTCTTTCCGGTTGTCCTGGAAGACGGCAGTGATTCTGCTATTTTTGATAACTGCCTGGAATTCCTGGTGCTGAGCGGGCGTTCGCTGCCCCACGCGATGATGATGATGATCCCCGAGCCGTGGGAGAATCATGAGAGCATGGCTGATACAAAGCAGGCCTTTTATGAATATCACAGCTGTCTGATGGAGCCTTGGGATGGTCCGGCCTCCATTGCCTTCACGGACGGCACCCGCGTGGGGGCTGTCTTGGACCGGAACGGGCTCCGTCCGTCTCGGTACTATGTGACCAAGGATGACTTGGTCATCATGGGCTCCGAGGTTGGTGCGCTCGAAGTCGAGCCAGAGCGCGTCTTAGAAAAACGACGGCTCCAGCCGGGACGGATGTTCCTGGTCGATACAGAGAAGGGCCGTATTATTAGTGATGAAGAGTTGAAACAGGAAATCATTAGCGCCCGTCCCTACCGTCAGTGGCTGAACGAACACACGATATATTTCGATCAGCTTCCAGATGTGACAGAAGAGCAGCCGGTATACGATCATGAGGCCACACTCCAACGCCTGCGTGCCTTTGGCTACAGCTTTGAGGACCTGAAGGTCAATATTGGGCCGATGGCGCTGAACAAAATCCAGCCCATCGGTTCCATGGGCACGGATACGCCGCTGGCCGTGTTGTCCGATAAACCCCAGCTTTTATACAATTATTTCAAGCAACTCTTTGCCCAGGTCACCAATCCCCCCATCGACCCGATTCGGGAAGAACTCGTCACCTCAACAACGCTGACACTAGGCTCAGAGGGGAATTTACTCGACCCCCGGCCAGACAATTGCCGCCAAATCCGGCTGCCTATTCCGATCCTAAAGAATGCGGACCTTGAGAAGCTGCGGCGTGTTGACCAACCGGGACTCAAGGTCGTGACCTTGCCCATACTCTTTAACCCAAAGCACGGCAAAGATGGCCTAGTGCAGGCTTTAGACGAACTCTGTCAGGCCGCGGATACTGCGATTGAGCGCGGTGCAACGCTGCTGATCCTGTCGGATAGAGACGTGAATGCCGAACGTGCCGCGATCCCGGCTTTGCTGGCAGCGTCGGGCTTACACCATCATCTGATTCGGGTCGGCAGCCGGACCCGAGTCGGACTCGTGCTCGAATCGGGCGAGCCGCGCGAGGTTCATCATTTCTGTGTGCTACTCGGCTATGGCGTCCAGGCGATTAATCCCTATATGGTCTACGAGTGTCTGAACGACATGATCGGCGAGGGCATGTTGACGGGCATTGCCCATCATGACGCAGTGAGCAGCTATATCAAAGCCGCGGTCAAGGGCATCGTCAAAGTCATGTCCAAGATGGGCATTTCGACGATTAAATCCTACTGTGGCGCGCAGATTTTTGAAGCCATCGGGCTGGGCCGGGAACTGGTTGATCGCTATTTTACCTGGACACCCTCCCGCGTAGGCGGCATTAGTCTGGCGGAACTCGCCCAAGAAGCGAGCCAACAACATGCCAGGGCCTTCCCGGCCATTCCGGTTCGTAGTGAGACGCTTGAGGTGTACGGTCAGTATCAATTCCGCAAGGACGGCGAACTGCACCTCTTTAACCCGCGTACTATTCATCTGCTGCAAAAGGCTTGTCGTATAAACGACTATGCCACCTTTAAGGAGTATACGCGACTCATAGACGACCAATCGGAGCGGCTCGCTACGCTGCGCGGGCTGCTGGAATTGAAACCGGCGGCTGAGCCGATTCCGCTTGAGGAAGTCGAGCCGATTGAGGCCATTACCACTCGCTTTAAGACCGGCGCCATGTCCTACGGCTCCATCAGTAAAGAGGCGCATGAGGCACTGGCGATTGCCATGAACCGTATCGGCGGCAAAAGCAACACGGGAGAAGGTGGCGAAGATATTGTGCGTTATACGCCGGACCCCAATGGCGATTCGCGGAACAGCGCGATCAAGCAGGTCGCCTCGGGTCGTTTTGGCGTCACCAGCGAATATCTGACCCAGGCACGTGAAATCCAGATCAAAATGGCCCAGGGGGCGAAACCCGGGGAGGGCGGCGAACTGCCCGGTCGGAAAGTCTATCCGTGGATTGCCAAGGTGCGGCTCTCCACCCCTGGTGTTGGACTGATTTCGCCGCCCCCCCACCACGATATCTATTCAATTGAAGACCTGGCCCAGCTCATTCACGACTTAAAGAACGCTAATACCGAGGCGCGAATCAGCGTGAAGTTGGTCTCCGAGGTCGGGGTCGGCACGATTGCCGCCGGTGTTGCCAAAGGCCATGCCGATGTTGTGCTGATTAGTGGGCACGACGGCGGGACCGGAGCCTCGCCGCAGACCAGTATCAAACACGCCGGTCTCCCCTGGGAACTCGGCCTGGCGGAAACGCATCAAACCCTGGTCCTCAACAATCTACGCAGCCGGATTACCGTCGAAACCGACGGCCAACTCAAAACCGGACGGGATGTGGTGATTGCCGCCCTGCTGGGCGCGGAAGAGTTCGGTTTTGCCACCGCCGCCCTGGTTTCACTCGGCTGTATTATGATGCGAGTTTGCCATCTCGACACCTGCCCGGTCGGCGTCGCAACCCAGAACCCTGAACTGCGCAAGAAGTTCATGGGCGACCCAACCCACGCCGTTCATTTCATGCAGTTTGTTGCTCAGGAAATCCGTGAGTATATGGCCCAACTCGGTTTTCGGACCATGAATGACATGATTGGTCGGACCGATAAGATCGAGGCTCGTAAAGCCATAGATCACTGGAAAGCCAAAGGGCTGGACTACACCGATATCCTGCACCAGCCCCAAGTGGGTCCCGAGATCGGACGGTACTGTCAGATTGGACAAAACCACGGTATTGAGCGCTCTCTGGATAGGCAGGCCCTGATTGACCTGGCACGTCCGGCGCTGGAACGCCAAGAAAAAGTGTCCGCTACACTGCCTATTCAAAACGTCAACCGCGTGACCGGAACGATCCTGGGCAGTGAGGTCACCCGACGCTACGGTCGGGACGGCCTGCCGGAGGATACCATACACTTTCATTTCCGGGGGTCGGCCGGTCAGAGTTTTGGGGCGTTTGTCCCACCCGGTATGACGTTGGAACTGGAAGGCGATGCCAATGACTATTTCGCTAAAGGGCTTTCTGGTGGAAAGGTCATACTCTATCCCCCAACAGGTTCGACTTTTACCGCAGAGGAAAACATCATTGTCGGTAATGTGGCCTTTTATGGTGCGACCAACGGGGAAGCCTATATTCGCGGCATGGCAGGGGAACGCTTCTGTGTGCGCAATAGCGGAGTGCGAGCTGTGATCGAAGGGGTCGGCGATCATGGCTGTGAGTATATGACGGGCGGACGCGTGGTTGTGCTGGGCGAGACCGGGCGTAATTTTGCCGCGGGCATGTCCGGCGGGATCGCCTACGTCTTGGACAGAAACGCAACCTTTCACAACCAGTGTAATCTCGAAACCGTCACCCTGGACAAGCTCAACGAGGGCGATCTTCAGGACGTCCGCGCCATGCTACAAAAACACGTCCAGTACACCCGCAGCACACAAGCGCAGCAGATTCTTGACGACTGGGAGGCGAGAGCGCTGGAATTTGTCAAAGTCATGCCCAAGGACTATCAACGTATGCTCGACGCAATTAGCCGGGCCGAAGGCAGTGGCTTAGCCGGCGACGAGGCCATCATGGCGGCTTTTGAGGCGAATAAGAACGATGCCGCACGGGTGAGCGGCAACTAACACTTTGCAACAGCAGGCAGACTGACGAAGGAAGACCGTATGGGGAAGCCCACTGGATTCATGGAATATGAGCGGGAGTTACCCGTAGACCGTTCACCAGCCGAGCGGGTGAATGACTGGGAGGAGTTTCATCAGCATTTTCCTGAGAGCAAGCTCCAGGAGCAGGGCGGCCGCTGCATGGACTGCGGCATCCCGTTCTGTCACACCGGAACCTTGATCAGTGGCATGGCTTCGGGTTGTCCGATTAATAACCTGATCCCGGAGTGGAATGACCTCGTCTATCGCGGACTCTGGCGGGAGGCGCTGGAGCGGCTGCACAAAACCAATAATTTCCCGGAGTTCACCGGTCGGGTGTGCCCGGCACCGTGCGAGGGGTCATGTGTGCTCGGGATTACGAATCCACCGGTCACCATCAAAAACATTGAATGCTCCATCGTTGATCGCGGCTTTGCCGAAGGTTGGGTTATCCCGCACCCACCGGAGAAACGGACCGGAAAAAAGGTGGCGGTGGTCGGTTCGGGTCCCGCCGGCCTCTCGTGCGCGGCGCAGCTCAATAAGGCTGGCCACGCGGTCACCGTCTACGAGCGGGCTGACCGCATCGGCGGCCTGCTCATGTATGGCATTCCCAATATGAAGCTGGACAAGACCATTGTACAGCGCCGTGTTGATCTGATGGCCCGAGAAGGCGTTACCTTTGTGACGAATACGGCCATTGGCAGCGACATTCCAGCTACTCAATTACAGGAGGATTTTGATGCCATTGTCCTGTGCGGAGGGGCGACAAAACCGCGCGACCTACCGGCAGAAGGCCGCAACCTCAACGGCATCCATTTCGCCATGGAATTCCTCCACGCCAATACCAAAAGCCTGCTCGACTCGGACCATGCGGATGGGGCGTATATTTCCGCCTCAGATAAAAATGTGATCGTTATTGGAGGTGGAGATACGGGTACCGACTGTGTTGGCACGGCACTCCGCCACAAATGCAAGACGCTGACCCAGTTTGAAATTCTTCCCCAGCCGCCCTTGGAGCGGCAGCCGGACAATCCCTGGCCGGAGTGGCCAAAAATTTTGCGGGTCGATTATGGACAAGAGGAAGCAGAAGCCCGGTTTGGTGCAGACCCGCGTATTTATCTAATTCAGACGGAACGATTTGTGGGCGACGCACACGGTAATGTCAAAGAGTTGCACACCGTCGAGATAGAATGGGGGAAAAACGAAGACGGTGCGTTTATTCCCAAGCCTCTGGCGGGAACGGAAAAGGTCTGGCCGGCAGACGTGGTTCTGCTCGCCATGGGCTTTCTTGGGCCGGAAGACCCGATCCTCGAACAACTCGGGGTTGAGCGTGACCCGCGCTCAAATGCCAAGGCGGAATACGGCCGGTTCCAGACAAACGTAGACGGTGTATTTGCCGCCGGCGACATGCGTCGTGGCCAGAGTCTAGTCGTCTGGGCCTTTAACGAAGGACGCGGGGCAGCCAGAGAGGTAGACCGATACCTCATGGGCAGCACCGAGCTACCATAGGGCCTGCTCTTACGGTATACAGATAACGAAGTGAAAGGATCAGCCTTCATGAAAAAGATTACCGTCTACTCAACAGATTATTGAGGCTTTTGTACCGCAGCAAAGGCTTTGCTCACCCAAAAAGGCGTTCCGTTCGAAGACATTGACGTGTCGGACGATCCCACGATGCGGCAAGAGATTGCCCAGCGTTCAGGGCAGCGCACCGTCCCCCAGATTTTTATTGGGGAAGAGCCCATCGGCGGCTTCATGGAGTTGCAGACGCTGGAAGTCAGCGGCGAACTGGACGATTTGCTAGACGATTGACAACCGAGTAGGGGCAATTCATGAATTGCCCCTACAGAAATTCTCTTTTTCTCCTACGTGGACTTTGCTATACCCTCAACATCTCTTTCTTTAGGAGGGACGTATGGCACTCTATCTTGACGAAGTCTGGCTCAAGGACCCAAGCCCGGAGCGGATGAAGGAATTTGTCGGACTCATAGGCTCGGCCGCAAAAAATCCGGCCTCGGTCGGCGCCCCGCAGGAGGTCCGCTTTGCCGGTGGCCCGTGGTTCTCAAATGAAGAGCCCAAGGTCCTCTTTCTGGTGGACATTCCCGACCATACCCCGACCTTCCAGGTCTTTGGCAAAATCGTCTCAAGCGGCCTGATTGAAAAGCGCCGCCTGACCCCGATTGTGGAATGGAGTGAAGTCGAGAAGCTGGTTGAGCAATTGTAAAAATTCCGGCATACAGTCAGTCGCTGGGAGGAGGCTGGACCAACTCAAGGACAATCTGGTCGGGGTCCCAAAAGTAGCAGGTGAACCCTCCCCGGTTGACGCCTGAAGTGATGGCATTCGGCGGCGAGAAGAAATGAACGCCGTCTGCCTTGAGCTGTTCGTAGCGAGCGTGGATATCCGTGACTGTCAACGCAAGGTGGGCTTCGCCGGGATTGCAGATGTCCGGCTTCTGCCGCCTGCCTTTCGGATGAATGTACTCAACCAACTCAAGATCATGGGTCGAGCGACCGCGCAGCTGGCCTGGGATAACGAATTGGGCAACCTTGAGGTGGGCGTTCTCATACCCGACCAAGCGACTCGTATAGGCGTTGGCCTGCTCCTGGACGAGTAGCAACTCAAGCCCGAGCTTCTGGTAGAACACGATCGATCGCTCAAGGTCCGAGACGGTCAGGCTGAAATGCCATACGCCCAACATGGCAGACTCCTTTGACGCTCAAGAAGTAGAGAGCATTCACCGTCTTCCGGCTCTCTCAGTCAAATGCCAATCCACCACAGACGTTAAGCGCTTGGCCGGTTATATAGCTCGCTGCATCTGACAGGAGAAACCAAATAACCTCGGCAACCTCCCGGGGGCTTTCTATCCGTCCGAGGGGAATAGTGTCGGCCAGCCCAGCCAGAGATTCTTCCACGCTGATGCCGCGCCGGGCAGCCCGCTGCCTATGGATGCCATATGTCATTGGAGTATCAACGACTCCTGGGCAGACCGCATTGACCTGGATATTGGCAGCAGCGAGACTTGCGGCTGCGGAGCGAACCAAACTAATGAGGCCAGCTTTACTCGCCGCATAGTCACTACTATCGGCACGTGGACCACGCCCAGCAACCGAGGCAACCATCACCATGCGGCCGTGTTGATTGTTCTCGATCAGATGACGCGCAGTGGCCTGGATACTGCAAAACGCACCGGTCAGATTCACCTCAAACGTCCGTCGCCACTGACGGGGGGACAACTCCAGGAAGTTGCCGGTATGGATAATACCGGCCGTATACACGAGCCGGGTGACGCCGCCGAAGGCCGCGTGTGCCTGGGCAATCAACGCGGCAACGGATGCCTCATCGGTCACGTCAACACTGTGGGCGAGGGCTTCGGTGGGGAGGTTAGCGACGCTTGCCTCGGCGCGCGCATAATCGAGATCAGCGGCAACAAGCGGGATTCCCTGGCCGGCGAGCTTGGCAATAACCGCACTGCCGATACCGCCGCACCCGATCACCACAGTTGCTCCACCAAGTGAGTCACACCCTGCCATTGCGTCTCCTCGGAGGGAAACCCCGACCCTGGCCCTCTCTCAGAGGCAGAGGAGACAGGTTTCGGGGAGAATACGGCCTACCCCAGCCCGCCAGTCTGTATCCGCCTTTAGGCCGCTGTCTCACACACCCCGCAGGCTTCCGGGTTGTTCTGCTCAGCCAGAATACGGTCTTCTTCGGTTTGATACTGCGGGGTATCGTGGCGTGGGGTGCGGGTGTCGCCGTCATTCATCACCCCGTCTTTCCAGCTATCGTCCTCCGCCCAGCGGAACGGCAGGTGCTTGATCTGACCGGGCTGCGTGAGCGAGGAGAACGCCTCAAGAGCCTCTAGCAGAATCGCGCGCTGGAGTTCCGGCTCGAACGGTTTACCGGTTGTGTGACCGAGCAAATAGTCGAGAAAGGCTGCGCGGGGCGGGTGGACGGACTGGAGAATGTCAAGCGCACTCCCCATACAGAGTGTCGGGATACCGGCGGCCTCAGCACTACGGGCAATCAGTCCCACGGACTGATGACACACCGGTCAAACGGGGACCAGCAAAGCCACATCAACACGCTCGGCCTTCAACTGTTCGGTCAGTTGCGGGGCTAATGCCTCACGGACTTTCCGAGTCGAATAAATACCCCCCATAAAGGTAAAGGCATGGTCGGCCAGTTTGCCGATGACACCTTCTTCTTCCAAGCGGCGGAGCGTATCAATCGGGAAGACGACGTTGGGATCACGCCGAGCATCGGTCTGGTCGTAGGCAAAATGGGCAGTCCGCAGGTCTGAGGTTGCGACGGCCTTGGGGATGGCTCGGAAGGAAAAATCATCCTTGGTATGAAAAGCGACTTGGCCGGTCACATAAATGCCACCGGAAGCAATCAGGCCCAGGCGGCATTCCGACAAGGGCTTGGCCAGCGGAGTCCACGGCGGCGTGTCTTCGTTCTGCACCCATTGGTACGTCTTATAGCCAAGCGCGGCATAATTGGCTGTAATGCGTTTAATATAATCGACTGGTGGCTTCTGCATATCTTCCTCCAAGGCCCTCACACTGTCAGGTTTTCTTTCCAAAGACAACGGGCCGCTGTTCCGTTTTCCCCGAGTCTTCACTCTGGGACGGCACCAAATTCGGCGATAACCGGTGCGTGATCCGAAGCTCCCTTGCCTTTGCGTGCCTCACGGTCTATGGCAACGTCCGTACAACGCTCGGCTAGCGACTGGGTAACAAGAATATGGTCAATCCGCAGCCCCTTGTTTCTGGGGAAGGCCAGTTGGCGATAATCCCACCAGCTATACAGATCTCCTTCGACGTAATGGAGGCGAAACGTATCAACCAGTCCCCAGCCACACAGAGCGGCAAACGCCTGACGCATGTCCGGATGAAACAGGACGCTGTCTTGCCATTCCTCCGGGTCATGGACGTCCCGCGCTTCGGGCGCGATATTCAAATCTCCGCACAGGGCGAGCGGTTTTCCAGCATCACACTGAGCGTCAAGAAAGTGCCGGACACGGCTCAGCCAGGTGCGCTTATAGGCAAACTTCTCACTTCCGACCACCTGTCCGTTCGGAACATAGAGACACAGGATGTGGACATCTGCGATGTAGGCGGACAAGAAACGAGCCTCACGGTCCTCAGGGTCACCGCCGAGGTGGTCTACGACTTGGCTCGGCTCGGAGCGAGACAGGAGAGCGACGCCGTTATAGGTCTTTTGTCCACAAACGGTCACCCAGTAGCCGATGTCCTCAAACTCGCGACGCGGAAAGGCATCGTCCGTGACTTTTGTTTCTTGCAGACAAACGATTTCAGGTAGTTGCTGGCGGATGAGCCAGTCCAGCACCCGCTCCTTGCGCGCCCGGATCGAATTGACGTTCCAAGTGGCAATACGCACAGGCTCAGCTATCGGTCTCTGGTCCGGCTCCGGTCAAAGGTGTCCCCTGGAGGCCGATCTTCCCATACGTCAGCCCGGCAAAGGCTGGGACTGAGTGCGTTAATTCGCCAAAGACGTCGCTAATCGAAACAGAGTCCGGGCCGTCTAGCCCCGTGCTCAGCAGGGCCAGCGCCTCCCAGCCGGCTTTCGCTTCTCCCGGTGGCGGGAAGGCCTGGGAGAGCCGCTGGACACGCCCGGCCTGATTCGTACACGTCCCGTCCGTCTCCACAGCCGCCGCGATCGGCAGTACGATGTCTGCATACTCGGTCGTACTATTATAGTCCGTGTCGAGCACGATGACGGTTGTCTCGCCCAGAGCGCTATCAATACGTTCCTGGTCGAATGCCGTGACGAGGTCTGCACCAAGAATAAAGAGGACTTTCACCTGTCCCTGCTCGGCCGCAGCGAGAATTGTCTCAGCCTCGCCTCCTCCGTTCAACAGCCCCAGACTCTTCAGTCCCTGCGTGTTCGGATTTTTGTCGGCGTGGATCAGGAAATCATCATGAAACGCATCAGCCGGAGACCACGACAAGCCAGCCGTGTGTGTGGAACCGATTTGCTCTCTGAGCAGGCGGGAGAGCAGAAAGGCTTCTTCGTTGGTTGCCTTGGCTCCAATAATCGCCGCGACCGCATCCGCCCCGTGCCCGTCTTGGGCCGACCGGACGGCGTGCGCTACCCTTTTTCCAGCTTCCTCCCACGAGACGACCGTAAAAGACGATTCATCACGGACTAAAGGAGTGGGAATCCGGCTGTCCTGTTGAAAGGACTTATACCAGTGCCGTCCCTCATCACACATCCAATATGTATTGACGTCGGGATTCTGGCGGGGTCGAAACCGAAAGATCTCACCCCGACGATGGTAGATATCGATATTGCAACCGGTGGCGCAACGGGTGCAGGTCGAGGGCGTTTTTTCAAGATACCAGACCCGAGACTTGAAGCGGAAATCCTTGCTCGTCAGCGCCCCCACAGGGCACACGTCAACAACATTGCCGGAATAGGGATTGTCGAGCTTCTTCCCCGGAAAGAGACTGATTCGGGAATGATCCCCACGCTCAAAAATGCCCAACTCGCCGGTCTGGGTTATTTCATCGCAGAAGCGGGTACAGCGGGCGCACAGAATACAGCGCTCTTCGTCGAGCACAACTTCGGGTCCCAGGTCAACCACTTTTCCCTTATGCACCTTGGCTTCAAGCTGCATCTCGCTCTTATAGGCACCGTACAGCATGTAATAGTCTTGGAGCTTGCACTCACCGGCCTGGTCGCAGATGGGACAATCGATCGGGTGGTTGATTAAAAGAAATTCGAGCACCGCGGCTTGGGCGTGTTTCGCTCTTTCACTGGTAGTTTTTACCACCATCCCATCGGAAACACGCGTATTACAGCCAATCTGAAGCTTGGGCATGTTTTCGATCTCGACCAGGCACATGCGGCAGTTTCCCGATATGCTGAGTCCGGGATGGTAACAGTAGTGCGGCACTTCAATGCCGACCTGTTCGGCGGCTTGGATGACGTTGAGGCCGTCTTCGACCGTCACTTCTTGGCCATCGATTTCAAGTGTTGGCATGAAAACCTCTGGGGGAGACTTAGGCAGCTTCGGGCTGGACCGCTGCTTTTTTCAGCGGGCAGCCGCCTTCCGTCACATGGGCAACGAACTCGTCGCGGAACTTCGTCAGATAACTCTGGGTTGGCATGGCTGCTGCGTCGGCTAGAACACACACCGTATTGCCCATCATATTGGTACAAATACGGTCTATCAGGTCGATATCCTCGGCTTTGCCGTTGCCCTCTTCGAGTCGAACCAGGAGCTTGTGTAACCAGCCGGTTCCTTCTCGACACGGCGAGCACTGGCCGCAGGACTCGTGGTGATAGAAGCGGTCAACGATCTCCAAGGCGCGTACCATACAGGTGTCTTCGTCCATCACGATAATACCGGCGGTACCCAGAAAGGCACCAATGGCGCGCATGGAGTCAAAATCCATATGGACGTCAATTTCATCCGGCGTCAGAACGGGGAACGACGACCCGGCCGGCATGACGGCCTTGAGTTGCTTGCCATCTTTGATGCCCCCCGCGTAGTCGTAGATCACCTCGCGCAACGGCATGCCCATGGGCAACTCAAACATGCCGGGCTTCTCAACATGCCCGCTGACTCCGTATATTTTGGGACCCGGTCCGCTTTCCGGCCCAATGGACCGAAACCAGTCCGGACCGTTTTTGATGATAGACGGCACGCAGGCAAGCGTTTCCACGTTATTCACAATAGTCGGGCAGCCAAATAAGCCGTACACGGCGGGGAACGGCGGTTTGATGCGGGGGTAGGCGCGCTTGCCCTCAAGCGACTCAATCAGGCCGGTCTCCTCCCCACAGATATAGGCCCCGGCTCCCCGGTGGACGTAGACCTCAAGATCAAAGCCGCTCCCGAAAATATCTTTGCCAAACAGGCCCTGGCCATACGCCTCGGCCAGGGCCTGTTCCAGACATTTTGCACCGTAAGCGAATTCACCCCTAATATAGATATAGGCCGTGTGGGCGTTGATAGCGTAGCAGGTGATGAGAATACCTTCTAAGAGGATATGGGTGTTCTTCTCGATGATCGCCCGATCTTTGAACGTTCCGGGCTCACTCTCGTCTGCGTTACAGCACAGATAGACGGGCTTATCCGAGTCCTTGGGCAAGAACCCCCATTTGACGCCTGCCGGAAAACCCGCCCCGCCTCGCCCACGCAGGTTCGATTCTTTTACTTGAGCGGTGACTTCCTCAGGCTTGAGCGTCGTCAGCGCCTGACGCGCTGCGGCATAGCCATCATGAGCCAGGTAGACATCAAGCTTGTGAATGTCAGGGACATCCTCATGGCGCAGTAAGACGTTTTCGGCCATTCGTCCTTCCTTATCTCTCCTAAGGGAACATAAAACAAAGAGAAAACATCAACTCCGGTCAGGATATCGGCCCCCGTTTTGAGTGTCAAACATCCTTATCGGGCGGCCATTTACATTTCTAGTGCCCTCTGGTTTAACGTCCGCCTGATGAGTGATTTCATTCTCTTATGGACGCATGTCCTCAGCTTGGCGGTCTTCTTTGGCAGTGGCGTCACCCTCCTCGTCACCTTGCTTCCACCGGCCGCTCAGATTGACAACCCAGCAGCAAAACAGACCTACCTAGCCAAGGGTCTGAAATACTACAATCCGCTCAGCATCGGCTCACTCGGAGTCGTGCTGATGACCGGCGCGTGGAATCTCACGGCTTTCAAGGCCAAGCCTGGCTTAGCCTTCTTTACGCCAGAAGGATATTTATCAGACTTCGGTAGCCTGCTGAGCCTCAAACTTCTCATTGTCTTTATTCTGATTAACGTGAGCGCCGCAGTTTCCCTGGGCATGGGTCACCGCCTGGTCCGCACGGAGGTACGCGGGGAGGCATTCCCGCCGGATAAGCTGCCTAGTCTGGTCAGGCGCATTCAAGTTTTTACCGGGGTGGCGCTGGTCCTGACCGCCTGGATTATCTGGATTTCACTCGATATGTCGCGGCTGGGTTTGAAAGAGTAAACGTGTCCAGCATCTCATGTCTATTGGAGGACACGTTTACTCTTTGCGGTGTCGGAGTTGGGCCTATAGACGCTCACTTTCCTGACCAACGCGGCGGACGCTTTTCCATGAAGGCGGCGACGCCTTCACGAAAGTCCGGTTCGGTCATCATGCGGTCAATCAGGCTGTGCGAACGCTGGACTGCCGAGGCCGCATCGCCGTGCAAGTCGGCATAGATCTGGTTTTTGGTTACCCGCAACGATCCGGGAGAAACACGGGCTATCATCTTGCGGATGTAGTCGTACGTGTAGGGCAGGAGCTCGTCGAACGGTAGAACTTTATTGACCAGCCCCAATTCATAGGCTTCTTCTGCCAGAAAAATACGGCTCGTGAGCAGGATATCATTCGCCCGCGTGACACCCATCAGACGCGGGAGCAGCCAGGACAGACCAAACTCAGCCGGCAGGTTCAGCGCCCCGTGGGCGGTCGTAAATTTCACGCCTTCCGCGGCAAAACGGATGTCAGCATAGCAGGCGACGGCCAGGCCAGCACCAGCGACCGCGCCGTTAATGGCCGCAATCACCGGTTTGGTCAGGCCGAATTGGTACGCAAAATCCGCGTCAAATTCGGGCCGGACGCCATAGCCAGGAGTCGGCATGGTGTCTGGCGTACCTGAGTCGTAGCCACCTTTTTCAACATGTCCCTCAAGCGCCCGCGAATCCGCCCCAACGCAAAAATCCCGGCCTGCTCCAGTCACGAGAATAGCCCGCACCTCCGGGTCGTTCTCGGCTTGCTCAATGGACCAGCGATACTCAACATGCATTCTCCCCGTCCACGAGTTTCTGCGCCGGGGACGGTTGAGGGTGATCGTGGCGATCCGGTCTTTCACAGTGTAGGCGATAACTTTCCGTTCCATAGCATCCCCTTTTATACGGAAAGATTATCCCCGCCAACTATTTGTCAGGCGCGCAAAGGCCTCAAGGCTCAGCGTCTCGCCACGGCGCTGCAAGTCAATACCCGCTCGTTGACCAATGGCTTCAAGGTCTGTCCCACCAACCCCGCGCAACGCATTGCGGAGTGTTTTTCGGCGTTGATTAAAGGCCGCCTTCACGATCTGGCGAAACAGACTCTCATCGGTAACTGCAACCCGGGGCTCTTTGTGAAAAATCAGTTTAATCACTTGGGAGTGTACTCGGGGCGCGGGGAAGAAGCTGCGGGGCTCAACCGAACACACCGATTCCGTCGTCGCGTGGAGTTGAATCAAGACGGATAGCACACCATACGCCTTTGTTCCCGGAGAGGCCATAATACGCTCGGCCACCTCCCGCTGGAGCATGACCGTGGCCTGTGGGAACTGCGTCCGATGGTTGAGCAACCGGAAGAGGATAGGCGTCGCCGCATTGTATGGGAGGCTGGCTACGACCTTGAGAGACTGCTCTCGGAACGTATCTTTCAGGTCCAGGCGGAGAAAGTCAGCCGCTATCATCCGGACGTGCCCGTCGTGAGTGAAGCGTGTAGCCAGTCGTTCGGCCAAAGTCGCGTCCATTTCGACTAAAATGAGCCGACCTACCTCCTTGACTAAGATTTCAGAGAGCGCTCCAAGCCCCGCTCCGATCTCCAACACGTTGTCTTCGGGGTGGATGGCCGCCGCCGTCACCATACGCTGTATGACGTTCGCATCAATCAGAAAATGCTGACCAAGACGTTTATGGGGACGAATGCCAAGTTCGCCAAGGGCGAAGCGGGCTTGTTGGAGCAAGGTCGGCGCGGCGGCTTTCACACCGTGGCTCTCCTAGACATTTTCTAACGGCAGCACGGCGGACGCATTCAGGTCCAACCCGGAGCGCTGTCCCGCGGCAAGACGCCAGGCCCCGGCAAAAGCGATCATAGCGGCATTATCTGTACACAGCTTCAATGACGGGAAGGAGGCCCGAAAATCATTTTGCTCTCCGGCCTCGACCATGCGCTGACGCAGTCTGGAATTGGCTGAAACGCCACCAGAGACAACGACACGGCCGATGTTCAAATCATGAGCCGCCCGGATAGTGGTGTCCACCACAGGGTCTACCACAGCCTCTTGATAACTGGCCGCGATATCAGCCTGGGCATGCCGTTCTCGCTCCGGAGAGGCAAGAAACTGACGTAGTGCGGTCTTGAGACCACTATAGCTGAAGTCGTACTTCGCCTTCTTTATACGCGCACGGGGGAACCGAATGGCGTCATGCCGGCCGGCTTTGGCGAGTTCGTCAATAATTCGACCGCCTGGGTACCCGAGGCCGAGCATTTTCGCGCCTTTGTCGAATGCCTCGCCAGCCGCATCATCCCGGGTCGCACCAAGGCGCTGATAGAGCCCCCAGTCCCGTGCCAGATATAAACTCGTATGACCGCCAGACACTAATACGCATAGGAATGGGAAATCGACCCCATGTTCGATCTGTGCCGCCAGCAGGTGCCCTTCAAGGTGATTGATACCAATAAAAGGGAGATTTTTGGCAAAAGCGAGCGATTTCGCGAGCGACACGCCAACCAGCAACGAACCGACCAAGCCTGGTCCGGCAGTAACGGCAATTCCGTCAATAGCGTCGAGAGTGATGTAGGCTTGCTCCAACGCCGCATCGAGAACGGGAAGGGCATTCTGGATGTGCTGTCGCGAGGCTAGTTCGGGCACGATCCCACCATAAGGGCCATGAACCGAATCTTGGGACGAGACAATATTAGACAGGATACATCGTCCACGCAGGACGGCCACGGCCGTGTCGTCGCACGAGGACTCAATGCCCAAGACCGTGAGGTCTTTCTGACTCGGCATGTTTACGGCTCACTCTCATCGGGCAGCCGGGCAAGGCCGCTCATAGCGCGTAAGCTTTGCGGAGAAATTTCCAGGCAGCGTTGGTAACTGCGTCGAGCCTCCTCATATTCTCCTGAATCCTCATGAATCATTCCCTGGAGGCACTTCGTTTTCGCCATCCAATCAGCGTTCTCTTCTGATAACGCGAGCTCCGCTTTCAGTAAAAACACCAAGGCTTGGTGTGCGTCACCTTGAGCGAAAGTCGCACGACCAAGAAAGTAATAGCCGTAGGGTTGCAAAGGAGCAATATTGACTGCTCGCTCAAAAAAGATCCGAGCACGATGAAAATCTTCCTGACGCAATGCGGCCTGGCCTTGTTCGACAAAATGGAGGGCAATGCGGTCCTGGGGAGAAAAGACGGCAGGGTCAGGCAGAGGGGGAGCCGCATGCTCTTGTAGCATTCCCCGATACTGTGGTCGTCTGCCGTTTTGCTGCGTCGCTTCTTCGACTTGGTTATAGGCCGTACCCTCTTGCGCGTACCCGGCGAGACCTCCACACGCCAACACAAGAGCGGCACTAGGCAGCAAGGACCTCAATAGAGAGCGCCGCAGCGCGATTACAATATATTCCACCACGGTTTTGACTGGCCTGGTTGCGGTGATGGCGTATCGACTGAAGCGGGGTGCAAAGAATCAGACAGCGCCACAGGTGGTGCTCCAACAGGCAGTTTTGGTATGGGGAGTTGGCGGTCTGCTGATGTCGTACGAACGGGGGAACGGTGCGGGGTCGGACCAGAAGAGTGATACGGGCATGAAAGAATCGGCTCTTGTCCCTTTGGGAAAGCCTCTTGCATAACGTTGGGACAATGAGGAGTCGCACGCAGACCAGTTTGCTGATCAATCGCCACGAGCGTCACCCCAGGAGGAGACGAAAAATCCGTGATCGGCATCCCTACTGTCGCGCGCTTCATAAACGCGGTCCAAATAGGCAATGCCGCCTGAGCACCGGAAAGGTTGAGCGAAACTCGGCGATCAAACCCGACCCACACAGCCGTTAAGAGATCGGGCGTATAGCCGACAAACCAGGCATCTCCGTAATCGTTCGTGGTGCCCGTCTTTCCTGCGGCAGGGCGGACAAATCCCCGCCGACGGGCGCCTACGCCCGTTCCCTGTTTCATGACTCCCTCCAGCAGGTGAGTCAAAACATACGCATCGTCCGGATGAACCCGTCGTTTGACCGTCATCTGGTGCTGCTCAATTATTTCCCCCGTACGACTGGTGATCCAGTGAATAGTCTCGGGCCGGGTCGCAATACCTTGATTGGCCAGAGTGCTGTACGCCAAGGCGACCTCAAGGGGTGTCACCTCAGCCGCTCCGAGCGCAAGTGAGGGGTAGGCCGGTAAAGGACTGGTAAAGCCCAGACGAACGGCCATTTGGCGAGCGGGTTCAAGACCGACTTCCTGGGCAATACGTGCTGTTGCCGCATTCGATGATTTTTCAAGAGCTTTTCGTAGACTCACCATGCCCCGGTAGCGATTTTTATAGTTGCGCGGACTCCATTCTTTATCTTCATAGAACCAACTGAAGGGTGCATCATTCACCAGACTGGTGGGCAGGAAGCGGCCGTCTCGCTGCTGCCTTTCTTTTTCAAGGGCCGCCAGGAACACCACTGGCTTAAAAATCGAGCCAAGTTGCCGGCGGGCCTGGACGGTCCGATTAAACTGCGACACTTGGTAGTCACGCCCACCCACCAGGGCGAGAATATGTCCGGTTTGGGGTTGAATCGCGACCAGACATGCCTGGAGGCGCTCTTCGGGCATCTCTCGTTTCAACTGCGGGTGCTTTTCCTCGATTTCTGCGAGCCCGGTCTGAATGACTTCACGCGCGATCTGCTGAAGTCGCATATCTAAAACAGTAAAGATATTGAGCCCGGCCTTGGTCAATGTTCCAGCAGGGTAACTGGCCTCAAGCTCTTTTCTGATGAAGTCGATAAAATACGGCGCTTTATTTTTCTCAGGGGGCATCTGGCGCGGTCCCGCTTCTTCGTGCCGGGCTGCGTCTGCTTCCTCTTCCGTAATGGTTCCTAATGTGACCATTCTTTGGAGAATATGATTACGCCGCAGGATGGCGCGCTCAGGGTGACGGTTGGGGGCGTATCGGTTCGGCGCTTTGATCATGCCAGCAATGATTGCCATTTCTCCGAGCGTTAAATCACGAGGCGCCTTTCCAAAGTAGAATCGGGCTGCTTCCCAAATACCCAAAATACTTTTCGAACCCCGCTGACCTAAGTAGATTTCATTCAAATAATTCTCGAGGATTTGCAGCTTGGAATAATGGTTTTCAATGATGAGGGCCAGACAGACTTCGGTCAGCTTGCGCTTGATGGTTCTTTCTTGGGAAAGAAAGAAGTTCTTAATCAGCTGCTGCGTCAGCGTGCTGCCGCCCTGGACGATTCGTCCGCCAACGATGTTGGCCCAAGCCGCTCCCAAGATGCGCCACCAATCAACCCCGCTATGTTCAAAAAAGCGGTGGTCTTCGGCCGCCAGTACGGCTTTGACAAGCAGAGAGGGAACTTCATAGAGTTTTACCACCCTTCGTTCTTCCCACGCTTGCGCATAGAAACGTGTAATGACTTCCGGCTCCGTCTCGATAGCCTGGATTTCAGTTTCATCGTCAAGGTCGGTCAGGCGTTCGATGCGCCCCTGCTCTATGGACAGCAGAATTCGTCGGGCAGAGCGTTCTCGTCCAGGGTACGTAGATTCTCGTAAAAAAATCTGAACTTCTCCGCTTTGGGTATTGCGCCAATAGTCTCCCCGAGCACGAATGGTGTGTTCGACCTGTTGATAATCCAAGCGTGCCAGATGGTCAAAGAGAGCAGCCTCTTCAACATTGAGTCCGGGATAAAGAAGGAGCGGACGCGCGTAGACCTTGGATGGGACTGCCCAGCGATGGTCAGAGAAACGTGTAACAGCCGCGTCTTCTAATTTGTGGTAAAACTGCCAGCCAAGAACGCTCGCAGTTCCAAGCAACCCCAGGAAAAGACAACCGGTGAGTTTCCAAAATATTCGCTGCATATCCATCATAAATGAGGACGGAGAGTGGCCAATAGCGACAGCGGTGTCACTGTACTATGCAGGACGGCCTTCCCTTTTGAGCTTGACGTATCGCATCCGCAAATCGTACAGCACATTTTCCAACATCTGCTCCTCACCTGCATCAAGGTTACCGGAAGTTTTTTGTTGTAACATGGCAAGGACGTCTATCATCTGCTGCGCCGCGGTAAGATCGGTTTGGGCTGCCTGACCAGGGGAGGCTGGAATCTCTCCGAGCGATAAGAGAGCCTGCGTGCTCAGGCCAAGAATAAAGCTCGAAAAAGTAATCTCAACCTGGTCAGAGGCGGTCTCATGAGAGCGACCTTGCGCTGGTGCCTCCTGCGTCTCGGCTTGAGGCGGGTCCGGTTCTTGCCGGGTATCCGCAGCGCTCTCCTCTGTCTGCGTTGATCGAGGCTCTCCTGATTCTGGAGAGAAGCGGCGTCGATCAGTGACCCGGAATCCCTGGCCCTGCCCTTGTTCTTCTTCACTCATTACGATGGCCCTCCATCATTATACAAACCCATTATGCCACACTATAGTGGGTTCTCACACGCTTTGACACTCAGCGAGCACGTCTAAGCCCTGTAGTCAGTCTCTCCAGAACTTGCTCTGGCGTCACTTCTTCCAGAGAAATCCCCGCTCGATCCGGCCATTTCTCGCGATAGCGGGTATTTTTGATGACCTGTAGCCTTCCCCCGAGAGGACACCATTGTTCGGGTCGAGTCGGTCCAAATATGACGACACCTTGTGCGCCGGCCGCCCCGGCAAGATGGCTCACTCCAGAGTCGTTTCCTAGATAACAGGTTGCTCGGGTAAGGATACTCGCGACCTGAGGAAGCTCAAGAGCTGTCTCAACATGGCCGCAGCGACGCCAATACTCGGTCTCCTCCGTCTCGGCAGGTCCAAGCAATATGAGCACTTCCCGGTCTCCGCTTTTCCTCCACTGCTCGGCCACCTGCCGGAATCCTTCTGCTCTCCAGCGTTTTCTCCGCCCACCACTGCCCGGATGGACGATTAAGACAGGCTTCGACTCCCACCCTCGTTGTCGCCAATATTCCACTCCCCATTGAAGCCACGGCTCTTTGAGTTGTACGGAAGGAGGTCTATACAGCCTCTCCTTTCCTTGCCCCCCTAGACAGCTCAGATAATAAACGCTGGCATGAGACTCAACCTGACCTGAAAAAAAAGGGAAGACCATAACTCGACCGGGTGCATATTGCTCCAGATTCTTCTTCATCTGCGGGAGAGAAGAGCCAAACCACGAGAAAACTGAGGTGGCCGGCAAAAAAAAGTCGTCGAGATCAGCATCTCTAGTGAAAGAACAAGAAGCGAAAAGGCGAGCAAAG
>JAJEFA010000001.1:55000-249114 GCA_022820725.1 Candidatus Binatia bacterium
GTCCTCCCGGATTCCCACAGGGTTTCACGTGTCCTGCGGTACTCGGGAACAGTCCTAAGAGAGAGTGTGATTTCACCTACGGGACTATCACCCTCTGTGGTTGTTCTTTCCAGAAACCTTCAGCTATCACCCTCTTTTCTTACTCTTTGGCCAAAGCCATGGACTGCCCCACAACCCCCATTCTCACAGGAAAATGGGTTTGGGCTCTTCCCCGTTCGCTCGCCGCTACTAGGAGAATCTCTGTTGATTTCTTTTCCTAGAGGTACTGAGATGTGTCACTTCCCTCCGTTCGCTTCTCAAAAAGAGATGACTGGTCATTACACCAGCCGGGTTTCCCCATTCGGGAATCCTCGGGTTAAAGCTTGCTTAGCAGCTCTCCGAGGCTTTTCGCAGCTAGCCGCGCCCTTCATCGCGTGTCCGCGCCAAGGCATCCCCCGCATGCTCTTAGTAGCTTACCCACCGTTCTCCGTCTGAGTATACCACTTGCGTGCATACGCTTCTTCAAAATCTACCTAATATCGATGTCAAAGAACTTACAGAGACATCTGATCGAAACGATGATGGTCTCTGCTTGTCTCAAATCTTTCTCAGCTTCCTGATCTCAATCATGGAGCTGATCGGAATCGAACCGACGGCCTCCGCCTTGCAAAAGCGGCGCTCTCCCAACTGAGCTACAGCCCCGTGAGCTTTCCCTGGTGGGCCTAGGTAGACTCGAACTACCGACCTCACCCTTATCAGGGGTGCGCTCTAACCACCTGAGCTATAGGCCCTCGTAAAGGTGCGGAAGCCTTCTTTCAAAGCTAAACAGTAGTATTGATCCAGTATAAGAATAATATGCTTCTTAGAAAGGAGGTGATCCAGCCGCAGGTTCCCCTACGACTACCTTGTTACGACTTCACCCCGGTCACCGGTCGTACCCTGGGTAGCTGCTTCCTTTGCAGGTTAGCGCGCTAACTTCCGGTACAACAGACTTCCATGGTGTGACGGGCGGTGTGTACAAGGCCCGGGAACGTATTCACCGCGGCATGCTGATCCGCGATTACTAGCGATTCCAGCTTCACGAAGTCGAGTTGCAGACTTCGATCCGAACTAGGGATGGTTTTCTGCGATTAGCTCCAGCTCACGCTTTGGCGACGCTTTGTACCACCCATTGTAGCACGTGTGTAGCCCTGGGTATAAAGGCCATGATGACTTGACGTCGTCCCCACCTTCCTCCCGCTTAACACGGGCAGTCCCTTTAGAGTGCCACGGCATCACCCGGGGGCAACTAAAAGTAGGGGTTGCGCTCGTTGCGGGACTTAACCCAACACCTCACGGCACGAGCTGACGACAGCCATGCAGCACCTGTCTTGACATTCCCCGAAGGGCACCCTCTGGTTTCGCAGAGGTTCGCCAGATGTCAAACCCAGGTAAGGTTTTTCGCGTTGCATCGAATTGAACCACATGCTCCACCGCTTGTGCGGGCCCCCGTCAATTCCTTTGAGTTTTAATCTTGCGACCGTAGTTCCCAGGCGGGGCACTTAATGCGTTAGCGGCGGCACCGAGGGAGTGGATACCCCCGACACCTAGTGCCCATCGTTTACGTCGTGGACTACCAGGGTATCTAATCCTGTTTGCTCCCCACGCTTTCGTGCCTCAGCGTCAGTAACCGTCCAGAGAGTCGCTTTCGCCACCGGTATTCCTCCCGATATCTACGCATTTCACCGCTACACCGGGAATTCCACTCTCCCCTCCGGTACTCAAGTCCATCAGTTTCTGGCGCACTTCCAGGGGTGAGCCCTGGGCTTTCACGTCAGACTTGAAAGACCGCCTACGCACCCTTTACGCCCAGTGATTCCGATCAACGCTCGCACCCTCCGTCTTACCGCGGCTGCTGGCACGGAGTTGGCCGGTGCTTCCTTTGGAGGTACCGTCACTTCCTATAGGTATTCGCTATAGGAGCGTTCTTTCCTCCTGACAGGGCTTTACGACTCGAAAGCCTTCATCACCCACGCGGCGTCGCTGGATCAGGGTTTCCCCCATTGTCCAATATTCCCCACTGCTGCCTCCCGTAGGAGTCGGGGCCGTGTCTCAGTCCCCGTGTGACTGGTCATCCTCTCAGACCAGCTACCCGTCTTCGCCTTGGTGGGCCTTTACCCCACCAACAAGCTGATAGGCCGCGGGCTCATCCCTTGGGGGAGGCCGAAGCTCCCTTTGACCCCTGGAGTTTCCTCCTGTGGTCTTATTCGGTATTAGCCCGGGTTTCCCCGGGTTATTCCCACCCTAGGGGTAGATCACCCACGTCTTACTCACCCGTTCGCCGCTGTACTCAGGAACCGAAGTTCCCTTTCTCGCTCGACTTGCATGTGTTAAGCACGCCGCCAGCGTTCGCTCTGAGCCAGGATCAAACTCTCCACTTAAATGGAGTTAAGGAAAACGAGTTTCCTTAATATAGGCTTAGGCATGTATTCTGCATACTGGCACTTCCTCCTAAAGAGGAAGTTATTACTACTGTTTAGCTTTCAAAGAGCTTTCCGCGAACTCTCAGTTATAGAGACTCGTTTCACTCTTGTCAAGCGGGACGAAAGTTTTCGTACCGCTCAGTGTAAAAAGATCGGCAGGCCTCCATGGGAACTTACCGTCTCCCTTGAGCTCCGCGAGGAGGTCTTGTATCTTTACCGCCAAGCGAAGTCAACTCCTCAACCAGTATCAGTATACATATAACGTGGCAAAACTCCCTGCCACGGGTGAATTCTAAGGATGTCATCCCATGAAAAATTCTCCGGCCGACTCTCAATCGCAATTTCTTGATCAGTACGACCTGACATCTCGGCAACTGGAGCAGGTTCTCGAGACCGCTGTTGAGCGTCGAGCAGATTATGCGGACATTTACTTTGAATCCCAAACGGCTGAAGCGCTTTCCCTCGAGGAAGGTATTGTGAAAAAAGCTTCTCGCTCGATCTCTCAGGGTGCCGGCGTCCGCGTCCTCGCCGGCGATAAAACAGGCTACGCTCATTCTGACGAAATTACACAGGAAACACTCCAAGTCGCCGCAAGAACAGCGAGAGCCATTGCCCAAGAGACAACGCAGACCCAAGTTGTTCCTCTCCAGAGCACGCAGCCACACAGAGACCTCTATCCTCTTGCCACTCCCCCTATTGCAGTTCCTCTCCAAGACAAGATCCAGCTCCTCCAGCAAATCGATGAAGAAGCACGGGCGTATGACCCTCGAATTACCAACGTTCTCGCCTCCATTGCCGTTGAGCAGAAAAATGTTTTGATTCTCTCATCGGATGGCAACGTCGCTGCAGACACCCGTCCGCTCCTGCGCCTCCAAGTGACCTGTATTGCTGAGGACGGCACAACACGGCAACAGGGGAGCTATGGCGGTGGCGGGCGTGTCGAGTTTGATTTTGTCTATGATGCTGCGCGCTGGAAAACTTTCACAAAGGAGGCAGCCCGCCAAGCGATTCTCGGGCTGGAGGCGGTTGATGCCCCTGCAGGATCTCTTTCAGTTGTGCTGGGGGCCGGCTGGCCGGGCATTCTTCTGCATGAGGCGATTGGCCACGGTCTTGAGGGCGATTTCAATCGCAAGAAAGTCTCTGCTTTTAGTGATCGCCTGGGCCAGCGAGTTGCGTCCGAACTCTGTACGGTCGTTGATGACGGTACTCTCCCGAACCGCCGTGGGTCTTTAAACTGCGACGATGAAGGCACGCCCACGGGCCGCACCATCCTCATAGAAAACGGCACCCTCACCGGCTATCTGCAGGACCGTCTCAACGCCAAGCTGATGAATATGCAACCGACCGGGAACGGGCGGCGGGAGAGTTTTGCCCATATGCCTATGCCCCGTATGACGAATACGTTCATGCTGCCCGGTGAATCAACACCGGAAGATATTATTCGTTCGGTTCCGAACGGCCTGTACGCCGTCTCTTTTGGAGGTGGCCAAGTTGACATTACCAGTGGGAAATTCGTTTTCTCAGCCAGTGAGGCCTATCTGATTGAAGATGGGAAAGTCACGCGCCCCGTCAAAGGCGCTACGCTGATTGGGAATGGGCCGGATGTTCTGACGCGTATTTCCATGGTGGGCAATGACCTCAAGCTCGACGAAGGCATTGGTACCTGCGGCAAAGAAGGCCAGTCCGTCCCTGTTGGCGTCGGCCTTCCCACTATCCGCGTCGATGGCCTGACTGTTGGCGGAACTCAGGCATAGGAAGCGTAGTACACAACGATCACACGCCGTACGTTGTGGAGCCTTCTTCGTCACAGTAAAGGATGGATATGGACCTGACAGCACTTGCCGCAGATGTTCTTGATCAAGCCCGTCAGCAGGGTGCAACCGCAGGAGACTTGGTAATTGCGAGCGGAGAATCTTTTTCTGCAGGTATTCGCCTGGGAAAAGTCGAGAAAATTCAAAACTCCCAAGAGAAACGGATGGGGCTACGCCTCTTTGCGGGGCAGAGCAGCGCGATTACCTCGACCGCAAACTTCACTCAGTCTGCATTACAGGCTTTTGTGACGGAAACCCTCGATCTTGCCAGAGCGACGGCGGCTGATGAATTCTCCGGTCTCCCCGCCCAGTCAGATTTGGCCCAGGACGTTCCAGACCTCGATCTCTCCGATACCAATGCGCTCCTTACGGTAGAAGAGAAACTTGCGCGAGCCCAAGAAGCGGAGGAAGCAGCGTTTGCCAGCGATTCAAGAATTACGAATTCCGAGGGTGCCGAGTTTGCGAACGCCTCTCGTGAAATGGTCTATGCAAACTCCTTGGGATTTTGTGGCAGCTACCACACCACGAGCTTCTCGTTGAGTGTTGTTCCGGTCGCTTCCCAAGATGGCGGGATGCAGCGAGATTACTGGTATTCGTCGCAACGCAAACTCAAGGATCTTGAAGCGGCAAAAGCGGTCGGCCGAAAAGCCGCAGAACGGACGGTCCGCCGTCTTGGGGCGAAACAAGTCCGGACCCAAGACGCGCCGGTTGTCTTTGAACCGGAGGTGGCGGCCAGTTTACTCCGTCATCTGGCCAGCGCGATTTCCGGCGCGGCCTTATATCGGAAGACTTCTTTCCTGCTGGATAAACTCGGCGAGAAGATCGCAGCAGACGAAATCTTTGTCGAAGACCACGCGCGCATTCCCTCCGCTTTAGGCTCAAAACCTTTTGATGGAGAGGGACTGCCGACCCGCCAGAATATTGTTGTTGAGGACGGGGTGCTCACGAGCTATCTCCTGGATACCTATTCTGCACGGAAACTCGGCCTCCAGTCCACGGGCAACGCCAGCCGTTCTTTTGCCGATACTCCGGCGGCCAGTACAACGAATTTCTTCTTGCGGCCCGGTACGATCCCACCCGAGGATATTATTCGTTCGGTTCGGTCCGGCTTATATGTCACCGAGCTGTCCGGATTCGGTGTCAATCCCGTGACGGGCGACTATTCGCGGGGAGCGGTTGGGCTGTGGATCGAAGGCGGAGAGATCGCCTATCCGGTGGAGGAGATCACTATCGCCGGTAATCTGCTCGATATGTTCAAAAACATCGAGGTCATAGGCAACGACTTAGAACGGCGCGGGACGATCTCCGCACCAACAGTGAAAATTGCCCGTATGACGATTGCCGGAATATAACCGTCCTTTTGTCAAATACCCGGGAAGGCGCTAGGTTACGCTCCGCGTGCGACAAAAACTCTACGACTATCTCGCGGACCGGCCAGGCGGAGCAACCTCGACCGAGTTGCTCCATGAGATTTTCGTCTCAGGCGCGATTGCCCCCTTTCCTTCTCAACGTGATCCGGAACTGGGTGTCCGCCTCATCCATGCGGCCCTCGGTGCTGATCAGCACTGTTCCTACGATGCGAAAACCGACCGCTGGACGCTCACCCTCCATGCCCACCTCAACCGACCACTCTACGATATTCAGTTTGTCGTTCTCGATCTTGAAACAACCGGCCTCAAGCCCGGTAAAGCAGCCATGACTGAAATTGCCGCGGTTCGAGTCGGCCACGGGAAGATTGGCGAGGAGTTTCATACCTTACTCAATCCGGGCCGGCATGTTCCAGCCGTGGTGAGCCGCTTGACCGGCATCACCGATACCATGCTCAGGGACCAGCCTCGGATTGAGGAGATCTTTCCTCAGTTGCAGCATTTTCTCGGGCAGGCAGTCATCGTTGCCCATAACGCCAGCTTTGACCTTGGCTTCCTCAACTTTGACGCACAGCGTCTCGTTGCCGCCCCTTTACGAAATGCCTCAGTCTGCACCCTGAAGCTGGCCCGGCGACTCCTATCTGGCATTCGGTCTCGTTCGCTCGACGCGGTCGCTGCCCACCTCGGCGTCTCGTATCCGACCCAACATCGTGCCTTGGCCGATGCACGGGTGACGGCGGAGATTTTCTGTATTTTTCTGGAACGACTCACCCAACAAGGGGTCACCACGCTCGGTCAGCTACTCGAGTTTCAACATAGCGCCCGCGATGGCCGCCGTTTTGAATGTTTTGTCCCCCGCTCGACTCTAGCAAGTATTCCGGCAAGCCCGGGAGTGTATCGGATGCTCGACGCCGAGGGGAAGCTGCTCTACATCGGCAAGGCCAAGAATCTTCATCGTCGAGTCAACTCTTATTTCACTAATTCCTCGGGACATAGTGACAAGGTCCTCGACTTGGTCCGCCACGCACGCGACGTTGTCTACGAACAAGCCGGCTCGGAGCTTGAGGCGTCGTTACGTGAGGCTGACCTGATTCGCACCCTCAAACCGCCATACAATCGACTTTCCAAGCATCTCCCCCGGGTCGCCTTTCTCAAGCTCAGCGTTAGGAATGCCTATCCCCGACTGTCGGTCACGACAAAGCCAGGAAGTGATCGCGCCCTGTATATCGGCCCGTTCCGCAATCGCGACTTTGCTGAACGAGCCCAGCGGCTCCTGGCTCGACTTTTTGGCCTCAGAACCTGCCCAGGTAACCTCTCACCGACTCCCGAGGCCTCACCTTGCGTGAGCGGTCAAATTGGTGCCTGTACCGCGCCGTGCGTCGGGTGGGTCTCACGCGAGGCATACCGGGAGCACGTGCAGCGTTTCAGCGCAGCTCTCAATGGTGAAGTCCCAATACTGCGAGAGACGTTAATAGGAAAACGTGACCGTCTGGCCGCGGATTTACAATACGAAGGGGCCGCCCGCCTCCAGCAGGATATCGAGTTGCTCGATCATATCCTCCATCTGCATCAGCGCTTTCATTGGATCGTGACGCGGGCAAATGCCTTGCTCTTATTACCCAGCCGCCAAACTGGAACGGCCCAGGCATATCTTGTCCTCAACGGCCGTCTGATCGAAAATCGCGCGGTCTCCAGTCTGGACGACCTGGAATATTTAGCGACCCTCGCGGACGAACATTTTGATACAGATCGTGATGTCCCTTTGCGACCTCACGAAATTGACGCCAGTGTGATTCTCTCCGCTTGGCTGCGGAACCCGGAGCAAGCACGGAGTGCCGTTTTTCCGATTAGTGCCCCGTCGACACTCGGCAATCAACTGGACGAGCTTCAAACAGCGCTGAGCGACCTCCAACGAATTGAGGGTGCGTGAGACTCAGCGGAGAACATGAGAATCTTTAGGGACTTGCGACCCGCCGGACCGCCCCCTATAGTTTGCCCACCATGACAGCAACGGCACGCCTGCAGGAATTACTCAAGCAGCCCGGACCAGCCTTAGTTCTGGGGGCCCACGACGCCCTGTCTGCCCGACTGGCCCAGGAGGCCGGATTTGATGCCATCTGGGCCAGTGGTTTTGGCATCTCGGCCACCAACGCCATGCCGGATGCCAATATACTCACGATGAGTGAGACATTGGAGGCGGTGCGGCGGATGAGTGCCGCGGTGAGTATTCCGGTGATTGCCGACTGTGATAACGGCTTTGGCAACGCCATTAACGTCATGCGCACGGTAACCGAGTACGAGCATGCTGGGGCGGCCGGCATTTGTATTGAAGATAATATCTTTCCCAAACGGTGCAGCTTTTACGCCGGAGTCCAACGCGAACTCGTCCCGATTGACGAGCACGCCCGGAAAATCCAGGCCGCGACGGCCGCACGGCAGAATTCCGACTTTGTCATTATTGCTCGCACAGAGGCTTTTATTGCCGGTTGGGGAAAAAACGAGGCACTGCGTCGAGCCCGCGCTTATGTTGAGGCAGGCGCTGATGCCATCCTCATTCATTCCAAAGCGGCGACGTTTGATGAAGAACTGAGAGATTTTGCGGCAAGCTGGGATATATCCTGTCCGCTCGTATCCGTCCCAACAACTTATGCCGATATTACTGCTCACGACCTTGCCGCCGCCGGTTTTCAGATCGTCATTTTTGCCAACCAGACCTTGCGCGCCGCCGTCACCGGGATGCGAAACGCACTGGCGACTCTCAAACAGGAGGGCCGACCGGCAGCGGTTGACGAGCAGATTGTGACATTACCTGAAATCTACGACCTCGTTGGTGTTTCGGACCTTCAGGTCAACGAAAAGAAATTCCTCGTCCCCGGCGGCCATGAGGTGACCGCAATTATTATTGCGGCCGGCTTTGAGGAAGACCTCTTGCCCCTGATTGAGGACCGCCCAAAGGCCATGCTTGAAATCAGGGGCAAGACCATTCTGGAGCGACAGATTCAGGTACTGAACGAGTGTGGGGTCAAGGATATTGTCGTTGTCCGAGGCTATCACAAAGAACAGATCAATCTGCCGAATATCCGTTATTATGACAACGACCGCTTCCGTGAGACTGGTGAGATCGCCTCCCTCTTTCTGGCCGAGGCGGAGATGACGGGCCGCTTTCTCTTTCTGTATTCGGACATTCTTCTCGATCCGTCTATTCTCGAAAAATTGCTCAAGTCTCAAGCTGATATTAGCATCGTGGTTGACCGAGCCTGGAACGATCACGAACCGGGACGGGCAGAGGTACGGAGGAAGAAGCCGGACCTAGTGGTCACCCATCGACCGCCCAAGACGGGCTATCGCTACCTCCCAACCGTCGAGACCACGACGCTGGCACAGATAGGCCAAGAGATTATGCCGCAGGATGCTGATGGTGAATTTATTGGCCTTGCCATGTTCTCCGCGTCGGGAGCACAAGTCTTGCGGATGACCTATCAAGAGCTTCAGACGCTTAATGCGGCACGTCGCTTCCATGAGGCGAGCACCCTGGAAACCGCAGCCTTCACCGACATGCTCCAAGAGATTATTGACCGCAAGCACGATATCGCCTGTGTGGACATTTACAAAGGTTGGCTTGAAATCGATACCTTCGAAGATTACCGACGTGCCTGGGCAAAAATTCACTAGCTCCAAGATGGCTGGTACGAGCATCCGGGCTTGCGGTACGGTCTCGGGTGGGGCGCCCTATGAACAGACAAAACATGAATACGCTTATTAAGGACGAGTATGCGTTTTTCTTGCGCGAGCGGAACAACTGGAGCCTCACCGTCGGTCCGCAGGACCTGGAACTCGTCGCCCACGCACTACGCGTTCTCTTGCACGCGCGCACCACTCCAGATTTCCTGGACGACTATCGTGCGCTCGTGGCCTGCCAGAATGAGGACGGTGGCTGGAGTCCGCTCTCTTCCGATACCGAGAGCACGGTCTGGGTATCGGCGTTCTGCGGCCTCATGCTTATTCGCGGCAACCGGCTTCTTCGGCACGCTCAGCTGACCCAGTCGGTCCAACAAGCCATCGATTATTTTCTTGACACCCAACACCAAGACGGTCGGTGGGTTGACCCGGCCTGGGCCGACCTGGATACGACCAGTCATCCAGTCAGTTTCTTTAATGTGGTCATGGCCCTGGGTGAAACCCATAGGCAGCAAGAGGTTCGGCACGCCTGGCAGCAGGGCATGCGTTTTATCATCGACAACCAGAGCCCGGATGGGGGCTGGTATGATGATGAATTTCATCCGTCCGGCGTAGAGATTACTGCCCATTTAATCCAAGATGCACTGGTCGCCGACCTCGTTCTTGATCAACAGGTCAGCGGAGTCCGTGAGGCGTGCGCCAAAGGGGCCGCCCGGTTGTGTGACTGGCAGGCCCAAGCCGGCTCGTGGGACGAAGAGAACGTTGACCACACCATGGACTGTACGCGGTCGCTCATGCTGGTGACTCATATTCTGCAAGACTCCCACAAGCGTGAGACTATTGTGCGTGGCCTGAGTTGGATTCTGGACAACAAGAATGATCGCGGCTGGGGTGACTTTCCAGGCATGGAGACAAATCTGGAACGTACCTGTGATGGCATCGATACCCTGCTGAAATATCAAGCTTATAGCAACAGCGGCACGCACGAGGTGGTAAAACTCTGGGGATATCTGCCCTAGAATTACGCCCGATTTATGCCGTCTCACGCTCCAGCAAAAAGCGTCTGGCAGGCAGTCTGCCAGGTCGACGAACTTCCCCCAGGAGAACGGAAGCTCGTCACACTCAATGGCGTGGAGATTGCTCTTTTCAATATCGACGGAGCAGTCTTTGCCATCAACAACCGCTGCCCTCACCGTAAGGGCCCCTTGATTCGCGGCTATACAGACAGAGAAGGCGGCATCAAATGTCCGATGCACGGCTGGCGATTTGATCTCCGGACCGGACAGAGTCGACGGCCAGCCCAAGCCACGACGTACCGGATAAAAATCGAGGCTGGGACTGTTTGCCTGACGCTCTAGTTTTGCTTATCGAACGCTCCTCTCTGGCCTGCCGATCGACTGCTGACTCAGCCCTCAACCTATCTGCGGGCTCGAAACTCCGCGACCCCGCAGTACAGGACCGGCACGACAAATACGGTCAGCAGCGCAATGGCCATGCCGCCGAAAGACGGGATGGCCATCGGCACCATGATATCGGCCCCACGGCCCCGCGAGGTGAGCACAGGTAAGAGAGCCAAGAGTGTTGTTGCCGTAGTCATCAATGCCGGTCGTATACGCCGTTGAGCCGCCAATCGGACCGTAGCCCGAATTCCCTCTCTCGTTCCGGGTCCATCTTTTTCAAACCGCTGCTCGAGATAGCTTGCCATCAGGACTCCGTTATCCGTCGCGATGCCAAACAGCGCAATAAAGCCAACCCATACCGCTACGCTCAAATTAAAGGGACGGACCTGAAACAGGTCACGCAGATTGATCCCGCCTAGGCCGACGTTCAAGAACCAGTCCTGAGCGTACAGCCACAGCATAAGAAACCCGCCGGCCCACGCGACAAAGATACCCGAGAAGATAAAAAAGGTCGTTGTGACTGAACGGAATTGCAAATACAGAATAAGAAAAATCACAAGGAGGGTGAGTGGAATAATAATACTGAGTCGCTTCTTTGCCCGGAGCTGATTCTCATAGCTCCCGGCAAATGTATAGCTGACCCCGGCTGGCAGCTGCCATTCACCACGCGCAAGTTTGTCTTGCAGATACACCTGAGCTTCCCTGACCACTTCTACTTCGGCATGGCCGGACTTTTTGTCAAAGACCACATAGCTCGTCAGGAAGGTGTCCTCGCTCTTGATCACTTGCGCGCGGCGTTCGAATGAAATATCTGCGAGTTCACGGAGCGGGATGTGTTGGCCGAGGGGCGTGGGAATAAGAATCCCGCCCAAGGTTTCCAGGTCGTTTCGAAGTTCTCGGAGATATCGAATCCGCACCGGATACCGCTCCCGTCCTTCAACCGTCAGCGTCAGCGGCTTGCCACCAACGGCGACTTCGATGATGTCCTGGACAGCCTTGATCGTCAGCCCATAGCGGGCGATCCGGGCGCGATTAATTCGAATCTCCAGATACGGCTTGCCAATGACGCGGTCCGCGATAACGGTTGCCGGTTCGATAGACGGCACTTCTTTCAGCCAAGTTTCAATCTGTTGCCCAGTGGTATCAATAGTTTCCAGGGTCGGCCCTTTCACTTTTACTCCCATGGGTGCACGCATGCCGGATTGCAGCATGACGACGCGAGCGACGATGGGTTGGAGCTTGGGCGCGGACGTGACGCCTGGGATTGTGGTGACCCGGACAATTTCATTCCAGATATCATCGGGAGTACGAATGTGGGACCGCCACTGCCGATACGGCCGCCCGTTCCGGTCGGGGATAAGCTGCCCCTGTGCGTCGCGGACAAATTCGTCGGCAGCTGTATCATAGCGAAAATAAGCCGGATACCCATTGGCATCGACGATGTACTCCGACTTGTAGTTGATAACGTTCTCAAACATGGAAATAGGAGCTGGGTCGAGCGAAGAATCGACTCGTCCCAGTTTCCCCACGCTCAATGCAACCTCGGGAATCGCAGCAACGGCCATATCAAGATTCTTCACCACCTCCAGCGCTTCTCCAATAGACGCATGCGGCATGGTCGTCGGCATATACAGAAATGACCCCTCGTCGAGCGGCGGCATAAACTCCTCGCCCATACGGGACCAGACCGCTCCACCTGCTACCACCACGCTGAGAGGAATGACTGCGAAGAGGAGTTTGTGTTGGAGGCACCAGCCGAGTATTCGTGGGTAAACATCCTGAAAAAACTTGAAGCCGGTCAACGACAGGGCAATCAGTACTCCCACAAAGACCATGTTGATGGGTGTCCCTGTTCCAATT
The DNA here is from genome assembly GCA_022820725.1 of Candidatus Binatia bacterium. Lineage (GTDB taxonomy): Bacteria > Desulfobacterota > Binatia > Bin18 > Bin18 > Bin18. Next base: position 67,558 of record JAJEFA010000001.1, read on the forward strand.
CCAATGGGGAGCCAAGACCGGGCCAGAAAGAACAGGGTGACGACGATAATGCCAGCCAGAGCGAGGGAACGGGAAAGCCACACATAACGAGAGAGAAACGTCTCACGCGCCAGGTTATAGACACCCAGCAGCATTAGGATGAGACCAGGAAAGAGATAGGTCCACATCAGCAAGAGGCCAGCGATGCTCTCGGCGAGGTAGAGCCCTCGCCTCAGTCCGGTTCGCCCCGTCCAATCCCGAAAAAGGAGATAAGCCGCTGATGGGATCACGACGAGCGAAACAAACAGCGCTCCCAGAAGAGCAAATGTCTTGGTGTAGGCAAGCGGCGTAAACAGTTTTCCTTCCGCGGCCTGGAGGGCAAACACGGGCAGAAAACTCACAACCGTCGTCAGGACTGCGGTGCGCAAAGCCCCGGCAACTTCGACGGTTGCTTCATAGACTATCTCCAGACGGCTCTTACCGGGCGGGGCAGCGTTGAGGTGGAAGAGAATATTCTCACACAGGACAATACCCATATCGACCATAGTGCCAATAGCAATGGCAATCCCAGAGAGCGCCACAATATTGGCCGACACTTGAAACGATTGCATAAGGATGAAGGCAATAAGGATCGCCAAGGGAAGCACCAGAGCAATGAGGAAAGCGCTCATCAGGTGGAAGACCATGACGACCACCACAATGATGGTCACAAGGATTTCCTCTGTAAGTGTGGCCCGGAGCGTCCCGAGCGTCTCAAGAATCAATCCAGTCCGGTCGTAGAAGGGCACGATCGTGAGTTTTGATACCGTACCATCAGCAAGCGTCTTTTCCGGCATGCCGGGAGAGATTTCGTCGATCTTCGCTTGGACGTTCTGGATTGTCGTGAGAGGATTCTCGCCATAGCGGACAACCACGACTCCCCCCACGACCTCAGCCCCATCTTTGTCAAGCGCCCCGCGTCGCAGCGCCGGACCAAGACGCACCTGCGCGACATCTTTGACCTGAACCGGGATATTGTTCTCCCGAACGGTGATGGCGATGTCCTCGATGTCCTGGAGGGTTTGAATAAAGCCCACGCCGCGGACGATATATTCCACCCGGTTCACCTCGATAGTGCGCGCACCGACATCGAGATTGGAGTGACGAACCGCATTGATGATCTGGGCAAGACTGACATCATACGCCCGAAGCGCATCGGGGTTGATGTCGATTTGGTATTCTTTGACAAACCCGCCGATAGAGGCTACTTCGGCAACGCCGTCCGCCCCTTGCAACGCATAGCGGACGTACCAGTCCTGGACGCTACGGATCTCGTCCAGATTCCAGCCGCCAGTTGGATTGCCATCAAGGTTACGACCTTCGAGCGTATACCAGAAGATTTGTCCCAGGGCGGTCGCATCCGGCCCCAGAGCGGGCGAGACATCGTCTGGCAACATGCCCTGTGGGAGGCTGGAGAGTTTCTCCAACACCCGGGAACGGGACCAGTAGAAATCAACGTCATCTTTGAAAATGACATAGATGGAGGAGTATCCAAAATACGAAAAGCTTCGGATGGTTTTGACACCGGGCATCCCCAGCAGAGAGACGGTCAGCGGATAGCTGATTTGATCCTCGACATCACGCGGAGATCGTCCCGGCCATTTCGTAAAGACAATCTGCTGATTCTCGCTAATGTCCGGGATAGCGTCGACCATGACCGGGTTCCGAGGGAGAAAATCGAGCTTCCAATCAAACGGAGCGACCATGACGCCCCACGCTGTAATGAAGACAACGAAGAAGGCAACGACCAGCTTATTTTCGAGACAAAAGCGGATGGCGGTGTTCATGCTGCTTTCCCGTATGTCTTTGGATGTCAGTGGGCATGCGCACCGACCGATCGCCCACCGTGGGGATTCATCATGCTACGTTTACCCCGAATCTGGAGGTCTGCATCAATTTTGAACGAGCCGCTTGAAACGAGCCGCTCCCCCTCGTGGACGCCCGCTTTGACCACGTAATAGTCTCCCGCGCGCGGACCGAGCGTAACGGTTCGGCCCTCGTACGTCCCCGTGTCCGGTTTCTGTACGTACACAATGGCGCGCTTCCCCGTAATGAGCGGCGCAGACGCAGGAATGACCAGCGGTGGCCCTGCCTGGTGTTCATGGTTGTGGCCAAGCAGAGGAAGGCTGTCTGCCAGAACCAGGGTCATGCCGCAAATGGGACAACTGCCCGCCGCCTCGCGTATCACCTCCGGATGCATGGGGCAGATATACTGACCGGTATAAGAAGGCCCCACGACGGTTCCCTGGTCCGAAATCTGGGCCTGGATCGTTGCGGTGACGAATAATCCGGGCTTCAGCCTGAGGTCGAGATTTTCCACGTTTACCCGTACCCGGACTGTACGGGTTCTCTCGTCCAGGAAGGGTTGAACGAAAGAGACCACTCCGTGAAACTCTTCTCCGGGGAACGCTTCGGCACGAAAGGCCACCTGTTGCCCGTAGCGAATCCAGGGCAGATCAGACTCGTAGGCGTCCAGATACAGCCACAGGCGTGACAGGTCGGCAATCGTGTAAATCTCGGTGCCCGTGTCCACATACATACCCTCGTTGATCTGCTTCTCCACCACAATTCCACCTATAGGAGCGTAGATGGTGACCTGCTCATCGGCCTGCCCCCGTTTCTCAATCTGACCCACCTGCGTACTCGTCAGCCCCAGCAGGCGCAGCTTGTCTCGGGCAGCTTGCGCCGAGCGCTCCGACGAGCGTTTCACGATGGTACTGGTGCTCCCACGAAGCCGGTCAAGTGAACGGACCGCCTGAATCAGCTCTTCCTGGGCAGACAGGAGTTCCGGGCTGTAGAGAGAGACCATATGGTCGCCCTGGTTGACGCGAATCCCAGTATAGTTCACGTACAGGCGGTCCACACGCCCGGGCACCCAGGCAGTAATGTGCTTGAGCCGCGTTTCGTCATAATCAATCTTCCCGACCAGCCGCACCTCTCGGGCGACCCATTTCCGCTCCACCAGCGCGGTCTCAAGCTGGATCAAACGCTTGGCGGCGTCGCTGAGCAGAATCTCCTGACCGGATGTCTCCGCTTCTCCGCCCTGTGTGGCGGTGGCATGCGAGGCGTGTCTCTGCGTGTCATGACCTGCGTGCTGAGCAATACTCTTCCCAACCCCTGTCAATATCGTCAGATACAGGAGTAACCCCGTCATCATGAAAACGTTGATATGTCTCATTGGATTCACCTTCCCCTCTCCTCATCAGAGAGGAAATCGCTATACCCACCGCTCAGCATAAAAAGCTTCGCAATGGCGATGGCTCGGTCCGTTCGAGCCCGGCTCAACGACAGTTCGAAATCCAACAACCTCCGACCTGAATCGAGCACATCCAAGAAGCCGGCCTCGCCACTCTCATAGGCAGTAAAACTGGCTTCAATAGACTCTTCTGCTTTGGGCAGCAGCGTATGAGTAAAAAGGGCAATCTTGCGCTCGGCATCGCGGAGCGCAAACCGCGCCCTGGCAAAGTCTGAGGCTAACATAGCGGCGCTATCCCGCCGCTGTGCTTCGAGGCTGTATTGTCTCCATATCGCTTCCTCGACGCTTGCCCGATTCTTCTGCCTATAGATCGGGAGGGTCATTGAGAGTGTCGGCATCAGGGCATCTTTGCCGCTGTCGATTGGCCCCGGACGTTTATCCGTCGCGAGATAATCAAGGCCGAGAGAAAAATCGGGATAAGCCGTCTTTCCTGCCAGTTCGACCCCCACCTGTCTCGCCTGGATGAGAGCATCGAAGCGCGCCAACTCCGGATTACCTTTGAGGAGGATCTCTTCGGTCAGTTGCCGGGCCACACGCGCTTCCGCATTCAGAGCCGTGTCCAGGAGCAGACTGGGAGAAATATGAATGGCGGTCGTCGTGGGACGATTCAACAGCGCGTTAAACGCTACTTGAGTCGGTTGGATGACCTCGCGAAATTCCACGAGGCGATCCTCTAATTGCCCCAGTTCGGTCTGTACGCGAACCAGATCGCTATGGGTGCCAATACCAGAACGGAAACGGACCTGGAGAACTTTTTCCCAGGATTGAACAAGTTGGAGAGTATCCTCGGCAATGCGGACCGTGGCGTGCAGATAGACCAGTTCGGCATACGTCTTGGCCACGTCAAAAACGAGTTCGTTTTTGAGACTCAGAAAACGATAAAAGGCAGCGCGCGCTTCGAAATCCGCCTCATCGCCACGCAGTGCCAGCGTTCCGAACCACGGAAACGCCTGGCTCAGGCCGAGCCGATGCTGTTGCGCGCCGACCCGGGTCTCGACCGAACGCAAGAAATATCCATAAGTCAGTCGGGGGTCGGCAAGAGCCGTGACTTGAGGCCGCTTCTTGAGGGTCGCCTGATAGGCTGCAAAACTCCCTCTCAGTCTCGCGCTGTTTTCGAGCGCATGGAGGACATAGACATGGAGGGTCTTCGGAAAGCGCTCTGTCGTGGAGGCGGTGGACTGCTCTTGTCTCGCTGGAACGCTTTCCGCGCCAGACGTATCTTCTCCCGGAAGAGGCCGTACAATCTGACTCTGCGGTATGGGAGATGACCCTCCTCCGGGACGTGCCGTGAAGAGAGAAGCCGTCATACACCCCGACGGCAGAGGAGTTACGATGACAAGTGCCACAATAAGAAATCGCCACGCGAGACTGTTCATTATCAGAGTCTACTTTCTCACTACTGGTATGAGCGTGCGTCTTCGGCAGACGCACAGAGAGCGGTTCGGCATCAATACGCCGTCGCGACACAGAAATGGCCAACTATCACCCGCGAGGTGATAGGGCGGGATTTAGAGACGGAGGATGGAAAAGGACAGATACCGTGGAACAGAATGTTGGGCTCGCCCCTCTGAGGATCGAAGATCAAGGGGGAGCAGCCGGGGGGAGAAACCAACCGACGCATCCAAGAACGAAAGAGCGCGCGCCGCAGGTGAGCTTGCAGACAGTTCCACACCTACCACTAACAGAGACTTGAGAAAGAAATGCTCTCCACAATCTGGGCATTTTTCAGGAGCGGAATGAGACTCCCTGTCCGGTGTATGACACGGAGTTGTCTGAGCGCTCTGCGCTACGTCAGGAGGAGAAACGCTGGCCGTCCGGGTATGGCCGGCGGCAAAGCACATCTGTGTGCAATGCAGGAGTACCACCAGGAAAAGAAAGGTGACACAACACCGCTGGTAAACTCGACCCATAGTGGTAGGCTAGCATAGAAGGAAGAAGGATTGAAACCATGCAGTCTGCTCGGAGGGTCTCAGACCAGCCGTGCCAGCCGTTCAGGAGACAGCCAGCCGAGAAGCGAGCCCACCGATGGAATGCCAGCGCGATTTATTCTCTTTGCCCGACAGCCAACACTACCTCAACTGTGCCTATATGTCGCCGTTGTTGAAAGCTGTTGAAACGGCCGGTATCAACGGCCTGCGACGCAAAGCCGTGCCCGCCGAGATTGGGACGGCTGATTTCTTTGATCCCGTAGAAGAACTACGCCAGTCATTCGCCCGGCTCATTCACACCTCGCCCGAGCGGATCGCTCTCATCCCAGCGGTCAGCTACGGAATGGGTATCGCGACCTATAACATCCCACTCAGACCTGACCAGACCGTTGTGATTCCCGGCGAGGAGTTCCCGAGCAATGTCTATCCCTGGCTGGAGCAGTGCAAGCGCACGCGCGCTACCTTGCACCGAGTTGACCGACCCCGAGAAGCGTACACGCAGGGGACGGTCTGGAACGCCCGATTTCTCGAAGCCATCGATACCAATACTGCCGTCGTGGCCCTGAGCAGTGTGCACTGGACGGATGGTACGCTCTTTGATCTGGAACAGATTGGACAGCGGGCCCGCGAGGTGGGCGCCCTGTTGATTGTGGATGGCACCCAGTCGGTCGGCGCCCTGCCGTTTGATTTCGAGCGGGTTCAGCCTGACCTTTTGGTCTGCGCCGGCTATAAATGGCTGCTCGGCCCCTACCAGTACAGCTTCGCGGCTGTCGGCGATCGTTTGCTGGAAGGGGAGCCATTTGAACACAACTGGATTAACCGCAAAAACAGCCAGAATTTCAGCGCCTTAATCAACTATCAGTCCGAATACCAACCAGGGGCGCGGCGCTTTGATACCGGGGAGCACTCGAATCTTATTATGGTTCCCATGCTCCTCGCAGCCCTCAAGCAGATCGGCAAATGGGGGGTAAGCAATATCCAGACTTACTGCACGCGGCTGAGCAAAGAACTTGGTCAGGTTCTTGACGGAACTCCCTACACGGTCGCGCCACCACACGAGTGCGCCGCCCATTTGTTTGGTGTTCGGATTGCCGATGTCGGACAGATCCCCGCTATTCTTGAAGCATTACGTCAGCGCGACGTGTACGTCTCACAGCGCGGCAGCTCCATTCGCGTGTCGCCCCATGTCTACAATACGGAGGAAGATATTCTGGCGCTGGCCGAGGCACTGCGGGCAGTCATACGCTAACCCCCGCCGGTGGCTTTTGACCGCGCTTGTGAGCTTGTCGATTTTGACTATTTGCTATATGCCTTTGATTTTCTTATGGTGAATGGCTAAATGACGGGCTGGACCACTTCTTCTTTGGCGAGCTCTCCAAAGGAGAATGGCGGGAAATATATGGTGGAAATACGAAGCGATTTCTGAAACGCTAGATGGACAAACCAGAACAAGAGTTGTTCAGTATGAGCAAGGGTTAAAGAAGGGGGAAAATCATGCGTACGAATACGTCTCTCGCTGTAGTGGTGCTCATGGCCGCCTTGACCTGGACCGGATGCGAGTTGGGGGCGGACCCAGAAGAAGTCGACAAAGTTGAAACGAGAACCAGCAGTATTACGATTACCGAAGTCGACGACTTTGAGTGTTATCGAGCAGAGATCCAGTCCGTAGAGCAGCCACCTCAGTTTTTTCCTGAGAACGAAGGGGAGACCGGAAAGGTCGTCAATGGCGAGACCACGATTCCGGTCCAGGTACTCCGCGGCACCTTCACCATTACCAAGGTCCGGCTTATTATTCCGGAAAATTGCGGATCGGCAAGCGGAGAAATGGAATATAGAGGTGATCCTAAGTCTAATGTGTCTCGTCCTTTCCCGCTTACTTTTAACTTGGGTGACACCGAGATCTTTCCGCGGCATACCTTCAAATAGCGTCTCTGTCACCGCTGCATACGGTCTAGATTCAATCCCTTTTGAGACCACCCCTCAGCGCATTAGCGCTCAGGGGTTCCCGCCCGAGATGGGGAGACGAGCGTGGGTGACACCGCCACTCGGCAGGCGGAGTGGGAAACTCGCTATCACAAAGGCCAAACCGCTTGGCAGCGGGAATCAGCCAATCCGGCCCTTCTCACCTGGATGGAGCAAGGGCTGCTGCACCCGTGTCGCATCCTGATTCCCGGCTGTGGGCGTTGCCACGAGGTCGTCACCCTGGCGCAGCGAGGGTTTGACGTCACCGGCATTGATCTCGCCCCGTCAGCAATCCAGGGCGCCCGACAGCTGATCGAGAAGGCGGGTGTAACCGCACAAGTGATTCAGGCCGATTTACTCGACTGGGACGCCCCGGACCGCTTCGATGCGGTCTATGACCAGACCTGTCTGTGTGCCCTCGCCCCCTCAACCCGCCAAGACTACGAACGCCAACTTTTCTCGTGGCTCAAGCCAGGCGGACAACTGTTTGCCCTCTTTATGCAGGCAACCAATCCGGAGGGCCCGCCGTTTCCATGTGACCTCGATACCATGCACCAGCTTTTTCAGGACTCTCGCTGGGAATGGCGAGACGCTGAGCCGCTCTCCATTCCGCATCCGGCCGGACTGCACGAATTGGGCTGTATCCTCACGCGTCGGGCCTAGCAGGCCCGTTCGTCTCCTTGAACACCGCCCCCTCGGAGCGTGGGAGCAACAGCTGGAGAAGCCAGATACAGATTACGTTCCCCCTCTTTCGTAGTACTCAAAAACCCGAAAGATAATCCGTGTCGGTCGAAAATAGGAGGCGTTCTTATTGATGACCTGTCGCTTGACCGTTTGGGTCGTCCAATTGCCAAAAGCATCGTATCGATAGGTAAACATCTCTGTGTGGCGCTGCCGACCACTGTCCACGTACACAATACGCTCGGTCGGATCACCGTTATTATTGAAGTGAACGTCCGTTCGCTCACTCAGCAGAGAGTTCGTCGCATAGACAAAAGAGACTCGGGTTACCAGGGTACCCCGAAAATCGCGGTGGTAGACGACCTTCTTCACGAGCGTCTCTGCGGCGTCATACCACAACTGTTCTTCAATATTTCCCTGGACACCGTAGCGTGAGGTCGTGCGGTTCTTCAGCTCACCGTTCGGCTGATAGACATGGGACCCAATTTCTCTTCCGTTGGCGTCATACCGAAAAACCACTCGTTCCGTCAGCACATCCCTGGCCGAATAGGAATGCGACTCAGCTCGGGCTCCATGCTCAGCATAAGATGATACAACGCGTCCGGACAGGCTGTTCTCCGGTCCGTAGCGTCGCACTTCTCTTTCATTGGTACTCGCATCGTACAAGAAGACCGCCCGCTCGCGGAGCGTTCCATCCGGGTCATAGAACAGGCGTTCGGTGAGATTACCCCACCGATCAAACCGATCATTACGGACCGGCAATTCTTCCTGCGACTCCCACCTGTCACCCTGTTTCTCTACGTCGGCCCGAAAGATGGACAACGATCTAACGGGACCCCGTAGTCCGAGAGTCTCCCTTTCGGTCTCCGTTTGCTGCCTCGCGCCAGGAGCGCCCACACCCTCGCAAGACAGGCAGAGCAATCCAAGGAGAAAGACGCTGAGGAGCCGATACATAGTGCCCCTTAGTCGTGACATTATTTTCTTTCCTTCCGTGAAGAAGGTATGATACGTTTTACGCCGTTGGTCTTACCCGGATGAAGAGCGCTTATCATGCTGTTTCGCGAACTCAACCGCAGCGCCACCAAGACCTATCTGATTGGGTGCGAAAAAACACAGGAAGTCGCCCTCATTGATCCAGTCCTGGAAAAAACCGACCGCTATCTCGCCCTGCTCGCCTATTATGGGTATACGCTCAACAGCATTATCGATACGCACACCCACGCCGATCACCTGACGGGGAGTTGGGAATTACGGGATCTCACCGATGCGCCCGTAATCATGCATAGGCGCGCCCCCGCCCCGCATGTGGATATGCATGTCGAAGACGGGCAGCTCATCCGAGTTGGGACACTCACCCTACACGTGCTCGCGACTCCAGGCCATACGCCCGACAGTATGTGCCTGCACGCCATGGATAGGGTTTTCACCGGAGATACCCTCTTCATCCACGGTACCGGGCGAACCGACTTTCCCGGCGGCGACCCCGGCGCCCAGTACGACAACATTTATCATAAGCTGTTTCCGCTGCCCGACAGTACCCTCGTCTTTCCCGGTCATGATTATCGAGGGCACACCCAATCCACTATCGGCGAAGAAAAACAGACCAATCCACGCGTTGCCGGTCGCAGCCGCGAGGAATATGTCGATTTGATGAACAACCTCCAGCTCTCGCTGCCGGATAAAATTCAGGAGGTTCTCCAACCGAATCAGTCCGCCATTGAAGACCAATCCATCCAGTTTCCGAGCCTCTCCGCGCTGAATGGTGTGCGACAGCTTTCCGCACAAGAAGTCCAAGCCCAACGGGAAGGCACTTCCCCCCCGCTCCTGCTCGATGTTCGCGAGCCAGGCGAGTACAGTGACGACCTTGGCCATATACCGGGTAGCATCCTTATCCCTCTCAAAGAAATGCCGGCTCGCGCGGGAGAAATTGAGCACCATAAAGACGGTCATATCATTGTTGTATGCCGGGCCGGAGTCCGCAGCACAACGGCCGCCGCTATTCTCACCGGTCTTGGATTCGAGCACGTCTCAAATCTCAAAGGGGGGATGCTGGACTGGAACGAGCAGCAGTTGCCCATTGCACGCTAGTTGGGAGGACGCGGCGGCTCATTCGAGAGCCGCCGCGTACCGCGGGAAGGAGCAGACCACATGGAAGCAGCCACTCACGAAGCGTCCCCAGCAGCACCCGGAGTGAGATGGGCCAAAGTCATTGATCACACCAAATGTATTGGCTGCCATGCGTGCAGCACGGCCTGCAAATCAGAGAACCACGTCCCGGTCTCGGTCAATCGCACCTATGTGAAATACACCGACGTGGGCACCTTCCCAAACGCTCGGCGGGCTTTTCAGGTCACCCGGTGCAATCAGTGTCAGGACGCACCCTGCACCCACGCCTGTCCGACTGCGGCCATGTACGCCCGGTCTGACGGCATTGTGGACTTTGACAAGTCCATCTGTATTGGCTGCAAGGCCTGTATTGCAGCCTGCCCGTACGACGCGATCTTCATCAACCCCGAAGACCATTCGGCCGAGAAGTGTAATTTTTGTGCACATCGGATCGATATGAACCTGGAACCAGCCTGCGTCGTGGTGTGCCCGACAGAGGCGATCCTGGTGGGCGACCTGAATATCCCCGATTCAAGCGTAGCAACAGTCGTGGGCCGAGAGCCCGTTGCCGTCCGTCGACCCGAAAAGGAAACCCACCCCAAACTGTTCTACACCGGTGCACACCAAGCCACACTCGACCCACTGGCTGCCACACGCCCCGACGGCGGCCTCTTTATGTGGAGTGAGCAGGGCGGGGGAGGACAGCAAGTGACCTCAGGCCACCCAACCCGGCACAATAGCGCCACTCAAGCTGTGCTGGCCTATGACGTACCGCACCGTGCCCCGTGGGACTGGCGGCTGAGCCTGTATACCTGGACCAAGGGGATTGCCTCGGGAGCCTATCTGATTCCGGCTTTTCTGGTGCTCTTTGGAATGCTGAGTCCCGAGCATATGCTCTGGCAATGGCTTGCCCCAATTCTGAGCGGGATATTTCTCGCCCTCACCGGTCTGATTCTCATCGCCGATTTGGACCACCCCGAACGCTTTATGCTGATCTTTACCCGTCCGCAGTGGAGGAGTTGGTTGGTCCGGGGCGCTTTTATCATCCTGGGTTTTGGCAGCGTTCTAATCCTCCACTTTTTGGCCAGTCTTTTTGCAGGCGGGACGGTCTGGCAGTCGGGCCTGATGCTGCTCGGTATTCCCCTTGGCGTACTGACCAGTGTGTACACCGCCTATCTCTTTGCCCAATCCACTGCCCGTGACCTGTGGCAGAACCCTCTCCTTCCCCTCCATTTTCTGGTTCAAACGCTTATTGCGGGAGCGGCTACGCTCCTCCCCTGCGCGATCTGGTGGACACCCGTCGTGGCTTCATCAGTCGCCACGCTCCTGGGAATCGCATGCGCGCTACATCTCCTTCTGGTGAGCGGGGAATTCACCCTGCACCATCCCACCGTCCATGCCCATCTCGCCGCTACCGAGATGACGAAGGGTCAATACCGGACGTATTTCTGGGGTGGCATGCTCCTCGTCTCTCTCGGCCTGCTCGCGCCGTGGGTCGGCATACCGGCAGGGTGTGCGGCCCTCATCGGATTACTGGCATATGAACATGCCTACGTGCAGGCCGGTCAAAGCGTACCGCTCGCCTAGGGAGTATGGCCATGAGTACTGAGCGACCCAATAAACGCGTATCTGCCGCTCGTCAGGATACGGAGGCACGAGGGGAGACGTTTTATCCGGGACCAAGTCGCAACCACCTCGCATCTTTTCCTCCCAAGGAGCGCTGGGACGATTGGGTTGAGTTGGACGCCCGCGCCTGGCCGCAGCGCGTCGAACAGCACTCCATGCTTGTTCCTACCACGTGTTTTAACTGCGAGTCGGCCTGCGGCCTGTTGGCCTATGTTGATCCGGAGACGCTCAGCATCAGAAAATTCGAAGGCAATCCCGAACATCCGGCCTCACGGGGCCGGAACTGCGCTAAGGGCCCGGCCACACTCAACCAGATCGGCGATCCTGATCGCATTCTCTATCCCCTGAAACGGGCGGGAAAACGTGGCGAGGGAAAGTGGCAACAGGTCTCCTGGGACGAGGCGCTCGGTGATATTGCCGGCCGTCTCCGGCGGGCGCTCCAGGAAAGCCGTCACAACGAAATCATGTACCACGTTGGCCGCCCTGGCGAGGATGGCTATACCGAGCGCGTCCTGGCCGCCTGGGGTGTTGATGGCCATAACTCCCATACCAATATTTGCTCGTCTGGGGCTCGTGCCGGGTATCATTTTTGGATGGGTGCTGACCGCCCCAGCCCCGACCACGAGCATGCCGACGTGATCCTTCTCATCAGCGCCCACCTGGAATCGGGCCATTATTTTAATCCGCACGCCCAGCGCATTATGGATGCCAAGCAACGTGGGGCCAAGCTCATCGTCTTTGACGTTCGCCTGTCCAATAGCGCCACCCACGCCGACCATTGGGTTGCACCCTATCCAGGCAGCGAGGCCGCCGTCCTGCTGGCCATAGCCAACCACCTTATTCAGACCGAACAATACAACCGCACATTTGTGCATGACTGGTGGAACTGGCAGGAATATCTCCAAGAAGAGCGGCCCGACCTGGAGCCCACGTTTGAAAATTTCGAAGCCGTTCTGAAACAGCTCTATACGCGATACAGTTTTGCGTTTGCGGCTCAGGAATCCGGGATCAGTGCGCAGACCATTGAGGCCATCGCCACGCTGGTTGCCTCGGCTGGAACGCGCCTAGCAACCCACACCTGGCGGAGCGCGTCCGCCGGCAATCTCGGTGGCTGGCAGGTGGCGCGGGCCCTGTTTTTCCTCAACGCCCTCACGGGTGCGGTGGCGACACCGGGCGGGACGTATCCCAATGCGTGGAACAAGTTTGTTCCGCGTCCCATCCATACCCCACCCCACCCGGCCATGTGGAATACGCTTTCCTGGCCGGCCGAATACCCGCTGGCCATTCACGAACTCTCTTTTCTGCTACCGCATTTTCTGAAAGAAGATCGCGCCAAACTCGATGTCTATTTCACCCGTGTGTATAATCCGGTCTGGACCAATCCCGACGGGTTTTCGTGGATTGAAACCCTCAGCAATGAACAAAAAATCGGCCTGCACGTCGCTCTGACTCCAACCTGGAACGAGAGTGCCTATTTCGCCGATTACATTCTGCCCATGGGCGTCGGCAGCGAGCGTCACGACACACATTCCTATGAAACGCATGACGCCCAGTGGATCGGGTTCCGTCAGCCCGTCCTGCGAGCTGCCAGAGAACGCCTGGGTCAGCCGGTGACGGATACGCGTCAGGCAAACCCAGGCGAAGTCTGGGAAGAGAACGAGTTCTGGATTGAATTGTCCTGGCAGGTCGACCCGGACGGCGCACTGGGGATACGCCAATATTTTGAATCCAAGGCCCATCCGGGCCAGAAGCTTACCCTTGACGAGTATTATGGGTTTATTTTTGAGCAGTCAGTCCCAGGGCTTCCGGAACAGGCTGCTGCTCAGGGACTCTCGCCACTGGCCTATATGCGTCGCTACGGCGCGTTTGAAATCCAAAAAAATATCGGAGCGGTCCACGCGCAAACAGTCCCACCGGCTGAATTGGGCAATACCCAGGTTGACCATCTGGGTCGGGTCTTTACTGCAAGTCCCAAGCCCGCCGGTCCGAATATCGTCCCCCTGCCCTCGCCGGATGGGGATACAGATGGCCGTCGCCATGTTGGCGTCCAAATAGCGAGCCAAGACGGTAACGTGTATCGCGGCTTTCCAACCCCAAGCGGACGCCTCGAGTTTTATTCAAAGACACTCAAGGACTGGGGCTGGCCGGAATACGCCCTCCCCACATATAGCAAGAGTCACATCCATCCCGACCGGCTCACAGACGACCAAATGGTCTTGATCCCGACCTTTCGCCTACCGGTCCAGATTCACACGCGGAGTGCGAATGCCAAATGGCTGGACGAGATTGCTCACACCAACCCGCTCTGGCTGCATCCCGGTGATGCCAAACGCCTGGGTGTGGGCACGGGAGACCTTGTCCGGGTTGAAACCGAGATCGGCTATTTTGTGCTCAAAGCCTGGGTAACGGAAGGGATTCGACCCGGGGTCGTTGGCTGTAGTCACCACATGGGCCGCTGGAAACTCGATCAGGCCGGCCAGCGTCAGATGATGGCCACGGTTGGACTCGACCAAAACGGCAGTCAGTGGCGTTTGTCCCGCAAACAGGGGGTCCACGGCTATCCCAGTGAGGATGCCGATAGTGCACGCGTCTGGTGGACGGATACCGGTGTGCATCAGAATCTCACCTTTCCGGTCCACCCTGACCCGATCTCCGGCATGCACTGCTGGCACCAGGCCGTCCGAGTCCTCCCCGCCCAAAAGGGCGATCAGTATGGAGATATCCAGGTCGATACGGACAAGGCACATGCCGCGTATAAGAAGTGGCTCGAACTGACCCGGCCGGCCAGTCAGGTCTCACCCGACGGCACGCGGCGGCCTTACTGGATGTTACGCCCGCTCAAGCCGGGTCGAGAGAATTATCAACTACCTGAGACGGAGCGACCGTCTAAGGACTGATGAAGCGCTTTCTCCCGTTTCTCGACCTCCGAGCCTACCAGCTTCGTCATCTCCCTCGGGACTTGCTTGCCAGCCCGAGCGTGACCTTTCTCGACATTCCTCAGGGCGTGGCCTATGCCATGATCGCTGGTCTTCCCCCGGCTATGGGCCTGTATGCGGCCGCTCTGCCGGCCATAGTGGGCGCGCTGTTCCGCAGTTCCCGTCATGTTGTGACTGGTCCCACGAACGCCGTGAGTCTGCTGGTTGGCACTGCCGTCGCTGCCGAGGTAGCGCACAGCGGTGCAAGTCCCATGACTGTCGGAGTTACTCTGGCCTTTATGGTTGGGGTGGTCCAATTTCTCGCTGGGATTCTGCGACTCGACGCGCTCACCGACTACATCTCACAGCCGGTTGTCCGTGGATATATCTCAGGAGCCGCCGTCCTGATTATGATCGGCCAGCTTCCCAATGCAACTGGCACGGCACGTGTTATAGGTAATCCCGCCCAGATAATCGGCGGCTGGCTGTCTTCGCTCTCAGAAGCCCGGCTGCTCGCCGTCCTTTTCACTCTCGGCACAATTGTTTGTGTCCTGTATCTGCGTCGCTTTTATCCCCGTCTGCCAGCCGCGATTATCGCCCTGGGGCTCAGCATCGTGGTGGCACACGTCTTTCAGTTGTCTGACGCCGGGCTCCACCTGGTTGCCGACCTCGCCCCTCTGCCGGCCGGTCTGCCGCCGTTCACCGTGCCGCACCTGGACCAGTGGGCGGGCCTGCTTCCGACGGCAATTGCTTGCGCTGTCCTGTCCCTGGTTGAGTCCAGTTCTGTGGCTCGTACGCTTGCGGCCCGGTCGGGGCAGCGGCTCGATATGGCTGCCGAATTTTCAGGCCAGGGGCTGGCAAATATCGCGGCGGCCTTCTCGGGCGGCTATCCGGTCAGCGGCAGTCTGGCCCGTTCGACCTTAAACCAACAGGCCGGTGCCCAGAGCCGTTTGTCGGCGCTGTTTTGCGGACTGTTGATGCTGGCCGTGCTGCTTTTTCTCGGACCTGTGGTCAATCAGACGCCGATTGCGAGTCTAGCGGGTCTATTGTTCATCCTGGCCTCCGATCTCATCGACAGGGATCGTATTCGGATGATACTGCGCGGCACTCGAGGAGACCGGGTGGCGTTTCTCGCCACGCTCGTCGGGACGTGGCTCGTACCGCTCGACCAAGCCATTTACATTGGCGTCGGGATCAGCATCCTCCTCTTTTTACGTCGCGCCCGCCTCCTCACGATCCGAGAGATGACGATCAGCGAGAAGGGCCGCTTTCGAGAGGTTGACCACGAACAAGAAGAGCGAGGGCAGCACTGTTCCGCCATTCGTATCCTCAACCTGACGGGTCCCTTATTTTTTGCGGCATCCGGAGAACTCCAAGACGCGCTTGAGCGCATGAATGCCGAGCCTCATATCCGCGTCGTTATTCTCCGTATCCGTCAGACGCAAGGCTTGGACATCACCATCACCAGCCTGCTCGAATCCAGCCAACGTCAATTGGAAAGCGCCGGCAAAACCCTCCTCGTCCTGGGTCTGCGCCCCGACGCCATGCGGTTATTTGAAAAAACCGGTATTGCTAGCCGGATCGGACCGGCGAATCTCTTTCCTGTCCAATCCGGCTGGTTTACCGCCATGGAGGCCGCCCTCCGCCGCGCTCTCACGTTGGCAGGGGAGCATAGCTGCGGTACGCACTGTCCTTTTGCCACCTACCTGACCGCCCAAGAGACACTCCGGGATCGTCTTGAAGGATAGGGGAGCGTATCAATTAGTAATGATAGCGCGCCTGAAGAAAGTCGATCCGCCCAGCGCTGACAATGTACACAATGCGGTGTTCCTCAGTCAGGCGTCGCGACCACGTTCCGCTCGGCAAGTATTTAAGAGGCTCAGGCTTGCCAACCCCGGTAAACGGATCTCGCAAAACAGCCTGCACCAAGTCCAAGGCGCGAAGGGCAACCTTTCGGTTTGTCGTGACCCAGTACCTGAGGTCCTCCACAAATTCGGGCTGGAACACCGCAACCCAGTCACGAGACACAAGCCTTTTGCTTCGCTTACTTCGCCGCTTGGCCAAGGCCCAACTCGTTTCGGAGTTCTTCAACCGATGACGGCGGGAGATTGCGACCCCGAGCCCGTGCAAGAGCTGCCAGCAGCCGCTCAGCATTTTTAGGCGAACGCAGGAGATGTGCCGTCTCAATCAAGCTCTCAAGCTCTGCCGCTGGAACCAGCGCGACATCCTCCGCGTCCCGGCGTCGGATGATTACCGGCTCGCGGGTCGAGGCAACCTGATCGCAGAGCGCCGCAAGAGTTGCCCGTGCATTCGTGTATGTGGTTACTGTAGGCATGTATTTCCTCTACATGAAATGTACATGAATAATGTACATATTCACCGTCTAGACCTCAAGTAGGTAACGCCTGGCATAAGCGACGGTTGTTAAGCATAGAGCAGAGCAGCGAATTGGAGTCTATTGCGCCTAAGAGCTTCTTCGCTCACTCTGTCCGTTCCAAAATCCCCTTGCCTTGGCCTCTGTGTCTGGTTACGTTGATGCCGTTTTGTAGGAGGGGCCCGCACCCAGGGGAAGGATGTCACCGGATGTCGCAGTACGTCGAAGGACCAGATGCAGGTTTTATTGTTGAAGACCATGCCCAACTCATCGAATACTTCTTTGACGCCGCAAAGCCCCGAGCAGACTGGCGTATTGGCACGGAGTACGAACTGCTCGGCGTATCACGGAGGAGTGGCCGCGCCGCGCGTTACTCCGGCCGGCGCGGCATTGAGTATATCTTGAGCCGCCTGGCCGACTCCCTGGAATGGGAACCCCAGGAAGAAGAAGGCCGTATTATCGCCCTCCAGGGTGAGCGCGCCAATATCGCGCTTGAACCCGGCGCGCAACTCGAACTCTCTGGCGAACAGTGCGAGACCGTCCATTGTGCGGACAAAGAACTCCGTCGCCATCTCAAGCACCTGCTGCCCATTGCGGACGAATTGGACATTGATTTCGTGAACTTGGGTGTCCAGCCGGTCAGCCCGCTCAACGACATCCAGTGGATCCCTAAAACGCGCTATCAGATCATGGCCCCGTATATGGAGAAGGTCGGCACACTGGGGCATCGCATGATGAAGCAAACTGCGTCCATTCAGGTCAATTTCGACTTTAGCGACGAAGCCGATGCCATGCTGAAATTTAAGACCAGCATGGGGCTCGTGCCCATCCTGTCCGCCATGTTTGCCAACTCCCCGATTTCAGACGGCAGTCTGAACGGGTTTATGACTATGCGTGGCCACGTTTGGACTGAGACGGACAAACGCCGCTGTGGCTTACTGCCCTTTGCTTTTGCCGACGCGCCGACGTTTGAAGACTATGCCGAATACGCGCTGAATATTCCCATGTATTTCATTGTGCGCCAGGGCCAGTGGATCAATATGACCCATATGTCCTTTCGCCAATTCCTGGAGGAAGGATATGAAGGTGAACGCCCCACCCTGGAGGACTGGAGTATTCACCTGACGACCCTCTTTCCGGAAGTGCGGATCAAAAAATACCTGGAGATTCGCTGCTTCGACAACCAGCCGTTTGCATACATGCTGGCCGTCCCGGCCCTCACCAAGGGCATCTTTTTTGATACTGACCCGCTGCTGGCCGCCTGGGATCTGGTCAAAAAGTGGAGCTGGGACGAACGCCTCGAAGCCTACCACCAAGCCCATCGTCAAGCCTTAGGCGCACGCGTGCGGGATATCCGTTTGCTCGATCTCGCCAAAGAGTTGGTCGCGATTGCCTGGGAGGGCCTGGAGCGACATAACGACTGCAACGAGGCCGGAGCAAATGAGACCATCTATCTTGAGCGGCTGCGTGAGGAGATCGACAAAGGCCAGTGTCCAGCCTATCGCGTGATTGAAGAGTGGATGACCCACTGGAACTACGACGCCAAACGCCTCGTTGACGGCACGGCCTACCGGCTACCGGATGAGGACGAATAAGCACCGCCTCCACCCTCCCTTGTGCTAGCACAGTGCTACCTTGTCCCGATCTAATCCCTACCCCCTAATCCCCATCCCCTTTCTGTTTCCCCCCTCTGCGTTTCGTGTTATGAAGCCGGTACACAACGATTGAAATAAGGAGGGTCGTATGGATATTCCCAAAGACAAGCTCCTCTGGATTTATGAGCGTATGCAGCTCATCCGGGTGTTTGAAACCAGGGTCAGTACCGAGTTTGGGAAGGGGAAAATCCCGGGCTTTGTGCATCTCTATGCCGGGGAAGAAGCGGTTGCGGTCGGGATTTGTGCCAATCTCACGGACGCCGACTATATGACCTCGACCCATCGCGGGCACGGCCACTGTGTGGCAAAAGGAGTGGACGTGCGGGGCATGATGGCAGAGCTGTTTGGCAAAGCTACCGGGATTTGCAAGGGCAAGGGCGGCTCCATGCATATTGCCGATATGGACAAAGGCATGCTGGGAGCCAACGGGATTGTCGGCGGGGGTCCGCCGCTGGCCTGCGGATCCGGCCTGACCGCCAAAACCACGGGCACTGACCAAGTGACGATCTGCTTCTTTGGCGATGGGGCGTCAGAACAAGGCACTTTGCACGAGAGCCTCAACCTAGCCGCAATCTGGAAGCTGCCGATTATTTTTGTGGCCGAGAACAACGGCTATGCGGAGTCAACGCCAGCGCATTATCATTGCAGCGTCGAGAATATTGCCGACCGTGCGGCGGCGTATAACATGCCGGGCGTCACCATAGACGGGAACGACCTGTTTGCCGTGTACGAGTCGGCGCACGAGGCTGTTGCCCGAGCCCGTGCCGGACATGGGCCGAGCCTGTTGGAGTGCAAGACCTATCGTCACCACGGCCATTTTGAAGGTGATGCGCAGACCTATAAAATCGCCGAGGAAAACGAAAAATACCGCACCGAACTCGACCCGATCAAGCGCTTCAAGGACGCCGTCCTGGCTCGTAGCCTAGTGTCCGAAGCCGAGATGGCAGACATTGATGGCCGGGTCAATGCCGCGATTGACGAAGCCGTCAAATTCGCGGAAGACAGCCCCTTCCCCGAGGTCCAGGAAACCTTCACTGATGTGTATGTGAGTTATTAGGAACTTGCGGAGAAACATTATGGCAGAGCGAGAATTGAATTTTGGTGAGGCGCTGAATGAAGCCATGCGCCAGGAGATGCAGCGCGACCCGAAAGTGGTGATCATGGGCGAGGACGTTGCCGGTGGAGCCGACGTCGATCACCTCGAAGGCGACGAAGCCTGGGGCGGCGTCCTGGGTGTGACAAAGGGCCTAGTCAAAGAGTTTGGTCGGGAGCGTGTGATCGATACGCCCATCAGCGAGTCCGGTTTTATCGGCGCGGCAGTGGGCGCCGCAGCCACCGGTCTGCGCCCTATTGCCGAGATGATGTTCGTGGGGTTTATGGGTGTGTGCTTTGACCAGCTTCTGAACCAGGGTGCAAAACTCCGCTATATGTTCGGCGGCAAAGCGAAAGTCCCGTTGGTGATCCGGACCATCTGCGGGGGCGGCTACCGCGCCGCAGCCCAGCACTCTCAGGTGTTACACTCCCTCTTTACCCATATCCCCGGTCTCAAAACGGTCGTTCCCTCAACCCCGTATGACGCCAAGGGCCTGCTGATTTCGGCCATTCGGGACGATGACTTGGTAATCTTTTTTGAGGACATCACCTTCGGCGGCATCAAGGGTGCCGTGCCGGAGGAAGACTATAGCATTCCGTTTGGCAAGGCGGACGTTAAGCGCGCCGGCGAGGATGTCACCATCGTGGCTATCGGCAAGATGGTCCACCATTCCCTGGCCGCGGCCACGGAGTTGGAAAAGCAGGGCAAGAGTGCGGAGGTGATCGATCCCCGCACCCTTTCACCCTTCGACGAGGATACGGTGCTGTCATCGGTCGAGAAAACGGGCCGCCTGGTGATTGCCGATGAATCGCACCCGCGCTGTAACGTGGCAACCGATATCGCGGCCATGGTCGCGGACAAGGGTTTTGATTACTTGAACGCGCCCATAAAAATGGTGTCCGCCCCGCACACCCCGGTACCGTTCAGCCCACCCCTGGAAGATCACTATCTGCCCAACCCACAGAAGATCAACGAGGCGGCTCTGGGACTATTTTAGGACTAGGTATTAGGGGCTGGGGGTTAGGGGCTAGGACCTCCCCGACCCCCAGCCCCTAACTCCCAACCCCCAATTTCCCATGTCATCCGTCGGCATTATTGCAAACCCGCGTGCGGGCAAGGATATCCGTCGCCTTGTGGCGCACGGCTCGATTCTCGACACCCAGGAAAAAGTCTATATCGTCCGGCGGGCCATTCTCGGCATTCAGGGTGCCGGGGCGAACGAAGTGGTTCTCTTCCCCGACCCGGCCAATATCTTTACCAAAGCCCTGTCCGGGATTGAGAACGAACTGCGTCTCACCACACGTTTTCTTGAAATGTCGATCTTCGACGAGGCCAGCGACTCAACCCGAGCGGCGCAGCTCATGCGCGAACAGGGGGTGACCTGCGTGATTGTTATCGGCGGCGACGGTACCAACCGGGTGGTCACGAAAGGGAGTGGCAGCATGCCGCTCGTTCCACTTTCAACCGGAACGAATAACGCCTTTCCACAGTTTTTGGAGTCCACCCTGGCGGGTCTGGCCGCGGGCTATTATGCGGTCCGACACTTCTCCCCGGAAATGTGCACCCGTCCGACCAAGCGGCTCAACCTGTACCGTAACGGAACGCTCGAAGACATTGCCCTAGTTGATGCGGCCGTGTGTGACTACCAGTTTGTTGGTGCCAGGGCCGTATGGGAGGCCGAGCGCCTCAAAGAACTCTTTCTCACTCAGGGCCAGCCCACGAATATCGGCCTAGCCTCAATCGGCGGCAGCCTGCATCCGATCCGTCCGGCTGACGACGCTGGTCTGTACGTCCGTTTCGGGGGCGATACCCGCTCGATCAACGCGCCCATTGCGCCTGGGATGGTGGTTCCCGTCCCTATCCAACATCACGGTCTGATGGAGCTTGGCACTCGGATGCCCATCACGTTCATACCCTCGATTATTGCGCTTGACGGCGAGCGGGAACTGGTGGTGAATGCAGACGACCGGTGGGAAGTTGAACTTTCCTGGGACGGCCCGCGTGTGCTGGATATTGAAAAGGTCATGGACGCCGCTCGTCAGCCCACCGAGTGAACCGCCCCCAACCCAGGAAGACGCGCCGCATGAAAATCGTTCTGTGCTCCACCCACTTCCCCCATTGTTCCGAGACGCTCCGACACCATCTGCCGGATGACACCATTATTGCCTGCCCGGCAGAGGAGGTGCTGAGCACGACGCGCGACGCCGATGTGGTTGTGCCGACCATGCACCGCGTGGGCGCGGAAATTATTCGGGCCACCTCGGCCCGCATGATCCACCAATTCGGCGTCGGGCTCGAAGGCGTGGATATTCCGGCCGCAACCGAACAGGGTATCTATGTGGCCAACGTCCCCGGCCAGGAAGGGGCAGGCAACGCCGCCTCAGTCTCGGAGCACGCTATTTTTCTCATGCTCGCCCTGGCCCGAAAATTTCCCCAGGCGGCTGAAAACGCGCGAAACGGTGTCTTTGGTTCGCCCATGGGCAAAGGGCTGCTGGATAAGACCGTCGCCATTCTCGGCGTTGGAAGTATCGGAACGGAGTTGGCCAGCCGCCTGCGCCACTTTGACGTGCGCCTGTTGGGTCTGAAGCAACATCTGTCTGAGCGTATAAAAGAAGAATATGGGTTTGACTTTCTTGGCGGGCCGAACGATCTCGGTCATGTCCTGGCAGAAGCCGACTTCGTTGTCCTTGCTCTTCCGGTCACGCCTCAGACGCGGGAGATCATCAATACGCAGGCCCTCGCCAGCATGAAGAACACGGCCTACCTCATTAACGTTGGGCGCGGCCCGGTCATCGATCATGACGCCCTGGTGACGGCCCTGGCCAATAAAGATATCGCCGGAGCGGCCCTGGATGTTTTTTGGGACGAGCCGACCGACCCGGCCGACCCGCTGTTCCAATACAATGTGATTGCCACACCCCATACCGCAGGTGTGACCGATTTGTCGTATAACGACATCGCGCGCGGCCTGGCCGCCAATGTCAACCGCCTGCGCGTCGGCGAGCCGCCCATCAACTGTGTCAATCTGGCGGAAGTCCAAGCCAAATAACCCCCTGCTCTATGCGTTACTCTCAACCGGTCTGGCTGATTTCCATGGGAGCTCTGCTCTCTCTTCTCTTAGCCTGCAACGACTCGACGCCGTCCAAGCCGCCCCGCCAGCCCACTCCGCTCGACCTATCTACGGTGGGCACGATTTCCGGGAGCGTCCATTTCGAGGGTCCCGTGCCGGCGCAAAGTGTTGTGCAGCTTGGCGGGTGGTCGGAATGTGCCGCCCAACACGAGGATACGGTCTACGCCGGCGACGTGCTGGTCACCAACGGTGGACTGCAAAATGCCCTGGTGTATATCAAAGACGGTCTGGACGAGCGGGTTTTTACCGTTCCTGAAGAACCGGTTGAGAACGACCAAAAAGGCTGTGTCTTTCTACCGCGTATTATGGCGCTTCGAGTCGATCAATCGATTCGCTATCTCAATAGCGACCCCATGGCCCATAATGTCCACGGCCTGCCGCGCAATTCGTCACACTGGAATTTCAGTCTGGGTCTCAAAGGCACCTCACGGAGCATAAGCATTGCGGCAGAGGAAGTCGGCATTGAAGTCAAATGTGACATCCACGGCTGGATGCGGAGTTATCTGGGCGTGTTCGACCATCCGTATTTTGCCCTGAGCGATCAGGACG
Organism: Candidatus Binatia bacterium; assembly: GCA_022820725.1. Classification (GTDB taxonomy): domain Bacteria; phylum Desulfobacterota; class Binatia; order Bin18; family Bin18; genus Bin18. The sequence continues at coordinate 90,851 of JAJEFA010000001.1, forward strand.
GGGCCTTCAGGCTCCCCAATGTTCCGCCCGGCGAGTACACCATCGCGGCCTGGCACGAGCGATTTGGTACGCGCTCACAGAAGATTGCTCTGCCTGAAAAGGGAGAAGCTGTCGTCGCGTTCACGTTTCAGGCAAACGTACAGCAGGAATAGCCCGTCACTCCTCTACCGGCCAGTCCTTAGCGACTTTCCCGCCAACCTGGAAAATCAGGTGATAGGCCAGACCGAAGCCAAGCACCAGAACAATAATCAGCCACAGCGGCCCAAAGGTAATCGACGGATAATGCCCGGAGCCGGTGATCATGCCGAACAGCATGGGAACGGACAGAAAGGTATTCGTGCGGGAGGCGAGCAAGGCCCGCTTGGGCAGGGCCGGGTCCGGCGCTTCGCCCTTGACCGTCGCGGTGATAATCTGCTGCTGGGCCGGCCAGATAATAAACCAGACGTTGAACCACATAATCGTACCGAACAACGCGCCCATGCTGATCCACAGCCCGGCGCTTGACCCGAACAGGCCGGCATCGCCGGTGAAGCCGCTCCCCAGCAGGAAATACTTCCAGAGAATCATCAACAGACCGGACAGAAAGGTGAACATGGCTCCCCAGCGGAACCACCACAGCGTGCGTGGCATGATTTGCGGAACAACCTGTTTGCGGACCTCCGCTTCAAGCGCTCCCTGAAAGTGGGCGTTGATCAAATTGAAGTAGTACAGCAGTCCGATCCAGGTGATACCAGCCAATAGGTGAATCCAGCGGAATAGCGCTTGGAGAATATCGTCCATCGTCTTCCCTCCGTGTCCCTCTTGCTTTTCTCCCGTACCACCACTAAAGACCGTCGCGGACCATCAGTCAATAACGGAACAGCGTAACCGGTGAAGAAAATGGGCTATCCCCGGATGGAACGCTTCGCTAAGGAAAGAAACGGGAATCACATGTGCTCGGACACAAGGGGGGAAATCGCGTGCAATATCTTCTGATTGGACTTGGGGGCTTCTTGGGGGCAAACGCGCGCTTTCTGGTTTCAAGCTGGGCGGCCCGGCTCTTGGGAACGAGCTTTCCGTACGGGACGTTTCTCGCCAACATAAGTGGCAGCTTTCTCCTTGGCTTCACTATCGCCGTCCTGCACGACCGCGCGCTTCTGGCATCCCCACAGCGACACTTTTTCGTCGTGGGGTTTCTGGGTGCCTATACCACCTTCTCGACGTTCTCGTATGAATCGATGCAGTTGTTTCAGAACGGTACCGTTCTGCTCGGCATGTTGAATATTGTCAGTAGCGTTGTAGTCGGCCTGCTGGCTGTTGTGTGTGGTTTCTGGATCGGCAGATTATTGTAAACGCCCGTAGCTTCCATTACCTATGCATGACACAGACCTATTCCACAGGTCATACCTGGAAGAGAAGGAACACCGATGGAATATACGCCGCCAGGCTGGACCCAACCGGAAACCGTGGCCGTTCGTCCGGAAGCCACGCTTGACCTGAACGTGGTGGATACCTATGTGCGTGAGCGTCTGCCCAATGCTGATGGCCCACTGACGGTTGTACAGTTTGCCGGTGGGCACGCCAATCTGACCTATCTGGTGCGCTTTGGTGCTCACGAATACGTCCTCCGCCGCCCGCCCGGCGGTCCGCTGGCTGTGGGCGCGTACGATATGGCTCGGGAATTTCGGGCGCTGTCTTCCCTATGGCCGGTTTTCTCACCGGCCTCGCGTCCCTATTTTTTTTGTGACGACACGAGCGTCCTGGGTGCGCCGTTTTTTGTTATGGAGCGTAGAAGCGGCTTGGTCATTCATAAAGACCTGCCGGCGGAGCACCTCGGACAGCCGGACGTGTATACCCGCCTGAGTGAAGCCGTTGTGGACACCCTGGTGGACTTCCACGCGGTAGACTACCGGGCGGTCGGACTCGAAACCTTGGGCAGACCCCAGGGCTTTGTCGAGCGCCAGGTTCGTAACTGGCGCAAGCGGTGGGAGTCGGCCAAGGTCGAGGAACTCCCGCTTATGGATGAACTCGGGCAGTGGCTGGCCAGCCAGGTGCCAACCTCGCCCCCTCCAACCCTGCTGCATAATGACTATAAGCTTGACAATCTGATGGTCGATCCAACAGACATCACCCGGATTATTGCCCTCTTTGACTGGGACCAATGCACACTTGGTGACCCCCTCATTGACCTGGGTCTGCTGCTCAATTATTGGACCCAGCACGACGACCCGCCGGGCCGGCGGGATATTGCCCAAATGCCCGTTTTACCGGGTTTCTTATCTCGGGACGCAGTCGTTCAGCGCTATGCTCAGCGGAGTGGCCGTGACGTCGGTAATATCAGATTTTATGAAACCTTCGCGTTGTGGAAAACAGCCGTCGTGGGTATGCAGCTCTTTGTATTGTACAAGAACGGCCAGCTCAGGGATGAGCGGCTCGGCGATTTTGACCACCGCGCCGTCATCCTGGCTGAGACCGCGCATGGGGTGAGGGGTTAGGAATTAGGGCTTGGGGATTAGGGGGGAGCATATGAGCAGCACATTGACACTGCTGGCCCAATTGGGTTGTCTGCTGACATGCTGTCTTGTTTTAAGCCAGTGTACTCCAGCGCGCCGCACGCCGCTGCCGCCTGTGCCCCAGCCGCTCAGTGTGGCCCCGCCAGCCCCACCGTCTACGCCGCCGGTTTCGACAGAAGAGTTACTCAATCGCTTCAACGTCACTCTGGACCGGGCGTAATCCAGGTGGGGTTACGCCCGGCTCATCGGTCCTGTAGCTAAACGCTCAGGGGGTTACTGGGCGGAGGTTTGCGTCTCCTGCTCCTGAGCGGTCTCTGCGGGGTGCAGCGGGCAGGTCTGCCCAATCTCCAGACCGAGCACATGAATCAACCGGCCGTAGCCGACAAAAGTCACTATCCGCCAGCCCAGTTCCAGGATTTCCGGCTCGGTAAAATGTTCGCGTAAATCGTCAAACAGCGCAGGCGAAGCCAGGCGATGATCTCCGGCCAGGATATCCGCAAAGCGAATGGCGGCTTTTTCGCGTGGCGTAAAGAGCTCACTGGTTTCGTACTGGGGCAGCGCTCCAATCAGTTCTTCCGTCACTCCTTGTTGCCTTGCCAAGGCAAACCGGGCGTGCATTCATAAATTGCAGTCGTTGCGCTCGGCCACCTTGAGGCGGGCCAACTCGGTCAGTTTGACATTCACTTCGCCCCGTTCGCCCGACACCAATGGAAAATAAAAATTGATAAACGACTTGAACACATCAGGTGCGTGGGCAAACACCTGCACGAACTCCGACCCACCGAGTTCCTGGTCGTACTCGCGCATGATTGCCTGAAGTTCGGTGTCAACCTGATCAAAAGGAACCTTGCTCACCCGATCCATAACACTCCTCCTGCTTTCAGTCTTTTTCCTCTCTTCTGCGATTTTTCAGAAAAAAGCAAGCACTGGTCTACCACACCGATGAAAAGAGGAAACGTGTCCTCCGACAGCCTGGAGATGCGGGACACGTTTCCTCTTTGTCGCATTGACAGGCAGTTGTGTTTTCTGAACCATAAGAGACCAGCATGCCCGTCTACCAACTGACTGAGGAGATTGTCTTTCCCAATCCTGAATGGGCCAACCCGGAGGGGCTGCTGGCGGTGGGCGGGGACCTGAGTCTTAAACGGTTATTGCTGGCCTACCAACTCGGTATTTTTCCGTGGTATAGCGACGATTCCCCGATTCTGTGGTGGAGTCCGCCGCAACGCTGTGTCATCGACCCGGACGGGTTTCACATCTCCCGCAGTTTGCGCCGGCTGCTCCGGCAGGAGCGCTTTGCGGTCACGTTTGACCGGGCCTTTGAAGAAGTGATCTACGCCTGCGCGGAAACCCGTCTGCGGAGCGGCGAAGGCACCTGGATTACGTCCGATATGCTAACCGCCTACTGCACTTTGCACGAGGCCGGCTTTGCCCATTCGGCTGAGGTCTGGGACGACGGCGAGCTTGTCGGGGGGATTTACGGGGTGAGTTTGGGCCGCGCGTTTTTCGGCGAGTCCATGTTCAAACGCGTGGCTAATGCCTCAAAAGTCGCCTTCTGCCGCTTAACGCAGCAGCTCCATCAATGGCGGTTTCAACTGATCGACTGTCAGATCGCCAATCCGCATCTGCAACGGCTCGGGGCGTATGAAATTCCACGCGGTGTTTTTCTGCAACGCCTCGCCGAGGCCCAGCAGTTCCCAACCCGGCGCGGGAAGTGGTGAGGGTAATGCCTCACCGGCTATACCAATGGTTGACTGACACCCCTGGGCGTATTATATTCCGGTAACGTTTCCGACAAAGAGAACATTGTCATGCAATCGGGCCGTGAAGAAACAAAGCAGCGGGTTGTTCGGCACCGCGCAAAGGTGGCCGCTCAGGGAGCGCGGCGCGTTGAAGTCACGGTACCCGCCCAGGATGTCGGCATTGTGAAGGCCGTCGCTGGCGCGCTCCGCACGGGCGGCGACGAGGCGAGGCGAGTACGCAACGCTCTCGCCTCTCTAACAGCGGTTGAACCGGCGCGAACCGGCGCCGAGTTGCTGGCCTTTCTGCGGGCCTCTCCGCTTGTGGGAGAAGACGTGACAATCGAGCGCGACCGAACGCCAGGTCGCGTGGTGGACTTTGAATAGTGGCGTTTCTGATCGATACGAACGTCATCAGCGAGACCTTCCGTCCGCGCCCTGCTCCTCAAGTGCTCGAATGGGTCAGCCGCCAGATGGCTGGTGACCTGTTCCTTGCGGCTATGAGTCTTGGGGAGCTCGTGCGCGGCGCCCGTCGTGTGAAGGACAGGGCGCAACGGGAGCGCCTCGCCCGCTGGATCAATCACGATCTGGCCACGCAGTTTCAGGGTCGTATCCTCCCCTTTGACCGGGAGGCAGCGATGATATGGGGAACAATTATGGGTGATGGTGACAGGACCGGTCGGCCAAAGCCTATGGCGGACGCGCAGATCGCTGCAGTAGCGTTACGGAACGGCCTCACCCTAGCCACACGCAATATCCGGGATTTCAAAGACATGGGAGTGACGCTGGTCGATCCGTGGGCGGCGGATTGATAAGTCTGAGATACTCTGGAGAGGCGATATCTCGGGGTTTGAAGAAATCGCTCCACGCGTCCGCCACTACAGTCCTAACACATCCCGCATCGAATACAGCCCGTTGGGCTGATTCGCCAACCACAGGGCGGCCCGGACCGCGCCACGGGCCAGGCATTCACGGTTCAGGGCGCGATGGGTCAGCTCCAGGCGTTCGCCAAAGCCGGCAAAGTGTACGGTATGCTCGCCCACGGTATCGCCGCCGCGCAAGGTCATCATGCCGATCTCTTCGTCTGTCCGCTGACCTGTGATGCCTTGACGGCCGTACTTCGCGCTCTGATCGAAATCCTTGCCCTGCGCCTCGGCAATAATCCGGCCCAGAGCGAGCGCGGTTCCGCTGGGTGCGTCAATTTTGAAGCGATGGTGCATTTCCACCACCTCGGGGTCAAAATCTTTGCCCACAATTCTGGCCACGTCCTCCACGACCTTCATTAAGACGTTCACCCCAACGCTCATATTCGGGGCAATCAGGACCCGGCTCTGGGGGGCGATGCGTTCCGCCTCGGCCCGTTGCTCAGCCGACAGACCGGTCGTCCCAATGGCTATGCCCGCTCCGCCGGCGACTGCCGTTCGCAGATGGTCCATTGCCGCGTCGGCCAAGGTAAAGTCCAGGGTAACAGTATCCGGACCAGCCGCCGCCGCATAATCGCTCGTCACCGGCACCCCGAGTGATCCGATGCCAGCGGTTTCGCCAGCGTCCGAGCCGAGGGCGGGATGGCCGACCGCTTCGATTGCGCCAGCGAGTTGGGCGTCAGGATGTTCGTGAATGAGACGCACCAGCATTTTCCCCATTCGCCCGGCCGCACCGCAGATGACAATATTCGTTCCCATGTCTCTTCCCCTCTCCGTAGGGGCAATTCATGAATTGCCCCTACAGCGTCACACCTCTCATAGACGTGTGATACCAATTCGCCTGCCCAGTGTCGAACCGGCGGGCGCGCGCTTCGACTTCGCCCCGGCTCAGGACAGGCTCAGCCCAAACGGGGACCGCCCCAAGGCTCGGCTCCCCCCTCCCCTTGAGGGAAAGGGGACAGATGAGTAGCCCCAGGGGCCACCACCTCATGTGCAGCACACGTCAGAGAGAGGACAAAACTAAATCAGCTCGTATTTCTTGAGCGTGGCTTTCAGCCTTTCCTTGTTAGCCGTAGCCATGGGGGCCAGCGGCTGGCGCAACTCGGCTTCACACATGCCCATCAGCGCCAGGGCGGTCTTGGCTGGAATGGGGTTGGTCTCGATAAACAGGGCACGGATGAGCGGGACGAGGCTGAGTTGCAGTGCGGATGCTTTGTCCCATTCTTTGTTCAGTCCGGCGTTTGCCAGCTCAGCCATAGCCTTGGGCGCAACATTGGCTGCGGTGCTGATAACACCCGCGCCGCCCAGCGCCATCATGGAAAACGTGAGCGTATCTTCGCCGGACAAAATGACCAGGTTGTCACCGCAGGCGAGCCGGATATCGATCACCTGATCGACCGAGCCGGAGGCTTCCTTGACGCCAACAATGTTCTCGATCTGGGACAGACTGGCCATAGTCTCGGGTAGGATATTCGAGCCCGTTCGGCTCGGGATATTATAAAAAACGATGGGGAAGCCCTGGGCTGCCTCGGCCACCGCTCTGTAGTGCTGGTAGATGCCTTCTTGCGGCGGTCGGTTATAATACGGCGAGATCATGAGCGCGCCGTCGGCCCCAATCTCTTGGGCCTCGCACGTCATCTGGATGGCTTCCGCGGTTGAATTCGAGCCCGTCCCGGCCACCACGGGCACACGCTTCTTGGCGACCTCAACAACCAGTTTGACCACCTGCGTGTGTTCTTGGTGAGAGAGCGTCGCAGACTCACCCGTTGTCCCACACGGAACGATCCCATGCGTCCCGCTTTTAATATGCCATTCAACCAGGTCTGCCAGCCGTTGCTCATCGACGGCATTGTTCTTGAATGGCGTAACTAGCGCAACCAGTGATCCTGAAAACATGCTGCCCTCCTGTTCCCTTTCGCGGTGAGAGAAGAACACCCATCCTACTCGACTTCGACACTTCCTTCAAAGACTTCTTCCGCCGCGCCGGTCATATAGACGTGGTTATCTTCGGCGCGCCATTCTATTTCCAGGTCGCCGCCGCGCAGGTGGACGGTGACCCGGCGCTCGGATTTCTCGTTGAGAATCGCCGCCACGGCCGCCCCGCAGGCCCCCGTGCCACACGCCCAAGTTTCCCCGGACCCGCGCTCCCACACCCGCATGTTCAGTTCGGACGGACTGACCACCTGAATGAATTCGGTATTGACCCGGTTCGGGAAGAAAGCGTGGCTCTCAAACTGCGGACCGATTTTCTCCAGCGCTATGGCCTCAACATCATCGACAAAAGTGATGCAGTGCGGATTGCCCATGGAGACACAGGTCACGGCATAGGCTTGCCCGTCAACGTGCAGCGGCTGATTAACAACACGGCCAGTTGCGGCAACGGGAATCTGCGGCCCGTCAAGGATGGGCTCGCCCATATCGACCGTCACACGGGCCACGTGGCCGTCTTCAACTTCGAGAAAGAGCACTTTCAGCCCGGCGTCGGTGTCCACTCGGAGCGGATTGTCGGTCGCAATCCTGTGGTCGTAAAGATATTTCCCGACACAGCGAATCCCGTTGCCGCACATCTCCCCGCGACTACCGTCCGCGTTATACATCTCCATGCGGGCATGGGCCGTCTCCGAGGGGCAAATCAGAATGAGCCCGTCCCCACCAATACCCGTCCGGCGCTGACTCACCTGCCGGGCGACCCTGACGGGGTCAGGAAGCTGGATGTCAAACGCGTTGACATAGATATAGTCGTTGCTGATGCCGTGCATCTTGGTAAACGGAAGTTTCATACCTACTACCTTCCACTGACTGCATACCGACTAGAAAGGGTCAACGTGTTCTCCAGATAGACATGAGATGCTGAACACGTCTACCCTTTGCCCCCTCCAGCCTGCTCCTGCCAGACCAACTCAACCGTATTCGAGACATTGCCCAAATAGCCGTCCAAGGTGACGGCCAGGACGCGGTAGCGGTACAAGGTTCCAGCCGTCAGCGGCTCGTCCGTATAGCTGAACTTTTTCTCTTGTTGGAAGCGGTCACGGTCTTCTACCGGAATTAGTGCCAGCCGGGTAAAGGGCTGTCTGTCTGCCCCGTCTCGTTGCGCCCGTAGTACCACAAATCCGCCCAGGTCGTCCATCTGGCTACCATCGGCGTAGCGTTGGGGGCGTCCCCAGCGCAGCGTGACTCCCCGCTCTCCTATGGTCAAGGCTAAATCACCAATCGCTTCGGGCGCAACCAGCGAGGGGGGACGAATATCGGTTTTATGTCCGCAGGCGGATAGCGGGAGCAGCACACCAACTCCAAGCAAGCAGGCGAGAACGTATTGTCTCAGCACGGTCATACTCCTGCCGAGCGAAGCTGACGCTCAACGTTTTTTTGCGCAGTCCCGCCATAGGACTGACGCCGCTCGACCGCGGCTTCCAGGCTGAGGCGCGGTAGCAGGTCGGCCTCGAACAAGGGAGAAAACTGCTGCCAGTCCTGAAGCGTCAGCTGATGAAGCTCTTTTCCCTCAGCCACACACCACTGGACCACCGCACCGACAATGCTATGGGCTTGGCGAAACGGCATTTTCTTCTCAACCAGATAGTCGGCAACGTCGGTTGCCAGCATGAATCCGCCCAGCGCCGCCTCGGTCAGTCGCTCGGTGCGGAAGCGCAACTTCCCAAGCATGGGCTCAAGAACAGTCAGAATGCCCTTGAGCGTGTCTACCGTATCAAACAGCGGCTCCTTGTCTTCTTGCAGGTCGCGATTATAGGTCAACGGTAATCCCTTAAGCACGGTCAGCAGAGCAAACAGGTTACCGTACAGGCGACCGGTCTTGCCGCGAATGATTTCCGGTACGTCTGGATTCTTTTTTTGGGGCATCATGGAACTGCCGGTCGAAAAGGCCTCCGGCAGATCAATAAAGCCAAACTCGCTGCTCGACCACAGCACGAGTTCTTCGGACAAACGGCTGAGATGCATCCCCAGGATCGCCCCGCTGGACAGAAACTCGACCACAAAATCCCGGTCGGCCACCGTATCCAGGCTGTTTTCACTCACCTGGGCAAAACCGAGCAAACGCGCAACATAGGCGCGATCAATCGGCAGCGTAGTGCCGGCCAACGCGCCGGCCCCTAAAGGCAGGACATTCACGCGCTCGCCGCACTGCTGGAGACGCTCTGCATCGCGGCTGAACATCTCGTGGTAGGCGAGCAGATGATGGGCCAGCAGCACGGGCTGGGCCCGCTGGAGATGGGTATAGCCGGGCAGCACAACGGCCCGGTGGCGTTTGGCCATTCTGGCTAGCCGTTTCTGCAAGCGGCTGAGGAGCTTGCCAATCGCCGCAATCTCGTCGCGTACAAAGAGACGTACATCCAGCAGGACCTGATCATTACGGCTCCGGGCCGTATGCAGCTTACCGCCGAGCGGGCCGATTTTTTGCGTGAGCCGCCGCTCTATGGCCATATGAATGTCTTCATCCGACGGCAGAAAGGGAAAGCGATCCCGCTCCAACTCACGCTCGATGTTTTTGAGCCCGGTCAGGATTTTCTGTCCCTCGACTCGACTCAGTAGCTTCTGTTTGACCAACATCTTACAGTGCGCCACGCTGCCCTGGATGTCGTAGCGGGCCAGGCGCCGATCAAAGGCCAGCGAGGAAGTGAAGGCCTCCATACGCGGGTCGGCCGTGGCGGCGAATCGTCCGGCCCAGGCTTTTGTGCTTTTTGATTTCATCGAGACATACTGGACGGGGACATGCGGCTGGCCCCACCCCATTAATTCTCGCCTCTCGGGAGGCGCTCGTCCCTATTTTTGGGCTAGTCCACGAATCCGTAAACGCAGGGAGTTGAGGCGGATAAATCCTTCCGCGTCTGCCTGTTGATACTCGCCGCTCTCGTCGAAAGACGCGACCTCGGGATTGTAGAGGGTGCGATCGGATTTACGGCCCACAACCATCACATTGCCTTTATACAGCTTGAGCCGGACTGTTCCCGTGACGTTTTTCTGCGACTCATCAATAGCCGCCTGGAGCATCTCGCGTTCAGGCGCAAACCAATAACCATAATAGATCATCTCCGCGTAGCGCGGGATCAGCGAGTCGCGCAGATGCACGACTTCGCGGTCCAGGGTCAGCGTCTCCAGCGCCCGGTGCGCCGCATGCAGAATCGTGCCGCCAGGCGTTTCATACACACCCCGCGCCTTCATGCCCACATAGCGATTCTCGACCAAGTCGCACCTTCCAATGCCGTGTTTCCCACCCAACTCGTTGGCTTTGGCCAGCAGACTGGCCGGAGACAGCGCTTCACCGTTAATCGCCGTGGGATCGCCGGCCACAAAATCAATTTCAATATATTCCGGTTGGTCGGGGGCGTTCTCCGGCGAAACCGACAGCACGAACATATCTTCATACGGTTCACGCCAGGGATCTTCCAGGATGCCGCCCTCAAAACTCAAATGCAGCAGGTTGCGGTCCGTACTGTAGGGCTTCTCCCGGCTGACTGGAATAGGAATCTGTCGCTCTTCGGCATAGGCGATAAGGTCGGCGCGGCCCTGCATATCCCACTCCCGCCAGGGCGCAATCACGGTGATATGCGGCTCCAGGGCGTAATAGGTCAGCTCAAAGCGCACTTGGTCGTTGCCTTTTCCCGTCGCGCCATGCGAGACCGCATCCGCGCCTTCCTGGCGGGCGATTTCAATCTGGCGCTTGGCGATCAGTGGCCGGGCGATGGATGTCCCCAGCAGATAGCCGTCCTCGTAAGACGTGTTGGCGCGCAGCATGGGAAACACATACTCACGCACAAACTCCTCGCGCAGGTCTTCGATATAGATCGCGCTGGCCCCGACCGCCTTGGCTTTCTCCTCAACGGGGTCGAGTTCCTCCCCTTGGCCAAGGTCGGCACAAAAGGCAATGACCTCACAGCCATAGGTATCAATCAGCCAGCGCAGAATGACTGAGGTATCGAGTCCGCCACTATAGGCAAGCACGACTTTTTTCACATCCGTCACAAGCGATTTCCTTTCAATCCAGACGGCTCAGCGCCGCCTACCTTTGAAGCAGCCAGACCATAATGGCCTTTTGGATATGCAGGCGGTTTTCGGATTGGTCAAAAACGACCGACTGCGGGCCGTCCAGAACGTCCGCCGTGATCTCCTCCCCCCGATGAGCGGGCAGACAGTGCATGACCAAGGCGTCCGGTTTTGCCAGGCTCATCACCTCGGCATTGACCTGATAGTCAGCGAACGCCTGGCGGCGAACCGTCCCTTCCTCCTCCTGACCCATGCTTGTCCATACATCGGTATAGACCGCATCAGCCTCACGCACAGCCTCGGCGACGGTATGAGTGATCGTCACCCGTGCACCAGCCTGGCGCGTCTGCTCCAGGACAGCCCGGTCCGGCTCATATCCGGGCGAGCAGGCCAGCACAAAACGAAACGGCAGTTTCACCGCGGCGTGTAGCCAGGAATGCACCATGTTATTGCCGTCGCCGACAAAGGCGATTTTCAGGCCCTCAAGAGCGCCCCGATGTTCGATCAGGGTCAAACAGTCGGCCAGAACCTGGCAAGGGTGAAGCAGGTCGGACAGCCCATTGATGACCGGAATCGTTGCGGCCTGGGCGAGTTCGGTCAGCGCCTGATGCGAGAAGGTCCGGGCCATGATGAGATCAACCCAACGTGAGAGGTTCTTGGCAACATCGGGAACGGTTTCCCGCGTACCCAGACCGATATCCTGGGGTGAGAGATAAATCGCATACCCACCCAGTTGGTCCATGCCGGCCTCAAACGTCACCCGGGTGCGCAAGCTTGGTTTCTCAAAAATCATCGCCAGCGTTTTGCCCGCCAGAATCGGGTGCGGCCAGCCTTTTTGGCGGTCGGCCTTGAGCCGCAGTGCTAGCGAAAAAAGCTCTTCCACCTCGTCCCGGGTCAAATCGCCGATACTGATCAGGTCACGTTTCATTGTTGGGCCAATACTTTTTCAAGGATGTCCAAGCCCTCGTCGATCTCATCCTTGGTGATAATCAGCGGCGGGAGAAACCGCAGGACTTTTCCCGCGGCGCAATTGATCATCACCCCTTCGGTCAGACAGGTGTCCGCGATTTTTCCGCCTTCACGGTCAAGTTCAGCCCCCAGAATCAGTCCTTTGCCGCGCACATCGGTAATAAAGGAAAATCTTTCTTTCAGCGCCTGAAGCCGGCTCAGAAAATAGGCTCCCATCTCGGCACAATTGTCGAGCACGCCCTCGTTGAGCAGGGTTTCAACCACCGCAATACCGGCGGCGCAGGCAATCGCGTTACCACCGAACGTTGAGCCATGCGATCCCAGGCTGAGGCTTTCCGCCACCTCGACTGTCGTCAGCATGGCCCCAATCGGCACCCCCCCGCCCAGCGCCTTGGCGAGCGGCATAATATCCGGGGTCACCCCTTCGTGCTCATGGGCGAAAAGTTTTCCGGTTCGGCCGATACCAACTTGTACCTCGTCAAAAATGAGCAGCAGCCCGTTACGGTCGCACAATTCGCGCAATCCTCTGAGGTAGCCGTCGGGCGGCACGACCACCCCGCCTTCGCCCTGAATCGGTTCGACAAGAATCGCGACGGTTTTATCCGACAGGGCTGCTTCCATGGCCGCCAGATCCCCAAACGGCACATAACGGAAACCCTCCAGCACCGGTCCGAACCCCTGGCGGACTTTTTCCTGGCCGGTGGCGGCAATCGTGGCCATGGTCCGACCGTGAAACGAGCCCAGCGTGGAGAGAATCTCGTAGCGCCCCTCGCGCTTATCCACCCCATATTTGCGCGCCAGTTTAATCGAGGCTTCGTTAGCCTCGGCCCCGCTGTTGCAAAAGAACACCTTATCGGCAAACGAGTGGGCACATAGCAGCTCGGCCAGACGCGCCTGCGGAATAATATAGTGCAGATTGGAAATATGCGTGAGCGTCGCAACCTGCTCCTGCACGGCTTTAACCACCGCGGGATGACATTGCCCCAGGTTCATCACTGCCAGGCTTGCGAAAAAATCCAGGTAGGACTTCCCCTCTGCGTCCCACAGGCGACAGCCTTCACCCCGGACAAAGGCAACCGGAAAACGGGCATAGGTGGAACACAGATATTGATTATTCAGGTCAATGATTTCCTGGCTGTTCATATGCTTTTCCCCCTGGCTGCTTTGTCAGAAAAACTACGCTTTTACGGTCACTGTACGTCTGCGCCCCTCGCACTTCTGGCGGAAGTTCACCCCTATACACCTGCACCCTATTTTTGCCAAGAGCACGAGGAAAAGCGTTACACCGTGTGTCGGACCACTTCGGTCCCGATACCGGTTCTCGTCAGAATCTCCAGCAGGATGGCGTGACGCACGCGGCCATCAAGAATATGCGCCTTTTGCGCCCCGCCGTGCAGTGCGGCAATACAGCACTCGACCTTGGGGATCATCCCGGCGTGAATGACGCCCTCGGCGATAAGTGCCTCAGCCTCAGCCGCGGTCAGTGTCGGTAGGAGCTTATCGTCCTTATCCTGAATCCCCGCGACATCGGTCAGTAAAATAAATTTTTCGGCTTGGAGGGCCTCGGCGATTTTCCCGGCAACCAGATCGGCGTTGATATTATACGTTTCCCCATCCAGGCCAATGCCGATCGGGGCGATCACCGGAATAAAGTCCTGAGCGGTCAGGGCATGAATCACGCGTGGATTCACACCAACAATCTCTCCTACATAACCAATATCGCGCGGCACGACCCGCCCATTTTCTTCCGCATCTACGAGCATTTGACGCGCCACGACGAGCTCGCCGTCTTTGCCGGTAACTCCAACCGCGGGGTTTCCCTGTTGATTGATGAGGGTCACGATCTCTTTATTGACCCGGTTGAGCACCATCTCGACCACTTCCATGGTCGGGGCATCGGTCACGCGCATGCCGCGTACAAAGTGAGAGGGAATGTCCAGACGCGTGAGCAACTGCCCAATCTGCGGACCACCACCATGTACGACAACCGGCTTCATACCCACGTATTTGAGCAGGACGATGTCCTCGGCAAAATGTTGCTTGAGGTCTTCGTCCTGCATGGCGTGTCCGCCGTATTTAATAACAATGGTCTTGCCGGAAAAACGGCGAATAAACGGTAGGGCTTCCAGGAGGATATCGGCCTTTTGAATGAGTTCGTCCATATGCACATCCGTGCTCAGGCATACTGCCTGGTGTTCTCTGTCTCACTGTGTAGTGTGACTTACCCTGGGTCAAGAGCGGCTTGGTTTCTGGTTTCACTCGACTATAATGGTGGGCCATGCGGTCACGTCCATTTCTTTGGCCGATGTATTTCGTTGGCTTCCTCTATCTGAGCGGTCTTTGGTACCCGGCTGAGGCACGGGCCGACCTCTATCGTTGGACCGATGCGAGGGGAGTTATTCACATTGTGGATGAAAGCGTGGAGATTCCTGAAACGTATCGGGAGCAGGTTCGAATCTATCGTTCTTCCTCTTCGGACGTTGAAGCATCACCGGCCCTTATCACCCCGAGCCGCGAGTATTCCGCACGTAGCCAGGGAGCCTTTGCCCAAAAAATTGCTGTGGATTTTGGCCTGATCAAAGACGAGAGTATCGACGCCTTAGGCCCCCTGAACGGGGCCGGCATCCAGCCTGCGGGAGGTTGGCAGGTGAGCCGCGCCCTTGACCCGGACAGTGTGGACCAACTGGTAGCCGCAGTTCGGCGTGCGGCAGCCGCCCAGCGCCTAGCGCTTTCCGCTGATGGAGCCGAAGCGATTATCCGCCAGGCCGCCATTGACTTTATTCCGCCATCACCACCCCCCGCCCCCGTAGTCCAGGCAGAGCCGGACGTTGTCATTGTCGAACAACCGCCGCGCATTATCGAAGTTGTCCGAGAACCCTATTATGTTGAAACGCCAGTGGTCGCGCACGCCCTGCGACCTTATCGTCCGTATAGGAGGCTCCGTCGCTTCCCCCGTCGAGAGCGCAGAGAGCGGGAGGTTTACCGTCCGCCGCATACGATTCAGCGCCGCAATCCCTCAATTCGTCCTTCCAAACCGTCCATCACCCGTAAGTCTCTTGGCCACTCAATTCGTCCGTCCGGGCCGTCCATCAGTCGCAGACCTCTCGGCCACTCGATTCGACGCGGCCCCTTTATCGCCACCACAACAACCCAGGCCGCAAGCCCGTTTATCCGGCGGTAAATTTTTCAGGGAGTTGTAAAAAAATGGAAGCGCGTCCCGCAGCCATCCCCCCCGTACCGCTCGCCCTTGAAGGCTCGGCCATACTCCACCAGATGTTTCGCGTGCGCTGGGCGGACTGGCGGGCCGTATCCGCCAGGGCTCAGGACGAGATTCTGGGCGACGCCGTGCAAACCTTTGCCGCCATGGAAGCGGAAGGCTCCGAACAAACCGGGCTCTTTTCCCTCTTGGGGCATAAAGGCGACCTTATGCTTGTCCACTTTCGGCGCACATTTGATGCGGCGAATGAGGCAGAGTTGCAGGTCGCAAGGCTCGGGCTGAGCGAT
The DNA here is from genome assembly GCA_022820725.1 of Candidatus Binatia bacterium. GTDB lineage: Bacteria > Desulfobacterota > Binatia > Bin18 > Bin18 > Bin18. The sequence goes on from JAJEFA010000001.1 coordinate 106,475, forward strand.
TTTCTTGAGCCCACGACTTCGTACGTCTCAGTAGTTGAGCTCGGGCTGTATGAAGCCTCGATCCATCTGTACCGTAGTCTGGCCGAACAGGGTCTCCAGCCGGACACGGCCGAATGGCGTGAGGCCGTGGAGAAAGAGCTGGCTCAAAAACGCGAAGCCATGGCCGGTCGGGTCTGGCCGTCCATTCCGGCCCGCCGCTACCTCAGCTTTTATCCCATGGACAAGAAGCGCGGCGAGGACAAAAACTGGTATCAGCTTCCCATTGCCACACGGCAGCAGATGATGCGCGAGCACGGCATGATCGGTCGGCGCTACGCCGGACAGGTCACCCAGATCATTTCGGGTTCGATTGGCTTCGACGACTGGGAGTGGGGTGTAGACCTTTTTGCCGACGATCCCCTGGTGTTCAAAAAACTGGTCTATGAGATGCGCTTTGACGAGGCCAGCGCCGTGTATGGACTTTTTGGGTCGTTCTATCTCGGACTACGTTTTCCGGCCGCGGAACTCGGCAGTCTGCTGAACGGACGCGCCCCGGCCTTTCGGCAAGGTTAAGCCTCAGGCGCATCGCTTGCTCTTTCTTTTCCGCAGGCGATCATTACAATAGCGGGCCATGACAAGCGCAGATGTCGTCGTTCTTGGGGCGGGCGTAATCGGCAGTTCCATTGCCCACACCTTTGCCCGACACAAACACAAGACCATCCTGGTCGATAAACAACGGCCGGGTCAGGAGGCGTCAGCCGCCGCGGCCGGGATTCTGGCCGTTTCCAGCGGTCGCTCGAAGCGCGGCCCGATGTATCAGCTCAAGAAGGCCAGCCAGGCGCTCTATCCCGCACTGATTCAGGAGATTCAGCAGGCAACCGGCATTGACATTGAACATCAGACCGTCGGAGTCCTCTGTCTCATCCGTAACGACGCCGACGAAAAAAAATACCGTAAACTGTATGAACTCAGACAGGAACAGGGCCATCCCGTCACCTGGCTGTCAGCCGAGGCGCTCCGGCAGGCCGAGCCGGCCCTGAACCCAGCTCTGCGCGGGGCCGTTCATTTTTCGGGCGATCACCATCTGCATAACGGTAAACTGGCGGAGGCCTGGGCACTAACCGCGGAAAAATGCGGCGCCCAACTGAGAACCGGCACAACGGTGACCGAGGTTCGCCGGACAGGGGGACACGTCCACTCTGTTCGTATTGGTGATGAGTGGGTTGAAGCCGGGACGGTGGTGATTGCCACGGGCTCTTGGTCGCGTCAGGTCGGGGAGTTGTTTGGTATTACGATCCCTGTCGAGCCGGCCAAAGGCCAGATGTTGGCCGTTCGCGCCACTCAGCTCAGCCACGTGATCTCGTGCGACGAACACTACCTGGTTCCACGCAAAAACGGCGAGGTTATTATTGGCTCAAGCGTCGAGTATGTCGGTCATACAAAAGACGTCACGCTAGACGCGGTTCAAGCTTTTATTGACCGTTCAGAAGCGCTTGTGCCAGGGATCAGCAAGGCCCCGCTCAGCCGGTTTTGGGCCGGATTGCGACCCTATTCACCGACGCGTCGGCCTATCCTGTGTCAAGCGCCCGACCTCGACAATGTTGTCCTGGCCACGGGACACCATCGCAACGGCATTGTCCTGGCCCCTATTACCGGTCAGTTGATTTACGAACTGATCACGACGGACCAACCCTCGCTGGACCTGACCCCTTTCGCCCTGCCCAGGGAACCCCTTCCGCCACCAGGGCCGGACGAATCGCCCGATGAGGCAGACTGAAACCCGTGTCGCATTGCCACACCCATAGCAGTGTGCGATAATCCATTCCGTTCAGGCAGAGGGAAAGCCATATTCCAGAGGGAGGAATTTTCATGGACGAGGTCAAAATCCGAGTACTCAAGAATGGGCCGTACGAGGTCAAGGGCGCAGTCACGCTCACGGACCAGAAGCGCAACCCGTATACAGTTGAGGACGACGCCATTTATCTGTGTCGCTGTGGTCAATCGGCAAACAAGCCGTTCTGCGACGGCGCCCACGCCGAAGCCGGCTTTAAGGCCGAAGAAACGGCCGAGTAGCGTCTTAAGAAAATGCAAATACGCTTTTTTATCGCATTTGCATTTGTTTTCTTCATCGGCTTTGGTCTGTACGGGGACAGTGAGGCCGCCTGTAGTTCCCAGCGCATCGGGGAAACAACCTTCCACTCATGCTCTGACGGCTCGACAGGCGTTTCTCGCAACCTTGGTGGGACCACCTTCCATAATTGGTCTGACGGCGCGGTAGGGGCTTCACAAAACTTTGGGAATACTACCTTTCATAACTGGTCTGGTGGCGCGATAGGGAGTTCTCAAAACCTTGGTGGGGCCACCTTCCATACTTGGTCTGACGGCTCAGCCGGCGTTTCTCGTAACCTTGGTGGAAGCACCTTCCACACTTGGTCTGACGGCTCGGTAGGCGCCTCTCAAAACTTTGGCGATACCACCTTTCATACTTGGTCTGGCGGCGCGGCCGGCACTTCTCGCAACCTTAGTGGTACGACCTTGCACAATCGGGACTAGTCGTGCCTTAGACCCTTACTCGGGTACCGACATGCCTCGTATGGGGTCAACAGTTTCACTCAGCACCTGAACCGCCCGCACACCAGCCCCGTAGCGATAGACCATTTCCCCGCCCCAATACCCCTGGATCGTCAGACCGATCAATCCCATGCCGGCCAGGATGATATACAGGAGTGGCAACTGCTCGCGAATTTGTAAGCGCGCCACAAGCAGGATGACAAAAAATCCGAGCAGGACATACCCGCCATATTCGTGGTAGAAGAGCAGTTCCTTGACTTGGGGATCAAAAACACTACTGGGCTGCGGGAGCTGTTGCTCGATCCAGCCACTCAGGACAGCCAGGCCCACCGTACCAACGCCGACGAGGAAACTGATCTTGCCCGCCTGCTGCCAGTCTCGCTGCCCGCCAAGGCTTCCGCCGCAGTCAAGGAGCACGCCAAAGACAGTCAGGGCAATGGCAAAATGCACACACACGGGATGCAGCAAGACCATGAGACCGGCGTCAATCGGAGGCACAGAGACGCCTTCGTCAGCCCAACTGAAGCTGACGGTCAACACACTACCAGCGCCGAGTATACAGCAGATATGCCTCCAGATTTTCTCGCTTTTCATGGTACCGTGCGTGGGCCGATTTCTCTCTTCATGTCTCGATGCTAGACTATGTTGAAACGTACGCGGATACTACAGGAGGTAGGAGTGCCACCGTCTGAGACGCCCCCTTCAGTCACTATCGCCCAGTTAGGTGAGGTCGAGCCGGGAAAGACCAAAAAATTTATACTGTCAGTCGAGGGACGAGAAACCGAGTGTTTTGTGGTGAACTACGACGGCCAGTATTTTGCGTACATCAACCGTTGTGCGCATGTGCCCATGACTATGGACTGGATCGATAACCAGTTTTTGACCGAAGACGGCCGCTATATCCTGTGCGCAACGCATGGAGCCGCCTTTGAGCCGGATACAGGAGAGTGCGTGTTTGGTCCGCCGTGCGGAAAATTTTTAGTCCGTGTGCCGCTCACCATAGATGGCGACCGGATTCTGGCCGGTCAGCCGATTGAAGATGAGGTGATCGACTGATCCATTGCTCCCATTAGACCGTCGGGGGCCGGGATGTTTCCGCACTCAGCCGTTATTCCCACTCGTCACCGAAGTGGGCGCGCAGCAGACGCTGTTTGAGATAGTCCAGACTGCCGAGGTCTTCGATGATATCACCGCCGGTATCATAAAAGAAAATCTCACCGCGTTTATTGCGCCCGATCGCCACCAGCCATTCGAGCTCATCGCGATCTTCAAGCAAGTAATTAATGGTCTGTGAGACCCCTTTGGCAGGGATCAGCGTGACTTTTGAAGAGTGTGGTTTTTCTTGTGTGTTTGATGGCATCTTCTATCTCCACCGAAGCGCTTTTCCAGGTTCGGTACGGGGATATTGGAGGAAGCATAGGAGGCTGTTTTCATCAAGTCAATACAGCAACTGCGATTGTTTCAACGTGGTAGGTATGGGGGAAAAGATCGACAGGCTGAAGGCTCTCAACCCGGTATCCCCATTGACCCAGACGGCGTAGATCACGGGCGAGTGTCGTGGGATCGCACGAGACGTAGACCACCTTGTGAATCTTCAGTCGGGAGATATCCTCAAGGCTATCGGCGGCCCCTGCCCGAGGCGGGTCCAATACCAGGACATCCGCCTCTTCCTCGCGCTGAACGAGTGTTTGCAGCCCGATCCGGGCCGAAGCGTGAACGAAGGTCACATTGTCCAGCCCCGTCCGGGCAACGTTCTCACGGGCGTCGGCAAGCGCATACGAGTCCTGTTCGATACCGATGAGTGCGTTGACCCGCCGGGCGATCGGCAGGCTCAGATTGCCCGCACCCGTATAACATTCGATCACTTTCTGTGATTTATTAAAATCGGCCAACCGGAGAAGAGCGGTGATCAGCACTCGGTTGCCCGCAGGATTGACCTGCGTAAACCCGCCCCGCTTGACCTCCAGAACCAGGTCGTCAACGCCCAGGTCCAGCACAATCCGGGTCTCACCCCACACGCGACGCCAGCCACGGCCAAAGAGGATCAGCCCGGCAACCTCGTCGTGCTCAGCAACAAAGGCCGCGCATTCTTCCTCATCATCAGCCTGAAAACGCCCTTGCGCATTCCCGACCAGAACCACTCCGCCGGTCGCCGCCCGGAGAGGGTCGCTCGTGATCAGCTCGATGCGTCGTACCGTGGTCCGCAACCGGGTCAGCCAAGCGCGGGCGGACGCCAAACGCGTTGCACAGTCCTCTCCGGCAATGAGACAGTCCCCGAGTTCGACCAACTCGTGCGACTGAGACTGATAAAAGCCGAGCCGGGCAGGCGGTTCGGTCCGCAGGCGGATACGATGGCGGTAGCGCCACTCTTGCGGACTGGGAAGAATCGGGAGTACGGGCGGGTCCTCCACCCCTCCAATACGCCGTATATGCTCTCGGACGAGCGCTTCCTTGGCCCTGAGTTGTTCCGCGTAGGTCACATGTTGCCACGGGCAGCCACCGCAGCGCGGCACATAGCGACACGGCGGCATCCGCCGGGCCGGAGCGGGTTGCCGTACAGCGATAAGCTGGCCGTGTGCGTACCGTTTTTTTTCTTCGGTCAGGATAGCGTCCACTCGGTCCCCAGGGGCCGTCTGCGGGACAAAGACGACTTTCCCGCCGTCTTTGCCATTCACCCGTCCAATGCCCGCCGGACCGTAGGACAGCCTGTCAATTGTGAGGGGGATGGAAGCCGAGGGCATGTAACCTTCAATTTGAGCCTTTTCTTTACCGGACGATCACCCACCTGCAGACTGCGAGCGACTGGTATTCCTGGCTTATGTCAATATGTGGTAGGAGACAAGCCATGCTCACTATCCGCCGCGGAAGACGTACCGACCTCGCCGCCTGCCAGACTGTGCTCTTCCCGGACACCTCTGACGAGGAGTGGCGCAAAGCGGAAGTTCGTCATTGGCGGCGGCTCGCTCGGGACCCGGCGCTCGATTTTTACGTTGCCCAGCATGACGATGTGCTCCAGGGGATGATCCTCGTCAGTTATATTCGTCGCCTCCACCGCTCCAGTTGGCAGGCAATTGTCGATATCGCGGTCTTACCTTCTGCGCCGGCGCAGGTCGGGCAAGCACTGCTCAATTACGCAAAGGAGCGTGCCAGGAAACGGGCGTGCCCCAGCCTGGTCTGGCTGCCGTGTTCGGGCCAGTCGGCAATGCAGTTTACCACCACTTTTTTCAGGGACAATGGCTTTCAGCAGCTCGGAGAATTCTGGTCGTGTCCCCTGGAATAAGAGTCGGTCGGGTGGACAACACCACGCCGGACACCAGTCCCCTACTTGACCCTGGAACCCGGCCCGAGCTATTAGGAAGCGAATAGTGCGACGTGTCGGGGTGTGGCTCAGCCTGGTAGAGCACACGGTTCGGGACCGTGGGGTCGCTGGTTCAAATCCAGTCACCCCGACCATTGCTCTCTCGCAATCCAGGAACCCGGACATATCCGCCAGTGATACCGGTGGGTGAGGTAGACTCGGATATCATGCTCTCAGACCTCGACCTGGGCGTTCTGATCTTTTTCAGTGTTGCGGCCTATCTGTGTGGCTCTATTCCAACTGGCGCGCTCATCGCCAAGCGACAGGGGATCGCTGTCCAGGAGGCGGGGAGCGGGAATATAGGGGCAACGAATGTTGCCCGCACGGCGGGGAAAAGGGCTGGCATCCTGACCCTCATAGGAGATATCCTCAAAGGGCTCCTCCCCGTTCTCATTGTCCGCTGGCTGGGACTGGGCGAGGTTGTTCAGGCCAGCGCTGCCATAATGGCAACTCTGGGCCACCTTTTTCCTGTCTTTCTCCGTTTTGCGGGGGGAAAGGGGGTCGCCACCGGGCTGGGGGTTTTTCTGGGTCTCGCGCCAACCGCCATCCTGACGGCACTGCTCGGTTTTGTCCTGGTGTTTGCGGTGTTCCGCATTGTCTCGCTTGCGTCTCTCGTGGCGGCAGCGCTCACCCCCTGCTTCATCTTCTTTTTTGCCTATCCGCGTCCCGTTCTTCTTGCGGGCACTGTGGTCGCCGGGCTGATTATTGTCCGCCATCACGAAAATATCGGGCGCCTGCTGAAAGGTGAGGAGCAAAAGTTTCGAGTAGGAAAATCAGCCCCCTCTGCCTAAAAAAAGAGCGCTGCCTGGGAACTAGGCAGCATGAGCCGCCTGTATCGACACTGTTTCTTAAGGAATTGCCCGCTCCTGAGGTCTGTGCAGACTGGCATTTGTCTTGCTCACATCTATGGGAGTGCCGTAAGGCGGATTATACCCTCCGCAGTACGCCTGTCCGCTTTACATGGCGCGTATTTTATTTTAGACAGGGCCAGAGAGGGTAATAACATGGGCACAATGAAAAAGGTCGAAGCGATTATTAAGCCGTTCAAGCTGGATGAGGTGAAAGAGAGCCTGAATGCGGTCGGCTTATCCGGACTCACCGTGAGCGAGGTCAAGGGTTTTGGTCGCCAAAAGGGGCATACCGAACTCTACCGGGGCGCCGAATACGTGGTTGACTTCCTCCCCAAGGTCAAGCTGGAAATCATCGTCAGAGAGGAGCAGGTAGCCACTGTCGTCGAGACCATTCAGGAGGCAGCCAAAACGGGACGCATCGGAGACGGCAAGATTTTCGTAAATTCAGTTGAAGAAGTCATTCGTATACGGACAGGTGAACGCGGGGAAGACGCATTGTAATGTCGACCGCGAGCATCTGCACGGAACATCATTGCTAGTGTAAGGAGGAAAAGAGTCACTATGACGCCACAAGAAGCTATCGCTCTGGCAAAGGAGAAGGGCGCTGAGTTAGTCGATCTCAAGTTCATGGACCTGATCGGGACCTGGCAACATTTCACCATACCGCTGAGTGAATATAACGAAGACCTCTTCGAAGACGGGTCGGGCTTTGACGGCTCTTCGATTCGTGGCTGGCAGCCGATTAACGCCTCGGACATGCTGGTCATACCCGATCCCAGCACAGCGGTCATGGACCCGTTCTACGAACGCCCGACGCTCAGCCTGCTCTGCAATATCGTGGACCCGATCACGCGTGAGTCCTACTCGCGTGACCCGCGTGGCATCGCCAAGAAGGCCGAAGCCTACGTCCAGTCCGGCGGGTTCGGCGAAGTCGCGTATTTCGGGCCTGAGCCGGAATTCTTCATTCTTGACGAAGTCCGTTTCGACCAGAATGCGTATGAAGGCTATTATCACGTCAACTCGATTGAAGGAGTCTGGAACTCCGGCCGGGAAGAAGGTCCCAATCTCGGGTATAAGCCCCGGCACAAAGAAGGCTACTTCCCGGTATCGCCTCTTGACTCGTATCAAGACGTCCGCACTGAGATGGTTCAGATGATGGAGCAGGTTGGGATTCGGGTTGAGAAGCACCATCACGAGGTCGCCACCGCTGGCCAGGCGGAGATTGACCTGCGCTTCCTGCCTCTGGTTCAAATGGCCGATGCCCTGCAGTGGTATAAATATATTGTCAAGAATGTGGCCAAGAAGCATGGGAAGACCGCGACTTTTATGCCTAAGCCGGTCTTTGGCGACAATGGCTCGGGCATGCATACCCACCAGTCGGTCTGGAAGGACGGCAACCCGCTCTTCGCCGGTGATGGCTATGGCGGCATGAGCGAATTTGCCATGCACTATATTGCCGGTGTCTTGGCCCACGCACCGGCCATTTGCGCTTTTGCCGCTCCAACGGCCAATTCCTATCGTCGCCTGGTTCCGGGATTTGAAGCGCCGGTCAACCTGGCCTACTCTTCCCGTAACCGTTCGGCAGCGGTACGTATTCCCATGTATTCCATGAGTCCCAAGGCGAAGCGCATTGAGGTCCGCTTCCCGGATGCAACCAGTAATGGCTATCTGGCCTTTTCGGCGATGCTGATGGCTGGTCTCGACGGGGTTGAGCGGAAACTGAACCCGGGCGACCCGCTGGATAAAGACATCTATGCCCTGACTCCCGAAGAGTTGGCCAATGTCCCATCCGTGCCCGGTTCACTGCCGGAGGCTCTGGACGCCTTGGAAAAGGATTACGATTTCCTGTTGAAGGGCGATGTATTCACCCAAGATGTGGTAGAGACGTGGGTCGAATACAAGCGGACACAGGAGATTGACGAACTCCGCCTGCGTCCCCACCCTTACGAATTTGCGCTGTATTACGACGCCTAACGCAGGAGATTCCGCCTGATCTCAAAAGCCCTGGGGGATGAAGTCTTCCAGGGCTTTTTCTTTTGTCAGACGAATCGACGCCTTGACAAAGCAAGGCGTCTCAGGCAGACAAGGGTGGCGTAAACACTCTGGTTTACTGAAAAAATCGGACTAAGGAGAAGAATCTATGCTGCTCGACGGAAGAGTCGCTATTGTGACAGGAGCCGGACGTGGAATTGGCCGTGAAGAAGCCCTACTCCTGGCAAAAAACGGAGCCAAGGTTGTGGTCAACGACCTGGGTGGCAGCTTCGATGGTACCGGCTCGGATGACAGCCCGGCCCAGCAGGTGGTTGATGAAATTAAAGCCGCGGGTGGGGAAGCCGTGGCGAACTTTGAAAGCGTTACTGACTTCGCGGGTGCCAAACGTATTGTCGAATGTGCGCTCGACTCCTTTGGTAAGCTCAACATTCTCGTCAACAACGCTGGCATCCTGCGGGACCGGATGATCTTCAATATGTCTGAAGACGAGTGGGACGCGGTCCTGAACGTCCACCTGAAAGGGTCTTTCAACTGTTCCCGTCACGCCTGTGAATACTGGCGCGAGCAGCATAAGCAAGGGAATCTTTTGAACGGTCGCGTGATTAACACATCCTCGGACGCCGGTCTGCTTGGCAGTCCCGGCCAACCGAACTATGGTCCGGCAAAGGCAGCGCTGGCCACCATGGCCATCATCATTGACCGAGAGATGCAGAAATATGGGGTTACCGGTAATGCTATCGCCCCGCTCGCGCGTACGCGGATGACCGTGGATGCAACGCCACAAACCGCCGGTCTGATGGCGGGACCGGAAAAAGAGGGCGAGCATGACTATTTTGATCCCGGTCATATTGCGCCTCTGGTCGCCTGGCTGGCGAGTGAAGATGCGGCAGATGTCCACGGTGAAGTCTTTCGTGTCGGCGGCGGATGTGTGTGGCTGATGCAGGGCTGGCATTCTGTCGGAACCGTCAAGAAAAAAGGTACGTGGGACGCAACCGAATTGGGCGAGCAGCTCAAGACCGAACTGGCCAAGGGGAACACTGCCAAAGAAGACCTGGGATCAGTCTTCAAGTCCCTCAAACAGGACTGAGTCGTTGACACCAGACATACCGGAGGCGAAGGGGTGGCCCTTCCCTTCGTCTCCCTTTTTTATCCCAGGCCGTTCAGAACCCGGACATTTTTGTGAGCCATCCATCTCCCTATAACATTCTTATTGTGTGTCACGCGAATACCAGCCGAAGCGTGATGGCTCACGTCCTCTTGGAAAAGATGTTGGTAGATCGTGATGTCCAGCATATTGACGTTCGCTCCGGTGGCATAGCCATTTACGCCAGGGACGGCATGATCGCGTCCCTCGACGCCTACTTCATCTTACAGGAGCACGGAATTCAGATTCAACGCGACGAGTTTGTCTCAACCGACCTCAAACGGCATCGAGAGCTGATTGCTGACGCCGACCTTATCCTGACTATGACGAACGAGCAGAAATCCATGCTCGACGCCTATCCCGAAGCAGACGGCAAAGCGGCCTTTACGCTCAAGGAATTTGCCGGCGAACAGGGAGATATTGAGGATCCGGCCATGCAAGGGGAGGAAGCCTTTCGGGCGCGTATGGTCGAAATCAAACGCTGTCTTGAGCATTCGTTTGACGACCTCCTGCAACGAGCTGCATGACCACCATGTCACATTCGTCATCCTGGGCCGGTTTTACCAATCCGGCCGACGCTACGATCCGGGATATTCTGGCAACTCCGCGGATGATTGCCGTTGTCGGCTGCTCGCCTGACCCGAGTCGTGACAGCCATCAGATCGCAGCTCTGCTCAAAGCCAAGGGTCACACCATGATCCCAGTGAACCCGCACTGCCAGGAAGTGCTGGGCGAGCAATGTTTTCCGAGCCTGCGTTCCGTGCCGACTCGCATAGAGATGGTTGACGTGTTCCGGCGCTCGCAGTTCGTCAGTCAAGTCGCCGAGGAGTCCATAGCCATAGGCGCGTCCATACTGTGGCTGCAATTAGGCGTCATTGACCCTGCTGCGGCACAGCGGGCACATGCGGCAGGACTCACTGTGGTCATGGACCGCTGCCCGGCTATTGAATACCGGCGACTGTTTTAGCGTTGCGTTATGTCCGATTCGCCACCGAGCAAGCTCAAGCCCTGGCAGCGTCTCGACTCCGAAACCGTCTATTCGTGCCGCATCTTTTCGCTGCAAAAGAACCGCTCCCGTTCGCCCCGGACAAACGAAGAGCACGACTTCTTCGTGCTCGACAGCGGCGATTGGGTCAATATCATACCTGTGACAGCCGATGACCGCGTTGTGCTGATCCGGCAATATCGGCACGGGACGAACGATATGACCCTCGAAATTCCGGGGGGCATGGTAGACCGAGAAGATCCCTCACCGCTGCACGCCGCCCGTCGGGAGATGCAAGAAGAGACCGGCTACGACTCAGAGGATATTATTCCGCTGGGCGTGATCCATCCCAACCCGGCCATTCAGGGCAACCGCTGTCACAGCTTTCTGGCCCGTAATGTTGAAAAACGTTTCGAGCCCAGCTTCGATACCACAGAGGAAACTGAAGTAACGCTAGCCCCGCTCGCCGATATTCCTGACCTCATTCGCCAGGGACATATCACCCATGCGCTGGTAGTCGTGGCGTTCCACTGGCATGACCTGCTCAAGCGACCATAAGCAAGGCGAGCCCTTCCCCCAAGTGTTTCCCCCTGGCGAAGTACCCGGAAATAGGAACGGTTGATGATAGTTATAGCATAATATATATCTGTCAGAGATAATCCCCTAGCGAAGCACCCGGAAATAGGAACGGTCGATGATAGGCCAGCCTTACCACGAGAAGAAGAGCGCGGTTCTGGATGTATGTGAGCGGTATCTCCGCTTCCGTGGACATACCGAAGACGGTGTCGATGCCGATTTCCTGAAAATCCGCATCAAGGAAGTGAAAGACGGTCGATACGTGCTCGCTGTGGTAGGGGAAGTGAAAGCTGGAAAGTCTACTCTTATCAATGCGCTGCTTGGAGAAGATATTCTGCCGACCGGCGTCTTGCAAACTTCGAGTGCCATCGTCGAGATATGCAAGTCTGAGAAGAAATATGTCGAGGTTCACTACGCCGACGGACATACTCGAACAGTGAACAATGACCCGAGCACGCCAAATCTGGACGAGACATCTGAGTACCTGTGGCAGATAGGGGCGGTCAAGGATGAACATCGAATCAGCCAAGAGTATGAGGAAGGTCGGTCCCCTGCGGACATCCCTGCCAAAATCACATTCGGCTTCCCGCTCAAGTATGCCTTTGATGGGTTACGTCTTGTTGACAGCCCGGGCGTCAATGCCGTAGGCGGCTTCCAGGATGCGACTCACGAGTATATCCGGGAAGCCAACGCCGTACTGTTTGTCCATTCACTTGACTCTCCAGTCGAGAGTGGTTCCTTTCACAACTTTATAAATAATGTCGTGCCTAAGCGCACTCGGGAAACGCTATTCCTGGTTCTGACTAAAAGTGGGAAAAATTCAAGCGAAGATATCGATAGGAAGGTCAAGGAGGCCCGCAGGCTATACGCCAGGGAGATCGACCAGGATCGAATTCTGCACGTAGACTCTCTCCTCAAAATTGTTTCCGACGAGATGGAAGAATTCGACTCTGCGGCCTCCCTCAAGAAACACTACCGTCAGCAAGAACAGAAATTCAGGGCAGAGAAGAAGGGCGACGAAGTGAGCACCTTCGAGGCCAAGCGGAGGCTGCTGAACAATGTCCTTGACGATATTGATGGCGACCCCCATCGCAGGACCGTCCAGACGGAACTGCGCAAATTATCGAACTTTGATGAGATGGAGCGCCTTATCGACGCTTTCTCAAGTCGGGCGCCGTTGATTCAACTCTCGGACCTCCTCGATTCAGTGAAGAGTGGATACGATAACCAGACCGCACAATATGAGCAGAACCTCGATGCGTGGGAAAAGAAGAGGAAACGCCCACAGACCTTCAAAAGCGAGATCAGCAAGATTCAGAATCTCCTGGATAGGTATCGAGAATCGAAGAACACCTTTGTTGAGGAGGAGGTCAGGCAGAAATTCACCGGGAAGGAGTCTTCGCATAATGAAAAACTGAAACAGGTCGAAGACGAGCATCTCAACCAGCTTAGGAGTGCAGAATCTCTCGACGCAGCCAGAAAAGAGCTTGAAAACTTTTACAACGCTACGTGCTCGCTCGGTGATGAAGTGGCGGCGGAGATAAGGACTCTATTCGAAGAGGAATTGAATCGACTAGGAGAGGAGTTCAAGGCTAAGCATCACATCACGGTGCCAACTATCGACATTCCGTCCATTGATAACAAGGCAAAGCAAGAGGCGTATGACAAATATGACGTGCCGAGAGATCCCAGGGGGGCCTGGGAATGGACGCAGAAGATATTCACTCTCGGCCTAAGGGAATTCACGGAGAAGAAGGACAGATATAGCAACAGAAAACACCTGTCTAACTTCAAAAGTGAGGCACGCAAAAGAATAGTGGAGAAATCGCAAGCCTTCCCCAATCTCGTATCAAGCCTTGTAGACAACTACGAGAAAAGCTTCCGGTCCGACCTGGATACTCTAATCGATTTACGCATAAAGGCGCTAGAGGAAATTAAGAAGAGCGAGGCTGAGAACGATGAAATATGGGGAAACATAAAAAGGACAAGGCAGAAAAAAAAAGACATTGCAACTGAGGCAGCCCGGATCAACGACATGTTGGGAGATCTCCGATGAACCGTCAAGCGGCGGCACGGATCACGGCAGATACACGCGAAGAGTTTGACAAACTGCGCGAGTATTTTAGCCGCGATCTCGAAGCCGATGCGGATGTTGGTCAGGAGCGGCGGCGACTCGTTAAACACGTGCCCACAATGGTCAGTGCGCGGACTCAGCTTCTTCTCGACACCTTGCTGAACTACCTGATGAAGGACGCGCTAGCAGCGTTGGCCGATGCTTCGACAGCGGCCAAAAATGAATTCTACGACCTTGATTTACGGAGTCGTGTCAAGCAGTCCTTCACTCTGGAACCTGAGCCCCTGGAATTCTCACACGACCCGCGGGTGATAGCCGGTGGGGTTGCGACAGGCGTGACAGCCGCCACCGGCGGGCTTATGACCGCGCTGTTGCTGAGCGGACTGATCCCTCACCTCGTGGGGGGAGTAGCCACCCTTGTCGCTTCTGCGGTCGCCTTCCGAATCGCTCATACATCCACCACCGGCATCGCCCTTCAGCGGCTACGGAACGATGTGGACGCTTACGTGACTCAATCAGAGCACCATGTGTCTTCGTGGCTGGCAAATGTTGAGGACTTCTTTGTCTCAGCCTTCAAGGAATTTCAGGAGGGCGGGGAACGAACGAAGGAGGAAACAGCCTGATGGATCAAGGCCGTGAGATAGAAAAGGCTGTCCGTCAGATGCTTCCTTTTCTGGAAGCGTCTCCTGGCGACGCCCTCGCTCCCTACGTAGAGGCCGTCCCGTCCAAGGCCGAGGAATTACTCAGCAGATTCTACCTTTTCAGAGTTTCCTCAGCGGTTTTACCTGACGACATAGACGATATTTCGCGATTCATCGAGCAACGGTACCGAAGCGTTCTATCTGCCGCTCATAGTGCAAGATGGACCGTTCTCACCGCAGCCGTGGGCTCTCGTTCTGGTGTTTCGCTCTATCTCGGCTTCATGACGGCAGACGATACGGGTGAAAGGGCTCGATATGTGTTCGAGCGGAGACTAAGAGGTCTACTTCCCGGTCTCGACCTTCGGGACGAGAAAACGACAACCGTTGAATCCTTCACAAAAGGCAAGACCTACGGCGGGATCATTGCCGGCATCCCCGCGCTCAAGATTGACGACGAGCGGCAGCACTTCAGTCTACCAGCAATACTGAGGGCCATGCACGGAGAGGAATACACATTGATCTTAATGTCTCGGCCAGTGGCGCGAGACGAGTTGACCGGGCAACTGCGCGCCATCTGGGAAGTGCAGAACAAATGCCACGAAATGTCACGGCGCACGAGTCAACGCGAAGGCGGCGAGTCACATTCATGGCATGAGGATAAGAATGAGGGCACCGCGCGCTCAAAGACAACAACAGAAGGTCTCCACATCGGCTCGCGGCTGAAAAGCATGATCCTCGGCGGCCAACTCTCAGAATCCCGCCAGGAGACAGTAAACCAAGGTAAGACTTCAGGCATTGGAGGCGAGCATCACTGGAGTGAGAGTCTTTCACATGAGGAGCAGAACAGTATGGCGCTAGAGTTAGAGCGCCTTGCCCAACACCACAGCGATCGGCTAATGAAGGCGGCTAACGTCGGCGCATGGGAAACCTCTATAACCTTTGCCACGGCTACGCAGCCTGGGCGCGACATTCTGTCCGGTGTCCTGCTGGGAGAATTGGCCAAGCCCAGCGTCGACACAATCCCCCCGCGATCATACCCTGCGGACCTCAATGATGACTGTCCGTTACTTCTTCCCAAGGAAGATAAGGTGAGTCCCGTATTCCCGCGCAGCCTCGCTTCCTATCTGACCAGCGAAGAGTTAGCCTCCATAGCCGCACCACCATCCGAGAACCTGCCTGGATACGAAATTCGCCGGACACCCGCCTTGAGCCTAACGGATGCCCACCCCATCGTACCCGGCCAGGGCCGTTCCCTAGGTCATGTCTGCGACCACGGCCGTCCGCTTGAAGGCGTTGACGTGCGTCTCGGTCCGACCGATCTTGCAAAGCATCTGTTCGTGTGCGGCCTGACGGGGGCCGGAAAGACTACGACCGTCAAGGAAATACTGGCAGCAGCAAAGGTACCCTTCCTCGTGTTGGAGTCGGCAAAACGAGACTATCGCCAACTACTCGGTTACTCCTCGTTGGAAGAGCGCCTGCGTATCTACACACCCGGGGATACCATGATCGCGCCACTGAGATTGAACCCTTTCCATATCATGCCCAAGGTGCGGGCGGGCGTTCATATCGACTATCTCAAGGCAATTTTCAACGCCAGCTTTTCGCTCTACGGCCCCATGCCATACATTGTTGAACAGTGTCTCCACAACGTCTATCTGAAGCGCGGATGGAACCTGACTACCGGTAAGCATCCACAACTCCTCGGCCCCGACGGCCAACTGGACGAGCAACGGTACAACGAGAAAGAGTCACGGTGTTACTTCCCTACTCTTCTCGATCTGCGGGACGAAGTTCAGGAATATGTCCAGTCTCGGCTAGATTACCGGGGAGAACTCTCGGACAATATCAGGACAGCCATCATCACTCGGCTCGATAGCCTCGCGGTAGGCGCTAAGGGGCTGTTGTTCAACTCATCAGAACCGCTCGACATTAAAAATTTACTGGCACATCCGACCGTGCTTGAGTTAGAGGCATTGTCGGACGACGACGACAAGGCGTTCGTTGTCGGATTGCTCCTCACTCTCATCAGCGAGTACCGCCAGACCGAGGACCCTGCCCGTAACCCATACGATCTAAGACAGGAGTCCAAGCTCCAGCACGTTCTCGTGATTGAGGAGGCACACCGGCTCCTGAAGAATGTTACGCAGGAACGCCAAAGCGAGCATCTCGGCAACCCGCGCGGCAAAGCCGTTGAGTTCTTCGCAAACGTAATCTCCGAGATGCGTTCGATGGGCCAAGGGGTGGCCGTGGTCGAGCAGATTCCGTCGAAGCTGTTGCCCGATGTCATTAAGAATACGAACACAAAGATTGTTCATCGGTTGGTGTCGCGTGACGATCAAGCTCTGCTCGCCTCGACCCTCGGTTTGGAAGAACAGGAGGCGCTCTATCTCACATCTCTCCAGACCGGTCATGCACTCTACGCAAGAGAGGGGATGCAACGACCAATCGAAGTCGAAATCAAGCAAACCGTTCCTCAACGGAAAATCAGTGATGATAGGGTCCATAGAGAGATGCTTCCACGTGCAGCCGTAGATGCGGATGATGAGGCTAATGCGATGGCTGTCCGGCATATTCTGGGTCCGGATGGATACGCCTTAATATCGCAACTCCTTTGCACGCTTGCGTGCGGCGAATCGTCAGAGTGTCCGAGCTATACAGATAAGGCCGTGGCGCAGGTGAGGTCCTTACTTCTTCAGCGTGACCATAGAAGTTCAGAGTCATCTATCAAGAGCTTCATGAGCACGGGTATTATCGAGTTGCTGGCGAATGGCACCTTTCGTTTGCAAGATGGCTCAGTCCGCGAAACCACTCCCCTCGTCGCTGCGCTACTGGACGGCGATGAACAGGCTGGCCGCGACTTTCAACAGCGGATTGCGCAAGGATGGGGGACGACAGACGCGCGAGAGGGAGCGATACGCCGGATCTGTGAGCTCGCTCTCGACCGAGCGCTCCGGGCGAGGATTGCGGTGGACGATGTCGCTGCTGTAAACCGAATTGTCAGGACCTACTTTATCGTGGATATCCAGAACGTGCGACATGGAATCACAAAACAAGTCATGGCCCAGCTTGGAGGGGCAACGTGGAACCTCTGACCGCTACTGCAATAGCGGAGGCTGCCGCCAGAAAGGCGCTGGCCGAAGCAACAGTCGCTCAAGGTATCCGTGAGGTCGCGGCCGAGACGGCAGAGACGATTATTGGCGAACAAGGGCTGCTCCAACAACTTGAGACGATCAGGTTCGACTCAATCGAGTCTCTAGCTGCACGCAATGAAACCGCCCTGAAGGAATTATCGCAGATTGAAGCCAATCGAGTATCCGGCGCCGCGCGGGAAGAGGCAGCAGCCAGCGAATTGATGGATCAGTACCCTCCAGAGGATGGTTACCACATTGAGCGAGAGTGTTTTCTCCGTGACGAGACCGGCAAGATTACCGTCGATCCAGATACAGGCGAGAGTCGTCGGATTGATTTCGAGATCACCAAAGACGGGGAGATCGTCAAGTCAGTCGAGGTAACTTCCGAAACCGCAGACAAGACAGCTCAACTGGCAAAAGAAGAACGAGTCCGTGATGCTGGGGGTAACTATATCGTAGACCGTCGTACCGGCGAATTAGTCCGCTTCGCTCCAGACGTGAAAACAGAAGTCGTACGGAGGGCATGATGGGAAATGGGACGACGTATGACAAGGTGTCCTGGCACTTTCCTGATGGGAAAAACTGTCCGAGTCTGGGAGCTGCGAAGGTTCATTTTGATGTCGTGATGCGCTGGCTTGGGTCCCAGGAGTTGCTGTCGCCGGAAGGGCGTGAGGCCATAGAGATCGGTATCGACTCGGACTTTTCGCTCACCTCTTATATGCTCACCGACACAGGCAACAAACTCCTGGCGGTATGCTATGCGGAGTGGGCGCGCACCATACAGTATGGTATCCGCCCATCGGTTAGGCTGTTGGAAGATTGTCTACGGAATATCCAGAGCAGCAATAAATAAGGCCGTAGCCGCTCTTGTCTTACTGATTTAAGGCGATGAAAAACGAGGTATAAAAAGGGTACAGAGAAAGGAGAGCGGATATTTCGACTGAGGGCACAAAAGAGCGGATTCGCTACTATCTGGACTGGGTGCGTCTCCTGTGGGCAGGTACGCTTCTTAATGCCAGTGGGCTTGTTGGTCTTGCCCTTGCCCTGGACAATAATGTGAAGATAGTCTTATTTGGTAGTGGGCTAGTGCTTGGGGGGATATTTATGACTTTGATTGTCCTTGCTCACAGAAGAATCAACGCCCTTATCACAGCACTGGAGGAAGCACCATGAGCTACGAGACGATTGCGATCATTGGTGGCGTCTTGGCTTTTGCGATGGTCGGTGGAACGGCGTGGCTGATTGTTAGGTCCATGTGATCGGACCGGCTCACACCCACCCCCATATATCTTGCGGCCGGGCGCTTCTGAAGCCCAGATTGTCAATCCGGCCCGACCGCCTCTCCCTTTCAGCCTTCCCCGCCCAGCTTGTCTCGAACAAGCCGCCCCATCTCCCGGCAGCCAACCACGCGGCACTCGGGCTGAGCAATATCCGGCGTGCGGTAGCCATTTCCCAGCACCTGATCGACCGCTTCTTCAATCGCCAGGGCGGCCTCGTCCTGGCCAAAGGAGAGACGCAACATCAGCGCGGTGGACAGAATCATGGCCAGCGGGTTGGCCTTGTCCTGACCCGCAATATCCGGCGCCGTACCATGAATGGGCTCAAACAGACCGCGGCTGCCCTCGCCGAGCGACGCAGAGGGCAGCAGGCCCATGGACCCGGCCAGCATTGAGGCCTCGTCCGTTAAAATATCACCAAACATGTTTTCCGCGGCAATCACATCAAAGTCGGCGGGTCGCCGGATCAGATGCATCGACATGGCATCCACCAACACGTCTTCATACTCGACATCGGGATACTCTTGGGCGACTTCATTGGCGACTTCGCGCCACATGCGTGAGGATGCCATGATGTTGGCCTTATCGACCGAGGTGAGCTTTTTGCGCCGCTTCCGCGCCAGGTCGAATGAGGCCCGCATCAGTCGTTCGACCTCTCCCTCGGTATAGAAAATCGTATCGACCGCCTCCCGCCCGGACGGTCCGGTCCGGCGTTCGCTCGGCCGGCCATAATAGACGCCCCCGGTCAGCTCTCGGACGACCATGAGATCAACGCCTTCCAGGACTTCGGGCTTCAAGGTCGAGGCGTGCAGCAGGTGACGGTTGACCTGGACCGGTCGCAGGTTGGCGAAGAGTGCCAACTCTTTGCGCAACCCAAGAATAGCTTGCTCGGGTCGGACCGAGGCTTTCGGGTCGTCCCATTTCGGTCCCCCGACGGCACCGAGTAGGACGGCGTCGCTTTCTTTAGCGAGCCGCAGGGCCGAGTCCGCCAGGGCCACACCATGTTCGTCAATCGAGCAGCCACCCGCCAGAGCCGGCTCAAAAGAAAACGCAATGCCAAATCGTGAACCAATAATCTCGAGGACTTTGATTGCCTCGCCCATGACCTCGGGGCCAATGCCGTCACCACTAAATACTGCAATATTATGCGACATGCTTTCTCCTTTTCGTCGGTCAAATCCATCACAAACAGGAGCACAAGCAAATAGGGGCGACCGTCTGGCCACCCCTTGATACTCACCCGTCACGCAGATGAGACTTATGGCCCCTCGCGATGGACGCCGGACCGGTCTCCATAGCGTTCCATTTGAGCGAACTTATTGAGCGCATTAGTGAAGGCCAACGCACTGGCCATAATAATGTCAGTATGGGAGCCCTGGCCGTTCACGGAGGTCCCGTTTTTGCGCAGGAGGCACGATACCTCGCCCTGGGCATCGGTCCCACCGGTGATGGATTTAACCGAGTAGCGCTCTAACTTCAGGTCCATTTGTGCAATTTGAGCAATCGCCTTGTAACAGGCGTCAACCATACCGTCGCCAGAGGCATTCTCAATCAATTCCTCACCGTTCACCTTCATCTTTACGGTGGCATGCGGAACCGCCATGCTGGATGAGGTGACATTCATATACATCAACTCGTACTTCTCGGGGATACGGGCCGTCTCTTCCATCACAATCGCCATCAGGTCTTCGTCGTAGACGCTCTTTTTCTTGTCGGCCAAGGCCTTAAAACGCATGAAGGCCTTATTCATATCAGTCCCCGTATAATCAATGCCCAGGAATTTCAGCCGCTCAATAAAAGCGTGCCGACCCGAGTGTTTTCCCAAGACGAGTCTGTTGCTGTCCAAACCTATCGTCTGGGGCTGCATGATTTCATAGGTCAGCTTGTATTTCAGCACACCGTCCTGGTGAATACCGGCTTCGTGAGCAAAGGCATTATCACCGACCACCGGCTTGTTGATGGGGACGGTAATGCCGGTAATTTGAGACAGGAGTTGACTGGAGGGGTAAATCTGCTCGGTCACGACCTGGGTGCCGACATTGGCGAACACATCCTCGCGCGTTCGGAGTGCCATGACCACTTCTTCCATGGACGTATTCCCCGCGCGTTCGCCTATACCGTTAATCGTACATTCCACTTGGCGGGCACCGTTCTCAATGGCTGCCAGGGAGTTGGCTACGGCCAGGCCCAAATCGTTGTGGCAATGGGCACTCCACGTCACATCTCCACCGCCGGGAACCGTTTCCCGCAGATACTGAAACAGGGCACCGAACTGATGGGGAATGGCATAGCCGGTAGTGTCCGGGACATTAATGGTCACGGCTCCAGCCCGAATGACCTCACCGAAAATCTGGACCAGAAAGTCACGATCCGTGCGAGAGGCGTCTTCGGCTGAAAACTCGATATAGTCCAGGTGTTTTTTCGCATATTCGACCGCCCAGACCGCAGCGTCAACGCACTCCTGACGACTCATCATGAGTTTATGCTTGAGATGAATGTCAGAGGTCGCAATAAAAATATGCACCCCGGGCTGCTTGGCCTGCTCGACGGCCCGAATCGCGCGCCGAATATCGTCCTCCTTGGTACGCGACAGACTCAGGACAATAGGCGTTGAGACGAGTCCGGCAACACGCCGGACCGATTCAAAGTCTCCCTCTGATGACGCGGCGAAGCCGGCCTCGATCACGTCCACATTGAGCTTTTCGAGTTGTCCGGCGACCATCACCTTTTCTTCGATATTCATGGTCGCGCCGGGCGACTGCTCACCGTCGCGCAGCGTGGTATCAAAAATTTTTACAAATTCGCGTTCCATAACGTCCTCCTGCGTGTTGTCGATATAAAAAAAGGGCTGCGGGTATACCCGCAGCCCTCTCAAACAAGAGGCCACGGATCAGAACTTCCGCCCGTGGCCTCCAAGAGTCTGGTGCGACCTATGCACCTCCCTCGGATCCCTCAGGCGGGATGCTAAGCAGGAGGCCGAGTAGGAGACCTAAAGTGTTAGTCATGTCAGTCATGTACTTTCCTTTATACCGAACCCTTTTTCTCATTGTCAAGTGAACGGGGCTGCTGCTCAGGGGGTTCACGGACCTGTTTTGGTTGGACAAGGGCAACGTCGGGTCCGGCTTCCTCTGACCATCTATTCTTCCACAGACGCACGACCATACCGGCCGGACCGGACAACGCATACACACCAGCAATGGCAAATAACATGATCTGCGGCTCGGCGATGGTCAACTGTAAGAGAATGATCCCCACAACCAGCAGGCCAAAGGGCTGACGGTCGCGCAGATTCAGATCTTTGAAGCTCGCATAGCGAATCGTGCTGATCATCAGACCGGCCAGAACATACACCAACATGAGGAGAGTGATGTGCTTGCTGGTCGTCCCTTCACCACCCAGGTAGTCATACACCCAAATCGTCGTCGCGATGACGGCCGCCGCAGCCGGGATCGGCAGACCAACAAAACTCTCCTTATCCACCACTCCACTTTGGACATTAAAACGGGCCAGGCGGAGGGCGCCACACACCACGTATAATGCTGCCGCCAACCATCCCCACGCGCCCCACGGCTCCAATGCCCAGCGATAGGCCAACAAACCGGGGGCCACACCAAAAGCGACCAAGTCGGACAGAGAATCGTATTCCGCACCAAAACGGCTGGAGGTCTTCGTCATCCGGGCAATACGGCCATCGAGGGAATCGAAGATCAGCGCGATCAGGACCGCGGTTGCCGCAACCCGGAACTCTCCCTGCAGAGTGGCCACGCTGGCGTAAAACCCGCAGAACAGTCCGCCCGTCGTAAAAAGATTGGGCAGCAGATAGACACCCTTGCGCAGAGGGGGGCGTATTTTTTTACGGGTCGGCAACCGTCGGACTTTTTCGCGGGTCTGCATAGCCACGAGCAAACTCCTTGTTATGTTTTCGTACCAGTACGGTATTGACCGATCACCGTCTCTCCGGCCTTGACTCTTTGTCCGACGGTTATCTTCAACTCTACCTCTTCCGGACAATACACGTCCACCCGCGAGCCCAACATGATCATGCCGTACCGGTCACCTTGTTGGACTTGTTCTCCATCCGTCAGACGACAGACAATACGCCGGGCCAGCATACCGGCAATCTGGACCAGGACAACCCGGTGACCGCGGATATCCTGAATACTGACCGCGTTCTGCTCGTTGACCTCGGCGGCATCGGCGGCAAACGCGGCCCGAAATTTCCCCGGCTGATAGTGAATCCGGGTGACCTTTCCGGTCACTGGGACGCGGTTGACATGGACATTGAGCGGAGACAGGAAGATGCCGACCCGAGAAGAGGGTTGCTCTGAGGCGTATTTGCCGTGCGCCAGCGGCTCAACCGTAATAACGCGTCCATCGGCCGGAGAGACAATGACGTCGGTGTCGTCAGGAATCTCGCGGTCAGGATCACGAAAGAAAAAGGCGACAAAGAGGGTGAGCCCGAGCAGAACACAGCCGGAGAAGGAAAAACCGAGCAAACCGAGTACGAGAGAGAGTGAGCCAAGCCCGAAGATCCAGGGATATCCCTCACGCGCAAAATGCATAATCAAAACAGGGAGAGCGAAAAGAGGAGGCCAAGCTCTCCTCCCCGCATGTCAGCCCCGTCCTGTCCCGAGTTAATTTTTCGCCTTATCCACCAGCCTGTCTTGCTGGAGCCAGGGCATCATACCGCGCAGATTATCGCCAACAACTTCAGCCGCATGACTCGCACCCTCTTTTCGCAGGGCATTAAAGCGCGGCAAGCCAGACCGATACTCATTCATCCATTCGTCGGCAAATTTTCCGGACTGAATATCAGCCAGAATATTTTTCATGGCTTCACGGGTTTCGTCCCCAATGACCCGTTTACCCCGGGTCATATCTCCAAACTCGGCGGTATTGCTGATCGAGTAACGCATATTCGTGATCCCCCCTTCATAGATGAGATCCACGATCAGCTTCATTTCGTGCAGGCACTCAAAATACGCCATCTCCGGCGCATATCCGGCATCGACCAGGGTTTCAAAACCGGCTCGCATGAGTTCGGTTACCCCGCCGCACAGAACGGTCTGCTCTCCAAAAAGATCGGTCTCGGTCTCTTCTTTGAACGAGGTCTCTAAAATTGCTGCGCGTCCACCGCCGATAGCCGAGGCGTAGGCCATGGACACCGACTTGGTATCCCCGGACGGGTCTTGCGCTATTGCGATCAGGCAGGGCACACCACGGCCCTTCTCAAATTCGCTCCGGACGAGATGGCCGGGACCTTTAGGGGCGACCATGAAAACGTTCACCGCTTCGGGCGGAACGATTTTCTTGAAATGGATATTAAAGCCGTGCGCACAAGCCAGATATTTCCCGGCCTTGAGCCCGGCTCTCATATCAGACTCATACATCTCGCTGGCGACCTCGTCGGGTGTCAGGATCATGATGATATCGGCATCAGCCGAGGCCGCTCCGACCTCCTGGACCACAAAACCGGCCTCCTCCGCCTTTTTCCAGGAGCCGCTGTCTTTCCGTAGCCCAATCCGGACATCCATCCCGGAGTCACGCAGGTTGAGGGCATGGGCATGGCCCTGGCTGCCATATCCGACAATGACAATTTTTTTTCCCGTGAGCAGGGACAGGTCGGCATCGTTGTCATAATAAATATTCATGCTCATGCTACTTACTCCTTGTGTCTTTTCCCCCTGAGTTCTCTCGTCCGCACTCAGGACGGAGAGCCTCCGGATTCTCCTAGCGCAGCCGACGTACCTTCCGCGGCTGCTCTAGTGTATTGTCCGTCGTCGTTGCTGAGAGTGTCTGAAGTCCGCGCTGGACGGCGACTTTTCCGGTTCGCACGATCTCCTTGACGCCCAGCGGCTTGAGTAAATCCAGGATGGCAGTAATCTTCCCCTCATCACCGGTCACTTCAATTACAAAGGATCGCGGTCCGGCATCAATCACTTTGGCTCGGAAGATATCGATAATATTCAGGATTTCACCACGGGTGCGTTCGTCTGCCGCAACCTTGATGAGCGCCATCTCACGTTCCACGTGCGGCGTCTCTTGGAAATCGCTGACCTTGATGACACAGATCAGTTTATTGAGCTGTTTCGTAATCTGCTCAACAATCTGATCGTCGCCTTCCGTGACGAGCGTGATACGGGATAAGGAGGAGTCCAGGGTCTTTGCCACGCTCAGGCTGTCAATATTGAAGCCACGACCGCTAAAAAGTCCCGCGACCCGCGCGAGAACGCCGAATTCATTCTCAACTAAGATAGAGATTGTATGACGCATAGGTCTTGTTGCTCAATGAGCTTCTGAGAAGGAAACGTTGAACCGGGCGACGCCCCAGCCATACGAACGGGGTTGAGATACTCCCAGGCGAGTCGAAACCGTGAACGCAGCGACTCTCGGTTATGCTGCTTGTCGTTTGTGGCGGGCGAGGATTTCCATGATGCGATCTTTGCCCGCCAGTTTTTGTTTTTGGATCGTTTTTTCTTCAATCTCTTCCTCTGCAGTCAGGAAAGGTTTTGTTCTGAGTTCTTGAAGGCGCTGTTTAAGTTGAGCGTGTTCCTCATAGTGGCGGCGCAGTTCGGAGTCGGTATCGAGTAGGGAACGGATCAACTCTTCTTCTTTGACATCCATAGGCAACCCTCCTGAAAATGAAAGGAAAGAGAACTCTAGTACAGCCCGCGTGAGGTTGTCAATGTCTCATCGCATACCCGGCGGACAGGCAGAGGCTCTCCGCCGGGGCTTGTATATGTTTAATGACTGGCTTCTTCTTTCGCCCGCTTGCTCTCTTGAATGATTTTTTCCGTTAAATGATGCGGCACTTCTTCGTAGTGCGAAAAACCGACCTCAAAGGTACCGCGTCCACTCGTCATAGACCGGAGATCCGGCGCATAGGTTAAGACCTCGGCCATAGGCACGGAGGCCTTGATGATCTGGTGATTACCCTTGGCGTCGACACTCACGAGTCTGCCACGTCGCCGATTAATATCTCCACTGATATCACCCATGTATTCCTCTGGCACGGTGATATCGAGGTGCATAATGGGCTCCAGCAACACCGGCTTCGCCTTTTCCAACGCGTTTTGGATGCCAATAGACCCGGCAATCTGAAACGCCATGTCCGAAGAGTCTACCTCATGATAGGAGCCATCATACAGCACCACCTGGACATCCACGATGGGATAACCAGCCAGGAATCCCTTACCCAAGGCATCGACCACCCCTTTTTCCACTGACGGAATATACTGACGCGGGATTGCACCGCCTTTTATTTCATTGACGAATTCAAACCCCGTACCGCGGGCGAGAGGTCCGACTCGCAGCCAGGTATCGCCAAACTGACCCCGCCCACCCGATTGTTTCTTCAAGCGACCCTGGGCCTCGGTTCTACCGGTAATGGTTTCACGATACGGAACTTTGGGTGCTTTCAGCTCTACGTCAACCCCGTATTTCCGCTTCAGTTTTTCGACCACCACTTCGATATGAAGTTGGCCGGCCCCGGAGATAAGAATCTCGTTGGACTGTTGGTCCCGGTCCACTCTCAGGGCCGGGTCTTCCTCGTTGAGGCGGTCCAGGGAGGTCATGATTTTTTCTTCGTCGCCGCGAGACTTGAGCCCCAGGGCGAACGAGATGGCAGGATTAAATTCGACCAGGGGGGACAGAAGAGTGGGATTTTTGTCGTCGCATAGCGTATCGCCGGTATGCGTCTCTTTGAGTTTGGCCACGCCGATGATATCGCCCGGCAATGCCGTGGCCACAGGCTCTTGTTTTTTACCCTTCAGATGGAACAACTGGCCGAGACGCTCTTTGGCGTCACGGGTCGCATTATACACGACCGAGTCGCTCTCCACCTGTCCAGAAAGCACGTGGAAAAGCGCCAGTTTGCCCGCCTGCGAGTCAACCGTCTTGAACACACGGGCGGTAAACGGCGCGCTCGGGTCGGGGCTGCGCTCAACCGCTTCCTGGGTTTTCGGGTCGGTACCGGTCACACTCGGACGGGAGGCCGGAGACGGAAGCAGGTCAACTATGGCGTCCAACACCGGCTGGATGCCCAGCATCTGCCCTCCGGAGAGACATAGCACGGGAAAAATCTGGGAGGCCGCCACCCCTGCACTCAGCCCTTGGGTAATGTCTTCCGCGCTCAGCTCCTCACCCTCAAGATAGCGGGTCAGGAGATCATCGTCTGTTTCGGCAACAGCCTCGATCAATTTTTCACGATAGTCATCCGCTTGACCTTGGAGATCATCGGGAATGGCCTCGGCCTTGACTGCGCCCTTATCGTCTTGAAACATCAGGGCTTTCATAGACAGCAGGTCAACCACCCCCCGAAAGCCAGCCTGGGAGCCAATCGGAATATGAATCGGGGTCAGGGTGGTCTCAAGCGCACTGTTCAGAGCCTCGATAGCCGCGCCGAATTCTCCCTCCTCGCGATCCAGCCGGGACAGACAGACGATGCGAGGCAACTGCATGTCCTTAGCCCAATTCCACAGCCGTTCGGTCTCGACCTTGAGTTGGCCGGTTGGGCTGGCGACGAAGATGGCGCCGCCCATCGCCTCCATGGCATAGCGGGTATCCGGTAAAAAGTTCGCATATCCAGGCGGGTCAACCAAACAGATGTCGTGCTTCTTCCAGTGCAGCGTATGAAAAGCCGTAGAGAGGGTGGTTTTGCGGCGCATTTCCTCGGGCTCAAAGTCGAACACCGAGCTTTCATCCTCTACCCGTCCCTGACGGGTCGTCTCGCCGGCGGCGTACAAGAGTGCTTCCCCCAGGGTCGTCTTCCCGGCCCCACCTTCAGCCAGTAGTCCAATGGTTCGGATGCGATGCATATCATCAGCAGCCATATTACCCTCCTTCATGGAAGCGTCGCACGATCTGCGTTCCTGCGTGGCGTCACAGTCGTCTTCATATCGTATCGACACTCTTAATGATTTCGTTCATACAGAATCCGCAGGCCCTCCAGGGTCACGAACTCATCAACCTCTTCAATAGTTCGCGATTCTGCCGCGATCAGCTGGGCAAATCCACCCGTGGCGATCACGCGAGCCTGCGCGCCATTTTCATCCTGAATACGCTCCACCATCCCGTCAACCAGCGCTGTGTAGCCATAATAGATACCAGACTGGATGGCGTTGACCGTATTGCGGCCAACGATCTTGGGCGGCTTGACCAATTCTACCCGGTAGAGTTTTGCTGTTTTGTGAAAGAGCGCATCCAGGGAAATCCCAACGCCAGGGACAATCGCCCCCCCCAGGTATTCTCCGGCTTGCGTCACATAGTCAAAGGTCGTAGCGGTTCCAAAATCGACAATAATCGTGGCGGTCCGGTAGCGTTCGTAGGCCGCCACCGCATTCACGATCCGGTCGGCTCCAACCTCTCGGGGATTATCGTACAGGATCGGCATCCCGGTCTTGATGCCTGGACCGACAATGAGAGGGGTCAGCTGGAAATACGTCTGAGCAAGATCTTCGAGCGTTTGCACCATAGCCGGCACAACGCTCGACGCAATAATACCGGCCACACAAGAGAGGCTGAGTCCACGCGCGGTAAACAAGCTTTGCAGCAGGACCCCGTACTCATCTGCCGTTCGCTCCGCCTCGGTCACAAAGCGCCAGTGATAGGCGAGGTCTTGCGTGTCGTAGAGACCAGCGACCGTATGCGTATTCCCCACATCAACGGCGAGTATCATGAGTGTCCACTTCGATCAGTTCACTGTGTCCGTCTTTCAATAGCCATCAACCACAGTCACATCCCCGGCCAGAATCCGCTGGACGCGGGAGGACGGCCTCGCCTGCCCTTCCGGGGAGACTGTTTCAACCAAGAGCGCGCCGTCCCGATCAATGCCACGCACCGTCCCTGAGATTATCCCTTCAGGCGCTGTCACCGTGATCGATTTTCCCAGCAAATCAGACGCATAGCCTTCCCAGGCCGCACCCACTGCCGGGAATCCTTTTTCTAGCCACAGAACGTATAATTTCTCAAGATGGGTCAGCAAGCTGACAGCAAACGCAGCCCGGTCAACCGGCTCCCCACGCATCAGAAAGAGCGAAGAGGCCTTATCCTGCAACGCCTCAGGAAATGAAGCCAGCGGAGCATTGATATTGACTCCGATCCCAATAACAACTGCCCTGAGCTGCGAGCCGTTCGCCTGCATCTCAGTCAGGATGCCGCACACCTTTTTCCCTGCAACCAGGACATCGTTAGGCCATTTTATGGTGGGAGCCAACTGCGTCTGTTGGACGATAGTCTCAGCCACTGCCACGGAGGCCAGCAGGCTTAATTGCGGCGCGGCTGAGGTCAGTTTCCGGGGACGGAGAATGACCGACAGATAGAGGTTCACTCCGGGCGGCGAAACCCAATTCCGCCCCAAGCGGCCCTTCCCACCGGTCTGCGCATCAGCAATCACAACCGTTCCCTCGGCGGCATCCTCTCGTGCCAGTCTGGCAGCCAACGTATTGGTGGAATCGATAGTGTCAAAAAAACGTAGCGGACGACCGAGCAGGCGCGTCGCCGGTTGGGACAACTGAGACACGAGGGCCGTCTCAAAGCCGTGGTCAGGCAGGTCGTCCATAAGGGCGCTCCAGCCCCCTACAACTCCGGCTCACAGGTCACAGACATACTCAGGTCTGCTGCCGGAGTTGAATGGGTCAGGATACCGACCGAGATAAAATCCACTCCCGTTTCCGCCACTTCCCGCACGCGCGCCAGCGATATATTGCCCGAGGCTTCAATCAGGGCTCGTCCGCGTATCAGTTGCACGGCCTCGGTCATCTGGGCGGTGGTCATATTGTCCAGCAGAATGATGTCGGCCTGAGCGTCAAGGGCTTCTTCGACCTCAGCCAGAGTGGTGCACTCCACTTCGATACGCAGCCACGTTGACGCCTGACTCCGCGCCTGGCGGACCGCCGCACCCACCCCACCACAGACGGCAATGTGGTTATCTTTAATCAACACTCCATCGTCCAGCCCGAGCCGATGATTTCTTCCTCCACCCTGGACAACCGCATATTTATCCAGCAGGCGCAGGCCGGGCAGGGTCTTGCGGGTATCAATAATAGAGCAACGGGTTCCGGCCACGGCCTCGACAAATTTCCGTGTCAGGGTCGCCACCCCGGAGAGATGTTGCAAGAAATTGAGCAAGGTCCGCTCCGCAGTAAGCAGGCCGGCGGCCTGTCCCCACACCTCGGCAACAACCGTCCCGACCGGAACTTGGCTCCCCTCTTGCGCAAGCAAACGCACCCCGGCCGTTTTATCCGTCTGCGCCAAAGCCATTACAATTATTGGCAGTCCGGCCAGCACAACCTCGGCCTTGGCCGTAATTTTTCCACGCGCTGCCTGATTGCTAGGAATCGTCGCTCGCGTGGTTGCATCGCCCCGACCAACGTCCTCTTCCAGCGCGAGGCGAATCAGCCGGTCCACAGCCGGGTGGTCAAACGGATACATAGCCTAGGAATGTATACAGCCGGGAAGGCTGAAACAAGGTGAGAGGGGGTCAATGGACTTCTTAGTCAAGTATGCCGCGGTCGCCCTTTAATGTGACCGGCGTTGTGCTCTCCGCGTCAACACAACGCTGAGATTCTGGCCGAGTTGGGCTGTTCAGAAGCGGACACGGCCACCCTCAAGGAAGAAAATGCTCGTCGGCTAAACCTCCGTAAACTCTTCGTACTCCGCGATAATTGTGTCGTTCATATGGGAAAGATGCCGCGTCTCTCCCAAAGAATTAATCGAGTCATATGAGAGGAACGAGCACTGCTCGTATAGCGGTCCTCTGTCGAGTAGAGAGAATACAGGTCTCCTGATTTCGCGTAGGACCCTGCCCCGCCTGTCGGCCGGAGCTACGATGTGCAAACGGATATTCATGTTTGGTTGAAGGGCCAACAGGTCTGCCATCCGTAGCAGTCCCGAATAGATCGCGGTTGTATGCTCAATTTCAAATGCACGGTTCATCGACCGACCCCTGAGCCAGAGCACGTCAATCTGCTCTATAGTTCTGAGAGTCGTATCATCGTAGTTGAGGGGCAGGCTCTCTAAGAGCTTCTCGTGCATGCTCATGGGGACATATTCTAGTACCCGTGTCTTGTCGTTCCTTGGAACCCAGATGCGAAATCCCATTTCAGCACCTATTTGGGCAACCTTCGCCTGCATTCGAATCGACTCCCGACTGTCTGTTTCCGATTGAGTTCCCACTATCTTCTCTTCGAGGTGAATGTCATCCTCTACATCATCAGGAACCTCCACCTCGACTTCTCGGTCTAGAGAGCGAACCTTCCTTTTGCTAGCAAGTTGGCGCTTATCTTTTTCGGTGAGTGGATAACTCCTTGGCGTATCTTTCTGCTGCTTCAGCAACTCCACCAAATAACGCCCGTCACTATCTTCAAATTTATTAAGCGAGCCGCGGAAGAATCCGGTCCAGGAACTGTGCCCCCTTTCGTACTGATTCGTAATGGATAACATGTTCCAGACCTTATCCTCATAGATGGGTATCGCTGAATCGGGCTCTAGAACAACGATCGGCTCAACCTTAAAGCGAACCGTGAAAGGGTCTGGGTCATCAAAAATTGGGCTATCATCGTGGTAGGTCCCAGATTGAACCTGAAGTGCTCCACACCACCGTGACAAGCGAGTCAAGTAACAGAGGAAGATGTCCCCGGGGCTAACTCTATCACCCGCCAAGCGTTTATGTCGTTCCCGGAAGCCGGTGACATCTGCGCCATTCTCTCGGAAGGCGAGCCAAGTCTCAGGCGTAAACAGATCTAAGAAATATGCCATATGACCTCCTTCGCAACGAACGAGTGAGACGGCAAGGTGGGAAGATGAATTTTCAGGTGTCCTCTGACGCGCTCTCGGAGGTATGTCAGCATTCAGGTCGCCTAGCTTTAGAGTTGTCTGATATCGGGCAGGGTGGCCATCCTACGGTCCAGCGTCAGCACTTGCAGGTCAGCACGGGAATAATCGTCAGCAATGAGGCGGTCGAACAGACCGGGGCCGCCGGATGATTCCAGGGCCTCGATAACGGCCCGCCCGTTGAGAGGGGCGACCAGGCCGCTGGTCAGCGCTCTTGACAACTCCGAACGGGCATCGGTCTCAGATACGTCGTAGTGGTGCTGAACCGCGACGTAGGCTTCTCCGATAACTTGGTTCGACGCGAATATCTCTGCGCCGCTGACAACGAGTGCATTCAGCCGTTCTACACAATGCGCAAATGCGTCTGGAGGTTCGCCGGTGATCAGCCGTACGAGCACCGAGGTATCAATCCCGTAGCGCAGGGCCATGTCCCTGTTCCCGTTGGTCCCGAAACTTGCGGATGTCGAACGGCGGACGTCCGGGTGGAATCTTGTCGCGAAGCCCTCCGAGCCGAGACAAATCTATCCGCCGCGGGCGCAAAATGAAGCCGTCAGGGCCTTCTTCCAATTCGAGTTGGTCGCCTGGGCCCACGCCGAGCGCGTCGAGCACCCTCGCCGGAAAAGTTACTTGGCGCTTTGAGGTGATCTTTACAATCATGCTATTTCTCCTTACAAAAAACCTACATAAGTAAGGGGAAACAATCAAGCGATATATCTATCGCAGACTGACATAAGGGAGCGCCACGCGCTTACCCCAACGCGGCGAGATTTTCGTTGAGCGTCCCTAACTGCGACTCCATGTCGGCCAGCTTGGAACGCTCTTTTGCGACCACTTCGGGGTTTGCCCGTGAGAGGAATTTTTCGTTGCCGAGCTTTTTCCGCACGCCCTCAAGCGTGCCATTCAGCTTTTTGATCTGTCCGTTCAAACGCGCCCGTTCTTTCTCGATATCAATGACCCCGAGCACATACACCTCAAGCTCGCCCACAACCGCAGTGGCGGAATCGCGCGTCCGCTCGGCGTCCGTGGCCATCTCGACCGACTCAACCCCGGCCAGGCCCTGGATGTGAATCAGTCCCTTGTTCAGGATATCCGGTACTTCGTCCACGGTTTTGATGCGGACCTGCACCCGCTGTTTCGGCGGTACCGTATATTGGCTGCGGATATCGCGGATGGCCCGAATAATGTTCTGTAAAAAATCCACCTGCTGTTCGAGTTGCTCATCCTGCCAGCTCGTATGCGGCTGTGGCCAGGGTGCATGGGCTATCGTGTCCGCCGTCTCAAGCTGGCTCTCAATTCCGCGTTGGGCGGCGTGTTCATTCAGATTTTTCCACAGGAAATCAGTCACAAAAGGAATAAACGGGTGAAACAACCGCAGGGTCTGGTCAACACAAAAGGCCAGAACTTGTCGGGCGCTGTCCGCATCGTCCGCGCGCAGGCGCGGCTTGATCATTTCCAGATACCAATCGCACAGCTCCGACCAGAAAAAATCCCGCGCTGAGGACAGGGCGGCAGACGGGTTATACGCTTCAAGCTGTTGCTGCACTTCGATGATGGCCCGCGTCAGACGGGATAAGATCCAGCGTTCCTCGAACGGCAGTGTCGTCGGATTCTGCTCTACGAAGGGGGCCTGCTCAAGGTTCAGCAAGGCAAATCGCACCGCATTCCACAGCTTGTTGCAGAAGTGGCGGCCAACCTCAAAGCGATCGCTGATCAGCTTGGCCGAGGGGATGTCCGGCATGGTGCCGAGCACATCAAACTCTTTGCCGGTTGTGGGACACACGTAGGTAAAAATACTGCTGCCGTGCTTGGCCTTTGCCAGGTCTACGGGCTCATTGGTAAATGGCGATATGGCTTGTACGGGGAGGCGAATGTCCTGGGAGCCGGTTTGCATCTCACACAGGACGTAGCGCATGGCATCACAGCCGTAGCGTTCGATAATATCCACCGGATCAATGCCATTGCCTTTCGACTTGCTCATCCGCTCGCCTTTACCATCCAAAATCGTGGCGTGGATGAAGACGGCGGTGAACGGCACATCGCCCAGGTTGTACAGACCCATCAGGACCATGCGGGCAACCCATAAGGTAATAATGTCGCGCCCGGTCACCAAGCAGGAGCCGGGATAATAATACGAGAGGCAGTCGGAAGAGCCGTTCCGTGTCCCCAGAGGCGACTGACCGGCTTCGACTGCCGCAGTGTCGGGGTCGGGCCAGCCCAGGGTGCTGTGTGGCCACAACCCGCTTGAAAACCAGGTATCCAGCACATCAGGGTCACGAACAAAGCCAGCCGCTTCCAGGTCTCTCACCACGTCGGCTTGGCTGGACGGCTCACGCAAACACACCAAAATTTTTCCCTGGATTTGCTCTGGCGTGTCTTCGGCGATGGATCGCTCCAGACGACTGGACGTCTCGGAGTTGATGAGTTCGTTGGTATTGCCCGTCTGTAAGCGGGCGACCACATCTTCCCGCGTCAGATGGGGTGCGAGCCAGGCGAGTTGTTCCTGCAATGCCTGGCCTTGAAAGCTGCCCGACCAGATCGGAATTTGATGTCCCCACCAGAGCTGGCGGCTGATACACCAATCCCGCTTCTCGGCGAGCCAGTTGACATAGGTGTTCCGGTAACGCACGTCCGGGTGAAACGACACGTTTTTGCCCGTGGGCGAGTGCCATGTGTCTTCAGTAGCGTCCAGGGCGGCCTGGGCGAGTCCGGGTGCGACAAATTCATTGGCCGTTCCCCGGCCGCAGACGACGCCACCATCCACATCGCCCATACGCACGAACCACTGCTCCGACAGATAGGGCTCAACCGGAGTCTTGGAGCGGTCTGAGTGGCCGATTTCGATCTCCCGATCTTCAATCGCCTCAAGCAGACCGAGCGCGTCCAAATCCTGAATAACTTTGTCTCGGGCCGCAAAGCGGTCGAGTCCTTGATACGATCCGGCTTGGTCATTCAAAGAGCCATCGGCGCTCAGAATGTTCATCATACCGATCTCTTCGCGGTGGCGGTCCCAGACCTCATAGTCATTGGGGTCATGGCCTGGAGTGATTTTCACACAGCCGCTGCCGAGTTCGGGTTTTGCCCATTCGTCACAGATAAGTGGAATCGGGCGGTCCAGCAGCGGGAGGCGCACCAGACGACCGGCGCTGGCCATGGCCGCGAGCTGTTCAAGCTGCGGCAGATGCGTAGCGCGTCGTTTCTCAAGCCGCTCCACTTCCGCTTCCAGTTCGACCCGTTCTTTTTGTCCAGCCCGGGTCAGGCGTTCCTGTGTTTTGCGAATGAGTTCCTCCAGCGCTCCACGTGGGTCGGGATGGCAGGCCACCGCCGTATCGCCCAGCATGGTTTCAGGCCGCGTTGTCGCCACCACCACATAGTCCGGTTCGCCGGGCTGTGGATGAATGACCGGATAACGCAGATGCCA
This sequence comes from Candidatus Binatia bacterium, assembly GCA_022820725.1. Taxonomy (GTDB): domain Bacteria; phylum Desulfobacterota; class Binatia; order Bin18; family Bin18; genus Bin18. The sequence continues at coordinate 141,303 of JAJEFA010000001.1, forward strand.
GAAATGCCCCTGGACGCTCTCATACACAATCTCGTCATCTGCCACCGCAGTCTGTAAGTGGCAGTCCCAGTTGACCAGGCGCGTCCCGCGAAAAATCAGACCGTCCCGGAACAGATGAAAAAAGGTCCACTGGACGGCCCGGGCACAGACCTCGTCCATGGTAAAGCGCTGGCGGTCCCAGTCGCACGAGCAGCCCATGGCCTGCTGTTGGCTGACAATGCGGGCCTGGTACTGCTCTTTCCAGTCCCAGATACGTTCGACCAGGGCCTCGCGGCCAATATCATGCCGCGTTTTGCCTTCCAGCTCGAACAGGCGCTTTTCCACAACGGCTTGCGTGGCAATGCCGGCGTGGTCCGTTCCGGCCATCCACAGCGCGTTCTCTCCCAGCATGCGGTGCCAGCGCGTCAGCATGTCCTGCATGACGTTGTCCATGGCGTGCCCCATGTGCAGCGCGCCGGTGACATTCGGCAGCGGCATCATGATCACATAGCATTGCTCGTTGTCGTCCGGTGTCGCAGCAAAGGGTTTGGTCTCGGCCCAGCGCTGGACTATCGTTTTTTCCAGTGCGGCCGGATCGTATTGGCTGGCCAGTGCGTTTGGCATCAACTCGCTCCTTGGGAAAGCAGACTCATACGATGTAAAGAGGCGGTCTGTTATAGCAGCATCTCAGTAAAAAGGGGCTTCCCTCTTTTTGAGAAAAGCCCCCTCTGATCTATGCGAAAGGGGGGACTTGAACCCCCACGGGTTTTACCCCACAGGATCCTGAATCCTGCGCGTCTGCCAATTCCGCCACTTTCGCGTAAAGTACGTGAAGTACTTACCCGCCGCCCTGTTCGCCTGTCAATCCCGCAGGGGTGCAACATTCCTAGCAGGACGAATCATTCCTGAGCAGCTGACCATGGTACAAAACAAAGGATGAGAGGGAGGGGTCGCGTGCCAGCCCTTACTCCGGCTCCTGATGGCCCGCGTTGGCCAGGAATGAAACAAACACGGCCACGCTGAGTGCACCTAAGACGCCCAGCGTCACGGCCCCGGTCGACACAAACCCCTCATCGGAAAAACCCGCCGCCGACCAGGAACCGACCAAAACTGCTGCCCCGACAACTACGCCTAATACTGTCCCAAGCATGCTGAAAACTCCTTGTCTTCCAATACAGCCTGCTGCTTCCTTTACCAGTTCTCCGGTTGGAGGACTAGGGTACTCTGGGGGTCTAGGCGGATCCCCTTGCTCCAGCACAGCAATCCTCAGACTTGCCGACTAGTATTTTTTCTGGATTCTCGGTAAGGGAGAGAGACAATTCCATACAACACCAAAGGGGGTTTATATGTCAGCGGGGAACGGTGAAGTCAGTCTTGAGGGTTCCATTGATTGTGATGGCCATATTCTGGAGCCACCCGACTTGTGGGAGCAATATCTTGATCCGCAATACCGCGAGCGGGCCATTCGGATTAAAACGGACGACGAGGGTTGGGAGTATTTTGAATTTGACGGCAAACCGTCCCGATTGTGCGAGCGCGGTTTCCCCGGCATTCTGGGCGCCATGGGCCAGCCGGATATCGTGCCCGGTCCGGACCGCCGCTATATCGATGGTGCGCCGTTTGGCTCAATGGACGCCAAGGAACGCATAGAGCGGATTGATGGCGAAGGGCTGGCAAAATCGATTCTCTATCCGACTATCGGCCTGTTATGGGAGAGTGAGATCCAGGACCCGGAAATCTCGGCCGCCTATTGCCGGGCCTATAACCGCTGGATTGTGGACTTCTGCTCCGAGTCGGGCGGTCGCCTCGTCCCCATCGCCCACCTGTCCGGTACGGATGCCAACGAAGCGGCTGTAGAACTGGAGCGGGCGGTCAAGGCGGGTTGTAAAGGAGCCTTTTTCGCACCGTTTACCTGGACGAAGAAATCGCACGGCCATCCAGACTACGATCCGGTCTGGGCAAAGGCGCAGGAGTTGGACGTGCCCATTGCCCTGCACCCCACCTTTGAACCCATCCAGTTCATGCCCCACGGGCGGTTTGAAGAGCTCGTACCAACGGAGCCAATCGACTTTAACTGGTATTTTGATGTGCTGGTCGCCCAGAATATGCAGCAGGCGTTTGTCTCGCTCTTTCACCACGGTGTGTTCGAGCGCTTCCCCAAGGTAAAGGCCATCGTGCTCGAATCCCAGGCCGGCTGGATTGGCTATTTACTCGACCGTATGGATGCCGTATTCGAGGGCCCGCTGGCCCATTCGACCCAACTCAAGGAACGGCCCAGCTTTTATTTTCAGCGCCAGTGCTGGATTTCCGCCGACCCGGACGAAAAAGCCTTGCAGAACATCATTGAATTCGTCGGGGCCGACAAGTTCTTCTGGGCGTCAGACTTCCCGCATCCGGATCACAGCGACCAGTATATGCCGGCCCTGAAACGACTAGTCACACCGCTCTCCGAAACGGCCCGGCAGCAGGTCATCGGGGCCAACGTGGCTGAGGTCTATAAGCTCGGACAGTAGCTCCCGGCGAACTGACAGTGCGAGACTCACAGGCCCGCAGTTATTGCGGGCCTTTTTACTGATGCTCGGACCGGCCGAACTCGACCGCTTTCCATACACCATACCCCGTGCACTACAAACTATTGCTCGAATACGACGGGACCAATTATCATGGCTGGCAGATTCAGCCCACGGGAGCCACTGTTCAGGGAACGCTCGAAGCGGTCTTATCCCGGATTCTGAATACGCCCATTCGCGTGCGTGTGGCTGGACGAACCGACGCAGGAGTTCATGCGCTGGGTCAAGTGGCAACCTTTCAGGCTCCCCAGCCCCTCGACCTGGCGCGGTTTCAACAGAGCCTCAACTCGATTTTGCCTTCGGATATTTCCATCCACGCAATCAGCGAGGTGTCTGACACTTTTCATCCGCGCTACGACGCTCAGAGCAGGACCTACCGGTACCGTATCTGGAACCGGCCCCACCCCTCGGCCATTCATGCCCGCTACTCGTGGTATATCCCCTATCCTTTGGATCAGGGGTCAATGAATACCGCCGCGGCCCTGCTCATCGGACATCACAATTTTGCGTCTTTTCAGGGATCAGACTCCGTGGAACGAACACCGTGGCGCACCGTGATGCGCAGTGTCATCTGTCGCGAGTACGATTTTCTCGTGTATACTGTCGAGGCCCGGTCATTCCTGCGCCATATGGTTAGAAATATTGTGGGCACCCTGGTAGATGTCGGCCGGGGCGCTTTGAGCACGGACGAATTTGCCGCGGTCTTTGCGGCGCACGACCGCTCCAGGGCCGGACTGAACGCACCGCCGCAGGGCTTATTCCTGGTTGCCGTCCGCTATTGAAAAGATAGACGTCTATGGGACTTCTCCAGGATATCACAGCAGCCCTCGCCCCCGTCGGGCTCAATCTCATCGGAACAACGCCGAGCTCTGACTATGAGGCCCTCGTTCCGGCACAGTATCATCTCAAGCAGCGGTTTCCTGATATCAAGACCGTTGTTGTTATCGGGAATGGCGGTGGAGAATTTTGGAGACACTTTCGGCAGTATGTCGAAGCACGGCCGGGCTATCTCCAGCAGTATGACCATCCGCTGGATGCCTATACAGTCGAAGCGATAAGAGCGCGGCTTACGCCGCTTTTAGACGCGGCCCGCACGCAGTATCGTCTGATCTATCCGTTTCAGTTTTTTAGCGGCTTGACCGTATCCTTCATGCACCTGGCACAGGCCGCGCGGCTCTCAGTGCCCAGCATCCTTGGCGTCCAGATCCATCCTCGGTATGGTCCCTGGATAGCCTGGCGCGCCGCGGTTTTGATTGATCGCGACTTACCAGCGCTCTCGGCCCCGGCCCAAGACTTTGAGCCGTGTTCCACCTGCCTGGAGCGCCCCTGTATAGCCGCCTGTCCGACCCAGGCTGTCAACGCCGTACAGGACTGGGACCTGCTTGCCTGCATGAAGCATCGCCTGCGCGTCCCGGCCGATTGCGCTGAGCGCTGTCACGCCCGGTACACCTGCGTCTACGGCCGTGAGCATCGCTATCCTGAGGACGAACTCGCCTATCATCAGCGTTCCAGCCTCGCCACAGCGCAGGCGTATTTCAAGAAGTCCGAGAGAGCAAACTAGTCGTTTGGCAGCAAATTCCCCTGCTCATCGAGCCTCAGGTTCGTCTGCTGGGATTGCTCAAGCACCTTCGGAGCCCACGCCACATGACCGGCATCGGTTCCGCCTAAAATGGCCATCAGATGCGCGTCGGCATCGCCGACATTTTTAAACCCGCGCATCACGCCGGGCGGGACCGAGACCGTGTCCCAGGCGTCCAGGATCACTTCCTGCTCACCCTCATCTCCCCAGTAGATAGACCATTGCCCTGACAGCGGGATAAACACTTCAACCGTACTGTGGCTGTGCAGCGCCGCCCCCTTGCCCGGACTCGCGCCCACATAGGTCACGTTAAAGTCCTGAACCGCGGTAATCGCCGGGTTGAGGTTCGTATCCTCGGTGACGCCGCGGCCGATCACATTATAGATATCCCGTTCATGGCCCGGTATCTTGCTGTCAACAAACGCCTGCGCACTGGACTTGAGCTCTTTGAAACGGGCAACCCGTTCGAGCATCGCTTCTTTTGAAACGTGGGTGTTTGCCATTGGTCCCTCCTTAGCGGCCTGCTGCCGCGCTTCTTCTTCCTTACCCCGGTCTGACCGGGAGGCGCAAGAGTTGAGTGAAAGATTGGCAGCCGAATCTGTCCACCTCCCATGGGGCCGCTTGCATGGATGGGGGGAATCCAGTAAGCGCAGGGCATGGCGACAAAGAGCGGCCCTGCCCGGGGAAAAAAGAGTGGCCGTCCCCGGCAATCAGACAAGAGAGTCGGGGACGGCCACTCTTTTAAGCAGGCCCTCCGCGAGGAAGCAGTCCTGCAGGCTGCGGCAGACTGTTTCGGCGAACAGGGCTACCGGGCAACGACGCTCGAAACCATTGCCGAGCGCTTGGGGATCTCCCGCGTCACCCTGTATCGTTATTGTCCGAGTAAAGAAGAACTGCTGATTCGGGTGTTTGAGCGTTCTATTGCGATCTTTCAGCGCGACCTGCGGCAGATTTGTTCTCAGCCCATAGCGCCCGAAGAGAAGCTGCGGCAGATTATCCGGCATCAAGTCCGCCTCATGGCTGACCACCGCAATTTTCTGACGGTTTTTTTTAGTGAAGAGAGCAATCTGCCCCAGGAGATTGCCAAACGGGCGCGCATCGAACGGCGGGTATACGACGGGCTCATTGAGGATGTCATTGCTGAGGGTATCAAGACCGGGCACCTTGCCCCGCTCCCGGTCAAGCTGGTGTCGTTTGCCATTCTTGGCATGTGCAACTGGCTGTATCAGTGGTACCAACCCGAAGGGCCGCTCTCTGCCGATGAGGTTGCCCGCAATTTTATCCAGTTGGTTGAGCAGGGCTATTTGCGTGCCGACCCACAACAGGAAATTCTTCAGCGTTTAGAGCGCATGGAATCTACGCTGTCGAATCTGCGGGACACGCAACAACCGGACGAGTGAAGGTCTACTCTTCGCCCCGCACAGGAATCGGCGAGTTGCACCAGCGGCCACTGGCCTCGTCATAATGCGCCCACCACCGCCGACCGTTTTTGCGAAAGAGTTTGAACGAACAGCCATGATCGTCACACCACGGCGGGCTGGGTTCTGTCTGGGGTGGAGGGGGAATCGGCTGCTGAGACTGGGGCCGTGGCTGCTGACGCTGGGGCCGTTGAGCGGGCTTTGTTTTTGGCTGACGAGGGGTAAAACCCATGGCTTCAAGCTCAACGATCACGGCAGCCATACCGCCGGCACCGTCAACTGGCATCTCCAGACGGCACTCATAGCCCTCGGGGCTGATGCACCAGACCTCACACGTTCCCATTGTCACCTGCGGGCTGGGCACCGGCAGAGGGGACTCTTCCGGCAAGGCGTCCCCCGGCTGTTCGCCAGGCCACTCCTCATCCCAAGCGGGCGAAGCCGGGAAGGAAGGGACAAATCGTTTGGATGATTTACGCTCCACTGACCTCTCGTCGAACAAGCTGAGCCCCTGCCACCAGGGCTCCCAGCTTGGCTCGGGCTAAATTCCGGGACGACGCAGAAAAACCACAATCACAGGTCAGGTAGAGCTTTTCCGGATTCACATGTTCAAGTGTCAGACGAATACGCTCGGCCACATCCTCCGCCGTCTCCAGGTACATAGATTTCACATCAATGACCCCAGCCGCAAACTCACGCTCATCACCGTACTGGCTCCAGAGTGCCAGCTCGGCCATTTCTCGATTCGCAAATTCCAAGGCAAACTGATCGACCTTGACATCAAGAATGCCGGGGAAGAGCGGTTTATAGGTCCGCTTCATGGCCGGCCGGCCCTGATTGTTCCCAAAGCAAATATGCAAAGCGATTTTAGCCTCCACACCCTCCAGGGTAGTATTGAACAGCTTCACCGTTTCTTCCATGGACAAGGCCGGCTCCCGACCCACGGCGGAGGGTTCGTCAAGTTGAATGAAGGTCGCACCAGCCGCCACAACCCCGCGGAGTTCCCTATTCACAAGCTCTGCCAAGTCGTACAGGAGCGGCAGATAATCGCCCTGTGGATAACCCGCCTTGAGCCGGATGGGCATGGCAATCGTGAGCGGACCGGGACAGCAGACTTTGAGCGGTTTATCGGTTTGGGCTTGGACAAAGGTAAATTCGTCAACCAACCCAAAGCCGTCAGGGGCGCTCACCCGTTCGGTTGTCTCAAAACGCGGCGCACTATCATAGCTCATGATACCGAGCTTGCGTTGCGCACGGACCATATCGAGGCCGGACAATTTTTCGACGACGTTCCACAGAAAGCGCTGACGACGAATCTCGCCATCAGTCAAAATATCCAGCCCGGCTTCTTCTTGGTCCCAGACGGCCATTTTTACTGCATCTTGAATCGCTTCTTCGACATCTGCCGGACCGGCAGTCCCGGCTCGGAGGGCTCTTCTGGTTGCAATCAACCATGATGGCGAGGCGTAGGAGCCAACGCCCATTGTGGGGAAAAGTCCAAGGTCGGTTCCGTTGAGTGTCGGCATCACTGCTTCCCTGTTCTTCCTATAATGCCTCTGGAAAAAGCGCGAGCAACTCCGCTCCGTCCGGGGGCTGCCAGGCACCGCGAACCATATAGGTCTGGAGGGTTTCCACCCGAAAGCCCACGGCGAGCAACTCTCGTAATAATAGTGCGTGCCGTGTAGGAAAACGCATACGCAGGGCCTTCCCCCACTCACGCTGAGCCCCGGACAGAATCAGTGCGCGTAAGACCGACGGTTGCGTTGCCGCAGCAGGCCCGAAAAACGTTCCCGCCTCTGTACGAAGAAAACACAGGTAGCCGACGAGTTGTCCTCGAACGAAGGCGGCAATATGCGGCGGCTGAGCGTGGAAAAACCGCATATCCTGTTCACGCGCGATACCAGTCAGGCGCGTGTCCAATGCAGCCAGGTGTTCGATATCCTCTGTCACCCACTCCCGCATTTCAACGTCCCCTGGAACGTCTGCCTGAATGTGCTGCCCAACCAATGAAGCGATAGTGCCGCACGCCTCAAAACCAAGCGTGCTATACAACGGAAAGGACACCACGTTAAAGGCGTCTTGCACCAGCCGGAGCGAAGGACACGTTCCCCCCGCCTCAATCACGGCCTGCATCAGCGCTCGCCCGGCACCCTGGGCTTGGGCGCTCGGATCAACAGTAATCGGACCAATCCCGGCCGTATCGCCCCGAAGATGGATAAAACCGGATCCAACGATCTGCCCATCCTGGAGGGCGGTGAAACACTCGTTTGGCTCAAGCCGGACATACCCTTGTGCGATGGATGTGCCGGCGGCCGGCGACGGAAACGGCTCAGGGTAACCATGGCGGCGGAAAAGGTTGTTGAAGGCGGCAACCATGACTGCCCCAACGCGAGGAATATCCTCCGCTAGCATGTGGCGAATCGTCACGGTCATTACGCCCCCTCTTCCCTTCCCCTACGTGCCGACACCAGTACACAGTGGTGTATTGCAGCGTTGTAACAAAAAACTTTCCTGCTGTCTGCCCATGAGCAAATATTTTCTTGATGGGTGCCTGTGTGCATGAGCAGGACCTGCCTGACTTTTCCCACCTGTCTGAGCGTGGTACCGTAGCCGAAATTTTTTCGTCGTCGTTCAGAACAGCCAAGAGAGGAAGTGTATGGAAGCCTGTGGTGAGTTATCCCCGCCTCCCAGAACCCTGTTAGGTCCCGGCCCGAGCAACGTCCATCCTCGAGTACTCCGTGCCCTGTCCACCCCGCTTGTCGGTCACCTTGACCCTGAGTTTATTCGGCTGATGGAAGAGACCAAAGCACTTCTTCGGTTTGTCTTTCAAACATCGAATCCCCTCACCCTCCCGATTTCGGGGACGGGCAGCGCGGGCATGGAAACCTGCTTTGTGAATATGGTCGAGCCCGGAGACGAGGTCGTCATCGGCGTCAACGGCGTATTCGGTACCCGCATGGTCGACGTCGTAAAACGTTGCGGCGGAACACCCGTTATCATGGAAGTCCCCTGGGGGTCCGTCTTTAGCCCGGACGATGTCCGCGCAGCCCTGAAGCGCTGTACCCGTCCAAAGTTGGTGGCTCTCGTCAATGCCGAGACATCAACCGGAGCCTGGCAGCCTTTGGAAGACATTGCTCCGCTCGTCCACGAGGCAGGAGCACTGTTTCTGGTTGATGCGGTCACGTCGCTCGGCGGCTGTCCCCTCAGAATAGATGACTGGCAGATCGACATCTGTTATAGCGGCACCCAAAAGTGCCTGAGCTGTCCCCCCGGCCTCTCGCCCGTCACCTTCAGTCCGGCCGCCCAAGAGGCTTTACGGAATCGCAAGCACAAGGTCCAGAGCTGGTATCTGGATCTCAGTCTGCTTGCACAATATTGGGGTGAGGAGCGTGTGTATCACCACACCGCCCCTATCTCCATGAACTACGCCCTGCGGGAAGCCTTACGGCTGATTTCCGAAGAAGGCTTAGCCGCACGATTCCGTCGCCACGAAGACAATCATTTGGCCCTCGCTGCCGGCCTCAATGCGTTGGGGATGCGGCTGGTCGCCCAGGAAGGCGCCCGCCTCTGGATGCTCAACAGCGTCGCCATCCCCGATGGCATTGACGACACGACCGTTCGCAAGCACCTCCTCGCTGAATATAATATCGAGATTGGTGCAGGCTTGGGCGTGTTCGCCGGAAAGGTCTGGCGCATTGGCCTGATGGGAGAATCCAGTACCCGGAGTAATGTGCTACTCGTTTTAAGCGCACTGGAGGCGGTGTTACAGCAAAATGGCCATGCCTGTGCGGCCGGGGCGGGCGTCAGCGCGGCACAGGAAGTATACGCGATGCGGGAGTCCGGGATGCGCCTCAACAATCAGTATGAGGCCCGGTAAAAAGGCTCACCAGCCGTCAGTTCCCCGGTGTGGTATGTTGTAAGAGAAGCGCCAAGGAATAATGCGAGCGTCCATTAGTCCTCTTCTCTTCCTGTGCTTTCTTGTTCTCCTGCTGCCGGTGGCAGACAGCCGGGCTGAGCCGGCCCTCACCCTGCTACCCGCCCATCAGATTCCTCCCTTGGTGGACGACCTTGACCGCAGCTCTCTCAAGGCCGTGCTCCAACAGAGCCTCGCAGCTTTGGCGCAGAAGCCGGACTCCCAAGCATTTTCTTTTGGACAGCAACAGATCAGTGCCGACCGGGTCCGGGATAGTCTCGGCGCATTTCTTGCCCTGCTCGATCAGCCCGGCGACCTCGCTCTGGAGGTCCAGCGAGCATTCGACCTCTATCGTGCGACCGTCCCTGTGCTTTTCACTGCCTACCACGAACCCGAACTGCGGGGCAGTTTTATCCGCACTGAGCGCTATCGCTATCCTTTGTACCGTCCTCCCACTGATTTGGTACAGGTTGACGCCTCCCGATTTACGACCCAACGGTTTCCACCAGACATGTACGGTCGTGTCACAAACGGGCGACTCGTCCCCTATTTCTCCCGGGCTCAGATTGATGGGCAGCGTATTCTCGTGCCTCAGCGCAGAGAACTCGTCTGGCTCGACGACCCGGTTGAGCTTTTTTTTCTCCATATTCAAGGCTCCGGGAAAATCCGGCTGCCGGATGGCGCCTGGTTTCGGGTCGGCTATGCGGCCTCAAACGGCTGGCCGTATCGGAGCATTGGCAAACTGCTCCTCGGTCAAGGGAAACTCCAGACCGGAGAGGCATCGGCCCAGGGCATCCGCCACTATCTGCGGCAGCATCCAGCCGAACAAGACCGGATCTTGTTCCATAACAGTCGTTATATTTTCTTTCGCGTTGTCTCTGCCGGGCCGCTGGGCAGCCTGGGCGTCCCACTGACACCGGGTCGTTCGATTGCGGTCGACCCGAACTGGTATCCGCCGGGCGCGCTCGGCTTTATCCGTACCACCAAGCCCCACCTGGATAAGGACGGGCAGGTCTCGTGGCAACCCTTTTCGCGTTTTGTCGCGCTGCAAGACCGCGGCGCCGCCATTACCGGTCCCGGACGCGCGGACATCTATTGGGGGAGTGGACCACAACCAGAGGCCGGTCTTATGGCTCAACGCGGCGAACTGTATATTTTTCTCAAAAAGTCGTAGCTCCTCTACTCAGGGCGAACCAGATTTGTCACAATGATCACATCCCTGCGGCAGGATAGACGTTCATGACCTCTGAGGCAAAAATCTCCCATTCCGGCCTGCGGCATATTGCCCTGAATGTAGCGGATGTTGCCGTCTCAGTTGAGTTTTATACAACCCTGTTCGGGATGCAGATCGTCTGGCAGCCCGACCCGGACAATGCCTACCTCTCCTCGGGCTGTGACAACCTGGCCTTGCATAAGGCCACACCCCGACGTGGTCGAGCGGGGCAACGCCTCGACCACGTCGGCTTTATTGTTCCTCAAAGCGACGATGTTGATCGAGCCGCCGAAATACTGGAGGCGCACGGCGTCCCTATCGTCAAACCAGTCCGGACCCATCGGGATGGCAGCCGCTCCCTGTACTGTACCGACCCGGATGGTACGATCATCCAGATTCTGTATGAACCCACCCTCAGCCAACAGCGCGTCACATAAAGTGAAAGGCCGCACGCGTCTTTTCGCCGCCTGGGCAGTACACGCCTATACGGCTTCCGGTGTGATCGCTGGATTTCTTTCCCTCCAGGCGATCTTCCTGAGCAGGCCTCGGCAGGCTTTCGTCTGGATGTTAGTCGCGGTCCTCATTGATGCGACCGATGGCGTCCTGGCCAGGGCTGTTCAGGTGAAACGGGTTATACCCTGGTTTGACGGCGCCAAGCTCGATGACATTGTCGACTATTTTACCTACGTCATTGTCCCGGCTGTTTTTCTCTATCAGTTTCAGTTGCTGCCGGCTTCTGGAACACTGCTCTTCGTGGCAGTGTTGCTCCTTTCCAGCGCGTATGGTTTTTGTCAGGCCGAGGCCAAGACACAGGATTTCTTTTTTACCGGCTTTCCCTCCTACTGGAATATTCTGGCGTTCTATCTCTACGCAGGCGGTACGCCCGTTTGGCTGAACGGCAGCCTGGTCCTCCTCCTCGCCATAGGCGTCTTTATCCCTATTCGCTATATTTACCCGACGCGTACCGTTCGTCTGCGCATCTTGACAAATATGCTTGGTGCCATTTGGGTTGGCGTCCTTCTTCTCCTGCTATCCCAGCTCCCTCATGCCCAGCCTTGGCTCGTCATGGCCTCTCTCTACTATCCTCTCTACTACACCGCGCTCTCCTTCTATTTCCACTTCACCACCCCATCCCCTTCGTCAAAATCTCCGGTTCGGACTTGACAGCCGGAAAATCAGACACATTTTTCCGGTAGGGCGCGCGAGAGGGGCAGAAATATATGGAGACTACAAAGGACCGCGAGGAAAAGGCATCAGCTCTCTTATACAAAGGCTATCAGGCTCAAAGACAAGGTGACCTGGGGGAGGCTATGCGCTTCTATCAGGAGTCCATCCAACTGCATCCGACCGCAGAAGCGCATACTTCTCTCGGTTGGACGTATGGTTTTCTCCGTCGTTACGAAGACGCAATTGAAGAATGCCGCTCTGCCATTGCCCTCAACCCTGAGTTTGGCAGTCCGTATAACGACATCGGTCTCTATCTCATGAGGATGGGCAAGCTGGACGATGCCGTCCCATGGTTAGAGCACGCAATAGAGGCAACCCACTATGACACGCCTCATTATCCATATCTGAACCTGGGCCGGATTGCTCTCGCAAAAGGAGACCTCCTCCAGGCAGCCCGAGAATTCGGGCGGGCGCTGGCGGTCGAGCCCCGTTCACTGACCGCTCGCCGAACCCTTGCCGCCCTTTCCTCCCAATTAAACTAAAAGAGAGAAAATCGTCCCCTCTCGCGCCGCTAGCGGAGCAGAGAATTGGGTCGGTTCAACAGGAATGGCACGATATCGACAGCGGGTCTGCGGCGACGTCTGTCCGGAAAAGACAACAGGAGCGGGCCGAGGATGAGACCGCCCAGAAAACCACCGATATGGGCCCCCCAGGCAATAGAGGTCGAGGAAAAGAAAGCGGTTTCTCCAATCGCGTATACCGAGATAGCACCGACCACATGAAAGACGATCCAGCCACCCAGGAAGAGGATCGTAGAAGCTCCTTCAAGAGGACGGGGAGCGGGATGCACGGGGGTGTCGGGCTCCTGGGGTGAGAACAAAAACAGACAGTAGACACCGGCGACAGCGGCAATGGCCCCACTTGAACCTATCATTGGAGTCGAGGAAAACGGTGTCATCGCCGCCTGGGTTAATAGGGCAAGAACGTTGCCACCCAGATACAGCACCAAGTACCGCACTGACCCTAACCGCGCCTCTACGGCGTTCCCGAGAAAGAACAGGAAGAGGAGATTGCCAACCAGATGCAGCCCACCCCCATGCAGAAAAAGACAAGCGAAAAGTGAGGAAGAGACGGGGAATTGGCCCTGCGTCAGTGCCAGAGAGAATTGTGCGGGAATCCAGCCATAGGTCGTGAGGAAAGGTTGGAATGCCGGGCCGAGTGTGAGTTCGTAGGCAAAACAGCACAGCATCGCCCCCATGAGAACGTGGTTCGCCCACGGGAAACCTGCGCCCTGGCGCTCTTCTTCGAGGTAGTACACGCTCCTGATCCCAGCTCAGGTTTTCTCTCACCAGCGTATTCCACCACATCCTCCAACAGTTCCATCCACTCGTTCAAGCACGGTGAAGTAAGGTGTCTCTATAGCACCTTCAATAGAGGTATGATAGGGGGAGAAAAACCATTATGCCAATCTACGAATACTACTGCCGAGCGTGCAAAAGACAGCAAAGTCTCCTTTTTATGAAGCTCGGAGACGTCCAGAAATCTCCTCGGTGTCAATACTGCAATCAGCGCCGCCTCACCCGGCTGCTCTCCGGTTTTGCCTATCATCAGGGTGAAGAGGCGCGACTCAAGAACCTGGACACCAGTGCCCCCAGAGACGAGACATTCTACCGCGACAACCGCAACGTGGGCCTGTGGGCAAAGAAACGGGCAAGAGAAATGGGCGTTGATCTTGGCCCGCAATTCGATGAGACGGTAGAAAAAGCCCGCAGTGGTAAAATTCTCGATGATCGCTAGCCTGTCTTGCCCTCTTGATTGTTAGGCTGACCAAACATGCTCCGTGCGGCACGCGATCAGTTCTGGCGAATTTGCCGGATCGTTAGCGGGATTATTCTCCTGCTGGTAGGCCTCTTTCTCAGTCTGCCCGGCATTCCCGGTCCGGGCATTGTGCTCATCTTTGTCGGCTTTGGGATTCTGAGTCGAGATTTCGAGTGGGCCAAACGCTGGCACCTCCGTCTCAAAGACACGGCCCAGCAGATTATCAACCGCCGGAAAACGGCCAAGCGCCAGGAGGAGCCATGATTAAGCTCTACGATTTTTCTCTGTCTCCCCGCGCGCGCAAGGTGCGGATTACCCTTACGGCAAAGGGGCTGGAATACGAAAAAGTCCCGATTGACATCACCAAGGGCGAGCAGAAAACGCCTGAATATCTGGCAATCAATCCCTATGGGAAAGTTCCCGCGCTCCAGGACAACGGGACAACGGTCTATGAGTCCACCATTATCATGGAATACTTGAACGACACGTATCCGAGCCCGCCATTGCTGCCGGACGATATCGGACAACGGGCCCGCGCCCGCGTCCTCATGCATTATGCCGATAATCCGTATGAGCACGCCGTAGCCACCCTTGCCGCAGAGCTCCTGCTCAAACCCATGCAGGGCGACGCCACTGACCATGAGATCGTTTCGCAGGCACATACGGCGCTGAACCTCTGCTTCGATCACCTCACAAACGAGCTTGGCAATAACGACTTCCTGGTCGGCTCAACATTGACCCTGGCAGACATTCCGTACGTGTCGTGGGCCCTCCTGTTTCCCAAGCTCAATGTCGATATTCCGTATCCCAGGCTTGAGGCGTGGATCAATCGACTCAAAGAGCAGCCGAGCGTGCAGGCGGCGGGCTAGGACCGGGGGTCGAACCAGACACAACGCTTCTGCATTCCCCATCTCTCCGAGGTATTATGTTTAGCGGCATTATTGAAACAACCGGGACCATCACGAAGATCGACCCCATTGCCGAAGGGGTTCGCCTCAGGCTGCGGACCAATCTTCCCACCCAAGAGATCAGCCTGGGCGAGAGCATTTGCACCAATGGGGCCTGCTTGACCGTCACCGCAATTGAGGCCGATCAACTCAGCTTTGACGTTTCAGCGGAGTCGCTGCGACGCACGACCCTGGGAGACCTTCAAGTTGGCGATGGTGTGAATCTGGAACGCTCGCTCCGACTTGAGGACCGTCTGTCCGGCCATCTCGTCTGGGGTCATGTTGATGGAGTTGGACGCGTCACATCCATTCAGCCGGAAGGCGATTCGTTTCTCTATACCTTTGCGATTCCTGCCGAACTCAGTCGCTACCTGGTGGAGAAAGGTTCGGTGGCAGTTGATGGGATCAGTCTGACGGTCTTTGATTGTCAGCCCACAGCATTTACCTGTGCCATTATTCCCCACACCCACACCGTCACCACGCTGCATCAGCGCAAGCCTGGCGATCGGGTCAATATCGAAGGAGATATGCAGGGGAAATATATTGAGAAGTTCGTCCAGGACGTGCTCGAAGGGATGTTGACCACATCTCTCCAATCCATTCGGGACGAGGTGGCCGCCCTCCGTAAGCAGATCGAACAAAAAGACGGCTAAGGTCGGAGCCGGTCTTTTCTTCGACGGCATTTTCGCCTTCCCCGCTCTGCCTGGGCAGAAGAGAGTCCCCATTCAGATTGCCCACTCCCGCCTGCTCGGATAAGAAGAGCGCTCAGGCATCAGAGGGGGAACCTATGGCCGATACCACTGCCCGCACTATTGTCCAACACGCAAAAGAGCAGCATCGTTTGGCGCTGACCGAAAGAGAGGCAAAGGCCCTAGTTCAATCGGCCGGCATCCCTACCGTACGAACGGAGCTGGCCCGAACCGCCGAGGAGGCTATTACACTCGCCCGAGATATGGGGTTCCCGGTTGCGCTCAAGATCAGCTCAGCCGACGTCGCCCATAAAAGCGATATCGGTGGCGTGCAACTCAACCTCGCCACCGAAGCCGCCATCCACCGTGCGTTTAATGACATCGTGACCTCTGTCCGCAAGACACAGCCTGCCGCGGCCATCGAAGGCGTCTCGGTTCAACCTATGGCCCAACCTGGGGTTGAGGTCATTATCGGCCTGACATCCGATCCACAGTTCGGCCCGCTCATCATGTTTGGCCTGGGTGGGGTGCATGTCGAGGTGCTCAAAGATGTGGCGTTCCGGGTGGCTCCGCTCCGCCCGCAGGACGCCGCTCGCATGATCCGTGAAATCGGCGGATTTCCGTTGCTCACCGGCCCTCGCGGCCAAGCCGCCGTTGACCTGGCTGCTCTGGAGCAGGCGCTCCTTTCCCTGTCGGCCTTAGCCGAGGCCCAGCCAGATATCCAGGAACTCGACCTCAACCCCGTTTTTGCCTACGAGGACGGCTGTCTCGCCGTTGATGCCCACGTCGTCCTCCACGCCGAGGGGTCTCGCGCCTTGCCCCGCCCGCTGTCGGACGAGACACGAGCGGCCTTGGCACGCACGTTTCACCCGCGGGCGGTTGCCGTGGTCGGCGATAAACGCGCCATGAATTATCTGTGGTTACGGAGCCAGAGTACCTTCGAGGGAAAAGTCTATTCCGTTCAGATCGACGAGCGAGAAATCCAGGGCATTACGGATTTAGGGGTTCCCAACTACCCGAGCCTGGAGTCGATTCCAGACGAGATCGACTACGTCATCACCGCGGTCCCCCGCCAAGTCGCGCCGCATATTGTCGCAGATTGTGCAGCGAAAAAGGTCGCCGGGGTAATGCTCTTCACCTCGGGCTTCTCCGAAGTCCGCGACGAAGAGGGACAGCGCCTGGAACGGATAGTGACCAAAACCGCTCAGGAGGCCGGACTCGCTCTTATCGGTCCGAACTGCATGGGCATCTACCATCCAAAAATCGGCCTCCGCAATTATCCCGATCTGCCGGCTGGAGAACCGGGCTCAGTCGGTTTTATCGGCCAGAGTGGCACCCATACCATCACCTTCAGTATGGCAGCCGCCAGTCATGGACTGCGCATCAGTAAAGCAGTGAGCTTTGGGAATGCGACAGTCCTTGATGCCAGTGACTACCTCGACTATCTCGCACACGACGACGAAACGGAAATTATCGGCATATACCTTGAGGGGGTCAGAGAAGGGCGCCGCTTCTTTACGTTGCTCCGTGAGGTCACACCCCACAAACCGGTTGTTATTTGGAAGGGTGGCCAGACCGAGGCTGGCCAGCGGGCCACCTCGTCACACACCGGCTCACTCGCCGTTCCCGCTACCATATGGGCGTCCATGGTCCATCAGGCTGGAGCCATCTCCGTGAGCAGTTTCGATGAGTTACTTGATGTGATCAAGCTGTTACGGTTCACCAAACCAACAAACGGAGACGGAGTGGGGCTGATTGCCATGACGGGAGGTCCCTCGGTCAGTCTCACCGATGCCTTTGCCGCTGCCGGTCTGCGGGTTCCTCCGCTCAGCGAAACCTCTTACGACGAACTGTCTTCGTTCTTTAACGTTATTGGTGGCAGCTTTCAGAATCCGCTCGATTCCGGTCATACGATCGGGATGGGCCAGCGGACCGATACCCTGGATCGATTGCTCTCCATCCTCGACCGTGACCCGCATATTGATGCGATTGTCATGGATACGGGGGCCGGCCTGGTGGCCGGGCAGTGGGAAGCCCGGCCGCAAACTCTGACAGCCCTGCTCGACACCCTGAGTCGCTTTGCCGCGCGTTCAGTCAAGCCCTTTTTTGTTGTGTTGCAACCGTTTGCCCAAGAAGCGAGCCTGCTCCACGCCCGGGCGCAGTTTCATCAACGCGGCATCGCGACCGTAGCGACCCATGAGCGGGCTGCCGCCGCCCTCCGTCTCGTGACGGACTATCACCGCACCCACGCAGATTCCGGGTGATATCGCGGGCCTTTCGTCCCACGAACCGAGCGCTTTGGATGCGCTATTGTAAGGGGGTGCTTGTGTCCTCCTTGGAGAGGAAGCCCCCCCTTTCCTCCCCACCTGTGTCTGTAATTGACCTGCCCGAAATGATGCGATAGCACTGTGGGGCTCGCGGTGCGGGTCCGTTCTTTACCTGCTACTCGCCCGCTTTGGACATGATGCAAGGAGGAGACGATGACATACATCATCACGAGACTATGCCGGGACTGCATCGACACAGGCTGTGTGGCCGTTTGTCCGGTTGACTGTATTTATAAATATACCGGCGATGATACCGAAAAATACCCGAACCAACTCTATATCCATCCGGACGAATGTATTGACTGTGGGGCGTGCGAGCCCGAATGCCCCTGGCAGGCCATTTTTGAGGAAGTTGCCGTCCCCGACGTGTTTGAATCCGACACCCCGCTCAACTACGCAATGGTTGACGACGAAGCGGATTTTGAAGTTGCCGGGCATGAGAAAATAGACCATCCCACCTCGGATGAGATTGCCGAGAACAAGCAGAAGTGGGGATGGGACGGCTGACGTCCGAGAACACATCGAGAAGAGAAAATACAAGAGGGCAGCCATGATGGTTGCCCTCTTGTGTATGTCCCTTTCGCCCAGTTCGGCTACGCGTTCCGCTTTAACTCTTCTTCAACCAGAACCAGCCGGTCATTCCCGAAGAACATGGAGTCGCCGTTGACATAGATCGTCGGCGTCCCGAATCCGCCGCGTTCGATCACCGCGTCCGTGTTGGCCCGAATCCGATCCTTATAGTCCTGACGTTTGATCTTGTCGAAGTACTCTTCTTCATCAAGGCCGACTGCCGCGACAATTTTCTGGAGGACCTCGTCCTGACTGATGTCCTGATCCTCGCCCCAGTAGGTTTCAAACACCCGATAGCTATAGGGCAGAAACTTGCCGGGATGTTCGAGCGCGACAAGTGCGCCACGCAGCGCTTTGACCGAATTCACCGGAAAAACGGAGGGAGGCATGACAATTTTCAGACCATAGTAGCGTGCCCAGTCACTCATATCTTTTGCCATATACTGTTGCTTGGCCGGCACCCCCTTTTCTCGGAATTCATACACCGAAGGATTGACCGTATTGAACACCCCCCCCACCAGGAACGGACGCCACTGAAGGTCGGCATTGTATTTGCGGCACAGCCCATCGATCTTGGTGAACGCCAGATAGGTCCACGGGCTGGAGTAATCGTAAAAGAATTCTACGGTGGCCATCGTATCCTCCCTGAATCGTACCGGTTAAGACAGCAGAAACGCGACTAATAGCTCGTTAAACGTATCCGCATAGAAAAGATGAATATTATGTCTTCCATCCGGAAACACGTGTAAGCGCGACCCGGCGATCCCCTGCTGTAAGACATGGGCATGAAAGGGCGGTACCAGGGGATCTTTGCCCCCATGTATCAGAAAGGTGGGACAGGTAATCTGCGCCAGGCGATCCCGACACAAATTCCCACCCGCTTTCAACAGCATCTGCTGGGCGTCACACCAACGAGCCCACAGATCTTGAAATTCATCGCCATACATCGCCTGCATCGGCGCGGCCGTGCGCGGAGACCAATCCGCGACGCGGCGCGTTTTCTCGTAGGCATCAATATCATCCTGGGAAACATAGGCATTTCCACCCCAGAGCGCCATCTTGGTCACCCGTTGCGGATAGGCCAAGGTCAGCAATAAACTTGTAATCGCGCCATCGCTCCATCCACCCACGGCGTAGGTCGAGCAGCCGAGCGTCTCCATCAGGGCCACGAAATCCTCGGCGTCTTGTTGATAAAAATCAGGCGGAAACGCGCGCGCGGGTGGACGGGATTTCCCATAGCCGCGTGGGTCAGGCGCAATAACCCGGATACCGTGTTGGGGGAGTGCCGCTAGTTGTGGGGCGAAATCCGATTGTCCGGTTCCCAGCGCTCCGGGTAATAAGAGGAAGGGCAGCCCGTTCCCAAGATCTTCATAATGGAGTCTGACTCCGCGTATGTCTGCGTATGGCATGCGTCCTCCGCACAGTGACGTTGCCCGCCGTGATACCATGCCCGTCAGCAAGAGAGAAGCCGGCCTTGCCCTTGCAGCCGCTCCCCATCTCTGACACAACCAACCCAGCAATATGCTCCGCAAGACAGGAAACACATGAAAACCATTGGACTGACCGGCGGAATCGGCTCGGGTAAAAGTACGGTCTCCAAGATATTAGCAACGCTTGGGGCCCATATTATTGACGCGGATATCGTCGGGCACGAAATCTATCTGCCGGGCAAGACCGCCTGGAAAGAGGTCACCGAGGCATTCGGACAGGGAATCGTCGCACCAGACCAGACCATAGACCGCAAAAAACTGGGGGCTCTTGTCTTCAGTAGTCCGGACGTACTCGCCCGGCTCAATGCCATTGTCCACCCGATTATGTTCGAGGAAATCCGGCAGCGTATCCAGGCCAAGCGGGCCGAGGGCTTTACCGTGCCCATTGTGGTTGAGGCGGCGATCCTGATTGAGGCCAACTGGCTGCCCCTGACAGACACGGTCTGGGTAGTAGAGACCGACAAAGAGGCGGCCATTCGCCGGGTGGCCGCGCAACGCGGCATGTCCACTGCGGACGCCGAAGCCCGGATTGCAAACCAGCTTTCAAACGCAGAGCGTCGCAAACACGCTCAGGTTGTCATCCACAATAACGGTTCACTCCAAGCCCTTGAGCAGCAAATCCAACAGGCCTGGGATCAGCTCGGAGAATGAGTCGTCTACACGCGACAGGGCTTATCTTCGATGTGGATGGAACGCTCGCTCAGTCGGTCGAGTTTTTCTATGAGATCGCTTTGGAGGTCCTGGCCCTGGCCGGGATTCCTCCAGTTCCGCGCGACCGGGTGTATGAGTTGATGCGCCGCGGGGTTGAGAATCCGCTCGTCCAGCTCTTTCCCCCCGACTATCCCGACCCCGAAGACCGTATCAAGCGCATTACCGACAGCCGCATGGACGAATGGCTGCGGCGCTATCATGAAGAGACGCAGGCTGTGCCGGGGAGCCTCGAACTTTTGCACCGTCTTCATCGCCAGGGCTTTCAACTCGGCATCGCCACCTCGTCCGGCCGCGCTCTACCCTTTCTTGATACCTGGGGCGTCCGCCATCTCTTTAGCGGCATCGTCGGCCGGGAAGACGTCACCCACCGGAAGCCCCACCCGGAACCCGTTCTGAAGTGCCTGGAACATCTACAGCTCGCCCCGCACCAGGCGGTGTATATTGGCGACTCCCCCATTGATATTCAGGCCGGCAAGGCAGCCGGGGTTGCTACCGTTGGGGTCCTCACCGGCACCAGTACCGACGCGGTCATGCGGCAGGCGCAGGCGGATTATATCCTGCCGAGTATTGCCGAACTCCCCCGGCTGCTCACCATCTAGATATGTGATGCAACCTGCCGTGCAACAGGCAACCACAGGGGGTTGCCCCTACACAGTCAAACATCTTCGGACAACCGGCGTCCCTCAGGCGTCCTCGTACTGCGGTTCGCGTTTCTCCAGAAAAGCGGCAATGCCCTCGCGCACGTCATTGGTCCGTGTGGTCAGAATCTGGTTCCGGTCTTCCATCGCAATAGCTGCCTCCAGCGTTGGCGCGTCAACCGAATAGCGCAGGCATTCTTTTGTCAGCCGCACCCCCAGGGGCGAGTTGCGGAGAATATGGCGGGCCATCGTCTCGGCGGCCTGATCCAGGTCGGCGTCCGGCACCAGACGAGAGGCCAGCCCTGTTGCCAGGGCCCGTTGCGCGTCAATAAAGTCCCCGGTCAGTAAGAGCTCGGAGGCGACTGAAGCCCCGACCAGCCGGGGCAGGAAATAACTCACGCCCACATCACAGGCCGACAGCCCGATACGGATAAAAGCCGCGTTCATCCGCGCGGATTCCCCAACAATGCGGATATCGCTCGCCAGGGCCAGGGCAAAACCACCCCCGGCGGCCGGACCGTGAACAGCGGCAATAAACGGTTGTGGAGCCCGGTGAATTTTCATCGCCAGTTCGGCAATCCGGCGCTGGTCACGCAGGCCCTGAGCTACGGAATAGGTATCAGTTGCGGCGCTCGACTGCTTGAGATCAAGCCCGGCGCAAAAGCCGCGGCCCGCACCCCGCAGGATGACCACCCGGACGGTCTGATCCTGGTGCAGTTCGTCGAGCACGGTGTGCAGTTCGTGAACCAGCAGACTGTTCATGGCGTTCAGCGACGCCGGACGGTTCAGGACGAGCCATAAGAGGTCGGTGTCCCGCCGCAGTTCCAGGGTTTCATAGCGTTCATTCATAGCTCCGACCCCTTCCCCTAAATCAACGACCGAGACTGACAGCCGTCAACAGTAATACACGCCCCGGAAACCCACTGGGCACGCTCCGAAGCTAAAAAGACCACGACGTCCGCCACTTCTTCCGGCTTTCCAAAACGGCCGACCGGCAACTCGGCCTTGACAAAAGCGGCAATGCCCTCGGGGTTTTCTTTTTGTCGCTGTTCCCACGCTCCCCCAGGGAAGAGAATCGACCCCGGCGCAACGCTGTTGACGCGAATCCCCTTGGGAGCAAGCGTGCGGGCCATTTCTTTAGACAGGCTGATCATGGCCGCCTTTGCGGCGTTATAGGTCATCGGTCCGCCCCACTCGCGGCCGTAGATCGAGGCAATATTAATCACACAGCCCGCTTTGCGTTCTTCCATGGCCGGAACGACCAGTTGGCACAGGTCCAGCGCGGAAAAGAAATTGAGGGCAAAGCCGGCCTGCCAGTCCTGCCGGGAGGCATTGAGATTGCCGCCCGGACGCGACCCGCCCACATTGTTGATGAGAATATCGATCCCGCCAAACTGTTGCTGCGTGGCTTCGACCCAGCGCCGGGCCTCGGCTTCCTGGGTCACGTCCAGCGCCGTGGCCAGCACTTCAACGCCCACTCCCCGGGCTTCTTGCGCGGTTGCCTCAAGCTGCTCTCGACCCCGCGCGCACAAGCTCAGTCGACACCCTTCCGCGGCCAGTCCCAGGGCAATGGCACGCCCGATGCCCCGACTCGCTCCGCTAATCATTGCCACATTATTTGAGAGTCCAAGATCCATACCGTCCTCCTTTTCTCTGCTCGACTCGGACTAAACATATTCCATTTCCAAGAAAAAGACCGGGTCCGCCTCTCTTGCCAGACGGCAGGGTGTCCGCTTAGATGGGTCCGCTGTTGTACGCAGCCAAGGGGGCTCACCGTGCCAGAGCATTTTCTTTTGGAAAAAGACGGGACCATTGCCACGCTCACCTTTAACCGACCGGAGAAACGTAATCCCCTCAATGAAGACATTGCCCTGGAACTGGAGCGCCTGCAATACCAGATCCGCGACGATCCAGACATTCGCGTGGTCGTTTTTACCGGAACAGGCAATACGTTTTCAGCCGGCGCCGACCTCTCTCCCATCAGGGGCGTCAGCGATCGCCAGGAGCGGCGCAAAATTTTTGCGCCGCTCGGCAAGCGCTGGACGCGCGCCATTGCCCGTACGCTCGATATGTTTGCCAACATGGAGCCGGTCGTCATTGCCGCAATCAACGGCTACGCGATCGGCGGCGGCTGGTCGCTGGCGCTGGCGTGTGATTTTCGGATAGCGGTGGAGGAAGCGGAGTTCTGGTTTCCCGAAGTGGACCTCGGCGTGCCGCTGAGTCCACCCTCAACCGCCCTGCTGGTCGCCAATGTGGGGCCGAATCGCGCCAAGGACATCATTCTCAACTGTCGGCACCTGAAGGCGGACGAAGCCCTCCAACTCGGCCTGGTCAATCAGGTGGTCACACAGGCAGAACTCCTGCCGACCGCCTACGCCCTGGCCCGCAGTCTGGCCGATAAGAACCCAACGGCGGTCATGGTCTCCAAGGCGACAGTGAACACCCTGGCCCGCGGCAACCCCGTCCTGCGGCCCGACCTGATGTTGACCAGAGAGTAAAACCGATACGCGCACGATTATGTCTCAGCCAGTCTCGTATTGAGAGGGAGGAACCCCCATGTCAGAAAAAGAACGCTGTCCGGAGATTCGGAACGAGATTCGTAAATTCTGTAGTCAGTATGGCGATGAATATTGGCGCAAGCTCGATAAGGAACATCGCTATCCCGAGCAGTTTGTGGATGAGCTGACCCAAGCCGGCTGGTTGGCGGCCTTAATCCCCGAACAATACGGCGGCTCGGGGCTGACGGTGACAGAAGCCAGCGTGATTTTGGAAGAGATCAACCGCTCGGGCGGCAATGCCGCCGCCTGCCACGCCCAGATGTACATCATGGGCTCCCTGCTCCGGCACGGCAGCGCTGAACAAAAACAGCGCTATTTACCCCGGATTGCGAGCGGGGAGATTCGCCTCCAGGCCTTTGGCGTCACCGAGCCGGACGCCGGTTCCGATACGACGCATATTCGCACCACGGCCAAAAGGGACGGCGACTACTACATCGTCAACGGCGGCAAAATCTTCACCTCCCGCGTACAGCACTCCGATATGCTCCTCCTTCTGGCCCGGACCACTCCGTACGACGAAAGCCCCAAAAAAACGCTGGGCATGAGTATCTTTCTGGTGGATTTGCGGGAGGCCGGAGACGCCGTCGAGGTGCGCCCGATTGACGCCATGATTAACCATGAAACCAACCAGCTCTTTTTCCACGAACTCAAGGTCCCGGTCGAAAACCTGATTGGCGAAGAAGGCTCCGGCTTCTACTATATTCTCGATGGCATGAATGCCGAGCGTATCCTGGTCGCCTCCGAAGCCATTGGCGATGCCCGCTGGTTTATCAAGCGCGCCGTCCAGTACGGCAATGAACGCGAGATTTTTGGGCGACCGATCACCAAGAATCAGGGTATCCAGTTTCCGCTGGCCCAGGCGTATGCCCAGACTGAAGCCGCGGACCTCATGCGCTTTCGCGCTTCCGATTTATTTGACGCCGGTGAAGCCTGCGGTGCCGAGGCCAATATGGCGAAGCTTCTATGCTCGCAAGCCTCCTGGGCCGCGGCCAACGCGGCCATCGATACCCACGGTGGGTACGGCTTTGCCGCCGAGTACGACGTGGAGCGCAAGTTCCGCGAGAGCCGCTTGTTCTCGATCGCACCGATCTCGAACAATATGGTGCTCAATTTTATTGCCGAGCACGTGCTGGGCATGCCGAGATCGTATTAGGAGCCGGCCATGAAAATCGACACGGCCCTGATGCCCTCGACCTTTGAGGCCGCGGCCGCAGCTGCCCGCCAAGCCGAAGAGCTGGGTCTGGATGGCTTGTGGAGTGCGGAGACCAGCCACGATCCGTTTTTTCCCCTCGTGGTCGCCGCCAGGGAAACGGAACGTATCCAGCTTGGCACCGGCGTTGCCATCGTCTTTCCCCGCAGTCCCATGGTGCTGGCCAATATCTGCTGGGACTTACAAGCCAACTCCGGCGGGCGCTTCATGCTCGGGCTGGGCACCCAGGTCAAGGGACACAACCAGCGGCGCTTTAGTGTCAAATGGGAAGCCCCAGTGAAGCGTTTGCGCGAAGTCGTCCTGTCGTTGCGGGCCATCTGGGACTGCTGGCAGAACGACAGCGCGCTCAATTTCGCAGGCGAGTTTTATCAATTCTCGCTGATGACGCCTTTCTTTAATCCCGGCCCGATCGAGCAGCCCCATATTCCCATTATTCTCTCCGGCTTGAATCCCTTGATCAGCCGGCTTGCCGGCGAGGTAGCCGACGGGTTTTTTGTCCACAATTTTCACACCCCAACCTATCTCAAGGAAACGGTGCTGCCCAATATCGAAAAGGGCCTAGCCAAAGCCGGCCGGAAGCGTGAGGACTTTACCCTGCAAACCGGGACATTTATTGCCAGCGGAACCACACCTGACGAAGTGAGGCAAGCCGTCGGCGCGGTGCGGCAACAGGTCGCTTTTTATGCGTCAACGCGGACCTATAAAGGCGTACTCGACGCGCACGGCTGGGGAGAGACCTGCTTTCGGCTGAACGAAAAGGCCGCCAGGGGCGACTGGGACGGCATGGCCGCGGAAATTACCGACGAAATGCTGGATGAAATCGCCGTCATCGGCACCTATGACACCATCGCCGCCAAGCTGGCCACTCGGTATAGCGGACTCCTGGACCGTCTCATTGTGGGCTTTAGTGCCTCAGAGCGCCAGGACCCGGAACGCTATCGCGAGCTGGTTCAGGAAGTCAGGTTGCAGACTTCGTAGGGGCAATGCATGCATTGCCCCTACACCGGCCGAGCGCTGAACAACCAAGTGAAAAAAGGGGGGAAGTATGGGGGCACTGACCGATAAATACTGCATTGTCGGCGTAGGAGAAACGCCGCATATGCGTCCATCAAACCGCACGACCCTGTCCATGGCGTGCGAGGCGGTCAAAAAGGCGATGGCCGACGCCGGCCTGGAGCCGCGCGATGTTGACGGCATGACCAGCTATCAAGCCGGAGATTCAACCACCTCGAATCATGTCGCCACGTCGCTCGGCATGCGGCTCAACTATTCGGTCGATATTTTCGGAGGCGGGTCGAGCACCGAAGCGCTGATTGGCAACACGATCGGCCTGCTGGAAGCCGGCTATTGCAAAACCATGGTCATCTTTCGCTCCATGAACGGGCGCTCCGGACGACGCATGGGCGGACAGGCACCCAGCGGTCCGGTGCCGCCAACCCGGGCAGCCGAGGACAACCAGTTCATGATGCCCTGGGGCTGGACCTCGCCGGCCCAGCGCTTCGGCATGTCCGCCATGCGCTATTTACGCGACACCGGCACAACCACCAAATCGCTTGCCGAGATTGCGGTCGCCCATCGCTATCACGCCAGCCTGAATCCCAAGGCGGTCATGCGCCATCCCATTACGATTGACGATCACCAGAATTCACGCTGGGTGGTCAAACCCCTGCGCCTGCTCGACTGCTGCCTCGAAACCGATGTCTCGGCCTGTCTCATTGTCACGTCTCGTGAACGCGCCTATGACCTGCGTCAGCCGCCGGTTTTCATTATGGGCGGGACGGGACGGACCATGGCTCCCAACTCGGCCTGGAACTATTCGCGCCCGGAGATTCACTACGTCGCCGGGAATTACGGACGCAACCGTCTGTTCGGCATGGCCGGAATCAGCCAAAAAGATGTGAACCTGATTTCGTGCTACGACGCCTTTACCTTCACCACCCTCATTCAGCTTGAAGCCTACGGTTTCTGCGGCAAAGGGGAAGCGGGGGAGTTTGTGAAAGGCGGCCGTTTGCAGATTGACCACGAGCTGCCGTCCAACCTCTCCGGGGGGCATCTGTCCGAAGGCTATACCCACGGGGTGAGTATGGTGATTGAAAACGTCCGCCAACTCCGCCACCGCGCCGATGACGCCTGTCCGGGCTGGGCCGAGGGCACACACAGCTACGACCGTCAGGCCGGCTGTCGGCAGGTGAAAGACGCGCGTATTGCGGCCTGTCTCGGGTGGGGAACGGAAACCATGTCGAGTTCAGCCATTCTGCGCGGGATTGCAGCCTAAAGGAGGGGTGACTATGCCTGGTCCGATTGATTACAGCAAGATCACAATCACGCCCGACTTCGACACCGTGGAATGGTGGATGGGCACCAAAGAACACAAATACCTCGTGCGCCAGTGCAAGGACTGCGGCCACAAGTGGTTTCCGCCCTTCCCGGCCTGCAACAAGTGCAACTCCATGGACCTCGACTGGTTTGAGACCGCCGGAACCGGCGTACTCCACAGCTATATCGTCGTGACCCAGCCCATCCTGGGCGCATTTGTCGAAGCAGTCCCCTATGTGGTCGGCCTGATTGAGTTAGACGACTGCCACGAAGCCGACGGCTCGCTCGTCCGCGTCGGCGGGGTCATGCTGGACGACGAAGAAGACGTGGCGATCGGTCTGCCCGTCACAGTGGAATTTGAACAGACCAACGAGGCCAATATTGTCGTGCCGCGCTGGAAGATCAGCGGTACGGCAGACAACACCTGGAAGTTCAGTGAATGATTTTTCAAATTGACGCGGATATTAAACGAAGAAAGAGAACACTTACTGGAGGATTGGCATGACTTCTTCGGCCATGGAGATTGAAGAAGCACGGGCTCAGGGGGTCGCCGTTGAGGACGACTCCCTTACAGTTGACCTTGTTGACGGCCGGACTGTCATCGTCCCGCTCACTTGGTACGCACGCCTATGGCACGGTACCCCAGAGGAACGAAAGAACTTTGAGATTATTGGTGATGGGACGCTCATCCATTGGCCCGACCTCGATGAAGACCTGAGTGTCTCTGGTATTTTAGTCGGACGAAAGTCGGGGGAGGGCCAACAATCGTTAAAAAAATGGCTGGAAGGACGGACAAAGTCTGGAAATCAGCCAGCATAGTATACCTGCAACTGTTTCATGCAACTCCTCGCCTTCATCGGTCTCTGG
The DNA here is from genome assembly GCA_022820725.1 of Candidatus Binatia bacterium. Lineage (GTDB taxonomy): Bacteria > Desulfobacterota > Binatia > Bin18 > Bin18 > Bin18. The sequence continues at coordinate 169,280 of JAJEFA010000001.1, forward strand.
CTCCTCTGCGCGGTTCTGTCGGCCTGTATTGCCGCCAGCAAGGGCCGGGAGTGGCAAGGCCGGTTGATCGGAGGCGTATTGATCGGTCCGTTCGGACTGCTGATCGGACTTCTCCCGGCCCGCTATAAAAAGCCGGTAAGGCTTCCCCCTCGGCTGTCCATCGTGTGCGCCATCGCCGCCGCCCTCATGTCGATTGGCGCGTTTTATGCCCTTCACATCGCTTACTGGGGCAGTGCCGTCCTCCTCTTCCTGGTAACTGGTCTGCTGGCAGAGATTGTCTTTCTGACCGACTCGGTGGACACCGGACAGGAGCCTGACGCCCCCAATCCTCCCACCCCTCCCCCAAGCCTCAACAGCCGCCCGTTCGTGTAGACATTCTCACAATCAATCCGGCTCCCGATCAGCGGTTTTCCTGTACGGAATGTGCAGCGGCCCCCGTCCGTCACCTTGACCTCCCTCGGAGAAACCGTTTAGCTAGGCGCACGTATTCCAAGGAGGCGCATGTGGCTGAAGAAATTCTGTGCTCAATCGACGAAGGCATTGCAACCATTACCCTGAACCGCCCGGAAAAGCGGAACGCCATGAATACGGCGGTGCTGGAAGGGTTGGAGCATTATTTTGGCGAACTGGAGACCAACACCGAGGTCCGCGCGATTATCGTCCGCGGCGAGGGCAGGGCCTTTTGTGCCGGCCTGGACTTACGGGAGTTAAATGCCCGCCAACAGAGCGACGAGGATGCGGAAACCGGTATTATTGAGTTGCTCGGAAAAATCGAAACGTCTCGACATCCGACCATTGCCATGGTCCAGGGCGATGCCTTGGCCGGCGGCTGCGAACTCGCCCTTCACTGTGATCTGCGCGTTGTCTCGGAAGTCGCCCGGTTCGGTATGCCCCTGGCCCGTCTGGGGCTCATTGTTCCGTTCCGGTTGGGTCAAAAACTCGTTGAGATTGTCGGCCCGGCTTTCACCAAGCAGATCCTCCTCACCGGCCAGCCGGTCAGCGCTCAGCGGGCATATGAAATCGGCATGGTGCACCAGCTCGTCTCCGCCGACGAACTGGAAGCGGCCACGCTGGCCCTGGCACGGACGATTGCCGCTAACGCCCCGCTCTCTCTGGCCGGCATGAAAAAGAGCATCCTGCGTATGATCTCGCTCCGGGACAGCATAGCCTCCGACGACCTCAACACGCTGGTCCGTCAGGCGCGCAAGAGCGCAGATGCCAATGAAGGCGTGCGGGCCATGCTGGAGAAGCGCCCACCACGTTTTCGTGGAGCGTAAAACCCCCTTCCCCCGAGAGAGGGAAGCGGCCTGCGCCCCGCAACCGCTTGAGACCTTTCCATGCTGTCCCTCCGGCTTCGCGCTACGGTGTACACGCTTGTCATTCCCGGCTTCCTGGCCGGCTATCTGCCCTGGAAACTCCGCCCGCTTGAGGCGATGGCCCCGCTTCCCTTCTCGATGCTGTTTTCCCTGCTCGGCCTTCTCCTCTGCCTGAGTGGAGGAGCCTTACTCCTTTCAGCGGCGTATTATCTTGTCCGACGCGGCGACGGCACCCCCTTCCCCCTCGACCCGCCCCGGCGCATGGTCGTTGCCGGCCCGTATGCCCATATTCAGCATCCCATGCTGGTCGGCCTGTTTGCCATGCTGTGTGGCCAAATCGTCTGGATTCCGTCCGTCCACGTCTTGCTCTATACTCTGTTGCTGCTGCTGGTCAGTCGCGCACTCGTACTCCATGTTGAGGAGCCTACTCTGAGAGAACGGTTCGGTGAGGACTATATGGCCTATCAGGCGGCCATACCGCGCTGGTTTCCATCGTCCGCCTCCTCAGACCCGACAGATGCTGTCTGACTCCAGGAACCTGTAGACGAGAGCACATATAAGGAGAAGAATCGTGAGTGATCGACATCTTGAACTCGGCGTCTTCGCCCCCACCATTGGCTGCGCGCCCTCATTTGGCAAAAATGCTTTTGTCCTGGTCTCATCCGCCGAGCAGCGCACCGAGCCGACCTATGAGTACAACCTCCGCCTCGCGCAACTCCTCGACCGGAGCGGGCTTGAAATTTTTTTCATGGCTCAACGGGGTGGGGCGGGCTTTGGTCCGGCGCGCTTTTGGAGTTACTCGCTCGACTCATTTACTACGGCCGCCGGCCTGGCCATGGCCACCCGAAATCTCCAGCTCATCTCCACGGTCCATACCGCCTTTTATCATCCCGGCATGGTGGCCCGGATTGGAGCCACTCTGGATCAGATCAGCCACGGCCGCTGGGCGCTGAACATCGTCAGCGGCTGGGCGGAGCAGGACTTCCGCATGCTTGATATCCCCTTGCTGGAGCACGACAAGCGCTATGCCCAGTCCACGGAGTTCGTTGAAGTTCTCAAGAAATTCTGGACCGAGGACTGGTTTGATTATGCGGGCGAGTTTTTTTCCATCAGCCAGGGCACCTGCCATCCGAAACCGGCCCGACCGCCGCTTTTATATAATGCCGGGAGTTCGCCGGTTGGCCGGGATTTTGCCGCCCAGTATTGCGACTGGTATTTTGCCGGTGCCCAGTCACCGGAACTCCTGGCCGAGGAAGTGGCCGATGTCCGTACCAGGGCAGCAAAACAGGGCCGTGAGGTAAAAGTCATCATCTATCTCTTTGTCTTATGCCGCGATACGGAAGAAGCCGCCCACGCGGAAATCGAAGAGATATTTGCCCACGCGGAGTTCGAAAGCGCCCGCGAGTGGCTGGAAACCTTAACCGGCCAAACGGTGGGCACCGTCGCCTCGACCCTGGGCCAGGGCGTTTCCGTCGAAGACATGCTGCGGAGCGTTATTCTCGGAGTCGGCAGCGGTAAGCTGATCGGCACCCCGGAGCAGGTTGCCCACACTCTCGCCCAGTTTCACGCGGCCGGCGCCGATGCGGTCGGCTTGACGTTCAGACATGTCGAAGAGGAGTTGGAAGACTTTATTGCCACTGTCGTCCCCATTCTCGAACGTGAGGGCGTCCGCCGTCCACGCACGCTCGAAGCGGGCTCGCTCAGGGCATCCGGCTGAGCGGGTTGGCCTTCTCCGACTTCACATACAAGCCCTGCTCACCCGCTCTCCTTCTCATACGTGACAGAAGACTGTAGGCGATCTTCGGGGATATCGTAATACGCCCGGAGGACGGCCTCCGAGTCTGTCGAAAGCGTATAACCGGCGGCTTCCAGCGCATCCCGCGCTTTGTAATTGCCGGTATAGGTGCCAACCACGATGCGGCGTACTCCGCGAATCTGCCGCTCTATATATGTCCGCAGCAGAGAGCCAATCCCGCGCCGCTGCCGGTCGGGCAGAACATACGCATGCCGCAGGAGCGCCACGTCTTTGACATACTCCAGACCCATTACGCCAAGGAGCGTATCCGAGGCAAAGGCGCCATACCAGCTGAGCCGTTTCGTCTCGTTGGCCCAGTCTTCGGGTGTCATCTCCGGGTCGTGATACTCCTCGGCGGGCAGAAACTCCTGGTACCAGCGTGCCGCCGTATTAATGACCGCAAGGGCAGCTTCACGGTCGTCTTCGGTCAGCAGCCGTATCTCCATGTCCCTCAATACGTCAGCCATGCAGCATCCCAAGTCCTTTCAGGTAGGCCGGCTATTCACCCCGGTAGCTGATCCGATAAATCACTCCAGCACGGTCATCAGACACCAGCAGCGCACCATCCGGCATCACCAGAACATCAACCGGACGCCCCCAGGCTCCGTCTTTTTGGAGCCAGCCTTCGGCAAAGACTTCGTAGCTCGTTGCAATATTGTTCTCCAGGCGAACCAGCATCACCCGATAGCCGATCGGGGTGCTGCGGTTCCACGAGCCGTGCTCGGCAATAAAAATCTGATTCCGGTAGGAAGCCGGAAACATCGAGCCCGTATAAAAACGCATGCCCAGCGGGGCGACATGGGGTCCGAGTTCCTGCGCGGGCGGAGTAAACGCGGTGCAGGGCCGTTCTCGCCCGAAGTCCGGGTCGGAGATACTGCTCCCGTGACAGTATGGGAACCCGAAGTGCAAGTCGGGCTGGGGAGCACGATTGAGTTCACACGGTGGGGAATCATCACCCAACCAGTCCCGCCCGTTGTCCGTAAACCAGAGTTCCCGCGTTTCAGGATGCCAGTCAAACCCAACGGTGTTGCGCACACCACGGGCAAAGTTTTCCAGTGCGCTGCCGTCCGGCTTCATGCGGAGAATCGAGGCATAGCGTGCGTCACTCTTGCTACACACATTACACGGAGCCCCGACCGGTACATATAATAAATCATCGGGTCCGAACCGAATAAACTTCCAGCCGTGCCATGTGTCCCGCGGGAGCGTATCGTTCACCACAACCGGCGAGGGCGGGTTGGCGAGTCGAGACTCAATATCATCATACCGGAGAACACGGTTGACCTCGGCCACATACAGCGCACCGTCCCGAAAAGCCACACCGCTGGGCATGAACAAGTCCTCGGCAAGCGTATGTACCTCATCCGCCCGCTGGTCCTGGTCATGATCCACAACCGCATAGACCTTTCCCGCATGCCGGGTGCCGACAAAGACCGTTCCCCCGGCCCCCAGGGCGAGCGCACGCGCATTGGGAACACGGGGCGCATACACGGCAATCTGAAAGCCGGGGGGGAGGGAAAGAAGAGAAAGCGGCGAAGACTGCGCCCGGACACCGCAGGCTCCACCCACGATCAAGAGACCCATCAGGATACATACCCGTCCGAAAACCATCTTCAGACTCCCGTCTGCACACATTCCGAGGGCTGCTCGCCCTTCAGGGGGTATTCAACAAGGACAGGGAGCTTCCCCCTCGCTTGAGCGACCCCGGTCCGCTATGCTGCCGTCGCTCATCCTTCTACAACGACCGTATGCAAACCATCAAGGACGCTCACATTGTCGCACGCCTCTTCACCAAACACAGCACCCTCCCCTTCGGCTCCTCCCGACGCCTCTCAGAGCCCTCCCCGGCCTACCGATCAACCGCGTTCACCGGCCCACCTGCCAACGCCCTACTTCTGGTTTCTGGCCGGAACCGGCAGTTGGTTCATGGCCATGGGGATGCAAAGCGTTCTTTTTTCCTGGCTGGTGGTCGGCGTTCTCAATGCCGAGGCGGAATGGGTCGGGATCACCCAAAGTGCGATGATGATTCCGGCAGTCCTTTTGGCCCTGCCGGGTGGCACCCTTGCCGACCGCTACGATCAGCGACGCCTGCTGATGGTGCTGCACCTGATTGCGAGCGGGATTTCCGCCGGCCTCTTCCTGGCCGTTGCCAATGCCTGGCTGTCCATTCCCCTCCTCATCGCCTACGCCATTGGCATGGGCACGGTCCAGGCGTTTGTCATGCCCGCCCGCGACGCGCAGCTCTCTCAGGTCGCGGGCACCAATATGTTGCGCTCGGTGACCGGGATGACCATGACGCAGTGGGGCATGCAAATATTGGGCTCTCTGCTGGCCGGGACGGCCCGCTGGGTCGGGACGGTCCCGGCCCTGGGCCTGCACAGTCTGGTGCTGCTGGCCGGTATTCCGCCGTTACAGCAGCTCCCGAGTTCGGAGCGCCGTCCGTCAACCGGGAGCCTCCGGCTGACCGATATCATCGAGGGGATACGAGAGGTCCGACAGTCTCCGGCACTCTCGGCCACGCTGCTGCTCGCCATCGCGGTCGGCATTTTCTTTATTGGTCCGTTCCTGGTTGTCCTGCCCCTTTTAATCCGCGACTTCTACCACGGCGGAGTGGACCAACTGGCCCTGCTCAACATGACCTTCCCGCTGGGAACCATTCTTGGCTCTCTGGTGATGCTCTGGGCGGGCGGCATTCGGCATAAGGGCGAAGCCCAAATCGCGTCTCTCCTCTTCGGCGCGGGCTGCCTCTTTACGGTTTCGTTCGGCTTGCCCTTTTGGGGTACTATGCTGGCCGTTTGTGCCTGGGGAGTCAGCGCGGCTCTCTTTATCAACGCCGGACGGACCGTGTATCAGGAACAGGCCAGCGTCGCGAACCGCGCTCGCGTGCTGTCTGTCTATACGATCGGTTTTATGGGAGCCGCCGGCATACTCGGGGCTCCGTTATCCGGTGTCCTGGTCGACGCTATCGGCCCCCTGACGACCTGCATCGTTATGAGCAGCGCCATGGTCGTCGTGGTTGGCGTCGTTTTCCTCCGGACGGCAATCAGACAGGTCGAGTAGAGCGGCGACCTCCTAGCCTCCCATGTCCGTTAAGGCGTTGGGCGTATGCGAACCGGGGTCCGCCCATTTCACCCCGGCTTCGTTGAAATAGGGCTCCCCTTCCCACTCCGAGGGGTTTTGTTCGGTCGAGGGGATTTCACCGACCGTGGCCAGCATCTTCTGAAAATCGATCATCACGAAGTTGGGAACAAACAATTGTTCTTCCTGATAATTATAGCGCGCCCCGGAGAGCGGGTTGGACGGATAGCCGGGGTGTGGTTTTTTTGTCACAAAGGCACAGTGGATGAGCCCCTTTTGCAGTTCCCCATTCGGGTCGTACATCTCGGCAATCCCGACACCGAAGGTTTCCTGGTCAACGTAGAGCACGCGTTTTGAATAGGCATACTTTCTGGGATAGTTGAGCGGCGTGGCCTCCACCACCCATGCCCGCCGTTTTTCCCAGGTCACACACGGCAACGCCGCCAGGAGACCCTGGCCTGTATCCCGCTGGCCGCACCACTCGGCCGGGTCTCCGTAGCGGCCGCTGTGCAGCACACCGAGAATGTCTTTTTCCGCCAGGAGCTTGAAATCCCAGCTTCCGATTTTCGCGTTAAAGCCATAAAACGAGTCAAGATCATAATCCGAGCCCCAAATACTGGCGCTGCGGTCCGCCACACTGATCCGCCGTACGCGGCGGAGTTGCGGCGAGTAGACATAGGTGTCGTCTGCCGCACTCGCCGGGATATAGCGAAATTCGAGCACGGCCAGCCCCTTATAGCGGTTGGGCAGCACCAGCGGCCCCCACATATGACTATGCCGCACCGCGGGATTATGCGGGATGATGGGCTTTGGGTCTGCATACAAGCGCCCCGTCCACATCACCCGGCGCCACGAATTATCGAATGACTGGTCCACATTGCCCTGGCTGTTGACCAGATGGGCGACATAGCTCGCCCCGATATTGTCGATGCTGTAGGGCGGCTGGGCATGGTTCCACATGATCTTGTACCCGGCCAGAGGGTCCTGGGCATCAATGACCGGAAACGGAGCCCCGGCAATATAGTTCGCGATTTCCCGTCCATCGGCAGAGATGACAACCTGTCCCGCGTATCGTTCCGTTGCTGCCTGATACGCCCGGGGCCTGGTATAGGGGCGCGGCTCTCCGATCCACATGGTCATGCCCTGCTCCACCATCCAGCGCGTGGACGGGGTGAGCAGTTCGGCGGCCTGAGCCATATTGGCCGCGGTAATGGTGTCCCCCGGACTGACATCCGCCCGGCCGGACGGCACTGCCCCCATCATCAGAGTCACGCTCACAAGTAGACGCCAGAGTCTTTTTTGCATCTGCTCCCCCTCCGTACAGGTTCGGACAGTTCAACTTTTTCTTACTGTAGCCCGTCAGCGCACCCGCCTAAAGGACCACCTCGTATCGTGTTCGGCCCGACCGGGCTTGCATCCTCGTTTGGGAGGGCTATTGTTCTCCCCAGTCTTCATACCAAATGAAAGGAGAGCCGCATGAAGTTGTACGATTGCCAAATGGCCCCCAACCCCCGTCGGGTACGTGTCTTTCTGGCAGAAAAAGGGGTGGATATTCCGAAGACCGAGGTCAGTATTATCGAAGGAGAAAATCTCAAGCCGGAATATCTGGCGGTGAATCCGCGCGGCCTGTTGCCCACGCTTGAACTCGACGACGGGAACCGCATCGACGAAACCGTCGCAATCTGCCGCTATATCGAAGAGACGCAGCCGGAGCCCAACCTCATGGGCCGGGACGCCCTGGAGAAGGCCCAGGTCGAGTCGTGGCAGCGCCGTATGGAATTCGACGGCCTCAATCCGACGGGCGAAATGTTCCGCAACTCGTTTGACCCCTTTAAGAACCGGGGGCTGCCCGGTCTGGAGAACGTCCAGGCCATTCCCGAACTGGCCGCCCGGGGGAAGGCCGGCGTCGAGCGTTTTTATGAGCGGCTGGAACAACGACTCGGCCAGAGCACCTATATTGCCGGGGAACGGTACACCATTGCCGATATCACCGCCCTGTGTGTGGTCGATTTTGCCAGTTTCGCCAAGATGGGCATTCCCGAGGCCAACACCAACACCAAGCGCTGGCACGCGGACGTTTCCGCACGACCGAGCGCCAAGGCGTAACCGTTCAGTCATTTTCCATCCCAGCCCTCAGGGAGAGGGCTGGGGTGAGGGCAGCTAACGGAACGAGACCCCAACCGAAGGATTGCTCCTACGCCACTTGACGGTGAGGCGTAAGAGGCTGTGGCGGCAGCTTTGCCTCTTTTCTCATGGGGCCGATGTAGTCCTGTGATCGTGTCCACTCTCGTCGATAAAGAGCAGCCAAGTCATATGGAGCCATTCTTAACGTTCCTTGTCCTTTGCCAGAGGCGTACGCGAATGCAGATAGCCTTCAAGGCAGGTGAACAGTTCCTGCATATGGGCGGCATGCCTGCGGGGAACCCTGGCTAATCTATACACCAGACCGTAGAGCGGATTCTTGGGCACGATCCGCATTTCAAAGGAGAGCAGGGTATCTTTCTGTTGCAGGGCAAATCTCCACACCCCCCAGCCGGTGTGAAAGCCCTGAAAGTAGGCGACCCGAATCTGCTCCACGGGGATAACCGCAGTGATTTCCCAGCCCGTCCATATGCCGGGGACGGGGGTAAAGGCGAGGCGGTCACCGACCCGTTCCAGACCCGTGTCCGACAACTGAGAGGGCAGGAACCGGGGATGAAACTTCCTGGGCCACCACAGCGGATAGTCTTCAAAGGCGAGGACAGCCTCGTACACGCGGGCTCCGGAGCAGGGGATCAGCCGGCTTTCGGAGATGTGGATGATGGTCACGGGCTATAAATCCGAGTCGGTCCTTGCCACTGGAGAAGAGGAACCCACCCCGCCGCTACGCGGCACCCCTCCGGGGAGGGGATAGGAAAATTCCCCTCTCGGGAGGAGTGGCCGAAGGCCGGGGTGGGTTTGGAACGGCGGTCGGTGAGAAGCCACCACGTTTCGACTTACCCCGCCGACCAGTTCTCCATGGAAAAGTTCTCGGGCAGCGGTGCAAACATGACCCGCGCCGGTCCCCCGAGCGTGCGCGTTTTATGGCCCTGACCGGTGACGTCGGCGGCGATAAACGCCTCGCCGGTGCTCCACTGCCGGACCTGATCATCCGTGGTGGTGACTTCCAGCGTCCCGGACAGGACCACAACGATTTGGCGCGTTGGCGCCTGGTGCCAATCCTGATTCAGCCCTTCGGGCAGATCGACAAAACACACCCCCGGCGAAGTATAGGTGTTGGATAAGAGCAGGATATGACCTTCGGCATCTTGTCGCTCGTTCGTGATCGGGATATCAATCTCCTCGAACTGCGACCCGCCGGTCGCGGTCGCTACAAAACGGGTAATTTTCATATGTCCTCCAGTTCTGTGCAAAGCTTCGCATATGACTCAAACAACGGCAACAGACACTCCTCCATCAGAAGCTCCACCGTCCGAGCCGCCGACCTTTAGCAGACGCCGGGTGATCGGCCTGTTTACCGGAATAGGCCTGCTCCTGCTGTTTCTCTTGACCGGCCCGCCGGCGGATATGAGCCCGGCCGCCTGGCACACCGCGGGTGTGGTTGCCCTGATGGGAGCGTGGTGGGTCACCGAGGCCACCCATATTACGGTCACCGGCCTCGTCCCGCTCGTCCTGTTTCCATTGCTCGATATCCTGAGCGCGCATGAGGTCTCAACCGCATATGCCGATCATATTGTCTTTTTATTCTTTGGCGCCTTCTTTCTGGCCATCGCCATGGAGAAATGGCAGCTCCACCGCCGGGTCGCGTTGCTGATCCTGTCCGGCATAGGCCGCTCGCCCCAACTGCTCATTCTCGGCTTTCTCAGTACGACCGCCCTGCTCTCCATGTGGGTGTCCAATACCGCCTCAACCATTATCATGCTGCCTATCGCCCTGGCGGTCCTGCACCATGCCGCGAGCCAGGGCTATGACACCACCCAGGGGTTCGGCATTGCCCTGATGCTCGGTCTGGCCTATAGCGCCTCAATCGGCGGGGTGAGCACTCCCGTCGGCACCCCGCCCAACGTCGTGTTCATGGGCGCGTTTACCAGGCTCTTTCCGGACGCACCGGATATCGGCTTCTTCCAATGGATGCTGTTTGGCGTGCCGACCGCGGCTTTCATGGTGGTCAGCGTCTGGTTCTATCTGGTCTATATCTACTTTCGGGTGCCGAGCGCGGGCTGGCAGGACAACCAGGCCTTTTTAGCCCGACAACTCAAAGACCTCGGTCCCATACGCGGTGGAGAGCGTCGCGTGTTGCTGTTATCGCTGACCACCGCGCTGCTCTGGATTTTCAGGAAGGATATTGATTTCGGGGCGCTGTCCCTACCCGGCTGGGCCAGTCTGTTTCCCCACCCGCATCACATCCAGGATTCGACCGTTGCCATATTGGCCGCCATTCTATTGTTTCTTGTCCCGTCCGGCCAAAAAAAGGGGGAGTTCCTGCTGACCTGGGATGACACGGTCAAGATTCCGTGGGGGATTCTGGTCCTGCTCGGCGGCAGCCTCGCCCTGGCCGAGGGCGTGGGACATTCCGGCCTGGCGAACTGGGCCGGCTCCCAGCTGTCTTTTCTGCGGGATGTTTCCCCTTTTGTCGCCATCTTCTCCGTCTGCGCCCTCATGGTCTGGCTGACCGAGTTTACCAGCAATACGGCCACGACAACCCTGGTCATGCCGGTACTCGCCGCCACCGCGACCGGCTTGGAGGTTGACCCGCTGTTGCTCATGATCCCCGCCACCTTTGCGGCCTCCTTTGCCTTTATGCTGCCGACCGCCACTGCTCCGAACGCCATTATTTTTGCCAGCGGCCATGTCACCCTGCCGCAAATGTTCGGGGCCGGTTTCGGCCTCAATATCCTGAGTATCCTGATCCTGACCGGACTTTTATATGTGATCGGAGTACCGGCGTTCGGGATCGGGCTGGACAGCCTGCCGGACTGGGTACCGCAGTAGAGGCCGATGACGAGTCACACCCGCATATCTCAGCTCGACTGGCCGGCCATGGAAGAATCCCTGTGGACACAAGGCTATGCCGTAACGCCTCAGGTTCTCACACCCCAGGAATGCGCGACGCTTGTCCTGCTGTATGCCAAGACCACGCGATTCCGCAAGCGGATCAATATGGCCCAGCATCGGTTCGGCGTCGGCGAGTACCAGTATTTTGCGGACCCGCTGCCGCGGCTCGTCACCCGCCTCAGAGCCCAGGCCTACCCTCCCCTGGCCCGGATTGCGAATCGCTGGATGGCCGCCCTCAAACAGCCCGAGACCTTTCCTCCAACGCTGGCGCGTTTCTTACGCCTCTGCCAGGAACACGGCCAGATCAAACCGACCCCCCTGCTCCTGTATTACGAACAGGGCGGCTACAACCGTTTACATCAGGACCTGTATGGGCCAGTCGCCTTTCCCTTACAAATGACGTTCTGTCTGAGCGGCCCGCAGACCGACTATACGGGTGGGGAATTTCTGCTGGTTGAACAACGTCCCCGGGCACAGTCGCGCGGTATTGCGCTTACCCTGCAGCAAGGGCAAGGTATTATCTTTGCCACGCGCTACCGCCCGGTGCGCGGCACGCGCGGGTATTATCGTCTGACCGTCCGGCATGGCATCAGCACCGTCACCTCCGGGCAGCGTTATACCCTCGGCATTATTTTCCATAATTCTCAATAAGAGGCCCAATAAAGGCTGGTATGATTCTCGTTCTCTTCTTTCTGTCCGGTTTTACCGCCCTGCTGTACGAAGTGGTCTGGGAACGCCTGCTGCACGTCGTATTCGGGCTGTCGACCTATGCCGTCACCGTGGTCACCGCGGCCTTCATGTTGGGTCTTGCCCTGGGCTATATGGCCGGCCAAAGCCGCCGCTTGTCCCGCTATCATCCCTTTGTCGTGTATGGCCTGGCAGAAGGATTGATCGGGGTTTTCGCCCTGATTTTTCCCTTTCTGCTGAAAATCATCGACATGGCCTATGTGGCGTCCGGCGGCAGTTTTGCGCTGCAAATCGTTCTGACCCTGCTCGCCCTGGCGCTGCCCGCAACACTGATGGGGCTCACCCTGCCCACCCTGGCCCGGCAGGTCGCTCAGGAAGGACTGACCGGACGCCGGGTCGGGCTCTTATACGCGATCAACACCACCGGTGCCGTGCTCGGAGCGTTTTTTGCCGGGGTCTTTTTCATTCGGACCTATGGCGTGTTTCAGACCACGCTGATCGCAACCGCGATCAATGCGGCCATCTGTCTGCTTGCCCTGATCCAGCCCCGTCGGCCCGTCAAACGGTCGGACGACTCTGCTGAACAGCCCGGACACGCGAGGCGGGTTTCTCCACTCCCGGTCAGGCTGCTCTTTTTTCCGTTTATCACCGGCTTTACGGGCCTCGCCCTGCAGATCATCTGGGTACGGACCCTGATCTGTGTGGTATCGAACAACACCTATTCCTTCTCGGTTGTGCTGGCCGACATCCTGATGGGACTGGCCCTGGGGGCGTGGCTGTATGCCGCCTGCGGGCCGTCGCGCGCAAGCCAGCCAACCAAGGCGCTGGTGTTTCTGCTCGTTCAAGCGATCGGGGCGAGCGCCATTCTCGTTTCATTGGGGCTGTTCAACCAGCTCCACGATGTCACCCTGGACTTCAGTCGTCAGCTCGGCGGCAATCATTGGCTCGCCCTGGGTCTGGTCCGTTTTGCCGCAGCCGCGGTCGTGACCCTTATTCCAGCGACCGCTTCGGGCTTTGTTGTCCCCCTGCTCGTTGATCTTTTCCGCGACCGGACCGGGCGCTCCCCACACAGCGCCGCCGGCGTTGTCTTTGCCGCCAATACCTTCGGCAGTCTGGGCGGTGCGCTCAGTGGCGGCCTGGTCCTGATTCCGCTGCTGGGGCTGAGTCAGGGCATGGTCTTCCTGGCGCTGCTGTCCGTCTGTGTCGGCCTCCTGCTGCTGCTGATGACCCGCCCCTATGGTGCGCTTCGGCTCGCCTGGGGCGGCCTCCTCACAGCCGCGGCCCTGGTGGTCGCCGTGCTCGTCCCAAAAGAGCTGACGCTCATGAAATGGTACGACCGCTTTGAGAATATCGAAGGAGAACTGCTGTTCTATCGGGAGGGCGTGTCCGGGACGCTGGCCGTTTTCCAGGTCGGGGAGATCAAAGAGCTTTTTATCAACTGCATCGAGGAGGTCCCGACCCATCGGGATGCCGTCGCGACCTTTAAGATGCTGGGCCACCTGCCCCTGCTGCTCCAGCCCGACCCCAAACGGGTCCTGGTCAACGCGGTCGGCGGAGGGGTCACCCTGGGAGCGGTGACCAAACACGATGTGACTGCCGAGGCGGTGGACATTGTGCCCGATGTCCGGGCGGCCATGCATTTTTTTGGAGCCGAAAACGGTCATGTCGTCGAACGGACGAACTGGACGCTGATTGCCGATGATGGGCGGAATTATCTGAAAGTCTCGCCCCATCGCTATGACGCGATTACCGCTGACGCCACCCACCCGGCCGCGGCCGAGTCCTGGATGCTCTACACGCTGGAGTATTACCAACAGGTCTATGACAAACTGAACGACACCGGCGTCTACGTCCAGTGGCTGCCTTTGCACAACATGGCGCCGACCGATTATCTGTCGGTGCTGTACACCTTTCGGCGCGTGTTCCGCGAAGAGACCTTGCTCCTGTTCACGAGCCGCTACACCCTGCTGGTGGGAGCCAAACAGCCCCTTGCCCTGTCTCCCGCGGTCCTGGACCAACGCCTCGGTCAGCTCAGCGCGGAGGTCCGCGCCGACCTGGAAGAGATCGGTATCACCCGCGGGCAGGATATTCTCAAGTATATTATTTTTGACGGGCCGCGTATCGATGCCCTGGTCGGAGATGACTATCCGCTCCTGACCGACGATCATACCTCGGTCGAGTTTGCCGAACTCAATCGGCTGGGCATAGCCGGCACCATGCCCTTTATCCTGGCTCGGCTCTTACCTCGTATTCATCCGGACCGGTTGGCCGAGCAGTACGGAGTTGAACCGACAACCATGCTCGCCCGCGCCCTCTTCATGCGCTCCAAGGCGGTGGGGACGGACGAGCCGCTCGAACGTTCGTACATGGCCCTCAGCGAAGTGAACCAGGCCTCCCGCCTCACCCCGGACGATAAGGATATTGACTATTACCGCGAGATTACCACCCTGGAATTTCTGGATCTGCTGAGTGCCCGCTATGCGGAGTTGCTCAACTCCTCGAATCCGGGCACGCTCCTTCCCAAAGCGAGGCTGGCCGCCCAACTGCGGCCGGACAATCCGTTTGTTCAGGAACTGCTCGGTGTGACTTTGCTGAAATTGGAGCAATACGAAGAAGCGCTTGCCCCGCTCGAAGCGGCCGTGCAGGTCAGACCGGGCGATTTCAATTATTTGTCGAACCTGGCGTTTGCCTATGAGCAGGTCGGACGCTATGCGGACGCGCTGCGTATGCTCCAACGGGCCAAGGAGGCCAACCCCAACGCGGCCCAAGTCCTGGACCAGGCCACTGCCCGCGTGGAACACAAGATGCGGGCCGCGGGGCAGTAGCGGCACAGCCCAGGACCCGACCCTTCCCGAGACGTGGGATGCATATTGTGTCGATTGCTCCCTCCGGGCCGGCCGGTCGCGCCCTCACCCGGCCCTGCGGGCCACCCTCTCCCAGGGGGCGAGGGTAAAAGAGTAGGGACGACCGGCCGGTCGCCCCTACCGCAGCGTGATTTGCGCGAGTGGCGGGGTGGGTTTCCTTTGACCGTGCCCCTAGGACGGCGGTGTATGGCCGGTGGTCGCTTCCAACTGACGCTCGGCAATCAACCGGTCAATCTCGTCTTTGAGGCGGTCCAGAACAACGTCGTACTTGAAGTGACCGAGCTTGACGCTCTTCTTCTTGAGATTCACCGTGGTCGGTCCACACCACAGCCCCAGGTCCGCATCGTCGGTTTCTCCGGGACCGTTGACCCGGCAGCCCATGACGGCAATGGTGATGTCGTGCTGCTTGGCGTAGGCGGACATGGCCTTGACCTCCTGCGCCAGCTCGACGAATTTCTCATTTTCAACCCGCGAGCAGCTTGGACAGGAGATGATATTCAGGCCCTTTCCGAAGTCGGGGACTGAGATGAAACGGCCGTTCTGCGTGTCGTTGAGAATGGAGAAGCCGGCGCTGACTTCCTCGTGTTTGCGCTCGTTGGGCAGGGTCAGGGACACGCGAATCGTATCGCCCACACCATTGGCCAACAGCTTCTCAAAAGCAATCCGGCTCTTGATCACGCCGTCCGGCGGCAGGCCGGCCTCCGTCACGCCCAGATGAAGGGGCACATCCGGTCGCGCTTGGGAAAACCGCGTATTGGCTTCAACGACCTTGGCCGGGTCGGAGTCCTTAAGCGACACCACAAAGCGCTCGTATTGCAGGTCTTCCATGAGCTGGCAGTGATACAGAGTTGACTGGACCAGAGCTTCCATCTGATCGCCGGGATATTTTTCAAGAAACGCGGGGGCCACCGAACCGCAGTTGACGCCAATCCGAATGGCGACATCATGTTCCCGGGCGACATCAACCAGCCAGGCCACCTTCTCCGGAATGGTTTTCCGTTTTTCAATATGGTGCAGATGGCCGGGGTTGTAGCGGATTTTGTCAACATGGGGTGCGACCTGGTTCGCAACTTTATAATTCTCCTGAAGGTCTACGGAGAGAGTTGCCGTGGTTTGGGCCCGGATCTCTTTGAGGGCCGCGGCCTCTTTGGGATTGTCCACCGCAATACGGACAACACCCGCTCCGGCTTCTTCGAGTTGATGCACCTGAGCGACGGTGGCATCGATGTCCGTTGTTTTGGTCGCGCACATACTCTGCACAACGATGGGGGCGCCCGCCCCAACCTGGACTTTGCCAATCCGGACCGCACGAGTAGGTTTTCTTTTCGACATGCTTTCAACCAGTTCTCAGGTCTAATGTTTCACCGGCATTTGAACAATGGGAGCATTGGGGTGCTGTTCGGCGTGTTCCTCCAGCCGCTGCTGGACCTCGGCTATCCATTGCCGGGCCTTTTCCTCGTCGATTTCTCCGGCGTCTCTCTTGCGGGCGACCTCATCCACAAACCGCTCGAAAAATGTTTTCATACACCACCTTTTTCCGTCCTTCGCCTATCACGAAATCGACGGATGAGCTAGGCGGCCCGCTTCCGTCCGTTTGTGTCAAATGATACCGTCTCCGCATGGGTGCCCAGATCGTCAAAGGCAGGGTCATCGCCCAGTCAGTGTATACGGAACTTGAAGCGGAAATTTCAGGGTTGATCCAGCGCACCGGACGAAGACCCGTCCTGGTCAGTATTTATATCGGCTCGAACCCGGCTATCGAAGTCTATATTCGATCCATGAATCGGATTGCCCGGGGGTTGGGGATTGAGTATCGCTGGTACCATCTCCCGGACAATGCCCAAGAGGCTGAGGTGCTGCGTCGTTTGGAGCAGCTGAACCAGGACCCTGAAGTCACCGGCGTGATTATTCAGCTCCCCCTGCCTGAACATGTCCGCCGCTCGGTTCTGGTCAACCATATTGCCCCACAAAAAGATGTGGACGGCACCCATCCGGAAAATGTCGGGGCCGCCGTCACCGGAGAGATACGGATTGGCTCCTGTACCGCCCTGGCCGTCATGCGCCTTTTGGACGCAACCGGGATCGACATGGAAGGGAAAGAGGCGGTTATTGTCGGACACAGCGACCTGGTGGGGAAGCCGCTCAGCCTGATGCTGGTCGATCGCTTAGCCACCGTGACCATCTGCCATATCGCGACCGCTCAGCGGGGGCTGTTAGCCGACCATGTCCGTCGGGCAGAGGTCCTCGTTGTGGCCGTCGGTTCTCCTGGGTTGATCAAGGGCGACTGGGTTCGCCCTGGGGCAGCCGTGATCGATGTTGGCATCAATCAGGTGGGCTCACGCCTCGTCGGCGATGTGGAATTTGACACGGCCAAAGAACGCGCCGCATTTATTACGCCGGTTCCGGGCGGTGTCGGACCGGTGACAGTGTCGATGCTCATGAACAATACCGTCAACGCCTTCCGTACCCAGGTGGGACATCTGTCCGAAGCGAAGTAGGGGCGGCCCTTGTGGCCGCCCAGGGCATGGCACATAGGGTCAACCTTCCAAGCCGGGCAACCACAAGGGTTGCCCCTACCGCGAATAATCTGTGACCCGCATCCTCGACAACGTCGCCCCTACACGGCCTTCACAATCTCAAATCCCATACTGCCTATAAGGACGGATTTACGGCCCCAGCGGTTCTTCTTCGAGCGTCACCGTGATTTGGAGGGGCTGGTTCCTGCGCAGGACGGAAAAGGCGACCTGATCTCCGGGGCTGTAGCGCTGCATGATTTCCGTAAAGTCCTGGGCGGTCCGAACCGGAATGTTTTCGATCGCGACAATCAGATCGCCGGCCGGATGGCGCTCCCGCGTGAGATGATCGTGCGCGGCAACAAGCGGCATGACAAACGGACCGGCCGGTGACATGGCCAGCGCAATGATGGCGGCCTTCTTCACTAAATCGTTCCGGTCGTGCTGCGTGGGTGCATTCACACCCTCGAAACCGGAACGATGCGCCGGACTGCCCTCAATCACGCTTAAGACCAGGACGCCCTCCGGTCCCTCCTCAGCTGTGGCATACAGGACGCCGAGATAGGTTCGTTTGGACTCGGTGACAGATGGGTCGGGCCATTCCGGGAATTGACCGTCCGTTGCAGCGGAGGACCAGTCTTCGTGCGGCTGCCAGTCTTCGAAATCAGACGCCGAGGGTGCGACCGGGACGGCCGGTTGGGTCAGGCTGCCCTGGACAGGAATCTCCAGCACTTGCGGGGCGCCAACCGGCTGAGGATGCTGGGCCGCCTCAGCCGGAGCGCTCTGCGCCCGGATGAGGCCCGGCGAGGTCCAGAGACCGGCGGTCAGCACACCGGCCAGAATAACTGGAAACCAGAGGACACGCGCCTGCATTATCGGACCCCCTTTTACCGTCCTCGCTCTTGACCGCTCATTATTCATCCCTCGCTCTCAAAGCGCAAGCAGGCGCGTATTACCGGGCCGATTTGAGCTTGGCCAGCTCAGCCTCCAGCTCGCTGACCGGAAGAACCTCCCCGGGGTTCTGCATGACGCGGACAAAGCGCACGATCCCGTCCGTATCGATCAGCACATAGGCTCTCTGGCTGAGCCGCTTTTCCCGGTCCAGCCAGCCGACATAGTTTTCAACCACCTCGGGGGCGTCAAACGCGCTCAACAACGGATAGCTGAGGGCCAGTTGTTCGCGAAATATACGCTGGGAAGCCGTGTGATTCGTACTGATTCCCAGGACCACCGCGTCGAGTTGCTTTTCCTGCCGAGCATCCTGCCCGGTTGCTAACTGAAGGGTTCAGCCTGGGGTAAAGTCCAGAATATAAAACAGCAGCAGGACATTCCGTTTGCCCGCAAACTCCGAGAGACAGACCGTCTCACCGTCCTGTGCGGGCAAACAGAAGGCGGGCGCGGGGCTCCCGACCTCAACCGCGGCACCGACGGGATGACCCCACAGCAGCAGACCGGCGACGAGGACTACGCACCAATTCCAGTTCGATTTGCTCATACCCATTCTCATCCCCCCTCCCCCTAGCGTACGGCATACACATCGTAGCGCACTGCGCCCCGTTCCAGATACGCTTCTCCGACCCCGACACACAGGCAACGATTCATCCAGAGATAGTCGGGGTGAGCGGTCTGACACCAGGGATTCGTCCGAATCGGCGTTCCGCTCGGCGGAAGCGCGCCGTCCAGAAACTGCTGATAGCCGTCCGCACCCAAATCCAACACGCCATTATAGGTCACATAAATCAACGCGCCGTCGTTCGCCTCAACAGTCGCCCGCACATCGAGATACGCCACCCCATCGGTCCGGACGGTCAGCCAGTCCGCGCCAACCGGGCGCAGCCGGCCTTGCAGTTTGGGACCTTCAACTTCGCCGCCCGTGATGTAGACATTGACCCGGGCACCGCCGGGTACCGGCCCTATTGTTTCAGGCGGCATCTCCAGGGTGGCGGTATAGGAAAAGAGGTGCTCCATAGTATACTCGAACATGTCATCTCCTTGTTGTGGCGGCGGCGACCGGACAAGAGCAGACCTACCCCGTCCTCCCCGGAGCGTCAAGACAAGGGAAAGGAGTCAGCCTATGGCAAAAGCCCAATACTGTCTCATGTGTGCCGACGAACTCTACCAGATGAGCAACTACGGAGAGCCGGCGGACGGCAAGTGGCCGCCCATGGTTGAAGACGACACATACGGGACGCTGATTATCTGTCCCGCGTGCGAGGCGGAGCACCTCACCTTTATTGACGACACCCCCGGCCATCCGCCGGTGCGGCGTATTCGGATGCTCAAGCCCCGCGAATAGCCTCAGTGTCCGGCTGAAGCCTGCGCCTGTATGGCCCGGTATTCGGGCTCAAAGAAAAACTGGGATTCCCCGCCGGCAGGTTTGAGGTGGTCGAGCCAGGTCGCGTTGGGGTCAAACTTGGCAAAGAACGGCCGCTGGACCCAATCGGCATTACGCCCCTGGATAAAGCGCAGGACAAAGACCTTTTCGCCGTTTATTTCGGTGATGCCCTGCACCTCGACCTTGCCCGGCCCCGCACTCATCGACGGACCACGGGCGGTACGCGCCAGGCCGGAGACCTGGGAAATGGCCTCGCGGTAAATCTCCCAGGCCCGAGCCAGCGGCACCTCAAAATAGTGCCGCGCCCCGGTATCGCGTTCAACAAACATATAGTACGGAATGATGCCCAAGCGGACCTGTGTCCGCCACATCCGGGTCCACACCGCGGCATCATCGTTGATATGGGCCAGCAGCGGCCCCTGACCGCGAATGACCGCGCCGGTCGAGCGCAGACGCCGGATGGCTGCACGGACCTGTGGCTGTTCCAATTCTCTCCAGTGGTTATAGTGCGCCATGAACGCCACGTGTTTAC
This sequence comes from Candidatus Binatia bacterium, assembly GCA_022820725.1. Classification (GTDB taxonomy): domain Bacteria; phylum Desulfobacterota; class Binatia; order Bin18; family Bin18; genus Bin18. Next base: position 189,434 of record JAJEFA010000001.1, read on the forward strand.
CAGCGGCGACAAGCTGCTCACACAGGCGCATGAGGTCGTCGGCATCCGCATCGCTCGTAAAACGGAAAGGCCAGTAGGTCAGCGCTTTCGTACCGATCCGAATGGTTTGGACGTGCTCGAACTCCGGTTGGATCAAAGGACGCAGGTATTCGGCCAAATGGTGGGTCTTCATGACCATCGGGTCTCCGCCGGTCATGAGCAGATCACTCACCTGCGGCTGTGAGGCCAGATAGCTATGCAGCTGACCGGCGTCGTTTGAATTAAACCGCAGCTCCTGAATGCCCACGAACTGCGCCCAGCGAAAGCAGAAGGTGCAATAGGTATGACATGTCTGGCCCTGGCTCGGAAAAAAGAGGACGGTTTCGCGATACTTGTGCTGCATGCCGGGCAGCGATTCGCCGTCCATGTGCGGGACATTCATCTGCTGCTGGCCGGCGGGATGCGGGTTCAGCCGGATGCGGATCTCATCTGCGGCGGCTTTGATTGCGATCCGATCCGCCCCTTTCCTGAGCAGGTCAGCCACATGCTCAAAGTCTTCCGGCTGCAACATGCCCGGCTGCGGAAAAGTCAACTGGAACATGGGGTCATCGGGGATATTGTCCCAATCAATGAGATTCTCGATGACGTACGGATTTATGCGAAAGGGCAGGACAGTGGCGACAACCCGCATCTGAAAACGTTGCTCATCAGATAAGCGTTGCAGTTGCGGAATCTGGTCGAGGTGACGCTCATTGTACACCTTGAAGCGCGGAGCGGAGGATTCGGACGTGACGGCAATGGACGATCCGTTTGCAGTACCAGGGCCATGAGTGGTTTCGTTCAGCATAGAGATACCTCCTCCGAGGAGTCTCCTCTTTCCCACTCACACCGCTTCGTACCCACCCACACCGCTTCATATCAACTCACACCGCTTTACCAACGCATACCGCTTCATACATTGCGAGCCTGAGAAAAGAGGGCAGCTCTCCCTTCTGGAGAGCGGAGGGAGACTGTAGAAAGAAACAGGCGAAAAGTCAAATAAAAAAGGGCGCTTATAAGAACAAGGTTTTATTCCAGACCAAGGAGAGAGGGCGCCCTTCTACCCCCCTGGTCTGAATACGCAGCCACCTCGTGAGCATGATGAGGAAGCATTTACGCCACCTCAGCCACCGGTGCGGTCGTGAAGGTGAGGTCGTGGTGGTCGTAGTCGACGATCACGTGGGCGTTCTCCGCCACCTCGCCAGCGATGATTTTCCGGCCAAGATTGGTCTCTATCTCTTTCTGGAGGAGGCGTTTGAGGGGCCGCGCCCCATAGGTCGGGTCATAGCCGGTGTGGGCGAAGTATTCCTTAGCGCTTTCCGTCAGTTCAAGCGTGATGTGTCGCTCGGCCAGCCGCTCCCGCAAGTGCGCAAGCTGAATCTCGACGATCTGTTTGAGGTGGTCCCGGTTCAGGCTGTGGAATACCACAATCTCGTCGACCCGATTCAGAAATTCCGGCCGGAATTCGTTCCGCAGGGCATCCAGCACATCTCTCTTCATGCGCTCATACGCCTCGGCGTCATCACCGCCCCGATAGCCCAGGATCAACTGGCTGCCGACATTCGAGGTCATGATGATAACGGTGTTCTTAAAATCAACCGTCCGGCCGTGCCCATCGGTTAACCGTCCGTCGTCCAGAATCTGGAGTAAGGCATTGAAGACATCGGGGTGGGCCTTTTCGATCTCGTCGAACAGGATGACCGAATAGGGTTTCCGCCGGACCGCTTCGGTCAGTTGTCCGCCTTCGTCATAGCCGACATACCCCGGAGGCGCACCAATGAGACGCGCGACCGTATGCTTCTCCATATATTCCGACATATCGAGCCGGACCATATTCGTCTCATCGTCAAACAAAAACTCGGCCAGCGCACGGGCCAGTTCGGTTTTGCCCACCCCGGTCGGCCCCAGAAAGATGAACGACCCAATCGGCCGGTGCGGGTCCTTGAGTCCCGAGCGGGCCCGAATCACCGCGTCGGCCACCGCCTGGACGGCCTCTTCCTGACCGATCAGCCGGTGGTGCAACAACTCGCCGAGTTGCAACAATTTTTCCCGTTCGCCTTCGAGCAGCTTTGCGACGGGAATACCCGTCCAGCGCGAGATAATGGCGGCAATATCGTCCTCGTCAACCTCCTCCTTGAGGAGGCGACTCGGACCCTGTTCGCTCTGGAGCTTGGCTTCTCCATCCGCCAGGTCGCGCTCAAGCTGGGCCAGCTTGCCGTATTTCAGTTCGGCGACCCGGTTGAGATCGTAGTCGCGTTCGGCCTTTTCAATGGCGCGCCGGGTCTGTTCAATGTCCTCTTTGAGACTGCGGAGCTGACCGATGCTGTTCTTCTCCATCTCCCACCGGGCAGTCAGCGCCCCGGCCTCAGCCTGGCAATCCGCCAGCTCCTTTTCCAGCTTCTCCAGCCGGAGCCGCGAGGCCTGGTCGGTCTCCTTGCGCAGGGCCTCGCGCTCAATTTCAAGCTGCAAGACCCGCCTGGACACCTCGTCCAGTTCGGTCGGCATGGAGTCGATTTCGGTGCGGAGCCGGGCCGCGGCTTCGTCCATCAGATCAATAGCCTTGTCCGGCAAAAAGCGATCGCTGATGTAGCGGTGCGACAAGACCGCCGCGGTCACCAGCGCCGCATCCTTGATGCGAACCCCGTGGTGGATTTCGTAGCGTTCGCGCAGCCCGCGCAGAATGGAAATCGTGTCTTCCACGGACGGCTGGTCAACCGTGACCGGCTGAAAGCGCCGTTCCAGCGCCCGGTCCTTTTCCACATATTGACGATACTCGTCCAGCGTCGTCGCCCCGATGCAGTGCAGCTCGCCACGGGCCAGCATCGGTTTCAGCAGATTGGACGCGTCCATGGCGCCCTCCGACGCTCCCGCGCCGACCACCGTATGCAACTCGTCTATAAACAGCACCACCTCGCCCTCGGACTCCTGGATCTCTTTGAGCACGGCTTTGAGCCGCTCTTCGAACTCACCCCGAAATTTTGCACCGGCAACCAGCGCGCCCATATCCAGGACGATCACGCGGCGATTCTGCAAACTTTCCGGCACATCGCCGCTGACGATGCGCTGGGCCAGCCCTTCCACAATGGCGGTCTTGCCCACACCTGGGTCACCGATCAGCACCGGATTATTCTTGGTGCGGCGAGAGAGCACCTGTACGATCCGACGGATTTCATCATCCCGGCCAATCACCGGGTCAAGCTTGCCCAGGCTCGCCGCCTGCGTCAGGTCCCGACCATAACGTTCCAGGGCCTGATAGGTGCCCTCCGGATTTTGACTGGTCACACGCTGGTGGCCGCGTACTTTCCGGAGCGCCGCAAGCAGACGCTCTCGGCTCAGGCCGTGGTCGCGCAGCAAACGGCCCGTCACGCCCTCGTCTTCCAGCATGGCCAGCAGCAGGTGCTCAACGCTGACGTAGTCGTCTTTCAGTTCCTTGGCTTCATCTTCAGCGCGGGTGAGCACCTGGGACAAGCGCTGAGTGACATAAACATGGTCCGGACCACTGGCCGGGCCGGAAACCTGCGGAATGCGATCCAGCAACTTTTCAAGCTCAGCGGTCAGCGCGTCGAGGGACACTCCGGCCTGAATAATCAGCGCCGGGACGATTCCGTCGGGAGATTCCGTGAGTGCGGCCAATACATGTTCAATATCAACTCCCTGGTGATTCCGTCGGGTTGCCAGCGCCTGGGCCTGGCGTAGAGCTTCCTGCGATTTTTCCGTCAAGCGGTTGAGATCCACGCTGCCCTCCTTCCTCCAGCCATTCGAGTTTGTCGTTTTTAACTGACTGTGACTTTTGACTGTCAAAAAGGTAAGGCTGATTTGGGGCGTGTCAAGGAGAAATGACACAATACGCCATCCCCTCCACGCCCGTCTCTCTCAGCGGGAAGGTCGACTCCCTCTCCTCTGAAGGGCTGAGGACCCGCCAGTTTTGGAGAGAGCGGGAATCCGGGGTGCGGGAAATCGCCGGTGCGACACCGGGCAGGCGCTTTGGTATCACACGTCTCCGTAGGGGCAATTCATGAATTGCCCCTACCGCATCGTATGCCCGTGATCGTTTACCCGGCGGCTCTTTCTTTTCGATCCATCAGATCCACGACTTTGGGCGACTTCGTTTCCGCCACCCAACTCGTCAGACGCTGCACGGCTTCAATCATATCTCCGCACCAGCGCTCAATGAAATCGGCCGGGAGGTCGTGGTCGAGCGGAATCGCCTCGCTCGCGGTGAGGGCTCTCGCGCCGTCAAAGCCGACATAGGCAACCCGGGCGGTGAGTTCCTCCCGCGGGCGCTGAAACGCCGAGCCGGGCAGGACGGCAACACCGGTATCGCGCAGGAGCGCCTCGCACAGAGAGTCGCTGTCCATAATACCGCGCTGCGCCAGCCGCTCGGCAAAAGGGGAAAAATCCGGAAAGAGATAAAAAGCGCCAACCGGCGCGTGCACCCGGACGCCGGCCGCCTGAAGAATCTGCGTACAGCGTTGGCCCAGGTCCGACAGAATGCGGCGGACGTGTGAGAGATAGCGCTCAATCCCGATGCTCGCCTGAAACGCCCGGGTCGCCGCATATTGAATCGGGGCGCTGACCGACGTATAGGTCTCACTGGCCACGGCCGCCATCGCTTCCATCAGCCAGCTCAAATCCGGTGGAAAGGTAAACGTCCCGAGCCGCCACCCGCCGGCTCCGCACCATTTGGACAGCCCGGAACTGATGATGGTGCCTTCCGGATAGAAGCGGGCAACAGACACATGTGCTCCCCGGTGGTGCAGTTGACCATAAATTTCATCGGACAGCAGAATCACCCCGAACTGCCGGGCGACCGCGGCCAACTCTTCAAGCTCGTGCGCCGTATAGCTGCCCCCTTCGGGGTTCCCAGGATAATTCAATACGAGAATACGCGGCCGGTCCGGATCGGCTTTACAGATGGCCTCCAGGCGCTGTGGGGAGACGCGCCAGTTCTCTTCGAAGGTCGTCGGTATGAGATTGACGGTGCGACCGATGATACGAGCCTGGGGGATATAGGACACCCAGGCTGGAGACGGCACGAGCAATTCGCCGTAAAAGGTCAACTGCAGGAGGAACAGCAGCTCTTTTGAGCCGGGTCCGACCAGGACACCCTCGGGGCGGGCCTGCACGCGATCTTTCTGTCGATGAAACTCCGCCACTGCTTCCCGCAGGGCGGGCAGACCGGTGACCGGCAGGTAATCGTCTTCGTGGGCGTGCAGCCTGAGCGCGTTCACCACTTCGGACGGAATGGGAAACGGCGATTGGCCCAGCCCGAGTTTATAGACGCGGTGCCCTTCGCGGCGGAGCGCGTTGCTCCGCTCATTGATCGCTAAGGTTGCTGATTGTCCAAGCCCCCGCACGTTGAGGTTGAGGCTACCACATCGGTGATGACCCTGAGGTTCCACTGCATCCACCTCCCCCACCGGCCCCTGTTGTTGTCTTCACGGCCGGTGCGCTCTGCGCGCCACCCTCCCAGAATACCGCATGTCTCGGAGAGACACAAACACAAACGAGTTTTCAGCCGCGCAGCGGTGCAAAACGGGGGAATGACGGAAACACCGAACCCATCAATATTTCTTCTGCCAGAGAATATGGGCTTCGCTGGCACCGCCCGAACTGGAGGACGTATCGATCTGCCAGTTCGGACCGAGCTGATATTCCAGGGAGACTTTCCGCTCACCCTTCTTCGTCAGGTCATGAGCGACGGATACCTGTAACCCCTTGGGCAAAGAGAAACCAAAGCCGACCGTCCCGCCGGCGATATCCAGATTCGAGAGTTTGAGGCCGGCCCCAAGCCTCTCCAGCCCAAGCGCTTGAGAGACCGACTCGCCGATCTTGGTCGCGGCGTAACCGCTCGTGATCGCCAGCGCCTGTTTCTCAAGGTCAAGCTTTTCGCCTTGATCCAGCGCGCTGGCCGGCTTCCCAAACAGGAGAACGGCCAGGATATCGGCATGCTCCAGTTCCGGCTGGCTGCGTAAGACGAGGCTGGGTTCGTCTGCGGTTCCCCGGACCACGGCTTCAACGACATGGTCGGGCGCCTGGTATTGCGCCACAATGTCCAGACTCGGATTGATTTTTCTCCCCCCGGTAAACTGGACTGTGCCCCCGTCCAGGGTGAAACGCCGCCCCTGGAAACCCGCCCAGCCTTGAACCACTTTGATATCCCCGACCAGGCGGGGCTCCGCCCCGCGTTCTTTCGTCACCGTGACCGCCCCAGTCAGATCAACTGCCGTGTTCGCGTGTTCGATCCGGGTATTGCGGTGGACTCGGACAGTCAGATCCATGGTCGCATTACGGGCGGCCCTGCCCTCGGCCCTTTGTTCTCTGACCGCGGCGTGCTCGGCCAGAGAGCGAGCGGTCTCACCCACCGGGATAACGAGAATGGTTTCGTCCCGATTGACCGGCCTGCTATCGAGAAAGGCCAGGTCCGGGTGAAGGGTGGCCCGCAGAACTTCCACCGTACCGCTCAGATGTGGTGCGGTGAGGGCTCCGGATATGTTGACAGCCGCACCGACCTCGGCCTGGTACTGCCTGGTATGAATCGCCGGCCATTGATGAGCGGTCAGGGTCATATCTATGCCCTGTGGCGCGTAATTGGATAAGCTGATGACCCCTTGCCCTGTCATCTTGCCTTTTCCGGAGACCGCAGAGATTTCCTCAATGCGCAGCGTCTCGGGCTGGGCGACCAGTACAAGAGTCGCATCGGAGATCGTCGTTCCGAGTGGAGCGACCGTCACCTGACCATTGCGGAGCGTGATTGTTCCTCGCGGGAACAGGTCCGTGAGCGGTCCGTGCAAGGCCATGTCAACATGCAGTTCCCCGGCAATATCGCTGGCTCCTTTGCCACTCAGAGCGTTCAGAAAGGCCAGGTTCAATCCGCTGGAGCGCGCGCGGGCGTCGAGGTCTCCCAGGATTCCGGTTGTGAGCCCGTTGTGCCAGTGCAGGGCAAGCGGCAGCGCCCCGGAGACCTGCAAGGCATGCTGCCCATCCTGCTCAAAGGTCAGGTCGAGCGTGGCCTGCCCGTCCCGATAGGTAAACGAAGACGACAGCCCTTTATATGGCTGTTCAGCGATGCGTAACGGATCGATAGCCAGGTTTCCCTCGATAATCGGGGTCTCGGCAGTCCCGGAGAGCCGGATATGCGTAGACAGCGCGCCGGCAACGGTCGGCATATCCGGTACGAGCGGGCGCAGCCCGGCTACGGCCAACTCCTCGACCCATACCTGAAAATCCTGCGCGCCATGCGTTGAGACACGTCCCTCTATGGAAATACGTTGCTCCCCGTTCCTCAGTTGCAGGGCCTCAATCGCTATGGCCCCGGGCTGCTGTGTCACCGTAGCAGGTGCTTCCAATTCCCAGACGCCGTCGGGCAGTGCCAGTGCAAGCGCGTTCACGGACGCGCTCAACCGGTCGGGCCGCCGGACAATCTGCGTATCCAGATACTGCTTCCGAGACGCGCTATCCGTCGCGTGAACCGTCAACTGTCCCCCGAGAGCCTCTGTGTGCGTCAACTCCAGTTGGGCAGCAACAGATTGCAGTTCAACCCCGGCATGCAGTCCGGACAATTCAACCCCTATCCTCCCCGTCGGCCACAGTTCGCCTCCGGTCAGACGATACTCGATCATTCCTTGAGTGAGCGTCCCCCCTTGCAGCGCAACAGCGCGTGTCTGCCCGGTACCAGAGACGGCAAGTCTGGTCAGATTGCCCTCAGCTTCACCCGCCAGTGTGAGCTGGCCTGTCCCCTTTTGGCCGGCCAGAGCCAGCCACGGGGCCAGGTCGGAGACGTTGAGCTGATACGACAGTTTCCCCATCTCCGCTAACGTCGTCCCCAGTTCCCCCCGCATCGCCAGGCTGGCACTCCGGGCTTTGAGTTGAACATCAGCGATTTCCACCCTGCCCTCGGCCACCGAGGCATCAAGCCGTCCACTCCGTATCGATATGGGGCCAAGACGCGAAGGAGCAAGCGTAAACAAGGCCCGGGCATCCATGCCGGACAGGTCCATCCCTCTGCCCCGCACCGTACCGGACAGGTTGAGATCGCTCGTCATGACCGGGTGGGTACCGGCTTTTGCCTGCGTTCCGTTTTCTGCTCCCGCACCCGGAACCATTTTTTGCAAGTCAAGGTGGTCAACCGCAAGCGTGAACGTGTACGCAAGCTCGTCCGCAAGCCGGATTTCGGCCTTCCAATCTGCCCGACCCGAGCTCGCGGCAATCGTCCCTGCGACCTCGCCGACCTGCTGCGTGACGCTACCGGCCAGCCCCACCTCGCCGACCCGCCACTCCCCAATACGAAAGTCCCGACCTTGAGCCACGGCATTGCCGCTCAGGCCGGCCAGATCGGCCCCCTGCCCCGCCAATTCCAGGCTCCCCTCAAAGATACCGCCCAGGGCGGCGCTGCCGCGCAGCTTTGTGAGGTCAAAGCGAGAGAAAGCCACCGTGCCGGTGTATCTGGGCTCGCTCTGACTCAGGTCGGTCCACACCTGCCCCGTGAGTTCCGCGTCGGCGACTGCCAGCCGGATGTCGGTGTGCAGGTCGGCGAGTTCGCCCGCAACGCGGACTTCTCCCAATATCGCTTCATGGATTGGCCAGCCGGGAACCATCGCAGCCAGGTCAGCCCCAGCCAGCTTTTGAATGGAAAGTGTTCCGTCCAGTGTCAGCGTGTCCAGGTCTGCGACTCGGCCGCTCAACCGCATCCGGGACTGTGCGGAAGTGAGATCAATATGAGGGATGTCAATGGAGAGATGTTCCAGGTCTCCGTACACCGACGCCGCAGCGGCGAGGCTTAGCCGTGGAGCCGGAGCCGCGGCAATACTGGTCGTCAATCTGTTGCATACGACCTGCCATTGATCGCCCTCCAGCGCGGCCCTGGCCTCAAGGGTCATCTCGTGCAAACGATACGGAGCATGGCCGGCAGAAACGACCTCGACCGCCCCGTTGTGGATAGTGACGGCACCGAGAACAATACCCGGACCGATTCCCGGCGAGGGGTCTGCGCCCCGGTCCGGGTTCGGAACCAGGGCTTGAACCAGATCCCAATTGCCCGCCCCGTCTTGGGCCAGTCGAACGACAGGCTCATACACGTCAACCCGCGTCAGGCTCACCCGACCGCTGAGCAGCGGACGGAGCGCATACCGGACGGTCAACCGAGGAATATGCACGACCTCTTTTTTATCATACCGAACGGTCAGATCGGTGAGTTGCAGACCCCGCCACACCGACCCGCCCAGACCGCCCAGGCTGACCTCTCCGGGCAGGGCGGTGTTCAGGGTCGAGACGATCCGGCCGTGCAGGAATTTCTGGAACGGCGCAGTCCGCAGGAAAAGGAGCGCCCCAATAACGAGAACAACGCCCAGGCCTCCGACAATCAGCAGCGTCCGCCACACGTACCGCACCCGTTCTCCCTCCCTCAAAACGATTGTCCGATGCCGAAATGGACGCGCCACGGCTCATCATCGTCCGCAGGATCGATGGGGAAACCCACATCGAACCGCAGCGGCCCGATACGTGTGGCGTAGCTCAGCCCAAAGCCGGGCGCAAATTGAAGATCATCAACCGGAATATCGTAGCTCTCAAGCGAGAGCTGACCAAAATCGAGGAAGACCGCCCCGGCCAGTTCACGCCATAACGGTCGCCGCAGTTCGACCGACCCTTCGATCATACTCAGTCCTCCGAGCGGGTCGTCCGCCGCGTTCAGGGCACCAAGTTTACGTCGGCCATAGCCCCGCACACTCCCATCGCCTCCGGCATAAAAGCGCTCCGACAGGGGGATATTACGCGGTGAGCCGAAAAAGTCGCTCAGGCCCATTTTCAGGCGAGAGGCAAGGACAACTCCCCATCCGAGACGCTGATAGTGCTTCGCCTCAGCCGTCAGGTTAAAGAACCGATAATCGCCACCCCAGACTGTCCCGGCTTGGTTGGCAACCACGGACAGCATCCCACCCTGGGTCGGATTCAGGGGGTCTTCAGTCGTATCCCAGACCAGCCCAAGAGTCGGGCCGGACAATAGACCCTCGCGCCGCAGGCCCTCCAGAGCCCGGATGGTGGAACCGCCGACTTCGTTGAACTTCAGAAACTCGACCCGATAGCCAATAAAGCCGGAGAAGGTCGGAGAGAAATAGCGCTCGATGCGCGGACGCAGACGGGAATAATTGAGGAGATACGTATCTTCATCTTCCTGCCCTTGCTGGATGTCGCTGCGCAGCAGCGTGTCATGGTCGAGGAAGTAGGGCTGCACGAAGGTGGCTCCTATAGAGCGCTGGATGGCGGACAAACGCAGTTCCGCAGACAGGCGGCGACCGCCCCCCAACCAATTCCGGTGCTGCCAGGCCGCTCGACCGATAAACTCCTCGTCCGTACTATAGCCGGCCCCAAGCCGAATGCTGCGTGGCTCTTTCTCGGCCACACGGATACGGATGGGGACCTGACGCGGTTTCTCGCCCTCCTGCCGGAATTCCATCTGGACCGAGTGAAACAGGTCCAGATTCAGCAGATTCCGGCGCGACTGCTCTATAGCTGCCAGAGCAAACGGCTCGCCGGGCGCATAGGTCAGTTCTCTGAGTACGAGGTGCGGATCAACCTTCCGCGTCCCGGCAATATCGGTTGCTCCAAATGTGGTCGGCGGTCCCGGCGAGATGGAGTACGTCACCCGCGCCTGCCGGGTATTCAGGTCAACCTCGGCTTTGCGCTCGATTTCAACCCAGGAATGACCATGCTGAAGAAAAACCTGACGCAGCGCCTGATCGGTCTGTACGTAGGCCGCCTCAGTGAAGAGCGCCCCGGACTCAAGCGGGAGACGCTCGGGAAGCGCCACACCGGTCCGGGCTTTTGTTCGGACATCGACGCTCAGCGCTCCAACCGTAACCGGCTCGTTTTCTTGAATCCGCACCACCAGGGAAACGCGCCCCCGTGCGTCATCGGTGTGCAGGTCATACGTCACCTGAGCCTGATAATAGCCCCGAGTTTCATAATAGTGCCGAACCCGTTCGAGATCCCGCGTAAATGTGACGGGATCAAAGAGCGGCTGCTGTTTCCACGGCATATACCAGGGCCGGATTGTGGTTTGCAGCTCAGCCAGCAGGGTCTCGGTATCGAACTGCTCGTTGCCGGAAAGCGCAATCGACTCGACCCGCCAGGCACGCTCCGGGTCGAGCTGTTCGAGCGAACGGGCAAAAACGACCGCCCCTCCCCAACCCAGCAGCCAGACGAAGCAAAAAAGGACTATGCCGGACACGGACCAGCAACCCTTTTTATCTCGCGGCTTTGTCATATGAGGCACCAGAAAAAATAGGGGAAAAGAGCGGTCAAGGCCGTTCATACTCCAAGGGATCGTCGGTGGCCAGAGAGCGGAGCGTGATGCCGTCAAGGGCCTGCTCAACCGCCCGATTCCGCCGGTCGAGCAGAGTCGAGATGACATCTCCGCCATCCATTACGGCAGGCTCGCCCCCAGGCGTACGCAGGATATCCAGCACGCTCGCGACCGCAATCTGCTCGGGCGGACGGCCAGGGACTATACCTTCCGGCTCAACGGTCTGCAAGAGCACGCCTTTTGCCAGCAGTGTTTCAATCAGCGGCTCCAGCGCAGAGAGCTGAACGCGGATATTTTTGGCAAGAGCGGCAACCGACCACGGCGTTTGTTCGGCAAGATAGCGCCGCGTAATGGCGACCAGGGCAGTCAGCGCGAGCCGTTCCTGCGACAGCGGGGTTTTGCCATCCAGTTCGGCTCGATAGGAGTTCGGATGTTGATGAAAACAGGCGACTTCGGCACCCATCAAAATAATCAGCCAACTGGCGTACACCCAGATAAAAAAGAAAACCAGGATGGCAAAACTCGAATAGATGGCCGCATAGCGTGCGGAACCGGCAATAAAGGCGGCAAAGCCGACCCCGGCCAACTGCCATAAAACGGCCGCGACCACCCCGCCTAATAAGGCGGAGCCAAAGCGTACGGCAGTATTGGGAACAAAGACGTACAAAAACGTGAAGGCAATACACAAAAAGGCGAACGGCATCAGTTGCGTCGCCACAATAATGAGCGGACCAAGCAACTCGTTCGCAATCATATACTGCACCACGGTGTGACTCTGGGCCGAGGCGATAACGGTCAATGCCGTAAAGACCAGCACCGGACCGACCAGGACCACACTCAGATAGTCACTGCATTTCTTGCCCCAGGTACGAGAGTGCCGCACTTGCCAGATATAGTTGAACGAGTCTTCAATTTTGCTGATCAGCGAGACCACGGTATAGAACAGGGTCGCCACCCCGACCGCGCCCAGCACCCCCACACGCAAGTTGCTGACAAACTCCAAGGCCCACCGGGTAATTTCAGTCCCCTGCTCGCCCAACGGCTCCAGGGCTTGAGCCAGAGACGGCTCAATGAGATTGTGCACCCCGAATGCCTTGAGCACGGCAAACATGACCGCCAAGAGCGGCACCAGGGACAGCAGGGTGACATAGGTGAGCCCCATGGCCCGCAGGCTGAGCGCGTCGTCCTGAACTTTTTTGCGGACCGCAGAAAAAAAGGAATAACCCCGTGGCAGCCACTGTGTTAGCGCTGCCCACAGGTGCTGGAGAGCGAAACTCTGTACCTTTTTGACGCGATACTCCTGGTTCATGCCGCAGTCTATCCTATAGCTTAAAAAACAACCTTTTCTTTAGGCGGAGGTATTTGAATGTTTGTGGCCCATTCCATTCTCAAACAATATGAAAATCAAGAGCGAACGGCCCAACGCTCAACATCGGTTCCTCTTGAGGGAAACATTGAATGACCGGCTCCGGCACAACTGCGCGGTTGCTTCTCTTGTTCGGTGTTTTCTCCTGTGTATTGACGGCGCCTCCCCGTACCGCCCATGGTGTTACTTCGCTCTGGCAGCGTGAAACGCTGACCGGAGATTGGGGGACACTCCGCACAAGGCTCGAAGAGAGAGGCGTGAGTTTTGAGGGAGTGTACACGGGCGAGACCTTTTCTAATATTGGCGGTATCCGGCAGAAAACCGTCTATCTCGACAATGTTGCCTTGACGCTGACCTTGGATGGCAAAGTATTACTCGGCTGGCCTGGGGTACGGCTGTTTGTCCATGGCCTGGGCAATCAGGGTGGAGACCCGAGTCGCCATATCGGCGACGTGCAAATCGTTAGCAATATTGAAACGTTTGATACCTGGAGGCTGTACGAAGCATGGGTCGAACAACAGCTTTTTGAGGAAAGGCTTTCCCTCCTGGCTGGCCTGTATGACCTGAATAGCGAGTTTGATTACATCCGGACCGCTCAACTCTTTCTCAATAGTTCCTTTGGTATTGGCCCTGAGTTCTCCCTGAGTGGTGAAAACGGTCCCTCAGTTTTCCCCACGACATCTTTAGGATTCAGGGTCCGCCTCCAACCCTCTCCCCAGATATATTTCCAAACGGCTATTCTGGATGGCATTCCAGGAGACCCGCATGACCCCAAAGGGACGCAGATTATCTTAGATGATGATGACGGGATACTGGTGGCAACCGAAATGGCCTATCTCGTTGGAGTAGAAGAGACCTCTCCATTCCCGTACGGAAAATACGCTCTGGGCGGATGGACGTATACGACGGATTTTAACGATGCTGTCTCCACCGATAGAGCTGGTCAGCCGATTCGTCGAGGGGGGACGTTTGGCCTGTATGGCTTCGCCGAGCAGACAATTCTTCGTGAACAACAAGACCCGTCCCAGGGGCTGGCACTGTTTATACGCCTCGGTATCGCAGACTCACGGGTCAATCGTTTTGGCTTGTATACTGGAGTGGGTGTGGTTTATACGGGCCTATTGCCACAACGTCCTGATGACCAGCTAGGCTTTGGGATAGCTGCCCTGCACAACAGTCATCGATTTAGACGGGCACGGAGCATTGCAGGACAGCCAACGGCGCATGCGGAGATCGAAGGTGAGGTGACTTATCGAGCAGGAATCCTGCCGTGGCTGACAGTGCAGCCTTCGTTCCAGTATGTCATCAATCCCGGTACGGAAAAGGCTATTCCGGATGCCTTCGTCATGGGATTACGATTTGAAATTCTCCTTTAAAATATTGCGTATATTTATGTATGATGGGGGGAAATCCACGAGGGGGGATCATCAGGCACTCTGATCGAAGGCGCCTTGCTGAAGCGCACTGAGAAACCCGGTCCAACGAAGCTGGGGCAAAAGTCCTTGAATACCCCCACTGTGGCGCTGCCACTCTTTGGCCGAAGGTAAGGATATTGCGTGTTACTGTCTGTTATTATCCCCGCCTATAATGAAGCGACGACGATCCGGGTTATTCTTGAGCGCGTTGCCCGTACCCCGTTTGCCAAAGAGCTGATTGTGGTGGACGACGGGTCGAGCGACGGGACACGAGACATCCTGCGCACCATCCAAGCCGAGTTTGCCCCACCTGCTCAGTCCCTCGGCCTCCCCCCGGACGCGCCGGCGTGTACCCTCACCGTCCTCTTCCACCCCCACAACCGGGGCAAAGGCGCGGCCATCCGCACCGGCCTTCGGGCGGTCACGGGCGACATCGTGCTCATTCAAGACGCCGACCTGGAATACGACCCGGCGGACTACGTCTCCCTGCTCAGTCCCATCCTGGACGGCAAAGCCGAAGTGGTCTACGGTTCACGCTTTGCGGGTTCTCCCCGGCGGGTGCTGTTTTTCTGGCACTCGATCGGCAATAAGTTTCTGACCCTGCTGTCGAATCTGTTCACCAGTCTGCATCTGACCGATATGGAGACCGGCTATAAAGTCTTTCGGACAGAGGTCATCCAGGGGCTCCCTCTGCGCTCGGACCGGTTTGGCTTTGAACCGGAGATTACCGCCAAAATTGCCCAGCGGGGGGCCCGGCTCTATGAAGTCCCCATCTCGTATGCCGGGCGAACCTATGCCGAGGGGAAAAAAATCAACTGGAAAGACGGGCTGGCGGCCGTGTGGGCGATCATGCGCTATAACCTGATCGACGAAATCAGTGCGGCTGGCGAGAAAACGCTCTCCCGCATGGATACATGTCTTAGGCAAAGGTAAGGACGGTTCGGCGAAGATCAAGATGTAGAACGGAGAATAGCCGACCTGTCCCGAAGCATTTTTTATAATGAGAGAGCTGAGGTGACAGCTATACTATCCGGAGAGGGTTAGGCACTTGTGGATCAGGGAGCTATGGTCGGGGATGGAACACAAAATCTATCTCGGGGATGCCGGTGAGGAGGAGTAGGCGGTAGTCGCGTTGTATAGGGGGTAGAGAGCCGGCGTAGCGGAATCTTTAGCGATGACATGTGACGAAACGGCCTCCGCGGGAGCACTAGCAGCGAGCCACCATATACCAATTCCCCACGGGACCAATAGTCCCACTCCCGCTGGCGCTGGTACACTTCGAAGCCAACTGGTACAGTTCGACCCGCCAAGTGCTGCACTTTGAACTTCAAAGTGGGGTCATTGTCCTGGTACCCGACCTTTCACCCGGGGAGGAGGCCCATGAAGATTCTGATTGCCTATGACGGTTCGAGCTGTGCCGACGCGGCCTTAAACGACCTCCGCCGAGCAGGACTACCGGCCGAGGTGAAGGCGAGAATTCTCTCGGTCGCCGATGTCTGGGTCGCCCCAAGGCCAGACAAAGAAGTGTGTCTCCAGCCAGTCATAACAGTACGGGAAAAGCGGGTTATTGCGGCTCGGAATCAGGCTCACGAAAAGGCGATGCACGCGGTAGAGGAGGCTCGGGCGCTTGCAGTCCGGGCTTGCAGACGGGTACAAGCGAACTCTCCGAGCTGGGAAGTTTCAGCCGAAGCCGGTGCCGATTCCCCCGCCTGGGCAGTGCTCAAAGAGGCACATGACTGGAAGCCAGACCTGATTGTTCTTGGTTCGCACGGTCGTTCTCCTCTAGACCGTCTCATGCTGGGCAGTGTCTCTCAGAAAGTCGTGACGGAAGCACGGTGTTCAGTACGAGTGTCACGGGGTCAAAATAAACAAGCCGACTCTCCCATACGAATTGTTCTTGGCGTCGATGGCTCACCTGGGGCGGACGCTGCGGTGCGTACACTGACCCAACGGTCCTGGCCTTCGGACACGAGGGTCTATGTCGTTGCGGTCATTAACCCTGTTTTGGCCACAGCCATACTCTGGCGCGAAACGTATGAGCAAACACAAGACGTCCAAGAACGGGTCCAAGCCTTGGTTGAAGCGGTGGTCGAGCAGTTACGGGGGGCAGGGCTCGCCGCCTCTCCCCATATCCTCAGCGGCAACCCAAAGCAGGTTCTTGTAGAAGCAACTGAGCGTTGGGATGCAGACTGCATTTTTGTCGGGGCACGGGGGCTACGCGGAATCGGGAGATTCTTTCTCGGCAGCGTGTCAGCCGCGATCTCCTCGCGGTCACACTGTTCGGTTGAGGTCGTACGGACAGACAGCGAAAATGAATAATTAGATATGAGAGCTTTGTCACCAGCACCGGACACGGAGCATGGCGGATCACCCGCTCGGCTACGCTGCCGATAAACACATGGGCGAGTCCGATCCGCCCGTGTGAACCCATCACAATCAGGTCTACTTGTTGCGTTAATGCCTCATCGCAAATCGCCCGAAACCGGCCCCCGCGTCTCCCATCTGCTAAACTCTCTACGCTCATGTCTGCTATTCTCGTGGGAGAAGCATCCATTTCTGCTACACTGCGCGTATGCCTGAAGTCGCATATCTCAAAGACTTGGTCATTGTGTTGGGGGTGGCGGTGGCGGTCGTCACCCTCCTGAGGCGCGCGCACTTTCCCTCGATTGCCGGGTTCATCCTGACCGGGGCGCTCGTCGGGCCGACCGGCCTCGGGCTCATCAACGACGCCCATCATGTCGAGGTCCTGGCCGAGGTGGGCGTCGTCCTCCTGCTCTTCGGGATCGGGCTGGAACTCTCGCTCGACCGGCTCCAGCGTCTGTGGAAAGTCATCCTGCTGGGCGGGGGGCTGCAGATCGCCCTCACGGTTGCGTGCACGGCAGTGTTGGCCATGTGGTTCGGACTGTCGCTCGGCCCCGCGCTCTTCCTGGGCTGTGTCGTCGCGGTCTCCAGCACGGCCATCGTCTTGCGTGCGCTTTCCACGAGCGGCGAACTCGAAGCGCCGCACGGCCGCCTGGCGGTTGGCATCCTCGTCTTCCAGGACCTGTGTGTGGTGCCGATGATGTTGGCCGTGCCCTACCTGGCTGGAGAAGGGGGCGCCATCGGGGACATTGCCATGACGGTCGGCACGGCCCTCATGGTCCTCGTGGGGGTGTTGCTCGCTGCGCGCCGTGTCGTCCCCCGCTTGCTCGCGTTCGTGGCCCGGACCCGCGAGCGCGAACTCTTCATTCTGAGCGTCTTTCTCGTCTGCTTCGGCACGGCCTGGGCATTATCGGTGGCGGGCATCTCCCTGGCCCTCGGGGCGTTTCTGGCCGGCCTGGTCGTCGCGGGCAGCGAGTTTCGGCACCAGGCGATGTCAGAGGTAATCCCGGCCCGCGAGGTCCTGGCCAGTCTGTTCTTCGTGTCTGTCGGCATGTTGCTGAATGTGGCGGACATCGGTGCGCACCTGCTAGCGACCGTCGGGCTCCTGGGCGTCATCCTCATCGGCAAGTTCGCGATTATTCTCGGCACCGCGCTGCTCCTCCGCCTGCCCTTGCGGGTGGGCATCCTGTCCGCCGCCACGCTGTGCCAGATTGGGGAATTCTCCTTCGTGCTCTTGAACGCCGCTTACGGAACCGACCTCCTCACAGCCGCGCTGGCCCACAATCTGCTGATGGCCATTGTCCTCTCCATGCTGCTGACACCGCTGACCATTGCGTTTGGGCCCAGCCTAGTCGGCGGTGCGGCGTATGTGCCCTGGCTGAACCGACTCTTGGGGGCAGAACCACCCGGCATCGATCTGCCCGAGCCGCCCAGCGGCCATGTCATCGTGGCCGGCTATGGTCTGACGGGCCAGCGCGTCTGTCGGGCTGTGCGAGGGATGGGGTTGACCTATGTCGCGGTTGACCGGAACCCGGACAAGGTCCGCGCGGCCCACGCCGCCGGCGACCGGGCCGTCCTCGGAGACGTTGCGCAACAGGAGGTGCTGGAGGAGTTGGGCTGCCGGCAGGCCCGTCTGGTGGTCGTGAATATCAACGACACGAGTGCCGCCGAATCCGCCGTCCGTACAATTCGGGCGACCGCCCCGCACGTCGCGGTGATCGCCCGAGCCCCGTACGAGATGGACAAGGACTCGCTGCAATCCGCCGGTGCCGCCGAGGTCATTACGGCCGAAGCCACGGCCAGCGAGGCGATCGTGGCAACCTGTCTGGCGGCTCTCCGCACGACGCAGCCACCGGCCTAAGCATGCCAGACACGCCCGCGGTAGCCTCCCGAGCGTTGCCCACCCACGGCCGAGGCCACGGGCGGCCGTCCCGCTCTTTGCCTTCTGTCTGAAGATTTTTCGGCAGGGCGATCCTTTTCCCTAAGTCGTTCACCCGCGCGTGCCCAGCCTCGGCCCGTAAGTCCCTGATGTTCTTACACTTGCCCACGACCGCGCCACCCGCCGTGTTGGCGTGTATGAATATCCTTTCTCAAAAAAGACAATTCTGTGAGTGGGGGAAATACGTTTACCTAGCGCAAATTACGATGCCGTGTAGCGCGTCTCTCTCCTCCTTAAGGAGTGCGGGCTTCCAGCCCGCAAGCGGCCAAGATGGCCGCTCTCCCAGGCGGGGAGCCACACCCCCCCCGACCGCTTAGGGCAGGCCCGTATCCTTCCCGACGAGCGCGGACTGGCACGGCTACAACGTATCGTAAACCGCTCTAGCGTTCTTCTTTCACCACTACCGTTGCGCGTCCCACTTGTGTTCCACAGTATTTTCGCCTACCCGAGTGAGACAACAAAAAGGAGGAAGATATGGAAGAGCACATCACCTTTCCGGTTGGCGAGGGCGATAACACCATCACCCTGGAAGGGCTCCTTTCGACCTCACACCAGGCTCCCGCGCTTGGAGCGGTGCTGTGTCATCCCCATCCGCTGTATGGGGGCGAAATGCACAACAACGTAGTGTCAGCGTTGGCCCACGCCTTCCAAAAGGAGAATATCGCCACGCTGCGATTCAATTTCCGTGGGGTGGGACGCAGTGAAGGCACCCACGACGAAGGCGAGGCCGAGCGCGAGGATGTGAAAGCGGCGGTCACGGCTCTGCTGGACCGGCAGCCCGTCTCGACCGTCGTGGTTGCCGGCTATTCGTTTGGCTCGATGGTCGGCCTGCAAGCCGGGGCGGAAGACGACCGCGTCCACCGCCTGATTGGCGTCGCGTTCCCGCTTGGCTTTCGCGACCCGGCATTTCTTGTCAACGTGACCAAACCGATCCTGCTCATCAGCGGCGACCGGGACAGCTACTCCCCCATCCCCGACCTGACCGAGCTGGTTGCAAAAATATCAGCCCCCAAGCAGCTCGAAACCCTGAGCGGCGCGGACCATTTCTTTATGGCCAGAGAGGGCGAAGTCGCCCAGGCCGCAGTCTCGTTTCTTCAGCAGACCGAGAGCAAATCATGATGCTGCTACACAGCATCATGATTTGCTCCAGCGATGCTCCGCCAGTCCGCTCTATGTGTCTGATTTTTCAGGCGATAGCTCCTCGCCTGCATCGCCCTCCCCCGGTGGGGAGACGGGGGTCGTGGGGTCAGTTCACCATCTCCAGCAGGGCCTTCATGACCTTCTGCAAAAACTCTTCAACTTCTTCCAATACCTGGGTATGACTGGCGGATTGTTTATGGCTGACGGATGGTTCTAGCTTCTCATGGTGCATGACCCACCACGGCACACCATCCCTCGGACCGCCCTCTCGGAGTCTCAGCTCTATCGCCTTCCCCACAAGCTCTTCAGCGGCCAAAACAATGTGGTCAGAATGGAGGGTGACAGAGCAAACCCGGTCGAATCTAGGCAATTCACACCCGGTTTCCGTACGGGGAGGACCCTCATTTGACAAGTCTGCAAGATGTAACGTCTTATCTGATTTGACCACCTCAAGATGAATCTTGCGTAACCGGTCCTTGATCTCTTCATACATCATGTCCAGTTGCTTCTCCTTGTCCATGTCTGCTTCTCCCTGGCTCCTGGAGTGTGCATCCATTTCCCGAGCGCTTCCATGAGGGCGGCAAGGGTATGAGAGTCAGTGTTTGCTCTCTTCAGGAGGTAGCTCCTCGCCTGCATCGCCCTGGGCAATGCGCATCCGCACCTGGACCGCCCGGCCGCCTTGCTCCTCAACCACCTCGGCAACCGCGTTTCGGAGGCGGACCTGGTCGCCGACCTTGAGCAGCCGATTCAAGCGGCTGACCAGCAGCCCCGACAGCGTATCCACATCGGGCGCATACAGATCAAGCCCCAGCTCCCGGTTCACTCGCTCGATCGGCAACTGCCCGCTCACCTTGAAGATATCGGCACCTTCGGGCACGATTTCCGGCGGCTCGCTGTCAAACTCGTCCTGCACGTCGCCGACAATCTGCTCAACCACGTTCTCCATGGTAATGACACCGACAACCGAACCGAACTCATCGTCAACCAGGGCCATCTGCTGGTGGGTGCTCTGCATCTCTCGCAAGAGCCGGCTGATCGGCAGGGTCTCGGGGATATGTCGGATAGGCCGCGCGACCGACCTGAGAACGCCATCGTCGTCGCCCGTCAGGCCCAGCAGGTCCTTGACGTGAACCAGCCCGATCACCTCGTCCAGTGACCCGATACACAGCGGAAAGCGCGTGTGGCGCGTGTCCTTGGCGATTTCCAGGCATTTTTCAAGCGACCAGTGCACATCGAAGAACACCACATCCCGGCGGGCAACCATCACCTGGCGCGCCAGCATATCGTCAAAATGAAAAACCGCGTTGAGGAGTTGCAGTTCCGAGGCGGACAACTCGCCCGCCTTCCGTCCCAGATGGATATCGGCCCGAATCTCATCCTCCGTGACGGCGGGCACACCCAGGCCGCCGGTAAAGAAGCCGGTAAACGCCTGCGTGACCCGAATGAGAGGTGCAAGACCTCTCTGCATCAGCGTCAGCGGCCAGACGATCAGATGCCAGATGGTGCGCCAGTGGGTTGCCCCGTACGTCTTGGGAAGAATCTCGCCCACAAACAGGATGGCAACGGTCAAACCGATGGAAAACGCCGGCACCCAGACTGCGCCCAGCATCTGCGCGGCGTACATTCCGCAGAGTGTTGCCCCGGCCGTGTTCGCAATCGTGTTGAGTATCAGGATCGCCGAGGTCGGGCGGGCGATGTTCGCCTTCATGGCGATGAACCGCTCGGCCAGGCGGGCGTGTTTCCCCTCTGCCCGCTCGGCCTCAAGCGACCCGATACGGGTCGAGTACAGTGTGGCTTCGAACAGCGAGCACATGCTCGATATCAGAACCGTCAACCCGGCAACGACAAGCAGCATCGTCATCTTTGCCCCTCCGCTCTGTGAACCCGATTCATAACAGCGATGAAAACACGGTCGCCAGCCCAAGAAAACTGAAGAAGCCAAAGACATCGGTGACCGTGGTCAGCACGATGGAGGAGGACTGCGCCGGGTCCTGCCCCATTCTCGCCAGGAGCACGGGGATCAGCGCTCCGGCAACGCCGGCAATGGCCATCGCCAGCACCATCGCCAGGCCGATGACGAGCACCAGTCCGGGCGACCCGCTCCACACGTAGACACCGGCACAAGTGACAAGGGCGACGCCCAGACCGTTCACCAGGCCGGCAGCAAATTCCTTGGTCACGACCTGGGGCCAGTGGCGCAGGGTGATCTCACGCAGGGCCAGCCCGCGCAGAACGACGGCCAGGGCCTGCGCGCCGGTGTTGCCCGATTGACCGGCCACAACCGGCAACAGGACGGCGAGCGCGGTGAACCGGGAGATCGTATCCTCGAAGACTCCAACCACAGCCGCCGCCAGGAATGCGGTGGCCAGGTTGATCTGCAACCAGGGCAGGCGCTTGCGAATGGCGAAGCTCACTTTCGAAAGGGCGCGCTCTTCCTTGCTCGCGCCCGTCATGCTGACGAGGTCGGCGCTGAGTTCTTCTTCGACCGCGGACACCATTTCGTTGAGCCGGATGATCCCCAGCGGCTTGTTGTCATAGTCGACCACCGGAATGCTGGTCAGCTTGTGGCGCTCCATAGTCTCGACGATCTCTTCACGGGTGGTGAATGCGGAGACGGCCACCGGTACCCCGGTGACCAGGGACAGCAGGGTCGTTTCCGCCTCGGCCAGCACCACCTCTTGAATGGGAACAGTCCCGGACAGACGCCCGTCGCGGTCCACAATCAACAGATCAAGCACGCGCCGTCGCTGTCGTATCGACCGCAGCCGTTCCAGGGCCTCCTCGACTGTCATATCAGGCTGAAAAACCGTAATGCGGGGGTCCATGAGCCGGCCGGCACTGTCCGCGGGATGCTGCATGAGAGTGTGCAACTCCTTCGCCTCTGCCCGCGCCAAACCCGCCAGGAGGTCGTCACAGCGTTGTGTCCCGAGTCCGCCCAACAATGCGCCGGCCTGGGGAGGGTCCAAATTGCGGATCAGTTGTCTGCCGTGATCGAGATCGATCTCCGCGAGAATATCCAGGGCCTTTGCCGGCGACAGACGGCGGAATGCTTCGATACACGTTTCCGGCGCCACGTGGGAGAGCATCTCATCCGCCTCGGATGGCGTCGAGGTTTCGAGGTGATCCGCCGCTTCCTCCGGATGGCGTTCAAAAAAGTCCCGGGCGAGCAATCGTTCGACTGCAAGGCTAGCGGTTGGCATGGCGCGTCTCTCCCGGCTGATTGGTCACAGGGGAACCGGCACTCGACCCTCCGAACATCTCACTGAGTCCGAGTGAGTAGAACTCACTGAGGGAGGCCAGCAGGTGCATGGCCGGGGGGCGACTCTTCCGGGTCTCCAGATGTTTGAGGGTATCGGCTCCAATAGTCCCCAGGAATGTTCCCTGCGAATCCACAACCGCAATGGGTTCCGGCGCCGCGTGCCTGGCACCCAGCGTCTGGGCGCTGGCATGGGAAGGCATCCCCGGCGTCGTGTCCAGTTCCAAAGACTCGACAGGCGTATCACGTCTGCTACCAAGCAACTGGCCCGGTGTCACAGCACCCACAAGACGCTGGGAGCGGTCAAGCACGAAGACCCGAGAGGCGACCGGACCGCCGCTTTCGCTGAGACGGGTCAGCGCTTCTCCTGCCGTGAGGTCGGAGTGGAGCGTGAGCGCCGACGGGTCGGCGAGCGCCCCGGCCGACTGGGCCGGATACTTCAGCGCTTGATCGAGCGACACCCGAGCAGTGGCCGAAAGACCACCGAGCGCATCTTCCCGGACCGCCGGTTCCAGGTGGCGCAACAGCGCGGCGGCAATCGACACTGGCACCTGCTCCACGACCCGCGAACGCTCTCCCTCCGGCCAGTGGGCGAGGCATGAACCGGCCAGGACGGGAGCAAAGCAGGCAAGCACACCGGCAGCGCTCTCGACGGGCGCTGCCTGCAAGGCGGCCACGATTTCACTCGGCGAGAATCCTTCCAACACCCGTGCCGCTTCCTCGGGGTGACGGTTCATATGCACATATGCCGCCCTTTGCGTAGCCGTCTGCATCAGTCCCTCCTCAGTACTACCGATATTTCGTCACAATACTTTCTTGCCGGGAGATGCACCTGACCGTCAGCCGCATCAAGCACAATGGACGTGGGGGTGATTTCTCGCACGATGCCTTCAATGCCGGCTACACGCACGACATCGCCGACCCGGTATGCCTTTGCCGCGTAGTACGAGGCCATGATGTTACTCACAATCGGGCCTGAGCCCAGGCTGAGCGAGAGCGCTACTCCCCCCAGGGTTGCGGCAATAATGATGAGAATCGTCGTTGTGAAGAGTCCGCTCTCCAGGCCGATTTCCTGCGCCCCAACGAGGAGGGCAACCACAAGGACGGCTATCTGGGCGACCCGTCCGAGAACTGACGCATACTCGACGCCGGCCGCCGCCGCCACCCGTGTCGTCCACCGATTGACCAGAATTCCTGCGCCCAGTCCCATAAAGACCAGCACGACCGCTAACAGGACGCGGGGCAGGTAATAGGCGATACTCTGCAACAGGTCCGTCACGACCGGCAGGGGCAGCTTGTCGATCGCAGCAGCCACGAAGAACAACAGCACGACCCAGTACACGAGCGTTCCGATGATCCGTGGGGCATCCTCGGCGAGTCTCGTTCCGCTGAGACTTTCAGCCAGACGGAACTGTGTGTTGATGCGGGCGACAGCCGCCACGATAATCTTTCTCGTGAGGAAACGGGCAATAATCGCCGCAATCCAGCCCACCAACAGCAGGCCGCCCGCGCCCAGGGCCGCAGGCAGCATCGGAGCGAGACGCTCTGATATGTGCTCCAGGACGTTCGTCCAACTGGAAAAATTCATGGCTCCTCCTGAAAGGTTTGTCACAGGAATCAGGGATTCCGACTACAAAGGTGAAGCAGCAACGCTCATGAAAACAGGAAGTAAGAAAATCCACACATGATGGTATCATGCGGATTCAAAGAAAAGGGTGAGAGCCCTCTCGAAGCGGCGCTTCAATTCGCTCAGCCGTTTGGAGTCCATAGCCAGGGTTTCCCGCTCAAACCAGGGCGCTGCCAAATAGAGCGAACGGTTCATCTCAACCTGAATCCAGGGCAGGGGCCTGCCGCCGTAGGTACGCGTAATATAGCCACCCGAAAACGGCTGATTGAGCGTCACTTCGTGTTCTTGCAGCTCAAAGGCCCGCCGTAAGCAGTCGGCCAGGCGCCGGGCGGTCTCCGGCGGACAGGCCTGACCCCGGGCGTTGCCCAAACAGAAGAGGGGACGGGGTTGGCCCACGTCGGGCGAAATCTGCGGCCCGACCGCCTGCATGGAATGACAATCAAGGGCCAGCTTGATTGTCGAGTTGTGGACGGCGGCGCGAAGCCGCTGGTGATACGGTGCATAGTATCGTTCCAGCAGGGTGTCGATTAACGCGGCATCAAGTTCTTGCCCACGCGCGTAAATCTTCTTGCCCACACAGGTCAGCGTCTTGACCACACCGTCCGGGTTCCGGGGCGGCCGGTCGTCGCGGGCGCGGTTCAGGTCCACGAAGGTACGAGGAATATGCGTGGCGACCACCGCGGCGACTTTTTGGCCGAGGTCGTATATCTCCCGCACAAAAGGATCGATATCGTCGTGAATATCGAGCGGGTCGAGACACACCCTGTCCTTCACCTCGGCAGGCACCCCCATGCCGCCGTGCGGGATGGAAAGCAAGACGGGCAGCGTGTCCATTACAGGCCCCCTGCCGTCCCGTCCCGACGGACTTCGGCCACCCCCTGAAAGCCGTTCCGCGTCTGGCATTTCAGGACTGCATGAATCGCGCCAAGGTAGAAGGCGTAGGGCTTGCGCCGGTCAATCTTATAGCCCATGTTTTCAAGATAACTGACCACGCTGGGATCAAAGCGGTCGGCCTCAATGCTGAGCTTGCCCCCAATAGAACAGTGAAAGCGGGGATGCCGCATGGCTTCATCCATGGACAGCCTGCCATCACCGCAGTGGACCAGAAACTGGCCGACCGTTGAAAAGATGCGTTCACTCCCCGGACTGCCCGTCACCATCCAGAGTTTGTCGTCATGAAAAATCAGGGCCGGCGCAACCGAAGTCCAGGGAACCCCGTTGGGTCTGAGATAAAAGGGATGAGCCGGATTCTTGACCTCAAAGGCATCCATATAATTGTTATAGAGAAAACCAAGCTCCGCGGCGGCAGCCTTTGAGCCATAAACCAGCTCTATTGACTGCGTAATCCCAACGGCGTTGCCTTCCGCATCCATAACGGACAGGTGAGTGGTCTCACTCGGTCCCTCAGGCGGGTCAATCAATGGGAGATGGATATCCATATCGTCCCGAATCGACTTTGCCAGTTCTTTGGCAAACTTCCGGTTGATCATCTTTTTATCGGGAAACTGGGGGTAGGTATTCGGATCAAACGGACGCTCACGACGTTGCAAAAACGCCTTACGAAAGGTTTCGGCGATAAAGTGATAGGACTCCTTTGAGCGGCTCCGCAGAAACCTGGACGGCAGGTGGCTGAGCATCAACAGCACGAGCAGCAGCGTGCGCCCGGCGGCAGGCGGAGGAAGGGTGACAATAGACAGGTCCCGGTACCGTCTTCTGAGGGCCGGCCGCTCAACCGGCCACGGTATGAGCGCCAGGTCATCCGCGCGCAAAAACCCGTCATTGGCCCGCATGTCCGCATCAATTTGCTGAGCGATCCTGCCCTGATAAAACGACCGGGGCCCATGAGCGGCGATATGTTCCAGGGTGGCCGCCAGTTCAGGCTGCTTGAAAATCTCCCCGGCACCGTACGGCACCTTGCCTTCCTTGAGAAAATAGCGCGCTCCGGAACGTGCCGGGATGGCCAGGAACTGTTCCAGCGAGCGGTCCTGGAGGTCATGCTGAAGCGGCGTGATCGCATAGCCGTCCTGGGCGATCCGGATGGCCGGTTGTACGACGGTTGACCAATCCAGTTTGCCGTACCGAAAATTGAGATAGCCCAGGACGGCCACGGTGCTGGGGACCGTGGTGGCTCGATAGCCAACCGCGTGATCGCCCTTGTCGAACTGACTGATATGGGCGAGCGAGGGCGCGCGGGTCGAGCCATCGATGGTGATGGTTTTCCCCCGGAGGTGCAGAATGGCCATCGTCTGCCCGCCAATTCCACTGGCCTGCGGTTCGCACACCCCGACCGCGAGAGCGGCGGCGCAGGCCGCATCGACGGCATTGCCGCCCTGCCGGAGCATTTCGACGCCAGCCTGGGTGGCATCGGGAAAGGCAGTGGCGACCATGCCGTTTTCGGCAGCCGCCGCTTTTTGATCTGCGGTTGGGGCGAAACGGCCCTCCGAGGTGGCGATCTTCATGCCTGGAATCCCTCTGCGGCAAGGCGAATGGTCATCGCCAGGACGGCAGCACGGTCGATTAAGCTGTCGCGCAGAATATACTCGTTGGGGGTCTGCGTCGCGCCGCCGATCGGGCCAAATCCGTCCAGGGCGGGAATCCGGTCCGGGACGTGACAGATATCAGACGAAGTGTCCCGATGCGCCTGGCAGACTTTGACTTCTAATCGTTTGGCCACCTGTTCGACATGGTCGTAGAATTCCTGATCCTTTTCGTTATCGACAACAGGAAGCCGCGATACCCGCCTGGACACCCGGACCTGACAGCGCGGCGGGAGATTTCTCCGCGCAATCCCCCGGATCTGCTCTTCGAGTCGTTCCCCCTGGTCCGGCTCACGAAATTGTACGGAAAGCGCAGTACTCGCAAAGTCGGGAGCCAGGCCATACAGCGTGCGCCCTTCGAGCTGGGTCGGCTTGATAAAGATGCCGCTCTCTTCGGATGTCAGTCTGTCCCAGGCGGTCAGCTTTTGACACAGGATTTTGATCACGTCAGGAAACTTCCCGTTCTCGCCGGTCTTGCTGTTCGATACTTCAATCTGAAAATCACTCCGACCCGAACACGAGGTCACAATGCCACCCTCAAGACTGCCGCTCTTGAGACCGACGACATAGTGAGAGTTCAGGGCGAGTTCTTCAACGATCTTCCGGCTGAAGCGGCCGCCCAGGGCGTCATCCGTGGTCAGCAGGACACCGCAGCGGATGCGGTGCAGGCGGCGAGTGAAACGCAGCGCCCGCAGGGCCGCCAGCATGACCGCCAGACCGCCCTTGCTCTCGGTAACTCCCGAACCGTAGAACCGCCCGCGCTCCTCGCGAAAGGAGACAAAGTCGCGATAGGAATAGAGGGTGTCGAGGTGGGACAGCAGCAGGATATCGTTGCGTTTACTATCGTGATTGGAGAAGTACAGGACGTTGCCCACTTCGGTCTGCGGATAGACCTGTCTTTTGAATCGCAACTGGCTCAGGACCTTGGAGAGCCAACTGCCGAATTCGTTGACCCCTTCGGAATTATAGACGTAGGTATCCATTCCAACCATGGAACGCAGGTCGTCTTCCATAGTGGTCAGGTTGCTGCGGATGTGAGACCGCACCTGGACACGCAAGGGTTGCGTCTCATCAGGCTTCTTTTCCCGGTTCGGGAGACTGATGACGTTTGGGTCGGGCCGGCCAAAATACCGGACGGCAGCAACATCAAGCATGCGGTTGACCAGCGTTTCATAAGTGTAGCCGGCGGTCTGGGCGGCATGCACGTACGACCCGGTTCTCCCCAGACTGGCCATCGAGTTGATTTCCAGGACGTAGGGCTTGCCGTCAGCGTCCATACGCACATCAATGCGGGAGAAGTCGTACAGCCCCAGCGCATCGAATGAGGCCCGGGCCAACTGACGGAGTTCTTCCGTCATGGTGTCGGACAGCTTGGCCGGACAGATTTTCTGTACCGGCTGCTGGAGTTTATTGTCCTGGGTCTGAATCGCGTTGGGGTCGCCGCCAAAGTCGAATTCAACAATAGGCAGCACCTCCAGGTCCGGGCCGTTGCCGAGCAGGCCCACCGCGAACTCGCGGCCGGCAATAAAGGCTTCGACCAGCGCCTGCTGATGATAGTTGTCGATAATCTCCTTAACGGCCTCCCGCAGGTCGTCCTTGTTGTCAACGATCTTGAGACCCATGGAGACGGCTTCCATCTTGGGTTTGACAATGACGGGATAGGTGACGCCGTCCATATCGTCGTCCGGCCTGGCAAAAAACCAGAATCCCGGAGTTGCCACACCGTGTTGCTGAAACACGATCTTGGCCATGATTTTGTCCAGCGCGACGGCGTGCGCCTGGGGGCCGGAGCCCACATAGGGAACGCCCAGCATTTCCAGCATGGCCGGCATATGGGTGTAACGGCTCTGCCCCTGGATGCCGTAGGCCATATTAAAGACCATGCCCGGCCGTTCCCCGGCCAACACGCGCGGCATGAAGTCCCGCAACTCATCCGCGACATCGATATTGCCCTCAACCACGCGGACGTTATGACCGCCCTTTTCCAGGGACGAGGCCACGAGTTCTACGGTATGTGGATTATAGGTTTCCTTGGTCTGCGGGCCGAAGGTGTTAATCACGTCCGAGGGATGGACTTCCCGCTTGTTGTAGATCACTGCCACTTTCATGGACCTGCTTCTTCTCCTCTGGGAGCGAAAAAACAGGCTTCAGGAGCCTACCTCAGGTTCGCTCCGCCTTGGCTCCCGCGAAGAAGCGTGACGAACCAAACGCGGCCGGTAGAGCAGCGATTACGACCATAGATATCAGCTTTATTTTTAATAGGCTACTCTTCTCACCGCCTCAAACGGCTGCTCTGCATCCTCGGCCGTGGCGGTGATGGCGTCCAGTGTCTGCCGCAGGTCGTGATTGTTTTGCTCGTACACCCGCTCGAAGACGCGCAGGTCTTGGAGATAGGTCAGATAGTGCAGGATGACCGCGTTATTGAGCTGCACGGAGGCAAAATCGGAGGTTTGCGCAACAGCCCCGGGCAGTTGGCGAAATTCTTCCTGGAGCTGGGTGAATACGTCTTTGCGCTGCGCCAGCTTTCCCGCTTCGGGCAAGGCCGAGTCGTATAACGCGGTCAGCCGCTGCCGGGCCTGTTCGAGAAAGTGGGAAACGGCCAACTCCTTTTCCCAGGTGGCTCGCAGGTGTCGGGTCAGAGCGTGGGTCTCCCCGTGCGCTTTGACAAAAAAGGCGATGGCGCCGCGATACCCGGCAAAATTGGCGAGCGATTCGTTAAAGGCCGTCTGCCCGGACAGATAAAACGTATTGTGAAACAGCTCGTGCAGCACGATATTGGCCAGGGTGACCCCATCATATCCCAGCAGTTGCGGCAGAAGCGGGTCGGCAAACCAGCCCAGAGTACTGAAGGCGGCCGCGGTCCGAATATAGGTGTCAAACCCCTGCGTCTCCAAACGCCGGGCCTCCGCGTCGGCCTGCGCGCTCTCAAAAAACCCCTTGTAGGAGACCCGGCCGACAATGGGAAACCACCAGGTATAGGCTTCCAAACGCGTCCGGTGGGCCGCGGTGACCACGTAAATGGTCGGTGGCGAGGGGAGTTCGGACACGCTGCCATAACTCCCCCCGACCCGGAAGCCGAGGTCCTGCTCGGCAAAGTCCCGGACGCGTAGGACGAGCCGGAGCTTTTCCTGGGTGGACAGGTCGAGCTGGCCGGGCTGCCGCAAGATGTCGGCAATCGGTCTGCGGTACCACAGAATTTTTGCCTCTTCATAGCCGGCCCGCAGAATATACAAGGGCGTGCAGGCCGGCAGCACGCACAGGCAAGTCAATAGGACCCAATGCCGCACCCGCATAGCCGCCTCGCTATATTTCTTCCAGAACGGGTCCGTCCGTGTGGGCTGGTGCGGTGCCGGCGGCGTGGGCGTACTGCAATTGGTAGAGGCGCCAGTAAATGCCGCGCTGCGCTATCAATGCCTGATGGGTGCCGACTTCCCGCAGCCGGCCCTTGTGCAGAACGATGATGCGGTCGGCATTCTGAATGGTGGAGAAGCGATGCGCAATCACCAGGGTGGTCCGGTTCTGCATCAGCTTGGTCAGCGCATCCTGAATGAGCACCTCGGTCTCCGGGTCAACGCTTGAGGTGGCTTCGTCCAAAACCAGAATGGCCGGGTCATAGGCCAAGGCGCGGGCAAACGACAGGAGCTGGCGCTGGCCGGCGGACAGGTTGGCGCCCCGCTCGTGCAGGTGTTCGTGGTAGCCGCCCGGCAGCTCCCGAATAAAGCCCTCCGCATTCACATGCCGGGCGGCCTGCCGCAGGTCGTCCGGCGTCAGGTCGGTCCGGCCCAAACTCAGATTGGTGGCCACATCGCCGACAAACAGGAAGACATCCTGCAGCACCACGCCAACCCGGCGGCGCAGGGCGTGCATATCCCACTCGCGAATATCGACGCCGTCCACCAGGATGCGGCCGCGCTGAATATCATAAAAGCGGTTGAGCAGCTTGCTGATCGTGGTCTTGCCCGCGCCGGTCGCGCCGACCAGGGCAATGCTCTCACCAGGGGCGACCGAAAAGGACACGTCCCGCAGCACCCATTCCTCCTCGTTGTACGCAAACCAGACATGCTCGAAGTCAATCCGGCCCGCCACCTCGTGCGGCCGATGTGCCGCAGGCGGAGAGGTGATCGTGACCGGCGTGTCCAGCAGTTGAAACACGCGCTCAACCGCGGTCATGGCCGTCTGCATGGTGGTGTATTTGGTACTGAATTCCCGGATCGGCACAAAGAACTTCTGCAGATACTCGATAAAAGCCACCAGCGTCCCCAGGGCGACCAGACCCTGGCCGACCTGGCCCGCGCCATACCACAGCATAAGCGCAATCGAGATGATGCTCAGCGCCTCGACAATGGAGAACAGACTGGCCTCATACATATTGGAGAGGTGGTTGGCGTCGCGGTGGGCGCGATTGCGCTGCTCAAACTCGGCAAACATTTTTCGTTCCTGGGCAAACACCTGTACCACCATAATCCCGGACAGGGTTTCCTGCAGAAAGGCGTTGATCCGCGCCAGGCGTTCCCGGATGGTCCGGTAGGTCACCCGCGTCCGGGTCCGAAAAAAATTCAGGATGAGCAATAACGGGGGCAGGAGGGCCAGCGTCACGACCGCCAGGTGAAAATCGATGGACAGCATAATCACGACAATGCCCACCAGGGTCAGGATGTCCATGAAGATGGTCAGCGTCCCGGCGGAGAACGCCTCGTTAATGGCATCGACATCCGTGGTCAGACGGGTGACCAGGCGCCCGACCGGCGTACGCTCAAAAAAGCTCGCCGGCAGTTCCTGCACGTGGGTGAACAAGTCGCGCCGCAGATCGGCCAGACTGCGCTGGGCGACCAGCATCGTGGCCTGGAACTGCGCATAGAAAAACAGAAACTCGCCGAGCAGGGCGGCGGCAAACAGCAGACCAATGCGCGTCAGCCCCGCAGCGTCCCCCTGCTCAATATACCAATCCACGCCCAACTTGAGCAGATACGGCTGGGCCAGGAGACAGGCGGAGGTCAGCGGCAGACAGACCACGGCCACGATAAAGGTCGCGCGGTACGGCCGGATATAGACCCACAGACGGCGCAGGAGCGCCAGGTCATAGGTTTTGCCGAGGGCGGCTTCGTCTTGTCCCTGGTTCACAGTTCCGCCAGTTCCTCTTCGAGCGCCTGATCCTGAAAGAGTTCCGTATACATGCTCCCCCGCTCGACCAACTCCGTGTGCGTTCCCATCTCGACGATCCGTCCCGCATCCAGGACAACGATGAAGTCGGCGTCCCTGATGGCCGACACCCGGTGGGAAATGATCAGCACGGTCTTTTCCGTGGTGCTCGTCCGCAGCGCCTGGAGAATCTTCCCCTCCGTGGTCACATCAACGCTGGACAGCGCGCAGTCCAGGACGAGGATGGGCGTGTCGGCCAGCAAGGCCCGGGACAGCGTCAGGCGCTGCTTTTGCCCGCCCGAGAGCGTCATCCCCCGCTCACCGATGACGGTCTCATACCCTTTGGGAAAATCCTCAATCTCACCGTCAACACTGGCCAGGACGGCCGTCCGGCGCACATCGCCGCCGTCCACCTCGGGCTGAGAAAAGGCGATATTGTCTTCAATGCGGGCCGAAAAGAGAAACGGATCCTGGGGCA
Organism: Candidatus Binatia bacterium; assembly: GCA_022820725.1. Taxonomy (GTDB): domain Bacteria; phylum Desulfobacterota; class Binatia; order Bin18; family Bin18; genus Bin18. Next base: position 222,012 of record JAJEFA010000001.1, read on the forward strand.
CAAAACCGATGCAGCGCCGGAGCTCGGCCAGTGAAAAAAGCCGAATATCCCGTCCGTCAATGGTGATGGCACCGCGTGTGACATCGAACAGACGCGGCAGCAGATGGACCAGGGTACTCTTGCCCGCGCCCATACGCCCGACAATGCCGACGGTTTTTCCGGCCGGGACCGTAAACGTAATATCGTGCAGGACCGTCCGTCCGTCAGGGACATGCCCATTACCCGCCTCGCCGCCCGGCCTCCGGTCATCAAGCGGATAGGCAAAATCCACGTGCCGAAACCCAATCTCGCCCCGCACCGTTTGCCCGCTCCGGCTCGCGCCGTTCTCCCGACCGTCAACGATATCGGGCCGGGTCTGCCAGATCACCTCCAGCCGTTGCATGGCCGCTTTGCCACGCTGATACAGGGAGATCAGCCAGCCCATGGCCATGGTCGGCCAGGCCAGCAGGTGGAGGTAACCCATAAACGCCACCAGGTCGCCCAAACTGAGCCGGCCGGCAATGACCTGTGAGCCGCCGTACCACAACACGACCAGCAGCCCGGTTCCGGATATGCCCTTCATCAGCGGCGGGAACAGGCCGCGCAGGCGGGCCAGGGCAATATTCTCGGTCTTGAAGCGCTCATTCAGCCCGCCAAAGACGCCGTTCTGCCAGGCCTCACGCACATAGGCACGAATGACCGGCATACCGCTGACGCTCTCCTGGACGCGACTCGACAGGTCGGCCAGACCGGCCTGCACGTTGAGTGTACGCTCCATGAGCTGGCGGCTCATCGCCCTGACCACCAGAAACATGAAGGGATACGGAGCGATCGCCAACAGGGTCAGGATCGGGTCCATGGCCAGCATGGCCGCCATGGCATACACGTAATACAGCGGGGTGTTGAGGATATTAATGATGCCCAGGCCGAGCAGCAGACGCACCGCGGTCACGTCGTTGACCAGGCGTGACATCAGGTCGCCGATGGGCTGGCGCTGGTAATAGCTCAGGGAGAGGGTCTGTAGATGGGCAAACAACTCGTTGCGGAGTTGGTACTCGATATCCCGCCCGACGTTGAAGATCAGAAAGCGCGAAAAAGAGCGGACAACCCCCTGGAGCAGGGCGATCCCGATAATGAGCAGGACCGTAGACACGATCTCGCGGACCGGGCGGCCGTGCTCGATCCCTTCAACCGCCTGCTTGAGCAGCCACGGGATGGACATCGCCAGGGTCGCCGTCATCACCAGACAGGCGATGCCGCGCATATACCGATACCGGTATTGATAAATATAGCCCCACAGACGTTGCATGCGTTCCGCTCAGTTTACCGGGGCTTCCATCGCTGACACGGCCCTTGAGTCCCTCCCCTCCAAACCGCTCGCGACCCGCATCATCAGCCCCACCGTGGCCCACCACACCAGCGCGACTTCCGCGTCCCCCCAGTTATACTGGGTCAGACCGCCGATCAGAAACCCGACCAGGCCGAGCCAGCAGCCCAGGGTCAGGCTTTTCAGTGGCTCGGTCCGCTGTCTCGCATAGGCACGCCAGCCCGTCATGATAATCGAGCCGACCAGGAAGAGAAAGGCCGCCAGGCCCAGCAGGCCGGTATCCACCCACATCTGGAGGAAATTATTGTGCGCGTGCGCATCGGTGTCGGCCTGGGGATAGCGCTGATAAAACGCCTCCCGAAACTGCTTATAGTTCCCAAACCCCCAGCCGGTCAGGGGCCGCTCTGTGATCATATCGATATTGGCCAGCCAGATCTGGCTGCGCCCGATATTGGCCTCAAAGTCAAAGATCGACAGGCCCCGTTCGCGCACCCCCGGCCCGGCACTGACAAAGAGCAGACCGCACACCGCCACCCCTCCAACCACGGCCAGCACGGCGCGACGGCCCTGTATCAGCCCATACAGGACCAGCACCACGCCATAGGCGACCCAGACCCCGCGCGTGAGGGAGAAAAACAGGGCCAACAGCATACACACCCACCCGCCGACCAGCAGGAGACGCTGCGTTTTCAACCGCCCGGGAGACAACCCCCGGGCGGTGATCAGACACAGCGGAAAGAGCAGGGCATGGGCGTAGGTAATCCCGGACGGATGCAGCCCTTTGACCCGGTAGCCCTCCTGGCGGCCAAACCAGAACGGGTCAAGGTTGGACTCCTTGCCGACCAGAGTCTTGGCCAGATCGAGCCCGGTAAAATGCTGCACGATGCTGTACACCGCAACCGCTCCGGCGACCCAGAGCGCCACGGTCAGCAGTTTTTCGACCTCCCGCCCACTCCGGACGAGCACAAAGACCGCCAGACAGCCGCCCATGAGCCACATTTTCCGATAGCCGATGAAGGACTGAAGCGGATCGGGGCTCAGAACGCTTGAGACCAGGAGCGCGGCAAAAAAAGCGCCAAAGGGCCACCACAGCGGCGTTCGGGGCAGAGCGCGGGTCCGCCACAGCGTATAGCCGAGGCAGGCCAGCAGACAGCCCAGCGCGGTTTGCTGAAAGGCGATGGGGAGATTCCAGACGGCAAAAAACAGCACCAGCAGGCTGACCCGCAGAGCATCCTCCCACCGCTGAGGCTGTATCAGGGCCGGCACCATCCGCATCCTATACGCCACGCCGGGTCAGGATGACCTTGACCGTCTCGGTCAAGACACGGACGTCCAGCCACAGCGAATAATTATAGATATAGGCCAGGTCGTATTTCAGCTTGTACTCGGGCGAGGTGTGGTATTCGCCGTTGACCTGGGCCAGGCCGGTCAGGCCGGGTTTGACCTGAAGACGTTCCGCATAACCGGGAATCGTCTGCTGAAACTCGGCCACAAACTCGGGCCGCTCCGGGCGGGGCCCAACCAGACTCATGGAGCCGTTGAGGACGTTGAAGAGCTGCGGGATTTCGTCAATCCGGGTGGCCCGCAGCAGGCGGCCGACCGGCGTCACCCGGCTGTCGTCCGAGCGGGCCAGCACCGGACCGGTTCGGGCCTCGGCCTCATTGACCATGGTGCGCAGTTTATACAGGGTGAATTCCTTTCCGTGCCGGCCCACCCGACGCTGCCGGTACAGCACCGGCCCTGACGACGAGAGTTTGATCAGGCAGGCGGCCACGCACACCAGCGGCAAACACACGACCAGCAAGACGCCGGCAATCAGGCGATCACCGAGACTTTTCATCACAAAGGCCAGTTCTTCACGCGGATTTTTCAGCACCTCGACCAGGGGCACATCGTGCAGACGCACGGACGACACCCGTCCCACCAGAATGTCATAGACGGAGGGGACCACGAGGACGCGCGGCCGTTCGGACGCCATGTGGCCGCTGGGCAGATTCAACAGCCGGTCAACAAACGTGTCTTTCCAACTGGCGGACGACAGGAGAATCACCTCATCGATCTCGACCCGTTCAAGGACCTGGGGCAGACCGTCTATCCTGCCCAGCCACGGGACACCCACCTCTTCCGGTGTCTGACAGGCGGATTCCTCCAACCCGATTGCGCCGACGACATCGAGACCGGGAGACGGATGGAGGTCCGTCAGGCTGGAGAGAAACATCCGCACATCCTGCGCCAGACCGATCAGCAGGACACGCACCGGGCTGGAGTGTCCGAGGCGATGGTTCGCCCACAGCCGCACGCCAATAATGCCCAGGGTATTAAACACCCAAAAGACGACCAGCACGGAGCGCGGGAAGGACAAGTCGCCCCGAAAGAAATACCACGCCGCGGTGGCCAGCAGTTGGATGCCGAGGGCCGTCGCCACCCGCGTCACCAAACGGACACGCCGGTGCAGTGCCGGCTGGTCGTACAAGCCGAAGAAATAGAGCAGTGCCACCTGCGTCCCCAAGAGCAACAGCAGGGGATGGACCACTTCCGCGAAACGCGAAGCCGGCAGGAAATCCGCCGTCAGGGGAAAGGGCAGATAAACACGCAGGGAAAAGGCACTCCCATACGCAATGCCGGCCCACACCAGGTCGGCCAGCATCAGCAGGAGAACGGTCTGATCGCTTCTGCGGGGTGACCGTCTTCCGGAGTCGCGTGTTCTTCCTGGCGTTTGAGACCCTGGCGTTTGAGACGGAAACACGGGCTTCACAACGTATTGCTCTCCCTCGGGGCGTTTGGAAATCGTGCGTACAGCGCCCGACGAGAGACTATATACCGATGCTTCCAAAAGTAGTAGGCAAGGCCACGCAGGTGTTTCCAGCCAATGCGCGAGAAGGCCGAACGGGCGATGCGTTGCTCGGCATGCGTCACCACCGCGGCCGGCTGGTAGACCACCTGCCAACCCGCCTGGTGCAGGCGCAGACACAGATCGACATCTTCCGGACCGTAGAAAATCCGTTCGTCCAGCAGGCCGACCTCATCCAGCGCCCGCCGGCGGATGAGCTGGCAGGCACCGATCACATAGTCCACCGGCCGGAGCGTATCGTGCGCCCAGTCCGCCAACTCGGCCCGCCGGGCGGCGCGGCGCGTGAGCGCCGACGGAAAACGACGCCCGAGTTTGTCCAGGAGGGTCGGAAACAAACGGCACGACAGACACAGTTGTCCCTCGGCATCTACGAGCTTGGGCCCGCACAGGCCAACCTCCGGCCTGGCGTCAAGCAACTGCACGAGTTGATCCAGCGCGCCGGGATGCACGATCGTATCATCATCCAGGATGAGGATATATTCTCCGCGCGCACACCGGATGCCCTGATTCCGCGCGGGTGCAACCCCGAGGTTTTTCCGATTCGCAATAATACGAACCTGGGGAAAGCGGTCTCTCAACACCGCCACCGTCCGATCCCGCGAGCCGTTGTCCACCACAATCACCTCGTGGCTGGCCGTCAAACCGGCGGGCAGCGAGGCCAGACAGGCTTCAATCTTCCGGGCGGAATTCCAGGCCAGAATGACGACTGAAACCTTCATTGTTGTGTCCCAGATTGATTAGATTACCCGGACCGTCTTGACTCTACCGAAGCCGCGGTATCCCACCGTTTGGTCGACACAAAAGGCCGGTACAAACTGTAGAAGCCGGCCCGTTTGAGGCGTCTCCGGGCCCACAGCCCGGCCAGACCACGAATGCCCAGGGCCAGGAGGACCAGCCCATATTCATGTATCCGAATAGTACGCAAAAACTCGGCCCAGGGATACGCCGCGACCGGGCCGTTTGCGAGCAGATTGGCGTGCTGGCGGCGAATCTGCATTTTGCCGCCCTCGGCCCGCACCCGCTCGGCAAAATAATCGCGCCACGTCTGCGGCAGGACAAAAAACACCTGGGCCTGAACGGCTTTACGCACGTGCTGTTTGCCGACCGCAACCGTCAGCCAGGCATCTTCCAACAGCAGGTCTTCCGGCATGGGCCCGCTCAGCACATCCTTGCGTATCAGGAAGAGGCGCCCCCCGGCATTGCCGAAGTTGAATCGGTACGGCAGCGCGCCCATCCGGCTCCAGATACTCGCCTCGGCCTCCAGCATCGGGACTTCACGCGCGGCAACCAGCCCCACCTGCGGCTCCGCCCGCATACGCGCGTATAAATAGGCGATAGCCTGTGGATCAATGCGGACATCGGCGTCACAGAACAGAAGCAGGTCGCCGCACGCCCATTGCCACAAGGTATTCATGGCTCGGGGTTTCCCCCGCCAGGCCGCCAGCAGCACGCGGCACGTCAATGCGCCCTGCCCCTCAGCCCCCGGAGAGGACTGATACTGTTCATGCGTTTGAGCCGGCCCCGTGGAGGAGAGCGCAATCTCCCGGAGCGATATCGCGTGACGCGCACAAAAAGCCCGGACCGCCAGCAACGGCGGACAGGGCCGGTCCGAGCCGACCCCGTTAAGGCAGATGAGCAGTTCCCGCACACAGCCGGCCGGAAGCTGTGAAGACAGACCGGCCGCCAACAGACTCTCCAGCGTGCTGCCCAGGTCCGGTTCATCCGCCCGGCACGGGACGACGAGAGAGAGCGTTTCGTCAATCATAGAGGTCTTGTCGGGAGGTTTGGGGAGTAGAGGATATCCCCGTCCGGGTAATACTGGAGCTTCATGTCTACCTCCTGCCCTATTATGGTTTGAAACTCCGATCAAAGAAAGCGTTGAAGATTGTCTCATTATCGGATGAAATTTCATCCTGGGCGATTCCTCCATCCCGCGGAGAGATTATACATGAGTTTGTCTGGATTCTCAGCGGTTTGGCGAGCGGCCCCTCAGGGCAAAAGACGCCGATAGTGCTGTGCGAGCAGAGCGGCGTCTGCGCTGATTGATCTGACGGCAGGGAATGCGTGTGAGAGTCGATCGACCAAATCCGGTTCGGTAAGAAAACGGTTCATCTTTTGACGCAGGTCATCGATATCACGCGGCTGAAACAGGAGGCCGTTCACGCCGTCCCTTACCCATTCGCGCATGCCGCCAAAGTCGGCCGTAATCACGGGGGTATGGGCCAGAAAGGCCTCCCGAATCACCAGCGGAGCATTTTCATACCAGATCGAGGGCACGACGACAACATCCACCTCAGCCAGAATACGACCGAGTTCATGCTGCTCGTAGCGGCCCATGCACCGGATATGGGGTGAGCTGGCCAACTGGGAGCGGAAGCGTTTCTCGTCCGGATAGGGCGCATAGGCCGCCTCGCCGCCGTAGATATGCAATTCCGCCTGGGGCAGGGTCTGAAAGGCCTCGACCAGCAGATGGACGCCTTTCACCGGGTCAACAACCCCAATATAGCCAAAGGTGAGGGGCCGCTTGCCCCCGTTTTTCTGAGGAATAAGGGCTTTCTGAGCGGGCTGAATCGTGCCGGTCTGCAAGCCACACTCGTGAAACAGAATTTTCTCCGGCGGTACGCCAAAAGCCACAAACTGCTCGCGCAGAAAGCGCGACGGCGCCAGAAACAGTGAAACCGACGCACACAGCGCCCGGATATGGGCCATGCGAGCCTGAATCTGTTGCTGGGCCGCGAGCGAGACGGACTGGGACCCGGCGCGTTGACCGTACCAGCGCCGGGCCTGCTCTCTGAGCCGGGATTGTCGGCCAAGGAGCGGTTTCAGCCAGCGGTAGAGGACCGACATCTTTGTATCGAGCACATGGTGAAAACACTGGGCACAGCCGGTGTCGGTCTGGCCGGGACAGACCGATAGATCGGGTTTCAGAAACCGGCCGCGCTGGCAGATCAGCCAGTAGTCGTGCAGCGTCATGACCACCGGAATCCGGCGCCGGACCGCTTCACGTACACACGTTGTGGACAGGTATACCAGGTGCTGAAAATGGACGATGTCGGGCTGGAAACGATCCAGCACTGCCCCAAAACGGGCGGCAATGGCGTCGTTTTGATAACTGTCGGCAAAGCTCGTGCTCTGCCGCAGGGTATTGTTGACTCGCACAATCTCAACATTCTCAACGCTCGTTGTTTCCACCGCGTACTCAGGCTGCCGGACGTTCTCACGCCGCGCAAAAACCGAGACGGCGTGACCCTGCCGCGCCAGTTCCTGGGCAAGAGCGGCCGCGTAGGTTTCGGTCCCTCCCAGATATTCCGGCGGTAAGCCGTTGACGACCTGGACAATACGCATGGGTCTGTCCTGTCTCAACCCAGCCCCTTACGGCCCTAGTGCATAGGCCTCAAGTCGCGAGGGACCATCATCGTGCTTACAGGTCGGTATATACAGAACATTGTCATGAATGAGCGGCAGCAGATTGCGCGACCTCCAACCGAGCATCTTTTGTCGCGCAATAATATGCCCATCCCGAACACGAACGCCCAGAGCAAAGTTCATGTCACCAACCCAGGCGTATTCCTCGCCGGTCTCTCCAAATGGTGCAACAACGACCCGGGTGGGATGATAACGAAAACGAACCCGTGACTCCTGGGTTGAAAAATCCGGTGCCTGCCAGAACCGTTCAAAACGCGGCTTCCCGTTTGCCAGGGTGATTTTCAATGCCACCAGACCGGCGGAGTGGGTGGAATCGGGCATAAAGGTCGGAATGATAACAACCGGCGTTCCGTCCACTTCAGTCAGCGTCGGTTTCGTTACGATCATCCCGGCCCAGTCAATCTTACAGGTGTCTTCAGCGGTCCCACACACCTCAACGAGCTGGTGTCGATCATACAGCAGCCCCATATGCTCAGCATCAACAAGATAAGCGCTGCCATCCTTGCCGGCTTGTACGTAAACGGTTGGACCATCCGGGACTTCAACTTTGACCGGTGAGTTTGCTCCGAGGTCATAATCCATCCAGGCAATGCACTCCCAGAACGTTTTGTCGTCACACACGCCAGAAGCGGGCCGGAGAGCGTCGTCACCGGCTGGTAGCCGGGGAAGAAAGAGATTCTTGCATGACTCAAGACAGGCCAGAGCCGGTTCGCTGGGGTCAAATCCGGCGCATAATTGCACGTCACAGCCAGATTCAAACGCGAGTCCGGGGCCAACTCGCATCAGCGTGTTCGCATAATTTTGACGGGGTGGATCAAGCTGACCATTCCCGGTCGGAATAAGTAACTCGAAACCGTCCCCTACAGGAAACACCTGCGGTCCTGCAGGAGCCCATACCCCGCCGCCGCAAATCGTATGCCGTGCGCCTGACTTCCCTTCCTGAGGGCATGAGTCCTCCGGTGTGGTCAACAAGACCCCGGAAATGGCTGCCTGTGCCCCCCTGTCCAGCCAGGCACTCAAGTCAAGCTCGAAGACCCAGCCATGCCAGGGCTGAATATCCATATAATTCCCGAACGACACATAGGCATAGCCGAGGTGGTCATCTCCTCCAGGAGCATACACAAGGGCGGAGCGCGAGAGGGCAGTGGCCGGGTTGAAGCGGACAACTCCCGTCCCATTGCTGCTTGTCTTTTGGGCCTGTAATTCGACTATGGGGAAGGCCGGGTCGAGCCGGCGCTGATCCAGATCAATGACCGCCACCCTATGGCTGATGCGCTCATACGAACGAAGTGCACGGACTTGATAGGCGACAACAAGTTTATTTTGGAATTGAACGGGAGTCGCCAACAGCCAGGGCCGGTAGCCCTCGGGCACCGGAAGACGCAGCTCCCAGACGCGCTGGCCGGTCTTGGGCTGCACCCCGGCAAGCAGTCCGTCGGAGGCGGCGACTAAAATAAACGCAGAGTCTTGGGACGCGACGGGTAAAGGAGAGGCCGAAATACAGCCGGCAAACGAGTGTTTTTGATCTGTATCCTCTGGAAATATCCGTGTGAGTTGCGGAACAGCGGCCGCATCCTGCCTTGTGTCGTCCCCTGAAGCACACGCCACAAATCCGTACAACGTCACGAACAGGAGTATCTTTGGGATGATCTTGCCGAAGTGCATACGAGACAATCCTCTTCCAAATTTATACACACGAGGATGACTTGTGTTGTATCTTCTACGCCATTGGAACCAACGTCGAAGAGGTTGAAGGGTCTGTCTGAACGTTATACCTACGCTAAAGCTGAGGCGGGATACAGGGCCGTCTTATTCCGCTCCCTTTGATCCCGTTGCACCCCCCACTCTGCTGTACGCTGACGTTGCTATTCATGGTCGCCACCCGCCTCTCCCTTCTCGAGAATGACAACCGTGAAGTCCTCAGTCTGAGCCACAATCTCTCGCAAGAAGAGCCCTATCCCGTCGGGGATGAGTGGGCGAGGCATGCCCCGTTGTGTCTGGCAGACGAGTTGCTTCTTCTCGTCTACATATAAATCGAATTGATGCAACTGTTCCCACCCCTGGCGGCTCCCCTCTCTGGTGTGGAAATCGAGTACCAGAATGCCACCGGAGCGCAAACACGCCCCGGCCTGCCCGACAACCGCTATCGGGTCTTCAACGTGATCAATCGCATTGCGGGTATGAATAATATCGAAGGTCTCTGGAGGGAGCACTGACGTCAACTCTTCAGCATAGATATTCAGTTCGCGATGGCACGCCACGGCCGGCAGGCCAGAAAGTCCGTGTCGCTCCAAGATGATCCGATACATATCAAGCAAAGGATCAACGCCGGTGACATGCAACAATCCCTGGAGAACACCCCAGCGCAATACGGAAATTGGGCCACAGCCGATGTCAAGCGTATCGACCGGCTTCGTAGCCTGTCCTTGGAAACGCCGAATATAGGGGAGAAGAAATTGAGGAAAGAGTCGCTCACAGTGGGTACGACTGAGATGTTGGAGAATATACTGAGTCCAGCGGGTTGGTTGTCCGTCCCATTCATTGACGCCACCAATTTCAAAGTCATGATGAGCCACCTCCTGACACAGCGCGCTTTCCCGGACGGCTGAGGGAGGAGGATAGGCACTATGCGTATAGGCGCATCCGAGCGCTTGGCACTCGCGTTGTACTGAGGCGGTAAAATCAGCCCGATCCGTTATGACTCCTACGACCCGGCAAGCACCAGACGCTTCCTCCGTAAGGGTCCCCGGTTCCAGGGGGGCAGAACGGACCAACATCGCATCCACACTCAGCCAGTCCCGCCAGACCAGAAGGAGACGGCGCGCTTCATCAGGAGCAACGCCGGTCTGTTCATCAATGACCAGGGTAAGACCACGCCTGCTTCCTCCATTGGTCTCGCGGACCTGACGAAGATTAAACAAAAAACGCATAAGAATATGCATACGATACTCACCTTGGCCGACCCGGCGTTCCGCTCAATGTTGACCGTATCCTACGACCGGACGGACAGCCGCAAGGTATGCGCATTGCCGTTCCAGCTCGGCGCTCCGGCCTCATAGCGGAACCCGGCCACTTCACACATGGCTCTGAGCGCCTCAGCCGTCGGCAGCCACCACCAGGGGCCGAAATCCTCAAAGCGCCACTCCGCCACCTCCTGCGTGATGCCGAACGCCCCGTCTCCGACAATGGCCTGCCAATACGCCTGGACAATCTCACGCTCGCGGCCCTGGAGAGCCGGAATACACAGCATGGCCGCGGCGGGCAGCTCAAGCACCCCTTTTGCTCCTTCAATCCGAGTTGCGGTAACGGCCGAGGTCAGAACGAGAGCCTCACGCGTTATCCTGCGTAAGGCGCGTAAGAACTGCATCGGCTCGGGCATGTGATACAGCACCCCGGAGCAGTGCACGACATCGAACTGCGGGCAGGGGTCCGCCGCGGCCAAGGTCAGGATGTCGGCGCTCACGCACTCAACGGCCGGCAGCCGGAGCGTGCGCCGCCGCTCGTCAAATAACGCCCACAGCTCGCTGTCTACAGGCGAGACATCAATCATGGCCAGCGTGCGCGCACCGTGCGCATGGGCAACGGAGACCTTCTCATTGACCGTCCCCCACAGCCCGCCGACATCGGCAAACGATTTTCCGGCCACAACCTGGCGAATATAGGTATCCCGCACATCCCTCATGGGGTTCCCTCACACAGCAGTGCAGCCACCGCCTGATTCTACTGTCCTAACGCTCGGACGAATTCTAATAAGACGGAAGCATGCACCGAAGCAATACCCCCCACATCACATCATCCACCAAGCTGGGATGGTAAAAGGCAAGTTGCTCTACTCCGCCCTGTCACCCGCGACGATCCCATTGACCTTGATCCCTGTGACGCTATGGTGAGCTACCCCTGAGGAGATCGGCCCCATGCGTACGGATACCGTTGTACGAGCCCGCATTGATCCTGATATAAAGGCACGAGCGGCTGAAGCACTGGAAGTGCTGGGACTGTCCGTATCGGACGCCATTCGCCTCCTGCTGATACACATAGCGGAGGAAAAGCGCCTGCCGTTCACAGACCGAGAACCCAATGCCGTCACCGCCAAGGCGATAAACCAGTTGGAAAGCGGTAAGGGAAAACGCTTCGACACACCGGACGACCTGTTTCAAGACTTGGGTATCTGACTGAACGTGCTCACGCCGGGCGAATGACTTCAATCTTTAACCCCGTCGCCCGCACGACCGGAGCTAGCGTCGACCACCGGGGGTTCCCCTTGGCCGACAGTACGCGGTACAGACTCTCCCGGGGAATCCCCGCCCGTTTGGCGACCACCGCCATGCCTTGTGCTTCAGCGACTTTCCGCAGCGCTTGCAGGAAGACGGCCGGCTCCTCGTCCTCTGCCGCTGCCGTCAGATATTCGGCGCTAAAACCGGGATCTTTGAGCTGTTCCCGCAGCCACTCGTTATGCTTCACCTGTTTCATGATCCCCTCGCTTGCGGCTGACCCCGAGTGTGTCACGGTCTTGACCGCCAATTCTTCAACCGCGCCTTCGCTTCGGCAATATACCTTGCGGGCCTCATACATTCTTCAGAGTGCCCTCTCACGCAGCAAGCGCCGTTTGAGACGATTTTTCAGGGAAAGCAGCCACGGACGGTTGGTCTTGAGCAGGGCGGTATAGAGCGGCAAGAACATCCGGCGGACCGAAAAATACAGCACCGTCCGCCAGGAGTGGCCGTACGCGGCCACAAGATGGGCCGGAATCAAACGCGTTCCTTGCTCTTGCCCGGCGCCCTGCTCCCGTTCCTGCCACAGCCAGTCCGTCACCGTCGTGATCCGCAGATACTCCACCGCCTGCGTTGCACAGGCGCGTCCGAGACCGAGACCGGGAACCGGCGCGGTGGCCGCTGCCCGCTCCTGCCGTGCGGCTTCACAGGCCGCCAGAACGGTATCGGTCATCTGCTCCAGCCGGAAGTAATCCTCAATACGCTGGCGCCCCTGTTGGCCCATGCTCTTGCGCTGCTCCGGCTCGTCCAGCAGTCGGGCCAGAACGGTCGAATACTGCCGGGCTTCGTCTTCTTCCGATCCACGGCCGATCAACACCCCGCATTCAGGCGTGACCAGCTCACGCTGTCCGCCCACGTCAGCCCCCACCACCGGCACTCCGCAGGCCAGGGCCTCATAGACCGAAAGCGCGATCCCCTCCCACTCCGAGGGCAGAAAGAAAATATCCGCCGCGGCCAACAGGTCCCGAATATCCGTATTGGACAACTCCCCGACAAGACGGACCCGCCGTTCCAGCCGGTGCTTGCGGACAAAGGACTTGAGCCAGGCAAAATCCGGCCCGTCGCCGGCAACCACTAACACGAAATCAGTGTCGCCCCGGGCAAGGCGCAGCGCGGTCTGCGCCAGAACCTTCGGTTGCTTTTGGGCGCACACGCGCCCGACAAACACAATCAGCGGCGTTGATTCGGCAATGTCGTAGTGCCGGCGGGCACGGCGGCCCCGCTCGGCGTCGGGCCGCCAGGAGTCGGCGTCGATATTCGTATGACACACCTGGATCGCATCCGGGTTGGCGCCGCGGGCCGCCATCCAGGCTTTCAGATGCTCCGACGACACCAGGCTGCGGTCAAGCGTTTCCTGATAGGTGACCGACATCTGCGGATAGCCGCCGTTCTTCCACGCCTCTTCCTCAATATGGCAAAAATCGAGCAGGGGCAGCTTTGGAAAATGCGCCCGCAGATAGGGCAGGAGCTGGTAGCCGAACTCGCTGTGCGAGACGAGCACCGCGTCCATCTCCCGGCTGTGGATGAGAGAGCGCACAAAGCGCGGATAATCCGCGGGCCGCAGAAAACGGTGCAGGAGAAAAATATCGGGGGTCAGGCGGGCAAACTGGGCCAGCCAGGGATGATCGCTACTGAGCGTCGTCGCTATGCTCACCTCCCAGCCGCGCCGGACAAGCTGGCCGAGCAGATCCAGGTTGAACTTGTCCGACCCGCCCATAGCCAGCCACGGCACGATCAGCAGCAGACGCGGCTTTTCCTTGTGGAGTTTGTTCTCCCACGGGAGGGTATCGGACACGGTTTCATACGGCGCGAGCGGCGCGGCCTGGGGAGTGGGAAAATCCTCCCAGAGGCGCGGGTAGCGCTGGCGCATTTTTTTCCGAAAGGCATCCTCGCGCTTCCCGCCATCCCAGTTGTCCCAGCGGTCGCCGTGATTCTCGCGGCGGCGGTACCAGTCGAGATATTCCGGCAGCGTCGTGCCCCAATGGCCCTCACTGGCGCAGTGCAGCCAGAAGTCCCAGTCTTCCAGCCCGCCCCGGATCGTTTCGTCATAGCCGCCGACGGCGGTATGCACGCTGCGGCGCACCGCGCCGGTGATGTCCACCAGGTTCTGCTCCAGGAAGACCCCCCCGTTGTGGAAGCCCTGCTCCCACAGGTACTCGCTGGCGTCAAAGCCGACCGAGTAGCCCTTCACAAAGGCGAATTCGGGATAGGACTCCAACAGCCAGACCCATTTTTCTATGGCGGTCGGCTCCAGCAGATTATCCGTATCGAGCTGGACGACGTACTCCGCACGCGCGGCCCGGTACGCGGTATTGCGTCCGGCGCTGGGCCCCTGGTTGACCTCGTGGTCAATTACCCGAATCCGGGGGTCCGTGTTGCGGTAGGAGTCGAGAATAGCCAGGGCCTCCGGGTTGGTCGAGCCGTCGTTGACGATAATCCACTCCCACTGCTGGAAGGACTGCCGCAGGACGGACCGCGCCGTGTCATGAAAAATCGCGCCGGTGTTGTAATACGGCGTCACGATGGTCACCGCCGGCGGGACGCTCGGGTCAATCGGACGATAAGCATAGACCGGACGCCGGTCCGAGGCCGGCGTATTCGTATAATCGGGACTGTTGGGATCAATCATTTTTTCTACTCTGGCCGGCTACTTTGGCCGGAAATTCCTGAACCGGCTTGACCAGTTTCAAGCGGGTGCCCAGGCGGCCCCACCAGCTCTGCTGCCAGTGGCGTGTCTGCGCCTGCCAGTGTTCAGTCTGTTCTTCGTGCTGCCGGGCAATCTTCTCCCAGTTGTTGCGCTGTTCTTCCATCCACGCCCTGGCTTTCTCCAGCTCGCCGATCCACGCCTGCTGCTCCTGCACCATACGTTCTCGTTCCTCCGCCTGGGTCTGCCAGTTCGTCCGCTGCGCTTCCAACCACGTTCTGCCTGTTTCGAGCTCCTCTATCCAGCCCTTGAGTTCCCGAATGAAGGTATTCTGGGTCTCGACCACGTTGCGCCAACTGGCCTGCTGGCCTTCCAGCCAGACTTTCCCGCGCCGGAGTTCCGCGGTCCACTGCCGCAGCCTGACCAGCGCGTCGAACGCTTCTTCAAGGACCGGGCCGTCGGCGTGCGGTCCCCGCTCCCGGTACAACCGGAGGCCGCGGCGGGCGGCGGTGGTTATTTCCTCCACCCCGCGCTCGAATTGGTAGGCGTGCGAGGCATTAGCGCCGTGCCAGCGATAGCGCACCAGGGGACGCGCCAGAAAGCCCACCCGATACCTCAGGCACAGCCGGAGCCACATGGCATAGTCACAGGCAAAGCCCAGGTCCCGGTCGAACCCGCCCTGTTCGATGAGCGCGCGGCGGCGGGCCAGGACGGTCGGCGCGCACACCCGGTTGCCGTTGAAGAGCAGGGTCCGAAAATACTCCGGCCCGTCCCAGACCGTGTCGTCGGTCGCGTCCTCAATCCAGTCGGCAAACGCGCTTGGCGCCGACTCCTCGACCAGCGTTTCCACCCCGGAATGGACGAAACCGACGGTTTCGTCCGCGCTCAACACCTGGACCTTGCACTCCAGATTTTCGGGCAGCATCACATCGTCCTGATGAAAGAGACACACAAACGCTCCACCGGCGAGTTCGAGACAGCGGTTCCAATTGGCCGGGATACCCAGCCGCTCCGGGTTGCGGTGCAGCTGTATTCTCGGGTCGGAAAAGGATTGAACAATATCGAGCGTGGCGTCGGTTGAGCCGTCGTCAACAACCAGGAGTTCAAAATCCTGATAGGTCTGGTGCAGGATGCTGCGCAGCGCCGCTTCAATATACTTCGCCCCGTTATACGTGGGCAGACAGACGCTCACCGCGCGGGCCGATGTCGGTCGCGGCCTCTCCTCACCCGCCGGGAGAGTAGGGGCGACCGGCCGGTCGCCCCTACTTGCTTCCGTTGGTCTATCCCGCACGGCCTCATACACGGCCTCCATATCCTGCGCGTACGCCTGCGGGTCTCGGATGGGTGTCGAGGCTGGCGTGAGCTGTTGACGCAACCGGGTATCGGTCCGCAGCCGCTCCAGGCAGCGCCCCAGGTCGTCGGCGTTCTCGGGTTCAAACAGCAGGCCGTTCACCCCGTCCCGAATGACTTCGGGCAGGGCGCCGCGCCGGGCGGCAATGACCGGCAGGCCGGCCTGAAGGGCCTCTCGCGTGACCAGCGAAAAGGTTTCCTCGCACACGCTGGGCACAACCAGCACGTCGTGCCGGGCCAGAATCGCACTCAATTCGTCGTGGGCATAGGTGCCGCAAAAACGAATGGGCAGGCCGGCCGCGTCCGCCTCCAGTCGGTCGGCATAGGCGCGCCGGTCCGCGGCCCGCTCACCGTACAGGGAGGCGGCAAAACTGCCGGCCGGCACACCGTGTACGGCCTGGATCAACAGATGCGGGCCTTTATGCGGCACCAGCGCACCGATATACAACACCCGCATGGGCTGCCGGTCGTCCCGGCGTCCATATGGGATAGGCACGACACCGGGGGCCAGGACCTGGAGACGCGGTTCCACAAAAGGAAAAATCTCCTGCATCCTCTCGGCCAGAAATCGGGACGGAACAATGACCCGCTGTGGCATATGCAGGAGTTGTTCAAAATAGGCAAAGCGCCGGCGGGCCTCCTCCGCAGTCGTCTCCGCCTGGAGGCAGGCAATACAGCGCTCGCCCCGGTCCGGTCCCGGACACAGCCGGGTGTGGTTGTCTATCAGGTGGATGCGGGCGCAGGCAAAAAAGAAGTCGTGCAGGCTGAGCACGACCGGATAGCCGAGCCGGGCCGAGGTCCGGAGTACGCTCCCGGACAGATGGATGACGTGCTGAACGTGCACGACATCGGGACGCGAGTCGGTCAGTATCCGGTGGAACGCCTCGTCGAGAAACGGATGGTCATACTCCAGGCGAAAATGTGAGGCATGGCTGAGAGTGTTGACCACCCGCACGACGCGCACCCCTTTGTGTCCGCTGACAGCCGGCGCATCCTCCCGCACCGAGCATTCCTCGGCAGCGGGGTCGGTGGTCCGGGCAAAGACCGTCACCGCATGGCCTCTCTGGGCGAGCGCCTGAGCCAGGGTTGCGGTAACGAGTTCCGCCCCACCCCACTTCTCGGGCGGATAGCCGTGCACGACCTGGAGAATACGCATAGGCCGTTTATTTCTGTTTTATGCTCTCCTGTAAAGAAATCCGCCGTACCAGGGAGGGCGCCAGGCTCTGCTTGCGTTCGCCGAGCCAGGTGCCCCATAGTGCCGCAAGATGCCAGGCCAGGGCCAGGGCCCCCCAGCGCAGCCCGACCCGCAGCCGTCCCCGGTGTGTGAGCCAGCGCCAGAACGACAGGTCCCGGCGGGCGGCGCGCCAGGCTGTTGACGGCGTACGGCCCAGGCACAGACTGGAGGCCGCATCCAGATCGCTCAGCGCGCGGGCATGATCGAAATGCCGCCGGAAATTGGGCCAGGGGCCATACCCGTGGGAATGGTACACCAGCGAATCGGCCCGATAGGCGGTCTGATAGCCGGCCTCAAGCACCCGCCTGGCCCACAGCTGGTCCTCGGCGAATTCCACCTCGGGGAAAGGGTGTTGCTGCCATACGCTGCGGCGCAACACCGAACTGACGTTCGAGAAAAAAGAAAAAGGAGCCGGATTGTCGGCATAATCGGGGGCGGCGCTGCTGTTCAGGCAGGATTCCGCCCGGCCCGACAGCTCGTCTTCAACAATGCGCCGCCACTCCATGGGGTGACAGTGCGGGCGGGGGAGATGGCGGCTATACGCCCCGGCAATGGACGAATCGGCCCGGAGGGGGGCCAGCAGCGCGTCCAGCCAGTCGGCATTGGCGGGAGTCGCGTCCTGGGTCAGAAACACCAGATAGTCGCCCCGCGCGTAGCTTGCGGCCAGATTGCGGGTTTTGCCGTGGCCGAACTCCTGGGGCGGGATCCGTATGACGCGCACCGTGTGGGCCGCAAGAATGGCCAGGGTGTGATCGCGCGAACCGGAATCCACGGCAATGATCTCGTCGAGTTGAAAGCGGCCCCGTTGTTGACCGATACGGTCCAGCACTTCGGCCAGATAGCGCGCGCCGTTTTTTGTGACCAGGAGAACGGATATACTTGGCAGATCGGTCATAGCGTCTGGGTAGGGGCGACGCATGCGTCGCCCCTACATCCCCTCTCGGGCTGGGTGATGTTCATTGTGTCGTGAGGTAGGGGCGACCGGCCGGTCGCCCCTACTCCCCAGCCGTCAGGCTTTTGTCTTGCGGCACACAATCGCGGCATTGTCGGGCCGTGCCCACATGCTGTTGATGGCCTCATTGGCTCCCTCCGCCCAAGTGGTCACTGCTTTTTGCTGCGCTTCCATCTGCTGCCGGAGGCGTGCTTCCAGGGCCGGCAGGTCCGCAGCAGGCACGAGTCGCAACCGGCGCAGGAGTCGAAAATACCCGGCCCGGAGTTTCTCTTTCAGCCAGCCTCTGGGCCGTGGGGGCCGGTCCCGGCCCGCCTCCACGGCCTGCGGCAGGACGAGCGGCGCCAGCAGATGGGGCACGTCCTCACGGTTGGTGTGTATCACCTCAAGGCCGGCGTGCCGGCAGACCGCCTCAAGCAGCTCGGGATGATAGAAACGGACGTGCTCGGGGTCACGCCAGAAGCCCAACAACTGCATGCGGATGGATTCGGGGTTGGGTACGACGATCACCACGGTGCCCGCAACGCTGACGCGAGGCGCAAGGAGTTCAAAAAACCGCAGCACCTGCTCAAAGGGCAGATGCTCCAGAAAATGCGAGCAAAAGACCCCGTCATAGGTCTCGGTCGTCTGCTCCAGAAAGGCGAAGACATCCTGCTCGACAATATCCCAGCCGTGCTGTTTCACCCAGGCCACCACCGTGGGATTGCGTTCAACCCCGAGCGCGGGAATGCCGTGCTCGGCCAACAGTTCCAGGAAAATGCCCGAGCCGCAGGCCAGGTCCAGCACCTTGTGACACCCCCGAAAATGGGCCACATAGCCGCTCTGCATCTCCCGGTTCCGCTGCCGGTCGCGCAGCGTGAATTCATACTCGGCGTAGTCGAAGCGAGCGGCCACCGCGTATCCTCTTAGAGATAATCGGCAAAAAATCCCCGGCAGCGTCCAAAGGCATACCGGCCAAACCAGAAGAGCCCGACCGCCCAGCAGACGCTGTACGCCAGCGCGCCGCCCAGGTTCAGACTGCCCGACAGGATAATCGAGCGATAGCCATCGGTAATCGCCACCATCGGGTTCAGGAGAAACAGCACACCGATGGATTCCGGGATGAGGCTGGCCGGATACAGAATCGGGGTCAGAAAAAACCACAGCGTAAACCCGGCGGTGGCGAGCTGTTCGACATCCCGAAAGAAGACATTGCCGCAGGCGAGCAGCATGCCCAGCCCGGTCGCCAGGAGCAGCGCCAGACCCAGGGGCAGGCACAGCAACAGCCCGACCCCGCCGATGAACGTGCCTTTCCACACCATCAGCCCGAGCAGGAACAGCAGGAACCCGACGCCCTGCACCAGAAAGCTGGCCAGCACCACCGCCACGACCAGCAGTTCCGACGGAAATTGCAGCTTCTTCACCACATTGGCGTTGTTGGTGATGGCCGTCACCGAGCGCAGGCAGGCCTCCTGAAACGCCAGCCACGGCCACAGGCCACAGAACACAAACTCGGCAAAGCCGTGCCCGCCCTCAATCTCGCCCACCCGGTAAATCGCCGAGAACACCATGGTGTATAGCCCTAACAGGATGGCCGGCTGGATCAAGGACCACAGGCCGCCCAGACTCGTACCGGCAAAACGCGCGCCGATCTCACGCCGGACCATGGTCACCAGGAGATAGCGATGGGTCGTCAGGGTGGTAAACATACGCTACAGCCGTCGGATTACACTCCGCCCATCCGACCTACGGGCTGGCTCTCTTTCCTCCATCTTCTTCCTTCCAGGGGGGGACGCATGACAACGCCGGACTAACGGGACACCAGGAAATCGCCGATGACGAGATGATCCATGCCCGTCTGCCGGAACATGGCAATGGCGTCATGCGGCGTGTTCACGATCGGGTCCCCCTTCAGATTGAACGACGTGTTGAGCAGCCCGTGAATCCCCGTCAGTTTGCCGAATTCGGTAATCAGCGCGTGGTAACGCGGGTTGGCCTCGGGGGTCACGACCTGCGCGCGGGCCGTGGCATCGACGTGCATGGCGGCGCTCAGGTCGCGCCGGCCGGCCGGGGTCGTCGGCAGCGCCATGGTCATATAGGGGGCCGACATGGACGTGGGGAAATAGCGCCCGCGCTGCTCCACCACCACCGAGGGTCCGAAGGGCCGCCAGTCCTCGCGGTGCTTGACCCGGTTGTTCACCCGATCCTTCATGGCCGTATCAGCGGGGTTGGCCAGGATGGAGCGGTTCCCCAGGGCGCGCGGTCCCATTTCCATGCGGCCCTGAAACCAGCCCAGGATATTGCCGTCGGCCAAAAGCTCGGCCCCGCGGGTGGTCACGTCCGAGCAGGCTTCATACGAGACACCCGTCTCCTCAAGGGCGGCTCTGATGTCCTGATTGCGCCATTCCGGGCCAAAATAAGCGTGGGGCAGGGGGACAGGGCGTTTGCCCGTTTCCCTGGCGTACAGCGCAAATGCCGCGCCGATGGCGCAACCCGGGTCGTTGGCCGCCGGCGGCACATAGAGGCGCTGCACCGCGGGATGGGCGGCCAGTTCGCCGTTCATCTTGGCGTTCAGGCCCACCCCGCCGGCCAGACAGAAGTCGTGCCAGCCGGTCTGCGCAAAGAGCAGATCAAACAGATGCGCCCCGATCCGCTCGGTCACCGCCTGGAGCGAGGCCGCAATATGCTCATCCGTGCCGTTGATCGGGTTTCTCCGATACGCCCGCGGCGGCCCGAAAAAACGACTCAGCCCCACCGGCACCTCGGACAACCAGCTCACGATTGCCTGCGACCAGTAATCGTACGGCCGGGTGACAAACCCCTCCGGCGTGGGGGTCACGATTTGATCGAACACCTCGGCAAAGCGGTCCTCGCCGTACGAGGCCAGGCCCATGACGCTGCCCTCGCCGTCCAGAAACGTAAACCCGAGAAAATTGGTCACCGCGGAGTAGAGCATGCCCAACGAGTGCGGCATGGGGATTTCGGCCAGGTGGGTGATCCGCGTGCCCTCGCCCTTTGCCAGTATCGCCGTGACCGCCTCTCCGCGCGCGTCCAGCGAGAGGATATTGGCTTTTTCAAATGGCGAGCACAGGAAGGCGGTCGCCAGATGGCAGTCGTGGTGGTCGATCACTTCGAGCCGGACGCCGACAGTTTCGGCGAAGGTCTCGACATAGCTGCGGATCATTTGCAGGTTTCTGAAATAGCTGAGCAGGTCGTGCGGATGACGCTGGAAGTGCGAGAAAAACGGCTCGACCTTCCAGTCGTCGCACAGGCTGCGGGCACAGTCGTAATAAAACGCCAGAGCGTCGATGTCACGGAAATCGACCCCGGCCTTACGCAGGCAGAAGCGGATGGCCTGATGGGGGAATTTGCCGTGGGCGTGTTTTTGCCGGATCAGGCGTTCTTCCTCGGCATAGGCGACCAGCTCCCCGTCCCGGACCAGGGCCGCGGACGCATCGTGAAACAGCCCGGTCACACCCAGGACGATCATGCCTCCCCCTCGGCGGCAAGCTGGCTGCGGACCGCGTGGGCGATGGCGGCCGGATCGGTCAGGGCCGAGGATGAGACAATGCTCAGGAACAGCCGCGCGGCCTGGAACACCTGCGCCTCGGTCAGGGTCGTGGCGAACTCGTCCTCAAGCGCGCGCAGGGCCGCCGCGCGCTGCGTCTCGTCCAGGAAACGTCCGTTCTCCGGCATGTGGTCTCTCCTCCTGCTTTCCCTTCTCCTGGGAGCGCGGGCATCTTGCCTGCTTCTCCTATTGATTCATCACGCCCAGCATCTTATTGGCGTAGTCTTTGCCGCACGTAATGGGAGGTAGCGGTTTGCCGTCGTTCTTGTACAGGGCAATCGTTTCGTCCACAATTTCGCATAATTCCGCAAAGACTGCTTTTTCGTCTTTCCCGTGACAGCCGCCATAGAACAGTCCCGGACAGCTCCCAACAAAGCACTGATCTTCGTCGGACCATTCAACAATCTTGACGTACCGGGCGCTCTCTTTCATCGCTTGGACTCCTCAATCGCGGCCTTTACAGCTTTCTCCTGATAGTGCTTTGCATCTGCCCCAAGTTTACCGGCGATAGTGACGGATTTAGTCACCCTGGGATGCACGAAATTTCTATGACTTCCTTTTCCGCCCCGATCCACAAACCCTGCTGCTTCGAGGTCTCTGATAAGGGCTCTGATTTTTCGAGGCATCCGTATTATAGCGGACACGCAGGGCGGCCCCTATATGTTCCTTCTTCTCTCCTGGGAGCGCGGGCATCTTGCCCGCCTTGCCTTTGCGGGCTGGAAGCCCGCACTCCCAGGGGGGATCACGTCCAGCGGTGCGGCAGGCGGCACACGCCCAGCTCGCGGCTCTCGCCCCGCACCGAAAAGTCCTTTTCCACGGTATCAAACATGCGCAGGCCGGACGGGTCAAGAACATGGGTCCGAAAGGTGTAGTTGCCGGGCAACAGGCTGAGGCTGACCTCATACCCGATCCGAAAGGTGTGCGTGTCCACGCGCTGGGGTTCGACCCGGTCCATGTCGCTGAAAATACCGTACACGCCGAACTTGTCGTTCCGCCGGACATGGCCGACCGCAAAGACGGGCGGCTGGCCGTCCGGCACCTCGGCGATCATTTCGATCCGGGCGGTCTCGCCCAGGTCAAACACGTCGGTTTCCCGGTTGTCGGTGTCCAGCAGGCGGACCTGGCGCAATCGGCTGGGCCGGGCCGCATCGGCCACGGGCTGCGCCTCCGCCTGCTGCTCTTCCCGGGCCTCCAGCTCACGCAGATAGTCCTCAAACGCCAGCGTCACCTCGGCCGCCCCTCCCCAGGCGCGAACCCGGCCGTGGTCGAGCCACAAGGCTTTCTGGCACAGCTTCTGGACGTGGTACATGCTGTGGGAGCAGAACAGGAGCGTTTTGCCCTCATCCAGAAACGCCTCCATGCGGCGGATACACTTCTTCTGAAACGCCTCGTCGCCGACCGACAGGACCTCATCCGTAATCAGGATATCGGGCCGGATGCTGGTGGCCACGGCAAAACCCAGGCGCATATACATACCCGAGGAATAGGTTTTGACCGGCTGGTCGATAAAGTCGTCCAGTTCGGCAAAGGCGATAATCTCCGGCACCAGGGCCTCGGTTTCCGCGCCCTCCAGGCCCAGCATGGCCGCGGAAAAATAGATATTCTCCCGCCCGGTATATTCCGGGTGAAAGCCCGTGCCCAGCTCCAGCAGCGCCCCCACCCGGCCGGCCACCTCAATCGTGCCGGACGAGGGCCGGGTCACGCCGGAGATGAGCTTGAGCAGGGTGGATTTGCCCGAGCCGTTGCGCCCGATAATGCCGCACGACTGGCCGGCTTCCAGGTGCAGGTTCACGTCCTGCAGGGCCCAGAAGTCCTGGTGATAGCGGCGGGACGAGACAAACAGTTCCTTGAGCCGGTCGAACGGCCTGGTGTACAGCTTATAGCATTTGCCCAGATGCTGCGTGCGGACAACCCAGTCGGACGAGGCAGAGCGAGACACAACCGACATTTACAATAGTTTCACAATCGCCGCGACCGCCGTTACGATGCCCAGCCCCATCAACCAGAGATGCTTGTATAAAGCCTCAAAACGCTCCGCCATCCACGTTTCCAGGGCCGCGATTTCAGCCTTCACCTCAGCGATATCGGCCTTGGTCGCCACACTCTCGGTAAACGCCTCCCGGATCGTGTCCGTGATCGCCTCGGCCTGTTGCGCCTCAAAGCCCGCCGCGGTCAGCGCCTTGGCCGCGTGTAAGGTATCAAACGTTGCGCTCGCCATAGGGCCCCCAGCCTACCAACTTGCCCGGCAAAACGCAAAGCTCCCGCCCTCCTGTTCCTGGAGGGAGGGGGCTCCGGGAGGGCGGGCTTCCAGCCCGCAGGCGGGCAAGATGCCCGCGCTCCCAGGGGGGAAAGAGGAAATCTGCCTTTTAATCAAAGATGTCCGGGGGAAGCTGGAACACATGGATAATGTTCCTGAGCATCCGCACGGGAATTTCCGTCTTATTCCCGTGGTAGGGAATTGTACTATGGATTTCCCTGCCATCAATGTCGGGATGATAAATCATGCGGTGGCTTCCCTTCCCGCGTGTCACATGAATGAAAAAACGGCGATCATACGCACGGAGACGGCGAACAACGTCTGCATATTCCCGAGACCGCATGGCGGGTCCAGGCTAGGCGGTGACCGGCTCGAACGTTTCTGACCGTGGTTCCGGGAGGGGGATGTTCCCGACCCGCAGATGGGTCAACGACCCCTCCCGATGAGCGAGCTGCCCTTTCAACGCCTCTCGTTTGGCCTCCGCATACATCGTGAAATACTGGGGTTCCGCAGGGATGAAGATATTATCCAGGGTGTCATGCTGGACCGCGAATGTCACCTGCGTCACAATGGCGTCATACAAGTCCTCCAGGGCTTTCTCGAAGGTCTCTCCGTACCCCATCAGACTCATTTCCAGGGCAATCGCGCACCAGGAAGCATCGTCTTCCTGTATGCCAAGCACGTTGAGGTTCAGTTCCAGTTTCAGGTCCATTACGCATCCCCCTGCTCGCTCGTGATGCTATTCAGGACAGGTCGGCCATAGGGCCCCCAGCCTACCAACTTGCCGGGCAAAACGCAAAGCTCCCGCCCTCCTGTCCCTGGAGGGAGGGGGCTCCGGGAGGGCGGGCTTCCAGCCCGCAGGCGGCCAAGATGCCCGCGCTCCCAGGAGGGAAAGAGGAAATCTGCCTTTTAATCAAAGATGTCCGGGGGAAGCTGGACCGCATGGCGGGTCCATACCATGCTATTCAGGACAGGTCGGCCATCAGTCCATCCACGCTGTTGTAGCTCAGCAGGCCCTTCTTTGTCCGTGCCTGTCGAATGGCGGCCAGACTCTCGGCATTGGGGACTCTTGACTCGCCAGCCTGCTTCGAGGTGGACGTCTCACTCACATCGGTCACTCCCTGGTGGCCCTGCGCGTGCAGTCCGCTATTTGGGTTCGATTTCGCCTTGTCCATTATTTCCTCTTTCTCGTCCATCTCTCATAGCCTTGCACAATAGTTTCTGTATTATATAGCCTATACTTGCGTAGGCAGAAAAATGCGCGCGGATGAATAGTGTGATTGAGGGGAAGAGGTCATGGAGACAGACGAATGCCTTCAGCGGATAGAAACAGATATCCATGAGATGAAGGCAGACATTACTGATATAAAAGTGAGCCTTGCCAAAATAGAAGCGACTCTCCCTCATATTGCGACGAAAGCAGAGGTGGAAGAGGCGAAACACGAGGCGACCAAAGGGAAGAACAGTGTCTTTGTTAGCGTGATAGCCTTGTTGCTCTCTCTCGGTGCACTGGCGGCAAGGTTTCTACCAGAGTAGACGTACATTGCTAACAGTGAAGCCCGGCCAGTCAGCCGGGCTTTTTCATTTCTACAAAACGCAAAGCTCCCGGTCTCCTGTCCCCGCCCTGGAGGATGGGGCTCCAGGAGTGCAGGCTTCCAGCCCGCAGGCGGGCAAGATGCCCGCGCTCCCAGGGAGGCAGGAAACAGCCTTTGGGGGGCCGGTGGGAGGATGACTTGGCGCAACGGGAGGACGCCCCCTCACGCGGCGACCGGGGTCATGTCACGGGATTTGACAGCCGGGTCACGCGCTGGAGATCATCCAGCCGGAAGACCGCGTCCGTCCAATCCGTGCCTTCCACCCAGCGACAGCGCGCCGACTCCCGATCCGGGTACACCCACATAATCACCATGACCGGGCCGCCCGCTTTCTCCCGGACCAGATCGCCTTTCTGCAACTGCCACGGCACGGCCACGTCGGGCGTCTTCTTTTCCGTCTGCTGGAACATGGCCCGGGCCACGAGATGCGGGCTGGCGGAGATCAACCGCTGGGTGGCGCCCTGCCGAATCCGGCGGATCATCGACTCCGCCGTCCGTCGCCCCACGTCCAGCGTCTCGCATATCACCGGCAGGCTCGCCTCCTCCGTGCGGTACATCGTCATCACAAAGAGCGCCAGCACCCACGCCCGGAGCGGCAGTCTGCTCCGCTGGAGCGGCGTACCCGTCTTGAGGCTGAAATACTGCCGGCACGCCGTACACCGGTACGACATTGACTGCGCCTGGCCGACAGTGCTGGTCTGCGGAGACCCGCAGTGCCCGCACACCCGCCCCTCCGGCCAGCGCACACTCTCCAGCCAGCGCTGGGCCGCGGCTTCATCCGGAAACCGTTCAAGCAACGCGGCAACGGTCAGCGGGGCAACCGGGGTCGCGCCCGGGTTGGGCGGAGTCAGGCGTGCCCCCCGAGGGGCCGGGGGCTCGGCCCCGCTGTCAGGTGACACCGGGGGCTTCTTGGCGTCTGCGCCTTGCTGATCGTCTTCGTCCTCTTTCACGATGAACGCTCCGGGAGCGCGCAAATACCGGCGCTCTGTTTGCGAAGAATAGCACAGTGGCGGCGTTTGTATCCAGTGAGGCGACGATCCGCTGGAGGGTGACGAGCACGGGGACAAAGGGTTCAGTTTTGGGGGGCCGGCTGATTGCCAATCCGGCACGGCTGACCTCGATCCGAGTCGCCTGAAAGGCGGGCAGTGCTGCCCCTGCCTGGGGGGGAAGAAAAGAAACAGGGGCCTCTGTTCGGGCTGATCCGTAGGGGCAATTCATGAATTGCCCCTACAGCGTCACAATTCCCATAGATGTGGGATGTAAATGAACGAGGGATGAGGATTCGGCAAACGGGCGGCTACCAGCCTCAGCCCGGTAGCAATTTGAGCAGCGTCACAATCACTCCACCCTGGGCAATCAGCGCCCCCACCATCCACTTGAGCAGGTCGGATTTGACCTCGGCGATATCGCGTTGAATCGCAACGATATCGGCTTGGGTGGCCAAGTTGGAGTTGAGCAGGCTCACCTGCTCGTCGGCCAGCACTTCGGCCTGCTGCTCGGTAAAGCCGTTCTCGGTCAAATGCTTGACGAACCGATGGGTGTCAAACGCAATCGCTTCGGACATGGGACGAGACTATAGCATAGTCCACGCCCCCCTGGGAGTGCGGGCTTCCAGCCCGCCAAAGAAAAATAAGGCGGCCACCATGGCCGGGGGCCCAGGAACAAAAAAACCG
>JAJEFA010000003.1 GCA_022820725.1 Candidatus Binatia bacterium
CTGGATTGAGCGCTCCTTCAATCGGCTCAAACACTGTCGCCGCCTTGCCACCCGCTATGACCGGAAAACCGCCCACTTCCTCGCCTTCTTACATCTCGCCGCTTTCGCCCTCTGGCAGAACTAAATGTCGATTCAGCCTAGCGACCGGGGCAACCCTTGTGGTTGCCCCGTGTCATGCTGTTGACTCATCCTCTCTATTCCGTTGCCGTTGCTGTCCCATCATAATCCCCGTCAGCAGGCCCACCGCTCCTATCCCCTGGAGCAGACCTACTGATTCGTCGAGAAATATCCAGGCCAGCAGGACAGCTCCAAGCGGTTCGCCGAGAATCGCCAGTGCGACCAGTGTTGGAGACATATAGGCCAGCGCCCAGTTCAGAATGGTATGACCCAACACTTGGGGAATAAGGGCAAGCAAGACGAGGATGAGGTAGACCCGTGGGGTATAATCCAGCAGCGGCAGTTGGAGGACAAGACAGCCAGCGAGCAATATAACCGCTGCACACCCATAGACCAGCCCGACATACACGCTCAGGCCGAGACGCGGTCGGGCCAGGCGTCCGCATAGCAGATAGGCAGAGATCATGACCGCGCCGCATACGGCTAAGACATCGCCGTACAGCGCGGACTCTCGGGCCGGACCCGCCTGCTGAAAATCGTTCCAGCCGATGCACAGGCTGCCGAGCAATGCCAATCCTATCCCACACCATTGACGCCGGACGAGGCGTTCCCGCCAGATGAGATAACCGGCGATGGCGAGCAGGAGCGGGTTCATGGTCACCAATGCCACGGAACTCGCGACAGAGGTATAGCGGAGCGAGGCAATCCAGGCGGCAAAGTGGAGGGCCAGACACAAACCGGCCACACTCACCACCCGCAGGTCAGGAAGCGAGAGCGAACCCCCGGCGGTCCGGAGCCGGACGAGGCTCAGCGGAGTGAATATCAGCGCGGCGATGCTCAGCCGAAAGGCGGCCACCACGAGCGGCGGGACATCGGGAACAAGTTTTATCAGCGGCGCAGCAGTCGAGATGGCGAGGATGCCCACCCCCAGAACAGCGAGCGTTCCACGCGGCCTGGCTCCACTCATCCGAGCTAAAGAGGAAACGTCTCCTTCCATAGCGACGAGATGCTGGAGACGTTTCCTCTTCGCGAAATGGGCTTTACAGTTGGAACTGCATCATGCCGAAGCCCACGACCATGGTTCCTTCTTCATACATGACGACTTCGCCTCGTGCGCCTTCGACCGCCCCAGCCACCGCAATCCAGTTCCTGATTTCGTGCGTTCCGTTGCCGACCGCATCAATCTCCGCATCCGTAATATCGAGCATGGCCGGGTTCTGTTGGCACAGGAGATCGAGGAATTTTTTATCGAAGTGCGCGTCCACCTTGCCCATGTCTGGCGTGCCAACCGCATGCGACAATCCCCCCGTGCCGAGCAGGGCCACGCGGCGAGAGCTGTCCCACGACCGGATGGCTTGCCCGACCATCCGCCCGAAATCATAACACCGCTTCAGGCTCGGCAGGGGCGGCAGGACACAGTTCTGAATCAGCCACAGATATGACATGTCCCACTGAGGTGTCAGAAAATTCAGACAGGTGAGAAATCCATGGTCTAAGCCGACTTCACCAATTCGCGTCAAGTCGAAGCCTTGGCGGACCCCCTCGTCAAGGACCGCTTCGGCCAGCTCCGGTTCAAAATTGACCGAGATACTATTACAGGGTACGCCGAGCCAGTTTTCGACCGGACCGACGCTCGTCTCAGCCGTCACCACGCCGAACGACGGGTAGCGACGCGGGTCGAGCGCATTAAAATGTTCGTCTGAGATCACGACAATCGTATCGGCTCCGGCCGAGGTAAAGGTTTCTCGGAGGGTATCGAAGCCCGTATTGATCCTCCCCCAGGTAGCCTCATCTGCCATCTGGGGCGCACTCATCATCAGGGGGCTGTGAACTGACGACATGGCTGCAACGATGTCCGCCATTGGATTCTCCTTTTCTCTCGTTTGAGGGGTGTCCGGGTTGGCCTCCCTACCCAGTCGCTCCTTTTACCTGTTGCACATACTGCGGAATCTCGACCCCCATGGCTAAGGCAAATTGGACCAGAATGTAGGGGTGAATCCCGTGCGTATAGAGCCACCCCCAGTCCGGGCCCTCGAGCCGCGCCCGCTCTTCGTCCGTCACCTCGTAGTTTGCCAGAATCACCTCGGGGTCTTTCTGGTACTGGGCCAACTCCGTCTCCGATCGGAACAGGTCAACCAGCATGATGTTCAGGCTTTGCGCGCTCATTAGGTCCTCCCTCTTCTCTCAGAGCCTGTTGGGGCAGCACCCCTGCTTCCCGTATACGCGCCTCAAATATGGCTTGTCAATCGACACAAACCGGTGTCTACTGGGGAGAGGAAGTGGGAAGAGAAAAGCACTCATCAGGGAGGTGCGAGCATGACTCTTTCACTCACGGACAATGCGCCCGTCGCGTTGAGTTGGCCGACCACAGCGGAAATGACCTCAGTCCCGTATCAGGTCTTTTGCGATCCTGCCGTATACAACCTGGAACAAGAACGCATCTTCAGAGGTCCAACCTGGAGCTATGTAGGGCTTGAAGCGGAGGTCGCCAATCCTGGCGATTTCCGCTCAACCTTTGTCGGCGATACGCCCGTCGTTGTGTCGCGCGACAAAGCGGGGAAGCTGCACACCTTTGTGAATCGCTGCGCTCATCGCGGGGCACTGGTGTGTCGCGAGTCTCGGGGGAACCGGGCCACCCATACCTGTATCTACCACCAGTGGAGCTATAACCAGCAGGGCGATCTGATTGGTGTCCCGTTTCGCTCCGGTATCCACCGGCAGGGCGGGTACCCGGCCGACTTTGATCCCGCCCTGCACTCTCTCCGGAAACTGCGTGTGGATACCTATAACGGGCTGATCTTTGCCTCCTTTTCTTCTGAGGCTGAATCGCTGGCCGACTATCTGGGCCCGGCCATGCGGCCGTGGCTCGACCGGGTCTTCAACCGACCGGTCCAGGTGTTAGGCTACGCTCGTCAGTTCGTTCACGCCAACTGGAAACTCTACTCGGAGAATGTCAAAGACCCCTATCACGCCAGTCTGTTACACCTCTTTCACACCACTTTTGGTATCTATCGTTCATCCCAAGGGGGCGGCGTCATTATGGATGCGACGGGACGACACAGCATGCTGCGCGCATATAAAAAGACGGAGCAAGAAGAGGTGGCCGCCTACACGGGCAAGAATATCCGCAGTTACCAGACGGACTACACCCTCGCCGACCCCTCACTCCTTGCTTCACGAAGAGAATTTGAGGTGGAACTAACCAACCACATCCAAATGATTTTTCCGTGCCTAGTCGTCCAGCAGATTCAAAACACTTTGGCGACCCGACATATCCTGCCTAAGGGGCCAGATCAGTTTGAGCTGTTGTTTACATTCTTTGGCTATGATGACGATGACGAAGAAATCCACCGAATCCGCATTAAACAGGCTAATCTGGTCGGTCCGGCCGGCTATATTTCCATGGAAGACGGTTATGCCACCGAACTGGTCCAGGACGCGATCGCCCGAGAAAAGGACGAATGCTCCCTGCTCGCCTTTGGTGGTACGGGGAGAGAGAACCAGGAAAATCTGTTAACCGAGAGCGCCATCCGCGGCTATTGGGGTTATTACCACGACGTCATGGGCTTCCACTAAAAGCCCGACCGCCGCCTCTGTTTCCTAGCTGATGGCGGCCCTGCCGGCGAAGTGCATGGCGACCAGAGCCAGGGCAATGGAGGCCGCGTCGGCCAGCATATGGCCCGCGTGGGCAAGGAGCGTCAAGCTGCCGGACAGAATGCCACCGACGATATCGGCGAACATATAGCCGACTTTCAGGACAAGGGCGATAACCAAGCTGCGCTTACTTGCTCTGCGCAGGTCGTGTCCATCCAGGCTGTGATGATCGTGACCGAGGCTCTTGGGGGTGACCGCCATCGCGAGTGTGCAGGCGGGTGGCAGGGGCGATCCGTAGAACCGCCCCTGTTTTGTCGTTGCTTACCCTGAAGCGTGCCTTAGGCTGCGGCGATATCAGGCACGATCTGTTCGCGCTTGCCGGAGGCCGGCAGCGGACGTGAACCTGGCGCGACCTCGAACGGTCCGGGCAGGTCGAGCTCTTTGGCCATTTCCCGCATGGCCGGCAGGACTTCCTGGCCAAGCAGACGCAGGCAGGTTTTGCGCTGCTCAAAATCCATCGGACCGTGGTGATACCACAGACCCATGATGCCGGGTCGGAGCGTTTCGCACATTTTCCGCAGCTTTTTCATCACCGTCTCCGGTGTACCGGCCATAATCAGATCGCTGTCAAGCGAGGCCTGGAAACCCGACTCAATGCTCCGCTTGATTTCTTCGACGTTAATCTCACCCTGCGTATGCTTGATGATTTCGGCGCCGGTGCGCGGGTCGGTCAGGGCTTGCGCCAGACGCTTGGTTGCGGCCTTGGAGTTGTATCCCGGAGGAAACATCCACTCGGCGCGGGCAAACGAGCCGAATCCACCGCCAAAGACAAAGCCCCGGGCCAACTCATGCGCCTTCTCCTCCGTCTCGGCCACACACACGTTCTGCAGATAACCGAAGTTCTCCGGTCCGGCCTGATAGCCTTCCTGCTCGGCGACATCGGCGTACAGATTCACCATCTCAACCGTGGATTCGACATTGGTGCCGAGCGCCACATAGGGATAGCGATGTTTAGCGCTCCAGATGACGGTTTCCGGGCTGATCAACCCCGGAATCCACTGTTGCGGCACTGGCTTTTGAATCGGCAACTGCCAGGGATTGACGTTTCGGTAGTGATAGTGTTTGCCCTCGTAGCGCCACGGTCCCGGTTTCGTCCACGCCTGTTGAATAAAGTCATGGGCTTCGTTAAAGCGCTCCCGATTGTAGGCCGGGTTGATGTTATTGGCGAGCTGTTCTGTGCCCGCACCACGTACCCAGCCCGGTACCAGACGGCCACCGGAAATCATATCAATCGTGGCCAACTCTTCCGCCAGTCGTAGCGGGTCGCCCACCGGGAGAGGGTTGCCGAGCAGGACGATTTTCACCCGCTTGGTAATCCGGGCCAGAATTGCGGCCTCCACGTCCATGACTCCACCACCACAAAACGGAGTCTGGTGGTGCTCGTTGAGCATGACGCCATCAAAGCCCAGCTCTTCGGCGTAGATCCGCTCATCCAGATATTCGTTCATGAGCTGGCCGCCCCGATCAGCATCAAACATCGTATTCGGGAGGCCAAAATAGCTACTCCCGTTTTCGATAATTGCATCCTCGGAGACATCGACGTATTCACGTTCCGAGAAAGACATAATATGCATATGCAGTCCTCCCTTTTTCCTCGTTCTTACGGTTTGAGATTGACCCGCCGGTACTACCGGCAGACGGCTACACCGAATCTTTCATATTTTAGGGGTAGATAGCAAGAGACCGGCAGGAGAGAAAACCCGCCCTAACGCTCACGCACCATCCCTTTGAGGAGGAGACACCTCATGCTTCATCCCGAAACACGGGCATGACATATTTGGCAAAGCGTTCGAGTGAGGGCATGACATGTTCGTGCTTCATACCGCCCTGGGCAATTTCAAGAATCAAATAGTTCGTACCGTAGAACTCTTTGGCCCAGCGGATGCGTTCGACCAGATTCTCGGGATCGCCAACCAGGACCAAGTTGCGCTTGTCCAGATCCTCGAAGGTCAGTCCGGCAAAAAGGTGCGAAATCGTCCCTTTATGGTAGGCAAACGACTGAGAGGTTAGGGCGCCACGCTGGGCCAAAGCCCCAAAGAAGGCATAATACGTCAGCGCGTGCTGACCGCCGTTACGCCGGGCTTCTTCGTTCGATTCACCGCAATACATCTGATACACGCCGGCGACATCGTGGGCTGCGGGCTCATGGCCGTTTTCTCGGAGTGCTTGACGGTAGAGGCCGATACACTCCTGGACGTGCTCTTGGTTGGGTAAGAAAAAGGCGGTCGCCAAATGAAAGCCCCGCTGACCGGCCCACTGATAACTCTCGGGCGTAATTGCCCCGGAAGCGTAAATGGGCGGGTGAGGCTTTTGCAGAGGGCTGGGAAAAAACGTGTAGTCTTCGAGTTCCCAGAATTTGCCGCGATACGAGAAGGGCTGCGGGCTCGTCCAGGCTTTACAGATAATATCCGTTCCCTCGTGATAACGCTCGGTGTTCTCCGCTTCGTCCACCCCAAAAATTTTATGCGAGTATTTCAGAAAGCCTCTTCCGATACCGTACTCCAGGCGTCCGCCGGAGAGCACATCGACCATGGCGTACTCTTCGGCCAGTCGGATGGGATTATTGAGTGGCACTAGAGAGATGCCGGTCCCGAGTCGAATGCGTTTGGTCCGGCCGGCGGCTGCCATGGCCATGACAGGCGGCGACCCGAACGAATAGCCCGAGTAGTGGTGCTCGCCAAACCAGACCGCGTCAAAGCCGAGTTCTTCCTCCAGTTCGACCTGCTCCAGAATCTGGTTGTAATACTGCTCAGCCGAGCCGTGGATATCGGGGTAATAGTCGGTGTTGTAGAGAATAGCGAATTTCATACGCCCTCCTTGCCACCTGCCCGCTACGCACCGGATGAGCAACTACCAGGCGGCGCTCCGGCTCGGCTTAACCTGTGCGCAGCATCTGCCCCGGCAGGGCTCCAGAGTGCTCGCCGTGAGTGAGCACGGTCTCCCCGTTCACCACAACATGGTGGATGCCTTCGGCACGTTGCACGAAGCGTCGCTCCCCACCCGGCAGATCGTTCAGCATCACTTTTTCCCCGGCATCGACTGTGTCAGGATCGAAGACCACAAAGTCCGCCGCTTTACCCGTTGCAATCACGCCCCGATCCAACACGCCAAAAAACCGGGCCGGTTCGGAGGTGATGCGCTGTACCGCGCGTTCCAGACTCATGGCTTGACGCCTGCGCACCCAGGTCCCGAGCAGATAGGTCGGATAGCCGGCATTACACAGCATATCGACATGCGCCCCGCCGTCCGACAAGCCGATCAACACACGCGGGTCCGTAATGACTTCCTCAACCAGGTCGAGATCAAAATTCAGCATGGCCAGGGAAAATTCGGTCGCCAAATCGTCGGCCAGAGCCAGATCGAAAAAGGTATCAAAGGGGTCGGTGCCGGCCTGCTGACTCAGCTCCGCAACGCTTTTCCCCAGCCACGCCTGATGCGTTGGTTTGCCGACCTTGCACACCTGCGTCTGCTGCCACTGGCCGCTGAAGGCTTTGGGCATTGCCGTGCACGCCTTCCGGAACTCCGCCCGGAAGGTCGGGTCGGCATAGATCCGTGCCTGTTCCTCAGCGGTGCAATTAAACAAGGAGTGACACACGTCATACGCGCCCAGGATAAAGGGATTGCGCAGATTGAACTGGAGCTCTGTAGGTTGGCAGCTCGCCTGAGGAATCCCTCCGCGTTGAATCAGTCCATCGGTATTGGTCAGCAGTTCGCGGTGCGCGGTTGGCTGGTCGCTCCGCGTTTGCACCGACAGCCAAGTGACCGGCCGTTGGCTTTCGACCAGCAGGAAATCAATCAACTCGGGACTGCCTGAGGGCAGGATGGATGATCCGGCGCCTCCCAGGTTCACCTCGATCGCACCCTGCCCGAGGTCGCGCAGTACATTTGCATACGCTCGTAGCTCGTCCCGACTGGCGAGGCGACACGCCAAGGGGCGGCCCTTGAAGCCCACGTGTTGCGTAGCCACGGTGGTGGAAAAGCCGAGCGCCCCGGCCTGTACGCCTTCTCGCAGAAGGGTCGCAATCTGCTGGGTCTCCTCGGGCGTTGCGGCGCGCTCTTGAGCGGCTTCCCCGATGATATAGGATCGAATCGGCGATAACGGAACCAGAAAACCAAGATTAATACCCATCCCCGTCTGGAACGGAGCAGCCATGAAATCCGCCATGCTCTCCCATTCCCAGGTCACACCCTTGGACAATACCTCAAAGGACATCCCCTCCACATTGACTAAATCCCAGGCCAGCACCTCCCGCTTCTCGGGCAGACACGGCGCGAGCCCGACCCCGCAATTCCCCATCACCACACTCGTCACCCCGTTCCACGAAGAACAGGAAATCAGTGGGTCCCAGCAGACCTGGGCGTCGTAATGGGTGTGAGGGTCGATAAAGCCTGGGGCGACGATCAGGTCGGACGCGTCAATAACGCGGTCAGCGCTTCCATTGAGCGTCCCGGTCGGCGCAATTTCAGCGATCCGGCCCTGCACCACCCCAATATCGGCCTGATAGCGGGCCACCCCTGTGCCATCCACAACGGTTCCGTTTTTGATCAACAGATCGTAGGCCATGGCTTTCCTCTATTATCTATCCTGTGCAGTTACGCAGCCTCTTGAGCCAGCAGCTTGTCCACCGCCTCCTCTACCACCGTTCCTTTGAAAAAGTCAGGATTGGTTCCCGTCCACAACGTGGTTGGATTGGTAAAGACAAAATCCCGAAAGTCATCTGGGGTGATCACGTCGTGCTCGACCAGTTCAAAGGCCTCTTCCAGAACTTCTTCCATATCGGGCACGTCCCAGTGACCGATGTCCGAACTGAAAATGGCCTTGAGGCGGGCACCAAACGGATTCAGCCTGGCATTAAACGCGGTGGCATTCATGGGGTCGTCGGCTTCACAACCGAAATAGAAATTGGGGACAAACAAATCCTTGATGTCTTCGGCTTTTTCAATCCCGCAGCGTGCCCAGTCGTCCAACGTGTTCGGGTCTTCGCGGGTGCCACCCATCAGGTTTTTTTCATCGATCAAACGACCGGGATATGCATCGGCCCACTTGCCGCCGTAGCGTTGATACAGATCGAGCAACTGCTCGGCGTTCAGGTTGGCCGGATCGTAGTTGGCCATCTTTGTGCCGTTACGTTTCTCCCAGTGGCCGATCATGTCGGCGTACAGATTACACGCCCAGCCAACCCCGCTTTCCAGGAAGCCGAACTTGAGTGTCGGAAATCGGCGCGTGACACCACTCATGAACATGGCCTTACACAACGCCTCGCCCGAGGCGGCAAAATGTCCGATGTGGTTATACATATAGTTCGAGATGGAGGTCCGACTGCCCCAGCCCATGGCCGGCGAGTGAAAGGTCGGCGCGAGCTTTAACTCGACACAGCGAGCCCAGACCGGGTCATAGTCATACGCGCTGTCCAAACAGAAGGTATCCAGCCAAAACGCGTGTTCGGCAACCTCCGGGGCGGCACGCTCGACAACCGGAACAGGACGTTGCACATGCCCGGCCATCATCACGGCCTTGAGACCGAGCTCATGGACCACAAACTCAAGCTCTTCAATAGCCTCCTGCGGCGTGTGCATGGGAATAGCGGCCGCCGGGGTCATCCGGTTAGCATGCTCGCCGAAATACTCCGCATGAAAAGTATTAAGCGCCCGGCAGGCGGCCCGGCGCATTTCGGTGTTTTCAATATGCGGGAACAGCAGGCCCAGCGTCGGATAGAGAACGGTAAAG
The DNA here is from genome assembly GCA_022820725.1 of Candidatus Binatia bacterium. Classification (GTDB taxonomy): domain Bacteria; phylum Desulfobacterota; class Binatia; order Bin18; family Bin18; genus Bin18. The sequence goes on from JAJEFA010000003.1 coordinate 9,500, forward strand.
TCCAAGCCGATGACGTCCATCCGTTCGGACAGCAGCCTGGGCAGCATAGCGGTTGCCCGATCCAAGGTATTCTTGGTCGGCAGCGCCCACCACGGTGAGCGCGTCGCGCGTTGGTCCAGTCGCTCTTCGGGCGACAAGGAATACCAGCGGAACAGCCGGCCCCAGCCCCCAGAGTTGCGCTCGGGCGAGAGAAAGCGTTTGACCATAGAGGCACCGCCCTCTCGCTCGAGATAGTCGAGAAAGCCGGGTTCAAATTCGATCATATGGCCATCTGAATCGATAACGGGGTGATCCAGCTTGGCCCGGACTGCGGCAGATTTTGATGTTGACATAGCGTCTTCCTCCCCTGCCGCCATAGCACTTTGCCGAGCGGGACAAAAGCCTTACCTCTCGTTCTTCAGCGAAAACATCACTCTCAAACTTGCCTCTCAAATCGCAACTGAATACACTCGCCCCAGCATTTCTGGTCTGGTGCTGAAAAATGGAGGGCGCTATGTCTGAAGATTTCTCCTCTACCCTGCATATTGCCGAAGGCGGCTTTCGTCCCCGGCCGGAACTCCTGGACGCCTACATAAAACGCCACGAACAGTTCATGCCCCATGCCGTGGCCCAGGCGGGCTTTCGGGAAACCTATGGCGGGCCGATTGCGGGCACTTCCTGGTGGCTCTTCTTTGCCAAGTTTGACACGCTTGAAGCCATGGAAGACTGGCAGCGCGACCGTGAACACATAAAAGTCCAGGATGAAGCCCGAGAAAAATGGTGGACCGCCTATTATATCCGCAAAGGACGGATACTGGCGGACAATGAAACGGTGACTGGAACCATCCTGAATGAAACCATGCTACTCCGGGATACACCGTTTTCAGACGCGGAGTCCGATCAGGTCACCGCTGCACTCTCGGGCATTGCGAGCTTTGGTATCCTGCCCTATGAGGCACTCAAAAACGAGCATATCCATACCCCTTATGTCTTTACCCAGGTCGCCGGCATCGTTCCGCAACAGGCTCGCGTGCATTACGTCCTGCTCAGCTCTTGGGCCAGCACCACGGATTGCCAGCAGTGGCAGCAGTCAGCCGGTTATGAGACGCTCTGCGGACTTGGCTCCGTTCAGTCCACCTGTTATCAGATTATTCCCGAGCGGAAGCCACGCATGGGCCTCCACCCCGACCGGATGCAGCGCGAGTGGATAGCCGAGGAATAATTTCTCTATCGCGCGATCACTTGCAGTTTGTCGGGAAAATCGGTCAGCCGCTCAAGACCATTCTCTCCAACAATAAAATTCTCCTCAAAGAGAATGGGGCCGTAAGGTGTCTGGGTAAACCACTCCGGCGCAATCACCATATTGACTTCCAAACACAGGTCTGACGGACAACCGACTCCAAGCCACGGCTTCTCGACCATCTCATACCCAAGGTTATGGCCAACAAACTGCCCTTCAAGTGGATCAACCGCGCCGTGTTTGTGCATGACCTTGAGCGTGTCTTGGGCGATTTCCTTAATAGGTCGCCCCGGCCGCCAGGGCTCTAGCGCTTCGCGGTATATGGCTTTCATGGAGTCAAATATTTTGAGCTGTTCCGTCGTGGGTTCGCCCCAGACCAGCATAATGTCGTAATCAGAGGTGTAGCCTCGGTAGATGGCGCCGCCGTCAAACCACTGAAAATCGCCTGGCTCCATCAGACGGTCGGGATACTGAGCGCGGAAGAATGTATAGCCAGGATGCGTCCACGGCATGGCGATTCCGACCTCGGTCGCTCCAGCCTCGGCCTGGCAGTCGAACATGGTGAACATCAACTCATTCTCACTGATACCCCGGCCAATCCGGCGGACAAATTTCCGGAAGGCATTATTCTGAATCTCCACAGCCATGCGTAGGCAGCTGACTTCAGCCGGCGATTTGACCATGCGCAAGCGATAGAAAAGATCTGCGGCGTCTGTCAGATTGGCGTGGGGAAGCGCTTTTTTCAGTTCTTCGAATTCAGGGATGACAATGCCCCCATAGGCCCCGAGATCAATACCGATCCGTCCCTGTTGGATTCCGAGATCGGCGAGAGCGGTGCCAATGGCTTGAGGCCGATTTTCTTCTAACGGCGGGGGAACGGTTCGGATGTCAGCAATATGGGTTGAGCGCTCATAGGTCTCCGCCGGCATCTGGAATCCGATAATGGTCGGCTCGCGGCCCTGCGGCAACAGCACTTTTGGAAAGATCGCGTGGTGGGAAAATTCGGGAAAGCGCTTGGCCGACAACGAGCCGAGAAATCCCGAGAGCCAGAACTGGTTCCCCGGACTATAGGCAATGAGCGCGTCGAGGTTGGCCTCGGCCATTTTTTGCCATGCTCGTTCATAGCGTGTCAGGAACTCCTCTTTTGGAAAGATCGGGTGATGGAACACGGCTCACTCCTCCCGTTCGAGATGTTCTCCGGTCATTACCATTAACCGAGGGCCGCCGAAAGGAGTTGCATCTTGCGCCTCTTGCGCTAGGCTCTTTCGGGTCGGCAGGAAGGAGGGGTGTATGTCGCAAGAGCAAGCCCGCTCAACAGTCCTCATCGAGAATGAGCGTGTACGCGTGACGGAATGGCGTTTCGCTCCAGGGGCGGCCACCGGCTACCATCGGCACGAGTACGACTATGTTGTCGTACCCATGACAACGGGGACGTTATTGCTGAAAGCCCCGGACGGCGACCACGAAGCCGAGTTGACTCAGGGCGTCCCTTATTTTCGGAACGTTGGGGTCGAACACGACGTGATTAACGCCAATGACTACGAGTTTGTCTTTGTGGAAACGGAACTGAAGTAGGAGAAGGACATGGACACAAAAGCCCTCATTGCAGCGAAGCTCGCGGAGTGGGATCTTGAGCTGACTGATACCGAACTCGACCAGTTGCTGGTCCCGTATGACAACCTCTTACGCTGGCAGCGGGTCGTGGAAGACATGCGGCAATCCCGCCAACTGGTTGAGGGTATGAGCATGCCGGAGAGCGAGCCCGTGCTGGTGCATGCGCTCGATAAGAAAGGGGGGGCATCATGACGGCTGCCCGAGAACTCGCCTATATGTCGATTGAGGAATTAGCTGGCAACATTCAGCGGAAAGTCGTCTCCCCGGTCGAAGTCACCCAAGCCATGCTGGATCGCGTGGAGCAGCTCGAACCTCAGCTTCATGCCTTTAATACGGTTTTCAGGGACGAGGTGATGGAAGCGGCCCGCGCGGCTGAGGCCGAGATTCAGCGCGGAACCTATCGTGGCCCCCTGCACGGCGTCCCCATCGGCATCAAAGACATCTATGAATGCGGGCCAACCACCTGCGGCTCCCAATCGCTGGAGCGTTATGTGGCCGAGAAGGACTGCACCTCGGTGGCGAAACTCAAGGAAGCCGGCGCGTTGATCCTGGGTAAGACCGCGACCTATGAGTTTGCCTATGGTTTTCCTACCAAACAGTCCTATTACCAGCCAACGCATAATCCCTGGAACCTGGCCCACGACGCTGGAGGGTCGAGCAGCGGCACCGCAGCGTCTACCGCCGCTGGTATGGCCTACGCCGGCATGGGATCGTGTACGGGCGGCTCCATCCGCTGGCCGGCCCAGTGCTGCGGCATTGTCGGACTCAAAGCGACCTATGGGCGTGTCAGTCGAGCGGGCGTGTATCCGCTCTCGTGGAGCCTCGACCATACCGGCCCGCTTGCCCGAACCGTGACCGACGCGGCCCTCATGCTGCGAGGCTGTGCCGGCCATGATCCCCTGGACCCGGCCTCGGCAAATATGCCCGTGCCGGACTTTACTCAGAAGCTCGGTCAGGACATTACAGGCATGCGGATCGGGCTGCTGCGCTCCATCTATGAGGACAACTGTGATCCCAAGCTGCTCGGACCTTATAACGAGGCAGTCAAGCAGTTCGAGCGCCTCGGAGCGGAAATTGTTGAGGTTCCTTCCATTACACTGGCCCAACTCCAGGCCATTGAGTGGCCGGGATTATTTTCCGAGTGCGCCACCATCCACGTGGACAATGTGCGTAACTGCGGAGAGAAATATAATCCCCACGCCAAGCTCTTCGTGGCCTACGGTCTCCTGGTCAGCGGAGCCCAATACCTGATGGGCGCCCAGGTCCGTGCTCAGGTGCGGGACGACCTTCTCAACGCCCTCGACACTGACGCTGATGTCCTGATGCTGCCCACCGCTGGCTTTCAGGTGAACCGGATTGCCGAAGAATCACCCGGCCTGAGCATCGTTTCTGCGGACTTCAGCGTCTACACCCCGATTTTCAATTTTACCGGGCTGCCGGCCCTTCAGGTGCCGTGCGGCTTTGATACGGATGGTTTGCCCGTCGGTCTCCAGATTGCCGGTAAGCCGTTTGACGAGCAGACCATCTGTCAGGTTGGTTATGCGTATGAGCAGGCCACCGAGTGGCACAAGCAGCACCCGGAGTTATAGGCGGATGAAAAGACACTAAGCGTCTACGATGTCTCTCCGAGGGCGACGCGGGGGTGGCGAAAATAGCGTTTCAGAGCACCATTCCGGTCAACGATAAATGATGCATGGGAGCCTCGCTGCTCTGCGTGAGGCCTTACCAAGACATAAGCCCCCTCCACCTCAAGGACTTTGTTTTGCTGGTCCCAGTGCATCTTCTCCGTGCGGAGCTGCTCTCCGGTATGCGAACGCAATATGACGTGCCCACGGAGCTGCACCTTCGAGCTGCCGAGCTTAACCCGCGCGCGGTCGGCAGAGAGGCTCAGAAAAAACTGCTCGTCTCGATTGAGTTGCAAGGAGACGGGTTGCAGGTCGATCCGGGATATGACCCCCAATGTCTGTTGGGGAGCAAGTCTGGAGAGAAGGTGTTGAGGCGAAAAGGCGGAAGCGTCTGCGTGTCGGGCCGCTTCAAACTCCGCCACATCAACGATCTCAACCGCAATGTTCCGTCCCTTGAGGGTATGCATAAAGCCGAGCCGAAAGGGGCCGATAAAGCGCGTTTTGGAAACGCGCAATGAGTCGCCAGAGACGTGTAACTGCGGACGACCGTTCGCAAGCAATGTGGTCCGAAATTCTTGCAGGGACGCGATCGCCCCTCTCTTGGGAGAAAGGGCGGGTTCTTCGCGATGATTGTGGAAACCGAACAGGACAGTCCCCAAGCATAGGCTCAGGACGCTTGCATAGAGAAACCAGCGTACTAATCGGGTTCTGCTGAAGACTCGTGTCGCGCCCATCATTCACGCCTCAACCACGTCAGGACCTCCTCCGGGAGGTATGCCTCAATATCTTGTTGCGTTAAGTCTGGGGCCATTCCACCGAACGTCGGGTCAGGGAAGATTCCGTCAGGGTCCGGCACCAAGGACCGTAACGCTCCGAGCCGGCCTGAGAAGAACAGACTCAAGTTCAGTCGTTCAGGATCGTTGAGACCAATATCCGTTGGGAGTACGACGGTCCCGTACAAGGATTGGCGTACGAAGTCCAGAGTCCGCTCGAGACGCTCGGCATCTGAAATATCCCCTGGAGTAATGACAAGGAGGTCATCCGCTTGACTGTCCGTCTCCGACAAAACCGACTGAATAGCCTGACTCGCCTGTGTTAAGGCTTGGTCAAAGAACGTCCGTGCTGACGAAAGACGCGCGCGCGACACCAAGGAAAGGAGCGTCGGTTCTGCGGCCAAGATTTCCTGCAAGGTGGCTGTTGTCAGTATTTGCAAACCCACATCTACGTCATACGCGGCAAGAGCGGCGGACGCGCCCCAGGTTGCCTGTAAGATGGCAGTGAGTGTCTGCACGTCACTCCGGTCAATCTCAACGACCAAATCATCGGCGATCCCCGATAAGCAAGGGGGCAGATCCCCCAGGACAAACGGAACGTGTAGAGCGGTGGGAAGTCTGTTCAGGATAGTGAGAGCCGCCTCAATCTCTGGTATGAGGACATCTCGCAAGGCGTCGAGAATCTCTGCTGTTCGAGGGGCGTCAGGCGGAAAATCTCTCGGCAGCGAGAGGTCCAACGAGCAGACGGCACTCGCATCACCACTGAGAGAGATATTGCTGTGACGGACGAGTTCTCTCAGTTTGGAGGAGTCAATCACTTTTGTCGCAATGCGGGTCACGGCATGATAGAGGCTGGCTGTTGTATCGGCCGGATCGTCTAACATTGCTTGACGAAAGGCGTCGTTGGCCTCACGCACATTGCCAGCCTTCAGAGCATCTAAACCCGCGCGTACTCCCTCAGACCCGCCCCCAGAGAGCCCAGAGATAGCAAAATTCTGCTGACTCTGCTGCCACAGGAGATCAACGCTAATCCCGGGTTGCGGAAAGTCGGAGACGGTAAAAGTGCCGCTGGCACCCCTGAGAAAGTCTTCTCCGAATGTCGTCACCACGACCGTTGCACTGCCGAACTCCATCCCGTCGGCCCGGGCGCTGACTGTATGGATGCCGTCGCCGAGCCGATTCCAGTTGAACAAGAGCCCAAAGCCGTTGTCGGTGTCCCCGCAAATGACCGCCCCCTCCTGCGTATACTCCGTGTCTTCGCGGGTAGTCTTATAGCCGGCCCGCCAGGTCTCTTCCGTGGCGGTGCCGGGATTAAAGACAATGTCGATCCGCTCAGCCTCACAGACCCAGCCGGAAATCACGCCGACGCCGCTTTGAAATGAACCCGGCGCCGGATTCTCCAGAATACGCGGTGGCGTCCCGCCCGTCCCCCCGCTACTCCTCATATCTCCCCGGATCACGAAGTTCTGGAGCGACTGTTGCCAGACGAGGGTGACCGGCGGATCCCCCGCAGTCGGAAAACCTTCAACGATAAACTCTCCGCTGACGTCATCCCGGAAGTCTTTCCCCAAGGTGGTAACCGTGAAGGTGGCCCGGCCAAACTCTACCCCGTCAGCCCAGGCGCTGACCGTATGGACGCCATCGTCTAAGCGGTTCCAGTTGTAAAGCAGGCCAAAGCCGTTGTCGGTGTCCCCGCAGAGGACCTCCCCCTCCGGCGTATACTCGGTGTCCTCGCGGGTGGTCCGATAGCCGGCCCGCCAGGTCTCTTCCGTGGCGGTGCCGGGGTTAAAGACAATATCGATCCGCTCGGCCTCACAGACCCAGCCAGAAATCACGCCTAGGCCACTCTGAAATGAGTTCGGCTGGGGATTTTCCAAAGCGGTCTGGGCGGCGGCCAGACGACAACTGAGGAAGAAAAACAGGAGCCCTCCGATGGCCACTGCCCCGTACCCTCTACTCCATGATGTACACAGGTCCTTTGTCCGCTCAGACATATCCGTCTCTCTCGTGAAACACACAGTGTACTCGGCCAAGATGCCGGATTAACAGGCAAGAACATGCCCAATGCGAGGGCGAGTGTAAATGCAGAGTACAGCGGTATGATTATTTATGGGGAGATGACACCTAGGGAGTATTCACACTGCGGAACACTTTGTCCCAATGCGGAAAGCTGAATCGAGGGCAGGCATGTCTGCGTAGGCGTTGGTGAACATCCCATGTCATGACCGGGGAGGGCCCTTCATACCCCCCTTCTCAAGGAAGACCTGAGGATCAATCTTAAAAAAGTCCCCAAGCTTCCTCGCCGGTATCCTGCTGATAGTTCGCTTCTCATTGAGCACCTCTGAGGCTACACCCTGGGAGCCGAATATCTGCCAGATGTCCTGAAGGCGGAGGCCGTTATCATCCATGAGGGAACGGAGCATCTCATGTGGTGTCGGCTCTTTGACTGGATAGTATTCCTCATCATACTGCTGAATCAGGTCGCTGAGGAGGTCTAAAAGCCGTTCTTCTTCAGGCGAAAGGCCATCATCGTCCCGATCAACAAGTTCACGGATATATGGTTTCGATTAATTCTGGGTATTGTCGTAGGGGGTCAAAACGGCGGTTCCCAAATAGGTGTCAGTTCCAGCACAAAGTCGGGAAGTTCGGGGTCTCCTGACATACGGGACGGATCGTCCACACACCCAACTGTGGCAGACGGACGGTAGACGTAAACTTGGCGCGTGGATGGATCAATCAGCCAACCTAACTGCGCGCCATTGTCCAGGTATTCCTGCATCTTCTCCTGCACACTCCCGAGGTCATCGGATGGAGAACGTAATTCCAGCACAAAGTCGGGGCAGAGGGGCAGGAATTTCTCCTTTTGGTCGGCGGTCAATCCCGTCAGGCGGGCGCGTTGCACCCAGGCGGCATCAGGGGAACGAGTGGCTCCGTTCGGCAAGGTAAATCCGGTAGAAGAGTCAAAGGCGACGCCCGTTCCGTCTTGCAAAGCCCAGGTTGTGAGCATGGATGTAATGAGCGCATTCCGGCTGCCCGTTTCTCCTCCGGCTGGTGCCATAATCCGCAGGTCTCCCTCAGCAGTTCGCTCAATGCGCCACTCGCGGTTAATCAAGCAGAACTCATAGAATTGCTCAGGGCTCATGTCGATGGCTGGTCGCGTATGCAGCACCAGCGGCGGACTCTGCCCGTATGTTGGGACACTCGTCATCGGACCCTCCGCCTACAGCATACCAAGAGATGGCTTTGATACCTACCCATTCTCCTACTTCACCCGCTTACCGAAAATGGTGCCAATGCTGAACAGACGGATTTCATCCTTACAGTGAGGCTGCTGTCGCCTGGAGCAAGCGGCTCGCATACGGTCCAAGATCGCCTATTGGCGCCATGCGATTGCCACAAAAGCTAAAGCCCAGTTTGGCGTCCGGGTCACCAAAAGCGATGGCTCCGCCCAGACCCAGATGCCCAAACGATCTGGGATTTTGATTATATGAGGTCAACTCGGGGTTGCGCAGCATAAAGCCACCGTTCGACATCCGACACGTCAGCCCAAGCGCGTCGGTCTGATACCATGCCTCGGTCATGGCATGCTCGACCAGAGCCTGACTCAGCAGACGCGTCCCCTCAAGTTCACCGCCACAGGCCAAAATGCAAAACAGCCGGGCAACACTGCGGGCGCCACCCTGGCCGTTAAAAGACGGCATCTCCGCAGCCCGATATAACTCGCTGTTAAAATCCTCTTCGTGGTCCTGTAACGGCAGGGGAACCCAGCATTTGCCGAGGAGGGTGTTCGTATCCCGGATCGCATCCATGAACGGGCCGTGAGGAGCCTCGTAGATTTCCGCGCAACGCTGTTGATCCGCCGCGGACAGACCAAAATGATAGTCGATGTTGAGCGGCGTACCTATTTCTTCACGCCAGAACTGGCCGATGCTCCTGCCAGTGACGCGCCGCACCAACTCTCCGGTCAGATAGCCTAGGGTAACCGTATGATAGCAGCCGTTCGTGCCGGGCTCCCATAATGGCTCTTGTTCCTCGATAGCCCGGACCATGTTTCCCCAATGGTAGGCATCGCCTTTTCGAGCCTTGAGCGCCCCAGGGATAGCCGCCTGGTGAGCAAGCACGTGGTTGACGGTAATACGCTCTTTGCCTGCTTGACCAAACTCCGGCCAATAACGGGAGACGGGCTGGTCCAGGTCAATCCGACCCTGATCGGCGAGCATCAACACCGGCAGGATGGAGAGCGGCTTTCCGACCGAGAACATGCACACGAGCGTGTCCCGCTCCCAGGGCTGCGTCCGTGCCCTATCCTTATACCCACCCCACAAATCAACAACCGTCTTCCCATTCACAACAACGGCCACACACTCGCCGATTTCCTTGCCATCGGCCAAGTTTTGCTCAAGCGCTTCGCGGACGGTCTTGAATGCCGGATCACATATACCAGCAATATGTGCGGTGGACGGCATGAGATGGTCTCCTCCTACCGAAAATGCGGCATAACCTCTTTGGCAAACAGCTCCATTGAACGCTGGGATTTTTTCGGATCAAGTCCCGCCATCTGCATCCACATCACCAGATGGGTGACGCGCGTTTCCGCGCTATAGCGCTCGATCTCCTGAATGGCATCATCTGGAGTGCCGACAATGAGCGGCGCTTGGAAAAAGGACAGGTCCTTGACGTGGCGTAATTCACCCACCGGTGGCACTGTCGGAGTGGACATGACCGAGTCGCTCCAGGGCAAGTCGTCAGCCTCCTTAAAGCGCCGGTCATAGGAACTCATCATATAGTGCAGGTGCGGTTCCACATCGTCCCAGGCCCGTTCTCGGCTCTCAGCCACATAGACCGCCCGCAGTTGGGCAATATGATAGTCGTCCGTATTGCGGCCATACTGCTGGAGTCCGGCATCATACATTTGCTGCAAGTCTACTCCGCCACTACCGCCCAGATGATAGCCCAGCCTTGCGGCCCGGGCGACCGATTTCTCCGCCATCGCCGCAATCCAGATCGGCGGATGGGGTTTTTGGACGGACTTGGGAGCCAGGACCACTTCGCGCAGATTGTAATGCTTGCCTTCAAAAGAAAAACTATCCTCGGTAAAGCAGCGCCGAATAATCTCGGTTCCTTCTTCGAGCCGCGCGGCACGCTCTTTGCGCGGAATGCCGAAGCTGGCGAATTCACTTAGCCAATAGCCTTGGCCGAGACCCAGATCGAGCCGACCGTTGGAGAGGATGTCAACGGTTGCGGCATCTTCCGCAACCCGAACCGGGTTATGCAGGGGCAGGATGATAATATAGGTCCCGAGCCGAATGCGGCTGGTTTTCATGGCCATGGCGGACAGGATCGGCAGCAGGGAGGGCGACCAGGCGTCGTCCGCGAAATGATGCTCGGTCGTCCAGATATGATCGTAGCCCAACTCCTCGGCTCGGATCGCCTGCTCGATATGCTCCTGGTAGAGCTGAGGAAACGGCACTTCCCATTGTTTCGGATTCCGAAACGGCAACAGTAACCCAAAATCCATACGTTCCCCTTCTTCCGGCCCCGACCGACCAGACTTAAAACGTCTCTTTATACGGCCGCAGGTCGATTTCCTGGGCCCAGGCGGTTTTATCCTGGGTATAGAGATGCCAATAGGTATCGGCAATGGCGTCAACGTCCAACAGCCCGTCTTCCCCGCGCTGCTCTTTGAGTTGTGGGCGGCGGGTGTTCAGCAGGTCTCCGTTAATGCCGCCGTCAATAATCACATGTGCCACGTGTATCCCCTGCGGTCCCCAGTCGCGTGCCATGGTTTGCGACAGAGAACGCAGGGCCGCTTTGGCCGAGGCAAACGAACCGAACGGCGGGCGGCCCTTAATCGAGGCGGTCGCACCGGTAAAAATAATGGTTCCCCGGCTGCGGGGAATCATGCGCCGGCCAGCTTCCCGACCGACCAGAAAGCCCCCCAGGCAGCCCACCCGCCAGACCATCTCAAAGAACTCGGCTTCGGTCTCCAGCAACGGCTTGGGAAAGTTATTCCCCGCATTATACACCACGCAGTCCAGCACGCCGTTGCCCTCGTTCTCCGCAATATCAAACAGACGGAGAACATCCGGCTCCCGAGTCGTATCCGTCACCACTCCGGTCGCGGTTCCACCGTTGGTCTGAATGCTCTGCACGAGATGATCCAGCTTTTCCTGAGTACGCCCGGCAATAAACACGTGCAGGCCCTCACGCGCCAGGCGATGGCAGACCGCCCCGCCAACCCCGACTTCGGCTCCAACGCCGACTACAATCGCCTTCTTTTTTTCGCTCATCCTATCGTCCTCTTTCGTCAGCGGTATAACAGACGGGGGCCGCCACGCTTCGGTATCGGCACTTAGAAGCGCCGCTCGCTTTGCTCGCCCGGCCGAACCGGCCGCACCCGGCTCAGCACGAAGTTCCGGGCGCTCGCATAGTATAAACCGGTGAGCCTGAGCAGACGTTTTTCAGGCTCTTCATTGCGCAACAGGTCCACATAATGCGCCGGACCTTTGATATACAGACTCGGCTGGCGGTGACGAATTTCGGACAGAAAATTGATCACCGAGAAATCTGGATAGCGGCTCTCCACATCCTGGACCCGAAACCGTACCGTCTCTCCTTTTCCCACGGCAAGCGTCACGACCTGACTGCCCGGTGCCAAGCTGATCATCCCATACAGCTCCATGGGCAGACCGCCATGCTGTGCGTGGGCCGGGCGGGCTATGACACATTGCATCAGGAGCAACCCGGCACACACAACGAAAGGACGGAGAGATAATCGCATAGGGGGCCTTAAAATCCCCTCTCCCCTGGAGGGAGAGGGCTAGGGTGAGGGGGAAATCAAATTTTACGTTAAGACCCCGTTGTCCTTGAGGGTGGCGACTTCGTCTGTCGCATAACCCAACACGCGCTGTAAGACATCCTCTGTATCCCTGCCAAAACAGGGCGCGGGCCGACGGACCTGACACGGGGTGTCCGAGAAGTGCCACGGGATGCCGGCATGTTGCCGCACACCAACCTCCGGGTGCTCAAGCTCGGCAAAGAAGGGGCGAGAGCGTAGATGCTCGTCTTCGGCTAATTCCTTATTGGTCACTGCTGGAAAGGCAGCAAGACCCGCGGCCTGGAGCATGCGAGTGACCTCTTCCGCGGACCGCGTGGCAGTCCAGTCCGTGACAGCGGCTTCGAGGACATCTTCGTTGTCCTTCCGGTCTGCCAGCGTTACAAACCGGGTATCACTAGCCAGGTCCGGTTTCTCCATGAGCGCACACAGCCGCTGCCACTCGGCGTCGTCTGCCACCGCTATGCTGACCCAGCGGTCTTCCCCTTCACAGCGGAACAGACCGTGTGGAGCCATATGTGGGTCGCGGTTGCCCATCCGCTGAGGTGCGGCGCCGTTCATTTCCTGAGCCATGATCCCTTCGCCCACGAGCGCCACCGAGGTCTCCCACTGCGACATGTCAATATACTGCCCCTCCCCGGTCCGAGCGCGATGCATCAGCGCGGCCAACACGGCAAAGGCGCCGTGCAGTCCGCCGTTCGGGTCACCATAAGAAAATCCGACACTCATCGGGGGGGAGTCGGGAAAACCGGTCATAGAAGCCAGTCCGCTCATCGGCACCTGGGCCGGACCGTAGGACACATACGGGCTTTCCGGTCCGGTCGCACCATAGCCGGAGAGCGCAATCATAATGATATCGGGCTTTATCGCTTTGAGGGTTTCGTAGCCCAGGCCCATCCGGTCCATTACACCCGCGGCAAAATTCTCGGCAACGATATCGCTGGCCGCCACCAGCTTTTTTGCGACCTCCAGGCCCTCCGGCTTTTTGAGATTGAGGCAGATCGAGTGTTTGCCCTGGTTGTACTGATTAAAATACCCGCAACGGTTCGGCCCGGCCTCCCCGTCGGCAACCGGCGGGATACGCCGTGTGACACACAGGCGACTCTCTGACTCAATCCGAATGACCTCGGCCCCCAGATGAGCCAGTTGCAAGGTGCAGAACGGCCCAGCCCAAACCCAGGTAAAATCGGCAACACGCACACCCGATAACGGTAACTGTTCAGACATCATGCTTCACCTTCTAGGGGGGATTGGGGGTTAGGGGTTGGGGGTTGGCAGCCCAGCCCCCAATCCCCAGTTCCCAATCCCCAATCAAATGACCTTCGTTTCTTGCAACGCCTGCAATTCTTCCGGCGCAAGCCCGAGTTGCCCGCAGTAGACCTCCTCATTGTGCTGGCCGAGACATGGGGCCGGACTGCGGAGGGTCCACGGCGAGGCCGCAAACTTGAACGGCGCACCCGGATAACGAAGCGTGCCGGCTTCGGGATGTCCGATCTCAGCAAAAAATCCCCGCGCATTGAGATGGTCGGATTTGAGCAGGTCGCCCATAGTCGAAACCGGCGCAAAAGGCACGCGCCGTTTCTGCGCCCCGTGGTAGACTTCCTGGACCGACTTGTCCCGCAACCAGTCTTCCAGCAGCGCTTTCAGGGCGTCCCAGTTGACCGAGCGCGCCACAAAATCCTGGAAGAGTTCCGTGTTCGCCCATTCCGGATTGCCCATGAGCTCGACCGCGTTCTGCCACTGGTGCTCTTCAACCGCGAGTACATAAATATAGCCGTCGCGGCAGGGCAGAACGTCCTGGGGAATCAACCGAAAGCCCAGTCTCGACGGTGTCGTCTGATCGTACGGCCAAGCAATATAGTTGTTCTCCATAATGGCGACCAGACACTCTTGGACCGAGATGTCGATATGCTGGCCTCTGCCCGTCCCGAGCCGGGCGTACAGAGCACCCAGCGAAGCGATACCGGCGTTGACTCCGGCCTGGAAACCCGCCTGTTGACCGGCGGCCTTGAGGGGCGGCAGGTCCGGTCGTCCGCCCAGTCCTCCCAGAAAGACAATGCCCCCCGCAGTCCACATGGTTAAATCATGCGCGGTGTAATCCCGGTGCGGGCCGGTTTGGCCAAAGGGTGAAATCGAGGTCATGACCAGCTTGGGATTCTGCTGGGCCAGGGTCTCATACTCCAAACCAAGGGAGGCGATCTGGGTAGGATGATAATTATGGACCACGACATCCGCGTCTTTGACCAGTCGCTGGAACAACTCTCGACCTTTTGTCGTCTCCAGGTTCAGCGTCACCCCGCGCTTATTCGTATTCAGATACAGAAACAGTCCGCTCTTTTCGGGATGGGGGGTATTCCCTGGATAGGGTCCACGCTGCCGGGCGAAGTCACCACTCAGTTCTTCGACTTTGATTACCTCCGCACCAAGATCGGCCATCAGCTTGCCCGCATACGCAGCCGCGACCATGTGACCACATTCAATCACGCGGATACCGTGCAGGGGGCCTGGGGCCTGGGGATCAGGCATGGAGGAAGGATGTTCGCTCATAATGTTCCTATCTCATACAGATTTAGTATCGGGCCATACGGAGGTCGATCTCGTTGGCCCAGGCGTCTATTCCGCCCGCCAGATTGACGGCTCGCGCAAAGTCGTGTTGGCGCAGGAAGTGGACTACGCGCAGACTCCGCACTCCATGGTGGCAGTAGACCACAATCTCTGCCTCAGGATCGAGTTCGGGCAAACGGCTGGGGATATCGCCCATCGGAATGTGCACCGAGTGCGAGAGGTGGACCAGCGCCACTTCTTCGGCTTCACGGACATCGAGCAGCACGAAGTCTTCACCTGCGTTTTGTTTGGCCTGGAGTTCGTGAACGCTGATTTCAAGAGACATCGGACACTCTTTTGCGGTTTTGACGACAGAATAGCCGGTCTGATACTAGACAACGGACCCCTGCTGGGCAAGGGTCCAGCAAGTACATCTCACAGCAGAAGGAGGCGGATATGGCAGATTCCGAACGATATGCAAAAGGTGCGGCAAAGATGAAGGAACTCTTCGGTGTGGAACCCCGGCCGGGCAGCATGCACGAGGATTTTCTGGATATCACAGTGAAAAATCTGTTCGGCGATATTTGGGGCCGGGACGGCTTGGCCACTCAAGAACGCTCAATGATTACCATGGCCGCCCTGACCGTGTTGGGCCGTGACCCGGAACTCAAGGTTCACATCCGCGGCGCGCTCAACATCGGCATCAGCCGGGACAAGATCAATGAGATCATGATCCACCTCGCCCACTACGGCGGCTGGCCGGTCGGCGTCAACGGCCTGCGGCAGGCCAAAGAGGTGTTTGACAGTATCGATAAGAAGAAGGCCAAGAGCGAGTAGCGCAGAACATCGAAGCAGCGGAGCAGAGACGAGTTCGCGTTCACACGGCGCAAAGGTGTCCTAATGCCACATACGACGCTCGGCGTCGATTTGGCCGCGCAGCCGGAGAGTACGGCGTATTGCCTCATCGAATGGGTCAAGCCGAGAGCTCGGATCATTGAGCTTCGTTGTGGAGCGGACGACGAGATACTGCTGGAGATGTTTGATCGCTCGGACAAGACCGGCATCGACGCTCCGTTCGGCTGGCCAACCGCATTCGCCACCGCCGTTTACGCGCACCAGCGTCGGAACGTGTGGCCCGCCGTCTCTACCGCTTCGCTCCGATACCGGACGACGGACCACATCGTGCGTGAGCGTATCAAGCGCTGGCCGTTAAGCGTGTCATCGGACCTGATTGGTGTCACGGCCATACGCGCCGCCCGCTTGCTATCCGAGACCGGACGGATTGATCGTAGTGGCCGCGGTCGCTTTGTTGAGGTATATCCCGCCGCCGCTCTGCATATCTGGGGCTTCCCTTCCACCGGCTACAAGAAAAAACCGGGTGAGGAAAAACGGCGCGGGATAACACGCCGGTTGATGAGCACCGCAAAACCGTGGCTGGATTGGCCGGTTGACGCGAAACAGGCGTGTGAGAAAAGCGACGATGCGCTTGATGCGGTCGTGGCCGCTCTTATCGCTCGGGCCGCAGCCACGAATCGGATCGAACCTATTCCGCGGAAACATATGACGGCCGCCAAACGGGAAGGTTGGATTGCCCTTCCCCGCGACGGCTCTTTGGCCAGCCTAGCTGCGGATGTGTAAATCCACACGCATCCGAGATGACGCCTCAGACCTGTCCGTAGCGTCCGGCCTCGATCAGTTCCTGGCGCTCAAGGAGCCGTTCCGTGCTATTGATTCTCAGGAGCGCCACGGTTGCTCTCCCTGTCCCGGAGAGCGGAACGATTGTCGCTCCTTGCAGCAAGAAATGGTCTTTCCATTGCTGCCGGCGTGGATGAAAGAGTGGGACAATTTCCTGTGTGTCCGGGTCGAGCGCGGCCACATCGCTACCCTTGTAGCGATTACACAACATGCACGCATAGGCCAGATTGCTCTGTGTTGTTGCGCCGCCATGTTTGCGGGCCAAAACGTGGTCAATTTGATGGGCGGCGTAGCTATCGTCTTCGTGGATTAAGCAATACTCACACCGTCCGGCAGCTTGGCGTTGGATCTGTAGACGAAGCTTTGCAGAGACGCGTTGACTCATTGCGCGAGCTTTTGCCGCAAGCGCGCCTTTACGAGGCGCATAAAATGCTCCAAGCGCTCAACCTCATCAAGCTCAGCTTGCTCGTCAGGAGTCAACGTGCCATTCCGGTTCTTTTCAAGCAGCGCCTCAACGCGTTCTTGCATCCCTGGCGAGGGATGAAAGGAGAGCACACGCTCTGCTATCGCAGGTTCGGCGAACAGATCGACAATTTCATCGTACGCGATAGGCTGTATCGTGGCCATACCATCTCTCTACCATAGCCCTCTCGCACGGACCAGCGGAGACATTATACCGCCAATAAACGCCGATACCCCTCCAGCATACCCGCACCCGCTCCCGACGCGTAGGACACATTGACAAAAATCACCTCGTCCACCACGCCCTCATACTCCGTCAGGCGGCGGCGGCACTCCTCGGGCGTTCCGGCGATGGTGACGGTATCGACCACTTCGTCGGTCATGGCCTCCGCCGCTTTCTGGATATTTCCCTCGGGCACGTGCTTCAGCGCCGCGTCTGCCGCGGGCGAGAAACCCTGTTCCCGCAGCATGTACTCATAATACGGATGTGGCAGCGGAGAGAAGAGACGACAGATCGCTTCACGCGCGGCCTGGCGAGCGACCTCACGTTCCTCATGCACCGAGACAAACGAGCCCATCAGAAAGCCGAGGGCGTGCGGGTCGCGGTCAGCCTCTTCCGCAGATTTTCGGGCCGCAGGTTGAATCACCTCGCGCGCGTACGGTGCGGATAATATCGCGCCCATGGCGATGCCGTCCGCGACCCGACCGGCGACGCGGACCATACGCGGGAAAATGGCGGAGATGTATATGGGAATGCTCTCGCGAATAGGCGTCACCGCCGGCACCCAGTCCATGGTATGAATTTCACCTTGGTAGGAGACGCGCGAACCAGCGGGGGTACGGACGATTTGTTTGAGGTTTTCAATATACTCGGTCATTTTCTGGTAGGGTTTCTCGTGCGGAACACCCTGCCACTCGGCGTTAATATGGCGGTTGCCGCTGCCGACCCCGAGGAGCAGCCGCCCACCGGAAATCTCGTCTACATCAACCGCACTCATACCGGCAATAAAAGGGCTGCGGCCATAGGCGTTCAGCACGTAGGAACCAATCCGGACCCGTTCGGTTGCCAGGGCGAGTGCGGTCAACGGCACGAAGGCGCTGCGCCAGGCTTCGGTGACATACAGAGAATCAAAACCGGCCGCTTCGGCTTCTTTGGCCACGACCATCATGTCGCGCTGCGACATCCCGCCTCCGGGAAAAATCAGTCCGCGTTGCATACACCTCTCCTTATTTCGTGCCCTTATTGACCGAGCCCTTATTTACCCACAACCCTTATTGACCCAGAACAATGGCCCCGTCCCGCACCGCGGGTTTGCCCTCCTCAGTCCGTATCTCAAACCGCACCACGTCGCCCTCCGCGCTCGCTTCTCTCGATACGATCCGAACGGTCAGGCGTGAGGGCATGAACACCATGGCGCCAAAGCGCCCGGTTATCCGTTTGACCCGTTCCGGGTGACCGTCGGTTTCCTGAGCAACGACACGGGAGATGCCATACGCCAGCGTTGCGGTTCCGTGCAGGATCAGACCCGGTAACCCGTACTGCTCGGCCACCGCCGGGTCGGTATGAATCGGGTTCCAGATACGCGCACACTCAGTGTAGACATGGGCCGCCCCGGCCGAAATCGCCACCGGGATTTCCGCCTTCGCTCCGGTTGCTGCATCAAGCGGCTCCAATGGAGTTGGCAGGTCGGAGACCGGGCTATCCTCTCCCTCGACGTCAACCCCACGAAAGAGCGTTCCGTACCAAGTCGAACAGACCGGCTGACCATCGGCGTCCCGAGTATCGAAACGAACGGTCTGGTAGGCCCCCGGCTTGCGCTGTTCAACACCGGCCACTGTTGCCTGCGTTGTCAGCTTTTCGCCCGCCCGGATAAGACGGTGAATCACCAAGTCGTGCGTGGCATGGACGCCCCGCAGAGCCTCTTCCCGTTTCAGGGCGCTGTCTCGCATGGCAAGCATGACCGGCCACTCAATACAGACCGGAAAGAGCGGATGGGCAACGATCCCATCCGGTCGGCAGGTGTCCATATAACAGGGTAAATAGTCGTCGAGTCCGGCCGCGTACGACATGACCCAACGCGCATCGATTTCGCTGACAAACGGTTGTCCAACCGAGCCGACCGTTGCTGAATGCAGTGCCATGACCCTCCTCCTTAACGATCTCTTCCAGAGCGTGGATGCCTAGCCTGATACCGTAATCTCGCTCGTCCTGCCACCTTTGCGTACTTCTATGCGCATGGGCATGGCCGCAGCGACTTCTTCGACATGGGTGATAATACCCACCATCCTGCCCTCTTCGCCCCGCAACTCTTGCAGGGTTTCCGTGACCATCTGCACCCCTTCCCGATCCAGCGTGCCGAATCCTTCATCCAGAATCAGGCATTCAGTCGAGGTCTGGGCCGCCCGGCCGGTCGCGACGGTCCGAAACCCTTGCGAGAGCGCGAGCGCAATAGCAAGAGAGGCTAAAAACGTTTCTCCGCCTGATAGCGAATGAGTAGGCCGGGCACGACGTTGATCTTCATGGTCAATGATTTGGAGCGTGATCGCCCGCCCCCGATACGCAATATCAAACACATATCGCCCGTGGGTGAGGCGTTGCAGGTGAGCGGACGCATCACGCATCAGGGCTTCTATGGCTCCCCGCGACAGAAAATCGGTAAATTCCGAGCCCAAGAGCTTGCGCAGGTCCGAGGCCAGGCGTTCCTCACTCTGTGCGACGTGCAGCTTTTCTTCTTCTTGCTCTTTTTCCTGCCAACGGCGTTCAGCCTCGGCATGTTCCGCCTCTAAACGCCCGCGGTGCTCTTGGAGAGACATCATCTGTCTCCGGACCGCTTCAAGTTGCGGTTTGATCTGCTCTCCGTCCTCGCCGGCGTCGGTGAGGTTGTGTTGCTTGATCAGCCCACGAAGCTTTTCCCGCTCCTCTGCCAGTGTGTCGGACGCCTGGTCCTGCTTCTTCTGGGATTCTTCCAGCATTTGCGTTCGGGCCTGAAGGTCGGCCCGCGACTCGGTGGCCTGACGTTCGGCCTGTTCTCGCCCCGTCCGCACTTTTTCTTCGCGTTGCAACGAGTCTGCGTGCCGGGCTTGCTTGTCCGCCAGCGCGTTGAGTTCACTCTCTACGTCTTCAGTCTGTGGCAACACCCCGCCTTCTGCCAAACCCAGGCCCGCGCGCACGGCCTGGGCTTCACGCTCGGCTCGGTGCAACGCGCCTTCGTACTCAACCGCAAGCAATTTGAGGTCACCATCTTTTTGAACCTGGGTTGTGTTCAACGAGCTGCGCGCCGATTCGAGCTGACGCAAGGCTTGCTCCGCTTCCTTCATCTGTTGCTCAGCCTGCATCACCGTAGTCCGGCGTTGTGCCACGCTCCGCTCGGGGTCGCCATTAGTGGCGAGAAACGCAGCAATCTCACGTCCGAGCGCATCTAATTCGCGGGTATCAGCCTCCAGCCTTTCAGTTACCCCACGCTGCGCTTCAGCGAGCTTTGCCTCTTCTTGTTGTGCGGCTTCGCGCTGGCCTGACAGTCTCGCTTTTTCCTGCTCGGCGAATACGACCTGAGCTTCCATCTCTTTGCGCTTTGCGTCCAACTCTTCCCGCTGAGCCTGTATAGCCCGAAGGGCTTCAGGGGGAGACGCATAGCCAGGGAAACGTGGCCCGAATTGGTCTTGGACTTCCTGCCTGAGGCGTTCACGTTCTTTTAGCCCTTGCTCCGCAGCATCAAGCCCCGCCCGGCGTGTGGCCACCGTGGTGTTTGCTGCTTGCGCTTCTGTGCGTTTTTGTTGAGCGGCCCGTGCGGTACGTTCCATTTGAGCCTGGAGTTCCTTCAAATCCTCCCCCGCTTCTTGAGCCGCAGGAATTTCGCTGACGGTTGCCTGACACACGGGGCAGGTGTCGCCAATGTGAAGCGTAGTCCGGAGATGGGCGGCTTCGTGCCGGCGTTGGTTGTCTTCAAGCGCGGTGCGGGCCGCTTGCTCTTGCGCTTCGGCCTGGACGAGCATTTGACGGACCTGCTGGGCTGTATGTTCGGCTTGGGTGAGCGTAGTACGGGCGGCCTCAAGTTCGGCTCGGACGCGCTCTTCCGCCTCAGCCGCCTCGTGCAGTTCTCGGCCCAGGCGTTCGGCTTCAGCGATCAACTGGTGCTTCTGCCGCTCATCTTCTTTTGCTCCTTCGAGTTTGTCTTTCAGTTCTCGGACGGTCTGCTCGCAGCTCACATCTTGCCGTTTCAGGTTGTCCAGACGGTGTTGGGTCGCGGTGTGGTCCTGGCGTAGGTCCTCTATCCGAGAGGCCAG
Source organism: Candidatus Binatia bacterium (assembly GCA_022820725.1). Taxonomy (GTDB): domain Bacteria; phylum Desulfobacterota; class Binatia; order Bin18; family Bin18; genus Bin18. Next base: position 30,551 of record JAJEFA010000003.1, read on the forward strand.
TTGCCGCTGTTCCTGTTGCAGTTCTTTCCAGCGCTTTGCCACGCCGAGCTTTTCCGTCAATGCGGTCACGTCGCCGGCTTCGGCGACAAGCTGCTCAAACGTGGCGGTGTGGGCCTGATACTGAGACCGCGCCTGCTCGACTTGCTGCGTACAGTCTGCGATCTGTTGCACGAGGGTGTCAGCTTCTCCCTGGACAGCGGCCCGTTCGGTCTTTTTCCGTTCGGCTTCCGTTTGAGCGGTCATCCAGGCCTTAAGATGTTCGGAAGCCCGTTTGACAACTTCGTGCCTCGCTGCGTCGTATCCTAACGCTTCTCGCTCCTGACCAATCTTTTCCAATTCATCCGTCAGGCTGGTAACCTGGGCGGTCGCCTCGTCGGCTTTCTTTTGCGCCAGACTTTTCTCCTGAGTGCGCGACTGCACCTCAGTTTGCAGCTCGGTCACGCGACTTCGCAAGCCTGCTATTTGATCGACGTGTTGGGCCACATCGCGTAGGCGTTGCTCCTGCTGAGAAACCAGTTCAATGCGTTGACTGAGCTTGGAAAGTTCGTCTTTCTGAAGCGCAATATGCTCCTGACTCAGACCGGCGTATTGGGCCAGAGTTTCACGGAGCGTTTCCGCCCGAGTTTTTTCTCGGTCGGCGATAAGTTTGGCCTGGTCGGCCACCCGGGAATACACGCCAAGCTCCAGGATTTTCGCCAGCAACTCGCGCCGTTTTTTCGGCTCGCTGGTGAGAAATTCGGCATATCGGCCTTGGGGGAGGATGACGGTTTTGGTGAAGCTGTCAAAATCGAGGCCCAGGAGTTCTTCGATCCGATTAGTGAGCCGCGCGGACCCGGATACATCCTGTATCCACTCTTCCCCTTCGCGTTCGCTGAGGCCGGAGTCCGTAATCTTCCCCGTTCGTCTTACCGCTCGAAACCAACGCAGCCCAAGCGTAAAGTCGAGCGCGACCTCACACGTCTGCTCACCGGTCGAGATCACTCCTTTGGAGTCCACCCCGTAGCGTGCGGTGCGACCATACAGGCACCAGACCATCGCATCGATGAGCGCAGACTTGCCGCTGGCCATCGGGCCGGTAATCGAGAACAGGTCAAGCTGCGAAAAGTCGACTTCGTGGACCTGGTCTCCCGTCACCCGAAAGGGCATGAAATTTTTGAGGCTGAGTTTCTGTGGGCGCATGGCGTTAATGGGGGACTGGGGGTTCGGGGTTGGGACTTATGCGGGCTCGTCCCGTGCGGTGCTGACCTCCTGATACAGCCGCTCGAACAGGGCCACGAGCTGAGGCTCGGGCTCTGCGCCGCGTTTTGACTTGTAATAGTCGGTGAAAAGTTCCGCCGCGGGTCGTTCCTTTGGATTGTGGGCCGTTTCGCCAACGGAGTCGTTTGCCTGTGGCTCTTCGAACCGGAGCGAGACGACGCCCGGCAACGTCCGGATTTGCTCGATCAGCTCAGACGTTTGGCCCTCCGGCTTTAAGACGACCTCAACCCACGCATGGGTGAACTCTTCCGCCTGCGACAGTATCTCCTCAGCGGTTCCCGTCCGGCGCAACAGTGATTTCCCTGCGGTCAACTCAATCGGCAAGATTTCCGCCGGTTTCCCCGGATGGGCCTCGACAAGGCAGACGCTTTTGTCCTGGCCCCGCTCGCCAAAGTCCATTTGCAGGATCGATCCGGCGTAGCGCGCCTGCGCCCGTGTCCCACCGACTTTCTGGGGCTGATGCATATGCCCCAGGGCCACGTAGTGCACCTGACTGGGGAATATCCCCGGATCGACAGGAAAGACGCTTGAGCGCCATTCGCCCCCTCCAAACTCCGTCCCGGAAACATGGGCGTGGGCCAGCAGGATGGACACTGCGTTGGGGTCCATGTGCAGCGTCGCTTCTTCCAGGGCGCGCAGATAGTCCTGCACCATGCTCTGATACACACTCAGACGTTCGTTCTCGCTTTTGTCAGTTCCTTCGGCCGCAGTCAGGACGCGGTGGGGATGCAGGTAGGGCAGACAACTCACCAGCGCTCGCTCTCCTCCGGTGCGTTGGGGGATGGAAACAATGAGGTCCGACGGGGTTTCACTCATGTCCGTCATCATATGCACCTGGAGCAAATCGCCCAGCGGTTTCAGGGTGCGCAGGCGGGCGGCGTCATCGTGGTTGCCGGGAATAACAACAGAGACGATATTGGCGCGGGCGAGTTGCGCCAAGGTGTGCGCCACCAGTTCCTCGGCAGCAAGTGGCGGGCGCCGCTCGTGAAAGACATCCCCGGTCACCAGGACGGCATCAACTTGCTCGCGCTTGGCAATATCAACAATCTCGGCAAACACCGCCCGATGCTCATCCATCCGCGAGCGATTACGGATAGTCCGGCCCACGTGCCAGTCTGAGGTGTGAAGAAACTTCATGCCCGTAGCTTAATATTCGCTTTCCCGGACTCGGGACAGCTTCAGAGCGGGGGGCGGCAATTTCTGCTCATCCGCCCGAGTCGCCCAGGCCGGCATCGGGAACATGATCGGGACCGGGGTGGGAATGTCAGGTTGAGACACGATCATCCGCCCGGAGGTTAAAATAGCGGCCCGCTTACGCAGGGTTGGCGGCAGAAAACCATATTCGGCACGCTCGGCTTCGGCGGCATCCAGCCGGCCGACGATCCGAAAGGCGGGGTTGGCAACAATCCGCCGCTCCACTTCGGACGCGGTTTGCTGCGCACCGATCAGGATCGTACCGCTGGACCGCCCCCGCTCGGCAATTTCAAGCAGCCGCTCTCGAATCGGAGACCAGCCGTCCCGGGGCGCATAGCGGTTCAGTTCGTCCACAACGATAAAGCACAGGGGTTCCGCTGACCCGGTAGCTTCTTTTTCTTCCTGAATCTGTTGTAATACCGAGCCCACCACAAAACTCTTGCCCACCTCGTACAGTCCGCTCAGGCTGACCACGGTCACCTGCTTGTTGCGCCAGTTGATCGCGTGTCGGGCCGCATCAGAGTCCGCAGGATCACGAATAAGATACGAGACTTTGTCTTCCGCGCTGTACAGACGACGCATAAACGCGCCGACCGTACCGGGCGAATGGTTAGTATTACTGGCAATGGCTTCCATCGCTCGGAGGAGGGTCGGAAAATCGCGAACCTCGGTCGGAGGGGGTGGGCTGTCGTCCTCTGCAAGGTCCCCTCCCAAGGGGAGCAACACACCTGGACCCGGATCGTCTTTCTCGGCGTCTTCGGCTGCTTCAAGGAGTTTGCGTTCCACCTGATAGGTCAGGGCTGACAGCAAGGAGGCGTCTTCCCCACCTTCAGAAAACAGATAGCGCAGCAAGCGCTGACGGCAGAAATCCCGGACCGTCCAAAAGTAGGGCGTGACCTCATCCGCCTTACGGGAGCTGACCTTGGGCATGATCGGTCCGCGTGCGCTTTCCGTGGGCGGAACATAGAATTGAACCGAATCAAACGGCTCTGCCGGCAGGCCCAGTTGGGCGTAGAGGGCCTCGTCTTCAACATCCATAACGTTACTGGCCTTGTCCAGGAACAGCAGGTCTTCGCCTTTGACGTTGAAGATAATCGCGTGGGTGTTCTTCGCGTCGGTCAGATGCCCGCAGTGCAACAGACTGTGCAGCAAGAAAGTTGCGTAGGTCGTTTTGGTGGCAATGCCGGACACGCCGCTGATATTCATATGCGCGCCCTTGCGGCCGTTCAGAAAATCGAGGTTGCCGTATACGACTTCCTTGCCGGACAGGGACAGGCCAATCGGGAACTTGCGCTCCATCTTGTCCATGAAAAGGGCTTGCGCAAACTCTTCATCCTCGACCGTGCGAACCGGGTCACCCGGCATCGGCGGATAATAGTACTCCGGTATCAAACGGGTCACTTTGACATGCGCGGCGATAGAGAGTTCAACCGGCAGACCGCGTTCCGCCTCAACCACGTCGGAGTCAAACGTCGAGCCCTGATGGCGTGCCCGGACAATATCGACCATGCCGAATAGTTTCAGGGGTCCGTTTGGCGAGTCGGTCTCAACCACGATGGCATCATCAACCTGGATTGGTTCGCCTTCTTCGAGCCATACCCAGAATTCGAGCGGGGTGGCATCTTGCGTGCCGATGACTCTCCCCATGCGTTCTCCTTTCCGTTTGGCTATACCTGGTTCAGGAGGGCCTTCTCAATACACCGCCGGACCAGCTTGGGGTCACCCAGGCGGTGCCGCAGCCGGCGCTCCAGTCCGCCGATGGGAATCAAATTTTGGGGAGCGCGGGGATCTTTTGGCGCACGGGAGGCCAGAGCCGAAACAGCATGTGCGGCTTGATCTAACAGTCTGACCGCCTGCTGAATACCAAGACCAAGCTTCACTTCTAAGCGCACCAGTCCGGTATATGGATGCTCGATCGGTCGCGGATTCGCCAAACGTAGATAACAGGTAAATACCTCAAAACTCTTTCGTTTGCTGCTGCCGGAGAATTGGAACAGCGGTGTTCGTTCGCCCGGCTGAAGCTGTTCGAGAATTTTTGCCTCTTTGGGTGCAAGGTACATACGTTGAATCGTCTTGATGACCCCGACAACTGAGGAGCTATCGCCTAAAAAGGTCAGATTACCATCCGCAAGGATGAGACGTTCGTTCCCGGACAGCTTGCGGGCCAAATCGATCTCGGCCTGTCGCATTGCGGTCAAGAGGCTTTCACGTAAGGAATCCGGGGTGAGGTCCGATACGCTCATGCTCCGGTAGCGCATGGGAATCTTTCCACCCGTCCCTGCCGCCACCAGCACATCCTGTCCGGATTGCCCCCCGCCAACAATAAACAGGCGGTCGAGCTGTTCTTCGATAATCTCAACGCGCCGGTCAATAACGACCGCCCCGGCTGCGTACGATCCGAACAGGGCCAGGAAGCGTGTGTCTTCGTCACTCAGAACCGCAGGCGCATCGACCCGCATGACCCCGTCAATCACCGCAGTCATGTTCGGCATCTGCTCGGGAGCTGGTGTTCGGGGCTGCCACGGACCAGCCTCAACCTGCTGACCGGTCACTTGGGCGGAGGGATGTTCTTCATCGACCGCCTGCGGTGTCGAAATCTGGCTACCGTAATCGCCCCCCCAAGGGTCCAGACTGATACGCATGGGTCCTGAGCCTAGATTTTCTTTTCCGGAGAGCGCACGATTTGTCGCTCGCGGATCGTCACGATAGTCCGCCCCTCGGCATCCGTAAACGTTGACTCCCGAACAATGATCTCCATGGGACCGCTCCGGCCCGTTTTTTCATACACATCAGCCACACGCGAGGTAATGGTATAGGTCTGCCCGGCGATAATCTCGTCGTGGAACTCGATTTCCTGTCCCGCGTTCAGGCTCATGAAGCCGGACGGGAGTGGGACCTCGGGCAGCATTCTGCCGCCGCGCATCCGCATACAAAACATCGGGGGGGCAATAACGTCCGGGTAGCCGGCGGCACGCGCCGCCTCAACGTCCGTATACAGCGGGTTCAGATCGCCCATCGCCTCGGCAAAGGATTGAATATCCTCGGCGGTCACCGTCACCGGACCAAGTTGGACGCCTTGTTTGGCCTTCGGATCAATTTCGAGCATCATGAGGGGCCTCGTTCTGAGTGTGGTCTTTCACCTCAACACTACGCAAGCATTCCCATACGCGCAAACGAAAAAAGGGACACGATATGCCGTGTCCCTTTTCGATAGATAGGCGACTTCAACGGAGAATGCACCCTAGTAGATCTTCTCATAGAATTCGAGCTCTGGCGCGCCGGCGAGGATGGCCCTCAGGTCCACCCCGAGTTCACCGAGATGCTTGCGATGGGCATCAAAAGCGGCCTGGTCCGTATACTCCTCGTAAAACACAAACATGCTCGGATTTTCTTTTGAACGGTTCATCACATAGGCGCTGTTGCCGGGCTCATCACGCACGGCCGGGACAACATCCTTCATGGCATCAATAAAATCCTGCTCCTTGCCTTCGCGAACCGTCAGCTTTGCAACCAATGAAATCATGCTTTGCCTCCTTTTCCTTCCGTAAGATACGCTCCGTTTTGCCTGAGCCCAGCCCGTTTGGCAACACCGCAAAGCCAGGCCGAATTGCCCGTCACAAGCGCACCGCCGCTTCGATGCCCCACACCGGCGGCTCGTTGACGAAGCCGGCCAGATTGTTGAAGTCGAGACCGCCGGTGGGCGAGATGTTGTTCAGGATGTTGCGGCCGAAGGCGGCCACTTCCAGACCGCCTGAGGCCGACAGCCAGGACAGGCGCAGGCCGCCCTCAAGCAGATGATTGTCGCGGAACTCGCGCGACTCGTACAGAAAGAAATTGATGCGGCTGCGGTACGCCCAGTCGGTCGCCAGGATCAAGGCTGCGCCGTTGGGTAATACGCGTGTATAGCTCAGGTTCAGGTTAGCGATCCAGCGGGGGGCTTGCGGCAGGCGGTTGCCGTCAATGGAGACTGTACCCGGAACCGGGCCGGGCGAGTCAAGGACCGTACAGTCCGAACCGCACGGCTGAACGAACAGGCCGGTATCGTCGAGCCGGGTGTAGTTATAGCTCAGGCCGGCCGTCAGGCGCAGCCCATAGCCCAGGGCCACGGTCCCCTCCGCCTCAATGCCCCGTCCGATGGTGCGGTCGGCGTTCAGCAGCCGGTTGGCATTGTCCACACCGCTCCCCGCGGTGAGCTGCTGATCGTGCATCCAGAAATGATAGGCCGCCAGGTCCAGATGGACACGCTGCCGCCACACACGCAGCTTCAGACCAAGCTCGACCGAGATAATGTCCTCGGTATCGGCCACGGTCACCTCATCGCCGAACAACAACCGTCCCTGAATGCTGGGCGCCCGAAAGCTGCTGGCCACCCGCACATAGGGCTGAACACCGGGCACCACCTGATAACGCAGGCTCAGGTCCCAGCTCGGTACCAGGTCGCGGGGAGCCCTATGGATGGGACCAAGCGGACCGGCACCAATGGGCGACTGAAGACGCTCGCTCGCGTACTCCTTGTCGTCCTCGGAGACGCGCACACCCGCGGCCACTTCGATGTTCTCGGTCAGGGTGAAGGTGGCGGCGGCAAATACGGCCCAGGCTTCGGTACGTTGGTCCTGGCGGATGCGGCCGTTCAGTACACTCCCGGCCAGGGTGTCATAGCTGAAACCCTCGATGTCGAGTTCCTCGTGGAAGTAAAAGAAGCCCACCCGCCAGTCCAGGCGCTGCCAGGCCGTGTGTTCCAGGCGGAATTCCTGGCTCAACTGGCGCAGAGCCGAGAGGCCGTCGGCCGTCTCTGTTGGAAACGGAATCAGACCCGGCCCGCTGGGCGGACTCCAGACCGCGCCAAAGCCACCGTCCACGTCGCCGCGCGATCTGCCGTCCAGCCAGTCTCCACCGGTCAGCGAGATCAGGCGGAACTCGCCCAGGGTATAGTGCAGCTCGGTGGCAAAGCCGTGGCTCGCCAGGTACTGCGGATTGCCAGCGTCCTGAGTAGTTTTGTCGCGCCGCAGCCCTGGGCGTAGACCGGTGCGACCCGACCTGAATATATTCGCCCGGAAGACTCGTGCATTGCTGTCAAAGTCCCGGACATGAACCTTGAACCGCCCGGAAAAATTCTCCACCGGTGTCCACACAAACTGGATACGTCCGGCAATATCATCGTAGCCACCCAGGGCGTTGTCCTTGCCGCTATAGGTGTTGTCTATCCAGTCGCTCCGGCGCTGAACCAACAGAGAGGCCCGCGCCGCCAGCACGGACGGGATCAGCGGACCGGACAGCGCCCCCTCGAAATTGACGCTGTCGAACCGTCCATAGGACAACCGGCCGTAACCCTCCCGCTCCCAGGTCGGCCGGGCCGATTCGACCTTCACGATGCCGGCCGGCGTATTCCGCCCAAACAGCGTGCCCTGCGGGCCGCGCAGCACCTCGACCCGCTCAACATCAAAGATGGGGTGTCCCTTGAGCCACGGATTTTCCAGCACAATGCCGTCGTGCATGACCGACACCGGCTGGGAGGCATTCATGTCGAAGTCCGTATTGCCCAGACCGCGGATAAAGAAATACGGATAGATGCGTCCGAAACCCGACATGACCTGGAGGCTGGGCGTCCGATTGGTCAGAAAACGCACGTCCATACCCGAGGCGCGCAGCCGGTCAAGCCCTTCGCCCTGGAGCACGGACAGTGACAACGGCACGTCAAAGGCGCGTTGTTCCTGCTTGCGGGCGGTGACCGTAATATCATCGAGCGCGTGCTGCGGCTGAGCGAGTACGAGAGACGGCAGCAGCCCGACCCACAGCGCCACGACCCAGCCGCCAAGTCGGCGCGCGTGGTCTGTCACCGCCGGTCTGGCCAGCAGTGACGCGAGGGGTCGGGTAGCGTCGCACGGTGACACCTTCTTCTCCCTTACGGTGCCGAGGTCCCGGCCTGAGTCACACCTGTCATCAGAAACGCACGACCCCTTCAACACCCCAGTAGGACGGTTGGTTGATGTAGGCGGTCAGGTTGTTAAAGTCGATGCCGCCGGCAGGAGAGGTATCGTTCAGAATATTACGACCAAAGGCCGCGACTTCCAGGACACCGGAAGGCGACACCCAGGCCACGCGTGCCCCGCCCTCAAGCCGGTGATTGTCACGGAATTCTCGCGAATCGTACAGAAAAAAGTTAATACGGCTGCGATAGGCCCAATCGGTGGACGCTATCAGGGTCGAGCCACCGGCAAGCACGCGGGTATAGTCCAGACTGAAATTCACGATCCAGCGTGGTGCCTGGTACAGCCGGTTGCCGTCAATCGACACGGTACCGGGAACCGGACCGGGCGGGTCCAGGACGGTGCAGTCCGCGCCGCACGGGGGGATGAACAGACCAGAGTCGTCAAGCCGCGTATAATTGTAGCTTGCACCGGCGGTAAAGCGCAGGCCGCGAGCCAGGACCAGCGCCAGCTCAGCCTCAACCCCCCGCCCGATGGTACGGTCGGCATTCACTAGGCGGGCGACATTGGCATCACCGCCCACTGCGGTGAGTTGTTGGTCGTGCATCCAGAAATGATAAGCCGCCAGATCAAGGTGGAGCCGCTGCCGCCACAGGCGCATCTTCAGGCCGACCTCGACCGAGATGATGTCTTCAGTGTCGGCAACAGTCACCTCGTCGCTGAACAGCAACCGGCCCTGAATGCTGGGCGCCCGAAAGCTGCTGGCCACGCGTACGTAGGGTTGGATGCCGGGCCGTAGCTGGTAGCGCAGACTCAGGTCCCAACTCGGCACCAGGTCGCGGGGAGCCTTGCGGAGCGGGCCAAGCGGACCGGCACCGATGGGTGACTGCAGACGTTCGATACGGTATTCCTTGTCGTCCTCAGAGACACGCACGCCGGCGGCGACTTCGAGATTGTCGGTGATGCTCAGCGTCGCCCCGGCAAACACGGCCCACGCCTCTGTCCGTTGCTTATGGCGGATACGGCCATTCACGACATTCCCCGCCAGGGTGTCGTAGTTGAGGCCGAACATGTCGAGTTCCTCGTGGAAATAGAAGACACCTACCCGCCAGTCCAGGCGCTGCCAGGCTGTGTGTTCCAGACGCACCTCCTGGCTTAATTGACGCAGAGCCGATATCCCGTCCTCAGTCTCCGCCGGAAACGGAATCAGGCCCGGTCCGCTGGGCGGACTAAAGACCGCACCATGGCCACCGTCGATATCGCCTCTTGCGAAGCTGTCGAGCCATTCCCCACCAGTCAGCGAGATCAACCGGACAGACCCAAGCGTGTAGTGCAATTCAGAAGCGAAGCCGTGGCCGCTCACCCCGGCGTCGCTGTCAGCGTCATGGGCGATTTTGTCGCGTCGGAAGCCCGCAACCAAGTCGGCATGGCCCGGCTTAAGCACATTCGCCCGGAAGAGGCGGGGCGTGCCGCCGAAGTCGCGAATATGCACCTTGAACCGCCCGGACAGATTCTTGGTCGGCGTCAATAAAAACTGAAGCCGCCCAGCCACATCGCGATAGCCACCCAGGGCATCGTCCTTACCAGTGTGGGTGTTGTCTACCCAGTCGCTCCGACGCTGGACCAGCACCGAGGCCCGTGCCGCCAGGACGGACGGGATCAGCGGCCCGGACAGCGCTCCCTCGAAATTCACGCTGTTGAAGCGTCCATAAGACAGCCGGCCATAGCCCTCCCAGTCCCAGGTCGGACGGGCAGACTCGATCTTGATGACGCCGGCGGTGGTGTTGCGCCCAAAGAGCGTCCCCTGCGGTCCGCGCAACACCTCGATCCGTTCGATATCAAAAACCGGGGTACTCTTGAGTTGGGAGTTTTCCAACACAATCCCGTCGTACATCACCGAGACCGGTTGGGACGCATTCATATCAAAGTCGGTATTGCCCAAGCCGCGTATGTAGAATCGGGGAAAAAAGCGCCCAAAGGACGACTCGGCTTGCAGGCTGGGCACACGGTTGTTCAGAAAACGTACATCCATACCCGACGAACGTAGCCGGTCGAGACCCTCACCCTGGAGCACGGATAATGACAGCGGCACGTCAAAGGCGCGCTGCTCCTGTTTGCGGGCAGTGACGGTAATATCTTCGAGCATGTGCTGCGGCTGGGCAAGCACGCCAGACGGCAGCAGCGTAGCGGCGCACAGCAACACAACCCAGGACAGCACTCCTCCACGCCAGCTCCGATGGAATTTCATACCAGGGTTATTCATTTTTTCTCAGGAGAATGAAAGGCCCGCCGGCCTCATTAACTTGCCCTTGAGGACATCGGACCGAGTGAGGCTTTCTGGACAGCGCTCTTCGAGCCGTTTATCATTCCAAGTCTCTACGGAGTATTTTATATCAACGGGAGGGGAAGACCATGAAAGCTGCGGTGTTATATGAGCCGAACAAACCACTCGTGATTGAAGATTTACATATCGACCCGCCAAAAGCCGGAGAGGTCAAGGTCAAGGTGGCGGCCAACGGGGCCTGCCATAGTGATTTACACGTCATGACTGGCGATATGCGGATGCCGCTGCCCATGGTTCTGGGTCATGAGGGCGCCGGGGTAGTGGCCGAGGTTGGCGCTGGCGTGACCTCGGTCAAAGAGGGCGACCATGTCGTGTTGTCTTTCAATCCTGTCTGTGGCACCTGCCATTATTGTACCCAGGGGCAACCGCATCTGTGTGAAACCCGGCCCAGAGCACTCGGCACGCTCCTGGATGGGACAACGCGCCTGCGCAAGAATAATGAGGAGGTTTTCCACTTTGCGTACACGGCCTCGTTCGCCGAAGAGGCCGTTGTCCATGAGAGCTGCGCCATCAAAATCCGGGAAGATATTCCACTCGACCGGGCCTGTTTTGTGGGCTGTGGAACCATGACCGGCGTTGGCGCGGCAATCAACACCGCCAACGTTCAGCCCGGCTCCTCCACCGTGGTCATCGGCTGTGGCGGCGTGGGCCTCAACGTCATTCAGGGCTGTGCCCTGGCAGGGGCGCGGCAGGTTATTGCCGTCGATCTGCTCGACTCGAAACTGGAGTTTGCCAAGACCTTTGGCGCGACCCATACCATCAACCCCGGCCAGGACGACGCCTTCAAGGCGGTTATGGAACTGACCGGCGGACGCGGGGCCGACTATGCCTTCGAGGTTATCAGCACGTCCAAGACGATCGAGCTGGCGTTCAAGATGACGGGCCGCGGGGGCGTGTGTACGGTGGTCGGCGTGTCGCCCGACGGTTCGCGTATCTCGCTCAATCCGAATATCTTCTGTTTGATGGAAAAGCGCATTCAGGGCTCGTACTACGGTTCAACCCGCCCCCGCGTCGATATGCCCCGCCTGCTCGATATGTATATGGATAAAAAGATCAAGATCGACGAGTTGGTCTCCAAGACGTTTTCGCTCGAACAGGTCAACGAAGCCTACGACCTGCTGAAAACAGGCGGCGGGGTAGCCCGGAGCGTCATCAAGTTCTTTTAGTCCGCTTCAATAGGGTCGCTGTTCACGGGTCGGAGCGGTTCGACTTGTCGTTTGCTCGGCGCTCCGACCAGCAATAACCAACATGCGATGATCAGGCCGAGGTTGATCAGCCCCCCGGCCCAGAACACCCAGGCCAGACTCAGTTGATCTGCGATTGCGCCGAACAGCAGCGGCCCAACCATCATGCCGGCGCCGTGCGACATCATGAGCAGGCTCATGACGGTGGCCATGCCGTATGGACCGGCGTTCTCCATGCCGACCGCGGTATGGGCCGGGAAGGCCAAACCGTAGCAGGCACCTATACAGATATTGAGGGCCAGCACCTGCCAGAACGCGGTCGCAAACGGAACGGCGGCCAGGGCAAGCGCGCTGCCGACTCCGCCCAGGGCAATCAGCACGGCCTTCCGCTTGCGGTCGGCCAGCCGGCCGCAGGGAGCTTGCAGCACGGTGCTGACCATCACGTTGACGGAGATTAACACCCCGATCTGCGTCGTGGATAAGGCCCACAGCCGGGCGGCCAGAACCGGCAGGAATATCCAGATCAACGCGTTCGTACACGCATAGGCGAGACGAAAACTCGCCACCCCGACGACCGGACGGCAGGAGAGTAATTGCCAGGGCCTGGTGGAGGCTGGCTGGGATTTTTTCGGTCCGGTCCGGATGGATTCGACAGGAGGCAGCAGGACCGCCAGCAACAGAAAAGACACCCCGCTCATGACACTCATCGTCAGGAAGTTGACCGACATGGAAGACAGGTCGCGGAGGATTCCCCCCAGGACTGGCCCGCTGGCAATCCCGCCCAACAGGGCGGTATTCATATACCCGCTATACTGGCCCTCCTCACCGCGCGGTGCCAAGTCGCCGACATAGGCCATGGAAACCAGATGGACGATGGCCATGCCCGTACCGTGGACCGCCATAATGCCGACAAAGGCCGCGACCCGGTCAGCCAGGGGATAGGCCAGGGAGGCCAAGGCGTAGAACAGCACCCCGACCAGCAGAAAGCTGCGTCTGCCCCAGCGGTCGGACGCGCGTCCGATGAAAGGCAGCAACACGGTTCGGGTTGCGGCATGGACGCTGAACAACAAGCCCGCCCCCAGGCCGCCCAGGCCGAATTGCGCGACATACACGGGAATGAAGGGCATCACCATGCCGTTTCCCAGCATGGTGGCAAACACTGCCCCGGCCAGGATGAAGATCGCGCGTTTGTGTGTGCTGTCTGACACAATAATCCCTCAACACTGCGGGTGGTGGATTGCCCTCTCGTCAGCTTTGCTGGACTCGGCCGACTCCATGAGCGGCAAGGTGGCCCGGAGTGTTATCAGGGCTCATCGCGCTGCGCAATAAAGAACAGGCGGCGAAAGGGAAACAGCGTCCCGTCCGGACCGGCCGGATACGCCTGGGCGAGCTTCTGGCCGTACATATCCAGAAATGCGGTCTGCCCGTCCTGGCCGAGGCGTTGGCCCAAACGCTCAAGCGTCGGTCGCAGGGCCGTGCCTTTCATCCATTCCAGGACCGCATTCTCACCGGACAAGAGGTGGTAATAAATCGTCTCCCACACCTGGACTGTACACCCGAGACTGTGAAGCGTTTGGGCATACCAGCGGGGAGTCTGTAGCGTAAAGCGCTCTTCAGCGTCCGCCAGCACCGACCTCCACGGCTCTTGCTGCGTTGACTCACGCAGAATCCGGTGGGCGGCCTCGGCATGATTGTTCGGCATCTGTACGGCCAGCACGCCGTGTGGAGTCAGCAGACCGACCAGGCGCTGTAAAACGGCCTGATGCTCGGGCACCCAGTGCAGAGCCGCGTTCGAGATGATGCGGTCCAGCCGTTGTGGCGGGGACCACTCGACAATATCCGCTTCCACAAAATGCAGCCGTGGCTGAGCCGGCAGCGTCCTGGCCTTGGCCAACATCTGGGGCGAATTGTCCACCCCCCACACGGTTGCGTGGGGCCAGCGTTCGGTCAAAGTCGCCGTGAGCGTACCCGGTCCGCAGCCCAAATCGGCAGCCGTTTTTACCTCGCCATCGGGAAGACGATTCACTAAATCGAAGAACGGCTGGGCGCGCTCCTTTTGAAAGCGCTGATATTGCTGCGGGTCCCACGTAGCCATAAAAACACTGAAGGAGAGAGTTTCACACCAACAAGCTCAACCACGGGGCTTCATACACACACAGAAGCAAAAATAAGGCAATATAACTGAGGCGGAGTGCGACAAGTTCGTTGGGCGCGAGACAATAGCCCCAAATAATCAGCAGCCATCCGAAGCCAAGGACCGGAGCCACAGCATAGACGGCAGCGATAAAGCCGATTAACAGCAGGTGCATGATGATTGACCAACGGACTGACAGCGGAAGCAGAACAAGCACGGCAATGGCGGACTCGATCAGGTAGTTGAGCCACGTCATGACGCCGGCAAGCAATACCAATTTTTCATTCCTGAAAAGGAGTGGGAAGGTGGCGTTCAGGTTCACCGGGTCCGAGGCTTGGCGGTACAGCACCCGATTTGCTTCAAGAACCTCGGGAGCAATGCCACAGAATAGAGCAGCCATGGCGCTAAAGCGTTCATCTGTCATAAGGACAAATTGAAAAAAATCACCACTCAAATAGTCAGGCGAGAGAGATTTTTGCGCCACGGCAAGCGTCATGGTGAAGCACAGCAGATAGCGGGCGACCTTTTTGACCACAAGAGGTCGCTCCTGTTCGCCCTGTTTGCAGACAAGAAAGACGGTCACGAGCCAGTAGAACAGCAGGTATTTGTGGTTGTCGGCAGACCGCCAGTCGAGCCACAAGGCCGCGCCGCTGAAACAGGCAATCAAAAACCAGAAGAGGGTCTGGGTGCGGAGCCTGGGAACAAGCAAGAATGCGACAAAGAGCAACTGAAAGGGAATTTCAAAATAGTCGTGACGGTAGCCGCGAAAGACAAGAATACCAAGGGTGAGAGAGGTGATGACAGTAAAAGAATCGCGCGGTGTCGCGCCGGCCAATTGCCCCACCACAGGGTGGCTGCGAAGACGATCAACTGCGCCCATCACCGCTCGCTGCGTTCGCTTCGCAATTGAGGGTTCCAAGAGTTTGGTGGTGCAGCTCTCCGCTGGCTACGTCCACAACGAGCTTAAAACCAATCACGCGAATACGACGAGTAATGAGGGGCTCACCTGCGGCGGATGCCACACGTTGAACCATAGCCACTGGAACCGGCTTGGCGCTTTCGGTGGTGTGAATAGGGGTTTTGCTCTGTCTTGCGTCAATCCAGACGACCTCGCCAAGATGCCGGCAGAGGGCCTGTAAATTGGCGGCGGTGGGTTCGGCCACATAGCGGTCTAGGGGCTTCCCGATATTCTTCCTTGCCGCCACAAACTCACCCGCTTCGGTCTCCAGCCAAATCGATACAAAGCGTGTGTCGTGATCGTCCTGGGTCGAAAACATCCCCATCCCGCCTCCCTTCCACGTCGAAAGATCGTAGCGGGAGGTTCGAATGAGATGATGCGAAAGCACGGCCAATGACAACAATACTGGTACATACAATGCCGCAGAAAATTTTTTTATTTTTACCAACACGTATCCCCAGAGCAGCCAGCCCCGCTTCGGTGAAACCGCGCAAGGAACTCTGGAGTATATACCCCGATATTGCTCTATTTTTCCAGTTAGGGATTTCCTCCTTCAGACAAACTCTCACAAATTGACCTCGTGCGAGAAGTTTCAAATATTTCAGATACACCTGTGTAATAGAACATGCTAAAGCGCTGGTATTGTGGCGGGCCCCACGTAGTCATGGCCTGTCAGGCGGACAATAGCATCACAGAGCGGGCCGAGCCAAAACATCCCCCCCGACCCTGCGCTTCAGCCAGCGCCCGTCCGTCGAGTGGCCGACCAGCTTGCCGTCTTCAACAATCACCTTGCCACGCAAGAGCGTCATTACCGGATAGCCCCGGCAGGTAAATCCTTCCCAAATGCTGTAGTCAGAGTCGGCGTGCAAATCCTCCACCGCCAGCGTTTTGGTCAACTGGGGATCGAGCAGGACGATGTCCGCATCGCTACCCGGCTGAATGGCGCCCTTTTGCGGATATAGGCCCAGAATCTTGGCCGCGTTGGTGGCGATGATGGCGGCAAAGCGCTGGAGCGGCATCCCCCGTTCGATCACACATTTCGTGAATGCAACCGGAATGCGCGTCTCGATGCCGTTATGCCCGCCGCAGATGGATTCGATACGATCGCTGAACAGTTTGGGGCCTTTATAGGTCGTATACTCATCCGTGGCCGTGGTGCACAGGCGTCCGTCGAGTAACCCGTCCACCAGAGCCTCTCGGTCATCGGCGAATTTCAGCGCCGGATAGGTATGAATCGCCATGCCGTCCGGCTTCTTGTAATCTTCACAGGTGAAATGCAGATAGTGATGCAGGGCCTCACCGTACACGGGTTGTCCGGACTGGCGCGCTTCGGCAATGGCGCGCACGCCTTCCTTGGCCGTGGTATGAACGAAATACACCCCGGTGCCGGTGTGCTCAGCCAGACGAATGATCGTCCGAAAAGCCAAGTCTTCGGACAGATTGTTGTGGACGAGGTGCATATTATAGGCTTGGTCGCGCCCCTCGCGTTTGAGCTTCTCAAGCATGTAATTCACAATCTCGTCCTCTTCCGCGTGGACGGCCATCATGCCGCCGTGTTTAGCCACTTCGGCAAAAATCTCCCACAGATGTCCGTACGGAATACGCACCTCCGTGGTGGTAAAAATCTTGAAGCTGCCCACGCCCTCCTGTAATGCCTCGGCAATCTGGCCTGCGGCTTGATGGCCGCATTCCCCGGCAAGCATGTAGTGAAAGGCGAAGTCGGTGTAGCAGTGGTCACGAAAGACGGCCCGGCGGCGCTCAAGCACCTCAAGGAGCGGGCGGCGCCGTTCTCCGCGGAGCGCCTTGCGGGACAGGTCGCCGGCAAAATCAATGATGGTCGTCACCCCACCGAACGCGGCCGCCCGACTGGCCGCCTCAGGTGGCTGGGTCATCACGTCCGGCTGGCCGGTCCAGTCCGGCGGGACGGGAATGCCGATATGGGCATGGGGCTCAATCCCACCCGGCAAGACGATTTTTCCCGTTGCATCGATCACCTGTCCAGCTGCGGTATTCAGGGTTCCCGGTTGGCCCACGGCAACGATATGCTCCCCGGCAATACCCACATCCAATTCCGCCGTGGTATGGGGTGTCACAACGGTTCCCCCGCTAATAATGAGATCGAGCATAGTCCACCTCCTGGGTGTTTTCCTTCCTCTTTGTACCCCTTTCTTCTCCTTTCAGAAAATCCCCCGCGCTTGCTTGCCTTTCCCCGCACCGACTGATAGCTGACCGCTGGTGAGGGGAAATGTCTATGCGAGCACTTGATGATATCCGCGTTCTTGATCTCACCCACGTCTTTAACGGCCCCTATGCCGCCCAGGTGTTAGCGCTGCTCGGCGCCGAGGTCATTAAGATCGAGCCGCGTCCCTACGGTGAGCGCGCGCGCAGTATTTTTCCTATCCCGGATGCCGAAAAGCAGAGCTATCCCTTTGTGATGCTCAACTCGAACAAAAAGGGCATTACGCTCAATCTCAAATCCGAACGCGGCAAAGCGCTGTTCAAACAGTTTGTGACGCACTCCGATATTGTCGTCGAGAACTTTACCGCCGGGACCATGGACAAGCTGGGGCTGGGCTATCAGGACTTGAAGCGCATCAACCCACGCATTATTTACGCGTCGAGCTCAGGCTATGGCAAGACCGGTCCGTATAGCGCCTATCCCGCGTTTGACTCCATTGTCCAAGCCTTGTCCGGCATCATGAGCACGACGGGCGATCCGGCCGGCCCGCCAATGAAGGCCGGTCCTCCGATTATGGACATTATGGCAGGCATCCATTTTGCGGCCGGCATACTGGCCGCCCTGCATCAGCGCGACCGCACCGGAGAGGGGCTCGAAGTAGAAACCTCTCTGTTTGAGTCAGCCATTGGACCGCTGACCGCCCAGATATCAGCCTACCACGCCCAAGGCGGCAGCTATGAGCGTGCCGGCAACCGTGCCCCGAACCGCGCCTTCTCGCCGTATAACTGTTATCCCGCCAGTGACGGCTACGTCTTGTTGCTGACCTCGGACAATCAGCGCTGGCAGGCGTTGTGTGCCCTCATGGGACGCGAGGACATTGCGCAGGACGAAAAATTCGCGACTAACCGCGCCCGTTCCAAACATGCGGATGAGGTGGATGAGATTGTCAGCGCCTGGACCACACGCCATCCAAAACACGAAATCATGCGCCTGTGTGGCGAGGCGGATATCACCTGTGGGGCGGTCCAGACCGTCGAAGAAGTTCTCAACGACCCCCACCTGCGCGAACGCGGCATCCTCAAGGATATCGATCATCCCACCGCCGGTCCTGTCACCGTGCTCGGTGCGCCCTGGCGTTTTAACGACCAGCAGCCTCCCAACGACACACCGAGTCCGAATCTGGGCGAGCATAACGAACTGGTGTATGGGAAATTGCTCGGATTATCGGAGATTGAGATCAGTCAGCTCAAAGAGGATGGGGTCATTTAAGCCTGTGGTATCAGGTGTCGCTCCGCACTGATGAAGATGAAAGCGCTCTCCTTATTTTTCGTGCTCTTTTTGATGTTTTCCTGCTCCTCCAGGGAAAACAGAGAGAACCTGGCCCTGTATCGGGAGCCAGCTCTAAAGTATCTGGTAAAGGAAAGACTGAAAAAAGAAATCGCTTCTGGCCCACGATTTAAGAAATTATCCATATGGAGTTTGCCGGGGGCTTTGATGATGCTGGGTCAAAAAGATCATGTTGATAGGTCAGAGGCCGTTTTCAAACTGCAAAGCGAAAAAGAGGCCGAAGAGATAAAATGTGGATTATATATCCGAGAGGTTCGTTCCACCCAATTAAAAGTCAATCTGATTGATTGTAAGGGTCTCCATACTCAAGCATTAAGTGGGGGTCTGCTTACACTCAATAAAGCCGGACTTAGAACAGCAAAATAAATTGGTAGAGCATTATTTCTTCCACTTCAGCCCTCTGTCGGTAAAAACGATCAACAAACCGATCAGCCCCATTACGAGGAAAACTAAAAAGACGGTGGTGAGTGCCTGTGCCGGACTCATGTCTGAACCTCCATTCCGTCGAAGATGCATTATTAAGTGTGAAACGTGGAGAGGCACAGCACGAAAACGTCTTCTCATCCAGGAAACACGTTGTTCCCGCCTTGCCCTTCGTCCCATAGTCTCGTAGATTTTTTCCATGAGTTCCCTCCCCCCTGGTCCGAGGCTTCCCCGGCTGTTTCAAACGCTGAACTGGGTTCGCAGACCTATCCCCATTATGCGGAAATATGCCCAGGAGTATGGTGAGTGTTTCACCATGCGCTGGCTCAATACGCCGCCGATTGCGTTCTTCAGCGACCCGGTTGCCATTAAACAGATCTTTACCGCATCACCCGAGCGCGCCCTGGCGGGTCGGGGGAATGTTGTTCTCAAACCGGTTTTGGGCGAGAACTCGATATTGTTGCTTGATGGCGCGCGCCATAAACGGGAACGCAAATTGCTCATGCCGCCGTTTCATGGCGAACGCATGCGTCTCTATGGCGAAATCATGCGCGAGGCTGCCGATCGGTCGATTGACAACTGGCCGGTGGAACAGCCCTTCCCCATTCACGAACGCATGCAGGCCATCACGCTTGATATCATTCTGCGGACCGTCTTTGGCGTGGACGAAGGTGTACTGCTCCAGAAACTGCGGTCCTTGCTGATCGAGTTTCTCAGACTCGTGGGGAGTAGCCCCCTCCTTTTAATCCGCTGGCTGCAAGTCAACCTGGGACCGTTCACCTCGTGGCAACGCATCGGTCAACTCGGCCGCGAAATCGATGCAGTGCTGTACGAGCAGATTGCCCAACGCAAAGCCGCAGCACAAAACGGACGCACCGACATCATGGCCATGCTTATCGAAGCCCGCGACGAAGATGGTCAGCCCATGAGCGATCAAGAACTGCGCGATGAGATGATCACCATGCTGCTGGCCGGACACGAGACCACCGCTACTTCGCTGTCCTGGGTCGTTCATCGCTTGTTACAAAATCCGGACGTTCTGGAAAAAGTTCGCGCCGAGCTCCAGCGCGTGGTCGGAGGGGGTCCCATACGGGCCGAGCACATGTCCGAGCTTGAGTATCTTGATGCGACCATCAAAGAGACGGCCCGACTCAATCCTATTGTTCCGGTCGTGGTTCGGTATCTCGAACAGCCCACCCAGATTGGGGCGTATGAGATACCTGCGGACTGTGTGGCCGCGCCGTGTATTTACCTCACCCACCGCCGACCGGAATTGTGGCCTGAGCCCGAGACGTTTAACCCCGACCGGTTTGTTGGGAAACGCGTGGATCCCTACACCTTTTTCCCCTTTGGCGGAGGAGTCCGTCACTGTCTGGGTGCTGCCTTTGCCACCTATGAGATGAAGATCGTCCTCGCCCAGATGTTGTCTCGGGTCTCACTCCGGTCAGTGCCGGGACATACTGTACATGTTGTCCGGCGGAGTATTACGTTTGCTCCATCCGACGGCATGCCGGTAATTCGGGAAGCGGCGTAAATCTCTGGTATCCAAAGAGAGTCTCGTGCAGCAGAAATTGGGAATCCGACCAGCAACGGCCGATGACGCTGGGCGGATTCATGAGATTCATACCCAGTCGGTCAAAACCCTGTGCAAAGGACATTACTCATCCGAGCAGATTGCGGGCTGGCTGAAAAACCGTTCTCCACGAGGCTATCTTCCGGGCATTGAAAGAAGGGAAATGTTTGTCGCCACAGACGGCGACTCCATCCTCGGTTTCGGGCAGGCTGTCCCCGGAGAGATTCACGCCATCTATGTTGCGCCCGAATACGCCAAACAAGGAGTGGGTATTTTACTCCTTGAACAGGCCCTGACAGCCGCACGAGCCGGGTCTCAAAGGGATGTCTATTTGGAATCGACCCTCAATGCTCAGGGCTTCTATAAAAAGGCCGGATTTGTCGAGGTTGAACGGTCAACAGTCCGCAGGAACGACGTGTTGCTGCCGGTCATCAGGATGGTTTCATCAGCGTAGATTCCCATCGATGCCTCGCAGTTTCTCACAAGGGCTGCTACACAGGGACATGTTCAGACCGCTGAGCAAAAGGGGACGTCATGAGTGACATCAACTGGGAGATGGCAAACGAGGCGGGCGCACGGCTGTATCAAAAAGGTCATTATGTCGAAGCCGAGCAACAACTCCGCACGGCCCTCCAAGAGGCGGAAAAGTTTGGTCCACAGGACTCCCGCGTCGCCGTTGTCCTGAACAACCTGGGAAGCTTATCGCATAATCAGGGCAAGCGAGCTGAAGCCGCCGGCTATTATGAGCGAGCCTTGTCTATCCGAGAGGCGCACTATGGGCCCCACCATCCGTGGGTGGCACAGAGCCTGAATAACTTGGCCTCGCTATACCGAGAGCTCGGCCGCTACGCTGAAGCCGAGACCTTTCTCCAGCGCGCGCTGAAAATCGCCGAAGCCCTGGTAGGTCCTACGCATTACCGCATCACCAATTGTCTCAACAATCTGGCTGCCGTCTATATGAGCCAAGAACGCTATGCGGAGGCGGAATCGTATTTTCAGCGGTCGCTGACGATTAGACAGCAGGCCCTTGGGCCGACTCATCCCGCTGTCTCAACCAGCCTCAGCGGGCTGGCCGAGTTGGCCATTGCCCAGGGCAAATATGTAGAGGCCGAACCGCTCTTTCAGCAGGCGCTTGAGATCCGCGAGGAGAAACTCGGCACGGACCATCCGGCAGTGGCCGTCATCCTCGAAAAATATGTTGATTTGCTGCAAAAGCTCAGTCGCCAGGACGAGGCTGAAGAGATGGCCACCCGGGCCAAAACCATCCGAACCAAACAAGCTCAGCCACAGCCGACAGAGGTCGGGCATTAGGGGAGAAGATGCCCTCCCCCTGACCCTCTCCCAGAGGGAGAGGGAAACGAGAGTCTACGCCCGGGCCGGGACCATCTCGTCCAACTGAATAATGATCCCATCCGGGTCTTTGACAAAGGCGCTGCGAATTGTCCCTTCTTTGGTCTTGGCCAAGACGTGCGGCGGGGCGACAAATTCCACCCCTTTGCTCTCCAGGTCTTTGTGGACTCTGTTCAAGCCTTTGACCCATATCCCGAAGTGGGAAATACCAATCTGGTCCACCAGGATCGGCTTTCCAGTTGCTTTACCCTGCGTCGGCGCCAGCAGGGCAATCACCGGGGCGTCTTCGCTAAGGCCGTACGGAGTGGCTTTCTTTTTGCCGTGGCGCAGAATAGCGAACTTCACATGTTGGTTTTTCTTCTTGTAAATCCCCTGCTGATATTCTCCCTCTTCAACAGTGGATCCCTGCTGGGCTACCTTGAATCCGAGTAAATCCCGATAGAAATGCATGGAGCGCTCGAAATCATTGGTGCACAGGGCAACATGGGACATTCCACGTGGGTTCATATCATCCCTCCTCTTTGGCTATGTCTCGCACAGCCGGTGTTGTTTTCTTTCTGTCTATGTCAGGAAGAATCCTGGGGTCAAGAGACAGCCACGAAAAAGTAAGGGGATTCACGCTCCGGCCAGAAGCGCTATAGTGACGGCTACAGGGAGGAGCGGGCATTGACAGATTCGGCTCAGCGCACACCAGAAACGTTTGACGTCATCGTTGTCGGGGCGGGCAATGCCGCTTTTACTGCCGCGCTGGCCGCTCGGGCTGAGGGCGCCCGGGTCGTTGTCCTCGAAAAGGCCACGCAGAAATTACGCGGCGGCAACACCCGTTTTACCGGTGGTCTGTTCCGCTGCACCTATAACGGTATCGACGATTTGATGGCGCTCATTAGGGACAACGATGACCCGAGCGATGTGACAGTCGATCCCTACACACAAGAGGACTTTCAGCACGACATCGACCGCGTCACCGGCGGACAGGCCGACCCGGCACTGACCCGCACCCTGATCGCGCGCTCGTACGATACGGTGCACTGGATGGCCGACCTGGGCGTGGCCTGGGAGTTTAACCGCGCGGTGGGTCCAGTCAGGGTGGCCGGAGCCCAAAAGATCAAACTCGCCCGCGGAGGCGCGCTCCGCGCCAAAGGCGAAGGCGTCCTGCTCTCCAGCACCCTGTTTCGCCTCGCAACTGAGGCGGACATTCCAGTCTGGTACGAAACGCAGGCTCAGCGTATTCTCACGGCCGCGGACGGTCGCGTGACCGGTCTGGCCATACGCGATCCCAGCGGTCTGCGGACCGTCGAGTGTAAAACCCTGGTTCTGGCCAGCGGCGGATTCCAAGCGAACCCGGAGATGCGCACGGCCTATCTCGGTCCGAGTTGGAGCGTAGTCAAGGTCAGAGGCAGCCGTTTTAATACCGGTGAGATGACGCGCGCGGCCCTGTCGATCGGGGCGCAGAGTTATGGCGAATGGGCGGGTTGTCATGCCACGCCGATCGATGCCGACGCCCCGGCCTATGGTGACCTGCGGCTCACCGATAAGACCAACCGGCTGTCCTATCCATTCTCGGTCATGGTCAATCTGGACGGCGAGCGCTTTGTTGACGAGGGCGAAGATTTTAATCTGTACACCTACGCCAGAATGGGGCGTGATATTTTACAGCAACGCAGCGCAACCATCTTTCAGGTCTTTGACCAGCAGACCATCTCCCTGTTGGAGACGCGTTATAATACCGGCACGCCCATTATCGCTGACAGTCTGACCGAGCTGGCAGATCAGATCGAGGAGCGCTACGCGGCTTTGGATTTTCGCCGGGATGCTTTCCAGGCCACGCTTGAGGCATATAACGCCGCGGTCCAAGACGGCCCCTTCGATCCTGACCGCAAAGACGGCAAGCGGACGCGTGGTCTGCGACCGGAAAAAACCAACTGGGCGACTCGGCTCGACCAGCCGCCCTTTTGTGCCTATCCGGTCTCGCTCGGGATCACCTTTACCTTTGGCGGTCTGCGGATCAATACCGATGCAGCGGTCGTCGATCATTTGGACCGGCCCATCCCCGGCCTGTTCGCAAC
Organism: Candidatus Binatia bacterium; assembly: GCA_022820725.1. Taxonomy (GTDB): domain Bacteria; phylum Desulfobacterota; class Binatia; order Bin18; family Bin18; genus Bin18. The sequence continues at coordinate 54,487 of JAJEFA010000003.1, forward strand.
CGGCGAAATGACCGGCGGTTTTTTCTACCGTAACTATCCGGGCGGCTCCGGGCTGATGCGTGGCGCGCTCTTTGGCCGACTGGCCGGTACGCATGCCGCACGCTGGGCACGAGGGGAATAGTGCGGTGTTGCAAACGACCCAAGGTCCGACCGAATTCAGAGCGTTGCTCGCCCAGGAGGGACTGCTCACGGCTCCGGGCGTGTACGATGGGCTGTCGGCCAAGATTGCCGAAGCCGCGGGTGTGGCGGTATTGTATGTGAGTGGCGGTGCCATAGCGCGCAGTATGGGCTATCCCGATATTGGCTTGGTCACCCTCACGGAAATGCAAAAGCGGCTGGAAGAGATTCGAGCGGTCACCGCTCTGCCACTGATTGTGGATGCCGACACGGGCTATGGGAATGCGCTGAACGTCATCCGGACGATTCGGGCGTATGCGCGCTCCGGCGCGGCGGCCCTGCATATTGAGGATCAGGTCGAGCCCAAACGTTGCGGCCATTATGAGGGCAAGCAGGTGGTCGGTGTCACAGAGATGGTCCAGAAAATTCAGGCGGCGGTGGAAGCGTGTGGCGACAGCGGACTGGTCATTATCGCCCGGACAGACGCTCGGGCCGTTCTTGGACTGGACGCGGCGATTGAACGGGGGAACGCCTATGCCGAGGCAGGGGCGGACATGATTTTTGTGGAAGCGCCGCAATCGGTCGAAGAGATTCAGCGCATAGCCCTGGAAGTCAAAGCGCCCCTCGTAATCAACATGTTCTGGGGTGGCAAAACGCCGCTGGTTCCGGCCGAGCAACTCGCCGCCCTCGGGTACCGGATCATGATTGTTCCGTCAGACCTGCAACGCGCCGCTATTCGGGCTATGCAGCGCGCCGCCGCCGAAATTCGTGCCCACGGCCATACAGCAGCAATGGCGGAAGACATGGTCTCTTTTGCCGAACGAGAAGAGCTTATTGGCCTGGCTGAAGCGCAAGCCTTACAGCACAGGTTTCTGAAGGGTCAGGACCAAGAAAGAACACCGCCACCCCAGAAGCGCCGGAACGTTTTCTGAAAAAGTACAGAGGGTTGTTGTCCCTAGTGTCGTCGTGTTATGTATGACAAATATTCTGTTTCGTCATACATAAGAGGAGCGCCTATGGATGCGCGAAAGGCCCTGACCGTCCGGGTTCCTGAGACCCGGCTTCGGAAACTCATGCGAGCCCGCAAAGCAAAAACTCAATCAGAGCTAATTAATACACTGCTGGCTGAAGAAGAAGAGCGGATCCATTCCCACAAGGTCTTACGTGAGACTGTCGGAGTCATTTCAGCCTCTGATATCAATGATCGCCTTCTTTGATACCAACATCCATATCTCGCTACTGTCCGGTCTTTTGACCTGGGACACGGTCCTGTACGAGATTGGAAACGCCCCTGTCCGGTTATCCCCGGTGGTCGCCAGCGAGTTACTCCGAGGTGTCCCCGATCATGGCCGACGCAGCATAGAACGGTTTGTCAGCCAGTTGGTTCCCTTAGAACCACCGTCCTGGAGACGTTGTTGGGTTGAGACGGGGAGACTCTTGCCAAAAATTTTCCCGGACCATGAGGCAATAGGCTTAGCCAGACTCCAAAATGATCTTCTCCTCGCACTGACAGCTCGCTATACGGGTGCCCTGCTACTGACGGCGGATCGCCACTTCCTCACAATACGCCACCTTATCCCCTTCCAGCTTCGGATTTTCCACCTATAAGCAAATCCAGAGAAAGCCAACGGAAGCACGAGCCTAGAAGTATGCCTACCCGCCAAGCCACGGCTGAGCTCTGTCATACCCTGACCCAGATGACTTTTGCGTCGCTTCCAGACGAAGTTATTTCAGTGGCCAAGCGGGTCATCCTCGACGGCATTGCCGTTGCAGTGGCCGGAGCCAAAGAGCCGGGGCCAGTCATTGCCGCCACGCATGTCAAAAGTCAGGGCGGAAAAGAAACGGCCACCGTTATTGGCCACGGTTTCCGAACCTCGCCTGTTCTGGCGACGTATGCCAACGGTATCGCCATGCACGTCCTGGACTATGAGCCGATGTGGAGTCCCCCCACCCACGCCACCTCACCAACGCTGCCGGCCATTCTCGCCTTGGCCGAAGAACGACAGGCTCCGGGTCGGGAAATCATCACGGCTTTTGTCAAAGGCTGTGAGATTCAGGGACATATTCGGCTGGCCTCCCACCAATACGCGCCCGGCGAGTTTACCGTCCATCCGCCAAGCAGCGTCGGTCTCATGGGTGCGGCTGTGGCCGCCGCCCACCTGCTGGAACTCGATCAAGAGCAGTTACAACACGCCCTCGGGATTAGCGCATCTCGCGCGGGCGGGTTGATGGCCAATGTCGGCACTATGGCCAAAGCGACGCACTGCGGCTGGGCGGCCCTATCCGGTTTGGATGCGGCCTTATTGGCAGCCCATGGCTTTACCGGCAACTCGACGGTTTTTGAAGCGCCAAACGGCTATGTCGAACATTTCTTTGGCGCGCAATTTCAGTATGATGAATTGCTGCGCCTGGGGCAGTTATATCGTATGGTCGATCCGGGCTTTGTGATGAAGATGTTCCCGTGTCAGTACGGCACACATTTCGGAATACTGGCCGCGCTGGAACTCCGCCAACAAATCGCCAGTCCTGACTCCATTCGAGCCATCCATATTACCACCCCGGTCATGCCCTATGTTGATCGACCCGCTCCCCACAGTGGCCTGGACGGAAAATTCAGCTTTCAGTATACGGTTGCCGCCGCCCTGCTTGACGGCGAGGTGTCCATTCGGACCTTCTCGGATGACTATTGCGCGCAGCCCGCTCTGGCGGCCCTTTTGTCTCGGACTCACCTGACCCAGGACGAGACGATTCCCGGCGTGTTGGAAAAAATGTGGGCAGACGTTGCGGTCGAACTCCAGGACGGCCGGCGCCTGACGGCTCGGTGTAACGGCCCGCAAGGCTTTTGGGGCCAGCAGCCTCTGGCGCGGGACGACCACATGGTCAAGATTCGCGACTGCCTCGGCGTTCACCTGACCGAAGAGCACACGCAACAATGTATTCAGCTTGTTGAACGTCTGGAAACCCTGGATGCCCCTCAGATTGCCCAGCTTATGGCGCTGATTGGATGATATCATCAACGAACAGTCCCGGAGGACAGCATGAGCGAAAACCAAGTGCTCACCACGGTGAACGATCATATTGGCATACTGACGCTGAATCGGCCTGAGGTCATGAACGCGTTCTCAGACACCATGCGCGGTCAGCTCCTCAATCAGCTCGAACAGTTTGCAACGGACCGGAGCGTCCGCTGCATTATCATTACCGGGGCGGGCAGAGCCTTCTGCGCCGGCGGTGACATCGCCAGCATGGCCAAGCTCCAGGACGACAATACGACCGAGGTCCTTGAACAGCGTATGGCTCTGGGCAGCCAAGTTGTCCAATTGCTGCGGCGCATGCCCCAACCCATTATTGCGGCGGTGAACGGTGCTGCGGCTGGCGCGGGTGCCAACCTGGCATTAAGCTGCGACTTGCGACTTGGCTCGGACAAAGCCCTCTTCTCCGAGAGCTTTGTGAAGATCGGCCTGGTCCCCGACTGGGGCGGCTTCTTCTTTTTGTCCCGCCTGGTTGGAACGGCCAAGGCCATGGAACTCATGATGACCGGCGACCGGGTCAGAGCCGAAGAGGCCTTGCGGTTGGGTCTGCTGAATCAGGTCTATCCGCTTGAGAGTTTTTGGGAAGACACGCTCGATTTTGCGCGGACGCTGGCCACGGGTCCGGCCGAGACCCTGGCTCGAATAAAAGAAGGCGTCTACCTCGGCGCTATCGTGTCGCTCGAACAAGCCCTGGCCTATGAATACCGGGCTCAGAAAGCGGCTTTTTTGTCCGACGATGCCCGCGAGGGTATGCGTGCCTTCCTGGACAAGCGTGCGCCCGAATTCGGAGAAAAATCCGGGAAGAATTCGGAGTAATAACACTGGAAAGGAAATCAGCATGGCCCGTTTAGCCTATCTGGACCGAGATGACCTGCCTGAGCGTGAGCGCGATATTTTTGATGATCTTCTCAAGCAACGCGGCTCGATTGGCAATATCTTTCGGATCGTGGCGCACAGCCCGTTGCTCCTACGTCGAATGCTGTACTTCAGCGATGGGCTGCGGAATCGGACCACGCTTGACCCTCGGTTGCGGGAACTCGCTATTATGACGGTCGGCAGGCTAACCGACTGCGAGTATGAATATACCCACCATAAAGCCTTGGCCCAACGAGTTGGGGTAAGTCCTGAACAAGTAGAAAAACTTTCGGACTGGGAAACCAGCCCGGCTTTTAACGAACACGAACGCAGCGTTATTCGCTACGCAACCGAGATGACCGAGCAGGTGCAGATTACGGATACAACCTTTGACGCGCTCCGCGCCTTTCTCAATGAGGAACAGATCGTCGAACTCAGCTTGAATACCGCGTTCTATAATATGGTTGTCCGTTTCCTCACAGCGACCCAAGTTGATCTTGAGCCGGACGCCAAGGAAACGGGCGACTAATTCATGTTTCGGGTATGCTACGCTGGCTCAATACAGGCCGCTGTATCGTTGCGTGGAGAATTCACTACAGTCGAGACCGCGTAGGCTTCCAGCTCGCTGGCAGGGTATGGTTGGAGGAGGGGCAGGACTTTCTGCGGGTCTTCGACCGTTGGGTCGAGCCAACGCTCTTCAGCCTCACGAGGGATAATAACCGGCATGCGGTGATGGATGTCTACCATGATTTCGTTCGGTGTGGTGGTGATGATGGTGCACGAATGAATCGTTTCGCTAGACGGTCCAGACCAGCGTTCCCATAAACCGGCAAACCCAAACGGCTCACCGGATTTCAGCCGAATATAATACGGCACCTTGGATGGTCCGGTCTTTTTCCACTCATAAAAACCATCGGCCAGAACCAGACAGCGCCGCTTCCGAATCGCTCGGCGAAAACTCGGTTTTTCCGCGATTCCTTCGGCGCGGGCGTTAATCATCCGGTTGCCAATGGCTTTGTCTTTGGCCCAGGACGGAATCAGCCCCCAACGCAGCGCTACGATCTGTGGTTCCTGCGCATGGGTCAGTGCCCACACCGGCTGGGTCGGCGCGATATTGTACCGCGCGGTCTGCGTACGAGGCATGCTACGCGCCACAAACCGAGCCTGGATCTGCTTCTCATCTGTCGCCAGGCTGTAGCGACCACACATACAATCCTCCTCCCTCCTATTGCAGATCCCTTCAATATCCAGCCTACTTGACTCGGCCAGACTCCATACGCAAGGGACAGGGAAAGACGCTGCACTCAAGCACGTCGAACATGTTTCGGAGATCGCCAATGAGCCGGATTATGATGCGGCGCTGAATGCAGCCAGGGCTACCGCCGCGTAGACTCTGTACGTTTCGGAGGGGCAGGCATCCTGCCCCTCTTTTTTTGGTTGGGTCTTCTGGGATCCGACGCGCTACAGTACCTCAAACAGTCCGGCCACACCCATCCCGCCACCAACACACATGGTCACCACCACGTTCTTGGCACCCCGCCGTTTGCCCTCGCGCAGAATGTGCCCGACCTGGCGGGCGCCGGTCATGCCGTACGGATGGCCGATCGAGATGGAGCCACCGTTCACATTATAGTTCTCCATGGAAATGCCGAGTCGGTCGCGGCAATAGACTGTTTGCACGGCAAAGGCTTCGTTGAGTTCCCACAGATCAACATCGTCCATCGTCAGGCCGTGGCGCTCAAGCAGCTTCGGAATGGCGAAGACCGGACCGATCCCCATTTCATCCGGCTCACAGCCAGCGGCGACCAGCCCCTTGTAGAGGCCCATGGGCTCCAGGCCGCGCTTCTCGGCCTCTTTGGCCTCCATCAACACCACCGCGGCCGCCCCGTCGGACAACTGGCTGGAATTACCGGCGGTAATCGAGCCGTCGGTCACCGACGGAAGTGCTGAGAGGCCCTCCATATTGGTCGTGGGCCGGTTGCCCTCATCGCGAGAGAGCGTGACCTCTTTTTGTGTGACCTCGCCCGTTTCCTTGTTGGTCACGTCCATGATCGTGGTGATGGGCACGATCTCGTCGTCGAATTTGCCGGTCTCTTGGCCGGACGCGGTCCGCTGCTGGCTGGCCAAGGCGTACTCGTCTTGCGACTCGCGCGAGACCTGATAGCGCTGGGCGACAATCTCGGCCGTTTTTAACATGGGGAAATAGATCTCGGGCTTGTTGTCCATGAGCCAGCCATCAACAAAATTCTTGGTATTCAGATTATTTTGGACCAGGCTGATCGATTCGACCCCGCCAGCCACCATGACGTCGGCCCCATCGACGATAATTCGGTTGGCCGCGGTGCTGATCGCTTGCAGCCCGGAGGAGCAGTAACGGTTGATGGTCATGCCGGAGGTGGTTACGGGCAGGCCGGCCTTCACGGCCGAGGTGCGCGCAATATTATGCCCGGTTGACCCTTCCGGCAGCCCACAGCCGAACACCACGTCTTCCACCTCTGTCGGGTCTACTCCTGCCCGCTCAACCGCGTTTTTAATGACATGCGCGCCCAGGGTCGCGCCGCTGGTTTTATTCAGGCTGCCCCGAAAGGCTTTGCCAATTCCAGTCCGAGCGGATGATACAATAACGGCTTCTCTCATGAATATGGCCTCCTTTTTTCCTGATCTCGTCCGACGTTTGCGTCAGCCTATCCCAGGCGGACTCTTCCGCCAACCGGGCCTGCGCCTTGACTTCTTTCCGCTTTATTGGAAATGACGAAATATGATCTCAGAGAGGAGAACCCCATGATCGAAGTCTACGACCTGGCCGGAGCGAACAGTTTGCGTTTTAGCCCGTTCTGTTCGCGGACCAAGGCGACCTTACGCTACAAGGGCTTGGACTATACCACGATCCCGATTCGCTTCTGCGATAAGGACAAACTGGCCTTTTCCAAGCAGGACCGGGTGCCGGTTATTCGTGACGACGACACGGTTGTCTCGGATTCGTGGAGGATTGCCGAGTATTTGGAAGACCACTATCCGGAGGCCAAGCTCTTCCCCGGCCCGGGCATGAAAGAGGCCTGTCGGTTCTTTAATCTGTATATCGACAATACGTTCCACCCGGCACTCTTTCCAGTCGTGGTGTATGACATCTTTGAAAAGATCGAGCCGGTGGATCGCGCCTACTTCCGGGAAAACCGGGAAGCCCGGCTCGGCGCGACGCTGGAAGACATTGCCGCCAGACGCGACGACTTCCGCCCCCGTCTCAAATCCGTCCTGGCCGACCTGGAGGCCGTCGCCCTGGGCCATGAATATCTGTTTGAGGTGTTGACCTATGCCGATTTCAGCCTGTTCGGCACCCTGACCTGGGTGACCCGGGTGAGCGACGAGCCGCTGTTCGACGCGGCGCCGTCCCTGGCCCGCTGGTGGGATCGGATGCAGGCGCGCTTCGAGATTTAGGATACCGCTACGGGAGGGTGGCCTGCTTCTCCCGCTCGACCACCTTCGCCAGGACGAGGAGGGCAATCAGGTTCGGGATAGCCATCATGCCGTTCAGCGTGTCGGAGACGTCCCAGACCAGGCGTAGGCCACCGGTTGCACCAATATAGAGAAAGGCCAGGAACAGTACCCGATACGGGATCACCGCCACCTTACCGAACAGATACTCCCAGGCTTGCCCACCATAAAAACTCCACGTCAGCATGGTGCTATAGGCAAACAGGATCAGGCAGATAAAGACCAGATGGTCTCCCAAGCCGGGCAACCCCTGGGCAAAGGCCGCCGCAGCCAAGAGCCCCGGAGAGGTGTCCGGCTGGCCGAGAACACCCGTCACCATAATCACCAGCCCGGTAACGCTGGCGACAATCAGGGTATCCACACACACTTCCCACATGCCCCAAAAGCCCTGTCCAACCGGCGTGTTCTTGGCCTGGGCGTGCACAATGGAGGCCGAGCCCAATCCAGCCTCATTGGAAAAGATGCCGCGCGCCAGCCCGTAGCGCATGGCCAACATCACGGTCGCCCCGCCCCAGGCTCCAACCGGAGCGGCTGGCGTGAAGGCAGAGGTGATGATCGTAGCGAACGCGTCCGGCAGGGCTGAAGCATAACGCAGCAGAATCCACACGCCACCGGCCAGATAGAGCACAGCCATAAAGGGCACCAGATATGAGGTGGTCCGGCCAATGCGCCGTACCCCACCCAGAATGACCACCGCCACCAGAGCGACCACGCATCCCCCGGCGATCGGTCGGGGCAGGCTGAAGGTTTCATACAGACTCGCTGCCACCGTATTCGCCTGGACCATGTTACCAATACCCAGCGCGGCCACACCGGTCAGAAAGGCATACGCGCCGGCCAGCCACTTCCGACCCAGACCGTCGGCAATATAATACATTGGACCGCCGACAACCTCACCACTGTCCGCCTTGACTTGGCGGTACTTCATACCCAGCACGACCTCGCTGAACTTGGTCGCCATACCTACTCCGGCCGTTATCCACATCCAGAACAACGCCCCCGGCCCACCCCAATACATGGCCGTACTGACCCCAACGATATTCCCGACCCCGACCGTCGCCGCCATGGCCGAACTGACGGCCTGAAATGCACTCAGCTCGCCGGCACCGGCTTCCGTTCGACCAGAGAAGAGGCGGCCCAGGGTTGAACGCCAGATCGAGAGGAAGTGTGTCAGTTGGATCCATCCCAGACGAAAGCTGAGATATACCCCTGTTCCGATCAGGAGGACCATCAGGGGCGGCCCCCAGACCACCGCGTTGATGAGATTGTTGAGGTGTTCGATGGTGCTCAGCATAGTACCTCGTTTCCGCAACCCTATTCCTATGAGGGAGGGAAAGAGTACACGTGCCCAGCCTTGTATGGCTGATGGAGGACACGTTTACTCTTTCAGGCATTTGACCAGTCAGGCCGGAATGCCGTACAAGGGCTGCAATCCATACTTCGAGGAAACAGCATAGCCATGAAACGTGTCGGGGTCGATGTCGGTGGAACGTTTACCGATCTGATCTATGTCGATGAGGACAAGGGAGAGGTGGTGGTCTATAAGCTGCCCAGTACACCGGCGGACCCCTCTCAGGCCACGCTCAATGGAGTGGAGGCCTTGTGTGCGCAGGTCGGCATTCCGGCCACTCAGATTGACCATTTCTTTCACGGGACGACTATTGCCACCAATATCGTGCTGGAACACGCCGGGGCTCAGGTCGGGATGCTGACGACCAAGGGGTATCGCGACATTCTGCATATCGCCCGCCACAAGCGACCCTTATCGTTCAGCCTCTACCAGGATGTACCGTGGCAAAAACATCCCCTGGTCCGTCGACGCTATCGACGGCCAATTAGCGAGCGCATTATTGCCCCTCAGGGCGAGGTGTTGACCCCGCTTGACGAAGACGAGGTGCGTGAGGCCGTCCGACGACTCAAACGTGAAGGCGTAGAAGCCATTGCCGTGTGCTTTCTGTTCTCCTTTCTCAACCCAGAGCACGAGCAACGCGCCAAGGAGATCATTCTCGAAGAATATCCGGAGTGTTATTTATCCGTCCGTCATGAGGTCCTACCCCAATACCGCGAGTACGAGGGCTTCAGCACGGTCTGCCTGAACGCCTATGTCGGTCCTCAGGTCAGTCAGTACGTCCGCCGTCTCGACCGGACGATCACGGACAAAGGCATACGTGGCGGGCTCCACCTGATGACCTCGGTCGGTGGAGTCGCAACCGCCGAAGGCGCGGCCCAACGCCCGGTCAACCTGCTCATGTCCGGACCGGTGGCGGGCCTGATCGGCGGGATTTGGACCGGTAAGAGTACGGGCTCGCCCAGCGTGATTACCCTTGATGTCGGCGGCACTTCCGCGGATATTGGCGTTGCGCCGGACGGGCAGATGCGCATGAAGCATCTCCTCGACACCAAAGTGGCCGGCTATCATGCCATGATTCCCATGGTCGAGATCGACGCGATTGGCGCGGGCGGGGGGAGTCTGGCCTATCTTGACGCGGGCGGCATGTTCCGGGTGGGGCCCAAGAGCGCGGGGGCAGACCCCGGTCCGGCGTGTTACGGCAGGGGCGGGAACCTTCCGACGGCGACCGATGCGCTGGTGGTGCTCGGCAGACTACGAGCCGAGAACATTCTCGGTGGGCAGGTCCAGGTCCAACCCGGCCTCGCTGCAGAGGCCGTCCAACGAGAACTGTGTCAACCCTTAGGCCTGGGTGTGGAGGAAGCCGCCCTGGGCGCGGTTCGGATTCTCACCCAGAGCATGGTGGAAGGCATTGAAATCAGCAGCGTCCAAAAGGGCTATGACCCGCGCGACTTTGCCCTGGTTGCCGCCGGCGGAGCCGGCCCCGTGTTTGCCTGTGATATCGCCCGAGAGCTGCGCATCCCCACCGTCCTGGTGCCCCGCTATCCCGGCATTACGTCGGCGCTCGGGCTGCTGGCAACCGACATTGTGTACGAGTTTGTCACGACTGAGATGCAGCTTTTCTCGGCTCTTGATCGCAATAAGCTGGCCACGGATTTTTCTGCCCTGGAACGCCAGGCCAGCGAACGGCTCCGGGCTGACAATCTCGGGGCCGACCAGTCGTTGATCCGCCGTATTGCCGACTGCCGCTATATCGGCCAGGGCTATGAATTGCGGGTTGAGTTACCGGCCGGCGATATTACGGCTGACTGGCAGCGGCAAGCGACTGAGGCATTCCATCAGGCGCACGAGCGTGAGTATGTCCGGCGCTTTCCGGACAGCGATATCCAACTGGTGAATATTCGGGTGCAAGGAGTGGGCCTGATCCCCGAACTGCGACTGAAAGAGATTCCGACTGGGGACAGGTCTCCGGACGCAGCCCGAATCGCGACGCTCGATGTGATATTCAATCGAGACGGAACCCCCGAAAAACTCGCGACCGACTTCTACGACCGAGAGCGCTTGCAAGCCGGGAATATCATCACCGGTCCCGCCATTATTGAACAGCTCGACAGCACGACGGTGGTCAACCCAGGCTTATCCGCGGAGGTTGATCGGCACGGTATTTTGATGATCGCGTGTGAATAGGGGCACGCAGAGGAGGGAACGTGATGACCTCACCAAACGGACACAGCAGCCCAAACGGTACACCTCGGTCGGTCGATCCGATTACCCTGCGCGTCCTGGGCGGTGCGTTTACCGCAGCGGCCAAAGAAATGGCCCACGTCCTCTACCGCATGTCCTATTCCAGCATTATCCGCGAGTCTGAAGACTTGGGCGCCGGCCTGTACGACGCCCAAGGGAATGAGATCTGCGAAAGCGACACCTCGCCGATGCACGTTGGTTCCCTGCCGGCCTATATCCGGGGTTTTCTGAAACGACTCCAGGGTAATATCCACGAGGGGGATGTGATTCTGCATAACCACCCCTTCCAGGGCGCCAGCCATACCCCGGACTTGGGTATTGCTGTTCCTGTCTTCTGGCAGGGCGAGTTGATCGGTTTTGCCGCAGTCACCGCCCACCTGCTCGACATGGGCGGCGCCGCACCGGGTCTCAACGTTGATGTGGTCGATGTCTGGGCCGAGTCCCGCCTGTTTAACGGCATTAAGCTGTACAACAAGGGGATCCGCAACGACGACCTGTGGCAATTCTTTCTGGATAACGTCCGGACGCCGGAGATGAACGCCGGTGACATCGAGTCCATGATCGCCGCCTGTCAACTGGGGCGGGAACGTTTTCTGCATCTGGTCAAAAAATACGGGGTGACCACCGTGCTCGATACAGCTCACGATTTAATGGACTACTCTGAGCGCATGCTGCGTAAGGAAATCGAAAAAATTCCCGACGGAGAATATGTCGCGCCCACCCAATACCTGGACGACGACGGCCGCAACCGAGAGCAACCGCTGGCCGTATGTGTCAAAGTCAAGGTAGAAGGCAGTGAGCTGACCATAGACCTGACCGGCTCAAGCCCTGAGGTGCCCACCGGCTATAACGTGCCGTTTGAAGGCAGCACCCTGGTCGCCTCCTACGTGATCGTGCGCAGCATCCTGCTCGATGAAGCCACCTACCCCGATCCGGTGCCACAGAACGAAGGGATTTTTCGGCCCATACGGGTCGTTGCACCGGAAGGGACGATTTTCAATCCACGCTTTCCGCGCGCCTGCTTCAGTCGCTTTAATCAGGTCCAATATCTGGCCGACGGTGTGAATTTGGCGCTCGCGCAGGCCGTCCCGGACAAGGTGTGCGCCGGGAATGCGGCTCATGTGCATTTTCTGAGCTATAGCGGCTTTCTGGAAGAGAAGGGCCAGTACTGGGTGTATCTGGAGGTCAACGAGGGCAACTGGGGGGGCCGTCACGGCAAAGACGGGCTCGACTCTATTGCCTGTCTGATTGAGAACACCCGGAACAATCCCGTCGAAGAATTGGACCTGCGTTTTCCCATGCGCAACGAACGCTATGAATTACGCGAGGAGCCCATCGCTCCGGGTAAGTGGCGCGGAGGTGTCGGTATTGTGCGCGAAAATCGTTTTCTCGTGCCGGGCTTTCTCTCCTCGGAGGCTGAACGCCATTTTGACGCACCCAAGGGCATCTTTAACGGTGGCAACGGCAGTCGGGCGTCCATGATTAAGAACCCTGGTGTTGAGGGAGAGGAGCGCTTGTATAGCAAAGTTACCGGCTACCCCATGCAGGAAAACGAACTGCTCCAGATTAAAACCGCCAACAGCGGTGCGTATGGCGACCCTTTTGAACGCGACCCGCAGCTTGTCTTGGACGATGTGCTGGACGATTTCATTACGCTTGAGATGGCGGAAAAAGACTACGGTGTAATAATCGATCCCCAGACCATGGCCATTGACCAAGAAGCAACCCGACGTCAGCGGGCCGCGCACGGCGGGTGATTGAGCGGCAAGAGCGTGAGCGAATAGAATCCTTCGCAGCCGCTACCCAAGTTGGACGGCCCCATAGCGCTCATAATACGCAATCCACGCCTGCCGAACTTCTGCTGAGAGGCTGTCTTTCACCAGGCTGAAAATCTCCTGCATGGTGAGAATGGCAAAGGTGCGGATGCCGAGTTCGTGTTCGAGCGCCTGAATGGCGCTGTGTCGGCCGACCTGCTGGGCGTCTCCCAGCAATTCCTGCCGGTCGACCGCAACGACCATCCCGGCGATCCGGTGCTCGCCCAGCAGACGTATCTTTTCGAGCGCTTCGTATTTTGCCTTGCCGGTGGTGACCACGTCGTCAACCAGCAGGATCCCGCTCGCCGGGACAAAATTTTCAGCCCCGACAATGATCTTCTCAACCGAACCGGCCTGGCTCACCTCTCCGTGGGCCTTCTCTTCTTTGCGATCATAGAGGAGAGACGTAGACTTGTTCGCGTACTCCTGGAGCCCCTCGCACAGCAGCGCCCCCAGGGTAATGCCTTTATAGGCCGGACCGAAGACATAGGCGAAGTCGTGCAGCACACCCCGCTCTACGCCTTCCAAAGCCGCCTGACTATAACATTTTTTGAGAGTGATGAGGCTGACGCCATCGGTCAGCGAGCCGAGCGAGATAAAGCTCGGGCTGGCGCGGCCGCTTTTGAGTTGAAAAAAGGTATTGGGGTCGCTGGCGATTTTGAGCGCATTTTTTTTGAGCAGGAGGTCAAGAAATTCACGTCTGTAGTCCACGCCGCTTTTCCTTCTCGCTCAGTTCGTCCATCGCTCACGCAAAATGCGGCATCACCTTGGCGGCAAACAACTCCATGCTGCGCATGACCTGGGCATGGGGGACCATACCGCCGGGATTGAACCAGCACACGAAGCGGCCCATGCGGAACTCCTCTTCAAGCCGTTTGAGACGTTCGACACAGGCGGCCGGTGTCTCAAAGATAGCCATCACCTCGCTCACCTTCTCATAGGTCATACGCCGCACCCGCTCGAATGCCTCCCGGACGCGACGCGGCTGTTTCTCCAGGCCCGAACCTTGGGACGCGGCAATGGTGGCAACCGATTCCAGAAAACGCCGGACGCTGGGTTCCAACTCCCGACGAATCCGAGCCTGACTCGGACCGACATACAGCGGACCGAGCAAGGTCACATCCTCCCCTTCATCGGCCGGGTGCCCGGCCGCGGTCCGGGTCTCGCGATAGAGCGGAATGTACTCCCGCATTTTGGCGAACGGATTGACCTGTGAGGCCACAAAGATGGGATGGCCCAGTCGGCCCATTAGCTCGAAGGTTTCCGTACTATTGGCAGCGACCCGAATGGGAGGATGGGGCTGCTGGACGGGCCGAGGCACCACCGAGATATCTTCAACCTGAAAGAATTGCCCCTGGAATGAGAACCGTTCGTGGGTCCATGCCTGACGAATCATGTCCAGGGCCTCCAGCATCCGCTCCCGGCTTTCGGTCTGATCCACTCCGAACCCGCTGAAATGATTGGGCAGCGAGCCTCGCCCAATACCGAACTCCACCCGACCATTGCTCAGCACGTCCAGGGTTGCAATCTCTTCTGCGATACGAATGGGATGAGACAGGGGCAGGAGAATAATGGCGATCCCCAGGCGGAGGGTCTGCGTCCGCTCGGCCAGGGCCGACAGGAGCAGCAACGGGGACGGAAGAATCGACAGCTCGGGATTAAAGTGCTGCTCAACCGGCCAGACCGACTCAAACCCCAGCGCCTCGGCGTGAATCGCCTGGTCGAGCGTGTCCCGATAGCGCTGCACAGGCGATTGGGAGCCCGTGCACGGGAGCTGGTAGTGCAGGCCAAACTTCATGGGTCTCTGGGCTCAGTCGTATTTGCGCAGTTCCAAGCGGCCAATCTGATTGCGGTGGACTTCGTCCGGCCCGTCGGCAAAGCGCAGCGTCCGCGCCGAGGCATAGGCGCGCGCCAGACCAAAGTCTTCGGCTACTCCACCTCCGCCGTGGGCCTGCATGGCCCAGTCGATCACTTGCAGCGCCATATTCGGGGCCGCCACCTTAATCATGGCGATTTCGGCGCGGGCGGCTTTGTTGCCGACCGTGTCCATAATATGCGCCGCCTTGAGCGTCAGCAGCCGGGCCTGTTCAATCCGAATCCGGGCCTCGGCAATCCGCTCCAGCGTCACCGTCCGTTCGGAGACCAGCTTGCCGAACGCGGTCCGCGACTTGGCGCGGGTACACATTTTCTCCAGCGCGCGCTCGGCCTGTCCGATCAGGCGCATGCAGTGGTGAATACGCCCAGGACCGAGACGGCCCTGGGCAATCTCAAATCCCCGGCCCTCACCCAGAATCATATTCGAGGCCGGCACGCGCACGTCCTTGAACTCGACCTCGGCATGGCCGTGAGGGGCGTCGTCGTAGCCAAACACGGACAGCATACGCAGGATATTCACGCCGGGCGTATCGCGTGGAATCAGGATTTGGGACTGCTGGAGATAGCGGTTCGGATTATCGGGATCGGTCTTGCCCATGAAGATAAGAATCTTACAGCGCGGGTCGCCCATGCCCGAGGACCACCACTTGCGACCGTTGATGACATATTCATCCCCATCACGCACGATGCGGGACTCGATATTCGTGGCATCGGACGAAGCCACGGCCGGTTCCGTCATGGCAAAGCAGGAACGAATCTTGCCTTCGAGCAGCGGTTCCAGCCATTCCTTTTGCTGCTCAGGCGTACCGTAGCGGGACAGCACCTCCATATTGCCGGTGTCCGGCGCCGAACAATTAAAGACTTCCGAGCCCCAATGCACCCGGCCCATGATTTCCGACAGGGGGGCGTATTCGAGGTTGGTCAGGCCATAGCCGTACCCGCTCTCCGGCAGAAACAGGTTCCACAGCTCGGCGGCCTTGGCCTTTTCTTTCAACTCTTCGATAATGGGCGGGATCTGCCAGCGGTCCGGACCGGAGTTCAGTTGGTCCTCAAACGTCTTCTCGTTCGGATAGACATAGTCCTCCATAAACTGAGAGACCTGTTTTCTCAGGTCCTGTACCTTTGGGGAAAAATCAAAATCCATGTCTGCCTCTCCTTCCCTTGAGTCGCACCCTCTTCTTAGATACGAAAGCCTTGTATACGAAAAAGAGTAAATGCGTCCTCCAATAGACGTGAAGTGCTGGACACGTTCACTCTTTTAGAGCCGAGATAACTTAGGAAATCCCGCTGGGTGAGTCAAATGTCGGGGGTTTGCAAATAGGACTAGAAGTATCCCCCATTCAAGACACGGCCTTCATCTGGAGCCTGCTCATTGAGGACATTCTGTATATGTCCGACCAGCCGTGCGAATACATCTCGCGAGAAGGGGTTGTTAGCGAGGTAATTCGCATACTCTTCGCGCCTGTCTTGGCGGCCAGCAGAGGTTGAGTAGTGTCGCCGTATTTGAGAGCCGATTCTCTTCGCTTTTCGAAGAATCAACACCTCATCAATATCGGTGGAGGTAGTGCTTACCGGAGTCATGTCCAACCACTCACACAATAAGTAGTATTTTGCACCTGGTACGGCGGCTTTCACGTCATGCGCTGTTGCCGATGCTTCTTGAAACATCGTCTTATCCAAATTGGTTTTACATTCGGCACAAATATACCCGAGATAAACTTCTTTACTCAGATATTCATCATTAAAGTTCACGTCATGGGAGGTGCGTATATACACCTTTCTTGCCAGGGAAAAGTCTTGATCTTTTGTCCTAATATGCAGGCCTCCCCCATCTTCGTTACGGGTGAGAGTCGAGGTGAAATAAGCAGCAGAAAAACAGGATTGTGGTCCTATATGGAGGGTGTTATCTAATTCCGGGAGGGTCTTGGAGACTAAATGCGGAAGGAACTCCTCTATAACGCTATTATCGAGCTTCAACTGTCCCTTTTGACGATAAAGAAAGTCGCCTTCGCTATCAAATATCGTATCCAGATCAATCAATTGCTTGTATTCCGTTAATAGAGAAACCAAGCGGTCTATAATGACTTCTTGAGTCCCTTCCACTTGAGACATTGCCTGTACCCATTCCTGATACCTGACGATCACCCCATCAATTCTTACCCTGTCCTCAACTGGAAGTTTGTCATTCTCCAGTAGTGCATTCAGTTTGTCGAGGTGCGGCGTGGGGAGTGTCATTCCGTTTTAGACCTCATTCCCGTGCGAGTGAAGGTGTGAACTCAGGGGAGGGGCATACTTCACCAGCACGTTCAAGAGCTTCATCTAAAAATATACGCCGCTCAGTTGGTACCCTGCCGGTCGCGGATTTAAGGGTCTCTCTTCCAATCTCTCTTGACCGCTCTACGGCCTCACGTGCGATGACCTGTTCTCCATCTGTGGGACAGAAGTGCAGAATATCTTCCTTGATGATATCGCCGAATCGATTCTTAAATTTGCGCTCTTGTGTCAACACGATCTTCAGCCCAACGACCTCATTGGCAATACGGCTGAGGAGCTTGCCGTTATAGAACGGCGTCTTGTGAACATTTGACTCTCGCCCTACTACAAAAACAATGCGTGCGGACTTGTGGCACACCCGGGTCAGTTCGGTTAATGCAAGACCCATATCTATGCCATACTGGATGACGGTCAGAAAGCGGTTTTGGCGAAATTTTCGGTTCGCCCCTATTTCAGATTTCGCCGAGATAAGCGGATTCCAGCCTAAGACCTCTACCGATGTTCTGTAGTTATGATGATAGTTAAAAACATTAATATACGGTGGAGATGTCAGTACAAAATCAACGGAGCCGTTCTTCAGGGGTAAGTGCCTCGCGTCTCCTAATGCCACAGCAATCGGCCTGGTCGAAAGGGGAAGAGATTCAACAAGGCTACGGAGACCACTCCATGTAGACCAGAGTTTCTGAACCGGGAAGGTCCGCTTTTCTATATCCATTTGTATAACCAGAGCTTCGAGTAGAATTTTTAATTCTCGCCTCTCTAATATGGATATTTGTCGGAGAAGAGGGTCAATCAGCATCTCCCCATCTCCGTGAACGCAATGGGCGTCAAACAGCGGCAATCCAGTTGGATATTCTTCTTCTAATTTCTCCTCAGCGTGGGCGAGTAAGCCAAGGCGATCCTTCAAGTCGAAACCGGCCAAAGTGTATATTTGCGCTAAGGACTGAGCAGCAGGATTGACTTCATATCCATATGCTTCATATCCCAGACGGGCAGCTTCTATAAGAACGGTCCCACTTCCTGCGAACGGGTCAAGGACCACATCATCAGGCCGCGTGTAACTCTCCAGAATTGCCTGAACAAATTGCGGCGAAAACTGCCCACGCCAGGCAAGAAGGTTTGCCCTCTTCTTTTCATCAATATCCAGATACGTGCTGTCCAAGGGCTCACTAAAGAGCCTTGGGCGTAGGGTTTCTCCCACAGCGTCACTCATCCAACTCACCCCCTCCAGGGAAGATTACGCTATCATTACTCATCAGAAGAATATTATTGTCGGTACTGTCAAGTTATAGAGAGCTTGTCAATCGCCAGCCTACAGTGATGGACTTAGGTCAAGTGTGCTATATGGGGCAGATCATGTACGGAGGAGCCTATGCCGATTGAAGAAGGAAAAGCAGCCCCAGCGTTTACCTTACAAGACGCAGCCGGCAACAAGGTCGCCCTCAAAGACCTGCGCGGCCACAACGTGATTGTCTATTTCTATCCCAGGGATAATACGCCCGGTTGTACCAAGGAGGCATGCGGCTTTCGGGATCTTTGGCAGGACATCCAAAATCAGGACGCGGTTGTCCTCGGCATTTCACCGGACAGCGCTGCCTCGCACCGGAAGTTTACCACGCAATACCAACTGCCGTTCACACTCCTGTGCGACCCGGACAAAAAGGTCATGGAAAAATACGGCGCCTGGGGCGAGAAGATGATGTACGGCAAAAAGACCGTAGGCGTTATTCGTTCAACGGTCTGGATTGGCCCCAACGGCAAGGTGAAAAAACACTGGAAACGTGTCGCCAAAGCCGCCGACCATCCGGCCAAAGTGCTCGAAGCGTTGCAGGCCGGATAGGATTTCTCCTCCTATCCTCTCCGACGAGGGGTGGCCGCAGGCCGGGGTGGGTTTGCCCTGATTTACTCTCGTTGAGCCTGACGAGACTATGACAAGGGACTATGCGGACTGAACCGGCTTGTATATAATATGGACTTCATAGTTTCAGAGAAAAGATCATAAAGGAGGCCTTATGCACGTTGGTTACGCCCCGGTATTTCAGAACCCTGGCAACGCCCGCTCCGATGCCGAAGTTTACCGTGAAGAGCTTCGGATCGCGGAGATGGCCGAACCCCTCGGGTTTGACTCAATTTGGTCTATCGAGCACCACTTTACGGATTACACCATGTGTCCTGACGCGGTTCAGTTCCTGTCCTATATGGCGGGCAGAACCAAGAAGGCCAAGCTGGGCACCATGGTCATCGTGCTTCCCTGGCACGATCCGGTTCGGGTTGCCGAGCAAATCTCTCTGCTTGACCACGTGTCGGGCGGGCGAATGATCCTGGGCTTCGGTCGGGGTCTGGCCCGGGTCGAGTATGACGGATTTCGGATCGACCAGAACGAAGGCCGCGAACGCTTTGTTGAATACGCCGAACTCATCATAAACGGACTGGAGAAAGGCTATATGGAGGGCGGCCCGACGATCCAGCAGCCCCGCCGCGATATCCGCCCCTACCCGGCCTACTCGTTTAAGGGCCGCACCTATGCCGCGGCAGTCTCACCGGAGTCCATGCCGATCATGGCCCGGCTCGGTATCGGCCTGCTGGTCATTCCGCAAAAACCGTGGGATGTCGTCAAGGGGGATTTCGAGGTCTACCACAAGGTCTGGCAGGAAGAGAACCCCGGCACCAAGCCGCCTCAGCCGTTCTGCGGCGGTTTCTTCTATGTGGATGAAGACGCCAAGCGGGCCGAAGAGCATGCCACCAAGTGGATTGGGGCCTATTATCATACGGCCATGAACCACTACCAGATGACGGCTAAACACTTTGGTCAGAACAAAGGCTATGAGTTCTACAGCAACGTCGGGAAATATATTGAGCAACACGGCATGGACGGCGCGGCCAGAGACTTTGTTAAACTCATGCCGTGGGGGACGCCTGACCAAGTGCTGAGGAAACTTGAATTCATCCGCGACACGATCGACATGAAAGCCATTATGTGTAACTTCAGCTACGCCGGTATGCCCTACGACGAGGCCGAGGGCAGCATGAAGTGCTTTGCCAAGCATGTCCTGCCGGAACTCAAGAAGTGGGATACGGAACCGCTCCAGGATCCGGAACCGCTGAACATGCCGGCTGAGGCTGCGGCGTAAGCACCACGGACGATTCACCCTGCGCTTGTCCAAAGCGCGGAATCTTGCTCGAATAAGGGCGACCATAGGGTCGCCCTTATTATTGAGGAGGAGTGTATATGGCCGATCTCAAAACGTTTCGTACTGAGACACATCAGTGGCTGGACGCTAACGCCCCGGCTTCGATTCGCGGCGTAGGGAATACCCTGCTTGACGGGAATTGGGGCGGACGCAAGGCCAGATACTCGAATCCCGATATGAAAGCCTGGCTCGATGTCATGGCCGAGCGCGGCTGGACCGCACCCGAGTGGCCATCCCAGTACGGTGGCGGCGGGCTCTCCAAGGACGAAGCCAAGGTGTTGCAGCAAGAGATGAATACCCTGCAACTGCCGGCACCGTTGATCGGCTTTGGCCTGACCATGATTGGTCCGACTCTTTTGCAATACGGCACTGAAGAACAAAAGCACGAACATCTGCCGGGAATCATCAAGGGCGAGATTCGCTGGTGTCAGGGCTATTCCGAACCAGGGTCGGGCAGCGACCTGGCTTCTCTCAAAACCCGGGCCATCCTGGAGGGTGACCATTATGTTATTAACGGTCAGAAAGTATGGACGTCGTTTGCTAATCTGGCGGACTGGATGTTCATGCTCGTCCGGACCGATCCCAAAGCTAAAAAACAGGAAGGCATCACCTTCCTATTGGTAGACATGGAGTCCCCAGGCGTGGAAACCCGTCCCATTAAACTCATTAGCGGGGCCTCACCTTTCTGCGAGACCTTTTTGACCGATGTGCACGCTCCGGCCAAGAATGTCATCTTCGAGGTGAACAAAGGCTGGACGGTGGCCAAATCCCTGCTGAATCATGAGCGTAATATGATTGCCTCAGCCTTTGGCACGACAGCAGGGAAAGGTCGAGGCATGCGAGACTGGGCCAAAGAGCATCTTGGGCTAGACGGCGACCGTGTGGCTGACCCGGCAATCAGGGACCGTATGGCGCAGTACGAAATGGACAGTCGCGCCTTTCGACTCACCACAGAGCGCGCCCGAGATGCGGCCAAAGCCGGTCGTCCTCCAGGTCCGGAAAGCTCAATGTTTAAGATCTACGGCACCGAGCTGAACCAGCGTCGTCTTGAACTGTTAGTGTCGATTGCCGGTCCGCACGCCCTGGGCTGGGACGGACCCGGATTTGAAGACGTTGAGCTCACTCTTACCCGCGACTGGCTGCGTTCCCGAGGCAATACGATTGAAGGCGGAACGAGCGAGATCCAGCTCAATATCATTGCCAAGCGAGTGCTGGGATTACCTGATTAAGGGAAAGGATGTGGGAGAAACCCACCCCGGCCCTTCGGGCCACCCCTTCAAGGGGGGATAGAGGAGAGGTATTGTGGCACTTGTGCTGACTGAAGATCAGGAACTTTTGGCGCAGACCGCGCGAGATTTCGTCCGCACTAACTCCCCAATCAGCCGGCTGCGTGCGCTGCGCGACGCTCAAGACAGTGTGGGCTTCTCGCGGGATGTGTGGCAGGAGATGGCCCAGCTCGGGTGGGCGGGCATTCTGATTCCCGAGGAATATGGCGGTGCTGGCATGGGCCTGGCCGACCTCGCGGTTGTGCTGGAAGCTGTGGGCCGCAATCTTGCTCCGGAGCCCTTTCTTTCGACCGTCTTGCTCGGTGGTCAATTGCTTGCGCACGCTGGTAGCCCTGAACAAAAACAGGCCTGGCTCCCAGGCATCGCGACGGGGGAAAAGATTCTTGCCCTTGCCTATCAGGAGGCGCGCAGCCGCTATGACCTGAATCGGGTTTCCACACAGGCCACAGCCGAGGGAGACACCTGGAGGCTGTCGGGTGAAAAGATTCAGGTCCTGGACGGACAGAGCGCGGACGCGCTGATTGTCTCGGCCCGCACCGCCGGCGAAGACAGCAATCAGGACGGTGTTACCCTTTTTCTGCTTGCGCCGGATACGCCCGGCGTGGCGATCATCCCCCAGAACCGGGTGGATAATCGTGCCGCAGCGCTGGTCAATCTCGATGGAGTGAAAGTCGGTGCCGAGTCCGTTGTCGGGCCTGTCGGCCAGGGCTTTCAGACGCTCTCACATATTGTTGATCTCGCCACGGTCGGCCTGTGCGCCGAGATGCTAGGCGGGATGAGCCAGATTTTCGACGATACGCTCGCCTACCTCAAGACACGCGAACAATTCGGGGTGGTCATCGGCTCCTTTCAGGCCCTCAAACATCGAGCGGCAAAAGTTTTTATGGAGATTGAACTATGTCGCTCGGCCGTGATGGCCGCGGCAAACGCCGCGGATGCTGGCGAGAGTGATTTGGCCCTGCTGGTCTCCCTGGCTAAAGCCCGCTGCTCCGATGCCTTTGTCTTGGCGACCAACGAGGGAGTTCAAATGCACGGCGGTATCGGTATGACTGACGAGCACGATGCCGGCCTGTATATGAAACGCGCGCGCGCCGCGGAGATGACCTTTGGCGATGCCGCCTGGCATCGGGACCGCTGGGCACAGCTACGAAACTATTGAGCGTCACGCAAGAGTCAGCGGACCGAGCTAAACATCCGATTCGCTGACTGGGTTTAATCCAGCGTCTGGACCCACCCATCGGCCGTTCTTTTTCGTCCCGGACGCTTGCGCGGGTCTTTTTCGTGGCGGGATTTTCTTTGCGGATGCCTATAACCAGATGGCTGCCGGGTTTCGACGACTCGGGACTCGCTCTTTCTGTCACGCGATGCAGGCACAGGACGCGTATACGGCGTATCGCTCTCATAGGTTTCTGGACGATAGATTGTTGTCCTCACAAAGAGTTGAGTAAAGTAGTACTCGCCGGCTGGTCCTTGGGCAATTCCAACTCCGGTGAGGTCATAGGCTCCTTCAATGTTGCGCCGGTGACCGGGGCTCTCCAACCAATTAGAAACAGCAACAGCTTCGACATGGGATGGTCCCTTTGGAACCATGGCAACATTCTCACCGACCCCAGGTTGAGCAATGAATCCGGCTATCTTTTCCCTGCGACTTTCAATTCCTCCGTGACCAAACCCAATCCGTCCGCTTGCTATATTCCGACTATGATGTCGAGCAATGGCAGAGATTTCTGGATTGAAGGCTAAAGGCTTCAGCCCCTGCGAAACCCGATGCTCGTTGACCAGCCTGTGAACGGAGTGCTCGTTGACCAGCCTGTGAACGGAGTGTCCAAGGTCGTCTGCGAGCGCAGAAGTCGGATTGGCAGAGACTATGAGTCCAAAGCTTGAAAGGAAAACAAGAGTCAAGCGAATGGCAAATATGTGACACAACCACGACATTGTCACACCACATCCCACGACCCACCCCGGCCCTGCGGGCTACCCCTCCAAGGAGGGGATAGGGGAACTCCATGACTCAATCGACCCAACAGACTCAATCGACCTAACGACTTCCCTACCCCGTAATTACCGACTCCGGTGGCTGCCCCGCGGCAACCCGTTCGATATTGGCAAAGCCGAACGCAATCCGGCGGCTCCAGGTATCCAGCGTCACCCCGGCAATATGTGAGGTCAGCACCACATTGTCCAGCGCTAACAGTGGGCTGTCGGTTTCCAGGGGCTCGGCAGTAAAAACGTCTAGTCCGGCCCCGGCGATGCGATTCTTTTGCAACGCTTCGATGAGTGCGGGTTCGTCTATTACCGGCCCGCGCGACGTATTGACGAGAATAGCGGAGGGTTTCATTAGGCCGAGCGTCCGAGTGTTGATGAGTCCTTTGGTCTCGGCGGTCAGCGGCGTGTGAACAGACACGACATCTGCTCGTTGCAGCAGATCGTCCAATACCAGCCGCTCAGCACCGACCTCTTGCTCAATAGCAGTTGGTGCCTGGACCGTATCGTAATAGAGAATGTTTGCCTGAAACCCTTTCGCAATCCGCGCAAACTCCCGGCCGATGCGGCCGAACCCAATAATCCCCACGGTCTTATTGCGCAACTCGCGCATCTGGAGCGTTTCTCGTGCCCCAATCCACTGTCCTTCGTGCAAAGTATTGTGGTGGAGAGGAAGTTTTTTGAAGACCGCTAAAATGAGAAGAATGGCATGCTCGGCCACGGTTGGCGCATTAGCTCCACCGTTATTGGCAACCGGTACTCCGAGTTTCTGAAAAAGCTCCAAGTCTATCCATTCATAGCCCGCACTCAACATCTGAAATAGCTTGAGCTGTTTTGCCGCGTTCAGTTCGTCCGCAGTGGGGTTGCCCGGATAGGCCAGAATGAAGTCCGCATGCGCTATTTTCTCCAAGCGCGTGTCGGCTGGGGAGCTTTGCTCCAGAAAATCTATGAGAAAGCCCGCTGGCAGTTGCTCATTGACCATGTGAATAACTTCTGGGGGGACTAACCCGCGGGAGTGAAGAAAAGCGATAGTGTGTTGTTTCGTCATGTAACGCTCCTGTGGGTCGATTGAGTCCATTGGGTCCGTTGGGTCGGTTGGGTCATGAAGTCTCCCATCCCCTCCTCGGAGGGGCGGCGCGTAGCGTCGGGGGGGAGTTCATGGTCTCGGCGGGTATGAACCTCCTCCGGGTCGCTTCACCGCCCCTG
Organism: Candidatus Binatia bacterium; assembly: GCA_022820725.1. Taxonomy (GTDB): domain Bacteria; phylum Desulfobacterota; class Binatia; order Bin18; family Bin18; genus Bin18. Next base: position 79,204 of record JAJEFA010000003.1, read on the forward strand.
AAAGCGCGGGGGACGTTTTTCGAGAAAAGCCTGACGGCCTTCCTGAAAGTCTTCTGTTTGGTGTGACAATAGATACGCCTGGCCCTGGTACTCATACGCCCGTTCGGGTGGAGCATCCCAGCCGTGAATAACAGCCGACTTGGTAAAGCCGTAGGTTTGTGTCGGCCCCTGGGCTAATTCACTCGCGAGTTCCATTGTGGCTTCTTCCAGTTTTTCTAAGGGCACCACACGGTTGGCCAGCCCCCAGCGTTCCGCTTCCTGGGCCGAAAGCTGGGTGCCAAGTAACGCCCACTCCAGGGCTTTACCGATGCCCACGAACTGTTGCAGCAGGCTGGTACCGGTCGCGATACCGCGCTTGATGAACGGAATACACAGGGTTGCCGAATCGGCCATTACACGCAGATCACAGCCCAAGGCAAGGTTAAAGCCCGCCCCGTGCGCGTGTCCGTTAATCATACCAATGACCGGCTTGGACAGGGCACGCATCTTGGCCACCACCAGCGGCCAGCGGCCTTCGCCCTGGACGTAGTGCTTAACCGTATCTGCGAATCTCCGTTCCGGTTGGTCGGGCTCGGCCATACCCTTGAGATCGTCACCGGCACAGAAGGCCCGCCCCGCTCCGGTCAGGATCACAGCCCGGACCGAGTCGTCATAATCACACGTCTCAAACGCCTGGAGCAGTTCCAGACCGACCCGGATGTTAATCGCGTTCAGGCGTTCGGGGCGATTCAGAGTAATGCGGCAAATGCCGTGGTCGTGTTCAATCAGCAGATAACGAAAATCCATGGGCTTCCTCCTGAGAGCGACCGGCATGCCCTCCTACTGCGGCCAGAAGGTATCGGCAATTGCCTGGAGCTTTTTCGTCAGTTTTTCGGGAGTCATTCCCCAGTTGGGCGGTACGATACACATAGAGTTGGCCCGCTGCCACAAGGGCTCAATCCGTTCCCGGACCTGGTCCGGCGTGCCATGCGCGCCGAAGGCCCGGACCATTTCGTCCGGCACGTATTGCGCGGCCTGCACGCAGTTCATCGTCTTGGAGGCTTCACTGATTTTACGTGCCTCGGCTCCGAAGCCGTGGGCCTCGAAATAGGGGTAGTACTGACTGAAGCCCGAGTAGAAGGCTAGCCAGGGCTTGGCATCCTGCAAGGCCACCTTTTCGTCCTCATCAATGGACACCGTCACCCAGGGCTGAAAATGAATCGCGGCGGGATCGCGCCCGGTGCGCGCCGCGCCGACGGCCACGGACTCTTGGGCCTGGCCCAGGGACCATTCGACCGACCAGACCGGATGCCCGATCAAGCCGTCAGCCACCTCGCCCGTCAATTCACACATGCGCTGGCGCAGGGCGGCAATCCAGACGGGAATACGTTCGCGATACGGCGGGAGCGTGGGTTGATAGGCATCAAACTTGAGCTGATAGAACTGTCCCTCCCAGGACTGCATCTCCCCAGAGCGGGCGCCGTCCTCAACGTGTCGCAGAATCTGCACGACCTCGCGCAGCCGTGACACCGGCTTGTCGTACGGCATCCCGAAATAACCGTTGGTCCAGTGTTTAGGGCCGGTGCCCATCCCCAGAGTGAAGCGGCCTTTGGACAGGTGGTCGAGATCAAGCGAAGTGACTGCGGTCTCAAACGGGCTGCGCGTCAAGCCGATCGCAATGCCGGTGGCGAGTTCAAGGCGCGTTGTCGAGACCGCCGCAGCCGCCAACGGTGCAAACGGCGAGCCGTACACCTGGGGAACGGTCACCCCGGCAAGGCCGCGGTCTTCCAGCTTTTTGACGGCAGTGGCAAAATCCGGTTCAAGCGCCGGAATCACAAACGACCAGTATTTTCGATCCATAGAATGGCCCTCCTCTCTCCCGCGTGCGGAACAATCATGAAGGCCATTCTTATATCATCCGTCTCGGTCGCGCATGCCCTGTCCTCGTTCGACGTGAACCTGACTTGGACGCCAGGTAAGGCAGAAGAGTTTCCCGCGCCCTTGAGGCTGGCTGTCCTCGCTCTTTGCGGAGCGAGGAAACCAAACGAACGCTATGCGGCGTCCTTGTGACAATCAACTTCAAGCGCTTTCCGTATCCCGTTCCCGTAGGCGGGATCGGCCTGGTCGAAATGCGCAAACTGCTTGTCGATAATGTCCTGCGGAACTCAACAATAAAATTGATGATTTTTACTCGTATGATAAATTTTATCTATGAATATTTCCCTTCGGCAACTGGAATATTTTGCGGCCGTGGCCGAATGGCTGAGCTTCCGAGATGCCGCTGACGCCTGTTTTGTCACCCAGCCCGGCCTGAGCGCTCAGCTCAAGGACCTCGAACGGCTGTTGGGCGTGCAGTTGTTCGAGCGCAGTCAGCGTACGGTGCTACTCACTCCAGCCGGGGAGACTTTATTGCCGCTCGCGCGCAACATCCTCACAGCAACCGACGAATTCGTTGATTTGGCCCGCAGCCTGACTCAGCCCCTTACCGGAACCCTGCGGCTCGGGGTGATTCCAACCGTGGCCCCTTACCTCCTGCCAAAGACGTTGCCGGCCCTGCGCCAGCGCTATCCGCAACTTCAGGTCCGGCTGCACGAAGACCTGACTCACCGGTTGCTGGAGATGTTGTCACACGGCAAGCTCGACCTCCTCTTGGTGGCGCTCGAAGCCGACCTCGGCAACGTATCGACCCTAGCGCTGACAACCGACCCTTTTGTGGTTGCGGTTCCGGCACGGCACAGACTTGCCAAGCGCAAACGCGTGACGGAATCCGATATCGCCGGTGAACAGGTGTTGCTATTAGACGACGGACATTGTTTGCGGGACCAGGCGCTGGCCGTGTGTCACACCAGTGGCGCCAGCGAGATTGGAGACTTTCGCGCCAGCAGCCTGAACACCCTGGTCCAGATGGTCGCGGGTGGAATCGGGATTACCCTGTTGCCCCGGCTCTCGTTGGAAGTGGAGGTACCCCAGATTTCACAGATTGTTATTCTACCCTTTCGGAAGCCCGAACCGAGCCGGACCATCGGTCTCGTCTGGCGGACCACCTCACCCCGGGCACACGAGTTTCAATTGCTGGCCGAGCTTTTGGTCCCGTAACCTGGTCCGGCGGTGTGATCATAACGGAGCCGGAGGGGCAAAAAAGGTTGCACTTTACTTGGCGATAGAAGACGCAATATTGGGATTGAGCGGGTTGACGATAACCTCCCTGGTTTTCGGCACGACGATCAAGTCCATATCTTCCAGGGGGATGGCTCCCAGCAAAGGTGTCTCTCCCATAACCAGCGCGCCGCTGAACCCCACCCGGTTCTTGTAACGCAGCTCAATCGGGCCGACATAGGGTACGAGTCGCCGGCTTCCGTCTGCCAGGGTCACTTCCTTGGTATCCGTCTCTTCAAGTTGCAATTGGATTTGAATATGTCGTGGAATGCATAGATGTAGCGCGCCGGTATCCGCCAGCGCGTCGATCTCTACCGCTTCCAATTCGGGCGGTCTTGGATTTCGCAGTTGAATCTTCGCGTTCGTCAGCCCCATTGCCTTTTCTTCCTTACCTTAGCCGGCCCCGTACAAACCGACGGCAGTTCAGTTCTGCTTACGACTTGAGCGGAGCCGTGATGCCAGAAATCTTATCCGGTACGGTCTTACTCCGGCACCTCCAGTTTGAACACCCGGGCAGCGTTCAGACCAAGAATTTTCTCGCGGCTTGCTTCCGACAAGGTATCCATCTGGCGCTCGATGCTGGCGGCCGAGTATGGCCAACTGCCTTCGTGGTGCGGATAGTCGTTCGACCACATAAAGTTATCGACCAGGTTCAACTCTTCGGCCAGGAGCAGCGTAGAGCGGTCGTTCATGAAGGCCGAGAAACAATTGCGCCGATAATAAAAACTGGGCGGTTCGGGCAGAACCGGACGCACCCACATATGGTGGACTTTATGGGCGTAGTCGAGGGTTTCGACCATCCAGGGTACCCAGCCAATCCCACCCTCGATAGAGCCGGCTTTGAGGGTCGGATGGCGCTCGAACACGCCCGAGGAGATCAGGTGCACGAGCGGGTCCATAACGGTCGACATCGAGTGCGAAACATAGTTGATCAGCGCTCCGCCATTGCCCCCGACCGCACGCGGATCGCGTCCGGTCGAGACGTGGAAGGTCATGGGCAGGTCCACTTCTTCGATCAGCGACCAGAGGGGCTCGAACGATTTGTCGTTGTATTGCAGCTCACCCTCTTTGAGCGGACCAAAGATGGGTTTATTCGGCATGGTGAGTCCCTTGAAGCCGTGCTCCGCGGCCCACCGCACCTCGGCCATGGCTCCTTCAAGGTCGCCGGTGGCAATCATGGCCATGGGCATAAAGCGCGTCCAGTGATCGCCAAAGGTTTCGAGCGCCCAGCGGTTCCAGGCCCGGAACATCGCCCCCTGAAAAACCGGGTCAGGCGTGCCAAAGGCCAGCAGACCCTTGTTCGGAAAAATAATTTCGGCGTCAATGCCATCCGCATCCGCGTCGACCAGACGCTGTGTGATATCGGTGCCGGCATGGTTGCGGCGCAGATCTTCGGCCTCAAAGCGCTTTGAGTAGGGCTGAAACATGTCAATATCTTCAAACGACTCCAGCGCCGGCAGGTGTTTTTCATAATTGCGGCCCGGTTTGACCAGAACGGGCTTCATGCCCTCGCAGATCGTCCACTGCGCGCCGTCCTCGTCAATCTTCATCCGCGGAATGCGATGGAGATATTTTTTCTCAATGCGCTTTTCCAGATAGTCGTTCGGTTCGATCCCGTGCGTATCGACCGAAACCATATAGTATTTATGCGGGTCACCAGCGTACGCGGTCCGCGCCCAGCCGGCATGACCCGGGGTCTGTTTGCGCCATTCGTTGCGTGGAGATGCTACTTGAGAATCTATTGCTGCCATCGCGTCCCTCCTGAATACGGGCCAAACATACCAAGGAACACATAAACCCGACAAGCCGGAGCGGCACGGTACTCACGGGGGTGAATACCGTCGCCCGATTTATGGCTCTGGCTGGAGTAGCGTCTTGTGTTCCGTCACCGCCAGAATCTTGTCTCGGGAATACAGAACGGGGAAATACTTGCCCTCGGCCCACAGGCCGGACAGGTCCCGATACTGCGCCTGGGCGGGGTCGCCAGCCTGTCCGGGCGTATTGATGCCCAACGACCGGTCCCAGTTGCTGGGGTCGGCAATCAGCCGAAAAGAAGCCCCCACGGTCTGCATGTCCTCGCTGCCGGTATTATTAACCGTAAAGCTGTCCCCGCCGCGCGGAATGGGCCCGACGTCGAGCTGTGCTCGGAGTTCGGCGTTCACCGCATCGCTCAGCATGTGTTTGATGACGATATGGTGATAGGCGGTCTGGCCATAGGTCCAGTTGTCTATGTCCGAGCCGAAGCGGGTGGCAAGGGAGCGGACGGCGGCCTTAAAACTCTCACGTATGAATTGGTCTCGCCCGGCGAGCGGGTCAGGACCGTAGCTTGCATCTGGAGCGAGGAGGCTGTTGATGAGTGGGGTGACAACAATACTCGCAAAGGATTCCTGGAGAGCGGCTGGGACGTGCGTGTTCCGAAATTGCTCCCACAACTGGCGCTGCCAGGCGGCATAGATTCCGGCGGCAACGGAATCCTTATCCAGCACGAAGTCCCAGGCGTACAGCGTATTGAGCGCGCTCTGGACGAGCGGGTCTGCTGACGCCCAGTCATTGTCCAGAGCGCGCAGAAACGGCACCAGCAAACGCGCCGGAATCGAATATTCGTCGCTTTGGAGCTGCATCATCTCGCGGGCCGTCAGGTTTCTACCCGCGGCAAGGACTTCCTCAATCCGGGCAAACCGGTACGGCTCCAGCCAGTAATAGCTGATCGGATAGGGATAGTTGGGCGGCAGGTTCTCCTGGTTTGCGGTTGCGATAAACCCCTCGGAGGGATTCAGGACGTGGGGTAGCTCGCGAATCGGCAGATAGCCATCCCACTCAAAGCGTCCATCTCCCGGCACGGGCACCAGGCCGTTCCAGTTGGGCCGGAGCGGCACGACGCCGACCGCCTGCCAGCCGATATTGCCCTGTCTGTCCACCCAGACCATGTTCTCTGACGGGGCGCGGGAGTAGGCACACGCCTCGCGAAACTCCTGCCAGGTTTTAGCCTGGTCCATCCGCAGGCTGGCCAGATAGGGCACCCCACCGATATCGAGCCAGGCGGCCCGCAACCCAAAAGCCAGGTGCCGCTCCGGGTCTTCGGCCAGGATGGGGCCGTGCCGGGTGTATTTCAGTTCGACCGCGACGGCGTCCCGGCCTTTCACCGGGATCGTCTCGTGGAGAATCCGCATGTCCTCCCATTCTCCCCGGTACCAATACTGATGCGGGTTGTCCGGGTTGGTCTTATACACATACAGGTCTTCGGAGTCGGTCGGGAAAATCGTCAGCCCCCACGCTCCCTGCTCGTTATGTCCGATAGAAACGCCGGGTAGATGGGGCTCGCCCCCACCAATCACGTTCCAGCCGGGCGCAACCAGATGCACCCAGTAGCGCAGCGATGGCGCGGTAATCGCGCGGTGCGGGTCGTTGACCAGGAGCGGCTGCCGAGAGAGCGTTTTGGTGCCGTTTACCACCCAATTATTACTACCCTCGTCTTGGGATACGCTCTTTCCGGGGAAGGTTCGGCCAGCAGCCTGAGGAGTTGCGTCAGCGGTTTCCGTAGCCCGATGCTGTGGATCAACAATGTCTTCAGGAGTAAAGACGATCCCTTCGCGCGCGGCTTGATAATACTTCAGGACATCACCTGGAATGGTCGCTACATCGAGCCCTTCGGCCACGGTCAGGTCGGGCGTACCGGGGTGCAAATGGAGCATCGCCCGGATGGCTTCGGGCTGCATAGTTTGCAGCGCCTGGGCGATCAGAACCTCGGTTTCCAGGTTCAGAAAAATTCCACCGATACGCGCCAGCACGATGTCCGGGGTCCAAGCCTGGGGAGTAATACCGATCAGGCCGAATTCAAGGGGCAACAGGTCCGGTTGTTCCTGGGTCTGCCGAATATAGGCGTTAATACCCTCAACAAAGGCGTTAATGATCTCTTTCCCGTCCGGGTGATAGTACTGGCATTCCTGGTCCAGATCACCACGAAAACGCAGCAGCCGGGCTCCGATGTCCAGATCCAGGGCTTTGGGACCTTGAATCTCGGCCATCGTGCCGGTGACACGCCGACGCCAGATCTCAAGCTGAAACAAGCGGTCGCGAGCGGCGTTATAGCCTTGGGCGAAAAACAGGTCATGCTGGTTCTTGGCATAGATGTGGGCAATACCCCAGCGGTCGGTCAGGATTTCGACCGGCTCGCGGAGACCGGAGACGCGCAGTGTTTTCATTCCATCCTCCTGAACGCTTGTCTGAGGCACGACCGCGGCTCGACCTGGGGACGCAGAGAGCCAAGTGACGACATACAAGAGGATCACAAACAAAGATGCAGTTCTTGCAGTCATCGGCATAATCGTTCCTGTCACCTGCTCGCCTAGTCTTGGTTACGCCTCATCAACAGGCGGTAAGACATCCGGTGTGATCTGATAGCCGTCCGCCAGGGCGTTGGTGCTGTTGAACAGCGCCACAATAGCCATGACCTCTCCCAGCGTTTCGGTATCACAGCCCAGCTTCCGCAGAGCCGCTGTGTGGGAGTTAATACAGTAGGCACAGCCGTTGGTGGCGGAAACGGCCAGGGCAATAATCTCCCGCGTCTTGGGGTCAAGGGGCGATTCTCGTCCGCTGGCCTCGGGGTGCATGAGCGCCTTCAGCCGGGTCCAGATCATCTCCAGATTGTCCGGGTGACTGGCCAGTACCCGCCAGAAATTCGGCACTGCCGGAATGCCCTTGGTGGCTTTGATGTCGGCATAGATCTCCGCGACCTTACCGGTGGCTTCTTCTTCCGCGACCATGCGCACGGTTGCAGCGCGTACCATAGCACTTCCTCCCTTGTGAGTAGCGATAAGCGATCTTTCAACCCGCCTCGTTCGGATTGCCGCCTCAGGGTGTCCCAAAAAGGAACAGAAAGAAAGGGCGGAGGCACGCCAAGTGCAGCGGGAGAGTTGCGGCCTTGGCGGAAATTCCGTACAGCAGTTTCTAAGGAGGCTGTACATATGGCGATTCTGATTACTGGGGGTACCGGGTTTTTGGGCCGGCATCTGACACGACATCTGGTTCAGTCGGGAGAGAGTGTTGTCATTCTCGATGCCGTCCCAAATCGACAGGCGGTCGCGGACGTGGCTGACCAAGTAAAGGTCTTTCAGGGCGATGTGATGGAAGTGACCGCCCTCATGGATGTGATCCAGCGCAACAAAATCGAAGGGATTGTTCACCTCGCCTACTATCTGGGGACGGGCGGTATACGCAATCCGCTGCCGTCGATCAATGTGAATTGTATCGGCACCACAAACATTTTTGAGGCTGCCCGGCTGAGCGGTCTGAAGCGCGTCGTGTATATGAGTTCGGTCGCGGTCTTTCCCGAACGCACAGCCAGCACCGCCCCGGAGTTGGGCGAAGACGATCCGCCCGCTCCGTCCACCAACAACCAGGCCGGCCTGTACGGTGCGTGCAAATTATTCAACGAACATACCGCAGACTACTATAACCACGCCTATGGTATGGACTTCATTGCAATTCGGCCGACCTCGGTGTTTGGTGAGGGGCGCGGCCAGCGCCGGGGAGCGGCAGGGGATCATTTTATGGTGGCCCCTGAGCTGGCCCTGCTCGGCAAGCCAGTCGTTATGCCGCAGGACGAGCAGATTGCCGACTGGCTCTATGTTGCCGATGCTGCCGAGGTCTTTCGTCGGGCCTATCATATTGAAAACCCGCAATCCCGCGTCTTCAACATGGCCGGTCCCAGCCGCAAGACAGGCGAGATCACGGCTTATCTGCGCGAGTTGCTGCCCAACGCCAACATCTCAGTGAGCGATAAACCCGTCGCCATGACCTCTCTGGTCAACACCGACCGCCTGCGGACCGAGTTGGACTTCACACCAAAGTACACGGTCGAGGACGGCATCCTGGCCTATCTGAACGACGTGCGGAAACGCGAAGGCATGCCGCTGGAGCCACGGTAGAACAGCTTGGTGAAGGAGCGTTAGAGAGAGGGCGGATATGGACTTTGGAGTTGGTTTTCAGTCGCATATTCACAACGGATGGAAACACGCCCTGCTGGCCGAGCAGATGGGGTTTACTCATGCCTGGTTTGTGGACTCGCAGATGCTCACCTCGGACGTGTATGCCTGCATGACCCTGGCCGCCGCGCAGACAAAAACAATCCGACTCGGGACCGGCGTCACTATTGTTGGGACGCGGATTCCACCTGTCATCGCGCACTCGATTGCCACCATCAATCAACTTGCGCCCGGTCGGGTGATTCTCGGTCTGGGCACCGGTCATACGGCCTGGCGGACCATGGACATGCCGCCGGTTTCGCTCGCGGAGTTCCGGCATGCGGTCGAGGTCTGCCAGGGTCTGCTCCGGGGCGAGGCTGTCCCCTATCACGAGCGTGGCCGGCAGAGCCGGATTCGGTTCATGGATGTCGAGCACGGCTATATTAATACGCGCGATCGTATCCCCATCTATCTGGCGGCCTCGCATCCCAAGGCCCAGGCCTTGGCCGGTGAGCTGGGCGACGGCCTGTTGACCCTGAGCCTGCTCTCGCCCGAATCGCTCACCCGCAATCTGGCGGCAGTCGCACAGGGCTGGGAGGGCCGAGACGATGGGAAGCCGGCTGACTTCAGCGTGGTCACGCTCGGCATCTCCTGTGTGCTGCAACCCGGCGAGGCCGTGAACAGTCCGCGCGTACTGTCGCGGGTTGGCCCACGCATTGCGGTGGCCCTGCACTACGCCTATGAAGTCGCCAAACAGGGCAAAACGGTGCCGCCTTTTTTACAGCCTTTCCTGACTCCAGAGTACCAGCGCTATCTGGATGACCGCTGGGAAGACATTCATGCCACGCACTCGCGCTTTCTGCATCCGGGCGAAGAAAAATTCATTACCCCCGAGGCCATTCGGGCCATGAGCCTGACCGGCTCGCGCAAAGACATCCTCGAACGCCTCCATCAGCTTGAAGCCGCTGGGCTCACCCAGATGGTTGTCTCCCCTCCGTGGGGCCTGGTGGAAGAAAGTATTGTGGAGTTCGCCCGAGAGATTATCCGACCGTATAGAAACCAGTAACCGAGCAGGCGGTGCTTGATTCCGCCGAGGGGTTTGGAATCAGCGGCTGAAACCGCTACGCTGAGAGCGACTCTCTCGGAAGGAATGTAGATATGGAGACAACGCAAGGCGAAGCGGTACGCTATGAACAGGTCGGCCATATAGGCTGGCTGCGTCTCAACCGGGCGGAAAAGCTGAACGCCATGACACCCCAGATGTGGCAGGCGTTACAGGAACTCGGTCAGACCCTTGCCACCGAAGCGCACGCGCGCGAAAACCAGTTACGGGCGCTCGTCGTGATGGGCGAAGGACGTGCCTTCTCAACCGGCATCGACACCTCGGCTTTTGGTGGCGTGGTCTTCAACGGACACGAACGTGAACCCATATCCGATTCTGGAGCCGACGACGATCCTATGGTGTCCATTATCCAGGGCTTTCAAGAAGCCTTCACTTGGCTTGAAGAAGCCCCCTATCCAACCGTTGCCGCGGTCCGGGGCTATGCTCTGGGCGCGGGTCTGCAGATGGCGCTGGCCTGCGATATCCGGGTAGTCGCCCGCGGGAGCCGGCTGGGTTTGCTAGAGCACCGCTACGGCCTTATCCCCGACCTGGGCGGCACCCAACGCCTGCCCCGGCTGGTCGGCACCGGCAAGGCCAAGGAACTCATCTTCACCGCCCAGCAGATTGAAGCGGAAGAGGCATATCGTATCGGTCTGGCCGAACAGCTCGTTGACGACGAGGCATTAGAAGCGACCGTAACGGACCTGGCAGACCAGTTGGCCAGCCAGCCACCGCTGGCCGTGCGCTACGCCAAGCGGGCAATTGACGCCAGCCAGTATCTTTCCGTCCGTGACGGACTCCTGCTGGAAGCCAAGAGCCAGGCGGTCTGCATTCGCTCCCAGGATGTCAAAGAAGCGGTGCGGGCGTTCATGGAAAAACGGACGCCCCGCTTCTCTGGACAATAAAAAGAGGCAGGACAGTAGTAGTGCGGGACAGTAAAGGAGACGGACAATGACAGACCACGGCTATGCCCGACCGGACATGCTGGCAGAGACCCAATGGCTCGCGGCACACCTCCAGGACGACAACCTGCGAGTCGTCGATTGCGATAATCGCGAAGCCTATCGTCGCGCCCATATTCCGGGGGCGATTCCCGTTCGCGGCCATCATTATCTCAAGGAAAAAGAAGGCGCGCCGCATATCATGGGCCCGGACCAGTTTGCCCAGACCATGGGCGAGATGGGTATTGGGGATGGCACGCTGGTGGTTGCTTATGATGGCTTCAGCGGGCTATACGCGACCCGGTTCTGGTGGGCCCTGCACTATTACGGCCACACCAATACCAGAGTGTTGAACGGGGGCTGGGACGCCTGGCTGGCCGAGGGGCGGCCCGTGACCAACGCCTCGTCCCGTCCGGCCAAGGCGACCTTTACGCCCCAGGTTCACGACGACCTGATCGCCCGCTGGGAGCAAGTCCAGGAGTCTATTGCTGCGGATACCGTGCTGCTCGATGTGCGCTCGGATGCAGAGTGGACCGGCGAGAACAACCGGGGTACCAAGCGGGGCGGGCGGATTCCCGGCGCGGTCCATCTCGAATGGCTCAACTATGTGGACCCCAAGACAAGAAAGTTCAAACCCGCGGACGAGCTCCGCCCCATGTTTGAGCAGGTCGGGGTCAGACCCGAGTGTGAAGTCGTCACCTATTGACAGGGTGGTATCCGTGCGGCGCACGGACTATTTACCCTCCGGCTGCTCGGTTTTGACAAGGTACGTAATTACGACGCCTCCTGGGCCGAATGGGGCAACCGCGAGGACCTCCCGCTGGAAAAATAGGCCCTGGTGACCTCCTTCTCGTATGGCTGGATATAAACAAGCGCTGTGGCTCCTGGCCGTTCTGCTGAGCTGCTCTTTTCTCTCCGGCCAAGTCTGTAGCGCGCAGCCTGTGGCCGAGCCCGAACCCCACGGCAACCTGCTCATCCAGACTCCGGGAGAGCAGGCTCAGACAAGTGGACTCACAGCCAGAATCTATAGCCTCACACCCGAGACGCTCATCACCCAAACACCCCTGAACACACCCGTCTCGCTGCCGCCCGGGTCCTACCGCGTTGAACTCGACATTCTGGGCGGAACGGTTTCGCGCGAGCGCGTGCTGGTTCGGTCCGGTCGGACCAGCACGGTCATCCTGAGCGAAGTCGCGGCCCTCCAGGTCAACGTCCTGGATAAAAGGGGCCAGGATATCGGCCTCGGCGTTGAGGTCTATGACGGCGTATCCAACGAACTGCTCGGAGAGTTCTTGAGCGGAGAGATTATCCTGGCGCAACCGGGCTTGGTCGATGTCAAGGTCGCCGTTCCCCCCCAGAGCCAGTGGTGGCGCGATATTGAGCTCCTCCGGGGCGGACTCCGGGAACTGACGCTGCGCGAGCGTGTACGTGGCGAGCTCCTGGTCCATCCCCGGCTGGCCGGAAAAGATGTCAGTCCACTAACTCAGGTCATCATTTACGCCGCCGGGACGCAAAAAGAGATTGCTCGCAGCGAGCCCGGCCAGGAACATCGCTTTGTCCTGGAGACCGGCAGCTATGACGTGTTTGTGGCCAATCCAACGGGACGGGGGAAACCCTTCGTACTGGAACGCACGGAACTCCCGGATGAAAAAACCGTCGAAAAGGATGTCCACCTGGATGGACCGGCCGACCCGCCTGCGGCGCAGCCTCCCATCCATTCGGAGCCACGCGCTCTATAGCTCAGGCGGCTGGAGTCACTCAGCCCGCCCTCAGTTTCTGAATCTCGCCTTCAAGCGAAGCGTACCAGTCATCAAATGGAATAGTATCCGGGACAACGATTTCGAGGGTGCCCCCCTCAAGCATCCTGAGGCTGCCGGTGCCCTGCGGCCGCAGAGGAATAACGACCGCCCCGGGAGATAGCCAGCCGGTCAAGAATTTCGAAAATACGCTCGATCTGCGCCAGTTGCACCCCTTGAGGCACGATGTCTCCTCCCGACTACCACGCCAGGAGCGGAATGGCCGCGGCGAGGAGTAGCACGCTGATGCCGATGGCAATGACACCCCAGAACGTCGGTGGACGACGGACCTCCAGGGTGGCTCCGCAGTGGACACACTCGGAGAGAAACGAGCCTCCGGTCACATAGACACGGTTCCATTTGTGACACGCGGGGCAACGGGGGTTAGGGCGGGCACGGAGAAGTGTAGCAAACTGAGTCACGATTTTTCTTTCCTCTTTTTCTCACCCTAACGGGGGGACAGAGTCCGCGTCAACCGGCCTACTGGCGATTCTCAGCATGGTGTCGAGCGGTGAGGCGCGGTGTCACCAGTTCCAAAAGCTGCGTGTGAAGCCTGCCATTACTGGCAATCAAGCCCTGTAAGAGCGTCGTTGGCTGATTGAAGCGGACCGGCTTCCCTCTGAGGGTCGTGACTCGTCCCCCGGCCTCCTCGACGAGGAGGGTCCCCGCACAAATGTCCCACTCGTTCTTGGGCGTCAGCGTAAACGAGGCGGCTGCCTCACCGTTTGCAATACACGCCAGCTTGTAGGCGATACTCCCCATGGGGCGGGCTTGGAAAAGAGCACGAAAGTCTTTCCACTCCCCCCGTTTGGTCTCCGAGCGACTTGAGAGAATGATGGCGTCCGCCAGGTGCGGCGTTTCGGGCACGCGCAATGGACGGCTGCCACACCACGCACCTTGTCCGCGGACCGCCCAGAAGAGCTGATCCAGAATGGGATTATAGACCACGCCGATAATCGGCCAGCCCGCTTCAATAAGCCCGATGGAGACGGCAAATTCCGGTATTTTTTGAATGAACTCATGGGTTCCATCCATGGGATCAACCACCCAGACGCGCTGTGCGGAGAGCCGCGCGGACGAATCGACCGTCTCTTCAGACAGCCAGCCATAGTCAGGAAAAGCCGTTTGAAGCATAGTGTGAATCTTCCGGTTAGCCTCCCGGTCGGCAAGCGTAACCGGGCTGTTATCACCCTTTTTGTACTCAACCGTGTAGTTGGTCTCGTAGATGGCACGGATAATGTCTCCCGCGGCCCGCGCGGCCGCAATGGCGAGGGCTTTCTCTTTTTCCATTTACTGTCCCAAAACTTGGGCAAAGATGAGCGGCGCCACAATCGAGGCGTCCGATTCAATCAGGTAACGCGGAGTGTCCACGCCGAGCTTGCCCCAGGTGATCTTTTCGTTGGGAACCGCGCCGGAGTAGGAGCCATAACTGGTCGTTGAGTCACTGATCTGACAAAAATAGCCCCACAGTGGGGTGTGGGTACGTTTCATGTCCTGGATCAGCATGGGGACCGCACAGATAGCAAAGTCTCCGGCAATACCCCCGCCAATCTGAAAAAATCCGATGGAGTGATGGTCCGAGACCGTACTATACCAGTCGGCGAGCAACGTCATGTATTCAACACCGTGCCGCACGGTATGCACATTCTTAATCAAGCCGGTCATGCAATAGCTGGCGTACACATTCCCGCAGGTTGAATCCTCCCAGCCCGGCGCGACAATGGGCAGGTCTTTTTCCATGGCGGCATGGACCCAGGAGTCTTTGGGGTCAATCTGGTAATAGGGTTGCAGCATGCCGGTACGGAGAATTTCGTAGAACGTCTCGTGTGGGAAAGCTCGCCTCCCAGCATGGTCGGCCTGCATCCACAATTCCTGGAGGACGCCTTCGACCCGGCGCATGGCCTCGAACTCGGGAATGCAGGTATCGGTGACACGGTTCATATGCCGGTCCAGCAGGTCCTCCTCATCCTGAGGGGTCAGATCCCGATAGTGTGGCACTCGCTCATAGTGCTCATGCGCGACCAGATTAAAAATGTCTTCTTCCAAGTTCGCACCCGTGCAGGAGATGGCATGGATGCAGTCATTGCGGATCATTTCAGCCAGGGAGATGCCGAGTTCGGCCGTACTCATAGCGCCCGCCATAGCCAGCAGCATCTTGCCGCCCCGGTCGAGGTGCTGCCGATAAGCGGTAGCCGCCTCGATAACGGTCGCAGCGTTGAAATGCCGAAAGTGGTGGTGTAAAAAGTCGGTAATCGGCTGACGGCTCATCCCTTCCTCCTTCAGTACCGTTTAGCCTGTTATGAGAGCGCGCAGCGCCCGGCCGGTTGTTGCGCCACGCAGCACCCGGCCTCTGGGGTCAGGCGCCAACGCTTGGGCCAGCAACTGCCGGAAATCCACGTGCCGTGCGGCCCAGTCCCGGACTGCGGCAAGGCGGTCAAAGAGTGCCAGACGTACGGCGTAGGCGTCGATCTCATCTTCCTGTCCGTTCTCGGTGTCGCCGCCCGGTGCGGCGTATGGCCGGGCTTCGGTGAGAAACCTCGCCACCTCGGCCGGGACGTGAGCCGAGAGATTCGTTGCCTCACTGACGACCTTCCGTATTGTGGTTGAGGAGAGATCGGTAACAGACCCAGGCAGGGGCAGGAAATGAATCGCGTCTCGGTACGGCTGATTGTCGGGGCGTTGTAACAACTCGTCAAATGCCTGCCGGGCCATATCGCCTCGGTTGGCGACGACAAGAGAGGTCAGCGCAAAAAGCTGATCCAGAGCGGCCTCCCGATCCTGGTAGTAGCGCGCGTCCAGAATCTGCACCAGCTTGTCCATACCTACAATAAAAAACAGCTCGACCCGCGTGTCAAAGAGAGACTGAAAAGCCTGCGCCTGCTCAAAATAGAGCCCACGGTTGACCAGGGCCACACCTAAATGTTGTTGCTGCTCGACGTGCAGGAGGAGCAATAACAGGCGATCCTCCAAGCCCATCCCCGTCACCCGTTCCTTATCCACCGTGACCTTTGCGACCGTATACAAGAGTTGATCCAGGTGAAATGTGCGGCAAGCATGCTGTGCGAGCACAACGTGCGCCAGGGTGAGGGGGTTGAACGAACCGCACAAGACACCTAGCCGTTGGGGAGGCAGGTGTAACGGTGTGGACAGCAGACAGGCCACGGGGGGTGCGGCACCATCGAGAGACTGAAGACGATCCCGCAGCGTAAACAAACGGGACAGGTCGTAAAATTCAGGCGACATGACTCACCCTGCAGCATACACGACTTCGACACCCTGCGCAGGCCGGACCGGAGAAATCACCTGGGCGCCCCGTTTTTCTGATAATGTGGCTCAGCTTTTTTGGCTTGCTCAATATTCCAGGATTGACGGTCAATTTCAGCGCATGCTACCTTTTGTCAATGCGTTCCCCTTCCTCCATCGTGCGGGTTTTCCTGCTTTGCTCCCTCATCCCGTTTGCCTCGTGCAGCACGGCCCGCTCCGTTCCAGCCCCAGCCCGTATCGCTCCACCGGCCGTTCCCACATCCGTCCAGGCACCGCCCATCCCAGGTTCGCCTGTTGTCCTCGCTCCTGAAGACAAGGCCCTCGGGCACTTTCTCAAAAGCCAGGTAGCCCTGAATGCGGGCGACTATGACACCGCACTCAGCGAGCTTGAACACGCCGTCTCTCACGATCCGAACACGCCGTTTCTGCGCCTGCGGCTTGCCACCTTGGCCTTACGTCAAGGTAAGCTGGCCGAGGCCCTGGAACATTGCCAGCAGGTCGTTGCCGCCGAGCCTGACAATATTGCCGCCCAGCGTCTCCTGGCCGGCCTGCTCTCCTCGACCGGTAAGGAAAACGAAGCCGCTCAGGTCTATGAATCCCTTTTGGCCCACGGTTCGGACGACCAGGAGCCGTATCTCTACCTCAGCGTGCTGTATGCCAAACAGGGGCGGTTTCAAGAAGCGATTGGCGTACTCAAAAGGCTGGTGGGCCGTCATCCCCAATCGGTCCTGGGCTATTATTACCTTGGCCAAACGCACGCAGCAGCCCAGCAGTTGGAGCAGGCGGAAACCTATTATCACGAGGCGCTCAGCATCAATCCGCAGTCGGAACTGGTACTGCTTGATCTCGCGCTCGTGTATGAAATGCAAAAGAAAAATGCCCAAGCCATCGAGGTGTATGAGAAAGCTCTGAGACTCAATCCGCGCAGTGAGCAGGCGCGGGAGCGGCTCGGCCGTTTCTATCTCGGCCAGAAGAAGCTTGACGATGCGCTGGACCAGTTTCAGGCGCTTGAAAAGATAGAAGCCGACCCGCAGGAGACGCGACTCAAGATCAGCCTGATCTATCGGGAGAAAGGCGATTACGAAAAGGCCGCCACCGCCCTCAATTTGGTCTTAGCCTCCCAGCCTGAGAATCATCGTGCCCGCTACTTTCTCGGCGTCGTGTATACGGAGGCCAACCAGGACGTCAAGGCAGCGGTCGAGCTGTTACATATTCCTCAGCAGGACGAATATTTTGCCGATGCGCGCGTCTACCTGAGTTATATCTACCAACGCCAGGGCAATATCGCGCAAGCCATCACCGCCGTGGAACAGGCCCTTAGCGTCAAAAAGGACGACCCGGATCTCATCGGTTTTCTCGCCTCCCTCCATCGCGAAAACAATAACCGCGCGAAAGCCGTCGAACTCCTTGAGCAGCTCATCGAGATCGCCCCGGACAACGATCAGTACCATTTCACGCTGGGAGCGGTATACGATGAGCTCAAACAAAAGGAGCGCTGCATCCGGCATATGCAGAAAGCCATTGCCCTCAATCCCGAGAATGCCGCGGCGCTGAACTACCTGGGCTATACCTGGGCAGAGCAGGGCGTGCATTTGGATGAGGCCGAGCAACTGATACTCCGGGCGTTGGCCATCGAACCCAACGATGGCTTTTATATTGATAGTCTGGGCTGGGTGTATTATCAGCGCGGAGAGTATATGCAAGCCATTCAGCATCTCGAACGGGCGGTGGAACTGGTTGATGCCGACCCCACCCTGATTGAACATCTGGGGGATGCGTATTCCAAAATCGGACGAACCGCAGACGCCTCCCGCGTCTACCGGGAAGCCATGAAAAATGCATCCGAAGAGACGCAACTCAATCGTTTGCGGACAAAGCTGAACGCCTTGTCTCCGGTGGGGATACACAAGACGGACGGCAGTGAGCTCCAGTAGCAGCAGCGCTTCGGGCTGGTCCCCCCGGCGGACGACTCTCCCTTTTTTCTCGCTCTCCCGTGCAGTACGACGGCAGCGGCCTACGTCTCTCTCATTATCCTGGCTCGTGGTTCTGGCAGGTCTTATCGTCTGGGGAAATGGCTGTACGGCTCGTCGCCCTTCCCCGCCCCCGTCTCCGCCCCAGACTTTAGCCTCCCTCCCGTCCGCCCAGGACCTTCTGGCCCCGCTTCAGGCCCGGCAGCAGGTCATCACCGGTCTCCGTGGGCTGGCCAAGGTCTCGTATCGGGACGCACATGAGAAGGGTTCTGCAACGCAGGCCGTTGCGCTTGCCACTCCTGACCGCTTTCGCCTTGAACTGTTCACACTCCTTGGTGTGGCCGCTATTCATACCTGTGATGGGCAACAACTGGCCGCCTATTTGCCGCGCGATAAAGTCCTCTACCGAGGAGTTGCCAGCCCGTTCAATATTGCTCGTTTGACCCAGGTACTGCTCTCGGCGCGCGAGATCACGCGCCTGCTGATGGGCTTTCCACCTTTTCCGGTGGAAGGTACGGTCGTACCGGTACGTCGTGAACCGGCTGGCACCTACCGGCTCGATTTTCGTCGCCCGAATGGGAGCCTGACAACGCTACGGTTCGACTCGGCAACAAAGCGCCTCATAGGCTGGTCAGTCAGGGATGCGGCTGGGACACTCCAGGCCCAAGGCGAGTTGAGCGACTATCGGCAGGTGCAGGATATCTTTTTCCCGTTTGCCATCAGCCTATCCGATGCGCAGAGAGCTCAGCAGGTCTCGCTTGCCTATCAGGAAGTCTCGGTCGGTCCTATCCTGTCCGCTGCGCTCTTTCGTCTGGATACGCCCACGGGGGTGGAAGAGATTGATATTGATGCCTATCGTCTGCACAGCCCGTAGAGAGCGGGCTGGTATCAAGAGTAAACGTGTCCTCCAGCAGCATGGAGATGTTGGACACGTTTACTCTTTCGGATCAGTGCGTGGTCCCGTCTCTTTTGAAGACCACCGCAAAACCGCGCCGGGCTAATGAAAACTTCCGGTCCGCAGATTGGGCGTAGCGTCCGAACTGTCCCTGTTTCTGTTGTTGTACCCAGTCCGGGAAGGAGTCTTCGATATTCATATGAGCGACTTCCTGGGGTGGCAATAATACGACGGCATCGGCTCCCACCTCGCAGGCTTTATCACGGATCAGGGCGTTCATGCCTTCCAGCCCGTCAATTTCGTTCCCATAGGAAACAATATGGGCAAAGACGTCATACGGCTGGGTCGGGGGAGAGGTCAGCATACGCACCGGGCAATCGACGGGACGCGCTTCCGGGTAGATAGGGGCAATGCGCTCCTCGATGGCAACAGGTTTTGCCGGGCGCATAAAACAGCCCGTGAGAAGAATCAGCCCAACACCGAACCACCAAAATTGTGTACACACGTTACTCCCCTTTTGTCGTATCCCCTACAGACTAGCGAGTAGCATAGAATGCTCCCGGTGTGGGTGCAAGTCTCGCACTAGCTCTCCGTTCTAGTCTCGGAGCAGTTTCCGGGCAATCACCCAACGATGAATCTCGGTTGGTCCTTCAAAAATCCGCATGGGCCGCAGACGGCGATAGATAAATTCAAGCGGCATTTCCTTGGACATGCCCATACCGCCGTGCATCTGCATGGCCCGGTCGGCCACCCGGGTGGCCATTTCCGTGGCAAACACCTTGAGCATGGAGGCTTCCTGGCGGACATCGTCTCCCTGGTCGAATTTCCAGGCCCCATGATGCACCATCAGTCGGGAGGCGTGGATATCGGTCGCCGAGTCGGCGATGAACCACTGAATGGCCTGGCGGTCGGCCAGTTTCTGGCCAAAGGTCACGCGCTGTTTGGCATACTCGACCATCATGTCCAGACAGCGCTGCGCCAGCCCCACACACCAGCTTCCCATTTCCAGGCGTCGGACGGTCAGGCGGAGTTGCATAGGCGCAAAGCCCTGTCCGACTTCACCCAGGACCTGGGAATCCGGGAGGGTCAGGTCTTCAAACACCAACTCCCAGGGCGCATGTCCGCCAATGACCGGAATCTGGCGTTGCAGCACCAGACCAGGGGTGCCTTTATCCACCAGGAAGGCCGTAATCCCGCCACGTGCACCCTTGCCCTTCTCCGTCACCGCCATGACAATAATGAAGTCAGCGATATGGGCGCGTGAGATCCAAATCTTCCGACCGTTGAGCACCCACTGGTCCCCTTTCTTAACGGCGGAGGTTTGCATGCCGGCTGGATCTGAGCCGGCTCCAGGCTCGGAAATGGCAATGGCCGAATGCGCCTTGCCCTGCGCATACGGGAGGAGGTATTTCTCTCGCTGCTCGGGTGTACAGGTTTGCATCAGCATGTGCAGATTGGGCGCATCGGGCGGAAAGGTAAACGGCGTAATGGTCTTATACAGTTCCTCGGTCGCCAAACATTTCGGCAACGCCCCTAGATTCAACCCGCCAAATTCTTCGGGCACGTCCAACCCCCACAGGCCGGCTTCCTGGGCAACTGCCAGCAAACGTTCTTCGGCCTCGGGTGGCACCAAGTCTTCACCGGTCATGCCCTGCGTATCGCGCTCCAGGACCGTGGTCTCCAGCGGTATCAGTTCCTGACGCACGAAGCGGCGCACCGTCTCCTGCAACATGCGGTATTCTTCGGGCAGTTCAAAATCCATACAACGTCCTTTCCGCAACAGACTGCCGGACAGCCTAGCAGGATCAGAAACGGAAATGCAGGGGTGACAGTGGGCGGCACTTGCGTTCCTGTATGCGGGGTGAATAGCTGAGAGCGAAAAAATCGAGTACATCCAGATTCCAGCTATTAGGGATGGGGGATGAATCGATGATACGTCACACTAGAAGCACAAGGGGCAACGATGACTAGTGGAAATTTCTTCGATGAAAGTACGGAGCAGTCAAAGGTAAAGTCTGCGATTGTAGCTAAGTATTTTGAGACGTGGGCGCGTGTCGTGATAAGCGCCCAAAATAGAAGCCGTCCGAATGCCGACAATAGAATCGCGTATATAGACCTGTTTGCCGGACCTGGCCGCTACTCGGATGGTACAATTTCAACACCGTTACTCATTCTGGAGAAGGCCATCCAAGACGACGATATGAGGCAACGCCTCGTCGCAATCTTTAACGATAAGGACGAAAGAAATACGCAATCTCTGTCGGAAGCCATAAGCCGGTTGCCTGATGTGGATAAGCTTACACACCAGCCTCAAATCTTCTCCCAAGAAGTTGGGGAAAACATCATCGAAATGTTTGAGGAAATGAATTTCGTCCCGACGCTCTTCTTTGTGGATCCGTGGGGCTACAGAGGTCTATCGCTTCGCCTAGTCAACTCGGTATTGAAAGATTGGGGATGCGACTGCATTTTCTTCTTCAACTACAACCGTATTAACATGGGCCTACACAATGACGCAGTACGAGAGCACATGAACGCGCTGTTCGGCGAGAGGCGAGCTGACAATCTACGAACACAGCTTGATCCTCTGACTCCCGAACAGCGCGAGTTGACCGTCGTTGAAGAGTTGTGCCAAGCGCTACGAGAATTGGGGCCTCAATATGTGCTTCCGTTTCGCTTCAAAAACGAACGGGGCTCGCGGACAAGCCATCATCTGATATTCGTGAGTAAAGGCTTCAAGGGTTATGAGATCATGAAGGAGATCATGGCTAGAGAATCGTCCGGCGCCGAACAGGGCGTCGCCAATTTCGAGTATAATCCTGTGGATGCTGAGATGGCTGCGCAGCAGCCACTATTGTTCAATTTATCGTGCCCCCTTGATGATCTAGGCGACATGCTGCTCCGTGATTTTTCGGGACAGAGACTCGAGATGATAGAGATTTACAAACGGCACAACATCGACCGCCCCTATATCAAGAAAAACTACAAGGATGTACTCAAGCAGCTGGAAGAACAGCAAAAGATCACGGCATCCCTACATCGAAGAGGAACATTTGCGGACTCGGTTATAGTAACCTTTCCCGATCATGAAGGAACAACGGATGGCTAGCAATTCGTCAATCGAATGGACCGAGGCGACCTGGAATCCGGTCACGGGCTGCACAAAGATCAGCACCGGTTGCAAGCACTGCTACGCCGAACGGATGGCCCGTCGTCTCCAGGCGATGGGGAATATCCGCTATCATGATGGGTTCAGGATGACGCTTCACGAAGACCTGCTCGCTGTACCACGAAGATGGCGCTCGCCGCGCACCATCTTCGTTAACTCTATGAGCGACCTGTTCCACAAGAATGTACCCGTCGGGTTTATCCAGCGGGTCTTCCGCGTGATGAATGAATGCCCACAGCATACCTTCCAAATACTCACCAAACGTGGTGGGCGTCTGAAATCTCTGGCAAACCTGTTGAATTGGACACCAAACATCTGGATAGGCGTCAGCGTGGAGAACGACCAGATGTACCATCGCATCTATGATCTCCATACGGTGCCTGCTGCCGTACGCTTCCTGTCCTGCGAACCGCTGCTCGGGCCGATCGAACACTTACCGCTGGCAGGTATACAGTGGGTGATAGTCGGCGGGGAGTCAGGACCAGGTGCACGGCCAATGGCTGTCGAATGGGTGCGGTCCATCAAAGACCAATGTCAACGTACGAACACCGCATTCTTTTTCAAGCAATGGGGTGGCGTCCAAAAACACCGGACCGGTCGCAAGTTGGATGGTCAGACCTGGGATGAAATACCGGAGTCTACCTCGTGGCGGACATGGCAGACAGAGCTACCGTCAATTAGGAAGCTGAGATAGACCGTCTGATTTATGGACTGTATGGGCTGACGGCGGAGAAAATTGCGGCGGTGGAGAGGTAAGGTGGATTGACTAACCGTCTGTAAGGAATAGGTGACATTGTTCTTGTATTTGTGTTGACTCTGTGTATCGGGCTTGCTGACAGTCCAGAAACATATTCACAGGAGGAATAACGTGGCACGTCGAGCGTTTTACAGCTTCCATTATAACCCTGATAACTGGCGGGCTTCGAAAGTGCGCAACATGGGTGTTGTTGAAGGCAATCGCCCGGCTTCTGATAACAATTGGGAAGAGGTAAAAAAAGGCGGTGACGCTGCAATCCAGCAATGGATAAATGGACAAATGAGCGGTAAATCCGTTGCCATCGTGCTCATCGGTTCAAAAACCGCTGGCCGCAAATGGATAAACTACGAGATTAAGAAGGCGTGGAATGATGGCAGAGGACTTCTCGGAGTATATATTCACAACCTGAAAGATAAAAACGAAGAGCAATCAGCAAAGGGGCGGAATCCCTTTGTTGGTTTCACTGTCGATGGAAAGAGTCTTTCCGCAATCGTTAAGGCGTATGACCCACCATATAGGACCAGCACTAACGTGTATAACTACATCAAAGACAACCTCGCGGATTGGATCGAAACGGCTATTAGCATCAGAAACAATAACGGTTGATGTGCCACGGAAACACTGATCGGTGAAACGTACTGCTACTAAGAGCGTGAGGGTAAGCTCATGAATGGCATGGAGAAAGTCGTCAAACACCTTGAGATGACCCAAGCCATAATCAACCGTTTGGGTAGTAACTCCTTCCAACTCAAAGGTTGGAGCATGACCCTCATTGTGGCTGCGATGGTACTAATTGCCCGATATAGCTTACAAAATCCATGCATCATCCTGACGTTTATCCTCCCCATTCTAGGGTTCTGGATTCTGGACGGATATTTTCTCTGGCAGGAAAGATTGTTTCGGCAGGTCTACGATGAGGTCAGGGGACAATCCGACACCGACTTCAAGATGGATGTGATGAAGCACAGGGACAAACCAAAATGCAGTTGGTTGTCTGCCATGTTTTCTGTAACGCTCGTTATTTTTTATGCGGTCGAGTTCGTGTTTATTCTTGCCACCTTCGCCATCCTTCAAATGGAGGTCCCGGCATGAGACGGGGCTTTTTTGAAAAAAAGTAGTAGCGGGAAATTGAACGTATCGTTGACGAACCCCAACCATACAAAGAGAGGCGCGAGATGGCGAAGATTGAAGGCTTCAGAGTAAAAAACTTCAAATCGCTCAAGGACGTGGCTCTGGGTCGGTTGTTGACCCAACACAAAAATGAACCGCTCACGCCCATGACTGCGGTTATTGGCAAGAACGGGGTGGGGAAAAGCGCCCTGTTTGATGCGTTCGGATTTCTAGCGGATGCCCTGAAGTCCGGTGTTGAGGAGGCCTGTGACGCACGCGGACGTGGCGGGTTCGAGAGATTGCGGGCGCAGGGACAAACAGACCCTATCGAGTTTGAAGTACATTACAAAGCATCTGTTAATGCTCGGCCTATTAATTATGAGGTCAAAATCGAGGCAGACGAGTCCGGTCGCCCCCACGTGTTAAGCGAAGTAATGGATGAAGAGCAGGAAAACGAAGTACCACGTTGTTTCCTTCTTCTCACAAAAGGTCGGGGCGTGGTGTGGAAAGGTAGCCAGGGGAGTCAAGTCTATGAAACAGCAGAAGGCTTCAACCTTCTGGAGGTTAGTAAATCGCTAGCAAGATCGATAATAAAAGAGAAAAAACTGGAAGAATTCAAGGACGCTGAATTCATCGAATTGGAGGACCGACGCAAGCTGGGCATTGCTACGCTCGGTGCGTTGAAACAACACCCGAGAATTGCCGCTTTTCGCCAATTCGTCGAAGGATGGTATCTCAGCTACTTCACCCCGAACGCGGCGCGTGGTCTGCCCCTTGCCGGTCCACAGCGACATCTCAATGTTCACGGCGACAACCTCAGTAATGTTGTGCAGTTCATGGAACGTGAGCACTCGGAGCGTTTCCAGTTCATGCTCAAAGAGATCGCCAAGAAAATTCCCGGCATAGACAGGATTGAAACGGAGAGAACCGCTGACGACCGGTTGCTCCTCAAGTTCAACGATAAAGGCTTTCAGGACCCCTTTTATGCCCAGCAGATGTCAGACGGGACACTGAAGGTATTCGCCTATCTTTTGCTGCTTAATGATCCGACCCCGCCACC
This sequence comes from Candidatus Binatia bacterium, assembly GCA_022820725.1. GTDB lineage: Bacteria > Desulfobacterota > Binatia > Bin18 > Bin18 > Bin18. The sequence continues at coordinate 104,363 of JAJEFA010000003.1, forward strand.
GTTCCTGTGTATCGAAGAACCGGAAAACGGTCTGTATCACAGGCTCCTGGAAACGCTGGCCCATGAATTCCGTGAACACGCAAGCCACCAAGAAGACGGCTCGCAGGTTTTTATCACAACGCACCAGCCCTACTTCGTTAATGCGCTCGACCCGAAAGAGGTGTGGATTCTGGACAAAGGGGAAGACGGCTTTTCAACGATCCGGCAGGCAAGCGACGATCCGGTTGTCAATAATATGGTCGCAGAAGGCTTGCCGTTGGGCGGCCTATGGTACAGCGATTACCTTGACGCGAGGTAGTCGAATGCACTTTGAGATACTTGTTGAAGACCAGTCTGGTAAGACGATGCTCGATATTCTGGTTCCGAAGATCATCAACCAGCCGCATACTTTTGAGGTCAAAGCCTATAAAGGTGTCGGCCACATCCCCAAAAATCTCAGGAGTAGTACCGACGCGCGCAAGCGCCTCTTGCTTGACCAACTTCCCAGATTGCTCGGGGGGTATGGAAAGACATTTGCCGGCTATCCTCTCGACTATCCGGCAGCGGTGATTGTGGTGTGTGACTTGGATGACAAATGCCTGAAAGCGTTTCGACAAGAACTCTTTGCTATCCTGAATGCATGCGACCCAAAACCGGAGACCTGGTTCTGCATTGCCATCGAAGAGGGTGAGGCGTGGCTATTAGGCGATATTCTCGCGATTAAAGAGGCCTACCCGAATGCCAGAGACAACGTACTCAGGAGTTACGAAAATGACTCAATCTGCGGCACGTGGGAGCTTTTGGCCGACGCCGTTTTCAGCGGTGGCGCAAGTGGACTAAAAGACAGAGGCTGGCAGGTCGTCGGTAGAGAAAAATCGGTGTGGGCAGAGAAAATCACTCCTCATATGAATGTCGATAACAACGCCTCTCCCAGCTTCCGTTATTTTCGAGAAAAGGTTCGGGGGCTGGCGCAGGCGGCGCCCTGAGACGGTTGTAGAATCAGAACCCGAACTGCCTCCATTCAAGGTCGAAAGACGCTCAACATAAACCGTGCTCGGCCTGCCAGATCGCCAGGTCTGAGAGCGCTCGGTCTGCCAGGGCCTTTTTTTTCTCGCGCCCTCGCAGACGCCGCGAGAGCCCAGGGAACAGCCCGTAGTTCACATTCATAGGTTGGAAATCTTTACGCTCGGGGTCGGTGACGTATGCGATCATAGCGCCCAGCGCCGTTGTGAGCGGCGGCGTCAACAGCGGCTGTCCCTTGACCTGCAGGCCCGCGTTTCTTCCGGCCAGCCAGCCGGCCGCGGCCGACTCCAGATAGCCTTCCACGCCAATCATTTGTCCGGCAAAAAACAGGTCGTCGCGCTGCCGAAACTGTAAGGTCGGTCTGAGCAGACGGGGCGACTCGATAAAGGTGTTGCGGTGCAAGCTGCCGAGACGTACGAACTCCGCGTTGGTCAGGCCGGGGATCGTGCGAAAAATACGCCGCTGCTCGGGATACGTCATCTTGGTCTGAAACCCGACCAGCCCCCACAGGGTTCCGGCCCGGTCGTCCTGCCGCAGTTGAACAACCGCGTGGGGTCGTGCGCCGCTACGCGGGTCGGTCAGGCCGACCGGTTTCATCGGACCGTAGGCCAGGGTATCTTTGCCGCGCCGGGCCATCTCCTCGATCGGCAGACAGCCCTCGAAGTAGCGACACTGCTCAAACGCCTTTTCGGGTACTTTTTCGGCAGCCAGAATGTCGTCAATGAGTCGATAATACTCAGCCTGCGAGAGAGGACAGTTGAGATAATCATCGCCGCCGTGATCGTAGCGTGAGGCTCGAAACGTCACGTGCGTGTCTATCGAGTCGGCTGTCACAACAGGAGAGATGGCATCGTAGAAATACAGATATTCGCGGCCAAACAACGTCCGGAGGTGTTCGGATAGAGCGGGTGAAGTCAGCGGACCACTGGCAATGACAGTCGGCCCAGACGGAATGATCTGGACTTCTTCCCGTACCACTTCAACCAGCGGATGGGCGGCCAAGGCGTCGGTGATATACTGGGCAAAAACGTGGCGGTCGACCGCCAGGGCCTGCCCGGCCGGAACCCGCGCCGCGTCGGCCGCGGCCATTACTAATGACCCGAGGCCGCGCATTTCTTCTTTCAGCAGACCGACCGCCGCCACCAGGGCAGCACTGCGAAAGGAATTGGAACAGACCAGTTCGGCCAGTTTGTCCGTATGGTGGGCGTCGGTGGGACGGACCGGACGCATTTCGTACAGACGGGTGGCGACGCCCTGCCGGGCGAGTTGCCAGACCGCCTCGCTGCCGGCTAAGCCACCGCCGATGACCGTGACCGTCTGCATATCGCTCGTCAGACTCCCTGGTCACGCGACCTGGGATAAAGTATCAGGCGGCGTGGCTCTGGTTGCGCGCGGGCGTTTTGTCCGCGTGCGCTCCCGCACTTCCCAGCCGCCATTCCGATAGTGCGCGCTCCAGCCGGTGGCCTTGTCGTTCACCTCGGATGCCACGTATTGCTCGCGACTCTTGCGCGAGAATTTGATCACGGCCGGGTTCCCCTGCGGGTCGGCCTCGGGAGCGCTTAACAGAAAATGAAACTTGGGGTCTAACTCGTCGGCGTGGGGCTTCAACTCAGCGACCAGGGGGGCACGCGTCTCGCGGTTCCGGGGGAACTGGCTGGCGGCCAGAAAAATGCCGGCCGCGCCATCGCGCAGCACGTAGTGATCGTCCACGGTCCGGCATTTGAGTTCGGGCATGGGCACGGGGTCGGCCCGCGACGGGGCGGGCTGACCGTTGCGCAGCAGCTTGCGCGTGTTGCCACATGTACTGTTGGCGCACCGAAAATACTTGCCGAACCGACCGTTTTGCAGTTGCATTTCAGCGCTGCATTTCTCGCACTCCAAGACCGGTCCGTCATAACCCTTAAGACGAAACTCGCCTGACTCTATTTGGTTCCCATCGCAGTCCGGACCGTTGCCGCATAGATGCAGCTTGCGCGTTTCGTCGATCAGATAGGAATCCATGGCGGAGTCACAGGAGGGGCAGCGCCGCTTGGCCCGCAGTCGCCGGCTTTCCCCCTCTTCGTCCGCGTCAGTGTCAACCGCTTCCTCTCCGGGTACGAGATTCATGGTACGCGTACAGCGCTCAGCCGGAGGCAGCGCGTATCCCGAGCACCCCAGAAACATCCCGGTACTTGCCGTGCGTACCTGCATCGGGCGTCCGCAGGCATCGCACCGGACCGCCGTGGTAATGGGCTGGTTCGGCCGCATGCCTTCCGTGGCTCCAGCGGCTTGGAGCCGTTGAGAAAAATCTGCGTAGAAGACATCCAGCACGCTGCGCCACTCCCGCTCTCCCAGAGCGATCTGGTCGAGTTCCTGCTCCATGTCTGCGGTAAACGAATAATTGAGCAGGTGGCTGAAGTTCTCTACCAGCCGGTCGGTCACCAGTTCGCCGATCTTCTCCGCCTGAAAGCGCCGCTTGTTGAGACTGACATAGCCACGTTCCTGGATAGTGGAAATGATAGCCGCGTAGGTGGACGGCCGCCCAATGCCGCGTTTCTCAAGCTCGCGTACCAGACTCGCTTCACTATAACGGGCAGGTGGCTTGGTAAAATGCTGCACGGTGTCGGTGTCGAGGCAGACCAGCGCGTCGCCCCGGCCGAAGTCGGGCAACTCCACCTCATCTTCCTTGCGCGAGGCCGGCGGTAGCACCTTGGTGAAACCGTCAAACTTGAGTATACGGCCACGGATACGCAACTCGAACGGCCCAGACTCAGCGAGGATGGTGGTGCTGAGGTATTCGGCGCGCGTCATCTGACAGGCAAGGAACTGGCGGCGGATGAGGTCGTAGAGCCGCCGGGCGTCCGCGTCCTGATTGCCGAGGTCAGTCGGTTCGACCGTCAAGTCGGTCGGCCGAATCGCCTCATGCGCCTCTTGGGCGGACGCCTTACTGGCGTAGACGTTCGGCTTGTCCGGCAGGTAGCGTGGCCCATACTCGCGCTCAATATAGGTTCGCACCTTGGTCACGGATTCGCGCGAGAGGTTGGTCGAGTCGGTCCGCATATACGTAATATGGCCAGCCTCGTACAATTGCTGTGCCAGCCGCATGGTCTTTCGCACCCCAAAGCTCAGCCGGGTAGCCGCCGACTGCTGAAGCGTGGACGTGATGAAGGGTGCACTGGGTCGGGCCTGGGTCGGTTTGTCCTCACGACTGATGATGCAAAAATCCTGGGTAGCGAGGCGGACGGCCGCGGCTTCAGCCTGTTCGCTCGTTCCCGGACGAAAGTCCTCGCCGTCCTCCTTGATCACCTGGAAGCGATACCCCGGCTCGTCGGCGCCTTTCGCCAGCTCGGCAAAAACCTCCCAGTACTCCTCGGGCACAAAGGCGCGAATCTCCCGCTCGCGCTCCACAATGAGCCGCACGGCGACCGATTGCACGCGACCGGCCGACAGGCCACGCGCCACCTTGGCCCACAGCAGGGGCGACAGCTCAAAGCCGACGACCCGGTCGAGAAAGCGCCGTGCCTGTTGTGCGTTGACCCGGTTTTCGTCAATTTCGCCGGGGTGCTCAAACGCCTCTTGAATGGCACTTTTGGTAATTTCGTTAAAGACTACCCGACGAAAGCGCTCTTGTGTCCCGCCGATGAGTTGTTTCAAATGCCAGGCAATCGCCTCGCCCTCGCGGTCACGGTCGGTTGCCAGATACACGGCGTCCGCGTTGTGCGCCAGCTTCTTCAGGTCGGCAACGACTTTCTCCTTGCCGGGTAGCACTTCGTAGCTTGCCGCCCAGTTATTGTCGGGATCGACGCCCATACGCGCGATCAGTTTGGTGCGTGTGTTCTTCCGGCCGGTGGCTTTTTGCGTCTTTTTTGCACGCTTGCGCGCAGTGGTCGTCCCGCGTTCAGACTTGCCGCCGGTCGGCAAGTCGCGCACGTGGCCGACACTGGACTTCACAATATAGTCACGGCCCAAGTAGCGGTTGATCGTCCGGGCTTTGGCCGGCGATTCGACTATGACGAGGTTTTTGGCCATACCTACCTCCCCCCTCTCTGGCTTCCTCTGGTGGCGATGAAATACATGCCGGGCAGCTGGGTCACGGTACCCTTTAATTCCAATCCAAGCAGGACTTCAAGCACACGCGCGGGCTCAAGTCCACTGCCGGTGATGAGAGTATCCACATGCACCGCCTCCTCTGGAAACAATTGAAACAACCTCTCCTCATCCGGCTCTAAGGGAACAACCGGGACGCTGGTCTCGTTTTTCTCGTCTCGATCCGTCCGCGCCAGAGCCGGGGCAATCTCACTCAGTATATCATCAATGCTTTCGACAAGCTTTGCGCCATCCTTAATCAGGCGATGCGGCCCCCGGCTTCGACTCGCCGTCACTGAACCGGGCACGGCAAACACCTCGCGATTCTGGTCAAGCGCGCATTGGGCGGTAATAAGCGAGCCGCTCTTTTCCGTTGCTTCCACCACCACCGTCCCCAGGCTGATGCCGCTGATGACCCGGTTGCGGTATGGAAAATTCCCGGCCTCCGGCCGACTACCAAAGGAAAACTCCGATACCACCGCCCCACTTTCCGCAATCTGTTTTGCCAAGGCTATATGCTCACGTGGATACATCACGTCAAGCCCCGAGCCCAAAACCGCAATCGTTCTCCCTCCGGCTTCGAGGCTGGCTTGATGCGCTTCGGAATCGATCCCGCGAGCCAGCCCACTCACCACACAGACGCCACACCCGGCCAATTCATGGGCGAGTTCACGGGCTATCTTACGCCCATACGTACTCGCGGTCCGCGCTCCAACGATGGCAATGGCCAGGTCATCTTGAGACGCAAAACACCCCAGGATGTAGAGGAAGGGTGGAGGGTCGTGAATCTGTCTGAGGCGTTCCGGATATTCGGTATCGGTCTGGGTGACTAAACGGGCGTTCAGCCGTGCCAGTTGCTCCAATTCGGCTTCGACCTCTTTCCATTGGTCAAACGCGGCAATCTCCTGGGCAATACGAGCGTTGATACCCGCCTCGGTAAGCATGGCCGGCGATGCCCGCAAAATCTCACGCGGGGACGCAAAACGCTCCAGCAATTGTCGGTAGGTGACGTTTCCGACCCCCCGTACCAGACGAAGGGCTATCCAGTCCCCCCAGCCGGCCTGAGCCGTCTCCTGCTCCGCTCTGCGTTCCATTCCTGCTCGCCCTCACCACACACGACTGTCCGGCGCTTCGTTCGCTCCAATCTTCTGCTATGTATTCCGGGTGGTAGGTTATTTGCAAAAATCATGGCACAAGTCAAAGGAAGGAACGAGTGCCCCTAATCCCTAACCCCCGATATTATGCCAACAGTACAACAATTCTTGGAAGAAAAGACGACACAGGCCATTGAGGCCGCCAGTGGGACGACCGCCCCGGCGATTGTCAAACCCGCCGCCAACCCGAAATTCGGCGACTATCAGGCCAACGGCATCATGGCGGTTGCCAAGGCCCGGAAACAAAATCCACGCCAATTGGCCGAGGCTGTTGTGGCGCGGCTTAACCCGGATGAGATTCCCGCAAGCTGGGAGATTGCCGGGCCGGGATTTATCAATTTCCGTCTTGACCCAGACTGGCTGGGACAGATCCTGCTGGCTATCGCCCAAGACGACCATCTGGGGGTTGACCCTACTGCCAACCCGGAAACCATCGTCATCGACTTCAGCGCCCCCAATGTGGCCAAATCCATGCACGTTGGTCATATTCGCTCCACCATCCTGGGTGACGCGCTCACCCGGGTGTTGCGTTTTCGCGGGCACACGGTGGAGACGGACAATCATCTGGGCGACTGGGGCACCCAGTTCGGCATGTTGATTGTCGGCTATCGTTCTTTTCTTGACCAGGCGGCGTATGAGCAGGACCCCCTGGCCGAGATGGAGCGCATCTACAAGGAGGTTCAGGCCAGAGCCACAACGGATGCGGCCTTGGCCGACCGGGCGCGCGAGGAGCTGGCCAAACTTCAGCAGGGAGACGAGGCCAATACCGCGCTGTGGAACGAATTCATGCGGGTCTCGCGCCAGGCCTTCGAGCGCATCTATGCGCGTCTGAACGTACACTTCGATCACTGGCTCGGAGAGAGCTTTTACAATCCGATGCTCGCCAATGTCGTGCAAGACCTGCGCGACAAGAATCTGGCTCGGCCAAGCGAAGGGGCCATCTGCATCTTCTACGACGATAATACCGAGCTGGCGGAGACCCCGTTCCTGATTCAAAAACAGGACGGCGCCTTCCTGTATGCCACGACTGACCTGGCAACGATTCAGTACCGGGCCGAGACCTTTCGGCCACAGCGTATTATCTATGTGACGGACGGTCGCCAGCAGCTTCATTTTCGGCAACTCTTTGCCGCGGCCCAAAGCTGGGGGCATCGCATGGCCCTGGAGCATGTCTGGTTCGGAACCATCCTGGGAGCGGACGGCAAGCCGATCAAGACCCGTGAGGGCCAGCCCATCAAACTCACCGCCCTGCTGGATGAAGCCGAGGAACGCGCACGGGCAATTGTCCAGGAAAAGAATCCGAGTCTGTCAGCCGCAGAGCAGGCTACCGTGGCGCGCACCGTGGGGATTGGTGCGGTCAAATACGCCGACCTGATGCAAAACCGTACCGCAGATTACCGTTTCAGTTGGGATAAGCTGCTCGCCTTGGACGGCAATACCGCGCCGTATCTACAATACGCCTATGCGCGGATTCGTTCGATTTTTCGGAAAGGTGGTTTTACTGACTGGCAGCCGACTCCAAATATGCCGGTCCGACTGCTGGAACCGGAAGAGCAGGCCCTGGCCAAACAGATGCTTCGCTTCGGCGATGTCCTGATCGAGGTCGAGCGCTCATACAAGCCCAACCTCCTGGCCAACTTCTTGTACGAATTGGCCACACAGTTTAATCTCTTCTATCAGGCGTATTCCGTGCTCAAGGCTCCGCAGGACCGACAGCCCACGCGCCTGTTATTATGCGACCTCACGGCTCGATATTTGAAGACGGGCTTGGACCTGCTCGGCATTGAGACCCTGGAAGCAATGTAGGAAGCAAAACAGCCTAAGGAGTGTCCCATGGCCGAAACACGAAGGACAGAGGAGTCGGTCTCGATTGCTTACGATATTGAAGGCAGTGGTCCGGTCGTTGTTTTCTTGCACGGCATTGGCGGTAATCGACGGAATTGGACGGATCAGTTGGCCCATTTTAGCAGGCGGTTCTGTACGGTGGCCTGGGACGCACGGGGCTATCTCGACAGCGACGACTCTCCCCAGACGCTCCGGTTCAGCGATTTTGCCGATGACCTGTGCCGTCTCCTGGATCAGCTCAAAGCCGAACAGGCCCACCTAGTCGGACTGTCTATGGGCGGCATGATTATCCAGGACTTCTACGGGCGCTATGCCGACCGGGTCGCCACCCTCTCCCTGGTTGATACCTCGTCCGGTTTCGGTGGAGTTCCCGAGGCCGTCCGGCAGGATTTTCTCGCTCGACGGCTCGATCCGCTGGAAAATGGCCTTACCCCGGCGGACATTGCGCCTGAGGTGGTCAAGGTCCTGGTTGCCGAAAGCGCGGGACAAGCCGTGCGTGAGCGGCTGATCGCCTCCATGTCCGCTCTGCGCACCGAGGCGTATAAACAGGCCCTGCACGCCATTATAACAACCGATTTCCGCGCGGTCCTGCCGCAGATTGCGGTGCCGACCCTGGTGATTGTGGGGGAAGAGGATCAGGTCACCCCACCCTCGGCTTCAGAATGCGGCGGGGAATATCTTCGAGAAAACGTGACGGTTTACTGAGCACCATACCGGTCGCACGATCAAAGATGTTGATGGGATACGAAATAAACAGGTTTTCTTTGGCCCGAGTGGCGGCCACATACATCAGCCGTCGCTCCTCTTCGAGTTCGTCATCTTCTTTGTTGTACAGCGAGGGGAAACGGCCCTCGACCGCCCAGATGATAAACACCGAGTGCCATTCCAGCCCTTTTGCTGAGTGAATGGTCGATAGGGTCAGCACGCCTTCCTCATCCCGATCTGTTGCCAGCACATCGCCCACGCTGCTGTTGGGCGGCTCCAGGGCCATGTCCGACAGCAACCGGTTCAGACTGCGGTAACGTTCAGTAATAATCGAAAAGTGCTCCAGGTCTTTCTGGCGCTTGGGATAATCGTCGCGGTGATTCTGTTTGAGAATCGGCAGATAATACTGCACGATCAGGTCGATCTGCTCGCGCGGCTGGAGGTTGGGATCGGCAACGTTTCGGAGCGCGGCGGCCAGCTTCTGCACCTCGGCCTTGACCGCGCCGCGGCCAGGGTAGTCGGCCAGACGCTGTACCTGATCGGCTCCACCCAGCACATGACTGAGAATCTTGTCGCTGCTCTTGGGCCCGACGCCTTCAAGCAGGAGGAGCACCCGGTGCCACGACACCGCGTCCTGTGGGTTGGCCAGCACACGCAGATGGGCCAGGACGTCCTTGACGTGGGTGGTCTCAATAAACTTGAATCCGCCCCGCTTCACAAACGGCAGGTCGCACTTGCTCAGTTCGATCTCAAGATCGAAGGAATGAAAGCTGGAGCGAAAGAGGACCGCAATCTCGGTCAGAGGCACGCCTTCCTCACGGAGTTCCAGAATTTTCTGGGCCACAAAGCGTGACTGGTAGCGCTCACTGTCGGCCTCGATCAACGCCGGCTGAAAGCCGCTATCCTTTTTGGTGAACAGATTCTTGGTGTAGCGTTCCTTGGCTTGCAGAATAATTTCGTTCGACAGGTCGAGGATCGGCTGAGTACTGCGATAGTTTTCTTCGAGCTTGATCACTTTCGTGTCGGGAAACAGGTCCGGGAACTCGAAGATATTGCGAACAGTGGCACCCCGAAAACTATAGATCGACTGGGCGTCGTCACCGACCGCCATGACGTTGTCGTGCACATGGGCCAGCAGACGCACGATTTCAGCCTGGAGCCGGTTCGTATCCTGGTACTCATCGACCATGATGTAGCGATAGGTATAAGAGAGGCGTTCGGCGACCTCCGGGTGGGTGCGTAGCAGTTCGCGCAAATAGGTCAGCAAGTCATCGTAGTCGAGCAGGCTACGTTCGCGTTTATACTGCCGGTAATATTCTTCGATCTGGCTGAGGTCGTCGAGCTCAGAAAACAGATGGGGAAACTGCGAGTCAAGCACTTCCGCTACGCTGGTGGTCCTATTGGCCGCTAGGCTGATGATCTCGGCAATCGTCTGTTTGCGCGGGAAGCGGCGTGCCTTTTTGTCCAGGCCAAGGCGCGCCCGGATCAAATTGATCGCATCCTCGGAGTCGCCCCGGTCCAGAATCGTAAAGGCATTGGCAAATCCGAGCAGGGAGGCGTAGCGCCGCAGAACGGTATTGGCAAACGAATGAAACGTCCCACCGGTCACCTTATCGCAGCGGCCACCCATGAGGGCCTCGGCGCGCTGGATCATTTCTTCCGCGGCCCGGCGGGTGAAGGTCAGGAGGAGCAAACAAGCCGGATCAACGCCTTCCTCAATCATCCGCGCGACCCGGAACACCAAGGTCCGCGTCTTGCCGCTGCCGGCTCCGGCCAGCACCAGCACCGGGCCGTTGCGCGTGGTTACGGCCTCGTACTGGCTGGGGTTCAGCTCGTGCTTGTAGTCAATAGTAAATTGCCGCGGCCGCTTGCTCTCCCCATCCGACCGCAACGTATATTTCTCGGGACGGCTCTCGTCGCGTTCCACACCACACCCCGGTGTTTTCTGAAGATGACCTAACCTAGCGCATCGGAAGACGGGGAGAAACGGGGAGGGACGAGAGTGAGAGATAGAGAGCGGCAAAGGGTCATAATGGGCGCGCTGACACCCCGGAGTCTGTCTGGTATGTAGGAGGCGATGAGCGGCAGAACCGAACGCCTGAACCTGCGCGGCGTCAAATGTCCGTTAAACTGGGCCAAGGCTAAGGTGCGACTGGAATACCTCGACCAAGGCGACTACCTCGAACTCGTCATTGACGACCCCAAAGGCCGGCGTGATATTCCTCGGGCCGCGGAAGCGGAAGGCTATGCCATTGTGGAGATTGAAGAGACGGCCGAATCGGATATCCCTCAGCAGTGGCGCATCGTGATTGAGAAGTAGCATGGCAAACGATACCCCGAAGTTCGACCTCCTCAGGCTCGCCAAAGCGGTGTTTCAGCATCGGCGGACCAAGCACCCCTACGGCTCCAACTACACCGTCAGCATCCGTATGGGCCATGCGGATATTCAGGATTTCACGGCCATTGCCGACATCCTGCTGGCCGTTGAAGAGCTGGGCTACGAGATTAAGAAGAAGCCGGAATAGGAGGTGTAGGGGCAATTCATAATTGCCCCTGCGGAGAAGCTCAGGATCCAGAAGAGTGCAACCTAAGGCATTCCCAGGCTGGGTGGGACTACTCAAACACCTGCTCGCCGGTGGCAAACAGCAGCCAGACGACCGCTCCGAAAACATACAGTCCGGAGGCGATCAAAAAGACAAGACTCCAGGAGCCGGTGGCGTCCAGGATGTAACCGGTCAGGGTCACGCCGATAATACCCGGAATTGTTCCGGCCGTGTTTGAGAGACCCAGCAGAATACCGGCGTAACGCGGGCCGATATCAAGGTGGTTCACCGCGAAGCCGGACAGGGCAAAAACGTCCAGCCCCAGCACACGGCACATACTTGCGAACGCAGTTGGGGGGATGGGTCGAAGCACGAACGGAAGGGGGTGTAGAGATGGGAGGACCATCATTGGGCAACCACGGGGGGTTGCCCCTACGGCAGGGACCGGATGGCGACGCATAACGGTGAATTGCTCTAGCCACTAACCACTATTTTGCTCTCCGCTGACCTTATGCATCGAGCCATCGCTCAGTTCGTAATAGACGGCAATCCGCTCGGCTGCGGACAGAGGCGGTAGACGGAACTCGGATGGGTGCGCTTCATAGTAGAGCTGTTCGGCTTCTTCGCACCGAGCAACGAATGCCTCAAGTGCGGCCTGATAGCGGTTCTCTGAGACCTTGAGCTGACTCAACTGAAAGAGTTCATCATCCGCCTGATGGAGCTGTTGCCAGACGGCGGGTTCGTTCTCGACTAGCCATGCATCAATCTGCGCGAAATGGAGGCCCAGAGACCGCGTTGCAGCCGCATACTGCTGCTGGAGCGTCAGGGGAGATCCCGCAGGCGGCCGGGACACGGTTGAGGCGCGTCTCCCCCGTTGGGGGGCTGGTGCCATGTCTCCATTCTACGAATGAACCGAACGGCAAAACAAGACAGGCTAGGAGTACAGGCAATATGTCCACACTCCACAGTTACACCCGAATCCGGGTCCAACCGCCGGCCTGCCAGCTCCAGACAAAGGTGACGGACTGGAGGATACGATAGGCGAGGTTGGCTATCCAGATCGCCAGCAGGCCGAATCCCCATATAGCTTGCATGGCAAAGGCGATAGGCAGAAACAGACACCACTGCATAGTCAGGGAAATCACCATCACCCGCCGGCTGTGCCCGGCTCCATAGTGGGCATTCATCAGCACGGCACCCAGGGCTTCGAGCGCCATGGTGGCGGCGGTGAGTTGCAACGGTAGCCGGGCGAGCGTCAGCGTTGTCGGGTCGTGTAGGAACAGCAGCAGAAACAGGTCGGGCGCGAGCAGGGCCGGTAAGGCCAGACCGCCAACCACCAGCATGGAGAGTCGGGTCACATACCAGCCCCACGCCCGCGCCTCCGGCACCTTGCCGGCACCCAGGGACTGTCCGACAAAGGAGGCCGCGGCCAGTCCGAACCCGTTCGTCAGGAGCAGCCATAGCAACAGGAGGTTGGACAGGACATGCCCCGCGGCCAGTTCCGCAGTGCCGATATTGCCCAGAATCCAGAAGAAGGCCAGCATGCCGGCGGCAAAGAAGACGTGCTGAATACCGGCCGGAATCGAGAGCCGCAACAGGGCCGACAGAGTGGCCCGGTCCGGCCAACGGGCCAGAAAGCCCCCGTCACGGGCGTGGCGCAGGGCGGTGAGCAGATATGTGGCCGACCCGATATAAAGCGCCGTGGTGGTGCCGATACCGGCCCCGACAACACCCAGCCGCGGCGCGCCGAGGTTACCAAAGATCAAGACCCAGTTGAGGAAGATATTGGTCACGTTCATCAGAATGATGGTGCGCATATAAAACTTGGACAGGTTGACCGCGTTCCAGTAGCCGCGAAAGACAAAGTTGACGCCCATGGCGAGCAGGCCGACCAGCCGCGCCTGAAAATAGACCGTGCCGTGGTCGGTGACCGCAGCGTCCTGGCTGAGTACGGAGAACAGGGCCGGCGCGATATGGATCAGCAGGGCCGAGGTAGGCAGCCCGAGCAACAGGACGAGCAACAGCCCGCCGTTCAAGGGCACGGCAATTTCACCCAGGCGACCGGCCCCCAGCCAGCGGGCCGAGGTGGCCTGCACGCCGGTTGCCAAACCGATGATGAACGCACCACAGGTAAAAGTTGAGAACTGGGCCAGCCCAACCGATGCCAGGGCCTCGTCGCCCAGCACACCCAGCATGGCCGTGTCCACCAGATTCATGATGTTCTGGGAGATCATGCCGCCCATAATGGGCAGGGCAAGGCTGAGCGTCCGGCGCAGGCGGGAGGTCACGTATTGGGTTCGTCCGCTGACTTAGCCACTCTCAAAGCTGATCCTGAGTCGGGTGCCGGTGGCCTGCGCAATCCTTCCCAGCGTCCTGGTGGATGGGTGGACACGTCCACCTTCGAGTCGTGCTACCACTGACTGCGTGGTCTTCATACGCTTGGCAAGCTGCGCCTGCGTAAGCCCGGCACTGACGCGGGCCGCGATCAGTGCGCGAGCCAGTTCAAACTCCGGCTCCAACTCGTCATAGGCGGCCCGGTAGTCTGCATTTCGGCTCCATTTCTCGTGCAGGTCTCTCACCTTGCTCATCGCAGTACCTCCTTGGCGCGTCTCAACGCCAAGTCAATCTCCTGGCGGGGCGTCTGCCGCGTCTTTTTGATAAAGGCCCGTACTACCACGACACGTTTCCTCTGAACGGTGACATACAGCGCTCGCGATATCCCGTCCCTTCCCTTCATTCGCATTTCCCATAGCGGGCCGGTCAAATGCCTGATATACGGCATGCCAACACGCTCCAGCCCGACCGCTTCGATCAACTCGCAGATACGAACAAATCGCGCCCGCATATCGACGGGTAAAGTGGTGAGTTCCTTGTCCACGGTCGTATTCAGGGTCTCGACGGTCCAGTTCACGGGCAACGAAGTATCGCATATTTGATATATGCTGACAAATCAGCCCAGGAGCGGGCAATGACGGCCAGTTTATAATGTCTGGGAGATCATGCCGCCCATGATGGGCAGGGCAAGGCTAAGCGTCCGGCGCAGGCGGGAGGTCACGGGGATGTCACAGGCGGACCACTCAATGAAGTCGATTATACCTTATACGTGAGCACGGCCTATATGGTAGGATTACTCAAGGTTGTATTCGATTTCACCAGGACGGAGGCCCGAAACTTCAATTGCAATGTCGAGAATCTTTTTAATAGCTACACGGCCGTGGTTAGTCGCCAGCCACCAGCCTTGAATAGGATGCGAATGACTTGAAGCGAGATACGGGGTGTTAGGATAAAACTCCTCCCTGTTCCTGGCCAGATATTTCCGCGTTCTCCCGAGATCACAGTCTGCAAATTTTTCCAGAAAGAGCGGGTTCTCTTGATCAAGGAGTTCAAAGACTTTTGTCATTACGTCTTTGGCCGATCTGGCTTGATAATGAGTACCTTTGAAAACAATACTGAAGGTTCCAGTTCTCCGGGTACGTGTCCCTTGTAAGTTTAGCGTTTGTGAATATGAATGTTGCGAGACTTTTCGTTCAGAGGCTCTCGCTTCTTGAGAGGTATCCGATTGACGTATTAACTCCAGAAATTCCTCACAGTCTTCAGGTTCCGGTTTGTAACCGCACAGGTCGGCAACCTTCTCCGCCAGTAGGTCCAGCAGCAAAGAGTCCGGTTCTTCTAACAAGGCATTCCAGGCTTTCGGAAAGGTTCTCTTTATTTCCCGGCCCTGCGCGACATTCTGGTAGTCAGACTTTGCAGACTCTAGGGCTTCCCCGGAACAGACTCTTTCATAACTGAGATACCGATTCAGTCTTTCTGCACACTCGTCCGTTTCTCTCTCCAGCATGTCGAGCTTGTACACTCGCCGCTCGTCATAACGCCCTTGTTCGCTCGGCAGATAGAAGCTCCATTCTTGTCCGTCGGTCAGGACGGCCATTGGAACTCCAACGTGAAATGCATATTCAAATAACTGACGGTCGGCTGCCTCGGATAAGTTGCCTACTTTTTTCACCTCAACAAAGACAATCGGCTGCCTGGGAGAACGACACAGCGCAAAATCAACCCGGCGATTCTCTACCGAGTATTCAGGAGTGACGAGGGAGGTATCGAAAACGTTCCAGCCCAGCCCCTGTAATATAGGGAGGAGGATTCCCTGAGAAACGGAAGCCTCTGATGTGAATTTACCCCGCTGCAAGTCGGCTTTAACTCTTTCTATCTGTTCCGTGAGAGGCATAGCGTTCCCTCCTTTGTCAGCAAAGAACAAGACCGTCTAAGCATATAATAGCTGTCCTTTAGGTTTAGGAATCAGGCGACCTTGTTCTTCCGCCGTTTCTATCCACTCCCCAATTATCACCTCAACATTGGCGAGCGCTTTCTTGCAGGTTGATCCATCAGCCATGCAGCCGGGTAGCTCGGGAACTTCGGCAATATAGGCGTGGTCCTCTTCGCTCCAATACAGGAGGATTTCATATTTCCACTTACTTCTCATCGTCTCCTCATCCCTTGCTGCCTCCGGTGCAGCGCTCAGAGAAACCCACCCCGCCGCTCCGCGGTACCCCATTGTTACAGCGCGGATATCAGACGATTTCGCCTACCCCCGCCCGATAAACGGCATTTTGGTAGCCATGACGGTCATGAACTGCACGTTGGCGTCGAGCGGCAGGTTGGCCATGTATACGACCGCCTGGGCGACGTGTTCGACATCGAAGGTTGGTTCGGCTGCGACCGAGCCGTTCGGTTGTGGCACGCCGCGTTTCATGACCGCGGTCATGTCGGTCTCGGCGTTGCCGATATCGATCTGGCCGCAGGCAATATCGTATTTGCGCCCGTCGAGGGAAGTCGATCTGGTCAGGCCGGTCATGGCGTGCTTGGTCGAGGTGTAGGGGGCGGAGTTGGGCCGGGGCACATGAGCCGAGATAGAGCCGTTGTTGATGATACGGCCGCCCCGTGGGTCCTGGTCTTTCATGATCTTGAAGGCTTCCTGGGTGCAGATAAACGCGCCGGTCAGATTGAGATCTACAACGGCTTTCCACTGTTCATACGGCAGTTCTTCCAGAGGGACGGGCGGGGCACCAATGCCCGCGTTGTTGAATAACACGTCGAGCCGGCCAAAGGTTGCTTTTGTGGTGGCAAACAGGGCACGAATAGCGTCAGGGTCGCCGACGTCGGTTGGTACCACAAGCGTTTTTGCTTCACTGCCGGCCTCTTTTGCCGTTGCCTCCAACAGTTCGGTCCGCCGTCCGGCCAAGACAACGGCGTGGCCTTCCCGAACAAGCGCAAGGGCACTCGCTTTCCCGATCCCAGTACCCGCCCCGGTGATGAGGGCGACCTTGGTGTGTGTGCTCATGTGTTTGCTCTCCTTTGCGTGTGAGCCGGAGGAGGGACATTTACCGTGAAAAGGATTCCAGGATTTTATCCCGATAGTGGTCGCGTTGTTCTTGGGTTGTACCGGTGTTGGGGACGGCGAGAATGGTCGTGTCGAGCAGCCCTTCGCGCTCGTTTAGCTTGGCGCGGACGCGGTCAATCGGACCGACCGCACAAAAGGCATCGACCATTTCATTCGGAATCAGATCAAAGCCCTTGTCCTTGTCTGGCGTTTTCTGGAGCGCTCTAACCTTTTCAACCGTTTCGCTAAAGCCGTGGGCGATAAAGATGTCATCGTAAATCCGGGCCCAGATGCTGAACAGCATGGCTCCCGCACCGACTCGGTGAGCGGTTGCCAGATCATCGTCGATGACCACAAAGCACTGGCCCAGTACCTCAACATCGGAGCGGCTGCGACCGGCCCGGTCGAGCCCGGTTTTGAGCGGCGGCAGGATATTCTCGCGGACATGCTGCGGCGAGAACATGGGATTCCCAATGAGGCCGTCACCCAGCTCGCCCGTCAGGGCAGCCATCCGCGGTTTGACCGCGGCAACATAGACAGGCACCCGTGGCCGAGGCTTGGGATTCGGTCGCGGAAAGAAATTACGGGCACGAATATTATAGAACTTGCCTTCGTAGTTCACCTCGCCACCCGTCTCGGCTTTGTCCATAATGAGATGCAGGACTTCAATATATTCCCGCATTTGACTGACCGGTTTACCCACGTCCTGTCCGGCGTACCAGTTGTTATTGCGGTGCTGGTGGGCGACTCCCAGGCCGAGCGTGAATCGACCCTGACTCAGCAGGTCAAGGTCCATAGCCTGAAAGGCGAGCATCACCGGGCTGTGATTAAAGGCCAGCACCACACCGGCACCAATTTTTATCGTCTGAATATTGGGCGCGATGCCGGCCAATGGAATGAGCGCGGAGTTGGTCAGTTCCGCCTGCCAGAGTGAATCAAATCCCGCAGCTTCGTATTTCTTTACCCAGCCGACCATTTCGGCGTGAGAGGCGGCAGAGAGAAACATGGAGTATTTCATGTGTAGGTCCTTCTACAAAAAGACAGGGGCGCAGCAGGCCGCGCCCCTTCATAAAAACAAACACCAGAACCGTGGATTCCTACGCGGACGGTTCGTGCTGCCCCCACTTATCAAAGTGGGTTACTTCGGGCGCGGGGCGACGGGTGACCGGTCCGAATTTTCCCGAAGGAAAGCCAATCGGAATGGTTGCCACCACGCCGTACTCGAACGGAATGCCCAGACGCTCCTGCAACTCGTCTTCGAACATCTGGTGCATGGTCGTCAGGCTCGCTCCGAGGCCAAGGGCGCGACAAGCGAGCAGGATGTTCTGCACGCAAGGATAGATGGAGCCGTAGGACGGCGGAGCCTTGCCTTCGCGTTTTTCCGCGGGCACGGCAAACGGCCAGTCCCGTTTACCGCAGATCAGCAGCAGGACGGGCGCCTCGTGCATATGTTCAGCCAAGTGCATCGCGGCCCGGACGGTGCGCGCCCAGGATGATTTGTCGCTCGGGTCAACATTCACGGCGTCACCGAAACGGTCCAGCATAGCCTGGTGATAGCGTTCCTGAAAAAACTTCTTGTTGTCCGGGTCCTGGAGCACCACAAACGCCCAGGCCTGAAGATTCTGCCCGCTGGGTGCCCGTATCCCGGCGTCAAGAATTTTCCGAATCATTTCTGTCGGGACGGGGTCGGGTTTGAGCCGCCGCATTGCCCGCATTGAGTGTATGGTTTCAAAGACTCCCATTTCTTCGGCCATCGTGTTCCTCCTTCTCGTTTAGGGCCGTTACACCCCTTTGAGTAAATGTCTGGCAATGATTACGCGTTGAATCTGAGACGTGCCTTCATAAATCTGGAGCAGTTTGGCGTCGCGCATCAGCTTTTCCACCGGATACTCGCTGAAATAGCCGTATCCGCCGAAAATCTGGACCGCGTTGGTGGTAATCTGCATGGTCCGGTCGGCGCCAAACGCCTTGGCATAGCTAGAAATAATGGACGAGGGTGCACCCTGGTCGAGCAGCCAGGCGGCTTTATAGGTCAGGAGGCGCATGGCTTCGAGTTCGATCGCCATATCGGCCAGCATGAACTGGACGGCCTGGAAATTGGCGATGGCCTGGCCAAAGGCCTCACGCTGCTGGGCGTATTTGACCGATTCGTCCAGCGCACGTTGGGAGATCCCGATGGCAAAGGCCCCCACCTCGGGCCGGCTGCGGTCAAACGTCCGCATGGCGATCTTAAAGCCTTGACCTTCCGCGCCGACCAGGCCGGCGCGTGGTACCTTGACGTCCTCAAACACGATCTCCGCAGTGTCTGACGCCCGCTGGCCCATCTTGTCGTGCATGCGGTTGGCCTTCACCCCAGGAGAATCGGCCGGCAGCACAAAACACGACACCCCCCGATGGCCCTGGCTCTTATCCTCGGTCGCAAAGGTCACATACCAGTGCGCGACCGAGCCGTTGGAAATAAAATGTTTCGTTCCGTTGAGGACAAAATCATCACCGACTTTGCGATAGGTCGTCGAGATCGATGCGGCGTCAGAGCCGGCGCCGGGCTCAGTCAGGGCAAAGGCAGCGTAGACCGGCTCGGAGATGAGCTGACCAAGATAGGTCTTTTTCTGCTCATCACTCCCTGCCACTAGTAATGGCGTGGTCGCCAGATTATTGGCTACCATATTGAGCGCCATGCCCGCGCAGCCGTAGACAATTTCTTCATCGATCAGGCAGGTATCAAACACCTCAAGCCCCAGGCCGCCGTACTCGGTTGGCACGAGCGGGTTGAGGATGCCCAGTTCCCAGGCTTTACGACACACATCGTCCGGGAACTCCTGCTCTTTGTCGTATTTTGCCGCAACGGGAATCATTTCCTCAACGGCAAACTTGTGAACAGTGTCTTTGAGTTGTTGTTGTTCCGAGGTCAGTTCAAAGCCGTACACGATGGACTCTCCCTTCGACAAGGCTCAGCGGCAGTGTCTCACTTTCATGCCATTCTTCCGTCTGCCGAGCGCCCCCTCCCTAGCCCTCCCCTCCAGGGGGAGGGAATATCCGCTCCCTCTCCCCTGGAGGGAGAGGGATGGGGTGAGGGGGAAATGCAAACTGAGACACTGCCGGCTCAGCACAGGCATTATTGTAGCGATTGTAAACATCCGGTCTCTTCCAGAATGGGGTCCAGAGCCGCCTTCTCTTCGACTTTCGTGTACCGTTCCCGGAGAACACGAAACGACCGGGCATGATATTTCTGCGTGCCCTGGGAGTACTCCTTGCCGCGCATCATGACCGAACACGTCTCCTGACCAGCGGCAAGGGCCTGGGCGTTGGCCGCAGTCCAGGGCAGAAAGGTCTGACCGATTTCTTTGAAGACGGGCTTCAACGTTGGAGCCAGATCGTCCCAGGTCTCTAACGCGCCCTCATCCTTGGGGTCCAGCATCTGCATCACCCA
Organism: Candidatus Binatia bacterium; assembly: GCA_022820725.1. GTDB lineage: Bacteria > Desulfobacterota > Binatia > Bin18 > Bin18 > Bin18. The sequence goes on from JAJEFA010000003.1 coordinate 124,484, forward strand.
GGATAAGACGTTCGGGGCAACCGCCCGCATGATCGTACCGGCCGAGGGGTCGGTGGAGCATTGGTGCAATTGAGCGGCCAGGCCAAAGTCGCCAAACGTGGGCTTGCCACCGAACAGATACATGCGTTGCGCGAGGTGCGGTTCGAGCAGTGCCAACAGACGATCGAAGGAAGACTCGATATGCTCCCGGGTCTGCTCGCTTGAGCCGACAAAAGACAAGCGCGGGACCATACGCGTCCGGATTTGCTCAGTCGCCGCCGCATATTCCTCCTCGCTGAGCCCAGGCCGGGTCAGGCGCGCAATGCGTTCAGCCGTGGATTTCTGGTCAGGCTCATACGTCCAGCGATAGTGAAACATCTGCTTATTGCCCCACTCGTCGCCATACTCTTCGATCAGGGCGGACAGGAAGGCCAGAGTCGGGTCGCTCGGATAAATGGACGGCTCGGGCTGGAGTTCCTCAAAATGCTCCATAATGGGCGTGGAGTCTTGCATGCCCTGTCCGTCCGGGGTGACAACGAGCGGAACCAGGGGCAGCTTGGCGTAGCGCTCGAATTCTTCCTGATTGGTGGAATCGCGGGCAATCCATTCGTGCGGAATCTTCTTGTAGCGAAAATAGGCCCGGACTTTTAAGGAGTAGGGCGACAGCTCGACACCAAAGAGACGGTAGGCTTGGGACATAATCGTAATCCTGACTGGAACCTGATTGAGACCCCTCTATTTCCCGTTAAAGCGAGGCGCGCGTTTCTCCAGGAAGGCCGCAATGCCTTCTTTACCGTCATCGGTCTTGGAGCGCGCGGCAATGGACTGGGTCTCGTTTTCCATCTGGGTTTCAAGCGTTTCCGTCCAGCCGCTGTGGAGGAGCCGTTTGGCGCCCCCGAACGCGCCGGTTGCTCCCGAGGCGAGCTCGGTGGCCAGTTTTTCCGCCTCAGCCAGCAAATCCGCGTCCGGAACGACACGGTTCACAATGCCCCAGGCTTCGGCTTCCTGGGCTGACAGCAGCCGGTTGGTGACCGCCAACTCGAAGGCCCGCTTCATGCCAACAATCCGCGGCAGGAAATAGGTTGAAGAGCCGTCCGGGGTCAGCCCGGCACGCGTATAGGCCATAGTAAATTTCGCCGACTCACCGGCAAAAACAATGTCACATGAACAGGCAAGACTCATGCCCGCTCCCGCGGCCGTGCCGTTCACCGCTCCGATCAACGGAGCGTCCATCCGAGCAAAACGGGATACGGCGCCATGCAGATAGGTGGTCACTTCCTTCATATGGGCGGGCAGTTGGTCGCCTTGGGCGGCAAAGCTTTTCAGGTCTCCACCGGCGCAGAACATACGGCCGTTGCCGGTCATGACAGCGGCTCGAATATCTACGTCCTCGTCGCATTCGAGCGACACCTGCATCAAATCACGTGCCAGATCGATATTGAGCGCGTTCGCGGCATCCGGTCGGTCCAAGGTAATGATGGCGATATGGTCCTTTTTCTCAAATTGAAGAGCGGTATAGGTCATACGGTCCTCCGTCTGACGATGCGGTGCTAGAGTCCTCGTAGAAGATCGACTATGGCTTGCCCGATTTCCTGCGGCGTGTCTTCCTGAATAAAGTGCGAGCCTGTGACAGTGATTTCTTTTTGATTCGGCCAGGTCCGGCAGTACTCGCGTTGCGGACCGGTCAGGAGCGCCCCAGGGGCGGCATTCACAAAGAGTTTGGGGACATCGCTAGTTGACAACCATTGTCCATATTGTTCGACGATCTCGACCACGTCGGGCGGCTCACCCTCGATCGGAATCTGGCGCGGCCAGGTCAGCGTGGGTCGGCGCGACTCGCCCGGCTCGGTGTACGGCTTCCGGTAGACGGCCATTTCTTCTTCGGTCAGTTTCCGCACCACGCTGCCGGGCAGAACTCGCTCGACAAAGACGTTATTCTGGAGCACCATCTCCTCTCCGGCAGGCGAACGAAAGCCCTGAAAGACTTTGCGGGCGGCCTCGGGAAAGGTCTCCCACGTCAGGGGACACACAATAGCCTCCATATAGACCAGGGCCTTGATGCTGTCCTGATGACGGTGGGCCCAGTGAAAACCCAGGGCCGAGCCCCAGTCGTGGACCACCAGGGTAACGTTCTGCGTGTGCTGATCGAGCCCAATAGCGTCAAACCAGGCGTCCAGATAGCGGGCGTGATCAACAAATCGGTAGGAGCCCGTAGGGTTCTTGCCCGAATCGCCCATGCCGATCAGGTCGGGCGCCAGGCAACGCGCACGCCCTTCAACCTCGGCAATAATGTTGCGCCAGAGATACGAGGAGGTAGGGTTACCGTGCAGAAATACAACGGGGTCGCCGCTGCCGGTATCGACATAGGCCAGCTCACTGTCGAGTACGGCCACCCGTTTTCGTTCATAAGGATCGTTGGCTGAAATAGACTGACTCATACTGCTCTCCTGAAAAAATGCTCTCTCCCGATCTACTGATTTGTTCCCGCAATATCCGCCATAAGGGCTAACGCCTCAGGCTGACCCGACTGCACCATCATGGTTGAAATCCCAGCTGACTCCCAGACCTTGAAACGCTCCCGAATCCGCTCCGGCGGACCGCATAATGAGATTTCGTCGCACAGCTCATCCGGGACCAACTCTGTCGCCTCTTTTTTCCTACCGGACAGATAGAGATCCTGGATCTCAGCCGCCACGTCCGCATAGCCGTACTTCGAGACCATCTCGTTGTGGAAATTCTTGCCTTTGGCTCCCATCCCACCGACGTATAGCGCCAGGGTCGGCTTGAGTTGGGCCAGGCAGGCTTTGACATCGTCTCCGATCACGACGGTACAGCCGGCCAGGATATCGAAGTTCTCCAGCGACTTGCCGTTGCCGGCCCGGACAAAGCCTTTTTCCAGGTCGGGTGTAAACATATCCATCCGATAGGGTGAGAACCAGATCGGCAGCCAGCCGTCGGCGAGTTCGGCCGTGATGCGGATGCTGAGCGGCTTCATGGTCGCCAGATAGACGGGCAGGCGACGTGAGTGCAGGATCGACTTGAGGGGCTTACCCAGTCCGCTGGCATCTTCTCCCTGATAGGGCAGTTGATACACTTTGCCGTCTAATGAAACCGGCTCCTGGCGGTCCCAGATCTTGTGCAGGATTTCCACGTACTCGCGAATGCGGGCTGCCGGCCGGCTGTAGGGCATGCCGTGCCAGCCTTCGATAACCTGCGGGCCGGACATCCCCAGACCGACAATCACCCGTCCGTTCGACAAGGCGTCCAGGGTTGACATGGTCATGGCGCACATCGCCGGCGTGCGGGCCGGAATCTGGAGAATCCCGGTACCGAGTTTTATACGCGAGGTCTTGGCCGCCAGATAGGCCAACGGTGTCACCGCGTCGGAGCCGTACGCCTCCGCACTCCAGACGGAGTCGTAACCCAGTTTTTCCGCTTCGAGGATCATATCCAGGGGGAGCTCGACCCGGCCACCGGAATAGCCAATGCCTATTGCAAGTTTCATAGGAACTCCTTTCTTCAGGGGACTGTTTATATCGGACGGCCAGACCCAGGGCTACTCAGCCCCAAGAGGAAACGTGCCCAGCATCTGCATGTCTATCGGAGGACACGTTTCCTCTTTCAAGCACCGCGCATGGCTTCCGCTACGCGTGCATAGTCTTCGAGGCGCGGCAGGATAAGCGGCAGGTCTACCCCAGCGGCTCGATACTCGGCGACCCGCCGTCGGCACTGCTCTTCTGAGCCGATGAGATAAAAAGATGCTACCATCTCGTCAGTAATGAGCTTGACCGCCTCTGTGCCGTCGTCTTTGGCATACGACTCTCGTAACGGCCCGAGGATAGACGGATCGAATCCCCCCTTTTCGAGCAGGATCTCACCCACATAGGCTTCGTCAAGCAGGCGCACAATACGCTTTTTGAGAGTTGGCAGCAGGCGCTGCGGATCGTCGGTCAATCGAATGACCAGCATGCAGGCAATATCGATCGACTGGGGATCACGGCCAGCCTCTTGGGCGGCGCTACGGATCTCTTCCACTGCGTAGGAGACGTAGGATGGGGGCACATAGGCGTTCAATAAAACGCCGTCGGCAATCGCTCCGGCCAGACGCAGCCCTTTTTTTCCAATCGCTGCCAGATAGATGGGCAGATTGGGCTGGACCGGTGTGGTGGCAAGCCGGGCATTCCTGAGCGTAAACGGTCCTGCCGTGTCGGACACCCGCTCACCCGACAGCAGCCGTTTCAGCAGGGAGACGCTGCCCCGCATGGCGACCTGGGCATTGCCGTAGGCCATCCCCATCTTGCCTTGGATCACCTCGCGTTCGCTGCGCCCCATCCCCAGCACGAAACGTCCACCCGTAATCCGGTCCAGCGTGGCCGTTGCCATCGCGAGTAAGGCGGGGTTGCGCGTGTACGGATTTGTAACCCCAACGCCGAGCTTGATCCGCTCGGTCGCCGCTCCGAGGTAGCCGAGCAGAGAGAAGATCTCTTCATGAAAATAGCGCTCCGTGACCCACAGGGATTCATAGCCGGCGTTTTCTGCGAGGAGTCCGTACTGCTTCAGCTCAGGACCACTCTCGATACCGTGGTAGAGGACGAGACCTGATCGGCTCATATTCCGCTCCGTTCCTAGACGTACTTCTGCGCCACAAAAGTCCAATACGTCGGTACGATGTCCGGATTCTCTTGAGTGACACGGAATCCGGTCTCGTGCAGCATAGAAAGAATATCACTCCGAGTGTTGACGATATTCCCCCAGGTAACCTCAAACCATTGCTCCAGAATGCTCATGGTAAAGCGGCGGTCGTGGAGGTCGACTCCCGTTTCCGGGGCACACCGATCGACCAGCAGCAGGCTGCCTCCGGGCTTGAGCGCGCGCTGGCAGCCGCGCAGGATGTCGGCTTTTTTTGCGTCGGGAAGCTCATGAAAAACCTGGACCATAGTGATGAGATCAAACTCATTCTCAAAGGACAGCGCTTCCCCGCCGACTGAGCGTACGTCAACTCGATCGCTGAGTCCTTGCTCCTGAAGCAGCTTTCGAGAGGTTTGTACAAAATAGGGTAAAGGCTCGATACCGGTTACACGGCAGTGTACGAATTCCTGGGCAAAGCGCGCGATCACGGTGCCACTCCCGGAGCCGATATCCATAACCTGCCCTCCAGCTTCGAGTTGCTCTTCCATACCGGGAAGCTTCCGGGCCGCCGCCACTACCACAGGGGCACGCAAGGCCGAAACTTTGCCCTGGTGGTGAAAGAAATCTTCATCATGGTCGTGGAAGGTTTTGAGCGCTCCGGTCCGAAAGGCATCGGGATAGGCCGGAAAGTCTCGCGACAGGCTGGCCAGGACATGGGCGGTCAGCAACTCGGGAGCGTCGTCGTCAAGCAGTTCGTCCATAAACGGTGCAAAGGTGAACTGTGTATCTCCGTCAGCTTGGAGTATCCCTACGGCACACGCGGCCTGACACCAGACTTTTGTCCGCCAGGGGTCGAGTTCCAGGGTTTCGGCCAATGCTTCGGCCGAGACGGTTCCACCGCACCGCCGCATCTCGGCGAAGTACCCTAGCCGCCCGCCGATATCGGTAATATGCGTCGCGTGCAGACCGAGCATCCAGCTCCGTATCATCCGGGCTTGGCTATTTTTTGTCAGTTCTTTGTTGGCCATAATTGATCCTTAGCTCTTGTGTTTTTGCAAAAATGTGAGAATCCCCCTGCTCGACTGCTCCGGTTGCTCGACCCAAAACACATGGCCGGCCGGTTCCAGGATAACGAGTTCGGAGTCGGCAATATGTTCAGCCAGGAGTTGTGAATTTTCCCAGGCAATCAAGGCATCATCCTTTCCCGTAATGACCAAGGTCGGACAGGTAATCTGGGAGAGACGGTCGAACGTATTGTGTCGATACGCTGCTTTCATTCTGTGGGCGAAGCCGATGGGGTCGAGGGGTTGCTTTTTGCGGGCTTCAATCAAGGCTGGGATAAGCTCAGGATGCTGTTCGACATAGCCTTTGGTAAAGGCGGTCTCGGCCAGCGCCCGCCCGCGCTCTTCCGCGGAGAGTTCGGCTGTTGAATGGGAATTCTGGACAGCCTCGCCCTCCAGGCTGACGGCGTGCGGGCCACCAGGGGTGGTACAGCCCAACACGAGAGAGTGGACGGCAGCCCCGTGCCGAATGGCTAATTCCTGAGCAATCATTCCTCCCATTGAGACGCCATACACGTGTGCGGGTGAGAAGTCCAGGTGATCCATGAGCGCGACGGTATCATCGGCAATCATGCCGATTGTGTATTCGATATCTGGCTTTTCACTCTGACCAGAGCCACGTTGGTCGAAGATGAGAACCTGGAATTGATCCACGAAATCCGGCAGCAGATTGGCAAAAATGCTCCGGTCGCTTTGCGCCCCGTGAATAAGAACAAGGGGGTCGCCTGTCCCGTGCAGTTCATAGGCTAAGTTGACACCGTTGACCCGTGCAAAGGGCATAATACCTCCCGATTATACGGCTAGACGACCTGGGGGAACGCCGCCGGTTTTTTCACAAAACATAACAACATGACGCTAAAAAGATTGAAGAGCGCACTCATCAGAAAGGCGAGGTCGTAACTCCCGTATACATCATAGAGATAGCCCGCGGCCATGGGACCGAAGGCCGCCATGGAGCCGGCCAGGGAAAAAATGAAACCAACGATCGCCCCAACCGCCAGCCGGCCATAGAAGTCGCCGACGATCGCCGGGAACAGGGCGGTGGTCCCGCCATACGAAAAACCGAACAGTGCTGCCGACGGGTAGAGCAGGGAGAGGCCGGAACTGAGCGCCAGACCAAAAAACGCCACGGCTTCCAGAGTCAGACAAGTGCCCAAGGTCAGCAGACGGCCATAACGGTCGGACAGCGGGCCGGTAACCAAACGTCCGGAGAAACCGGCCAAGCCGATGACGCTGATCAACGTGGCGGCGGTCACCTGCGGTACGCCCAGGTCTATGGCAAAGGGCACAATATGGACCAGTGGCATGAACACAACCAGCCAGGTCAGCGTAAAAACGGCAACCAGCATCCAGAAGGAAACCGTTCGCCGAGCGGACGCAAGGGTCCAGACATCACGCCGGTTGTGAGAGACGCGTGGACCGGAGAGCGCCTCTGCTGATAAGAGACCAGGCTTAATTCCGTCCGGGTGCAGACCTAGACGCTCGGGGTCACGGACGATGAAGCTCGCACACAGCGTAATGAGCACCAGACCGCCTAGGCCAAGAAGCAGGTAGGAAATCCGCCAGCCATAGGTCGTTATGAGGAGTGCGGCCAGCGGTGGCATGAAGAAGTTCCCAAAGCTGGACCCACTCGTGCTCATGCTGAGGGCGAGCCCGCGCCGCTGGATAAACCAACGCACCACGGTCGCGTTACACGGCACGAAAGCGGCACTCATGCCGAGGGCGGCTATACCGCCGAGAAAGAGGTAGAGTTGCCACAGGGCATGCACCTGACTCAGCAGCATGACCCCGCTTCCCAATAAGATTCCACCGATTCCCACCACAAGACGCGGACCCCAGCGGTCCGTATACACGCCAGCCACGATCCCAAGAGCGCTATACACAAACACGTACACCGAATAGGCGAGGGATAAACTCGTCCGCCCCCAGCCCATCTCCGCCGAAATTTCCGGCATGAACACCCCATACGAAAACTGAATCCCATACGCAGCGGACAACACCGTGAACGAACAGCCGACAATCACCCAGCCGTAAAAGAAGTGCGACCGGTCGGCCGGCACGATGTCGGATGAGAGCTTCACCGGCTCAATGGCACGCATTGAACCGCAGTATCCGGGGCGGGTGACACTGGGTCAAGAGAGCATCTGCCGGTGCCAGGCCGCAAGGCGACATAACAGGTGGGGACAGTAGGACGATTACAACCCTAACGCCTTGGCAATATTGGCGCGCTGAATTTCATCCGTGCCACCGGGAATGCGCAGATTGCGCGCGATACGGAATATTTTTTCGATCCCGGACTCTTTCATCAGCCCATACGCCCCGTGCAGTTGGACGGCTCTATCGGCCACGCGATAGAGCGCTTCGTCGCAGAAGACTTTGAGCGCACACACCGTTTTGATGAGGTGCGGGTCGACCTTGAGCGCCCATAAATTCCCCTGGTCGGCCTGCCACAGGCTTTGGAGCGACAGGCTCCGCATGGCTTGGACGTCTAAGTAGGAATCGACCACCATCCACTGTAAGGCCTGAAACCGACTCAGTGGCCCCCCAAATGCGTGCCGGTTCTTGATATAGTCACGACAACGGTCGAGCAGATATTGTCCCAAACCGGTACACATACCCCCACGCCGGACGCGAATCCAGTTGATCATTCCCATGCTGAGGTAAAAGCCCTGGCCTTCCTCCCCCCACATATGGTCCGCTGAGAGCTGGCAGTTCTCGAACCGGAGTTCACCGGTCATACCGTCATCCATAATGGTCCGATACGTCCGTCCAATGGTCAGCCCAGGGTTGTCGCGTTCAACGATAAAGGCCGTTGCTCCGGCTCCCCCTTTGTTCGGATCGTGCAGCGCACAAACCAAGATCAGGTCGGCATACTGCGCATTGGTAATATATGCCTTGGTGCCATTCACGACCCAGCTGTCACCGTGTTTTTCGGCCCGGGTCTCCATGCCGAGTACGTCAGAGCCGCCTCGATATTCGGTGATGGCATAAGCGGCGGTTGTTTCTCCCCGAACCAAGGGCAGCAGGTATTTCTGCTGCTGCTCCTCGGTCAGAAACATCAGCATGTTATTGGGTCCTTCTGTCCAGGACAACATCCACTGCGCAACCCCGATACCGTGCTGATAGACGGCCTCATGCACAAAAAACATATCCGTTAGACTAAACCCGCCACCACCGACTTCTTTGGGCATATGCAGCGCATACAATCCCCGGTCTGCGGACCGTTTGCGAATTGTCTGCTGGGCGGCCAGCACCTCGGGAGCGAGCCGCCCGTCTTCACGGAGATAGAGATGTTCGTTGGTGAGGTGGTCGGCCAGACTGTGCTCAATGGGAGCAATATCGTTTTCAATAAAACGGTGAATATCACGAACCGTTTGCTCAACATTCGCTGGGGGGGAGAAATCAATCATACGCTCGTTCGTAATGGATTCCGGTAGGAAATGCTATCCTGGCCAAGGACAGAGCAGCGCAAAAAAGACATAAGAAAGGGGGCCGTATGGCCCCCGTGGTATCGACATTTTCAGCCGGCGGGAGAGCGCATCCCCCGACAGCGTTCCAGCTTAGTAGTCATCAAAGTCGTCATCGTGACTATGACCATCCGTCCCGGCTTGGGGCTTTTCGGGCTTCTCGGCAACCGCCGCTTCTGTGGTCAACATCAAGCCGGACACGCTCGCCGCATTTTGGAGGGCGACCCGGACAACCTTTGTGGAATCAATCACACCAGCTTTAAACAAGTTTTCATACTCGCCCGAGGCGGCATTAAAACCCGCATCGCCGCGCTGCCTTTTGATCTGATTGACCACTACTGGGGCGTCCAGGCCAGCATTGCTCACGATTTGTCGAATCGGCTCTTCAATCGCTCTGCGCACGATATTCACGCCCGCATCCCGGTCATCGTTGAACTCCAGTTCGTCCAGATTGGATTGCGCCCGAATCAGTGCGACACCCCCGCCGGGAACGATCCCCTCTTCCGCCGCTGACTTGGTGGCATGCAGAGCGTCGTCCACCCGAGCCTTACGTTCTTTCATCTCGACTTCCGTTGCGGCTCCGACCTTTATCACCGCCACCCCGCCAGCAAGCTTGGCCAAGCGCTCCTGGAGCTTTTCCCGGTCATAGTCCGAGGTGGTTTCTTCAATTTGGGCACGAATTTGATCCGCCCGACCGGCAATGTCTTTTTTTGTGCCAGCTCCATCCACAAGGGTGGTGTTGTCCTTGTCCATAATCACGCGCTGGCAACGCCCCAAGTCTACCAGATCGATATTTTCGAGCTTCATTCCAAGCTCCTCGGCAACCACCCGGCCGCCAGTCAGAATGGCTATATCTTCCAGCATGGCTTTACGCCGATCTCCAAACCCTGGAGCCTTGACCGCAGCACAGTTCAGGGTTCCTCGGATCTTGTTTACGACCAGGGCCGCCAGCGCTTCCCCGTCAATGTCTTCAGCAATAATCACCAACGGTCTGCCGCTCTGCGCAATTCTCTCCAGCAGCGGGACGAGTTCTTGCATATTCGAGATTTTTTTCTCATGGAGGAGAATATAGGGCTCCTCAATCTCAGCGACCATCCGCTCTGGGTCGGTCACAAAATACGGTGAGAGAAAGCCGCGGTCGAACTGCATCCCCTCCACAACGTCCAGCACGGTTTCTAATCCCTTGCCCTCCTCAATGGTAATCACCCCTTCCTGACCCACTCGCTCCATGGCTTCGGCCAGATTGTCCCCTATTTGGGCATCACCATTGGCCGCAATCGTTCCGACCTGAGCGACTTGCTCTTTTCCTCGGACCTTACGGCTTTGGCCTTGTACACCCTCGACCACTTTTTCAACCGCGGCATCGATGCCCCGCTTGAGGGACATTGGGTCAAACCCGGCCGCTTGGAGCCGCAGTCCTTCAGTCAGGATAGCGCGGGATAAGATGGTTGCCGTGGTTGTCCCGTCCCCGGCCGCGTCCGAGGTTTTCGTGGCAGCCTCACGGATCATCTTGGCTCCCATGTTTTCAAATTTGTCCTCGAGTTCAATTTCTTTGACGACCGTCACACCGTCTTTTGTGACAACCGGGGCACCAAAGCTCTTCTCTAAGAGGACATTGCGTCCTCGGGGGCCGAGGGTCACCTGGGTTGCGTCCGCTATGATATTTACACCCTTAAGAATCCCGTCCCGAGACTCCTCATGTAAATGGACTACCTTACTCGCCATACCACTGATCTCCTTTCACGCACCTCGTGGTCGATATGTATTGTCGCGCAGAGGCAACTTAAGCATCTTTCCTCGAAATGCAAGCGCAGATGGGGCTCATACCGTCATCGACGGGCATGTGCCCAGCGGGCCTGAGGGATATCATCCGGGCTAACCGCCGGGATTGTCGCCAAAGTCTGCTTCCCACGGCGGACAACGACCTCGCCAAGGACTTGGTTACGAAGAACCGGGGCTACCACCTGGGTGGGCAGTTGGAGGGCAATGGAAACAGCGCCAATATCGCCTTTTGGCACCAACGGTGCCGCCGTTGCCGCGGCAACGGGCTGAAAAGCGGACAGGTTGCCGTTCTCAACCCGAACCTCAACCCACAAAAGAGACCCACTTTCGATCAGCGGAAGGCGTGTAAAATTGGAGAACCCCCACTCAAGCAAGTCCTCTGCAACACGGAAGCGCACCCTGCTGGTTTTTCCGCCGAAGACGACAGCAATCAAGCGCAGCGGTCCTCGTTGAGCCGTGGTGACAAGATTAAAGCGTGCTTTGTTCGTAAATCCGGTCTTGAGCCCATCAACCCCATGGATGCGTCCAACCAGCCGATTGGTATTCGGCAGAGGCTTGCGACGGTGACCGAATGACATAGAGGGCTGCGAAGTCCACGCTAAAACATGGTGGTGACGTAAAAGTACCCGGGAGAGCAGGGCGATGTCGTCAGCCGAGGCTTTATCTGGCGCACGGTCGGTTCTGGTCGGCATGCCATTGACCGTGCGGTACTGCGTCTGCTCCATCCCTAACTGCCGGGCGCGGGCGTTCATCCGCTGCACACATCGGCTGACCGAGCCGCAGACGTGCTCGGCGATGGCAACGGCCGCATCGTTTGCAGAGGTGACAAGGACGGCCCGGAGCAGTTCTGCCAGTTGAAAGACCTGACCAGCCCGCAGAGAGATCGTTCGTCCTTTTGTTCGACTCGCCCGCCGACTAATAGTGACCTGGGTCTCCAGGCTTACTCGCCCTCTTTCAATGTCTTCAAAGACAATGAGGCCTAACATCATTTTTGTGAGAGAGGCTTGGGGCCATATTTTTTGGCTATTATGGGAAAAGAGGACCTGACCGGTCTGGGCATCTTGTAAGAGTGCTGCCTCGAAATATTTGAAGGCAGGTAGTTTCGGCGGTTGAGGAAAATATTCGCTCCCGCTGAAGGCGAATGCTTTTTGCGGAGATCCGCCTAAAAAACTACCAGCAACAATGCAGACAAGAAGACATCGCGCCCATGTGTATGATTGCATCCACCCCTCCTCACCCCCTGCGCATAGCCCGATTAGGACGTAGGGATATGGTCATTTGGAGACCATAAAATCTTCTAGTAACACATGCTAGCATCATATATAAGGTATTGTCAATAAAGAGCTTTTTTATTAATCAAATATTTGTCTCGAGAGAAGGGCAAAGTGAATATCAGCCCACAATATCTTGTACCTAGCGAATTCCATCACTCAAGAGCTTGTGGAGAGAGAGAATATCTTTATGAATGGCTGTCAGAATTTTTTGTTGCTGTTGATTCGGCCGAACAGGAAGAGATACTTCTGGGCCGGCTTGAGAAGGAGGAGCCTCATCCGATAATCGCTGACCGTCTTTTAACCGTTTTTTCGCCCCTGCAATCGTGAATCCCTCTTCATACAAGAGCCGTTTGATGTCAAGGAGGGTTTCAACATCGCGACGGCGGTATAACCGATGGCGCGAAGGAGTTTTCCCAGGTTTGAGGATGGGAAACTCTGTCTCCCAATACCGCAGCACATAGGGCTTCACGCCAACAATCTTGGCGACTTCGCCGATGCGGAAATAGAGCTTATTCGAGAGCTCAAGCTGGTCCACGACAAGCTCAGTCTTGGAGAAGTGGGTTAATGGCCTTTTTCAAGACAGGGCTCGGTTTAAACGACAACACACGACGGCCAGATATAATAATTTCTTCCCCGGTCTGTGGATTCCGTCCTTTACGTGGATGTTTCTCGTTAATGACGAAATTCCCAAAGCTGGAGATTTTTACCTTTTCTCCTTTTTCGAGATGGCCTTTGATGATTTCGAAGATCGACTCAACCACATCGGTCGCTTCTTTTTTCGAAAAGCCGACTTTCTCGTAAATATGCTCAACAATGTCTGCTTTTGTCATACAGGGCCTCATCATCATCCTCCAACAGTAGGAGGCAAGGAAGCTTTCAGCTCATATCACACAGGCAGGAGCCCGTTTAACCAGACGCGTGCGCTACTCCCCAGGCAGCGGATAAGAAGCGCAAGATTGTGTAATACCACGACAATATTATAAATAGCAACGCTGCGAGCATAGTGGAGCCATGTCTTGAAGTCAAGTTTACATGCTCCTTGATGCCTTCTTCCCAGGAGGGCTTTCAGCAAAGAGGGCCCAACGCTAGGATAAAGAACAAAGAGAGTGAAGGAGGACACCCCTTGCAGGAGATCCGTACTCAGTTGAGTGAAGACTTGACCGCCGCAACAACAAGCCAAGACATCGAAGCTGTGCGCGTTCGCTATCTCGGACGGAAAGGAGCGATCACCCTGCTGCGAAAAAATGCTGACTTCTCAGCAATGTCAGCAGATGAAAAGAAACGCTTTGGACAGCAGTTCAATGAATTGAAACGCTTTGCAGAGCAGCAGATCGCAGCCGCACAGGCGCGACAGACCAGTACGACCCTCGCCCCGCCGAGCATCGATATGACACTTCCGGGCCTCAACAACCACCTCGGCCACCTTCATCCGATTTCTCTTGTCCAACTAGAGCTCGAAGAAATCTTTCAATCCCTGGGATTTATGATCCTTGACGGTTATCACGTGGAGACGGACTTTTATAATTTCGAGAGCCTGAATATCCCCCGCGACCACCCTGCACGAGACATGCAGGATACATACTGGCTCAAGAATGGCTTGCTACTCCGGACGCATACTTCAGCTAATCAGGTCCGTGCCTTAGAGCATTATGGCGCACCCGTTCGGGCCGTCTTTCCGGGCCGTTGTTTTCGGAATGAAGCCATTGACCCAAGCCATGAGAATACCTTCTACCAACTCGAAGGTCTGATGGTGGATAGAGAAATTTCCGTCGCGAATCTGATTGCGGTTATGCGCACCGTGCTGACCGCGGTTTTTCATCGAGAGGTCACGGTACGCTTACGTCCGGGCTATTTCCCTTTTGTCGAGCCCGGCTTTGAGCTCGACATCCAATGTCTGATCTGTGCAGGTGAGGGCTGTTCAACCTGTAAAAAATCCGGCTGGATTGAACTGCTGCCGTGCGGCCTCGTGCATCCTCGGGTCCTTGAATTTGGTCAGGTCGACCCGGACCGCTATAGCGGATTCGCCTTTGGCCTCGGTCTCACCCGCCTGGCCATGATGAAGTATAATATTCCAGATATTCGGCTTCTGAACTCGGGCGATCTTCGCTTTTGCGAGCAGTTCCCGGCAGCCGTCTGATAAAGAGTAAACGTGTCCAGCATCTCATACCTATTGGAGGACACGTTCACTCTTTTGTAGGAGTCAGCCATGCATATCTCCCTTGACTGGATCGCCCAGTATGTCGATCTCTCAGACCTCTCACCACAAACGATTGCGCACCGACTCACCATGGCGACGGCTGAGGTAGAAGGGGTTGAAACCCTGGTTCGCTCCCTCGATGGAGTCCGTATCGGTCAGGTCGTATCGATCGAGCCACTGGACGATCAGCTCACCTTCGTTTCCGTTGCGTGTGGAACAGAGCAGTTTACGACGGTCTGTGGGGCGCCCAATGTGCGGGAGGGGATGAAATCGGCTTTTGCCCCCGCTGGGGTAACGATTGCCGGGGGGCAGACGATTACCGAAAGGCAGGTTGGTGGGAAAACGAGCCAGGGGATCTTGTGCTCGTCCGAGGAATTGGGCATGGGCGGCGGACATTTCGGTATCCTTGACCTTCCCGCGTCTCTTGAGAGTGGGGCTGCTCTGGCCGACCTCCTTCCCTCCTCGGACACCCTGCTTGAAATCGACAATAAGAGCTTAACCCACCGCCCTGACCTGTGGGGCCACTACGGGGTCGCACGCGAAGTTGCTGCCATTTTTGAGCGACCGTTACGCCCTCTCCAACTGGTCGATGTGACACAGTACAACGACTTACCCGCCTATCCACTGACCCTTGACGATCCCGAAAATTGTCCCTGTTATTGCTGTATTGAGATGACCGGGGTAGCCGCCCTGCCCTCGCCACTGGCACTGCAATGCCGGCTACACGCCCTGGGACAGCGCACGTTCAATATTCTGGTCGATCTCACTAATTACATCATGCTTGAACTTGGCCAGCCAATGCACGCCTTCGACGCGAGTCGTCTCCAGGCTGTCCGCGTCGCCCCGTTTGGAACCACGGGTCAGTTTACGACGCTTGACGGCCAGGTACGGCACATGGTCCCGGAAGACCTGATAATCTGGAACGAACGCGAGCCAATTGCTCTCGCCGGGATCATGGGTGGACTGAATAGTGAGGTCAGCGAGCGTACCACCGGCCTACTGCTTGAGAGTGCAAATTTTAAGGATGCGCGCATTCGCCGGACCGCCACCCGGCTCGGTATCCATACCGATGCCAGTCAACGTTTTGAGAAACAACAGCCACCCGCGAATACAAAAACTGCAACCGAGCGCTTTCTCCACCTGCTTCTTGAATCCGGCCTTCATCCTCAGATACGCTCTCGGTTCACTGCTCAGGGAACGCTGAAAGACCAGACCCGGTATCTCGATATCCCGACCGACTTCTTTGATCGACGAATAGGCAACCCGATTGCCCAAGACAGGATGGTGTCCATACTGACCTCACTCGGTTTTGAAGCCAGTATAACGAACAACACCCTCTCCGTTGGCATTCCTCCGTTTCGGAGCGAGAAAGACATCTCTCTGCCCGTTGATATTCTGGAAGAAGTTACTCGCCTTCAGGGTTATGACAACCTCGAACCAAAGATGCCGAACTTCTCGGTCGAGCGTGTAGTCCTTAATGATCACCTGCGGACCCAGCATAAAGCCCGGCGTATCCTCGCGCAGGCTCATGGGTTCTCGGAGATTCACAATTATAGCTGGTTTGATGAAACTTGGCTCAAGACGCTGGGCTACGAGCCTGAAGCAACACTGGAGATGGCCAACCCCAGCGCAGAGCATAATGTCCGGCTCCAGACCACACTGCTCACCAATATTTTTGCCGTTGTGAAGAAAAACACCGCCCTACGGGATCATTTCCGCATCTTTGAGCTTGGACGGATCTATTTACCTGCCGGCGGACAGGATCGCATAGAGAAGAACGTGTTGGCTGGGGCAAGCTGTCAACACGAACGCTTGGGGAGTTTAGAGGCGCATTTTCGCCAGATCAAAGGTGCCCTTGAGGCACTCGCCGAACAGCTCAGCCTAGGCACATTAGCATTTGTTCCTGCTACAACAACAACTGTGCCGTGGCACACACCCGGCGGGTATGTTGACATCACCCTCCAAGACACGGTGGTCGGCCAGCTTGGCTTTTTGTCCGATCCTCTCTTGGCGAAAATTGCCCCCACCGCTCAGGTAGTCTGGTTCGAGCTCGACTTCGACAGGTTTGAGGGACCCATTTTTCCGGCCACCAGCTATGCCCCGACCTCTCGCTATCCAGGCTCGTGGTTCGACTTCTCTGTCGTGGCCAGCGCCCAGGCGGGTTTTGCCGAGTTAGTCAGCACGCTTGACGAGTTTTCTCACGCCCTGCTAAAAAAGAGGGAATTTATGGCTCTCTATCAGGGCAGGGGACTAGCGGAAGGGACGGCCAGCTATACCTTTCGTTACTGGATTGAATCTCAGGACAGTACTCTCACTAGAGAGCAAATAGAAGCGTTCCAGCAGGAGTATATCACTTTCCTGCAGTCGAAAGGCCTGCGCCTCCGTTAGAGTAAAAAAGGACGCCGCAAGCGGTGTCCTTCCCGTCAATTCACTGCGCATACACAAAAGGCGAAGCAACCACTAGGCTGCCAGGCGTTGCTTTGCCATGTCTGTGACTGCGGTGAATGCCTGCGGGTCTTGCATGGCCAGGGCGGCCAGAATCTTTCGATCAATTTCGACACCAGCCTGAGATAGACCATACATGAGCCGGCTGTAACTCAGCCCATTCAGTCGTGCGGCCGCATTGATCCGAACAGTCCATAAACGCCGGAAGTCACGCTTTTTATTCCGTCGGTCTCGGTAGGCGTAGACGAGACTTCGCTCGACAGTTTCACGCGCCTGACGATACTGGCGGCGGCGCCCGCCGGTATATCCTTTGGCCAGTTTGAGAATCCGCTTTCGGCGCCGGCGTGCCTTAAAGCCGCGTTTTGCGCGTGGCATACGAACTGCTCCTCTCCGTCTCAAAGAGTAAACGTGTCCAGCATTTCATGTGTATTGGAGGACACGTTTACTCTTTCTATAAGTAGGGAATCAATTTTTTGATCGCCTTGGCCTCGGAGTCTGAAACGAGCGTTGGCTGGCGGAGATTCCGTTTCTGTTTTCGAGTCTTCGTTGACAGAATGTGACGCAGGTAGGCGCGGCGGCGGCGCACCTTGCCACTGCCAGTGATTTTAAACCGTTTGGCCGCCCCACGGCGGGTTTTAATTTTGGGCATAGTTACCTCGGAACAACAAGAATTGACATATTTCGTCCCTCCATGCGAGGCTGTGGTGTCTCAAGAGAGGCGACGTCTTCGATTTTTTCATAGACCCGGTCGAGCAATTCTTTCCCAATCTCCGGGTGGGTGATTTCCCGTCCTCGGAAAAAGACAGAGACCTTGACCCGGTGTTTTTTCTCGATAAAGCGGCGGATATGGTTGATCTTGAAGTCAACGTCGTGCTCACTGGTACGCGCCCCGAGCTTAACTTCTTTAACCATCACTTGGGTCTGGTGCTTCTTGGACTCCTGCACCTTCTTCTTCTGCAGGTAGCGGTACTTGCCGTAGTCCATGATGCGGCAGACCGGCGGAGAGGAGTTTGGAGCAATTTCAACCAAGTCAAGCTCTTGGCCGAGTGCAGTCCGGAAGGCCTCGCCTAGCGGCTGAATCCCAATCTGCTCCCCGTCGACGTCAATGACCCGGACTTCCCGCGCGCGAATCTGCTGGTTAATCCGAGTTCCCGCTTCTTTAGCTATGATACACCTCCTGAAAGAGTAAGCGTGTCCTCCAATAGCTATGAGATGCTGGACACGTTTACTCTTTGAATACGTTCACGGTTCAAGCGCTCAATAAAAGCTTGCACGGACAACGGTGCGACTTTTTCTCGCTTGCGCGCCCGTGGGGCCACGGTCCCGGCTTGTACCTCTTTATCTCCAATGACGATAGTGTACGGAATTTTCTGTATCTCCGCTTCTCGAATTTTATAGCCCAGCTTCTCGTTGCGCAGGTCCAGCTCGCAACGAATCCCGGCCTGCCTGAGCTGGGCGTCGACCTGCCGCGCATACACGTCCTGATTATCTGTAACCGTCACAATCTTCACCTGGACTGGGGCCAGCCAGAGCGGGAAATCCCCGCCACAGTGTTCGATGAGGATACCCATAAAGCGTTCGATGGAGCCGAGGACCGCGCGATGGATCATCACCGGCCGGGCTTCGTCCCCGTTAGGGGTGACATAGCTCAGGTCAAAGCGTTCGGGCAGCATAAAGTCGAGTTGAATCGTTGCGAGTTGCCATTCGCGACGTAAGGCGTCAAGGACGATGAAGTCAATTTTAGGCCCATAAAAAGCGCCATCTGCGGCATTGACCTCGTAGGTAATCTGATTCGCTTCGAGTGCTCCAGCCAGGGCCGCTTCCGCTCGCTCCCAGGTTGCATCGTCACCGAGTCGTTTTTCTGGTCGCGTCGCGAGATAGAAATGCACCTCCTCAAAGCCGAACGTCTGATACACTTCATTAATCATGCGTAGAACGCCACTGACTTCACTTTCGACTTGTTCCGGAGTGCAAAATATATGGGCATCATCCTGAGAAAACGAACGTACCCGGGTCAAACCAGCGAGAACGCCCGAGCGCTCGAAGCGGTGCAGACGAGCAAAGTCGGCATAGCGAAGCGGCAGGTCCCGATAGGAGTGTTTCTTTGCCGCATAGATATAGGTATGACCAGGACAGTTCATGGGCTTGACCCCAAAGTCACGCCCCTCCACCTCGGTAAAAAAGATATTTTCCTTGTAGTTCTCGTAGTGGCCGGAACGGTGCCAGAGATCAACATCAAAGATCTGTGGGGTCAGCACTTCCTGGTAGCCATAGCGCTGGTAGAGCCCTCGCATATAGGCAATCAGTTCATTATAGATCAAGGTCCCTTTAGGGTGAAAAAATGGACTCCCCGGCGCAACGGGATTGAAACTGAATAGATCAAGCTCTCTCCCCACCCGACGATGGTCACGCCGTTTGGCTTCCTCAAGCAAGGAAAGGTGTTGGCGGAGTTCTTTGGGCGTAGCAAAGGCCGTCCCGTAGATGCGTTGGAGCATCTCGTTTTTTTCGTCTCCCCGCCAATACGCCCCAGCCACGCTGGTGAGTTTAAACGCCGGTATGCTGCCAGTTGACGGAACGTGTGGGCCACGACACAGGTCAACAAACTCACCCTGCCGGTAAAGCGAGACAACTTCATCCTCCGGGATGTCAGCGATAATTTCAGCTTTATAGGCTTCGCCCATCTGGGAGAAAAGGCGAACGGCGTCATTGCGCGGCACTTCTTCACGGCTGACCGGAAGGTTTTCTTCGACAATGGCCTGCATCTCCGCTTCGATGCGTTCCAAGTCCTCAGGGGTGAAGGGGCGATCATGCTTGAAGTCGTAGTAGAACCCACTTTCGATCACCGGGCCAATCGTAATTTGGACTTCGGGAAAGAGGTGTTTCACTGCTTGCGCCATAAGGTGGGCGGTCGAATGACGCAGGACTTCGAGCCCCTCAGGAGAGGAGGGGAGAACAGGCTCAGCCTCCTCAGTGACCAAGGGGGAAGATACATCGACGACTTTTCCATCCACACGGGCGGCAATGGCTTTTGAGAAGCGCCGGCCGATATCCTTTGTCGCACCGGCATTCGTCCCGTTGTCAGTGGGTCGCTCGTCGGAGCCGGAAGTGCTGTGTTGAGCAATGTCGTTCATATGAAAAAGAAAAGAGGCATCATCCATCTCCGATGCCTCTTTCCCCCTCATTCACCTGTTCAGAGGGGATTGCTTTACTTCGTTGTCATAAGATTCTGGGTTGTACGTAGAGTCTGGGGCATAGGCACGGGCGGGATTGAACCGCCGACCCCTTCCGCGTCAAGGAAGTGCTCTCCCACTGAGCTACGTGCCTGCAGGTCACTCCGCTGTTCAAAAAGAGTAAACATGTTTAGCATTTCACATCTATTGGAGAACACGTTTACTCTTTTCAGTCGCTTGGTGCGTACCAACTTTCCTATGGTGTGTCAAGAAAATGGCTACGCGGCATCTTCCGGGTGGACCTGAATGGTGACACTCGCTTCAATGTCTCTACTGAGACGAATCGGTACGGTATAGGTACCGAGCTGTTTAATGGGCTCGGCAAGGATAATTTTCCGGCGCTCTATGGTCACACCTTGTTCCTGAAGCGCCTTTTCAATATCGATGTTCGTCACAGAGCCAAAGAGCTTGTCCTCTTCTCCGGCACGAGCCGTGATGGACAGGGTGAGGCTGGACAGCCGGTCTCGGACGGCACCGGCGTTCTGCTGCGCCCGTTCTCTTTTCTTTGCGGCCAAACGTTTCTGGTGCTCTAAGACGCGAACGTTGCGTCGACTAGCCGTCAGCGCTAAGCCGCGTGGGAGCAAATAGTTCCGGGCGTATCCATCCTTGACTCTGACGATGTCACCAATTTCACCCAGGTTCTCGACATCTTCTTGTAAGATAATTTCCATATGGGCTCTTACTCTACGGAAGCAACTATAAAAACGCAACTAAACGATAGGCATGAAGAACAACCCCTCTATACCTGTGCCGCCACATACGGGAGTAAGGCGATCGCACGTGCCTGTTTAATGGCCAGGGTCAGTTTCCGCTGGTGCCATACACAGGTCCCGGTGATACGACTTGGGATAATCTTGCCCCGCTCAGTAATAAAATCTTTGAGGACAGCGGTCTCTTTATAGTCAATGGAATCACGCTTATCGACACAGAAACGGCAGACTTTGCGCCGCATACGTCGCGGGTATCGGTCATCGCCGCCTCGTCGATGAAATCCCCCCCTAGGTGGTCTTGCCATAGCTCTATCCTTCTACTCTTCTTTCGCTCGTGAGCAACCGTATGCAGTCGTTATTCCTCAAGAATGCGAATGGTTGTCGCGTGCACCTCATACGCTCTTTGCCTTGCATCGTCCACTTTGTGCCACCGATATGGCGCAAGCATTCCTTCTACTAAGACGGTTCGCCCAACTGTCAACAGGGGACAGTACTCTTCTGCAAGACTCCGAAAGATGACAATGTCAACGAGTACATTCTCTTCTTGCGCGCGGCTTTTCGGCACATACAGGGAAAACGTTCCAATGGCTACGCCCTGTGGCGTACGCCGCAGCTCCGGGCTGCGCTCAATCTGTCCAGCAAAAATAACCTTATTATAGCCTTTCCGCACGCAAGCCACTCACTCCTCGTTCGCCTCTCCCTCCGAATCAGGCTGCGCCTCAGCCGTCTCAGTGCTTTCCGACTCGGCTGGGGCTTCTGCTGGAGCTGCCGCCGCCACTTCAGACTGCGCCGATTCTGCATTTTCCACGGGAGCACTCGGGGCAGGATGGGCCTCTGCTGGCATGGGTTCTGGACTCGCCTCCGGTGGATGAACCGGAGAGCGATCAGTGACACCACCCGGAGGAATGGGAGACTGACCGTCCGAGGGAGCGGAGCGCGCGACGGATAAAAAGCGCATAGTGTCTTCACTCAGCCGTAAGCCACGCTCAAAATCCTTGACCGCTTGAGGAGGAGACTCATACTCTAAACGTACATAGTAGCCGCGTCGCTGCTTCTGAATATCGTAGGCTAAATTTCGCATCCCCCACTCTTCAACCTGCAACAGACCGGCCTGACTCTGCTCCAGAGTCTTTTGCATCCCTTCAATCACATTCTTCACCCGTGCCTCAGATAGTTCCGGGTGAAGAATGCATACTGTCTCATAAATCGGCATGAACTCCTCCGATGGGCTTCTCTCACTCTTCGTTCGCCTCTCGTGCTAAGCGGGTGGGGCGATATTTCTCAGTGCTCCTCCTGCGCGGGGTGTACGAGCGTCGCAGAATCCACGCCGTTCCACAACGCCATAGCATGCTCAAGCCCGTCCGTGAGAATACACTCGACCACGCTCGCCGCGCGCTGTGCCGCCGGGAGGATAAAGGCTTCTTCCTCCTGAGTAAAGGGCTGAAGCACAAAGTTGGCAGTATCAAGCCCTGCAGCAGGACGGCCAATTCCAACCTTTACACGGATAAAGTCCGGGCTGTCCAGAGCGGTCATAATCGAGGCTACGCCGCGGTGTCCACCTGAACCACCAGTCCGTTTAATACGCAGGCGGCCGAGCGGAATGTCTACATCATCATGCACAACAATACAATCCGGTGGCTGCAATTGATACTGCTCACACACGCACACAACCGCTTGCCCACTGTGATTCATAAAGGTCTGCGGCTGAACAATGCCTATCTTTTTTCCGTTCCAGCACACCCAAGCCACTCGGGAGGAGCATACCAACCGAGACAGACGGGTTCCCCATCGTTCCGCTAAGATATCAATGACCCAAAAGCCGATATTGTGACGGGTTCTTTCGTAGTCCCGACCGGGGTTTCCGAGCCCAATGATCGCAGACATCAGCCTATACGAGGAGTGCTACATTCATCGTATCTGCGGCAACAGACCCGCATCACTCAGTCGGAGTCTCCTCGCTCGGGGTTTCTCCAGCTTCCGATGTATCTCCGTCCTCGGCCAGAGCCTCGTCTACTCCTTCTTCTTCCGTCGTCTCTTCTACTACAGTTGGAGCCGCGACAGAGGCAAGCATGAGCTGAGCGTCCTCAAGAACTGAGACGCCGGACGGTAATGTCAAATCCTCAACCCGGACAGCGTCGTTGATCTCAAGCGGCGTCACATCGACCTCAATACTCTCAGGGATGTCAAGCGGGAGGCATTCCACCATGATTTCGCGTCGGAAGTAGTGTAAGACCCCGCCAGCAGTCACGCCCTCCGCTTTGCCAACAAGGTGGACGGGCACACCGACCTGAATCGGCACCTTGACATCAATCTCATAGAAGTCGATGTGCAGCGGGGCCAACGTCACAGGGTGATGCTGAATATCCTTGAGGAGTGCAATTCTGCCATTGAGGTCTGTTGTCTGTGAAAGAAATTCAATCAGATGGGAGCCCTCTAAGCCTTCGACTTTATACTGAAATTCTCGTGTATCGACACAGACGGAAACACTATTTGTTCCTGGGCCATAAAAGACGCCGGGCACTCTCCCACTCCGTCGGAGCCGGCCCATTTCTCCTTTGCCTCTTTCTTGTCGCTGTTCAACACTCAGTTTGATGGTTTCCATTGTTTCCCTTCTCTATCCGACGACTTATACGAATAATGAGCTAATGGATTCTTCATTGTGAATCCGGCGAATGGACTCTCCGATCAAGGTGGCAAGGGACAGGACTCGGACTTTTCCGGTCTCCTGCGCCTCTGGTGTAATGGGGATGGAATTCGTGACAACCAACTCTTCGAGCGTCGAAGCCCGCACCCGCTCTATAGCCGGGCCAGATAGCACGGCATGCGTGCAGCAGGCAATCACCGCTTGCGCCCCAGCATCTTGAAGCCCTTTTGCCGCGGTAGTCAACGTTCCGGCTGTGTCCACCATATCGTCAACCAGAATAGCGATACGGCCGTTGACTTCACCGATCACATTCATCTCAATCACATCACGATTCGCCTTGCCCGCAATCTCGCTTTCGTTCTCCTGCGCACGGCGCTTATCAATAATGGCGAGGGAGGCCCCCAGACGCTTCGCAAACGCACGTGCGCGCTCCACCCCCCCGGCATCCGGGGATACGACACAGACCGGTTCGCTGCCAATGCGGGAGCGCAGATACGGCAACAGCACCGGAGCGGAAAAAAGATTATCCACCGGAATATTGAAAAATCCCTGGATTTGTCCAGCGTGGAGCTCTGCCGTGAGCACCCGTGAGGCTCCCGCCGCAGTCAACAGGTCAGCGACCAGTTTGGCACTAATAGGAACTCGGGGCGCGACCTTTCGGTCCTGGCGAGCATAGCCGTAGTACGGAATCACTGCCGTGATACGGTTGGCGGACGCCCGCTTAAAGGCGTCAATCATCAGCAGGAGTTCCATCAGATTATCGTTGCCTGGCGTGCAGATTGACTGGACAACAAAGATATCCCCGCCACGCACATTCTCGGTGATCTCAACCGCAATCTCGCCATCGCTGAACGTGCGGATATCGGCCGCACCGAGCGAGGTTCCCAGATAGGCGCATATTTCTTGCGCAAGCGGACGATTTGAATTTCCGGAAAATATTTTTAGCACGGCGGAGTGTCTCACACGGATGGGGGTATGAACGGCGTCATTTTCTGCTCTTGCCTGGGGGAGAGGAAGCTGGGGAGGCAGGATTCGAACCTGCGAATGCCGGGACCAAAACCCGGTGCCTTGCCTGACTTGGCGACTCCCCACCAGGATAGCAGTAATAGTCGTATGGCTCTCGGCCGCTCAGTTTCTCTTTATCTTCTCGAACGTCGATATTCCACCACTATGACTGCTGACCGTATTGGACGAGTTTCCGAATGATCCGATTGTTTAATGAAATCAAAGGACTATAGAATCTAACAAGTTTTCTTGAGACCACAGCCACTAGCATCTTTCGCGAAAAAAGTCTACCTACTCCCGCGGTTATAGATCAACCCTTGCCTGATCGGAAGCATCCTCCAGCAGCGTCACGACAAACACGTTTTCCGAGCCAGCCAAGGCTGTCGCAGCGCGCATGGCGGCCTTCTGCGTCTTGAAGATGCCAAAGACGGCGGAGCCACTCCCAGACATCAGGGCCACTTCCGCACCAAGGGCAGAGAGTTGCTTTTTTCTATCCGCAATCAGGGGGCACTCCGGCAGGACCGCCTGTTCAAGGTCATTAACGAAGAGGGCAGCACTTGGCCATTGCTGCGTGTCAAGTGGTGGAATCCGGTCGATTGCATGGGGCCTCGGCTCTGGCAAGTCCGGCAGAAGCGCATCAAAACGTTGATACGCCCACGGAGTCGAAATAGGAAAGCCCGGAACCATAATGACGAGCCAGCGTTGCGGAAGAGGTGGAAGGGGCGTTAAGACTTCCCCAATCCCCCCCACACGAGCCATCTGACACGGGATAAAAAAAGGAATATCTGCACCAAGCTGGGCGGCAAGCCGGCACAAATGGGCAGTGTTCAGTCCGAGTGAGAATGCTTGGTTCAGCGCCTTCAGCACAGCCGCGGCATCGCTGCTCCCGCCGCCGAGCCCTGCGCCAGCTGGGATGTTTTTGTGCAAGGTCATAGTGATGTGTGCACCGATACCAGCTTCCTGGCAGAGTAAGGCCGCTGCTCGATAGGCGAGATTTGATTGGTCGGTGGGAATGGTTGGGTCGTTACACCGCACACGGATGTGCGGCTTCGTCCCTGCCGTCCTCTCCGCCGTGATTTCAATTTCGTCATACAGGCTGACGGGAGCCATCAGCGAGTCGAGCAAGTGGTAACCGTCGGACCGGTGGCCAATAATGCGTAAGAAAAGATTCACCTTTGCGGGAGCAAGGACACGCATGGTTTTCCTTTGCCCGGTTTGCTCGCGTACCTTGCAGACCGGAGTTGCACTTGCCACAATACCAATGTGTACGACTTGATGACAGCCGCCCTGGAGGTGGCGCAGGCTATTGCGCAGCGGGCTGGAGAGTTGCTCCAGGAAAACCGATTTAAGACAAAGCAGGTCAGTGTAAAAACTGATATGGTCGATCTCGTCACCAATGTGGACCGAGCGGCCGATCGTCTGATTACTGAGCAGCTCCGCACCCACTTTCCCACCCACACCATTATCGCCGAGGAGTCTGCTCAATCTGGTCCTCAAAGCCCATATTGCTGGTATATTGACCCCTTGGATGGCACAACAAACTTCGCGCATACCTACCCGCACTTTGCTGTCTCTCTGGCTCTCACCCACGAATCCACAGCTATCGTCGGTGTTGTGCATGACCCCGTTCGGAACGAGACATTCAGCGCGCGGCGAGGAGGGGGGGCGCAGCTCAATGGAGACCCCATTCGTGTCTCCACAGCCTCTCAGCTCGATCAGAGTCTGCTGCTCACCGGATTCCCCTATGACCGCCGCAAATACAGCGCTTTTTATGTGCAGTACTATGAAGCCTTTATGCTGCGCACGCAGGGAGTAAGACGGAGCGGGTCGGCCGCGCTGGACCTGTGCTATGTGGCCTGTGGCCGAGCCGACGCCTTTTGGGAATGGCGTCTCTATCCGTGGGATATTGCCGCAGGCACGTTGATTGTCGAAGAGGCGGGGGGACGGATCAGCGATTTCTCCGGCCATACGCTCGATCTGCATGGAGAACAAACCCTGGCCTCAAATGGCCACCTGCATGGGGCGATGCTGGACGTTCTGAAGCAACTCCCGAGCAGCCCGTCTTAAAGTCGTTCTGTTCTGAGGGCAGAAGCCGGCACAACTCAGGCTTGGGGTTGTACTCAATGAACAGTCGAGTTATCGATAGGGAAACCTCGGTGTGGTAAGTGATGTGGTGATGAGGAAGCTGTTAATACTTCTTGTTCTCGTTCTTCTCTTTCCTACTGTCAGTCAGGCGCAAGATTTATACGTGAGTGACTATCGTGAGGTCATGGTACGGACAGGCCCGAGCCTGCGCAACAAAATCATTGCCGTACTCAAGACCGGCAATGCCGTTAAATTGGTCCGTGAAGCCGAAGAAGATTATTACCTCGTCGCCCTCCCCGACGGCCGTGAGGGCTATATTCTGAAAGGATACGTGACTGAGCAAATCCCTCCAGCACGTCAGGTGCAGCTTCTCGAGGACCAACTCGCCGAACAGAATCAGGAGTTAGCGCGTCTTCGAGAGGAAAACACCCTGCTTCAGGCCGCACAGGAAGAAATACAGCGCGATGAGACGGCATATACCGATCAGATTCAGACCCTGACACTGGAGCGGAATCAACTTCGACGTGACGCCTCGGTATCGAGCTTTCTCGCCGGGGCAGGCGTGTTGCTTGTTGGCTGGCTCTTAGGCTGGACCCGACTCCGGCTGCGGCGCAAATCGCAACGCCGGCCCGGATTGAACCTCTCGCTATAGTACTCGCGGGCTTCCAAGAAGGGCGGTCTTACGCGGCCCACTTCTCCGGCATGTCCTGAAACTCCTTTTTCAAATAGGGCATGACTTCGGTGGCAAAGAGTTCCATATTTTTGATCGTCCGGTAGTGCGGCATATCACCAATTTGCAGCAGGGACAGTAAAATGCCATAGCCCAACTTGCCGATTGATTCGACGAGTCTTTGCCTGACGGTTTCCACACTGCCAACCACGCAATAGCCCCGCGTATTGAAATCGTCAAAAGACATATTCGCATAGTCCAACTCGTCCGCAATATTGAGAATGTGCCGCATGGATTGATGGGTGACATAGCCCGGGGGGAAGAGCATATTGAGCGGGATGCGCAGCCCTCTGTGATAGAGCCACAGCACATGCTCCGCGGCTTCTTCCCGAGCGCGGGCGTCTGTTTCCGCCACATAGATGGGCAGTAAATGGCCCATCTGGTAGGGCGAGGCGGTATACCCGGACTCTTCTGCCACGTCGCGGTACTGATCAAAATACATCTTGACCAGATCGTCAGACATATACACGGCCAGGTAGGGGTATTTGCGGGCCGGGTCGGCACACCAGCCCATGGTCTCTTTACTCCCGAAACCGGGAATCCAGATTTGCGGATGTGGCTTTTGATACGGGCGAGGCCAGACATTCACGTAACGGACCTGATAATGCTCCCCGTCAAAATTAAACGGCCCCGTCTCGGTCCAGGCGCGAATAATCAAATCGTGCGCCTCACGAAAGCGCGCGATCGAGTGGGTCGGATTGACTCCCATTGAATAATACTCACAGCCAATGCCGCGCACGAAGCCGGAGATGATCCGTCCCCCGCTCACCACATCCAGCATGGCGATTTCTTCGGCAACCCGGATGGGATGATCCCGGAGCGGCAGCCCGTTGCCGACCATGGCAATTTTGACGCGGTTGGTTCGCCGCGCCAGCAGTGCCCCGATGATATTCGGCGAGGGCATGGTGCCATAGGTGTTTTGATGATGCTCGTTCACACACACACCGTCGAAACCGAGCGTTTCCGCATACTCCAATTCGTCAAGATAGCGATTATAGATGTCACGACCTTTATCCGGGTCATAGTGTTCATTCGAGAAGGTGACCCAGGCTGAGGGATATTTCGAGGTATCGTCAAAGTCTTCGGGAACGTGCGGCCACGGCATCAGATGAAAATTAAAGAACTGCATACACTCATCCTCCTTTACAAAGCTGCCCTGTACACCGGGGCAGCTTCCCCGAGATCATTGCTCGTTTCTCTGCATTACTGCTTTTCTGCGGTAGAGGTCAACTGGTCTGGAGGCTGACTTGCGGCACCGGCATCCGGGCAGTTCGCGTCGAGGATGGCAACGTCAGGGCGAGCAACGCCGCAATCGTGCCGGTACTCGTACTCGTCAGAAACGGTACGACATAATCCCCGAACTCGCTATGCAAGAGGCCACCCATCATGCCGCCCGATCCCATACCTATGGACGCGACCATAAAGAACGCGCCTAAGATGGTCCCAATGGCCCGCGTGCCGAAATACTCCCGGAAGAGCATGGCATAGACCGGCATGGGCCCACCAAAACCCAGCCCGAACAGGATGGCCCACGAGTAGAAAGAGGGAGCTTGGCGGGCTTCGATAAAAAACGGAATCATCACCGCCTGGAGACCGAGAAAGAGCGCAATGGCCCATTTCGCGCCAATCCGGTCGGCCAACAGACCGTTGATGATTTTCCCGACCATGCCAAACACGGCCATCAGCATGACGACCCGGGCGGCAACCGATTCCAACACGCCCACGTCAGTCATATGATTGAACCCGTGCAACAAAATGCACGAGTGACACATGCAGCAGCCCAGCACCATGAGGTTTAGCGTCCAAAAGGCCCGTGTCCGCATGGCTTCACCTAACGTCATGCCGGGGGCCGAAACATGTACTGGATCATACTTGAGTGCTGAGCCTGACTTCTGGGCCCCGGTCGGTTCGATCTTTTTATCCCGCATGAGCATGGAGAGGGGCAGCACGATGAGGGTAATCACCCCGAGCCAGATATACGACCAGCGCCAGTCATTATGGGCGAGCAAGAAAACGGCCAGCGGCGCAAACACCGCAGAGCCTACGTTTTGTGACTGGGCAATGGCCAGCGCCAACCCCTGGCGCTTCACGAACCATTTTGTCACCAGGGCCACCATCGGGACACCCGTCGCCGAGCGGCCAATCGCCAGCACCACCCCAAAGTACACATAGAGTTGCCACAGGGATTGCACCTGACTCATCAAAAACGTGCCAGCCACAAAGAACAGACCACCGGTAATAATCACCCATTTGGAACCGAAGCGATCACTCAGGCGGCCACAAATCAGGCTGGAGATACCAAAACTGGTCCAGCTAATCATTGACGCGACCGAAACCGTTCCCCGATCCCAGGTAAACTGCTCGGCGATAGGCTTGAACATAATGGCGAAAGACTCAATAACGCCGTACATGCACAAGCTGATGACAAGTCCGGCAAAGACGATGACCCACCCATAGGAGGACTGTTCTTGTCCCACTCGTTCGGCTTGCGACATGTACCCTACTTTCTGCAATGGAGGAGCGACATTACTCCAGATACGCTGTGCACTTAATCTCGACCAAGAGCCCAGGCATCGCCAGCGCCGGAGTACCGATTCCCGTCCAGGTCGGGAGTCGGTCAAGATTCGTAATGTAGCGATCTTTGACATCAATAAAGAGTTGCAGGTCACGCAGGTCGGTATGGTAGGTGACCATCTCCACGACATCGTCAAATGTCGCTCCAGCTTCGGTCAGCACTTTTTTGACGTTTTCGAACGCCTGCACAAACTGCGCTTCCTTATCTGCCACAACCTGCAAGTTCTCATCCCGTCCGACCTGACCGGCGATATACAAAAAATTTCCGGCCCTCACGCCCGGAGAGTAGCGGAAACGTTCTCTGATATTTCGCATCGCTGGTGGGGTAATGTCCGTACGCATAGTGCCCCTCCTTCCCGTCAGCACTGCATACCAGTCAGGACAACATAAAGATAGAGAATGCCCAGGGAGGGTTGAGACAAGACGTGACTGTCAAAGCTTGTAAAAGGGAAAGCTTGATTTGACGCGTGTCTCCCTTCTCATTTCCTTTTGCCTTTGTTAGGAGGAGGTATCCGCACTGGAGGAATGTATTATGGCTGACCGACTCGCCCACCTTGACGCACTGGCGCAAGCCGATCTCGTCCGGACAGGACAAGCAACGCCGCTCGAACTGGTAGACGCCGCCATTGCCCGCATTGAGCACGTCAACCCGCAGCTCAACGCCGTGATCACGCCTCTTTTTGAGAAAGCGCGCGACCAGGCCAAATCGTCTCAGTTGCCCGCTGGGCCATTCACCGGTGTCCCGTTTCTCCTCAAGGACTTTGGCTGTCATTCCGCCGGCGACCCCTATCATCAAGGCAGCCGCTTTCTGAAAGAGCTGGGATGGACCGCAAAAGAAGACACCTATATGGCTGCTAAACTCAGAGCCGCGGGCTTCATCTTCCTCGGCAAGACCAACACCCCCGAGTTTGCGACTATGCCGACGACCGAACCGGATGCCTACGGCCCAAGTCGGAATCCCTGGAATACGGAGCATTCCACCGGCGGTTCCAGCGGTGGGGCCGGTGCGGCCGTAGCCTCGGGCATGGTCCCGGCGGCCCATGCCAACGACGGCGGAGGTTCGACTCGGGTGCCGGCCAGCGAGTGCGGTCTGGTCGGGCTCAAATCCACCCGCGCACGCGCCTCTCTCGGACCGGAATACGGCGAGGTCTGGCAGGGTCTGGTCAACGAGCATGTTGTGACGCGGAGTGTCCGCGATACGGCCGCGGTTCTTGATGCGATTGCCGGCCCTATGCCGGGCGATCCGTATTTTGCCACCCCTCCGGCGCGCCCTTTTCTTGAAGAGATCGGTGCTGATCCGGGAGTATTGCGGATTGGCGCTCTGGCGGATTTCCCTGGGCAGGCAACCCCGCTGCATCCGGACTGTGTTGCAGCCGTCCAGACAACGGCCCAGCTTCTGAGTTCACTCGGTCACACGGTTGAGGACTCCTACCCCAGTGCGCTGAACGACGAGCAAGAGCGGCGGCGGCACGTATGGGCGATTTTGACGAGCGCCATCGCCTCCCATATCGACACCCTAGGCAAACAGACAGGCAAAGCCGTCACCCAGGATGATGTGGAGATTCACACCTGGGCCATGGTTGAAATCGGTCGAGCCCGTACTGCGACGCGCTATATCGAAGCTATTGAGTGGCTCCAGGCCGATACGCGTCGGCTCGCCCACTGGTGGCAGCCCGAAGACGGCTCCGCCGGCTTTGATATCCTCGTCACCCCAACTCTCGCCGAGCCCCCGCCCCGGTTGGGCGAGTTTGTCTCTACACCGGAGAACCCCCTTGGAGGGGCCCGACGGTCGGCCACTCTCATGCCGTTTACCGTGCCGTTTAATGTCACCGGCCAGCCGGCCATCTCGCTGCCGCTGCATTGGAACAGCGCGGGACTGCCCATCGGCGTTCAGCTCGTGGCCGCCTACGGACAAGAGGACATCCTGTTTCGTCTCGCCTCACAGCTTGAGCAGGCCAAGCCCTGGGCGGAACAGTGGCCCTCGGTCCGGGCAGAGTAGGCGACACTGTTACATAATAGCCAGAGATTCGATTTTTCGGACGAGAGCACTGGGCTGACTAGGGAGCGGCCTAGCTGTTCCTCCAAGCGGCTGATAGCTCAGAGGGCAGTATGAGCGGGCCGCTTTTTGTTCTGTCGGTAGCGCTGTTTGCCACCATGCTGGGCAACGGGGTGGTGATTCCCTTTATCCCCATCTACGCCCAGGAGTTCGGCGCGAGCGGCGTAGCCGTTGGCATTTTGTTTGGAGCCCACTCGGCGTCTCGCACTTTCCTACTGCCCCTTATCGGTCGGGCCTCGGACCGACATGGCCGCAAGGCGTTTCTCCTCTGGGGGCTGTTCGGTTACGCCCTCAGTTCGGTTGCCTATCTGCTCGCCGACAGCCTGTTGACGCTCATCATAATCATGGCTCTCCAAGGGGTAGCCACCGCCATGGTTCAGCCGGTTTCCATGGCCTATGTGGGCGACCTGACCCCCAAAGGAAAAGAGGGAGCGTATGCCGGCTATGTCAATACGGCTTTTCTGGGCGGCGTGGCCGGGGGGCCGATCTTGGGTGGGGTGATTAAAGACCTGTTCAATATGCAGGCCAGCTTTATTCTCCTGGGTGTCCTGAGCCTGTTGTCGTTACTCCTGTTGCTCTTCTTCTTACCCGAAGTCCAGAAACATCACGTTACAGAAAAAAAGGATATCGCCTCCTGGCACACGGTTTTATCCTCGCGGCCCATTCTTGGCGTCGCTCTCTTTCGGGTGGTATATGCCTTGTCCAGCACCCTCATTTGGGTCTTTGTGCCCCTGCTGTCGGCCTCTCTGCTGCCGCTGACCACCTCACAGGTAGGGGCGCTGATCTCTCTGAACGTTTTGATCAGCACCGTCCTACAGGCCCCGTGCGGACGACTGTCCGATCGTATGAATAAGGCGATCCTCATCGGTATCGGGAGCCTGATCAGCGCCATTTCCTTGGCTGGTTTTCCCTTGACCTCAACGTTTTGGCATTTACTCGTCCTGAATGCCCTGGTTGGTGCGGGGTTTGGGCTGGCCTATCCCGCTCACATGGCACTGGCCATGGAGCACACACCGGGTTCGAGTATGGGAACGGTGATGAGTACGCTCCTGACGGTCCATAGCTTTGGGATGACCATTGCTCCACCAGTTTTTGGTATTGTGGTGGATTATTATAATTTGAGCAGTATGTTCTATAGCGCGGGCCTACTGTGTGTCCTGTGTACAGTCGCCTGCTATTACCTCACCCATGACGCTGACGCACTTCTCCAGGCTGAGCGAGTTGTTGAAAAAGAGCCGGCTGTAGTAGATTAAAACCTGGCAGGAGAGAATAACCGTGCGCAAGGTGTGGATTTTTGTCAGTGCGATATCCGTCTGGTTCGGCATAGGGTGGGCCCCAGCCTTTGCCCAGTCCGATCTGCTGAGTCTGCAGAAAGTCCAACTCTCGGTACAAGGAAATCGGCGCTCCGTCCTCTTTCAGTTCTCGCGTCCGCCGGATACCGTCAATTCGTTTGCCCTCTCGTCTCCTTCCCGTTTGGTCATTGACGTACAGGGCCCGCGCCGGGGCACGCCGACAGCCGTGTACCAGGCGGATGACGAACTCCTTACCCAGGTTCGCCTTGGTACGCATCCGGGCCATCTCCGGCTTGTCCTGGACCTCAAACGGACCAAGATTCCGCCCTTTACTGTAGAACAACGCGCCGACCGGGTGGCCATTGTCTTTGTCCACGAAAACGGGACTGCAGGAGAAGCCTACTCTCAGATCCTTTTCTCGCATACCAACAAGACGGCAAAAGCAGCGCCCAAGCGCGAAATTGCCCGTGCTCGCCCTGCCCGTCCAGCGACACCCGCCCCGGCCGTACCCCCACCACTGCCGACCCCAGCCCCGCAGCCTGCGACCGAGCCACCCGCTCAACCGTCCGACCCGTTACCGCCGCGGTCTTTGCCGTCCCAAGCCCTTCTTCACCTTCGGCAGGGGCAAGAGTTTTACGATACAGGCGACTTGAATAAGGCAATCGCTGAGTGGCGCGAAACGGTTCGTCTCGCGCCGACCAATGCCAAGGCCCACCACCTGCTCGGGCTGGCGCTTGGGGATCATGGCGCGCGTGATGAGGCGATTGACATGTTACAGGCGTCGCTGCGGCTCGACCCGAATAATGCAATGGCCCATGTTCATCTTGCCCGTACGCTCGAAGCCAACGGCGATACTCAAGAGGCCGTGGCCGCGTATCGCAAAGCCCTCCAACTCGTTCCCACCTCATCGTATATCCATGACCGCCTGGGCCATATTTTTGCCGCGCAGGGCAAACACCAGGCTGCGGCGGACGAGTGGCAACAGGCGATTGCGTTAGACCCGGACTATGCCTATACCCATGCCAATCTGGGTGAAGCACTGGAAAGCTTGGGGCAACCAACACAAGCGCTGGTCGCCTATGAACGCGCGATCGAGTTGGACCCACAGGCGTCTTTTGCGCCCGAGGTCCAGAGGCGGATAGACCGCCTCCGCGCCTCGGAAACGTAGCTCGTTCTAGAACTGAAAGATCGCGCTGACAACACTCTCGTGGCGGCTGTCGCGGGGGCGACCGTATAGGTCCCCAATGCCCCAGGGACCGGGGTCGTGCGAGCGAACCCGCCAGAAGAAATTCTGCTCGAACCGCAAGATGAAATAGTTTGACCACAGGTAGTCCATAGCGAGTTTGTTATACGCCCCTGTGGAGAGCGGATCGAGCGCAAACACAAACAACGGCTGCCAGAGCCCGCCTGGCCCATAGCTGGTGGAAGCGGAAAAGGTAATAACAAACTCGTTCTGATCGACTTTGTCTCTATTCTTGCTGACGAATCGACCCGGTACGACCTCGCCGTCACTGTTGCGGGCACGAAGAACGGACGGAATGCCGCGGTAGAGCCGGCTGTAATCCAGATAGCGCCGCCAGAAGAACTGCGCGGAGAGAAAAAACGTCCGTATATCATTCAGTGGACGAATCCAGGTTGGGCGGTCAATAGCCAGCATGACGACCGAACGGTCAGCGGTGTCAAAGAGATTCCCATCCGGGTCGAGTCGGGTGAATGCCGCAGTCGGGTCAAGCGCGACAGGCACACCTGTGGTAAAAGTCGTTTCCACCCGGAAAACTGACTGTGTATATTTTTCCTCCGAATAGTTGGCCGCAATGCCGACAACATGGGAGCGCGGATGCACACGGTCAAGCATGGCACGGAAAGTATTGCCCTCACGATGGCCACGGACCTTGAAGCCGGCGTCCGCGGAAAAGCCGTAGAAATAGTTGAGACTGAAATCGATCCCGCCCCAGATGGCCTTGAAGCGGACTCCGGCCTGGCCGTTCTTGAATTTTTTACTCGGCTTGTCATCCCTCACCATAGTGACGAGGTCAAGGAGTTCATCTCCAAACATGATGGAGTTGGGGACGGCAGCAAAACCGTCACCGATAAACGGCCACGGACGACGGGGGTCGGCGGCTACTTTATTGGGCTGAAAATCCCACGGAATCCAGACGGCCTCGACAAAGGATTCTTCGAGCGGGCCGAGTTTACCAATGTCGTAAATCGCTCGCGCCATCCACAGCGGGATGCGAATATCCTCCCAGGGCTCCCAGTTGGCGTGCCAGCGCAGGTCGAGAGGATTAATAACGTCCAGCGCCCGAAAATTATCGGTCTCCCCCCACACGACTTGCTGGCGGCCCAGCCGGAGAGTGAACGGGGGCAGTACCATATCGACAAAGGCTTCGCGAAGTTTGTACTCAAACTGCCGGTTGAGCCGCTCATCCTTGCCGAACGCCTCGTTATACGTGTGTCGAATGTCGTAAATCGAGTCATACACGCCACGACCGATGAGGGTCAGCGTGGCCTCTTCCAGCGGGCCGGTGGCGAAACGACCAAAGGCTTGACTCTCACGCAAAAAATAATATTTGCCCTCCAGTTGCGCCGTATTCCGCTGCATGATGAATTCCGCATCCCGAAACATCGGGGTGCGGATGATGTTTTGGGTTTTGACAAACCCTTCGAGTTCAACGTCATCGGTGACGGCAATGATGCCCCACGACGGTGCCGGCATCACAGCCAAGGCGAGAAAGAGGACACACGAGGCGAGACAAATACGAAGGCGCATAGGATACTATCCTGAGAGGTCTAGCGCCGCCCACTGACCATATTGCGGACGGAATAGACTTGCTTGGCCCGCCCCGAGGAGAAATGTCTCGTCATGACATAACAGTGCGAGAAAGTCGCGTGCGGCTTTTTGGCGTTAATATCGGTCTCTCCCAGATGATAGAATAATCGCTGTCCGACATTATTTGAGAAATCCAGCTTCATATAGGGTGCTTGGTCAACCGTATCGTGGGCAAAGCTCTCGGAATACTTGAGAAAGTGCTGGTTCATACGCAAAAGGAGATCGTCCTGGCGGTCGAAGCCGAACATCCATAGCGTCCAGAACGTCTCGGTGTCGATAAACACAATTTTATGGCTATAGGGGTGGCTGTCGGATTTGGGGTCGATCAGCAGCACATGCGCCTCGCGTACCTCCCAGCGCGCGTTCTTCGGTACCCATAGATGCGGACCGCCGGCTTCCGGGTTGGTCTCGACATTGATCGTGGCGATCACTCGCCTCTTCCCCAGATAGCTCCAGGTGTGCTCATACACCTTGCCGCCAAAGCCCATGGCGTCTTCCATGGTGTAATCCATGCCCATGACCTCACTGGTGCGCTCGGAGGCCAACGTCCGGCGCGGCTTGCGCTGGGCGGGCATATACATCCAACCATTGTCCTCTTTGTAGTGATCCACATAGGTCTTGGTCAGCATTTTCGCCCCGGCCAAGTCACGCGGCGAGCGGAATTCCATCAGCTGCTTGGTTTTCACTTCTTCATAGCCCGGTACCAGACAGTGGTCTCCTTGGGCATAACGGGAAGCGACCGCGGTAAACTCAAACTGGCGGTCCAACTGTCCGTTCGGACTCCGTGACCACGCTACCATGGGCATGACATAGTCCTCGGCCCCAGGCCGCCACAACATATTCCAGATGACTTTCTGCGCCGCCTGTGGGTCACCGGCACTGATATCCGGGAAGGGAAAGCCCCCACCCATGAAACCAATCAACACCCCCTGCTCGTCTATTTGGTACCCGGACGGGACATTCTGGCCCCAGCCTTCCGGGGGCGGGTAGGTCCCGGTTTCCGTAATCTCCATGTCCATGCCGTCGTAGAAGTAGTATTCCCAGGCCGGCTGAGGGATGAAGGA
>JAJEFA010000022.1 GCA_022820725.1 Candidatus Binatia bacterium
GGGTTTCCTCTGGTACACTCCATGCGGAGAGCCCACCGCTCCGAGGAGGGGAGGCAGGCGGTTGTCTCCGCACCGGTTTTACTGTAGGCAGAGAGCCTGTTTTTCTGCCGATTTGAGGGTGCGTTATGAGCAATGCAAAGACGGTGACAACAGCCCGGAACGCCTGGGAAGACTCCGTTCTCAAGAAGGCCCTGTCGCGGTCTCCGGAGCGTAAGGAACGCTTTGAGACCACGTCGGGCATAGAGATCAAGCGGGTGTATACCAGCGAGGATACCCAGGACGGCGACTACCAGGAAAAGCTCGACTTTCCCGGCCAGTATCCCTTTACCCGCGGTGTTCAGCCCACCATGTATCGCGGTCGCTTCTGGACCATGCGTCAGTACGCCGGGTTTGGTACGGCCGAGGAGTCGAATCAGCGCTACCGCTACCTGCTTGAGCAGGGCCAGACCGGCCTGTCCGTGGCTTTTGATCTCCCCACGCAGATGGGCCGGGATTCCGACCACGCCATGGCCGCCGGAGAAGTCGGCCGGGCCGGCGTGGCCATCGACTCGCTGGCCGACATGGAAACGCTCTTGGACGGTATTCCGCTGGACAAGGTCAGCACCTCCATGACCATCAACGCCACCGCCTCCATTCTGCTGGCGCTCTATCTGGCGGTGGCGGAAAAACAGGGCGTGCCCTGGGATAAGGTCAACGGCACCATTCAGAACGACCTGCTCAAGGAATATATCGCCCGCGGCACCTATATTTATCCGCCCGGCCCGTCCCTGCGGATCATTACGGATATTTTCGGCTTTTGCGCCGATCAAGTGCCGAACTGGAACACGATTTCGATCTCCGGCTACCATATCCGCGAGGCCGGCTCGACCGCGGCCCAGGAAATCGCGTTTACCCTGGCCGACGGGATCGCCTATGTTGAGGCCGCGCAGTCCGTTGGCCTCGATGTCGATACGTTTGCCTCCCGGCTGTCGTTCTTTTTCAACGTGCATAATAATTTCTTCGAGGAAGTGGCCAAGTTCCGGGCCGCCCGGCGGCTGTGGGCCAAAATCATGAAGGAGCGTTTTGAGGCCAGAAACCCGCGCTCGTGGATGCTGCGCACCCATGCCCAAACGGCAGGATCGACGCTGACCGCCCAGCAGCCGGACAACAATGTCATCCGGGTGACCCTCCAGGCCCTGGCCGCGGCCCTCGGCGGGACCAACTCGCTGCACACCAACTCCAAAGACGAGGCCCTGGCCCTGCCCACCGAAGACGCCGTGCGGGTTGCGCTCCGCACCCAGCAGGTCATCGCCTACGAGTCCGGGGCCGCGGACACCATCGATCCCCTGGCGGGCTCGTATTTTATCGAATCTCTGACCGACGAACTGGAGGCCAAGGCGGTCGAATACATCGACCGGATCGACAAGCTGGGCGGAGCCGTCCAGGCCATTGAGAACGGGTATCAACAGCGCGAGATTCACGACGCCGCGTTCCGCTATCAGCAGGCCATTGAAACCAAGCAACAGGTTATTGTGGGGGTGAACGACTTCACGGTCGAAGAAGACCACCACGACGAACTGCTGAAGGTCGATCTGGCCCTGGAAGAACGCCAGAAAGAGCGGGTGGCCGGGGTGCGCGCCGAACGCAACCAGGCCGCGGCCCAGACCGCGCTCGACCGGGTTGGACAGGTCGCGCGGGACGGGGGCAATCTGATGCCGGCCATTATCGATGCCGTGCGGGCCTACGTTACCCTGGGCGAGATCTCGGACGCGCTGCGCAACGAGTTCGGCGAATACCGACCGCCGACATTCTGAGTCCCCCCGATGAGGGGGGATACGAACAGGAGGGGTATCATGAAGGGGACCGTCAGTTTTATTCCCAAGGCCCGAACCATAGAGTTTTTTGAGTACGACCTGCCCGAGGTCGCAGAGGGCGCCATTCTGGCCGAGGTGAGTCGCACCAATGTGTGCGGCTCCGAGGTCCACATGTGGCGCGGCGAGTTCGGCAGGCGCGGCGTCATGCCCGGCCACGAGATGGTGGGCCAGGTGTATAAGCTGGGCAAGGGTGTCACCCACGACACGGCCGGCCAGCCCTTAAAAGAGGGCGACCGCATTGCGCCGGTCTATTACGAGACCTGCGGCAACTGTGTGAACTGCCGGGCCGGAAACGCGGCCGCCTGCGTGGTGCTGGGCATTCGTGCCCGGCGCGTCGGCCCGCACGACCCGCCGCATTTTCACACGCCGTTCGCCACGCACTACTACATCCACCCCGGCCAGCACATCTACAAAGTCCCGGACAACGTGCCCGACCACGCCGCCTCGGCCGCCAACTGCGCCCTGTCCGAGGTCTTCTTTGGGCTGGACCGGGCCCGGCTCAGCTACGAAGAAACCCTGGTCGTGCAGGGCGCCGGCGGCCTCGGCCTGCACGCCATGGCCGTGGCAAAAGCGCGCGGCGCGCGGGTCATCGCCATTGACGGCGTGGACCTGCGCCTCCAGCGGGCCAAAGCCTTTGGCGCGGACGAGATCGTGGACATGCGCGAGCATACCGACACCAAAGCGCGGGTCGGGCAGGTGCGGGAGCTGACCGGCGGCCTTGGTGCCGATGTGGTCCTGGAGGTGGCCGGCGTGCCCCAGGCATTTCTGGAAGCCATCAACCTGGTGCGCAGCGGCGGGCGGGTCATTGAGATCGGGAATATCTCTCCTGGGCTGACCGTCGAGGTCCCGCCGGCCCTCATTACCTTCAAGTCGCCCCAGATCATTGGCGTGGCCACCTATAATCCCCACTATCTGCACAAATCGCTGAATTTCCTGTCCGCGCATATGGATACCTATCCGTACCACGAGCTGGTGGACGCCGAGTTCCCGCTGGCGCAGGCGGGCGAAGCCCTGGAGAAATCAGACCGCAAGGAAATCACCCGCGCCTCGCTGCTGCCGTAGCCGTGACCCGCGTGTGGAGGAAGGCATGAAAGACGCACTCAGAACAGGCATGATCTTCGAGCAGACCATTACCACCACACCCGAGATGGGTATCGTCCATCTCGGGCCGGACGCACCGCGCATGTATTCCACGCCGGCCATGATTCAGTTGATGGAAGGCACCTGCGTGCGGTTCCTCACCCCCTATATGGACGAGGGCGAACAGACCGTCGGCTTCCACGTCGATGTCCGGCATATTGCACCCACCCAGATCGGCCAGCGGGTGACCGGCAGAGTCCGCCTGGAGGAAATCAAGGGCCGGCGGCTCAAGTTCACGGTTGAGGCCTACAACGAGGATGCCACCAAGATTGGTGAGGGTCTGCACGAGCGTGCCGTGATCGATATCAACCGTTTCTCCAAGTCCTGATCCTCATCCCCTCCTCGGAGGGGTGGCCGCAGGCCGGGGTGGGTTTCGTCGTACCGTTGCTCCGGGTCATGACAGCAGATTCCCGCCCCCTACCGGACCTGCGAGCCGACCCGGACTCGTTTTTCCGGGCGTAGGACAATGACCTGGTCGCCGTCCGAGGCGGCCAGGAGCATGCCCTGGCTTTCGACCCCGCGCAGCTTTGCCGGCTGAAGATTGGCGACCACCACAAGCTGCCGCCCGACGAGTTCCTCCGGGCTGTAATGCGCCCGGATGCCCGCCACCAGTTGGCGTTCGGTCTCTTCGCCTATATCGACCGTGAGGACCAGCAGGCGGTCGGCATTGGGGTGGGGTTTTGCCGAGGTGACGGTGCCCACCCGCAAGTCCATTTTGCTGAACTCTTCAATCGTGACCATACGACTCCGCTCCTGTTTGAAATGCGTGTCACTATAGCTGGGTCGGAAGAAAGAGCAACGAGGGGGAGCCCCTCACCCCAGCCCTCTCCCTCCAGGGAAGAGGGCGTAGAGCATCCCCTCCTTGGACGTGTGATGCATATTGTGGCGTGAGCCTCCCAGGGACCGGTCCAGCGGCCCCCGCCTCGGGCCGCTCGCCCTCCCCCTTCCTGGGAGCGCGGCCATCTTGGCCGCTTGCGGGCTGGAAGCCCGCACTCCTGGCCCCTGCACGGCGCAGGGGCGCGAGGGTCCACCGAGTAATGCAATACGCATCACATGTCTTGGAGGGGTGGCCTGAAAGGCCGGGGTGGGTTCCTTGAGCGCACCTGCGAGCCGACCCACCCCGCCGCTACGCGGCACAAAGAGGAAGCGTGTCCTCCCGCAACCAAACACATGCTGGACACGTTTCCTCTTTCCCTCCCGAGAGGGGATAGCGGAGGGTTGGCATTTTGACTTTTCTATGGGAGACAGCCATAATCCGAAGGTTACGCGGAGAGAAGGAAACGCCGGAGTGGTACAGCTCACGTCCGAGACACATGCGGCCCTGAGTCAGCACGCGCGGGAGACTTTTCCCGAGGAGTGCTGTGGGGCCGTCGTGCGGGTGGACGGCCGTGAGGAAGTCCGCCGCATCACCAATATCCAGAACGCCATGCACGCCAAGGACCCGCACACCTATCCGCGGGATGCCACGATTGCGTATCTCATGGAACCCAAAGAACTGCTGGCCGTACTGAAAGCGGTCGATGCCGGGGCCGAGCTGACGGCATTCTACCACTCCCATCCCAACCACGACGCCTATTTTTCCGCCGAAGATAAAGCCCAGGCCATGTTCGGTGATGAGCCGTCCTACCCGGATGCCTCGTATCTGGTGATCTCCATCTATGAACGTGAGGTCAGAACCATCAAGGCGTTCGGATGGGACGACACCAGCAAGGATTTTGTTGAAACCGAGTGTCAGGTCTTGGGAGACGAGGAATTATGACCGAGTATGAAACGGCAAGCCTGACGCTCCAAGGCTGTGCCTTGATTGCTCAAGTGCTGATTGGTGCGATACAGTGCGTCCTGATCGCCGGCGGATTATGGAGCATGAAAAAGACGTTCAACACCCGGGACGGTCAACACCAGGAAGCAAAAGACCAGCATCAAGAAACGATGGAAGTTTTGCACCAGCAGGGGGAAGCCTTGCGCGCCTTGATAGAGCGGACAGCCCCACCAGCCTGACTGTCTGTCAGTCCGTAAACCTCTACGAGCGGCAAGGCGTGTCACGGGGCAAATAAGGAGAGGCAAGCATGACAAAAAAACAAATGAAACGCGGGCTGTGTGCCCTGGTCGCGGTGGGCGGGATGCTGGGTCTCGCGACTTCCGCAGTCTGGGCGAACGATTTACCCAAGGCGGGCACATGGTCGCTTGGGATGCAGTCCGGCTATACCATCAGCGCGGATTCCGGGTCGCGGAAAATTGAAAAAGTCCCGGTGCATTTACGTATCGGCTATACGGCCTTTCAGGGCTCCAAATGG
This sequence comes from Candidatus Binatia bacterium, assembly GCA_022820725.1. Lineage (GTDB taxonomy): Bacteria > Desulfobacterota > Binatia > Bin18 > Bin18 > Bin18. The sequence continues at coordinate 5,288 of JAJEFA010000022.1, forward strand.
TTTTTGCCCAAAGGCTCGCTCGAAATCGCCACCGAGCCGTTTGGCTCCATACTCACCCAAAAATCCCAGGGCCGGGGGTTTGAGCGCCACAAGGGTTCTTTTGAAGTCGGCCTGATGCTGCCGGTGCTGACCTATCATTTTGACCTCGGCATTCCGTTCTACCCTTATATCGAGGGGGGGCTGGGCGTCATGTATCAGGACCTCCAGGGCTACGACCTTGGGGGCGGCTTCAATTTTGCCGAAATGGTGGGCGGCGGCGGCACCTATTTTATTGACGACAACCTGGCCATCAATTTCGGCTATCGTTTCCGGCACGCCTCGAATGCCAGCCTGTATGACGAAAACCGCGGCTTGAATACGCATACCTTTACGGCGGGATTTTCGTATCTGTTGCCGGCTCAGTAACGACCAGCGGGAAAAACGCGCAATGGCGGAGCGAAAGAAAAGAAAGCCCAAGGAGAACGAGTGGTGGGTGGAGGAGCACAAAAGCCGTGAGCGGGCCAACCCGTCCGAGCGGCAGGCTCCGGCCGGGGCCTCGTTTTTCAAGACCGTCGAGGATTACGACCAGGTCCAGGCCGAGAAGAATCTGACCGATCTGAACGCGCAACTCCTGGCCCAGGCCGACCCGGCCCCTGGCGCGTGGGGCTATGTCTCCCTGCTTGAAAAAAAGTCCTCCCAACGCGAGATCGACAAGATCAAACGCGCCATGCCCCTCCCGCCCAATCTGCGCGGTGCCATTGTCGACTCCGGTCTGTCGCTGCGCGCCATCGTGATTGATACCCAGGAACTGGGGCTCTTGATGGAGTTCAATTTTATTCAGGAGGCCTCGTTCGACTGTTGGATCCGCGACGAATGGGTGAGCGAACAGGTCTTTCGGGGGAAAAACGAACTGCTCAAGCGCTCTGAACGGCTTCTCAAGCGTTATCTGCGCCGCGCAACGCAGGCCGGCCATGAGTTCTTTGACGCCCCCAGTCCGAGTGGAGCCTTACCGCCGGCGCGGACCGAGTGGTAGCGCCGGGGACTGGTACGATACACTGAAAACCGCATCTCCAAGGAACGTATGGTACAAACGCCGCGCGGTGTCGTGAGCCGAAGGCGGGTCAAGGGGAACCGGAGTCGGCGGAACCCACCCCGGCCCTGCGGGCCACCCCTCCACGGAGGGGAGTTTTTTATCCCCTCCTTGGAGGGGTGCCGCGGAGCGGCGGGGTGGGTTTTCCCCTGCCAGCGGTCACTTCATATGCACCTAGAAGGAGGAAATCATGCCGAGTACTGCATCCCGTCTGCGCGCCCTGCTCAACGGCCCCGAGATGGTTGTCGCGCCGTTCATCTTCGACGCGTTTCAGGCCAAGATTGCCCAAGCCGCCGGGTTTGAGACCGTGTATATGACCGGGTTCGGGACGGCGGCCTCGCGCGGCTTCCCGGATGTGGGGCTGCTGACCATGGCCGAGATGGTCGAGAATGTGCGTGCCATCGCGGGCGCCATTGATATTCCGCTGGTGTGCGATGCGGACACCGGTTACGGCAACCCGGTGAATGTGTACCGGACCGTCCGTGAATATGAAGCGGCCGGAGCGGCCGCGCTGCATATGGAAGACCAGGTGTGGCCCAAGCGCTGCGGGTTTTTATCCGGGAAGCAGGTCATCCCCCTGGCCGATATGGTCCCGAAGGTCAAAGCCGCGTGCGACGCCCGGCGCAGTCAGGACTTCGTGATTATTGCCCGCACCGATGCCCTGGCGGTCAATGGCTGGGACGATGTCATTCAGCGCGCCAGGGCGTATAGAGAGGCGGGCGCCGATCTCATCTTTGTGGACGGGATTAAAACGCACGACGATATCAAGCGCTACGTCCAGGAGCTTGGCGACCTGCCGCTGCTGTATAACGGACAACTGCTGCCCGTGCAGGAACTCGCTCAATACGGCTTCAAGCTGACCATTTATTCCGCAACCCTGATGGCCGCCTACATCCGCATGCGCGACGCCATGCAGGAACTCAAAACCACGGGCCGCATTGTGCAGGATGCCGGCTGGGAGTCGTTTGAAGAGCTGACGACCCTGCTCGGCGTGCCGGAAGCCATGGAACTGGGGAGAAAGTACGAGCAGTAACGCTCAATCCCCTCTTGGGAGAGGTGCTGCACATGAGGTGGTGGCCCCGTTCGGGCTGATCCGTAGGGGCAATTCATGAATTGCCCCTACAACGGCACGCCGCCCATAGACGTGGGATGCCAATGAACCTGTCTGACGGTTGGCAGGCGCTTTGGCCCTCACCCCTCCCTGGAGGGGTGAGGAATATGCCTTTGTCTAGCCCACCCGCTGAAAGCCGAACAGCGACAGACGCCGGTGGGTCCGGCCGGCCGGCTTTGCCTTGGAAACTACCTGCTTGAGGGTTGTCGAAAAGTTCTCCAGGTCCACGCGCTTCCGTTCTTCAAACTCTTCGAGCTCACGCTGCCGTTTTGCCTGAAACGCCTCAAAGTCGCTGACCCACTGCGCGTGGAAGCTGTCCAGGGCGGTGGCGACATCCTTGAACATGGAGGAATTGACCACGAGCGAACCGCCGCAGTGGGTGCAGTAGAAGACGATGCCAATCCGAAAATGCCGAAACGGCGCGCTGAATTCCCCGTCGCAACGATGGCAGTTAATCGGCACCTCCCATTCGTCCACGCTCGGAATGGAGAGGGCGACAGAGTCTGCCACCGGGGCCGGGGCAGCGGCCGGGGCGGGTTGTGGGGCCGGCGCAGCCGCCGGTGCAGCAGGTTCCGCAGCCGGGGCAGCCTCGCCCCCTTCGCCTTTGAAACGCGAGGGGAAATCCTCCCCAAACGTCTCCTCGGGATGCAACTCCTTGGCCCGCGCCAGTAATACCTCTTCCGTCTCGACAATGTCCGGGTTCGGAATACAACAGTCGACCGGACACACGGCCGCACACGCCTCCTGATCGAAAAACCCCACGCACTCCGTGCATTTGTCCGGCACGATATAAAAAATGTCCTCATCAATGGCGGGATTTATTGCGCCGTTCAATTCCCATTCCACCCCCCCCTGATAGATGGCGGTGTTGGGACACTCGGGTTCACACGCCCCGCAGTTGATACAGTCCTCGGTGATTATCGTCGCCATTGCCGGTCACTCCCTTTGCCCGTCCGCTCTTGCCGGTGTCGGTTTCAGTAGGGGTAACGACCAGTCCGGCGGCTGTCAATAACCCTGATTTTATCCCCTCTCGGGAGGGGTGCCGCGCTAGCGGCGGGGTGGGTTCCTTTTCGCATTATCCCTCCAAGGAGGGGAAGTGGTACTTTCCAAATTGCTATGCCCCGTCCTGTCTTGCAAACCGTGGGGACACAACGGATAATATCACTCACGGTTTGAACCTCGGACCATCAAAAAAACAGGCTGCGCCGCCGCTATGAATCCCGCCTTTATTCCCCGTCTGGTAAACGGGCCGTTTGGCGACCCCGGGCTGTATATCCAACTGCGCTGGGAAGGCCGGGCCGTCTTGTTCGACCTCGGGCAGAATGACGGCTTCCCTGCCGGAGACCTGTGCCGGGTCAGCCACGTCTGTGTCTCGCACTGTCATATGGATCACTTCATCGGGTTCGACCGGCTGCTGCGGGTGTTTCTGGGGCGGGATCAGACCCTGTGGCTGTGTGGTCCGCCCGGCATCCTGGACTGCGTTGAGGGCAAACTGCGTGGCTACACCTGGAATCTGGTGGACGGGTATCGTTTTTCGCTTGAGGTGGCAGAGGTCTGGCCGGATTCGATCCGGCGGGCCGTCTTTCAGGCGGCGAGCGGTTTCCGGCGGGAGACGTTACCCGAGCAGCCCTTTCACGGCGTGGTCGTGGATGAGCCGGCATTCTGTATTCGCGCGACTCATCTGGATCACCGCATCCACTCCCTGGCGTTTGCGTTTGAAGAGAAGAGCCATCTGAATGTGGACACCGCCTGTTTGGCACAGCTGGGCGTTCCGCCCGGGCCGTGGCTGTCTGCGCTCAAGAACGCCCTGCGCCGGGGAAAGCCGGATGTGATCACGGCCAGGTGGCAGGAAAACGGACAGGACCGTTCCCGGGATTTCAGCCTGAGCGAGGTGCGGGGCTCGCTGGTCAGGGAAACGCAGGGACAGAAATTTGCCTATGTGGTGGACACGCTCTTCAGCCCGGAAAACGCGGAACGCATCGCGGCCCTGGCCCAGGACGCGGATGTCTTTTTCTGCGAATCCCCGTTTCTGGATGCCGACGAAGACCAGGCCACTCGGCGCTACCATCTCACCGCCAAACAGGCCGGCCTCCTGGGCCGTTCCGCTCGCGCGCGGGAGCTGCGGGTCTTCCATTTTTCTCCGCGCTACGCCGGCCGGGCCGAGGAATTATACCGCGAGGCCCAGGCGTCCTTTTGTGGTGAGTCGCTCCAGGCTGATCCGCAAGCCGAGCCGAACGCGGCCGGTGCGCCGACACCGGCAGGAAAGTGATCCCGCTGTATGCCTGTCGTGATTCCGCAGCCCGTCCAGCGCTTCATCAATGACCATGTGGTTGCCCGCCTGGCGACCGCCGATGCCGCGGGCCAGCCGCACGTGATTCCGTTCTGCTATGCGTTTGATGGCCAGCACGTCTATTTTGTGGTGGACCACAAGCCCAAGCGCCAAACCGGCAAGCCCCTCAAGCGCATCCGCAATATGCTGGAAAACCCGCAGGCGGCCATCGTGATTGACGACTATGACGACGACTGGACCCAGCTCGCCTATGTCCTCATAACCGGCACGACCGCGCTGGTGGAGGATGAAGTCGAATACGCCCGCATGCTGGCCCGGCTGCGCGAACGCTATCCCCAGTATCGCGCCATGGACCTGACGTTCGCGAATAATGCCATGGTCCGCATCTCGCCCACCAAGGTGCACGCCTGGGGAAAAATCGAGCAGGACTGAGAGATTGGGGGGTGGGGATTAGGGGGGAGGGGTTGGCTCGTGGTCCTGCTCAGAGACGCTCCAGCACTCGTTGCATGACCGATACGGCGCGCTCTATCTCTTGCGAAGAAATCACCAGCGGCGGAGCCAGGCGGACAACCGTGTCCTCGTGCAGGGTCCAGCCCAGGACGAGACCCTGGGCAAAACAGTCCTGCACAAACTGCTGGGTCAGTTGCGGGCTGGTGAAGTCCAGGCCGATCAGCAGGCCGCGTCCCCGCACGGCAGTACACCGGCCGGTCTCGACCAGGGTTTCCAGCCTGCGACAGAACTCCGCTCCTCTGTCCTGGGCCTGCTGGACGAGGCCGTCCCGAAGCAGCACGTCGAGGGCGGCCAGGCCCGCGGCACAGCACACCGGATGTCCACCGAATGTCGTGACATGAGCGAGGGCCGGGTCATGCGATAAGGTCTCCATAATCTGCGGGGTACTGATAAACGCCCCGAGGGGCATCCCGCCGCCCAGGGCTTTGGCCACCACCAGGATGTCGGGTGTCACCTGCCAGTGCTCGCCGGCAAACAGCCTGCCGGTCCGTCCGAAGCCGGTAATGACCTCATCAAAAATAAGCAGCGCCCCGACCTCGGAGCAGCGCCGGCGTAATGCCGGCAGATAGTCCTCGTCCGGGATACGGACGCCGCCCTCGCCCTGGATGGGTTCGATAATGACCGCGGCAACGGTCCCGTCGATGGCGTCCAGGGCCGGGCGGTCGTTAAAGGGCAGAAAGGTCGTGTGTGGCAGCAGGGGTTCAAACGGGTCGCGATAGACCGGATTGCCCCCGACCGACACGGAGCCGAACGTGTCGCCGTGAAAGCTGCCGGCAAAACTGACAAAACCGGAGCGGCCGGTATATTTCCGGGCCGTCTTGAGTGCGCCCTCGACCGCCTCCGTGCCACTGTTGGTGAAATAGGTCACCGACAGCTCGCCGGGGGTCAGTTCGGCCAGCCGCCGCGCCAGATCGACCTGGGGCTGTTGGATGTACTCACCATAGACCATGGCGTGCAGATATTGCTCCGCCTGGGTCTGAACGGCCCGGACCACCGCCGGGTGGGTATGGCCGATGCCGGTCACACCAATGCCGGACAGCAGGTCGAGATATTCCCTGCCGCCGGTGTCCGTCACAACGCAGCCGCGCGACCGCGCGACTTCCACGCCCATGGGCGCGGGCGAGGTCTGACTCACGTAGCGCAGAAAATCGTCGCGAAGAGAAGCCATCTTCAAAACATATGCGAGCGGGAAGGGTTCAGCAATTCCATACGGCCTCTGAGGGTGTTTTCTCCGATCGTCGAAATTGGTAGCGTGCGCCCTGGACATACAAGGAGGAACGGATGGCCAGGAAAAAAGTCTTAGTCGCGGGTGCCTCCGGTCTGGTCGGGTTTGCCGCGGTACGTCATTTCGCCGGTCTGGACGATTGGGATGTTGTGGGCGTGTCACGTCGTATTCCCGACGGCCTTGAGGGTGCCACGCTCATATCCGTTGACCTGCAAGACCAGGCCCGTTGCACCGAAGTCTTCAGCCAGATGCACGATGTGACCCATGTGGTCTATACCGCGCTGTACGAAAAGCCCGGGGTGGTCCAGGGCTGGCGCGAGCGGGATCAGATGGAAACGAATCTGAGAATGCTGGAGAATCTGTTTGAGCCGCTCAAGGCTGCGGCAACCCAGCTCCAGCACGTGTCGCTGTTGCAGGGCACCAAAGCCTACGGCGCGCATATCGAACCGTTTCCCGCACCGGCGCGCGAACGCTGGCCGCGCCACCAGCACGAGAATTTTTATTTTCTGCAAGAAGACTATCTGCGCGCGCACCAGCAGGGAAAAGACTGGCACTGGTCAATCTTCCGGCCTCAGCTCATTTTTGGTGAAGCGCTCAAGGGCAACCTCAACGTGCTGCCCGCCATTTGCGTCTACGCCGCACTCCGCAAAGAAGCCGGTCTGCCGCTCTCATTCCCCGGCGGCCCGCCCTACGTCTTTGAAGCGGTGGACGCCGACCTGCTGGCGCGCTCCTTGGCCTGGGCCGCCACCAGCCCGAACGCGCGCAACGAGACGTTTAACAGCACCAATGGCGACGTGTTTGTGTGGCAAAATGTCTGGCCGACGATTGCCGACGCGCTGGGCATGGAAGTCGGTCCGCCCGAGCCGCTCTGTCTCACGCAAGAGATGCCCAAGCACGATGCCGAATGGGCTGCGATCGTTGACAAATATCAGCTCAAGGCTCCACGAAAAATGCTGGACTTTGTGGGCGGCTCGTTCGAGTTGACCGACCTGTCCTTTGCCTACGGCGCCTCAGAGCCGCCACCGCCCATCGTCGTCAGTACGATCAAGATTCGACAGGCCGGTTTTCACGAATGCATGGATACGGAGGATATGTTCCGCAACCTGATTAAGCGCTACCAGGATTTACGCTGGATACCGCCGGTGTAGGTGAGCGAATGTCACTGAGTGTTTTGTCTCTGATCCCCTCCGAGGAGGGGATTTTCTGCTCTTTCCCTGTTGTCTGAGCTTCCAATTCACCCCGCCACGATTATTTCCGCTGGGTGCAAGGATAAATACTCTCGCACTTCTGATTGCATGCGGTCGATTTCGGCTAAAAAGCCAGACGCCGAAGCATGGTAATTTGTCGGATTCGTTTCGACTTGACGTAAACGGGCAAGCTGGTCTTCAAAACGCGCAATCCGCTCCCGAGTAATTTGCAATTCTTGATCGTTTTGTATCATTGTGACTCTCCAATAATCTCAACAATGCCTCTTTGTCCACCAGTGTGTTGATTCTCACTCAATCGTTGCTGTACCATCGAGACACCGGTTGAGAGGACTATGGAAAATGTCAGAGCTTGAGGTAGCCAAAGAGCAGATTGCCTACCTCAAACTTTGGCTCGGTATCATGGTCGTCACCGATATTAGTCTAATTGGCTGGTTTATTGGGAACTATGGGCAAGCCTCAACAAGCCTTTTGATCATGGATATCGTGGCCGTCGTAGCTGTGAGTGCTGGAATTGCTAGACTTCATCTTCAGATTAATAGTCGGATCAAAGATTTGAAAGGACTGTAACTATGGAATATATAGCCGCGTTTCTCTTGATCGCCGTTCCTGCCCTGTTTGTCTATCTCGCACTTGATGCGGCGCGGCGTTCTAAGTAGACAGGCTGCCAACACAAGAAGGGAGAGGATTTTTCTTATCCTTATTAAGAGGATACTCCATTTCTCCAGTTACTCCTCTATCCCAACCCACCGCACCAAATCACCAACCCTCGGTCTTCCGCCATGACGCCAACCCAGCGGGGGAAGTTGCATGGTTCCGATGGGACATACGCGGCTGACACCCAACGCCCCTAATGTATCGGCAAGAATCGCTATCCGTTCTGGACCTGCCGCCACCCCCACGGCTTCAAGATAGGGCCGCCACGCCTCAAGAATCCCGCCAAGCTGCGTAATGTCCCGTAACGGCTTCACCCGAATCGTCCGATATAAAGGCGATTGGACGAAAGTCGGGTCGGCATCGTACACCATGGTCCAGTCCGTTCCGTTCGGGCTCGCGTGCAGGACAATGTCTTTCCCGGCCAACGCCTGCCATTCGGCCTCGTCTCTCGCTCTTCGGATGGCGGTGCTGACTTCCGGTGAGACCGGACCGCGCGGCAGCTCGGTTTGCCAGTGGGCCAGGCCCGTGGCAAGCAGAGCCGCGAACTCTTCTGGAGTGACGGCCCCGCCTTCCTCGACATAGATAAGCTGGGGGGACAGACAGCCCTGCTGGTCGTATAACGCCACATCATAGGCCGCCTTGTGAGCGATCTCTTCCGCCTCGGTCAGACTCTCCTTGGTCACCAGACCGAAACTCACCTTGTGACCATAGCCGATGAACCGCCCGCGCGTACGTTTCCGGATTGCCGCCAGGCTCGCATCCGAGCCGGACGCAACTACCATGTCCGCCCGTCCATACGCCAGGTCTTCAAGCTCGGCATTTCCCCCAGGCCAGGAAACGACGCTGAGACAGGCGCCCAGATCTGGATCGATGTCCCGAATCGAACCGGCGAACAGGACGGGTAGGACGGGCTCCGCGGACGAGGTTTTGACCAGAGTGGCGGATTTCACCAGCAGAGAGAAGATGATGCTGTCGAGCCCTGCTCCGGGCACGTTGCCGGCCAGGACGTGCGTCATCAGCGGCGGACCGGAGGCGCGCTTTTGTCCTGAAACGGACAGGACAAAACGGTCAAGGACTTCAAGACAACCCAACTCATCAACGCAGAGCGCTTCTATCCTGTCCGCTCGATACTCCCGAAAAATAAGGGGCAGTACGTGCCGGATCATGGCCGCAGAGAGGCCGGTCGTTTCCGGGAGACGGGCTTCGGCTTCCTGCCGTTCTTGTGAGGCGGGGTCAAGCCAGCGTTGCACGGCCTGGTCTATGCAATTCAGGATGTCCCGGGCCGTTCTGGGGACAAGGTGTTGGATGCGGTTGGCACGCAGGGCATCCAGCCGTGCGCTCAGGTCGGTCGGGGAGGGTGACGGCATGCCTCTACCCGTCACTGGGCGGATAAAAACTCGTCCAGAACCAGCGCACAGCCGCGTGCTTCCGCGCCTGGGGTCCGGCCGATAATCTCAAATCCCTCGCCCGTCAGATAGCCTACGTCGTCGGTCTGAATCGCCATGACCGAGCCGCAGTTGGCCAGGTCAAAGTGCCGGAGGATGCCGTGCTCGCCCGGTGGCACCTCTTCCAGGGTTTCGGGATGGACGACCAGCGTGCGCGTCCAGGCCGGGCCGATTTTATACCGCGGCTCGTTGCTCTTCCGAAAGCGGTTGTACAAAACGTGGTCGTAAAACTGCGAGGCCATCTCGGTCATGCCGTATTCGTTCACGCAGTAATAGCCGGCGACCTTGAGATACTTCCAGCACGACTGCAAATAGCCGTTGCGCGAGAGCGGGCGGCCTTTGCCCTTATTGCCGCCCGTATCCATAATACGGCTGCTGGAGGGGAGCGCAAAGGTTTTCCGATTGACGGCGCACCAGTCGAAAAAGGCAACCAGGGCCGAGGTAATCGCCAGAATACAGACCGGCTCGCTCGTCTCCTGGGCATGGGTGACGGCTGCGGCAAAGGCTTCCAGATGCATACCGTCCGCATCGATAAAATACCGGCTGTCCGGGGTCCCTAGCTCACGCATCACCCATTCGGCCATCTGGGTCAGCGACGAGTGCGGCTGGGTCTCGGGATCGGGAATCAGACTCAGGACCCGCAGCGGGCGCCTTTCGGGCAGCACGCACTGCGAGAAGTGGGCCAGCGCCGAGGCGTGGTATAACCGAAGATCGGGGACAAGGTGTCGTCCGCGCTTTTCCTGTCCCCGCGTGGTACCGCTGGTCAAAAAGACTTTTTCCGGGGGGCCGCAGGTCAGCTCAAGCTCTTTGAAGGCAACGGTAGGAACGGCGGGAATCGCTTTCCAGGTCCGGATGGTCTCCGGGGTCTTGTCTCTGGCCAGACAGAAGCGCTGATACGGAAGGTTCTGCTCGAATTGATGGGCGAAGACATCCAGGGCCAGGCTCCCAAAGTCCTTCCCCTCAGGCGCGGCGATGAAATCCAGGACGCGGGTGTCTATGTGGTTTCGTGGTGCATTCACGGAAAAAAGAGCATAGGAAGCCGCCAAACCCCTGTCAACGAGAGGCTGATACGGGGTTGGAGCTGTTTCTGAAATCCGCTAGGCTGTCCATACCAAGGAGAACGGCCATGCCATCCATCGAAGCACTCTACGATGAAGCCTACGATTCCCTGTGTGACGGTGAGACCGATCACGCCATTGCCGCCTATAAGGCGATTCTGGAGATCGACCCGAACCATGTCGAAGCCGTACACGACCTGGCCCACGCCTATGCGGATAACGAACAGCTCGATGAAGCCATTGAAATGGCAAAAAAGTTGACTGAGTTGAGTCCCGACGACGAGATGAGCTACACGGTCCTCTCCCGCCTGTACCAGCAGAAAGGCATGGTCCCGGAGGCTGAAGCCGTAGCGGCCAAGGCACGCATGCTCGACTGGAAACGCCAGTTGCAGGAGCAGAAAGAGGACAACTAGACCGGTCGGAAACCAGGCGCTGCCATGCCAGAACGAACCGATGAAGAAATGATCTTGCGGCTGATTCATCGAATCAAGCTGCTGATCGCCACCAACGATGAAATCCCGATTGAGACCAAGCTGCAATCGCAAGGCATGCTCAAAGAGTTTGAGAAGCTTTTCACTGTCCCCCAGGACGAACAGGACCCGGATGAAGTCCACGGCCAGTATAATGACCTGTACATCGAACTGAGCGAATATGCCGACCTTGAGGCCCTCCTGCTTGCCATGCGGAATTTCAGTCCGTATATCGATTAGCCTCAACTGCGGACAGTAGGGGCAACCCCCTGTGGTTGCCCTTTTGTATGCCGCGCAACCAAAACGGGAGAGAAGGAGCAATCATTTATGCCGCATATCAAATCCAATGGCATTGAGTTGTACTACGAAGAACAGGGGCAGGGTGAACCGCTGCTCCTCATTATGGGCTTCACCGTCAGCTCGATCGGCTGGCACTGGAATGTGGACGGCTTTGCCCGGACTTTCAGGACGATTGCCTTCGACAACCGCGGGGTGGGGCAAAGCGAGAAACCGGACTCCCCGTACTCCATGACGATGTTTGCCGATGATACGGCCGGCCTGCTGGACCACCTGGGGATTGAGCAGGCCAACGTCTTCGGTATCTCAATGGGCGGCATGATCGCCCAGGAGTTTGCCCTGCGTCATCCGCAGCGGGTCAAAAGCCTGATCCTGGGCTGCACCAACTGCGGCGGGGAAAAGACGCTGTTGTCGCAAGACCCCGAAGTGCTGGACATGCTGAACAATATTGCCGCCTTCGATGTGGAACAGGCGGCCCTGGCCATGACCAAGGTCGCCGTCACGCCGTGGTTTATGCAGAAGCATATGAACACCTTGCTCGAACTCAACCAGCTCTCCAGCCAGCATCCGACCCCCAAGCACGGCATGCTCAACCAGATGGCCGCAATTCAGGGGCATGATACCTATGAACGGCTGCCGGATATCAGTGCGCCAACGCTGGTGGTGACCGGCAAAGAGGACGGCCTGGTTCCGCCGGAGAACTCCGTCACCCTGGCTCAGCGGATTCCCAACGCCGACCTGACCCTGCTGTCCAATGCCAGCCATTTGTTTAATATCGAGTTGGCCCAGACCACGGTTGATGTGGTGACGGAATTTATTCAGCGCCGGCACGCCTGGCAGTAGACGTTCAGCAAAGAAGTTTTACCGGTCGGGTGAGCCGGAGGCGTCACGCTGCGATACTGGCTGTCGGATGACGCTCCGCTAAGCCGACCTCTTGAGTTGACAAAGAAGAGGGGCGTCCGACCGGACGCCCCTCTTATGACGGCAAGGTATAAATGGCTTAAAAAACGCCCGCCCAGCGTATCAGTTTGCTGCTGCGGCCGGCGCACTCGCTCTGAGCGTTTTCAACTCGGCGTTAATCTCTCTGTTCTCGGCCTGGCAATAATCAAGCGCCTCGGCCGTGGCCCGCTCGCGGCCAATCAGACCGTCCAGGCGTTGTTTGGCGTCTTTCAACTCGCGTACCTGTTCGTTGAGCGCGGCGTTGTCGGCCCGCAGGGTGTTGACGGCGCCCGGTAAGAGACTGGTGAGAAACCCGCTGGTCAGATCCAGGCGCTCAAGCGCCATGCCCGATATGATCAGCGCGAGCCATAACACGCCCACGGCAATATAACTCCAGGTTGCTTTTTTTAATTCCTCTTCGGCGGATAGTTGTTCCTCTGCCATTCATGTCCTCCTGAAAAATTTGCGACACCCTAACAGAAAAGCCCCGGTAAAAAAAGTTGGGCTGGCGTCAGGCCGGGGGCGGCTTCTCGACACGTGCGAGATACTCGGTCAGCGCGTCCGCCGTGCTGGGAAACGCCAGCTCCGACCAGGGGATATCGGCCGGGGCAAAGAGCTGGACGGCCAGCGTTTCGTCCAGGGCCTGGGGCTCGCCGGCGAGCACGGTCGCCGGATACACCAGCACAACGACCGGATAGCCGGGGTAGGAGTAGGCATTGAGCAGATGCCCCACCTCCACTGTGAGGCCGGTTTCTTCCAAGGTCTCGCGAATGGCCGCGTCTTCGACGCGCTCGCCTCGGTCCAGGAAGCCGCCGGGAAAGACCCACTTCCCATAGCCGGGCTCGATCCCGCGCTGCAACAGGAGAATTTTGCCCTGTATGACCGGAATGGTACAGGCCGCGACTTTGGGATCGTCATAGAAAATAAACGAGCAACTCCCGCAGACCAGCCGTTTGGGTTCGTTGGGTTTGAGCACCTGGCGGCTTAACGTCCCGCCACACTTCGGGCAGAATCGGAAATGAGCCCCGTGGTGATGATGCTCGTGCGAACCGGACGGATGGGCTGGCGTGTGACTCTCGGCCATCCGGCGACTCTATCATGCGGCCTCGGGTGAAAAAACCGCGCGGGAGCAGAGCGGCGGAATGACGACCTGGCAAACCTTTCTCTTCGCCATCAGCCTCGGACTCGGTGCCGGCATCACGCCCGGTCCGCTGTCCAGCCTGGTCATTCAGGAGAGTTTACGGGGCGGCTGGAAGAGTGGGGCGTGTGTGGCCCTGGCTCCGCCGGTTGCGGACATACTGGTCGTCGGCCTCGTGCTGGCCGTGCTGCATCAACTCCCGCCCGCGAGCTTTTCGGTCCTCAGCCTCATCGGCGGGTGCTATGTGTGCTTCCTCGGGTGGGAGACCCTGCGGACATTGGCACCCATGGGGTCGGGGACGAGAGGCGCGGGGAGCGTGCTGCTGAGTTTCCGCAAAGGGTTGCTGGTCAACCTGCTGAATCCCCATCCGTATATCTTTTGGCTGACGGTTGGGGGGCCGCTCGTCACGGACAATGCGCGCCACGAGATGTGGTTGCCCATTATGGCCTTTCTGCTCGGCTTCTACGGCTGCCTGGTCGGCTCGAAGGTCCTGATTGCCGTGCTTGTCCACGGCGGACGGGCGCGCCTGCAGGGGCGTGGCTATCGGATAGCCCTCCGATTGAGCGGAGTCTCCCTCCTCCTGTTCGGTCTGCTGCTGATCTGGGACGGTATGTCCGCGCTGGTCAGTTGAGCGTACCGCACGCTCCCGCGTCGGACCCCGTTGAGACAATCTGCCGTGCCAATTGCACAATGGACAGCGGCGCGCAGCCCTCGGCTTTATTGTTCACGATCACATAGCTTGGCTGCTGTCGCACGCTGCTGTCGAGACACAGCGCGGCAATGGCCCGGCGTGATGTGGGGTCCGCATCGACCATCCGATTAAACGGTGCGTATTGCTGTTTTGCGGCCTGGTAGCTCAGATGGCGCGCCTGCATCCAGCGGACGACAACCGCCCGGCCCCGTTCCGGTTGGACCAGCGCGGCCTGCTCGCGAACCGACGGCATACTGGGATGACCATTCAGGCAATGACACGCGCCGACCGCGGATAAGGCATCGACATACGCAGGGGTAAAAAGGGTGCTGTTCCGAAGCTCGACCGCGTAGACCGGGCCGCGTGGCAGCCGGTCCAGAAACTGATACAGCCGTTCGACAAAAGAACCCGGACCGGCGAGGCCGCTCTCGTCTTGGGGAGAGAATTGGAAGAGCAGGGGCCCGGCTTTGTCCTTCAGCCCGTCCGTGAACGGCCCGATCACTTCCTGGGTCGCGTAGTGCGGATCGAGAAACAGGCTATTGGACTGCCCGCGCCGGGTGCCATACCGGGGATGATCGCCAAAGCCGGCCAGGGTGCAGTATTCATGCGCTTTGACCAGAAAGCGGAAGGTCTCCGGCACCTGTGCGGCGTAGTCGGCGAATTGGGCTGCGGTCATGGGGCGATAATACGTCCGGTCAACCCCAACGGTCCGCAAGAGCGGATGCTGGGAATACGGCGGCAACCCTTCGCGCGACAGTGTTGCCTGTGGGGCCGAGCGGTCATAGATCAGCCCCTCCCACCCAGGGAAGGACCAGGAAGAAGTCCCGAGCCGAACCGTTTCCGGCAGGGAGGCGGCCAGCGCCTCCACGTCCGGCAGGAGGGGTGCGGGATTGATCTGTTGGGTTTGTCTGGTCGGCGCTTCAGCAGAAGAGGGCGGGACGAATAAATGCAGTTGCTCGTCCTTCGCGCGTCGTTTTCCCGCT
Organism: Candidatus Binatia bacterium; assembly: GCA_022820725.1. GTDB lineage: Bacteria > Desulfobacterota > Binatia > Bin18 > Bin18 > Bin18. The sequence continues at coordinate 20,376 of JAJEFA010000022.1, forward strand.
CTGGCCATAGGGACCTATGATAGCAGGTGAGGCGTGGGAGGTAACGGACGGCTCCTTTCTTTTCTACTCCTGGTTGGATTGACTTTTCTGCATTTCTTCCGTTCGATGGAGGAAAACGTCCTGAAGGGAGAGGAGATGAGAGAGCGCATTAGCATTGATGCCACCGTACAGCATGGCAAGCCGGTCATCCGTGGCACGCGGGTCCCGGTCGTACGACTCATTGGGGGACTGGCCGGTGGGATGACCATCGAGCAGGTGGCTGACGAGTACGGGGTAACGGAAGCAGACGTACGAGCCGCTCTGACCTATGCAAGCGAGTTGATCGAACAAGAAGAACACCACTCTTTGCCCTCCTAGACTCCCGCTGTGCGCTTTCTTATTGATGCGGACCTGCCTCGGGCCACAGGCGATTCCTTGCGGAAGGCAGGCCATGACGCCTTCGATGTTCGTGATATTGGCCTTACGTCCGGGCCGTCATGCCGCCATCAACCATATACACACCACCGCTACAGTAGGAGCTTTCGTCACTGGCCAGAAAGAGCATGATCCGCGCAACCTCTACGGGGTCGGCGTAGCGTTGCAGGGGGACCATCGCTGACACCATCTCCTTGGCCCGACCCGGATCGTCGGGCTCAAAGCCCTTTTCCAGGGAACGCATCATCCGGGTATCCACCGGAGCCGGATTGACCGTATTGACCCGAATCTTCCTGTCCGCCATTTCCAGGGCTGCGGTGCGCATCAGCCCGATCACGGCGTGTTTGCTGGCAATATAGGCCGACACCCCGGCCGCACCGCGCACACCGGCGACCGAAGAGGTGATGACGATGCTGCCGCCGCCCCGCTTGGCGATCTCCGGCGCGGCGTACTTCAGCCCCAGCCACACACCCCGCACATTGACGGCCATGACCTGATCAAACGTGTCGATCGCATAGTCGGTAATCGGCTTGACCTCACCTTCAATCCCGGCGTTGGCCAGCAGGATATCGACCCCGCCGAACTGCTCGACCGCGGCCTGAATATACTGCTGTGTCTGGTCGGGCTGGGTCACATCCGCGGCGCAGTAACGCACCGCATCGCTCCCGATGGTCCGGACCGCCTCTTTGAGTGCGTCCTCGTGCACATCAACCAACAGGACTTTCGCGCCTTCCTGGGCAAACAGGTTTCCGGCCTGGAGACCGATGCCGCCCGCGCCTCCGGTGATGATGGCAACTTTATTATCCAAGCGTCCCATGTGATTCCTCCTGGGGTCTCTCTTTTCGTGCGCCTCGTCTTATGGGGTTTCGCGCGCCTTGGCAAGGGAACGGCAGGTGCGCTATCTCTCGAATCAAAAGGAGGACGGTATGCCCGTACAATTACCGACGCTGGATGAGATTGCCGATATTGCTGACGGATGTGGACTGAGCTTGGACGGAAACGACGTTCAATCGTTTCAGGGACTGATGCGTGGAATTATTGAATCGTACGCGCACCTTGACGAACTGACCGAACCCACCCTGCCGGTGAAGTATCCGCGAACGCCTGGCCTTCGTCCGCAACCGGAAGAGAATCCATACAACGCCTGGTATTGGCGAACCAAAATAACGGGCGCACCGTCCGGGCCGTTGGCGGGAAAGACCCTGGCCATCAAGGACAATGTCTGCGTGGCGGGGGTCCCGATGATGAACGGTAGCAGTGTGTTAGAAGGCTACACCCCGGAGATCGATGCAACCGTTGTCACGCGTATCCTGGATGCGGGCGGTACCATTCTCGGAAAAGCGGTGTGTGAGCATTTTTGTTGGTCAGGGGGAAGCCACACCAGCGATACCGGGCCAGTGCAAAATCCACACGACCCGAGTCGGATGGCCGGTGGCTCCTCAAGCGGCAGTGCCGCGCTGGTTGCCGCCGGCCTGGTGGATATGGCGATTGGCGGCGATCAGGGCGGCTCGATTCGGATGCCGAGTTGCTGGTCTGGGATTTATGGCCTGAAGCCCACGTATGGATTGGTTCCCTACACCGGAATTGCTCCCATCGAACTCACCATAGACCATGCCGGACCCATGGCACGGACAGTGGCTGATGTGGCCCTGTTGCTGGAGGTGATTGCCGGGCCGGACGGTCTCGACCCGCGCCAGCAGGCCGCTCTGCAAGGCCAAGCGTATACGCAAGCCCTGTCCGGAAAAATCGATGGTCTGCGCCTCGGGATTGTCCCGGAGGGTTTTGGCTGGGAGGACGTGTCTGAGGCAGAGGTGGATGAGAGTGTCGAACAATCCGCCCATGCGTTTGAGAAACTCGGCGCGCGGGTCGAAACCGTCTCCATACCATGGCACCGTCACGGCCGAGACATCCTCTTTGCCATATTTCAAGAGGGTGCAACCGTGCTGATGGTGCAGGGCAACGGCATGGGCACGAACTGGAAGGGCCACTACACGACAAGTTTGCTTGATGCCATGGCCCGTGGTCTCCGGACGAAACCAGGCGATGTATCAGAGAACGTAAAACTGACCATGTTGGCCGGCCAGTATATGCAGGAGCGCTACCACGGACGCTATTATGCCAAAGCCCAAAATTTAGCCCGTTCTTTATCTGCGGCCTACGATGCCGCTTTAGAGGAGTGCGATCTCTTAGTCATGCCTACGCTACCGTTTATGGCACCCAAGATTCCACCCGCGGATGTGAGTCGGGAAGAGTGTGTGCAACTGGCGTTTGAACACCTGGTGAACACCTCCCCGTTTGACGCCACCGGCCATCCGGCCATGAACGTGCCCTGCGGCATGTCGAACGGCCTGCCGATCGGGATGATGCTGATTGGACGTAAGGGCGACGACGCCACGGTCCTGCGGGCCGCAGATGCGTTTCAACGCGAGATATTCGATGCCCCGCGCCCGCCCGTTTTGTAGGAAGGGGGACGGTGGAAACGAACAAAATTCCCTCTCCCTAGCCAGGGAGAGGGCTGGGGTGAGGATCGTTCGGGGGGAGGGACGAGGAGAGGAAGTTTTGTAGGTCGGGTTAGCCGAAGGCGTAAGCCGAATCGTCCGTACTTGTCTGATTATGCTGCGTTAATCCGACCTACTTACTTCGATGAACATTCAAGTAGCGCTCTATGACATTCTGTTCGCGTTTCTTTATGCGACTCAAATCGTCTTTTTTCATCTCGATCAAAACGATGCCAGCCTTCTTGTATGCTTCCTCCGGCGTTAAAAATACTTCAGACCGCTGAAAGGGCTGAACGGATTTGTTCTCTTCAGGTGTTATGTAATGAAGACGGCCGTACTTATTTTTGAAAGCTCTAGGCTGAATCGACATTTAGTTCTGCCAGAGGGCGAAAGCGGCGAGATGTAAGAAGGCGAGGAAGTGGGCGGTTTTCCGGTCATAGCGGGTGGCAAGGCGGCGACAGTGTTTGAGCCGATTGAAGGAGCGCTCAATCCAG
>JAJEFA010000016.1 GCA_022820725.1 Candidatus Binatia bacterium
ATGTCATTGAGCGCACCTTCTGCCGCCTCAAAGACTGGCGGCGCGTCGCCACCCGCTACGACAAACTCGCGCAGAACTACCGCGCCACGGTCATCCTTGCTGCCATTCTCCTCTACTGGTTATGAGTCCAGACCCTAGAGCTTGCATATATGTAAATTCTCGCCCGTTTCGAGTAACCCTTTCTTCCCTCGGGCTCTTTTCTCTCTCTCCAGTAAGTCTACGAGTAGTTGCCAGCCTCCGAAAAAACGCATAAAACGGCTCGACAGGCCAAAAGAACAATTCGTACGTTCGCGCTATCCCCGTTCATGTTTCAGTTCACGACGATACAGGCAGATTCGGCGACCCAGGCACGCCTCGGCAGGTTGCAGACGGCGCATGGCAGCGTCGCCACGCCGGCGTTTATGCCGGTGGCAACCCAGGGGACGGTAAAGTCCATGACCCCCCAGGAACTACAGGCCATAGGCGCAGAGATTCTCCTGGCCAATGCCTATCATTTATACCTGCGACCGGGCGTCGAGTTGGTTGAGCAAGCGGGCGGTTTGCACGCATTCATGGGGTGGGATGGGCCGATTCTCACCGACAGTGGCGGCTATCAGGTGTTCAGCCTGAAATCGCTGTCCACGGTCACGGAAGAAGGCGTGGAGTTTCGTTCTCATTTGAACGGCTCGCGCCATCAATTGACGCCTGAAAGTGTAGTCCGTGCCCAAGAATGTCTCGGGGTCGATATTGCCATGGTCCTGGACGAATGTGTGCCTGCGCCGGTAGATGTGTCCGAGGCGGAACGCGCGGCCCATTTGACCGTCCGTTGGGCAGAGCGTTCTCTGGCGGCCAAGCAACGGGACGACCAGGCCGTGTTTGCCATTGTCCAGGGCGGGATGTTTCCGGCCCTGCGCGAAGAAAACGCGCGTGCGCTTGTTGCCCTGGGCTTCCCCGGCTATGCGGTTGGTGGCCTGAGTGTCGGCGAGTCACCTGCTCTGACGCACGAGCTGGCCGCCCATACCATACAGTTCCTGCCCGAGAGCTGTCCGCGGTATCTGATGGGGGTGGGGACACCGGAACAGCTCGTTCGCTATGTGTCGCTCGGGTTTGATATGTTTGACTGCGTTATGCCCACGCGGAATGCCCGGAACGGCACGCTCTTTACCCGGCAGGGCAAACTGAACATCCGTCGGGCCGAATATGCGGCTGACTTTCGACCCATTGAAGATGGCTGTGAGTGCTATACCTGTCGGCATTTTTCTCGGGCGTATTTACGCCACTTGGCCGTAGCTGGCGAGATCTTGTCTGCGCGGCTCAATACTTTGCATAATTTATATTTCTACCAACGCTTGATGCGTACCATGCGTGAAGCCCTGGCTGCGGGTCGCTTTGCCGAATTTGCCCGTCCCTTTCTGGAGGCCCATGCGGTTGAGCACACGCAGTCAACACAGGAGAGTGTCTCATGAGTCTTGCCTTCGCCCAAACCGGAGCCGCACCAGAAGGCCCCGGGCCGTTAGTCCAATTTTTTCCACTGATCCTGATCTTTGTCGTATTCTACTTTTTGTTGATTCGCCCGCAACAGCAAAAGGCCAAAGCGCACCGGAACATGCTCAGCGAACTGAAACGGAACGACGAAGTCGTGACGGTGGGCGGACTGTACGGACGCATTATGGAACTTGGGGAGAACGTTGTGACCCTCGAACTCGCACAAAACATTCGGGTTCGTGTCGAACGCTCCAAGATCGAGGCCGTGGCCGAGGAGGGGGGCAGCCGGAAAGCAGGTGGAGACAAGAAATCGGGAAGGGATAAATAATGCCCCAGGGTCTGCGCTATCGCCTCCTTTTGATTGTCGGTCTCGCGCTGTGGGGGATTCTCTATCTCATCCCGTCTTTCAGCTCCGCATTGCCGGGTTGGTGGCCGTCCTTTCTGCCCTCCCATCATATTCGGCTGGGTCTGGATCTGCGTGGCGGGACGTATTTGCTGTTGACGGTTGACCTGGAGAAGGCCGTTGAAAACAGTCTGGACCAGTACGCCGAGGAATTCCGGCGGGCGCTGAGTGAAGCCGAGGCCGGTATCGTCGATATTCGGCGAGAAGGCAATACCTTACGCTTTTCCGCGATATCCGAATCAGACCGAACGATAGTGCGGGAGATTCTGGCCGACCGCTTCCCCATTCTCGAGCCCCGGATCGGCTCCGGTTCGAGTTCGGATATTGTCGTTGACCTTGACAGCCGCCAGATCGAAGCGCTCCACCAGTACGCGGTCGATCAATCCCTGGAAACCATTCGCAACCGGATCGACCAGTTCGGTGTGGCCGAACCTATTATCCAACGCCAAGGCGACCGGGATATTCTGGTCCAACTGCCCGGTATCCAGGACCCCGAACGCGCCAAGGAATTGATCGGCAGAACCGCGGTATTGGAATTCAAGCTGGTGGCGGAAGAGGGCAGTACGCGCGAGACCGAGACCCTGAATGGTCAAGACCGCGACCCGCTGAGCGGGGAGCCGATTCGGACCACCTACACCCTGGAAAGACAGACTTTGCTTTCTGGTGATGGGGTGGCCGATGCCCGCGTGCGTCCCAGCGTGGATATTGAAGGGCCGTACGTTGAGCTGATTCTGAACAACCGCGGGGCCGAAACCTTTGAAGAAATAACCGGGGCCAACGTCGGCCGCCGTTTAGCCATTGTACTGGATAATACCGTGTACTCGGCTCCCGTGATTCGCGACCGGATCGGCGGCGGACACGCCTCCATCACGGGTGGGTTTGACATCAAGGAAGCCCGTGACCTCGCCATTGTCTTACGCGCCGGTGCGCTGCCAGCGCCAGTCACCATCGCCGAGGAGCGGACCGTCGGACCGTCTCTCGGGCGGGACTCGATTGAACAAGGAACCATGTCTTTTATTATTGGCGGGGTCTTGGTCGTGGTCTTCATGGTCGTGTATTACAACCTCGCCGGCCTCCTGGCCGACCTCGCGCTGGCCTTGAATATCCTGCTGCTCCTGGCTGCTCTGGCCATGTTCGACGCGACCCTGACCCTGCCGGGCATTGCCGGTATTGTCCTCACCGTGGGGATGGCGGTGGACGCCAATGTGCTGATCAACGAGCGCATGCGAGAAGAGGTGCGACTCGGCAAAGGGGCGCGGGCTGCGGTAGACTCCGGCTATGAACGTGCCTTGCCGGCTATCTTCGACTCGAATATCACCACGTTTTTATCGGGTCTGATTCTGTTTCAGTTTGGGTCCGGTCCCATCAAGGGCTTCGCCGTTACCCTGTGTATCGGGATTATCAGCACGGTGTTCACGACGGTGTTCTGCACGCGGGCGGTGTATGACTATTTTCTGGTGCGGCGGCGTTTACACACTCTGAGTGTCTGAGCCGGGCAAGCAGTGAAGAGTATAAGACCATGGAACTGATTAAAGCTGTCACAACGATTGATTTTCTGCACTACGCCAAAGGTGCGTATCTGTTTTCCGCTCTGCTTATCCTGCTCGGTATCACCGCCTTTTGGTATCGGGGCGGGTTGAACTATGGGGTTGATTTTGCGGGCGGGACCATCGTCCATGTCAAATTCAGCCAGCAGACCGATGCGGCGAGCATTCGTGCGGTCGTCTCTCAAACGGATATTTCAGATATCACGGTCCAGGACTTTGGGCAGAACGGGGATGAATTCCTGATTCGTATCCCCAAGTCGGAAACGGGCGCGGAAAACTTCTCGAACCGGATTCGCGAGAGTCTGGCCGATGGCTACGGTCCTGAGGCGTTCGATGTCCGACGGGTCGAAAGCGTCGGTCCGAAAGTCGGGAGAGATTTACGGCGGAAAGGCATTCTCGCCGTGGTGTTCGCCACCTTCATGATGGGTGGCTATATTGCTTTCCGATTTGAGCCCCGATTCGGGGTGGGTGCGGGTGTCGCCCTGATCCATGATGTCTTGGTGACCACCACCGTCTTGCTCGTAGCAGACGTTGAGTTCGATCTGACCGTTGTGGCCGCGCTGTTGACTGTCATCGGCTATTCGGTCAACGATACGGTCATTGTGTGCGACCGCGTGCGGGAAAACATGCGCAAGCTGCGCCGTGAGACCATGCGGACGATCATCAACCGTAGCATTAACGAAACGCTGAGCCGCACGGTGATTACGACCGGGACGGTCCTTATGGTCATCCTGGCCCTTTTCTTTTTAGGTGGCTCGGTGATCCATGCCTTTGCACTCGTTTTGTTGGTCGGGATGACGGTCGGAACATATTCTTCCATCTATGTTGCCAGTCCGGTTATCCTGCTGTGGGAAAGGGAGACCGCCAGGCAGTGAATGGCCCAGGCGCACGGCTTGAAAAACGCTGGCACCTGCGGCCGGCCGACCCGAGGCGAATTCAGGACCTGATCGAGTCAACTCAGCCGGAACCCCTCCCTCTCGTCACGGCACGGCTGCTCGTCAACCGCGGCATTGATACGACCGACAAAGCGGTCACATTTTTATCTCCTACCCTGCGTACGGGTCTTCGTTCGCCCATGCTCTTCCCTGATATGCGGCGCGCGACAGACCGCTTGCTCCACGCTCGCGAGCAGGGTGAACGGGTGTGTATCTGGGGAGACTATGACGTTGATGGGGTGACCGGCAGCTCTCAGCTCATCCTGTTCTTGCGAGAAATTGGCATGGACCCGAGGCTGTATATCCCCCATCGGACCCGTGAAGGATACGGATTGAATACGCCAGCTATTGAGCAATTGGCCGGTGAGGGCACGCGGGTCTTGGTGACGGCTGACTGCGGAGCAACCAGCCATCAGGAGATTGCGCGGGCACAGCAGCTCGGTATCGATGTGATCGTGTGTGACCACCATCACGTCCCGGAGGAAAAACTGCCCGCCTATGCCGTGCTGAACCCGATGGAAGCCGGCTGTCCCTTCTCCTTTTCCGGGCTGTCCGGGGCCGGCGTGGCGTTTTATTTGCTCATGGGGCTGCGGATGCGGCTGCGCGAGCAGGGGGAGCAGCCGGTGCCCGACCTGCGGCTCTATTTGGATCTGGTCTGTTTGGGGACGGTGGCCGACCTTGTGCCGTTGATTGAAGAAAATCGCGTGCTCGTCACTCACGGTCTGAGACAAATCGCAAGCAGCCAACGTCCTGGTATTCGTGCACTGCGGGCGGTGAGCGGTGATGACGCTGTGACGGCGAGCTATATCGGCTTTCGTCTCGGACCGCGCATCAATGCCGGGGGGCGGTTGGCCGAGGCGCGCAAGGCGGTTGAACTGCTCACGACAACGGATACCGAACATGCCCGGTTGCTGGCTGCTGAGTTGGACAAGGAGAACATCGACCGCAGAGCCATCGAAGAGAAAATATTGCAACAGGCGCTCGCCTTGGCGCAGGCCCAGCTTGAACAGGGCCTGCGCTATAGCTTTGTCTTGGCCTCTCCCGAATGGCATCCTGGGGTGATTGGCATTGTTGCGTCCCGCTTGGTCGAGCGCTTTGGACGGCCGACCATCCTCATTGCGATTGATGGCGATAAGGGGAAAGGGTCGGGACGGAGCCCCAAGGTTTTCCATCTGTATAAAGGCATACAGGCGTGTGCCGAGCACTTGGCTGGTTATGGCGGGCATCGTCAGGCTGCTGGACTGTCGATACGGACGGCATCAATATCGACCTTTGCCGACGAATTTGAGGCGGTCGTGCGCCAGCACCTGACGCCTGATGATCTTGTCCCCATTATTGAGTTTGACGCCGATCTTGACGTTGCGCTGGTCGGACCGGAATTGCTCGATGAACTGCATCGTCTTCAGCCCTGTGGGCAGGGCAATCCGGAGCCGGTGTTTCGGTCCTTGCAGACTGAAGTGATCAGTGCCCGTGTCGTGGGCGATCGGTCCCGTGGCAAAGCCGGGCACCTCAAGCTCGTGCTGCGCTCTTCCCAAGGTGGACAGCCCATTGATGCCATCGGGTTTGGGATGGGCGACCGTTCGATTGTTCCCCGCCAACAGGTTGACGTCCTCTACACACCAACGCTGAACGTCTGGAATGGGCAGGCGAGTCTCCAGCTTCGCCTGCGCGATCTAAAAGTTCACTAACCCTGCGAAATTACACGGACATTGACGATTAAGGGGGGGTGTGGTATACCCCAGCCACCAATCTGAATCATATAGGAAATAGAGAATTGTGGAAGAAAAAGAAGAAGTGCTGCTCAATAGCCGACAGGTGGCCGCGCTCCTTGAGCTGAGCCCGGACACGGTCAACGAGCTTGCCCGGAAAAACATCCTCCCAGGTGTCAAACGGGGCAGGCAGTGGCGGTTTCGTCAGCAGGACATCACGCTTTTTAAGAAACAGCAGCAAAAGCAGGAAGCCGCCTAGACTGCGAAGGGGGATAGCGGGTGCTGGCTACACAGAATGAGCGGGATACCCGGCACGCTCACGAAAGCAAGATTTACTCCGAGTTTTCCCATCTCTACGATAAGATCTTCGCTCGTTTTTTTACCGACCGTATCTCTGCGGTCATCCAGGGCCTCGGTATTCAGCCCAACGCCAGCGTACTCGAAGTGGGGGTCGGAACCGGCCTGTCCATGGAAGCCTATCCGCCCCATTGCCAGGTGACCGGGGTAGACCTTGCTCCCGATATGTTAGAGCGTGCCCAGCAACGGGTGGACGAGAACCAGTGGCGCCATTTTCATTTGCTGACGATGGACGCCATGAACCTCGACTTTCCAGACAACTCTTTTGACTACGTGACCTCGTTTCACGTCATTAGTGTCGTGCCTGACCCCGTCCGGATGATGCGCGAAATTCACCGGGTCTGTAAGCCGGGCGGAAAAATCGCCATCATCAACCATTTCCGCTCGACCAAGCCGGTTATTGGCACCCTTATTGGTGCCCTCGACCCTCTCACCAGACGGCTGGGCTGGAGCGCCTCACTGCGCCTGAAACAAGCCTTTGACGATGTTCCTATCCGCATTGAGAAGCGGTATAAAACTCACCCGATGTCCCTGTTTACCGTGGTGTTGGCCGAAAACCTGAAAAATGGTGTTGTCCCGGACAACAGTCCGGCCAGGAATCTTGGCACCGCCAGCCGAAACGGTACCCATCTCGCGTAAGCACGTCTCCTCCAAGAGTGTACCCGACTGACCGGGAGAGCGTTTCCCCCGCCCGTGGTTTTAGAAATTTACCGGTCTGCCCACCGCAGCCAAGAGCAGATGGGGGAAATCTACGGTCATACCATCAACTCCGGCGTCAATGGCCATACGCATTATAGTGGGGTCTTTGATACCCCACGCCCGAACTTCGAGGCCCGCGGCCTTCCAGGCCGTGACCAACTCACGGGAAAGAAATGGGGCCGGCGGGCAGATTTGATCAAACCCGGCGTCCAGCACGCGTCGGGTGGTTTCCGGTTTGGCATCGATCGTCAGTAAGCCAACTTTTGCCGTGGGTGCATGGGTCTTGAGATTGTGGACGATGGAAAAAAAGAACGACGAGAAGGTAACATGGGCCAGCAGCCCCATGTCACGGACCATGTCGAGCACCCGGAGTTCTATGCCGCGCTGTTTGACTTCGAGTACGAGGTGGGTCCGTCTGCCGTAATGCGTCAGCGTCTCTCGGAGTAAGGGGACCCGCGCACCGGCATGGTCTGCGCTGAACCAGGAGCCGGCATCGAGCCTTTTCACCACTGACCAGGGGGTCTCGTGCACAACCCCCGACCCATCGGTCGTCCGGCTCAGGTTTTTGTCATGAATCAGAACGAGCTCACCGTCGCTGGTGGAATGTACGTCGGTCTCGATTGCGTCCACGCCGATCGACAGCGCCCGGTCAAAGCTTTCCCAGGTATTCTCCGGAGCGAGCGCCGCAGCGCCGCGATGTCCAATCACTTGCATGAGAAAACCCGCCGCCCGGACAAATCTTCGCTCTCCGCGCTTTAATGCAACTCCTGACTCGAATAGCCTAAAATGCGCCGCGCAATAATAAGCAGGTTGATCTGCTGAGTGCCCTCATAAATATCGCTGATCTTGGCGTCCCGCATCCATTTTTCGAGCAAGGTTTTGCGCGAATAACCCAACGGGCCGAGCAGTTCGACCGCCTTCTGCGTGACCTGGGTGACCATGCTGCCGGCTTTAGCTTTGGCCATCGAGGCTTCGAGATTGTTCTGGATACCCTGATCGAGCATCCAGGCCGCCCGCCACGTTAACAACCGCGCGGCCTGGAGATTGGCCTCCATATCCATAAAGTCTCGCTCAAGCGTGGTCAGCTTTGCGGGAGGAGTGGTGTAACGAACGGTGACGCCTTCTGCCGTAAACGTTTCGCGGACATAATCCACCGCGGCCCGCGCCACACCCAGCGCACTTGCCGCAACCAGTGGCCGGGTGGCGTCAAACGTGGCCATGACCCCCTTGAAACCTGTGGTCGATTGCTTGACCTCTGCCTGGCCGAGAATATTGTCGAGCGGAATCCGACAGTCTTCAAAGACGAGCATGGCCGTGTCCGAGGCGCGGATACCCATTTTGTCTTCCACTTTAGCCACCGTCATACCGGGGGTGTGATGATCCACCACAAAGGCTTTGATCCCCGCGCGTCCGGCCGACTTGTCCACCGTGGCCCAGACAACCACAAAGCCCTCTGATTTTTCGGCCGCCATGAGCCCGCTGGTGCAAAAAATCTTGGTGCCATTGAGAACCCACTGATCCCCGTCCTGCACTGCGGTCGTGGTGAGAGCGGCCGAGTCCGAACCGCAGCCCGGTTCGGTAATGGCCATTGCGCCCCATTTTGGTTCCCCGTCACGGAAGCGGGACAGAAAGCGCTCTTTCTGCTCGGGAGTACCGGCCGCCGCGACCGCGGCGCCGCCGAGCCCCGGATGGGGAATGCTGAGATACAGACCGACATCGCCCCACGATAATTCTTCAATCAGGACTGCCGAACGAACGGTGCGTTCCGAGGGGCGTCGTTCGACGGTCTCCGCCTTCCCGTTTGCCTCCTTTTTTTGTTTGCTATCCCCGAAGCTGATCATGTTTTTGGAGGCACCCCACATCATGTTCAGCCATTCCGTCGGCTTTTCATGCTCGCGCTCGTCGTACTCGCGCGAGATTGGGCGCATGGTCCCATCTGCAACGGCGTGGATCAGATCGCGATTTTTTTCAACTGCCGGGGAAAGGGAGAAGTCGATCATGGTTTACCTCCAATGGGTCTATTGGGCCTGTTGGGTCGTTAGATCATGGCCAGTCCCTCGAACGTCGCAAATCCGCGTCCGTTCCGGAGCCAGCGTTCAACCGGATGATCCCGGATATAGCCGTGCCCACCCAGAATTTGGACAGCATTATCCGTCACTTTGAGGACCATGGTGGCGGCATAGTTCTTGGCCAGACACGCCTCGCGGGTCGCGTCTGCGCCAGTGTCGATTTTCCAGGCCGCCTCCCAGACGAGGAGGCGAGCCGCGTCGATTTCCATGGCCATCTCGGCCAGCATAAAAGCGATGGCCTGTTTCTGGGCAATGGCCGTACCAAAGGCTCTCCGCTCCTTGGCATACTCCCGCGCATACTCATAGGCGGCTCTGGCTACGCCAACGGCCATGGCCGAGAGGGCCACCCGCGAGCGGTTGAACACGGGCTGGATATCGCCTTGCAGTTGTGAGGAAGCAGGAATGCGACAATTGTCCAAACGCAGTTCATACGTGGCAACCGCTTTGAGGCCCATATTTTTCTCCCTCTCGCCTATGGTCAGTTCTGGGGTGTCCTGAGGGAGAAGAAAAGCTGCGATGCCATTGTCTCCCCTGGCATAGACCAGGAGATGGGCCGCCTCGGCGGCAAGCGGCACAAAACATTTGGTGCCGTTCAGGACAAACTCGCCGTTGTGTTGCGCGGCTGTTGTGGTGAGTTCGTTGAGGTCAAAGCCGAAGCGCGGCTCCATAACTGCGGCCGTGCCGGCTGTGAAATGAGGGCCGATATAGCCGCTGAGAATCTGCGCCTTTTGCTCATGTGTCCCCAGCATTATGACCGGATAGGTCACCAGTTGGGGCGAGAGAATATGAAGCGCCAGCGAGAGGTCCCCCCAGGCCAGCTCTTCACAAATGAGTGATCCTGTGACGGCAGAAGACTCGGCGCCGACACCACCGTAGGCTTCAGGAATCGTGCCTTGCACCAAGCCGAGTTCCCAGGCCTGCTGGGCCACGGAGGTGGGGAATACCCCACTCTCATCGGCCTCGTGCGCAAGCGGGCGGAGCTGTTCGCGGGCAAATTCCGCAACCGTGTCGCGAATCAGTTGTTGTTCGTCGTCGGGTTGAAAACCAAGCATGCCAGCCGTCTCCTCGTGATTCCTGTCCCTGCGCCGCCCCTAGCTTAGCATAAAAAGGGAGAATTGAACCTTGACTCTGATATGCCCAAGTGGGATGCTGAGGCATCAACATCATTCCACAGGGAGGGAAGACTATGGGCCTACCAAATGGCGTGCATCATCTGGCGATCTGTACCAAGAATATGAAGGAGCAGATTGAGTTTTTTACCCAAGTCGTTGGTATGGAGCTGGTTGCGCTGTACTGGATGCACGGCGTGAAGAATACCTATCACGGCTTTGTCCGTCTGGGCGACAGCTCGTCCATCGCCTTTGTCCAAGGCCCGGAGAGCGGCGAGATTCAGCCCCAAACCGGGGTCTCCCACGCGAGTTGGACTGCGGGTCTGGTCGCGCCTGGTGCCATGCAACATCTGGCGCTCAATGTCGACACGGAAGAAGATTTGCTGACCATGCGGGACCGTGTCCGCTCGCACGGGCACTGGGTCATGGGGCCGCTGGATCATGGCTTCTGCAAGTCCATTTATTTTGCCGGGCCAGAGGGTATGATGCTCGAATTCTCGACTTCCGAGGGCGAAGCGATTGATGCCGAATCCTGGATTGATCCCGAGGTGGTGAAGCTCAACGGCATCAGTCTGGAAGAGCTGGAACAGTATAAAAATCCTCCGGTATTCGAGTCTCAAGGAGGCGCAGTCCAAAACCCCGAAGTGGATTTGAATGACCCCCCGATGCAGTTCCCGCCGGGTCAAGAGGTCGTCTATGCGATGTCAGATAAGGACGTGACTGAAAAACTGAGCGAGACCACACCGCCCGTCCAACCGAATCACTGACGATGCGACCGCAGGAGGGGATATGGCAGCACAGCACGAGAGTTCGCAATCACGGCTGATCGCCGTCAATGACTTTGCCTGGCAGGAATTGATGCCGGGTGTGCAGGCCCGCAGCCTGTGGACTGACGAAAAAACCAATAGGCGGGCGCTGATGACGCGGATCACGCCCGGCCTGCAAATGCCCACCCACAAGCATGTAGGCGATGAGCTGGTCTATCTCATCGAAGGGACCCTGTCGGACGAGTTTGGTACGATCACCGCGGGCAATATGGGCTATCGGCCTGACGGGTGCGTCCACAGCGTATCGAGCAGCACCGGGGCAACCGCTATCGCGATTATCACCGGCGGGGTGGAGCCCGTGACCGAACGGGGGGACGCCCCACCGTCCCAGGTCTTTGCGCTGAGTGGGCTGGAATGGGTTGAAGCCCGGCCGGGTATCCGTCTGAAGTCCGTTTGGGAAGATCAGACGGCCGGGCGACGGGCCGTGCTGGCGCGCTTTGAGCCGGGCTCGGTGCTGCCCCTGCATCGACATAATGGGGACGAACTCATCTTCGTGATCGAAGGGGAAAACGAGGATGAGTTCGTCCCGGTGCCAACCGGGAACATGGGCTATCGGCCCAACGGGTGCACCCACACCGTCACAAGCAAAAACGGGGCGACGGCCCTGAATTTTGTCTGGGGCGGAGCAGAGATGATTGAGTAGACGCCTGCGTCAAAAAAGATCAGCCTGATTGTCCGCCGGGCTGTCCGGCTGCCAGAGTCGCCAGCCCGGCTATCAATCACCCGCCTCACCCGTCCGCCCCAAGGTCCATACCAGCGCGGCACCCAGACCAACCCCCAGAGGGATGAGAATAAGGGGTGGAACGCCAAAACCGGCTGGTAGATAGCCCAGACACAGCGAGACCGCTCCAACCGTGAGCGCGTACGGTAACTGCGTCCGTACATGAGTGATGACCTCGACTCCGCTGGCGGTGGCGGACAATATCGTCGTGTCTGAAATCGGTGAGATATGGTCGCCAAAGCAGGCACCGGCAAGGACCGCCCCAACCGTGGCCAGGACCGGAGAGCCGGCCGTCCCACCTGCAAGGGAGACGGCCAGGGGAACGACCAGCGGAATGAGAATAGCCATCGTGCTAAACGAGCTGCCGGTTGCAAAAGAAATTGCCGCTGCCACCAGAAATGTCAGCGCAGGCAGGCTCCATGCGCTGACACTACCGGTCAATAAATCGGCCAGGGCGCGCGCCGTGCCTATGGTTTCGAGCGCCGTCCCCAATCCCCAGGCCAGATACAGAATCACCAGTGCGCCGAGAATACGCCGCATACCGCGCCAGCTCGCCAGTAACACCCCAGGGAGCATGAGGGTCCGGCTGTATAAAGACAATACGATGGAGACCATAAAAGCCGTGCCGGCACCCAGCACCATAGACCGATAGGCATTGGCCGACCCCATAATCGAGAGGAGCGTGGGATTGGCCAAACCACTCGCTCCTGCACTGACTCGACCATCCCAATACAAACAGACCAAAGTCGCCAGGAGGAGGGCCAGAATAGGGCCTGCCGCCAGCCATACGGATTGAGCAGGCTCGGGTCTCTCACTCTTCTCGATAGCAAATGTTGCAGCTCGCGCCTTATGTTCCAGACGGGCCATGGGCCCAAAGTCTCGACCTGACAGGGCAACCGCGCCAACAAAGGCTAGGGAATAGATGCTGTAAAAACGAAACGGCAGGGTGCTCACAAAGAAGAGCAGGAGACCGCCGGCAAGCGGAACGCCTTTGAGCGCGTCGGCGAGCAGCCCCAACTCGTAACCGATCCATGTTGAGATAACGGCAAACGAAGCCACCGGAGCCGCAGTCGAATCCACAATATACGCGAGCTTGGCGTGCGAGAGCCCGTGGCGATCATAGAGAGGACGGAAGGTGGTGCCGACCATCAGACAATTGGCATAATCGTCGAAGAAGACGAACAGACCGGCCAACCAACTGGCGGCCATAGCGCTCCGTGGGCCGCGAACGACCCGTTCCGCCTTGCGGACAAGCGCGATAGTCCCACCATTGTGTTCAATGACCGCGACCATGCCGGCAACGAGGAGGGAAAACGTCGTAATGAGAAGGTTGTCGGCATCAAGCGCCACGTGGAAGAGGAAACTCGCCGTTCGTGTGGCCGCGGCCAGGGGATCGAGTTGGGCGGCGAGGAGCGCACCAAACCCCAGGCCGATGCTCAATGAGAGGCGCACCCGTTGGGTGGCAATCGCCAGGCCGATAGTGACCAGCGGAGGGAGGAGGGTGAGGGGCGAGCCATACCATTCCATGGAGTGTGCCCACCGGTGTGCTTACAAGCCCAGGCTCATCCCTCCATCGGCAATCAACATCTGGCCGGTAAGATACGACGCCAGCGGCGAGGCCAGAAACAATGCGATGCCGCCTATGTCCTCCGGCGTTCCCCAGCGTTTCATGGGAATCGAGTCAAGCGAATCCTGATAGCGGCGCGGATGGCCCCAAGTGACCTTGGTGATCTTGGTAGCGATCAATCCTGGGGCAATGCCGTTGACCCGAATGCCGTCCCCGGCCCAAGCCTCGGCCAGGGTTTTGGTCAGGGTGACAAGTGCACCCTTGCTGGCGCTATAGGCGGGGTTCCCCAGCACGGAGAAAAAACTCGCTCCCGAGCCGAGCACGATAATACTGCCCTGTGTTTTGGCCAGCATGGGTTGGAACTTGGTACAACTGCTCATGACGCTCATGAGGTTGACGTCCAGCACGCGCCTGAAGGTCGGCATCTGAAACTCGGCCCGCTTATACTCGACGATGCCCTGTGAGGCGACCAGCACGTCGAGGGAGTCAAAAGGCGGTTGCAGGGCCTCGACGTTGCTATCGCTTGACACGTCCCAGTGGAAATAATCCAGGCCGTCCAGTTCGGAGCCTTCTTCGTCCGCGTAATCTGCCGCGCTTGCACGCGTGCCGGAAACAAAGACCCGCGCACCGTGGTCGTGGAAACGGCGGGCTATGCCGTTTCCTATCCCGCTTGATCCGCCAATGACCAGAACAGTTTTATTGCTGAAATCGATTGCATTCATGGTTGATTGCTCCTCTGCTGAAAATTGCACGTCTTGAGCGAAGTCAGCATACTGTACCGAGTGTCACCCGGCTGAGAAAGGGTAGGAGAGGGCATGGACGGCTTGCATCCCAACGCAGGGACAGGCATGTAAGAAGGCACGACTCTAGTAAGGAGGGAGCTATGGCTTTACCGCAAGAGATTCGGCCGATTAACAGTGAATTGATGGATGCAATCACGCAGTCGTCGGACGCGGATTGGATCCCCAACCCGGATGATCCCGAACGCGCCTTTATGAGGGTGCTGTGGACCGGAGAAGAGAGTGGCCGCTGGATGGTGCATTTCCGTTGGCTGAAGGGCTATGTGGCCCCGCCGCATAAACATCTGAGTGCGGCGCATACCTATATTCTTTCGGGCAAACTCAAAGTCCGGGGCGGTACATTTAATGCCGGCGATTATGTCCATGAGGCCAACGGCATGGTCCACGGAGCCACCACCGCGTTGGAAGATACGGAGTATCTGTTCATGTGTGACGGCCCGGTCATCTTCTTTGGCAAAGACGAGTTTACCGGCTATCTCGGCTGGGAAGAGATTCGGCGTATGCAGCAAGCCCATGAGGCGGCCAAGAAGAAAGCCGCGGCGCGGAAGAGAGCCGCGTCGAAAAAGCGTGTGGCCGCCAGAAAGCGGACCACAAAGAGGAAAGCCGCCTAGACAGCCGTGCTGCCGAGCAGGGTGCCAATGACCAACGCCCAGAGTTCTGATGGACTCTGGGCGTTGGTCATTAGGACGGCGGAGGGCTCACCACGCGCGCTCTACCCCTCAGTCCAGCTCTCGGATACATTGCATACATGTCAGAAAGCAAAACGCCTCCCCCCGCGGTTCCTGCTGCCACCGTCATTGTGCTCCGAGATGCGAAGAGCGGGCAAAAAGGCATCGAAGCCCTGTTATTGCGCCGGAATGCAAAAACCGCCTTTCATGGCGGGGCCTGGGTGTTCCCCGGTGGCCATATTGATCCCGAAGATCATAATCCAGACGCGCCGGACGATATGCTGGCTGCTGCCCGGCAGGCCGCGGTCCGCGAGACTCAGGAGGAAGCCGGCCTCAGCCTCTTGAAAGCGGATTTGCTCTATTTTTCACACTGGACCACCCCCTTGGTTCGGCCGAAGCGTTTTTCAACTTGGTTCTTCGTTGTCCCAGCCTGCAGAGATGCCGTTCAGGTCGACGGCACGGAAATCAACGCTCATGCGTGGATGAGGCCACACGAGGCGCTGGCGGCGCGGCAGGCCGGCGAGCTTGAGCTGCCACCGCCAACCTTTGTCTCGCTGACGAAACTCTCGGCTTTTGGGTCGGTCGAGGATGCGCTCGCGTATGTCCGCGGCCGTGAGCCGGACATCTTTTTCCCCAAGCTTGAGAAAGTCGAGGATGGCTATTGTTCGCTGTACCGCGGCGATGCCGGCTACGAATCCTCGAATGTCGATGAGCCGGGAAGGCGGCACCGGTTATGGATGCGCAAAAGTGGCTGGCACTATGAGCGCGCACAGAAGTATGCCAGTTGAGAGCGGTTTCTCTTTTCAGGAGGACATGACCATGGCTGTATCGTTCTCAAAAATTACGGATGTCTTTGGGGCAGAAGTTGATGGGGTGGACATCGCGGCTGGTGTCGGCGAAACGGCCATGCGGGACATCGTTGATCTATTTAACGAGTATTCCATCCTGGTGTTCCACGACCAGAAAATAAACGACGAGCAGCAGATACGTTTCAGTCGGCTTTTTTCCGAGATCGGTCATTTTGGCGGACTGGAGAAAACCGTGGTGCAGAATGCCAGCGGCGGAACTGAGATAGCTGACCTTTCAAATGTTGAGCCCAACACCAAGGTCATCATCCCGCCAACAGACAAGCGCATGGTCTTTAACTCCGGCAACGAAATGTGGCACACCGACAGTTCGTTCAAGCGTGTTCCGGCAACCGCTTCTCTGCTGTCCGGCCGCGAGGTCCCGCCGACTGGGGGAGAGACCGAGTTTGCGACCGAGCGAGCCGCCTACGCCGCCCTGTCCGTAGCCATGCGCGAGCGGATTGGTCCGCTGGTCGCCATTCACGACTTTGCGTATAACCGCAGCCTGATTGATCCGAACCTGATGACCGAGGAACAGAAGCGGGAGACCCCGCCAGTACCGCAGGCGGTGGTCCGGTCCAACCCGGCCAACGGTTGCAAGAATTTCTATGCCGGAGCCCATGCGTCCCATATACGCGGCATGCCGCTCGAAGAAGGTCGAGCCCTGCTCGGAGAACTGACCACCATCGCTACTCAGCCCCAATACACCCTTCGCCACACCTGGCGCGCCAATGATTTAGTGATCTGGGACAACCGCTGCTGCCTCCATCGTGGCCGCCCCTGGGACAAAGCCCGCCACCGCCGGGTCATGTATCGCACGACGGTCGCGGGGGTTGGACCTACCGCGGAATAAGAACAGGTCGGAATACGATCTCTTCCTTGAGAGGGGCGGTTGAGCTCCAGAGAGGCTGCCTAACGTCAGCATACGCTACCGAATCCTCTGACAGCCTCCCTGGCTCAAACCTGCCTCTGATGCTATTATTTTGATATCAACAGGAGCAAAAGCTCGGGATGGTACGTCATGGCTCAGGTACTTGTACGAAACTTGGACGAAAAAACTGTTACTCAACTGAAGAAGCGGGCCGCAGGGAACGGACGCTCTCTCCAGGCTGAGTTGAAGCTGCTACTCGAACAGGCGGTACGACCTGATGGGATGGATACGTGGCAGAGCGTAAAGCAGTTTCGAGAGAAAATGAAAAGGTCGCGGCGAACTTTCTCCGATAGCACGACGCTTATCCGAGAGGACCGTAAACGGTGAGTACCTATGTTGTTGATACCAGCGTTGCCGTTAAATGGTTCTTACCAGAAGTCTATAGTGCGGCGGCCTTACGGCTCCACGCTCCAATTCATCGTCTGTACCTCCCTGCATTTTCGATCGTGGAGTTTGGAAACGTCCTGTGCAAAAAGGTCCGACGCAATGAGGTGACGGTTGCGGAAAGTGAATCCATATTCGCTTTGTTTCAAAGACTTCCCTTGACTGTTCATCCGGATGAAGAATCCTTACCGCTCGCCTTCGACCTAGCCCATCTGACTCAACGGAGTTTGTACGACTGCCTGTATTTGGCGCTCGCCATCGGACTGACAGGAGAAATGGTCACTGCGGACAGGAAATTCTTCAATGCACTGAAGGATAGTGAATTTGGCTCTCATCTCTGTTGGGTGGAAAGCATACCGGAGTGAGGATCAGGTAAGCGAGGAGGAACGGCTTGCAGTGAAACATGCGTCTATCCAATGCCGACCGGAGAGGTTCATGCAGCGTTCTCCTCTGCCAGTTCCTTCACCTTCTCTTCCTCAACGAGCACTCCGGCCTCGGTGAGCCGGGCAATCTCGGCTGCGGAATAGCCCAGATGGGTGCTGAGAATCGCCGCATTATGCTGGCCGACGAGCGGAGCCGGACCCTGAACCTCACGCGGAGTTTCGGAAAAGACGAACGGCGCATTGGTAATCTCCATCCGGCCAAATACAGGATGCTCGACTTCGGCGATCATGCCGCGGGCGCGGATATGCGGATGATGAAATGCCTGACTCACATCAAGAACGGGTGCGCAGGGAATGCGCGCCTCGGCCAGCACGTGCAGGGCCGCCTCATCGCTCGGGAAGGACTGGAGCCAGGCTTCAATCATGGCGACGAGTTCATCCCGGTTTTCGAGCCGCTGCTCGTTGGTCGCGAACTTCGGATCAGTCACCAGATCTTCGCGGCCCATGGCTTTCGCCAGTTGGGGGAATTGATGCTCAACCGCCTGAAGTACGATATAGCCGTCTTTGCCGTGGAAGACGCCCAGGGGGGCGACCCCAAAGTGATGCGCGCCAAAGCGCTTTGGAGCCTGCTCACCATTTGTGAGCGCATACAGGGGAACGTTGATCATGTCCATGAAGAAGAGCGAATCGACCTGGGCGATATCGATCAACTGCCCCTTGCCGCTCCGGTCCCGGTAGAAGAGCGCCGCGCACACCGCCAGGGCCGCGTGCACGCCGGTGTTGGTGTCGCCGATATAGTTGCCAACGTACTGGGGCGGACCGTCCGGGTCGCCGGTCATATGCATCACGCTGCTCATGGCCTGTCCAATGATGTCGTAACTGGTGTTTTTCGATAACGGACCGGTCTGGCCGAAGCCCGAGCAGGAAGCCATGATGATCTTGGGATTGATCCGAGCCGCACTCTCATAGTCCAGGCCGAGCCGCGCCATAACTCCGGGCGCAAAGTTTTCAACCATCACGTCTACCTTGGCGATCAGTCCGGTGGCGATTTTCATGCCGTCCGGCTTTTTCAGATCGACGCACAGGCTTTTCTTGCCGGCACAGGTATAGAGAAACATCGAACCCAGGCCGCCCTGGACCGGAAAAAGACTGCGGCCGAATTCCCCGTTCGGCGCGGGCTCAAGCTTAATGACCTCAGCCCCAAGGTCGCTCAGAATCCGGGTGCAGCTTGGCCCGGCCAAGGCGTGGGTAAAGTCGAGTACGGTGATCCCGCTGAGGAGCTTTGAACAGTCTGGCTTGGACGCTGCCATATCAGTTCTCCCTTCGATTGTCCCGTCATTGTCATCTCATCTGCTCGTGAATGGACGGCCCTCGTGTTTCTCTATATATCTCGTGTGGACAGTGCAAAAGTCAACGCAAGGAAGAAAGGACACTCGGATGCGTATTGGTATGATGATCGGTGAAGGGGCGGGCGAGTCGCCTACTATGGATGAAGTCATTCGGCGGGCTCAGCGTGCTGAGGAAGTCGGGCTCGATAGCGGCTGGCTGGCGCATATTTTTTCACACGATGCCATTAATCTGCTCGCCCTGGTCGGTCGGGAGACCTCACGTATTGAACTGGGAACGGCGGTCGTACCGACCTATCCGCGCCACCCCGTGGTGATGGGCCAGGCCGCACTGACCACCCAAGCGGCGTGTAAGGGTCGTTTTACGCTGGGCATCGGACTGTCCCACCAGATGGTGATCGAGGGCATGTTCGGCCTGTCGTATACCCGTCATATGGCCCATATGCGCGATTATCTGAGTGTTTTGAAACCGGTATTGCGCGGCGAGGCAGTAAAATACCAAGGCGAAGAATACCGCGCCAATCTTGAGGTTGCGGTCCCAGGAGCCGATCCGGTCCCACTCGTGCTGGCCGCGCTCGGACCCAAAATGCTCGACCTGTGTGGGCGTGAGGCCCAGGGCACCGTCACTTGGATGGCCGGCCACAAGGCGCTCAAGGACCATGTCGTCCCGCGGATCACCGCAGCGGCCCAGGCGGCCGGTGCACCGGCGCCGCGCGTCATTGCCGGGGTACCCATGGCGGTCACCAGTGATCGGCAAAACGCCCTCGAAGTGGCGGCTCAGGTCTTCGCCATTTATGGCCAACTGCCCGCCTATCGGGACATGCTGGACCGAGGGGGAGCCCAGGCCCCGGTTGATATGATTCTGACCGGCGACAGGGGTGCCATCAAAGACGAAGTCAAGCGCCTGGAAGATATCGGCGTCACCGATCTGTGCGCTTTTGTCTTTCACGCCGATGACACGGCATTTGAGCGGACGGTTGATTTCCTGGGTTCGCTGAACTGAATGGCTATTGTTCATTTACTATGGCCCTCAGCGTGAAAACTCTTGCCCGCAGCCTCCTGTGTTTGATCGTGCTGAGTGCCGCATACACAGGCGTGTACGCCTTTCTGCTGGCCCGCCACGAGCGGGCTGTCCAGCACGCGGCCCTGCAAAAAACCATGTTTTTCTCTCTGGTCGGAGCGGGGAATACGGGCGCACTTGAAACCGGCATGCAGATGTTTGACAGAGTTCGTCGGCTAGAGGTTCAGATAGCCCCCCGTTTTGTGAACTTTCTGTGGCAGGCTACCGAAACCGCAACGCCAAACGCCCATATTCTTGAGGACTGGGCGGGACGTTTCTTTGCCTCATGTGAGGCTGCCGTCTGTCAGGACCTGTCCCTGCGTGGGCTCAATCTCCGGGGGATACGCCTGAGCGGAGCCCGTTTGGCCCGGGCCGATTTGAGTGGCAGCGATTTACAAGAGGCCGATCTCTCGGAGGCGGATTTAAGCGAAGCCGACCTGCGTGGGGCGAACCTGACTGGGGCACGCCTGGTTGGTACACGCCTGCGCTATGCCAATTTTCTGGATGCCCAGTTAACGCAGGCCGACCTGGAGAATGCCAACCTGTCTGATGCCGAACTCCACGGCGTCAATCTCGGCCACGTCAATCTGCAATGGACGAAGCTGAACCGGACCAATCTGACCGGGGCGAATCTGGCCGGGGCGAATCTGTACGGTGCTGACCTGCGCGGCGCAAAGCTCGAAGGGATCAAGCTGCCCGGAGCCGTTCTGGTGGGGGTCGATCTCATTGGCGCCGGTCTTATAGCAGCGGACCTGCAAGGGGCTGACCTTGAAGAGGCTGATTTGATTGAGGCCAAGCTGCGTGGTGCCAACCTGTCAGCGGCGAACCTGAAAGCGGCGAATCTGCATCAGGCGCATCTGTTTCAAGCCAATCTGACCCAGGCAACGCTTGCTGGCGCGGACCTGTTTCAAACCAATCTGGTGGGTGCAAGCTTAGCCGGAGCTGACTTGCGCAGGGCGGAATTAAAACAGACTGACTTCAGCGGGGCCGACCTGAAAGGGGCGAACCTGTCGGAGGCCAATCTGGCCGGTGCGGAATTGTCCGGCGCGGAAATCGACGCTCACACGCAATTGGACGAAAAATGGCGTCTGGTCTGGAATATCGTCAACGAGAAGGGCAAGGTGACCGGCTTGGCCGGTGCCAATTTGCGTGACGCCGGCTTGGCCGGCGTCACCTTGGAGGGCGCTGACCTGAATGGCGCTGACCTGAGTGGATCCATTCTGCGTTATGCCATCCTTACCGATGCCGATATGACCGGCAGTTCCCTGCAACGGGCGGATTTGCACGAGGCCGACCTGGCCGGGGCGAATCTGGCCGGGGCCGATTTAAGCGAGGTGCAGGGACTGACCAGAGAACAGCTCGAATCGACCAAAACGTATCAGGCCGCACGGCTACCCGACTATCTGAACGGGCGGGAGTAAACCGGTACAGACAGACCGTGCGTCTCTCACCGTGAGATAGTTCACGTACCGGCTCATCCTTGTTTACGCGAACTGCTTCAGAAAGCCCAACAGTGTCTCGGTCACCTGTGTGGGGCGTTCCATTTGCACCCAATGACCGGCGCCCTCGATATAGACCTTCCCTCGTAAATCCGTCACAAAGTGATCCATCAGATCGACCCAGCCGCCACCGCCAAAAGACAGGACCGGGTCTTTTTCGCCGGCAATAAAGAGTGCTGGCCGTTCGATCTTGGCGTTCTCCAGCTGTGGGGTCAGCTCAAGGTTGCGATCAATATTGCGGTACCAATTGAGCGGACCGCGAAAGCCGCTCTGCTCGTACTGGGTGACATAGTAATCGAGGTCCTCTTGTGTCAGCCAGGCCGGGAGTGTTTCCGGCTCGGGCAGGCCATCGAGGAATTGGGCGGTCGCGGGCTTCTGCATCAGCATGGCATTCGCCGGGGCGTCGCCGGACGCGATATAATAGGTCTGGCGTAAGGTCTTGCGAATATCCGCTTCAAACTCCGCTTCCGCCACTCCCGGGGTCTGGAAGTAGACGATGTACCAGAAATTCTCCCCGAAATTTTCCTGCCTGGTCATGGTCCCAGCCTGCCCGCGCACATAGGGAACGCTCAAGCCGGCAACGGCTTTGACCCGCTCCGCGTGCAGCAGGGCCGTATGCCAGGCAACGGGCGCCCCCCAATCGTGGCCAACAACGAGGAACCGCTCGTGGCCCAGGGCGGTTGCCAGGCCGGCGACATCATTGCTGAGGTCTACGATATTATAGGCGTCTATGGCTTCGGGTCGATCGCTACCCCCATAACCACGTTGGTCCGGGACCGCAACCTGAAAGCCGGCTTCGACCAAGGGGTCGATCTGGTGTCGCCACAAATACCAGCACTGCGGAAAGCCGTGGAGGAGAATGACGAGCGGCCCATCGCCCTCGACAACCGTGCGCAAGCGAACGCCGTTGGTTGTAATAATCTGAAAATTCCGGTTTTGCATGGACGAACTCATGAGAACTGCATCCCTCCAGGCCAGGCTTGTCGTATTGGGTTTCTTCACCCCACCCCCAGGCGGGGGTGGGGGTTCCGCTATCTACTTTGCGTTGGGCTGTCCTTGGGCTATATCGGCGATGGCCGGACGATAGCCGGTGTCTTTTTCGTAGCGCTCGATTTCCTTTGCCACGGCGTTCATGGCCCCACCAATCAGCGTGTCGTGATCCGTTCGGCACCATTCCCTGGAAGACACGGCCCGGTCGGCAGAACTCTGAACGTGGGGAAAGACTTCCTTGGCCAACAGCTCATAGGAGTTGAGACATGCCTGCCGCTCGGCCCAGTCATTGGCCATCAGCATATAGCAGCCAAAGCCGCCGGACTGTTTGGTCAACCGTTCGAGCTGAGCGATCGCATCATCCGGCGTGCCTATGACGGCAGTTCCGGACTCAACCAGCGCTTGGGGCCATTTGCGCGGGTCTGACTCCTCCGGGGCGAGGGGCAGGGCCACCACGTTCTGGAAGTAATCGACCCAGTCATAGATACCGTACTCAACCTCTTTGAAGGCCTGTTCACGGGTGGGCGCGATATGCATCGGTCCGACCAAGCGCCAGGAGGACCGATCAACCGTCTGGCCGTATTCCTTGGCCTGGTCGTTCCAGACTTTCCAGTGATCGCCCAGAACGGCAAAACCGCCCATGCTGGTCGCGCCCAGTGAGAGCAGGCCGGCGCCGTAACGTCCCGCAGTCCGGGGACCGGCCGGGGAGACGGTTGCCGCGACCGCAATTTCAAAATGCGGATAGGTGTACGGCCGGAGTTGGAGGCGGGCATCTTTCAGGGTGAACCAGTCGGTTTCCATATTGACCGGTTTGTCCGAGGTCAGCAACTGAATGATCGCGCCGAGCGACTCTTCCATGCGTATGCGTTGCGTATCGGGAGGAATGCCCATCATATAGGCATCCGAGGGTAGAGCGCCTGGGCCGACGCCGAACATGGTCCGCCCGCGCGTCATATGGTCGAGCTGAACAATACGGTCGGCCAGGATCAAGGGATGATGATAGGGCAGGGAGCTGACCCCGGTGCCCAAGCGAATATGGTTCGTCCGCTGGGCGGCCGCGGCAATAAACACCTCGGGCGAGGCAATGATCTCCAAACCGGCCGAATGGTGCTCGCCGATCCAGGCTTCGTCATAGCCCAGCTCGTCCAGGCGAACGATCAACTCCAGGTCGCGTTCAAGCGCGAGTGTGGGGTTTTGACCCGCGGGATGAAAGGGGGCCATAAAAATGCCAAAGCGTAACGGGCGTTCCATACTATCCTCCAGTCCCAGGCGTGACAGTCAGCCTTTCCCGGTCAGACTGCCGCTTCAGCCCGGTGATGCAACACGAGACAATCGAACAATGTAAGCAAACCATAGCGGACTCTCTGCTAGGGCTCAATGCGCGCATGGTGTCTCAGCTTGCATGTCCCCCTCACCCCGGCCCTCTCCCCCAGGGGAGAGGGGGTAGTCCTTCATGCCTCAAGCAGACCCAAAGCCTGATAGGTCGCATATTCAAAGCGCTCGTACACAGGGATGGCCTTGACATCAAAAAAGGGCAGAATCTGCATCAGGATAACGCCGGTGACCCGCTTGGTCGGATCAATCCAGTAATAGGAGTTGAAGAGGCCGGCCCAGCTCAGGCTGCCAGCCGAGCGGGCCCCTGGCAGCGCGCTGGTATTAATCAAAAACCCCAGGCCGTGTTTATGCACGACACCGGGGGAGAATTTTACATCATTGGAGAGCGGTGGGACGGCGGTGGTCATGTCTCCGGCCGCGAGGTCGCCAATATGGTTCTCCGACATCAGCGCAACCGTCTCGGGCTTGAGGATCTGCTGCCCGTTATGGCTGCCGCCTTTGAGGATCATCTGGGTAAAGGCCAGATAGTCCGCGGCGGTCGAACTCAGACCGTGCCCGCCACTCTGGTATTCGGCATCGGGGGTCACCAATTCAATATCCGTCGGGGCGAGTGTGCCGTCTTCTCCGCGCTGGTGGACGCTGACCGTGCGGGCCTCCTGTTCCGTCGAACGGGTAAAACCGGTGTCCGTCATGCCCAGCGGCTCAAATACATTCCGGGCCAGATAGTCACCCAGGGTTTGGCCACTGACCGCCTCAACCAGCTGGCCAACCCAATCCGTGTTAATCCCGTACTCCCAGCGTTCTCCCGGATCGCACACCAGCGGCATATTCAACGCCGCTTTTTTGCCGCTGCCAATGCCCGGCTCTCCGGTTGCCTGCTGGTATTGGCCGAGACCGGGATTCCAGATTTCATAGCCAAACCCGGCGGTATGGGTCAGAATTTGACGGGCGGTGACGGGGCGTTTCGCCGGACGGAGTTGCGGCTGTCCGGCGGCATCAAACCCTTCCAGCACCTGAAGTTGGGCCAGGGCGGGCATGATTTCGCCCAGCGGCTGATCAAGTCCGAATTTGTCCTGTTCGTAGAGCTGCATGGCCGCGACCGAGGCGACCGCTTTGGTCATGGACGCAATGCGAAAGACGGTGTCGGTTGTCATGGCCGGGTCGGCATTGAGCCTGCGTGTCCCAAATGCGCCGGCGTACACCGGACCCGAGTCCGTGGCGACTGTGGCGACAACACCCGGAATATCTCCGGACTCGACCGCCTGATTCAAAACGGCATCAATCTGTTGCATGGTTTTCCCTTCCTTTCATTCCTGAACATCTGGTGTGACTTTGATGGCGACAGTCTTGCCCGACTCCACACGGCTCACACGTGGCCGCGCAAAGCCCAACCAGGCAAGCCAGTATTTGTTGTTATAGGCTTCGCCCATGCGTTCGACGATAGCTGCATCCGTAAAAATTTCGGCGGTACCGGTAAACGTAGGACCGTCTTTTCCTCCGATGGAGATCCGCACCGCGTTGCGCCCGTCCAGAATGCGCTTGGCTTTATACGAGCTTGGTGAGGCGGTAAGATAGATCACCGCATCGGTATACCAGAACCAGACCGGCGCCGGGCTGCCCCACTCGCCACTCTTGCGTTTGGTAGAAACATAGATCTCCTTGGCTGTGTGGAGCTGGGCAATCGTGTCGTTGTCCAGGGCCGCTGCCGTCCGGACCATGCCCGGAATGAGTCCGGCCAGGCCGAGCATGAGCAGGATAAGCAGTGCGGAAAAGGTAGACATCGTTCCCTCCAGAAGAGCGCGAGCGAGCTATTCCGCTTCGAGCGCGTCCGACAGGCGCACGAAGGCGTTAAAAAAATCTTCTTTGAACTCCTGGACCACAGCCGCGGCTGACATCTGGCGGTTCATCAGTCCAACCCCCTGGCCGACCCAATAAGTTGCCAATTCCCTGGCTCCGGCATGACCACCCTGGGAGAGCTTGTCCACTCTGCCCAGTGCGGGCTCGGTGACCAGGG
This sequence comes from Candidatus Binatia bacterium, assembly GCA_022820725.1. GTDB lineage: Bacteria > Desulfobacterota > Binatia > Bin18 > Bin18 > Bin18. The sequence goes on from JAJEFA010000016.1 coordinate 25,663, forward strand.
ATTGCAGGGGCATCGGCAGGGGTGTGGGGCTGTCCTCAGCCTCCCAGGCATCGGTCCACGGAGACCTGAGCTGGCGCGAATATTTGCCCGTGCGGGCCTTTGACCTCACCGTGTCACGGGAGGAGGCGTGCAGCATTTTTTCTTTGACGACCGGATTAGTTTCGGCCTCGCTCGTCGTCAGCCACACCGAACCCGTCCAGACCCCAGCGGCCCCCATGGCCATGCAGGCGGCCATTTGGCGGCCCGTCACAATGCCTCCCGCGGCTAAAATCGGGATATTGCCATACGGCTGAATGGCTGCATGAATCTCGGGAATCAGCACCATGGTCGAGACATCGCCACAATGGCCGCCGGCCTCTCCGCCGGCAGCAATCAGCACATCAACTCCGGCTTGCACCTGGCGGATGGCATGCTTTTTTGCACCAACCAGAGCGGCAACCTGGACGCCGTGCCGTTTACCCATCTCCAGCATGATGGTGGGCGGGACACCCAACGCATTGGCCACGAGCTTGATCGGGTGCGAAAAGGCGACCTCCAGAGTTTCGGCCGCACCGCTGGCCTGCATATTCTGGCTGGCCCGGAACGTCTCGTCGCGAAAGCTGTACAGCCCCTCCGCCGGGATATCGTGTTGGGCCAGAATCCCGGCCGCGAACTGGAAATACTCCTGGGGAATCGCCGCCTCGACCTTGTCTCGATTCAGCCCGCCAACACTCACCTCGGCCATCTTGTTGGGTACGATCAGATCGATGCCGTACGGCCGGCCCTCAATGTGCTCGTCAATCCAGCGCAGCTCTTCTTCCAGGCGGTCCGGTGGATGGGCGACCGCACCGAATACTCCCATACCACCCGCCTTGGAGACCGCCACCACAACATCGCGGCAGTGGGTAAACGCAATCAGGGGAAACTCAATGTCAAACATCTCGCAAATGGGGGTTTTCATAGGCACGCTCCTAGTCACTCTCCTGGTCATTCTCCTGGTCAACGAGGGCCCTGACTTCAGCCGGACTCGGGCCGCCCGGACGGAGGAGGACGATGGCGTCATCAAACCCGGCTTGGGCAAAACGCTGGAGAATAGCTCTGGTCCGGCCCAGATCGTGATCGGCCGTCAACTGAATGCTGGAAACCAAGGCTCTCCGCCCGCCGGCGGCACGATAGCGTCCGAGGGCGTCTATGACCTGGTCGGCGGTCCGATAGAAGGCGGAAGCAACCCAGCCGTCAAAGTCTTGTGCGGCCCGCTCCACGTTAGCGCCCCAGCTACCGAGAATGAGGGGCGGGCTACCCCTGACCGTTTTCCACGGTGTCAGATCAGCGTGTTCATTCTTTCCCTCGGCGAGCAGCTGCCTCAATTGCGCCAAGCTGGTATCGAAGGTCTTGAACCGGTCCGCATAGGAACGCTCGAAGGCAATGAAGTCCGTTTCCGTAGACCCGGTACCAAGGCCGAGGGTGAGGCGATCACCACAGATTTGCATGAGAGAGAAGACGCGATGCGCCAGGTCGGTCGGCTGGTATAGCGGGAGTTGGAGAACCGCTGTCCCCAGTTCGACATCTTCGGCTGCCGTTGCTGCGGTTGCCAGTGCCGTAAACGGGTCTGGCAGCATAAACCCTCTGCCCACCGCCTGAGCCGCCCAGAGACTGTCGAAGCCCTCTCCGGCATAGCGTTTGGCCTGTTCCGCCAAATCGGTTGGCTGGGGTTGCGATGATAAGAGACCGATGATTGCGCCGAGCCGCATGTCACTCCAACCCTATTTCTTTTCTTTTTTCTCCAGGTCGCGCAGAAACTGAATATTCAGCTCAAGCCTTTCCCCCAGCCACAGAGCCCGGTGGGAGTGGTCGGCGATATCATCGTCGGTCCGCGGGTGAATAAGCACATTGAGACCGGAGTGGTTCAGCATCAACCAGGGCACGAGGGTCTCGAACTGATCCGGCTGAAAGGCGACCTGATACATGGACTGCGGATGCGGGCCCACGGGCTTGTCGCGCCAGCGACCCATTTCGACCTCGAATTGAGCGCTGATGGCTTCACGGATATCCGCGGCAGTCGCGCGGGTGGACTCATCATAATACACATGCGCGTGGAACCCTTTGATTTCGCTCTTGTCTTGCTGCATAGGGCCTCCTTTATCGCTGGAATCGTGTCATCGAACGCCACGCGTATTATCGCCGGCCTGCTCTCCGGGTTGCGGCTGCCAGTCAAAACCGATCTGGCGCCACAGGTCACGATAATCGTAGTCGGTTTTGAGCGCGAGGTTGAGACGGTTGTACGAAGCAAAATCGCTGACGAGGTGGATCAACTGCACCACGCCGGCATCGGTCAGGCCGACCTCGTGCAGGTGGGCAATGTCCGCATCCGTGACATCCTGCGGGCTGAGGTTCACCTGCAGGGCAAACTCCACAATGGTTTTCAGGCGGGGATCGGCAATCGCCGCCGTCCCTTCAGCCAGAAACTGCCTGGTGTAGGTTTCGTCGGTCCGCAGGCCGTAGTTCAAAATGGTACAAAAGGCCGCCGTGCAGTAGGGACAGCCGTTGGCCTTGGAAACGGCAATGCCGACATGCTGAATTTCCGTCATGGAGAGTTCGCCCAGTTGCCACAGGACCTTGGTTGTGCCGAGCTTGGCCTTGAGCAATTCCGGGCAGTTCAGCTCAACATAGAAGTGATTGGGCACCGCGCCTTCCATGTCGGTGACCCAACTGAAAATTTCCCGGATGATCGGATCGTCGATACGTTCTGGTTTGTTGAGTGCCACACGGGCCATACGTCACCACCTGTTGATTGTTGATTGGGGCGCTGAGCTTCGCCCTGATTTTTAATATCCCGCTATCCACCGGGATGCAAAGGCTGTGGCTTCTGCAGGTCGGAAGAAAGCTTCTCTATCGGCGTGTCGGTCAGGCTGCGGCGACGGTTTCGTAGTAGGGCGAGGGGAGTGTGGGGTAGACCTGGAAAACGTGGCGGAACACCTCATTCGAGCGCTCTTCTACTTCCCCGTCCGTATAGCTTTCCGGCAAACCGGTGGTATCACTCCACAGAAAGTCTTGGATGGTAACGCGCACCGCGTCGCAGGTCGCCTGCTTGTCGCGCCATTGATCGACGCACAGTTTCTCGCCCTTCAGCGTCGCTAGCAACTCGGTGGCAACGGTCTTAATGCGCCGGATGTCTGATTTGCCCAGGTGCGGTTTCTTGAGAAGGTCAAAGACGGCCAATGACTCTTCATCAAGGCCCTCACGGGCCGCTCGGCTCTGTTCTTCATCCAACTCACGCACCAGCTTGAGCAGTGCCTCAAAGGTCTGTTCAATCGTCACGCGGTCCTTCTCTCGGTTGTATTGGGCAACGATCTCTTCGTAGTGGCGCTGAAAATCGGTCCGCAGCGGGTTCTGTTGCAATAAACGCCGCAGCCGGTTTTCCACACTGTGGCGCAGGTTCTGGACAACGGTGTTCCTGGTCGGGCTGCGCTCAAACTCGTGTTTCAACCGCTCGAAATCAATCCGGCTGATGTCATAGGGCTCCTGTTTTTCTGTCACGGTGTCGGGCCGGACCTCAATGGCCTCGTCCACCACTTGGTGCAGGGTGCGGATGATGGCGCTGATATCAGCCCGCTCGCGATCCCGTTGCAGGCTCTTGTAGATAATGTTGATGGCATCGCGTTCAGCCCGGTAGACATTCACGCCCGACACATTCAGACAGGCCCGGAACTTCTTGAACACCTCGCGGCATAAGACCTCGAAGCGCTTACGTGCCTCGTCGTTCTCATTCGCCGCCTCCTTGCAGGCCACAATGGCGGCGTTGCGCTCGAAGTCGGACAGTCCGATCACGTCGTCCAGTGGCGCGCCACGCTCGCTGAGAAAGGTCCGTACCAGGGCAATCGCCTCGGCCAAGTCAGCCAGCAACTCGTCATTGGGTCTGGCCGGGTCGATTTCTCCACCACCGTCCGGCCGGGTGCCGGCGAAGGTCGCCAGTGCTTTGCGCAGGTGAGTCAGGATGCCGCAGTAGTCCACGATCAGACCGTTGTTTTTCCCTTCGTTGACCCGGTTGGCGCGGGCAATGGCCTGCATCAGCGTATGGGCCTTGAGCGGTTTGTCGAGATACAGCGTGGACAGGCTCGGTACGTCGAAACCGGTCAGCCACATGGCGCAGACAATGGCGATGCGGAAGGGATGTTCTTCTTCTTTGAATGCCTCGTCCAGCGCCATGCGCTGCATATTGCGAAAGCGTGGCTGGCTGCGCATGGATTCGGGCAGTTCCATGCCGTCCTTGATGAGGCGGCGGTGCGGAGTGATGTCCAATTCCCATTTGCGGAACTTTTCCACCTCGCCCTGCTCCTCGCTCACCACTACCGCCGCGCGGGTCTCACCCATCCAGTTGATTTGCCGCGTCAGATAGCTCTCTTCTTGCTCGTCGCTCGCCTCCGACTTCTCCGCAGCCAATTCCCTGATGCGCTCCTGCCAGTAGAACTCGATCAGCCGGTGCATCCGTACGCAGGTGACCTTATCAATACACACCAGCATGGCCTTGCCCGTCTCCCAGGCTGTTGAGTAGTGCTGTACGAAGTCTCGTGCCACTTGGTCGAGGCGTTTATGTGCGGTAATGATGTGATAGTCGCGCTTCAGTTCCCGTTCCAGCCGCTGCTCTGTGTCGATGCCGTCGATTTCCAGTTCATCCAGCTTGTCGGCAATCCGCTCGTTCAGGTCGCCTATGGCCACGCCCAGGCTGTCGCCTCGGGCGTCGTAATAGAGCGGCACGGTCGCCTTATCCTTCACTGCCCGCTGAAAATCGTAGGTTGAGACGTAGTTACCAAAGACCTGCCGCGTGATTTCGTCGTCCTTGAACAGTGGCGTGCCGGTGAAGCCGATATAGCTGGCGTTCGGCAGGGCGTTACGCAGGTTGAGCGCCAGTGTGCCGTACTGGGTGCGGTGGGCCTCGTCGGTGATAACGATGATATCGTCGCGTTCGGTATAGTGCTCGCCCTGGCCCAGGTTCCGATTGAACTTCTGGATCAGCGAGAAGACGTATGCCTTATGCTGGGCCAACAAGTGGCGCAAGTCCTCACCGCTGGCGGCCCGGCAGGGGTCTTTGTCGTGATCCACCACCCCGCAGCCGGCAAAGGTCCTGTAAATCTGGGTGTCGAGATCGTCACGGTCGGTCAACACCAGAAAGGTGAAGTTGCCGCCGAGTTTACGGTGTACCTTGCGGGCAAACATCACCATCGAATAGCTTTTGCCGGCTCCCTGGGTATGCCAGAAGACACCCAGCCGGCGCAGGCGGGCCTCACGTTCACGCACCGCCTCAACAGCCCGGTTGACACCCAGGAACTGATGGTTGCGGGCCAGGATTTTCTTTAGCTCGCCCGAGGACTCGTCAAAGAGAATGAAATTCTCCACCAGGTCCATAAAGTTCTGCTTGTCACAGACGCCCTTGAGCAGCGTCTCCATGTCCACCACGCCGGGGTCCGTCTCGTCGAGCCGCTTCCACTCGTGGAAATGCTCCCACTTGCTGGTAATGGAACCGAGCTTGGCCTCCGCGCCGTTGCCGAATACGACAATGGCGTTGTGGTGGAACAGGTGCGGAATGGTGTCCCGGTAGTCGGAGTAGTTCCGCTCAAACGCGGTCTGAAGGTTGCGGTGGATGTTCTTGCACTCGATAAACAGCAGTGGCAGTCCGTTGACAAAGCCGACAATATCGGCCCGCCGGCGATACAGGTCGCCCCGCACCCACAGCTCGCGCACGCACAGAAAATGGTTGTTCTCCGGTTCGTCAAAGTCGAACACCCGCAGGCGTTCCTGCACCAGTTCGTCTTTGTCGTTGCGAAAGGAGACCTGTACGCCGTTACGGATAAGGGCGTATTGCTCACGGTTAGCGGTGACCAGGGTTTGTGAGGTCGCGCTGGTGGTGATCTGGCGCAAGGCCTCATCGTAGGCGGCCTCGGGCAGACCCGGATTCAGGGCTCTCAGCCGTTCTTGGAGTATGCGGGTCAGTACTACCTCGCGGTCAGAGGTGCGGCCTAGCAGGCTGTCCGGTCCGAAGTCCTCGCTGTTATGGGCGTAGACCGACTCCCAGCCGAGTTGGTGTTGCAGATAATCCGCAGCCGTTTGCTGAGCAAGGGTGGCTTCGGTGTAAGGGGATGGCGGCATGAGTATTGTAAGGTTCTGAGACGAGGTAGGATTCAGGTCAAGGGATCATGTGGGCCGTCGGCGCGGGATAGGTTCAAGTTGCGGCTCGCTTCCTCCAAGCTCCGCCAAGCGCCTCGGCTCTTCTTCCTCCAGTTGGGCTAACAGGTTTCTGCCTCTGGCAGTCAGCCGGTATTTCTGCTTGCTGCTTGTAGGCTTGTCGGGAATGGCCATTTCTAACCAGCCCGCTTCCAGGAGTGGCTTGAGCACTTGGTTTCTGAATTTGGTCCGATTACTTCGGCCAGAGACCTGCATAATATCCGAAATTGTCTTCTCTGACAGGCAATTCCGAAGAATGACAACTTGGTCCCGACTTGGTCCCGACTTGGTCGACCGGACGCCTGAATATAGTAGTCACCCACGAATCGGACACCTCGATGAGCGGTTCCGCCACTCCATGTTCCCGGCACAGGTCCCGAATGCGCCGAATGCCCGAGCCGATTTTCTCCACCGCCTCCATCCGGTGCAGCATCCCGAACAGCAATGGATTGCGGGGAACACTCTTGATACCGAGGTCGGCTTCCGTCATGCCGGCCGGCAGCCCACCGGGGCTGACGATTTCAAGCCGGTCCTTGAAGATGTACACCTGAACATTGGCGCTGGAACGGTAGTCACGGTGCGCCAGGGCATTAACCACTGCTTCACGGATGGCTTCCTCCGGCAGTTCGGGGCGTTCCTCCCGTTTGACGTGTTTGATGATGTACTCGACATTGATCTTGGAGAGAATCCAGGCCACCACCTCATCAATCATTGAATAGACATCACCGTGAAAATCCCGGCGGTCGAGGATGCGTACCTTGTCCGCACCCATGAACAGCGCGCAGGCGACATCACCGCTGACTCGAAACTTGCGGATATCACGGGCCAGCAGCCATGCCCCGGCTTGGGTGATATGACCGTCCGTACCGATCAGGTGTAAGTTGCGCAGGGCGACGGCGGGAGCCATGTTGTCTGGAATCTTGGCCCGCCGACAAAAAAGTGCCCAGCGATCTTCGTCTAAATCATCCTCCAACGAAAAGGCCGGGCAGGGGGTTTCGTCGAAATAGACCAACCCTTCGGCGTAGAAAAACTCTCGAATTTCCTCGCGCGATAACTGCTGGCTGTTCGCCCCCTCGCGCATGAAGAACTTGCCGCCAAAGGAATAGGGCTTATTATCCTGGACGGGCATGGTCACGCACAACACGCTGTCGATGGACGCTATCTCGACCTTGATGGGTGGTTCCGCTGAACGAGCAATGGCTTGGACTTGAGATTTCAGCTTGTTGTGGTCCGCCACGCCGACTATCTTGCCCTTGTCCGTGACCCCAAGCAGGATGACACCCCCGGAGGCATTGGCAAAGGCACACATCTCTCGTCCAAGGTCGGACGGCATGGAACGTTTGAACTCAGATGTAAACCCTTCGCCTTGGGCAATCAAGGTATGAAGCTCTTGCGCGCTCATGTCGGCTCGGTCCGCTGTTCGTGGAGGGTATTCATTCCTCCATCTTATTGACGAATCACCCGGACAGCATACCATACATCAAGGGCGAAGATGATAATCTCTTAAAGAGGGAGCGCATAATGTCAGAGGAATATCAGTTGCATCTCCAGATCAAACGGCTGGAGACCGGGGAATATCTTGCAACAGCAGATGACTTCCCCGGTCTGGTGGCTCAGGGGAGGACTGTAGCCGAAGCGGTGGAAATTTCTCAGGACGTGGCGAGAAAGCTGATTGAGTCCTATCGGGAACATGGCGACCCGCTGCCGAAGGGCTTGCGCCCCATGAATAGGGCGGTCGTAGAATTAGATATCCCTGTTGGTGTCTGACGGAGTGTCTGGTCGGTTTTACTATGAGCGATTTGAGTGTGCTGAGGGGTCTTTACGCGAGGGTCGAGGCGTATGGGAGCCTGATAGATAGAGTCATTCAACAGCTTGGGCAGGGGAGGGTTGACCCGACCGAGCCGGACCAAAAGCAACTCGTCCAACTCCTCATCAATGCAAACGGTCACGGTCTGGAATCGCAGTCGCTTGAAGCCTTGATGCTAGATAGCCTGCTCAGGACAAATACGGGTGAGCCTTTAGCAGACTTGAAACGGCTCGGTGAACGACTTCAGAGCGGTGATGTGGATCAAGCGTACCTGGGAGAACTCGAAGTGCTCGCCCAAGGGCTAGAGCAGAAGCGAGTGGAGGTAGCTCGCCTATATGTATGAGATGAGTTCTAATAATCAATTCAGGCTAAATGGTAGTTTTAACGAAGAAGTCTTCTCCTGTATGGTATTTTTAGTTTGGAGCACATGGCCTGAGTGATCTTTTCCTTAATAGTATGCGTATTCATATAGTCCTGAGTTTTTATGGATATCATCCGTTCTATGACTTTGTTTCTCTTGTGAGTGGCAAATAATCTTTCAAAATATCTCTTTTCCTTGTCTCCAAAAATTTCAATTGAGTCCAACATAGCAGCGTAACCGACCAAGTCATAAGCTGGTGTTGATTTAGTCTTAACTATTTCCTCCACCAATCCCCTAATTTCTGGCTTATTTACAGCAGTTGCCGTCTTGTCGATGAGAGTAAGCGTTGCAATAAACATTAAAAACTGAACATCTTTGCGGAGTTGTTCTATAGTAAATTCTGGACTTCTTTGACGTACGAAGTGGGCAAAATCGTTGATCTGTTCTTCGTCAAGGAGAATGAGCTTGATTATACGAAGGCCCCCATCAGTAACGATCTCAATAATTTCCTTTATCTTACTTTTCTCTAGATTCCCATATTTATTCCTGAGTATCTGACCAAGTATTTCGTTATTTTTAAGTATACGGTAGATTTCCTTGAGGAATTCATGAACACCTTCCTCATCGTGGTCGAAGCCTGTATCTCTACCGTCTTGTAAATCTCGCTGTTTTCGGACTTCCTGCCTCTCGTGCTCCACACTGTTATTTGAGGATACGTCCTCCGGTATGGTTTTTACGATTTCCTGGAAAGTCTTGGTTTCTTGATGATTCAGAATAGCCGGTTTGACATTATCCAGAGAAGTCATCGTCCGAAGTAAAATTTCATCTATAATATTATTGTCTCTGCTATGATGGATAATAAAAATTAAGGTTAAACAGTTCGTATTGACGAAACTTTTATGGGCCATTTCCTCGATGATGCCTCTGTGCGCTATGGAGTTATCCGATAAATATTTGCCCAGGAAATAATAGTACATATAAGGATTTCCGAATTTTCTATTTTTAATAATGCCATAGTCTTGATTCTGTAATCTGTTGATTATCGTATCCTTGATAAGGAATTGCTTTCCGTAGATCGTCTTAAAATCGTCAAATTCATCTTCGCTAAGCGAGTACGCTCCATCTCTCCCTTTTTTATGGATGTAAAAAGCTAAGTGACAGCTAAAATTGATGCAGGCGTTAATTTCACTGTCTTCCTCTCGTATCCCTGATTTCAACAGGTGCGCGAGTATCATTACATAATAGCAGTGACCATAAGATGTTATGCCAAGATTCCGCGGCATGAATCCTTCATATGTTTGTAATATTGAGAGAATGTAAAATGGGTACCTGGGAAGGATTTTGTTGCTGAGAATTATGGAATTGATATTATTTTCTATCTGATCAATTCTTCCGTCGGTGACTGACTGGCTCTCGTCCGACAATTTGGACCATTTCCTGAGCAACTTCTCTTGTTTTACCTGTGTCAATGGGTTGATTTTGACATGGGTGAAATCGGCTAGATGAGGTTCGTTCATCCAGTAGGTGCTGTATACATCAGAAGAGACCGTAACAATAACATTACGGAAATGCTCCTTGGCGAACATTATGTGGTCCATTGATTTTCGTTGATCAGAAAGATTATCAAATATGATGGTGATGTCCTCTTGCTCTCGCCATAAAGAGAAATCGCCACGAAATTGATTTTTATAAATTCCTTCATAAACCCTCTCTGTTGGGGTCCTTCTTTCTATTTCCTTCAGGTCAATCAGCAGCGCTGGCTTTTGCTGTTTAGCAAGGGTGAGGAAAATATGGACGCAAAGAGCGGTTTTTCCACTCAGCCCCTCTCCGTCAATCAAAACGTATTTTTCGTCAATTATTTGATTTACATCCTCGAAAATCAGAGTTCTCTTTTCGCCCAAGCTATAGATGGATGGAAATACGAATAGATCGTCTAAAGTGATGTTCTGCTTTCGTTGCGAAATAAAATCTGTGCCGGATATCTCTGATATGTATTCTTTTTTCGGAGTAAGGTTCATTCTAATATCGTTAATCACGCCTTTTATGCCTTCATAAATTTGTTGCCAAGCTGTATCTCTGTCGTTGAACTGAGTGACTGGCTTTCCATCCTGCGGTAGGACCAGAAAGTCTTTCATGTCATCGAAATCTCTCCAGCTACATTGCCTGATAATGACAGGGATGATTCTTGCCTTCCCATCTTGGGACAGTTGTTTTGCATAACTCCATTCTTTTTTACATTCTTCTGAAGCAAGGAAATTTCGGCTAATTAAAAACGTAAAAATATCTGACTCTTCCATGTTCCGCTTTATCGTATCGTCTATATGCTGGCCGGGGAGTAGGCATCCATCGCTCCATTGCTGAAGGCCATCGTCTTCCAGCAGTTTTAGAGTGCTTTCCATCGTTTCCTTAAAATTGGAATCCTTATGGCAATAGCTATAAAATAATTTCATTGGAAATGATGAATCTTTCCCCATCTCTTTTCTCCTCATCTCTTCCCTCCTATGTCCACCGAAATCGTTTATAGCGTGGAGGCTATGGGAATATTTCTCTAGGGTCTACTACTATTAGGCTTCCAGCATCCGCTCCTCACTCATTAGCCGCGGCAACAACAGGTCACGGGCTTGGGCGAGCTTCCGTGATTTGTGTGACAGAGCGTCAATCTGTCGTATCATCGGAGTGATATGCTTCGAGAACATCCGAATGACGGCTTGATCTGGAACTAGGAAGGGAATCTGTTTGAAGGTGTCACGGATAATGGCGTCGAAGACAGCTCCGACAGCTCGACTACGGAACTGCTTAACGCCCTCAACGAGTGCACAGTATAGGAAGTGTTGGGTGAGGGGTGGATGAGCAATCAGCGCGTAGCATGTCTGATTCACAGCCATGTCGGTCTGAGCAATCGTGAGTTTGCCGACAGTGCCGCGCGCGGTGATGAAGACTGTGTTTTTTGGATATAGCCTGCTGCTACAGCTACGCAGACCGTCTTCCGTCAGGGTCCTTTCGGTACTGAATGTGTAGAGGCAATCGGTTGCATCCTTTGGGGTGAAGAAGGGAATATCGCCCCCCCAATAGCCGGGCACGTTTGTCTTGGGGGTGCCACCGCTAAGGACATCCATCACTTCAAATGCCGTCTTCCTCTTCCACCCCTCCGGCACCCCATCCTTAACCTTGACGCGCTCATGCCCAGGGAACCGAAGCCGCACGAACCACTCCTTGTAGAGTAGCCGCGCCGCCTGTTCCAGCAGTTGAATCCGCCGTCGGTTGTTTTCAATCAGGTCGTCGTAGGCGGAGAGGATAGAGGCGATACGGGCCTGAATCCGGTACTCGGGTATCGTAATGGCAAGTCCATGAATATGGTTTCGGTTTAGAGTCGGATTTGAGTTCCCGACATCGTAACGTTCGAGACCGAGTGTGTGTAAGAAGTAGTAAACAAATCGCGCATGATTGTCCTTAATGTCTTTGCTCCATAGGGTCGTGTCGTGCGGCCAATACGGCCCTTCAACATAGTGAATAGTCCCAAGCGAACCCTTACGACCTATTACGACCCCTGGGCCATCAACCTTAGACTCAGAATGGTAGCTATTGACTCCCGAGGAGGAGATAACCGGGATGTCGCCCGGCCTTTGTTCAGACTTGGTGATGTCGTATCCACGTTGGAAGAAGACGAGGTCTTCCAAACTTGCTGTTCGCCAACCTTGGCGTGTTTTCAGAATACGGCTCATCCTCCCAATCCCTCAAAACCCTTCTGCAAGTTCATGACGTTGACCCTCATCGTATTTGTTTCCCGCGTGCGGTGAGGCGGTATTTCTGGTTTTTTGCGGTAGGTGATTCGGGGTGGGTCATTTCCACGAATCCCGCGGCCAGTGCCGGGCGCATGTAGTTTTTGCGGAATGTGGGACGATGCGACAACCCTAATGCCGCCATGAGTTCAGTTGCAGTTTTTGGACCTGTCCGCAAGACCACAAGTAACCGCGCTACTTGGTCGCCTACTTGGTCGCCTACTTGGTCGCTTGCTGTAGGGGCCTGAAGTGCATCCAGGATAATCTCCAACATGAATGCAATGAATGGCGTACTCTCGCCCTCTGCTGAACTCTGTTTGATGGCTGCGTAGTAGTCGCCTTGTCGGGCATGAACCAGGCTTTCTACAGGGATGTGAGCGAACATGGGTTTCCAGCGCGTCAGAATCAGCGTTTGCCAGAGTCGTCCTAGCCGCCCATTGCCGTCTTCAAATGGATGGATGAACTCAAATTCGTAATGGAAGACCGAACTGGCAATCAGCGGGTGCTCATCAGTGCGGCCCAGCCAGGCCAACAAGTTGCCCATAAGTTGCGGCACCTGCCTGGGGGACGGGCCGATGTGATGGACTTGGCCTTCGCCCATCACGCCAATGCCGGTCCGGCGATATAGTCCAGGCGCGTCCAACAATCCGACCATCAGGACTTCGTGAGCACTGAGCAAGTCGGCTTCACTGGCGGGGTTCCACTGCTGGTATTGATCGTAGGCTTTAATGGCGTTGCGGGCTTCCTGAATGTCTCTGAGTGGAGCGATAACGGGCTTGCCGTCGAGAATCGTAGAGACTTGTTCCTCACTGAGGATATTGCCTTCAATGGCTAGAGAGCCGCGAATGGTGAGGATGCGATTGATGCGTCGGAGACGCAAATCCTGCGAGATATCCGTCGCACGGCCAATCGTTTCGCCGATTTCTTCGATACGAAAGAGAATGTCTGGCGTGATAGTGTATGGTGGTTTTTCGATTTTCATCTTCCATACACGGTGCTCAAGTGTGGTCTCTGCCAATGGCGTTGTACATGTCCGGGTCGGGCTCAATTTCCACGACTTCTCCATCCCGCATGACAACAACGCCGGTGCCGGTCTGGTGGGCGATGAGGTGGGCGCGTTGAGCGGCACGGAAAAGGGCGGCTGGAGCAGCCCGCATGTCGGGGTCGGTCGATTTGGATACTGGGATTTTGTACTTGCTCTTTTTCATTAGCTATCATTTCCCTGCCGCTTGGAGTAAATAATCATCCCGAAGGTGTCTATGTGTTGCTTGAGAGGGGCGGAAATGATGCTCTCGTAGGCTTTGAGGTCGCAGGTCTGTGGAATGTCGAGGTCTTCCAGATCAAGGGCCAATCGCCCGAGTCGGCTATCGTCCACAATGCCACGCGTGGCCAGGTCAATGTCGGAATATGCCTTGGCCTTGCCGGTCGCGCGTGAGCCGAAAAGCCTCACCTCTGTCAGTTCGGGATAGGTAGCGAAGATGCGGCTGAGCTTTGCCCTGACTGTCGGAGAAAGGTCCGGGGCTCTCATGGGTTCATCGCCTCCAGGCTCAGACGCTCATGGAGTGCTCCGAGAATTGTGAGGTAGCGGCGCTGGATTCTGTCAATGACTACGACGAATTTGGCGCAGTCAAAAGTATGTGACATGAGATTGCGGTCGGTCAGCATATCGATCCACGTATCGCCGTCCTGAATGAGTTTGGCTTGAAAAGCCTGGCGTATGACCTGTCGAGGTGTCACTGTCGGGAGGGACACGCCATCGTACTCCAGACGATCCTTGAGGAGATTCCACGCCAACTCAAAGGTATATTCAAAGCGCTGGATAACACCCTCGCGCTCCAGTTGGTTCAGCGTGCCGGCTTCTTCTTCGAGCGCTTCACGCAGCAGACTGAAAGCGCGGGAAAAGTTCCTGAATCGGTAGTGCCAGCGCACTTCTTCCGTCATTGCATTTCTCCCGGGGTCGTTCCTATGCCGTATAGTCTCTTCTGGATTGCCAAGTATTGGAGCAAATAACGATGCTGTGTAGCCACCCGTTCGTCCTGAGCGTAGCAAAGCGAAGTCGAAGGACTGGATGCCGGATCAAGTCCGGCATGACGAGAACGTACTGGCACAGCTACAACTCATCGTGAAACGCTCCAGCCCCCTTATGCTAATACCTTCCAGGCTGGCATTATAGCCCCAACTCCTCGAAATTCTTCTTGATCGTCGCGGCCAGACTGACGGCCTCGGCGTTGAGGTCTTCCAACTCGGTGTGAATCTCGCGCAGGGCTTCTCTGAAGTCGAAGTCCTCGTCTTCTTCCTCGGGCGCGACGCCGACGTAGCGGCCGGGAGTCAGGCTCCAGTCGTTGGCTTCGATCTCGGCCCGGTCCACCAGCTTGACCAGCCCGTCTACGTCGCACAGCTCGGCATTGGGGAAACGCTCGGTCAGCCAGTGGGCCTGTCGCCAGAAATAGCGAACCTGCTGGAGCTGTTCGACTGCGCGCTGGCGCGCCTCATCCACGGCTTTGCGGGCGCGGCTGAGGGCGCGGCGTGCCTTGGCGTTAGCCGCGTTTTCGCACGCTTCGCTCAGACGGGAGGCCAGCTTGTATATCAGGTCGGCCTGCCGGGCTAGGTCGCGGCTGGCTTCTTGAAAGGTGAAAGAAGAAGGCTGAAGGGCGCACTGAGTGGGGGAAGCCTCAAAATCCGTCCTTGCGGTTTGGACTGATTGACCGAATTGCTCAATATCGTGAGCGAACCGTTCGATTTCCTGGGCCAGTTCCTTTTTCAGAGGGTGTGCGGCTTCTCTCTTTTGTAGGGGTAATTCATGAATTACCCCTACGCATTTGTCCCGAAGCATTTCCATATCCGTAAGGAAATCGTGGGTTGGCTGGAGATTCCGGGCGGCCTCCAGCGAACGGCGGCAGTAGTCGGATACCAGGTTGAGAAACTTGTCGGTCTGGCCGCGATACAGCCAGACAATGGCCAGGAGGTTTTGCTGCTGCTCGGGGCTGAAGTCGTATATCTTGCGCGTGACCTTGCGGTAGACACTGCGGGCGTCGATCATCAGTACCTTGTCGCGGTGTGCCTCGGGCTTGGCACGGTTCAGAAACCAGAGCTCGCAGGGAACGGTGCGGGTGTAGAAGAAATTGGAGCGGATGGCGATCATGATGTCCACGTCGCCGGTCTCGGCCAGCTTCCGGCGGACCTTGGCCTCACCGCCGCCGGCGCTTGACGCCTGTGAGGACATGACAAAGCCGGCCCGGCCCGTCTCGTTCAGATAGCCGTAGAAATAGCTGACCCAGACATAATTACCGTTGGAGACCTTGTCCTTCTTGTTCACGCCGGGCAGGCCGAAGGGCAGGCGCGGGTCATTCTCGATCTTGTCGGCGTCGATCTCGTCCACGTTGAAAGGCGGATTGGCCATGACGTAATCGGCCTTGCCGGCCAGTTCGTGCGGGTCTTCGTAATAGGTGATGGCCTGCTGAACGTTCCCTTCGAGGCCGTGGACGGCCAGGTTCATCTTGGCCAGCCGGATGGTGGTGGTGTTCTTCTCCAGGCCACGGAAGGTGAGTTGCTCGGTCGGGCTCTGGCCGTGCTCTTCGACCGTGCGTGCGCTCTGGACGAACATGCCGCCCGAGCCGCAGGCCGGGTCGAGCACGGTGCCGCGCTGGGGGTCGAGCACATGGGCGATGAGCGAAACCAGGGAGATGGGCGTGAAGAACTCGCCGTTGTCATGGGCCTTCTGGTCGGCGAACTGGGTCAGAAAATATTCGTAGATACGGCCAAAGACATCGCCGGACACCTGCTTCAGTTCGTCCGGGTTGAGGAGGCGCAGGATATCTCCGAGAGTGTTGTTGTCGAGCTTTTGATACTCGTTCTTGGGCAGGACGCCGCGCAGGCTGTTGTAGTTCGACTCAATGGAGTCCATCGCGTCCATGATGGCCTTGGCGCGGTTCGCGCCGTCGGGCAGAGCCACGAGGTAATCGAACTGGGCTTCAGGGTTCAGGAAGATGGCGCTCCGCTGGGAGAAATCTTCCTTGGTGAGCGCTCGCCTCTTGCCGCCCCGGCTCGGCAGGGTGGGTTCGATCTCCTTCCTGGCCGTGAGATAGCGGCTGTAGGCGTGACGCAGGAAGACCAGCCCCATCACGGGCAGGAAGTATTCGTTGCTGGCGTACTCGGAGTTGGCGCGCAGGGTGTCGGCTGCGCTCCAAAGCCGGCGTTCGATGGCTTCAATATGTTCGAGTTGGTACACGATCGATTCTTACAGCGGGTGCTGTGACAGGAACTCCTTGAAGACGCCGAGAAACGGCTCTCGGGCCGAGGAGACAAAACCGTGTCCGGCGTTGTCGAAAATAGACAGTTGTGCGTTCGGAATCTCTCGGGCCAGAATCTCCGAATTGGCCGCCGGAATCAGCACGTCGTCACGCCCGGTGGCGACCAGGGTTGGGGCGGTGATCTCTTTGAGCTGCCGGTACACGCGCAGGGTCATGGTCGCGTCTAAGTGACGCTTGTAAGCAAAGAAAGGGGTGGAATGTTCCAGGACGCGGCGCATGGTGGCTTCGAGTTCATCCCGGTGGGCGGCGATGTATTCTTCTGTGTAGGACAACTTCCAGCCTTCTCGAACGGCTTCCTCCGGCGTCTGTCCGGCGCGGCCTTTGAGCGCTTCCATGGATTCCGGTGGGGCAGGGACGGAGTGCTTACCGCCTGGAGTGGTACAGCCCAGGGTCAAACTCGCGATATGCTGCTGGTGGTGAATGCCGATTTCCTGGGCGATCATGCCGCCCATCGAAATACCGAAAACATGCGCGCGTGGGATGTCGAGCGCACTCAGCAGACCCACGGCATCACTGGCAAACAAGGCAATGGAGTAGGGCTCATCCGGTTTATCCGACTGACCGGTGCCGCGGTTATCATAGGTGATGACCTGATAGTCGTCGGCCATGCGCGCAACAAATTCCCGGTCCCAGGCCGCCGCAGGCCCGCCCAGCCCCATGATGAGCAGCAGCGGCTGCCCCTGACCCTGAGTCGTATAGTGCAGATTGATCCCATTTACCTGTGCGTATGACATACTCTTCCTCCTTTGTGTGAACGTCTTATCCAGTTGCGGGGAGAATCGCAAATCGGGGAGCGGGCGCTATTTACCGATTCGTGCAGTTTGGTATAGGTCCATAGCATATGCAAACGGCTGTTTCCGAGCTTCCCGCTGTCCGCCAGACAGTGAAGGAGCTGTCCCAGATATCGACGCTACGAGTTGTCTATCATCTGGCTGAAGTCTGGGGTGTGATTGGGTTGGCGGCTTGGCTGAGTGGCTGGGTCTTGCCTCCGTCCACGGGCATCTGGGGAGCGTGTGTCTATATCGGCGCGGTCGTCGTCATTGCCGCGCGGCAGCACGCCTTGATGGTCCTCGTGCACGAGGCGATTCATAAACGCATCTCGCGTACGGGATGGGTCAACGACACTCTGGCCCGTGTGGCTGCGGCGTTTCCGGTCTTTATCTCGCTCTCGAAATGGCGCTTCATCCACCTCTATCACCATCAGTATACCCATACCAAAGACGATCCGGATCGGGCTATTTATGCCCGCTATCCCCTGGGTAGCGGACCGTTCTGGCGGCTTCTGGCCCGGGATGTGTGTGGTCTGAACGTCGTTTCGACGCTAAAGTATTTTATTGATTTACCCTGTGTGACGTGGGCCTTTAATCGGAAATTTCTGGGTGAGGAGCGTGCCGGCCGCTATCGGCAGATTGCTGATATGGGTCTGTTCTCAATCTTTTGGGCGGTGGTGTTCAGCGCTGGTTTTACCTTGTGGGGGTGGGAATTTGGGCGATACCTGGTGTTGTACTGGCTCGTGCCGTACTGCACGGTGACCCAGGTCTTCTTTCGTATTCGGGGGGCGATTGAGCACGGTCATGTGCCCGATCCCGAGAATGCCTACCAACAGACGCGGACCTATTTCATGCCCGGGGTCTTACGCTTCTTCTTTGCGCCCAAGCAGGTGAACTACCACCTGGAGCACCATCTGTATCCCTCCGTGCCTTTCTATAATCTCCCCCGGCTGCACGCGGTTCTCAGCCGCGTCGTCTATCCTGCCGAGTCGGGCTATTGCGAGCGGTTTTCCACCGGCCTCAAAAAATTGGTCCACGGATAAGAGGGAAGGCAGACTCCCGACAAAAAAACGGGGCAGCCATATGGCTGCCCCGTGTCTCTGCGTTTGTCTACGGTTTTCTACAGGTCATACGCCCGGGCCGCGTTATCGCCCAGGATGTTCTGCCGGTCGGGGGGCGGGAGTTCCTTGATCCCATTCTGTAAGGTGTTGAGGGCGTCCGGGAAGCCGTCAAAATGGGGGAAATCGGTGGACCAGAAGAACTTGTCCGATCCCCAGCGCGCGGCAGCCGGTGGGATCATGCTTTCGTCCACATCACAGCCAACCCAGCACTGACGGCGGAAATACTCACTGGGCCGACGCTTGCAGGCCGTCATGAAGCCGCTGTGTTCCCACTTGCTGTCCATCCGCTCGACAAAATGTGGCACCCAGCCGGCTCCGACTTCCAGAACCAGCAGTTTGAGATTCGGAAAGCGTTCCAGGGTACCGCCCTCAAACATGCTGACAAAGGACGCCTGGATATCAAAGCCCAGGGTGACAGACAGGAAGTAGAAGGGCGAACCGTGAAAGGTGGTATGATCATACCAGGCACTGCCGTGAAAGTCGGGCCGCGCAATCACGTGCAGGCCGACCGGCATCTGAATATCCTCGGCAACGGCCCAGAACGGATCGTAGGTCGTATCGCCATAGGCTTTCCCGTTTGCGGGATAGGGGGTCAGCATGACGGCCTTCAGCCCTAACTTGGCTGCGCGTTTCAGCTCAACAATAGCGGCCTCGGGGTCCATGAGGGAGATGTGCGCGACTCCGTATAAGCGGTTGGGGTAGTGGTGACAGAAATCGGCGATCCAGTCGTTGTACACGCGGTTATATGCCAGGGCGAGTCCAGGGTCATTGACTTCACCTTCCCACAGCAGGCCGATCGTAGGAAAGAGTACGGCCGCGTCAATGCCGTCAGCGTCCAACTGCTTGATCCGCTCATGCGGGTCGTAGGCCCCCTTGGGGCCATCCATATACAGTTGGTCTTTGGAGAAGACGAGCTCACCGGGCTTGCCAAAACCGGAGGCAACGCCCATCCCTCTGATTGTCGGAGAAATCTTGCCGTCAATGACAAGTGCCTCCCAGCCTTCATCATCTTTGACGAGGTGCAAGGCGCGCTCTTTGTATTTCGACTCAAGGTTCTCCTTCCACAAATTGGGCGGCTCTAAAATATGACCATCGGCGTCAATAATTCTTCCGAGTTGCATTGCGCGTCCCTCCTTGCACACAGATAGACTGTGCTTCGCTTCTAGCCCACTTTGTCCAGGATTACAAACCGTTTTCCGCTTTTTGTGGAGGATGATGAGAGGGAAGGACTACACCCGCCGAAAAAAATTCAAATGAGGCCGTTCCGCCTGAAATGAGGCCGTTCCGCGTCAAATTAGGCCAGCCCCCCCGGACGCGCCACTTCACCCAGGCGTCTCCAGGTACTTGAAGACCCCGTACCCCGCTCCGGCCTCTGGCTCATTCTGCTCAAAGACGCGTCATCCCGGTCGGAGAGTACGCTATAGACGCTTGGATAGGCTCGAATATGATGCAGTGCCGCGCAGTCTAATCCCATAGGGCGGGTTAAGCGTAGGCGTAACCTGACCGACGAATGACACGGAGGGAAATCGAAGCTTTTGGGGGAACCGGGCGCCGTCTCCGGCGAACAGTCAATAAATGTAAATTATCAAACTGATAAAAATAATCAATTTGAATTATCGAAGATGGTCCCTATAGTGGGAGATATTCACACTCATTTCACCAGGAGAAAGGAGAAACAAATGAGCGAAAGCAAGTGTCCGGTAATGGGAGGCGCTCACGCCCGTGGCACCATGGCGAACCAGCACTGGTGGCCGAATCGGTTGAACCTCAAGATACTCCACCAGAACTCCCCCCTGTCCGATCCCATGGGCGAGGCGTTCAATTACGCCGAAGAATTCAAGAAACTTGACCTGGATGCCCTGAAGAAGGACGTTGAGGCGGTGATGACGGCGTCGCAAGACTGGTGGCCGGCCGACTACGGCCACTATGGGCCGCTCTTCATCCGGATGACGTGGCACGCCGCAGGCACGTACCGCATCACCGACGGCCGCGGCGGTGGAGGCGCCGGCCACCAACGCTTTGCGCCTCTCAACAGTTGGCCCGACAACGCGAGCCTGGACAAGGCGCGCCGGTTGCTCTGGCCGATCAAGCAGAAGTATGGCCGGAAGATCTCGTGGGCCGACCTGCTCATCTTCGCCGGCGACTGTGCCCTGGAATCGATGGGATTCAAGACCTTCGGTTTCGGCTTCGGGCGCCCGGACGTCTGGGAAGCCGACGAGACGGACTGGGGGGCTGAGCGCACGTGGCTTGCCGACGAGCGTCACAGCGACGACGGAGAGCTCCAGGAACCTCTCGGCGCCGACCACATGGGCCTGATCTACGTGAATCCGGAGGGGCCGAACGCCAACCCGGACCCGGTCGCCGCAGCAAAGTATATTCGCAAAACGTTCAGCCGCATGGCCATGAATGACGAGGAGACGGTGGCGCTCATTGCCGGTGGACACACGTTTGGCAAAGCCCATGGTGTTGCCGATGACGGTCAATACGTCGGTCCCGAACCCGAGGGGGCTAGCCTGGAGGAGCAGGGCCTGGGCTGGAAGAGCCGCTTTGGCAGCGGCAAAGCCGGCGATACGATCACCAGCGGCTTGGAGGGCGCCTGGACCACCGACCCGGTGCAGTGGGACAATGGCTTCTTCGATAACCTGTTCGGCTACGAATGGGAACTGACGAAGAGTCCTGCCGGGAAATCGCAATATGCTCCCAGGAATGCCTCGGCAGAGGGCACCGTACCGGATGCGCACGATCCGTCGAAGAAGCATGCTCCCATGATGCTCACGACGGACCTCTCCCTGAGGATGGATCCGGATTATGCGCCGATCGCGAAGCGCTTCCACGAGAACCCGGAGGAGTTCGCAGACGCCTTCGCCAAGGCGTGGTTCAAGCTGATTCACCGTGACATGGGACCCCGCAGTCGGTATCTCGGACCGCTGGTTCCTGCGGAGCCGCAGTTGTGGCAAGACCCCGTCCCCGACGTCACGCATGCGTTGATCGGCGAGCAAGACATTGCTGCCCTCAAGGGCCAGATCCTGGCATCAGGCCTGTCCATTGCCCAACTGGTCTCGACTGCCTGGGCGTCGGCGGCCACCTTCCGCGGCACCGACAAGCGCGGTTGGGCGAACGGGGCGCGCATCCGCCTCGCGCCGCAAAAGGATTGGGCAGTCAACAATCCGGCCGAGCTGGGGACGGTGTTACAGACCCTGGAGCAGATCCAGAAAGATTTCAACAGCTTACAGTCCGACGGGAAGATGGTCTCGCTCGCTGACGTGATCGTTCTGGGCGGGTGCGCAGCCGTCGAGCAAGCGGCGAAGAACGCCGGACACGACGTGCAGGTGCCCTTCTCGCCGGGGCGTACGGACGCGTCGGCGGAGCAAACCGACGCGGACTCGTTTGCCGTGCTCGAACCCACCGCGGACGGCTTCCGCAACTACCTCCGGGCCGGGCTCCGGGAATCGGCGGAGGAACTGCTGGTGGGGCGGGCGTGCCTGCTGACGTTGACCGCTCCCGAGATGACGGTGCTCGTTGGCGGGATGCGGGCCTTGAATGCGAACACCGGGCAGTCTGCGCATGGTGTGTTCACCGACCGGCCCGGGACGCTGACCAATGACTTCTTCGTCAACCTGCTCGACATGCGCACGGAGTGGCAGCCGTCGTCCACGTCTCAGGGCGTGTTCGAGGGACGCGACCGTCAGACGGGAGACCTCAGGTGGACCGGCACCAGGGCTGACCTCGTCTTCGGTTCGAACTCCGAGCTCCGGGCTATCGCGGAAGTCTACGCATGCGACGACGCACAATCGAAGTTCGTGCGCGACTTCGTGGCCGCGTGGGACAAGGTGATGAACCTCGACCGCTTCGACCTTGCATGATCTCGGCGCGATGTTCGTTAGCAGCAGGAGGCGGATTCCCCCGCCTCCTGCCCCTTCCTTCGGCATCACCCCCGCCGTTGCTACTCGGCCTCGACCGTCACGCGCTGCCCGCACCCACAAAGACTAAAATCATTCCGCCCTCCTTTTTCCCGTTGACTGAGAGACCATTGAGCAGAAACGCAGGCGGTGCGGCGAGACCGCCTGCGTTTCAATCGGATCGCTCTTGTTCAGGAGCGCGCATTATGATGACGGCGGCAGGCTATCGATAGTCCAGCTCCCATCGGCATGTCTGGTCGCTGTAATTCCAGCCGTGGCGAGAGTCGACGGGAGACTTTCGGCGTCGGGGTAACACCCATCAAGACGGTCAAGGCCAGTTGCTATACACGCCTCTCCGGCTTCGTTCACGGAAACGATAAAGTCGATGGCGAGCAGGGAGCCGCTGCACATTTCTCCTGGATACAGCCTCAATCCCTCCACACACTCTCCAAGATCGATAGGCCCACTCCCCATGAACTCCACGATCTCAAAATGCTGGGTGCCCTCATTCCACTCCAGCACGGTGGTATCGCCGGGATTGGGAAAATCCTCAACAATAATTTCCTTGCTCGCTCCTCTGAGGAATCCCGTCCCGGGGGTTGTCACCGTGAACGTACTCCGCGCAAACTCCTCGCCATTGTCGTAGGCCACTACGGTGTGGTCCCCAGCGCCCAGGTTGCCCCAGTTCCAGTAGCTGAAAAAACCGTTGTTCCCATCATCATCACCACACACCGCGCTCGTATCGGAACGGGGCAACCCATACATCGCCGGAAAAGGGGCTTCACCATTGAGACTGATCGTGATGTCTCCGGCCTCACACTTCCAGCCCGAGATGACCCCGATGCCTGACACAGAGGTCCCGTCGCCGGGAATCTCTAACGTAGCGGCGTGGGCCAGGGAAGGGAGAAGCACCATAAGGCCAAAAAGCCGCAAGAAAAAAGACATTCGAACCTGGTAGTGTCTCACTTTGAAACTTCTGACCAGGAAAAACGGGGCAGTCCACCCTCTCCTTAGCTTCCTCTCAGGCATCGTATTCTCCTCTCGGTTTCCGGACACCGCTCTGACGCGAGCCCGGTAGGCTGCTCACCCCCTAACACGACTCCCCACCGGTTGTCCCTAGTAATTTATGAGGGAATTATGAGGGGGGAGGAAAATTATGAGGGAGGACGACCCCGCTCCGGCTTGGTTCCAGGCTGAGGGGCGTCAGGCGGGAGCAAGACTTTACGATCACCGCAGGCGCTGAGACGGGAGGGAAGGGCGGACCGAACGCGGAGAAGAACACATGGCAAACTGAGACACTCCCCGTTCAGTTTCACATCGCTCTTGCCCTCTGCCGGCGGAGCGACGCCCCCTCCTCTCCTCCTGGGCGAGCGGCCCGAGGCGGGGGCCGCCAGACCGGTCCCGGGAGGCTTACGCCACAATATGCATCACACGTCCCAAGAGGGGATGGGACGGACCCCGGCCCTTGCTCCCGTAAAACTGTCGTGTCGTGAGCCCCACCTCGGTGGGACCACGGGGAGGACGGGTCCGGCCTACACTGTGTTTTTGCCGCATTGCGTCTCTCCCTCATATTTTACTAGGGACAAACGCGGGAACAGCGGATAGTAAATGCCCTACCCCATGCATTGGCGTCTGCTGAGCCGGTGCGTGGGGGTTCGACCGCAGACAGAGCGAGCAAACATGCATCCACAAGCCATAGCCCGCGGGCGGCCCTCATCAATGTGGGAGAAGGACAAGAAAGGACGCACTATGGAGCCCAAACACGTCAAGCCGGGCGCGATCGTGAAACAGCGGCAGGACGAGCAACAGATGGTCATCGTCTGGGTGGAAGCGGACGGCGAGTCGGTCCGGTGCCGGTGGCTGGCCGGACTGGAGTGGAAGGAGGCCAGTTTTCGGATCGATGATCTTGACACTGTGGCGGCATGACGGGACCCGACTGAGCCCGGACGCAAACGATCATGAAGGTCGCCAAATACTGCGACGCCCGCTTCAAGATGAAGACCGGCGGGTGATGAGCGGAAGCGTACGACAGCCTCCTGTTCCCGGTCGGGATTAGCAGGTCCCCACTGTGAGATAGCCACTGCAGTTGTTCAAATCGTCGACATCACTCAGGGATACTGTAATCTCATCGAGCCGTGTATCGTTATTATAGCCCGTTTCACAGTAGGCCCTGATCGCCGCTCACGGTAATTGACGACGCCACACATGAGTCTTCCGCAGAACTATTGGTAAACGCGAGGGAGCAATCCACCTGAGTCGGGGCAGCCGCCCCACTCAGTGTCGGGACACCGAGCAGCAACAGCGCGGCGGCCAGCGCGAGGCTGATACGCAACGGGAAAACAAGATAATTGAGCATAACCAGAGACCTCCTTGGGGCCTCTCTATACTCCATCTCCGGTCGGTTGTCCCTAGAGGGTGTTATGCACTTTTCTACCCCGACTCATTTTCCTCAGAGAAATCGCTGACTTGCAGGAACGACCGCAGCAAGTAACCTTGTGCGTTCCGGCGAAAAACCTGAGTAAAATCAGGAGCTTGTCAGAAGTTCCTAACACGCTCTAGTAAAATCTTAGGAAAGTGTTCCGCTACGAAAAAAAAGAGCGGCGGGGTCATTTCCTCATAAATTACTAGGGACAACCGGCTGAGGAGGAGGTATGGAACTTCTCTCGATGCCCGTGCGTGCGGCAGCGTGGTGGCCGTTGAGCGTCCGGGCGTCAGGAGTATCCAAAGGAGATAAGTGATGTGGGAGCAGGGACGTCCACCCGCAGAATTTTTCAAACTGAGACACTACCAAGCTGAGTGTTTGGTCAGACAAACCTGACAGGAGGAGAGAATGCCCTCGTGCGTACTTGCTGACCCTTGCCCTGCCACACCGTGCGCTACCCGGCACGCCCGGCACGCTTCGTCCCTGCCATGGGGTGCGGTGATTATTCTCACCGGCCTGCTGGTGCTGGTCGGCGTTTTTTCCGCTGCCCGCCCGGCCTTCGCCCAGACGCCGCTCGATTGTCCACTGCCCGCCGGCGTGACGCCGCCTGCGGCCCCGCGAGTGACGGCGCAACAAGTGGAAGACGGCAGCGCCAGCCTGACCGACTTCGCACTGGCCGCGAGAGACCATTTTGTGAGCGATCTCCAGGAAAGAACGCGACAGCAGTTCGCATACGGTAGATGTCTCATCAGGCAGGAGGGGAGTCCGTGGCGTTCCGGGTCCACCTACCTCGTGCGGCTGACGCCCGACGGTAGGGTGTACGACCACGCGAAGGACATGTCCTTATCCGGCAGGCTACTCACCCCCGTGATTTATGGAGCGATTCTTCACGCATTGGGAATCAGCAGGGCCGCCCTGACCGGCCCTGCGGCGGTCCTGGCCGCCTTCACTGCCGTCGCAGCCGGGGATGGCGGCCCGTTCAACGTACCCGATGTCCCGGGCGCCTCCGGCTACGCCACCGTATATATCGGGGTTGGCTTACAGCGCCCGTTCGTGCTGCTCGCCGGATTTAATCTTAGTGAGTCTCACTTAGTTCCTATTAGTGATGAAGCAATCGATTACGGCGACCCGCCCATTACCGCCAGGGACGTGGTGGATCGGACAACCTTGAAGGCCTTCGTGACGGCAGCGGGGGAGTACATCGTCGAACTCCTAGAGTCCGGCGATCTGTCCGCTCTATCGAAAGTCAGGATTGCCCTGCGGGATCCGAACGGGCCCTGGAGACACGGTTCCGTGTATCTCGCCATGATGGAACGTGTCAGCAAGCAGATACTGTTTCACGGTGGGTTTCCGGACCGGTTCGAGTATCGACGAGGAGGGATTGCCCGCGACGTAGTGACCGGAGAGCTCATCGTGGATCAGCTTATCGCCGCGGCGAACAGTAGCCCGGAAGGCGGCTTCTGGGAGTATTACTTCGACAACCCCGCCGACGCTTTTGACAGCGCCGAAGTCCCCAAGGTGGGCTACGCCCGTGTGTTCTCCGGTCAAATCCCGGGGCCGGGCGGAACCACGGTCCCCATCGACCTCATCATCAATTCGGGTTTTTATCTGAGCGCAGAGGGCACAGGGGATCTGAGGGGGGTGCTGGAGAATCCGGGGCCGCTCTCGTCTCAGAGTGGGGTGAGGGCGCTGTGGGGCTGGGTATGTGACGCGGAAATGGTGGAGATCGAGATCGAGACCGCGCAGGGGGAGGTCGAGCCGTACAGGGCGATGTATGGCATGGAGCGGTTGGACACGCTGGAGACCTGTGGGGACACGGATAATGGATTTGTGTTGTTATTCAACTGGAACCGGGTGGGCGCTGGCGAGCATACCGTTACCGCCTTGGTCGATGGGATCGAACTGGGCCGGGCGATGGTGCGGGTGACGACCGTGGGAGAAGGGGCAGAGGAAGAGTTTCTCCGGGGGGTCGAGGGTGAATGTGTGGCGGAGGACTTCCCGTACATGGGGCAGCGTACCCGGTTGGAGTGGCAGCAAGAGAGTCAGAACTTCGTGATTACGGATGTGGAGTAACGGCTGTGGCCCTTTCTGCGGAACGTGGCTTCGGGGAACTGACACTGTGTTTGAGGCCGTTTTGGAGATCAATTTTGGGGTTGGTTCCAGATGAATGGGAGCCCTAACCCGCTGCCTGGGAGCGCGGCCATCTTGGCCGCTTGCGGGCTGGAAGCCCGCACTCCTGGCCCCCTGTCGCCGCTCTTTTTTTCCGCAACGGGACCATTTCCTCATAAATTACTAGGGACAACCGGCGGGGAGGGGGTATAGAACTCCTCTTATAGTGGAGGACGAGGGGGGCCGAATGACGGCCTCATGTCAAACGGAGGATCCCTGGTTTTCATTGGCCACCACCATTGCAACGAGTCTGGCTAATGTCGACGACTTGCACAACTGCAGCGGCTCACTACAGGTAGGGAGTTGCTCATAGGGAATTGCAGAGGAGTCTTAAGGAAAATAGATGAGAAACCTGCTGATACACGGGACGATACAAAGAGGGCAGAATACGAAGAGAGGCAAGAGCTCGCGAAAAAGATTGGCCGGGAGTTGGCGGACCATCTCCTCACCTTAGTCCTATTCCGAAAGGAAAATCAGAATGCCCAGCTCTCGATAGCGTTCGGTGCATTTCATAAGAAGGTGCAAGAGATGACCTCCGACGACCGCCGTTACATTGTCGCCTTTCCTCTCGCTGACCTCAAAAAACTCTTGACTGCCGTCGATCCTGAGTATTTTTGACGTTCTCTGCTAGTGCTTTCCTGTCTCGTGCCCACCACGTCACGGGACGGGAATCGGTGGCAGCCGGCGGGGTTCCTTTCACCTGTGCGCTGGGACATGGAATACACACCCAGGGCGACTCACTCGAAGAAATCCGCTGCAACGTCAAGGAAGCCGTTGACTGCTACTTCGATGACACCATGCCACGGCCCAAGGTGATTCGCCTCCATTTCGTACGCGACGAGCTTCTGGTGGCATGAAGTTGCCCCGCAACATTACCGGTGCGGCCCTGCAAACGGCGCTTCGCCGTCTGGGCTACGAGGCCACGCGGCAACGGGGCTCCCTGGTGCGAATGACAACGCAGGTCAGCGGTGAACACCATGAAGTGATTCCTCAGCACAGTCCAATCAGGGTGAAGACCTTGTCGAGCATCCTGAAAAACATCGCCCAGCACCTCCTGCCTATAAGGATTCCGGCGTACCCTGGCTGGGAGAGGTACCGACGCCCTCGGTGGCCTCTACGTGCTCCGTGATGAACGACGATACTCTCTGTTCACGGAGTCTAGGGTCGGAGGAGGATGCGGCTGCTGGTTGTCCCTTCTCGAATACGCCGAAAGACTTCGTTGACCGCGTCCAAGGGCGCTTCTTCCGTGTCGAGACGAATGCCGAGGCGAGTGGCCGCCTGATACGCCGCCTCCAGATCGTTCCGCGAGCCCACAAACGACCCCCGCACCGTGATCTCCTTCATAATGAGGGAGAAAATCGGGATGGGAAGGTCAGCCACCGGTAAGCCTATGGCCA
>JAJEFA010000010.1 GCA_022820725.1 Candidatus Binatia bacterium
TCCCTCATTATGAAGGAGATCACGGTGCGGGGGTCGTTTGTGGGCTCGCGGAACGATCTGGAGGCGGCGTATCAGGCGGCCACTCGCCTCGGCATTCACCTCGACACGGAAGAAGCGCCCTTGGACGCGGTCAACGAAGTCTTTCGGCGTATTCGAGAAGGGACAACCAGCAGCCGCATCCTCCTCCGACCCTAGACCACGATCGCGCAAGTTTGCCGTGCTGGAATCATTGTTGTGGTTATGAGATTCTCTTCATGACAGCAAAACAAATCTGTTTCCAAGACCTCCCGGCCCTCGTCGGCCAGGAAGTCGGCGTGTCGGACTGGTATCTCGTCACTCAGCAGGCTGTCGATGCCTATGCCGCGGCAACGGATGATCACCAGTGGTTTTGCGAAGACGTGGAACGGGCGAAAAAAGAGTCGCCCTTTAGCGGAACGGTGGCTCCAGGCTATTTTATTCTGGCCCTGGCTCCAGGGCTGCTGAAAAAAATCTGGTATCTCCAAGGGGCTCGGCTCGGCATGAACTACGGCATCAATCGCCTACGTTTTCCCGCGCCGCTGCTCGTTGGCAAACGGGTGCGACTGCGGGCCAGCGTTCGGCGTGTCACCCCTGTTCAAGACGGACAGGAGGTGACTTTGGGTCTGTCATTTGAAGTCGAAGACGGCCAGAAACTCGTGTGTATTGTCGAGGTAGTGTACCGCTATCTGGGCTAAATTCCTCTCTCACTACGGCTCCAAGCTACACCCGTGCGCCACTTTGGGGGGTAATGGACGATGACTCGCTCGTAGTGACTCCCATCGGTGTTTATGCCATGCTGAAAAACGGTTGAGGAGATTATGCGCGTGGACATATACCAGGCACACCTCTCCTCTCTCGTGGCATAGTTTCTCTGGGCAATCACTCATGCATACCCGTTACGTTCATTTGCACTCCGCCCGACTCACGCTGTCTGGGTACATACCTGTTTCGCTGTTCCTGATAGTCGGCTGCCTTCTTTTCTGGGCCTGTCAAAAAACCGCGGAGCCATCGCGTAATCCTGTACCGCCGCCCATCCCCGTACAAACGCTGACGCTCGAGGCTCAGTACCTGCCGCGCACGATTTCGGCGGTTGGCGGGCTTGAGAGTCCGCAGACCACCCAGGTGACCGCCGACCGGAGCGGCAAGATCGTTTTTCTCGATATTCCAGAAGGGCAGGAGGTTCGGCAGGGTCACGTCCTGGCGCGTATCGATGCCGCTGAGGCGCAGGCGGCGGTTGACGTGGCCCAGGCTCAATATCAGAACGCTCAAGCGACGTTGGAGCGACTGACCAAGCTGCCGCCCAGGGCGCGCTCCCAGCAGGCGCTGGACAACGCGCAGGCAGCGGTCCGAACGACCAAGGGTGAGTTAGACGAAGCGACAACGATCTTACGTAAAATGACCATCCGCGCGCCCTTCACCGGTCGCCTGGGGCTGCGTCAAGTCAGCCTGGGCACCTATCTGGAGCCCGGCGATGCCGTGGTCCGGATCACCCAAGTCCATCCTCTGCATCTGGTTTTCAGCCTGCCGCAGCACTATGTCCCGGACCTTGAAACCGGCCAACGCATTCGAGGGGTAGCCGGTCAGTGTACGAGTCGGTTCATGGCAACCGTCAGCGTGATAGACCCCTTTCTCAATCCAGACACACGTTCGGTTACGGTGCAGGCCGTTGTCCCGAACGAAGAGAGAACGCTTTTGCCCGGCATGGCCGCAGCCTTACGCCTCGAAGTTGCCAGTCTCTCAGACGCGGTTTCCATCCCCTTGGAGGCCATTATTCGACAGGGAGCAAAACGGCTCGTGTATACGCTTCAAGATGACAATCTGGTCACGAGCCAGCACGTCCGACTCGGACAAATTGCCTTGCAGCAGGTTGAGATTCTCAGTGGGCTCAAGCCCGGAGATACCATCATTGTTGCCGGCCATCAGAAATTGCGACCCGGAGACAGGGTACAGCCAAGCCCGTATGAGCCGGTTGAGAATACCAACCTTGAGCTTGGGGCGAGCAGTGCGCTGCTGACGACGTGTGATTTTTAATCCATGATTCTTTCCGACTTGTGCATTACCCGTCCTGTTCTGGCGACGGTGATGAGTCTGCTCATTGTCCTGGCTGGGGTTGCCGCCTTTTTATATATACCGGTCCGAGAATACCCCGACGTCGACAACCCGGTAGTCTCGATTACCACGATCTATGTTGGGGCTAGCCCGACCACGGTCGAGAGCACTATCACCGAGCCTCTTGAACAGTCCCTCAATGGCGTCGAGGGTATTCGCAACATCACGTCGATTAGCGGCTTCAGCCGCAGCTCGATTACGGTCGAGTTTGTTGCCGGTCGTGATATCGATCTGGCAGTCACCGATGTCAGCAATGCGATCCAACGCGCGTTTGACGATATTCCAGAGGAAGCCGAGCGGCCTATTGTTGCCAAGTCCGGGGCCAATACCTTCCCGATTATGTGGATCGGTTTGCAGAGCGAGGCGTACTCAACGGAAGACCTGACCGATATTGTGGACCGCATAGTCAAGCCGCCGCTTCAGATTCTGCCAGGAGTGGCCGAGGTATTCCTCGGCGGGCGAAAATACGCTATGCGCATCTGGCTCGATCCGGCCAAAATGGCGCTGCACGGCGTGGACCCGGCCGATATTCACCGCACCATTATTGAGAATAATCTCCAGGTTCCGGCCGGTGAGGTCGAGGGTACGACCCGGAAGTTTACCGTTCTGGCCGACGCCCAGATTGATGACCCGAGCGTGTATGAAAACCTCATCATCCGTGAGGAGGGCGAGACCAGAGTCCGCCTCAAGGATATTGGCTGGGCCGAACTGGGCTCCGAGAATTATAATGTGCTCACCCGCCTCAACGGCCGCCCAACGGTCGGCGCCGGCATCGTCCGGCAGTCGCGCTCAAATCAACTCGAAGTCTCGGATGCCGTGCGTCGCAGCCTGCCGGCTATCCGCGCGGCCCTGCCGGATGGAGTCGATCTCCGGGTGGCGGTCGATAGTACAATCTTTGTGCGAGCCTCTCTCGCAGAGGTGTGGTTTACCTTAGGTGTGGTCTTTGGCCTGGTGGTGGTGGTGAATCTGGTCTTTCTCCGCTCCGCGGTAACGACGCTTATCTCATCAATTGCCATTCCCGTCTCTTTAGTCGGCACCTTTACCGTCATGCTTGTCCTCGGCTTTTCGGTCAACGTCCTCACCCTGCTCGCCCTGGTCCTGGCTATCGGCCTCTTGGTCGACGACTCCATTGTGGTGATGGAGAACGTCTACCGTCGGCAAGAGTTGGGCGAAACGCGCCAGGTCAGCGTCCGCCGTGGGGCAAAGGAAGTCGGCTTTCCGGTCATCGCTACGACCGTTGCGCTGGTTGCCGTCCTCATTCCGCTCTCCCTGTTGACCGGCAACCTGGGCCGTCTCTTTCGCGAATTTTCCCTGACCATGGCCGCCAGTGTCCTCATCTCGACCTTTGTCGCCCTAACCCTGGTGCCCATGCTGTGCTCCCAGTTTCTGACGGTTCGAGCGGACCATGGCCGCTTCTATTACGTACTGGAGCCCTTCTTCGCCAGCCTGAACCGCGGCTATGAGCGCGCCCTCCGCTGGGCCCTCCACCATCGCCTATCCATGGGCTTCCTGCTTGTGGCGACCATCGGCTTCGGCTTACTCCTGTTGCAAGCCCTACCCTCCACCCTGGTCCCAGTCGAAGACCGGGGACGGATTATTACGGTGATTAAAGCGCCCCAGGGATCGACCCTGGCCTACACCGCCCAGACCCTGGACCGGGTAGAAAAACGCATTCAACAAATCCCGGAGGTCGAGGCCTTTTTTGAGGCCATTGGGTTGTCTATTGGCGGGCCACCTAATACCAGCGACGGTATCGTCTTCGCCCGCCTGACCGATTGGGAAAAACGCGACGTCGCCCAGCAGGCCATTGTCGCTCAGCTCTTTCCCGAATTCTTCGCCCTGACCGGAGCCCTGGTCTTTCCGATCAACCCCCCGTCCCTCAACCAGCGCAGCATTAACGATTTGGAATTCATCCTCAAGAATGCCGCGGCGACTCAGGAGGAATTTACCCAGACGGTCAGCGCCATGCTGGAGCAGGTGCGCCAGCTCCCAAGCCTGATTAACGTGGACAGCGACCTGCGGCTCGACAACCCCCAACTGGACATGATCTTTGACCGCGACCGAGCCGCCGACCTTGGGGTACCCGTTTCCACCGTGGCCCAGAGTTTGCAACTCCTCTTGTCACAGGCCAAAATCGACGAATTCATTATGCGCGGCAAGCAGTATGATGTGGTCACCGCGCTGGCGTCACGCTATCGGAGCCTGCCCGACCAAATCGGAGAGATCTACGTCCGCAGCCAAACCGGGACGATGGTGCCGTTGTCCGGCCTGGTGCACGCCGCGCCCAGTATTGCTCCGGCCCGACTCAACCGCTACGACCTCCAACGCTCGGCTACGATTACGGGCAGCCTGGCCCCCGGGGCGACCCTGGGCGAAATGCTGACCGGTGTGCGGCGCATTGCGGATGAGGTTCTGCCCGCCGGCTTTACGACCGCCCTAGGAGGAAGTGCACGCGAGTTTGTGGAATCCTCGGCCGAGATCTATATCGTTTTTCTTATTGCGCTGGTCTTCATCTATCTTGTTTTATCGGCCCAGTTTGAGAACTTCTTTCACGCCCTGACCATACTCGGCAGCGTCCCCCTGGCCCTCTTCGGAGCCTTGTTCGTGCTGTTTATGACCGGCCATACGCTGAACCTCTACAGTCAGATTGGCATTATTTTGCTCATCGGTCTGGTGACAAAAAACTCGATATTGCTGGTCGACTCCGCTAATCAGTCACGGGCCCGCGGCACCGAGTTGTTAGCCGCAGTGCTAGCCGCGGGACGCAGTCGTTTACGCCCTATTTTGATGACCAGCGCCACCTCTATCTTTGGGGCCTTACCGCTCGCCCTGGCCGTCGGGGCAGGGGCGGAAAGCCGTCGCCCGATTGGTGCTGCGGTGGTGGGCGGGCTGGCATTTTCCACCGCCTTCACCCTGCTCGTCATTCCCGTGGTCTATCTGTTTGTGACCTACGTGGGCGAACGACTGGGAGTTAATATGGTCCCTCCCAGAGTGAAATTGATGGAAGACGAGCGGGACCAGGAGGCCGTTGCTCGCACGGCAAGCAAGAGTGCGACTGTATAGGACCCGAGCACGTGATAAGAAAGATGGTATGCACAGGACGCTGACCCGACACTGGAGGCTAGCTGTTTCGTGGCCGCCACCCCTAGCTTGGGCTCTCCCCCTCCTCTTCTGCCTGGTCGCCAGTTGCACGGTGACCCCAAAACAACCGGTCGCCTCGGTCACGCTTCCCGAGACGTGGAGTGAGCAGCCTGAGACCGCCACCAGCGCGCCATCAATAGAGCTCGCGCGTTGGTGGAACACCTTTCAGGACCCCCGGCTCCAGGCTCTGATCGAACGGGGGATCAGCCAGAATCGGGATATCCAGGAAGCCACCGCACGGATTCAGGAGGCGCGCGCTTCACGGCTGGTCGCCCTGGCCCCCCGCTGGCCGCGCCTCGGTTCGGCTACGTCGTATACGCGCAGTCTGAGCAGCCGCACGACCACCTCGCTGTCGTCCAATTTTCTCGATGACGAGTCCACCCGCACGGACAATAGTGAGAGTCCGGTTGGGACGTCGTTGGGCTTTGGACAAGAACGGAACTTCTACCAGATGGGTCTGGACGCAAGCTGGGAGATTGACCTGTTTGGTCGGCTGCGCTGGGCCGAGCAGGCGTTGAGCGCCGATATCAGCGCTGCCGAAGAACACCGGCGCACCGTGCTGGTGGCGCTGCTGGCTGAGATCGCACGCAACTATATTACACTCCGCGGTGCACAACAGCGGCTCCGTATTGCCGAGCGGCATATCGAGGCTCAGCAAGATTCGGTTGAGGTCACGCAGTCTCGCTATCAAGCCGGCCTGACGAGTGCGCTGGACGCGGCCGAAGCCGAGGCTCTGCTGGCGAATATCCGCGCCCAGGTCCCTCCCCTCCAAACCACAGTCAAACGGACCCTCCACCGTCTGAGCGTCCTGGTGGGTGAGCCTCCCACCGCTTTTACGTCCTCCCTCTCCCAGGACCATCCGATCCCGCAGGCCGACCTGGCCGGTGATATCGGACTGCCGTCCGAGCTCTTACGCCGGCGTCCCGATATTCGGCAAGCCGAACGTGAACTGGAGGCGGCCACCGCGCGGGTTGGGGTGGCCACCACCGACCTCTTCCCGCGGCTGACATTGACCGGGCGACTGGGGACACAGGGCTTGGATGTGACAGACCTGGCCAAACGGGCGGGCCTGTCCTGGGCAACCGGCCCTGCACTAAGTTGGCCGGTCTTCGATGCGGGCCGCATACGGGCCGCCATCAAGGTACAGGACGCTCGCCAGGCACAAGCCCTCGCCCGTTATGAGCAGGTGATTCTCACTGGGCTCGAAGAGGTTGAGAACGCCCTCGTAGCCTACAGCAAAGAGCAGGCCCGCCAGCAATGGCTGACGGCATCAGTCGCCGCGCATACCGATGCCGTCGAGATTGCCACCGACCGCTATTTGAGTGGCCTGGAAAACTATCTGAGCGTCGCTCTGGCCCGACGCGCGCTCCACACCGCCCAGGATGCCTCTGCCCAAAGCCAAACCGCCCTCGCCTCTCACGTTGTCGCCTTGTACACGGCGCTCGGCGGCGGCTGGGACACAACCGGGTCGCCGAGCTGACACAATCCGTCCCTCTCACACGCTGGTGTTGGCGAGGACATGGGATTGCTTCCCTCATGCGGGCTTGTTAGGGAATTTTCTGAGAAGTAAGGAGTAGTCTATGCGACGGATGATTGTGGCCGCACTAACCGGCATCGCGTTTATGGTTCCGGGTCTGAGCCAGGCGGCAACCTGGAAGAGCGATTCGGCGCACGCCAGTGTGCAATTTGCCGTGAGGCATTTGATGGTCGCCACCGTACGCGGCACGTTCGACAAATTCGACGTGACCGCGATCATAGACGAGGACGATATCAGCCGCTCCTCGGTGGACGCCACCATCGAGGTGGCCTCCATCAATACCCGCAACCAGAAGCGGGACGACCATTTACGCGGGCCGGATTTCTTTGATGCCGCCAAACATCCGACCATTACCTTCAAATCAAAGACGGTCGAGAAAATACGGGACTACAGCTATAAGGTCACCGGAGAGCTGACCCTCATGGGCGTCACCAGAGAGGTCGTGCTCGATGTGACCGGCTCGCCCCAGGCCGTCACCGACCTCCGGGGCAAGCCTCGCCTAGGTGGGGCCGCCACTACAACGATCAATCGGACCGACTATGGGCTCAGCCGCAACTCGGTCCTGGAGTCGGGCGGGGTGGCGATCGGCGAGGAGGTCGAGATCACGATCGACATCCAACTAGTGCCGACGCAGTAATTCGCCGCTTGCATCTCCTACACAAACCGGCGACCCACAGGCGCACGCCTGTCCCACTCCCAGCCCTTGACGGCCCCCCGCTCTTTTGCTTGGTTGAAGTCTCCCATGAAGCTGCTCGGCACGCAACTCGCCTATTTTCTGGATGAGCCGGCAACGCGCCGGAATATTGGCGCGCTCCTCAAATTCGCCGCCTTTTTGGTCGGCATTATTCTGCTCTTCTCGGCTCTCTTCCATGTGATCATGCTGCACGCGGAAGGGCAGGATCACTCGTGGCTGACCGGGGTCTATTGGACTCTGACGGTGATGAGCACGCTTGGATTTGGCGACATTACGTTTCACAGCGATATTGGGCGGTTTTTCAGTATTGTGGTGCTGCTCTCCGGGATTGTCCTGCTGCTCATCGTCCTGCCCTTTACCTTTATTCGCTTCTTTTACGCTCCCTGGCTGGAAGCGCAGATACGGTTTCAGGCCCCGCGCGAAGTGCCGCCCGATACCCAGGGGCACGTCATAATCTGTACCTACGACACCATTGCCCCCGGTCTCATTGAACAACTGCGCCTCCAGGACATTCCCTACTATGTTCTTGAGCCCGACCCAACGACCGCCGCACGGCTGTATGAAGATGGCATTTCAGTCATTGCTGGTGAGATCGATAGTCGTGAGACCTACGAGAAAGTTCGGGCCTTCCAAGCCCGTCTGATCGTTGCCAACAGTGCGGACACCGTCAACACGAATATTGCCCTGAACGTCCGAGAGGTTGCCCCGGACGTCCCCATCATGGCAACGATCGAGGAAAAAGACTCTATTGATATCCTTGAATTGAGCGGTTGTACGCACGTGGTTCCTCTCAAACAGCGCCTAGGAGAGCGGCTGACGAACCGCATTAACATCGGTCACGCCCAGGCCCATGTAATCGGCAGTTTTCGCGACCTCCAGGTTGCCGAGTTTCCTGTCCACAATACCCCCCTGGCGGGCCGGACGATCCGGGAAACCCGGCTGCGCGAGGTTATCGGTCTCAATATTGTCGGGATTTGGGAACGGGGTCGTTTATTGTCGGTCACTCCAGACACTTACCTGTCCAACACCAGCGTCATGGTCGTTGTCGGCTCGGAAGAACAAATGCTGGAGCTCGACACCCTGCTTGTCATTTACGATACCAATTACAGTCCGGTCCTGATCATTGGGGGAGGCAAGGTCGGCTGTGCCGCCGCCGAGGCCCTGAAGCGCAAGGAAATACCGGTTCATCTGGTTGAGAATGACGAATCCTTTCGAGAACGGATCGAACATATCCCGGATCAGCTCTTTATCGGCGACGCCGCCGACCGAGAGGTCCTGATGCGTGCCGGTTTGCGGGATGCTCCGGCCGTCCTGCTGACCACAAACGACGACGCCATGAACATCTACCTTGCGGTCTATTGTCGCCGCCTCAATCCTGAATTACGTATCGTCAGCCGTATTACCCACGAAAGAAATCTCGAAGCCATCCACCGCGCCGGTGCGGACTTCGCCTTGAGCTACTCTTCACTGGGGATTGAACAGGCCCTCTCCCTACTGCAAGGCCGTGAGCTAGGAGTCTTGGGCGAGGGGGTTGAGTTATTTGCAGTCTCGCTGCCACGGATGTTGGTCGGCCTGACCTTATCCGACAGTGGGATTGGGGCTCGGACGGGGCTGAACGTGATCGGTATCCAGCACAACGGGAGCCTCATTACCAACCCACCAGCCTCAATAAAGCTCCAGGAAGAAAGCGAACTCATCATGCTGGGCAGCACACAGCAGCGGCAGGCATTTACCGAGGCGTATAGTTAGCTGTGTAGGGGCAATCCCCTGTGGTTGCCCCCGGTAGGGGAACGGGTAGCCACAGGGGGCTCCCCCTACGGGGGGTCTGATACGGGGCGGCTCTAGGCGTCTATCTGGTTCTGCGTCAGATGGAATATGGCCAGCAGCCCGGCACTCAGTCCATACGCGAGTGCAAATTCCGGTGCTGCGGCAAAACCAAACGCATTCTGGACTCCCACGGGAGTCAGTTCATAGGCATGGATCACTCCCACAAAAGACAGAGCCGCAGCGACCAGCAGCCAGGCCGCCGCGCTGAGAAATTGGCGCTCGATAATAAAGACCAGAATGGCCGCCAGGATCATGGCACTCAGCAGAAAGCCCTGGCTGAGGGCGATCACGCCGTGAATGTATAGATCACCCCCAAACTTTGGCGCGA
Source organism: Candidatus Binatia bacterium (assembly GCA_022820725.1). Lineage (GTDB taxonomy): Bacteria > Desulfobacterota > Binatia > Bin18 > Bin18 > Bin18. The sequence goes on from JAJEFA010000010.1 coordinate 9,655, forward strand.
TGTCGAAGAGCGAAGCGTCGGCCTTGCGGAGGCTGGTTTCGATCAACTGCAAGGCCCAGGTGGCCAGCGCGGGAATCAGCCCGAAGGCCACCGCGAGCGCGTGCGATTGAGGGACGGCCTGAAATGCCTGGGCCGTCATAATGATACCGATCCAGAGCAGAATACCCAGCGTCGCCTCGATCGGGACGATGTGGAGAACCACGGTCATTCCACCGATCAGACACAGCAGCCAGATGACCACCCCGTTAATCACCGAGTATCCGACTCGCGCGCCCATCGCCTTCCAGGCCGGGTGCCCGATATAGATGGTCGTGGGAAACGGGCTGCCGAAGAGGGCGGCCAGGAGCGTCCCAACGCCATTGGCGACCAGTGAGGGTTTGGTTTCATAGCGATCCCCAGCGGCCTCCGCACTTTCCAGATTCTGCAACGAGCCAATCACATTGAACAGGCCCATCGGAAAAATAATGGCCAGATACTGCCAGCCCCGCTCACTGGTCAGCAGGGCAAAGAGGTCGGCCGGGACCGGTGTCGGCATATGCAGCGCAAGCTCATACTGTTCGGCCGGCGGCTCAAAGACGGGGATCCCCAGCAGGCGCAGCCCCCATGCCAGGACGACACCCGTCAGCACGGCAACCAGGCCACCGGGCAGGCCGCCGGGCAGGGTATGGCGTGACGCGTAGGCGGTCAGGATCATCATCATGGGTACCACCGCAATCAGCGGGTGGGCAAAAATTTGGAAGACGAAACCGACGGCAATAAACGTGATCGCAACACCGGCCAGAGCCGTCAGCAGAGCTGCCCGCGGCGTATGCCGGCGCAGCCAGTCGCCCACAAAGGCACCGGCCGTTTCCATCACTCCGCTGAGCAGACAGGCCAACAGTCCGACCTGCCAGGCCAGGGTTGGGTCCTGCGTTTCCTGATAGACCGGCCCCATGATGAGAAAAATGTAGGCAAAACAGCTCGGCGTATTGATGCCATAGGGGAGAGCCGTCACATCGGTGCGCCCGGTTTGCAGCATCAGCCGTCTGGCTTGCCAGGCGTAAAAGATATTACCGAACAGGATGGAGAGTGCCGCCCCAGGCAGGATGCGGCCAATCACCAACTCTTGGGGCAAGCCACACACCAACGGACACAGCACGGCGATCAGCATGAGCTGCAAGAGATTGTCGATAAACAGCCCAAAGAAGCCGTCAATATCTCCCCGGACAAACACGGCGCGCAGCTCGCGCAGCGTCCGGTCACCTCCCCGCCCATCCGAATCTTCGCGCATACCGCGGGCAGTCTAACGGCCAGGCAAACAACCGTCAAACCGAACCTGAGCGTTGAGACAAGGTTGACAGCAGGGTCAGGAGTATATTGAGTCGTTCTCTTATTTTGATTATCTGTGGAGGGTGTGACGTAAGGAGGCGCTATGAAAACGCTCGTACGATTCGTTCGGGTTGGTCTGGTCCTTGGAGTGCTCAGCTTCTTCCAACCGTCCGGACATGCGGCAGATCTTGATGAGGTCCGAAAAGCAGCGGAAGAGGGCAGCGCCCAAGCACAAAACAGCCTGGGCGTCATGTACGTCAAAGGCGAGGACGTCGAGCAAGACGCCAAGGAAGCCGTCAGATGGTTTCGCCGGGCCGCCAAGCAGGAACACGTCGGCTCACAGTATAATCTGGGTCTCCTGTATTCCGCCGGGACAAAGAGCGACCGGGCGAAGCAGGAAGCCGCCAAGTGGTTTCACAAGGCGGCCGAGAACGGACATACGAAAGCGCAGTACCGCTTGGGCATGCTCTACGTCCAAGGCCGCGGTGTTGAGCAGGATTATGCCACTGCCGCCATTTGGTTACGGAGCGCGGCTGACGAGAACCATGCTGAGGCCCAATACAATCTCGGCGTGCTGTACGATAACGGCTACGGCCTTGAGAAAGACCTGACCAAAGCGAGAGGTTGGTACCTCAAAGCCGCGGACCAGGCCCATCCGGGAGCATTGTTCAATCTCGGTACCATCTACTTCGCCGGTCGAGGCGCGGAACAGGACGATGCGGAAGCGGCCCATTGGTTCCGCCAGGCCGCAGAGCGGGGCCATTCTGGCGCGCAGTACAACCTGGGGGCCATGTATCTGGAAGGCCGGGGAGTGGCCAAAGACGATGACGCAGGGATTGACTGGTTACGCAAAGCGGCTGAACAGGGCCATGCCAATGCCCGGAAAATCCTCGATCAAATCAGCGCCGGCAGCTAATGGCTATCCGGTTCGGACCTCGGCCTAGGCTGATGGGGGACGTATGACAGCCGTCACCAAACGAGCACGGTTCCTGCTGGCCGTGCTGATTGTCGTGGCCGGCGTGGGTTGCGATCAAGCCACCAAACAGATTGCCGCCCAACAGCTCCGCGGAACGCTGCCCATCTCTTTCATGCACGACCTTGTGCGCCTGCAATATGCGGAGAACCAAGGCGCTTTTCTCGGACTCGGCAATAGCCTGTCCCCCGAACTGCGCTTCTGGCTGCTCACCGTTGCGACCGCCGTGCTGCTCCTGGGCTTAGCCATCTTCCTCATCGTACAATGGCAGCTCCCGCGGCTTTCGTTCATCGCGCTCTCGTGCGTCCTGGCCGGAGGGCTGGGGAATATGATCGACCGGCTGGTGCATGACGGCAGCGTCATCGATTTTCTGAACCTCGGCCTGGGCTCACTCCGAACGGGTATTTTCAACATCGCCGATATCGCCATAACGGGCGGCGTCGTTCTACTCTGGACCGCCAGTTTTCGGAAAGCTCCCCAGTCGAATGAGCCGACCGAGCCATAACAGAGTGAGGGAGCACCAGCAGAGGAGAAGTCGGAGTAAGCCGTTTCAACTCCTTCCACATGGTGCTAAGGTCTGAGCCAAACTCGGATAACGGGAAGAAAGGAGACCGTATGGCCAAAGATGCTGTCATCCCAAAGGGAATGGAAGCCTATTACAACGATTTTCACTTTGCTCCGGCAATCAAGGATGGAGATCGTCTCTACTGTTCCGGCCAGATCGGAGTAGGCGAGGGGTATAAGGTTTCGGACGATCCAGAAACGCAGTTCACCCAGGCGTTTGAACATGTCAAATCCACGCTGGAGGCGTCTGGCGCGTCGTTTGACGATGTAGTCGAGATGACGACCTTTCACGTCGATCTGCAAAAAAACATCCAGGCCTTCATGAAGGTCAAGGACAAATACATGGCAGCCCCCTACTCTGCCTGGACCGCAATCGGTATCACCGAGCTGGCGTTTCCGGGCGCCTTGGTCGAGATCAAAATTATCGCCCGGCTGCCGTAGCATAAGGGATAAAGAAGGGATTGGGGGTTAGGTTTCCCACCCCAACCCCCAATCCCTAATCCCCAATCCCCACATGAAACCCTTCTGGAAGACAAAATCACTCACCGCCATGAGCCAGCAGGAGTGGGAGTCTTTGTGCGATGGCTGTGGACGCTGCTGTCTGAATAAACTGGAGGACAGCGAGACCGGAGCTACTCATTATACGAATGTGGCCTGCTGGCTGCTCGACCTCAAACACTGTCGCTGCAAACGGTATGAGCGGCGGACCCAACTCGTTCCCGAGTGCGTGCGGCTCTCGCCCGAAAACGTTCAGAAGATCGGTTGGCTGCCGCACTCCTGCGCGTATCGACGCCTGGCTGAGGGTCGCGACCTAGCCTGGTGGCACCCCCTGGTCTCTGGTAGCGCTGAGACCGTCCGACAGGCCGGTATCTCGGTCCGGGGCAGAATGGTCTCCGAGGATGCCGTCCCTCCAGAGGCGTTTGAAGACCATCTTATCGACTGGATCGAACACGACTAACGCGTTGAAAGAAGTAGCTCAATCGTTAACCCATATAGGTTGATCCTGAATGCGATCCCTCAACGTTGCCACTTCTGTTTTGAGTACGGTTGCTCGGCTCGGTTACGCTGAGCGTATCGGTACGCTCGGTTCACGGCCAAAACAGCCGCTTGAGCTCTACGATTTTGAGGGCTGACCATTTTGCCGCAAGGTCCGTGAGGCCTTCACTGTTCTTGATCTTGACGCAAAAATTTACCCCTGTCCCAAGGGCGGGACGCGCTACCGGGAAGCGATTAAGCAGCGTGGCGGCAGATACCAATTCCCATATTTTATTGACCCTAATACAAGGGTCGAAATGTACGAGTCGGACGACATCAACCGCTATCTGTTCAAGCAGTATGGCACCGGGAGCGTTCCGTTCATGCTGTCTGCGGTCCCTCTCACAATGCTCATGGTATCTTTGGCTTCGTTGACACGGCCAGGGCGAGGTTCATTCTATCGCAAGTCCAACCCTCCCGATCAATTACTTGAACTCTACAGCTATGAAGGTTCACCATTTTGCCGCTTGGTTCGGGAGACGCTCTCGGAACTCGAAATCCCCTACCTGCTCCATAATATCGCTCAGGGCAGCCCCCGCCGTGAAGCCTTTGTCGCCCGCGCAGGCAAGATGATGGTCCCTTATTTGGTTGACCCGAACACCCAAACATCCATGTTTGAATCTGCCGACATTGTAGCGTATCTGAAACAGACGTACGCGGTGGATTGATTGCACAAGGATTTCCCCTCTCCTGTATTTCAACCATTTCCCATCCACGCCATATTTTGCGGAGTATGGACGGCCTTGGTCTGTCCAGTCTGAACATTACCAAGTGAGATGGTGAACACTGGGAAGAAGCTACGAATGAGCTGTTCACCTACGCCCCCCTAAGGGCTGGTTTTCCCACCCTTTGTCACTTGAATCCGATGCGTTAGCGTCGGGTGGAATTTTTTATTCCTTCTCACCCCAGCCCTCTCCCACAAAACGTGTGATGCAAATGAACGTGTTTGGCGGTTTCGCCCTCACCCCACCCCCTCTCCCACAGAGGAGGTGGGACTTTTTGACCCTCGCCCTCTGGGAGAGGGTGGCCCGCAGGGCCGGGTGAGGGCGCGAGCGGACGGCCCGGAGGGAGCAATCGACACCATAGGCAACCCTCTCCCACAAAGGGGGAGAGCATTTCTCTTTGCCTCGACACGTCGCAGACATCACCAAAGCGGGCTTCGACAAGCGGAGCTTGAACGGATATAGTCGGCAGCGCATATTTGCCACGGAGTGAGACATGGGTCAGAAACGTTGGTCGCTATCGGTGCCTCTGGAAGGGTTCAGCCTTACGGAGCATGTTGAAATCGCGCGTGAAGCCGAACGGGCCGGCTATACCGATGCCTGGTCCATGGAGGTCGATGGCGTCGATTGTTTTGCCCCGCTGGCCACCCTTGCCCAGGCAACCGACCTGCGGCTGGGTACGGCGCTTGCCAATGTGTATACGCGTGGGCCGGCGACCCTGGCCATGAGCGCGGCCGGCTTGGCCGAACTCGCACCAGACCGGTTTTGTCTGGGCATCGGCGCGGGTTCACACCCGATTGTCGAATTCTGGAACGGTGGCAAATTTGCTCGCCCGGCAGTCCGGGTGCGAGAAATACTGGCCTTCCTGCGGCAGGCATTTACCGGGGAGCGCGTCACTTTTGAGGGCGAAACCTTTACGGTCAAAGGCTTTCGGTTCAGCCGTCCGCCACAAAACCCCATTCCCATCCATGTCGGCGCACTGAAGCCGATGATGCTACGGATCGCCGGTCAGTATGCTGACGGAGCGATTATCAACTGGCTCTCCGCCACTGACGTCAAAAAGTCGGTCGCCGTCGTGCGTGAGGCAGCCCAGGAGGCAGGCCGCAGCCCTGACGAGGTGGAAATCACCGCCCGGATTTTTGTGAGCGTGGACCCGCCCGGCCCGGCGGTTGAGACCGGCATCCGGCGACATATCAATACCTATTTGAATGTGCCGGTGTATAAAGCCTTCCACCAATGGCTGGGTCGGACGGACCTGCTGGGTCCTATGTGGGAGGCGTGGGCCGGCGGCGACCGCAAGGCGGCCGTAGCCGCAGTGCCGCCGGAGGTCATGCAGGACTTGTTTATTCAGGGCTCACCGGAAGAAATGGGAGCACGGGTACAGCGCTATCTGGATAACGGAGTGGACACAGTCTTTCTGCAGATGCAGTCATTTGAAACCGACCCGGCCCAAAAGCGCACCAATATCCTGAACGCCCTCCGCAGCCTCACCCCCCACCGTTCGGTCTGAGCGTAGCGGCAGCGAAGTCGAAGACCCCACCCCTCTTGACCCCGCTGGTACTGTCCTAATCAGGCAGTTTCGAGCCTTTGTGTGCGGGGAAAATCAAATACTTAGCGCCATTCACGATACGTTGTCGCCGGGCCGGTCCGCGCTCGTCGGGAAGGATACGGGCCGTCCGCTCGCGCTCTCACCCGGCCCTGCGGGCCACCCTCTCCCAGAGGGCGAAGGTCAAAAAGTCCCCCTCTCTGGGAGAGGGGTTGGGGTGAGGGCTAAACCACCAAACAGCTTCATTTGCAGCACCCCTCCAGGGAGGAGATAGAGGCAGAGCGCGGGACTGTTCCGACCCGCGCCGCCTTCGTGTCACGCATCGCCTCCTCTGCGCCTGCAAGTGCTACGCAGTCTGGCTGTTGCTCAGGGCAGACATCGACCAGGAAACGGACAGCCCCTAACGCCGTTCAAACGCGGAGAGCAGGAGGTATAACACCCCCATGCCCAGGTTGGCTTTCACCAGGTAGGTGTAGCGGTCGTGAAGCCGCGTAAACTCGTCCCAAAAGTCTTTCTTTGTCGCATCGAAATTATCAAAATCCTGAATCTCTACGACCCGCAGATATTCCAATCGGTCGCCCACGACCAAGGTGTAATAGATCAGCGAGACAACCATGACCACAACAAGCACCGTCTTTACCAAGCGGACGGCCGTCCACCAGTCCGACCGCAGTAAAAAGTACACCGCAGACACGGCCATCCCCGCAGCCGCAATAAATTCGAGGCGGTTCAGCTTGGCCAGCACCACGGCATTCACGTTCCCGGCCAAGGTGGTCGTGGGCAGTTCCTGAAAGACTGTACCAGCCACGGCAAAGCCGAACCCGGCTAGCGCTCCAATCCAAACGCCGGCAGCAAGCGTCTCTATAAAGACGAAAATACGATCAAAAAACAGTTTCATAGATGAAGAGGGGATTGGGGATTAGGGGTTGGGGGTTGGCTTCCTCTAGCCCCTAACCCCTTTCCCCTAACCCCTTTCCTAGCACATGCCGGAGGGCGTCCTCTAGATTTGGATAGCGAAAGGCATAGCCGGTCTGCATGAGAACCCGCGGCTCAACCCGGGTGCTGGCGAGCAGCAGTGCTTCGGCCATCTCGCCAAAGGCAAGCCGGGCCGCAAAGGCCGGGACGGGGAACAACGTCGGGCGGCCCAGGACCGTACCAAGCGTCCGGGTGTATTCCCGATTCGTCACGGCCTCAGGACACACCGTATTGACCGGACCGCTGACCTCGTCGTTGGTGATGGCGTGCTGTATCACCCCGACAACGTCGTCCAGGGCAATACAGCTCATATACTGTGTGCCCGCACCAATAACGCCGCCCAGGCCGAGTTGAAACGGCAAAAGCATTTTTTTCAGTGCGCCGCCGGCAGGACTGAGGACAATCCCAATCCGCAGCAGGGCGGTCCGTAGGCCCGTTTCGGCCAGCCCGGTCGCAGCAGCTTCCCAGTCCCGACAGGCCTCGGCCAGAAACCCCGCCCCCGACCCGCTTTCTTCAGTCAGGGTTTCGTCGCCACGATCTCCGTAATACCCAATCGCAGAGGCACCGACGAAGACCTTGGGCGGTTGGGCGCACTGTGTCAGCGCTTCGCACAGCACCTGGGTTCCATTGACCCGGCTGTCCCGAATACGGCGTTTGCGCTCGGGAGTCCAGCGTCCAGAGGCGATGTTCTCTCCGGCCAGATGGACAACCGCGTCAAACCCTTCCAACCCGGCCCGATCAATCGTTCCAGCAGCCGGAGACCAGGCGACTTCCCTGTCTTCCACACGCGCCCGGTCCTTTCGGACCAAGCGCGTGACGCTATGCCCACCTGTTGTAAGGAAAGGGATAAGCGCGGAGCCAACCAAACCGCCTGCACCGGAGACAAGTACCTTCATCGGTCTTCCTCCCTCGTTTAACTGATTGGGCTGTCGATTATGGTAATGAGCAAGCACGTCCTGGCGCGTCACCTGATGCCGATAGGTAAAGAGCCGCGCTAATTTCCGCCTAGTCCATGCGCCACCGAGTATCTGACCCAGACGCCCGCCCGGCAGTGCGTATTCAATCCGATCCTCTAAAATACAACTTTCCCGTTCGTCCGCTTCAATCCGATGGGTATGCTCCCAGTGGGCAAAAGGGCCGGAGATTTGGACATCTCGGAATTGGACTCCTGCTTCATAGCCACGATGTTCGGCAACCCATTGTCGGGAAACCGGACCAAGCCCCATGCGCAGTACCACTCGCCCACCGTTTTCAATGCCACCGCGGCGTTCAATAATTTCCACCGACTCCCAGGGCGGAGTGAGGCGTGTGAGCGCCCCAGGCCGTGCGTGCCATGCAAAGACTTCAGCCGCTGGCGCGGGAATATGCACCCGGCGGATAAAAACCTCCGTTCTCATGACATCCTGCCAAACACCGCGGAGCCTGCCTTTTTTTCCCCATAACCGGTCAGCTCAACGTAGCCGTCGCCGTCAAGTGGACGCCCTTGCACTGTCCCACTCGCGCGGACCGCGCCTTCCCAGTATCGAATCAGGGTGTGCATTTCCTGGTCGGCCATATACGGCGTAATCTTCAGGTCAATCGCCTCGCCCGGAATACGCACCCGCCATTTGGCCGGGTATGTGGTTCCGTCAGCCGGACTCTGCCAAGTTTGCAGCACCTCGATCTGAAAGTCCGTCGCAGTCAGGGTGCGCGGTGTCCCATCCGCATCGACCAGGGTCCCACTGCTGAGGGGATGGACATCGCCCGATTGCTGGCGTACCTGATAGACCATCAATTCTTGTCCGTCTGTGAGCTGAAGGGCAAACCAGTCCCAGCCCTGGAGCGTGTCGTCCAGCACGCTCGTACTCCATTCCCGGTCCATCCAGCTCAGCCCCTGCACCTGGAATTCTTCGTCGCCCAATCGAACGACACCGGTCGAGCGCAGACGGGTGAGGGAATAATAATACGACGCCTGACCTGGGGCAGCACCTTTCTGACTCAGTCCGTTCCGGCCGTGCAGAACGATAGGCTTGTCTGACACCAGCCTCAGGTCCAGGACCACATCCTGTTCTGCCGCAGAGAGCTGCATGGACACGGGTTGCCCCACAGCTGTCTCCCCAGTGATCGACCAGTCTTCGAGCCAGACGCGAAAGGGGACGGCCGACGCTCCGGCCAAGCCAAGCGTCGCTCGACTCAAACGCTGAAAGGCGTGAAAACGTTGCGCCGCTACGTCGCTCAGCGCGAAATGGGCCATATACACGTCCCGCGTGCCCCAGGCCGAGGCACGCTCAGCCTGGTCTGGTGGCGCGGTCAGGGCCGTGCGGAAGAACGTGAGCTGGAATCCGAAATGGCGGCCCTCGGCAGACTTCAGATTGCCGGTGTAATACCACCACTCCGTCCGGTAGGCCGGATGTGGCCCGTGGTCGTCAGGGAATTGAAATTCTCGCGGGTGATCCGCTCGCGCAAAGCCGGCCAACTCCCCGCCCAGCACCTGACCGAGCGACAGCCTGGGTTCCGTGATTGTATAGTCAGGCGCTTGCCCGACGAGATACCACTGCCCTACTCCGATCAGGACGGCCAGCGTCAAAAGGATTGCCATGATACGCGGGAAGGGGCTCATTCGACTCTCACCCTTTATTCATTACGTAAAGCTAGTGCTGGTGAGGTCCGGGCCATGCGCAGAGCCGGGTAGAGGCCGGCCAGCAGCGCGGCCACCACCGCCATGACAATCGCCTGCACAAGGATTTCCGGGGCAATCCCTATTTGCAGGGTCCAGCCAAACGAGCGCCGATTGATCACCAAGACCAAAATCAGCGCCAACCCGACCCCGACAGGCACGGCCAGCAGACCGGCAATCAGACCCATCAAGCCGGTTTGCGAGGTCATGAGTCCCCAGACCTGACCGGGGGTATAGCCGATCGCCCGCAGCACCCCAAGTTCACGTGCCCGTTCAAGCTGAAGGGCCATCAGCGCGCTCAATACCCCGATGAAGGCCACCACCGTGGTGAGTAAATGGAGGACGGTTGTGATGGTAAAGGTTCGATCAAAGATTTCGAGCGAGGCTTGGCGCAAAGTCCGGTTTGAGCGGATGAGGACATCGTGCTCTGCCCCGGCCAGCCTGCGGAGCGATGCGACGAGGTGGTCAACATCCATGTTCGGCTCTGCATACACGCCGAGGGAGGAGACCTTTGCATCCTGCCACCATTGGTCATAGGTACGCCGACTCATCATCACGATGCCTTGATCCGAGCCATAATCCGTAAAAATCCCGACAACCCGAAACGCGCGCTCACCCCGGTCCGTGCGTAGTTGCAGCGCATCATCGAGGCTCAGCTGATGCCGATAGGCATAGGGCTCGGAGATAATGACCGCCGCCTCGTTCTGAAACGCCGGCCAGATGGCTTGCGGCTCACCGGCAATAAACGTAAAGGCCGCATAGCTGCGTTCCGCCAAGTCAATGGCGACCAGTTGGGTAAGACCCAGATGGGATTCGACCTGAAGCCCTCGATAGGTGTTCACCCGCGCAATATCGGGAGCGGATGCCAGTCGCTGCACCAGCGCTGGATCGAGCGTGGAATCACTCCGGCGGGCAATCAGGCTTGGCGGGGCAATATAGACATCGGCGTGGAGTGAGGACTCCAGCCAACGCACGACAGTCTGGCGAAAGCTCTGCACCATGATGCCCACGCCAACCGTTACAGACACGGCTACCATCAGCGCGGCAATCGCCACCGCAGTCCGGCTCAACGTGGCCACCACGCTCCGTCCGCACAAGCGTCCGAGCGTACCGCCCCACGCATTCAACAACGGTTGGAGTAGACGGATGCAGCCAACGGTCGTCAGCGGTGTCATCAGTACGCAGCCGAGGAGAACGCCAAATAGGGAACCGAAACTCAGTAGTAAATTCGTACCCGACAGCCAGAGACCACCGAGTCCGGCAGCGAGCGCCAGCAGACCCAGGAGCATCGTTCGCGGTGCGGTTTGCCGAGCGTGTGTCTCCAGACTTGAACGCTGCAAGGTTACGCGCGGAGGTGTCGCTGTGGCTTCCCAGGCCGGCCGGAGTGCGGCCAGCAGACTGGCCCCGATGCCGAGCGCTATGCCTTTGCCGAGCACGACCGGGGTCAGCGTGAGTTCACGCACGGTCAAGACAAAGTACAGATCGGTAATCGTCCGCGTCACGAGCTGCACCAAGCCGTGGCTGAGTAAAATCCCCAGGCCAATACCGGCGACTGTCCCCACCCCACCCATGAACACGGCTTCACCCAGAACCAAGAGACAAATCTCACGGCGAGTTACGCCTTGGGTGCGCAGCAGGCCGAGTAGGCCCCGTCGCTGGACCACGGAGAAGGTCATAGTGTTATAAATGAGGAACGCCCCGACAATCAGCGCGAGCAGGCTCAGGGCCGTCAGATTGAGTTGGAAGGCGCGCGTCATCTGTTCGATGGCCTGAGAGCGGCCGCGCGACGACAGGATTTCCACCCCGGCGGGCAAAAGCCGACGAATCGTTGCCAGTATCTTTTGCCCGTCCTCACCCTCAGGCACCAAGACATCAATCCGGCTTAACTGGCCGACCAGCCCCAGGATTTCTTGAGCCGTGGCAATATCCGTTATGAGCAGATTCTCCACTGCGCTGGCGACCCGGCTCTCAGGCGGGTCGAGTAAGCCCACCAAGGTTACTACTTGATGCCGAGTGCCAACCCGGACGCTGAGTCGGTCTCCAATATCGAGACCAAGATGTCGAGCAGTACGAGCGGCAATCAGGCCGGTGGCCGGCTGGGTCAGAAAGGCGAGAAAGTTGTCGTCGGAGGCCGCGCCTGCGCTGCTGAGATACGGACGGAAGGGGGATTCCGCAAAAGCATCAACCCCGAGCAGATGAAAAATCCGGCCGGGATAGTCTGTCGCGGCGACATCGCTTTCCACCACGGGTGCAATAGCCCGGACTTTCCCCGTCAGCCGCAGACGGCGATACACCTCCTCGGGTACTCCATTTGGTCCCCCGACAATTTGATGCGTCGCCCGTCCGACGATGCTCTGGGTTGCCAGCAAAAAGGCCCGATGGGCACTCTCGTTTGCCACGTCAATCGCCACCACGACGGCAACTCCAAGGGCAACGCCCAGCAGCGCTAAGCCGACCTGCCAGGCATGGTGCTGTAAATAGCGGAGGCTGGAACGCCACAACAGCCAACTCATCCGGCGGCCTCGGCAGGATAGTCACGCGCCACCACTTGACCGGCGTGCAGTGTGAGCAAACGGTCGGCGACCCCAATCACCTCGGGGCTGTGGGTGACCATGATCAGCGTTTTGCCGCGTTGTCGGGTCAGTCGGTCCAGCAACTCAAGCACCCGCCGCCCGGTCTCAAGATCAAGGTTGCCGGTCGGCTCGTCGGCCAGCAGCAGCAGCGGGTCGTGGATCAGGGCCCGGGCTATGGCGACGCGCTGTTGTTCGCCTCCGGACAGACGGTCGGGAAAGCTCCGGGCACGATCTGCCAGGCCGACGACCTCAAGCAGGTCGTTGGCCCGGCCTCGCTCTGCCGACCCTGTACGGCCGTTGAGTTCCAGTGGCAGGAATAGATTTTCTTCGACCGACAAGGTCGGAATCAAATTAAAAAACTGAAAGATAAAACCAATATGTACGCGACGGAACAACGTCCGCTCGCGTTCACTGAGCCGGGTCAGATTCACTTCACCCTGATCGGTGGAAAAGACGACTTCACCGCTGGTCGGCAGGTCGATACCGCTCAGCACATTGAGGAGGGTGGATTTCCCTGACCCACTCCGTCCGAGCAACACCACAAACTCGCCGGACTGAATGGATAAATTGACCTGCCGCAAGACCGGATGGAGGCGTTCGCCTTCCTGATACACCTTGGCCAGGTCCCGTAATGCAATAAGCGGCCGACCCCCCATCTTCTCCTCACTACTCATCTGACTCCTTCCTCCCCCCAATCCCCAACCCCTAACCCCCTTCCCATTGTATAGACGTGACACAAACTGAGAAGCCCTCCGGTTATTGTGGGGATAGTGTTGAGAGCATAGACTTGTGCTATACGGCGATGACCGACCAAACCCGTGTAGTGGCGCGAGTCTGGTGCGTCTCGACCGAACCCCGCCTCCTATGGTTCACCCCTTCATCAACATCGCCTCGTTTTACCTCGGCTGGTTTGCCTGTATCCTGGGCGCTACGCACAGCATGCCGTGGCTTGGCGTACTGGTCATGGCCACGTTGCTGGCCCTGCACCTCTTTTTTACGACAAATCGTACGCAGGAATTACGTTTCATACTGGTCACGGGCCTGCTCGGGACCAGTCTGGATTCGCTGCTCATGCTGAGCGGTCTGTACACATTTACGAATCACACTCTCTCGTGGCTGTGTCCGGGATGGATGACGGCGCTGTGGATGGGGTTTGCCTCAACCTTCAACCACTCTATGCGCTGGCTGCACGGACGCTATCGCCTGGCCTGTCTCTTTGGTGCGATGGGTGGGCCGCTGAGCTATTACGCCGGCGTACGTCTGGGTGCGCTGAGCTTTGTCCCTTCTACGGGAGTCACGCTGATGATCCTGGCAGCCGTGTGGAGTCTCGTCGTTCCCGGCCTCCTGTGGCTGGCCCACGCCATGTCATCCCAGGTCAACCCAGAAGAGCGGTGATTGCCTTCCGGCGGTAATCAAAGATGCGTTCCAGCATACGGGCGACAAAGAGTTTTTGAGCCAGAGTGCCAAGAATGCCGTACGGGATATCGTAATCCACCACATCCCGCATCAGGGTTCCATCGCCACCCGCTGAGAACTCATGCAGATGCACCCATCGCTTATACGGTCCGGAGAGTTGGCTATCGACAAAGCCGTGCGGGGGGGCATAGTCCTCTATTCGCGTAGTCCACTGGATAGGAACACCGACGAGTCTGAGATGATATTCAATACGCGCGCCGGTCTGCATGGTGACGGGCAATGGAGTCAGAATATGAAAATGCAAAAACGGCGGAGTAATACGCTCCAGGTTTCCCGCATCAGCGAAAAATGAGAAAACGGTTTCAAGCGGTTGTGGAATGCGCTGCACTCGCTCAAGTCGGTATCGAGCCGTCACCATTGTATCCAGCGTAGCGGATGAAAAGAGCCCGACAAGTAGATGGCGTGGGGCTGTTGTCGGCCCATAGCGAGGCAGGACAGCAAATGACCGCCTAGAAAGACCTCCCGTATGCTCCGTCGCCTCCTGCCCATCCTCGGTCGCTGTCTCCGCCTTCAGTGTCCACGCTGTGGACAGGGCGGTCTGTTTGCGCGTGCCTTTACGCTCTTTGAGCATTGTCCGGTGTGTTCCCTGTCCTTTGAACCGGAACAGGGTTATTACGTGGGTGCAATTTATCTCAATTACGCTGCCACGGTGGTGATTGCCACACCCGGGTTTCTGGTCCTGGATTATTGGACGGATTGGTCGCTGACGCACCAAGTGCTGGTTTGGAGCGCTTTCGCCATCGGCTTTCCTATCCTGTGCTTCCGCCACTCAAAAAGCCTATGGCTGAGCCTGGATTATTTCTTCACCCAATCTTCCAGGGACGGAGAACGGCCGAACGCGACGGAGAGTTAGAGCCCATCGCCTTCTCGTTCAACACAAAATATCAAACGGATTGGGTCGAGGGTAGGCTGCTATTTGACCTAGGCTACCTGGGAGGCCTGTACGTCTTGCCCGGCGGGCTCTTGCGCATGCCCGGTCTTTTTTTGAACGAGACTCCATGCTTCTGGTAGAAACCCCAGAGCGTGCTAATGGCGACCTGCATCCCACGCTCCTGGGCAAAACGGGTCCGCAACTCCTCCAGTGTCAGGTTTCCTTTGTCTGTAACGAGGCCCAGCAGATATTCCGCATGCATGTCGAGCTTCGACCCCACGGGATGGCCCTGCTTGTGTGCGGTCCGCTCTCCCGTCTCACGCCACCGGCGCACCCACCGCACGGCCGTCGCCGTGCCGATTCCGAAATGCACGGCCGCACTGCGCGCCGATCGGCCCGCCGCCACCGCGTCAAGCACCCGCTCCCGCAAATCCGACGAGTACGCTCTGCTCATATAGCCCCTCCTCTCTTGATCTGGAGGCAAGCATCGCTCCCTTATGTTCCCCGTCAGCGGATTGGAATGTGATAACTGCCTCGGTGAGCCATACAGGCCGCTTGCATGGACAAATCGAATATATGCATTCTGTATGCATGTCAACAGTATTTGACTGCGATTACGCTAGCGATGCAGTCTTTTTACCGAGGGTCCGGTCGTACGGGATCGTCCAGGCTGAATAGGGCTCGGAGAGCGGATGGCAGAGACTTAAAATCTTCCAGGATCAGATACGAGGCCGGTAGCAGTACCAAAATGATGGCGGTTGCAAACAAAATACCAAAACCGAGAGAAATGGCCATGGGCACCAGGAATCGGGCCTGGACCGAGGTCTCAAAAATCATCGGGGTCAACCCGAAAAACGTGGTCAGCGAGGTCAGTAAAATCGGACGGAACCGACGAGTCCCGGCCTGACTGATGGCTTCGCTCGCTGAGAGCTGCTGTGTCGTACGCAGACTATTGGCCGTGACTATCAGAACCAGCGAGTCGTTAATCACCACCCCGGACAGGGCAACAATCCCGAACAGGCTGATGACGCTCAGGTCATGACCGAGCAGAATAAGGCCCAGCAGCGCACCGATGATGCCGAACGGAATGCTCAGCATAACGAGCACCGGCTGGAAATAGCTGCGGAAGGGTACGGCCAGCAGGCCGTAGATACCGAGCAGCGCAAACACAAAGCCGATGCCCAGGGCCTCAAGCGCCTCTTGTCGGGACAGCTCCTCGCCTTCCAGCGCATAACTCAAGCCGGGGTATTTTCGCATGAGTACCGGTAATTCCCGGCTAAGCACCTCGGCCATAATGGTACTCGTATTCGCCGTGCTTTTGTCCACATCCGCAGTCACGGCAATAATCCGTCGGCCTTCCCGTCGGCGGATTTCGGTATAGGCACGGCCACGCTCAACAGCCGCGGCCTGAAAGAGTGGAATCTCGCCGCCGGCATCCGTGCGCAGCATCAGCTGCTCAACCGTATGGGCCGTGCGCCGCTCGTTTTCAGGCAGGCGTACCATGACTCGGACTTCATTGCGTCCGCGTTGTTGCCGGAGCGCTTCCGCTCCATAGAACGCGCTTCGGACCTGTCGGGCCAGGTCGGTGGCGTTGATACCTAGGCTGCGCGCCTCGGGTTTGAGCGTCAGGCTCAACTGCGGCTTGCCGCGGGCAAAACCGTCGTCAATATCACGTACCCCGGCATACCCGGCCAGGACCTGGGCCAACTCCGTTGCCGCAGCCTCCAGCGTGGGTCGGTCGCGGTGCGTCAATTGGATGTCGATGTCCGCCCCCTCGCTCACATTCGTTTCGGCCTCAAAGGTCAAGGTTTCGATGCCGGCAATATGCCTGCTCGCCGCCCGCCAAGCGTCCACAAATTCCAGGCTGCCAATCTCGCGCTGATCCGACGATACGAGCGAGACCTGCACGCCCACCAGGTGACTTCCCCCTACGCCCTCGGCACGCGGAGGCCCGAACGACGGCAGAGGCGCACCGATCAGAGCGTACGTACCCTCGAGGATGTCCGCTCCTCCGTGTTCCTCAACGGTGGTCGCGGCAGCGGTGAGCAGTTGATGCTGAACACGCCGGGCGGTCTCCATCGGCACCCCAAACGGCAGCGTCGCCTGAGCAGCGACGACATCGGTATCAATACGCGGAATAAAGCTGAACGGAACATGGCCCCCACCGATCGCACCGCCCGCTAGAATCAGCAGTGCGATACCGGTGGCGAGCGTCGTGTACCGGTTGGCCAGGGCGAGGCGTAAGAGCGGCTGATAGCCCTGCTTCATGCAGCGCTGTAAGAGATCGTTAAAAATGCGGCGCGGCTGCCCGAGTACGGCCCACACTCGATTCTCTTGTGTCTGGTGCGACAGATGGGCGGGCAGAATGAAGAGCGATTCAATGAGCGAGACCACAAACACGGCCACCACAACCGCCGGAATCTGGCCAAAGAATCTGCCGAACGTACCCGGGACAAAGGCCAGCGGCAAAAACGCCACGATATTGGTCAACACGGCAAACAGCACCGGCCCGGCGATGTCTCTGACCCCTTCGATCGCAGCTTGCAAAAAAGGCATCCCTCGCTCACGCCGTTCATACACGTTTTCCCCGACGACCACCGCATCATCGACCACAATACCCAGGGTAATGATAAAGGCGAAGAGCGAGATCATGTTAATCGAGGCACCAGTCAGCGGCAGAAAAAGAAACGAGCCTAAAATGGAGATAGGAATACCCAGGGTCACCCAAAAGGCCAGCTTCGGGTCGAGGAAGATGCCCAATAGCAACAAGACCAGGACCAGACCCAGGGAGGCGTTTTTGACCAACAGATTGACCCGGTCGCGGTAGACTTCGGACCGATCATTCCAGACAGTTAATCCGATTCCGGGCGGCAGGTCAGGCTCGATTTCAGCGACATAGGCTCGGACTGTATCGGAGACCGACTGCGGGCTTTCATTGCCAACACGAAAGACCTGGATCCGGACCGCGCGTTGCCCGTTGAAAGCCGCCTCCACGTCGGTCTCCTCAAATCCGTCATGAATATGCGCGATATCCCCCACCAGAATCTGCGAGCCGTCCGGTGCCGCCGCGACCGGGATATTGGCGTACTCGCGGGCAAAGTCGCGGCGTTCCTGAGTGCGCAGCAGCACTTCACCGCCTGGGGTTTTCACCCCACCGGCCGGGAGTTCAATTGCCGCTTCCCGCACCTCACGGGCAATGCGATCGAGGGTCAGATTGTAGGCCCGCAGGTTGCGCTGCGGGACCTCCAGACTGATCTCCAGCGGTCTGGCGGCCGCCAGCTCAATCAGGGTCACGCCGGGCCGTTGCAGCAACTCATCTCGAATACGCTCGGCCAAATCGCGCAGAGTCTGCTCATCCTGCGAGCCATGCACTAGTAGGGTCAGCACTAGGTTGCGTATCTTGGACAGGCTAACAATCGGCCGTTCCGCTTCCTCGGGAAAGGACAGGATGCTGTCCACCGCATTTTTGACGTCCTGGAGCGCCTTGCCCGTATCCGCGCCGGTCAGCAGTTCAACAGTCACCTTGGCGCGGCTTTCGGTCGCCGTAGCTCGCACCTCCTTGACCCCATCCAGCCCCCGCACCTCGTCTTCGATGGACAGAATAACGCCCTGCTCGACTTCCGCGGGGCTGGCTCCACGATGCAGCACGGAGACGGTAATGGTATCGGCGGTGAACTCGGGGAAAATTTCCTGTTTGACTCGCGTGCTGAGAAGGAGGCCACCCACCAGGAACAGTAACATCATCAGATTGGCGGCCACATGGTTGCGCGCCATCCAGGCGATTGGGCCACCGACATGCGGCGCAGTGTCAACTCTGTCGGCCACGGAAGGCTTAGTCCTCGTCCGCGCGTGTCGAGGCCGGCTCAGCCTCCACGGCCTGCAATCGCATCCCTGGCAGTGCGGCTGGCAGAGTGCTGGTCACGACCCGGTCGCCGTCCGCCAAGCCAGCTTGAATCAGCACCGAGTCCCGTCGCCGTAGCGTTACTTCCACCTGCCGAATCTCCAATTCTCCCTGCGCGTTATACACCCATACCCGTTCTTCCTCGCGCAGGCTGCTGCGCGGCAGGACTATCGTCTGAGGCAGGGTTGGACCGAGAATCTCCACCCTGACATACTCTCCGAGCAAGAGAGATGAACGGGGCTCGTCACTGGGCTTCAGACCGAGTGGGTCAGGGACGAGGACCAGCACCCGGGCCATGCGGCCGTTTTCGGTCACGTCACCGAGCAGATGCTCAACCCAGCCCGTCCACTGGACAGACTCTCCACTCCCGAGATCGCGCATAATGCGGACAGCGGAGCCTTTTGTCACAGCATCCGGGAGGTGCTCGGATGGTTGCGGTCCGGCAGCATTCGGAAATTCCACCCAGCCCAATTCATTCAGCGGCACACTCACTTCGACCCGAAACGCATCGGTGCACACCAGGGTCGCAACCGCACTCCGCGCGTTGACCAATTGACCGATTTCAACCGTCTCCTTCAACACCAACGCGTTGCACGGCGCCGAGACCACCGTTCGGGTCAGGTCCAGCTCGGCCTGGGCCAAACGACTCTTGGCCGCGTCCACCGCGGCCCGCTTCTCCTTGAGATGGGGCTGGCGCAGCGCCAAGAGCCTCCCCATCTCACTGGTCTCGATAGACGGCTCCAGCAGGTCCCATTCCTGGTGGGCAACGACCTGATTCCCTTGTTCGACTTGCAGTTCGAATTCCGCTCGCGCCAGATTACCTCGCTCGGTATCGGCCGCCAGACGATAATCCTGCGGGTCAATCTTGAGCAATACCTCGCCCGCCCGGACCAAGCCGCCGTCGATCAGATCGTCATGCTGGGCAATGACATAGCCCTCGACCCGCGGAAAGAGGGTCAGTTCACGATGGGCTCGAACGGTGCCATACGCCTGCAATGCAGCGCGCTCATCTTGGGTGTGAACGGTGATCACCTCAACCAGCGTGGGTACAGCTTCCCGGTCGACCCTGGGGACCGGAGGTCGGCTTGCGATCAGCGCACGGGCGCCCAACATGCCGGCAATGAGAATGAGCAGCGGCAGTCCAAACCGGAACAGACGCGTCGCCCACGCTTTCCCCCCTGCGGCTCGTGTCACAGCCGTCCTCCTGAGAGAGCAGCCGGGTCGGGCGAGGCAGCGAGGCGGATGGCGTTCGGGGCTTCTAAGGCCTCTGTCCACTTGCCGCCTAAGGCGCGGTAGAGTTCGGTCCGTCGGCTCAGCAGGGTTTTTCGCTCGCTAATCACTCGGCGCTGGAGCGCCTGGAGCGATTGTACCGCCACCAGCACATTCAGATAATCAATAAGACCATGAGTATAGCGCGAGCGGGAGACATCCAGCGTTGACTGCGCAAGAGTGATTTGCCGCTCAAGATTACGCAGGAGTTCTCGTTGCTGACGTTCTTGGACCAAGGCGTCTTCAATCTCGCGCAGGGCAGTCAGATACGTCTGCCCAAAGCGGTCGAGCAATTCCTGGACTCGCGCTTTTTGCCGAACCACCTCGTTCCGGCGGCGGCCGCCATCAACCAGCGGTGTGATCATATCACCGATCAGCGAACCGATTTCCTGGCGAAAGAAAGTGTCCCAACTCCGCGCGCTGAACTCGTAGGACAACTGCAATACCAGGCGGGGCAAGCGCTCGGCCACGGCTGCAGCGACCCGATAGTCCGCGGATTGGAGCCGGAGTTGGGCGGCCTGCAAATCCGGACGGGATACGAGCAGCATGGTCGGAGAAACCAGTTCTGGAAACGGCGGCAGCTCGGGTAGCGATCGGCCGGGTACCAACTCGTCAAGCGAGCCCGGCACCCGGCCGAGGAGAACCGCAAGCTGATTCAAGGCCGTCTCCAGAAACGATTGCACAACCGGCACCTGAGCTTGGGTGTCGGCAAGCTGCTGCCGTTGCTGCAGCACATTCACGGCAGAGCCGGTCCCAACGCTGAAGCGGAGTTCGGTCAGGTTGAGCAGGGTCTGGCTCACCTGAATCTGTTCCTGCAGTACGTCCAAAAGGGCGTATTGCTCCTGACAGGTGAGCCAGACATTCACCACCGCGCCCGTGAGCAGCAGGGCCGTGGCTTCCACGTCCTGACGCGAAGCGACCGATTCAAGCCGGGCGGCAGTCCGCTGGGATGCAATCCGCTTCCAAAGATCAATTTCATACGTGAGGCCCGTGGCCACAAAATAACGGTCTGGATTCGCCGTGCGCCTGAGGCGGTTGCCGTGCAGGTCCATCGCTTCCCGATCAACGGTATGGAGGCGGGAGGCTCCCGTGCGGAAATCGAACTGGGGGACCTGCTCGGCCCCCGCGATTCGAGCCAGGGCCTGGGCTTGCGCGAGCCGGGACCAGGCCTGCCTCAACTCGAAATTCTCGGTAAAGACGCTCTCCATTGCCGTATTCAACCGAGGATCGTTAAACTCCCGCCACCATTGACCCAGAGCTCGCTCGCCTGTCGTCCCATGATGATACGCCTGCGGTATGGCAACCGTAGGCTGCTCAAGAGAACGCGCCGAGTACGGGCTACAGCTGGCGATTACAAGTAAGAACAGGACAGAAAACGGCACCATCCGTCGGCAATGCGTTCGTTGGAAAACGTGCTGTTGGCTTACCATAAGCAGGGCGAGCTTTCACCTTCTTCCGCTATTCTATCGTTTTATTATACGTGCAATCCAGGGTTTGCATCAGGGGATACCAGACAGGCGGTGCGCAACCGTTTGGCCGGGTCTTTGCGTTGCCTCTTCCTGACAGACTTGATAGGGGACGAAGTTCAACAGGCGGTCGCCTGTGAGGAGCAGAATACCACATGGTCAAAACCACCTATTTCGAAGAGTACGAGGTTGGTGCGTCTCGCGAGACCCTGGGCCGGACGATTACCGAGAGTGACATTGTCACCCATGCCGGGCAAACCGGAGACTTTTTCCCACATCATGTAGACGCCGAGTGGTCCAAGACCAATGAGTTTGGCCAACGCATTGCCCACGGCACACTGATTCTCAGCATCGGTGCCGGGATGACGACCACGGAGATCAATCCGGTCTCGTTTTCCTATGGCTACGATCGCGTCCGTTTTATCCGCCCGGTTTTTATTGGCGATACGATCCACGTTCGTCTCACGGTCAAGGACAAGCGCGATTATCTCCGGCGGACCACCCACGGGGTGCTAGTTGACCTGCTCGAAGTCATCAACCAGGACGGCCATGTCGTGCTGGCGTGCGAGCATCTGTCCCTGGTAGAGCGACAGACACCGGCAGAGAGGGTCACACACACATAGTCCAAGGAGTCAGCATGGAATCTATTCGCGCAGTCGTGGTTGATCCTGACACGGAAAAACGCCTGACTATCCAGAACGTCGATCCCCCTTCCCCGCTTTCGTCCGAAGCCGTCATCCGAGTCAAAGCTGTTTCTCTGAATCTTGGTGAGGTCCGGTTTTCCATGAATGCCGAGGCCGGATGGCGACCGGGCTGGGACTTAGCTGGAGTCGTTGAGCGGGCTGCGGCTGACGGCTCCGACCCTCCGGTTGGAGCCCGCGTAGTCGGCTTCGTCCCATCAGGCGCATGGGCGGAGCAGGTTGCCGTGCCGACTCATGCCTTAGCAATTGTACCGGATGGGGTGTCTTTTGCTCAAGCTTCCACGTTACCGGTTGCAGGCCTCACCGCACTGTATTCGCTTGAGCGTAACGGTTCACTCCTCGGCCGTTCCGTATTGATTACTGGCGCTTCTGGCGGTGTGGGCCATCTGGGCTGTACGCTGGCTCGACACATGGGCGCACACGTTGTTGCCTCAGTCCGCCGTCCAGAGCGCGCACAACACGCGCGTGACGCAGGCGCACATGAGGTTGTGGTTGGAGAAGATATTGCAGGCGCGGCCGCGTTTGGCCCCTATCATATGATCGTTGAGTCGGTTGGCAGTGAAACACTGACGAAAGCCTTATCCATGCTCGGTCCAGATGGTATGTGCGTCACCTGTGGAGTATCAGCGGGAGCAGAGGTGACCCTGAACGCGCGCGACTTTTTTCGTATTGGTGGAGCCAAGCTGTACGGCTTTATTCTGTTTCACGAGGTGAAGGCCCATCCAGCGTCAGCAGGCTTATCTCGACTGGCCCAACTTGCCGCCGATGGTACTCTCACACCACAGATTGGAGTCGAAGCGCCCTGGGCTACTATTGCTGACGTGGCCCAACGATTTTTCAATCGAGAAATTGCCGGCAAGGCAGTACTACTGTTGTAGATTCGACGGGCAATTTATACGTAGTTAGTCCGACACATGCCGGCACGAAGGAAGGACACAAGTCCATGCAATTCGGCGTCTTTTATCAGTTACCCTGCGCTCCTGGGCAGTCTGTTCCGCAACGCTATCGAGATACGTTCGAGCAAATTGTTTACGCGGACCAGTTGGGTTTTGATTCCGCGTGGCTGGCCGAGGCTCATTTTGACGCCGGCTTTTCCACCATGCCGGCACCGTTGGTTGTTGCCGCAGCCCTCTCGGGGCGCACCAAGCATATCCGTTTGGGTATCGGGGTCAGCCAACTCCCGCTCCACAATCCGGTCAGCGTGGCCGAAGAAGCCGCAACGGTTGATATTGTCACCGGTGGAAGGCTGGACTTTGGCCTGGGGCGAGGAACGTGGAACCACAACTTCGATGGTTTTGGCGTTCCCTGGGAGGAACGCACGACCCGGCTGGAAGAAGCGATTGATATCCTGGAACACGCCTGGGCCGATGCCCCGCTCACCTACCACGGTCGGCACTATCAGTTCGAGTCAATCAACGTCGTGCCCAAGCCGCTTCAGCAGCCCGGCCCGCCGCTGCATATTGCCGCCAACAGTCCGAGTACGGCAGAGTTTGCCGGGCGGCGCGGCTTACGCCTGTTGATGGCCGCTCCCATTCATCCCTGGCCGGATGATTTCCTGACCCATCTCGGGCTGTATCGCGATTCGGCGGCCAAATCGGCCTCAGAAAATGCGCAGGTGTCAGCCGTCTTCTTTGTCTTCCCGGCTCGGGATCGTGCCACGGTGCGCACGCAGATGGCCGACAGCTTTGCCCGTCACCCCATAGGCCAGCGCACCTCGTATGAGACCGCGGAAGAGAAGATGGCCATATTCGGCAGCCCGCAGGAATGTATAGACCGGATTGCAGAGGTGCAGCAACGGGCCAAGCTGGATTCCCTGATCTGTTCCTTCAATCCCGGCGGAACCGTTCTCCATGAGCACGTGAAGGTGGCGATGCAGCGCTTTGCGGAAGAGGTGCTGCCGAGCGTGCGTGACCTGTAGCGTCTCATCGGCTGGCGCTTTGCTCAACCGCTCGGCCCACAAATATGATCGAAGCGGGCTTGCTCGTCTTCGGATGGACCGGCTCGCGGCATTCCAGGATAGCGAAACCACTGTCGCGGAGGAGTCGCATCCAGGATTCTACGGTACGAAAATACCAGGGGGCCGGATCGGTAAACTCCGGCCCGAATCCATCCCATGAGCCGGGCCGCCAGCCATCACAATAGGGCCGATCACCACACGCCATGACAGGGTGGAGGGTCTGAATGACTATATGGCCCTGGGTCTGTACATAGCGCGACAGGGCGTGAAGCAGATGCTCCACCGAGTCTTTTCCCAGTAATGAAAAATTACAGATGATCGTGTCGAACCGACCTGCGCTGAGCCGACCGGCGGCCACATCCTCGTAGGAACAGACCTGAAACCGTCCACCCTCGAGTCGCTGCGCTTCCGCTATCAGTTCGGGCACGACGTCAATACCGAAAACCTCGATTCCACGCTCCGCAAGCGCGCGAGCCAGCCAACCTTCTCCGCAGCCAACGTCAAGCACGCGTCGCGGCGTCAGGCTTGTAACGGCTTGAACTATGGCCTGATTGGTGACCAGCGTCCGACTTTCAATCTCCTTATTCTGGACGGCTTTCGTCCAGGGACCGGCGTTCGTATGCCACGAAGTCACGATCTGTTTGTCGCTGAATTCCGGCATCGGGTGAAACGCAAACTCAACTCTCCTGTTTCGCGTGGCGGCTGGAACGCCGAGCAGGACGAGCCGGTCGGGTGTCCAGCCACTTCTGAAATGAAGATTGACTCTCTCCCGATGGTCGCCCCGCCAGGAGGCCCTCAACACTGATATCCTCATCGATATCTTCCCAGCGGATCCCCGGTCCTTTACCGATCAATCTCCAGTTCGCGGCTTCCTCTTTCGTTGCATGGTACAGACGTGGAAACCAGGCGAGGGGGGCGAATATAGTTCGTCCGTCGTCCAGATCAACGCGTAGAGTGTCGGCCGAGAGCTTCACCTTCTCCGCTCTGGGGACTGTAATCTCAACCGCGGAAATACTCATTCCAAGCCTTGATCTCACTTTGAGTTTATCCCCTCACCCCAACCCTCGCCCCTTGGGGACGAGGGAGCAGGACATTTCCTCCCTCCGTCGTGAGTTAAAACGACTTCGGCATACCGTCTACTTTTGGTACATCCGGGTGCATCACATCCCACGGCTGGGCACTGGCCACATAAATATCCCGCTGAGGCTGATACCAGCTTGGGTCGTCGAGACTGCCCGCGTACAGCACCCTGAAGTCCGGCGCAGCCCCGTTGGTTAACAGGACGGGGGAACCACAGGAGGGGCAGAACGAGCGGCCCATCGTGTGACCGCGGTCGGCCGGCTTCTCATACCAGGCCAGCTCGCCCGTGAGAGAAAAGTCGGATTTTTTGACGATGACCGCCGCAAAATAGGCACTACCGGTTGCGCGCTGACAGTCCCGACAATGGCAGTTTCCCATATAGAGCGGTTCGGCCGCACAACTATAACGGACCGCACCACACGCACAGCCACCGGAAAATGGCGTCTTCATATTCAACCTCCTTGCGCAGTGTCGAGAATAATATTCTGGAAGCAGAACTCCTTGTCAGGCCGCGACCGCAGGATGCAGCTCTTTCAGGCGCGGGTACACTTCTCGGGCAAAGAGCTGCATGCCCTTCACCGTCTCTTGATGGTCGAGAAAGCCGGCTTGGCCCATCAGAAGGATGTGTCCAAATCCACCCACGTGTTCATAAAACTTGATGATTTGACGGTAGACGGAATCCGGGTTGCCGGCAAAGACCAACCCGTGCTCCATAAAGCTCTCTAGCTTCGGGTTCTGGAACATCTTGAACACGCCCGAGGCCGGTCCTTTCATCGCGCCGGCCATCGCCTGTGGAGGATGATAGCCTGGCGGGCTGGTGAACTGGAACGGCACCTTATTGGCCTCCACATACCACATCAGCTTGCGCGCCCCGGCATAGCCTTCCTCATCCGTCTCACCCGTGTACACCAGGGCAGCATAGGCAAAACGATCCAGACCGGCGGGGGGAAGGCCGAGTTCGGCCCGGCGGGCTCGATAGGAATCAAACACCTGTTTCGACCCGTCAAAGCCGGTCAAAAAACAGGCCACAACAGTACCGCGCTCCCCAACCGCCTGCGCCGAGCCCGGACTGAGCGCCGTGATCCAGACGGGCGGGTGCGGCTCCTGATAAGGCCGAGGCCAGATGTTGACCTGGCGATGGTGAAAGTATTTACCCTCCCAGTTGAACGGCCCGTCGTGACGGGTCCAGGCTTTGAGGATCAAGTCATACGCTTCCCAAAAGCGCTCCATCATGCGCGTGGGCCGATGGTTACCGGCCGACATTTCATACGGCACACCGCGCACAAAGCCAACCTCCAGACGCCCGCGGGAGTAGACATCGACCATGGCCATCTCTTCTGCCACACGCACGGGCTCACGCCGGTTGGCAATCGGGTTGCCGAGAATCAACAGACGGGCGGCTTTGGTTTCACGGGCGAGGATACCCATGACGATAGGACCGCCTGGGTTGAGATTGGTCGCGGTCTGATGGTGCTCGTTCACCATAATGTCGAGCCCCAACTCCTCGGCAATCAGCCATTCGTCGATAAACCGGTGATACAGGTCGGCTCCGAGTTTCGGGTCGTAGTAGCGATTCGGGAGGGTGACGCGGATCGAGTCGTACTCTTTCGCATCGGGCAGCAGATGATAGGCGTTTTCGCTGAAATGCCAGGCACGCATGAACACGGCTCCTTTTTTACACTGAGACTAGAAACGCACCGACCCGCTCGACAACCGCCTCCGGCTGTTCCACGTGCGGCCAGTGTCCGGCTCGGTCAATAACGGCAAGCTGCGCACCGGGAATAGCGTCGCGATAGGCCGTTCCATAATAGCCGGAAGTCACAAAACGATCACTCGCCCCCCAGACGAGAAGCGTCGGAATAGCAATCCGGTGCAAACGCTGCCGCAATTTCGGATTATGAAAATACGGCTCCCAGGCGTAGAGGGCGGTTGCTTCCCGGTTGCGGGCAATCACGAGGAGTTCGTCATCGGACAGGCCGGTATAATCAAGTGCGGCCTGGGCGGGATCGTGATATTGCAACCGCACAACCTCTTCGGGCGGCAGGGCGAAAATATCCGGAATATCCCGCGTCTCCCGGTCACCGACCTTAATACCGAGCGGCGCGATCAAGACCAGCCGGCCGAGGCGAGCCGTAGACTTGACCGCCATTTCGGCGGCTATCCAGCCACCGAGCGAGCAGCCGATAACAACCGCATCGCGGAGATCACACTCATCGAGCAGATCGAGATAGAGATAGGCTAGGTCGTCCACCGTGTCGATATCGGTCATGTCGGGCGCATGACCAAAGCCGGGATGGGTCGGCAGGATTACCCTGCCCTGATTCGCCAACAGAGCAAAAAACGGAGCCTGAGGGAACGGCCCGTCTTCTCCGTGCAGCACGAGTATCGGACGGCCCTGTCCCTGCTCATAGACGTCAAGTTGTACGCCGTGCAGCGTCAACCGGTGTGACTGGATGGGAGGATTCATGGTTCACCTGTGTCTAACAGAACTGTACGGTGATATAGGTTGCAACTCCGCACCGCAATCGAGACTTTTCCTCACACCGCAAACAAACGTTCGACATTACCGTGCAGTATCTGCTCCCGCTCGGCATCCGAGCAGGCCAGCTTCTCCACTAGTTCAATGGGCCGCTGCCAGGAACCGTAGGGATGGTCTGTGCCCAGCACGAGTTGCTGGGCTCCCATCATCGACAGGCACCATTCCAGCGGTTCCGGCTCATAGGCCACCGTATCCATATACAGTTTTTTCAGAAACCGACTCGGCTCCTTCACCACGTCCTCCCCACCAAAGGCTCCCAGCATGCCGTCCAGCCGACCCATCAGATACGGCACGGTCGCACCGACGTGGGGGATGATGATTGGCGCCTGAGCATAGTCTGACAACACCCCGGACAGGGCCAGACGCATGGCGGCCAGCGTATTATCGACCATAAACGCCAGCACCGGCACCGGCACCAGGTCCATCATATAGCGCTGATTCAAGGGAACAGTGGGATGGATAAAAATGGGCCGACCGAGTTCAGCAATACGCGCGAAAACGGGACGGAACTCAGGAGAGTCGAGCGGTTTGTCGTTGATATTGGAATACAGTTGAAGGCCGCGAAAGTTGAGTTCCGAGAGACAGCGGTCGAGTTCCCTGAGCGTCGCCTCAGGGTCCCCAAAGCCCAAAGTCGCATAGCCCCAGAAGCGATCCGGGTGAGTGGCAATGAGTTCGGCCAGGAGATCGTTCGCAATCCGGGCCAACTCATCAGCCTGAGCGCCCCCGACCCGGTCCGGGCCGGGCACGGCAAGACTCAGGATGGAGATGTCGATGCCCGCCTTATCCATATGCGCCAGCTTGGTCTGCATGTCGTACAGGGGCGGCAACATGGGAATGGTCAGGCCCTGACAGCAGTGAAAATGATACGTGCCGTCCACCAGCCGGGTGTAGGGAAAGTCGCTCCGTTTTTCGAGCGTGCGGGCGATGTGCTCAGATAAGAAATGAGTGTGAACGTCGATTTTCATGCTCGCCCTCCTCTCTCTTTGCGACAACGCGCTTACCCGGCCTTGCGGGATTCACTCCGCACGTCAAAACCGCCTTCTTCGGGCGCGTGGCCATAGACGTCGCGCACATAGTATTCGGACTGATGGGTCGCGGACCGTCCGCCCCAGCCATACTCGATCAGCCAGCCCGAGGGCGTACGAAAGTAGAAGGAATACATATGGTCATTGGAGTGTTTCCCCGGTGTAATGGCGACCGGCACCTTATGCTCACGGACAATCTCATGGGTCAGACCTACGTCGTCCAGATTGTCGACCTCGACCATAATATGGTTGAGGCGCTGCTCGGACGGGCCGATCCCAAAGGCCACGGAGTGGTCTCGCTCATTGCAGTGCATAAAAACTGGTGCAATCGTCTGCTTGCCCCTGTGAATTTTGTATTCCACGCTGCCGCGCATGCCCAGGGCACGGTAAAAGCGGTAGGCCGCATCCGTATCCTGTTGGCCGACGATACAATGTCCCAAGCCGCCCGCGCCGGTCTTGAACCGGCCGTGCATGCGGCGTCCGGGATAAAACGGCTGGCTGAACTGGACCTGCGGACCGTGAAAAATTTCAACCGGATTGCCGTTGGGGTCGGCGAGTTTCAATACTTCCAGCACGCGACGCTCGGCAGCCTCGTCCGACGATCCCACGCGGTAGGCAATATCCGCCTCGGACAACTGCTGCTGCATCTGTCCGAACTCTTCGGGCCCGGCAACCCGAAAGCCGAGATAGAGCAGATCGTCGCTTGGGTCGTCGTGCAGGACAATCCGATGATGCCAGTAATCCATGCGCGCGTAGCAGCGGTCGCCTTCTCCTTCGTCCGCAATTTCCCAGCCAATGATATTGGCCGCAAAATGCTTCCAGGTGTCGATATCCTTGACGCCAACGCCCATATATCCCAACTCTGTAACGTGAGTCATATTTCCCTCCTGTGGAGTTGTTTTTCCATCTCGCTTTGTCCGCTCCTACCCGTGACCGATCATACCTCTACTGTCAAGACAGATATAGGGATAGGCAGGTTGCGGCTTCCGTTCCGGGCAGGAGTGCGCTACCGTGCCTTTCTCGTCTCATGTCTGTCAGGTGTAAAGCGGGAAGGATATATCGCTGACGGGAGTCGCCCATGATCCGAACAACGGTCGTAGGAAGTTGGCCGCTGCCTGAACAGTACCGGAACCGCTTATTACAGTATCACCGAGGGCAGTTGCCCGACATGCTCGTCAAACCGACACTGAGCGGTGCAGCAGAAGTGGCCATCCGTGAGCAGCAGGCGACCGGCGTGACCCAGTTCATGGGTGGCGAGTTTTTCGCTGAGGTCTTCATTCAGCACATCCCCCGCCAACTCACCGGCATCCGCCTGGTGAAACCCCAAGCCGACGAATTGCGGACGTATAGGGATGTGGCCCGCTACGAACTGACCGGCGATATCGAGGCGCCTCGCGGTCTGGGCTATGTCGAGGCATTCCGCCGAGAGTCTCATATTGAACCGAGCCTGGACAAAGCTGCCGTGCCCGGGCCCTTGGAAGTGCTCGGACACCTTAAATGGACGGACGCGGTCCGGGCTCAGCTTCCACGGGCCATCGAGATCGTGAATCGGGAGCTGCGCGGGCTCGCGGCAGCCAAAGTCCGGGAGATTCAACTGGATATCCCCACGGTCGCCATCCGCTCCGTCCTGGGCCGTCTCGCGCCCGAGGAGGCGGCCGATGTAATCGCCCGGAGCTTTGAAGGGGTAGATGCGCTCAAGACTATCCACTGTTGCCTGGGCGATCTCGGTTCGCAGTCGGCCGTCACCACCCATAATCTCCACGCCCTGCTACCCTATATTGAGCGCCTGGCCGGGGTGATCGACAAGGTCCACCTGGAATGCTCCCATCCCGGACAGTGGGCCGACCGGGCCTGTCTGCGCGATATTCCCACGGGCATGCAGGTCATTGCCGGCATTGTCGATGTCAAAGCGCCGGTCGAGACTAACGCGCAGATTGAGGAGCGTATTCGTGAGGTGCTCAAATATGTCGAAGCAGACCGGCTGTGGATTGCGCCGTCCTGCGGCCTGGGCCGTCGCACAACGGACATTGCCATGGGCAAAGTCTCGCGCATGGTTGAGGTAGCAAAGCGCAGCTGACACAGTCTATGTTCACAGTCGAACAGGTCGGCAGTATCAGGAGGGAGCAGTATGTCGGAATATACGACCGTGTTTGGTTCCCTGGAGCGGTATGAAAAAGGCCGGGTCGAGATCATTAACGACCAAGCCCGGCATTACGCCTTTTCCAATATCTTCGAGGTTGCCTCTCAGGCCCAGCCGTATGAAAAGATCGCCGTGGCAAAAAACCTGGAGTATGTGGTCGAAGTCCTGCGCGCGGAAGGTCGCTCAGACTGGTTTACCGCGGCGCACGATGAGTTCGCAGTGGTCATGGACGGGCACCTGGAGCTTCATCTGGTCAAACTCGGCGACCCGGCCTCCGTTGTTTCACCGGACACGCAAGGGTCGGTGCGCCTGCCTGGAGCGCCCGTCGGCAAAAATATGGGCTGGATGAAACTCGGGCGCGGGCATCAGGCCCTGCTGCCGGCCGGTGCGGCCTATCAGTTTCTGGCCGAACAGCCGTGCGTCATACTGCTGCAAACGCTGAAAGGCCCGCTCACGGTCGAAAAATGGGCGGATATTTGCGCGGGCTAGCATACATACCCCCACCCTAGCCCTCTCCCAGGAGGAGAGGGGAAGGAGGAGACAGACAATGAGCAGCACCAAAGCCTCGGCGCCCGACACGAAGACCGGGTATAAGCGTTTTGAGTTAGGACAGTTTTCTTTTTCACGCGACGAGTACTTCGTCACCGTCCGCTGGCCAGCCAGGGAGACACAACTTTCCCACACCCTGCCGGTGGACGCCTTTCTCAGGGCCCTGGTGCGCGATGTGGCCTGGGGATTTTTTTACGGCTGGGTCAATTTTGATGCCGTGCTCGGCACCCGAAACCGGTACGGACAGGTGGAGTTATACGCCGGACGCTATAACGACAGCTATCATGACTCCGGCCTCGATTATGTCGAGACCTTTGAGACACCAGAGATTCTGGCCACCTTCAAGGCCATGCTGGCCGACTGGACGAATGCCGGTTTTGACCCGTTTGCCGCGCCCGCGGAGACCGGCACCACGGTCTTCGGCAAAAAGAACGGGAGCAATACCGCGGCCATTGAACGCAACCGGGAGACCTGCCGACGCATGCCGGGTCTGCCCGGCGATGCCTCGCTTCGCTCGGACACCAACGGCTATCCAGTCAACCGCGCCTTTGCCGATGTCGAACAGGACGAGCCCGAGATTCATGCCGAGCCGGGCTTTGAGAACGAGGTTCACGCCTTTAATCT
Source organism: Candidatus Binatia bacterium (assembly GCA_022820725.1). Taxonomy (GTDB): domain Bacteria; phylum Desulfobacterota; class Binatia; order Bin18; family Bin18; genus Bin18. The sequence continues at coordinate 41,605 of JAJEFA010000010.1, forward strand.
GTTCAAATACTTGTCTCGCTCCGATGTAACCTGGAACCCTTCCGTCGTCTCTGTGTGTCGCAACAGCCTGTTCTGCCCGACCACCGAGGAGCACATCCTGCCGGTCATTCATGGCAACGACCGGGTCGAGTGGTTCATTCAGGTCAGCGATCAAATCACCTGGCAGGTGAGCGATAAGGAAACTGGCCATCCTCGGGCCAGGGTGGTCATGAAGCCTGGCGATGTGGCGGCCATGCCGGCCGATATTCGGCACCAGGGCTTTTCGCCCAAGCGCGCCATGCTGCTGGTTTGGGAAAACGCGACTTCAGGTCTGCCTGAGAAATACGACAGCGGCGAGCTCTCACCCTATCCGATCGAGCTGTAATCAGAAGGAGAACCGCATGAAATTCGGCGTGTTGTATATTCCTGACTATTACGAAGAGCGCCACAAATCGTCCAGCCATTACTACGGAGAAATGCTGGAGCAGATCGATCTGTGTGAAGAAATCGGCATGGACAGCATCTGGTTTGCCGAGCACTACGTCGGCGGCTATGCCTTTCCTTCCCCGCCGATTTTTGCCGCCGCAGTGGCCCAGCGCACCAAGCGCGTTCGCTTCGGCACCGCGGTAACCTTGTTGCCATTGACCAACCCGATCAAGACGGCCGAGGAATATGCCATGCTGGACGTCCTCAGCGACGGACGGCTCGACTTCGGGATCGGCCGGGGCATCCTGCGCCACGAGTACGACCTGTTTGGAATCAACCCGGACGAGAGCCAGGGCCGTTATCACGAGGCGCTCGATGTTATCCTCCAGGCCTGGACCCAGGACGAGGTCACGTGCACGGGCGACTACTTCACCGTCGATCATGTCAAAACCCTGCCCAAGCCGGTTCAGCACCCCCATCCTCCTGTCTGGGCCGCCGCGGTGGCTTCCCAAGAGTCGTTCGTCTGGACGGGTGAACGGGGTTATAACATCATGCTCGTCCCATTCGCCTATCCAACCTTCGGACCGCTACGCGAGCGTGTCGATCTGTATCGCCAGACCTTGATCGACAACGGACACGACCCGGCCCAAAAAGAAGTCCAGGGCACCTACCATCTGTACGTTGCCGAGGACGACGAACAGGCCCGGCGCGAAGCCGCAACGGAGTTGGAGCGCTATTTCAAGTTCTTCGCCAGCCTGGACAAGCCCTGGCAGTCGGACGAGTACAAAGCCTACGGCAAGGGCCTCGGCGCCATCTTCTCTCAGCTCAACTACGACGTTCTGGACAAGGGCGACGGCCTGATGTTCGGGACTCCTGAGCGTTGTATTCAGCGCATCAAGAACATCAAGGCAGGCTTGGGTATCACCCATATGCTGTTCGAGGTCAATTTCGGCGGCATGGCTCACGACAAGGTGCTACGCTCGCTGGAACGTTTTGGCAAGGAAGTGCTGCCGCACGTGCGTGACGTATAGGCTTGGTTGGCTGGGGGAGGCAGGGTGAAAATCGCCATTATCGGTGGTGGTATCGGTGGTATGACGCTGGCTCTGTCGCTCCACGACGCCGGCCTCGCCGATGTCGATATCTATGAGTCCGCTCACACGATCAGCGAGTTGGGCGTCGGCATTAACGTTCTGCCCCACGCGGTCCGCGAGCTGACCGAACTCGGCCTGCTGGACGGCCTCGCCGCGGCCGGCATCCCCACCGGCGAGTTGGTCTTCTACTCCAAGCACGGCCAGCGCATCTGGGGTGAACCTCGAGGGCGCGCTGCAGGCTATCACTGGCCCCAGTTCTCCATTCATCGGGGTGAGCTGCTGAAAGTACTCCACCAGGCCGTAGCCGACCGGCTCGGCCAGGCGCCTGTCCACACCGGCCACCATTTAGTCCGCTTCGGACAGGCAGCGGGAAGGACCTGGGGCGAGTTCGTCGATAGAGCAAAGAGTACGACCGCACCTCGTGTCGAGGCCGACCTGCTGGTCGCCTGTGACGGCGTCCATTCTGTCGTCCGGCAGCAACTCTACCCTGACGAGGGGCCGCCCAAATGGAACGGGATTGCCATGTGGCGCGGGGTCACCGAGGGCAGACCGTTTCTGTCGGGCCGCACGATGCTGATGGCCGGCTATTTTCGGCGGCGGGTGGTGATCTATCCGATTTCAAAACGCCACGAAGACCGGGGCCAGGCGCTCATCAACTGGGTAGCGGAATTCAAGGTTGCCGACGATCAACCCATGCCCCCGCAAGACTGGGAGCACACGGCGCGCCTTGAAGACGCCTTGGCCCCATTTGCTTCATTTAGCTTTGACTTTCTCGATGTACCAGAACTCATGCGGCAGGCGGAAACCATTTACCAATATCCGATGGTCGATCGTGACCCGCTGCCGACCTGGGACTTCGGCCGGGTCACGTTGCTGGGTGACGCGGCCCATCCCATGTATCCAGTCGGCTCGAACGGAGCCTCCCAGGCCATTATTGACGCACGCGTATTGGCACGGGAACTCGCGCTCCAGCCGTCGATTGAGCGCGCCGTAGCCGCCTATGATGCCACGCGCCGTCCGGCTACTGCCGCGGTCGTGCAGGCTAATCGTCAAGTCGGACCGGAACAATGCATGGAGCTTGTCGAGCAACGCGCGCCGAATGGGTTTACCAATCTTGACGACGTTATCAGCCAACGCGAACTGGAAGAAATTTCCCGTTCGTATAAACGTACGGCCGGTTTCGACCCCGATGTATTGAACAACCGACCGTCGTTGTCGATTCGTTAGAACCATTGTCCTGTAGGGGTAATTCATGAATTACCCCTACCCCTCTGGGAGCGCAGGCTTCCAGCCTGCCTGGAGGCGGGCAAGATGCCTGCGTTCCCAGGAAGGCTTCCCGTCACGCAGCGTATAGCGATCTTCTATGGGGTCTTTCAGAAAATCAAAGGCGGGATTCTGCCCCGCCGCCCGCAGCCACTCCTTCTCATCTATATCGGCAACGTCAGCCTCTTCCGGGAAGACAATAATGACCCTCGCCCGACTCGGACCGGAGAGCGGAAGCGGGGCGTCCAGATGCAACTGATGCTGCTCGTCAATGGTTCCACCACTTCCAGCGTTTTCGAGACACCCACCTTCATCTGTGCTCCTCGTAGAGAAAAAGGGGGAGAAGAAAAACTCTTCTACCGCACCAGAGATAGAGCGCAAAGAAAGCGGTCTCCTCCTCATTCGCACGCGGCAAAGCGCTCCAAATGGTGATCGGCGTCGCCAAAGGTCTGGGCGATCATGGTCAGGCGGCGGAAGGTATGACTGACTTTCAATTCCTCAGTCATACCCATCCCCCCGTGCAACTGAACAGCCTCCTGGCTGATGTGACGACAGGCGTCGGCAATATGGATTTTTGCCGCGGATATGGTCCGACGGCGTTCGTCGGCATCCGCGCTGTCGGCCTTCACGCAAGCCAGACAGGCCATGGATTTGGCCTGCTCGGCGATGATCGTCATCTCCACCATGCGGTGTTGCAGGGCCTGAAACGAACCGATCGGCACCCCGAACTGCTGACGGGTCTTGAGGTATTCAAGCGTAGTATCATTCGCAAACTGCATAGCCCCGACCGCCTCGGCGCAGACCAGGGCGGTGGCATAGTCCACCACGGCTTCGATCAGCGACAGGGCCTGTCCTTCCGGGCCGATCAGCGCATCGGCGGGAACAACCGTCCCGGCGAAACGCACATCCGCAGCGCGTAGATTATCAATCGTCCGATAGGGCGTGAGCGTCACGCCTGGTGCGCTCGGGTCTACTATGAACAGGCTGATGCCGTCCGCATCGGTGGTACGACCTGCGGTGCGCGTCGACACAATGAGTTTATCGGCGCAGGGCGCGTGCAGGACGACACATTTCTCGCCCTCCAGCCGATAGCCGTCAGCGGTCTTCTCCGCCCGGCAGGCGACATGGGCCAGATTATAGCGCGCCTGGCGTTCGGTTTGAGCGAACGCCAGCTTGCACCGACCGGAGATAAGAGCCGTCAGAATCTCCTGCTGCTGGGCCTGACTGCCACCCCTGGCAATGAACTGTCCACCCAGGCCGACGCTGGCCAGATAGGGCTCAACTATCAGCCCGTCGCCTATCGCCTCCATGACCGGCATCAGGTCTACGGCATTACCCCCAAAGCCCCCCACCTCACTCGCAAAGGGCAGGCCCAACAGGCCCATTTCGGCAAACGTGGTCCAGACCTGCTCGCTATAGCCCTGGTCGGACTCGATGATCGCTTGGCGAGCGGCAAAGGTGTATTCTTTGGTCAGAAACTGCCGGACGCTCTGGGTCAGCAGTTGTTGTTCTTCGCTGTAGTCGAAGTTCACGCTGCGATCTCCTGTTTACCCATCCGGTTTACAGCCCGAGGGACGCCTTGGCGATAATATTGCGCTGAATCTCGTTGGAACCCGCATAGATCGAGGTCTTGCGGTAATTGCAGTAGCGCGGGGCGATACTGGCCGTTTGTTGGTCAAAGTCCGTGGCGTGCAGCGACTGGAACGGCTGGGCAAGCGGTCCGACCGCTTCCAGCATGAGTTCCGTGAGCGCCTGTTGGATTTCCGTGCCGCGAATCTTGAGCAAGGAGACTTCCGCGCCGGGTGCTCGTCCGCCGCGCATCTGGTCCAGAAAACGCAGATTGGTGATCTCCAAAGCCATCAGCTCGACTTCCACCCGGGATAGTCGGTCGCGGAAGCGCGGATCGTCAATGAGCGGTTTGCCGTTTTTGGACTGCTGGGCCGCCAGCTCTTTCAGGCGCAGCACTTCTCGCTTTGACGCGCCGGTGTTGCCTGTGCCGAGGCGCTCGTAGCCCAAGAGATATTTGGCGACCGTCCAGCCATCATTTTCTTCGTGGATGAGGTTTTCCGCCGGGACTCGTACATCGTCAAAAAACACCTCGTTCACTTCATGGCCACCATCCATGAGCATCAGCGGCCGGATGCTGATGCCCGGCGTGTTCATATCCATGAGCAAAAAGGAAATACCCTGTTGTCTCTTTGGAAAATCGGCGCTGGTCCGCACCAGACAGAATATCCAGTCCGCGTGCTGAGCCCAGGTGGTCCAAATTTTCTGGCCGTTGACGACGAAGCTGTCCCCCTCCCGGACCGCGCTCGTCTTGAGCGAAGCCAAGTCCGAACCTGAGCCCGGCTCGGAGTAGCCCTGGCACCAGAATATGTCGCCATTGTACATGCCGGGCAGAAAGCGCTGTTTCTGCTCTTGCGTGCCAAATTTGTGCAGGACGGGCGCACACATGGACACGCCAAAGGGAATACGCGGCGGGCAGCCGGCATAGCCGCATTCTTCTTCAAAAATATGCCGCTGCACAATGGTCCAGTTTGTCCCGCCCCACTCTTCCGGCCAGTCAGGCGCGCCCCAGCCTCGCTCGGCCGTGATTTTCTGCCAGCGCAGCAGGTCTTCTTTGGTCAGCTCTTCATAGTTGACGACTTTGTCGCGCAACTCGTCCGGCAGGTTGTCTTTGAGCCAGGCGCGGACTTCATCACGGAAGGCCATTTCTTCAGGAGAATAGTTGAGATCCATGGTGTACTCCTCTCGTCGGTCTGCCCTATGTATCAGGCTGCTGCGGAAATCCTAGTCCGGCCCCGGTTTTCCGTTCATCCTGAGCGGAGCGCAGTCGAAGGGCCTGGGGGATACAGTCAGGGGCGGGTTTGCTATGCTTTGCCAATACGGTACTGCTGACCATACCAAGACTGGAGGATTTGGGTATGCCTGCCCGCAATGCGCCACACTCCCACGGCCAGCCGATCTTTGGCATGCGAAGGACGTTTATTTCCGAAGTCGCACCGCCCCACGACCTGTCCGGCCCGGCCTGGTGGTTCGGCTTTCACCGCAACCGGCTCCTGCTTCAGAAGCATGGCGAGACGTTTCAAGTCCCCTGCCTGAAGCGCTTTGAAGAGTTAGGGGTTTCTGCGGGAAATCGGCATTATCTCGGGCGCTACGACGGGCAGGCGTGTTATGCCGTTGATGTGCTGGACCCGTCGGTGCCAGACCACCTGGATTTCAAGGACCTCCGACAGGCGCACGGCGGACTGGAGGAGGATTTGTTCGTGCTGGGCGGCCGCGCCGTCCAGATCGTCGAGTGGGACCGTACCCATCAGTACTGCGGGCGGTGCGGAACCCGCAACGAAACCAAATCGGACGAGCGGGCCAAGCGCTGCCCCAAGTGCCAGCTCTTGAGCTTTCCCCGCTTGTCACCCGCCATTATTGTGATGGTGGAACGCGACGGAAAAATCCTGCTCGCCCGTTCGCCCCACTTCCCGACCAAGATGTACAGCGTGCTGGCCGGCTTTGTGGAGCCCGGCGAGACCATAGAGGAATGCGTGGCCAGAGAAATCAAGGAAGAAGTCGGCATCACAGTCGATAACATTCGATATTTCGCCAGTCAGCCGTGGCCGTTTCCGAATTCGCTCATGCTCGGTTTTACCGCCGAGTATGCGGGAGGCGAGATTGAAGTAGACGGCGTAGAAATCGCCGAAGCGGCCTGGTTCAGCCCGGATGCCATGCCCGCCATCCCCGGCCGTATCAGCATCTCCCGCCGGTTGATCGATTATTTTCTGGACAAGCACGGGTAGGGGATAAGCAGACCTGTTTCCCTCAGCCCCGCAGGTCGGATGAGCGGGGCGTAATCCGACATCCCTACTGTTGCTTGACCGCGACACAGATCAACAATTTTTCCTCGTCCGTATATTGCGTCACCGTCAGTCCATACGATCCGAGGAACGTATGCGCTTCGTCCTGTGAGGGTAGCGCCGTTATGGGAAACGGTTCCGAGCGGACGAGCCCTTCAACAAACCCCCGGCCTTCCGGGTGACTGATCACAATCCGCCCGCCCGGCCGCAGCATGCGCATAATATTGCGCAAGGCTCCGGGCTTGTCCGCGATATTGCCGTACATGCCATTCATGAAGACCACATCGACACAGGCGTCGGGCAGGTCCAGGTCCCGGATGTCACATTGGTGGCGTTCAACTTCGGGGTAACGCTTTGCGACCTGCTCTAGCATTTTGCTCGACAGATCGCAGGCGTAGATGTGGCCGGGCCGATACTTCCGAATGTCGGGCATGAGTGCCCCCGTCCCCGTCCCGACATCCAGCACATTTTCTCCCGCCTGAATGTCGGGCGCGGCAACGATACGTTCCATGCGGGCGCAGACATCCTGGGGTAATTCGACCAGAAAACGGTCGTACACATTATCAAACGCCTGGCGTTGTTTTGCGTTGAATTGGGTAATCTGTTCGTCGTTCATGTACGGTCCTTGTTCTTCCTACTCCAGCCACTAGCGGCCCAGGTCCATCTCAACAAGAGCAGAACGCACAGTCTGCCCCTATTCCGGCTTTCTTAGGCCGCGGCCCATTTTTCGCGCAGGAATTCTCCTACCCGTTCAATGCCTCTTTTGCCCTCATCCAGCATGGGGTGAAAGGCATGCCAGACATGGATCATATTGTCCCAGATTTCGAGACTGCACTCGACGCCCGCCGCTTTTGCCTTTTCGTCGAATATCATGGCGTCACCCAGCAGAACCTCGTCCCGACCGACATGGATCAACACCGGTGGTAAGCCGCTGAGATCGGCCAGATTGGGCGACGCATACGGATGCGTGGGATCGCTGTCGCCAACATAGAGTCCCGCCATGCGTCTGAGACCGTGGGCCGTTACCATGGGATCGGCGGTGGCTCTGGTCTGATACGACTCATTCGAGCAGGTCATATCCGACCACGGGCTGATCGCCACCGCAGCTGCGGGCATGGGGACGCTGTTGTCCCGCGCCGCAACCAAAGTCGCCAGGGTTAACCCACCCCCGGCCGAGTCCCCGCCAATAGCCAGATTTTTCGGCGAGAACCCTTGCTCAACCAGCCATCTGAGAGACGCGACACCATCGTCAACCGCGGCCGGAAAGGGCTCTTCCGGCGCCAGACGATAATCCACGAGCAAAACCGCGGCTTGGGCACAGCGGGAGATTTCTCCGGCCAGCGACCGGTGCGTATTGATCGAGCCGACCACATAGCCTCCGCCGTGCAGGTAGAGGATGGCCCGCTCGGCCTGACTGCCGGGTGCGCGGACCCATTCTGCAGCACGGTTCGCCACGCTTACCGCTTCTGTTTCAATATCGTCCGCGGCCGGGAAGGCCAGCTTTTCCATGCTTTTGCGCATGGCCTCAACCGGCGGCTCAACATCCGCCGGAAGCTGTTTTTCGCGTAAAATCTGTTTCAGTTTGTCAATACTCATGCCTGCCATTGGCTTCCCCCCTTCGCGTGCTAGTGTAGACACACTATGCTTCATCGCTCCCATTGTCACTATTGCCCGCTTGATGTACCGCAAGGAGGGGGCACAGCCGGGGTTTGAGTGAAATGCAGGTATTAGCGCTCTACCATATGAAAGGAGGGGTGGGGAAAACGGCTGCGGCGGTCAATCTTTCCTATCTGGCCGCGCAATCCGGAGCTCGAACCTTGCTCTGCGACCTTGACCCTCAGGCCTCGGCAACCTATTACTTTCGCGTCCAACCCAAGCTCAAAGCCAAGAAGAGAGTGTTTGCGCGCGGCGGGAAGCAACTTGAAAAGAGCATCAAGGCGACCGATTTTGTACGCCTGGACCTACTTCCCGGTGCATTGTCTCACCACCACCTGACACAGGTGTTTCAGCAAACCAAACATCCGGCACGCTGCCTGCACCGTAGCTTGGCCGCGCTCCGGGACGAATACCAGTATGTGGTCCTCGACTGTCCATCCGGGGTAGACCTGATTGCGCAAAACGTCTTCTATGCCGCAGATTACATCCTGATTCCCATTGTCCCCTCACCGCTGTCGGTCCATGCGTATCAGCAGCTCCGGACGTTTTACACCAAACACGGCTACAACCCCGATAAACTCCGCACGTTTTTCTCTATGGTGGAACGGCAAAAAAAACTGCATCGGTCTGTCATGCAGGAACTGACCACTTCTCACCCCGAAGCCCTTTCACAGGCCATCCCGTATCTTGTCGATGTCGAAAACATGGGCGTCCACCGGGAGCCGGTCCTCGTCTCGCTTCCGCATTCCCGGGCGTCCCAGGCGTATGAACGGTTGTGGACAGAAATGGAAGCTATACTGAACCAAGCTCACCCAGACGCTACGCCGGTTCTTGCTGCTCCTGCTGGTCTTGCGGCCCGGCAATCTCAACCCGGTCAGGATCGCTCAATGGCAGAATCATCGGATCCACCACCGCGGTCAACACCTGAAACTCCTCCACAACCTGCTGTTGCAGAGCCTGCCGCTCTGAAGTCAGCGAAGTAAGCAGGACTTCCAGGGCGGGGCGCGTCCCATTTTCGTGAAAAGCAAAACCTCCGCCGGTCGTACTGAACTCCTGGATGAGGGCACTCTGTACACTGATATCCTGTATCCGGCCCAGGGTCCGCTGGACGCGCTTCAACTGCTTGAGCACGTCTCGGACAGGGAGGTCAGGCAAGGCGATAATAAAAAAATCCAGCAGATAGCGGAGTTTTTTACATTCGATTCTCAGCCTGTGGAGTTGCTCACTGTCGGCGTGTTGCAGGCTGTTCGGCTCGATTGAGACGAGGGCGCGGCATTTCTCGACCACTCGGTCGGGGACGAACTCTTTGACGGCTGGGGTATGGGAGTCGTTGTCTTCAGGCTGGTCGGCAAACGCTTCCCACTCTCGGATCACTGCCCGGTAGCGCTTGGTCTCAAAGGTCTTTATCAGGGTCCGATAGTGTTCTCTCCGTTCCTGTTGGAGAAAGGCGGAAAACGGCTGAAGGGCGGCCCGGCTGTCAGCCGGAAGCCGTTGACGGTATGTGCCCTGCACCAGGAGAAAAGCATCCAGGTCCCGTGCGCTCCCGGTGGACCGGCCAAGCTGAGCCAGGTCTTTTCGAAACCGCTGTACTGCTTTTCTGGGAAAAACCTCACGAGTCTGTCCGAGCAGGGAGCGTGCCCGTCTGACGGCGACTCGAAAGTCGTGCAAATAAAGCGGATCATCCCCCTGACGCAGGCCTCGCTCGTTGTAGCGCACCATGGCCAGGAGTAGGCGCAAGAGACGGCGGACTGCCCGCTCAACCGGGACTTCCGGCTGTATCGGTATCGGGCGTTTGACCGAATATTTCCCCGGAGAGCGACCGGCTGTCGCCAACACCTCTTGGTGAGCGCTCTCGGTCGCTGGTATGAGGTCTTGCTCCCTGCACCACAGCACTAATCGGTGTGCCTCTTGCTGATAACCCCTGAGCGGCTGGACCCAGATACGTGGTCGAAGGGAACGCCGTTGATTTTTCTTAGCGAGCGTGTGCTCTTCAATAATCAGGCGCACCGTTGTCTTCTGGCGCTGGTCGAGTATCCGTATCGGGATGATACGTGTGTGCCGCCTGAAGAGCGGGGTGAGCGGAAGGTCGTCAATCAGCGCCACCAGGCGCTCTCGCAAACGGCTAGGCGGCAAATCCGTGGCAGTCGCAGGAAGACTGGGACACGGCAGCTCTTCAAGCGGGAAGACCGCATCATATGACCGGAGGACAAGCGTCTTCGCGTTCGCACACAGGGCCAGACGGTACAGGCTGAGTTGCCAGTCCGCCGTGTCATACTGAGTCCGCCGCTCGGTTGTGAGCGGCTCTTTATGGATGGAGAACGTCTCTGCCAGCGCATCGAGGAGTCTTTTTCGGCTCCAGCGCCCTCGGGGGAGGAATTGAATATCAGCAAGGTGTTCTCTTGGCATGCGCCCAACGAGAGCGCTTCGAGATTTTTTCTGACCCCCTGCCCTCGCGCCTGTACTTGTAGCGCAGCAACTGGCGCTCCGACAATACCATTCCTTCTTGTGGCCGCAGCCCTGGGGCTGTCTGCGGCTAATCGTCCAGCGGTACGCCGGCCCAGTTTTTGCCGATTACCGCTTCGACTGCAATCGGAACCCGGTCCGCCACGATCTCTCGCATGGCTTCAACCATATGGCTGGTCAGCCAGGTCTGGGCGGCTTGGGCATCGGCCAGGGGCGCTTCGAGCAGGATTTCGTCGTGAACGCAGGCGACGGGTGTCGCCGGCGGCACTTGGTCGCGGTGTTCAAACAGTCGCGCCAGAGCGAGCTTGAAGCCGTCGCCCCCCGTCCCTTGCACCGGGATATTGAGGAGCACGTTAAAGTGTCGGACCCCCAGAAAACGGCGACCAGTGAGGGTACGGGTTTCGAGGCTACTCTTCTGGTGCCTCACCTGCTCGGCCTGTTGTTTGGCCTGCTGATGCCAGCGGGCAATGCCCTGATAGGTCAGAAAGAACGCGCGGTGATATTGGGCCGCCTCCCGGTCGGACATGCGGACACCATACTTTGCCTCCGCATCCTGTTTCAAGCCGCTCACCCCCATACCGTACAGCAGGCCGAAATTAACGCTCTTGGCGAGTTGGCGGTGGTGCGGTTCGACCTGGTTCAGCGGGATGTGCAGGATGCGCGAGGCCGTCAGGGCGTGCAGGTCGGTTTCCTCTCGAAACGCTTGCAGCATGGTCGGATCGTTGGCCAGGACCGCGGCAATCCGCAGTTCGACCTGGGAATAGTCGGCCTTGATCAAAGCCCTTTCCGGAGCGGCGCAAAAGCAGGCGCGAAAGGCGCGCGCCTTTGGGATCTGCTGGATGTTTGGGCCGCCGCAACTCATGCGCCCGGTGGCTGTCCCGTTCTGAAAATACACCGGATACACCCGGCCCGAGTCCGCATCGAAAAACGAGTCGATCACTCCCCGACCATAGGTACTGACCCGTTTGGCGACTTCTTTATGGCTGACCAGCAGCGCGGCAATGGGATGATCGATTTTCCTGAGCGTGGCAGAGCGGACATTGGGCAGCTCGATCCCGAAGGTCTGGAATAGGGCCTTGATTTGTTGCGATGACGCCCAGTTGATGGACATGCCGATATCCCGGGCGTGACGATCCAGTTGGTCCGAGAGCGCTTCGAGTTGGGCTTCATCTTCCAGCGTCCGCGCCAGCCAGCCTTGAGCGTCAAACGCGATACCAGCGAGTTCCAGCCAGGCCAGCGCCTTGACGCAGCGAAATTCAATCTCCGCCGCCCGTTCCAGACTCGCCTCGGCCAGGGCCGGACGCAAGCGGTCGTACAGTGGCCACAGCACCCCCACATCCCGGGCGGCGTACTCACACTGGGCAGGACTGAGTTCTCCCGACCAGTCGGCAGCTTGCAAGTGTTTCGGCAGGGCTCGACCCAATTCCTGTTCCACCACCTCTTCGAGACTATGGCGGACGCGCAGCCCGGCTTTGAGTACTTGGCTGGCTAACATGGTGTCAAAGACGGTATCAGGCCAGGGACAACCCGCAGAGGCGAGAAATTTCAGATCAAACTTGGCATTGTGAAACAGCCAGCGACGCGGGGCACTGAACAGAGGGAAGAGCGCGGCAATGGGGATGCGACGGACATCAAGCAGATAGGCGTGGTCGGGTGTCGCAATCTGGATGAGTCGGAGGGAATCTGTCCGAAAGTCGAGCCCGGTTGTCTCGGTATCGCAGGATAAGATGGGAGCGGCATGCAGGCCGGGCAGTATACGCTCAAGTTGAGCCGGTTCCGTCACCAAGGTATACGCAGGCGTTTCACACGCGGGCAGGGCCTCAGACGGAGCCGCCTGACCTGCTTGAGAGCCTATCTCTTCCGGGAAGAGAACGCCTTGTTCGTAGGACATAGAACCGCACCCACCAACTCTACAGCCGTAACATCCTGCGTATTGCTCCAGCCAGTACCAGAACAGCAGTATTCCTTCATTTTAACACCCAGGCAATGTTCATGAGAAAATTATGCTACAGTGAGCCCTCAGAGACCGAGGACCGAAAAAAGGAACAGAGAAGCATAAGAGAATGAGCTATTCCAATCTTATTACCCCTGAGCGCTTTGACGCCGTGCTGTTCGATCTGGACGGTGTGCTGACGGCAACGGCAAAAATTCATGCTGCCTGTTGGAAGCAGATGTTTGACCGCTTTCTGCGTCAGTACGCGAAAATTCACAGTCTCTCCCTTCAGCCTTTTGACCTTCAGACCGATTACAATCTGTATGTCGACGGGAAAGCTCTGGACGACGGCGTGCGAAGCTTTCTCGAATCACGTCATATCGAGTTATCGGAAGGAAGTCCGACCGCGCCTCCCGATTGGGAGACGGTTCACGGCCTAGGCAACCAGAAAGACAGTCTGGTCAATCAGGTCATTGCCTCGGATGGGGTGGAGGCCTTCCCTGGCAGCACCGCCTTTGCCATCCATGTCCGGCAAATGGGGCTGAAAACCGCGGTCGTCACCCCCAGCGCGAACTGTCAACTCGTGCTCAAGTCGGCTGGGATTACACACCTCTTTGATCTGCGGGTTGATAGAGAGGTCGCCGCCCAAGAACAGTTAGCCGGCAAACCCGCTCCGGATATGTTTCTGGCAGCAGCGGACAAGCTGAACGTGCTGCCGGTCCGGGCCGTGGTGATTGAGGACGCCATCTCAGGCGTACAGTCGGGCCGCGCCGGAAATTTCGGTCTGGTGGTTGGCGTTGATCGTCGCGGTCACGGCGACTTACTCAAAGCCAATGGGGCCGACATTGTTGTGAAAGACGTGGGGGACCTGCTCAGTTCTGCGGCGCGCAACTCATCCCGGTACTCCTGAAGCGGCACGGTCGAGGCAGCCCTGCGGTATCGCGTGGCGTGATCGTCCAGCCCTCCTCCCCCCGCTCCAGCGTCACATAGCCAAAGCCGGTCAGCGTTTCTGCCTGTGAGACTGTTTGGTCGGCTATGTCGAGTCCGACCAACTCGGTTGCCAGCGGCGGGTCGAGCAGCGCTCCGCCATTCCCGACCACGAACTGATGCGGCTTTCCCTGCGCAAAGGCCAACAACTCGGTCGTGTGGAGATGGCCCGACAGGACCAACTCAATGCCGTCTGGCAATCCCTGCCGGACCGCGGCCTGAAGGGTCGGATTGGTTCGGAAGAGCACCTCCCCGCCCTGCGCCTGTCCCCGTGTGCCGAAGGCCCAGAAGGGCTTATGAGACAGCAGCCAGACCGGACGGTTTTCAGCCAACGCCGCCAACTGTGTGGCGAAGTAGGTGACGGTCTCGGGCGCCGCCCTCAGGTCGTGCGCTGTCGTGGTATCCAGGACGAACAGCGTACGCGCTCCGATTGGCACGATATAGGGCTCAGTCTGGTCGGTACATTCCTGGGGTAAGGGCCGGGGATCAAGCAGACGAAACCAGGCGTTACCCGTCCGCTGACACTCCTCGTGATTCCCTCGGACAAATATCCACGGCGCCGCCTGCAGTAAGGGCTCAGCCGGTGCGAAGAAGTCGGCCTGAGCGGCCGCCCAGGTATCTCCCCACGGACTACCGGCACAGGACGCGTTGCCGGTCGGACAGGGTGAATCCCGATAAAAATAATCCCCCACATGGAGCACCAGGTCTGGATTCCAGGCCGCAGCACTCCGGGCGATTCGGGCAAAGGGCCAGGCATTCGGATCGTGACACGCCTGGACCAGGGTGTTTTTCATCCGGCAGCCGGTGTCACCCAGGATGACGATCCTTTCTGGAGCGCGCGATAAAAGAGGCAGTTGTCGGCCATCCAGCGTGACGCTGGCAGCATCGGGCGGTAACACGGCCTCGCAGACCAGGATGGGAAAGTTCGGTCGGGCAGGACGCGCGCGTACGTGTAACGGAAAGCGCTCAGCATCCACCTGTAACGCCGGACAGACCGTCGCGGTTGATACGACTCGCACAATTGTCCGACCGCCCGGCCCCAGGGCGGTCCAGGACAGGGGAAGGTCCGCTCTCACGGCAACACATGACAGGTGTAGTCCCCAGACGACCAGCAGAATTCGTCCTAAGGCAGACATGGTACGGTTCCAGGCTCATTCCCGCGACGCGGGCGTGATTGTCAATTCAACCCGCTGCCCGTTGCGCAGGACTGTCATACCGACCGGCTCGTCAACTTTGAGACTTCCGAGAACAAAGGTGTAGTCATAGATATTCTCAACCGCCTTACCGGCCAGCTCGCGCACCACATCCCCGGCCTGCACCCCCGCTTGGTCGGCCGGGCCGCCGGTCGCAACCCCGGAGAGCTTGACCCCGGTGCCGTTCCCCTGGGCATAGTCGGGAATCGTGCCCAGATAGGCCCGTAGGCGGCCGCGGCTGCCGAGGTGGCGGGGCTTTTCGATGCGGATATAATCCGGTGCCTGCTCGGTACTCGCCAACGAACGTGTCAGGCCGGTCATCAGCCGGGTAATTTGTGTGAGCCCGGCATAGTTGAGCTTTTCCACGGTATCGCGTGGCGAGTGGTATTCCGCGTGTCCACCGGTAAACGCGTTCAGAACGGGAACGCCCTTGAGATAGAACGCAGTCGCATCGGTTGGCAGATAACTGTCGTTCTGGAGCGTGATGGGCAGACCGATGGGCGCGTTGTGTTGCTCAATTTCCTCGGGCCAGACCGAACTTGAGCCTACGCCTTGCAGCACCAGGGCGGTATCAAGTCGACCGACCATGTCCAGATTGAGATAGGCGGTAATGGCAGGGGCGAGTATCTGCCGCTCTGTCCGGCCGAAGGTCCTGGCGAAGTGGCTCGACCCCAGAAGACCCAGTTCTTCGCCCGACCACAAAGCAAATACAATATCGCGCTTCAGAGCCCCTTCGCCTGCGGCTTGTTGTGCGGCGAGCGTTTTGGCAATGCCCAGGACGGCCGCCACGCCGGAGGCATTGTCGTCGGCTCCGAAATGGATGCCGCCCTTTTCATCCTCGCGGGCCAGCGACCCGTTCCCCAGACCCGTGCCCAGATGGTCGATATGCGCCCCAACCATAACGATACCCGCATCCGCTGCACCCTCAGTCACGCGTAACCGTGCCAGGACGTTGCGGCCCTGGCGTTTCTCCTGCCGAATATCGATCGTCGCTCCGAGCGTCAGACCGTCGAGGCCGAAGCCGGGTATGAGTTGTCCGGTATCTAAGGTCTCCTGAATCTCTTCCAGTGACCTGCCCGCCTGCCGGAACCAAACCTCGGCCAACGCGTCAGTCACGGACACCGCCCCGATGCTGCTGCCTGCCAGTGAAGCGTCAAAGACGAGGGGAACCAATTGCGCCTTGACGGTGGTCCTCGGCCCGCTCGCAACGATCAGCCCGCGTGCTCCCCTGTCGCGGGCAACCATGGCTTTATAGCGCAGGCTGGCATAGCGGTTGAGATGCTGGCGATAAGCAGCGTCTATGTCTTCGGGCAGATAGCGCAACACCAAAACCCATTGGTCTTGCACATCCAGGTGGGCATAGGAGTCGTATTCCGGGTGCTCATCGACAGCCGGAGCGACAATGCCATAACCGGCAAAGACCACACTGGCCGGCTCGAAGTCGCCCACCTGCGAGAAGGTCAGCGGACGCCAGTCTGTATCAATGACATACGCCCGAGCCTGATCTGACGCCGACCCGGGCTGTTGTTGCAACACATTCTTCGGACCAAGGGAGACGCCGGCGGTGAACTCAAAAGACTGAAAAAACGTTCCATTATCGCCCGCCGGTTCGAGCCCACTTTTTTCCAGTATCGCGGCGGCGTACTCCGTTGCCAGCTTTTCGCCGTCCGTTCCCGTGAGCCGGCCGGCCATGCGCTCAGAGGCGAGTTCGGCAACGGTCTGGCGCAACTCACACGTTCGCGCCTCGTGCGTTCGGAGGGATACCGCGTCAGTGGAGTCGAGCCCCAACAGGCAGCGGGCCGCGGTATCATCCCAGTCGGCAAAAAAGAGCTGCGCCTTTTTATCCACGGTCCGGCTGCTGGTCCACGACAGATGCTTTCCGTCCGGAGTGAACACCGGCAGACCGTCAAAGCCGTCGGTATAGGTGACCCGCACGGGTTCGACATGCCCATCCGTGTCCACGATATACAGCTCAAAATTTCCAAAACCGTGGCGGTTGGTCGTGAAGATCAGATAGTCGCCGGACGGATGAAAATAGGGTGCCCAGGACAGAGCTCCCAGTTTCGTCACCTGCTTCTGATCTGTCCCATCGACACGCATGGTCCAGACCTCGGCCTGTTTGCCGTCGAGAGAAAACCGACGCCAGACCAGCCGTTTTCCATCCGGACTGAAAAATGGCCCGCCATCATAGCCCGGCGAGGTCGTCAACCGACGCACGTCCGACCCATCCGTCCGCATGATGTAGATGTCCATCTGCGATGACGGGTCTTGCTGAAAGCGCTCCTTTTCCTCGGCTGACAGGGCTGCCGTATAGGCGTGGCGATTCGAGGCAAAGGCGATAAACTCGCCATTCGGAGACCAGGAGCCCTCGGCGTCGTAGCCCCTTGCCTCGGCCAGCTTCCGCATGTCCCGTCCATCGAGCGTTACTTCAAAAAGGTCGTACTGCTCATCAAAGTCCCACTCGTAACGCCGTTGGGTGCCCGCCCGCCGTTCTTCCAGCTCGGCCCGTTGCTTCTTTTCAGCGTCCGGGTCTTCATGCGTTGAGGCAAACAGGACTTTGTCTTGTAAGGGATGGAACCAGGCACACGTCGTCTTGCCGATTCCGGGCGAGACCCGGCGGGTCTGCCCGGTGAGGCGATTCATGACATAAATCTGAAAAAACGGATTGTCGGATTCACGTTCACTCTGAAAGATGAGCTGCGAGCCATCCGGGCTGAAATAGCCTTCGCCAGCGCGTCTGCCGGCAAAGGTCAGCTGTCGGGTATTGCGTACGAGTTGGGCTTCGTGCCAGGTCTCTGAAACGGCAGATTGTGCGGTAGCCACACCAGAAGTCGCATGTGGGTTCTGAGAATGGTTGTCTTGCCGGGTCGAGTCGGCGAGTACCGGGTTGGCGAAAAAAACAAAACCCACAACAAAGACGGCGCAGATAATGACCTGACGATTCATGGGGTGGCATGATACGTGAGGAAGGACCAGCAGGCCACGGGTATTGCGTCTTCCTTCCCGGAACGGATCACGAGTACTCCAGAACGTACTCCTCGTTCGGAGGGTTAAACATTGCTGAACGCGGCATGGTATTTCACCACATCGTGCTGGCCACTATGAATACACCGCTCAAAGGCTCCGGGCTCCAGTTCCATTGCCATAAACGCCTCGTCAGGAACATCGTATTCGCAGCGGAGTCCGAACCGGGAGGCCGGTAAAAACCCGAAGCGTGGATAATACGCCGGATGACCGAGAACAACGACTGCGTTGTATGCCAGCGCTTTGCAGCGCTCAAGGCCAGCCCGAACAAGAGCCGAACCAATGCCCTGGCGTTGATAGGCCGGTGTCACTGCCATTGGGGCCAGCCCCATCAACCTGAGCCTGGAGTCTGCCGATACTGAGACCGGCGAGAGCATGATGTGACCGACAACTGCGGCATCTACCTCGGCAACGAGCGAAACAAGCGGTTGCACGCACTCACGAAGGGTTTCAACAAGCTCGGCCTCGGCACGCGTTTCAAAGGCCGCTGCATTGGTTTGGTAGACCGCCGCCCGGTCGCTCTCTTTTTCGGCTCGAATGAGCATAGATCACTATACGTCAGTGCGCGCGCGACGCTCCATCAGCGAAACATTGACCGGACACAGGCCGAAGCGATACAAACACGGTATGAAAAAACAGGTCGTCGTCTCTTCCACCCCCACCTGAGGCCCATGCACGATGGCGAGGGAGTTTCTTTCGCAGGCAGGAATAGCATTCACCGCCTATGATGTCAGTACTGACGCGGCGGCCCAGGAACGTCTCCGTCAACTCTCTGGTCGGGTCTCTCTGCCGGTGATTACCGTTGACGATGCTGTCGTTATTGGTTTTCAGAAGGCCAAGCTCCAGGAGCTGCTGGGAATTGCCTGAAGGCGGGGAAGGAGAAGGAGGTCCAAAGATGCCAGACACCGAAGAGTATGAGGGCTTTTATATTGAGCCGCGCTCGAAACAACTCGATAGTGGCGATTGGAAACCGGTGGCACGGGTCTTTCGGCTGATCGATGGGGTGGTCGATGAGTTCTATCCGCTCCGGGGAACCGAGCAGACCTTTACCAGCCAGGAAGAAGCCGACCATTATGCCCTTCAGACTGGCAAAGATTGGGTGGACCGCAATTAGCTCGATTTGGTAAGTCACGGGAGGCGGCCAGATGAATCAGGGCCGATTGCACCAACACCGATATTATTAACCCCTAACCAAAGGAGGCAGTATGGCGTATGTATTTGCACACATCAAACTTCGGGCGGGCAAGGTCCAGAAATTCACGGAAATGCTGAGCTCGCTAGCGCCGCAGTTGGAAAAACACGGCGGCTGGAAGCTCCAGGGGAGTTATTTCAACGTCATCGGTCGTTTGAACACCGTCGTTGACGTGTGGGAGGTCCCGGATGCCAATTCGGTCCAGACAACCCTGGAAATCGCGTCTCAAGATCCCGAGTTTCAGAAATGGGTCCCGGTAATTGAAGAGTGTATTGAGGATGAAACCTTACAGGTAATGACGAAATTGCCCGTGTAGAGGACTCACCCTAGCCCTCTCCCGCAAGGGAGGGGGCATTTCTTGATAGCCAACCCGGCTTTACTTTCCCGTCAGTTTGTTCATCAGCCACACGACCGGATCGTAGTAGGCATCAACGACCCGTTCTTTCAGCGGAATAATCGCGTTGTCGGTGATGTGAATGCCCTCGGGACAGACTTCGGTACAACACTTGGTGATATTGCAATATCCCAGACCGGCATCACTCTTCAGAAATTCCCGGCGATCCTCTTCGTCAAGCGGATGCATTTCCAGGGAGGCAAGGCGCACGAAGGAACGTGGCCCGGCAAACTCGGGCTTGTTGTCTTCGTGGTCGCGGATGACGTGGCACACGTCCTGGCATAGGAAGCATTCAATACATTTGTGGAATTCCTGTACTCGGTCCACGTCGTCCTGATACATCCGACGCGTACCATCCGCTTCTTTGGCCTTCAGCTTAAGAGCGGGAATACTTTTAGCCTTCTCATAGTTGAAAGACACGTCGGTCACCAGATCGCGGAGTAACGGAAAAGTCTGAATGGGCGAGATCGTAATGGTTTCGCCCGGTTCAAAGAGATTCATCCGTGTCATGCACATCAGCCGAGGCTTGCCGTTGATCTCGGCACTACACGAGCCGCACTTGCCGGCCTTGCAGTTCCAGCGGACCGCCAGGTCGGGCGCTTGCGTGGCCTGGATGGTGTGTATCACATCCAGAACAACCATCCCTTCCTGAGCCTCGACCCGATAGTCCTTGAACTCCCCCCCTGAGATGTCGCCGCGCCAGACGCGCATGGTAAATTCACTGGCCATTATTTGCTCTCCTCAAATAGTTCCTTGAGATCGTCGGGCATCTCAGGCAAGGGCTCTTCAGACAGGCTGAGTTCTCCGTCTTTGCGACGCAGCACAAGATTGATCTTGCCGTATTTGTCCGGGTCGGGCCCCGGATGATCTTCTCGGGTATGACCGCCCCGGCTCTCTTTGCGTTCCAGCGCACCCATGGTTGTGGCCTCGGCGGTCGTCAGCAGGGATTGTAAATCGAGCGCCAGATTCCAGCCCGGATTATACTGGCGATGCCCTTCGACCGTGACCTTGGCCAGCCGCTCTTTCAAACTGGCGATCTCGGTTTGCGCCTTTTTGAGCTCGCTCTCGGTGCGGATGATCCCAACCAGATTCTGCATGCAGTCTTGCAGGGCCATATGAACGGTATACGGGTTTTCGCCGCCGTCGTTGTTGAACGGGGCGAGCAGTTCCTGGGCGTACTGCTCGATCTGGTCGGCATCCGGGCTGGGATGGCCCTCGAGATTCTGGGCATACTGGGCCGCGTACAGTCCGGCGCGACGGCCAAAGACGAGCAGGTCGGACAGCGAATTCCCACCTAAGCGGTTGGCTCCGTGCAGGCCGGCCGCCACTTCGCCCGCGGCGTACAGCCCCGGCACGGTTGTGGCCGCGGTATCGGCTTCAACCCGAACGCCACCCATGATGTAGTGACAGGTCGGACCGACTTCCATGGGCTCTTTCGTGATGTCCACATCGGCCAGCTCCTTGAACTGGTGATGCATTGAGGGCAGACGCCGTGCAATATATTCGGCGCTACGGCGCGAAGCGATATCCAGCAAGACTCCGCCGTGCGGGCTGCCCCGACCGGCCTTGACCTCGGCGTTAATCGCCCGCGCCACCTCGTCACGCGGCAGCAGGTCCGGTGTACGACGGTTATTCGTCTTGTCCTCATACCAGGCGTCGGCCTCTTCCTCGGTCTCGGCCGTTTCTGCCCGGAAGTAGTCGGTAATATAGTTGAACATGAAGCGCTCGCCCTCGGAATTCCTGAGGGTGCCGCCGTCGCCCCGCACCCCTTCGGTGACCAGGATGCCACGTACGCTGTTGGGCCAGACCATGCCGGTGGGGTGAAACTGGATCATCTCCATATCGATCAGGTCGGCCCCGACATCGGCCGCCAGGGTGGTCCCGTCGCCGGTGTATTCCCACGAGTTTGAGGTAAACTTCCAGGCTTTTCCCACCCCGCCGGTGGCCAGCACAATCGCTTTGGATTTGAAAGTGACGAACTTGCCGCTTTCACGCCAGTAGCCGAACGCCCCGCACACGCGATCTCCGTCTTTGAGCAGGCGCTGTATGTTACACTCCATGTAGACATCGATGCCCTTATGAACGGCGTGCTGCTGAAGGGTACGGATCATCTCCAGACCGGTACGGTCGCCCACATGGGCGAGGCGCGCGTAGCGGTGCCCGCCAAAGTCGCGCTGAAGAATACGCCCGTCTTTGGTCCGATCAAAAAGCGCCCCCCACTCTTCAAGTTCCAAAACCCGGTCCGGCGCCTCCTGGGCGTGGAGCTGGGCCATGCGCCAGTTGTTGAGCATCTTGCCGCCACGCATGGTATCCCGGAAATGGACCTTCCAGTTGTCCTCCTGGTAGACGTTGCGCAGGGCTGCGGCGATCCCGCCCTCGGCCATGACCGTATGCGCCTTCCCGAGCAGAGATTTACAGATAAGAGCGGTTTTGACACCGGCCGCTGAGGCTTCGATGGCCGCGCGGAGTCCCGCGCCACCCGCGCCAATCACGATCACGTCGTATTCGTGAGTCTCGTACTTATCGTTTGCCATCTTAGAAGAACCTCACGTCTGAAATATATCCCATTGAGATGAAACGCACGTACACATCCGTCAGCATGACGACAACCAGGCTGATCCAGGCAAAGAGCATATGGTTTTCGTTGAGACGGCTGACCTGACGCCACAGCTTGAACCGCAGGGGAGACTGTGACAGTACATCGAGGCCGCCTCCACACAGATGCCGGCAGGAGTGGCACGAAAACGAGTAGAGGGATAGAAATGCGGCGTTGGCAATCAGCACCAGGGTGCCAAGTCCCATGCCGAACTCGCTTCCGCCGTCTGCAGTCGGAAAGCTGAAGGCCAGCAGCGCGTCCCACCACAGAAAGAGCACAACCAGGGTCGCCGCGTAGAAAAAATAGCGGTGGAGGTTTTGCATCAACAGGGGAAAGCGCGTTTCTCCAGAATATTGGGCATGGCCATCGCGCACGGCACAGGCCGGTGGCGACATCCAGAACGAGCGATAATAGGCTTTCCGGTAGTAATAACAGGTCAGACGAAATCCGGCCGGTGCCCACAGAATCAGAATGGCCGGCGACAACGGCCAGTCGAACAGACCAAGCGTCACATGCATACACGAGGTGCTCAGGCAGGGCGAATAAAACGGAGACAAATAGGGCTCAGCATAGTAATGTTCGTTCACCAGGGCCGCCCAGGTCGTATAAATGAGAAATGTCGAGAGCATCCCGACCGTGACCGCCGGCTCGACCCACCAGGCATCGAGGCGGAGTGTTTTGTCAGTCGGGCCTCCTCTATTCACAGCAACGGCTTGATCACTCATACTCACAATCCCTCGTTGTAGTACTTCGGTTATTCCGCGCGGGCGTACTTGCTGCGCCCGTCTTCGTACAGATCATTGCCAAGCACATCATTGATGACGATACCGGGGAAATCCTCGACAACCAGGCGTCGAACGGCTTCCGTGCCCAGATCCGCGTAGGCCACGACCTCCGCACTCCGAATATATTTCGACAAGAGTGCCCCGGCCCCGCCGACCGCACCGAAGTAAGCGCAGGTGTGCTGCTGCATCGCCTCGCGGACGGCACGAGAGCGACTGCCCTTGCCAATCATTCCCTTAAGCCCCAGGCCCATCAGCTTGGAGGCGTAGGCATCCATGCGTCCTCCTGTTGTGGGTCCGGCCGCACCAATGACCATCCCTGGCCGTGGTGGCGTCGGCCCTACGTAGTATAGCACCTGTCCGTGGAGATCAATCGGGAGGGGCTGACCTGCGTCGATACAAGCCACCAGCCGTTTATGGGCAGCGTCGCGGGCGGTCAGTAATACACCGGAGAATCGTACCCGGTCGCCGGCCCGTAAACCCGCAATGTCCCTATCAGCCAATGGAGGAGTCAGGAGTCGAATCTCTGTTGTCGCCATCCGGTGCTCCAGTGCCCTTACAGCTCTGCTTGCCGGTGCCGGTGGGCGTGACACTCGATAGTCACCGCCACCGGCAAGCTGGCGATATGACATGGATAGGTATGAATATGGATGGCGAAGGCGGTCGTATCACCCCCATAGCCTTGTGGCCCGATCCCGAGGGTATTGGCCTCGCTGAGGATTTCTTGTTCGAGCGCAACGAGTTCCGCGTCCGGGTTTGGCGTGCCGATGTCACGAAACAGGGCACGCTTGGACAACAGCGCCGCCTTCTCGAACGTTCCACCAATCCCGACCCCGGCAATCAACGGCGGGCAGGCGTCCGGTCCGGCATTCCGGATGCAGTCGAGAATAAACGCCTTTGCGCCTTCGAGACCTTCCGCCGGGGTACACATCTTGAACTGACTGCGGTTTTCACAGCCGCCGCCCTTGGCCATCAGCCTGAGGCAGAGCCGGTCGCCAGGTACGAGTTGGGTATGGACCACAGCCGGCGTATTATCGCCCGTATTCGTCCGCCGAAAGGGACCTTCAACAATGGAGGCGCGCAGATAGCCTTGGGTGTAGCCGCACCGGACCCCTGCGTTAATGGCGTCCTCCAGAAGCCCGCCGTTAATATGCAGGTCCTGTCCGACATCGGCAAAACAGATGACAAACCCGGTGTCCTGGCAATACGGAAGACGCTCGGTCCGAGCAATCCGGGCGTTCTCCTTGAGCATGGCGAGGACTTCGCGACCGGCTGGCGAGCGCTCCGTCTTTACTGCACGATCGAACGCGATCAGCATGTCCGCACCCAGCTGATAATTCGCTTCCGTACACAGCCGGGCAACCGTGTCGGTGATCTGTTGGGCTTCAATAGTGCGCATGACGGGAATGCGAGACAATCTGCCAAAGTCCACCCTGCCTGTCTAGGTCGGGCTGCGGAGAGGGGACCACCTTGGCGGAAAATTCCAGGCGTGGTAAGGAGCTTGCCTGCAACGCACAGCCCGTGCGATGAAATTGAACAAAAGAAGGAACGTGTCCCCCAAGGCACATGAGATGCTGGACACGTTTCCTCTTTCAGGCAGGAGGAGTCCGATGAGTGATACGCTACAGACCCGAACAGAAACGGATAGCATGGGGGCCATTGAAGTGGCCGCGGACCGCTATTGGGGTGCCCAGACCGAACGCTCGCGTAATAACTTCCCGATTGGCGTGGAGCGCTTTCGCTTTACGCGGGCCATTATCCGGGCGCTCGGGGTACTCAAGAAAGGGGCCGCTTTGGCCAACGGTGAACTCGGCCAACTCCCCCAAGAGAAGGTTGATCTGATTGTCCAGGCCGCTGACGAGGTGATCTCAGGCAAGCTCGACGATCACTTTCCTCTGGTCGTGTTTCAGACCGGCTCTGGGACCCAAACGAATATGAATTCGAACGAGGTCATCTCCAATCGAGCGATTGAGCTGGCCGGCGGTGAGATGGGTTCCAAGAAGCCCATTCATCCCAACGACCACGTCAACCGGGGCCAGAGCTCCAACGACACCTTTCCCACGGCCATGCATATCGCCGCGGTCGAACAACTGGAAGACGTCCTGATCCCGGCGGTCACCCAGCTGCGCGACACGCTTCATGCAAAAGCCGAACAGTTTCGGGATGTCGTCAAAGTCGGCCGGACTCACCTCCAGGACGCCACTCCGATCACTCTGGGCCAGGAAATTAGCGGCTGGGTCGCTCAGCTCGACGCCGCACTGGCCGATGTCCAGCGTACGATTCCGGGCTTATGTGAGCTAGCGATTGGCGGGACCGCAGTGGGAACCGGCCTCAACGCTCACCCACAGTTTGGTGACCTGGCTGCGGCAAGAATGGCCGAGGAGACGGGCCGACCGTTTGTCTCCGCGTCTAACAAATTCGCCTCTCTGTCGGCCCACGACGCCATGGTCACCGCCAGTGCGTCCCTGCGCACCTTGGCGGGTGCCTTGATGAAGATCGCCAACGATGTACGCTGGCTGGCATCCGGACCGCGCGCCGGAATTGGGGAAATTCTTATTCCGGAGAATGAGCCGGGGTCTTCGATTATGCCGGGTAAGGTCAATCCGACCCAGTCCGAAGCCATCACTATGGTTGCCGTGCAGGTGTTCGGCAATGATGCCGCAGTGGCCTTTGGGGGTTCCCAGGGCAACTTCCAACTCAATGTCTTCAAACCCGTCATGGTGCATAACCTGCTCGAATCGGTCCAACTGATTGCGGATGCGTGCGGGGCCTTCAACGACCACTGCGCGGTCGGTATCGAGCCCAACACCCCGCGGATTGAAGAGCATCTGCGGGATTCCCTGATGATCGTCACCGCCCTCAACCCGCATATCGGTTATGAGAAGGCCGCGGAGATTGCCAAAAAGGCGCATAAAGAAGGCTCCAGCCTGCGCGAGGCTGCCCTGTCGCTCGGACATCTCACCCCAGAGCAGTTTGACTCTTGGGTCCGGCCGGCGGATATGACACAACCAAAGGGCTAAGGAAGCGCTCCGCCGTTTCCAAACGCTTACCGGCCACACACACAGGAGGGTCAGACCAATGCCGCAACGCTTCGGAAAGCAAGCCATGATTGTTGGGGTGGATCAGCCTATCGAGGTCTGGGAGTGCGAATTTCCGGCCCCGGAGCCGGGCGGGGTGCTGCTGCGGATGCAGATGGGCGGTGTGTGCGGGACGGATGTGCATCTATGGCGTGGGCATGCCTCTCCGCCCCTACCCGTTGTCCTGGGTCATGAGGGCATTGGCTTGGTTGAAGAGCTGGGCGAAGGCGTCACCACCGATCATGCCGGTCTTCCGCTCAGCGCAGGCGATCGTGTCTACTGGGGCCCCATTCGGCCCTGCCATCACTGCTATTACTGCACGATCGCCAAAGATTTTTCCCTGTGTGAAAACTTGGTGCTCTTCAGTGGGGCCGATGAGCCCACCTGGAATACGTATACGGATTACGCCTGGCTCCCCTCCGGTATGTGTTTCTATAAAATCCCGGATGACACCCCGTCCGAGCCGGTGATTGCCTTTGGCTGCGCCATGCCGACGATGATTCAGGCCTTCGAGCGCTTGGGCGGCCTCGCGCCCAATCAAACCGTCGTGGTCCAGGGCTGCGGGCCGGTTGGTCTGGCCGCCACCTTTCTCAGCCATCTGTCTGGCGCAAAAAAGGTCATCACCATCGGGGCACCAGACCATCGCCTAGCGATGGCCCGCCGACTGGGAGCCCAGGCAACGATCAATTTTGAGACCCTGTCTGATGAAAAAGACCGGATTGCCCAGGTCTATGAGCTGACCGATGGCCGGGGAGCGGATGTGGTGATTGAGGCGGCCGGAGCGTATTCGGCCTTTGCCGAGGGGGTGAAACTCGCCGCCCCAAACGGGCGCTACGTGATTGTCGGTCTCTGGTCCGGCCATGGAGAAATTCCTATTGATCCGCGGTATATCAATAACCGTAACCTCAGCATCATTGGCTCGGCCTTAACCCAGCCGCAGCACTACTACGAGGCCATCCGGGTTGCCCAGGCGCATCACGCCGACTTTCCTATGGCCGAGGCCATCACTCATCGTTTCGCGATTGAGGAGAGTCAACAAGCCCTCGAAGCGGTAGAGCGGCAGGAGACGATCAAGGCGCTGATTGTTCCGGCCTAGCCGTACCGACACCACCAGTCTTGTCCGCCCATCCACCAAGGCAAGCGGTTTCGACGTTCCGACAATTTCCGGCAAGGTTGACACGCCGCCACCGCCGGGGCTAATGGCTTCCAAAAGGGGGACGCACCCATGCGATTTGGCTTTCTGTCGGAATGTGAGACACCGGAAGGGACCACCCATCACCGACGCTACTGGGAGGTCATGGACGAGGTCATCCTGGCCGAAGAGATGGGGTTCGATTTCTTCGGCACCTCAGAGCAGCATTTTCTGGTCGGCTTGGCTACGGTCTCGGCCCCCGAGGTCTTCTATCCGGCCATTGCCATGCGGACCAGCCGTATTCGGCTGCGCCACATGGTTGTCATTCTGCCTTTTCCGTTCAACCATCCGATTCGCGTGGCCGAGCGACTGGCCACGCTGGATATTGTCTCAAACGGCCGGGTGGAATTTGGGACGGGACGGGCTAATACCTTGGTCCAGCTTGAGGGCTTTGCCTGTCCGCTCGACGAAACGCGCGCCCGCTGGGAGGAAGCGCTCGAAGTCGTAATGAAAGCCTTCAAGGATGACCCCTTTTCGCACGAGGGCAAGTATTTTCAGATTCCGCCCCGTTCGCTCACACCTAAGCCCGTGCAAGACCCCCACCCGCCCGTCTATATGGTTGCCCAATCCCCGGACTCGCACGAGATTGCGGCCAGCAAGGGCATCGGCGCCCTGTCGTGGGATATGTATATGGGCTGGGACTATTTCGAGAAAAGCGCACGTTTGTATAAAGAGCAGATTCAGCAGGCCGAACCGGTAGGAGCGTTCGTGACCAACTGTCTGAGCGCGGTCACACTCAACTGCGCCTGCGCCGAGACCACGGCCCAGGCCGTTCAAGAGACCCGCGAGTCGATTCTCAACTTTGCCACGCCAGTCATCGAGTCCTTTTATCCCGACCTCGGACGTCAGGCCAAATCATACGCCTATATGCTGGAGTTGGAAAAAATCCGAGATCGTTCCCGAGACCTCGACTGGCTCCGCAACGAGACGTCCGTTCTCGTCGGCGACCCGGACGTGTTCATAGAACGCGTTCAGCGCTACCAGGAAGTTGGCGCCGACGAGGTCATCATGCGCCTGGACGGGACGCACGAGCAGATCATGCGCTCGATCAAACTCATCGGCAAATACGTTATTCCCAAATTCAAGACCCCGCGTAGCGTCATCGGGGCCAGTCCGCTGCCGGGGCGAGTACCGTAGTCCCAGGAGAAGGAGCGCTTACATCAGCCAGCCACGGTCCCTGTTTTGAGGGCTCGGTAGCCCACGCTGAGCAGGTAGAGGTGTAAGACACAGACGCCGGCTCCGACGAGCGCAAAGATCACCGCCTCAACAAGCAAAAACAGGGGGAGGGGCGGCCAGCGCCATACTCCGAATCCCGCCCCATGAACCAACTGATTGGCGTTGGCAATCACCGCCCACACAAAGGCTCCATGCAACAAAAAAATAACCGTATGCAAGACATATTCGTGCGTCGGTAATCCTCCCAGGGGTGCCCGCGACACTCGCTCGATTGACACATCCCACAGGGTGAAGATCACGGCGAGGGCCTGGATGCCGAGAAAGATGGCAAAGCCGACGCTCCCCATTTCAATAAAGACCAGCATCACCACCGTAGCAGTGAGAACCAGGGCGAGCAGGGTGTGGACACCATGCTCGCGAAAACTGGAGGCGTGGGCGTAGAGGCGGTAGCGATAGATGTGGTTATAGACGAAATCTATGGCGCCAATTCCGCCCCAGCCGAGCAATAACCATAGCGGTGCTTCCATGACTATTCCTCCCTTTCGCCATATCCAACTCCTGGGTTCAAACCGCCGGGTGTTTTACCTGGCTACATGCCTCTGCTACTGGGCGACATACCCGC
Source organism: Candidatus Binatia bacterium (assembly GCA_022820725.1). Classification (GTDB taxonomy): domain Bacteria; phylum Desulfobacterota; class Binatia; order Bin18; family Bin18; genus Bin18. The sequence continues at coordinate 70,499 of JAJEFA010000010.1, forward strand.
CATCGACCGACATGGCGTGGCCGGTCACAAACGAGGCCGCGTCCGAACACATCCAGACCACGGATTCGGCGATTTCCTCCGGTTTGCCCGTTCGCCCAACCGGCTCAGCCGCAACCAGGGCTTCGCCTAACTGAGGTTGATCGGCGGTGATACGCTCCACCATTGGTGTCTGAATCAGCCCGGGACAGACGGCATTCACCCGAATGCCTGACTTAGCGTATTCCAGGGCCGCGGTTTTCGTCAATCCAACCACGCCGTGCTTGCTGGCCACATAGGCAGACATGCCGGCCACCCCGATTAAACCGGCCCCCGAGGCCGTATTCACAATCGCCCCGCTGCCCTGCTTGAGCATATGCGGCAATTCGTATTTCATGCACAGCCACACGCCGGTCAGATTAATATCGATCACTTTGTCAAACACGTCTTCAGGATATTCATCCGTCGAAGCGAGCCGCCCTTCGATACCCGCGTTATTATAGGCGCAGTCTATGCGGCCGTAGGTGTCCACCACCGTATTCACCATCGCTTCGACATCCGCCGCGTTTGAGACATCGACCTTAATGAAAAACGCCTCGCCACCGGCCTCTTTGACCATACGTACTGTCTCTTCGCCGCCCTCAACCACGATATCGGCGACCGCGACCTTGGCCCCTTCACGCGCGAACACCAGAGCCGACGCCCGACCAATACCCGAACCCGCACCCGTGATGAGCGCGACTTTTCCATCCAACTGTCCTGCCATGCTCTACTCTCCTCTCTCCTTAATTTCCTCGGTATATCCGCGGGTATCACTCCGCGATATTCGTTGTTACCACCTCAGTATCAACCGGCGCTGAGCGCGGCTGCGGTGTCCAGCTTTTGAGTTCTGGGCCGACCTCTCTGGCAAATAATTGCATGCAGCGTTCCACCTGTTGGTACGGCTGGCTTTGATAGCTAAAACAGCCGATTACCTCAAAGTCGCCAATAAGCTTACGGCGGCGCTCAAGCTTTTTCAGCAGCGTGTCAGGATTGCCCCATAAATTCGCATTCAGAAAGCCCTCAACAGCAACATCCGGGTCAAGCTGCTGCATCATCTCTGCGGTCCGCGCATAGTGTTGGTATGATTTCCCAGCTTTCGCAAAATGTTCTCCCAGCATCTCATAATGTTCCATCACCGCCCAGTAGTAGCCGACGATATGTTTCCGGGCGACCTCTTCGGCTTGGCGGCTCTCTTCATAGCACGCCACGAAATCGCCGCAGGTCACAGGCGGAGCGTCTGCGCCATGGTGATGCACGCGATACATCTCTCGGTACTGCCAGATAGAGTCTGCGACTTGATCCCAGTCAGCCTGGGAGAACATCATCGCGCCGAGACCTAATCGGGCGGCCACCTCGAACGATTCTGGCGACATACAGACCATATAGCGGCGATCTTTGAAGCTCTGAAACGGGCGCGGGCGCACCTCAACCCGCTCTTGTCTATAATAGGGCGTGTCGGCCTCAACGATCCCGTCTTCCAATCCTCTGAGCACAATCTCAGCGGCCTGATTAAAACGATCACGCGCTTCGGACATATCAACCCCAAAACCACAGTATTCGCGCTGGGCAAGCCCGCGCCCAAGCCCCAGGACGGCGCGGCCGTCAGACAGGTGATCCAACAAGACCATTTTTTCCACGACCCGCACAGGATCGTTCCAAGGTAAGATAATCACCCCAGTGGCGAGTTGGATGCGCTCTGTTTGCGCGGCGAGATAGCTCAGATATTGCATGTTGTCGGGACACATCGCGTAGTCAAAGAAATGGTGCTCAACCGGCCATATAATATCAAAGCCGAATTCCTCGGCCTTGAGAGCCAGCCGCGTCTCCTGTTTGTACATCTCCCGGTCGTCGTACTGCGTGTGGTTTTGCAACACCATCGACATTCCAAGTCGCATGCTCGTTCCTTTCTTCCCGCGCTATGTTCCAACAAAGTCTGCCAGGCGATAATATATAGTCATATACGCAATACTTGCTACATCATTTGAGCCAGGCTGAGGAGAGACAAGATTGCGGTAGACAACCCGCTCTCACTCGTATCGCCAGGGAACGGTTCGCCACGTCCGCACCGATCCACACCAAGGAGGGACAGCTATGACAGATTTTGGCATTGTGACCATTCCCACCCATTACACGATCCAACCGGTGGATCTTGCTCGCTGGCTGGAAGCGCACGGTTTTGAATCTCTCTTCTTTGGAGAACATACCCATATTCCGACGAGTCGCCTCAGTCCGTTCCCTGGCGGTGGAGACCTGCCAGGTTACTATAGTGAGTTTTTTGACCCCTTTATTGGCCTGACGGCCGCGGCCGCAGTGACCCAGAAGCTCAAGGTTGGCACCTCAGTCTGTCTCGTCCCAGAACACCATCCGATTACTTTGGCAAAAGCAGTCGCCTGTCTGGACCGCGTCGCCAACGGGCGCTTCGTGTTTGGCATCGGCGCCGGCTGGAACGCAGAGGAGATGGCCGACCACGGAGTCGCATTCAAAAACCGGTGGAAGATCACCAGAGAGAACATTCTTGCCATGCGAGAGATATGGACCAAGGAAGTGGCCGAGTTCCACGGCCAGTTCGTCAACTTTGATCCGATGTGGTGCTGGCCGAAGCCTGTGCAAGCGGGAGGGCCGCCCGTGCTTCTGGGAGCCAGTTCCACGTGGTCACCCAGGCGCATCGTCGAGTACTGTGATGGCTGGTTTCCGGTTGATGGTCTGGTCGAAGGGCTGGAGGAACTCACCCAGGGGCTGAATGCCATCAGAATAGAGGCAGACCGAGTTGGGCGCGCCATGGATGCCTTCGACTTGACAGTGATCACCTGGGTCTTGACGGCATATGCACAAGCGGCCCCGAATGCCCTGCAGCGGTTGCACGAACTGATTGCGCTCGGTTTTACCCGGATTGTTTTTTTGATTGAGCCGGCCACCCCTGAAGTCCAGTGGCCCATCTTGGAAAAGGGAGCGAAACTCATCCAGCACTTTCGGTAGAGACGGAGCGAACTACTGCGCCACATAGCCCCCGTCTACGGTCATGGCATGTCCGGTGACAAACGAGGCCGCGGCCGAGCACAGCCAGACCGCAGCTTCCGCCACTTCCTCGGGTCGGCCGATACGCCCAATGGGTTCCACAGCAACAAATCGTTCCTCAAGCTCGGGCATGCGGTCTAAACTGCGCTGGACCATAGGCGTCCGAATCACCCCTGGACAGACGGCATTGACCCGAATACCAGACTTTGCATATTCCAAGGCCGCAGTTTTTGTGAGTCCGACAATGCCGTGTTTACTGGCGCCATAGCCAGCCGACCGACTGCCGACCAATCCAGCGATTGAGGCCGTGTTGACGATAGCCCCCTCACCCTGTTTGAGCATCTGCGGGATCTGGTATTTCATGCCTAACCACACCCCTTTGAGATTAATATTGATAATCCGGTTCCACGCCTCTTCCGTCCAGTCTGCGGTCGGTGTCAGCACCATACCCTCAATGCCAGCGTTATTGTGGGCGTAGTCGAGCCGGCCATACGCAGCAACGCTTGCCTGTACGAGGGCTTCGACTTCGGACGCCTGGGAGACATCGGTTTTCACAAAAAGCGCTCTCCCATCTACGGACTCGACTAAGCGGACGGTTTCTGCTCCGCCAGCCGTATCGACATCCGCAACCACAACCGTCGCCCCTTCACGCGCAAATGCCAAAGCCGACGCCCGCCCAATCCCCGAGCCCGCGCCCGTAATGAGCGCGACTTTTCCGTCCAACTGCCCCATACTGTGACCTCCTGTCCTTCTGAGTCTGTCTCATTTCTCCGGTCCGTAGTGTTCGACCAGATAGTCAATAATAACCGTTTGCTCTGGCGGTGTAATCCAGCCCGCGCCGAACTGCTCAACCATGTCCTCCATCACCCACTCCCAGGTTGCGCGATTGAGTCGCTGCGCTTGGACAAGCTGAAAGCTGTGACAGGCCGAGCAGTATTCCCGGGTCAGCACGTCCGGGCCGGGGTTTGCTTCATCGATCACCGGCTTCTGAACTGCCGGCACTGCTCCCGCTGGTTGATTGTTTTCCTCTCCAACGGCCAATCCCCACACCAGAGCAAGCGCGCTGCCGATTATCACAAGGCTCGCCGCACTCCTGGGTCGCATGCTCAGGCCGTGATCAGAACCGGCAGCCGGTGGATGACGTTCCCGAGATAGCCCTTTGGATTCCAGGGCTGACGAAAGGGCTGGGCGTTCCCTTTGTCATCAAAGGCGCGAGCCCAGATTTCGTAATGCCCTTTCCTGGGCAATGCGAGGTCGCATTCCCAGTGTGCCCAGGCAGAGGCGTTGGCGGGCTGGGTGAGCATGGTTTTTTTCCAGTGAATACCGAAGTCCGTCGATACCAAGACTTCCTTGACCGTCTCTTCACCAGCCCAGGCATGCCCCCGCACGGTGATCGACTGTCCGGCCTGAAATTGGGCGTTAGCCTGAGGCGCGGTTATCAGAGATTTGATACGCCAAGCCGTGGCGATAACCATATCTTCCTTCGGCGGCCTGGAACCGGGCTCAACCGGATAGGCCGGCACACGGTAGGAGTAGCCCGTCATCTTTTGCGAGTCGTGGACCTGGTCGCGCACCACAATGCGATTCAGCCATTTTTGAGAGCAACTTCCAATCCAGCCCGGCACAACGAGCCGAACGGGATAGCCGTTGAGTGCTGGCAGCGCAGCCCCGTTCATCTGATAGGCAATCAGCGTATGCTCGTCCATGGCCTTCTCTATGGGGATACCGCGTGAGAACGGTTGGGCTGACCCCAAGGGCTGGTCCTCGCCGTAATGAGCCGTATACACCGCCCTTGATTTGAGGCCCGCCTTTTTCAGGACATCCCGCAGCCGGACCCCTGTCCATTGACTGCACGCCACCGCTCCGCGCGTCCATTGATTTCCACGGACCTTAGGCTCGAACAGCGCCCGACCGTTTCCGCCGCACTCAATCACAGCCTGCTGCGTGACCGAGGGCAACTGCTGCAATTCGTCCAGACTTAGCGCGAGCGGCGTGGTCACCTCCCCCTCAATACTGAGCGTCCACCCCTGCGGGTCTTTGTTCTTCGCTCGGGCCGGAACCGACCCATTATTTCGGACGAAATGCCGAGCCGCAGGGGTCATATCATCGTCGAGCAGGTGGGGCGCAAACTCGCCATTAATTGGTTGACTCGTAAGGACCGTCATACCGGGTTTTGTTCCTAGCAAGGCGTCGTCGGCCCAAGCCACGGGCAACAATCCACGGCCCACGAGTCCCTTGAGCGCGGCATCCGCACCCGCCCCACAGGCCGTCAGAAACGCGAGCCACGCTCCACTATGCCCCATATGTGTCAGGAATCGGCGCCGTGAGAATGCCTTCATACCCACCTCCTGAAAAATCCACCGTTCATTCGTCAAGCCAAGGCAAAATACCCCAGGTCTCAAGCCTGAGCAAATCGGAAGGCAATACGGGATAGGCCACCCTCCGACGAAGTGTTAGGCTGTCGCCCATCCTCTCACTGCCGACCGTTTGTACCATAAGGAGGTTTATACATGAGTCGTCCAGCCCTACCGGAAGCCTGGGTACGCATCCCCACACAGGAAGAATTTCGGGCAGCAATGCCGCCGGGAGCAAAGGGCGTATACGAATTCGGCTTTATCCCGGCCATGGGTCGTTTACTTGCCGCCCACCCGACTATCGGCCGGGCGTTCGGGAACCTGTTCATGCAGATTATGTTCGCGCCTGGACATCTGAGCCGGGCAGAGCGGGAAATGGTTGCCGGCGTTGCCGCTGCGGCTCAGGATTGCCACTATTGAACGCAGTCTCACGCAGAGTTTCTGCGTGTCGAAGACGGCGACCCAGCACTTGTGGAAGCTATCAAAACGCGAAGCTGGAACGCGCTGACCGGCCTGTCCGAACGAGAGCGGGCCTTGTGTACGCTGGCGGAAAGGCTCAGTGCGACACCCACGCGCATGACTGCCGACGACTGGCAGCCACTCCGTGACCTCGGCTTTGACGATACCGCCTGCCTCGAAGTCGTACACATCGTCGGCATCTTTAATCATCTAACGCGCCTCGCCGATGGGCTCGGCCTTCAGTTGGACGCCGGTACACAAAAAGCTTCTGAGACCGGGGAGGTCTTAGGTACACCGGAACAGGCGGCGGGGCAGGCAGCTTGAGAAGTGCTATCTAGCAGTACGTAGGAGCAAGGCATTTCTCGTGGCCAATGAACAGCAATGCGCTGCCTCTACACACGTATTTCCACTTCATTCCATCCAGACTGCAGTCGCGTTGTTGTATGGACAGCCCTTGTGGCTACCCGTTCCCCCTTAGACGACCGCATGGGGTCGCCCCTACGAGAAGGCTCATCAAACAACAATGCTCGAGCGGCACCACCGCTCAACAACAACTTCAACTCGGAGGTGCGGCTGGCTGATAGTGTGTGTCGGTTTCCGCTGCAGTTTCGGCACTGCCGCTGGAGGCTCCTCCACCCGCGCTTGCGACTTTTTCGCCTTGCTCCCCGTTTGCCGTATTTCCTGCGGTAACATCAACAATCCGGAAATTGTGCGATGCGATGGTTGAGTTGATTTCAATGGTGTGATCGTCGATTATACCCCAGTCACTGTACTGATCATCATCGCAATACACCTGTACAGCCTTCGGGTCCGGGAGTTGCGTCACCTTCCAACGTGTCGCTTCCCCACGGCGTGCTGCAGTGGCTGCGTAGGTTGAGATGAGCAACGTCCCGTCGGTGACCTCATTACGAGCCTTACAAATACCCAGATTCGGGAAGTCGACGCCTTCTACTGTGGGCAGCGCAAACTGGGCGTCATGTTTTCCTTTATACACATTCGTCCATGCCCCAGGCCCGCCGATCTCGCTCAAGATCAGTAAGCCGTTCAGCTGACCACGTGGATGGGGTTCATCCAACCCAAACGTCCAGGCAAAGCGATCCTCGTCGTCGGCAAAGAAATCTGGACCGTATTCTTTTTCCGCCACGGCTTTGAGACGCTTCTCTGTGGTCACGTCTCCAACCTCGCGCGCCAGCATTAACGTCATGGTCAGCCAGCGTGGATCGTCAAATGCCTGCACCAGAGATTTTTTGGTGTCGTTCCAGCCAAGGTCCCGTACCCCGGCCTCATAGAGCGCTAAGCCAAACTCCGGTGCCTGAGGATATAAATAGAATAACGGGGCGAGCATCGACAAACCGCTTAAACCTGTCGGCGGTGTGTAAGCGAATTCTTCGAGCGGATCATAATAAAACGCGAACGACGCAATATCTCCACGCGCGTTGCGAGTGGTGAAGTGCTTCTTCGCAAACTCAATCCATCGGTCGTAGACCCAATGCGTCTTGCCACCAAAAATCTTGTCATGCAACTGAAGGCTCAAACCTGCCGCACTCAGACAGTATGGCCAAATCTTTGTGTTTTCGCATTGCGGCCCCTGCGGGCGCTCAGACCACTGGTCTTCCAGAAACTCGGAGATACCAGGCTGTGTCCACTGAAACAGACGATCGTTATATCCCGTGACCTGGAACGGCTTTTCCCATTTATTGTCACCCGAGACATAGGAGTACGTGCCGAGTAATAGATTAAAAAACCCACGAAAAAAGAGATTCCCATCCGCGCCTATAGGGTCCGGCTGAAGACCCCAAGGCTCGACCCCGTTGGCAGTCCAGCCCGGCGGATCGTAGCGCCCGCGCACATGCTCAGGCATAAAGACCAGCCATTCCGGTGGGTATGTATCCTGATGTGGATCGTGGCCGATGTAGGTCAGCCAGTCGACGGCGCCCCAATACGTGACATAGCGACCCACCAACTCATCGGCGATACGCGTATAGACCTCACGCCACGCCGGAGTCTGGTCGGCCATGAGCGGCAGGGCGTATGACGTTTCGGACAGATCGAATCGAGGAAACGCACACATCGGCGGGGTGGTCATTCGATCCCACCAGGGGAGTGGCTCACCGCTACTGCTCCAGTCGTCTTGGGTGGTGGCCTTATCCCAAATGAACCGCAGCCAGCCTCGCGCACGCGGGTTGAGACCTTGCACACTATTCATGGGTTTCCTCCATTGCCGAGGCGGGCACGTCAAGAACAGGTTTAAAATTCTTGCTCTTACCCGGAACCGGAGCTCCCTCTCCCACTTGCCACATCATCAGTTTTTCGCGTTGAGCAACGGCCGCAGTCCACGTCGGGTCGAGAGCCTCGGCCACAGGTTCTCGGGTTATGCGGTCGGAAGCTTTCCCCTGGAGATTCGGCTTGACATAGGCGTCTGGCATGACGTGTGACGGTTGGACGAAACCTGGGACAAAGGCCATGACCATTTCATAGAACCACAGTATGCTCGTAGGGTCACCTTTGAGTTCAATTTCCTTTAACGCGAGCCCATTCACGACTTGCGCCAGGCCATCCGGAGCCAGAAAAATTCGCGCCCCCTCTGGCGCAGTTTGGAACAGGAGCGTGCAGTGCGCGTCCGGCTCCAATCCAGCGTGCGAAGAAACACGCCGGTTGCGGAAGACGTAGCTCCGAGACACACCGTCTCTGGAACCAATAGCAACGCTCATGTCTCGTGTCAGCTGTTTTCGTAAGCGTGCGCTAGCCCGACTTGCGACGGCAAGTAGCAGACCAACGACCCAGAGTACAAAGCGAAAAAGCATTGCCTACCTCCAGCAGGCCCTATCCCCCTTGAGAGAGGGCGGCATGCCCCCAAACTCAACGAGAGACCTACACCACGACTCCCATCTGTCGTAGCAGAGGAACGATCTCCTTACCAAACCGTACGGTGTCATCATAATAGTGCAGAAACTCGATAAGCACACCATCCATGCCCAACTCGTATAAGCGGGCCAGTTGCTCGGCGACTTGGTCCGCGGTGCCGACCACAGGCAGCGCCCCGGCCCCCAGGGCCAGCATCTTGAGGCTGAAACCGCTCATGGACTCACTGCCGATGCTCAGCCCGCTCGCCCAGTTCTGGGCGGCAACCATATCCGTCTGATCCATGATCCGTTGCACTTCGGCCCGGGCTTCTTTCTCGGTTTCGCGCCACAGCACAAACGGCATCCCCGCACAGCGGACCTGTCGGCCGTACGCCTGCGCCTGTTGCTTGAAGTCATCCGCCATGTCGGGCGTGGCTTCAGCCGAAGGCGGGGCAATAAAGGCCCAGTCGCACAGGCGGGCCACCAGATCACGTGCCGCGTCGGACGTGCCGGCGTTCACAATCGGCGGGTGGGGTTGCTGCATGGGCTGGGGCATCACATAGCCGTCTGTGATCTGGTACCAGGGGGAAACATGCGTAAAAGAGCCCGGCTCCTGAGTCCACAGTCCTTTGAGGATTTCAATAAAGGCCGTGGTTCGTTGGTAGCGTTCTTTATGCGGCAGCAGTTCAATGCCCATCATGCCAAACTCGGTGGCGCTCCAGCCGCTGACGATGTTAATACCCCAGCGACCCTGTCCGATATGATCCAGCGTCCCGCCCATCTTGGCCGCCACGAGCGGATGAAACACCGGCACGTGGACGGTTGAGTAGACCCGAATGGTTTGCGTGGCCGCCAGAATGGCGGCGGCCCAGGTCATGGTTTCGAGCGAGGTTCCCAGATAATTGGTCTCGCCACCAAACCCACGCCAGCGGCTAACTGGAAACAGAAAGTCAAATCCCGCGGTCTCGGCCGCCTGGGCGATGTCTTTGTTGGACTCATACGTCCAGTCGTCGGGCTCGGGTTTATAGCTACTGATGCAGTAGGCATGACTGCAATTGGGCATGAAGATGCCGAGTTGAAACGGATCACGTTCGGATTCCGGCACGCGTGGTCTCCTTTAGAGGGATATGTGTGACGAACGCATAGCAAGATTGCTAGGCCAACAAAAACGCTCGGATCATGCGTCCGACTGGACTAGATGACACCATCTGCCTGTAAGGTTTCGAGTTGCGCGGCGTCGAGTTCGAGCAGCCCGCCGTAGACCTCTTCATTATGCTGGCCGACCTCCGGGCAGGGTTGGTCAAACCCGAAGGACTTGCCGACAAACTTGATCGGCAGGCCAAACCCCTTCACGCCCGACAGTTCACCATGCCGGGGATGCGGCACGTCAACGACCATCTCGCGTTCGATCAGATGGGCGTCCTCGACCAGCTCAGCCGGGCTCAGGACCGGCCCGGCCGGCACTTCGCACTGCTGAAGATGCGCCACCGCTTCCTCGACCGTGTGCTGTCCAATCCAGGCCTGGACCACCGCGTCAACATCGTCACGATATTTCATGCGCTGTTGCAGATTGGCGAATCTGTGGTCGTCGAGCAGGTCTTCCCGGTTCAGGGCTCCGAGCAGACTCTTCCAGTTCTGGGCCGAGACCGCGCAGATGGATACATAGCCATCCTTGGCAGGATAGACGTTGAACGGCACCCCGCCCGGATGCGTATTCCCCCGGCGTTCGGGAGTCAGGCCCGCAGCCATATGCTCGATCAGGTCCGGCAGCAGGAAGAACGTGCCGTCCTGCATGGAGGTATCGACCCACTCGCCGCTGCCCGTTTTTTCGCGCAACTGCAAGGCGGACAGAATCCCGATCAGGGCAAACAGCGGAGCCGTGGTATCGCTGATCGCAGCCCCGCACCGCGCCGGAGGATGGTCCGCAAAGCCGGTAACGCTATTGATACCGCTGGCGGCCTGAATGATCGGATCATAGGCCCGCCAGTCGCGGCGTGGTCCGTGTTGGCCAAAGCCCGAAATCGAGCACAGAATAATACGCGGGTTACAGGCGCGCAGAGTCTCATAGCCAAGTCCCATTTTATCGATCGTGCCTGGCGAAAAATTCTCCACCACCACATCCGCCTTTTTCACGAGCTGTTTAAACAGGGCCGTGCCCTGCGGGTCGCGCAGATTGAGAGTGATACTCTTTTTATTACGCGCCCGGTGGAGCACCATTAGCCCGATGTCGTCCTCCGTTTGCCGGGACATACTCGCTCCCTGCGGCCCGGCAAACGGTGCGCGGTTACGGTGGGCTTCGCCGCCCTGAGGTGGCTCGATTTTAATGACATTGGCCCCCAGCCCGCCGAGCAGCAGAGTGCAGTACGGGCCAGCCAGAAAACGGGTGAGATCCAGGACAACCAGACCTTCGAGTGGTTTCACATTTCCCTCCGTATACGAACAAAAGAGTAAACGTACCCTCCAAACACGCAGACAAAGCTGGACACGTTTACTCTTTGCAGCCGGTGTATCTGAATTGCTCGGGAAAGAGAAGCGCTCAGCCTAGCTTGACGTCCAGCCTGACCGGTCATAGCATTCCCGACCGAACGTAATGGGAACCCGATTGTATTCAAGGAGGACAGCATGAAATTTGGCATTTCCGTTTCGACAAAAATTGACGACTGGCAACTCGTCAAATACGCCGAGGACTGCGGCTTTGATATGGCCTGGATACCCGACTCCCAAATGATCTGGTCGGACTGCTATGCCACCATGGCCCTGGCGGCTCAGAACACGTCGCGTATTGAGATCGGCACCGGTGTGGCGATTCCCGGCACCCGTATTGCCCCGGTCACGGCCCATTCGATTGCGTCCATCAACCAGCTTGCGCCGGGCCGTGTATTCCTCGGCATTGGTACCGGCCATACCGCCATGCGCGTCATGGGCATGCAGCCCATGAAGATTCGTGACTTTCGCGAGTATCTGCGCGTCGTTCGCGCGTTGCTGGGCGGAGGAGAGGTCGAGTATACCTATGGCGAGACCACCCGAACGATCCGCTTCCTGCACCAAGACCTGCGTTTCGTCAATCTGGAAAACCCGGTTCCCATTTATGTCGCAGCCAACGGGCCACGGGCCTTACGCACGGCGGGCGAGTATGGCGACGGCCTGGTGTCGGTCTTCAACGAACGCGCGGATGTCGTCTCCCACCATCTGTCTCTGGTGAAAGAAGGCGCAGAGCGGGCCGACCGAACGTTTTCGGATGACTTCTTTGTGGCTGCCTTTACCTCGGCGGTGGTGCTCAAGCCGGGCGAACCCCTGACTTCTGATCGGGTGATCGACGAATGCGGCTCCTACGTTACGGCCATTATTCACTTTGTGTGGGAAATCTACCAGCAAACGAAGGATGAGAGCGTCGTGCCCGAAGCCTATAAGGGCATCTGGGACGAGTATTGCGCCTCAGTCGAGAAAATGGAAACGCCGCGCGAAAAGCGCTACCTCCAAATCCACAACGGCCACTGCACCTTCCTCGTGCCCGAGGAACGTCGCTTTGTCACCCCAGAGACGATCAAGGGCACCTGCCTGGTGGGCGAGCCCGACGAAATCATCCACGAACTCCGGGAGTCCGAAAAAGCCGGGCTCCAGGAAGTTACCCTGCTACCGGCTATGGACCAGGCGCGGAATGTGTTCAAGGATTTCGCACAGCAGGTGATAGAGCGCTATTAGGCAGGAGGGGCGGTTCACGAACCGCCCCGACAAGGGAAGACGAGCACCGCCCCTACGGTCGGACCTCGTAATAGGCGTTAATCGGATTATCGAAATCGTGGCGTTTGAAGCGGCTGAAGCCGGCGGAGCCCACCATCCTGCGGGCAACCGGTTCGGTAAATCCCAAGGTGCCCAAGCCCTCGCCGTCCGGCGTGGACATGGCGGAAGACATGCAGCACATGACCGAAAAACCGTACATCAGGGGCGCGAGCGGGTTCTGCTCCAGGTTTTCCTCAAACGTCGGCATACTATGAATGTCCGCGATGAGCCAGGTCCCGTCCGGTTTGAGCGCGTTATAGATCGCCTGGATGACAGGCGTGGGGTTGGCCATGTCGTGCAGGCAATCAAAGGTGGTAATGAAGTCAAAGCTCTTATCGTCGGGAATCGCGTCACCGTTCGCATCGTGAAAGGCGACGTTCTGCACCCCGGCTTTGGTCTTATTCTCCTCGGCCCGGGCCAAGGCGTATTCCGAGATGTCGTAGCCGTGACACTCGGCCTGAGGAAAGGCTTCGGCGACCTTGATCAGCGCCACCCCGGCTCCACAGCCGACATCGGCCACTTTTGCCCCGGCTTCCAGTTTGGGGACCACCCCGTCCAGGGCGGGAAGCGCCTTGGGAACGAGATGAGCCTGGAACCACGGGGCCAGAAAACGCTCGACCCCACGCGCGCCCTCGGGTCCGAAGGCATCGTAGGGCAAGCCCAGGCCGGTTTTGAACGACTCCGGGAGTCGTTCTATGACCCCCATCTGTTGTGGCAGCGAACAGAACCCACCGGCCATAAACGCCGGGCTGTTTTCGTTCGACAAGACCATGGCCGCTTCGGCGGATAGCTCAAACTTGCGATTGCCCTTATACTCAAGCAGGCTGGCGGCCGCCTGACCTTCGAGCCATTCTCGCAGCCAGCGCTCGTGCAGACCGGTTTTTTGTGCCAGCTCGTCGCTCGTCACCGGACCGGCGCCGTCCAGGGTCTGGTAGAGGCCCATCTTGTCACCCAGATAAATCATCCCAGAAATCACGGCCCCGCCAAGAAAGCCCATGGTGTGTTCGGCCATCTTCTGGACCTTTTCACGGTCGATCTGAGCCTTATACGATGTGTCTGCCATGAGGCGTCCTCCATTCTGTTTTCGAGTCTCTTTTGCTCAAAGGAGTAAACGTGTCCAGCATGTGCATGTTTATTGGAGGACACGTTTACTCTTTACCACGGTTTGAACTCGACGCTGAATCCCTCTCGCTCCTGATTGCGCTGATCGGCCAGCGACCCGCGCGCACCCGTATACGTTCCCAACGGATAGTAGAGATAGCCCTGGACATTCGCCCCCGGCCCGATGGAACGGTCTGTCAGCGATGGAGCGGGAAAAGCGGTCTCACCCTCGCTGATGGGTTTGACCCGTTTCCCGGAAGCGTCCATGAGCATGATCCGCTGGGTTTCGAACAGATACGTCTGCTGGGTCGGATTGGAGATGTTGACCTTGATCGGCAGCACGGACAGCTCCTTGGTTCCAAAGACCACCTGGTTATCAACCACATTGAGCGGCCGCAGCGCCACATACAAACGATCTTGATCCGCCGGATTTTTCGCCACCCGCTCGTCCAGCTTGTTAAAGGCGGTGAAAAACCCGAGTTGGAAGTCGGTCAGGGCCTGATAGAAGTCCACATTGTCCAGAACCGGGCTGTCCTCGCTGGTCTCCATCTCCACCCGGTTGCGTTCGATGTAGCAGGTGATGGTGACGGAGGTCGGCTCCGCCCCTTCTTTTTCGCCGGTAATCCGACCGGCCTTCAACAGGGTGGCCGGAGTATAGCTCGTGATGGTAAATCCGCTGCTCTCTACGGCCTGGTGCATCACCATATTAGCCTGCTCGCATGGGGTGACATCTGAGCGAGGGGTAATACGGACACCGTTCGAACCACAGGCAATAGTGACGGATACGACCTCCTCTCCGCCCCAGCGGCCCATCTGTTTCGCCTCGATCTTACCCGCTGTGTCGTCCGAAGCCGGCATGAAAGACGTCACCTCATAGCCCAAACGTTCAACCGCCCGAACCGAGAAGCGGTTCGCGTCCTCACAACTCATGTCCGGGTCTATCACATCGTACTCATCCGTAGGCTCAAGCGGGGCCATTTCAGCGGCCATCTGCACAGCCTCGGGCTCTTTTGATTCGGTCGGCTGTAAGGTCACTTCCGACTGTTCGCCGGACGTACAGCCGCCTGTCAGGATTCCGGCCAGACACAGACCAATCACAACACGGCCCTTCAATGTGGGCGTATGCATATAGCCCCTCCTCATCTGAAGTGTGGACCATACCAAACCCACAATGATCGGGCCAGAGGAGACCGCGGGCCGGCCCCGGTAACGCCGGGAGGCGCTGTCGAGAACGGCGGCCTGGTGATAGCCTGGATATAAGGAGGACATATGGAAGAAACATTCAAAAACAAGGTCGCTCTCGTGACCGGTGGGAGTTCAGGTATCGGGCGTGCCACAGCGCTTGCGTTTGCGCAACGTGAGGCCAGAGTCGTTGTGGCGGACGTGAGTGTCGAGGGCGGCGAGGAGACCGTCAACCTGATTCACAACACCGGCGGGGAGGCCGTCTTCATTCACACCGACGTGGCCCAGGCACATAAGATCGAACACCTCATCAGCAAAACGGTCGAGACCTACGGTCAGCTCGACTGTGCGTTTAATAATGCCGGTATTGCCGGGGATTTGTCCCTGACCGCAGACTGTTCTGAAGAGCACTGGAATCGCGTCATGAGCATCAATCTGCGGGGCGTGTGGCTGTGCATGAAGCACGAACTTGCGCAGATGCTCAAACAGGGCGGCGGCGCTATTGTCAATACCGCCTCGGCGCTCGGTTTGGTCGGCATTATCGGCCAGACCGCGTATGTTGCCGCCAAGCACGGCGTGGTCGGGCTGACCAAGACAGCGGCCTTGGAATACGCCAAGTCCGGCATTCGGGTGAATGCCGTCTGTCCAGGCGTGGTTCAAACGCCAATGGTTGAAGGCGTCATCAACGCCCAGCCCGAACTGACCGAAGGACTCCTGGCCCTGGAGCCGGTTGGCCGGCTTGGGAAGCCGGAGGAGATTGCAGAGACCGTGGTGTGGCTGTGTTCAGACGCCGCATCGTTTGTGACCGGTCATAGCATGGCCGCAGATGGCGGCTATACGGCGCAGTAGTAGTGAGGGGGTACGCCCCTCCCCGTATGGTCCGAATGGTCACAGCAGATACAGGCTCACCACCAGAAGGGCGAAGAACCCACCGGCCATGCGGATAAAACGGACGGCCCAGGCGACCTGCACTCGCTTTTCCTCTCGGATGAACGAGACCTTGAGGAGTTCATACACCAGCACCCGGCGGAGGCCGTCCACGTCAAGCTCTTCGAGGTGGCGCAGATATTCCGCAGCCGACAGCTCCATATAATTCCCCGCGCGCCACGGAAGAAACATGCGCCACCCGGTCGCTGCGGGTTTAATATGGAGGTAGTAGAGGGACGGTGGTTTCACACCCTCCACATCGATAAACTCTTCGGGGTTGACCCGCGGGTTGAGCGCCCAGATCGCGCACACGGCGGCAATCAGCACATGAACCAATCCAATGGTCGTCAGGACCTGTAAAGGCAGCGTATCAATCCGGCCGTGGATTGCCCCGATAAAGGCCAGGACTCCGCCAACGAGCACGATGACAATCTCGGCCTTCGCATCAGTGGACCGAATGGTCTCCTGGGCATCGTTCAGCGCCCGATACAAAAAGTCGATGCGGTGTTCGTCTTTGGTATCCATTGGGGGCAAGTACCGCTAAGGGTTCAATGCGCGTCTATCGACTTCACCACATCCATCTGCTGCAGCAGGGGCACGATTTCTTTCCCAAAACGGACGGTGTCATCATAAAAGGAGAGAAAGATCAGCAGCACTCCATCCAGGCCAAGCCTATACAGACGGGCGAGTTTTTCGGCCACCTGCTCTGCCGTCCCCACGATGGGAAGCGCTCCACCGCCGATGACAAACATCTCTTTGGTATAATTATCGAACGAGCCGCTTTCCATACCCAGACCACGCGCCCAGTTCTCCAGGGCCACATCGTCCGCGGCATCGATAATGCGCTGTTTTTCTTCTTCCGCCTCTTTTTCCGTTTCGCGCCACAGCACAAACGGACAGCCTGCACTCAGGACCGTACGCTGATACGCCCTCGCTCGCTCCCGGATATCGGTCGTCATCTCGCGCGTCGCCTCGATATTCGGTGGACTCAAAAAGATCCAGTCGCACAGCCGGGCGACTACATCGCGGGCATCCGCCGAAGAGCCGGCATTCACAATGGGCGGATGAGGCTTTTGCACTGGCTGCGGCATGACATACCCGTCGGTGATGCGATACCAGGGCGAATCATAATTGAACGTGCCGGGCTCGGCCGTCCACAGCCCTTTGAGGATGGAGATAAAATCAGCCGTGCGGGCATAGCGTTCCTGATGCGGCAGGAGTTCAACGCCCATCATTTCAAAGTCGTGCGCGTTCCAGCCACTGACGATATTGATCCCCCATCGTCCCCGGCTGATATGATCCAGAGTCGCACCCATTTTGGCGGCAACCAGCGGATGGAAAACCGGTACGTGAACGGTCGAGTAGACCCGGATGGTTTGGGTGACGGCCAGGAGTGCAGCCGCCCAGGTCATGGTCTCTTGCGAGTAGCCCATATAATTGGTCGCGCCGCCGAACCCGCGCCAGCGACTGACCGGGAACAGAAAGTTGAAACCGGCCTTTTCGGCGGCGAGCGCGATCCGCTTATTTGACGCAAATGTCCAGTCGTCAGGCTCAGGCTTATAGCTGCTGATATGATAGGTCGCACTGCAATTAGGCATGAAAATGCCAAGCTGCAGGCCGTCACGTTCGTTGTTTTCATTCTGGTCCATCAGACCGCCCTCTCCGCATTCCACAGTCGAGCCGAGGAAGCACCTCGCACCCCTGCACCGGACAATCTCTCTTACACTGCCGGGCTCGATAGGTGAAGGACAACCCGGGTGCTGCGCCTCGCGGGACGACGAGCAGATCCACCGCCGGACCATAGACGTGGCCGTCTCCCTGTGGCAGGGTCATGCCCATGGCAGACACACAGGCGACCGCAGATGGCTATCGCTGGCTCGTTCTTGCTAATGGCGTCCTAGTCTTTACCTTTGCCTTTGGGTTTGGCTGGACGTACATCGTCATGGTCGTCGCTCAGGTGCTGGCCGAGCTGAACCTGGAGATGTCGGACTGGGGCATGCTGTGGGCGGCCATCTCGTTTGGCACGCTGGTCTCGGCCATGATTGGCGGGTTGCTGGGTGACCGCTACGGAGTCCAGAAAATCGTCGGTCTGGGGGTAGTGCTGATGGGAGTCACCCTGGTCATGCGGGCCACGGCCTCCGGTTTCGGTTCAATGTATGTCTGGATGTTTCTGTTCGGTGTCGCCCTCGCCCTGACGTTTCCGAACGTGCCTAAAGCGCTGGGCATGTGGTTTGCGCCGGAAGAGTTCGGTATGGCCAATGGCGTCACCCAAGCCGGCTACGGCGCAGGCGCGGCCCTGGCCCTGGCCCTGACGCCGCTGGTCCTGGAGCCAGTCGGCGGCTGGCGCAGCCTGAGCATCATTCTCGGTGTGGCCACGGCCGTCATTGGGGTGCTGTGGTTCATGACCGTTCGGGACCGACCACACGAGCCAGACGAGGCCGAGGCTGAGCACCTGGGCACCGTGGCCGCGATCCGTCAGGTCCTCAGCATCCGGGACGCCTGGACTCTGGCGGCCTGTCACATGCTGTTTCTGGGCGGCTATATCGGCATCATCGGCTATGCGCCAACCTATTTCGTGGACGAGCAGGGCATGACCTCGGCCACGGCTGGGGCCGTCGTCTCGGCCCTTATGTGGGCCTATGTGGTCGGCGCGCTGCTCGTGCCGTCCATATCGGACCGGGTCGGGCTGCGCAAACGTTTCTATGTGCCGTGCATGTTCATCGCCGGGGTGTGCATGGTGCTGTCCGGCTATGCGCTGGGTGTGTCGCTGTGGACCGTGGCCCTGATGTGGGGCTTTTTCGCTGGGGCGGCCCCACTGGCGTTCGTGGTACCGCTGGAAATGGAAGGCGTGGGTCACCGCCTGGCCGGCTCCGCGGTGGGCATTGCCATCACCGCCGGCTATCTGGGCGGCGTGCTCGCCCCGATCGTAGGCATGTGGCTGGTCGGCCTCACACCGGTGGCCGGTTTCTATTTCTGGGGCGGCTGCTACATGCTGTCGGCCGTGCTGTTTCTGTTGTTGAAAGAGACCGGCCCCTATATCCGCACGGCCAGCTGACTTCCCCTGCCCCGAACAAGATCTGAGGCCAAGAGATGGATCTCTGCTCAGCCCTCAGATGGTTTACGCGCGCGGACGAAGGCGCTACCGAACTTGCCGTCAACCTCAGAGGCAACGGCCTCAACATCAATTCCTTTGTCGGCAAGATAGGCACGAGCATCCTCGACACGGTAAATCCGAGTGGGTTCAAGATCGATATCAACAAAGCCCGCCTGCGCGAGCTTGGTCCGGTATTCTTGCTCTTCTAACACGCCGGCGATACACCCAATCCACAGTTCAACGTGGCGTTGAATCTGCTCAGGGATCGCTCCACGCGCGACAATGTCAGAAACCGCAAATCGTCCGTCTGGTCGCAGCACGCGCAGCGCTTCGGACAGGACGCGCTCTTTGTCTGCCGACAGGTTAATCACACAGTTTGAGATAATGACATCAACCGCGTTGTCCGGAAGGGGAATATCCTCCATCTCGCCTTTCAGAAACTCGACATTTTCGATCCCAGCCCTGCGTTGGTTTTCGCGCGCCAAGTCGAGCATTTCGTCTGTCATATCGAGGCCATAGACTTTTCCCGTGGGACCGACTCGTCTGGCCGACAGGAGCACATCGATCCCGCCACCCGAGCCGAGGTCGAGCACGGTCTCGCCTGGATTGAGCTGAGCCAAGGCTGTTGGGTTACCACAGCCGAGCGAGGCGGCAATCGCCTCCAAAGGAATCCCGGTGAGCTGGTCCTCGTCGTAGAGGTGTGAGGTAATGGGATCATCGGCACTCGCGGTTGCCTCCCCACAGGAAGCCCGGCCACCCTGGGCGGCTTGGAGCGCCGCTTTGCCGTAGATGTCCTTGACTTGCTGTTTCACCTCTTGGCTTTGCACGCTAACCTCCTTCTGTCGTGCGATGTCTTATGCCCTCCCTTAGGTACACTGGTATATCATTCCCTCCGAGGAGGGGGTTTTTGGGAGGTTACGCCTTTGCGCTCGGCCGGGCGGAGACTTCTTCGTGCCAGCGGGCCAGATTTTTTTGATCTGGCTGGATCGCGATTTTTACCACCCGGCCAAAATCTACCGCGCACTGGGCGACAATATCGGCGACGGTATAACGCTCGCCCGCTATGTATTGGCGGTCGGCCAGCACTTCGTCCAGCCAGGCCAGACTCTTCTCCGCCTTTTCTTTTGACACCGCAGCATACTCCGACACCTGGGGCACGCGGCCTTTGAAGAAGGCGTGCTGCTGTTGAAACGCCAGGGTCGTCGGCTGAAAAAGTTCAAACTCCATGCGACGGTTCCACATCTCGACAATCGCCTTGTCCTGCGCGTCTACACCCATGAGCGGTGGGTCGGGATGGAGTTCTTCAAAATAGCGGCAGATCGCGCCGCTTTCGGCAATGCAGGTCCCGTCGTCGAGTTCGAGCACGGGTAGAGTGCCCATGGGGTTCTTCTGCGTCCGGAATTCCTCACCTCGATTGACCGCGTTGACAATATCAACCTGTTCGTAGGGCACCTCGATGCCTTTTTCCGCAATGAATATCCGCACCCGGCGTGGGTTGGGAGCGGTTGTCGCGTCATGGATTTTCATACTGTCCTCCCCGCAATGAGATGGAGTTACTCTATGTGGCGGGCGAGCGAGAAGTAAAGAGGGGCGGTCTCCCGGCAGGGCTTAGGCCAGCACCCTGGCAAGCCGGTCAAAGGCTTCGTGCAGCGTTTCCAGAGTATTGGCAAAACACAGGCGGATAAAGCCTTCGCCGGCCTCGCCAAACGCCGCACCGGGCGCGAGACCCACGCGAGCCTCGGAGACAAAACGGCGACACTCGGCTACGCTGTCGGTCATCCCGTCCACGGCGAAGAAAAGATAAAAAGAGCCGAGCGGAGAGTGAACCCGGACGCGCGGCATGGCCCGCAGCCGTTTCACACTCAGGTCGCGGGCAGCGCGGTAGCGCTGCACCATGTCACGCACAAATGGTTCGCCTTCCATCACCGCGGTGACCCCGGCCCGCTGGGTAAAATGGGCCGGACACGAGTAGTGAAACTCGATGACCTTTTCAAACACCTCGCCCAGTCTCGGCGGAGACGTCACCCAGCCCAGTCGCCAGCCCGACATGGCCCAGGTCTTGGAGAAACTGTTGATCACCAGGACCTTGTCATCCGGCTCCGCCAGGTCCAGTAAGGACGGGGCAACGGGCCGGTCATACACTAAACGGTTGTAGACCTCATCGGAAATGAACCACAGGCCACGCTGGCGGCAAAAATCGAGTACAGCCTGCTGACCGTCTCTCTCCATAATCCAACCGGTGGGGTTCCCAGGGGAGTTGATGAGGATCGCGGTGGTCTTGTCATCAACCTGGTCAAAGAGCCGGTCCAGGTCGAGCGTCCAAGCCTGCTCGCCAAACGTCAGCGGCACAATCCGTGTCTCCCCACCCATAATATGGATGGTTTCAATCAAATTGGGCCACAGGGGGCCAACTATCACCGTGTTGGAGCCGGGATCGGTCAGAACCTGCTGAATGAGATTGATCGCCACACAACCGGAGGCGGTGACGGTAATGCGGTCTTCGTTCACCGGGCAGGCGTGCAGACCGGAGGCGTATTCGGCCAGCGTCGTACGCAGCTCGGGAATCCCCCGGTTATGGGTGTAAAACGTACAGCCCTGCATCAGGGCGTCAGCGCCAGCCTGCTTGATAAACTCCGGCGTGGGCAGGTCGGACTCCCCGAACCAGAGCGGGATCAAGCCTTCGAGCCCAAGGCTGGCGTTCGCAATGGCCCGAATCTTCGACTTCGGCAGCCGTTCGATTCGCTCTCGGGCCTGAACCAACTCCTGCCGTTCAGCATTCATGGATGTCACTTTTTCGACAACTCCCAGCAGTCAGTTGTTCATCCCAGCATAGAGCGGTTCGGGAACGGGGGGAAGATCAGTTTTCTTGGAGTAGATCGGGGAGTTGGGTCATGTCCTGAAAGACCTGAGCCCCGGCGGCAGCCAGGGGTTCCGCCTCAGTGTCTCGGGCATAGCCGAATACAGTCATGCCGGCCGCCACACCAGCCTGAACCCCAGGCAAACTGTCCTCAATCACCGCGCAGGTTTCGGGCGTAACCTCAAGCGTCCGGGCCGCATGGAGGAACAGGCCAGGGTCAGGCTTCCAACTCCCGACTTCATACGCACTCACAATAGACTCCTGAAAATATGCCAGCAGACCAGTAATACCGAGGTTCGCTTCTATCTTCTCACGCGGCCCGCTGGACGCCACACAGAACGGGACAGACCGCGCCTGTAGAGTCTGAATGACGGCTTCAACCCCAGGGACCGGCTGCAAATGATCCTCAAAGACTTTGGCGCTACGCGTCCGGAAGTCGGGAACAAAAGAGTCCGGCACACAGCGACCCAGCCGCTCTTCAACCGAGGCGATGCACTCGGCCAGCTTGCGCCCTTTATACATCGCAACCGCCTCCGCTACCGTCAGGTCCAGACCCAAGTCGGCCACACACTCGACAAACACCTGGTTTTCGAGTGTCTCGCTATCAACCAGCACCCCGTCACAGTCAAAGATCACCGCCTCAAATCGCATAGAGAAATCAACAAGGGGAAGGGGACTGGAGTTTGGTCATATCATTCCCTTACGGGTCGTCGCGGAGAAGGGATACGCCGGTCGCGCCCAAAAGTAGCGGCAGCAGCGTGTCAATGATCATCCAGACCAGGGCGCTCACGTTCTCGCCCTTTCCTGGGGCGAAGTCGGCGCTGACCGACATGGTGTTGAACCAACTCCAGAAGAAGAGGATACCCACGCCCAGAAAGCCGTAGAACATCGTAGTGGCGGCCAGACGTTCCCAGGTAACGGGCGCGTCCGGCCCGGCGCTGCTGGCGCGTTTCATACGTGGATAGCCGACGATCAGGCCCAGCACGATCGCCAGCCCCATTAACGGGTCCAGTACGGTCCACAGCGGGCTGTACGGATGGGCCTCGCTGGAGACGTGATAGAGTGGCTCAACGATGGTGTGGACCGCAACCGCAACCCCAATCCCGATAAGAACGATGCCAATGATTCGCTTGCTGTCCATCACGCGGCTCCCTTCTGAGTATTCAGCCGTTGACACTGTGTCATACCAGCAGGCGCACTGTCTATGGTCCAAAAAGCATGTTGTTTCGAAGAAGAGGGATTTTCGCTGAGACCAAAACGCGCTATGGAAAAATAGATATTGAAGGAGGCTTGCTATGGCACGCGTGGCACAACTCGGCTACATCGGCTTGGGCGTCAGCAATGTTGACGAATGGGAACAATTCGCCACCGGAGTGCTGGGACTCCAGGCGCATACCCGCGACCCGGACGGCTCGTTGCTGTTGCGGATGGACGACTACCACCACCGCTTCATTGTCTCTCCCGGTGACGCAGACGACCTCACCCTGGTCGGCTGGGAAGTGGCGGACGAGGAAACACTCACAGCGATGGGTGATCAGCTCAGCGCCAATGATATTGCCGTCGAATGGGGAACCCCGGAGGAGGCCGAAGCCCGGCGAGTCGTTGGTCTGCTCAAGCTTCAAGACCCGAACGGCCTGGCAACCGAAATCTTCTATGGACCCCTGGTGGGCGTGGATAAACCCTTTCAGTCTCCCCGGCCGATTTCCGGGTTTACCACCGGGGATATGGGGCTCGGCCATATCACCATGACGGTCGATAGTTTGGAGGAAAGCCTGCACTTCTACCGGGATGTGCTGGGCTTTCGCCTGAGCGACTGGGTACGCCCCCAGCCCGAGCGCGGCGTGACCTCAACGCTCAACCTCGCCTTTCTGCACTGCAATCCGCGTCACCACAGCATGGCCTTCTGGGAAGGCAAGATGCCCAAACGGATGCACCACTTTATGGTGCAGCTCCAAAGCCTGGACGATGTGGGGTCAACCTACGATCTGTGTCAGAGCAAGCAGGTGCCGATTGATATGACCCTGGGCCGGCATACCAATGACCTGATGCTGTCCTTTTATCTCAAAACCCCGTCCGGCTTTAGCGTCGAATACGGCTGGGGGGCGCGTGAGGTTGATGACACGACCTGGCAGGTCCAGTTGCATCGCACCGGCAGCATTTGGGGCCATAAGCACGTGAGTCATTAGAGACGATCCCCCTCCCCTCACCGGGGAGAAGGAATTAAGGAGCACGCGGCGTGACAGACTGGTCACACTTGGTTGACTTGGAAAAATGTACGGTCAGCCCCCGGGTCTTTGTTGACGAAGAGGTCTACCGGGACGAGCAGGAGCGCATCTTCGGCCGCTGCTGGCTCTATCTGGCGCATGAATCCCAGCTCCCCAATCCGGGCGACTTCGTCACCCACTACATGGGCGAGGAGTCGGTCCTGGTCTGCCGGACGGCAAGTGGAAAAATCCGGGTCTTTCTGAACTCTTGCCGACATCGCGGCGCGCGCATGTGCCGCCTGGACGCCGGCAACGCCAAAGCGTTTACCTGCCCCTACCATGGCTGGACGTACGACAACCAGGGCCGGCTTATCGGCGTTCCGCAATTCAAGGAAGCCTATTACGAGGAACTCAACCGGGAGGACTGGGGTCTGATCGAAGTGCCCCGCGTGGAATCGTTTCGCGGCCTCATCTTTGCCTGTTTCGACGAGAACGCCCAGAGTCTGGATGCCTATCTCGGGGATATGAAGTGGTATCTCGATCTGATCTTCAACAAGACTGAAGGCGGTATGGTTGTCCTACCCGGATTGCACCGCTGGAATCTGGGCGGCAACTGGAAGCTGGCCGCCGAGCAGTTCAACGGCGACAACTATCATACCGGAGCGGCCCACGAGAGCATGCTCAAAATCGGTCTCGGCCCGGCAAACGGAAAATTTCTCGGTGATCGGCCCTGGGTGCGAGATTTTGAAGCCAAGCTGGAGAACGGGCATGGCTGGATCAATTTCAAGATTGACATGGCCGGCGGCGTGCCCGCCCCGCTGGCGCACCATATGGAACAGATACAGGCCGCGGCCAGACAACGCCTGACACCGGCCCAGAGCGAACTGGTCGGCTGTGTTCATGTGGGGAACGTATTTCCGAATTTTTCCATTCTGACCTTTCTGGGTTTCTTGACCATTCGTGTCTGGCATCCACGCGGCCCGTATAATATGGAGGCATACTCCTGGGCCATGATCGAGCAGGAAGCTCCGCCTGAGGTGGTCGAGATCGCCCGGAAGATGCAGATTCTGACCTTTTCGCCCAGCGGTATCTTCGAGCAGGATGACGGCGAAATGTGGGGTAATAGTGTCAAGGCCCTGCGTGGCATACACCGCCGGAACTTCCCCCTCAACTATCAGATGGGCGCCGGGCATGGCCGCACCGACCCGGACAAGCCGGGTCTGATTCATCCCCCCTCAACGGAAATCGGCATTTTTGGCGTATACGAACAGTGGCAGGCTCTCATGGGTGGAGCATGATGGACGCGGCAGACCGCACCCGACTCCGTCACGAGTTCGAGGAACTGCTCTATTATGAGGCCTGGCTGCTGGACAACGATAAGCTCGAAGAGTGGCTTGAGCTGTTTACCGACACGATTCGCTACTGGGCCCCGGTCCGCGGCAATCTAGAGCCGGGACGGGAAGACCTGTCTCAGCCTCATCTCCTGGCTCACTTTGATGATGACAAAACCAGCCTGACCCTGCGTGTTAAACGCCTGAGAACCGGGGCCGCCCATGCCGAGGAGCCGCGCTCCCGCATCCGGCATTTTGTCTCCAATGTGCAAATCCTTGAGACCGACGGACCGGACCGAGTGAAGGTCAGTTCAAATTTTCAGGTCTTCCGCAGCCGCTGGGAAGGGACCGAGCACTTGTTCGTCGGCTGCCGGGAGGACTGGTGGCGGCGTATTGACAATACCTGGAGGAATGAAGAACGCTTTATCCTGCTCGATCATAACGTGCTGGAGAATATAACCGTCTTTTTCTAACATCTCCCCTCTCTGAGCAAGGACGTATATGGAAACCTCAATCACGCAACTCTTCAATCTCGACGGCCAGGTGGCCCTCATCACAGGCGGCGCCAAAGGCATCGGCCAGGGCGTCGCGGAAATTCTAGCCGCCGCCGGAGCCCGTGTTGCTCTGGTGGATACCGACGCTGAAACCGCGGCCGCCACGGCCAAGGTCCTCAACGGCCAGGGCCGGACAGCCCTGGCCGTCGGTGCGGACACATCCGACGAAGCTTCGGTCAAAAATATGGTGACCGCGGTCATGGACCAGTTCCAGCGCATCGACATTCTGGTCAATAATGCGGCCATCTATCCCATGGCCCGGCTGGCCGAAATGGAAACCGCGCTGTGGGATAAGGTGTTGGGGGTGAACCTGCGTGGTCCGTTCCTGTGCACCCGCTTTGCCGCCGAGCAGATGATAGCCGGCGGGCGCGGCGGGCGGATTATTAACATCTCCTCCATCAATACCGCCCGGACCTATCTGGGCATGGCGCATTACGATGCCAGCAAAGGCGGCCTCAACGCCTTTACCAGGGCGAGTGCACTGGAGTATGCACCCCATAAGATTACGGTCAATACGATTGCGCCGGGGGCGGTGAAAACGCCGGGCTCTTTACGCGTACGGAGTAATCTGGCCAAGGAAATGGGGCAGGATACGACAGAGCCGCTCGACGCCACGTTTGCCGAAAAAATTCCACTCGGGGATTGGGCCCAGCCGGTTGATATTGGCCAGGCGGTGCTGCTGCTCACCAGCCGAGCGGCGCATTACATCACCGGCCAGTTGATTTATGTGGACGGCGGCCTGATGCTCATGATGTAATCCGCCGAGAGAGGAGCACCCATGGGCGTACGTCGTGGCCAGGAATATATTGACGGACTCCGAGACGACCGGGAGCTGTACGTCAACGGAGAACTCGTCCGTGACGTGACCACCTACCCCGCCTTTCAAGGCGTCATCCGGGAGATGGCCCGGCTGTACGACTGCCAGTACCAGGACCCCTATAAAGACATTCTGACCTATCCCTCCCCCACCTCGCATGAGCCGGTCAGTACCTCGTTTGTGTTGGCCGAAAGCTGGGCGGACATTGAAAAGCGACGCTTTGGGGAGACAACGCGGTGCGAGTTGACCTGCGGCATGATGGGTCGCCTGCCCGACTATATGAACGCCTTTGTCGCCGATATGGCGGCAATCACCGGCTGGCTGGGGCGCAACGAGCCGCGCTTTGGGGACAACGCCTGGACGTATTATGAGGTGTGCCGCGAAAAAGACCTCTGCCTGACCCACACCCTGGTCGATCCACAGATTGACAAGACCAAAGGCGTAGCGGACCAGGAAAGCATCCGCATCGTCAAGGAGACCGATGCCGGCCTGATCGTCAACGGCGCCCGCATGCTGTCTACCCTCGCCCCGATCAGCGATGATATCTGGGTTGCGCCGTATATGCCGCGCAAGCCGGGACAAGAAGCGTACGCCGTCAGCTTTTCCATCCCGGTAGCCACCCCAGGGCTCAAGTTTATCTGCCGGGAGCCGTATGATGCCGGGGCCGGAGACTTTAACCGTCCGTTGAGCAGTCGATTTGACGAAGGCGACGCCATTGCCGTTTTTGACAATGTGCTCGTCCCGTGGGAGCGGGTTTTCGCGGCTCGGGATGTGGAAACGTATAATCTCATTGCGCCCCGCATGCCCGGCTATTTTGCCTTGCAGGCGGTTATTCGGGGGGCGGTCAAACTGCGCTTTATGACCGGCCTGGCCTGTCTGGTCGCCCACAGCATCGGGCGCTCGGAGATTGTGCGCTATCAGGAGCTGCTTGGCGAACTCGTCTCCTACGTAGAGCTGGCCGACGGCCTGGTAACGGCCACAGCGCACGAGGTCTTGACAAATGCCCAGGCCGGCGAAGGCGAGATAGATTCCGCCTCAGAAGCGGTCGCCGCGGCAAAGAGTTTCGTGCCGGGTCTGGCCACCCTCTTTGGAGCACCGGACAAGGGCATGCTGGGCATCACCACACTGCGCATCTTTTTTCCCTTCGTCCACACAAGGGCGGTCGAAGTTATCCGCCTTGCGGGCAGCAGCGGCCTGGTCATGACCCCGACCGAGCAGGATTTCGCCAACCCCGCCCTGCAAGACCTCCTGCCGCGTTATCTACGTGGCCGTGATACCCCGGCCGAGGAGCGGGTGCGTATCATGAAGCTGGCCTGGGATGCCATCAGCACCCAGTTTGGCGGGCGGCAGTTATTGTACGAGTGGTTTTTTGCCGGGGATCCGATCAACAATCGGATTCTGTATTACGGCACGCATAAACGCGGCGAATGTGAGGCCCTGGTGCGGAATTTTCTCAACTCTCTCAACGGATAAGAGGTGACAGTATGGCAGACTATCGAAAGCACGAAGCACGCGAGTGGGCCAAGGCGACCATGAAGGGTGTGGCCAATACCATCACCCCTACCTTTACCCAGGATTTACGCGGACTGAACGAAAAAGCCATTCGCCACGATGTGCGTAAGGAAATCGAATACGGCTTTTGGGGCACCCTACTCGTTGCCGAAACCGCGACCACGTTTGACGAGTACGTCCAATTCGCACAGTGGGCGGCAGATGAAGCCGGGGGGCGGCTCCATCTCATCCACCATGCCAGCTTCAATAACCTGGAAGAAAATATCGAGGCCGTCCAAGCGACCGAACGGGCGGGCGCTGACCTCGTTCTGCTCTCCTACCCTCCCACCTTTTACCCGGACAGCGCCGACGATATCTATCGCTACACCAAAACGTTTTGTGACAACACCAATCTGGCGGTGATGCTCTTTCCCGTTCCGCTGTGGGGATTTGAACGCATCCATCCGGCCGCGGGCTTTGGTCCGGAGCTGATCCAGCGCCTGCTCGACGAGGTGCCGAATATCGCGGCGATCAAGGCGGAAGGCGGCATGCCGTCCATCGGCGGCTTTGTGGACGTATATAAACGGTTCGGCGACCGGGTCGTTGTCACCGAACCGATTGAAGGCAACGGTCTGCCCATGGCCAGCCTGGTGCCCATGCAGTTTATGGGGACGAGCAATTATGAGTACTGGGGGTCGATGATTCCCAGGATTTTCGGCCTGATCCAGGACGGGCAGTTCGAGGCCGCCATGAAATTATACTGGCAGATTCACCCGGCGCGTCAGGCAAGTATGCAGGCCATGGCCATGCTGGCGGGCTCAAATTTTTTGCACCGGATGATTTGGAAATACCAAGGCTGGCTGAGCGGCTTTAACGGCGGTCCGCTCCGCACGCCGACCATGCGCCTGAACGACCGTCAGATGAAGCCCTTACGCCAGGGACTGATCGCCTCCGGACTCGAAGTCCCGGTCGAGGACGACAAAGAGTTCTTTATCGGGCGCAACCCGGCCTAGGGAGACCGCGTGACCCTACTCCTGACAAACAGAGACGTAGAACGAGCCACGGACATCAAGACCCAGATCGACCGCATCGAACAGGGCTTGCTCGAAGAAGCCAGAGACGTGGTCGAACTTCCCCCGCGTCTGAATCTGGCAACGACTTCTGGTTTTTTTCGCGTCATGCCGGCGGTGATGCGGGACAGCGGTCTGATGGGGTATAAGGTGTTTCACGGCTCGGTCCAGCACGGCGTGCGCTATCTCATTGCGGTCTATGACGAAAAAGACGGACGACTCTTGGCGCTCATGGACGCCGCCTATCTGACCGCGACGCGCACCGGCGCGACGACCGGCGTGGCCACCAAGTATATGGCCCCACCCGAAGCCAGGACCGTGGGCGTGATTGGCTCGGGTCTGGAAGCGACGACAAACTTACAGGCCGTGTGCGCCGTCCGACCGATTGAAACCGGCAAAGTCTTTAGTCCAACTCAAGCGAATCGCGAGCGCTTTGCCACACGGATGAGTGAGCAACTGGGCATCAACCTCAGCGCGGTCACGACCCCGGAGGAAGCAGTCAGCGGTGTTGATATTGTAGTAGTTGCGACTAACACCACCGGAGTCGGTGATCTGATCGCCTACCGTGGCAAGTGGATGGAAACCGGCAGTCACATCAATTCGATTGGTTCAACCGGCTTACAACTCCGCGAGATTGACGCGGAGACCTTCCGGAACGCGGAGCGCATTGTGGTCGATTCGCGGGTACAGATGGAGGGCGAGTCGGGCGACCTCAAAGCCGCAATGGCAGCCGGGACGTATGATCGCGCCAAAGTAACGGAACTCAAAGAAGTAGTCGCCGGTCGCGCCCCAGGCCGCACGGGCTCGGACGAGATCACCCTGTTCAAATCCGTGGGCACCGCAATCCAGGATGTTGCCGCCGGCTTCACCGTCTACAAAGAAGCCGTCCGCCAGGGACTTGGTCAGGACGTGGGTGAGTTTCTGGAGTTGAAGACATTTTAGGCAGAAAGCAAGAGGCATGGATGATATGTTGGCGGGTTTTATTCTAATCTTACAAAAATACTATAACGTCTCTCAAAGAATCGGCTGAACGGTTTAAGGATCAATCGACAGTAAGAGGAGAGAGGGTGGAGCAGGATTTGGATCGATCCCAAGAGAGCCTTTTATCGTGGGAACCTCTCCTTTCTACTTATGGCGACCTTGCCAGTATTGTAGGATTGATCCTGACACTCGCAGGGTTCACCTTTACGTTATGGAAGATCAAACAAACGCGCAGAGCGGCCGAAGAGGCAACCCGAATAGCGCAAGGAGCTATCGCTCAAGTCAGTACTCGGCTTTTTTCAGACCAGATTGCGGATGGAGTTCGTCTCGCTTTCGAACTCAAGAATACCTGTCGAATGGAGCAATGGGAAAGGGCAATTGATCGGTGTGAACAGCTTAGGCTCCTTCTTGCATCAGTTGTTGAAGATAGCAATATTAAACTAGATGAGAGTAACTATATCTCAGCATCGATTGATGACCTTGGACTCATACTGCGACGGCTGGAAGAAATAACAAGAGGTGGACGTGCTACTTCTCTTTCACCCAAAATGCGAGAGGCGCTGGATACTCTCACTATTACTTTAGGACGCTTGGATGGCCGCTTAAAGAACGCGGCGTTGGAGATTGACAATGGCTAGCGAGAAATTCAGCGTACTACTTGAAAAATTGCTGTCAAAGACTCGAGAAAAAGACATCCGTTGGCATGAAACCGCTAATGAGTCCGCCTTTCGCATTGCCTTAGGAGATGGATTAATTCGTATCGAGCATAGTGCGGACTTTGAGAATGATGAGTACTATGCGGCTTATCTGCAAAACAGAAAGGGGCGTACACTTGACCAGATAGGACCACTCTACGCTGTGGATGCTACGAGAGAATTACTTTCTGAACTCTTTGAGGCGGCCAGAATCTCGGCCTTAGGAGTGGATGATATCCTTGAGAGTATGGTAGCAGATGTAGAGTTAGGTCAGACTCAACCTCTTCCTCCACAAGAAGACGACGATGTTCCTTTTTAGAGAGATTGACAGATTTTTAATAAGCCTCTTACTATCTTCGCACTTCCCGGACCTACCGGGCCGCGCGCTGCCCCGCCTCCTGCCTGACGCGGTCAAGCGACCGTAGCAACCGACAGCACCAGCCGCACCAAGTCGGCCTGCCGAGAGATGCCATGTTTGTGGTAGATCTGCTGCATGTGCCACCGGATGGTGCGGTCCGTGCGCCCCGTTGCCACGGCTATCTCGTGCGCCGTCCACCCTTCGGCCACCCAGACCGCGACTTGGCTCTCCCCTTGGGTGAGGCCCAGGGTAGCGGCCACCAGACCGGGATCGATACGGGGCGCCCGCCCTGGCTCGGCCACCAGCACCAGTACGGCCGTACGTCGCGCGCCATAGCCGTATTGTCTCACCCCCACGGGTTTGACGTGGACCACGAGCCGCGGCAGCAGGGCACCCTGGTGGAGCGTCGTCGTTCCGCTGATGGGGGGACTGCTGGAAGTCGGCAGGGCGGCAGCCACCAAGCGCGCAAGCCGGTCCCGGTCCGCCGGCGTCCGTGCATGGAGTACCCCGCCCTGGTCCGTTAGCCCATGGCCGTGGCGCAGAAGGTCCCGGGCGCGGTCATTGGCCGCGATGATCTGGCCACGCTGGTCCAGATGGATGATGCCGATCCGGGTGTTGTCGAGCAGGGCGGTCAGGGACGTGCCCAGGGCCTCGGCGCCGACCAGCGCCTGGCGGACGCGAATAAACTGCTGGAGATGGGGCA
Source organism: Candidatus Binatia bacterium (assembly GCA_022820725.1). Lineage (GTDB taxonomy): Bacteria > Desulfobacterota > Binatia > Bin18 > Bin18 > Bin18. Next base: position 102,333 of record JAJEFA010000010.1, read on the forward strand.
GCAACCTCTTGATCATGGCGAGTTGTTGAGACCCCCAGCCGCCCGGGGTGACAGGGTCCAGGGGGCTCCAGGAGATGATGGAGCCACCCGGCCCGTCCAGGCGCACGGTCAAGCTGTCTTGGGCATCGCCCTTGGAGAAGGCTTCATTGTAGGTAGGTGAGGTCTGCAACTCCTGAGCAGTGTACAGGTCGGTGATGTGCACGAGGTGACTGTCGGGCAGTTGTCGGAAACGTGGTGCGTGTTCGGCGATGGGCAGGTAGATTTCGAGGTACTCACGCTCCCAGTCTGCGCGGCGCTGCCCCCGGTAGCAGAGCCCAACGAAGTGGTCCTGGATAGCGTCCTTCGGCCCTTCGCCGACCAGCAGGGCATTGCCCTGTATGCCACAGGCTTCATCAATCAGGGCCGAGGTGGCTGGCCACAGGCTGTCGTCGAGCATGGCGTCGTGTAACGACGCGAGAATACGGTCAAATGCGTCTTGGTCGCTCATGGCACGGCTTCCGGCGATCCCCGTGGATGACGCCTGTCCTGCATCGTTCCCTCCGCGTGATCCTGCTTAGATATAGTGTAGTAGAAATGGCAGGAAGGCCACACCTGTCCCTAGTCATTTGACTAGAGGGTGTTCTGCACTTTGAGGGCTAGGTGGCTTAGGATGCGGGGATGGAACGGAGAGCGTATCCGAGCGATGTGAGTGACGAGGAGTGGGCGTTAGTCGCGCCCTATGTGACGTTAATGACGGAAGCGGCTCCCCAACGGCGGCATGCGTTGCGAGAGGTCTTCAACGGCGTTCGCTGGCTGGTGCGGGCCGGGGCCCCGTGGCGGATGTTACCCAATGATCTGCCTCCGTGGTCGGTGGTCTATCAACAGACCCAGCGGTGGTTAAAGGCGGGGGTGTTCGAGGCGTTGGTGCACGATTTACGGACGGTGCTGCGGGTGGCAGGGGGGCGCCAGGACCAGCCCTCGGCGGCCGTGCTTGATAGTCGAACGTTACAGGCGAGCCCCGAGAGTGGGGGGCGGGCTACGATGGGGGGAAGCGCCGCAAGGGGAGCAAGGTGCATATGGCCGTCGATACGTTGGGCCATCTCTTAGCCCTCCACATCACGCCGGCCAACGAACAGGATCGAGCGCAGGTCAAGACGCTCGCGCGCCAAGTCCAAGCGGTGACCGGAGAGCGGGTCAACCTCGCCTTTGTCGATCAAGGCTATACCGGGGCACAGCCGGCCCAGGAGGCGGCAGCGGTGGGCATCCGCCTGGAGGTGGTCAAGCTCGCGGACGCCAAGCACGGCTTCGTTCTCCTCCCCCGCCGCTGGGTGGTTGAGCGCAGTTTCGGGTGGACAGCCCGCTTTCGGCGCTTGGCTCGCGACTATGAACGTCTCCCTGCAACGTTGGCCGGGCTCCACTTCTTGACGTTTGCAACGCTGATGCTCAAACGGATCGTCGCTCTGATCCTCCAAAGTCCCTAACACGCTCTAGGGATACTCGCTATCGACGAGCAGGCTGAGGCCCCGGCTTGGCCCGCGCCCTGGCGCTGTTCCGTTCCCGGCATGGAGTGCAGGTGGCATACGGCTTTCCGAATCGACCGAGGCCGGGAGTCATAGCGGCCCCACAGCGACAGAGCCCGTCCGCTCGAGACGCGACGTTCAACCGCCTTGAGCCCGGACCTGCCGGGCCGCGCGCTGGCCCGTCCAGTATGCTCCGTGGACCGTCCCAGGGTCATGGAGATGCAGGGCTTCCCCAGCGAAAAAGACCCGACCGGCAATCGGTCTTGAAAGAATCTCCGGTTCCCCGCCATTCGCCCCGACACGGAGATAGGCATACGACCCGCGCGCAAACGGGTCCGAGCGCCAGCGCTGAATAATCACCTCGGTTGGCTCGGGAACGGCCACCCCCATCACGCCGGAGAATTCTTTTCGTAGCCGTGTCACAATGGCCTGGTCTGACAGCTCCTCAATCTCGTCGGCAGCAGTCCCACCGCTGAGACCGACCAGCATGGGAACGCCAGCATAGGCGGCAAAATTGACATAAAAAGAGCACAGGCTGCTGCCACACACAAAAACAAAATCCGGCTCCTCGGGCCAAAACACGCGCGGGAAGCGCAGGATGATCTTATTGAAGAGTCCCATACCGATGCGGGACAAGGCGGTCCGATGTGAGGGTGGTAATGCCGGCTCAAAGACGATCTGGTCCGATTGCAGCACCCCGATGGGGACGGTGACAACCACTCCGTCTACGGTAAACGTTTCTCGCTCCGTCTCAACCAGGACGCCGTCTGTTCCATACGCAATTCGTTTAACAGTCTGACCGAACCGGACCGGGAGACCTTCGGCAAGATGCCGGACCAGCCGGTCCATTCCATCGAGCACGAATTGCTCTCCCGAGGGAAAACCTTCCCCTGTCGGTCCGGTTATCGATTCGTACAATAAACCGGCAAAACCGAGGTCGTGCGGAGACGCGGCGTAGAGGTTCTCTATGCCCCTCTCGATCCGACAGCGCGCCAGACGACCGGCCTCGTTCAACGGAGCGGGAAGCGCACTCAAGACATTGGCAACCGAAGCCTTGGTACCGGGGCGTCCAAGCCAGCGGCGAGCCAGAGTCGAGACATAGGTCCAGCCGCTCTGTCTATACACCGCGGCTTCCAATTTCGCATATTCGGACTCAAACGCGGTGCGGGGGACGGCTGACCGACCGACCGTGCCCAGTTCATAGGCCGCCAGATTGCCATACTCGCTCACCCGCGTCCTGAGACCCAGGTTCGCGGCAACGGCCTTGAGTGGATTGCCCCGCCCGCCGTGCAGCCAGGACGCCCCGAGGTCGATGGGAGGTTCAAAGCGGCGGTCAGTCCAGACCCGACCACCGATGCGGTCTCGGGCTTCCAGAATGGTGACCGTGTAGCCGGCGCGCTGGAGCTCACGAGCTGCGGCCAGTCCACTCATGCCAGCCCCAACGATCAGGACTCTGCCGCCAGGAGGAACCGCAGAGTATGTTTGAGACCGACAACCAGGCAACACGACCGCCCCAGCCCTCAGCACCAGCTTGTGAAAGTCGCGGCGTGCGATGAGGGTTTCCACATCACCCCTGCTCACGCCATCCGGTTAAACACATACTGCGGGGCCATCTCCCGGTCCAGATACTGATTCAAGAACTCAACGCATACCGGACGGCATTGACGGAAGAGGTCGGCCCGCTGAAGGTCCTGGGCGGTCGGCGGCTGAGCCGCGGCTTCGCGGAGCTGACCGAGCAGGTTTTCCTTATTGAAACGCAAGTGCGTGCGGTTTTCCATGACCAACTCACCGTCAATAATGACGGTCTCCACATCCGTCCCCTTGGCCCGGTAGACAAAGGCGTCAGCCATATGGATGTCAGGCGCGAGATACGGCTGGGTCATGGTTTGCAGATTCACCAGAATGATATCCGCAGCCCGGCCCGGTTCGACCTTGCCAATGGCGTCTGCCCGCAGAGTTGCCCGCGCTCCGTTCAACGTAGCCATGCGAATGACATCGTGCGGGCTGACCCAGGGCGAGGTCGGACGCGGCAGGCGGTGTAGCTTGGAGACCAAGCGCAGTTCCTGGACCATATCGTCATCATCGTTGAGCGTTCCGCCGTCCGTCCCAACCCCGATATTGACGCCACGCTCGTGCATAAAAGCCACCGGGGCGATACCGCTCCGGAGACGCAGATTCGAGCTGGCGTTGTGGCACACGGTCACTCCGGTCTCGGCCAGGAGCGCCAGGTCGTCCCGCGTCGTCCAGACGGCATGGGCAAAAGAGGTGCGGGGACCGAGCAGGTGCATATCGTGCAGCCAGGCCATATTGCTCTTGCCGTAGTGCTTGAAGAAATATTCGGCCTGATACGGCGTTTCAACAACGTGCAGGTGGAGCCCCCGGCCCTGTTGGACCCGCTCACCAATCGCTTCGAGAATATCCGGTGTTGTCCAGACTGAATTAATCGGCCCGTAGAGAATCTTTACCTTGGCCGTGCCCTCTTGATTACGCTCGGTATAATACTTCTCGACAAGGTTCAGATAGGTATCGCGGTCTATGGGCGGACGGGCCTGCAGCGCGGCTTCGACCCGTGTGCGGAGCGGCGCGCTCAGGTGTTGCAGAAACCAGTCGTCGTCATAGGCAAACGGATGCTGGTTCATGACCTCAAGCGCCAGGGCAACCCGCTGCCCCGAGGTCTCATAGGCTTTGAGCGTCGCGTTGACCTCGTCCTCGTAGTTCCCCGTGCGGCAGAAATGACTGTGCAGGACCGTCGTCACCCCGGACTCAAGTAGCTTCATATTGCCGTAGAGCGTGTCCAGATAGACGTTGGTCGGGGATTTGAGCATCAGCAGGTCGTAGATCCACGGCTCCAGGGTATCGTCCAACGCGCCTTGCTGGACCGCGCTGAGCCCCCAACCGTGGTGATGCACGTCTATCAGACCGGGCAAAATGAGATGTTCGTTTGAACCGACCTCCCGGTAGTCGGGGTATTGCTTTTTGAGCGCGCTATAATTCCCCACCGCCACAATGCTGGTCCCGGTCACGGCCACGGCCGCGTCCTGCACCACCGTTGTTTTTTCTCCCGGCCGGGCTGGGTTGAGAAGATATTTTCCGTGTACGAGTAAGTCGGCCATGGGCTTGCTCCTGTCGTTAAAAGGCTGCGCTCAGCCGTTCCTTGGGATATTCCGCTCCGACCACATGTTCGATGGTGAGCGCCCGGACCATCTGATAGGTCCGTACCCGGAAAGCGGGATCGCACGACATGCGGATGTACATATCCTGCGGCTTGATGTCATAGTCTTCGCGCAGCCATTCGAGCATGTTCTGGGCCGCATCGTACACGGCCTGCTCCATGGGTCGGTTAATACCCACCGCCACAATACTGTCGGGCTTTTCAATCCGCACGCAGGGCAGGCGTTTGTTCTTCATCACCGTACAGCTCAACTGCATGGTGGCGCGGGTCTCGTCGGCAATGCCGGTAAACTCGGTGTCTCCCTGGCCACCGTGAATATCCCCGATATACAGCAAGCCGCCCGGGTTATAGGAGTTCAGATAGATCGTATGCCCGGCGCAAATATCGCGACAATCGATATTACCACCAAAAGGCCCCTGTCCGAGGAGAGAGGTGAAGACTTCCCGCTCCGGTGCGGTTGCCAGCGTGCCGCAAAAGGGCTGGAGGTCCCAGGTCAGCTTATCGGAATAGACGCCCTTGCCGTCGCGGGTATGGCCGCTCGGTCCGGGCAGATGCTCGATCACCTGTACCCGTGCCTGAGCGCATTGCCCATCAAACAGGGTCGAATTACCGTACGGGCCGATACCGGGCAGAATACCGGAAAAGCCGTAGCGCCAGGGATCGATAAAATCGATATGCACGGCCAGCACGTCGCCCGCCTCGCAGCCTTCTATATAAATCGGGCCGACCACGGGATTGTATTTGGGTGGATAGGCGACCGCGAGTGCGGCAACATGGGGATCATCCACAAACTGATGGACAACCGGGTTATCACTGTCGTCCTCGATCAGGCCCGAGAGCGCATCCTCGGTCTCTACCTGAAAGACTTCACCGGCCTGGACCCGCAGGACGGGTTCGTCCCGGTTATCGAAGGCGTATTTGGTTATCTCGCCGCGTTGGATTTTCTGCATGCCGACCCTCCTTATGACTGCTCGGTAGAATCCCGCTGGGCTCAATTGTGACACTGGCTGCAGCACCCTGCAAGCGAACAAAGTTCGAGCCTTGACAGAGCTGCCGGGAAAGGGGAAGAGGGCAGTGAAGAAAGAGGAAACGATAAAGTATCGGGGTCATGTTTCGACACTCTACTTAGAGGAGACGTTCTTGTGGCAACCATCACTGTTGTGGGCGTTGGCCCCGGTGATCCCGACCTGTTGACGCTCAAGGCGCGAGACGCCATCCGCAATGCCGATTACGTAGCCGGATTCGAGACCGTGTTGGGTCCCGTACGGCGTTGGATTGGCGGAGAAGCCCTGCCGATGCGCTATCGCAACCAGGAGGATGTGCTGGAACAGCTTGCGACCTATGCGGAAGCGGACAAGCGGTGCGTGGTGTGCGCCTGGGGCGACCTGAATTTCTCGGCCAAGGAATTGCTGGACAGGGTACGGCGGCGCGCCGACGTGGAGCTTATCCCTGGGATCAGTTCGGCCCAGATGGCATGCGCCCGGCTTGGCCTGACAATAGAGACCTCCATGTTTATCACGCTCCACGCGCGCGAGGGCCACGAGGAAGGCTTGCGAGAACTCATTGCGATGCTGAAGAATCGTCGGCGCAACCTCGTCGTGCTGCCACGCCCCTTTGATTTGATGCCCACCGACATCGCCGGCCTGCTGCTCGAAGAGGGCATTGCTCCAAAGACTCGGCTGTATGCTCTGGAGCGACTCTCGCTGCCGGGCGAAAGAATCAGAGAATACGACATCTCATTACTGGCCGCGGAGAAGTCCGAGTTCAGCGATCTGACTATTCTGGTTTTTCCAATGCATGAGCGAGGCGATCACAAGGTCGATCTCGATTAAGCCCGAGAGCGCATCCTCGGTCTCTACCGAGAAGACTTCACCGGCCTGGACCCGCAGGACGGGTTCGTCCCGGTTATCGAAGGCGTATCTGGTTACCTCGCCGCGTTGGATCTTCTGCATGCCGACCCTCCTTATGACTGCTCGGTAGAATCTCGCCGGGCTCAATTGTGACACTGGCCGCAGCACCCTGCAAGCGAACGAAGAACAAGCCTTGACACAGCCGAAGAGAAAGAAGAAGACGGCAATGTAAAGGAGGAAGCTATGAAAAAAGAGGCGATCTTTCCAGAGGCTCTTCCCATGCCGCGCGTCGCATACTCACCCGCAGTCAAGGCCGGACCGTTTGTCTTCATATCCGGCCAAGTGGCCTCGGATTTTCAGACCGGGATTCCGCCGGCGGCCACCATTAACCCGAACTTCCCCCACCACGGCAGCAATATCGAACGCCAGACCCAGTATATTGCCAACAATCTGCGCGCCACGCTTGAGGCCGCAGGCTCCTCCCTGGAACAGTGTGTCTCATTCACGCTCTACCATACCCATACCCAGGAGTTGCACGGCGCTTCCGAGGTCTTGCAGCAGACTTTTGGCTCCACTGGCGTCCCGCCACATACGACTGTTCTTTTGGAAGAGCTGCCCGTACCGGGCTGTACTCTGGAGACCGACCTGGTGGGCTTTGTGTCCGAGACCGGCCAACGACCGGAGGTTATTCAGGCCGAAGCCCTGCCCCCGCCGGCCATACACGGGCTCAACGGCCAGACCCTGTATCACTACGGCGTGAAAGCCGGGGAGTTTATCTTTACCGCCGGCCTGACGGCCACCGACTTTTCAAGCGGGCTTGCACCCGGAGCCCAGGTCGATCCCAACTTTCCCTATTATGCGGAGAGCGCCCGCTTGCAAACCGAATATGTTCTGAAGGCTCAGCAGGCCGTTCTGCAGGCCGCCGGTGCATCGCTTGAGCATGTGGTCAAGGCGGAAGTCTATATGACGGACATCCAGGACTTTTACCGCCTGGAACAAATCTGGAAACAGTATTTCCCCACAGACCCGCCAGCCCGAACCACCGTACCGGTCAACGACCTCGGTGTTCCGGGCTTACGTATCGCCATTAATCTGGTTGCCTATGTCCCGCAGGACGGACCGGCGAAGCGCACCATCCGGACCGAGGCAGCTCCTATTCCTCTGGCCCATGAGCCGCAGGCCGTTCAGGCCGGCTCCTTCCTCTTTTTCTCCGGTCAGATGGCCACCGACTATCGCACCGGAGTGCCGGCCGAGGCGCGCGTTGACCCGAATTTTCCGCACTACTCGTCCGCCGCGGAAAAAGAGGTGAACTATATTGTGAAAAACATCGAGGCGATCTGCCGGGCGGCCGGCACCTCGCGCGACCAACTGCTCCGCCGGCGCGGTTTTTATACGGACTTTGGCGAGTTTTTTACGTCTTTCGCCGCGTGGGCCGAAGCCTTTCCGACCGACCCCCCGGCAAGTACCACCGTCCGCATCCCCGGTCCGCTACCGATTCCTGGCTGTAAGGTCGTGATCGATTTAATAGGACTGGTTCCAGACGAAAGCACATAAAAAGGCTTTACCCATCCGCCGGGCTGCTCTCTTCGCTCCTGAGGGGAGAGAATGAAGGTGAGGGGCTAACCGCTCGCCCGTGAGGGGTCCACGTTACAATACGCATCCCAGGTTCCAGGGGAGAGGGAGCAGGAAAAATCCCCTCCTTGGAGGGGTGCCGCGTAGCGGCGGGGTGGGTTCTGCGAAAAGAGAGTACCTGGGGAAACCCACCCCGGCCCTTCGGGCCACCCCTCCCGAGAGGGGATGGATAAGGAGGGAATCTTCACTCCTTCGACGTCTTCTCCCCGTCATACCACCACGGCCGGACTTTGAATTTCTCTCCACCCCAGCCTTCATGCAGCGGGACCATGAAGTCCGTACCAATGACTTTCTCCGTAAATTTCCACTCCCCTTCAACACGGAGCAGCTTGTCTTCATAAAATCCGGCAACAACAACAGATTCGCCCTTCAGGTCGCCGACCGCATCAAAATAGCTTTTTGAAAACGCCCGATCACCGTCAAGGGTGATGACCTGGTTATGAATGAGATGCCGTAAGACCCCGAGACGATGGCGCATATAGCGTCCGTACCAGCGCTCGACGGCGGCGCGCCCTTCTCGGCGGCGGCCCGGAGGGCTGACGACCAGGTCACACGAATCGTGAAACAGCGCCATCACATCTTGAAATTCCCCCCGGTCCACGGCCCAACAATAGCGATGGACTACGTCGCGGATGGCTTCTTTTTCAACAAGCTCCCGCAGCATACGGTCCAACTCTTGCCCCATGCGTGCCTCCTTATTGATTCCGTCCGTTTACATATCACGACAGGAAAGGCCCATGTCCCTCCCGTTGGGCCTGGCGGAGAGAGAAGAATCCGGGGGATGTGCTACACCGCCTTCACCGTCAGCTGGAGCGGATACTGGTGGAGCGAACTCGCGCCCCGCGGGGTCACCCGATTCATATCCCCAATGAAGAACCCACGCTGCATATCCCGTGTGACGGGATTGGGTTCAATGACAATGAGCTGATTCTCTTGAAAAGGGACGTCAAGGTCGACTGCCCAGCACGGGTCGCCCGGAACAGAAGCATAGGGTGGGTTGATCACCTGGGTATATCCATGGATCACAGGACACTGAACCGTATACCCCTCGTCAAGAATACGCCGAGACAACGCAAACACATCCCTCGGCGTATTGCCGACCTTCACGACTTTTTGAACCTCCGAGTACAGCGTGACCGCTAATTCCTCCAGTTTTTTGAGCTGAGGCGGTGGTTCTCCCAAAGCGACCGGACGGATGAGCTGCCCTGGGTAACCATAATACGTTCCCGTGGTCTCGGTCAGAATCAGATCCCCGGGCCGAATAGTTCGGGTAGACCCTCCCGCGACCCACCAGGAGTAGGGAATAGACGGCTGAGCCATTGGGGTAGACGCCAGTGCGGCCCCATACAGAGAGCCCCCTAACTTGAGATATGTTCCATGGAGCGTGGCGATGATCTCATGATCTTTCATGCCCGGTTCGACCGTATCAACGACCGCACGAAAGGCACGGTCGCACAGTTCCGCGCCCTTTTCATACCATTCGATTTCTTCCGGACTGGCGCACAGCCGGATCTGATACATCAGGTCCTGAGCCTCGACAAAGGTCGCTTCAGGTAGGGCATCGTGCAAGAAGAGCCAGAGGTCGTGGGGCACACGGTCGGCAATACCCACCGTTCCCGTTTCCAGCCCGCCCTCTTTAAGCCGCTCCACGAGCGCCTGGTGGTTCACTCCGGCTCCCCAGCGAACGTCCCGGATGCCCGACTGCGCAGCCGCCTGCGGCAGGAACGAATAGAGACTCGCAAACAAGGTAGGCTCCTGGTCTAGCGGAAAGACAATGGCTCCATAGGCAATATCGATATAATTGCCGACATAGATCAGATTCGCGCTAAAGACATACCCGTTGCTGAACATGAGCAGGCAGTCGATATGACGCTCAGCCATCGCGGTGCGGATTGCCTCATAGCGACGCTGGTACTCCGCCGCCGAAAACCTGGGCCAATGAGCCTGATTCTCGGCGCGAATCCGCGCGTACAAAGCTTCGGCATTTTCAATACCAGGAGGCTGTAAAGTATGCGCCATCGTCCCGCTTTCGATCTTCGCTCTTTCTCGCTCCTATCTACCCTCTCTTTTAATCAAAGTGATAAATCCGGGCGGTATTCCCCCCGACAATTTTCGCCTTTTCCTCTTCGCTACAGTCCGCCAGGATGGTCTCAAGCACCTGGCGTGAGTTGGGGAAGGTGCACTCCGGATGGGGGTAGTCCGAGCCCCACAGGATGTTATCCACACCGATGAGATCGCGGTCCCTGATACCGAGTGCATCCTCCTGGAAACTGAGGAAGACGTTCCGCCGGAAATAATCGCTCGGCAGCATATCTTCCTTGAATTTCTGCCGGCCTCCGGTCGCCGGGCGTTGAATGAAATTATAGTCCATCCGTTCCAGGAAATGCGGCACCCAGGCCAACTCCTGCTCGACCGACCCGATTTGGAGTTTCGGATAGCGCTCGAACACCCCGGTAAAAATAATATGCGACAGCGACATGCGCACCCAGTAATCGACATTGGTCAGAAAGGCGGTGCTGACCGCTTCCAGATCGGCCAGCGGCGAGTTTGGAGCGGGCCGGTTGGTCGCGATATGCAGGCTCAGCGGCAGGCCCAAATCCTGGGCCGCGGCCCACAGCGGCTCGTACTCGGGAGAATCATAGCTATGCCCCTCCAGCGGGTAGACCGTGATCATTGCGCCGCACAACCCCAGCTTGGCGCAGCGCTCCAACTCCCTGACACTCTCCGGGACATCGTCAACATTCAGCATGGCGATGCCCTTGATCCGCTGCGGGAAGGGCTGGCAGAACTCGGCCAGCCAGTCGTTATAGGCCCGGCACAAGACGGTCAGGAGCTCGCCATCCGGAATGCTGTACAACAGCAGTCCCTGCGTCGGGTAGAGCACGTCGGCATCAATGCCGTCCAGGTCCAGGTCTTTGAGATGTTCCTCGGGGAGATAGGCTCCGGGTCGGACGTTTTCCATGACGTCGCCAAACCTCATCGAGTCCCGTTCTTCGGGCACGAATCGCTTGCCGGCCTGTGAGCCGCCGGACCCTCCGCTGACCCCTTTCACCCCGTCGCAGACCCACCAATCGGTATGATCTTCCTCACGGCGGACAACATGCGGAGCTCGATCTCTGAACCGAGCCTCGACCCGACTGGTCCATAAATCCGACGGCTCGAACACATGACTATCGGATGAAATAACTTTGTACTCAGCCATACTGCACCCTCCTAAAAATATTTAGATCACATTGAGTTCTCGCAGCGGCCGCCCCGCGACCACGCGTTCAAACCCGAGCGGCGAGATGTCCACCGTCTGGTATGCGCCATGCACAATCAACTCGGCAATCCCGCGCCCGACAGCAGGAGCCTGTTGGACCCCGTGGCCGGAGAAGCCGTTGGCAAAAAGGAAATTTTTCAGTACGGGATGCCGGCCCACAATGGCGTTCTGGTCGAGCGTATTATAGGCGTAATGACCGCTCCAGGCAGAGACGTGCTTGATCGCCTCAAAGAGAGGAACGCGATGCGCCAACGCCGGCCAGACGATCTCATCGAACAGCTGGTACTCAACCCGAAAATCTTCTGTCGGGGGGTCCTGGTCTGCTGGCGGAGACACTCCACACACGAAGTACTGGCCTTCAGGCCGAAAATAGACGCCGGAGACATCCACAACCAAGGGACAGGGTTGCAGCACGTCGGCCTGCCGGCAATCGAACACGAACACACAGCGTTTCCGACTTTCGACCGGCAGCTCAATATCGGCCATACGGGCGATCTCCCCGGCGGCCGGACCGGTGGCATTCACGAGCTCACCGCACGAAAAGATCCGTCCGTCGGCGAGTTGCACGGCCTCCAGGCGTTGCCGTGCAATATGCAGCGCAACGACCTCGCCGGTCAGAAACTCGACGCCCCGTGCGACGGCCGTATTGCGGAGTGCGTACAGCAGGCTATGGGCATCAAACCAGCCTTCCCCGGACAGCCCGAGGCAACCGGCGGCGAGGTCCGAGGTCGCGAGCCACGGGAAACGCGCCTGCAACTCGGCCGGACCCAACAGACAGACATCTGCGCCCTCTTGGGTTTGGACCCGCGCGTTGCGTTCAAGAATAGCTTTCCCCTGCCCACTCGCCAGCAGCAGATAGCCCGCCTCTCTGAAGCTGATCTCGACATCCGCTCCCAAGCGGTCTTTGGCCGTTCGCAGAAACTCCACCCCAAACTGAGACAGGTGAATGTTCACCGGGGTCGAGAACTGCTGCCGAATCGAGGCTAAGGAGCGGGTGGTTGAGCAATACTGATAGGAGGGGTCTTTTTCGATGACGAGCACGCGGCCCTGAAAGCCCTCGTCCGTAGTGAGAAAGTAGGCGACGGCACTGCCAATAATGGCTCCACCAACAATGACGACATCGTACCCGGCACTCCGCTTGGCCATAGCTCGCCCCAGGTTTTAGGACGTTCGCGCCGCCGTCAGACCGCTTGAGTCAGGACAGAGGACAGGATTCGGCTACGTCGCTTCCATCTCGGCCTCGGCGGCAATTTTTTCTAAGATGGCAGCCATCTCGTTAGGGTCGGACACAAACGACGGAAAGTCAAGGATCAAACGGCTCACACCCAGGCGTTCCCAGCCCGGTAGGTCCTTAAGAACCCCCTCGGCCGTGCCGGCGATAATCACCGCGGTAATCTCTATGGTCGAGAAGTCGCGGCCCGCCTCGTCACACATCTGCCTGAGCGTCTGCAAATCCTTCGCCAGGTCGCCCTCGGTGCTGTACACGTCGTCGGGATGCTCGGAGACGACCTGCCAGCCGTCGGCCATGCTCACCACCCGGCGGAGGCCGGCTCGCCCGCGCCCGCCGATCGTAATCGGGGGGTGCGGCTTTTGCAGCGGCTGAGGCCGACACTGGACATCCGTAAACCGGTGATATTCGCCCTCAAAGCGCGGCTCCTCGGCCGTCCAGAGTTCTTTCCAGATCTGGATATGCTCGTCCGTGCGCGTCCAGCGTTTGGCAAACGGGACCTCCAGGGCCTGGAACTCTTCTTCCAACCAGCCGCTGCCCACACCGACAATCAGCCGGCCATTTGACAGCACGTCCAACGAGGCCAACATCTTGCCGGTCACAACCGGATGGCGGTACGGCGCCACGATTACGGTAAACCCCAGTCGCACCCGGCGGGTGCAGGCCGCCACAAACGACAGCACGGTAAACGGCTCCAGATGGGCGCCCTTGGGGTCGGCAATATAACGCCCCGACTTGCTGTACGGGTACGGGGTATCGATCTTGGTCGGCATGATGACATGGTCGGGCACCCAGATCGACTCGAAGCCGCGATCTTCGGCGAGCTGGGCCATAGCCAGCATATTCTCGTGGGTCGCCATCGCACCAAACGCGGGCAGCATAAAACCGATTTTCATGAAGTCTCCCTTACAATCCGCAATCTGCCCCTCTCCTATACCATGTCTCGCCGAGATGAAAACACTGTTCAGGCGGCCGCTTGCTTCCATCTAGGGGTCATGATCTGGTTGGGGATGCGGGTTGCTATCCATGCCCGCGAAGGAGGATGAGAGATATGAGCACAATGGTTTTGATCGAGTTGGCGGTAAAACCGGAATCGGTTGATGACATGAAGACGCTGATGAGGGAATTATTGCCCGACACGCGGGCGTACGACGGCTGTCAGAGTGTTGATTTCTACGACAATATTGAGACTAAAGGCAGCATGGTCCTGTACGAAATGTGGGACTCCCGCGGCCATCAGGAGCGCTATTTACAGTGGCGGTCGGAAACCGGTACTTTAGACCGACTCGGAGCGCTGGTGGCTGCCCCGCCCAAGATTCAGTATTTCGATAAGGTGGACGCCTAGACGCCCCTCTCCCGTGTCTGTTTCGCAGACGACACCCCGTTTCAATCCCTGGGGGTGCGGGCAGTTCGTTTAAAAAGCCAACGCTCTGGAGGAAGTCCCAAAGACCGTTGAGCGGGCATGCATATCATTACTCGGAAGCGCTTGAACGAGTTTGCTGAGGGGCATCCAGATACGAAGAATGCGTTAGCGCATTGGTATCGAGAGATGAAGCGACAGAATTTCTCTTCTCTTGCTGATTTACGAAGAGTTTTTCCTTCTGCGGATCTAGTAGGTAAATTGACGGTATTTAATATTGGTGGAAACCGGGTGCGCTTGATTGCAGCTATCCATTATAATCGGAGACGAGTGTATATTCGTGCAGTGCTGACACATACAGAATATGATGCGGAGAAATGGAAGGAATAGCCATGAGTATGACGAACCCTGATATTTCGACTGCCATATCGCATTGGCCAGACATGGCGGATTGTCTATTTGTTCCGCATACCGAGGCCGAGTACGACCGTCTTGTGGCCTTGCTTGACAACCTTGTTGACACAGTTGGAGAAGAGGAAACGCATCCTCTCGCCTCATTGATAGAAGTCATTGGCGCCTTGATTGAACAGTACGAAACAGAGCATGTTCCTGAACTGGAGAGCGAGGACAGGGAATAGAATATGAAGCCCGACCGCCTCAATGACTCTTCTTTTATTTCGCCACGGCAACACTGGCTGAGCCGTCCCGGCGAGACTGAGAGGAGACCTGGGCGGGAGCCGGTTCGGAGCGCCGGTATTGCACCGCCGGATGCGGAGGGCTCAGCCGTGCCTGTCCGGCCCCATAGAGTTTTTCGCGCAGGGTACCGTCCCGATACTCCGTTTGCATCATTCCGCGTTTCTGGAGAACCGGCACGACGCCGTCAACAAACTCTTCAAACGTGCCCGGCGTCACGGCGTAGGCGAGGTTGAACCCATCGACTCCGGCCTCGGTCCATTTCTGAAATTCGTCCACGATCTGCTCCGGCGTCCCCGCCACCACCGGGCCACCACCACCAAGGCCGACGTATTTGGCCAGATCGCGTACCCGCCACTTGCGCTCCGGGTCTAAGTGGACGAAGTTGTTCCAGAGCGTGCGAATGGCGTTTGTTTCGACATATTCGAGTGGTTCGTCCGGGTCGAGCTGGCCGAGATCGTAGCCGGCCCAGCCACACCACAAGGCCATTGATCCGTCATAGCTCGTGTGTTCCAGGTAATTGTCATACTTCTGCTTGACTTCCGCCTCTGTGCCGCCGGTGACCGTTTTGAGGTAGGCAAAGAAAAGAATATCCTCCGGGTTGCGCCCGTTCTGCTCTGCCTGTTTCCGAGTCGCCTGGATGGTCTGCCGCGCAACCTCAAGCGTCGGGGAAGCAATAAACACGCACTCGGCGTGGCGGGCGGCAAAGGCCTGTCCACGGGATGAGGAGCCGGCCTGGTATAACACCGGGGTGCGCTGCGGGGACGGTTCGGACAGATGACAGCCGTCCATTTTGTAATACTTGCCCTCGTGGACAACGTTCCACACCTTGCTCGGGTCGGCGTAGATGCCGCGCTGCTTGTCTTTGACCACCGCGCCATCCTCCCAGCTCGATTCCCACAGCTTGTAGCACACCTCGCAATACTCATCCGCCATGTCGTAGCGTTCGTCGTGTTCGGGCAAACCGGACCGGCCATAGCTGCGCCCGGCGCTTTCCAGATACGAGGTCACGATATTCCAGGCCACCCGGCCCTGGGTAAGATGGTCAAGCGTCGAGATGAGTCGGGCAAAAGTGAAGGGAGGGTACTGGAGGATCGAACTGGTAAAGGCGAAGCCCAGGTGTTCTGTTGCTGCGGCCATAGCCGGGACCAGCAGCATGGGGTCGTTCACCGGTGTTTGCGCGGCCTGGGTCAGGGCGGCCTCTCGATTGCCCCGGAACACATCGTACACACCCACGACATCGGCCAGGAACAGAGCATCGAACTTGCCCCGTTCCAATAATCGAGCCAATTCAATCCAGGTATTGAGGTCGGTGTAGTTCTCCATCTGATCTTCCGGCAGGACCCACAGGCCGGGCGATTGATGAACCACACAGTTCATATGAAAGGCGTTGAAATAGATGCGTTTTTTCACTGTCTTCTCCTTGGTACTGGCCCATTCCTATAGAAAAGGGAATGGAGCCTCAACCTCTGCCGCACCGGGCGGGATCGACGCGGTTGTCAGGAGACGCGTAGCTCAGCCGCCCTACTCCCATATCTGAGCGAGGGGCGGTTGAATCTGCTGCGGGTCGAGTTGGAGTTCATGGACACTCAAGGACGACAGACAAAAATCGCTGGGTGGATGCTGCATGGTCGCGGTCGCGCCATCGCGAAACAGACGCTCCAGCGCCGAGGTCTTAAAGATGGCGTGACCGCCCCCCATTTCGAGCGCCGAGCGGGTCGCGGCAGTGACGGCTTCACCGACAATATATTTGGCTTTGAAGTAGGTGGCCAGGACCTCCGCGGTCTGTCCTTCCACTGTTGTGCCATACTGCTTTGGGCGGTCCGTATAGCGCTGGCGTTCATAGGCTTCGTCGGCCAGCCAGGCCACGTAGCGCAGCAGCCAGCGGGCAGCTTCCAGTTGGGCGCTCATCATGGCAACCCGGCGTCGAATATCCGGGTGATAGGCCAAGGGCTGCCCGTAGCCTTTGGGCTGGCGCTGCGTCACATTTTCTTTGATCGCACTCAAGGCCGCAAAGCCAACGCCGAGATAGACGGCGGTATACGGAATATTGAAACTCGGCTCATTGGTGGCCAGCCATTCACCAATCTTGGGAATGGGTTCGCCCAGGATGGCCTCGTCCGGCACAAAGCAGTCTTCGAGAATCAGATTATCGCTACGGGTCGCTCGCATGCCGAGCGTGTCCCACACATGCTCGAAGCGCACGCCGGGCGAGTCGGTCGGCACTACCGCAACCAGGGCCGTTTGTGGATTGGCAATCTCCTCGGGATGGGCAAAGAGGCAGAGATAGTCGGATGACTCGCCCATGGAGCAGAACGATTTCTTGCCCGAAAGCCGATAGCCCCCGGACACCCGGCGAGCCCGCGTTGAACAGGCAAACGTCATGGGGACAATGCTGGTGGTACTCGGTTCGGAGAGAATAGCAGCAATCAGCTTGTCCTGTTTGGTCGCCAGTTCAGCTACCCATTTTTTTATTTCATCCGGCAGGGCGGAATGCATCAGAGACGCCAGAGTGGCGGCGTGCATATTGAACGAGAGCGCCGTCGACGCACAGCCTTGGGCGATTTCCTCGGCGGCAATGGTATAGCCGAGGAGCCCGGCCTCTTGGCCGCCGTACTCTTTGGGTACGACCAGGCCGTAGAATCCGGCGTCCCGGAGGGCCGTATAATTCTCCTTGGGCGGAGAGCCGTCCCGGTCGTGCTCGGCCGCACGGGTCGCAAAGTCAGCGGCGAGCTGACGGGCAACTTTCTGGAGACGAATATGATCCGCGGTCAGTCCGAATTCCATGCGAGCCTCCTTGGCCGTTGTCGTGTGGGCGAAGGCCGTTCCCCGGCGTGCTTATGCCGCCTCCAGCCAGCGCTGCGACATCGCGCTGAATTCCTCGCGCAGGGCAGGCATCACGTCGGCGGCAAACAGGTCCATGTTCTTGATGACCCGATGGTGCGGCATATCGCCCGCGTGCAGAAGGGGAAGCAGCAGGCCGAAGCCGAGTTCCTTGACCAGGTGGGCGAGACGCTCGCGCACGGTCTTGGCGCTGCCCACGACACAGTAGCCGCGCTCGTTGAGCTGCTTGAAATCCATGCTTTCCCAATCAAAGTCGGCCGCGCGGGCAAGAATGCGTCTCATGGACGCCGCGGACGTGTAACCCGGCGGGAAGAACATTTGCCATTTATGGCGCAGGCCGTAGTGGTAGAGCCACAGGATATGGGCTTCGGCCTCTTCTTCCGCGCGACTGTCCGTCTCGGCCACGTAGACCGGCAGGAGGTGGCCCATTTGGTAGGGCGATGCTTCGTAGCCGTACTGGTCCGCGGCCTCGCGGTAGGCATCGAAGAACCACTTCACCAGGTCATCCGGCATGAACACCGCAAGATAGGGGTATTTGCGGTCGGGGTGGGCGCACCACTCGACGGTCTCCTTACTCCCGAAGCCGGGGATCCAAATCGGCGGGTGCGGTTTCTGGAGAGGACGCGGCCAGACATTAACGTAGCGGACTTGATAGTGCTCGCCGTCAAAGTAAAACGGGCCGGTCTCGGTCCAGGAGCGAATGATCAGATCGTGCGCTTCGCGAAAGCGCGCCAGCGAATACGTGGGATTAATCCCCAGGGAAAAGTATTCGTCCCCGATGCCGCGCACAAAACCGGAAATAATACGTCCGCCGGTCACGACATCGAGCATGGCGACTTCTTCGGCGACCCGGAGGGGATGGTCGCGGAGCGGCAGGCCGTTACCGACCATCGCTATCTTCATCCGCGAGGTCCGGCGGGCCAGCATGGCGGCCATAATGTTCGGCGACGGCATGGTGCCGTAGGTGTTCTGATGGTGCTCGTTGACACACACGCCCTCGAACCCCAGCTTTTCGGCATACTCAAGCTGGTCCAGATATTGATTATAGACCGTATGCCCTTTTTCGGGATCGTAGTATTTATTCGAGAGCGTCACCCAGGCCGATTCATGTTTGGTCTTGTCGGCAAAGTCCTCAGGCAGGTCGGGCCACGGCATGAGATGGAAATTGTAAAACTGCATAGGCCGCTCCTGTAGGGACGAGACCGCTAGTCCTGAATCATCCGCTTTTCCGCCCAGCCCTTTTCAAAGGGTGTCCAAAACTCAAACTTGACGCGCAGGGTATGGATTTTCCACTCGCCATCGACCCGCACATAGTCGTCGCTATATTTGGCCGCACCCCACACGGCCTTATCCCCATCTTTCTCGGTCATGGTGCAGGGCTGGAACAGATACCACTGCCCCGTGGCCGTGTCGCCGTCGACTTCAATGATGGGATTCATGACGTTGTGCACGGCAAACGGAATGACTCTGGTCGCTCCGGTAAAGAACTTCCGAATCGCTTCCCGGCCGTCGTATTTGCCAAACACGTCAACCCCGCCGTCCCACACTCCGTCTTCGGCAAACAGCTCGGCAATCCCGTCCGGGTTGTAGCCGTTGTCACAATGCGCGCAGTATTCGGCCTTGACTTTTTTAATGGCCTCAATGTCTTCCAAAACCTGGAGCCGTTGGACTAACTCGTCAACACTCATGCTGGCCTCCTTATGAAACTCGTCGGTTACAGCGCTACTCTTGAATCTCTATTCTTGGCCTGCGTTAAACGCGAGACCGGTCTTCTTAATCTCCTCTAACACCCCTGGGCCGGTCTGGTCTATCTGCGCGGCCACGCTGGGTGGAAAAGCGATGTCCTGCATATCGTGCACGCCACCGGTAATAAGCACTTGGAGGCAACCTTCATCATCGCCTATATTCGTGAAGCCGCGACACACGCCTGG
Organism: Candidatus Binatia bacterium; assembly: GCA_022820725.1. Lineage (GTDB taxonomy): Bacteria > Desulfobacterota > Binatia > Bin18 > Bin18 > Bin18. Next base: position 121,804 of record JAJEFA010000010.1, read on the forward strand.
CGGTACCGAGATCGTGTCAAATTGATGCAGTACAATTTCGTGTTCTCCGTCATCGCCCCACTGGATTTTGAACGTCCCTTTGAGGCAGGTAAAAATCTCGTGCGTCTTGTGATGAGCGTGCAGTCCCGGCCCTTGGTTGGGTGGGCACACGGCAAGCGTCATGGAATAGCCATCGGCTTCGGCAATTGGGGCCGGCCCAAACGGTCCTTCTCCGCCCCTAGAAGAGATAACCGGCAAGAGCTTACGAGCGTAGATGTGGTCCCGGGCTGCCAACGGAATTTTGGCGTTCTGCATAGCCGGAATGGGCTTCAAGTCTTGGAAGCGGGCAATGCGGGCTTCCATGTCTTCAGGGCTCACCGAGATCGTTTTCATGCTGGCCTCCTGTGTCTCTCTACGCTTCAGATTGAGGAACCGTACGGACGAGTATCCATCGTTACCATAGCCAAGCTTGTATTTTTTGCAAAGACATTTTTTGTCCCAGCGGCAATCAGGAGGGATAGCCTGTCTTGCAGAGAACCGTTAGGCTGGCCTGTGCGCAAGAGAAAACGTAAGGGAGGACGAATGCCGTTTATTGTTCTATTCGTAGGATTACTGGTCTGGGTCGGGCCGAGTTGGGCGCAGGATGAGCGCAGCGCCATGACCCGGGAGACCGTATTAGAATGGGTGGGGCAGTATCAAGACGCCCAGCCGGAGTTTACGCCCGGCCAGACGCTGGGGCTAAGCGATATGGACAAGATCCGGCCCTTTGTGCCGCCCGGATATTTTGAGGAGTTCCAGTTTCCGGAAGTGGCCTTCGACATCAGCCCTCCAGGCGATTACCCCCCGCGGACAGACTACCTCGAAGCAACAGAGAAATTTACCGGCCAGACCCAGCTCGCTGAGGACGGCGGCCTGAAGAATTATGTTGCCGGCCAACCGTTTCCCGCGGACCAACTGGACCCGGCAGACCCGACCGCGGGTCTCAAGATTGGCTGGAATTTTAATTTCCGCTGGCAGCACTATGGCATCAAGGTCGGCAATTTCGCCACGATCATGATCAAACCGGGGGGGACGCACGGTGCGTTGCCGGGCATACCCGAGGATATGATTCAACCGAGCGGCACGGTTGAGCGCGTGCTCCAGCAGCGCTATCAGCGGGTGTACCATAGCCATCTCGCCATGCTGCCCGAGCAGAATTACACCTTGCCCGTTGATGGGGCCGCGGAGTTTGAGTGGAAAGACATCAACGACTTTACCGACCCGTATGAAATGCGGGGTCTGCGCGTCCTCATCCAGCGTTCCAGCGACCCGCACCGGCCCGATCAGGCCTGGACCTATGTCCCCTCCCTGCGCAAAGTCCGCCGGGTGTCCGCGGAAGAGAAGGCCGATTCTTTCCAGGGCTCGGATACGACCATCGACGACTTCTTCGGCTTCTCCGGGCGGGTACTGGATTACGACTGGGCCTTCCACGGCTGGAAAGACGTGCTGCACATCATGAACTCGCCCCACGCCCATGCGCGCTATTACGGGCCCGCGGGCCGGGCACCGCTCGGGCCGTGGGAGCTGCGCAAGGCCATGGTGGTTGAGCTCAAGCCCAAGCGGGAAAATCATCCCTACAGCAGCAAGCTCCTGTTTATTGACACCCAGACCTATCGGGTCGTCTCCGGTATGGCGTTCAACCAGGAAGGGACGCTGTGGAAGGTGTGGGGCATGCAGCACTCCTGGTCCGAAGACGCCCAACACCTGCCGGAAATGAATAGAGGCGCGCATCTCGTGCGGTATCTTGGCGTCACGGTCGTTGACGTGAAAACCGACCAGGCGTCGTTATTTCCGGCGCTGGACATGGGCTACCCGGAGGTGGAGGTGGAGGAGGTACTGAGCCTGTACGATGTGAACAAGTTGACCGAGGGACGGCGCTAGCAGGGATACGAGGCCGGAGCTATGCGGTTGGGTCTGACACTCTCACTCTTTATTTTCAGCTTATGCCTTGCGCCCGCGGTATGGGCTGACTCACCCACGACGGCAAAAACCTGGCGGGTGGTCGGGGAGCTGACCGAGGCGGAGCGTGAACTGTTCGATCCTCGAACCGAGACGCCCCGCGACCCGGAGCAGCCGTATATACCCGCCGAGCGTTATCCGTTTCAGCCGCCCTATACCGCAGAGGAGATGGGCTACCGGGCCATGGAGTTCAGCCACTCGCCACGCTGGTCGTGCAATTTTGTCGATGTGAGTGGGGCGCTGACCGCACACGGGTATCTCATTACGGATAAAATGCACAGCCCGATATTCTATGTTCCAAATGCAAAAGGCGCCCAGGGACTAGAGGGAGAGTTGTATAGTACTAAACCAGGTGAGCCGACACGAAAAATAACTGGTCAAACCTTTTTCCCGCCAGAAGACCTCGGGAACCAGATGTTTATGACCATGTACCGAGCCGGACAAGAGCCACTGACCCGCTGGGATCTCTTTGTTTATTCACCCGCCTTGCGGCGGGTTCGTCGTCAGCCCCAGCCACGTCGAGGCGATAAATTGGCACAGGGGGCAGAGAGTTTTGACGATATCTTTGGCCGTGATCCGTGGGAGTTTTCCTGGAAGCTCATTGGCGTCGACACGCTGCAGAAAACAGTCCGCTTCCCCACGACCCGGTCAACTGTCACCTTAGGAGAGGCAGACGGCACCCTCCACGATGTTCCGACTGATCAGATTAAAATGATGGGCGATGACTACCCTTTTTACACCAAAGAGGGGGGTATTGATTGTTGGGTAGTAGAAGCTTCAGTCGAAGAAGAATGGCTGCCCGGATATTATGCGCCAAAGATTATCTATTGGCTGGATAAGCATTATTTTTATCCGTTGCGGATAGAGCAGTACGGCCAGGATGGCAATCTGATTTTCATCGAAACCCGCATCGCGACCTACCGGAATCCCAACATGGGAGACAAAGGCTACGGCCTATTGTTTAACCATTACTGGGATGTCACGCTCGATTACATGCGCTACAGCGTGCATGATACCCACCATCTCAAAGAATGGTCGGCTGAAGACCAGGAAGTTTTCTTTAGTCCTGGGGTGCTCCCCCGCGTGTGGTATTTTGCCCAGCTTAAAAGTCAATCCGAAGTACTGACCCCGGAGCAGTATTTCCTGCGTCCAACCCTGGACCGGGAGAAATTTCCTCAGCACCGCAAGATAGAACTCTCGGCCGACATTGAAGAGAAAATCCGCGCCCAAGAGGAAGCCGGACATCTGGTGTTCATAGAGGAAGAGGACTGAGGCAGACGCTACCCCCTGGATGCCGGTGACCCCAGAGACCCAACAGACTCAAAGGACTCAACAGACTCAAAGGACTCTTCCCATCCTCCAACCTCTGGATGCCGGATCAAGTCCGGCATGACGACAGCACAACAGCATACCGCCTCGTAGTCCCCTCGCGTCTACCGCAACGCCACCGCCTTATCCCGCAGGCGCGGCAGCGAGAACCACAGGTCGTTACACAGTTCCATCTCCTCTTCGTCGAGGCTCATCTCGACCGCCGGCAGGGATTGTTCGAGTTGTTCGACCGAGGTCGCGCCGACAATCGGCGAGGTGACTTCGGGCTGTGCGAGCACCCAGGCGACCGCCACTTGAGCCAGGGGTTTATTGCGCGCGGCAAAAAACTCTTTGAGATGCTCGACCGCGGCAAACTGGGCTTCCTGCCAGTAGCGCCGACGGTACGTTTCCCCGGCTCTGCCACTCAAGGCAAAGCGCGTCTCCGCGGCCGGTTCCGCACCGGCCTTGTGCTTGCCGGTCAGAAACCCGCCGGCGAGCGGATTGTACGGAATCATGCCAATACCCTGTTCGCGGCACAGGGGAAAGAGTTCGTGCTCGATTTCACGGAACAGCATATTGTAGCGCGGCTGAACACAGTCGAAGCGCGCCAGACCGAGCTTGTCGCTCTGCCACAGGGCCAAGGCCAGACGCCAGGCCTGGAAATTTGAGCAGCCGATATAACGCACCTTGCCCTGATGGACCAGGTCGTCGAGGGCTTGTAAGGTTTCCTCGATCGGCGTTTTCGGATCGGGCGCGTGGACTTGATACAGGTCGATATAGTCCGTCTGCAAGCGCTTGAGACTCGCCTCAACTGCGGCGCAGATATGCTTGCGCGAAAGGCCCCGGTCGTTCGGTCTGTCACCCATCGCCCCCCAGCACTTGGTGGCCAGGACGATGTCCTCGCGCCGGCCTTTGAGCCATTTGCCGACAATCTCCTCGGTGCGGCCCGCGGTTTCGACGCCACCACCGGCCGGATACACGTCCGCGCTATCAAAGAAATCCACACCGTTCTCGAATGCGGTGTCCATAATGGCGAAACTCTGCGTTTCTTCGCATTGACGCCCGAAGGTCATTGTGCCCAGGCAGATCTCGGAAACGTTCAGGCCGGTTCGCCCCATTCGCTTTGTCTTCATCCTTCCTCCTTTATTCCATGTCTCACCAGCAGGGTATCAGTCTGGGATTTTCCGCGCGACTCGTATATGATCGCATCCGTAGCGTAGCGCAAGGGCTTACAGCGAAAGGAGAGCGGTATGGCACGGCAGGCAAAAACGCAGGGGAAGGTCGTTCCGTTACGGCCACGCAGGAAACCGTCTTCAGTGGCACTACCTCCACAACAGGCAAGAGCACTGCGCAAGCAGGATGCGGCCCACCTCGTCCACGGCTTCGTGCCGCTCGGCTTGCAGCAGAACAAGGGGGTGCCCGTTTTTGTCAAGGGTCAAGGCATCTATCTCTGGGATACGGAAGGCAAGAAGTATATCGACGGTCTCGCCTCCCTGTGGAATGTGCATATCGGACACGGCCGCAAAGAAATCAACCGCGCCGTGGCCGAGCAGATGAACAAGCTGGCCTTTGCGCCCACGCTGATCGGCCCGACCTCGGTCCCGACCGTGCAACTGGCGGCCAAGCTGGCCAAGATCGCGCCCAAGGGCCTGAGCCGGGTGATCCTGACCTCAGGCGGCTCGGAGTCAAACGAATCGATGATTCGTCTGGTCCGCGCCTATTGGAAAGCCAAAGGGAAGCCCAAGAAGACGAAGTTCGTCACCCTGGAACAGGCCTATCACGGCACCTCAAGCGGGGCCGCGTCGCTGACCGGTATTCCACTTTTTAATAATCAGGTCGATCCCGGCCTGCCCGGCGTCATCCACATGCCCCGCCCGTATACCTATCGCGAGAACAACGGCGCGGAGGAGCTCGAAAAAATCATTAAGCGCGAAGGAGCGGGGACGATCGGGGCTTTTGTGGCCGAGCCGATTCAGGGCGTTGGCGGCGTGATTGTTCCGCCCGACGGCTGGTGGCCCAAGATTCGGGAGATCTGCACGCGCCATAATATCCTCATGGTGTGTGACGAAGTGATTACCGGCTTTGGCCGCACCGGCACCATGTTTGCTTCGACCGGTTTTGGCGTTGTGCCCGATATTCTGGTTTCGGCCAAAGGCGTTACCAGCGGTTATCTGCCGCTGGGCGTGGTCCTGTTCAAAGAGGAAATCTTCCAGACCTTTTTGGAGACGGGTGATGATTACGCCTTCTGGCACGGCTATACCTATACAGGCCATCCGACCGTGTGCGCCGCAGCCCTGGCCAATCTCGAAATCATCGAAAAGGAGAAACTCGTCCAGAACGCCCGCACCCAGGGCCGCTATTTACAGAAACGCCTGGCCGCCCTGCACGAGCTGCCCATCGTGGGTGATACGCGCGGCAAGGGCCTGATCGCCGCGGTTGAACTGGTCAGGGATAAGGCCACCAAGGAAATGTTCCCGGCCGAGCTGCGCATTGCACAACAGGTCTGGGAAAAAGCCTTGGATAACGGCTTGATCACCCGCGTGGCCGGCGCGAACAGTATTGCGCTCTGCCCGCCCTTAATCATCACCCGAGAGCAGATTGACGAGATGGTAGATACGCTTGGCAGGGCGATTCGAGAAGTGGCGGAGAAGCTTGACGGCGAGTGGCAGCGGGCCAGCGGTAAATAGCGGACGAGCCACATCAAAAAATTGACAGGGGCGGCACCGCGAGCTGCCCCTGTCTCTGCCCGCATCCTCCGTAGCTCGGAGACAGTTCGTGCAGCGTATCCGTCCTGCGTTTCTCGTCGCATGCTTGCTCACGAGCTTGCCCGCCCAGCTCTGGGCGGAAGCCACACCTGCCCGGCCCGGCGTGATTGTCCTTGAGGGACGCGACCTGCCCTTCTTATATCAACAGTCTCTCCCGCGGATTCAGATATTCGCCTTCCATTCTACGGCCCTCACACCCATCCCCTTCCAGATCGACGCCCGCGACCGACGCGGCCGATGGGTCATCAAGGCCGGTCCCCGTCCCAGCCAAGACGACCAGCCGGGGCGGTTTGATCCAAACGATGCGATTATTTTTTTAAGACGGGATATGGGAGAGCGTGCCCCTGCGGCAACGTTTCCGGCGGGAAGGTGGCATGAGGTTCGTCTCGGCTCTGACGAGACTCCACTTGGCTTTGTCTATATTCGGGTGGGAGTAAAATCGGCCCAGCCTACCCGGCCCGGCCTAGTTCGCTACGACCCCCAACAGGATCACGTCTATGCCGAAGGCTATAGTGTGGCTTTTGACACGCCGCTGCCCAGCCACCTCGCCTTTGTGGACTCACCGGGCGATCTGGGCCAGAATCTTATCTCGCATATTGGCGTTGATGCCGAGGTCGACTTTCTGGGCGGGCTGCTGAATATCCGGCGGACCGACAAAGACCTGCACGCCCGTCTATACGGCCATACCCAGGGCCCGGTCCGGGTGATTCGCCGCGCGCGTTATTGGTTTCCCCTGCCCTTTGGCCTCCGCGCCAGGGGACGGATTGATCTCATCTTTTATCCGGACTTTGTCGAGGGCACGGCCCTGGTCAAGCTCAAGATTCCACCGCGTTTTATTTTGGCCGACGGCGAGGTCAGCACCTATTTCAATTTTCTCGATTTCGGTCAGGCTCGGTTGTTACAGGCAGACAGGACGCCCGTGGGGGAAAAACAGTCTCCGCGCTGGGCGGCCTTACGGCTCCCCACGGGCCAGACGCTCCTACTGGTCATGCGGCTCGAAGGCGGGCTCCAACAGCTTGCGCAACGGACGTATTTTTCCAACGCTGGACCGCCGCACAGCGGGCAGCCGTCTTTTGGGTTTCATTTTTCCAATATCGCGCGGCTGGCCGCGGGTAGATATAGACTCTCAGCCTTTGGCGTACTGCTGGAGACGACCGACCCGAAGGTTATCCGGTCCACCGCCACCTTTTTCCTGTCACCTCCGCGCGTAAGCGTGACACCAGTAGGCAGAACTGGACACGAGTAGGCATGCGTTATGAAGGTAGACGGGACATCTTGGTTTGTAGTATCAGGAGTTGCCGCGTAGGACTCAGTAACCGCAATCCCCACCCCCCCATGCCTACCTATCTGTCAGCATATCGCAGTAATTAGAGTTCCAACAGTTTTGCGCTCATTCCCACACGTCCCCGTGCAGGTCGTGCATTCAATTCGAACAGACCGCGACCGACGCTGGCACACGATCGGTCAGGATATCCCATTCACTGCTACACCTATGTCCGAGGCTCGATTCGCTGTATCATACACAGTGGCGAGCGCTTTCAGTCGCTGTCTTAAAATATAGCGTCGCAAATCGCCTCACCGCATTCGATGAGATCCTCCCTAGCACGTTCCCACATCCACTCCTCGTCAGCGATATCTTGCTCTACCGTCTTACCCGACAAGTATTCCATGAAGGTGTACCCACTTTGATTTTCTTTCAAGGCCGCATCCGCTTTTTCCGAGTATCTCCTGTTACAATTCTTCCATTGGGTTTCATATCGTGAGAGATCTTTCTCTGGGTATATCTCTCTGTAATTCGTATACGCATACGGGGGAGAATACAGCGGCTTTATCTTCTCCTTGCATGCTGTCCGGGCCTTTTCAGCCGCCCGGGCCTTTTCAGCCGCCTGACGCCGGGCCTTTTCAGCCGCCTGACGCCGGGCCCTTTCAGCCGCCCGGGCAGGGTATTCCTCTGCGGCGTTCAGTATCTCTAATGCACTACGATAATGTTCAGCTTCTCTCCCCGAGGCGACGACATATTTTTTCAGCAGCACTTGCCCTTTCTCGATGCTCGGTACGGTATCTGTTGCGACTCCATTTTCCACTAGTGCTTTACCGTAGAAATAGAAAAACTCAGTCGGCGGCGTAACATTCAACGCTTCAATTTTCTGAAAGGCATTGATAGCGGCTTGTCGGTCCTGTTTCTGGAGGGCGGTCGTTGCGGCCGACAGATATTGATCGGCCAGAATATCGGGCGGTAATTCTTGCGCGACTGGAACACCTCTACTCAGCAGGATAAATGCAAAGACGACCAGTGTCTTTTTCATGTCCATTCCCTCCATACGATCACCGAAATTTCCCCATCATGTCCAACATCTTCATCAAGTCCACCGCGTCCGAGAACACTTTTGAGAGGTTTTTGCTGCTGGCACTGTGGTAGTTCCCGCCCGATTGCGTCGCAATGTGATGGAGTTGTCGCCGCGCATCCCCTGATACCTCAAGCCCGACGGTTTCATGACGGTACAACAGATTGTTGTGCTTTAAACCCTGCAAGACGGTGTTCAGATTACCGCAGTCATCGTCCCCGTCGGCCAGGAGTAAAATCATCTGGGTTCGGCTCGTGGCGGATTTGTGCTGCTTCATGAATCGGTTGGTCGCCTCAAGGGCCGTGGCCAAGGGGGTGCCGCCTACGGCGGATAATCCGTTGACAAAGGTCACCAGCTCGCTTTCTTTGCGGGTAAAGCCGATGGACGCATGAATCGGCTGCTGACAATCGCCTTCAAAAGCCAGAACGGCGACCTCGGTTTGACTCCCGATGGCCTTTCGGATCGTTTCAATGGCCGCGCTTTTGGCGGACTGCAACTTGGTCCCGTCCATACTGCCGCTCACGTCTATGAGGAGCATCAAACTGCCTGACGGAGTATTGCCTGCGGGGTGTGGCGGTGGTTTGCTTGCGGGGGGCGGCGGGAGTGGTTGTGTGGACGGAGCGGCGAAGGTGTAATCAACGGACCAGTCATTAAATCGGGGCCGGTCTTCGCGAAATACGATGATGAACTTCGTGGTCTTGAGGGTTTCGCCTGGCGCCACGACCCAGGGGGTGCCGCTGCGTTGGATATGTCCCATGGTGTCGGCCCACTCCACCGGCGCGGAATAGTCTCCAGAAGGCCCATCCCAATGGGTGCAGGGCGGCCACTCAGCGGCGATCGCAAACCGGGCAATCAAATGGTCCAAGCGTTTCCCAGTCCCGTTGTGCACTGAAAAATCGAGTTGCCAGACATCCAGCGGCTGTCCATGATTCACCTTCTTCTGCTCGTACACGTCTGCCGGATAATGACTCTCCAGGACCCGACATGTCCCCGCCTCCCGGGCCACGAGTCGCTCCGTGCCGTGCAGCACGATGCCATCAACTTCCAGGAGTTGCCGCGCGTGCCCGTACGGGGCCAGCAGGAGAAGGATCATCGTAACCGCTGCTGTCAGAGGGACATCAAACCGGAGCATGAGGAAATTTCTTTCAGGCGAACGGAAAATATTACACTCGTTCACCGCCAATCACGCGGGGGATAGTGCTGTTTTGGGAGGGGATTGATCGTCTTTCTTCAGCAAATCGATCAATCTCGAAAGCTCATCCCCTTGCTCGTTAATGATCTGTTCCGCTTTTTCTTTCAGGAGCTTGATGTTGCTCTTGCTAGTCTCATCCAGATCGTCAAACCCTACGTTGAGCTTCGTGTCGAAACGGAAATATCGCTGCTGATCCCCCGTGGTAGAGTTTGGCAACAGATGGCACAGGTGATAGTCTGTGGCGTCTGAGCTGCCATCCATCATCACGCTAATGATCGGCCGAGCCCAGCTCGCGAGTCCCCAGTCCTTAGCCTCCTCGTAATAAATCTTGCGCTCCGCAATACCGGTTCCGAGTGAAACGATCACGATATCTTTGGACTCGTCCTTGAGCGAGACGGCCTCAACGTACGCGCACATGGCCGGGTTGTTGACGAAAACACCACCATCAACAAGGACGCGGCGGGTTGGTTTCTCGGCGAGACTATTGACTACGGCGGGTTCAAAATATGTCGGAGCGGCCGAGGTCGCGCGGGCCGCATCTTTAAGGTAGTGATTGCGGTCGTCATCTTTTTTTGCGTGAGATGTTTTGAAGAAATACGGCTTACGCTGTTCAATGTCGTAGCTCGTGACAACGACAGGCTTTAGACAATTCTTAAGTGTGATATCGCCAAGGTATCCATATAGGATGCCTTCCAGGGGCTTGTGATCATATTTCTCTTCGAGCGCGTGAGACACGCCGCCTATAACCGGGCCGAAAATCGGCGTTTTCTGCCATAAAGGGCGCTTGAAAATCTCACTCCCACGGTTCGTATAAAGCTCAAGAAGGTTCTTGGCCAAATGTTTCGCAGACTGACCGTTTCCGTCGGGCACCGTTAAACCTGCCGCGAGAATGCCACCTGTTGATGTTCCAACAATGAGGTCGAACATCTCAGCAATCTGCTTGCCTGTCTTTTCTTCAAGATGCTTGAGAATGACGGCAGGGATCACTCCGCGAATACCGCCCCCATCGATTGACAATACTTTATACATGTTCACCTCCAATAAGCGTAGGAAAAAGTGGTAGTGTCTCAGTTTGAAAAATGCTGACCAGGCAAAACAGGGCAAATCCCCCACATCTCTGCTCGGTCATCGGGTCCTCCCCTCAGCTTCCGCGTGCGACGCGAACGCCGGCACGGAAGGCTCCTGACCGTCCGTACAACAATTACCGGCGCTCTGCACCTATCAAATGATAGAAAAATCGTGCCCCCTCCGCCCTAGACCCTCAAGGCGGAAGTGGAGCTCAACGGGCACCGCAGGCTCGCGGACGAGAGGGAATGGCTGGACGCATGTGGAGAAGCAAGAAATTCAAAGTGAGATACTACCGAAAAAGTAGCCGCTCCCCTATATTGTTAGATGAATTCTAGTGTGCTGGAACTGAAGTGCAGATCATTATAGAGTTGCCCCGAGAACTGGATGTCAGGAGGGTTTTCTGATGGGTCGTGGCGAAACCCTTCCCATGGACGCAGTCCGCCGCCGATATTCTTGCGGCGGTCAAACGGTTCTGTCACCGGGTGGAGCACCACTTATGCCACGAACTTTAGATTCGGGACACTAGATTGATCATTCTTTGAATCTCAGAAGCTCAAGGAGCAATCTTGTTCTTTCTAGATGTGTTCCTACACCCCCTGCTCAACTAGGTTCCAGCCCGCCGCGCAGAGCTGCTTGCACTTTTCCCCGCGGGTGATGGCTTCGGGCGAGCTGGCATTGCCTTCGAGGCCGCGCTTGTAGACGCCCTGCACGATGGCGGCCAGCCGGAAGAGCGAGAACACCAGATAGAATTTCCATTCCGGAATGTCTTCCTGACCTGTCTTCTGACAGTACCAGGCGACGTATTCCTCCTCGGACGGGATGCCGTAGCTGGCGTAGTCAATGCTGGTCAGGTCGCCGCGCATATCGTCCGGGACGTAGTACGGCAGGCAGTTATAGGCCAAATCGGATAGGGGCGCGCCCAGCGTACTCAGCTCCCAGTCCACCACGGCCAGCACGCGAGGCTCGGTATGATGAAAGATCATGTTTTCCAGACGGAAATCCCCGTGGGCGATGGTTGTTTCGTGGTGTGCGGGCAGATGTTCGGGCAGCCATTTCATAAGATTTTCCATGGCCGGCAGGTCGTCGGTCTTGCTGGCCTCGTACTGCTTGGACCAGCGCCGCACCTGGCGTTCCATATACCCGCCGACCTTGCCGTAGCCTTCCAGCCCAACGGCCCGGAAATCGACCTGATGGAGTTTGGCCATGACGTCGACCATGGCCTGGTAAATCTCGCGGCGTTCCGCCGGTGCCAACTCGGGCAATTCATAGCCACGAAAAACCCGCCCATCCACAAAATCCATGATATAGAAGTCCACCCCGATGACGCTGGGGTCCTGGCACAGGACATAGGGTTTCGCGACCGGCACATCGGTCTCCCACAAGGCGGAAATGACCCGGAACTCACGGTCAACCGCGTGGGCGGAGGGCAGGAGTTTGCCCGGTGGTTTTTTGCGCAGCACATAGCGCCGGCCCGCGCCGTCGGTCAACACAAAGGTCGGGTTGGACATGCCGCCCCGGACCTGACCGACGTGTAATGGCGCGGTAAAGCCGTCAACGTGTTCCTGCATATAGCCTGCAAGGGCGGCTTCATCAAAGCGATGCTGGTCCAGCACTGGCGCGGTTTCGGTGGTGAGCGACGTGCGCGGCGTCAGCATCATTTCGGTGTCAGATGTTGTCATGGCTTCCCTCCCCGGAAACGTTCTGGCGTGCGGTTTTCGACCTGTTTCAAACACTCCCGCAGGCAGAACGCAAGGCCGGAGCGTCCCGAGCTTAGAGAATCCGGGTCTCCCGCTGGCGACCAAGTTCGCTTAAATGGAGTTGGCTATCGCGTACTTCCAGACGGGTACACGAGCAGTTATCCGGTTCAAAGCAGATCACCCGGTCATCCTGCGTGGCCGCACCGACCGCCGCGTTAATGGCAATAAAGTGGGAGGTGACGACCGTCGTGGTCCTGAGGGCAAGCAGGGCGGCAACGACCTGATCCCGCCACTCCTGATACCGGGGCGCAAGCTCACCCCAACGACCCCGCATGGCCTGCCTAAGCCAATCTGCGCGGGCTTGCAGATCTTTCGTTGGAGAAGGAATCTCCGCCACCGCCGGTTCGATTCGGGCCTGGACCTTCCAGCGTTTCTCAAACGCCGCGGCGGTCTGGCGCGTACGCTGGAGCGGGCTAGTGACAAGGGGCAGCGGTCCCAGCGACTCCAGTTCGTCTGCGATGGCTTCAGCTTGGGTCAGGCCAACGGCATCGAGTCCAGGGTCATAGGCTTGATCAAAGCCGGCACTGGCCTGCCCGTGGCGGATGAGATACAGCGTCGGGTGTACCATGTTTAGTCGGTCCTCCAGGCTTCTTGCCCGTACGACACCTCAGACTTCTGGATGGAAGTTCAGACGTGTCTTCTTTGATCCCAAATTCTGCGTCCCCCTTCCGCCAGCCACATATTTACCTGGCGGTGCGGTAGTTCCAGAATAAGTTCCCAGAAACGAAGCCGTTGGGGGCTTAGTCCAGCACCTTGATGCCCTTTGATCCACTCTCGTAAGGCGTTGTTGTCCAGGATGGAGCGCAACCACGTCACCGCATCCCAACTTCCCGAGGTCAGGACACGGCCGATAATAAGATTCCGATCAGCGGCCCAGTCTAAGGCCGCAAAATCATAGTCCCAAAACAAGTCCTTCAGTACTCCAGGCAGTTTGGGAGCGCGCGGTTTGCAGGCCCTTTGTTGATTCACACTCTTTCCTCTCAGAGCTTTTTCCCTGCCGCCTTAGGCAGCTTAGACACGGGCTGGACCACGTTTGGGGGCATCTCCGGCGGGGGGTTGCGAATCGCATTGGCGGTCAGAGAATTCAGAAGGTCCTTCAAGAAATCGTCCTGCTCAAACCTGGTGATGAGGGCCTGCCAGAAAGCAGGGTCGGCGTAGCCACGAATGCACGGGACGACGAATTGTTCACGGTAGGCATTCAGGGCGTCCATATAGAGCGTGAGCCCGATTCGATACTGTTCCAGCCCGCCACGATAGCGGGACAGCGCCTCGGCATAGACCTCACGAGCCTGGCAGTACACCCCCCGCGGGATCAGCCTTTTCCGATATGCGGCCTTGGCTTCAAGAAACTCCTCATGGGCCAGCCGTATGTCCCGCTCCCACTGCCGACGCGCCGCTGCGTGTTGTTCCCTCAGTTCTACAAGCAGCGCCCGCTTAGGCCGCACGATGGTCCGACGGATTTTCCCAATCTGGCGGGCTAATGCCCGGTCGTATTCCTCGGGAGGATGGAGCCGCAAGTTCTGGTAGATGGCCTCCTGCCCCTGGGTTTTCGATTCGGCCTCGCGAACCGTTCCCTGAACGGTCCGCAGCCCATGCAAAAGCAGGCCGACGCTCCGCTCGACCTCTTTGAGGTGGTCGCCACAGGCCGCGAACGTCACCCCGGCACTCGATAGCCAGACAATACACGCGCAGCAGACCGAGCCCCAGTGACAAAGAACCAACACATGGGAGAAACGAGCGCTTCGCATCCTAGGCAGGCAGGACGGTAACATTGAGGGAATAGGCAATACTGTCCTTCAAGAGCCCGCGCACATAGCAGCCCTTTTCCGCTCGGGTGACCACGGTCCGTACCGTCTCCTCAGACGCAGGACTGTGCACGGTCAGATCAACGTCTATGGTTTTCACAAAACCTTTTGTGTTCGACCTGGCGGAAACCGACGCCCCGGCAAGCGGCACTTGACGCGCCCGGGCCGTGATCTCAAGCGACATCAGCAGACAGCCGCACAAGCTGCCCAGGAAGGCCGTAATCGGGTCGGGGGCCGCGCCGTTTCCACCTAATGCTTTGGGCTCATCAAGCGTCCAGGCGTGCTGGCCGGCCCGGAGTTCAACCCGACCCGCATCGCCCGCAAGGGAGCCGACAGCATGACGAAAACCACCCTGAGCCGATGCCGTGCCGCTGTCCATCGCGCTTTTGATTCCGTGCAGCCACTCCGGTTAAAACTCGATCAGTTCCAATACGGTTCCGTCAGGGTCGTGGAAGCACACAAAACGAGTCATCCCGCCGCCGAGGATGGTCTCCTGAGGGGGTGAGAGGAATTTGACTCCCTTGGCCTTGAGGTCTTCGTACTCCTGCATCAGGTTTTTCGTTTTCAGGGCAATACGGGCGATGCCGGCGTGGGCGAGATGGGGATAGGGTGTCCCGTCCGTCTTGGGCTGCTTCCATTCGATCAGGTCGATACGCGTCGCGTGGAGATTATCGCCCAGCATCAGGAGCGCGGCCCGAGCCTGTCCGTTCGGAATCTGCAGACCGGCGTCCAGTTGCGGGCTGCTGCCGGTACCAAGATCGTTGACGACCCGAAAGCCCAGCATTTGATAGAACGCGAGCGAGCGTTCAAAGTCGGAGACATTGACGTTGACGTGGAAAATACCTTGAATCATGGCTTCCTCTCCTCAATACCCGGAGCGTCGAGCGGATAGGCAATCGCTTCGACCTGAGGCGTCTGCTGTCGAGCCGGACTGGCCCGGAAGGTTTTTGCGAGTTCGCGGTCCAAGACGTCTTCGGCGACATAGCCGGTAAACGCACGCTGCACCGTGCCGTCAGGAGCAAACAGGAAACTGCTGGGTAGGGCAAACACCTGATAGCGCAGACCGATCTCGTCCGACAGGTCACGGCCAATGGCGTACGGGATATTGTATTTCCGGACAAAGTCCCGCACCCCGTCTTCTTCACTCTGCAAGGCCACCCCAATCACGGAAAATCCCTGACGTTTATACTTGTGGTACATGCGGACCAAGGCCGGCGTTTCGATGACGCACGGGCCGCACCAGGTTGCCCAGAAATTGACCAGAACCACTTTGCCTTCATAGTCGGACAGACTCACCCGGTCGCCATCAATGGTCGTCAGGGTAAAATTATAGTCACCGTACTTACTCGGCGGCGGCAGCGTGTCCGACGCAACCGGCGTGGAAGCACCCGCTTCCTGGACCTCGCCGACGAGCAGTTCCTCCGGGTTCAAGAAAGTCAGCCGCGACGAGACCCAGGCCAGCTTATCGGTAAAGATAAGTAGGCCGACCAGGACGAGCAGCATGCCGGCCGTCACTTCCATTTGCCGCAGATAGCCCTTCATCCCCTGGAAGAGCGACAGAAAGCCGTTCAGGAAGGCGGCAGAGAGCATAAACGGGATGCCGAGGCCAAGCGAATACACCGCCAGCAGGAGGACCCCCTGACTGAGCGTCTCGGTTGTTGCAGCTATGGCCAGAATACCGGCCAGAATCGGGCCAACGCACGGCGTCCAGCCAAAGGCAAAAAACAGCCCCGCCACAAACGCCCGGATCATACCGGGTTCCGCAGGCTCTTTGGAAAAGCGGCGCTCCCGGAGCAAGGCCGGGATGGGCAATACCCCGGCCAGATGCAGGCCGAGGACCATAATACCAAGGCCGGCGACGCCTTTGAGGATGCCCAGGTTTGATCTGAGCAGCCCACTCACCGCAGAGGCCGAGGCGCCGAGGGCAATAAACACCAGAGAGAAGCCGAGCACAAAGGGGATGCTCTTGAGCAGCGTACTGGTCATCAGTTGCGCCGAGCGCTGACGGGCGGTGAGCTGCTCAAAGCTCATGCCGGTAATAAAGGTCAAATAGCCGGGCACGATAGGCAGAACGCACGGCGAGGCAAAAGACAGAAAGCCTGCCAGCAAGGCAATACCAAGTCCGATATCCATCGTTCGTGAGCATACCACAGAACGAACGGAGGAGCGATATGGTGGGCGGGAGATGTGCGGGTCACGTCAGGAAATCACGTCAGTCCTCTTTCAGCTCAAAATCCTCGCAGTCCCGCCCCTCGCTCAAATGCTTGCTGCGCAGGGAGCCCTCACGGTTCGGGCAGGAAGTGCGCGATCGAGTTGGCGTAGTAGCGTAGCAGGTCATGCTCGGCCGCGTGCGCGCGGTACAGCCCGTCCGACTCCTGCACCACGTGCCGCAGGACCAGCATCCGTAACCCTACTGTCGTCGCATAGTCGTGGTCGGCCCTCGGGATATGGACATAGGCCCCGTGCTGTTCGAGGTCAGTGATAAGGGCCTGGGCGTGCGCCTTGATCTCAAGGGCGCTCAGGGCGGTGTGGGAATGGCGGAGAAACACGGTCGCGATGAGCGGAACCGGTAAGGCCGGAATGGCTGCGGCAATCGCGTCGAACACTTCGCGGCCCAGCCGCTCTATGGCCTCAAAACGAGTCGCTGTGTCCAAACGGCGAAAATCGGTCTGGGTGCGCGCGGTATAGGCGCGCATGGAAATCGGCGTGCCAAAATTGACGCAGGCATACCCGAAGCGATACCAGCGCCACTCCAGCAGCAGTCTCACCTGGTGGCCGAGAAACCTGAGAAAGGTGACGACCGTGTCCGTCCGGCTGCGGGGCGGGGCCTGCGGATCGAGTTCGCGCACCAGAGTGCGATCTTCCAGCACCCGGTCGTAATTGATCCCCACCGGGATGAACACGAGGTCGCGCTCCCCCTGGGGGTCGAACGCCGAGACCATGTAGCTGAGGAGGCCGAGCCGAGGCATACGCAGAGTCCCGTCGCGGGTCAGGCGGCCTTCGGGGTAGAACGCCTGTACGACCCCGCCGGCGGTCGCCATCTGCACGTAGCGCGCCAACACGCGGCGGTAGAGCGGATTCGCGGAGTCCCGCCGTACGAAAAACCCGCCGAGCGCTTTAATCAAGGATTGCAGGGGCCAGATCCGCGCCCATTCGCCCACCGCATAGCTCAAGGCGGCGCGATTGGCGGCCATGTAGGCGACGATGATGTAATCCGCATTGCTGCGATGATTCATCACAAACACGACACTCGCGTTGGGCGCGATGCCGGCCAGCGCGGCGTCGTCGGCATAGCCCAGGCGGACGCGATAGAGCACTTGCAGCAGGCGCCGGGCGAGGGCATAGCCCAGGCGGAAATAGACGTAGACGTTGAACGACGGGACAATCTCCCGCGCATAGCGCGCGACCTCGCGCAGCAGGACTTCGCGCGGCCGCCCGGACTGCTGCGCCTCGGTCTCGACCGCCTCCATCACCGCGGGGTCGTCCGTCAGGCGATCGATCAGCACTTGGCGTTTGGTCCGTTGGAAAAGCGGGATTTGCAGAGGGAGGCGGGTATTGAGCTCGTCGATCACCCGACTGGCGCGCCGGCGGAACAGCCAGCGGGTGCCGGGCACAAGCAGGCGGTCGAGCACCGCCCACAGGACCAGAGCACCGGCCACCGTCACGACCCATATTGGCAGGGAGATCGTCTCTGTCATGTGCGCGCCAAGCAGGCCGTCGTCAATCCGCCCATAGATTCCGCTGTCCCCTGTCAATCAGCCGATTCTCCCGGCTGGCGGTGCTGGAGCGTCTCTCAGGAGCAGGAGCAAGACTTACCACAGGTGTGGGTGCCGCCGCTACTCAACCGCGCCGTCGCCCTACTCCACCAGCACCGGCATCTCCACGAAGGAGGGCGTCCCGGCGGCGTGATAGACCGTGTTGGTCGCCACGCGAATATCGGCTTCGCTGTCGTGCGCGAGGACGGGATGGCCGCTGTTCGTGTTGCGGGCGCGGCGCGGGAAATTACTGCTGACGATGTCGACCTGCAACCGGCTGTCGGCGCGGACCGTATGGTGAATGTCCGCCAGGTTGATCGTGACGGGATAGACCGTACCGGGTTCGAGTGGCTGCGGGTGATTCTGGGCGGGATCGAGGATCGACTCCCGATACAGGGCGCGGGTCACCCCTTCCATGAGCAACAGCGTGCACCCGTCCGGGGTGACTTCGATGAGCTTGGCGATAAAGTCGGTGTCGGGGCAGTCGGAACTCACATGCAGCGTGACCCGCACCGCCCCCGCCAGCGTCAGGTCCCGGTCCAGCTTCTCGCCGGTATACATCAGGCCGTAATTCGGCAGTGCCTGTGCAGGGCGTTGGTCCACCTGGCCGGCCGGGATCAGCATGTTGCGCCCGCCGAGCGTGGGGTTCGGCTGGCGCGGATCGTAGGTATACCGTCGTGGGTCCCCGGCCGGGGCCGCGCCGAGGCGGCCGTCGCCGGTCAGGAAGACGCGCCGCTTTCTCGTGCCGGCCAGCGGCCAAGTCTCCGCATGGCGCCAATCATCGGGGACGTAGCGCTCTTCTGCCTCGACCCACGCCTGGGGCGAATAGAAGACGGCCGGTTCGTCGATCAAAGCGGATGGCTCGTCTTTCAGATAGTGGCCGAACCACTCGAAATAGGGGTCGCGGGGCCAGCAGTTGGTTCGATAGATAAAATGGTGTGCGTTGGGGCCGATCCACAGTTTTTGCGTCCCCGTGCGCGCCTGAATCTCCTGAAACGCAGCCAGCACGCTAGTCAGAAAGATATCGTACCAGGTGGTGGCGTGAAAGCCGGGAATCGTAATGGTACGGCGGAAATTGTGCGCCGTTCGGAACGCGTCCGGCGCCGGATGCGTGAGGATCTCGTTCAGGAACGGCTGCCAGACAGCGAAGTCCGGGTGATTCGTCAACGGCAGGCGCAGCCAGTCCAGGCACTCAATGAACGGCGGCATGTCGTGGCCGGCGGCTTCCAGCCGACCGTAGCAAGCGCTGGCCGAGTCGCGCGTGGCTGCCATCCTGGCTTCGGTCGCGCCCGCGCTTCGCATGGCGGCGTGCCGATGGGAGGCCGACAGGCCGGAAATGTTCTTCGCCACCCACAGCCACAGCCGTTCCAACTCGATCGCCTGTCCTTCGTACACGACGTCGTCATAGATACTGGACGCGCCGACCTGGGCAAAAAGGGCCCGCAGCGACGGGTGCCCGGTGCTGGCCGCCGCCAGTGCGGTGGTGGCGGCCGCAGAGGAGCCCGAGACCCCTACCCGCTGATTGGTCCAGGGCTGTTCCGCGATCCACTCCAGCGTGTCGTACCCGTCGGCGGCATCGTCGGCATAGACGCGATCCTCGCCCTGGGAGGCGTAGCGGCCGCGCGTATCCTGATACACGGCCGCATAGCCGTGGGCGACGATGGCCTGCCAGCCGCGCAGGATGGGGCCGTACAGCGGGGCGGCCGCACTGGGCACCCAGCCCCGGGCCGGGTCGGTCACCGTCTGGCCCGCTGGGGTCGTGATGCCGTAGGGCGTACGGTGCACGATGACGGGAAAGCGTGGTCCCCTGTCGGCCGGCAGAAACACAAAGGTGTTGAGGGTGACCCCGTCGCGCATGGCCACATCCGTCTGAAACCCGCGCGTACCGTGCTGTTCGTCGACAATCTGCATGGTTAAGGTTTAAGGCTCTCCATCTGAAAGCGGCTCTGCACTCGAATGGCAGCGCGTGCAGACGCCCTGCTCCTTGCTGGACTGCTACACAGGTGACAACACTGGACCTACGGATGCTCCAAAGACCGCCGTGCATGCGCGCGCAGCACCCGGTTGATCTCGGTCTGGTAGCCCCGGCCGCCGGGAACGCTTGCTTTGAACCATGCCACCACGTCGGCATCCAGCCGCAGGGTGATCTGCTGCTTCATCGGTCGATATAGGAGGTTGCGCCGCGCGCCGGACCAATCCGTAATCTCGGGGATGTCGCTCGTATCAATCTGCTCGTCGGGAAGAGCCGCAAGTGCCTGAAGCTCTACCTTCTGCGCCTTGGTAAGTTTCCCAGAAGTCCCTTTCTTCATAGGCTCTCCTTTCGTGTGCCGTCGCTCTCCGGGCGCTGCTGATGCGTCCCACTTCAACGCGGGTTTCGGGCTCTGGTGTAGGCCAAGTGTGCGCCACAACCACGATCACCCCACCGATTACGCCGATCGTGTGCCAGCGCTCCTCGTTCGCATGCGGATCGGGTCGATGTGCCATGAGCGGATCGTCGAACACGAGTTGCGCCGTCTAAAAGCTCAGACCATGCTTTTGCGTGTTGATGCGGTTCTTGTCTTCGTCCCGTGTCCAGCGCAACGACCCAACATCATGTAACTACATTTCAATAGCTACATTATAGCCGACCGTCAATGAGACTGAGCATTTTCCCGCTGGTCACAGGCACCCCGGTTCTAGACAGGCCGAACCCCTCCCCTTGAAGCGTATACCTGTGCGGACGGGTCTCAAATATAAGGGGAAGGCGGGACGGTCAAGACAGGACCGATTTTGGGTTCTGTCCTAATTTGGGTGATGAAGGTGGCTCCGACCATCGTTCCCCCTTACGAGGTGATTGGCTCGGCCATGATGGGCATGCGGGCGCTCCTGCGACAAAACGGGTTGTGGGTCAAGGACGGAGAGACAGACCAATGGCGGCGAGCCACGAAGGCAGACGTGCAGGCCCGTACCGCTCTGGGGAACGCATGTCTGCGGGCGGCGGGCTGGCCGGGCGTTAGGTGAGGTGGCTGGGTCGTGCGGCCGGTCGGTGTACGCGCCAGTTCCCCTATTCTCTCCCCCACTGCATACGTTTTCCGGGGTGCGCGCGTAGGATTCTTCCCCGTCCGTGAAGAGAACCGACCGAAAACGAAAGACGGGGGAGGATGAGCGGTGATTTCCCACAATCAATTGTCTACAACCCCGTGAGCCGGCGGAGCCCCCTCTGTCGTCGCTTGGGACCGATTGAGGGTACGGGATCACAAGTCAGCGAGTGATGTTGGAGCGTACCCGCTTGTTCGCTCCCCGTGCCACACTGCACGATGTTGGCCCCGACGCGAACCGTGTCGGGGCGTTGTTGCTCAGCCCTACCTCGAACTGGATTATCTCTCATATGCCCTACTCCCTGTCAGCTCAGCTTGCTCGGCCTCGTCCCGCTTGCTACCTTCCCTCCCGTCTCCATCAGGCAAGGGACTCACTACGTCGGGTCGCCTGCTGAATAGAAAAGCGATTCCCACGCGGGAGTCATGACCCACGTGCGCGAATAGGCAGGGCCTTCACATCAATCTTTTGCTGTGATGGAGACACGGCCCGGCACTCCCCTGTCGGAACCGTCACACAGGAAAGGAGTAGGATATGGGGTTTCGTTTGAGTGCTGCCATCCTCGGGATAGTCTGCTTCATTAGTCCGCCCGCATGGGGGACCACGGTCCTTGAGAAATCACTTGCAGACCTAGTGCAGGAGGCGGAGACCGTTGTGGTCGGCACCGTCTCCGCTATTGAGGCCGAATGGGATGCCGCAAGTGGGCTTCCGTTTACCTCCGTCACATTCACCGACTTGGACATCCTGAAAGGCGAGACAGACCAAACGGAGTTGACCCTTCGGTTTCTCGGTGGTCCACGGCCTGACGGTACAGCCCTCCAGATTGCCGGTATCCCGCAATTCACTGTAGGGGAACGAAACGTCCTCTTTGTGACGGACAATGACCACCATGCGGTTCCGTTCGTCGGACTTTGGCAAGGGGTCTATCGGGTGGTCTTTGATCCTGACCGCGACACCGACACGATCTATACCCACGACATGCAGCCGCTCACGGCGCTACCCGCGGGCGGGGGAAACATCCCGCACGATGAGGGTCACGCCGATCATCAGACCCATGCGCTCCATTCCGCCGAACCCTTGTCGCTTGAGTCCTTCTCTCAAGCAATTGAGCAGGAGGTGAATCGTGATTAGGAGACTGCTGTGGACGCTGATGCTCGTCTTGCTGGGGTTGTGGCTGTTGCCCGCCAGTGACGCCTATGTTCGGACAACCGATCAGAGAACAGGCAGGCCCCTCTTCTGGGACCCCCCCGCGGTCACGCTCACGTTATCCTTCCAAGGTCTCACGTGTGTCATGGATCCAGGCGAGTGCTTTACCTTAGCAGCGGAGGGGGCCGCGCGGGACTGGAACGATGCCGGTGCTCAATTTACGTTTAGGACACAGCACGCACCGGTCGATCCTTGCCTTAAGGACGGACTCAATGGTGTCAGCTTTGGACTCTCGCTTTGCGGCTTCAGTTTTCCTCCTGGAGTCTTGGCCGTCACTACCACTAGCTCATTTCCCACCGGCGAGATCCTTGAGGCAGATGTGGTTTTTAACCTCGAACCAGGGAACGGATTTTTCTGGGATGTCTATGAGGGGCCACAACAGTTCGTTGCTGGGACCCCGGTCAACGACTTTTACCGTGTGGCCGTCCATGAGTTCGGCCATGTACTCGGCCTCGCCCATCCCGACGATTACGGGCAATTTGTGCGTGCTCTCATGAATGCTAAGACCTCCGATATTGACCGTCTGCAGCCTGACGATGTCAGAGGGATTCATGCGATCTATGGCAGCCGTACGCCGCTCCCTGCTTCCAGAGGAAACTTAGAGAACCCTGGCCACCAGACCTTCAAAAGCGGCATTGGCCTCATCTGGGGCTGGGTCTGTGACGCCAACCAAGTGGAAGTGGTCATCGGACAGCAGCGGTTCCGAGCCCTCTATGGCTCCGAGCGCCCGGATACGCTCGGGGTCTGCGGGGATACGAATAATGGCTTTGTGATCTTGTTCAACTGGAATCGGCTGGGCGACGGCGTGCATACGGCGCGGCTTTTGGTCGATGGACGTCTGCTGGGTTCTCCCGCTGAGTTTAAGGTCACGACCTTTGGCCGAGAGTTTGCCGAGGACTTGGAGGGGCAATACACGTTACCCAATTTTCCGTACCTGGGAGACGAGACACTCATTGGCTGGGATCAGAACGCGCAGAATTTTTCCATTCTGGACACAAGATAGAGGGGAGCCCTGGGTTCCTCGTCAGTGAGAAGGTCAATTATGCAACGATTCAGTATTATCGTCGGGGTGTTTTTCCTTTGCACAGTGCAGGCATAGGCTGCAGCCACGTTAGAGGCCTCTACTTCCGGCTCCCTCAAGAATGGGGTTGGCCTCATCCGGGACTGGATGTGTGATCGAGCCGTCGGTGTTGCGGGCCGGGGCCGAGCTCAGGTTGATGTCGGGCGCAGTGAGTTTCTCGATCAACGTGCCCAGGGCGCCGGCTTTGGACAGGCGCGAAATCTGGTTGCGGAACTCGAAGTTGTCGAGGATGTCCTGCACATTGGGTGAGAACACATTGAGGTAGTCTTCAAAGTCGGCCGTCAACTGCTGGCGATTGGCGCGGGCCCTGAGGTCGCGCAGGGTGAACTGCGAGGTGTTGTAGAATGCCTGTCCCGCGGCCTGGCGCAGGGCCGGGTCCTGTTCGACTACCTCCGCGGTGTCGAGGGCGGCCTTCATGTCAAGGACGGTCTGCTTGCTGTCCTCCAGCACCGCATCCAGCCGGCGCAGCACGGTCATGGGCAGGATCACGTCGCGGTATTTGCCACGCACGTACAGATCGCGCAGCACGTCGTCGGCAATGCCCCAGATGTAGTTGGCAATCCAGTTCAGGTCGCTGGTGCTCATCGTTCTGCGTCTCCCTCCGTGGCATGTAGCGGATATCATAGGGAACGCGGGACACACTAGAGCTGTGCGGGTACTGAAAGGCAGGGGTAATGCGGTGGCCAAGTCGTAATAGCCGGGACAGACATCCAAAACTAGGGGCGGCCGTGAAGCCCGTCTTCTATGGTCTCTATGCTCCTGATCTGTAAGGTCGAGCGACCGTGTTCCGAAAGTTCGTACAGGGCGGGATGGAGATTGCCAAGGCGGCGTCCCTGTCGGGACTATTGGTACTTATAGCGAAGCCCACAAATAAGTAGCCAGGGGGAGGGACCTCTGTCAGGCTTGCGGGATGCGATGTTCGTCAGATTTACGCAAACGGGTAATCGATTTTGTGAGAGGGGGCGGGAGCAAGGCCGAAGCGGCGCGCCGGTTTCAGGTCTCAAGAGCGAGTGTCTATCACTGGGTGACTGCCCCGGACGGGCTGGCCTACCAGCGGCCTGGCCCTCGTGGCCCTAGCCGGCTCGATTGGGCAGCGGTGCGGGCGCACGTGCAGCAGTATCCAGATCTGACGCAAAAGGAGCGCGCTCAGCACTTTAGGGTGTCCCGCCATTGTATCTGGTACGCCTTACGGCAGATGGGAGTGACGTGGAAAAAAAACGATGGGCTACACCGAGCGGAGTCGGAGGAAAAGGAAAACCTACTTACGGCTGCGAGAGCGCTATAGGCGCCGGGGCAAAGAGTTTGTCTATGGGGATGAGAGCGGGTTCGGCCCCACTATCACCCGCCAGTACGCCTATGCGCCGAAGGGGAGACGAGTATACGGGCTGCGCTCCGGCCACCGGCGGCCTCGGACTTCCCTCATTGCCGCTCGGATAGGCAACCGCTTTCCCGCTCCGCTCCTGTTTGACGGCACCTGCAACACCGCAGTCTTCAATCGCTGGCTCGACACCCAACTCTGCCCGCGCTTGAACGCGACGCAGGTCGTGGTGATGGATAATGTCCCCTTTCACAAAAGCGCCACGACCCGAGAGCTGATTGAACGTACCGGGGCCACCCTCCTCTTCTTGCCGCCGTACTCCCCCGACCTCAACCCCATTGAACATGACTTCGCCACCCTCAAACGCCTGCGTGAATATAATGCACAGGCCACGCTCGACTCCCTTATCCACGCGTATCCGTAATCATGGGCTCTGCTATAGCTAGGCTGACTTATCCCCTACGAAATGTGGGACATGAGGGGGGACATAAACTTATTATATAGGAAAAATATATTCATTTTCAAATACTTGCGATATTTTACTGGCGGAGAGGGGGGGATTCGAACCCCCGATACCCGAAGGTATACACGATTTCGAGTCGTGCGCGATCAACCGGACTCTGCCACCTCTCCGATTCCTGAGCGAGGCTCGTCCCTCACTATAGGCGATTTCCAGACAGGCGCAAAGCCGGGTCAGTCCTAGTGGCGCGCTGCCGCTTCTCTCGAAAGAAGCGCTGGAGTAACGTCCGACACTCCTCTTCACAGACTCCACTGGTGACGTCCAGGCGATGATTCAGGCGGGTATCCAGGGCGATATTATACAGCGATCCCGCGGCACCGGCCTTGGGGTCAAAACAGCCGAAGACCAGGCGTTTTATCCGTGCGGACACGAGCGCCCCCATACACATGAGACAGGGCTCGACCGTTGAGTACAGCGTCGCGTCCACCAGCCGGTAATTCTTCATCTGCTGCGCAGCATTTCGCACGGCCTGGATTTCCGCGTGAGCCGTCGGGTCGCTGGTTGAAATAGGCGTATTATGGCCCCGGCTGATGATTTGCCCTTCCAGGACGACGACCGCACCAATGGGTACCTCGTCCGCGGCTTCGGCCAGGGCGGCTTCGGCCAGGGCGGCGTGCATCCAGGCTCTATCCTGTTCGGTGTGCATGAACAACTCGGCGCAGCTCATCCAGGGTTCCGACTCCTCCCCGGCTGCCGACAATGCTCTCGACCGCGAGGTCGTAGCTCTCAATGGCGTTGAGGAGGTCCCGAGCCCAATCGACAACCTGTCGGACGGCTCCCGGCGTAAACAGGTCGGCCACAAAAAGCAGGCGTTCCTCAGGCAGATAGACGATCAACATGCCGTCCACATGCACGGTCTCAATCGGGTAGACAATCACCACCCGATTTTCATCAACGAAAAACTTGCGCTCATTCCTGACCGCTTCGATGACCGCCTCTCTGGGACGCCGCTGGAGACTGTCCGGGACTTGGGTGTGCAGGGCACGAAAGGCGTCCTGGAAGAGCGGAACGTTCAGTGCACTGGTCACCACAATCGTATCGGCGGCCACATAGGTCCGCAGTCCCCCCGCGTGCTCACTGTGAAAATGCGTATTCACGACGAAACGGACCGGCTTGGTCGGAAAGCGCTGACGTAAGGTGTCCAGCACCGCGCGTGAGTGCGGGTCGTCCTGGGGGGCCTCAACCACAATCAGGTACTCGCCCATCTCAATCGCCAGACTCTGATATCGTCCCCCGACAATATGCATCACGCCTGGGGCAAGGTCACGCAGCGCGAGCGTTGAAGCGGGCGTGTCGACCGGTCGTCCCTGAGCAATCTGACGCAGCACCCAGTGAGAGCTCTGTTCCCCGCGTTCTCCGTCCCACTCTTCCGGGTGCTCGATCTCGTCCGGAATGGTAAAGTCCACGGGCGACAGATCAACATCGTTCTGAATGGCTTCAACGTGTTCGACCATGATGGTTTGACCGTCGACCCGATAGATGCGCTCAAACGGGAGTTTCAGCTTTCCGACTTGACGCCAGTCCGAAAAAAACACCTCGTTCTGCACATCGCCGTATAATGGGTCATCTTCGACAAAGACGACCTTGGTCAGCAGGCGCGTCTCTGCGTCGATGGCCAGCACGACGAGCTGGGTATTGTCATTAAACGAGACCACCACCTGGCGGCGGCCATGAATCGTTTGATCCATCAGACGGAGAAAAGAGCCCGAACGACTCAGGGCATGAATCAGGATGGAGACGGGCGAGCGCCGCAACTCTTTGTGGCGGGCGGCAATACGGGAGGCCGACATGGCCCGGCTACAGGGACTCTCAAAACCGTCGCAGCCGAGTATGGCGCCGTCGAGTCCATTCATGATCTCCGTGTAGGCCCAGGTTTCCTGGAAGGGGTAGACCAGCCTGCGCTCCCACTCATAGCGCACGCGGCCCTTCTCCAGGTCTTGGAACAACACGTAACGAAATTCTGACACCTTCCGCGGCTCGGCTCCGGGACGGGGGCTCAGATCGGGCTCAAAATTCTCGCCATGACTGATAATTCGCTGGCTTTTGAGGTCCAGCAGGACCGGCCGTTCGCCAATGGCGAGCACGGCCGAATTCACAAACACCTTGGCGGGTTGGGCAGAGGCAGGAGCAAGGCCAAAGAGCAGCGACAGACAGACTCCCCAGACCAGACGTATCGCCCTGCTGATGATAATCCGTTTTTTCATTCGGACTCTGTGTTCCGGGGTTTGCTCGGCTTTTGCCACGCTTACTCTCAGCGAGGCGGCAGGAAAAATCCAGCCCGGCTTCGCCCCACGCCCCCACACACCCAGGGACGGCTGCTCCACCGCCCCCGAGGTGCGTCGTCCGAGGTCAAGAGAGACAAGTAGGCTAACCGGTCAGGCCAATTCGGACCTCTTCGTAACTCGGCCGGCTTTTGAGCCGCTCGGCCCAAGCCGCAACGTGTGGAAATGGACTCAGGTCGATGCCTAATTTGTCGCACAATCCAAGAAACGGGGTGAAGGTGAGATCGGCCAGACTGTAGTCGCCCATGAGATAGTCTTGATTCTGGAGCCGTTCTTCGAGTTGCGGAAAGAGCGCCTTGAGCTGGTCGGTATTCCGGGCCATACGTGCCGGGTCTTGCTCCGCTTTGGGTTTCCGGCTGGTATACAGCAGACGAATAATCGGCGGCACGAACTGGCTGTTGCACTGTTCGATGAGCAGCCGCATTTCAGCCCTGGCGGCCGGCGCCGACGGGGAGAGTGCCGGCGTGGGGTATTTGTCTTCCAGATACTCGTTACAGATGGCCGACTCATAGACCCAGGCGCCTTCTTCGGTAAGCACCGGAACTTTCCCGTACGGGTTAATGGCAAGAAACCACGGTTCTTTTTGTTCTTTGCTCGGCAGGTCTATCAGAATGCGATCAAAGTCGAGCGCCTTTTCTTTGAGAACAATCCTTGTTCTCATGGCAAACGGTCAAGGCAGATAGTCGAACAGCTTTCTTTTGATAGTCATACCTGGCTCCTCTTCGTATTGCGCAAACCTCTTTGCATCCTGACCCTAGAAAGACCGCGAGTCTACGTCAAGCCTCTCTGCCCAGCGAGCGGGCATCTCCTCCAATAGGATCGCTAAATATCATACATCGGCACGTGCGACTCGCGGCGGCGACTGGCTTCTGCCCGTTGACACATCTCCGCCACACTCACTCGGGCAAAGGCGGCCGCGATGGCCTCGCCGACTTCCAGCATAATACCGCGCAGCCAGCAATATTCGAGACTGGCACAGTCCGCACATTTGACCGGGTTTGCGTCGGCCACACAAGGTAAAGGGGCCAGTGGGCCGTCCACCGCCCAGACAACCGTCTGTAATGAGATGGCCTGCGGGTCGCCCGATAAGGCATACCCTCCGGCCTTGCCACGCGTACTCTGGACGAGTCCTACTCGCTTGAGGGCAAGCAGCACTTGTTCCAGAAACTTTTTGGGAATGCGTTCCCGACGGGCAATCTCCTGAATGGATAACACCTCAGGAGCACCTGGCGTCCCCAGGCAGGCAAGCGCCCTGAGAGCATATTCGCTTTTCTTCGAGATTTTCATAAATCCCTACTTATTTAGTAGACAATGACTCTCTCTGTCAATCCCCGTGCGTTTCCAGATTTTTCGCCGGAAGGGTGCTTGACAGGCAGGGACGAATATCTATAAGTAAACCCTTAAAACTATAAAAACCATAGACTTAGTAGAGCTTAAGTTCTCATACTGAACAACTGACTCCGAGGAGACCAAGCATGCATACAGCAGGCAACCAGAGGGGACGTGCAGGCACACTCGAGAACCCTGAAGTGTATCCGCATATTCCCGGCCGTGTCATCCCAATTCTCGAAAGGGAATTCGACGATTTTGATGTGGAAGCGCAAAGGTTTCTTGATGGAGAGATAGACCGTCAGGCATTTATGGGTTTCCGGCTCCGCCAGGGCGTCTATGGACAACGGCAGCCGGACGTCCAGATGATCCGGGTCAAGCTCCCTTTTGGTGGATTTACGCCGGATCAGTTCGACACTTTTGCTGATATCGCCGAAATTTATGCGCCGCTCAGAAAAGGCCACATCACCACCCGGCAAAATGTCCAGTTCCATTTCATTCCGCTGTTGGAATCCGCACAGATACTGCGGAGGCTGGGCGACTCCGGTTTGTCGACGCGGGAGGCGTGCGGCAACACGGTCCGGAATGTGGTGTGTGACCCCTTTGCCGGTGTCGACCCGGACGAAGCATTTGACCCCACCCCATACGTTGGCGCACTGGTCCGCTATTTTATTCGGAACGAACTGACTCAGGCCCTTCCCCGAAAATTCAAGATCGCCTTCTCCAGCACCGAGAAAGACCGCGCGGTGACGGGCATCCACGATCTGGGCTTTATTCCTCGCCTCAAAGACGGCCATAAGGGTTTCCGCGTCTATACCGGCGGGGGGACATCGATTCTGCCTCGGGTGGGCCGCGTGTTGTACGACTTTGTTGGGCTCGACGACTATCTCAAAGTCGCGGAAGCGGTCATCCGTATTTTTGACCGGCAAGACGAGTTGCGCAAAAACCGCGCCCGCGCCCGGATGAAATTCTTTATCGACCGGATTGGTCTGGAGGCGTTCCGCACGCTCGTTGACGCGGAAATGCAAGGTGACTGGGTCAACGCACGCAACTTTGATCCCGAGCCCCTGCAATGGAATGACAATGAGGAAGAGCGTGCTCCGCGAGCCCCCATCAATCCCGGCAGCCCGAACGGCGACCACCAGGAGTTCGTCCGCTGGGCCGCAGCTAATGTACAGCCGCAACGCCAGACCGGCTTTTCGACCGCAGAAGTGAAGATCGCTCAAGGGAATCTGACACCGGAACAGTTCCACGGTGTGGCGCAGATCATGCGCGAGTTCACTGGAGGCCATGCCCGGACATCGGACGAACAGAACGTGGTGCTGCGTTGGGTTCGGAACGAGAGCCTGTATGATGTGTGGAGTCGCTTACAAGCACTCGGTCTGGGTGAGGCCGGGGCACGCCAGATCAATGACGTGGTGAGTTGCCCTGGGACTGACAGTTGCAAGCTCGGCATTACAAACTCCATGGGTCTGGCGCAGGCCATCCAACGGCGAGTTGAAGCCCTCGCCATAGATGATCCGCTCACCAAAAAAATCCATATCAAGATCAGCGGCTGTCCGAACGGCTGCGGACGCCACCATATTGCCGATATCGGCTTTTACGGCGCGGCCATGAAGTTCGACAAGCATCAGGTCCCCGCCTACATCGTCATGCTGGGCGGCCAATACGACGCGGGGCAGGTCCGTATGGGCCAACGCCTGGATGTCCGTGTTCCGTCAAAACGGGTTCCCGAGGCGGTCGAACGATTCGTCCGGCATTATCAAGCACATCGCCGTGCGGACGAGGCGTTCACCGCCTTCGTCAAGCGAGTGGGGACCGACTCATTTGCAGGTCTGATTACAGACCTCTCGCTCCCGGTGACATTTGACGATGAGCATATGCACGAGTTTATCGATTGGAGCCAGAATCGCGTCTATAAGCTCGAACGCGGCGAAGGCGAGTGCACGGCCTAGATGCTTTGCAACAGTCAGAACTGGCACAGCTTCGCTGAAACGGCTTACGACTCGATGACCTCGGCAAACGCTTGCATGAAGCGCTGCATCTGTTCGAGCGTACCGAGACTCAGCCGAAAGCTGCCGTCAATCACGGGCTTGCCCCGCATATTGCGGACCAGGATGCCTTGCTCGCGCAGTGCACTTTCAACCACCCCGCACTCTCGTGGCGGCCAGACGAGCAGGTAGTTGCCGCCCTGCCCAAAATATCGCACACCCAAACGCCGGAGCTGTTGCGTCACCCATTCCCTGGCGGCGTGGACTTGTTGAACATATTGTTCGACATAGGCGCGATCGGCGAGCGCGGCCTTTCCGGCGATCACCGCAAAGGCGTTAATATCATAGGGGCCGGTGACACGGCTGAGCCGGCTCACCACCTCGGGCTGACCAATGGCAAAGCCCAAGCGCAACGCGGCCAGGCCCGCAGACTTGGACAGGGACTGAAGCACCACAATATTGTCCAGTTCAAGGGCGGCCGGCAGAACCGACTTCTTCGTGAAATCCGCATATAACTCGTCCACCACAACCAGGGTGTCGGGCGCGGCGCGGGCCAATTCCAGCAAGGTCTGCGGTTCAAGCAGCGTGCCGGTTGGATTATTGGGATTGCAGATAAAACAGAGCCGGGGCGTACGCGTGAGCCGTTCGCGCATGGACTCAATCGGGAAGCTCAAGTCAGCGGGATACAGGACTTCATCCTGTTGCATGCCGTGCTGGAGGGCGCACGGCTTGTAATAACCAAAGGTCGGCGCGGTTGTCAGAAAGGTGCTCCCTTTTTCGCCGTAGACATCAAAGATGGTGTGAATGGCCGCATCCACCCCGTTAAAGGCCTCAACGTATTGGGACGGGACGTTGATGGACGCCGCATACGCCTCGTTCAGGCCGGCGTATTCCGGATAGGTCGCATAGGCATTGGGCGGCAGGCGGCGAATGGCCTCAACGACTTTCGGGCTCGGGCCAACCGTGTTTTCGTTAAAGTCGAGACGCAGCATGGGTCGCCGCCCTTCAAGCGGAGCGACATAGGGTTCAAGCTGTTCGACTTCAGACCTGGCCTTGATCATGACCCTGCGATCCAGTGATTCCGTCGGCCGCTACACAAAATGGGGCAGGATGTCTTGTCCATAGTGTTCAAGCTGAGACGGAATGTCGGCCGGCGGGCAGATCGGCCGGAGCACAAATTTGTCGCAACCGACTTCGACAAAGCGCTCGATCTGCTCCACGCACTCCTGGGCTGAGCCAATCAGCGAACGCCGCATGATGGCCTCCGGATCAACCCGCAGGCCGTGGAAGAACGGATCAACCGTCTTCATGGCCGCGGCCCGGTCGTCACACACATGCGTAAAGAGCAGGACACCGGCCTCACGCGGATCAATCGTCCGCCCGTACTCTTCCCCATACACCCTGAGCTTTTCCATATCGCGCTGAAACTCGATGGGGGAGGTCAAGGCGGGGAACCAGCCGTCCCCGAGGCGAACGACGCGTTTGAGAATCGCGTCACTCTTGCCGCCAATCCAGATATCGAGCGCGCCCTGCTTCGGTTTGGGATCAATCGTCACATCCTCAAAATGGTAGAACTCGCCATGATGCGTGACGTGCGACTCGGTCCACAGCTTGCGCAGAATCTCGATCCCTTCTTCAAGGCGACGGCCGCGGGCTTGAGGCGGCACCCCACACGCCACCAAATCGCGCGGGTCGTTGCCGCTTCCGACCGCCATGATCATCCGCCCGTTTGAAAGATAGTCGAGGGTGGCATAGGTCTTGGCCACCTGGACCGGATGGCGCGCTGGCAGGGTAAAGACGCTCGGTCCCATTTTCAGGCGGGAGGTGCGACCGGCGATCATGGCAAACAGACAGGAGATATCCAGCGTGGGGTTGAGGGTCACGATATGATCGGACAACCATAACGAATCAAGCCCGGCGGCCTCTGCCGCTGCTGCGCTGCTGCACAGGAGTTCGGGGTCAGGTAGCCCATACTTCCATTGTCCAAAGCCGATACCGATTTTTACGCCACTCATGGTGCTCCTCCGCGCTCTTTCCGACGGGTGCTTCTCGCTGTATATAGATGAAGCTATCAGACCGGAGCAAAGAGTACAGACCAACGAGGGGGCGTACACCATGGGCGATAAAGTCGAGAAGACCGAAGAAGAATGGCGCGCGCAGCTCACTCCCGAGCAGTTTGCCGTCTGCCGGATGAAAGCGACCGAGCGGCCGTTCTCGGGCGAATACAACGCTTGCAAGGATGAGGGTATCTATCAGTGCGTGTGTTGCGGCACCGACCTGTTTAACTCATCCACCAAATACGAGTCGGGCAGTGGTTGGCCCAGCTTCTGGGAACCGGTGCAGCCGGACAGCGTGCGCCTGGAATCGGACCATAGCCACGGCATGATCCGGATTGAAGTGCTGTGCAACACCTGCGATGCCCACCTCGGCCACGTTTTTGACGATGGCCCACCGCCCACCGGGCAGCGCTACTGCATGAACTCCATCTCGCTTCAACTCAAGAAGTGAAGCAGAAGACGGGCATCTGTCCTTACTGACAGGCTCTCTTCAGCGGCACAGAGCAGCAAGCCAGCCACGGCAATCAGGATGGCTCGTTTGTTTCACGACATCACGGCAACTATTGGCCATACGCCATTAGTGCGGCTCAATCGCCTCACGCAGGACATAGAAGCGGAGGTGTATGCCAAGCTGGAGTTCTTCAATCCCCTGGGCAGCGTAAAAGATCGTATTGGCTCCAATATGATTGCAGCTGCGGAACAGGCCGGCAAGCTCAGTGCAGAGAGTGTCATCATTGAACCGACCAGCGGTAACACCGGCATCGCCCTCGCCTTTGTTGCCGCGGCCCGGGGCTATCGGATCATCCTGACCATGCCCGACTCCATGAGCATGGAGCGGCGTAGTCTGTTGCGCCTCCTTGGCGCCGAATTGGTCCTGACGCCCGCCCGCGAAGGGATGCCCGGTGCGATTCGCAAAGCCGAAGAGCTCGCCGCAAGCATCCCCCACGCCTTTATTCCACAGCAATTTGAGAATCCGGCCAACCCGGACATTCACCGCCGGACTACGGCCCACGAGATTTGGGAGGACACCGACGGCCAAGTCGATATTTTTATCAGCGGCGTGGGCACGGGCGGGACCATCACCGGGGTATCCGAGGCAATTAAACCCCGCAAACCGAGTTTTCAGGCCATCGCCGTCGAGCCAGCCAGTTCAGCGGTGCTCTCGGGCGGTCAGCCCGGCCCTACCCAGATTCAAGGGGTCGGTGCCGGCTTTGTCCCGGCCATCCTGAATACCGGCATTATTGATGAAATCATCACCGTCCGAGATGAGGATGCGCTCGTCACGGCGCGCCGGCTGGCCAAACACGAGGGGATTCCTGCCGGCATCAGCAGCGGCGCCACGGTCTGGGCCACGCTCCAGGTCGCTGCCCGTCCTGAAAACGCCGGAAAAATGCTGGTTGTTATTCTGGCCAGTTCGGCTGAGCGGTATCTAAGTACAGCGTTGGTTGAGGACCTCTAGGGTGTACGACCTCCCCTACCCCTTCGGCTTGACCATCTTGAAAACTTTGCGGATTACCGCCGAGGCATTCGCATACGGTGCCGCCTCGCCCATGTCCGTAATCTCCGGATACCGATCACGAATCTGTTCCGGCTGTGGAATCGCCTCGGGGTCGAACAGCACCCCGGCCGCCTCCCGGACCTCTATCTTGGCGTAATAGCCCACCCCGGCCTGAATGATATGTCCGGAGTCCGTATTGTCGGGCGCGCACAGCCAGGCGACCGCGGCGGTGACGAACTCGGGTTTCATCAACGGCGCGTATTGTGGTGTGGTTGCCGGTTCGGACATACGCGTCAGCGCAATCGGGGCAATCGCATTGACGGTGATATTATAGCGCTGGCCCTCTTCCTTGAGGGAGTTCATGAGCCCGATCAGGGCCATTTTCGCCGTCCCATAGTTGGTATGGCCGTGATTGCCGTACAGGCCGGCGGATGAGGTGGTCATCACAATACGGCCAAATCCCTTTTCTCGCATAATGGGCCAGGCCGCGTGGGTACAATAGACCGCCCCCATGAGGTGCACGTCAATCAACGACCGAAAATCATCCAGGTCCATTTTGGCAAAGCTTTTATCCCGCACGTTTCCCGCGTTGTTAATCAGGATATCCACCGTACCAAAGGCATCTAGCGCCGTTTGGATGACACGCTTCCCACCCTCTTCGGTGGCAACCGTATCGTAATTCGCCACCGCCTCCCCACCCGCGGCCTTAATCTCTTCCACAACCGCATCAGCCACGGCTCGCGAGCCCCCGGTTCCCGCAACCGTTCCCCCAAGATCGTTCACCACCACCCTCGCCCCACGCGAAGCGAGGAAGAGAGCGTGGCTTTTCCCCAAGCCATTGCCCGCGCCGGTGACGACAGCGACTTTGTTGTCAAAACGGATGTCGTTCACTTTTTTCTTCTTTCGTTCTCATTCTGTGGACTTGAGTGAATTCACTTTCGCTTGAATCAGAGACGGACCAAGACCGGCTTTTATCGCATCAACTTGAGAGAGCTGAGCTTGAATAGCCTGATCAAGCTCGTCCTGGTGGTCGTAATAGTAGGCAAGAGCGCTACAGATCTGGCCACGGGTCAGGTGCGGATGCTGGCGGTGTATTTCATCAACATCCCAATGGTGGGCCAAGCGATCAAGGACAACTTCGATCACCTTGGTTTTCGTGCCGGCCAACATCGGTACGCCATCGGGCGTGACGTTAATATGGGGATAGTCGGTTGCGAGCATATGTAGCATTACCTCATCTCAAAGATATTTCGTCCCTTCGGGTTCAGTCAGCATATCAGCAGACTCATAAGAGAAGCGGCGGCTAAACGCAACAAACCGGGAGCGCCAACAGTTGTAGCTTCCTCCTTCTCTAACTTTGTCAGTTTTGACAGAGAAAGAAGTGCAGCAGACATCTTTCTTGAGGGGCCACGGAGCGGAAATCCTTAATCGCGCTATTTTGCCGCTGTCATGTCGAGCTTCCGTGGACTAAGCCGGTAGCCAAGGGCGTGCATAATGGCGTTGATACTCTCAAACTTCGGATTTCCCTTCTCTGAGAGTGCCTTTTGTAACCCCTTTCGAGACAGGCCGGCTTCGCGTGCGGTCGTCGTGACGCCTTTGACCTTGCTCATAGTTCGCAACGACGCCAGCAGCGCACCGGTGTTCCCATCACGCGCGTACTCCTCAAAGATGACGGACATATACTCTTCCATCTCGTCAGGGTGGTCACGGAGGTAGTCCGCTTCTACCGTGTCTAAGGTTCTAAGGTTTCGCATGGCTCTGATACTCTTTCCAGTACTTTTTCGCGTTTACAATGGCGCCCTGGAACATTAACAAGCAATAACAACATATTTTCCCCTCCTCCCGATCCTGCTACAACACATCCCAGAACAATTTGATCACGTTGCATTTTCCGCTACGCCAAGGAGGGAGCCGATGTCGTCACACCAGACAGCCGAGCAGATTCACGCCAAACTGAGCCATCCGGTTATTGACTCGGACGGTCACTGGATCGAGTTTGAGCCGGCGGCCATAGACTATTTGCACGAGGTCGCGGGAGAGCGTGTGGCCGAGCGCTATAGCAAGGTCGCCAACCAGTTTGGCAATAAGAAATGGGCGGGTCTCTCCGAAGAGGAACGCAAGGATCGGCGGATGCTCCAGCCGGCTTGGTGGGGGGTGCCGACCAAGAATACGCGCGACCGTGCGACCGCGATGCTGCCCAAGCTGCTGTACGAACGCCTGGATGAGCTCGGTATCGACTTTGGGGTAATCTACCCGACCGGAGGCGCGCTGTTTGCGCCGTTTCTGCGAGATGATGAGGTGCGCCGGGCGGCCTGCCGCGCGTTTAATATGTATACGGCCGATCAGTTCGCCGGCCTGGAAGATCGCCTGACTCCGGCCGCGGTGGTGCCGATGTTTACCCCGGAGGAGGCGATTGACGAGCTGGAGTTCATCAAGAGCAAGGGCTTTAAGGTGGCCATGCTGTCGAGCCTCATCCGGCGTCAGGTTCCGGCGGTGGCACGCAAGGCGCCCGAGGCCGGCCGCTATGCGATCTGGCACGACACCCTGGGCATAGACAGCGCGCATGATTATGACCCGGTCTGGGCAAAATGCCTCGAAGTCGGCATCCCGCCCAGCTTTCACTCGGCCTCGTCAGGCATCGGCATGCGGGCCTCGATTTCCAATTTTGTGTACAACCACATCGGCCATTTTGCCCAGGCCGGAGAGGCGGTCTGCAAATCCATCTTCATGAACGGCGTGACGCGGCGTTTCCCGGAGCTGCGCTTTGCCTTTTTAGAGGGCGGCGTGGGCTGGGCCTGTGGCCTGTACAGCGACCTCATCGGGCACTGGAAGATACGCAATCCCAAGGCCCTGGACAATGTGAACCCCGCCAATCTGAACCAGGAAATGCTGGTCGATTTGTTCCAGAAATACGGCTCGCCCGCGGCGATGGAAAAGCTGGGGCAGAAAGCGACGCAGGCCCATCTCGGCCTGCTCACCAAAGAGCCGGAGAAACTGGACGATTTCGCGCCCTGCGGGATTGAGCGCGCCGAAGACATCCGTGACCTGTTCGTGCCGAATTTCTACTTCGGCTGCGAGGCCGACGACCCGCTGAACGCCTGGGCCTTCAACACCAAAGTCAATCCGTATGGGGCCAAGATCAACGCGCTGTTTGGCTCGGACATCGGCCACTTCGATGTGCCGGACATGGCCGGGGTGTTGCCCGAGGCGTATGAAAGCGTTGAAGACGGGGTGATGACGGACGATAATTTCAGGGATTTTGTGTTCGGAAATCCCGTCCGCTTCTGGAGCGCCGTCAACCCGGACTTCTTTAAGGGAACGGTGGTGGAGTCACAGGCGCGGGCGCGGGCGGCGGAGGGGGCTGCTTAGGTACAGCACCAATCCGGCTCACCCGCGGCGTGGTTGTGGCGTTCGGCCCGGAGTTGGCGCATGCCGTCCATCATACGCTGCCGGTCGATGGGTTGGTCGAGTTCGTTCTGAAACTCCTGGTAGAGCCGCATGATATTGGGCAGAATCCGCTCGGGCTCGCGCCAGCGGGCATAGATGCCGAGCTTCACGTCGCGGGCGGCTTCTTCGGGGCTCATACCGAGCTGAAAACGCTTCTTGGCCTCGCGCCGGATGAGCATGAGGTAGGACCGCATTTCGCGCAGTTCTTTTTTGCCGCCAAGCGGGCCGTGCCCCGGCACGATAAGGTCCACGTCCATCTTCAAAATTCGATCAGCAACCTTGATCCAATTGCCGACATGCCCCTGGAAGGCCAGGGGCGTGACATAATAAAAAGCCAGGTCCCCGGCAAAAAGAATCTTGTCTTTGGGTAAATAGACAAAGGCGTCCCCAAAGGTGTGGGCCGGTCCGAGATGACGCAGTTCCACGTCTCGTCCGGATTGGTGGAAGACCAGCCGGTCTTCAAAGGTCAGGTCCGGGGCCTTGGGCTTGAGCTTGGAGAACTCCTTGGCAAAACGGGGAATACGTTGCTGGAGTTGCTTGACGGGTATGCCTTCCCGGACCTGTTCGTCACGACAGAAAGTATGGCTGATGACCTGGGCGTCCCGAAAGAGGAAATTGCCGCCGCTGTGATCGACGTGATGATGGGTGTTGACCAGCCGGGAGACCGGCCGTTTCGTCACCTTCTTAATCGCCCCGAGGAAGCGCGTGGTCATGGACGGAACCATAAGGGCGTCGATTGCCATGACGCCTTCACGATCCAACAACAGGCCGGCATTGCTGACACCCAGTTCCCCGTACGCCTGAATATAAGCGTAGATTTTTGGCGCGACCTCCTCGATCCCCGTTCGCCAACCTGCGGGAGTGATGTAGTCGTGCATAGGCCACCAGCGTTCAGAGGTTAAATAGACGGGCGGCATTCTCGCTCAGGATTTTTTTCTTCAGCCCGTCCGATATATCCGTCCGTTCATAGATGGCTTTGACCGAATCCGGGCACATGCAGTCCCAGTGCGAGTAGTCCGAGGCATAGATGAGGCGCTCTTCCCCGATCAGTTGAGCCACGAACGGAATGGTTTTTTCGTCCGGCTCGACCGCGAAGAAGCAGTTCTCGCTCGTAATCCAGTCTTCGGGGCTGCGTTGCTGCCAGGGCATTTGCTGCGGCAATAATTCATAGTGCTCGTGGAGCCGATCCATCATCCACGGCACCCAGCCGGCGCCGGCTTCCATAAAGGCCACTTTCAGCTTCGGGAACCGCTCCAAAATCCCCCCGGAGGTAAACGAGGCGACGGCCAACATGGTGTCGAGCGAATAAAAGGCGTGCTTGAACACGTAGCGATCAAAGCGATCGACACCCGCGGAGTTGGTCGAGATGATATGCGCGCAAATGGGGACACCGAGGCCCTGGGCTTCTTTCCAAATCGGGTCGAACTCGGCTTCGTGCAGGAGCTTACCCCCGAAATTCGTCAGGACCTGGACACCGACCATGCCCAGTTGCTCGACCGTCCGTCTGATTTCGACCCGCGCCGCCTCGGGGTCCTGCATGGGGATCATGGCGATACCTTTGAGACGGTCGGCGTAGGGTTTACAGTATTCGGCCAGCCAGTTGTTATACGCGACGGAGACCGCCATACCCAGGCCGGGGTCTTCAATTGACGCGGCGGCACCAAGACCGATGAAAGTCCCGAACAGGACGGCAATGTCGATTCCTTCGAGGTCCATATCGGGGATACGTTTGTGCGGGTCCTGCATCCCCTCGCGATCCCAGCCCCATTGGTGGTCCGGCTTCCTGGGCTCGGGCCACATGCCGAGTTGGCCGTAGAAATCACGCCGGCTGGGCCACATTTTGCCCTCGACCACCAGATGCTTGCGACCGTCCGGGTAGCTCACCCAACAGGGCGCGTCCTTGTGATAGCGCTCGGGCAGTAAGTCAATCCAGTTGACGGCCTTCTCATCGACATGACCATCGGCGTCAATGACGGTGTAGTCAGGTCTCATGTTTCCCTCCTGTGTCTTCTTTCCGGCTTCTCATTCGGTCGTATCACAACGCCGACGAAACTCCGCATACTCTATTGCGGCCCGAAGCGCGACAACCGCCCGATGGGCGCTCGGGTAACACACGCGACCGGCCTCGCGGACGGCCAGGGGGCCGGCATTGCCGTACTCCCACGCAGTATAGACGAGTTCGGTGGTCGTAAGGACGGGTTTCTCATGTCGGTCCGCAGCTTCGGCCGCAGCTGCGGCATAGCGTCGCTCTTGGTTTTCGTGGAATCCGGCCATGCGCTCCAAACCGTAGTCCGGATAGAATGCCCCACCCTTAAAGCCGTGGGCGGTTGCGGCCTGGATACCCAGACCGAGGTGCAGCACTGCATCGACCTCAGGATGTCCACACACGAGGTCAAGGACTTGAGGAACCGTATCCCGGGTTTCGCCACCCGCCAGATCAATCGGATTATTGTGACTCCAGCGGGCCGGGACCAGGGTACTAATCGTCTCGACGAGGTCCTGGGGGAGGGGAATGAGGGTGAGCCCGGCCTGGGCGCAGGCATCCGCGGTCAGAACCCCCCAGCCGCCAACGGTGGTAAAGACCACGACCCGTCTGCCTTGCGGCAGCGGTTGGGTCGCCAGGGTCGCCGCCCACTCAAAGGCATGTTCGATCGTCGGCGCCCGCAGTATGCCAAACTGGCGGCACAGCCCGTCAAAAACGCGGTCGTCCGTCGCCAGGGAACCGGTATGCGATAAGGCCGCCCGCTGCCCCTCTGCTGCGGCGCCACCTTTCACCAACACCAGCGGCTTGTGCCGGGTGAGACCGCGGACCGCATCAATAAAATGAGAACCGTCAGGCACGCCTTCAAGATAGGCCAGCACGACATCGGTTTCCGGGTCGGCCGTAAAATATTCCAGATAATCGGCGATATTCGTGTGGGCGGAGTTGCCGGCAGAAACCGCCTTACTCACGCCGACCCCGGTCTGGACGGAGTAGTTCAGGAAGGCCGACAGCAGGTTCCCGCTCTGGCTCACAACGGACAGGCGACCCGCCGGAGGATACGGCGCCACAATTTGGGCGCACATCGACACCGGCGTCGAGATCACCCCTTGGCCATTCGGCCCGGCCAGCAGCATACCGAGTTCCTGGGCGGTTTCGGCGAGTTCGTTTTCCAGGCGGCGGCCCTCCTCTCCGGCCTCCCTATATCCCCCACTGGCGACAAAGGCGGCCCGCACGCCGATCTTGGCACAGGAACGCAGCAGTTCGACGTTGGCCGCAACAGGGGTACACACGAAGACGAGGTCGGCCTTATCCGGTGGAATCTCCTCTACGGTCCGATAGGTGGGTTGGCCGAGAATCTCCGCACCGTCACGATTGACCGGAAATATTTCGCCCTGATATCCGAAGCGTCTGAGGTTGTGCAAAGAGACAAACCCGAATTTTCCTGGATGGGAGGACGCCCCGGCAACGATCACACCGCGCGGGTGAAACAGGGGACGGAAGCGTTCCAGGATCTCTTCAGAGGCACGCCGCCGAACTGCTGGTCCGGTGTGGGCTGTCGTATTCGTGACGATCAGGGCATCAACCGCAATGGGTTTTCCGTTGACAACGATCAGCGGGTTCACGTCCACACTCTCAATATCGGGCCGTTCGACGGCCAGGCGCCCCAGCCCAACCAGGAGATCGGCCAGGGCATCGAGATCAACCGGTTCCTCGCCGCGAAACGGTTGGGTGACGAGATGTTTGAACCGCATTCCCTCAACCATGGCTCTCGCTTGAGTGTGGGAGAGCGGCGCCAGGGCAAAGACCACATCACCGAGCGCTTCGGTCAGAATACCGCCAAGGCCCAGAAGGACGCACGGACCGAATTGGGGGTCGCGGACCATACCGGCGATCAACTCTCTCTTGCCGGCCACCATCTCAGCGACGAGCAGACCGACTTCCCCATCTTCAGCCCGCCGTCGCACCCACAGCTCGTGCGCCGCCCGCTCAACCGCCTGGACCGTATCAAGACCGAGGCGGACGAGGTGGCGTTCGGTCTTGTGTGCAATGCGTGCCCCGCACAGTTTCACCACAACCGGAAGCCCGATCTCCGCTGCCGCACGACCCGCCTCGGACGGGTCCTGGACGAGGACTTCTTGAGAAATCGCGCCCCCGTATCCGGCAATCACCCGCTTTGAGTCATATTCGGACAGGGTCGATGTGTGCGGCTCGGTCGAACGTTGCATAACGGTACGGTGATCCCTCCTGGTCAGTCGTGTCCGCGCCTCGTCATCATGACCGAAGCGAGCGGGCCTGGAAAGTACGGGATACTAGCACACGCCGGGCTGCTCGGGCAGGCGTCACCGGGCCGGGGTCCTGAGGGGTTGCTTTCACGCAGGTGAGGCATTAGTTATTGTTGACTCCGCAGACTCAAAGGGGACAGTGTGAACGCTTCGGTCAGGCTTATTGAACAAGTGATTCCTTCGACGGTTGCCATTCAGGTCACCGTTCCCTCACAGCACCATTCCGCCCAACTGTTAGGCACCGAGCGTATGGGGTCCGGGGCGGTGGTGAGCCCGGATGGCCATATTCTGACCGTCAATTATATTGTTATTGGCGCGTCTCAGGTCCAGGTCAACATGATTGATAACACCCAGCTCGAAGCTGAAGTGGTGGCCCAGGATTTTGCGAGCGGGATTGCCGTACTCAAAGTCTCCCAAGCCGGTTTTCCCGCTGTTCCCCTTCAGCCTTCCACTGCGCTGAACGCGGGCGATGAGGTTTTCCTGGTCGCCAGTGCGGGAGAAGAAAATGGCCGGCGGGTGAATGGCGGCGGACTCACCTCGGTTTCCCATTTTGATGCCTACTGGGAGTATAGCCTGGAGCGGGCGTTGACGAGCACGGCGATGAATCCGGGCTTAGGCGGTGGTCCCATGTTCGACATGCGCGGCCGCATGGTCGGCGTCGTTTCTCTCAATCTCAATGAAATCGGAAAATTTTCCCTGGCTATTCCGGTTGAGCACTTCACCGAACATCAGGACGAACTCCTGC
Source organism: Candidatus Binatia bacterium (assembly GCA_022820725.1). Lineage (GTDB taxonomy): Bacteria > Desulfobacterota > Binatia > Bin18 > Bin18 > Bin18. The sequence continues at coordinate 164,591 of JAJEFA010000010.1, forward strand.
GCTATGGACGGCGGGTCACCCGGCCCTCCCGCGCCTGGATCGGCATGTATTCGTATACGGTCAAAGAGCATCTCGTTATCGCCGGCCTCCTGCCCGATGGTCCGGGTGCCAAATCAGGGCTGAAATCCGGGGATGTGATCCTCGCTATCGACGAGAAGGAAATAGCCGACCGCCGCGCCTTTTATGAACAACTCTGGAGCCGGCCCGCTGGCGAGACCGTTCTGTTCCGTGTCTTTCGGAATAATGCCGTTCAGAGTGTTCCGGTCGTTTCCGGCAATGTCGAGGAATTTTTCGGCTAAGCGCCACTCCTGCCCGGCAACCGTCCGTCGGAGTTCCCCCCTACCCTGTGGGATCTCCTCCTTTTTTGAGGTATCCCGTAGCCCCTTCTTGCCGCGAGTCTGATATACTACCCGCAGGGAGAGTATATGAAAGCGCGGATGCAACTTGGGAATTATCTCGTCGCGTATTTGCGCAGGATTGGCCTGACCCATCTTTTTGGGATTCCGGGTGATCTGGTCATTCAGCTTTTCATGAAATTCGGCCAGCCCCACGATATCCGAGTCATTACGTCTTCGCATGAGCCGGGTGCCGGCTTCGCTGTCGATGGGTATGCGCGGGCCACCGGAAACATCGGCGTCCTGTGTGTGACCTACGGAGCCGGGGGGCACAATGTTGTGAACAGCGTTGCCGGCTCGTATTCCGAACGGGTGCCGGTCCTGGTCATCAGCGGTGGGCCGGGTGAGGAGAAACGCAAACTCGGAGTGTTAGTCCATCACCAGGCCAGAGAGATTGAATCTCAATTCCATATTTTTCAGGAAATTACCTGCGTCGCGAAAATCATTGACGATCCACGGACCGCGGCAACGGATATTGATGAGGTGGTCCAGGATATCTGGCGGCATCAGCAACCGGGCTATATCGAGATCCATCAGGATATGGTTGAGCAGGAGATTGGCGTCCCCACACGGATCAGAGAGTGGGACGGCAGCTTTTCTCGAACTCCGTCCGACACTCAAAAAGTTGAGGAATCGGTCCGGGAGACAGCCGCCCGTCTCAATCAGGCCCGCAAACCAACCGTTATCATTGGTATTGAAACGTTCCGGCATCATCTCACGACCGATATCATTACCCTGGTCGAAAAGATCGGCGGACCCTGCCTGACGACCGTTTTGGCCAAGGGCGCTTTTCCTATGGACCATCCCCAATATATGGGCGTCCATATTGGGGCCATCTCACCGGCGCCCATCCGCAAACGGATTGAGGAGTCCGACCTGGTGCTCCACCTGGGCTCCCTGCTGACCGATATGAATCTGGGCTCACGGCCGCAATACATCGACCGCCACCACTCGATCTGGGCCGCGGAGAATAAAGTGCACATCAGCTTTCATACCTATACCGAGGTCACCATTGAGGATTATGTCCAGTCTTTATTACAGGCTCCGCTGAGGCGGCATCGGGAAGAGATTACCTATTATGACAATCTCGCCCCTCAGCCACCCGGAGATGAGCGGACCATCCAGGTCTCGGATATGTTATGGGAAGTCAACAAATTCCTTGATGGGCGCGAAGGCTATATGGTTGTGGCCGAGGCGGGCGACATGCTGTTTGCCGGGCTGGATATTAAAATTGGTCACGGTGGTGGCTATCTCGCCCAAGGGTATTATGCCTCGATGGGCTTTGGCGTCCCCGGTGCGCTCGGCGCTCAATTGGGGACCGGTCAGCGGCCGATTGTGTTGTGTGGGGATGGAGCCTTTCAAATGACAGGCTCAGAGATCTCGCACGCGCCCCGTCACAAGCTCAATCCCATTGTCCTGGTCATGAATAACGGCGGCTGGGGCATTTTTCGGCCGGTCTCCGAACGGCAGGACTTGCTCACCATTCCTCCGTGGCCCTATGCCACACTAGCCCAAGAGTGGGGCGGTAAGGGATTACGGGCCGCGACCGTCCAAGAGCTGCGCCAGGCCTTATTGGAAGCCGACCGGACCTCGTCTTTTGTCATCATTGAGGTTATGGTGTCGCCGCGTGACTTATCGCCGGTCACGGAAAAGTATATCAAGGCCTCAGTTGGCGGGAGCCAATAAAAAATCAAGCTGTAAGAAAGAGAGGAGAGGACGCGTGAAGATTGCCATTTTGGGAGGAACTGGAGAACAAGGTCCTGGCCTGGCCCTACGCTGGGCACTCGCGGGAGAAGAGGTCATTATCGGCTCACGTCAACAGGAAAAAGGGGAGCGTGTCGCAAGCGAGCTCAATCAGGAACTCGGTCGGGACCTCCTGCGCGGAACAGATAATGTCACGGCCGCCGCAGAAGCCGACGTGGTGTTTATTACCGTCCCGTACTCCGCCCACGTCAAGACGATAGAGTCCGTGAAAGAGCAGATGAAGGGAAAGATCTTTGTGGACGTGTCGGTTCCGCTCGACCCGGATAACGCCCGGCGGGTGGTCATGCCGGAGGCAGGCTCAGCAACAGAAGAGGCGAAACAAATCCTGGGCGACGATGTCCAGGTCGTGTGTGCGCTCCAAAATATTTCCGCTCACCTCTTACGTGATGTCAACGCTGAAATTGACTGTGATGTTCTGGTCTGTGGAGATAAGGACGCCAGGCCGACGGTGATTGAGCTGGTGCAGAAGCTGGGCATTCCCACGGTTGACGTCGGTCCGCTGGCCGCCGCCAGTTTGATCGAGCCGATTACCGCCCTGCTCATTCGTTTGAATATTCGGAATAAAGTGCATTCCGCCGGGATTCGGATCACCGGGCTCTCCGGGAACTAGACCCGCCCGATTGCCTCACCCCAGCAATAAAAAAGGCCCTACACCAGTAGGGCCTTTTTTGACGACTGTGCAACGTAGGGAGACTACATCATGCCGCCCATGCCACCCATACCGCCCATACCACCCATACCGCCCGGAGGCATCGGAGGCATAGCGGCGGCGCCCTTCTCCTCAGGCTTCTCGGCAACCGTGGCTTCGGTTGTTAATAATAGACCGGCAACGGACGAGGCGTTCTGCAGTGCAGTCCGCACGACCTTGGTGGGATCAACAATACCGGCCTTGATGAGGTCTTCGAACTGACCGGTTGCCGCGTTAAAGCCATTCGCACCTTTGCTGTTCCGAACCCGATCCAGAACGATAGAACCCTCTTCGCCCGCATTGGAAGAAATCCAGCGTAATGGCTCTTGTACCGCTCTTTCGATAATGTTGACGCCGACCTGCTCCTCTTCGCTCACCTCAACCTTGTTGAGCTTATTGGAGGAGCGGATGAGGGCGACACCGCCACCGGGGACGATGCCTTCTTCAACCGCAGCACGCGTGGCGTGCAGGGCATCTTCGACGCGAGCCTTCTTCTCCTTCATTTCGACCTCGGTGGCAGCACCAACCTGGATGACGGCAACACCGCCGACCATTTTGGCCAAGCGTTCTTGAAGTTTCTCCCGGTCGTAGTCTGAGGTCGTCTCATCGATCTGGGCACGGATCTGGTTGATACGGCCGCCGATATCACCCTTCTTCCCAGCGCCGTCCACGATGGTGGTGTTGTCTTTATCGACGACAAGACGTTTGGCCCGGCCGAGGTCATTGAGCGTCAGGCTCTCTAATTTCACACCCAGTTCTTCGGCGATGACCCGTCCACCGGTCAGAATAGCAATATCCTCAAGCATGGCCTTACGGCGATCACCAAAACCCGGCGCCTTGACCGCTACACACTGGAGGGTGCCACGAATCTTGTTCACCACCAGCGTTGCCAGTGCTTCACCTTCGATATCTTCGGCAATGATGAGCAATGGCTTACCGCTCTTGGCCACTGCTTCGAGCACGGGCAGCAGGTCTTTCATGGCTGAAATCTTCTTCTCGTGAATCAGCAGGTAGGCATCCTCGTACACGCCCTCCATCCGTTCCGGATCGGTCACGAAGTAGGGAGAGAGATAGCCCCGGTCGAACTGCATTCCCTCGACGACGTCGAGCGTCGTATCCAGCCCTTTGGCTTCTTCGACAGTGATCACGCCTTCTCGGCCGACCTTATTCATGGCTTCGGCAATAATGCCGCCGATGGTCGAGTCGTTATTGGCCGAGATCGTACCGACCTGGGCAATTTCGGTTTGATCGCGGGTGGACTTGGACAGGTTGCGCAGTTCGTTGACCATGGTGGTCACGGCTTTATCGATGCCGCGTTTAATGCTCATGGGGTCGTGGCCGGCGGCGACCATTTTCACGCCTTCCGAATAGACGGCCCGTGCAAGTACCGTCGCTGTCGTGGTTCCATCACCGGCGACGTCGGAGGTTTTGCTGGCGACTTCTTTGACCATCTGAGCGCCCATATTCTCAAACTTGTCCTCAAGCTCAATCTCCTTGGCAACCGTCACTCCGTCTTTGGTGACATTGGGTGGGCCAAAGGATTTCTCGATGACAACATTGCGTCCCTTTGGACCGAGGGTGACGGTCACCGCATCGGCCAGAATGTTCACTCCCTTGAGGGTTTTGTCTCTCGCGTCTTGACTGAATTTGACAAGCTTCGCAGCCATTCCTGATCCTCCCTTAATATCCCGGATTATCCTTCGACCACGCCGAGGATATCATCCTCGCGCATAATCAAGTGCTCTTCGCCGTCGATCTTGATCTCTGTCCCGGCGTATTTGCCAAAGAGCACCTTATCACCTTTCTTGACATCGAGCGGGGTGACCCTGCCATCTTCTCCGACCTTCCCGTTTCCAACGGCAGTCACCTTCCCCTCTTGGGGTTTTTCCTTTGCGGTATCCGGAATGATGATCCCACCTGCGGTCTTCTCTTCTTCCGCAATCCGCTTGACAATAATCCGATCCTGTAGAGGTCGAATTTTCATACCTCGTCTCCTTTCTCTCAGACGTGTTTCCTTAACTGTGAATATTCTCTATGGGAGGGATTTCCCCACACTCAGACTGGAGGGAAAATAAGCACTCTTCTAATGTTGTCAACCGTCAGCGCTCAGAATTTTCGCTTTCGGGACTCTTCCTCGAAATACCGACGATACAGAATATCCCATTCCGTACTTCCTGGGGTGACTTTTCTCGACAGGGAACGAATCTTTCGCCGCACTGCCGCATCGATGGCGTCTCCCTGCTGAAAGTACGAGCTCAATATCCGTTTGCTCTCGATCAATGCCCCTCTTTCATTAACAATCTTGCCTTCTGCGGCAATGGCCCGTAAAGCCGAACGGGCCAAGGCGGTAATGCGATTGTCGGACAGGTCGCTCATAGTGCAAAGTCCCGCTCTTCGGCTAAGCGTCGCTTGATGAGTTGGACGACCTTATAGCGATCAACTGTTGGCGTTTTCTGGATATGCGCTTCAGCCAATCGCTCGGCTTCCTTTTCAAGGGCGGCTTCTTGGCGGAAGTTCGCGAGTAACGCGCTCGCAACCTTGTTCGCAACCGCAGCCCGTTGCCCACTCAGACGGACCGCACCCTTCGTACACAATGCCTCTACCAGAACCTGACTCACATGGCGACAGAGTGCTTCTGGGTCCTGCATGTCAGAACAGCATAGCGGGCGCCAGTGCTGTTTGGCAACCCCGTCTTGACAAGAAAAACAAGGTTTGAGATGGGACCTTGAGTGACGCAGCAAAGATTCACCTCGGACCAATCTCCTTCAAATTTTCCCTCAGACTATTGGGAGCATATTGCTACCTATCTCGAAGAAGGCTTGGCAATCATCGATAACCAGCACAATATCGTATTCTTTAATGCCGCCGCGGAATCCCTCACCGGTGTCGCTCAAACCCAGGTCCGGGGGATTTCGTATACCCAGATTTTTGACGAGAATCCGTGGATTGTGACCCTCATCCGGAGGGCGCAGGAACTTGGCTATAGCCGGACGGCAGGAGAGGGAGAATTGCGAGACCGTTTTCGCCGCGTCGTCCCGGTCCGTGTCACCTGTTCTCCTATTTTCGACCAGAACGACTGTCCCCTGGGGTTTGTCCTGGTCTTACACGATCTGAGCCACCAGAAAGAACTGGAAGAGGAGCAACAGCGGGATGATCGACTGACCTCCCTTGGCGTGGTGGCTGCCGGACTCGCGCACGAAATTAAAAATCCTCTGGCGGGCATCCGAGGCGCGGCTCAACTCCTCCAGTCTCGGGTCAAGACCGACCAGTCTGCGGTCAAATACACGACTATTATGGTAGACGAGATTGACCGCCTTAGCGCCCTTCTTGAGCAGTTGCTTGAGCTCTCGGCGTGTCCCCAATTTGATCCCCAGCCGGTCAATATCCATAAGACGATCACTGATGTCCTGCTGCTTGAACAAGAAGCAGCCTCCAAAGGAACAACCGTCCAAACCCATTTTGACCCGAGTTTGCCGCTCGTGTTCGGCGATGAAGCGCGCCTCTCCCAGGTCTTTCGCAACCTGATCAAAAACAGTTTGCAGGCCCTCCGCGGACAACGTGGTGGGGTGCTCAGCATTTCGACAAAAATGGCGACAGACTTCCATCTTGTACGTTTGCCCCTTGACCGGACTGTCCCTCTTCAGCCAGGGAGCATTGCGCCCCCTCCTCGAACGCAGCCCCCAGACGCTCCAGGAAAACAGCCGCTCTACGACAAACACACTGGCGGTCGTTTTCTGTCCATTATTTTTGCTGACAACGGGCCAGGAATTACCCCGGACCATCTCCCCCACCTGTTTACCCCATTTTTTACCACCAAGAGCCAAGGCACAGGCTTGGGGTTACCCGTCAGCCAACAGATTATTGCGCAACACGGAGGAACCATTCGGGTAGAAAGTAGCCCAGGGCAAGGAGCGGGCTTCCACGTGTATTTACCCGTCCCACCAGGATAGGATGCTGCGGTGAACGGAACGATTCTCATTGCCGACGATGAAGACCTCATCCGCCAGGTCCTGCACGATACGCTCACCGAGCAGGGCTATCACGTCGAAACAGTCGCGACCGGCTCGCAAGCCTGGTCGGCCGTGCAAGAACAGGTGTTCGATCTGGCCTTTGTCGATATTCGCATGCCGGGACTCAACGGTTTAGACCTCTTACAGAAGACGCAAGCCGCCCAGATCGACCTCCCGATCATCATTATGACCGGTCAAACCACGCTGACCAATGCGATCGAGGCAATGAAGCATGGGGCCTTCGACTATTTACCAAAACCGTTTGACCTCGATGACGTTCACGCTTTGGTCTCCCACGTCATAGAAGCCAAACGGCTCACGGCCAATACCGAACGTCCACTGCCAGCCATCCAAGGCCGCGATGAGCAAATCATCGGCAGCGGCACAGCCATGCAACAGGTGTACAAAACCATCGGGCGTATCGTCCGCAGCGATGCAACCGTGCTCCTTCAGGGTGAAAGCGGGACCGGCAAGGAGTTGGTGGCAAAAGTGATTCACCACTACTCAGCTCGCTGGCGAGCGCCCTTTATCGGGGTAAACTGTTCGGCCATTCCGCTCGATTTGCTCGAAAGCGAGCTATTCGGCCACGAACGTGGGGCATTCACTGGTGCGGTTGAGCGGCATGCCGGGAAGTTTGAACAGGCGGCTGGTGGGACCCTCTTTCTGGATGAAATAGGCGACATGCCCCCATCACTTCAGGCAAAACTGCTCCGCGTCCTCCAGGAGCGTGAGTTCACCCGGGTCGGAGGAAACCAGGCACTCCAAGCGGACATTCGCATCATCGCAGCCACAAATCAGGACCTGGCAGCCGCAGTCAAAGAAAAACGTTTTCGGGAAGATTTGTATTTTCGTCTCCGCGTCGTGCCGATTACCCTGCCCCCGCTCCGCCAACGGCGCGAGGATATTCCCGAGCTCACCGCCTATTTTCTCGATAAGATTACGCAGGAGGTGGGGACCGCAGCCACAGGGATTACCCCCGAGGCGCAGGCCCTGCTTACCCATTATTCCTGGCCGGGGAATGTGCGAGAGTTGGAAAACGCCCTCATCCGAGCGGCTGTCCTCAGCCCAGGGCCGTTGCTGACGCCGGCCGATTTCTCGCTCCCACAGACGAGAACTCCGCCGCCGGTCGATCTCGCAGACCTCTCATTCGAAGAGGTCATTCAGCGTCAACTCACGGCATATCTTCAGCAAGCCGATCTGCTCGAGACCGGCGACCTGCATGCGGTGGTCATTAGCCAGGTCGAAAAGCCGCTGATTGAACTCGTCCTGGACCATACCCGCGGGAATCAGCTCAAGGCCGCAGAGATTTTGGGGATTAATCGCAATACCTTACGCAAAAAAATGACGGACCTCAAAATAGCCGTCAAAAAGTGAGCGGCCCCTCACATGCCCTTCGCCTTTCCCAGTCCGTTCTACGCCATGGCTGATACGTTGAATCGGTCTGATCTGTCATTCCAGGGACTGACCGACCAGCTGTGTGCCGGAGGCGTAGGCATCCTTCAGTTGCGCGTCAAACAGCAGCCGACGCGAGATTTTGTTTCCCTGGCCACAGAAGTCCAACGCATTTGCCGACGCTATCAGTGTACGCTTATCATCAATGACCGGGTGGATATTGCCCTGGCAGTTGAGGCCGACGGCGTTCATCTCGGTCAGGAAGACCTCCCACTGGCCGCGGCACGCAAGATCGTAGGACGCGCAAAGATTATCGGCGTTTCAACCCATACTGTCCAACAAGCGCTGACCGCAGAACAAGAGGGGGCCGACTATATTGGATTTGGACCGCTGTTCGGCACAACGACAAAAGCAACCGGCTATACCGCCCGCGGCCTTGAGCAGTTGCAAGAAATTCGTCAGCAAGTTCGTATTCCTATTGTGGCGATTGGCGGGATTACGGCCGAACGGGCGCCAGCGGCCCTCAGGGCTGGTGCGGACGCGGTCGCGCTGATTAGCGATATTGTTCTTGCCTCGGATATCCAATATCGGGTCAAAACCCTGCTTCGACAGCTCGACAGCTCCGAGCCTTAAAAGGGAAAAGTTGGCAAGTAGGTATAAGACTCACACTCCGGACACCCCAGAAGCGTGTCACCCCTCTTCCACCAGTTCTTCTTCGGGTTCGACAGCGGTATCGACCAGGCTATCAAACCGCGTGTACTCGCTCCGCCAAGCCAGCCGGACCATACCCGTCGGACCGTTGCGTTGCTTGCCGATAATGATTTCCGCGGTTCCTTCTTCTTCCGACTCGGCGTGGTAGACTTCGTCCCGGTAGATAAACATGATGACGTCCGCATCCTGCTCGATAGAGCCCGATTCACGGATGTCTGACATGACGGGCCGTTTATCAGAGCGGAGTTCGACTTGGCGGTTGAGTTGGGAGAGGGCGACCACGGGGATGTCCAGCTCTTTGGCCAGGGCCTTCAGACTGCGCGAAATTTCGGCAAGCTCCTGGGTCCGATTCTCCTGCGCGGTGAGGCCGCGCATCAACTGGAGATAATCAATAATAATGAGGCCGAGGTTGGCCTCGCGTTTCAACCGGCGCGCCTTGGCCCGGAGTTCGAGGACATTTTGTCCGGGCGTATCATCAATATAGATCGGGGCTTCGGCCAGACGGCCGGCTGCCATCGCCAGGCGCGGAAAGTCCCTCTCCGCCAAATACCCGGCACGGACTTTGGCGTTGTCCACGCGGGCTTCCGCACACAGCATTCGCATCACCAGTTGTTCTTTGGCCATTTCGAGCGAGAAAATTCCAACTGCGGTCTCCGTCTGCATGGCGACGTACTGAGCGATATTGAGCACAAAGGCGGTTTTGCCCATGCTCGGGCGGGCCGCGATAATCACTAGGTCCGAGGGCTGGAACCCGGCCGTTTTTTGATCGAGATCCAGAAAACCGGTCGGAACGCCGGTCACCAACTCCTTGCGTTCGTACAGTTGTTCGATAGTCTTGATCGTGTCCATGATCATATCCCCGACCTTGGCAAAGGCCGGGCGAATCCGCTGCTCGGACACGTCAAAGATCAACCGTTCGGCTTCATCAAGAAACCGCTCCATGTCTTCCTGGCCGGTATAGGCTCGACTGACGATTTCCCCGGACACATTAATCAAACTGCGCAGGACGGCCTTCTCTTTCACGATACGCGCGTAGAAGGCAATGTTGGCTGCACTCGGCACCTTATCGCTCAACTCGGCCAGATAGGTGGCTCCGCCGATCTCCTGCAATTCGTCGCGCGCTTTGAGGGTATCGGTTAGCGTAATCAGGTCAATCGGCTCACCCCGCTCAGTCAAGGCGAGCATGGCCAGAAAAATTTTTCTGTTTGTCTCACGGTAAAAATCATCGGGACCCATGACCTCAATCACCCGGTCGAGGGCGTGGGAGTCCAAAAGGATCCCGCCCAGAACGGACTCTTCCGCCTCCAGGCTCTGCGGCGGCACTTTGCGTAGCGCATCTTCGAGCGTTGACACAGGGCCTTGTCCTTCCTTCTGTCTGTGCAGCGCTGCAGGGCGCACAGAAACTGTCTATTCGTCCATCGTGTCCCGCACAAAAGCAAAGAGACGGGACAGTTCGGTTAAACCGTGAGCGATACGTGGTCCATACCAACACAGTGCCATGCCATCAACGCAGTAGAAGTGGCCGCCGCGGCCCGCTGCGGTCTCCTGGAGTGGCGCAAGATGGACGAAATGCTTTTCTGCAAAGGGATAAGGCTCACTCGGAAGCAGAACGAGGTGGGGGTCGGCCGCAGCTACTTCGTCAAGGGAGAGAGGGAAATACCGCTCGTCCTTGGCGCGAAAGATGTTCTCTCCACCACACTGCCATAGCATATCATCGCTATACGTCTCGCGATTAAACGACATCCAAGGCTTGCGCCAGATAGGACAGAATACACGGAGCCGTTCGTCCGCTTTGAGCCCAGCCGTACTCTCCTCGTATTGCTGCCGGAGTGATCGCGCCAGCGTCCGGGCCTGCGCCTGGCAGCCGATGAGCGGACCGAGCTGTTCTACCATCCGTATCCCCTCCGCTACCGTACGCGGAGCAGTGACATACAGAGGCAACCCTCGTTTTTCCAGCGCGCTGAAGTCCTCCTGCCGGTTCTCTTCATCGTTGACGATGATGAGGTCGGGCTCCAGGCGCTCAATCGTTTCAAGGTCAGGGTCTTTTGTTCCGCCGACGTGTGTCACACCAGCCACCCCATCAGGCGGATGGGTGCAGTAGGACGTGACACCGACAACACGTCCACCAGCCCCAAGCGCGAACACCGTCTCGGTAATACTCGGCACGAGCGAGATAATGCGTCGCGGCACCTGCGGGAGCACGACAGCACGTTGATAAGCGTCCAGAAATTCCATCGATTCGGATTAGGGGGACTCTATTTTTCCTTCATCTGCTGCAGAATGGCCTCTAATTCTTGACGTTCCTCTTGGGTGACCTCTTCGACGACGTCGGCGGGGCTATTTTCAGGGGTCGGCTGAGCAATGACTTGGCTCGGGGTCGTTCCCTGCCCTTCCTCGGGGCCGAACAGACCAATCCGACGCAACTCTTCTTCCATCATGAAAATTGCGCCAATAAACAGCACCAGCCCCACACATGCCATGAGCAGCATGAGTTTCGGGATCCACAGCCATCGTCCTTTTTTTCGCGTTGTTTTCCGCCTCGATGCTGCCGGTCGAGTTGTTTTCCGCCGTGCCACGCTCCTGCCTCCTTACGGCTGCTGCGGATATCGTCTGATGACCGCTCGGACGGCATCCCATCCACTCCGCTGATGCCAACCATCCACCCCATTATACCATTTCAAGCCAATAGATTGGAGACGCGTACTCCGCGCCGCAAGCGTAAACCACAAGCGGGCTGTCCGACCATAGAAGAGCTTGGTGGCAAAGGCCAGCCGTGCCAGCTTCTTGCCGAGCCACGACTGGGCGACCGTCCGGGTATAAGTGTCAAATGAGAAATCTTTGGTCCGTAGCGCCTCGCAGATGGCCTGAGCGGCAAAGGCTCCGTATTCAAGCGCAAAGGAAATACCTTCCCCCATAAGCGGCTCCGCTCCTGCCGCATCGCCGACGAGCACTACATGCGGGGCGGAGAGCGGCCGTTCGGGAGCATAGCCATAAATGGGAAAAGCCCGCAGCCGTCGGGTCGGTCCGAAAGAGTAAGCGTGTCCTCCACTAACCATGCGATGCTGGACACGTTCACTCTTTGACGCCGTCGCTCTAGTGAACACGTCGATTTCCGCGGTGAGACAATCCTGGAGGGCGGCATTTGAGAGAGAATTGACGCCCAATGAATAAATACCAAGGTTCACATGCGGAACCTGATCAATCAGACAGGGGAAGGCCCACAGATAGCCGCGCAACCCATCCTGGACGGGCAGGAAATTAAAGTCGTAGCGCTGCTGGACGAAGCCGTCCCAGTCTGTTTCCGAGACCGGAACATCGGCCATCATGGCCTTGCCGACTGGCTGGTGGGTCTGCCCGATCAATTGTCGTCGCACCCGGCTTCCGGACCCGTCAGCCCCGACCACAATCCGAGCGTGATACGTCGTCTTTTCGGTCACCACCCGAATGCCACCCGGCTCTCGGACCAGTTGGATGACCTTTTCTCCCTGGCGGATTTCCGCTCCACGCTCCGCAGCGGTACGCACGAGCAAAAAATCAAACTCGTTCCGTCGAATAATAGAGCACATCCCTCCTTCTTCACACACGACCTCTTGGCCGGGCAAAGCCTGGACACGGGCTCGATTGACCTGGACGTGAGGAACGGTCAGCGGAACCTCTAAGGCGTTAAGACAGTCGAGAGTATGAGGGATGAGTCCGCCGGCACAGATCTTCTCTCGGGGATGAACAGCTTTGTCGAGCAGGAGAATAGTGCCAGCGAGCGCAGGGTCGGCCCGCAACAGATTGAGAGCGGTGGCTGTCCCGGCCGGACCGGAGCCGATAATAATAACGTCAAAGCACTCCACAGCAGCGGGAGCCGTCCGAAAGCAGATGATTAGCCGTCAATTATAGAAACTTCTTCGGTCACGAACCAGGCGAGGTTGGGGTGGTCTGAGAATTTCAATTCGTCCGGTCGCACTTGGGCCAGGTAGTCCGGGTCCGCTAAAAAAGCCTCTACCGCAGCGTGATCGTCAAACCACAGTTCCGCAATACCGTCGAAGGGCGCGGCATCGTTCTCATACGCCTGCGGGATCGTATGACTCTGGACGTATTTCCGAATATACCGCCGCAACCCTGGGACACTCTTCACCAGGCTCCCATGATGCGTCCGCCAGTAGTCGTGAAACTCTTCGACACCCATGCCGGGCTTGCGTTTTACACAGACGACCAGTTTGACCATAATGCCCTTACCCGCGAGTTTCATTCTCCCGCTTAGAGACTGGACCGCGGTTCAACATTGGCCCAGATCCAGTCCACAATTTCCTGGGTGCTGGCTCCGGGGGTAAACACTTTTTTTACGCCGACTTTCGTCAGTCCGGACATATCGTCTTCCGGGACGATCCCTCCACCAAAAACGGCGACATCATCGGCTCCCCGTTCTTTAAGTGCATCCAGGATAGCGGGGAATAAGGTCATATGCGCACCGGACAGAATGCTTAAACCAACGGCGTCGACGTCTTCCTGCACGGCCGCCTCAGCAATCATTTCCGGCGTCTGATGTAAGCCGGTGTAGATCACCTCAAAGCCGGCGTCCCTGAGCGCGCGGGCAATAATCTTTGCGCCACGGTCATGACCATCGAGCCCAGCTTTTGCAACCAGGATGCGGAGTATTTTTTCTTCGGACACACTAACCTCCAGTTCCCAGTCCCTTTTTTTGTTACAGCCAGGCGGGGTCCTGATAGACGCCAAACACCTCACGGTAGACATCGGAGATTTCGCCCACCGTACAATGGGCCTTGACGGCATCAATCAGGACCGGCATCAGGTTCTGCCCGTTACGCGCCGCGGCATGGACCCGGCCAAGCTGCTCTTCGGCCGCGGCCTTGTCACGCTCCTGTTTCGCCTGCGTGACTTGGGCAATCTGGCTGCGCTCCACTTCCGGGTCAATCTTGAGGATTTCCATCGGTCGTTCTTCTTCAACCGCGTGCGAATTCACCCCAACGATCATCTTTTCTCTGGCATCCAACTGCTGCTGATAGCGATAGGCCGCATCGGCTATTTCCTTTTGCGGAAAGCCGATATTAATCGCCCGGATAATACCGCCGAGTTCGTCAATCCGGTCGATATAAGCGAACGCCTCTTTTTCCATACGATCCGTCAGGGCTTCTATGGCCCAACTGCCGCCCAGCGGATCGACGAAGTTCGTGACCCCGCTCTCTTCCGCAATAATTTGCTGGGTGCGCAATGCGACCGTAACGGATTCTTCAGTCGGGAGGGCCAGGGTCTCGTCCATGGAATTGGTATGCAGCGACTGGGTGCCTCCCAGAACGCCCGCCAGGGCCTGAATCGCCACCCGCACGACGTTGTTGACCGGCTGCTGAGCAGTCAGGCTGACACCGGCCGTCTGGCAATGGGTGCGCAGCAGCATGGAGCGGGGATTCTTTGCGCCAAAGCGCTCCTTCATGATCGTGGCCCACATCCGGCGTGCCGCTCGCAGTTTAGCAATTTCCTCAAAAAAGTCGTTGTGGATATCAAAGAAAAAAGACAGCCGCGGGGCAAACTCATCAACATCGAGCCCCCGTTCTATGCCGGCTTGGACATAGCCAATGCCGTCGGCCAAGGTAAAGGCTAGTTCCTGGACTGCGGTCGATCCGGCCTCACGGATGTGATAGCCCGAAATCGAGACGGCGTGCCAGCGCGGCACCTCCTTGGCGCAGAATTCAATCATGTCAGTCACGATGCGGACGGCTGGCTCGGGCGGACAGATCCACTCTTTTTGGGCGATATACTCCTTGAGCATATCGTTCTGGATCGTCCCGCTGATTTGATTGCGGGGGATGCCCTGCTTATCGGCAACCGCAACATACATGGCAAGCAGAATACTGGCCGTGCAGTTCACCGTCATCGAGGTGGAGACTTTATCGAGCGGAATGTCCTGGAACAGGCGCTCCATGTCTTTGATGGTCGAGACCGACACGCCCTCACGACCAACCTCGCCCAATGAACGCGGGTGGTCCGCGTCATAGCCCATCAGCACCGGCATATCAAAGGCAGTTGACAGGCCGGTTTGACCCTCGGACAACAGCAGCTTGAAGCGTTTATTCGTATCCTCAGGCGTACCAAACCCGGCGAACTGACGCATGGTCCAGTAACGCCCCCTATACATACTCGGGTAGACCCCACGAGTGTAAGGGTATTCCCCCGGATAGCCTATCCCTTCGAGGTTGGAGCCGTTGATATCGTCCGGCGTATAGACGGGCTCAATCTCCATATCGGATATGGTCGAGAACCGCTGCGAACGTTCCTCCTGTTGAGGATATTTCTCATTCAGCCACGTTTGCTTATTCATGCTTCCTCCGAAAGAGCCAGCTCTCTCCAGCGTATTCGCTCTGCGTTCCAAGTCCTTTTGAGAACAACAAATTTTGCTACATAGCACGACGAACAGGCCCGGAATAGGGGCACGTTCGTCTTATTTTCCAGAAAACTTCGCCGCTCGTTTTTCAAGAAACGCAGCCATCCCTTCGGCCTTGTCCTGTGTCGCAAACGTCAACCCAAAAGCCTCGGTTTCAAAACGACAGCCATTGACAATATCCATATCAATACCGGCATTAATGGCCGCCTTTGCCTGCTGAATGGCGATGGGCGGTTTGGTTGCCAGCTTATGGGCAAGGGCTTTGGCCTCATTCACGCACTCGGCCGCCGGCACGACGCGATTGGCTAGACCGTAGCGGACCGCTGCCTCGGCATCGATCATATCACCAGAGTAGATCAGTTCCCGGGTCAGCGGTAGCCCGATACGACGCGCTAAGCGCTGGGTGCCGCCAAAGCCGGGAATGACCCCAAGGTTGATTTCAGGCTGACCGAACCTAGCCGTGTCCGCAGCAATAATCATATCACAGGCCAAGGCGAGTTCTATGCCACCGCCCAGGGCAAAACCATTAACCGCGGCAATTACGGGAATAGGCATTTCCTCAAGCGTCCGCGCTACGCGGAGTCCCAAGGCCGCAAAGGCCTTGCCCTCCAAGGGGGACATCGACACCATCGCCGATATATCCGCCCCGGCAACAAAAGCCCGGTCACCCGCACCGGTCATCACAAGACAGCGCAGCCCGGCGTCTTGCTGCACCGCGTCCAGGCAGTCGGCGATCTCATTCAGGGTCACGGGATTCAGCGCATTCAGGCTCTTGGGGCGATTGATCAGCAGAATGCCAATCGCCTCTTCTTTTTCAAACACGATATTTTCATACGTCATATTAATACTCCGGCTGCTCCTCAAAGTAGTGAAACGTATTGAGAAAGCGGATGGTCCGACTCTTTGAGCGCATCACCACGGAATGCGACTCGCCCCCTCCAGGAAAAAACCGCACCCCACGCAGATAATTCCCCGTGGTCACCCCGGTTGCGGCAAACACAACGCTGCCGCGGGCGAGTTCTTCGGCCGTATACTTTTTCCGAATATCGTCCACTCCGCTCTCACGCAGTTGTTCAAATTCTGCCGCGTTCCCCGGCTGGAAGCGCGCCTGAATCTCCCCACCCAAACATCGTAAAGCCGCCGCAGCAAGAATACCTTGGGCGGCGCGTCCCGTCCCAACCAACAGGTCAATCCCGGACTCCTCCCGCGTGGTGGCTAAGGCCGCCGACAGGTCCCCATCGCTGATCAGGGTGACATGGACGTCGATGTCACGCAGTTCGCTCAGCAGCTTGGCATGACGCGGCCGGTCAAGCATGACCACACGCAGGTTTTGCGGCTTGACCCCTTTCACCTCAGCGAGAGCGGCAAGATTGTCACCCACCGACTTATCCAGATCAATCACCCCCCGGCCCCAGGGTCCGACCGCAATCTTCTCCATATACACATCAGCGGGACAGCGGAGAAACCCACCTTCTTCAGCAACGGCAATGGCCACAATCGCATTGGGTGCGCCGAGGGCGCAGGTGGTCGCCCCTTCAAGCGCATCGACCGCAACCTCAATGGCAGGGCCCGCCCCTGTCCCGAGTACTTCGTCGACGTACAGCATGGGGACCGAGTCTTCATCGCCTTCGCCGAGGACGAGGTGCCCCCTGAACTCGATATCGGGAAACAGCCGGTGCATGGCCTCCACCGCGGCAGCGTCGGCAACCGCTTCATCGCCCCGCCCCATGTGGGCCGCTGCGGCTAAAGCCCCGGCTTCTGTCACCCGAACGAACTCAAGTGCGAGGTTCCGGTCCATGCTGAATCTCTTGTGTTGCTTCCGATTCCTACCTACACCAAGGCCCGCACCTGTCCGCGAATCACGTGTTCCATCAAACGCCAGGCCTCGGCCACAAACACATTTGTCGCTTTGGCACACGGCTCATTATAGCCCACCGCCGGAGCCGCTGGCGTCCGGTCATGAGACGAGAGCACGGCAAACGGCACGGGGTCGGACGAATGGGTCTTGATTGCAACGGGCGTGGCATGGTCGGGCATCAACAGGATGGTCCACTCAGGGAAATCGGCCAGACCATCCAGGATAGTCCCGACGACCTTCTCATCAAAATCCTCAAGCGCCTGAACCTTTTTATCCGCCGCACCCATATGACCGGCTTCGTCCGTTGCCTCAACGTGCAAAAAGAGAAAGTCTTTGTCGCGCAGAGCAGCCAGACCATATTCGGCCTTGCCGAGATAATTCGTATCAAGAAAGCCGGTCGCGCCGGGCACCAGTATCACTTCAAGTCCGGCCAGGACACCAATACCGCGGACCAGATCAACCGCGGAAATGACCGAACCGTTGAGCCCAAAGCGTTCGGCGATCGTCGGCACGGCAGGACGGCGACCCTGTCCCCACAGCCAGATCGACGAGGCCGGCTGATGCCCCTCGGCCCGGCGCTTGGCATTGACGGGATGCTCGGCACAGATCTCTTGGGCGCGTTTCATCAGTGAGCACAGTTGCTCGCTGCCGTCTCCCTGGGGCCAGTATCCCTGTACGGGTTGGCCGGTAATATCGTGCGGTGGCGTGGTGTCCATCTTTTCCTTGCCGCCGTGCCAGACCAGCAGGTGCCGATAGCTCACACCAGGATGAAAGGAAAACTCAGCGCTGCCCAACTCGTGCTGAAGCGTCCCAATCAGCTCGGCCGCATCGGCGCTGGGGATGTGGTCGGCCGCAAAGTCCAGCATGGTTTCGGTTCCGTCGGCTGCACGGCCCAGGGTCACCAGATTGCACCGAAACGCAATATCTTCCGGCCCCAAGTCCACCCCCATACTGGCGGCTTCAATAGGTGAACGTCCGGTGTGGTATTGTCGCGGGTCATAGCCGAGCAAACTCATGGTTCCGACATCGCTACCCGAGGGATAGCCCTCGGGAATCGTCTGGGTGAGGCCAAATATGCCGTGGGAGGCAATATGATCCATACGCGGCGTCCGCGCGTACTCAAGCGGCGTTTTTCCACCGAGTTCATCGACCGGCCAGTCCGCCATTCCATCACCTTGAAGAACGATATACTTCATACGCTTCACCCATCTAGGAATCCGTGAACAGAAGATGCCTGCCTGCGCTCGAGCGCGTCGAAAATCGCGGCTCGGGCACTGTGATAATCGGCCGGCGATTCAATCGGCCTGTTGGCGGAATGCGCAGCCACCCCACGCAGCCGCCCTTCATGGTAGCGCCGTTTAAAGTCGGTAAACTTGAGCCCATGGGCAGTGGATATCACAACGACCCGTTCGTGTGACCGGATTTGCCCGCTACGCGCCAGTTTCAGCAGCACGGCGAGCGCCACTCCAGTGTGCGGACAGTTGAACAGGCCGGTCAAATCTGCCAGGGCCGATGCTTCAGCCAGCTCTTCTTCGCTGGCCTGTTCAACAATGCTATCGAAGGTCTGGAGAACCCGGATGGCCTTATGCACGCTGACCGGGTTCCCGATCTGAATGGCCGACGCCAGGGTTTTTTTGGCTTTGACCGGACGATATTTTTCAAAGCCGGCAGTAAAACTCTTGTATAAAGGATTGGCGCGTTCGGCCTGGGCACAGACGAGACGGGGCAGGCGGTCGATCATCCCAAGTTCCCGCATGAGCAGGAAGCCACGCCCGATCGCCGTGACATTGCCCAGATTTCCGCCGGGGACGATCACCACATCGGGGACTTCCCAGTCAAACTGCTGCACAATCTCAATCGAGATGGTCTTCTGCCCTTCAAGTCGCAGGCTGTTCATCGAATTGGCCAGATAGATATTTTCTTTTGTACACAGCTCACGCACGACCCGCATGCAGCCATCAAAGTCGGTATCGAGCGACAGAGTCAGCGCCCCGTTTGCCATGGGCTGAATGAGTTGGGCCGTCGATACTCGGTTGCGGGGCAGAATCACAATAGCCGGGATGCCGGCCGCGGCGCAGTAGGCGGCCAGGGCCGCAGACGTATCGCCGGTTGAGGCGCACGCAACCGCGGGAATGGACACGCCGTCGGCAATCATCTGCTTCACCATAGAGACGAGCACGGTCATGCCCAGGTCTTTAAATGACCCGGTGTGGGAGTTGCCACACTGCTTGACCCAGAGATCGTCAACCCCGATATGTCGTCCGAGACGCTCGGCCCAGAACAGATTGGTGCCGCCCTCATAGGTGGAAACGATGTTCTCGTCGTCAATGGCCGGACATACCATTTCTTTCTTGCCCCACACCCCGCTGCCGTAGGGGTAGAGGGTCCGTCGATAGCGCTCATCAAACAAATGTCGCCATTCTTGGGGCGTGCGCGTCTTGAGAGCGGCGATGTCGTGCTGTACGTCCAGCAGCCCGCCACAGGTCGGGCAGTAATACAGGATCTCGTTGAGCGGATACTCACCGGGGCAGCCAGCCGCACAGCCAAACCAGGCCCGAAACGGCGAAGGGTTCGGAGCCTCCAGCGGAAGCGCAGGAGCATCTATCATCGCGCTGTGTGTCATACTCATCTCGGACTGATGTTTTCCATCGAGGCTGCGGCGTTAGCCAAGGCTCTCCTCAACGCGGACATACACGGACTTGCCCTGCACGATGGGCAATTGGTCCACTAATGTCATCGCTGTCTTCAAATTCCGTTCGGTCGCAGCATGCGTCCGCATGACCAGGGGCACGGTACTATCACCGTCGCTCCGCCCGCGCTGAATCACCGAGGCAATGCTGATGTCCTGGTCGCCTAAAATCCCGCTAATCTGGGTGAGTACCCCAGGACGGTCAACGGCCATGAAACGCAGGTAATACTCGCTCACCAACTCATCCATGGGCCGAACACTGGCCGGCTTCAGCTCCGTCCAGGCGCAGCCCAGCGGTGGCTGGGGCTGTTGCTGCTTCGTCTGCGCCCGCGCGCTATCAACCACGTCGGACAAGACTGCCGCCGCGGTCGGCAAGCTGCCCGCTCCCTGTCCGAATTGGAGGGAGGAGCCAAGGGCTTCCCCCTGCGTAAAGATGGCATTATACGCCCCGCCCACACCCGCCAGCAGACTATCCTGCGGGATCATGGTCGGATGGACTCGGGCTTCCAGCACACCGGACTCTTCCTTGGCAATTGCCAACAGCTTGATCGCGTAACCGAACTCGCGCGCAAAGGCGATATCGATCTGGTCAAGCTGCCGAATCCCTTCGGTATACACGGCATCGACCGGCACCTGTACGCCAAAAGCGAGCATGATGAGCAGCGTCAGCTTCTGGGCGGCGTCAATGCCATCGACATCCATGCGGGGATCGGCTTCAGCTAAGCCCAACTCCTGAGCCCTACGGAGAACAGGCGCAAACTCGGCGCCGTCCTCACTCATCGTCGCCAGGATGTAATTACAGGTTCCGTTCACAATCCCGAACAGCGCCTTGTTGCGATCCGCGACAAAACCTTCGCGCAGCGTCCGAATAACCGGGATGCCGCCGGCCACGCTGGCTTCAAACCCCAGGCGCACCCCGTGCGCTTCGGCCGCGGCAAAAATCTCATCACCGTGGAGAGCCAACAGCGCTTTGTTTGCCGTCACAACGGATTTGCCCCGCGCCATCACTTCCAAAACCAGGGAGCGGGCCGGGTCGGTTCCACCAATGAGTTCCAGAACGATATCGATCTCAGCATCGTGCACGACGCTCCACGGGTCAGCCGATAAGCGGACACCGGGAAGAGGCGGGTGCGGCTTTGTGTCTATGCTCCGGCTTGCAACGTGGACGAGTTGCAGGGGGGCGCCTATTTTTCGCGCAAACGCATCGCGCTGCCGGTCCAGGAGTTGGACCACCCCGGAACCAACCGTGCCCAACCCGATAAGCCCGAGTTTGACCCCCTCCCGCGCCATTATACCGCCCGAAGCTTTTTGTCCGCCGGCTCGGCCGGGGCACTGGCACCGCCAAAGGCTTTACGGATACCGCGAACCGCCTGCCGGGTCCGATGCTCATTCTCAATCAAGGCAAAGCGGACATAATCTTCCCCATACGGCCCAAAGCCAACGCCTGGGGACACCGCAACTTTGGCTTCCGTCAGGAGAAATTCCGCAAAAGCCATGGAGCCCATGGCCCGCAACGGCTCCGGGATTTGCGCCCAGACAAACATCGTGCCTTTGGGTTTGGGGATATGCCAGCCTACCCGCTCCAAGCCGTCAATCAGGACATCGCGACGCTGACGATAGCGCTGGCGCATGTTCTCCACGCAGTCCTGGGGACCGTTCAAGGCATGAATCGCAGCGATTTGAATGGGCTGGAAAATACCGTAGTCAAAATAGCTTTTGAGCCGGCCCAGGGCCATGATCGCCTCTGGATTGCCGCAGGCAAAGCCCACGCGCCAGCCCGGCATGTCGTAAGATTTTGACAGGGTAAAAAACTCGACGCCGATCTCTTTTGCACCCGGCACCTGGAGGAAGCTCGGCGGCGTATAGCCGTCAAAAAAGAGGTCGGCGTAGGCAAAATCGTGAATGACGAACAATTTATGCTCACGGGCAAATTCCACGACGCGCGTAAAAAATTCAAGGTCCACAACGGCGGTCGTCGGATTATGCGGAAAGCACAGCAGCAGGACCTTGGGCCGCGGCCAGCACTGCTGGACCGTTTCCTGAAGCGAGGTAAAGAAATCTTCCCCCGGTCGGAGCGGCACGACCCGCAAATCGGCGTTGGCCATCACAATCGAATACTGGTGGATGGGATAGGTCGGACTCGGGCAGATGGCCACATCACCCGGACCGAGAATCGACAGCGCCAGATGGGAGAGGCCCTCTTTCGACCCAATGGTCACAATGGATTCGGAATCGGGATCAAGCTCCACCTCAAAACGACGTTTATACCAGTCGCAAATCGCCAAGCGCAGCTTATAGAGCCCCCGTGAGGTTGAATAGCGATGATTCTGCGGCTTGGCCGCAGCCTCAACGAGCTTGTCAACAACATGCTGCGGAGAGGGATGGTCGGGGTTGCCCATCCCAAAATCAATAATATCCTCACCCGCCCAGCGCGCCTCCATTTTCATCTTGTCCAGGGTGGCAAAGAGGTAGGGCGGAAGCCGTTTAATACGTGGAAATTCCATACGTCTTTTGTCACACCTCGTGGGAGACAGGCGGTTCAGCTCATCTCCGAGAGAGCCTCCATTCCTGCTAAGGATATAGGGGATTTACCGAAACCGGTCAAACCGTTGGGAACGGATTCCTACGTCTTGACTTCCGGGGCGGGTGGAGTGGACAGGCGACTTAAAATATTGACACATATTACGTGCACACATAGCATGTGTTTATGAATGTCACTCTGTCTATTGATAATCGAGTCGTGGTTGAGGCTCGGCGTATCGCAGCCACCCGCGGCACCAGCTTGAACCAGCTTATTCGCGACTACCTGGAAGAATTAACCCGTGTCAACGATGTAGAGACGGCTATAAACCAACTCAACGCGATGTGGGCGGAAAACGTGCACCGTTCATCGAGTTCGTGGACCCGGGAGCAATTGCATGAGCGGTCGTGAGTTTATCGACACCAATGTACTGGTGTACGCTGATGACGCCCGCGACCGGCGCAAGCAGACCCGCGCCCGCGAACTGATACGCCGCTTGATGCGGGAGCGTCGCGGAGTCCTGTCTTTGCAAATTTTGCAGGAATTCTTTGCTGCGGCGACACAGAAGCTCGGCATGAGCAGCCAGGACGCTAAACGACGCGTAAGCCTATACTCCCGCTTTGACGTTGTCACAATGACCCCCACGGACCTGCTGGCCGCGATTGATCTCCACCGCATCCATCAACTGTCAATCTGGGACGGGCTCGTCATCCGTGCCGCCCTGAATGGAGCCTGTACGGTCCTGCACACCGAAGACATGCAAGCGGGTTACACGATTGAAGATTTACTTCTCACCAATCCGTTCGCAACGGACTCTCAAACACGATAGCGGTCCCGAAGGAGGCTTTATGAGCGTATTAAGCCTGTGGCTTCCCGATTCTCTTCACCGTAAGGTCCGTGAGTTAGCCGCAAAAGAATCGGTATCGATCAACCAGTTCATCACCATTGCCGTGGCGGAGAAAATGTCCGCGCTGCTCACCGAAGAATACCTAGAGGAGCGCGCCCGACGGGCGGACCCCGCCGCAGTTGATCGAATTTTAGCGCGTGTGCCGGATGCGCCTCCGGTCCCAGGAGATGAAGTAATTTCGCAGGTCGGGTTAGTCGAGGGCGTAACCCGGGCATGTTCGGGCGGGTCGTATCGTCGGATTACGCTACGCGAATCCGACCTACTTTTCTGAGTAAACCAGCCTTCATTTTCCAGCCTCGAGCTCAGCCTACCCTGGCCAGTTCCAGGCGGCCGGCCCAGCGGTCTTCGAGGACGGCGCGTAGGCGGCGGGACTCGGGAGTCGTCAGGTTGGGGTCGCGTTCGAGCCAAGCCAGGGCTTCGTCTCGCGCGGTTTCCAGCAGTTTGCTGTCACGCACGATATTGGCCACCCGGAAGTCGGGCATGCCGGACTGACGCGTTCCCAGAAACTCGCCCGGTCCCCGAAACGCCAAGTCGGCTTCGGCAATTCTGAAGCCGTCGTCGGTTTCCGTCATCACCTGTAGACGCCGCTGGGACTCGTCACCCGGCGCGTACTGGGCCAGTAGCAGACACAGCGAGGCCGCCTGCCCGCGTCCGACTCGACCGC
Organism: Candidatus Binatia bacterium; assembly: GCA_022820725.1. Lineage (GTDB taxonomy): Bacteria > Desulfobacterota > Binatia > Bin18 > Bin18 > Bin18. Next base: position 188,578 of record JAJEFA010000010.1, read on the forward strand.
GCAACTGGTGCAACTGGGCCAGGCCGAAGCGCTCGGCATGCTCGATCACCATGACGGTCGCGTTCGGCACGTCAATGCCGACCTCAATGACGGTGGTCGAGACGAGTAAGTGATGCTCGCCCGCCTTAAAACGCTGCATGACCGCGTCTTTTTCGTCGCCCTTCATGCGGCCGTGGACGAGCCCGACCGAATATTTTGCAAAAAAGGTCTGAGCCAACTCTTTGGCCATGGAGGTCGCGGCCTTCAAGTCGGACTTCTCGGATTCCTCGACCAGCGGATAGACCACATAGGCTTGATGGCCCTGTTCGATCTGGTCTTTAACGAGCCGATAAACTTTTTTCCGCTCGCCTTCATGGAACACATGCGTCGTGATTGGCTTACGGCCAGGCGGGCGTTCATCAATAGCTGAGACATCCAGGTCGCCATACAGGGTCAGGGCCAGGGTGCGGGGGATCGGGGTCGCGGTCAGTAGCAGAATATCCGGGTTCGCCCCGCGTTTTCGCAGGGCGGCGCGCTGCATCACCCCAAAGCGATGCTGCTCATCCACAATAGCCAGGCCCAGATGCCGAAAGCGTACGCCCTCCTGGATCAGGGCATGCGTACCAACCGCGATCTCGACCTCGCCCCGTTCCAGGAGACCATAGATCTCTTGTTTCCGTTTCGGGCGGATTTCTCCGGTCAGCAATGTCATGGACAAACCAAGTTGTTCGGCCAGCGGTGTCAGCGTCCGGTAGTGCTGCTCGGCCAGGAGTTCCGTCGGAGCCATGAAAGCTACCTGGTAGCCGCTATCAAGGGCGGCCAGGGCCGCAAAGAAGGCCACGATCGTCTTGCCCGAGCCAACATCCCCTTGGACCAGGCGGTTCATTGGGTGGGGAGCGGCCATATCCCGAAAAATGGCCTCAACCACCCGATCCTGAGCGGCGGTCAATTGAAACGGCAGAATACCATATATCTGCTGGACGAGCGGTCCCGGCACAATGGACAAGCCCTCTTCCCGGACAGTATTACGCCGGCGCAGGGCCATGCCCAGTTGGAGATAAAAGAGCTCATCGAACACCACGGCCCGGTGCGCCTGAGAGGTGGCCTCATTGAGTTCAACAACCTCAGCATCGAGCGAGGGAGAGTGTAACTGCCGCAGGGCGTGATTGAGCGGCATCAGGTGCAGGCGCTCACAAATTTCCTGTGGCACACCGTTGGCGACCTGATCGACGTAGCGGTCAACGGCACCATGCACGATCCGGCGCATGGCCGCCACCGTCATTTCGGTGGTCTTATTGTAAATGGGCAAGACGCGGGCGGTCTCGTCGTCCTCTTCCAGCGGCTCCATGTCCGGGTGGATCATCCACTTGCCGCCCTTCATGCCCTTCTCGACCTTGCCGTACAGCAGGACCCGCTGACCAAGCTGATAGCGCTGCTGAAAATAGCGATGCTGGTGATACCACAGCAGGAAGAGAAAACCGGTCTCGTCTCGGACAACGGCTTCGAGCACCCAGCGACGCCGGCGAGCCAGAAAGCGACGCTCCATCCGAGCGATTTGACCGGAGACCGCCGCCTCATCCCCCACCTGAAGATGACAGATTTTCTTGATTTCACGCCGATCCTGATAGCGAAAGGGAATATGGTACAGCAGGTCTTCGACCGTCTCTATGCCCAGCCGCGCCAACTGCTCGGCCCGACGCGGTCCCACGCCTTTGACGTACTGCACCGAATTTTTGAGCGGTGGCTGGCGTGGTCGAAAGGAACGTGCCGGTTCTCCCTCCTTGATAAGGGGGGCTGGGGAGGATGTACGGTCAAAGAGACGAGGAGTTTCAGCCGCCTTTCGCCTCTCCGCCTCCCCGCCTTTCGACTTTCCGGCAGCCATACCCCTCTTACCCGTGCTCTTCACCGTGATAGGCCTGGAGCGGGCACACGCCGAGCAGGCCCTGCTTGAGGCGGGCAATGCCTTCGACCGCGGCTCCCGCTCCCGCCACCGTCGTAAAATACGGCACCTGGCACTCCAGGGCGCTCCGCCGAATCGAAAAGGAGTCCTGGATGGACTGCACCCCTTCGGTCGTATTAATGACAAGGTCGATCGAGCCCGCCTGGAGGGCGTCCACAATATGCGGGGAACCTTCCAGAACTTTATTCACCATCTCAACCGGCAGTCCGTGCTGTTGGAGAAACGTACAGGTGCCGCGCGTCGCCACCAGGGAGAAATCATTCTCCACCAACTGCCTGGCAATGGGCAGGAGAGCCGGCTTATCGCGGTCGCGCACGCTTAAGAATGCCTTGCCCGTTTCCGGCAAGGTATTCCCCGCGGCAAATTGCGCTTTGGCAAAAGCCATGGCAAAGGACTGATCCACTCCCATGACCTCGCCGGTTGACTTCATTTCCGGTCCCAGGATGGTGTCCACACCGGGGAATTTAATAAACGGAAACACCGCTTCCTTGACGGTGACATGGTCGGGAATGACCTCCTGGGTAAAACCCAGTTCGTCCAAGGTTTTGCCCGCCATGACGCGCGCGGCTATTTTTGCCAGGGGAATGCCGATGGACTTGCTCACAAACGGCACGGTCCGTGAGGCGCGCGGATTCACCTCAATCAGAAAAACCTGCTGATCCTTGACGGCGAACTGAATATTCATCAGGCCAACCACACCGAGTTCTTGGGCCAGCAGGGTGGTTTGCCGCCGGATTTCATTCTGCACGGCGGTGGACAAGCTGCGCGGCGGCAGGGAACACGCGCTGTCGCCGGAATGGACACCGGCAAGTTCGATATGTTCCATAATGCCGCCGACCACGACCCGCTGGCCGTCGCTCAGGGCGTCCACATCAACCTCGGTGGCGTCATCCAGAAATTTATCGATCAGGACCGGTCGCTCCGCGGACACGGATACGGCCTCACGCATATAGCGTCGCAGGCTCGCCTCGTCATACACCAGTTCCATGGCCCGGCCGCCCAGGACATAGGAGGGACGGACCAGCACCGGATAGGCAATATCCTGGGCAATGGCCACGGCTTCCTCAACCGACCGGGCCGTGCCGTTGGCCGGCTGGCGCAGACCGAGCCGTTCGAGCAGTAGCTTGAACCGCTCGCGATCCTCGGCCCGGTCAATAGCGTCCGGTGGCGTGCCCAGAATCGGCACCCCGGCCCGTTCGAGCGGCACGGCCAGCTTGAGCGGCGTCTGCCCACCGAACTGGACAATGACCCCATACGGCTGTTCGCGCCGCACGATACTCAGCACATCTTCCAGCGTCAGCGGCTCAAAATACAGCTTGTCGGACGTGTCATAATCCGTACTGACGGTCTCGGGGTTACAGTTCACCATAATAGCTTCAAAGCCGTCTTCTTTGAGCGCAAAGGCCGCGTGCACGCAGCAATAGTCGAACTCAATGCCCTGGCCGATCCGATTCGGCCCACCGCCCAGAATGATCACCTTCTTGCGGTCGGTCGGCTGGGATTCGTCTTCCCCTTCGTAGGTTGAGTATAAATAGGGTGTATGGGCCACGAATTCGGCGGCACAGGTGTCCACTGTTTTGTAGACCGGAATCACGTCCAGGCGTTCGCGTTCGGCCCGGACATCCCCCTCGCTGACGCCGAGCAGACGGCCGAGATGAACATCGGAAAAGCCCATCTGTTTCGCCCGGCGCAGCAGGCCGGGCGGTAATGCCGCTACGACCTCGGCCGGTTGGGCGGCGGCCTCCTGCGGCCCTCTCGCCCGCTGGATTTCTTTTTCACACTCCATGATCTGTACGATATTATCAAGAAACCACGGATCAATTTTTGAGAGCTGGTAGAGCTCATCCACACTCATACCCAGGCGGAGCGCTTCCGCCACAAACCACAGCCGATGGGCGTTCGGGGTTTGCAGAGACGCGCGGATGGCATCCAGCGGGGTCTCCACGCTGCCGTTTGTCGATTCAAATCCGTAGCTGTCGATTTCGAGCGAGCGCAGGGCTTTCTGAAGCGCCTCTTTGAAGGTCCGGCCGATGGACATAGCCTCGCCGACCGATTTCATTTGCGGTCCAAGCAAATCCCGGGTTTGGGGGAATTTGTCAAAGGTGAAACGCGGTACCTTGACCACCACATAGTCGATCGTAGGCTCAAAAGAGGCCGGCGTCTCGCGCGTAATATCATTCGGGATTTCGTCCAGGGTGTAGCCCACGGCCAGCTTTGCGGCAATTTTGGCAATCGGAAATCCGGTGGCCTTACTCGCCAGCGCAGACGAGCGGGACACCCGCGGGTTCATTTCAATCACAACTAGCCGGCCGGTTTCCGGGTGGACGGCGAACTGGATATTGGACCCGCCCGTGTCCACCCCGATTTCGCGGATGATACGCAGCGCCGCATCCCGCATGAGTTGGTATTCCTTATCGGTCAGGGTCTGGGCGGGCGCAACCGTAATGGAATCGCCGGTATGAACACCGAGCGGATCGAAATTTTCGATGGAGCAGATGATGACCACATTGTCCTGGGTGTCACGCATCACTTCCAATTCGAACTCTTTCCACCCGGCGATCGACTCTTCGACCAGGACTTCATGCGTGGGAGAGGCCTGCAAGCCCCACTCGACAATGGCCTGAAATTCCTGCGAGGTTTGGACGATTCCCCCGCCAGCCCCACCAAGGGTCCGGGACGGGCGGATAATCAACGGCAGACCCAGGGTCTCGCGTAAGGCATAAGCTTCCTCAAGGGAGTGAATATAGCCGCTCCGGGGCAGGTCCAGGCCGATACGCTCCATGGCCGCCTTGAACAGATTACGATCCTCAGCTTTCTTGATGGCCGGCAGCTTGGCTCCGATGAGTTCCACGTCGTAGCGGTCGAGAATACCTCCTTCGGCCAAGTCAATGGCCAGATTCAAACCGGTCTGGCCGCCAATGGTCGGCAGCAGGGCGTCCGGACGCTCCCGTTCAATAATTTTTTCAAGGACGGGCCGGGTCAGCGGCTCAATATAGGTCCGGTCCGCAAAATCGGGATCGGTCATAATCGTGGCCGGATTCGAGTTGACCAGTATGACGCGATAGCCCTCTTCTTTGAGCGCCTTGCAGGCCTGAGTGCCCGAGTAATCAAATTCACACGCTTGGCCGATCACAATGGGGCCAGAGCCGATCAACAAAATGGAATGAAGGTCTGTACGCTTGGGCATGGCTTGTATCTGCTGCTCGGGAATCAGCCTCGACACTGCTCCATCAGCGCGGTGAAGCGCCGGAACAAATAGTCCGCATCATGGGGACCCGGAGAAGACTCGGGATGGTATTGCACGGAAAAGAGCGGCTCCTGCGTATGACGCAAGCCTTCCACCGTCCGGTCGTTCAGGTTGAGATGGGTGACTTCCGCCCGCTCTTGCAACGAATCGACATCGACACAGAAACCATGATTCTGCGCCGTAATCTCAACCTTCCGGGTTACGAGGTCCATCACCGGCTGGTTGCCCCCGTGATGGCCGAATTTGAGCTTATAGGTCTGTCCACCCAAGGCCAGGCCCAGAATCTGGTGTCCCAGACAGATACCAAACAGGGGGACTTTTCCCACCAGGGCGGCGGTATTGTCCCTGGCATAGGGTACCGCATCCGGGTCGCCCGGACCGTTCGACAAAAAAACGCCATCCGGCTTGAGGCGCAGGACCTCTGCCGCGGGCGTGGAGGCCGGCACAACCCGGACCCGACAGCCCGCCTCAACCAGGTGGCGCAGGATGTTGAACTTCACGCCAAAATCGTAGGCGACCACAGAGAAGTGCGGCTCGGGCGCATGTCCCGCCCCCTGCTGGCGATAGCCGCTCTCCAACTCCCAGTAGCCCTGGGACCAGTCGTACGGCTCGCGACAGGTGACCTCTTTCACCAGATCACGCCCGACCAGGCTTGGGGCGGCCTGTGCTTTTTCCACCAGACGCTTGGCATCGAGATCATGGGTCGAGATCACGCCCTGTTGAGCACCGCCATCGCGAATGCGACGGACGAGCGCCCTGGTATCAATACCCTGAATACCCACGATACCATGCTCGCGCATATAGGCGGCCAAGCTCTTCTGCGCCCGCCAGTTACTGGGCCGCTCCCAGTATTCCTTGACCACAAAGCCTTCCACAAAGGGTTGGCGGGATTCGACATCTTCGGTATTGACCCCGACATTGCCGATCTCGGGATAGGTCATGGTGACGATCTGGCCCTTATAGGAGGGATCGGTGAGAATCTCCTGATAGCCGGTCAGCGAAGTGTTGAAGACGATCTCGCCGACCGCTTCTCCTTGAGCGCCAAAAGCACTCCCCTCAAAAACCGTCCCATCGGCAAGGGCTAAGAGCGCTGTAGGCTTCACGCTGCCTTGCCCCCCTGTTCATGGTCATCGTACACAATCCGACCATCAACCATGGTCAGCCGTACCTTTCCGGTCAACTCCCAGCCGGCAAAAGGTGTATTCTGACTGCGCGACCGAGCGGCGAGCGGGTCAAGCCGCCAGCTCGCTTGCGCGTCAAAAAGCGTCAGGTCCGCCGGCCTGCCAGCCGCAAGTGTGCCATAGGGGAGCCCCAGAATACGAGCCGGGTTCACAGTGAGTTTCCGTATTGCCTCGGAGAGGGAAAACACCCCGTCCTGAACTAAATGCAGCGTCAACGACAGGGCCGTCTCCAAGCCGGTCACGCCGTGAGCGGCCTGGTCGAATTCGATCTCTTTCTCGTCCCGGTGGTGAGGGGCGTGGTCGGTCGCAATGGCGTCAATGGTCCCGTCTCGCAGGCCTTCCTTCATGGCCGCCACATCGTCGGCCAGTCGGAGCGGCGGACTCATTTTCGCGTTGGTATTATACCCCTCAACCGCCTCTTCGGTGAGCGTAAAATGATGCGGGGCGACCTCGGCCGTGACCGCCAAACCTTCGGCCTTTGCCTGGCGGACCGAGTCCACCGCGCGGCGGGTACTGATATGAGCGATATGCACCCGTCCGCGGGTGAGGCGCGCCAGGGCAATATCGCGGGCGACCATGATCTCTTCGGCGACGCTTGGGACGCCGCGAATTCCCAGGCGCACCGAGGTCGGCCCCTCATTCATACTGCCCCCGGACGAGAGGCACAGGTCTTCTTCATGCACACTGATCGGCACGTCAAACATCGAGCAGTATTCCAGGGCGCGGCGCATCAGGTTAGCATCCATAACCGGGCGGCCATCGTCTGATATGGCGACGGCACCGGCCTCAACCATCTCCCCGATTTCGGCTAGCTCTTCTCCGTGGAGGCCCTTTGAAAGCGCCCCAATCGGGAACACGCGAGCCATCCCGGCGCTGCGTGCCTGCTCGACAATAAAGCGCGTAACCGCTCCATTATCATTGATCGGATTGGTATTGGCCATACAGGCCACCGCAGTGAATCCGCCAGCCACCGCGGCCTGGGTCCCGGTCAGAACTGTCTCTTTGTATTCATAGCCCGGCTCGCGCAGATGCACGTGCATATCGATCAATCCGGGAGCGACAACGCAGCCGGAGGCGTCAATACGCTGCGCCTCGACCGAGGCAAAACCGCCGGGTTGGCCTAGCTCACGAATCACACCCTCTTCGATGAGGAGGTCGAGGCCCGCCTCCAGCCCATTGGCCGGATCAATGACCACTCCATTCTGTACGACTATGTGCATGGTTTATTACCCTACCGCCCGTTTAGGTAAAGTGCGCTCATCCCACGCACTGGATTCTACTTGCGCGTCGGAACCCTCCTGCTCGACCGTCTGCCTATTGGTCACAGACTGATCCTGGGTCGCCAGCCGCTCCTGCGTCGTGAGCAGGTAGAGAACGGCCATGCGGACCGCAACGCCGTTTGTCACTTGTTCGAGGATCACCGAGTACGGACCGTCCGCAACCCGCGAGTCAATCTCAACACCGCGGTTCATCGGACCGGGGTGTAGAATGATAACGTTCGGCTTGGCTTCTCTGAGCGCCTCGACCGTCAGGCAGAATCGGCGAGCGTATTCGTCCAGGCTGGGAAAGAAATTCCGCGTTTGTCGCTCACGCTGCAAGCGCAGCATCATAATCGCGTCAACACCGGCCAAGCCGGTTCGTAAATCCGTATGCCGTTCAACACCCCAGCGGCTGAATTCCAGTGGCAACAGGGTTGGCGGGCCGATCAGCCGGACCTGAGCACCCAGGGTTGTCAGGGCCAGGATATTGGACCGCGCGACCCGGCTGTGCAGGATGTCACCGACAATAGCAATGGTTTTTCCCTCAATGTCGCCGAGATGTTCACGGATGGTCATGACGTCCAGGAGGGCCTGGGTCGGGTGCTCATGGGTGCCGTCACCGGCGTTGATCACCGGACATTGATTCAGCCGGGCCAGCATGTGAGGCGCGCCGGACGCCGGATGACGCAGCACCAGGGCCGCCGGACGCATGGCACACAGGTTGCGGGCCGTATCCATCAGGGTTTCGCCTTTGTTTACGCTGCTCGTGGAGGCGGAGATATTGATCGCATCGGCGGACAGGCGTTTGGCCGCAATCTCAAAGGAGGAGCGCGTCCGGGTGCTGGATTCGTAGAACAGGTTGATAATGGTTTTCCCCCGCAGCGTCGGAACTTTTTTCACTTCCCGTTCAGAAATCTCTCGAAAGGACTCGGCCGTGTTAAGCACAAACAATAATTCGTCCCGAGACAAGCCTTCGATGCCGAGGAAATGGCGCTGGCTGAACGTCATGGCGACCTCCTACTCGATCACGACCCGATCCTGTCCGTCATGTTCTACCAGACAGACCGACACACGCTCTTCGTACGACGTTGGAATATTTTTTCCCACATAGTCAGGCCGAATCGGCAGCTCGCGGTGTCCCCGATCAACCAGGACGGCGAGTTGGATGCTTTTGGGCCGGCCAAAGTCAACCAACGCATCCATTGCCGCGCGGACGGTTCGACCCGTGTACAGCACATCGTCCACCAGCACGATGCGCATGGTATCGACCGCAAAAGGAATAGAAGTGCCGTGCACCTCGGGCTGGGTCCGGGTTCGCCCCACATCGTCACGATAGAGGGTGATGTCAATTTCTCCGCACTGCGGGCGGACCCCTTCAATCGCGGCGACCTTGTCTGCCAGGCGGACCGACAGATCCACGCCACGGGTATGAATCCCAACCAGCGCAAGTTGGTCGCTCCCTTGGTTCCGCTCAAGAATCTCATGTGCAATCCGGGTCAGGGCCCGCGCGATTGCCGCCGAGTCCAGAACGATACGCTGCGCCCCCTGTGGCATACGTCAAAAAAAAGCCCCCTTGGAAGTCCAAGGAGGCTTATTCTACTTTCGTCAATGCAGTGAGGAAGATGAAAATTTTCATGGCCGCCCTTCCTAGCCTCTCGGGGCTAAATTAAAGGTGCATTTTGTGTACCTCCGTTCCTCTTGGCTGTCAAGGGATTGCCCGACCCAGCAGAGAAGCACCTATCTTCATCCCCTCTCGGGACGTGTACTGCCTATGTTTCGTGGGTCCTCGGCGGGGTGGGGCTCCAGGAGTGCGGGCTTCCAGCCCGCAACGCGGCCAGGATGGCCGCGGTCCCAGGCGGCAGGAGCAAGAAAAGCGCCCCTCGCCCCTTGGGCGAAGGGGGGAGGTGAGAGCAAAAGGGTCCGCCAGCTGCCAAACACGTTCAGGTGCAGTACCTGTGTTAAGGTAGGGGGGGTCTCCGACCTGAATTCAATAAAATCAATAACTTATTGAGCCGTTGAAATCCCTCCAACAGGTCATCGGAGACGTATTGAACTCCGGGTAGTCTCCCCGCTTATACCGGCCAGTCCTGCATTTGGTAAGCCATCTCCCAGAAGAGATATTCGTAGCGGGCGCTGGTTTGAAAAATCTGCGTGAGCTGCTTTTCATCCGCGGTTGGTGCCAGGCGGTCGAGCACATCCCGGAGCCAAGTCGAAAGTGCGGCAAACTCCGGGTCGGCGTACATATCAATCCATTTGCCGTAAAACGCCGGAGCGCTTGGCTTTCCCTGTCGTGCCAGAGCCTGGCCGATTTCGCTGTATCCCCACTGGCAGGGCAGGACCGCGCTGACTATGGCAGCCAGGTCTCCGAGCGCCGCCACGCGTACTAAATGATTCGTATACGCCTGCGTGGTTGGCGCGGCCTGGGTTGCGGCCAGGGTCTCCACGCTGATGCCACACTCCGCGGCAAACGCACGGTGGAGCGCCATCTCCTGATTGAGGGTCGCATCAAGGAGTTGGGCAAAGCGCCCCATGGCGTCCAGGTCGGGAGCTTTTACCGTCGCCAGGGCCAGGACGCGACTGTATTCAATCAGGAATATATAGTCCTGACACATATAAAACTGGAATTTTTCCAAAGGCAGGCTGCCGTTTCCAAGACCCACCACAAAGGGGTGCGTGAGCGTCTTGTGCCAGGTCGGCGTAGCGGTATGTAATTTTTGGCTGAGTGACATATAAGCCTCCTCTTCGATTTGGCCTTTCGACTCCGCTTAGAACAGGCTCAGGACAGGTTCAGCCCGGTTCCCCGATTTCCTTCTTGGGAGGGGAGCGGCATATATCCCCTCACATATTCTCTCTTGGGAGGGACTTTCACGGGCTGGTGGCCGCCGCGCGACCCGCCTGACCAGTGTAGGGGCAATTCATGAATTGCCCCTACGGCGCGTCCTGCTGAGGAGGAGACGAAGAATTTGCGAATTCTCATCGTTTCTTTACATACAGGAAAAATTCTTTATTGCCTTTTGGTCCTCGCAGGGGCGATTCCGTCACTCCTTTGACTTCAAGCTGCCAATTGTCCGTGCGTGCCTGCAAATCCGCCAGCACTTCCGCATGGAGGGCCGGGTCGCGGACCACTCCACCCTTCCCCACCCGCCCTTTCCCCACTTCGAACTGAGGCTTGACCAAGGCGACAATTTCTCCCTTATCGACGATCAGACTGATGACTTGTGGAATGACCAAAGTGAGCGAAATAAACGAGGCGTCGATCACCGCCAAGCTCGGGGTCGGGATCAGTTCGTCAGGAGCAAGGCTGCGGATATTCCGGCGTTCCAGGTTCACGACGCGCGGGTCTTGGCGGAGGGACCAGGCCAGTTGTCCGTAGCCAACGTCAACGGCAAAGACCTTGGCCGCACCATGCTGCAAAAGACAGTCCGTAAACCCGCCAGTCGAAGCCCCGACATCCAGGGCAGTGACTCCGGTCACGTCCAAACCAAAGTCCTTCAGCCCGCCCGCCAGTTTGTGGCCACCTCGGCTAACGTAGGGCGACTGCGCGTCGGCCTTGAGCCGCACTGCGGTCGTCGGATCAACCAGGGTGCCGGGCTTGTCCGCCCGCTGCTCGCCGGCAACCACGGCACCGGCCATGATCAGCCGCCGGGCCTGTTCTCGGCTGGAAACCAGACCCCGTTCAACCAGCAGCAGATCGAGGCGCTTGCGTTGGCTCACGTTTCAGACGGAACCGCCCGTTCGACCACAAAACGGGCGATCTGGCGTAGCGGGTCAGCTTTGGGGCTAAATGACTGGAGGGCGGTAAGAGCCTCATCAAGCAGTTCCCGCGCGTACCGCTTGGTTTTTTTCATCCCCAGGGCAGCCGGATAGGTGGCTTTGTCGAGCTCCGCATCGCGACCGACCCGCTTGCCCGTTTTTGCCGTGCCGCCCTCAATGTCCAGAATGTCGTCTGTCACCTGAAAGGCCAGCCCAACGGCTGTCCCGTACCGGTCGAGGCGGGCGTATTGTTTCGGGCTCGCCCCACCGACCCGCGCGCCCACGCGGACCGACGCCCGCAGCAAGGCCCCGGTCTTGCGAGTATGGATATATTCAACCCGTTTGCGGGTCGGCTTTTGGTGTTCGGCTTCAATATCCGCCACCTGTCCACCAACCATGCCGGCCATACCAGCTCCGGCCGCCACTTCCCATATGGCCTGGAGGGCCGCGGTGCGGTCCTGTCCGCGTTTGAGCGCGGCCTGGGCCATAATCCGAAAGGCTTCGGTCAGCAACCCGTCACCGGCCAAAATGGCCATGGCTTCACCAAACACGATATGATTGGTTGGCTTCCCGCGGCGCAGATCATCATCGTCCATGGCCGGCAGATCGTCGTGCACCAACGAGTAGGAGTGGATCATTTCCAGCGCGCAGGCAAAGGGCAGGATGGGCTGCGGCCGCGCGCCGACGGCCTCCCCGCTGGCAAGAGCCAAAATGGGCCGAATTCGTTTCCCCCCGGAAAACAGGCTGTAGTGCATGGCCTTGCCCAAGTTCTTGGGCGGCGCCTCATGGTCGGCTAGCAGTTGCTTGAGCGTCCGATCAATCAGCGCACAGCGCCGTTCTAAATACTGTTCGAGTTTCACGTATCCCCTTCTTCGTCGGTTTCTAAATTTTGGGTCTGAAAGAGACCGCTGTTATCCCGCGTTAAGACCTCGACCCGTTTTTCCACCTCGGTCAGTTTTTCTTCCAGAAAACGGACCAAGGCCACCCCCTCTTCAAATGCCTGGAGGGATTCTTCGAGCGACAGGGTCCCGGCGTCGAGTTTCTCAACAACGCTTTCCAAATCCTGCAAGGCGTCTTCGAATTTTTTATCCGCGGAAATGTCCATCTATGGGGTTACCTCTTCAACGCGGGCCCGCGCCTCTCCCTGAGCAAAAGTCAAGCGCACACTCTCTCCAGGATGAAGCGTGGCGGCATCCCGCACCACGGCATTCCCAGGTATGGTCCGCGTGAGACTATACCCCCGACCCAAAACGGCAAGAGGACTCAGGCTGTTGAGGGTTGCGGCGAGGTCTTCAAATCGGGCGCGGACACCCTCGTTCTTGCGCTCAAATGCCGAGCGGAGGCGGGACAGCGCCGTCTGCGTTCGCTCGCGCAGCGCGTCAACCTGACGCTGTGGGTCACCGATACGTTCTTCCAGCCGTATGGCCTGACGCCGCCTGTCGGTCACCGTCCGCTCCATAGCTGTAGTCAACGCCCGGGCAGTACCCGCTACCCGGTCAGACAGGTCAGCCCATACCGGCACGACCATTTCTGCCGCGGCAGTCGGCGTTGGGGCGCGAGAATCCGCCACCAGGTCGGCAATGCTCAGGTCAATTTCATGGCCGACTGCGGCGATAACAGGCAACTCAGAGTCGGAGATCGCGCGGGCCACCACTTCTTCATTAAAGGCGTACAAATCCTCACGCGAGCCCCCACCGCGCCCGACAATAATCACCTCGACCTGCCCGTGTTCGTTCAGGTCATTGATACCCGCTGCAATTTCAACACCAGCCCCGGCACCTTGCACTTTGGTGGGCCGAACGATGACCTGTGTATACGGACAGCGTCCGTGCAGAATGGTCAGAATATCCTGAATAGCCGCCCCCCCGAGGGCGGTGACGACGCCGACCCGACGCGGGAAGAATGGCAGGGGACGTTTGCGTTCCGGGGCGAAGAGGCCCTCGACAGCGAGTTTGGCTTTGAGCTGCTCCAAGGCCAATTGTTGCCCACCCAGCCCGCGCGGCTCCATACTGGCCGCATAGACCTGCAAATCACCCCGAGCGGAATACAGACTGACCCGGCCCTTGATCAGGACTTCCAGGCCATCCTCGGGCCGAAAGCGGAGCAACCGGGCGTAGCCACGAAACATCACGCCACGCAACTGGCTGGTGTCATCCTTAAGAGTAAAATAGATATGCCCGGAGGCGGGGGTGCGCAGGCCGGAGAGTTCACCAACGACCCAGATGTTATCAAAATCAGCCTCAAGCTGGCCTTGAATCAGGCTTGCCAGGTCGGTGACGGACAGCGCACGCGAGGAGCCGGAGACAAAGGCAGAGGTCGTCATAGGAGCCGCTCAAGCACCCACACTAGCTTTTTGCCTCAGCCACCGTTGTCTGAAAAACTTTCCACGACTTGAGCAATTCAAGCGCCCGGTCAAGCTGCGGGTCTTTGCCCAGTTCTCCTTCCTTAATATCAATCTCGGGCAGGGCCTGGGGCGCTTCCTCAGCATCGACAGGGCTGCCGTCCGTTGTCCCCGGAGTGCTGCTGATACTGTCAAAATGTCCGCTTAGATTCTCCTCACGCACCCCGTGGCGTCGCCGGGCTGCGGCATAGGCTTCGGGCAGGTTTTCCAGTTCGATATCAGGAGCAATGCCCGTCACCTGAATCGACCGTCCGTTGGGCGTGAAATACATGGCGGTGGTCAGACGCAGAGCCGCTCCCCCATCGACCGGTAAAATCGTCTGCACCGAGCCTTTACCAAAGGTCTTGGTTCCCAGCACTACTGCTCGGCCATGATCCTGTACCGCACCGGCGACGATCTCGGAGGCGCTGGCACTGCCGCCATTGACCAGCACAACCATCGGGATGTCGGTATATCCTCCGGGATGGGCGAAATATTTTTGCTGCTGACTTTCGAGCCGGCCTTCGGTGTACACGATCATGCCGGAACTCAAAAAGAGATCGGAGACTTTGACCGCCTGGCTGAGCAGTCCACCGGGATTATTGCGCAGGTCCAATACCATGCCCTGGAGTTGGCCATTGTCCTGACCAAGTTTTTGCAGGGCGGCGTCCAGGTCATGACTGGTTCGATCTTGAAACTGAGTGACCCGGATATAGGCATAGCCGTCTTCCAGAGTTTTTGATTTCACACTGCGAATCTGAATCACTTCACGAACAAGGGGCACATCAATCAGCCGGGGCACACCTTCACGGCGAACCGAGATCGTAATCTCGGTTCCCTGCTTGCCCCGCATCTTTTTCACCGCCTGGATGAGCGACATGTCTTTTGTCAGCTCATCGTTAATCTTGATGATCTGGTCCCCGGCCTGGACTCCGGCGCGGTAGGCGGGTGTATCCTCAATGGGCGAAACAACCGTCAGAATGCCATCTCGAATGGTGATCTCAATGCCCAGACCACCGAAACTGCCCTCCGTATCAACCTGGAGTTCCTTATAGGAATCGGGTGTCAAATAGGCACTGTGCGGGTCCAACGCCCCGAGCATGCCATTAATCGCTCCTTCGATAAGGGCTTGTGTCTCTGTTTCCTCAACATAGTTCTTGCGAACAATAGCCAAGACGTTGGTAAATGCCTCAAGGTCTTCATAGGTGCTGCGGTCAACGGCTGAAACAAGATTGAGCCCATATCCCCCAAACAGCACCACGCTGAGCCCAATACCACCAGCAACCAATCCAACCAGGATGCGCCGCCGCTTTCTGTGCATCATTCTATTCCCCTGTTATCTGCCATACGCTCGGCTTTATGCGGCATTACGATTGCCTAATATAGCACACTTCACGCGCTCCGATATGGGCGACCCTGCTCTCCGGTCCGGTCTTCCTCACTCTACCGAGGAATAAGGAGCGATTATCGTTCTGACAGCAGGGGAGTATGAGCGCCGGGCACCGGCATTCCCGTATCGACACGCCACTCCCCCTGTTGGATCAAGCGCCGGAGCGTTTCCTCTACCTGGGGCTGAGCCCAATCATTATAGCCAATATGGTGATAGACGACCTGCCCTTGACGATCAATGATAAATGTTTCGGGATAACCGGTGACCCCATATTTCCTGCCAACCTCGCCTTGGACATCAAGCAGCACCGGAAAAGTATATCCTCCTTCTTGCAGATAGGGCTTCACCGTTGTGACCCCATCGACGTCCTGGCTCACGGCCAGCAGCACAAAGTCCTCGTCGCTGAGCTTGTGCGCAAGGACTTCCATAGTCGGCATCTCTTGCCGGCACGGACCGCACCACGTCGCCCAGACATTGAGGAGAACAACTTTTCCCTTGAGCTGAGAGAGACGAACCGCCTGACCGCTCATATCGGGCAGCAGGAAATCCGGAGCCGGTCGGGGCAGTGTGGTCCGAGAAGGCGTGGTGATCAAAATGACCACACCCAACAGCACAAGCAGGCCCCCGCCTCCAAGAATAAACCAGGATCTCACCGTGATTTCTCCAGCGTATTATGGACAGCCGGGACGCGCCCATGCTTCCCGCTTTTGAGTAGCAGACTCGCTCCGACCAGCACCAAGCCGATGCTGATCACCTGAGCTTGGGAGAATGTTCCCCAGAGTGGAGGATTGACCCGCACAAATTCCAGGAAAAACCGGGCAATCCCGGCCAAGAGCAGATACCCCCAGAACAGGGAGCCGGGGCGGTATCCAGCCGTCCGGCGGTTCCATAACACGGCAGCAATGGCAAAATACGCGAGCATCTCGTAGAGCGGCGTTGGATGAACGAACACGTCCGGCGGATAGTTCCAGCCAACAACGGCGTCCGGGTAGGCCATCCCCCAGGGCAGGTCGGTTGGCGGTCCCCAGTCCCCGTCACCAGCTAACTGGCAGCCAATACGTCCGGTCCCATGGCCCAGGGCAATCGCCGGGGCGATCGCATCCATAGTTTCCGGCCAGGGCAGCTTGTAGTACCGGATACCCAAACTGACGCCGACGATGCCTCCGATTAAGCCACCGTGCCAGACAAAGCCGGCACCGGTAAAAAGCAAAGCCCACGGATCGGCCAGAAATACGGACCAATTGCCCAGAATAAAGAGCAGCCGGGCCCCAAGCAGTCCCCCGATAGCAGCCCACAGGACCAGGGTCGAAGCGAGGTCCGGGTTCCGGCCCTGATAGGCGAGTCCTTTGCCCAGCAGCCAGGCCGCAGCCACAAAGCCGAGAGCCATCATGACCCCGTAGCTGTATATCGTGACGGGGCCGAGTTCGAGCAGGACAGGATACATGCAGCGATCATAGCCGAGGGGCAAACCTGATGCCAGTTCGGTAGACATTGGACGGCTCTCATCTTGTATGCGCCGGAGGACTCAGCTACCTATCGCACAAGTATGCGGGCCGTTATCCAGAGAGTGCGCGAGGCGCAGGTCTCGGTTGAGGGGGAAATCGTCGGGCAGATCCGGCACGGCCTGCTTGTCCTGCTCGGCGTGACAGCGGGGGACACCGAAACGGAGGCGGACTTTCTAAGCGAGAAAATTATCGGGCTGCGTATTTTCTCGGACCAAGCCGGGAAATTTGCCTACTCCGTGCAAGACGTCGACGGATCGCTCCTGGTTGTGTCGCAATTCACGCTGTACGGCGATACGCGCAAAGGCCGCCGCCCATCGTTTACGGCCGCGGCAGAGCCGGCTACTGCCAAACCGTTGTATGAATATTTTGTCGCCTGCTGTCAGCGCCGCCATGTGCCGGTTGCCACGGGTCACTTCCAGGCGCATATGGCAGTCCAACTCGTCAATGACGGCCCGGTGACGCTCGTTCTCGACACCGCAGACCGCGGCCCACGTCAGGGAAGCTGAGCAGCGATGCCACGAGCCGGTTTCTGGGCCATCGACCCTACCCGCAAGATACACTTTGGAAAGGATGGCTGGTGGTATGCCAACGATGAGCGTATCCAAAATCAGCGCATCAACAAACTCTTTAGCCAATGTCTCCAAAAGAATGCGCAGGGTGAGTATGAAATCGTGCTGGGGCGAGACCGCGCGCGCGTTGAGATTGAAGACACCCCCTATGTTGTTACCCAGGTCGCCGGAGACCCGGAGCAGGGTTTTACCCTACGCCTGAACGACGAGAGCGAAGAGCGCCTGTCCCCCTACACGCTGACCATCGGCGCCAACGATGTCCTGTACTGTAAAGTCAAGGGGCAAAAACATGCGGCCCGCTTTCTCCGACCGGCCTACTATCAGCTTACGCAGTATGTCCAGCCGGCGACCACGGGCGAGGGATTCGTTTTACACATCGGTGAATCCACCTACCCGATCCAGGTCAAAGGGCCGGACTAGTCCGGCCATTCCCCCATGCACATCGTCTTTGTCGAACCGGAGATTCCACCCAACACCGGGACAACCGCCCGGCTGTGCGCGGCCACGCAAAGCTCCCTGCACCTTGTTGGCCCATTGGGGTTTTCTCTTGAGGATCGCTATCTCAAGCGCGCCGGCCTCGATTACTGGCCGGCTGTCGACCTCCATGTGTATGAGTCGTGGAGCGCCTTCCTCGAGCGTCGCCCACCCGGCCGGCTGCTGGCCTTTTCCGCACGCGCCCAGCGTTCTTACACCACGGTCCGCTATCAGCCAGACGACCTGCTCGTCTTTGGCAGCGAGACACGGGGGTTGTCAGAGGCAATCCGCACGGAATACGCCGAGACCCTGTACACTATTCCAATGCCGGGCGCACGGGTGCGCAGTTTGAACTTGTCCAACGCGGCGGCGATTGTGTTGTATGAGGCCCTGCGCCAATTGGGGCAAGTCTAGCGGAGCAGAGGGGAGACACAGTATAGGACAGTGTTCCAGTCCCAAATCCCCAACCCCCAGCTCCCAGTCCCTCACTTCATTTTTCCGGAAACAGCCACTTACTGAAAAATTGTCGATTCCGCGCAACGATCCAGTAGCCCAGTTCAACCCCCCACACAAAGGGCGGCAGCCCGCTCACCCAGGCCAGGCGCGGGAACCCGACTTTCCCCAGCACGTATAGGCTCGCCCGCCCGGCGGACAAAATCTGTCCGTCTGGCGTAATAATAGATACCGAGTGTTCACACTGTCGAGCCAAGCTGTCCGTCATCGGGGGTCGAGGCGCGTCCTGGTAGGGAACCGCCCGAATCTGATTCGTCACATCGCGGTATTTGACCCAGGCAACGGCCCGCTGACACAAGCCGCATGCTCCGTCCCAGAACAACCAGATGGGTTGGGCTCCGGCCGGTTCCATACTTCCCTATACTATCCCTATGTGTCTCAGCTCTTCGATTATGCGTTCGCGGTGAGTGGCGTTCCAATAGACGCGCTGGCACTTCCGGCAGTGGAAAAAGGTCGATTGCGTTCGCCACACATACGCGGGCACGCGGGCTTGGACCCGCTCGCGGTCGATTGTTTCCAATTCCTGGTTGCACACGCTGCACCGCCTGAGCAGAGAGGACGAGACCGTGAGCTGTAAGTCGATGCAGACCTGCTTGAGCTGCTCCCGAAAACGGTCGGCACGAATAAACACAAACGGCGGCATATCCTTCTGGTTCAGAAAGCAGGTCCGACGGGTCAGCAGAATACGGCCCTGGCGACGCGCTTCACTCTTCACGCTCGCGGGTGAAACCTCGGGCATATAGACGGTGTCATAGCCCAGCAGGCGCAGCCATTTTGCCAAGGTGCCGACCATACGATCGGCTAAAAAACGAGGCGGTGGCTCGGCAGGCATCCAGGACTCCTGACCACGGTAGAGACGAACTCACCAGGGTCGCGTGATCGGCTTGCAGCCTAAAATAAGGACCGGGGGAAGACAAGACGGGAGATACGACACCCGGGTCTGGTACTGACCTCCTGCCGACGCCTCGCCCCTCCTCATCTGGCTCTCCTCCTTACAGAGGGACGGCATATAACTGAGTCGTTCTTCGCCTTATTCAGGGACGGTGTCACCTCGGAGAGGATAAATTCTCTCTCGCACGAACACACTTGGTGGGATATGCAGGCTGGCGAGTACAGAACCGACGGCAAAATTCGCGGAGGAGAGACCATGTCCGAAGGCTACTACGATCTGGGGACCTACAGCCGGCCCGTCACGACCGGCTCCGAGGAAGCGCAGCGCTGGTTCGACCGGGGGCTCGCCTGGACCTACGGCTACAACCACGACGAGGCGATCGTGTGCTACCGCCGAGCGCTCGATGCCGACCCGGCGTGTGCCATGGCGTGGTGGGGAGTCGCCTACGCGGCCGGACCAAACTACAACAAGCCGTGGGAGGCGTTCGACGAGGGGGACGCGGCCCGTTCGCTCAAGACCGCGTACGACGCGGCGGCGCGGGCACGGGCACTCGCCCCAAACGCGACGGATACCGAGCGGTCCCTCATCGGCGCCCTCGAACATCGCTACCCATCACGCTCGCCTGTGGAGGACATGTGCCCGTGGAACGATGCGTATGCGGGTGCGATGCGGGCGGTCTACGCCGAGCGCGGTGAGGACGATCCGGACGTGGCGGCCCTGTTCGCCGAGGCGATCATGAACCGCACCCCGTGGGCGCTCTGGGATCTGAAGACCGGCCAGCCGGCGGAAGGGGCGGATACGGAAGAGGCCATCGAAGTTCTTGAGAAGGCGATGCGTCGGCGCGAGGAACGGGGCGAGGCGGCTCACCCGGGCCTGCTCCACATGTACATCCATCTGATGGAGATGTCGCCGCACCCGGAGCGGGCGCTCGTGGCCGGCGACCGGCTACGCGCTCTCGTGCCGGACGCCGGCCATCTCGAACACATGCCGACCCACATCGACGTACTTTGCGGCGACTACCGAGCGGTGGTGGAGTCGAATCAGGCGGCCATCGAAGCGGATCGCAAGTTTCTCGCGCACGTGGGTGCGAACAACTTCTACTCGCTCTACCGGTGCCATAACTACCACTTCAAGATCTACGGGGCGATGTTCCTCGGACAGTACCGGCCCGCACTTGCGACGGCTGAGGAGATGATAACGACGCTTACTGAGGAGTTGCTCACCCTCACCTCGCCGCCCATGGCGGACTGGCTGGAAGGCTTTGTTTCGATGAAGCAGCACGTACTCATCCGGTTCGGGAAGTGGAACGCTATCCTTGCGGAAGAGCTGCCGGAGAACCGCGCCCTCTTTTGCGTGACGACCGCGATGATGCGGTACGCCAAGGCGGTCGCTCGCGCGGTAACAGGCGACGTCGACGCGGCGGAGCATGAGGCCGCCTGCTTCGATGAAGCGCTCACCTGCGTCCCGGAGAGCCGCTACGTGTTCAACAATCAGTGTCTCGACATTCTCGCGATCGCAAGGGAGATGATGCGGGGTGAGATCGAGTACCGTCGCGGCCGCTTCGACACCGCGTTCGGACATCTCCGGGCGGCCGTGAAGCTGGACGACAACCTGCCCTACGACGAGCCCTGGGGCTGGATGCAACCGGCGCGCCATGCGCTCGCCGCCCTACTGCTCGAACAGGATCGGGTCGGGGAGGCGGCTGCGGTATATCGAGCGGATCTTGGGTACGACGCTACGCTAAGCCGCGCCTGCCAGCACCCGGACAACGTCTGGAGCCTGCACGGATATCACGAGTGCCTCCAGCGGCTCGGGCGGATTCAGGAGGCGGCAATCGTGAAGCAGCGGCTGGACCTCGCCTTGGCCCGCACCGACGTCCCAATCACCGCATCCTGCTTCTGCCGGCTCGCGACACGGTAGCAAGTATCGGGACAGCCAACGGTGGCCAGCGGTGAGTCAGGTTAGCGTCGTTCAGTTCCCTGCTTGCGCCCCGGAGACCAAATAGGCTAAACCGCTTTACAAAATACCCTACCAAGGAGGCTCTTATGAGAATGTATAATTCACTCGGTCCGAATCCGCGCTGCGTCCGCATGTTCATGGCGGAAAAAGGCGTTACGCTCGATACGATCGAAATAGATATTCTGGGTGCGGAGAACCGGCAGGGGCCGTATACCGATAAGAATCCCGGCGGCCAAATGCCGGCGATCGAGTTGGACGATGGCAGCATCCTGGCGGAAACGACCGCCATTTGCGAATACCTTGAAGACACCCAGCCCGGCCCGGCGTTAATCGGCTCGACCCCGGAGGAAAAAGCCGAAACCCGCATGTGGCAGCGGCGTATTGAACTCCAGATCACGGAGCATATGTATAACGGCTTCCGCTATGCCGAGGGCCTGGACATGTTTAAGGAGCGTATGCACTGTCTGCCTGAAGCCGCGGCTGGCCTCAAGGAAATCGTGCAAGAAAAGCTCGCCTGGCTGGATGGCCTGATGGAGGGCAAACAGTTCATCGTGGGCGACCGGTTTACGTTGGTCGATATTATTCTGTACTGCGCCTTTGATTTCGGGGCCGGCGTCGGCCAGAAGATCAGCCCGGACCTGAAAAACCTGACGGCTTGGTTTGCACGGGTCGATAGTCGCGCCAGCGCGGCCGCCAGTATCCACGAAAAAGCCAAGGCCGCGGGTATGAAGGCGTAATCTTTAGGGTCTTTAGAGTCCGTTGGGTCCGTTGGGTCTTAGAGACTCTATAGACTCAACGGACTCAATCGACCTCATTGCAGCCCCTCACTTTATCTACCGCTCTACGCCCTCAGCCCCTTCCTGCGGGTAATAGGTAATCGTCCGATAGATCGCCTCGGCGGGTTCGAGGTAGCCCTCGTCGCCGTCCGGAATCCACTCCGCAGTGACCTGTTTTAACCAATTTCCTTGGTTGTCATACTCGTAGGTATAAATTTCTTTGCGTTGAATCGCACCGTCAGCGTCGAGCGCCACCCACTCCCGTTCGTTTCCGTGCTCGTCATAGGCGTATACCCAACGCGACGTCAGTGCCCCGCTTCGTCCGTGGGTGATTACGGACTGTACTCTCCCCTCTGCGTCATACACATACGTGTTGCTTGAGATCGGAGAGCCGTCGGCGTCGGACAAGGACCGTTTGGCGACCCGGTCTTCGTCATCGTAGGTAAAGCTGGCTCGGTGTAAAAAGGTCCCGTCCGGGTCGTGGTGATCGGTGTGGGCCGGCTGTCCGTCCTCGGTGTACGCATAAACGTCTCGAAACCACAGATCACCATCCACATCGGTACTTACCGCCTGCGTCAGACGGCCCGTTTCGTCATAGGTGTGGCTGGTCTTCCGCCAGAGCGCCCCCTGGGAGTTATACAACTGTTCGATACTCAGCTTGTTCGCCCGATTATACTGGCGGACGACGCGGACCATCGCTGCTCCGTCAGGCGCGTACTCGGTCCTTTCCGTGAGTGCTCCGTTCGTCCCGTACTGAGCGATGGCCGTGAGTATCCGTTCGTCCTCAATCCACGTGTCCGGCTCTCCGGGCGGGTTCACAAACAACACTCTTTCCGTCTGTACGGTTTGGACAGCCCCAACCAACGTCCGGCTTGCCCGGACTTCCTTCGCCCCCATAGCCGCAATGACATCGGCCCGAGCGTGAGGGGCCGGAGAGACAGCAATCGAGAGCAAAAGACAGAGAAGAAAGACAAGAGACAGCAGGCGCGGCATTGGTTTCGAGGCAGAAGCACGCCGCGTATGAGAGGATTCCATCACGACCGGTCGTTTTCGGCATTTCAAATTCATAGGCCCGAGGCAATATATCTCTTCTTGGTGTTCCTTGACACGTCCCTCTTCTCCGAAGAATAATCTCTCCACAGGAGGGGAATGTATGCGTGACAATGCACTCAAAAAATCACTCAAGGCCGGAGACTGCGTCTTGGGGACGCTGGTATGGGACCTCAAGAGCCGTGGGGCCATTCATACGCTGGCACAGGCCGGCATAGACTTCATCATGATCTGCACCGAGCATTCGGCCTACAACCTGGAAACAGTAGTCGATCTGTGCGACTACGCCCATGCGGCCGGGATGACCCCGGTGGTCCGCATTCCTGATCTTGAATATGAGCATGTGACGCGCCTGCTCGACTGTGGGTGTCAGAGCCTGATTGTGCCGCATGTCAAAACCGGGGCCGAGGTGCAACGCTTCATTGAGCTGGCCAAATACCATCCTGAGGGGAAGCGGGGGACGGCCATCTATCTGGGGGCGAATACCGACTATGAAGACGTTGAGACACAGACGGCCATGCAGCACGCCAATACCAACACCCTGCTCGGCGTGATCATCGAAACCAGGGAAGCCGTGGAAAATATGGACGAGATCCTGATTCCCGGCATTGACCTGACCCTGGTCGGCTATCAGGACTTGGCTCAAAGCCTTGGCGCGCCGGGCCAATTCAATAATCCCGAACTGCTCGAAGCGACCGCCCGGGTCAATGCGCTGTGTCACGAGCGGGGCATCGCGACGGCTGCGGCGGTGACCCAACCCGATAATATGGAGGCGATTGTCGACAGCGGTGCGCAATATCTCTTGTACGGTACGGATCTGATCCTGCTGCGCCGGGAAGCGCAACGCGCCGCCGAAGCGCTTGCACCCTTTCGGAAAGGCCGGGCGCACTAGAGCCGTTTCCCTCTTACCTAAACTCAGCAAGTACGATACACCCCACACAAGGATTGAAAGCGTTCCAGCGTTTGTCATCGTCAAAAGGAGGTCAGCATGAAGTTCGGTATTTTTTATGAGCTCTCCGTTCCCCGGCCCTGGGACCAAGAGGCCGAGCGCAGCGTTTATATGAATGCGCTTGAACAGGTGCGTCTGGCCGACGAGCTCGGCTTTGAACAGGTCTGGGCGGTGGAGCATCACTTCCTGGAAGAGTACTCCCACTGTTCGGCGCCCGAGCTTTTTCTGACCGCGTGCGCCATGCAGACCGAGCATATCAATGTCGGCCACGGCATCGTCATCTGCGTGCCACAATTTAACCATCCGATTCGGATTGCCGAACGTGCCGCAGTGCTGGATATTTTATCCGGTGGACGGCTCCAGTTCGGGACCGGGCGGTCGGCGACCTGGACCGAGCTGGGTGGCTTTCGGGCCAGCCCGGACGAGACCAAAAAAAGCTGGGACGAGTTTGTCCACTGCATCCCGAAGATGTGGACGCAAGAGCGCTTCGGCTATGAGGGCCAGTATTTCTCCATGCCGTCACGGGCGGTGCTGCCCAAGCCCTACCAGAAACCCCATCCGCCCATGTGGGTGGCCGTCACCAGTCCGGGCACCGAGCTTGATGCCGCGGACCGCGGCATCGGCTGTCTGGGGGTGACCTTTACCAGCTTTGCCGAGCAGGAAGCCAAGGTCAAAGAGTATCGCCGTCGCGTGCAGAACTGTAATCCGGTTGGCGCGTTTGTGAACAACCAGGTCGCGACCGTCAACTTCCTGTACTGCCACGAAGACAACGAAACCGGCGCGAAAACCGGCATGAAGATGATTCGCCATTTCAATTACATGGCGGCCCAGTTGGATATGGCAAAAGAGGCCTATCCCGCCAAATCATACCCGGCCGCCGGTCTGCTGCCATCCCTGCGACGCCAGGCGTCCAGCCCCGGCGACCAGTTTAAAGCACCGGAGGGAATCGCGGTCGGGAATCCCGAACATCTCATTGGTGAGCTCAAAAAATGGGAAGCCAGCGGCGTGGACCGGGTCAATTTCCTCCTCAACGCTGCCGAGATTATTCCGCAGGCCCAAGTCCTCGACAGTCTGCGGCTGTTTGCCAAAGAGGTCATGCCCGCGTTTGCCGACTCCCAGCCGCGACACGCCGTCGCGGGAGGAGCCAGCTAATGCCGGTGTTTGGGAAACAGGATGTCGAGGCTGCTGCGGCCCGAGCGCCGCTGATGACCGGCTTTGATACCGACGCCTGGGAGCTCAAGGACGCGGAGATTCTTCAGCTCAGCTATGAAATTGCCGAGGAACCGGCGGAGTGGCTGATTCCACCGGCGCTCCATCCAAGTATTCCGCCGTACGCCACGTTCTCGGTCATGCATTATCCCGACAGTCCGGTCGGGCCGTTCGCCCTCGCCCAGGTCCGCATTATCGTTCGGGCCGGTATTCGGCCACGCGGCTACCTTCTGCACGCCTATGCCAGCACCGAGCAGGCGGTGAGCGAGTTGCAAGCGCGCTGGGGATTTACGGTCGAGACCGCGGCGGTCTCGCTTCAGCCACGCCATGATCGGGTGATTGGGAAGGTTGAACGCGACGGCGAAACGCTCATGGAGATTGAACTGGAGAATCCCGAGCATATCTCAGGCGCGGATATTACTTATCTCGACAGTCTGCATTTGGCTCGGGTTCAAGCCCACGACGACCCGGTCATTGTCCAGGTTGACCCGGAATACGTGTTTCACGCGGCGCAGCGCGGCAAGCCCCGCCTCATCACCTTCAAAACCGGAGCCTGGGGGGACTCCGGGCGGTTGCACTGTACCACCCCGATTATTGCAACCATGACAAAAAGTGATACCGACCTGCCCCGCCTCCGCTTCGCTCTTGATCCCTCCCTGCCGGCCGCTCAAGGCAGTCGGAGACTCGCGGCGTAAAGGAGACACTTCATGTCTGATGTCACATTCAAGGTTTCAGGACAGTCGGAATCCCCCGCTCGTCTGGCAGTGCAGGTCAGAGGGTTTGAGCTGATCGTTGATGAGCCGCCGGGTCTCGGCGGGGATGACGAGGGGCCGAATCCGGTTGAGTATATCCTGGCCGGCTTGGCCGGCTGTCTCAATGTGATGGGGCATATTATTGCCAAAGAGATGGGCTTTACGATTCGATCCCTGACCATCGATGCGGCCGGTCCGCTCAATCCGCGAAAACTCCTCGGCAAACAGACGGATGACCGGGCCGGATACAAAAACATCGACGTCACGCTCAAGGTTGATGCCGATGTCGATCAAGCCACCCTGGACCAATGGCTGGCAACCATAGAGACGCGCTGTCCGGTCTCGGACAATCTGATGAAC
Source organism: Candidatus Binatia bacterium (assembly GCA_022820725.1). Taxonomy (GTDB): domain Bacteria; phylum Desulfobacterota; class Binatia; order Bin18; family Bin18; genus Bin18. Next base: position 214,735 of record JAJEFA010000010.1, read on the forward strand.
CTCACCCCGGTGGCGGTCCGGGCACAGTCCGCCGTGCAGTCGGAACACGGCACGGAAGCCCCCTCACCCTAGCCCTCTCCCGCCAGGGGAGAGGGAATACACGTTCTCACCACGCCGTCTCCCAGTGGGGCATGGTCAACACGCCCGGCTCGGACCACAGCCCAAGGCGTTGTCCCATCTGGATAACGGGTCGTACGGCCTGCATGACTTGGCGCAGAGCCACTGCCGTCGGACTGGCCTCAGCCGCGGCGTCCTCTCGACCCTGGAGACGGGACAGGACCGTGTCAACGAGGGTTTTCTGTTCGGGAAAGAGTTTGACCTGCACCGGTGCATCTGCCTCAATCCCCGCCGCTTGTTTGGCGAGACGTAGCGCCACCGGGAAGCCGCCAAGTTCGTCGACCAGGCCAATATCTTTGGCATCTTCACCCGTCCAAATCCGGCCCTTGGCCACGGCGTGCACCTGTTCCTGGGTGAGATCCCTTCCCTGGGCAACTTTCTGCGTAAAGTCTGCGTACACGTGATCGAGCCAGGTCGTGATCCGTTGCCACTGCTGGGGCGTATAGTCGAGCGAGCTTGACCACATGGTGGCATTGGTACTGGTATGCACCTCGTCCGATGAGATGCCAATTTTCTCCATAAGTTCGGCGGTGAGCATCTTCCCGCCAACCACACCGATAGAGCCGGTGATCGTACCGGGTTGGGCCACAATTTTGTCCGCGGCCATGGCCACAAAATAGCCGCCAGAGCCGGCCACGTTGCCCATGGAGACGATGACCGGTTTGCCTGCCTCTTTAGCCCGGACGGTCTCGCGCCAGATCGTATCGGAGGCCACATAGGATCCACCCGGACTGTCAACCCGGAACAGAATGGCCTTCACCGTGTCGTCCTGCACGGCAGACCGAAACGCCGCTGACACCGAGTCCGACCCCATCGTCGGCCCGCTCAGGGCGGCACTGTATTCGCTTTTGCCGCGATGCACCCCACCGACTCCGTAAATGAGCGCGATCGCTTCCCCTTCGTTGTGGGGCCGACCCATCTGGCGGAGATAGGTAAACAAACTGACGCGTTCTGCCTCCTCGCCAAGGTCATCGTCGATGATGGTCTGGACTTCATCCCGATACGCCAGCCCGTCAACCAAGTTTTCCGCTAGCGCTTGCTTTCCAAGAAACGGCCCACGGTCAACCAGGGTTTGGACCGCATCGACTTCCAAGCCTCGGCCCGCGGCAATGCCCTGCACGATCTGGCCGAACTGGGATTCAATAATCTGGAGAGTCGCCTCACGGTGGGGTTGGGTATATTTTTTTTCGGTGAACATATTCAGCGCGTTTTTATACTCGTAGCGGTGGTCCATACGGGGCGAGAGGCCCAGCTTTTCCAGCGTCCCGCTGACGAACGCCGATTCCGCCATCAAGCCGGTGAGACCGATGTCCCCGGATGGTTGGAGATAAATGCGGTCAAAAGCGGCGGCTAGATAATACGCGCCGTTTCCAGGCCCGAACTCGCCAAAGGTCTCGGCATAGGCAATGGCCGGCTTACCACTGTTCCGAAAGGCAAGGATCGCATCCCGTACCTCTTGGATTTCCGCCAGGCCCATACGTGGAGTACCCGTGCGTGCGACCAGCGCCAGGACGCGCTCATCGGTGGCTGCCTGGTGCAACGCGTCAACAATATCCCGGACCGACACGGTCTGTTCCATGAGAACGCTCGCCAGCGGGTCGGTTGGAATATACTCGGCAAACTCACGCTCAAAGTCGATCTCAAGCACGATGCGCTCCGGCAGCTCCTCTTGACTCATCAGAGTAGCGATAGCACCGACAATGGCCATGACGACGACCCAGGCTCCAATCAGCATGAGCGTCCGTGCCAAAAACTTTTTCATATTATCTTTCCTCGCTTGATCTTCTACTCACTCGCTTCGGGCGGCGTCGGCTCAAGCGTGCCCGGCGTTTCTCCGTAGGGCCAGGGCAACTGGATCGGCTCGCCGGCCCGATTGAAAATTTCGACCGGGGTTTCCAGAACCGCAATCGCCTGCATCTCTTCCTCACCGGTCGTACAGATTTTATGCGGGGTGTAGGCGGGAACGGTAAGGACGCTGTTGGGTCCGAAATCGATCTGCTGCCCGTCCACCTGGCACCAGCCGGTTCCCTTAAGGACAATAATAATCTCTTCGCCCGAATGATAGTGGGTTGGGGTCGGCTTGCCCGGCTGCGAGGTCTGCATCCAGATTTCAACGTTGCGAGAATCCTCCTTCACCAAGGTCTGGTGAATAACCGCGGGGTGAATGAATTTTTCGATACCGGAAATTTTTCGCATGGAATACATGGGCGAGCCCTCCCTCTACTGATGTTGTCAAAGGAACGTAGCAAAGAAGCGGGGACAGGCCAATCAGAACTCAATCTGAAAGCCCTGCCGCTCCTGACTCTGTACCTCCGTCAGATAGCCCTGCACGCTCAGATATTCCCCCGCCGGGTAATACAAATAGCCATGCGTGGCGACATGAGCCGCCAGCGCCTGACTGACCATGGGTGGCGGGAGACTGGCGGCGTCTTTCTCTGCCAAGGCGCGGACTGTGCCTCCTGTGGCCGAGAGGAGGTGGACCTGCTCCGTATCGAACACATAGGTCTGTTGGGTCCGATTGGCGACTTCTACGGCAACAATAAAAATATCCGGCGTATGGACGCCGAAGAGCAACTCCGCCTCCATCGGCGGCAGGGGCCGGATATGCACATACACCTGACCTTCGGGCCCGTAGCGTTTGACCTGGTCGGCCAGCCCGTGAAACAGGGAATAAAACGCCCGCCGAAAGTAGGTGGTCGGTGGCGGGCGGTTCTTGGTGAGACGTGGGGCCTCTCGCTCGTGATAATCCGTCACGAGCGGGTGCGGCGTAGGCGAGGCAACGTCCAAGGTGCTGAGCGAGGCGGCGTCAACAATCACGCCCTGCGGCTGGCACTGAATCGTCACCTGGACCAGCGCCGTCTGACCCGACCGTGTTTGTCGCGCCTGTATCGCTCCGGTTTCTCCCGGCGTAGCTCGGGTTGCGCTCGTTACGCGATACCCCATCCGCTCGACTGTCCGGTAGGCAAGTTGCTGGGCTTGTTCGCACGATAAGTCCGTATCAGTAACCCCGTACAACTCGGCCAGCGGCTCGGCCTGTGCCGCGGCCCGGTTCGCTTCCATGCGCGCAAACACGGCCGCAGCGGAGGCCCTGGCAACTGCACGCGCGGCGGGTTGAGAACGTGGCGCGCAACCAATGAGGGTCGGCAGCATGAGGAGCCCGACCAAGGCCGAGAGACGCTTCATGCATCGCCCAGGCAGGGGTGTCATTTTAACTCAGCTGCGGAACAACCAGCTCGGCAAAGCGCTGAAGCATCTCCTGTTCCTGCTTGTACGGGAACACCATCTGGAAGTGGTGGAAGCCCAGCGCCTGCAACTCCCGCAGGGTTTCCGCCAAGCGCTCCGGCGTCCCGGCTGTTCCCAGCTCTCGGGACGCCCACAATCCCCGCCCGCCCAATGCCTGGGCTGACTCGGCTTCGCGCCGTTTGAGTTCTTTCTCGTCTTCAGCAAGCACTACCGCCAGAAACAGCGACTTCTCAATCGTTGAGAAATCCCGCTTCAGCGTGTCACAGTGTTGGCGCAGAATATCGGTCTTCCTTTTCACGGTCTCTACTGAAGACCTCAGCAGGATGTTCCAGCCGTCGGCGTACTGGGCCACGATACGCAGCATGACCTTCTCTCCGCCGCCGGCAATCCAGATTCGGGGCGGTTGCTGTATGGGCTTGGGAGCGCACAGCGCCTCCTGCAACTGGTAGTGCGTACCGGAAAAGGAGGCCCGTTCCCGAGTCCACAACAGGCGCACCACCTGTACCGCCTCTTCGAGCTGAGCCAGGCGCGTACCGATTGAGGGAAAGGGAATCCCGTAGGCTCGATACTCAAGCTCCTTCCAGCCGGCCCCGATGCCAAACTCCAGTCGGCCGTTGCTGAGATGATCGAGGCTGGACGCGATCTTTGCCAAAATACCGGGCGGACGATACGAATTGCACGTGACCAGCGTTCCCAGCCTCAATTTGGTCGTCACCGGAGCGAGTGCGGTCAGCAGGGTCCAGGCCTCCAAACAGTTGCGCTGCTCAGACCTGGAGTCCCAAAAAAGATGGTCCGAGGCCCACAAGCCGTAAAAACCGAGCCGTTCCGCCTCTTTTGCGATCTGGGCGACTTCGTCGTAGGTAAAGCCGAACTGCGGCTCGATCTGGATACCGAAACGCCACCCTTTGACCGGGCTTTCCTGAACGGTCTGACCAACCGGCGTCTTGGCTTCAGACGGCGTTGAGGTAGCGGCCTGTAAGCCTGCTACCCCGGCGACAACCGTACCCGCTTCCTTCAGAAACTTCCGGCGGCTGATATCACGCATACTGGCAAGCCTCCTTTTGGGAGCGTCTACGCCCCTGCCCGTTGCTCGATGGCGTCTAGAGCAGTCCGGGCCGATTTCAGGGCGGCGGCGAAGGGTACGCTTGCAGGCGCAGGCGCTGGCCCTGCATTCCCCTGTGTCTTATAGCCGCCATAAATGGCGTGCCCGGATTGAAGCCAAAAGCAGTCCGCCACTGCGAAACCCGCCTGCTTGAGCCACGTCAACTGATCGAACAGCGGTGAGGGTTTGTCGTAGGGGTCGGGGGTATGGAAATAATTCCACTTCTCCTGGGTGAATTTCTCAAAGAGGCGGGTTGAGCCGGTCTTTTCGATTGAGAGTGCCTGCGTAATCCGGTCCCAGCCTTCGCCAAAGGACGCCCATACTTCCGACCGCTGCGGCTTGACGATATCCGCAAGCAGGATAACACCGCGGTCAGAAACCCGTTTACCTATTTCCGTGAACAGCCATTGCTTCTCATGCCCGCTCAGATGATGTACGCACAGGGAGGAGACGACGCAGTCGCTCGTATCAAGCGAACCGAGCCAGTCCGGCGAGGCCATATCAAATGCTGCGACCTGAGCTCGATCTCCAAAGCGCTGGAGGTGGCGGCTGGCCTGCGCGCGCATGCTTGCCGATCCGTCCAGGGCCAGTACCGAGGCGTTCGGAAAACAGTCCAGCACGGCGAAGGACAATGCCCCTTCCCCACAGCCCAGCTCAACCGCGCGGAACGCATCCTGCTGCTGAAAGGGCAGCAAACTCAAAAGAGTCGCGACCTGCTCGGCCCGGGCCGGCACGGCAATCGTCGCCAGTTCGCGGTAGAGTTGGGAGTCGTCCTCCGTCCATTCCGTGCGTTCTTCAGCCATACGCAGCCCTCCTTATGTCTCGTCCGTCTCCGAGTGGTTTTCCGGAGAGGAGACGACAAATGGTAGCACGGTTGCGGGAGATTACGAGCGGCTCGGACTCGATGCTTTAGTTCCTGTCGGGTGGGGGAGCCACAGGCGTCACCCGCCAGCCCGCCTCTGTCGAATTCCGCTACGCTCCATCCGACCTCCTCCACATTGCGGTCGGTCTGAGCGTAGCGTTAGCGAAGTCGAAGACCCTGGGAGGGATGGGGAACAGCCCCCTCACCCTAGCCCTCTCCCTCCGGGGGAGAGGGGATGGAAGATGAGAGGGTGGATGGGAAGCGGAGGGGGATTTCTTACTGACTGGCTAATGGGCCGCGCAACAACTGCCCCGGCAGGGCACCGGTGTGTTCGTTGTTTCGCAGGACGACCTCGCCGTTGACAATGGTCGCCAGAAAGCCGTTGGCCTTTTGCTTGAGTCGTCGGGCGCCGGCCGGGAGATCATAGGTCAGCTCTGGGACCTGGGGCTCAACCGTTTGGGGGTCGAAAATCACGACATCGGCGTTCCAGCCCTCGCGCAGCAGTCCGCGTCCGGCCAGCTTCCAATGGGACGCCGGCACGAAGCTCAGTTGGTGCACCGCGTCTTCCAGAGTCAGGGCTTCTTGCTCACGCACCCAGTAACTCAACAGATGGGTTTGCAGGGAGGAATCCATGATCTGTGAAACATGGGCACCCGAGTCGGAGAAGGTAACCACCGAGCGGGGGTGCTGCATCATCTCCAAGGTGCTGGGCTCATGGGTATTGGTCAGCGGCTGCATGAAGAAACGCTTCAGCCTCTTTTCCAAGGCGAGCTCGATATAGGTCTCTACCGGGTCCTGATTGCGTTCGGCAGCAATCTCGGCCACCGATTGATACGGTGGCACGGCCCTGTCCAGGATGGGGAACAGCCATTTGAAATTTGCCGCGCGGGCTTCCGCGCCAACCGCCCGCGTTCCCTCTTGTGGCGGCTGATTGGCGGACTGCACCAGCTTCCGGCGTATCTCAGGATTGCGCAAGGCCGCTTCCTGTTCTGCCAGTGGCCGTTTTCGGATGTCGCGCCAGACAGGCAGCTTGTCAAACGAGGTGACCGACTCGAACGACTGCAACACGCTGATGGGCCGACTGTGGACCTGAATAAACATGCGTCCGCCAGCCTCGGCGGTTTCATCGGCCAACGCAAAAAACGGACGCCAATAGTCCGGGGCCTTGGGCGCGCTGAACATGCCAAACGTGACCGGCACACCGGTATCCACCGCTAGGGCTTTGAGCCGATTACAATAGTCCTGGATCCGTTCCGGGTTGAGTCCGGTGTCTTCGCCGGCAATCTCAAATACACCAGAATTCAACTCGCCGAGCACACCGACCAACTGGCGAACCTCGTCCCAGGTAGCGAGCCGACTCGCAACCGGCTGGCCATCAGGCGTTTGGTGGTTGCGCGTACGTGAAGTGGTAAAACCGGCGGCGCCCGCCTGTATGGCGCTACGAACCTCACGCTTCATGGCTTCAAGATCGTCGGGAGTCGCCTCTTCGGTAAAAGCCCGCTCGCCCATGACATAGGTCCGCAGTGCGGAATGACCGATATAGGCGGAATAGTTAATGCCTTTGGGCAGGCGTTCAACTGCATCCAGATATTCCGGATAGGTGGTCCAACTCCACTTGATGCCGGCTTCCATGGCTTCTGGCGAAATGTCTTCCGCCCGCTCCAGATTACGCATCACCAACAGTTTGTCCTCTTCACTACAGGGTGCGAGCGAGAAGCCGCAGTTGCCCATGACCACGCTGGTAATGCCATGCCAGCACGAGCACGTTCCGAGCGGGTCCCAGAACACCTGGGCGTCCATATGTGTATGGCCGTCAACAAAGCCGGGGGAGACCACATGTCCCTCGGCATCGATGATTTCTTTGGCACCCTCGCGAATTTTGCCAATGGCGGCAATTTTGCCCCCAGCGATGGCGACGTCCGCCTGAAAGCGGGGCAGCCCGGAACCATCAACCACCGTACCGTTTTTAATAAGAAGATCGTATTGCATGCCGCTTCATATAGACCATTCCGTTCCTCTTGACCACCGCACAAAGCGTGCTAGTGGGAAAGAGGTCGGAGTAACCGGTAGGTCTGGTTCGTTGTTCGTTTCGGGAGACATTCACGACAGCCAAGGAGGGAATTATGGCACAGTCTGGAGTGATTTCGGCAGATTCGCATTTTGTAGAGCCGCCCGATATGTGGGCAGAACGCCTGGATAAGAAATTCCGGGATCAGGCTCCGCACACGGTCAAGGGACTTAACGGAAAAGAGGGCGAGTTCTTTGTGTGCGAGAACATCAACCCGATACCGGTGGCCGGGTTTTTTGGTGCCGGCGTTCCTTCGGAAGATCTGCCGGCACACAACAGGAAGGGCTTTGAGGCCGCCCCGGCCAGCGTCTGGGACCCCGCCGCGCGCATCAAGGACCAGGAGCGGGACGGCCTGGAGGCCGAGGTGATCTACACCTCCATGGGCATGCCGCTCTACGGCCTGGATAATGTCGAGCTGCGGGACGCCTGCTTTCGGGCCTATAACGACTGGGCGGTCGATTATTGCAGCCATGATCCAAAGCGGCTCCTGCCGCTCGGACTCGTCACGCTTGAGGACATTCAGGCCGGCACCAGGGAGCTCGAACGCATCGCCAAAAAAGGCATGCGCGGCGCCATGATCTGGGCCGAACCTCCCGATGAACGCCCGTACAGCCACACCGACTATGATCCCTTCTGGGCGGCCGCCTCGGACCTCAATATGCCGCTTTCCTTACACATCCTGACCGGCCGGAAGGGTATGGGCATTGACTTCTTTGCCGATAACCTGGCGCTCCAGGTCTCCACGCTGCATCACGAAGTGGAGCGCTCGATTGCCGTGTTTGTCCTCGGCGGCGTGCTGGAGCGTTTTCCCCAGCTCACCATTGTTTCGGCCGAGAACGACGTGGCCTGGATGCCGTATTTCATGTGGCGGATGGATTTTGCCCACCGGCGCATCGGCCCGCTCTCCTCGGTCGAGTTGAGCATGAAGCCGAGCGACTACGTGAAGCGGCAGGTGTACGCGACCTTCATTGAGGAGCCCATCCTGCTCGATGGCTATCACCGCTATGCGGCAGACAACGCCATGTGGTCTTCGGACTATCCGCACACGGCCGCCATCTGGCCACGCTCGCAGGAGTTTATCCAAGACACCTTTAGCGCGTTGTCCGAGGCCGACCGCAAGAAGCTCATTCACGATACCGCCGCGCGCGTGTATCGCATCGAATAAGCACTGAGGGCCCCCACCTGGGGGCCCATGTGAAGGCGGTGATAGAGACCGGCAGTACATGAAAGATCGCAGGCTGCTGTGGCTGAGCATTGGCCTGGGGACCGTGTTCTGGCTGTGTGATGCGGCGGTTGACGTGTGGCTGTTTGAGCAGCAACGTCACTTCCTTGCCGAAGTCTTTACTTCCGAGCCCGAAGAGGTGCGCCTGCGCCTAGTGGTGTGGGGCTTATTCGCCGTCATCGGCTATTATGGACAGCGACTCATCACCGCACTCCAGACGGCGCGTGATGAGCTCCAGCAAAGGGTGCAGGAGCGAACCCAGGAACTCGAAGCCACGAATATCGCGCTGTCCGAGGAAATCGCCGAGCGAAAACAGACCGAGGCCGCGCTCAAAACCATGTCCCGCACGGTTCAGGCTTCGCAGGAGGAGGAACGGCAGCGTATTGCCCGCGAGTTGCACGACGAAGTCGGCCAGACCCTGACCATGATCAAGCTGAATCTCCAGCTCGTGCAGGACAATATTCCAGAGACCGAGACCAATGCCCACTTACAGGAGAGTCTTGCCCTGACCGGTCAGACCCTGGAAAAGGTGCGGGATGTCGCACTGGACCTGCGTCCGTCCATGCTGGACGACCTGGGCCTTGTCCCTACGCTGCGGTGGTATGCGGACCGGCATGCCCAGAGCAGCGGGGTTGCTCTCACCTTTCAGAGCGATGGAGTGGCGGACCACGACATCCCGCCGGATATTGCCACCGCATGTTTTCGAGTCGTCCAGGAAGCCTTGACGAATATTGCTCGACACGCCCGCGCCCAACAGGTGAGGATTGAACTCGGCATCCACTCTGATGGCCTGCACTGTACGATTCAGGACGATGGAGTCGGGTTTAACGTGACACACGCGCGGGAAGCCGCTATCCAGGGGAGCAGTATTGGCGTATTGAGTATGCAGGAGCGCGCTGAGCTGGCCGGGGGCAGGTTGAGCATTGTGTCAGCCCCGCATAGAGGCACTGAGGTCTGCGCCCGCTTTCCCCTCTGATCTGGAGTCCTGGTGTGAAGCCTATTCGTATTCTTCTGGCCGATGACCACACCCTGGTCCGTGCCGGGATTCGGTCTCTGCTCGAACAGGTTCCCAACGTCGAAGTGGTAGCCGAAGCCAATGACGGCCGGGACGCCCTCCATCTCATTCAAGAGCACCAACCGGATATCGTCTTCATGGATGTGACCATGCAGGGACTCAACGGTTTGGACGCGACCGTACAGATCACGAAAACCTGCCCTGGGGTCCAGGTGATTATGCTGTCCATGCATAAAAACGAAGAATACGTCAGTCAGGCGCTCCGGGTGGGGGCAGCCGGCTATCTGCTCAAAGATGCCGCAACAACCGAACTCGAATTGGCTGTGCAGGCCGTGGCCCACGGTGAAACCTATCTCAGTCCGGCTGTCTCCAAACACGTGGTTGACCGCTATTTGCAGCGCGTGAATAACCCGGCCGAGGACATGGCTGAACCTGCGCCAACTCCTTTGACCGTCCGCCAGCGTGAAATCCTCCAGTTGATTGCCGAGGGCCATACCACCAAGCAGATTGCCAGCCTGCTGCATCTCAGCACCAAGACCGTCGAAACCCATCGCAGTCAGCTTATGGACCGGCTCGGCATTCGCCATATTGCCGGCCTGGTCCGCTATGCGGTGCGGACCGGTCTGGTCGCGCCAGACCACTAAGTCCGCCCGCTTTCAGGGTCCTCCTGTCCGCTTTTCAGGGTTTTCCCGGATACCGCTCTTGCGTGGGATTCGGCTATCTAGGTGTCTTTCGGATGATATGGAGGACAACCCATTGCGAAGCCAAAGGATTTGTCTGGTCTTGCTGCACATTTTTGGCAGTGCTGCGCTGAGTCTCGTGTTAGCCACATCAGTTCTGGCCCAGTCTTCGCCCGTCACCCTGCCGGACATCGAAGTGCGCGGTACGACGCCGTTGATGAGCGCACCCGTCGCACGCGAGCACATCCCGGCCAATGTGCAAGCCATCACCGGCGAGCAGATCACAAAACGCGGCGCGCTCAATCTGACCGACACTCTGTCCCGCAGCCTGGGCGGGGTGAACCTGAATCACGTCCAGAATAACCCCTTCCAGCCCGACGTCAGCTATCGGGGTTTTACCAGTTCTTTTCTGATTGGGACGCCGCCGGGGCTGAGCGTTTTTGTGGATGGTGTGCGCGTTAATGAGCCCTTGGCCGACCAGGTCAACTGGGATTTGATTCCCACCGATGCCATTGATCGTCTGGAGCTCATCCCCGGCTCAAACCCGGTCTATGGTCGCAACACGCTCGGCGGGACCATTGTGATGCAAACCAAGCGCGGCTTTACCCATCCGGGCACCACCGCAGAGGTCTGGGGTGGGAGTTTCGCCCGCTATCGGACCTTGCTGCAACATGGGGGCAGCCGCGGCAAGTTCGATTATTTTGTGTCGGGCAATCTCTTTCTCGAAGACGGCTTTCGGGATTTCTCAAAAAGTCATGTCGGCCATCTGTTCGGCAAGGTCGGCTACCGGGGGACGCGCGACGACTTGACCCTCTCCCTGACCCATGTGAACAACAAGTTGACCGGCAACGGCCCACTGCCCGAAAGCCGTCTCAAGCGTGACCGCTCCGCGGTGTTCACCCATCCCGATATTTTCAAGCCCGACCTGTGGTTTCTTAACAGCCAGTACCAACGCGACCTGGGCCACGGCTTCTCGTTGTCGGCCAATCTGTACGGTCGCTTGTTGGATGTGGACCAGTTTAACGTGGATGTTGAAGAAGACGTTGACGCCCGTACGAATCAGAAGGGCTGGGGAGGCGCGCTCCAGTTAGCCTATCAAGGCACGGTATGGGAGCGGCCGGTCTCGGTCACAATTGGTGGCGATTACAGCGGGGCCCGTCTTGACCACCTCATTGGCGAGCGGGGTGAGGACGACGATGACAATGGGGATGACAACGGCGACCACGACGGTAATGACGACGGCGATGATGAGCTGGAAGACGACCTGGCCCTACTCCAGGCCCTGGTAGAGGGCGAGGCGGACGAATTTGAGGTGGAGACCAATGTCAAGACCGAAACCCACGCCGGCGGCCCGTTTTTCACCATCAGCGCCGAACCGATTGATAAGCTGACGGTGACCGTGTCTGGCCGCTACGAGGTCACCTATCTCCGCATTCAGGATCGTCTCGCCGGGCTTGAGGACGACGATGACGACGACGGGGCGGGAACGGACGCCAGCGGCAACCACACTTTTGATCGGTTTAATCCCGCAGTGGGAGCGACCTATACCTTCACCGAGCATCTGAGCCTGTATGCCGGGTATAGCGAGAGCTACCGTGCGCCGACCGCGATTGAGCTGACCTGTGCCAACCCCGAAGCGCCCTGCCCGGTGCCAACCGCGATTGTGGACGATCCACCCCTGAACGCGGTGAAGGGAAAGACCTGGGAGACGGGCGTCCGCTGGGCCTTGCCGCCCTATGTTGATGCGACCCTGGCCTTCTTTCGGACGGACCTCAAAGACGACATCCTGTTTCGCAATGAACCGGAGAGCCGCGTACTGGGGTTTTTTCAGAACGTGGAGGCTACCCGTCGCCAGGGCATCGAACTCCTGCTGCGCGGCGTGTGGAGCTGGGGCAACTGGTTTCTGAATTACACGGTAACGGATGCCACATTTAACGATGAGATTGAGCTGTTTACGTTCGCCAACGAAGAGCGCATCTCCCTGGTCCGTGAGGGAGACCGTCTGCCGCTGGTCCCGCCGCATCGGGTCAACGGCGGCATCGAGTTCCTTATCGGCTCCCAGTTACGGCTGAGTCTGGACGGGGCCTATGTGGATGGACAGCGGCTGCGGGGCGATGAGGCTAACCAACGCAGTCGGCTGGACCCATATTTTGTGGCCAACGTCGCGCTGGAATACAGCTATAAGGCATTTGATATCTTTCTGTGCCTCGAAAATATTTTTGACGAGGAATACGAAAGCTACGGCGCGTATTTTGAAAACGCGGTGGATGACACCGGCGTCGAACGCTTTATGGGGCCAGGGCAGCCGTTCGGTGCCTTTGGCGGGGTGCGGGTCAAATTCTGAGGAGAAACGGAATCGCGCCGTCCATCCTCAGATACTGAAATCCAGCAGATTGTAATCCTTCATACTGGCTTTGGCTTCTTCGTCCCAGCAGTAGCGCTCTCCCGATTCGGCAAACGGCTTATAGGCAAACGGCGTTTCGTCCGGGAAGCGCTGCCGGCGCGCATCAATGGCATAGCCGATCACGCGCGAACGGGTACGGATACGTTCCTCATCGTAGACGGCCGGGGCGCTATGCACTCCGCCGCCTTTCACTCCCAGCACGGACGAGCGGCGATGGAAGCCAAAGTTCACTGTCACGCGCCAGTCCGGGCTGGTGTTGGCAAACGAGCAGTGCAGCAATTGCCGGTTGGAGATGACCACATCGCCCGGCTTACACACCATGGGAACGGCATCCGGCAGGCGCTCCGAGCCCACCTCGGCGACCCGCTGCGTGATATCGATATGTCCGACTTTATGCGTTCCCGGCATGACCCATACCCCGTTTGCCGGAGTGCAACCGTAGAGCTGGGCCATAAAATTAAAACCGTGGGTTCCCTGGTCCCAGGTCGGACTGTCCCAGTGCGTCGTGCCATCCTGATGCCAGGCGACCGAGGCCCCTTTGCCCGGCTCTTTGATAAATAACGCATCGGTGAACGGCACGAAATCCTCACCGTTGACGGCGGCTGCCACGGCCAGGAGCTGCGGATGTGCATAGGTGCGGAGGCTGGCTTCGGAAAATTGAAGCGAACCAATAATAAGATAAACCACTTCTTGGGGAAGACCAGTGGCCGGGGTAGGCTCCAGCATCTTGACCGGATGGCGGCCGTTGGCGAGATCGGTCCCGCCAAAAGGATCGCCGAGCGGTTTGGACCAGAACAGCGTCCGCGCCTCACAATCAGCCCCCAGGGCCGGACGCCCTTGGGCATCGACCGCGGACCCCCGCTCGGTCGGCAGGCGTTCCATGATGTCGAACAGGTCGGCTTCGATATCGTTCAGTTCCTCTTCCCCAAGCACCCCTTCGAAGACATAAAAGCCATATTTCCAATAGGCATCAAGGATGTCGGTGTGGACCCTGCCATCGGCGTGAAAACGAATCGGGCCGCGATTATCGAGATTATAGGCCCGTTTCTCACCCTCGCGCAGATACGCCTGCATGGCCGATTCAGCGGTTCCATAATCGCCTATTGCTACATCGCTTGCTGCCTGCATGTCTTCCTCCGTTGTTTGCAATCGTCACTTAATATGCGCTTCTCGGGCGGTATACAAGCTTGGGCGAGCCGCACAGTTTGACTTCCCGGTCCCTGTGCCGTTTTATGGGGGCGATGTCACGGTTCGGGAAAATCGTTGTCTTGTTTGTGTTCATGGCTTTACTATGTCCAGTCAAGATGGAAGCCATTGAGACCGCCCCACCCCTCTCCGACCGGGATATCATTGAACGCTTGACAAAGCTGGAAGCAGGGCAAAGCCACTTGGTGGCAAAAATCGATGCTAACACTGCTGCCATTGCCCAACTTCGACAAGATATGAATGCGCAGTTTGACCGCCTGTCTCAACTCATGCTCGGGATTCTCGGAGCCTTTACCGTCCTCGTGGCGGTGACGATTGGCTTTGCCCTGTGGGACCATCGGACGATGGTCCGACCCTTCGAGAGCAAGGTGCAGGCCATGGAAGAAGAGTTAGCCCGTGACCGCGAGAGTTTGCATTCCCTGCTCGAAGCTTTCCGCTCCCTGGGCAAGAGTGATGAGCGGGTGGCGGATGTACTGCGACAGTTTCGGCTGTTGTGAGTATTCGTACTTAGCCGGTTGCCCGACCTTAGACGATAACCTTACCATCGGGATCGAACGCAAAGTTTGGCCCAGCGTAGTTCCCCCACCGTTTAGTGTAGGTGCCAGCGCTGAGACGCGAAACGTCATCGGTAGTACCCAGGCTTCCTTCGTCGAGGCCATGACTAAAAGACACTCCGCCAATGTCGGTCAGGATGTAACGGTTGTGTAGCGTCTCGCCTCCTACACGATTTCTCCAGCGGTACACGGTGAGACGCACGTCAGCGGGAAGGATATGAGGAAGTTTGTCTTTACATTCTTCCTGGAAGTAATCCCAAGGGGGTGCATTTTTGTAAGAGGCCGATGTATGAAGTTCAGCCGTTATCTCCAAAGCGCGTGGAGTGACCACTTGAAGAAACTTCTCCAGCGGTTTTCTGAAATTACGCTTGCTAGCCCGGAAGTATGGATCGACAAATAGTATCCGCGTTGCACAGCGTAGCATCGGCGCAACACAGTCTGCCATATTCTGCGCCTTTCGTTGTATTGATTCACTCTCTCGGGCTTCCCAATCAGGAGGAGGAGTCAAATCTAGGACTTCGTTTTCTCGTATTACTCTCACCATTACACTAAGTTGTTAGGGCATAAGGATCGCATGAAAGGGCCGCCGACGGTGTTCGTCTCGTGTATTATCGTGCCAGCTTTTTTTGCTGTCCCAGAGTTGGCTTGGTCGTTTAACTGTGGGACGAGCGATTTTTCTGAGGAACTCTGCCATTTGCTTTTTCTGAATGACTGTAGCTTTGGGATAGCTGCTCACGAAAATTTTCCAGACCATTTCGGCCCATTCCTTCGGGTAATCCGACACAACCCTACCCGTACCGAAGCCGAAATTATCTATAAAAAATCTGCACTTCATTCGGTCCTTGTGCCATGATGCCACGAGTTCAGGTTCCAGTGCATACTCGTAGATCATCGTTAAAATAACTCCTTGATGCTCTCCTCGAAGAAGCCACCAGGCCAAGGATTTTTGAAGTCACCGTCTGCGGTTACTGGTATCTCGATGACCTGAGCGCCCTTCTCGCCCGGTTGGACGTACAGGACTGCGACATCTTCCGGACCGATTTTGCAACCCTCGGGTATATCGCTATCCTTGTTGGTGGTTTGCCTGATTCGGCGTAGGATGCGGAGCATCAGATGCTCACTGTGCGTCTCCAACAGAAGAGTATTGCCTTGTTCCTTGGCAGACCTGATAAACAGGTCTCCGAGTTCGGCTTGATGAGCAGGATGAAGATGGATTTCCGGCTGTTCGATCAAGAGTGTCTTCTTTTCGGAGAGGCGACTTTGTATGACGATAGGCAATACTTGGCTGATACCGAAGCCGACATCCCGCAGGCTGGCGCCTATGCCTGCTTTGTCGATTAAGCGGAGGGAAAAAACATTGCTCGGGCTTTTGTCTTCGTATTGTAGTTTGTCAAGTTTCACTTGATATTTCACACCAATCCGTCCAAGGTCACTGTTAATTTGTTCCACTAATTCCTGATCCTCGAAAAGGATAGAAGGCAGGTACTCGCCTGATTGGCCAACATATTCGTGCGCGTCACCGCTGAATTCGTAGTGCCGTTCTGGCTGACTCCGCAAAGGACCAAGGTACACTAAATCTTCAAGGAGGCGACGGAAAGTGGAACACATATGAAGGGTGAATGGAGATATGTCTAGTCCGTCAATATATTCGTCACTGGGATGTCCGGAGTAAAAATACTGCACTTGAAAGAGAGATACGAAGTCTATCTGTTTGTGGTCTTCTGGCAAAAAGTTCCCGTAGACAATTGTTGAGTTATTCAACGCATCTCCAATATCTTTAATCGCGTCTTCAAACTGGTAGTCCTCTAGTTTTTCAAAATATTCATCCTTCTCATCACTTCCATATAGCCACACCTCGTCCTTGTCTAATTCTTCTCTGATATAACTCTTTGTGCATTCCCACCAGTGGCGCCAAATTTCTGAATCGGGTCTGACCTCGACTTCTTCCCAACCCTTCTTCTCAGCAGCTTCTTCCAATAATTTATGATTAAGACCTAGTTGTTTGCTGACCTCGGCCAACTCTAGACTGACAGCCTTAACCTCCTCGTTCTTTTTCTCCTTGGATAGATCACCTAGGCGCTTGAGGAGGTTGTCAAACTCATCCTCTAGCACAGCAATCCTCTCGGTTGGCTGTCTGAGAGACTGCCTATATCGTCTAGCTGGGTGATACGAAATTACAGCTTGCCTCTGATCTCCGGTAGCTAGATCGATACGCTGAAGTGGTCTCTTTTTGTTGCTAGAGAACTGAACGGTCAGTCCGGCGTTCGTCACACTGGCTCTCTCAATAATTTGTCGTGCCAATGAAGGTAGAGCTTTGGTTTCTTTCAAGTCAAAACGCGCCCCGAACTCGAAATCCCGTTCTGCCTCATGCCGATGAACGAAGTCACGATACGACCCCAAATCAACTAAGCTGCCCTTGGGTAGCAGAGCGGTACTCGGATTCTTTGCCTCCTCAAGCGTCTGCTTGAGAAGTAACAACGACTGGAAAATCGAGCTTTTACCGGATGAGTTGGCACCGAAGATGAGTGTGAGTGGGCGAATGGGGATGGTGACGGTTTCGCCGAAGGCTTTGAAGTTGGTCAGCCGGTACTCACGTAGCATGTTCTTGTTCTCCGGTTCCGTTGCTCAGCTTTCTGCTTAGAGGATAGTGCAACTCCCGTGCCACGATAATACCGCCTTGCATTGAACGGCCCCACTGTACGGAAATTAACAACGCTTGGCTATTGAACTCCATTTTTGGGCAGTGATTCAGTTTGCATTTCCCCCTCACCCTAGCCCTCTCCCTCTAGGGGAGAGGGAAAAAACAGGCCTCTCTCTGGGAAAAGGAGGGAATTGGGTCACACAAAACTTTGCATAGAACAAGAAATCTTGTATCAACAGGCTATGTCTCAATGTATTCTTATCGCCTGGCTGGGCAATACGGATTTGCGGGCTTCCGGTAACGAATTGGACGGTGAACTCGGCCCCATCGGACAGGCTGTGCAGGCACGGGAGTTTGATGCCGTCCATCTCCTGACCGACCATGCGCCTCAGCGGTCGAAGGCTTACCGCACGTGGCTGAACGAGCGGTGCGGGATCAACGCCGCTCTTCACCCGGTCTCTCTGAGCAGCCCTACCCGATTTGACGAAATCTATGAAGCCACTGTAGCGGTGCTCGATGGTCTGCGCGACAAGGCAAACGGCTCTGCCCGGTTCGTGTATCATCTCAGTCCGGGCACTCCGGCTATGGCCGCAGTGTGGATCGTGCTGGCGAAGACTACCCATCCGTCGGAACTCATAGAGTCGTCCGTGCAGGACGGCGTCCGGACCGTCTCGTTTCCATTCGACCTTGCGGCTGAATACCTACCCCACATCAACGCTGACCAGATCGTCCGCCTCACGCAAGGGCTGCCGGCGGAAGCCCCGGAATTTGAAGCCATCATCCATCGCTGCCAGGCGATGAAAACCGAGATTGCCCGGGCCAGACGGCTAGCCGTGCATGACGTGCCAGTACTGATTCAGGGCGAGTCGGGCACCGGCAAAGAACTGTTCGCGCGAGCGATTCATGCCTCCAGCCACAGAGTCGGACGACCGTTCATCGAGGTCAACTGCGGGGCGATTCCCAGCGAGTTGGTCGAAGCCGAGTTTTTCGGCACTACCAAGGGAGCCTTCACCGGAGCCGAGGCCAAAGCCGGTTATTTGGAAGCCGCGCATACCGGCACCCTGTTTCTGGATGAAATCGGCGAGCTTCCGCTTGCCGCCCAGGTCAAGCTGCTGCGCTGTCTTCAGGAAGGCACGGTCCAACGGATCGGTTCGACCAAGCCTAAGAAGATAGACATTCGAGTCATTGCCGCCACCAATCGCAACCTCCGGGATGAAGTTGCCGGACAACGCTTCCGAGAAGACCTGTTCCACCGGCTGGCAGTCGGCGTGTTGCGCCTGCCGGCCTTGCGCGAGCGAACCGGCGACGTGGGCCTGCTGATCGATCACGTATTGGAGAAAATCAATACCGACTGCGCGCAGCAGCCGGGTTGGGTTCACAAGCAACTGTCCGTTGAGGCAAGAAATCTTCTCCTCCAACACCCCTGGCCGGGAAATGTCCGTGAGCTGTCCAACACCCTATCTCGGGCTGCCATCTGGGCCGTGACGCCCGTCATTAACGCGCAGGACATTCAGGCGGCGCTCTTTCCGGTCAGAAAAGAGCTCCCTGCTTCCGAGTCGGTACTGAACCGCAGCCTGGGCGATGGATTCGATCTGCCCGACCTGCTGGCCGAGGTAGCACGACATTATCTGAGCCGGGCGTACAGTGACGCCCGCGGCAATAAGTCCGCAGCCTGCAAACTGGTCGGCCTGCCGAACTACCAGACGTTTACCAACTGGATGAAAAAATATGGAGTCGGAGAGTAGTGGTCAGGCCGCACCTGTCTCAATAAGCTCGCCTTCGGAGGCAGGAGGGGGAATAGGCTGGCCGCGCTCACGCAGACCTTCCAGGTGAAAGTCGATGGCGTCTTTGATGAGTGCTGTCACTTCCTGACGTGTCTCTGCCGCAGCAATACACCCTGGGAGGTCCGGGACATGGGCACCCCAACTCGTCTCGCCCCTTTCAATGATTACGAGATAGCGCATTATCTTACCCCTTCAGCCCAGCCTGTTTCAGGATACTATTCAAGGTAACAGGCGGAATGTCCACGCTAGGCTTACCCGCAACTGTGACCGTACCGGGTTTGGTCGGATGGTGAAACTGACGGTGACTACCCCTCGTCCGTACGAGATACCACCCATCTTTTTCAATCATCTTAATAAGCCCCCGAACTTTCATGGATAATGTCTACGTTAGAGTGATCATGACATGCAATCTTCTGTGGCAACCCACCCCGGCCTTCGGCCACCCCTCCTAGAGGAGGGGACCTTTTGAGGAGCGCACTAGCAGCAGAGGCGCATGGGCTGCGCCCTGCGAGACTATCCCCCTCACCCTAGCCCTCTCCCACCAGGGGAGAGGGGACTTGTTAGTTTGGCACCCAGGCGAGCGCCCGTACTTCGCCGAACTCTCGTTCCGATTTGCTCCACGACGCTCCGCCGTCTTGACTGGTATAGACATAGCCGTGCAGGCTGTTGGCCACGATAAAGTCGGGGTCCGCTGGATGCGTGGCAAACCAGTACATGGTTGAGTTGGGCACGGCGGGTAACGGGGCCTGCTGCCAGGTTTGCCCACCGTCAGTCGAACGCTGGATGGCCCCGACCTTGCCCGGAATGAAATCCCCATTGCCCACAAACATCACGTTGGGGTCATCGGCTTTCAGTGCCACACCGCGACAGTACGAAATACCTCGCTCGGAGAAACGCGGGAACTCGTGCAGCGCCCAGCTCTGGCCTTCGTCCGTGCTGGTCCAGATACCGTCCGGGGTGGTGGCGATGATTTTTCGGTGCGGGTCGGGGCTGATGGTCAGACCGTGGATATCCTGGTTTAGCTCGCTTTTACCCAGGGCGGGCAGATGCTTCCAGGTGTCGCCGCCATCGGCACTCCGATAGATGCCGTCGATCTCAACACTGGCCCAGACCGTGCCGGAGTCGCGCGGGTCGAACAGAAGGTTGGTGACCTTGGGCGCTCCGGCCAGGCAACGCTCGGCCGCGTTGAGGGGCAGCTCTTCCCAGGTCTGGCCAGCGTCCTTGGTGCGAAAGACACACGGCGGTTTGGTCCCGAAAAGAATGACGTTCGGGTCGTCAGGATGCACGGCAATAGACCAGATTTGTTTGCCGTCTGCCGGAGATTCCACCAGGTCCCAGACCGCGCCCTTGTCCTCGCTTCGATACAATCCAACCTCGGAGCCGGCATACACCACGTTGGGATCGTTCGGAGACACCACCAGCGAACGAATCTGGATTTCTCCAGGTTCGGCGTAGAATGGCAGCTTCATACGACTCCGCCGCCAACGAGCACCACTATCCGAGCTATACCACACTCCAGCGCCAACAGTTCCGACACAAATGGTATGTCCGTTTTCCATAGTCCCCTCCTGAGTCTTGAGAATACGTTTCAATACTGACGGCATAGCACTCCCAGACCACGGTGCAAAGATGTATGGGGACAGTCTCTTTCCCGGCACAGCGCTCCGGGATATCTTTCTAGTCCACGAACTGGATAATGGAGCCAAGCTCATACCAGCCGGAGGAGATCGCTATGGCAGAAAATAGCAATGGGGATGCTCGTATTGATGTCTATCTCATCTGTAACGCCAAATATCACGACACCAATTTTGCTCGGCTTGAATTGCTCAAGCTTCTAGCTGAACACGAGGACGTGGTTGTCCGGGTCGCCGAGGATTACCGCGATCATGACGCCATCCGGCAGTCCAGACTTCTCGTCACCTATACCTGCGATGTGTGTCCGACCCCGGAGCAACAGGAGGGTCTCCAGCAGTTTCTCAACAGTGGCGGACGCTGGTTTGCCCTGCACGGTACGAGTGCGCTGCTGGAGTTTGTCGGTGAGAGTATGGAGACCGACGGGGTTGTGATTCCCGGCAAGGTCGATACGCCACGGAAGGCACCGGCCCTGTCCGACATGCTGGGCAACCACTTTGTGTCGCATCCGCCCATTCAGCCCATTCACGTCACGGTCGCCGACCCCAGCCACCCGCTCGTCCGCGACATTCAACCCTTCGAGGTCACGGACGAGCCGTATTACTGCGAATTTTATGGAGAAATCCATACCCTGCTGGAGTCGCGCTATAACGCCAAATCGGAGGGCTATGTCCGCGAAGACCTGGGTAATGACGACCCGCGCCCCCAGCTCTATCTGCATCCTTACGGTCAGGGGGAAGTTCTCTATCTGACGCTCGGTCACTGCCGGGGGAAATACGACATGCAGCCCTTTATGCCAGTCTGCTCGGTTGAGCGCTGTTCGTGGGAGTCGCCCGTCTACCATGAACTGCTCAGGCGCGGTATTCGCTGGGGCATCGGTCAGCTTGGGAACTGAGCGTTGTACAATGATGGCCTAGTGTTTCTTCAGGGTGCCCAGTAGAATGGGTAGGAATGAATACCGCTATCGATTCCGTTGCTCCGGATTCCCTCATCCATAAAATCCAGAAACTGCTCCAACTCAGCCGCGATGAAGCCGCAACCGAACACGAAGCGGCCCTGGCAGCGGCCAAGGTGCATCAGCTCCTGGCCACCTATAATCTCTCGTTGACAGAGGTTGAGGCCCAGGGCGTACAGAGCGAACAGGACATGCGGGTCGAGGGCTGGAAAACAAGCCGCCTGCTCCCGTGGGAACGGCTGCTCTGGCTCGCGACCTGCAAATTGTATTTCTGCTGTTCGACCCTGTCCGTGGGCCGGTCGTTTATTATCGGTCGCTCGCATAATGTCGTTGTTGCCAAAGAAACGCTGAGCTATCTGATTCACACTGTCCAGCGTTTGCGCAAGGAACATTACGGCAAGGGGCGACGTTTTCTGGACTCCTTTGCCTATGGCTGCGCCCAGTCTATCACTGACAAGATCAAAGCTCTGATCGCCGAACGAGAGCCAGCCGATGCCAAGACCACGCTGCCCGCGGTGCGGAAAAACTATCGCGACGAAGTCTATACCTATCTGGCCGGCCAAGGGACGCACATTCGCAGACTGTCAGGCACACCGCGCTCGTTGAAGGTCGATCCCGAGGGCTATGCTGCGGGACAGGAGGCCGGAGAGACCGTCGGGCTTGACCCGCAGCTCTATAGCGGTCAGGAGTGCCGGGCGCTGCCGGGATAAAGGCATACGGGCGGATATGATCGCTCACATCCGCCCGTGTGAAAAGTTAAAAAATCCGACTCTTAACGTTGAGCCAATGGCCCGCGCAATAACTGTCCTGGCAGGGCACCGGTATGCTCGTTTTCACGTAGAACCACTTGGCCATTAACGACCGAAGCCAGAAAACCTGCGGCTTTCTGTTTGAGCCGCCGCGCACCTGCGGGCAGATCGTAGGTCAACTCCGGCATCATCGGCCCGACCGTTTCCGGATCGAAAACCACGATGTCCGCGGTCATGCCCTCGCGCAGCAGCCCGCGTCCGTGCAACCCCCACTGGGAGGCCGGCACAAAGGTGAGCTGCCGGATCGCGTCTTCGAGGGCCATGACTTGCTTCTCGCGTACCCAATGGCTCAGCAGATGGGTCTGTAAGGACGAATCCATAATCTGGGACACATGCGCGCCGGAGTCGGAGAAAGTGATGACGGAACGCGGGTGCCGCATCATCTCCAGCACATGGTCCTGGTTCTCATTGGCCAGCGGTTGCAGAAAGAATTGCTTCAGGTTTTTCTCCAGGGCCAGATCAATAAAGGTCTCGACCGGATCCTGGTTCCGCTCTGTGGCGATCTCCTCAATGGAGCGGTGGGGCGGATTGGGCTTGTCCATCAAGAACAACCATTTGAAATTCGCCGCCCGCGCTTCAGGCCCCACTCCCCGGTTGCCATCGTCTTCTTGCGTATGGGCCTCTTCAACCAGTTTGCGCCGGTAGTCGGGATTCCGCAGGGCCGCTTCCTTCTCTTCGAGTGACTTCATCTTCTTGAGCGCGCGCCAGCTCGGCAGCCGGTCGAACGGCGTATTGGTCTGGAAGGACAGGACCGCATTCAGCGCGCGGCTGTGCACCTGAAGGAACATGCGGCCACCCGCGGCCGCGGTTTCGTCGGTCAGATCGAGATAAGGCTGCCAGCAGTCCGGCGCCCGGCGCAGGCTGAACATGCCGTAGGTCACCGGCACTCCGGTATCGACCGCCAAAGCCTTGAGACGGTCCATGTATTCACGGATGCGCTCCGGGTTCTGGCCCGTGTCTTCCCCGGCGATTTCAAAGATGCCGGCTCCCATTTCGCCCATAGTGCCGACCAACTGCCGGACCTCATCCCAGGTGGCCAGCCGACTGGCCACCGGCTGACGCTGCGGCGTCTGGTGGTTACGGGTACGTGAGGTGGTGAACCCTATCGCGCCGGCCTGAATCGCTTCGCGCACCGCCTGTTTCATCTGCTCCAAATCCTGCTCGGTGGCCGGGTCGGTAAAGGCACGCTCGCCCATCACATGGGTACGCAGGGCGGAATGCCCCATATAGGCGGCATAGTTAATGCCTTTGGGCAGCCGCTCAACCGAATCCAGATACTCGGGAAAGGTTTCCCAGGTCCAGTTGATGCCGGCGTTCATGGCCTCGGGCGCAATGTCTTCGGCCCGCTCCAGGTTGCGCATGACCATGTCCTTTTCGCTCTCCTTACACGGCGCGAGCGAAAATCCGCAGTTGCCCATCACCACACTGGTAATGCCGTGCCAGCAGGAACACGTCCCGAGCGGGTCCCAGGAGACTTGGGCGTCCATATGGGTGTGGCCATCGATAAAGCCGGGGGTGACGACGTGCCCTTCGGCGTCGATCGTCTCTTGTGCGCCGTCACGAATGCGGCCGATCGAGGCGATTGTTCCATCCACTATCCCCACATCGGCGCGGAATCGGGGCATGCCCGAGCCATCAAGGACGGTCCCATTTTTGATAATCAGATCGTACGGCATTCTCCCTCCTTCTTCTGGAACAGTGACCAATCTGAAAAGATTTTCTCGCTATAGCCGACCATGGGATACTCCTGCCGTGGATTTGTCAACCTGTCAGGGGAATGCTACGAGGCATAGTCATGAAAATTTCAGTCACTCTTGCACTCTTTGTCACCCTTATCGGGAGTCTCTCTTTCCCTCAATCGCTGTGGGCGCAGTCGGTTTTCGAGAACCCACAACCGGGTTCGTTTCAGAGTGGTGTAGGCGTGATTTCCGGCTGGGTGTGTGACGCCCAGCGGATCGATATTGTCTTTAATCCCGGCACCGCCACGGAAGAGACCTGGCGGGCCGGCTATAAGACCACCCGCGAGGACACGGAGTATACGCCGGAGGGAGAGGTCCTCTGCGGGGACACAGACAACGGCTTTGGACTCTTGTTCAACTGGAATCGGCTAGGCGATGGCCAGCATACGGTCAGTGCCCAGGCTGACGGGGTGGAGTTTGGCCGTGCCACCTTCACGGTTACCATCTTGGGGAAAGACTTCCGGGATGACGTAAGCGGAGAGTTTGTCGTTAAAGATTTTCCGGTAGATGGGCGTAATGTCGATGTCACCCTTGGTTGGCAACAGTCTCTCCAGAACTTCGTGATTCAGGGGGACATGAGGAGTAGTGGTGGGACGAGCGGTACGCCACCGCGTATTCTGGAGAATCCGCAGCCGGGTTCGTTTCAGAGTGGTGTAGGCGTGATTTCCGGCTGGGTGTGTGACGCCCAGCGTATTGATATTGTCTTTAATCCCGGCACCGCCACGGAAGAGACCTGGCGGGCCGGCTATCGGACCACCCGGGAAGATACCCAGCCGTTTTGTAATGACATAGACAACGGCTTTGGGCTCTTGTTCAATTGGAATCGGCTCGGCGATGGCCAGCATACGGTCAGCGCCCGGGCTGACGGGGTGGAGTTTGGCAGTGCCACCTTCACGGTCACCACCTTCGGGAAAGAATTCTTGGAGGACGTTGGCAAACATGCCCGGCTGGAAGACTTTCCTGACACCGGAACGGACCTCATTGTCGCCTGGCAACAGTCTCTCCAGAATTTCACGATTGCGCGGCTCGATAGTTTCGCGCCCCGGATTGCCTCTATCGACGCCATCGGAGACAGCATCAGCAAGGCAGTGAACGCCGGGGGGGCCGGGGAGTGTACTAATATAGACCAGGAGAGGTTCAACTGGGCAACCAGTATTACTCCTGGCAGTGCGTTTTGCGATGACGGTGGAGACGGGGTCTATAGCCAGGCGGAACGGATCGAATGTCGGCAGGGCGCTATGATTGTGAATGCCGACCCCAATAGCGCGGAATCCGGTGCCGAGATGCTCAAGGATTTTTTCGCCCAGGCGCAGGAATCGGCAGCACTTTTCGGGACGCAACCGCCCGCCGCTCCGCGTTATGTCACGGTCGAAATGGGCCATAACGATATTTGCAGCGGCACCATTGAGCGTATTCAAGCAGAGTGTGACAGGGGGGACGATCAGGATCCGATGAACCACTGTCGAACCACAGAGGCGGCGTTTGAGCGCGAGTTTCGCAAAGGGCTCGATGTTTTGATTGCCGTCCCGGAATTGAAAATCGGTATTGCCGCGCCCGTGCGGGTAACCCAATTGTGTAACCACAAGGCCAAAACAAACTGTTCCCTTCTTGGCGGAAGCTGCGAATCACTGTGGGAACGGTTTGCTGGCGGTGGCGTACGCCCTACTGGTATCTGCGGGTCTATCACGAAAGACTGCTCTGACGAACGCCTTCAAGATGCCTACGAAACAGCCAAGGCTTATCGTGACATTATGGCGCGCGTCTCCGCGGAGTATGCCGCCTTGCCTGCGGGGGAATCCTCTCCTGTAGCGACGGTTGGCGGCGAGCCGGTCGGCGGGGCCGTCAAGGCGGCCGGCACCTCTCTCAGCTTCAGTAATGCTTCCTGGGTGTATAAGTTTACGAGCGAACAGGTTTCGTGCTGTGACTGTTTCCACCCGTCGTTTATCGGCCAGGATGCAGCCGCCCGAATTTTGTTTGACGGCTTTACCTGCGGCCCGACAGATGTGTGCTGCGCGGATACCGGAGATCCCGTGTCTGTTGCCCTGTGTACGGCTGAGGATACCGGCGGGACGTTTCATCCGGGATTATTCTGACCGGGAGATAGCCTATTCTTCACTCCTCGGATGCGGGGCGGTCGGCGCAAGGTTGAGAAAGGTAATGAGGGTGAGCTTACGGCTCTGAATCCGCCAGCCCTCTTCGGTCTTCACCACGGTGTCTTCATAGGTCCCATTCGCAATATCCATGCTGCCGTTCGGAAGAACGTGGGTGGCGTGCAGATAGGTGCTCATCGTGGCGCTCTTGTCCTGCACCTCAATACTGATGGTTCCTAGAAGATGTTGCGTACTCGTATAACCAGCGCCCTGAAATACCGACGCCACAAAATCTGCCCAAGCGTCTGAGCCGGTCCTTTTCTCTTCTTGTCCGTTCGGAAAGGCCGCTGAGAAGGTCGCGTCTTTTGTAAAGCACGGCTGGTAGATCGCCCTCCCTGCCGCAACATCACCTCGCCCGATGGCGTCCGTTCCGTGCGCATAACAGAGAGTCAGTTTGCGAATATCCGCCTCGTCTTGCAACCGGCTGGTCTGCTCTGCGGCAACGCCCGAACCTAAGGACCAGCTCAGCACGACGGCGGTTATCAGAACAGTCAGAACGCTTCTTCTCTTCCCGCGTACCACTGTCGAATAGCTCATGGGGGCACCTCCTGTCATCAACGTCTTACACCGTGCTGTTTGACATGCCGGAAGCGAAAATGCTAGGCGTTGCTCGGTCGGTGTACGGGATTATCGCCTATTAAGATGACCGAACACAGGGGGAGAAATGGAACCGTTGCGTGTTATTTCCGCTGATTCGCATATGACAGAGCCGCCCGATCTGTGGACGACCCGGCTCGATCATCGGTTCCAGGACCGCGCCCCGCGGGTTGTTGAGAATAAAGAAAAACCTGGACATTTTTTCATGGCCCCTGGTATCACGCCCTTCCCGGTGGCGGGTGGATTTTCGACGGGCCGTAGTGGCGAAGAGCTTAAGAAACATCTCACCCGTGGCTATGAAGCGGCCCGCCCCAGTGGCTGGGACCCAGTTGAGCGCATCAAAGACCAGGACATCGACGGAGTCCGGGCTGAGGTGATCTACACCACGCTGGGTCTGGCCCTGTTCCAGCTTGCGGACACCGAACTCCAACAGGCATGTTTTCGGGTCTATAACGACTGGGTGGCAGAGTTTCGGTCGCACGATCCCAAACGGCTCTACCCCGTTGCGCTAATCTCACTTGAGGATATTCCGGCCGCGGTCAAAGAACTCGAACGCGCAGCAAAATTGGGCCTCAGCGGCGGGATGATCTGGGGCGCTCCGCCCGAAGACCGACCGTATTATAGTCCGGTGTACGATCCGTTCTGGACTGCGGCGCAAGAACTGCATATGCCGCTCTCCTTGCACGTCGTGACCAGCCGGGACAATAACACCCGCGTGGTCATGGATCGCGGCTCAAGCGGCTGGGTCAACCAGACGGCCATACGGTTCGTGCACCTCATTCACGAGGTCCAAAAATCTCTGACCAGTCTCATCTTTGGTGGAGTGCTGGCCCGTTTTCCCGGACTCAAAATTGTTTCTGCGGAAAGCGACATCGGCTGGCTGGCCCATTATGTCCAGCGCCTGGACCATACCTATGAAAAATTTGGGGTGATGGTGGAACATCCGCTCCCCATGAAACCAAGCGAATATGTCCGCCGGCAGGTATGGGCAACCTTTCAGGACGACCCAATCGGAGCCACAAACGCGGCGGTCTTTGGCGAGGATAACTGCATGTGGGCGTCCGATTTTCCGCACACAGACACCACTTGGCCTCATTCACGCAAAGTAATTGAACGAGACTTTGCCAATGTTCCGACCCATATCACGCATAAGATTGTGTACGAAAACGCCGCAAAACTGTACGGGATTGAGCTGGACTGAGCACTCAGCGACTGTCGCCCCGGGAACAACCGAAGCATCTCAAGCTGGGAAAACGCTTCAGGACTAGGCGGTAGTGCCGTTCACGTGCACCCGCGTGAAATAGCCGTGATCCTCCAGGTGTTGGTGATAGGTAATCGTGCAGTCTTTGCCGAGACGGGCTTCGGCCTCGCTGAGTGCGGCATCAATGCTCGGGAACGGCTCAAAGCCCATCCGCCGAGCAACGGCTTCGTTTTCCTTGGGCACGCCCGCAGCCAGGACACCACCCAGATGGTTGAGCGCATACAAACCCTGTCCGTACAAAATACACGGGTGCGCCCCGTGGAACGCAAAGCCGTTGCGATACTTGTGCACAAACTCCGGGCGGTGCGCATACTCTTCAGAGTAGGTATCCCACACCTCGACCGGGTCCTGCATGGCTGGCAACACCTCGTGATAGAGGGTGTGATACGAGGGGTGGTTGAGCAGGCTGAATTTGGGGTCAAAGGGGTTAGCCACGATGAGCATCCCACCTTTTCGGACCAGGGGGTTCTCGTGATAGGCGTTGAACAACCCGGATAACGCCTTGTTGCGACAGTGAATGGGATTAAAGACCGACAGACGCGAGTAGCCGTCCCCATCCCCCATCCCCAGCAGCAACACATCCGTCTGCCCTTCCACGTCGGTAACGAGTTGCGAGAGCAGCATATCGAGATGCATCTCCCGCACCGGGGTGATCAGCCCGGCGTCAATGGCTGCAAATCGCTGCGGAGTACTCGTGGTCAGGACGCCCTCTATCTTCATAATGGGCGGGTGGCCGCGACGCGCCAGCTCGGCATCCACCAGGGAACCCATTTCATTCAGCAGCTTGTGAAAGGAGCTGTTCTTGGGGTCCTGGACCGAGTGACCCGAGGCAAACGGCCAGGGGCGGTGATGATAACGGATAGACTCCCAATTGCTCATCCCCACCAGAATGGACTTCCAGCCGCCCTGGAAGAATCCACCGGGAACCGACATGAAGATGAACAGATCGGACTCAACGACCGAGCGGTGCACCATGACTTCCATGCCCCGTCGGGTCATGCCCAGATTGACAAACTGGTCCGGGTCAGTCGCATCAATGCAGGCCAGGCGGCCCCCCAGCGTGTAGGGCAGCTTCGGGCCCAGGATGTGGGTCATCTCCTTGCGGGTCCACATACGGTGGAGCGCATTGGCAACCTTGATCTGGATATCTTCGGGCTTGACCCCGTACTGGCCTAACAGATCGAGTAAGATGGGCAGCCCGAGAATACGCAAATCCTGGTCGTCGGGATGGTAGTGCGTGGCTCGGCCGTCCTGAATGCCGATGGTGACCTTTGCTCCTGGCTTGACCAGCTTCTCCAGGGCCGGCATGCCAACCGGCTGCGTGACCGCGGCACGAAAGGCGGTCGCCGCGTCGGGCAAGGGAGCAAGAGAGGGTGGCGGTCCGGGCGGGATACGGGTCCGGTCAACCGGCAGATGTGCCGGCGTCTTTGTCGTACCACAACTCACCAGATATTCTTGGGTGGATGCCATCGTCTTCCCTCCTTATACAGCAAGACCTTCGTTACCAACCCACGGCATACGACGCACGGCGCGGGTCGGCGCCACCGGCCAGCACACCGGTTGTTGACTCAACGTGAATGCAGCATACGGCACCGGCCCGCCACACCCAGTCCGGCCACCAGTGCACCTGGTGACCGCGCTCGGACAACGAGGCTCCGGTTTCCTCGGCGATACGGCTCTCGATATTCAGCCGCCCGGGGTGGTAGGCATGCGGCTCAAAGGAATCCGGGAAGCTGTAGCTGGCAAAGCGTGGCGCTTCGACCGCTTCCTGGGCCTCCATGCCAAAGACCGCACTATTGAGCAAGGTCTGCAACATGGCCTGAGGCTGAACATCACCGCCGGGAGAGCCCAGCACAAGAAAGGGTCGTCCGTCGCGCATGACCAAGGCCGGGTTGGGGGTCAGGCGGGGCCGTTTGCCTGGGGCAACGCAGGAAGCATGATTCGGGTTGGCCCAGGACTGCGAACCGCGTGATGACGGACACACGCCCGTCCCCGGCACGACCGGCATGTCGGATGAGGTATCGCTCGGAGTGGCGGAGAAAGCATTGCCATGCCGGTCTATGACGCAGACGTACGAGGTATCCAGACCGGGCTGGGCCGTCTCGTTCGGCGCTGGACTGAGCTCGGCGTCAACCGCCGCCCGACCGCGCTTGGGGTCGCCGGCCGGTGGCATCTCGGGCCAGGCTTCATTCTCCCGAATCAGGGAACGGCGTTGCTCGGCGTAGTCCTGAGACAGCAGCGCTTCGATGGGCACCTCAACGAAGCGCGGGTCGCCATAGTAGCGGTCCCGGTCGGCAAACGCCAGTTTGAACGCTTCGGTCACCGTGTGAATATACTGGGGCGAATTGTGGCCCTGAGTCGCAAGATCGTAGCCTTCCAGGAGATTCAGCGTTTGCTGCAAGACTGGCCCCTGACACCAAGGACCACAGGCATAGACTTCAAGATCCTGGAATGTCGTCCGCGTTGGGGGTTCCACAGCGACCCGAAATTCGGCCAGGTCTCTGGCGGTCAGCAGCCCGTCGTTCTCCTCATGAAACTTCACAATCGCCGCGGCAATATCTCCCTGATAAAAAGCGGCCCGGGCCGCCTGAAGCCCGGCTTCCCGTCCCCGACTCTGGGCGTGTGCCTCTTCGTCGGCCATATACTGCAAGGTTCCGGCCAGGTCGGTCTGTTTGAAGATGTCGCCCGGCTGTGGGGCTTGGCCGCCGGGTAGATAGATGGCCGCGTTCGATGGCCAGCGCCGATACTTGTCGGCATTCGCCTTGATGATGCTCGCGGTAAAAGCATGGATGGGAAACCCGTCACGCGCAAAACGGATCGCCGCCGCCGCGACCTCGCCAAAGCCCATGGTTCCGTACCGCTCCAGCGCGGTAATCCAGGCGTCGGGCGCGCTCGGCACAACGGTGCGGAGAATACCCACAGGAATATGGCCAGCGTGCTTATGCTGAAACATCTCCACCGAGGCGGCTTGCGGCCAGCAACCCAGACCGCTGATCGTCGTCACCTCACGCCGGTCTGCCAGATACAGGATGATCGGGGCCACCCCGGCCACATTCACCAGATCGCTCTGCAAGACACCCAGGGCGATACCGGCAGCAACACCTGCGTCAACCGCATTGCCACCGGCCTCAAGAATATGAAAGCCGGCGTGCGCCGCCAAATAGTGACCGGCCACAACCATGTGGCGGGTGCCCCGGATGGTCGGTCGATGGGCAGCGACGGTTCGTGTTTCGGTTCCAGCGTCAGACAGACTGTCAATTGACATGAGAGATCCCTTCTTCAACGATGCGTTCTCACCCCCACCGCTCTACGACCACCTTCTTTTCCGTATAAAAATCGATGGCATCGCGTCCCTGGCCATGCAGGTCACCAAAGAAGCTGTCTTTCCAACCGCTAAAGGGAAAGAAAGCCATGGGCGCAGCAACGCCAACGTTAATCCCCAGGTTGCCCACCTGGGCTTCGTATCGAAATTTTCGGGCCGCCGCTCCGCTCCGGGTAAAGAGACAGGCCATATTGCCGTAGTGCTGGCCGTTCACCAAGTTGAGCGCGTCGTCAACATCTTTTGCCGGCATCACGCTCAGGACCGGTCCAAATATCTCAGTGGTCGCGATCTGGCTCTTCGGCTGCACCTCGGTCAGGATGGTCGGCTTGACGAAATAGCCCTGTTCGTAGCTGGTGACCTCGGCCTGGCGGCCGTCAACGAGGGCCTGTGCCCCGTCGTCGAGACCGGTTTGAATAAGCTTTTCAATGCGCGCTTTGCTTTCGGCTCGGATCACCGGCCCCATTTCCACTCCAGCGTCCAGCCCGTAACCGACGTTTCGCCGTGTTGCCACGTCGGCCATAGCCTCAACAAATGGGTGTTCTGCGTCTCCAACCGTGATGGCCAACGAGGCCGCCAGGCAGCGTTGACCGGCACAGCCAAAGGCCGACTCAGCCGCGACCTGGGCCACCTCTTCAATATCGGCGTCAGGCAGAACAATAATCGGATTTTTTGCCCCGCCCTGACATTGCGCGCGCTTGCCGTTTGCCGTGGCGCGGGCGTACACCGCCTTGGCAACCGGTGTGGAACCGACCAGACTGATGGCCCGTACCTCAGGATGATCGACCAAGGCGTCTACGGTTTCTTTGGCGCCGTTGACCAGATTGGCCACGCCTTTGGGTAAGCCGGTTTGCTCTAATATTTCAAAGATCTTTTGGGCGGTGAGGGGTGTTTTGTCCGACGGCTTGAGAATAAACGTGTTCCCACACGCAATAGCATAGGGCAGAAACCACAGCGGAATCATGCCCGGGAAATTAAATGGCGTAATCGCCGCCACCACGCCGACCGGCTGCCGGATCATGGTCTCATCAATACCGCGCGCAATATCCTCGCTATACAAACCTTGGAGCAAACTGGGGATGCCACAGGCCACCTCGACATTTTCAATACCGCGCCGCATTTCTCCGGTCGCTTCGGTATAGGTCTTGCCGCATTCGTTGGTAACGGTTTGGGCGAGGTCGTCAAGGTGCTCCTCCAACAGCGCCTTGAATGTGAACAAATACTGTATCCGCTCACCCGCCGGGGTACGCCGCCACTCGGGAAAAGCATGGGTTGCCGCCCGGACTGCGGCGTCGACGTCAGGAGCTGGAGAGACGGGCAAGAGGGCGATTTCCTGTGCAGTCGCCGGATTCGGAATGGTCAGTGATTCCGTTGCGCTCGAATGACACCACTCGCCATCCACAAAATTAAGCAGCTGTGTGTGACTCATCTGGCTCTCCTGTTTTCAACCCGCCTTTTCCGTATTGCTTTGAATCGCTTCAGCGACTGCGGGCCAGGC
The DNA here is from genome assembly GCA_022820725.1 of Candidatus Binatia bacterium. Lineage (GTDB taxonomy): Bacteria > Desulfobacterota > Binatia > Bin18 > Bin18 > Bin18. Next base: position 247,593 of record JAJEFA010000010.1, read on the forward strand.
AATATCACCGAGTTCAACCGGAGGATGTTCTCTCTGACAGGCGGGGCACACGCGGAGCGTAGCGTCGGTGTTGAACTGCTGGACTGCCTGCCAATAGGCCGCCTGAGGAATTTCAGCCTGGGTATCAATGGACCGCCAATGCATTACAGCCCGGCAGTCGGAGCAGTACCACACAACGGCTTCTCTACCTGCTGTCTCGGCTTTGAAGCGAACCTGTACACTCGGCGTGCGGGTTATCACTCGACTGGGAATACCGGCTGGAATATAGACGCTATCCCCGACTGCAAGCTGCAATTGCTCCGGCCGCTCCCCCCCGAACCAGACCTCTCCCTCTCCGCTCAGGTTAATCAGCGTCTGGTCCTGGTCGCTGACCAGAAAGAACGGTTGCGAGATCGTATTCCGACTGAGATGCGGCATAGGATCGATGCCAGGGGGCAGGGCGGGGAAATCATCAAACGACCCCCAGAGTTGCTCGGCAGCCTCAAAGAGCTGCAACATACGTCTGCGTTCCATAGCCGCTCCCCTACCCGTCGCGCGTGGCACGCTGCTCGCTTGCTGTCCGGGCACGGTTGGCAACCGCAACCTGCTGAGCGTAGCGTCGCCAGCCGACCTGCTCGGCCGGGAAGAGTGCCTGCACATGATGACACTTGGGGCATATTCGAGCCGAGGCGTTGAACTCATCAATCGCATCGGCGTAGAAGCCAAGCGCATAGAACTCTGGGTAATACGGACGCTCCGGTCCGTGCTTGATATTGGTCTCGCGTCGGTAGACCAGCTCGCTGCACTTCTCGCACCGGATTACAAATCCCTCATTTTGATTGTCTTGGGAGTTCATGCGGATGGTAATCAGGACAACCATGTAGGCGTGTTCGTTCGCCAGGTCTTTTAAGAAATTGTTCACTCCGTGCAGATCGGGTAGCACCATCATCTGGCCCGCCTGGAGTGCGCTGTCTTCGCCCGCGAGACAGAGTAGCACCTCGGGGACGACGTTCTCGTGAAAAAACTGGAACTTTTTGGCGTTCGCCCCACCGATCGAGACACTCAGGCACGGCACGATCGCCCCATCGTCGAGATAGGGAAAAACCGGTACGAGTTCCAGGGTTCCGGTAGCGTGGATGACTTCCTCGAACAGGTTTTTCTTGATCGGTTTTTTACCCGGCACAAGCGGTTGCCCAAACCAGGCTTCTTGAGCGGCGGCTGTCATATCCTCTCCTGTACACTCTGTCCGTTGACCATTGGAATGTGCGCTTCGGTATCTGGAAACTCCGGCATGACCTCCTCGGAAAAAAGTCGCATCGAGTTCCGGATTTGCTCTTGGCTGAGACTGCCGTAGGCAAAAAAGAGGATCATGTACTGGAGGTCCGGCAAAAACTCCTGATGGCGTTTAATCAGCCGAACACAGGTTTCCGGGCTGCCGATCAGGAGCATACCGAGGTCCATGAGTTCGGTCAGGTCGCCTCTGGCCGCTGCGTCAAATGTTCCCTTGAGATAGGAGTAGGAAGACGACTGTGCCATTTCAGCGGGTTTTGCAAGCTTGAGAAGCTGCTGCCAACGGGTGGCGAGCGTGGGTAAGACCTCCGCTTTTGCCTGCTCATCCGTAGCGGCCAGATATACGTGACGTGTCGGCACTAAACCAACGTGATCAATCTGATGGCCATGCCGGGCATTTTCCTCCTTATAGATCTCCCAATGCTGCTGCATGGTCGGGAGTAGGGTATACACTTCCATGCATGGATAGTTATGTTTCGCCGCCCACCGGACGGACGGTTCGGACAGACCCGCGGTCCAGACCGGGGGATGGGGTTTTTGGACCGGCCGGAGTTCCAGGGTCGTCTCAGGAATATCAATAAACTGACCGCTGTATGAAAATGTGGGCTGCGTCCAGGCACGGATGACAGCTTCATGGGTTTCGTCAAAAATCTCACGGCTCTGGTTATGGTCCACCTTCCAGGGGATAAATTCTCCAGGCTGGATGCCTCGGCCTACACCCCACAGTAAGCGGCCTTCACTCATCATATCGAGCATGGCTCCTTCTTCGGCCAAACGAATCGGGTGATGGAACGGCAGGACATTCACCGCCGGTCCGAGCTTGATGCGGCTGGTCCGCTGAGCGGCCGACGCCACCATCAGGTTGGGCGAGGCAATCATGCTATAGGTGGAAAAGTGGTGTTCGGCAAACCAGAAGCTGTCATAGCCGAGCTGTTCGGCATACACGACTTGTTCCAGGTTTTCCTTGAAGAGCCGCTGCACGCTGCGCTCGTCTGCCTTTGTCACGGTAGAGAAAATTCCGAATTTCACCGACGCCTCCCTTCTCTATGGCCGTTTTCCTCTCTACGCCCTTTTCCCTCTTGTTGGCAAGACATTCTTTCTTGCGATCTCGAATCTCTGAAACTATTTTTTCATTGACACTCGGTCTGAGATGGACTAGAGCGATTTCATATTCCCTGCATGAAAGGCGCGCCATGACTCTTTCCACCCAAGAGCAGACAGCCGTCAGGCCTGTCATATGTTGTAGCTGTTCTCAGCAGTGTGGCGTGCTCGCCCATGTGGAGCAGGGACGAATCACCCAAATCAGCGGCGATGCAGAGCATCCGATCAGTCAGGGGTTTGTCTGTATTAAAGGCCGTCGTGCCGCCGAACTGCACTATCAGGAGGGGCGCGTCCACTGGCCGCTCAAACGCACGGGGGAGCGGGGCGAGGGGGCCTGGCAGCAGGTCAGCTGGGACGAGGCCCTGGACGATATTACCGCACGGCTCCAAATCCTGAAGCACCGGCACGGTCCTGAGAGTGTTGCCGTCACCTTTGGTACGTTTCACGGTGCGGACTGGGGTCTTGGCGAGCGTTTTCTGAACCTCTTCGGTAGTCCCAACAGTGCAGGGCAGGATAAAATCTGCTCCGGTCCCACGACCATGGCCGAGTCCCTGACCTATGGTTATGGCCCGACCGTGCACACCTCTCCCGTCCCCGGCCTGACGAAATGCATAGTGCTGTGGGGGATGCGGCCGAGTGCTTCGGTGCCCCTCCTGTGGAAACAGATCGTCAAAGCCCACCGCCAGGGGGCCACACTCATTGTGGTTGATCCCCACTACACCACCGAGGCAAAACAGGCCGACCTGTGGTTGCAGCTCCGCCCTGGAACGGATGGTGCCTTGGCCTTAGGCTGGCTCTCGGTTCTTATTGAAGAGGGTCTGTACGACCGGGAGTTTGTCGAGCAGTACACCACCGGGTTCGACGCCTTGCAGCAGCATGTGACCGCTTACCCGCCGCAACGGGCCGCCGAACTCACCTGGGTCCCGAAAGAACTCCTGGTCAGAGCTGCACGGCTGTTTGCCCGCAACCGGCCGGGTATTATCAATAGTGGCAACGGGGTGTGCCAGCTCGGCCCGGCGAGCCTCCAGGCTGCGCGGGCGATTGCCTGTCTAGTGGCCATTAGCGGCAATCTGGATCGAGAGGGCGGCCACTCCCTGTCCGGCCCTCCCCGGCAGGTCGTGGCAAACGGGGATGTGATGCTGATGGACCGCCTGCCCGAAGAACAGTGGCGCAAGCGACTGGGGCTGGACCGGTTTCGTCTGCTGGGCGACGGGTATAAACGGCTTGATGCGGCCATGGCGCCGGCTTGGCACGGTAAGCACCACCTGCTGAGTTGGACGGCTTCGGCCCATGAGCCCAGCCTGTGGCGGGCGATTACCCAGGGCGAGCCGTATCCGGTCAAGGGGCTGTTTGTCCAGCACCATAACCCGCTGGGTGGAAGTGGTAATGCCAGACGGGTCGAACAGGCGCTACGGAGTGCCAATCTGGAACTGTTGGTGGTCCACGACCTGTTTCTGTCTCCGACCGCGCAGTTGGCCGACTATGTGCTGCCAGCCAGCCACTGGCTCGAAAAGCCGTCCTTCTCCACCGGTCTCGGCTATATGGGTACCGCCGGCGACTACGCCACGGCGAGCCACGCGGCTATCGAGCCCGAGTATGGTCACCGGAACGATTATGAGCTGTGGAGAGACCTCGGGCGGCGGCTAGGTCAGGAAGCCGACTGGCCGGAGACCGTTGAGGAGTTCTGGGATACCTGCCTGCGACCGGCCGGCCTCAGCTTTCACAGCCTTGCTCAGCAACGTGGACCGTGGATGTCCACCGCGCCACGCTACGGGAAATTCGTTGATCGATCGGCCCAAGACGATGAACCGCGCTTTGGGACTCCATCCGGGAGGGTAGAGTTGCACTCAACCATCCTGACCGACCTCGACTATCCGGCCCTGCCCGTCTACGAGGAACCGGAAATCTTTACGCGCTGGTCAACCGACTATCCGCTGGTGCTGACAACCGGAGGGCGGGTGATCGAAGGCTTTCACCAGAACAGCCAGCAGATGCCCTGGTTCCGCAAGAAATATCCCCACCCGGTGGTCCAGCTTCATCCGCACGCCGCGGCGGAACTCGGTATTGAAGACGGGACGTGGATCACCATCGAAACCCCAATCGGCAGCGTACGGCACATCGCCCGCTTGGATGAAACCCTCCATCCGCGCGTCGTCCAGGCCGACCGCTGGTGGTATCCCGAGCGCTCGGGACAGGCTCCGGAGCTGTACGGCCTGTGGGAAACGAATATCAATGTGTGTACCGATGATGACCCGGCGCAGTGCGACCCCACGATGGGCACGTGGCTGCTGCGCGGTCTCCCCTGTCGTCTGGTCAAGACAGAGCAGGCCACACACTCCGAATCTTCAGCAACAATGAGGCAATAACATCTCACCAAGGAGGGAGCAGACATGAACGCTGACGATCTCGCGCAACGTATTCAAACCCTGGAAAGCATTGAAGCCATCAAAAAGCTCAAGGCCCGCTACTGTGCTTTCTGCGACAATCAATACGACGCGGACGGCATTGCCGAACTGTTTACCGAGGACGCGGTCTGGGATGGCGGAAAATTTGGCAAGCATGAAGGCCGCGAGGCCATCCGTACCTTCTTTCAAGGCGCGGCTGAAATTTTTCCTTTTGCGGTCCACAACGTCATGAACCCCATTATTGAGGTGGACGCGGATACCGCCACCGGCCAGTGGTATCTGTTTCAGCCCTGTACTCTGGCCGAGGGCAATCAGGCCGCCTGGCTGACCGGTCGGTACGAGGAGCGCTACGAGAAGCGGGACGGCGAGTGGAAATTCAAACACCTCAGCGTGACGCCCTTCTTCTTTACCCCGTACGGCGACGGCTGGGTGAAAACTCCCTTCCTCGGCCAGTAGTGAAAGAGAAGAGGAGCGACCTATGCCGTTCGTTGAAAGGGAGCACGGGATTCGCGTGCATTACGACGATTATGGGCAGGGTCGTCCGCTCGTTTTTCTGCACGGGTATTCCTGCAACGCCTGGATATGGACCTACCAGGTTCCGCTCCTGGCCCACCGCTATCGCTGCATCGTGATCGAAGCCCGGGGCCACGGGCGTTCGAGCAAGCCGCTGAGCGGGTACTCCATTCAGGAGATGGCAGCGGACGATGCCGCCGTACTGGCCGCCTTGGGCATTGACCGCGCGATTCTGGTCGGCAATTCCATGGGCGGCATGCGAGCCATGCAGATATGCCTGGACAACCCGGATCTCGTCGCCGGCAATCTGATTATCAGCAGCGCGACGAATCTGACCCGATTTGTGGATTCGACTGATCTGCTGAGAGACCTGCGGACCAAATACGAAGAGATGACCGACGAGTTTGTGCGGCGGTGTTTTTCGCAGCGGACGCGGCACGAGCGGCCCGAGATCTGCCACCTGCTCAAAAACAACCTGCTCGATAGCGTCTCCTTTCCGCGGCGCGTGGCCTGCGCCCTGGTCGAGCACCCCGACGGCGTGTGGAATTGGGATATTACGCCCAGGCTCGCGGAGATTACTCAGCCCACGCTGATCGTAGTGGGCGAAGAAGATGAGGCCACGCCGGTTGAAGCCAACCAGATTCTGGCCGAACATATGCCGAATGCGGACTTGCAGATCGTCACCGACGTTGCCCATATGTACCAGATTGAGCAGCCATTGGCGTTCAACCAGACCCTGGAGACCTTTGTTACCCAGCTCGGATGAGGACCCACCCATGCCGACCACGGAACAGGACACACAGCAGATCGAGGCTGTTCTTGAGCGTTATTCCAAAAGCTGGGAAGCCATGGACTGGGAAGGGCTCAAAAGCATCTGGGACCCTGACTATGAACATATCCTCTATATCCCCGAGGAGCGCGCCCAGCCGATCCGAGGCTGGACCGAGGTTGAGGCTTATTTTCGCCATGCAGCGGAGTCGGTCATCCGCGTCAGGGCCATGCAACTGAGCGACATCACCATCGACGTGTTCGGCGATACGGCCTACGTGTTTTGCAATTTCCACTTTGAGGCCGACCTCAAGCGACTGGCCGAGCCCTTTGTGACCGGTGGCCGCGACACCTTTATCCTGCGTCGTAAAGATGCGGCCTGGAAGGTTATCCACTACCACGAGTCACGGCCCCACACGTCCTAAGGGAAGACGATAGATGGCGGGACGACTCTCTGGAAAAGTTGCCCTTATCTCCGGTGCTGCCCGTGGTATGGGCGAGAGCGAAGCACGTTTATTCGCACGTGAAGGAGCCCAGGTCGTCTTGGGCGATATCCTCGAAGATCAAGGCCGAGCTGCCGTCGAGAGCATCGCTCAACAGGGCGGAACCGCCACATTTGTCCCGCTTGATGTCACACGCGCACAAGACTGGCAACGGGCCGTTGAGACGGTCGAACAGACCTACGACAGGCTGGATATTTTAGTCAACAATGCTGGTATTGTCCGTATGGCGCCTCTCGATGAAACCAGCCTTGAAACCTGGAATGAAGTAATCGACGTGAATCAAACCGGGGTCTTTCTTGGCATGAAACACGCGGTCCCGGCCATGCGTCGGGCCGGTGGTGGCTCTATTGTGAATATTTCGTCTATTGCCGGCCTGATAGGCCTGCCCAACATCCCGGCCTATCAAGCCAGCAAGGGCGCGGTCCGGATTCTCACGAAGAGCGCCGCAGTCCAGTATGCGACAGATAAGATTCGGGTCAACTCCGTTCATCCCGGTCGTATCGAAACTCCAATGACTGCCCCGTTGGCCCCGGAACGACGTGAGATGCTCTTGCGGCTCACTCCTCTGGGCAGGGACGGCACGGCCGAAGAAGTCGCGTATGGCGTGCTCTATCTTGCTTCGGATGAGTCCTCGTATGTGACCGGCGCAGAATTGGTTATCGACGGAGGATATACCGCCCGCTAAAAAGAGTGAACGATACGCCCAGGCAAATAAGGAGGGATTCATGCGCTTTGGGTTTTTCGATCAATTGCCGTGCGCGCCCACCCAGTCCGAGCGCCAGCGTTACCACGATATTCTGGCCCAGATTCGCCTGGGCGATAAGGTCGGCTTTGATACCGTCTGGCTGGGCGAACTGCACTTTGGGCCGAGCACCTCGATTATGGCCTCGCCGCTGATGGTGCTGGCAACAGCGGCGCAGCATACCGAGCGTATCCGTCTGGGCACCGCCGTCACCCTTCTGCCGCTGCATAGCCCAATGAAAATGGCGGAAGAAGCGGCCACCGCCGACATTCTGAGCGGCGGACGACTGGAGTTCGGCGTCGGACGCGGCACTGCGCCGGTGCATTATCAAGGTTATAACGTACCCATGGAAGAGAGTCGGGAGCGCTTTGCGGAAGCACTCGACGTGATTCGCACCGCCTGGACAACGGACCGCCTGTCCTATCAAGGCAAATACTTCCAGGCCGAGAATCTGCCGGTCGTGCCGCGTCCCATTCAGAAGCCCTACCCTCCGATACGCATGGCGGCAAACAGCCCGGATACCTTTGCCTTAGCCGGGCAACTCGGCCTGTCGATCTTTGCTTCTCCGTTGATTAACCCACCCGACAAACTGCGCGACTATATCGCGGAGTATCAGCGTAATCTGAACCCTGGGGTCCAACCCGATGTCGCGCTGATGTTTCCCGTCCACGTTGCCGACAGCCGGGCCAAAGCCCGGGAAGAATACGAACCAAGCCTGATGAATTTTTTTCGTGCCGCGGGAGAGCGGCTCCGTCCGCTCGGTAAAACCACCATCAAAAGTTACGAAGCCTTTCAGCAGATAGTGGAGCGCTTGGAGCGGGTCAACTACGAGGGGTTGGACAACAAGATGGGCGCCTTCGGCGATCCGGATTACTGCATTGAACGCATTCGGCACTTCAAGCAGGAATTTCCCATGACCGAGTTTATTGGCTATTTCAACCAGGGCGGTCTGGTCGACCACGCCATCGTCAGACGCTCGATGGAACGGTTTGCCAGGGAAGTCATTCCGCACTGTCGATAAGCATACGGTTAGATAACGTCCAGTGAGAACTTTCGAAATTGCCGGATGAGCCGAAAGTCCTCCTCGTTCCGCGTGACGACCGTTGCTCCGATAGAACGTCCACTCAAAGCAATAAGAATATCGTTCAGGAATCCACGCGAGAGCTTATCACGGAGCTGGGGGGCTTGGTCCGCTATCGTTGCGACAACGGTCCCGGTTTCTTTCCATATGCGATGACTGGGAGTAATAATTCGTCGCACCCGCTCGAAGGGTTCATACAGGGCAGCCGCCTGTCTTCGATGTCGGATCGTTCGGACTCCAGCGAGAAGTTCTTCTATGACGACAGAGCTACAGTATGTGAGCGGAAGCCCGCGGAGATAACGGGGTCGAAATTCTCTCGCAAAATTTTCATCGCGCAGAATCGGAATATACACACTCGTGTCAAACAGCAGGGCGGACATCAATCTTCTTCCCAGATGTCCCTGAAGTCCGGTGCTTTCCCCGCCACCCGATCAAAGCCACGCGTGACCTCGTTACGGAAGGCCACAAGGTTGAGCGCTTCCCGGATAGTCTCTGACTCGCTCTTTTTCCCCAATATCTTCTGGGCGCGTTTCAGTGCCTGCGGATCGAGAAAGATATTCTTCCGAACCAGCTTTTGCATCGCTTTTTCCCCACTAGATGTATTATTCTATAAAACATACGTAATGAGAGTTGAGAATCAAGGGCGATGGACAATTTTATTTTGGTCGAATCGTCCTGAAGAGAATGCTTGACACTCAGACGACCCCCTACAATAATCGCCTGCCAGTGAAAGGAGCCGTCCATGGGGATAGTCCACGGGGACAGAACGCTCAAAGAGGTCGTTGAGGAGCGCGAACGCAACCAGGCCGAAACCGGCTCGTCGTACGGCCCCGAGGCCCTCCGCCTCTTTGCGCATGAGCCAACCCAGCTTGAGCGGATTTACTGGAAACTGATCACGGCGACACAGTATGGCCGCGACACCTCCATGCTGATCTCAACCTCACCCAGCGCCATTACCGGGGAGTTGCTGCAATTTGTGGCCACCCCGGACGGGCGGGCCGTTGCCTCGTCCTGGGGGCTGTGCGGGCATTCCGGTGCCCTGCGTATGATGATCGGGACCATGGGCCAGTTGGACTATGACGCAGACCCCGGCCTGGGCGGCATCCACGACGGGGATATTTTCTCGTGTAACGACCCGGTTCACGGCAGCTCGCAAAACAACGATATGTATACCGTTCTGCCGCTCTTTGCCGAAGACAAACTCATTGGCTGGGCGGCGGCCAGCCTGCACCTGGTCGATGTCGGGAGTGCGTTTACGCCGGGTATGGCCGGGGTGTCGCCCACCACCTATACGGACGGATTCGTCGTTCCGCCCCAGAAGACCGGCCAGAACTTCGTCCAGTCCAAAGCCTGGGAGCTGACCCTCAAGCGGCGGACCCGGATGGGGGTGATGAATATCCTGGATGACAAAATGAAGCTGGTCGGCGCGCTGATGGTCCGCGAGCGCGTCCTCAATATGACCGAAGAGTTTGGGGCCAAACGCTTTGTCCAGGCCATGCACGAGATTATTGAGCGTGACCGGCGTGAGATTATCGAACGGGTCAAAGCCTGGCAGGTTCCCATGATCTCCCATCATCCTAAAATCATTCACGTCACCCAAAAGCAGTATCTGGGTACGGCGTTCCCGGAAGCTATCGACTGTACCCTCCACGTCCCGGCCACCTGTCAGATCAACCCCGACGGGACGATCACTCAGGATTTTCGCGGGGCCAGCTCTCAGGGGTTTACCCACTATAATTGTTATCCTGGCGGCTGGAATCTGGGCGCGTATACCGACTTTCCGGTCCTGGCCATGGGACCGGCCATCAGCAACGCCATCTATGAAATCGCCCAGCGCAAGACCGACCCCGGCAGCCTGTGCCAGCCCACCCGGGATGACCTGGGCTCGGTCCATGGCTGCGTCATGGCCATTGATGCGCACAGCAATCTTGGCCGTGGCTATGCCCTGGGACGTTTTGCGCGGGGCTTTCTGGAAGAGGCCTGGGTCAACGAAGTCCTGTGGGGTATCAGCTCTTTCGAGGGCAGCTTCGCCAATGGTACTCCCTTTGCCAGCGCAGACTGGAGTCTGACTGCCAACATGCCCCTGGGTGTCACCCCCTGGCGGGATGGCGTGGCTGTGGCAGTCGGCACCGGCAACCCGTTGTCCGATATTGGTGAGGCGGAAGAATACGAGTTCCTGTGTCCGGCCGTTACCCACCTCAGTCGGGGGCTCGTGCCTGATGTGATGGTGCATGGCAAGTATCGCGGTCCCGTGGCATTTGGCATCGGCTATCTGGTCACCAACCCCGGGGGGAAAATGACCTTCCACAGCACCGGCTCGCCAACCGGGACTTCGCCCGCCTGTATCGTCGGCATTTGCGGCGGTTATCCCGCCCTGCCCTCCTATATTCTGCTCCTGCACAAAACCAACGTCCGGGAACTGATTGACCAGCAAATTCCGTTGCCACGCAACGCGCTCGAAGCGCGGGGCTATCTGGAACGCGGGCTGCTCACGGCCGAGCAGACGCTCGACAACGTCACCCAAACCCCGGAGTGGGAAGTGACAGACGGTGATCTGATCTATTACGCCAATGAGGCCGGCAGCTCGTGGGGAGAGCCCTTGGACCGGGACCCAGCCCGAGTGCGCACCGATCTGGAGGAAGGCTGGCTCTCGCCCGAGGTGGCCCAAACGGTCTACGGCGTCGTGGCGCAACGGACAGCCCACGAGTGGACAGTAGACGCAGAAGCCACCCAGCGGGCGCGACAGCGCCTCAAGAAACGGAGAAAGCACCGCGCCATACCGGTCCGGGACTGGTGGAGAAACGAACGCAAACACGTACAGGACAACAGCCTGCCCGAGATGAGTCAGCGAATGTATCAGGACTGTCGCCAGTACGAGACCTTTCGAGACGCTTTTGTCTCGTTTTGGCAGGTAGCCAAGAACGGGGACACGTATGGATCGTAAAATGCAGGAACGCATCCGTCTCCTGGTTGACGGACAACTGCCGGAGGATCAGGTCAAAGACCTCATCAGAATGCCGGCCAAGGACCCGGACCGCTTCTGGACCTATCTGCACGTTCTCCAGGAGCGGGTGGCCTGGGACGATACCATTCTGCTGCGGATATCGGAGCATCTTTATATCGTACGCAAAGAACGGGGCGGACGGGTCGTCAAATGCGACTGCGGACATGAATTCGGTGACTACCGGGTGAACTGGAAACTCCACAGCATGCTGGCTGTGCGGAAAACCAAAGAAGAGCTTGAAGAGGTGTATAACGCCGGCATTCTGCCCAATCCCGAACATTTGGAAGTCCGGGAGTTCTATTGTCCGGGGTGTTATGCCCAGCTCGGCGTTGAGGTCGCGCCCCACGGTTACCCGATTGTGTTTGAAGTCCTGCCCGACCTGGACAGCCTATACCGGGACTGGCTGGGCCGACCGCTGCCGGACGAAAGTCCGGACTGGTATCAGGATCGTTCCGCCACCCTCACCGCAGCCTGGGTCGAGGAAGACGACCAATGACGGACCACTATTTTCTGACCCTGGACGCGGGCGGCACAATGACCGACTGTTACCTCTCGGACGAGGCGGGTAACGGCTATATCGGCAAGAGCCTGACCGTCCCGGACAATCAGGCCGAGAGCTATCTTGAAGCAGTAGCCGACGCGGCTCAGGAAGCCGGCGTCACCCGCAGCCAGGTCCACGCCACCACCCAGATGGTCATTTATGCCGGTACGACGCTGACGAACCTAGTGGTGACCGGAACCGGCGCAAAGGTGGGTCTGCTCGTCACGCGCGGTTTTGAACACTACCCTTCCATTGAGCGGGGCCTCACCTGGCTGGGCCAGACGCGGATGGAACAGGCTAAATGGCAACTCCACGAACATACCGCTCCGTTAGTTTCTCTGAGGCATGTGAGAGGCATATCCGAACGGATTCTCGGCGGCAGTCCGTATCGTGCCGGCTCGCAACTGGCCGAAGGCACGGTCCTTATCCCGCTCAACGAAAAAGAGGTCGAAGAGGCGGTACACTTTTTCCTGGATGAGGGAATCGAAGCCATCGGTATTGTCTTTTTGTGTTCCTACACCGACCCTATCCATGAGCGTCAAGCCAAAGCCATTGCCGAGCGGGTGATGCGGGATCGCGGGCAGACCGTTCCGGTCGTCATTTCGGCCGATATCTGTCCGCGTCGCCAGGAAAGCACCCGCATGAAGAGCGTCTTGGTGGAATGTTACGGGGCAGAGCATACGCGGGCTCAACTCCTTGCGGTTGAAGCCGCAGCCAGAGCCGACCGGTATCCCTACGAATTGGGGACCCTGCTTTTATACGGCGCGGTGGCCAGTATCCGTCACCCTCGGCTATATGAGACCGTTGTCTCAGGACCCATTGGTGGCATCCTGGGCGGCCAGGCATTGGCCGATGTCAAGGGCTGGCAGAATGTCGTGTGCTGCGACCTGGGCGGCACCACGTTTGATGTGGGTGCGATTGTCGATGGTCTGCTGCCGGTCGCGCGAAGTCTGGACTTTGCGCGCCATCGCCTGAACGCGCCGGCTTTGGGCATTGACTCCATTGGCTCGGGCGCGGGAACGGAGCTCCATGTGGACCCACGCTATAAACGGGTCACGCTGGGACCCCAGAGTGCCGGTCCTCAGGTCGGCGTCTGTCTCAATCATCCCGAGATTACGGTGGCCGATGTGGATTTGGTGTTGGGCTACCTCTCGCCGGACAATTTTCTGGGCGGACGGGTCACGCTGGACCGCGACAAGGCCTTGGCCGCGCTTGAAGAACGGCTGGCTCGTCCGCTGGGCATAGAGGTGTATGAGGCATGCGAAGGGGTGCTGGACATGATTCACGACTCCCTGGGCGACCATATTAACGGCTCATTGCTCAGCCGCGGACTCAGTCCTGGGGCCTATGTGCTCTTGGTGTACGGCGGCAGCGGCCCGCTCCATCTCTGGGGCGTGGCAGAGCGGGTTGAAGCCGCGGCCGTCTGTACCGTCCCTTGGGCCGCGGCCTTTTCGGCCTGGGGCATATCCGTGGCAGAAAATTTTTGCCGCATTGAAAAAACCGTGGTGTGCACGCTCTCGCCTGAGCTGGCCCCTGATGAGCGTATCGAGGAAGCCAAAAAAGTCGCCACCGCCTGGCGCGAACTGGAAGAGCAGGCCTATACTGAACTCGCCCGGGTAGGAGTCGCCAGGGAGAAGATTCACTTCCGCTACGGCATCTCCGCGCGCTATGTCGGCCAACTGTTTGTGAGTTGGAGCGCCCACGTACCGCGTGGCACGGTCGAAACGCAGCATGACGTTGGGGTCTTGATCGAGAGTTTTGAGAAAGAATTTGGTCGGATCTATCCGGTTGCCGGCCGCTTCCCAGAAGCCGGCTATCAGATCGACGGTGCATTTATTGAAGCCGTGGTAGACAAGCGGGCGCCCATTACTCAACAATTCAAGCTTAGCAACAAAACACCAGACCCGGCGGCTGCAAAAGGGCAGCGTCAGGCCTACTGGAAAAAAGAATGGCTGGACTTCAATCTATGGGATATGGACCGCCTCCGGGCCGGGAATGTGGTCGACGGGCCGGCTATTATTGAGCATGCCATGACCACGTTTGTCATCCCGCCGGGGAAGCGGGTTGAGTGGGATGAGCATCAGGTGCTGTGGTATCATTGACGTATATGAGGAGGTGAAGCGTGTCCTTCCAATTACGCTACAGCATAGACAGCGAGGAGATCACTGTTGTTGCCATTGGGCTGTTTGTCGCCCCGAACAAGATGCTACTCGAATTGATGCGGCTCGGGGTGCGCGTCATTCTGGTCGAACCCATTATGGGGGCGCACCACGGCCGCGGCCTGCCCGACCGGGACCGTGGGCCCCTGAATCGGGCGGGGGTCAGCATCCCCTGGCAGATGCTGCACCGCGGCATGCAGGCAGTTGCCATCGACTTTCGCCAGGAGGCGGGCAAACGACTCGTCCTCGACCTCATTCGAGAAACCCATGTGCTGATCAGCAACTGGCCCCCGCGCATGGCGCCCTGGCTCGACTACGCCCATCTGGTCGAGCATTGCGGCCCGTCGGTCATCAAGATCCAGTTCGACGGCGGGCACGACGGGCGGGCGGCCAACGATTATTCCATGCAGGGAGCGACCGGATTAGCCCACGCCACCGGTGAGCCGCACGGCAGACCGCTCACCATTCCGGTGGCGTTTTTCGATATGCTCACCGGGCTGCACGGCCTGAACGCTTTCCATGTCGCCCTGCGTCGCTTGGCGGAAACCGGGCGGGGCGACTGCTATCAGATCGCGCTGGAACAGGTGGCCTTCCAAACCCTGGCGGAGTTGGGCTGGTACGCCCAAGCCGAGACAACGGGCGAGGGCCGGGAACCGATTGGCGACAATCTGCTGGACGCCGTCCATGGTCATTATTGCGCTCGGGACGGGAAGTTCGTCACCCTGAATCTGATTGGCGATTCGGTCTTACGTCGGCTGCGCGAAGCCACTGGCCTGCACCACCTCGCCCTCGACGAGCAGGGCCACGAGATTCACGGCGATCATGCGCGCTACGAGCGGGTCGATACGATTAAGCAGCAAATTGCCGACTGGATTGCGGCCCGGCCGCAGGAAGAGGTACTGAAAACCCTGGGCCAGGCCGGGCTGGTAGTCGAGCCGTGTCGGGACAGTATCGAAGCGGAACAGCATGCTCGGGGTCTACCCTGCTTCCATCATGTTGACGACCCAGATCTCGGTTCGATCTGGGTGCCCGGCCCAGTGATCGAGGCTCGTGACCTGGAACCCTCCGACCTGCCCAGCGCCCCCCATCCTGGTGAGCACACCCACCTCGTTCTCAAGGAAGTCCTGGGACTGGCTTCGGAAGAGATAGCGGACCTGGAAAGCCAAAAAATTATTGCTGGTCCGCCGGCGGAGAATTGAGGGCAGACATCCTCACTCTGACCAGCACCGTTCCTAATCGGCTCCGTCATCCGGCCACGGCCGGATGCCAAACGGCAGGCGGGTGCGACGCAGGGAGAGGCCGTGTTTGATTTGTCGGACACGGCGATTGATTGCGGTCTGTGCCAGTATGTCCTTGGCGTTGAGCAGTTTTTCCAAGGCGGCCAGCCAGCTTTCATAATAGGTCGGCCGCGTCTCAGGCGACTGCCGGTTCGCACTGGCAATCTCGGCAATCAGTCGCTCCTGAAACTCGGACCAAGCGTAGTGCCGCTGTTCGCATAGGGCGACCCCTAGGGCAAACGCGATACCTTCCCACGGATCCTGGAACTGGAGTTCGCCGCTCTGCCGGGGCAGAGCGGCAGAGCCCTGCATGTCAGAGATGTTTCTCTGGGAAAGACCGGGCGGCTGTTTTTTCGCAGGCTCAACTCGCGCCACCCCAATCATCGCATCCCGCGTGACAATGGCCGTGAGCTCATCGAGTGTCATCTGCTCCGTGCCGGCCGGCCGCTCCGGCAGGACCATATACCGAGTCTGGAAGGTGCTGTTCCAGACCTGAATCTGGATGTTTTCGTCCAGCTCAAGCCCAAACTCCCGGAGCACCTCACGCGGCCGACCCGTGACCCTGGAGCGGTACGACTGGCTCTTATACCAGAACGGCGGCAGGCCCAGGACCGGCCAGGGGTAACACGAGCATAAAGCGCAGACGATCACGTTATGCGTCTGGGGCGTATTCTCCACCACAACCAAATGCTCGCCCTGTAAGCCGCCAAAGCCCAACTCGGCGATAGCGGCGGTGCCATTCTCAAGCAGACGGGCTTTATAGGCAGGGTCCGTCCAGGCCCGGGCAACCACCCGACAGCCGTTCAGCGGTCCGATATCGTTTTCGTATGAGTCCAGAACGGTATCGAGCAATGCGGTGGAAACAAAATCTTTCTCAGCAAGCAGGGCTTCGATCGCCTTGACCTGAATCTCGCGTTCACGGTTCTGGTCGGGTGTCAACTGGCGCTGCTGAAAGGCCGCGCCGGTATCATGTTCGTGGGCATCACTCATCGTACGGTTCCCCCTCAGTCTGGAAGTAACGTTTCTCCTGCGGACACCCTACCGCTGTTCTGTGCACAACAAAAAGGGTGGCCTCACGACCACCCTTTCCGTCTGCAAACACAAACGACACCCGGCCCGTATATGCGACCTAGCCGGCCATGCCCAAGGCGGCCAGTGGTTCGCGGTCCACGACCGGGTCGCGCGTCACCCCGTTGCGATAGGCCACCGAGCCGGGGGTCCGTTCAAACGGATCGACCAGATCGATTTCCTTGGCGTATTCTCGCAGTTGCGGGGTTAACTCTTGGGCAATCAGGCGCATACTCGTTTTGCGATCCTCGTCACCGACCGGCCCCTGGATATTGAAGAAGACAAAAATGCTCGGACGCAGCACCCGCAGCAAAGTCTTGGCTTTGGGCAGGACGGACTCCGGGGTGCCGATGAGGAGTTGGAGATTCTTCTGCGCCTTACCGTAGCCTTTGAGTAGTTTCTGACGGACAGTATCAAAATCGGTGGTGTCGGGCCGACCACCGTCCGAATGGGCACGCAGCTTCTCGGGGCTGACACCCAGCCAGCTCCCACCCGGATGTTTGGCCAACATACGGATCGCCCCCTTGGAGTTATAGCCCGGCGGCAGGGTATGCTCGGGGCGGGAGAAAGCGTTCTGGCCGCCGCCGAACACAAAGTTCTTACCGATTTCCTGGGCCTTCTCTTCCGTCTCGGCCAGAAAGGTTGGAATCAGATAGCCAAAGTTTTCCGGGCCGGCCTGATAGCCGTGCTTGGCGGCTTCATCGGCGTAGAAATCCCACAGGTCACAGGTCGGCCCCAGGGCCGTGCCCAGCCCCAGATAGGGGTAGCGATGCTCCGCACACCAGCGGGCCGTCTCTGGACTCAGTACACCGGGAATCCACATGGGCGGATGCGGCTTCTGGTAGGGTAAGGCCCATGGGTTCACATGGCGATAGTGAAAATGCTTGCCCTCGTAGCGCCACGGTCCAGGCTTAGTCCAGGCCTGCACGATAAAGTCGTGGGCTTCGTTGAACATCTCCCGATTATAGGCCGGGTTGGCATTATTAAAGAACTGCTCGCTCCCCGCTCCCCGCACCCAGCCGGTCACCAAGCGCCCGCGCGAGATCAGATCAATCTCGGCCAGCTCTTCGGCCATGCGTAGCGGGTGTTTCAGGACGGGCAACGGATTGCCAATCAGGACAATGCGGACCTTTTTGGTAATACGGGCTAGAATGGAAGCTTCCACATTCATGACGCTGCCCATGCAGAAGGGGTTGCCGTGGTGCTCGTTGAGCGCGACGGCATCGAACCCGAGTTCTTCGGCATAGCAGTATTCGTCAAGGTAATAATTGTAATCGTTCGCCGCCTGCTCACGGTCGAACAGGGCGTTGGACACGGCGAAGTAGGCTTTGTTCTTGAGTATCTCGTCTTCGTTGAGACCACGATAGGGCCGTTCGGTGAAATAGGAAATTTGCATAAGGCATTCTCCTTCGGACGAGCTTGTCCCACGCAATTACGACGCCAGGAACTCTTGCACGATTTTGACAAATTCGGCTGCGTTTTCTATTTCCGGACGATGGCCGACATTGGCGATTTCCACTGACTTAGCCCCGTCAATGGCTTTGGTATAGGCGGCAATACAGCCCGGTGGCACGATCCGGTCTTCGGCCCCGCGGATCAGTAAGGTGGAGGCGTTTTTCACGCCGCGCAACAGATAAGGCAAACTCGGATTGTGCATATACGGCTCCCAGCCGATGCGCGCGCTTTCCGCCCGGGCGTCCTCGAATGCCTCGAATTGCTCCGGTGTCATCTCGCCGCCGTAGATTTCCCCGAATTCGGTGGTCCCTGGGTCGGCAACGGTTGCCCGTAAATGGGTCCGAATCGTCACCGGGAAGATATCCCATATTTCGCCCTTCTCGGGCTTGAGCCCCATCGGACCCACCAGAATCAGATGGTCGAAAATCTTGGGGTCGGCCGCAACCATCTCAGCGGCGATGAATCCACCGGCTGAGAACGCGACGACGTCCACCGGGTCGAGCCCCATTTCTCTGACCGCCATGCTATACAGGCCGGCCAGATCGCGGAAACTCCGAATCCACTCCAAACGTGGGGTTTTGCCAAAACCGGGCTGGAGCGGAATCACGAACGCGTGCTCGGCCGCCAACTCGTCATTCCATTTCATCCATCCGGGGAATCCCAGCTCATCATGCAGCATTAACAGGGGTTTACCTGATCCGCCCTTAATGAGCGTTAATTCAGCTTCGGCTATATGAGCCTTCTGTTCAGTCCAGTTTGCCAAGAATCTTTCCTCCTTACACAAGGTTTTCGCACTCGGACCCCTCCTCCCCTCCACAACCGGATTACTTAATCAGGCCCGACCTGAATTGTCCACACGCTCTTAGGGAGCGATCAGTTGGACAGTGGGAAAACTTGTCTGAAAGCGAGCCACATCTCTTGTGAGCAAAGGCACCCCTACGACCGCAGCGTGGGCTCCAATATAGAAGTCCGGGAAAGGGGAGCGCTTTCGGCCGCCTCGTTTCCGATAGGCAAGAAAACTCTTCCCGGCCAGAAAAGCGGCTTCCCAGGGCAAGGGAACGCGTTGAAACACTGCGGGTGGGAGGGCCTCATCCAGGTCTTCAATACGGTCGTATCTAACCGAGACCTCGGCATAGATAATGGGGTTAATGACAAGGAGGCCAGTGTCTGCACAGCGGGCTAGGGCTTCTTCAGACCACATCCCCCAGGTAGGATCTTCAGTCAGAATATCAAGCAGGACATTGCTATCCACCAGAACGGCGTTCACGGGCGCGGCCCCCGAGTAAGTGCCATGATTTCGTCGGTCGTCATCCGGCCCGTCCCCTTGCCGCGTAGTTGGGCCACGATTGAACGCCCTCGCCCCTGCCGGGTCTGTGTCTTTGTGATGCGCACGGCATCTCCGTCCACCTCACAGGCAACTTCCGTATAGGGCAGCAGCCCCAATTGTTCCCGGATTTCAATGGGAATGGTGATTTGACCTTTTGATGTGATACGCATACTCCCTCCGGGTAAGAATTATATTATTCTTCCCCGAAGAAGTGAAGCAATCAAGGCTTGGGCGTGAGCTGTAGCTGCGGAGTACGGAGGAGAAGCTGATCAAATACCTCCACTGGTCCACATAAGGAGCTGGGAGGTCGCCCCAAAATAGAGGAGTCTATGTTTGCAGCCGCGGGTGCTGAGCTATGAACCCATTCCTGGCTGCGGGATTGGGAGGATGGCGTGGGCTGGCAACTGAGTCAGGACGTTGACCGGAAATATCCGAGCACCAGGTTTTTTATAGAAAGACCATCCAACAAGGAGGATTCGATATGTCACACAAGGGTTTCTCCCACATCGGACTGTCAACACTGGATCTGGACAAAACGTGCGACTTCTACGAAAACGTACTGGGGTTCACGCCGGTGCGCTGCGATGTTCTCAGGATCAAGGAAGGCGGGCAGATCCGGCATGTGTTCTTTCATATCGGCCGCGATCAGCTCTTGGCCTTTATGGAAGCGCAAGGAGTTCCGGGGATTCCTGCAGAGTACGATGCGGGCATCAATCGAGGACTGGGGGTGCCGAGCGCGTTTTATCATTTTGCCTTTGAAGCCGGGTCGGTCGCAGCCCTGGAAGCGAAGCGTACGGAGCTCCTGGACAAAGGGGTGCAGGTCTCGGACATTGTGCATCACGATGCCGCTCAATCCATCTACTTCAGAGATCCCAACAATATTTCCCTGGAGTATTGCTGCATGACCCGAGACATGGGGACGGAGGATGATATTCGGATGCAGGAGCGCTTTACCTTGTCTCTAGGCGATTTTCAGGGTGGAGTGGAGGATAGACCAGTCTGACCTGCAGCTATACAGCACTGCTCCATGTTGAGGATATAATCGACGAACGGGAGTCGCAGTGAGCACGAACCAGTGGACACCCGGCCCACACCGGCGGCTTGAAGCCTCCGCATCGCCTGACGCAGCAGACAGCTCGCTCGTAACCACCGTGGACCGCAAGGGCACGGACTTCGACGTCGCCATCGTTGGCGGTGGTTTTGCCGGCGCGACGGCGGCACGCGAACTTGGTAAGGCGGGATTGCGCGTGGTTCTCCTTGAGGCGCGCGATCGACTCGGCGGGCGTACGTACACCGCGGAGTTTGCGGGTCGGCCGGTCGAACTTGGTGGCGCGTGGGTGCACTGGCTGCAACCGCACGTGTGGGCGGAAATGCGCCGCTACGGTCTTGGTGTGATCGAAGATCCGTTTACCGGCCTCGACGAGACCCGCGTGATGGGTAACAACGGCGTGGCAAGCGTTGTTCCACCGGATCAATTCCTCAGGGACATTCGCGACGGTTTCGAGAAATTCTGCCATGACGTGTGGGAGCTGTTTCCGCGGCCGTACGAGCCACTCTATAATCCGAAGGTCTTGGAACTCGACGGACTCTCGTGCGCCGATCGCATCGCGGAACTGGAACTCACCGATACGCAGCGTATCCAACTCAATTCCTTCATGGCTCTATATGGCGGTGATGTCACCTCAAAATTTGGCCTGCCCGGCATGCTCAAGCTCTACGCCGTCGGCGGCTGGAATTATGACGCCTTCGCCGACGCCGAAACCCACTATCGCATAGAATCTGGTACCCTTGGTCTCATCACCTGCCTCATCGAGGATAGCGGCTGCGAGGTGCGCCTGAACGCCGCCGTTGGACGCATCGAACACAACACCGGTGCGGTTCGTCTTCATACCCGGGACGGAAACGCGGTCAGTACCAAAGCTGCCGTCATTACTTTACCACTCAATTGCTATGCCGACGTTGATTTCGATCCCGCCCTCTCGCTCGCGAAGCAAAACTGGATCAACGAGGGCATGATCTCGAAGGGGGCGAAGTTGTTCGTGCACTTGCGCGAGAACCTGGGCCGCGTATTTGCGTTCTGCGACGAAGCGCGGCCGCTCAACTGGGTGCAAACGCTGGCTTACGGCGATGACGTCGGCACGGTTCTCTCTATCACCGTGGCCCGCGCATCGACCATCGATGTGGACGACGAAGCGCAAATCACCACCGAAGTGCGCCGCCTGTTCGGCGCTGTCGACGTGATCGACACACGCGGCTACGACTGGGCAGCAGATCCTTTTGCGCGCGGCGCATGGCCCGCGTACAGCGTTGGACAACTCAGCCGTTTGCCGGATCTGCAGCGGCCTGAAGGCCGGCTCTTCTTCGGGGGCTCAATCACCGCCAACGGCTGGCACGAGTTTATCGACGGCGCGATAGAGAGCGGCCTCCGCACCGCGCGTGAGGTACAAATATTTCTCGGCGGTGACGGCTCGTGAGCGAGCGCCCGGGCCGTGATGTGCGCTGTCGTCACGCCGCGTAGCGGTCGACCCGGGTGCGTTGGGATCGACTCAACGGGCACGGAGCACAAAGAACTCGTAGCCGTAGAACGCCGAGTAGTCATGCCAGATGTCTATTTCCCTCTGGCACTGTTCCGCCAACTCCCGTGCGTCTGGCGCGTCGTGGTGACGCTTGCGGAATGCGGTCACGTTGTCTTGCAGTGGTCGATAGTAGTCGTCCCACCATGCGGACGCGGGGAGTGGAAAGTGCCCGACCGTCTCGTAGCCGCACGCCTCAATGGCTTCCAGGAGCGTGGAGGTGTCGCGGATAGCCGGGTACTCCAGGTTCCAGAACGCTGCGCATGCGGCGGGCGGTTTGGGCTCGCGCCAGGACACCTCTGTCAGTGCGACGTGCCCGTTGCGTCGGAGCAACCGGCGCCAGTCGCGTAAGCCCGCTTCAACACCCATATTGTAGATGGCGCCTTCGCACCAGATCAGGTCGAAGGAACCGTCGGCGAAGTCGAGTCGGCGCATGTCCGCCATGCGAGCTTCCAGTCGATCTGCGATGCCCAGCTCGTGCGCCTTACGGTTCAGCGCGTCGATGAACGGGGGGTGGTTGTCGACGGCGACGATGCGCGACGACGAGCTGTCCGCCAGAACCAATGTCTGGGCGCCGGTGCCGCAGCCGACGTCGAGCACGCGGGTCCGCGGCCCGACGTCCGGCACCAGCCCGAGGGCCTGACGCGTGCTCGCCGCTGTCCCCGGTCCCTGCCGGGGTAGCCCACTGAACAGCTCGTAGAATAACGCGATGGCTCGATCCGGCGGCATGACCGCTCCTGCGGATGGTCTTCGATACGGGCGAACCAGGGCGGACGCCGGCAGACGAAATCTGGTGAAGGCGAACCGGGCCGGTCCTGCCGATCCCCACAGATAGTAGCAGGCGTTCTGCATCGGTGCACGAGTGTGTCCGGGCCAGCGTTCCTCCGTTCATCCGAAGGGGTTATCAGCGATCGGAGATGCTCGTACCTGCCAGCGTCGCACATGAGAGCAGCCGGGCGCCAGTGAATAGCAGCAGCCGGATGGCGGCGGCCTGCGTGTTCTCAGCGTGGTCGAGGACGAGGCCGAGACGCTTCAGTTCGTTCGCCGACAGAAGCGCTCGCGCGGGGTCGCGGCAGCCGGAGGGACAGGTCTAACCGACTGCTACGGAACGGAAATCGAAGCCGCAACTTTCTGTGCAAATCTTCCCGCTGGCCCTTTACCCTTGATCTCCGCCTGCTTCAAGAGATAGGAGTACTAGTGTCCAACAAGGAGAAGGAGGGCCTGAGTGTGGACGCATTCGAGTACGCAGCTCCGCAGAATCTACAAGACGCCGTGGCATTGCTGTCCGAGGCAAGAGGTGAGGCGCGACCCCTGGCGGGCGGAACCGATCTTATTGCCCAAATGAAGGAGAACCGCCGGAGCCCGGCTCTGGTGGTTGATGTCAAAAAAATCCCCGAGCTCAATGTCCTCTCCTACGGGGCCGGGCTCCACATTGGTGCGGCCGTGTCGTGTACGCAGATCGCCGAGTTCGAGCCGGTACGTGTCCACTACCCGGCCCTGGCCGAGGCATGCGCCCTGATCGGTTCGTACCAAATACAGAACCGCGCCGCGCTGGGCGGCAACTTTTGTAATGCTGCCCCCTCCGCAGATGCCGTTCCACCGGCGGTGTCGTACGGCGCGACGCTGGTGATTGCCGGACCAAACGGACGGCGGGAGATTCCGTCAGAAGATTTCTTTGTCGGACCGGGCCAGACTGTACTGGAAAAAGGCGAGGTCCTGGTCGAGATTGTACTGCCTCCTCCCCCACCCCATTCCGGTGCGGCTTATCTGCGTTTTATCCCGCGCGAAGAGATGGATATTGCGGTGGCTGGGGTGGGCTCGTTTGTTCAGCTCAGCTCGGACGCTCGTACCTGCGAGCAGGCCTGTATCGTGCTCGCTGCGGTTGCGCCCACTCCCGTCCGGGCAAAAGAGGCCGAGGCGTTTTTAACGGGCAAGTCTTTGGACGACACAACGATTGCCCAGGCCGGGGAGTTGGCGTCCCAGGCTGCCAGTCCGATCTCCGATGTGCGTGGCTCGGCAGCCTATCGTATTGAATTGGTAAAAGTGCTGACGCGGCGCACGCTGGGCACGGCACTGGAGAGAGCCAGGGGGGAGGCATCATGAAGCAGGCGATTGAACTGAACGTCAACGGCGAGCCGCACGCCGCGCTGGTCGATACCCGGGAAACGCTGTTGGACGCCCTGCGCTACAAGCTGGGCCATATGGGGCCCAAGGAAGGCTGCGGCAATGGCAACTGCGGGGCGTGTACGGTCGTCTTGAACGGCGCTGTCGTCAATGCCTGCCTGGTGTTCGCGGTAGAAGCCGCGGGCGCGGACGTGACCACGGTCGAAGGGGTTGCGGCTGAGGGCAACCTTCACCCCGTGCAGCAGGCTTTTATTGAACACGGAGCGTTGCAGTGCGGGTTTTGTACGCCGGGCTTTATCATGTCGGCCAAGGCATTATTGGAGCGCAACCCCAGCCCGAGCGAACCGGAGATTCGTCTGGCGATTTCCGGCAACCTGTGCCGCTGCACGGGATATGACAAAATTGTGCGTGCCATTCAGACCGCGTCGCGGTCACTTTCCCAAACCGCCTAAGGAGGACAGCATGGCTGAGTATAGTGTGATTGGAACGTCTTTGGCCAAAGTTGACGCCCCGGAGCGGGTCACGGGCAAGGCGACCTATGGGGCCGACCTCGATCTGCCCGGCATGCTGTGGGCGAAACTCGTTCGTAGCCCGCATGCCCACGCTCGCATCAAGCATATTGATACCAGCCGGGCCAAGGCGCTGCCCGGTGTAAAAGCCGTCATTACCGCACACGATCTGCCATCCCTGCCAAAAGGCGCCACCGCTCCCCTGGTGGGGGAAGTCAGCATCGACATGAGCGCTATCCGCGAGATCGTCATGGCCTCGGATAAAGTGCGCTATCACGGTCAGGTCGTGGCCGCGGTGGCCGCCACCGACCCGTTTATTGCCGAGGAAGCGGCCGGACTGGTTGACGTTGACTACGAACCCCTGCCGGTTGTGGAAGACGTCCTCCAGGCCATGCAACCGGACGCCCCGCTCGTTCACGAAGACCTGCACATGCTCGAAGAGGCGACCCAGGAAAGGTCCGACCAGCCGAGTAATATTTCCACCCATATGGTCTACACCAGGGGCGATGTTGAGGCCGGGTTCGCCGCGGCCGACGCGGTTGTTGAGAAAACGTATACGACCCAGATGGTCCACCAGGGCTATCTGGAACCCCAGGCCTGTGCCGCGCGGGTCGAGCCCAACGGCCGGGTCACCTTGTGGACCTCGGCACAGGGACATTTCACCGTCCGGACTCAACTCGTAACCCTACTCGGTCTCCCGGCCAGCCAACTCAAGGTCGTCCCCATGGAGATCGGAGGCGGGTTTGGCGGCAAAGCCCTGGCGCTGTTTGAACCCACCGCTATTGTGCTGGCCCAAAAGACCAGCCGGCCGGTCAAACTCGTGGTCTCCCGGGAAGAGGTACTGCGCGCAACCGGCCCAGGAGCTCCCGCGGTCATCACCGTGAAAGCCGGCGCGACCAAGGACGGGAAGATTACTGCGCTGACAACGACCATGCGCTACGACGCCGGCGCCTTTCCCGGTTCGCCGGTTGCCCGCGGCCTGCTGGTTGGTCTCGCCCCGTATAAGCTGGACAATATGGTTGCCGAAGGGTTTGACGTACTGACCAACAAGCCCCGCGTTCAAGCTTACCGTGCCCCTGGCGGTACGCCGGCGGCCTTTGCGGTTGAAGCGCTGATGGACGCCCTGGCGGACGAGATCGGCGTCGACCCGCTAGCGTTCCGGCAAAAAAACGCCGCCGAAGAAGGCGATACTTTGCCCCTAGGCATGCCGCTCAACCGTATCGGCCTGACCGAGATGCTGAGACAGATTGAGACGCATCCGTGCTGGACCACGCCACTGGAAGGTCCCCACCGCGGCCGGGGACTGGCCCTGGGCTATTGGATCGGGGGCTCTTTCACATCGAGTGCGGAGGTCAAGATCAACCCGGACGCTACCGCCTCGATTTTTGTAGGGACCGTAGACCTGACCGGCACCCGCACCACGATTTCCCAGATGGTGGCCGATGAACTCCAGATTGACCCCCAGGACATTACTATCACAGTGGGTGATACCGACAGCGCGCCGTTTGCCGACCTGAGCGGCGGCAGCCGGATTACCTACACGATGAGTGCCGCCGCCCACCAGGCCAGTCAGGATGTATTGACCCAACTGAAAGAGCGGGCCGCGGAAAAGCTCAAGGTGTCGGTCGATGAGGTCGGGTATCAGGCCAAACGGTTCTGGGCCAAGAACGACACCCGGAACGAAGTCAGCCTGGCCGAGTTGGCCCGCGAGAGCGTGGCCTGGGGCAGCGGGCCGATCATCGGCAAGGGCAGCACCACCCGGATGCAGCCGGCCCACGCCTATGCCGCCCATGTCGCGGATGTTGAGATTGATCCGGAGACGGGCAAGGTGACTATCCTGCGCTATACCTGCTTCCAGGATGTCGGCAAAGCCATCAATCCAACCCAGGTTGAAGGGCAGATCCAGGGAGGAGCCGTGCAGGGCATCGGTTGGGCCCTGAATGAGGAATATATTTTTGATAACGGCGAGCTCAAAAACGCCAGCCTGCTGGACTATCGCTGTCCGGTGGCGTTGGACCTGCCCATGATCGAAACCGTCCTGACCGAAGTCCCGGCCTCCGAAGGCCCCTACGGTCTGCGCGGCGTCGGCGAGGTGCCCATCGTGCCGCCGGGCGCGGCCCTGGCCAATGCGATTTACCGCGCCACCGGTACCCGGCTGTACGAACTGCCCATGAATCCCGAGCGGATTTTCTGGGCCACGCGCGGCAACGGAACCAACGGCTCACACGGGACCAACGGGTCAGGGGGGGCGTAGCGGCTCGCAGGATTTCTTTAGGAAGGACGGTCCGAGAGGATCGCCCTTCCGGTCCTACTCCGCTCCGTTCGTCTCCCCGGTAAAGACAATATAGCCGGCTTCCTCCTGGGCCTTGATTCTCTCTTCCAGATAGTCCGGCAGGACGAGGGTGCGCTCTTTGGGAAACTTGCCGCGATGGAGTTGGGGCCGGAGGAAAAACTCCTCCGGTAAGCTGATACCGGCTTGTGTTTTGAGCGGTGCCGGGAACCAGGTGCGGCGCATAAAGTCCGGATTGAAGAACACATCCTTATCCTCTTGTGACCAGTCCCGGAGCTGCATGGCGTCATGGATGCCATACGAGTAAAAGTCCTGCTGCGGGTCCCACCACAGGGTAATCAGGTTGTGATAGCCGCGCTCCTTGAGGCGTGGGTTCATCAGCTTGGCCACGCGCTCCTCGATCATAATGGGTTCGCCGTTCCTGCCGTAGATTTCGGTCCGCAACGGATAGAAATAGTGCTGGTCCGCCCAGAACAGAATCCGGGGCGCATAGTAATCGGGCAGCCAGTCTTGCTTGGCTACGGCCTCGACCAGATAGCATTTGACTCCGTTATCTTCGGTATAAAACGGATAGTCATCGCCCATCAGTTTGATGGCGCTGGCCGGGACATCCTGAAAAGTCCCGTCCTCGGTCTGAAGCGTGATCGACTGGCGCGTTTTTGGAAAGCGTGCGGTTTTGTAGAGCACGTCAGTGCCCAGAATACGCCAGGAGAACTCCCAGGCATCACGGCCCAAAAAATCGTCATAGGCCATGGGCGCGTTTGGAAATTTTTCCTGCCGCCGCGGCTGGGGAAAGCGACGCACCCGGCGCATGCTCAGAGAATACCCAAACAGGTCCGCTTTTTTGGTCAGGTGTTGATCGGTCCGAAACGTACTGAAGAGCATCTGGTTGCCATAGTTTTCCGGAGGAGCAACATCCTGGGTGAGCCAGCGCGAGTAGACTTCCCCCGGCTTGGACAGAATCTGACCCATCAGCCCTTCCGGGTCGCGATAATGCACCAGGGCGATAATCTGTTGAACAAAGAGATAGCCGGTCGGAGTCAGTGTCCCCGTATCTTCAATCTGAACACAGTTCCAGCGGGGCATATGCGGGAATTCCATGATCCGATAGCCGACCTCTTCGGGCGTGTAAGGCGGCTCGAAAGGATAAGCTTCCGCCGGCATATACGGGATGTCTGCGTGGCGGGGCGTGGCGGTTGAAAAGTCGAAGCGGGCGAGTTCTTCTTCGGAAAGTTCGTCCAGCATGCGCCAGGTCCGGCTCTCGTTGTCCTCGGCCGAAACCGGTGCTCCCCCCAGCCAGCAAGCCAAGACGAATATTCCCCCCAGCCAGCGACACAGCCCGCAGCCCGCAGCAGTCTGCCCTCTCGACATACGTCCCTCCCTTCCAAAGCAGACAGCCTTACCATATTCGGTCCGAGAAAGGGAGAGGTCGCGGAGAACGGGGTAGGCTGATTCTTATGCAGCCGGAAACGTGTGGTACGTCATGAAAACGTCAGCGTCCTGCTGGGCAAAAAACACCAGACGGACTGCTGTGATCGTCGCGTCGGCAGCCAAGAAGTCGGCAATTGCCCGCGAGGCAACTGCCGCGGCCTCCTCACGCGGATAGCCGTACACACCGGTAGAGATGGCCGGGAAAGCCAGCATCGTCAGCTCATGCTGTCTGGCAAGCGAGAGGGAGTTGCGGTAACAGGCAGAGAGCAGATCAGCTGCCTGCTCTCCGGCAGTACCATAGACCGGCCCGACCGTATGAATCACATACCGAGCCGGTAGGCGGCCGGCCGTAGTGAGGACGGCTTCACCCGTGGGCAACCCATCAGGATAACGGGTCCGCCGCAGTTCCTGACAGGCCGCAAGAATATCCGGCCCGCCCGCCCGATGAATGGCGCCGTCCACACCCCCGCCGCCCAGCAGGCTTGCGTTGGCCGCATTTACTACGGCAGCGACCCGCTGTTGGGTAATGTCACCCACCAGGACGGAAACGCGCCCGTTGAGAAATATGTGCGGCGTCGAGGTTTGTGACATACGAGCAGCCGCAGAAAAACGGCCCTATCCCGCTTTAATCTTCCTGCACGGTCAGCGCCCCTGACGGACATTTGGCAACAACGGCCCGAACCTCGTCGTCTGACGCCGCGCTGGGATCAATCACGAATTCCCCACCTTCAACCTTAAAGACTTGTGGCAGGCTCTTCACACAATTTGCCGAATGCGTGCAGACTTCCTCGTCCCAGTTCACTTTCATAACTACGCCCTCCCGTATGGTGTTGATCTCTGTAGCCTAGCGCTTTCCCTAGGTGATCGGCAAGGCGGCCTTAGAGCAGAAAGCATGTATGGTCTGCTGATGCCGGTTGCCGTTCTTGATCGCCTGACTTTTGTGGCATTCTGCGGACGAATCTGTTAGAGAAAATGCAGGAGGGTCAACACCATATGAAACAATTGCGCGTAATTACTGAGAAGTGTACGAGCTGCGTGCAGTGCGAGCTGGCTTGTGCCTTTGTCCAAACCGGAACCTTTCAGCCATCCCGTTCCGTCATTCGCGTCCATATCTTTGACGAGCAGGCCGTCTATGCACCCTATACCTGCTTTCAGTGCGATGAGGCCTGGTGCCTGACGGCCTGTCCGGTGAATGCGATTGGCATTGACTCGGACACGAACGCCAAGGTGGTGATGGACGATGTGTGTGTCGGCTGTGCGGTCTGCACGGTAGCCTGCCCGTACGGCACCATGTTCTATAACCCGGATACCCACAAAGCCTTCAAGTGTGACCTGTGTGGCGGTGACCCGGCGTGCGTCAAGTCATGCCCAACCGGCGCACTTGAATACGTGGATATGGATCAGCCGGACTGGCTGGCCAGTTGGGCGGACAAAGTCAACCGGGGTTTTCAACATATGCAGGACGAAGAAGGAGGCAACGCATGAGCGCGACCAATACAATGCACGGCTGGACCGGGACTGTCCTGCGCGTCAATCTGACCACCGGTGCCATCACCAAGGAACCGCTGAACGCAGAATGGGCCAGAGACTATGTCGGCGGCCGCGGGCTCGGCGTCAAATATCTCTCCGAAGAGATGGACCCCAGCGTCGATCCGCTCAGCCCGGAGAACAAGATGATCTTTGCCACCGGACCGCTGACCGGTACCAACGCGTCCTGCGGCTCACGCTATATGGTCGTCACCAAGGGCGCACTGACCAATGCTATTACCACCTCGAATTCCGGCGGCTTCTGGGGGCCGGAGATGAAATTCGCCGGCTATGACATGATCATCCTGGAGGGCAAGGCCGCGCAGCCGTCCTATCTGTGGATCTATGACGACCGGGTGGAACTGCGCGAGGCGACCCACCTGTGGGGCAAGACGGTCTGGCAGACCGAAGAAGCCCTCCGCGCCGAACTCGGCGTACCCGACACCATCATTGCCAGCATCGGCCCGGCCGGAGAAAACCTGGTACGCTTTGCCTGTATCATGAACGACCTGCACCGGGCCGCGGGCCGGTCCGGCGTGGGCGCGGTGATGGGCTCCAAAAATCTCAAGGCCATTGCCCTGCGCGGCACCGGCGGGGTCTCTCTGGCAGACCCGCAGGCCTATCTGGAAGGCCAGTGGGCCATGAAGGAAAAGCTGCGGCAGTCGCCCGTGACCGCCGAGGGCCTGCCCATGTACGGCACCGAAGTGCTGGTCAACGTGATTAACGAGCACGGCGCGCTACCGACCCGCAACCATCAGCAGACCGTCTTTGATGAAGCCGAAAACATCAGCGGTGAAACCCTGACCGAAACCCGCCTGGTCGCCAATAAAGCCTGTTTCTCCTGCACCATTGCCTGTGGGCGGGTCAGCACCCTGCCGGGCGAAGCCTCCTCGAAATACTCGGTCACCACCAATCCGCAAAACTGGAAGATCGCCGGCGAGGGCCCCGAGTACGAAGCGGCCTGGGCCATGGGCTCGGAGTGTGGCGTGGGCGACCTGGACGCGCTGATCAAGGCCAACTGGCTGTGTAACGACCTGGGTATGGATTCCATCAGCTTTGGGGCCAGCGTAGCCGCGGCCATGGAGTTGTTCGAGAAGGGTGTGGTCAGCCAGGACGAAACCGGGATTCCGCTGGAGTTCGGCAGCGCGGAAGCCCTCGTCGCCATGGCCGAGAAGACCGCCTACCGGCAGGGCTTTGGTGATGCCGTGGCCGAAGGCTCCAAACGCATGACCGAGACGCTGGGCCGACCCGAGTTCTTCATGGGCGTCCGTGGTCAGGAGTTTGCCGCGTACGAAGCCCGCGCCATTCAGGGCATGGGCCTGGGCTATGCAACCTCCAACCGCGGGGCGTGTCATTTGAAAGCCTATACGGTGGCGGCCGAAATTCTGGGCCTGCCGCGTCAGATGGACCCACGCGCCACAGAGGAGAAAGCGGAGATTACCAAAATTTTCCAGGACGCCACCTCAACCGTTGATGCCACCGGCCTGTGCCAATTCCTCACTTTCGGTGTGGGTCTGGAAGAAATGCTGCCCCAACTGTCGGCCGCCACGGGCGTGCCGTATACGCTGGAAGAACTGGTCCACATCGGAGAGCGCATCTGGAACCTGGAGCGGCTGTGGAACGAACGGGCAGGCTTCACCGGCAAGGACGACACCCTGCCCAAGCGGATTCTGGAAGAGCCCATCCCGTCCGGCCCGGCCAAGGGCGAGGTCAACCGACTGGGTGAGATGCTGCCCGAGTATTACGAACTGCGAGGCTGGGATAAGGACGGCAAAATCTCCGAAGCCAAGAAGAAAGAGCTGGGGCTGGAGTAAAGGAGGTCTGTTGGGTCTGTTGAGTCATTGGGTTCGTTGAGTCATTGGGTCTGTTGAGTCGATTGAGTCTTTGAGACCCAAAGGACCCTAAGGACCCAAAGGACCCTAAAGACCCAAGAGACCCACAAGGAACACACGTCATGGCACACCACATCATTATTGGCGGGGGACCGGCCGGGGTGGCCGCAGCGGAAACGATCCGGGCAACCGCAGGCTCCGAAGCGCAGATCACCCTCATCTCCAACGAGCCTGCCTACTCGCGCATGGTCCTGCCCTACTACCTGGCGAACGACATTCCGGAGCGGCATGTGCTGACCGGAGACGCGGCCTATTTTGAACAGCACGGGATTACCTCCGTGTCGGGCCAGGTCGAGAAGGTCGATACCCAGGCGCGTACTGTCACACTTGGTGATGACTCCAGCCACGCGTTTGACACCCTGCTCATCGCGACCGGCTCTTCGGCCCAGCGTCCGCCTATTACCGGCGTCGACCAGGAAGGCGTGTACACCTTCTGGACGCTCGAAGACGCCAAACAGGTCATGGCGAAAGCGCAGGGAACGCCCAGGGCGGTGCTCATTGGTGCCGGCTTTATCGGTTTTATCGTGTTGAATGCCATGGCCAAGCTGGACTGGAACCTCTCGGTGGTTGAAACCGAAGCTCAGGTCCTGCCGCGCATGCTCGACGCCACCGGCGCGCAGGCGGTCGGGGGCTGGCTGACCAGCCAGAATGTGGCGGTTCACACCGGCGCGCAGGTCCAGAGTATTAGCCGTGAGGGCGAGGCGCTCAGCCTGTCGCTGAGCAACGGCGCCAGCCTGAGTGCGGATATTGTCATTTTGGCCACGGGCATTCAACCCAACCTGGGCTTTCTCAACGGCTCCGGTATTCACGTTGACGGCGGCATTGTGGTTGACGACTGCATGCAGACCAATATTCCCGGCATCTATGCGGCCGGTGATGTTGCCGCCGGGCCGGACCTGCTGAACGGCTCGCCCGCGGTGCATGCAATTCAGCCAACGGCCGTGGACCACGGTCGGATTGCCGGCGCCAACATGGCCGGCCAAGAGACGCACTATCCGGGCAGCCTACTGCTCAACGTATTGGATGTCATCAATCTGCACTGTGCCAGCTTTGGCCAGTGGCGGACAGATGCGAATGAGTCGATCACCACCGTCTGGAACCCGACGCGCCCGATTTATCGTAAATACGTCTGGGACGGCGACCGCATGGTCGGAGCGCTGTTTGTCGGACCGATTGACGATGTCACCATGCTGAACGATGTTGGTATGGTCAAAGGACTCATTCAGACACAGCAGGCCCTGGGAAACTGGGCAGACTACGTCAAAGAGAACCCGACCGATGTGCGTCGCGCCTATGTCGCCACCGGGACCGCGCAGAAACTGGTCAGCCACACCCTCTTGGGTGCACCTGCCACGGCGCGCGCCTACCGGGTAGACGGGAAGACACCCCCGGCCTGGCAAAAAGGCTCGCACGGTCCGCTTATCGGCTCTCGCCCGGACGCGCTGGATACGCTCCCACGGACACCGACACCAGGCATTGAAAAGGGTGAATAATCGATGCAGGTCAGTATCAAGCTCTTTGCCAATCTTCGGAAAAAACTACCCAAAGGCTCTCTGGGGAAAGCCACGCTTGATCTCGCAGATCAGGCAACGGTTAATGATCTGATTCATCATCTCGACATTCCTCTCGACCTGGCCCAAATGGTTCTGGTCAACGGCGAGCAGACCCGGGAGTTCGATCAGGCACTTGCGGACGGCGACCAGGTCAGCATCTTCCCGCCGGTGGCCGGCGGGAACGAGTGCAACATCTGACGTGAAGAGGCGGTCAAACCGTTTCGATAACCCGCCTTTTCACCGTCCGCCTCCCTTCAACCAGTACACCCCTCAGCGGGGAATGATCGGCAGCACCACATGCGAGGGATGGGCCTCATCATGAAAGACGTGCTGGAGAGCCGGCTCTAAACGACTGGCCTCACCGCTAGCCTCACCGGTCTGCGGATTACGATCAAAACGCGGAAAGTTTGAGCTGGCAATTTCAAGCCGAATACAGTGCCCGGCCTTGAAGACATTGCTGGTTGCCCACACGTCTATCGTAAACTCGTATACCTCACCGGGCTGGAGGAGCGTGGCCTGGGCTTTCGAGGCTCGATAGCGGCCACGAATGATGCCGTCCGTCAGGTTCTGGGCATATCCTTCGGGATGCACGTCCACCAGCTTGGCCGTAAAATCCGTATCAACCGCGCTGGTCGCCGCATACAGGGCCACCGAGACAGGTCCGGTGACCTCGACGTCCTGCTCCAGTACGGGGGTGGTGTACACCAGCACGTCTTCCCGCTCTTCCACGGAGCGTTGATCGAACGCCCCGCCGGGAACGGCCGCCGGCCAGCAGCATAACCCGCCGCCTTTGGTCGGAACGGGGTGACGCGGGTCGGAGACGAAGACATCCGCCGGCTCGCTACGTGGAGCCTCAGGGCTCAGGCTACCATCACCGTGCAGGCCATTCGCTTTACCGGTGCTGTGCAAATAGTATGGCGTATATTGCGTCCGAGCCAGCGGCCACTCGTTCTCATTCCGCCACACATTTTCGCCCATGACGAAAATACGCACCGGCGGCTCTTCCAACAGGCCATTCTGTTTACCTTTGAGCCAGTAGTCAAACCAGCGCAGGTGCAATCCGTCCATGCCCGCGGCCAGTTGTGTTGTTGAGAGTCCAAAATTGGCTTCACCCACAACATTGTTCAGCGGCAGCGCATGGTGCCACGGACCGATAACGAGCTTTTGGCCATCGCGGGCCTTCGGTGTAGCGCCGCGCTCGCGCATCCCCAGATAATTACGAATCGTGCCACCCAGGAAGATGTCGTACCAGCCGCCGACATTACAGGCCGGAACGGGAATCGTGTCATGCCGGTTTTCGATATTGAACTGTGCCCAGTAGTCGTCGTCGTCAGGATGTGCCACCCAGTCGTAAAAATAGGACGCAGACTGATGAAAGAATGGAAAATCTTTAAGCGGCAGGTGACGAAACGCCTCACACATATCGTCAATCCCGGACAGGAGTTGGCCGACCCCATCCCGCAGTTCGGGCCGGTCTTTCGCCAGCCGCATGGCCGTATCGGGCGCCAGGCCGGTCATGGTCCAGCTCGCATTAAAGCCCAGCGCAAAGGCCCCGCCCTGATACGTCCAGCCCTCGTGATAATCGGACGCCGTAATCAGCGGAAAGATCGCTTTCAAATGGGGCGGCCGGCTCAGCGCGGCCAACCACTGAGTGGCCCCAACGTAGGATGCGCCATACATGCCCACATTGCCGTCTGACCACGGCTGCACGCCACACCATTCAACCGTATCATAGCCGTCGGCTATATCGTCGCGAAAGGTGTAAAACTCTCCGTCCGAGGCGTAGCGTCCACGCGAGTCCTGGACGACGACAGCATAGCCCTCACTGGCGGTCCGGATAATATCAAGCATGAGCATGGCAATCGTTGTCAGCCCTTTGTCGTACGGGGTCCGCTGCAAGATAACCGGATGCCTGCCCGTTGCCGGACGATAGACATCGGCGCGCAGCAGTGTGCCGTCCCGCATGGGGATGGCCACATCTCTTTCAACCGTCAGGGTGGACTCGCTCGTGGACTCGCTCATAGGGACCTCCTTAATTTCCCGACACGCAATCGACCTGCCCGAACAGGGCGGCCAGCCGCTCACAGTCTGCCAACGGCAGCGGTTCTTTGAGCAGCGCAGTAACATTCTCTTTGAGATGCTCGATATTGCCGGTGCCCGTCAAGACGCTGTCCAGCCCAGGCTCATACCGGCAGTAACGATAGGCCGCCTCGGGAAGAGTACCGGCTTTCCCCGTGTCAGTCAGAAAGCCGAGCACGTCCGGGGCCTCACACAGGGCGGGATCGATTTGGTTTTTATCTCTGAGTTCAGCCAGAATTTTTTTCAGATGGGCCGGACGGCTGAGCGCGTTCCGTACGGCGAACATGCCCATCGTCCCAATATTTTTGGCCTGGGTGTGCTGGAACACCCGCTGGCGGGCGGATTGGTTAAGCAGATTGAAGCCGACCATCACCACGTCCCAGCAGTCGTCTTTCAGAGCCCGCTTGAGCATGGCGTGCTGCGGGTCGGGAATAAACGCCTCGGTCACACCGAGAAAGCGAACCTTACCCTCCTCGCGCAACCGGCCCAGCACGGGAGCAAGCGTGTCGTACGCATACTGGTATTGCCCGGGCCGCACCCCGTGGAGATAGAACACATCCACATAGTCGGTCTGGAGGCGTTTGAGACTATGTTCCACGCCACGTCGCAGTTCCCCGCCTGGGTTGTCACCCTCAGGGTCCGGGCACAGCTTTTTGGTGGAAATCACCACTTGGTCGCGACCAACGTCCTGTAGCGCCTTGCCGACAATGCCCTCTGTCCCATACGCCTCGGCAGTATCAATGAGGTTGATGCCCAAGGCTAACGCCTGCCGCACAACACTGATGGATTCCTGTTCGGTTTTGCCCGTTTTCTGCCCCAATCGGCTGTGGCCGCCGCACCCAAGGCCGACCACACTGACCTTGAGGCCGGTCCGTCCGAGGGTCGTGTATTGCATATATTCCCCGCGCAGTGAGACCATCTGGCCTGAAGTCTGGAATCCTCAAACCATATGCCCCTTCCCCTCTTTTCTGCAAGCTATTCAATCCAGACATTTGGGAGCGGGAAAAGAGCGCCTTGCTTTTCATACGGTCTGGCGTTATGGCCAAAGAGAAGATTTACACACTCATCAGAGGAGGGAACACACCATGGCGAACAAAGATTTTGAGGTTAAACAAATCCTGAAGGCCTATCGGCAGGGACTGATCTCGGACGAACTCTTTGCCGAGCAGATGCAGGAGATCGGAGGGAACGGCGCATCCGGCGGACTTGATGTCGCCAACGTCTTTGACCATCGGGGGAGTGAGGTTGCCAAGCTCCAGGAAACCGATTTGAGCCAGACGGTCGCCTTCACCCTGCCGGCCGGCTATAGCAACGACGAAGAGAATACCCACAAGGGCGACCAGATTATTTATGTTGTCGAAGGCTGTGCCACCGCCAGAGTGTCCGGCAAAGAGCAGGACATCAAGGCCGGTGATGTGCTGATGATTCCGGCCGGCGCGCCACATACGCTTCGGACCGGAAACGAGTCGTTCTTTGGCTTTACGATTCTGGCGCCACCGGAACTGTAGCAACACGTTCCGGTTCGGACAGCCTCTTCGGCCTTCTTCAGCAAAGCCAATACAGGAGCGCAGCCTGCTGCGCCCC
Organism: Candidatus Binatia bacterium; assembly: GCA_022820725.1. GTDB lineage: Bacteria > Desulfobacterota > Binatia > Bin18 > Bin18 > Bin18. Next base: position 284,368 of record JAJEFA010000010.1, read on the forward strand.
TACGCCAACGCCCGGATCACCTCATCCGACGTACACACCGTAGTGAGCCCGCCTAGTGCTGCGCCTAAAATGACCCCATGGGCCTCTTCGGTCGTAGCCGCACAGCAATCTTCAGGAATGAAGATATGATAGCCCCGGTCCGTGCCGTCCCGCGCTGTGCCTTCGACAACGCCATCTGTGGCGATACCGGTCAGCACCAAATGGGTACGCCCTTGGGAATTGAGAATGGCTTCCAAAGGACTGGCGTAAAAGGAACTCACCCGTGTTTTGGTAATCACCAGATCTTCCGGTTCGGGGGTGAGGTCGGCATGGATCTCAGCTCCCCACGTCCCGTCCTGCAAGGCTTCCATTTGCTTGATCGCCTGAAAGACCTTCACGTGCTCCAGTAAGTCGGAGTAATCCGGCCGGTAGGCATGTCGCACATGGATGATCGGCACGTGAGCCGTCCTGCCCGCGGCAGCCAGGGCGCTGATATTACCCAGGATGTTCTTTTCCTTAATGAGCCTGGGCATGGCCCCGCCAGTCAGGTGCCCGCCAAATTTCCCGTCTTCATGCACAATATCGTTCTGGCAGTCCATCACCAGAATGGCGGTTTTCTCTTTTGGTAATGTGAACTCACTCATACGACTCTCCTCCTTTTTGCGCCCTATAGTGTACCCAGCGCGTTCACTTTCACTTCATATCAATATCACATCATTTCAGATTGACAGACCAGGACATCCTCTATCTAATCGCGGCTGATGAGAGAGCCAGATTCCTTAGACGACCCCGATAACGAGAGCACGGACCGCGGCGAAGGCATCTTCTATGGCTGGCTGATTGTCGGCGTTCTGTTCTTTATCTCCATCATCGACGGAGGATTCACCTATACCTTCTCAACGTTTCTGAAGCCACTCACCCAGGAATTCGGCTGGTCACGGGCCGAGACCGCCACGGCGTTCTCTCTGTATTTGCTGGTTGCCGGCCTGGTTCTGCCCGCCTGGGGCTGGCTCATTGACCATGTTGGTGCCCGCTGGGTCTTTCTGCTGAGTGCCCTGATTGACGGCGTCGCTCTGCTCCTGCTCAGCGCCGTCAGCAGCCTGCCCGGCTTTTACGCCCTCTACCTGTTTTTGGGCGTCGGGCTGGCGGGCATCGGACCCATGCCCGTGGGGAAGGTCATTACCCAGTGGTTTGTGGACAAACGGGGGCTGGCGATGGGCATCGCCCTGGTCGGCGCGAGTGGCGGGGGGCTGGTGCTCGTCCCGCTGTGCGGTTTTTTGATCGCCGAGTTTAGCTGGCGGGTGGGCTATCAGGTCCTGGCCGGCCTGTCCCTCTTCGGCATGCTGCCTCTGGTCTGGTTCTTTGTCGTGAACACCCCGCAGGAAAAGGGCCTCGAACCCTTGGGGCAGGATTATTCGGCAGTCCGTCACACGCTGCTGGGACCCGAGCCGGAGCAGGACGTGCGGGACTGGACCCTCAGACAAGCACTGTCCACGTCAACCTTTTGGCGCTTAGGGGCCGCATTCTGCCTGGGGCTGATGGCGGGGGGAGCGGTGCATGCCCACCAGGTCGCCTTTTTTCAGGATGCCGGGTATAGCCTCGAGTTAGCTTCAACGATTACCGGCATCTCTCTGGGCATGAGCATGGCCGGGCGATTTCTGGCAGGCTGGGTCAGCGAACACATCCGCCACCCCCACGCCATCCTGGCCGGGTGTCTGTGCATGCAGGCGGCCGGCATCGGAGTGTTACTCTTTCTGGAAAGTCTCGGGTTTTGGGCGCTCACGCTGTTCGTGTCGCTCTTTGGACTCGGCTATGGCGGTATGATTGTGCTGTGGCCCTTAATCGTCGGACACGATTTTGGCAGGCAGGCTTTTGGGGCCATTGCCGGTGTGCTGGGGACGTTGGGACTGAGTATCGGCGGTGCGCTGGGCCCCATCATTGCCGGCGTTCTATACGATAACACCGGCAGTTATGATTGGGCGTTTCTGTCTTGCGTCGGTGCGTTTCTGGTGGGTGCGGGGGCCGCAGCCGTAGCGCCGGAACCACAGGCGGTGTAGAGCGGTTTGCAGTTGCGCTTGTGTAAGACTCCGGACAAGAAGAGTCCCACGAGCCCTTGTCTGTTGACGTGGTGGGGGGAAGGGTCAAAAATCAGGACTTGCGGTTAGGTTGTCACGCCAAGATACACATACAAGATTGACGCAGCAAAGCTTGAAACGCTGCGGACAGCATGAAGTCTGCCCCACTTCTCAAGCAGCACGTGGGTTTCTTCTGAGGTGCGGTCGCGCTCTGGGTCAAGCAGTCGCTTGTTCGTCGGCATGATGCCTAAGAAAGTGAACGGCACGACGCTGAAGATGAGGCAAGCCCCCACGAACCATAGCCCCACCCCTCCGTTTATCGCTACCGCAACGCCTGCCAGTGTGGCGAGAAGCGCGAGAGAAGCTTGCATAGCTGCGGCGCGCCTGTAGCTCGGCCCAAAAACAGTGGCGGCGAGTTCCGTTCCACATGCGAGGCGGGCCGGATGCTCCACCACAGTACCGTAAATCGCCGCCCCAGCAAAAATCGAGCACGCAAGGATGGCGATAATTTCTAGAATTTCCATACTCGCCTTATAAAGCGGCCTCCCAGTCCTGTCAGGTTTTAACCGGTGGCGCGCGGCCCCCGCAGCAACCGACCGGGCAACGCACCCGTGTGTTCGTTGTGACGCAAGACCGTCTCACCGTTCACGACTGTGGCCAGAAAACCATTCGCCTGTTGCTTGAGTCGCCGCGCGCCAGCCGGTAGATCATAGACGACTTCCGGCAACTGCGGCGCCACGGTCTGGGGATCAAAGATCACCACATCTGCGTTCCACCCCTCACGCAGCAATCCTCGTCCCCTCAGACCCCAGTGAGAGGCGGGAACGAAACTCAGCTGTCGCACGGCCTCTTCCAACGTCAGCGCCTGCTTCTCCCGAACCCAATGGCAGAGGACATGGGTTTGGAGGGATGAGTCCATGATCTGTGAGACATGCGCACCAGAGTCTGAAAAAGTGATGACCGAGCGCGGGTGCCGCATCATCTCCAGCACATGATCTTGATTGTGGTTGACGAGCGGTTGCAGGAAAAACTGTTTCAGGCCCTTCTCCAAGGCCAGATCAATAAACACTTCGACCGGGTCTTGATTGCGCTCATCGGCAATCTCGGCGATTGAACGATACGGTGGAGTGGCAGAGTCCATGACAAACAGCCACTTGAAATTCGCCGCGCGCGGCTCTGCGCCAACTCCCTTGTTCTGACCGCGCGGCCGTTGGCGGACGGCCTCAACCAGCTTCTGACGTGTTTCCGGATGACGCAGCGCGGCCTCTTGGGCGGCTAATGGGCGTTTTCTGATATCCTGCCACACGGGCAAGGTATCGAACGGCGTGGCCGTCTCGAATGACAGCACGACATTCAGTGGGCGACTATGCACCTGGATGAACATCCGACCGCCCGCCTCGGCGGTTTCATCGGCCAGGGCAAAGAACGGCTGCCACATATTTGGTGCCTGGCGGCTGCTGAACATGCCAAACGTGACCGGCACGCCAGTGTCAACAGCGAGCGCTTTGAGACGGTCAAGATACTCATCAATCCGTTCAGGGTCGAACCGGGCATCTTCGTTGGCAATTTCAAACACACCGGCATTCAGCTCGCCCATGATGCCAACCAGTTGGCGCACTTCCTGCCAGGTCGCCAGTCGGCTGGCGACCGGTTGGCCGTCCGGCGTCTGATGGTTGTGGGTCCGCGAGGTGCTCAGTCCAATAGCACCCGCCTGAATCGCGGCCCGCACTTCGCGCTGCATGGCTTCCAGGTCTGCCGGGCTCGCTTCTTGCGTAAATGCGCGCTCCCCCATAACGTGGGTCCGCAGCGCGGAGTGCCCGATATAGGCGGCATAGTTGATCCCCTTCGGCAGTGCGTCAACCGCATCCAGGTATTCCGGGTAGGTGGTCCAACTCCACGGAATACCTGCCTCCATTGCTTCCGGGGCAATATCTTCTGCCCGTTCAAGATTGCGCATCACCAGCAGTTTGTCCTGCTCTGCACACGGGGCGAGCGAAAAACCGCAATTGCCCATCACCACACTGGTGATACCATGCCAGCAGGAGCACGTTCCCAGCGGGTCCCAGAACACCTGGGCGTCCATATGGGTGTGCGCATCGACAAACCCTGGGGCGACTACATGGCCCTCGGCATCAATCACTTCCTGAGCACTGTCGCGGATTCTGCCGATGGTCGCGATTTTTCCGTGGCTGATACCGACGTCAGCCTGGAAACGGGGCAGCCCGGAACCGTCAATAACCGTACCGTTTTTCAGAATCAGATCATATTGCATGTACCCTCTATAAACGATGCGAAAGCGCGAAAGCAAGGCATAGCAACCTGGTCGAATCTGACGTAGAGTATGGGCAGCGAAGAGCAACGAGAAGGAGGGAATCCCATGTCAGAATATACACTCATTTCAGCAGACTCCCATTTCGTCGAGCCGCCCAATATGTGGGCCGAGCGGATAGATAAGAAGTTTCGCGACCGCGCTCCTCGCACCGTCAAGGGTCTGAACGGTCGCGCCGGGGAGTGGTTCGTGTGTGAGAATATCACCCCCATGTCCGTCGCCGGCTTCTTTGGCGCTGGCATACCGTCACCGGAACTTCCCGAGCACAATAAAAAGGGCTTTGATGAAGCGCCCAAAAGTGTCTGGGACCCCGCCTATCGGATCGCGGACCAGGATCGTGACGGCGTCCGGGCAGAGGTTATTTATACCTCCATGGGGATGCCGCTGTTCGGCTTGGACGACGCGGAATTACGCTATTCCTGCTTTCGTGCCTTTAACGACTGGGCCACCGAGTATTGCAGTTACGACCCGAAACGTCTCGTCCCGCTGGGCTTGATCACCCTGGAAGACATTCCGTTGGCCGTGGACGAACTGCAACGCATCGCCAAACAGGGTATGCGGGGGGCAATGATTTGGGCGGAACCGCCGGACGACCGGCCCTATAGTCATCCCGACTATGAGCCGTTTTGGGCCGCCGCCCAGGACCTGAATATGCCGCTCTCCCTCCACATTCTCACCGCTCGGAGCGGCACGGGCGCAAACCAGGCCAGCGGCAAGGGTTTCCTGTTGTCCCTGGCGACTCTCCATCACCAGATTGAGCGTTCGATTTCCGAACTGGTCTATGGTGGCGTGCTGGAGAAGTTCCCCGGCCTGAAAATCGTCTCCGCAGAAAACGACGTCGGCTGGATGGCCTACCTCATGTACCGGCTCGACATCGTGCAGCGTCGCTTGGGCGCACTCGGTAATATGGACCTGCCGCAGCGTGCCAGTGATTATGTCAAGCGTCAGGTGTACGCGACCTTTATCGCCGACCCGGTGTTCGTGGACTCGCTCCATCGCTACGGCCCGGACAACACCATGTGGTCGTCCGACTACCCGCATACCGCGGCGACCTTTCCGCGCTCGCGGGAGATCGTCAACAAGCGGCTGGGCATGCTACCCGACGAGGAACTGCGGAAGATCGTCCACGATACCGCTGCTCGCGTGTACGGCCTGGACTAAAGCAGAACCGTTACTGAGACCCACCATAGATAGATAGCAAGGCCGAGGGCACGCTCTCGACCTTGCTGTAGAAAGAGAATGACATGAAACTCTCACAGCCCCGCATCACCCCACTCACAGCAGACGAATGGACGGACGAACAACGCGCTTCCCTTGAGGCCCGCTCCCGTGAGGGACGGGTGTACAATGTCGTTGGTACGCTAGCGCGACATTGGGAGGCCGCAAAGAAATTCCAGGTCTGGGCCTACCACATCATGGGCGAGACCTCGACTCTGGTCCCTAGAGAGCGCGAGTTATTGATCCTGCGTATCGGCTGGCTGTGTCAGGCCGAGTACGAATGGGGCCAGCATGTGATTTTCGGTAGAGAAGCCGGGCTGACGGACGAAGAAATCGCGCGGATTAAAGAAGGCCCGGACGCGGATGGCTGGGACCCGTTTGACGCCACCCTGCTGCGCGCCGCGGATGAACTGCACGCAGACGCGTTTATCAGCAACGAAACCTGGTCGGCCCTGAGCGAGCGCTATACGACCCAGCAGCTCATGGACGTGGTCTTCACCGTCGGCCAGTACAATATGGTGTCCATGGCGCTCAACTCCTTTGGCGTCCAGCTGGACGACGGCGTCAAAGGCTTCTGAGGGAAGCTCTCTCCTCAGTAGAACTTTAAAGAACAACCCTTGTCTGCAATTTTGCAGAAAATCCCCTTTCACTAGCCTTAAAATTCGGTAATATAGTGTTCTGTGCAGAGAAAATGCACAAATCGCATCCATATCAAACCATGTAGGTCGATAATCCTGTACGAGTTAGGGAGTGATCTAAAATGTTAATTCAATTCAGTGTTCAGAATTATCGATCATTCCGCGAGGAACAAACGCTCTCCCTTGTAGCAGGCAAGGACTCTGCTCACCCCGATTCGCTCATTAACTGGAAGGGGAAATTCCGATTGTCTAAAGTAGCATCAATCTACGGGGCAAATGCTTCCGGAAAAAGTAACCTCGTGAAGGCAATAGAAGCGATGAGAGACTTTATCTTGGATTCAGCCACTCAGATGAACCTAGGCGATAGTATTGAATGTGCTTCTCCGTTCCGGCTAGACACCTCAACCGTACAAGAGCCATCCCAGTTCGAGATTACCCTACTCATAAAAGGCGATATTTTTGTCTATGGATTTTCCGCAACAAAAGAGCGGGTGCATGATGAATGGCTCTCTGTTCAACCACAAGGGAAACGAAGCTCAAAATGGTTACAAAGGGCACGTGATAAGACTAGTGGAGTCACATCATGGGCTTTTCGGGGGCCACTTAAGAGGGACGAAGGTCTGCTTAAAGAGAAAACGCGTGACAACGGTCTTGTGTTGTCGCGAGCGGCAGAGTTGAACATTGAGGCGGTGACCCCCCTATATCTCTGGTTTCGCAAGAAATTTGGGGCTTTTGACCTCTCAGATCGACCAACGGATCAGTCCACTGCAAGGAAAATGGGTGACGATGACGATAAAGAGTTCCGGAATCGAGTCATTCGGTTTATACGAGAGGCTGACTTCGGAATAGATAGTCTGTCAGTAAAGGAAGAAGGGTGGTTGCAAAGATTTTCCGATGACACTTCTGACGATACTCCTGACGAGTTTCGCGAGATGTTTACTGCTTTGCGGAAACTGGCAGAACGCGAGAAGTTGACACATTTCTCGATTACTACGGAACACTTACTTAATGATGGAGAGGCCAAAATATCTTTCAGCCTAGAGGAAGATGAGTCGAATGGAACCCGGCGTTTCTTTGCTTTAGCGGGACCTATTTTATCAGCGTTGTCAGACGGGAATCTTCTTGTGATTGATGAACTCGACTGTAGTATGCATCCACTCCTGACACGAAAAGTTATCGAGCTGTTTCAAAGTCCAGAAGAAAATACGAATGGTGCTCAGTTGGTTTTTACAACCCATGACAGTTCCGTCATGGACCAGACACTATTGCGGAGAGACCAGATTTGGCTGACAGAAAAGCGAGCAAATGGGGCAACTGAGTTATTTTCCTTATATGATTTTGACACTTCCTCCAGACCACGAAAAGATACAGCTTTTGAAAAAAATTATTTAGCAGGGAGATATGGAGCCGTTCCGAGCTTTGGCCCCTTCTTTGAAGATCTCTAGACGAGTCAGTACCACCCAATGCCGAACTGGAGAAAGCGCACGTCTCAAAAGAGAGAACCTAAGAAGACTCTTTTGATTGTCTGCGAAGGCGAAAAAACCGAGAGATATTACCTTGACGGTCTTAAACGCGAAGAAGCTATCAGCAAAGTATTTGCAATTACCGTAGTCCCTGGGAAGGGTGGATCACGAAGCCAAATTATCAAACGGGCAATCAATAAGAAGAACGCGCAACGCAGAGAAATGGATATCGTCCTCTGTGTGCTCGATACCGAATCGCTGGAAAACACTCAGGCAAAAGAAGATCTTGAAACGGCTCGACAAGAAGCGAATCATAATGACATCACCCTCTATTTGTCGAATCCGGCTTTCGAAGTTTGGTTCTTGGCCCACTTCAGAAGGACATCGCAGTCATTCAGAGATTGCGATGCGGTAATTGTAGAGTTGGATAAGGAGTGGAGTGCAGCTTTCGGACAGCCTTATAATAAGAGCGACGACAAGGGATATCAGAGATTAGCAGGACGTACTCAAGACGCGGTAACTAACGCGAAAAATGTGGTTGAAATTGATCACAGAGAAAAGACCGATATTGCCGATCGAAATTCGAGTACAGATTTCTACCAGTTAGTGGAAAGACTCCTTTCTGGCGCTTGGTAGCATGAAGCATCGATCTTCAGCTCTCCTCAACATACTCTCGCAGCGCCGGTAACACCTGCTCGCCCAATAAGCGTAGGCCCTCCGCGGTGGTGAGGCCGTGGGGGGTGCCGAACTCGACACGTCGGGCACCTGCTTCAAACAGGGCCGCGGCTTGATTGGCCACCTGGTCCGGCGTTCCGGCAAAAGCCAACCGCTGGAGTAAATCGTCAGAGATATAGCTCCCGGCCCGCTCAAAATCATAGGCATCGGTCGCCTCCTTGAGGCGCGTCAACAACTCGGGCTCAATGGCCAGGCTGTGGTCCAGCGTGGCGATAATCGGCAGATAGAGTGCAGCTTCTCGCCGAGCCAGATCGCGAGCGGCCTTCCCGTCCGTATCAACCACGGTGACCGCGCCAACCACTAAGCCAATTTCGTCAGCCTGCCGCCGGGCCTGCACAGCACTCTCGGCTATAGCAACGCGCATCTGAGACACTGCGGTTGGGTTCGTTGTTCCGCCGAGTTTGACCTCAGCGATGTCTTCAATACAGGCGGCAAGCGTCTTCTGCCCCCACGTTCCCAGCAAAAAAGACAGCTCTGGCCTGTGTATCTTCCAGCGCAGAGCCGCACCGCCTGCTAAGGAAAATACCTCTCCCCGATAGGGTTGGGTCGATTGGCTGAGCAGATGTCGAATGCAACCAAACGCCTCACGGAGTGCGGTGATGGGTCGCTGAGGATGCAGACCGACAAAATCCAGCCAGCCTCCACGCGCCAAGCCCAAGTACGCCCGCCCGTGTGAGGCTTCATCCAGAAGCGCGATATTGCCGGCGATATTGATGGGGTGACAGGTAAACGGATTGACCGCCGCGGGACCGATACGGACACGGGTCGTGTGGCGCGCGATTTCCAGCAACGGCAGCCAGGCGGGCTGATACAGCATGTCATTGTAGACGCTCACACCAGCAAAGCCGTAGTCTTCAACGGTTTGCGCCAGCGGCCCGTAGGCTGAAACAGGCTTATCCGTCTGAAAGGCAACACTGACTGAACGGGTCATCACGAGGTTATGACGCAGCGGCCAGGGACGTGGCCGCTGCCAGAGATGACATCACTCTCCTCTACGCACCAGGCGCAAAGGCTTCAACCGCGCGCATATCGGGCAGGGATTCGTCGTCTACCTTGACCGGCAAAAAGCAGACATGCGTGGCACCGGCTTTGAGGTGGGCATCGATGCGGTCCTGAATCTGCTCTTCACTGCCCCAGGCAACAATGGCATCCACCAAGGCATCGCTGCACCCGTCTTCAAAGTCCGCGTCCTTCCAACCCAGATTTTTCAGGTTGTTGGTGTAATTGGGCAGGCGGGGAACATAGGTCTTCATGTATTGCCGCGCAGCGGCACGAGCCTTGGTGGCATCCTTTTCAAGGATGACGGCTTGGGCGGCGCAGATCCAGGCATCGGGGCCAATCTGTTCACGCACCTTGGCCGTATGTTCCGGCGGCACGAAATAGGTATGCGTGCCCTGGGCCTGTTCGGCGGACAGGGCCAGCATCTTGGGGTGCAGGGCGGCGATGACAATGGGAGCCGGCTCTTTGGGCTTGGGCGCTTGGTAAAAGATATCTTTCAGTTTCGGCAGGTATTCCTTCATATAGCTGTAGGGCTTATTGTAGTCGTGCCCGCGCAGATTGGACACGATCGGCTTGTGACTGACGCCGATGCCGAGTACGAACCGACCGCCTGACAGCTCGGCCACCGTGTTGGTCGCCGTGGCCATGGTATAGGCGTCCCGCGCCCAGATATTGGCAATCCCGGTTGCAATAGACAACTGCTCGGTATTGCTCAGCAGATAGGCCGCATGGGCAAACGGCTCGCGCCCGACAGCCTCGGGTATCCACAAGGTCTTATACCCGGATTTCTCAACCGTCTGGGCGAATTGAGCACTCTCAGGAGCCGTCATACCATCCAGAAAAAACCAGACACCCACTTTCCCGATATCCATAGAAAACCTCCTCATTCAGCAGTCCCATCGTTGGTGACGAACCCGCACCATATGCCGCGCATTATTGGGCTGTCAATCTTGAGCAAAGGTTGAGACCGTGCTCCCTCGCCAAGACAGACGCGGATATGGTATAGCGGCTTTCGAGAAAGGACTGATTCCCATGCCCCTGACATTTCGCAAACTTCACCCCCAGTTCGCAGCTGAGGTCAGCCCCATGGCTCTCCGCCAGGTGACTGACCCTGAGACGCTGCTGGAGATTCGCGCCGGCATGGACGAGTATGCCCTGCTCGTCTTCCGCAATCAGCACTTCACGGACGAGGAGCACCTGGCCTTTGCGCAGCGCCTGGACGGCCAGTTGCACACCAAGACCGGTATCAGTGCCCTCCAGAAGAGTCGGCTGGGTAACGAGGCATTGGCCGATGTCTCCAACCTCAACGCGAACGGAGAAGTCTACCAGGCCGATGACCGCAAGCGCATGTACGGCCTGGGCAATCGGCTGTGGCACACGGACGCGTCTTTCCAGGACCCGCCCGGACGTTACTCCATGCTTTTTGCCCGAGTCGTCCCACCCGTCAGCGCGGATACGGAATATGCTGATATGCGGGCGGCCTATGACCGCTTATCGGACGAGATGAAAGCCCAGCTTGAGGGGCTGCGCGTGCATCACTCCATCGCCCACTCGCGCCACATTCTGGGGTTTGAGTTTTCCGAGGTGGAACAGGAAATTCTCAAGGGCGCAATTCATCCCCTGATCCGCACCCTGCCGCGCACGGGCCGCAAGTCGCTCTACATCGCGGCCCATGCCTCCAAAATCATCGACTGGCCGCTCCCCGAGGGACGCCTGCTGCTGCTCGAACTGATTGAGCACGCCACCCGACCGGAGTGTGTCTACCGGCACTCCTGGCAAGTCGGGGACCTCGTGATCTATGACAACCGGGCGACTATGCACCGCGCCCGGCCGTATGCAGACACGACATACCGGCGTGAGCTGCGACGGGTGACCTCGCTAGACGTCGAGTACGATATCGAGCAGGCGGGCGCGGCACCTCATTAAGACGGAGAGTAAGGAGAGAGGAAAGGAGACTTACCCATGGCAAATGTCCAAACCGTACTCGGTGACCGCTCCACCGATGACCTGGGATTCACCCTGATCCACGAGCATTTAACGGTCGGTTTCCCTGGCTATGAATGGGACAACACCAGTTTTGACCGCAAAAAAGAAATCGCCGGAGCCGTTGAAAAGCTCAAAGAGATTAAAGAGCTTGGCGTCACCTCGTTTGTTGATCCCTGTCCGATGGAATTGGGTCGCGACCCGGAATTTGCCGCGGAATGCGCGGACAAATCCGGCCTGAATGTCGTGGTCGCCACCGGCCTGTACAACGAAGCGCTCGGTATTCCGCCCCACTTCCGAAGTCTGCCCGCGGACGATATCGCCGAAATCTATGTGCGGGAGATTACGGACGGCATTGATAAAACAGGCATCAAGGCCGGCCTTATCAAAACCGCAACCGGTGGGATTCCGGGTATGACCGAGACCGCAAAAACGATCGGCACGCACGAGGAAACCTGTTTGCGCGCGGCGGCCCGCGCCCACAAGGCGACGGGTGTCCCCATCCTGTGTCACAATGACGAGTTGGGCCCGTTTGGCCGCGAGACCCTGGACGTGTTTGAAGATGAAGGCGTAGATTTCAATCGGGTGCTCATCGGCCATGCCTGTGGTGTGGGAGATCTGCGTTATTATTTTGACGTTTTAGATCGCGGCGCGTGGATCGGGTTTGACCGTTTTGGCATTGACATCATTGCTCCGGATAAAATGCGTCTGGCCTCGCTGATTGGCCTGCTGGCCGTCGGCTATGACCGGATTATGCTCTCGCACGATGCCGTCCATTGTCTGCTGGGCCGGCCCAGCAAAGCCTGGGAGCAGTTTGTCGAAGCCTGTCCGAACAGTAATTACTCCCATATTCTGAAAAACATCATTCCAACCCTGGCTAAAGCCGGTGTGAGCGAGGGAACCATTCACACCCTGATGGTCGAAAATCCCAAGAGCTATTTTGGCGGATAAGTCCTACTCTGGGCGGATTGTCAAGACCTTGAACTAGGGAAACGGCCTTGAATAGCCCGCACTTTATTCCGTGTCAGGAGAGGCTGCTGTTTCATGTCCGTCAACCTGACACGCTATAGAGAACTCACCTACCCGCCGCCCTTTCCGGACGGTTGGTACAGGGTAGCGGCGTCCGGGGAAATCAAGCCGGGAGAAGTAAAACACGTTCAGTGCGCAGGGGAACAGATCGCTCTATTCCGCAGCAAGACAGACGGCGGGATTGCGGCCGTAGATGCATTCTGTCCGCACCAGGGTGCGAACCTGGCCCACGGCCGGGTCAAGGGGGACCGGCTGGAATGCCCTTTTCACGGCTGGCAACTGGACGGAAACGGCCGGATTCGCGACCACCCCTGCGCCAAAGATCAACCTGCCGTCCATCGGCACTGGAACGCGATCGACTACTACGGTATGGCCATGATCTACTGGTCGGCACGCCGGGACGTGCAGGCACCCTATCGACTTCCGCCGCAACCGAACATAGACAACCGGCAGCTTGTCTATCGCGGCCAGTACGACGCGGGCGAGGTAGCAACGCATATTATCGAATTTGCTGAAAATATCGTTGACTTTCAGCACTTTTCGAAACTCCACGGTACCATGCGCATCCCCTGGACCAACATAAAATTGCCATGGATAAGAATCCGGCACGAGCCTTCTTGGGCTCTCGACGACGAACTCGAGCACATTTCCTATTTTGGAGACGAGACAACGTTTGAGATAGGGGGCCGGATTTGCGAAAGGACGAGATCTCGGGCGCTCGTCACCCTTCTCGGTCCCGGCAGTATTGTGAAGTTCGATCTTGAGGTTCCAAGAATTGGCGAAATCACGATATTCCAGACACACACTCCTGTAGAAGCGCTGAAACAAAGGGTAACTTTCCGTTGGTTCGCCGCCCGACGGGTGCCACGAATATTCGTGTCCTCTGTGGTTGGGAGCTGGGTCTCGCAATGGCGGCAGGATGTGGAGATATGGAAAAGAAAAATCTACCGGCAACGCCCCTTATGGACTAGGGACGCTGGTCCTAGAGGCAAAATGCATCAGTGGTACCGGCAATTCTACCCTGACGGCCTAGTCACTAACTTGTCTGAAAACAACGATAATGGCGACTGACTTTCATAATCCTATTTCCAAGGCGGTTCGACCGGAAGACACGGCCAAAACCCTGTCAGAGTACCGTAACAGCCAGGAGAAGGGTAATGAAAAGTACGCCCTCATGGTAAAGGCGTTTTACGATCTGATTACCGACTTTATATGAGTTCGGATGGGGTCGGTCATTTCACTTCGCACCGACGAAGGACGGCGCATCCTTCGAGGAATCCATTGCCAGCCATCAATATTTTCTGGGCGAAGCCATTGGCCTGAGGCCAGGTATGAAAGTGCTGGACTGAACCTCCATTGGGATCGTTATTATCACCGCTATGAGTAGAAGCCGCCGCCCGCATCACTCGCGATAACCCGGTTCCTATTGTGACAGGAGACGCGCTCACCCATGTCTTCCCAGCCAAGCAGTGATCTCGATCAGGTCCGCGCCTACTTCCGTAACTTCGGTCTGAAACAGGCGCCAGAAAACGGCTCGCCCCTGTACCATGCCTTATCGGTAGGCGTACTGGACGACCCCGACATGCTGCGCTTCGCCGCCAGCTGTCCGCCCTCGCAACCGTCGGCAAACCTGCTGTTCGGCGCGGTGCATTATCTCCTTCTCGGCGGAGTTCGCCATCCCTTGCGCGACTTCTACCCGGACGTGGTTGCCTCAGAAAAAACACCGAGTCCGCCCTCTAAGAAAACTTATCCGCTGTTTCAAGACTTTGTCTGGACTCACACCGAGACAATCAGGCAGCTCATCACAACCCGTTTGGTCCAAACCAACGTCGTCCGCCGCACGACCTGTCTTCTGCCAGTCTTTGCTCAGCTTGCACGAGAGTCCGGGAATCAGCCCCTCTCGATGATCGAGGTCGGAAGCAGCGCCGGACTGAACCTCCATTGGGATCGGTATTACCACCGCTATGAGTATCCGTCCGGGACAAGCAGAACGTGGGGCGACAAGAACTCGGCCGTCCGGCTTTCAACCCAGGTCAGAGGGACCGTCTCCCTCCCACCTTTACCCGAAGAATTCCGTATCGCCTGGCGCACGGGAATCGACATCAACCCGATTGGCGTGACGGACGCGGATGCCATGCGCTGGCTGCGTGCGCTCATCTTTCCCGAGCACCTGGAGCGTCACCAAGAAACTGAAGCCGCCGCCCGCATCGCCCGCGATCATCCGGTTCCGATTGTGACAGGCGACGCGCTCAGCCATTTGCCCGACCTGTTAGCCCAAGCCCCCCAGGACTCACACCTGTGTCTCTACGCCTCTATGGTCCTCTACCAGCTCTCGCCTGAGGCCCGCAAACAGTTGTGGAGGATGTTAGCCACATTCTCAGTAACCCGGCCCATCTCCGTCATCATTCTGGATGGCGTCCCGGAAGGCTGGGCACAGCTCCTCATCAGGGATTTCAAAAACGGCGCCTATACGAAACGCCACGTAGCTGCTGCCCATGCCCACGGGCGTTGGCTGGAGTGGCGAGAATAAGCTTCTCTCTTGGCCCCAACGGTCCAAGATGCTATGGCCCAAGAAAAAGGAGGACACTTATGAGCGCATCCGACGCGGCAGCACCGGCACGGGTAGCAACGAGTTCATACGCCGAAGCCGATCCGCAACTGTACGCCTTTCTTGATTGGATGGAGCAGCAAGACCCCGACTACGCTGAGGCGTTCCGAGCCTACGGTGAGAAGGGCACCGGGGAGGGTCAGGCCCTTCCGGTCAAATACCGTGAAATGGTCATGACCGCCATTCTGGTGTTTGCGGGCCGGAAGGAAGGCGCCGTGGCCCATCTCAAACGGGCAATCGAACACGGAGCCACAAAACGCGAGCTGTTCGAGGCCGGCCAATCCGCGGCGATTCCCGGCGGTGGAGTCACCCTGGGCTTATGGATGCAAATCCTCACCCAACTCGATAGCGAAGGCGCCTTTATCAACGGCTAGCTAAGGAGGGAGTCCCTATGGCACAAGCAGTGACAGCACCGCACGAGCCGATTCACCCTCAAACCCAAATCGGTCATATTCATCTGACGGTGACCGACCTGGAGCGCTCATTAACCTTTTACCGCGACCTGCTGGGCTTTGAGGAGACCATGCGTTACAAGGATTCGGCCGTGTTTCTGTCCGCCGGCGGCTACCATCACCACTTGGCGCTGAACACCTGGGCCGGACCGGAGGCGAGCCCGCCCCCGCCCGGACATACCGGGCTGTACCACTTTGCCATTCTCTACCCCAACCGTCGCGAACTGGCCCGGGCGGTGCAGGCGCTGCGGCAGGCGGACTACCCGTTGCAGGGCACCTCCGACCACGGCGTGTCCGAGTCCGTCTATCTGGCTGACCCGGACGGCAACGGGGTGGAACTGTCGGTGGACCGGCCGCCCGAGACCTGGTCCCGCGACGCGCAGGGTAATATTCAGGCCGGCCGCGGGAAGGTGGACCTGGACGAGCTACTGGCCGAGTTGGAGGAAAGGGCCTAGGCATGGATTTCAAATTCAGCCCGGAAGACGAAGCCTTTCGGCAGGAATTCAGAAGCTGGCTCGAACACAATATCCCCCGCGACTGGCGGGACGACGAATTGCACGACCCCGACACCCTGGAAGAGTTCGAGCGCCGCCGCGCCTGGCACCGCCAGTTGTACGACGGAGGCTGGATGTGCATCCACTGGCCCCAGGAGTATGGCGGGCGCGGTGCGAGCCTGATCCAGCAGGTCATCTACCATCAGGAACTCGACCGGGCCAAGGCTCCACCAACGGTCAATTTTCAGGGCATCGCGCGGGTGGGACCGACGCTGATGCAATGGGGCACGCCGGAACAGAAGCAGCGCTATATCCCCAATATTCCGCCGGCTGAGGAGATCTGGTGTCAGGGTCTGTCAGAACCCGACCACGGCTCCGACCTGGCTGCGGTTGAGACGCGGGCCGTTGACCAGGGGGACCACTTCCTGGTCAACGGTTCCAAGGTCTGGACCTCCAACGCCCACCGCGCCGATTTCACGACCCTGCTGTGTCGGACCGACCCTGATGCGCCCAAGCATAAGGGACTCAGCTATCTGCTGGTCGATATGAAAAGCCCCGGCATCACCGTGCGGCCGCTGGTCCAGATGACCGGAGAGAGCGGGTTCAACCAAGTGTTCTTTGATGATGTCCAGGTCCCCTTGGCCAACCTTGTTGGGGAGAAGAACCGGGGTTGGATGGTCGCCATGACCAATATGATGTTCGAGCGCACGATCCACGGCGGGCGTACCGACATGATGGTCGAGGTCAGACAGCTCACCGAGTTGGCCAAAAAAGTGGGACGGGATGGGCGTCCGGCCTGGGAGGACAGCTATGTACGGCAAAGCCTGGCTCGCTTCGCGTGCGAGGCCGCGGCGCTCAAATACACCAGTTTCCGGCAGCTCACCAAACAGCTCAAAGGACTCCCGCCCGGCCCGGAAGGCTCGATGATGAAGCTTGGTACGAGCAGCCTGAACCTGCGCATGCAGGACTTTGCCATGGAGCTGTTGGGTCCCTATAGTCAGTTCGAATATCAGGCCAGCGGAGCGATTGACCGCGGGAAATGGTCGCACCGCATGCTGGCGGCGCGGCGCAGCACCATTGCGGCCGGGACCAACGAGATTCAGCACAACATCATCGGCGAGCGGGTACTCGGGCTGCCCAAGGGCTGACCGGCCCCCTACTCTCGTAACGACAGAGGTGATACCAAACAACAGCCTGAGCGGCGCTAAAAAAGCAGCACACACTGGAGGGAGCTGACCATGCGTGACGGATTCAAAATTGTCGATACCGATTCTCATATGATGGAGCCGGACTGGCTGTGGGAACGGCATATGGAGGACGCGTATAAGGCCGAAGCGCCCCGGATGGGCGAGGCACCGGGGTCGGGACGTCGTACCTTTCTGGTCGAAGGCGAGTCGTTTACCCGTGAAAAGGGCAAATATCCGATGGCGGCCAAGGCGTTTCTCAAGGCCGCATACAAGGCCATGGACCGCTTTGAGCGAGCCAAAGAAACCGGCTTTAGCGCCAAAAGCCGACTCGTAGACATGGACGAGCAAGGCGTGGATGTCCAGATTCTCTACCCGACCTATACCGGCCAGATGCTCGGCCGCGAGTTCCGCGACACCAAACTGCTGGCGGCCTGCTGCCGGGCCTATAACAACTGGGCCGCCGACTATACCTCCGAAGCGCCCGAACGTCTCCGCTGGGCTGCAGCCCTCCCCATGCAGGAACCGGAAGAGGCGATCAAAGAGGCCGAACGCGCCGCGGCAAACGGCTGCGTGAGTTATTATATGCGACCCAATCCGGTCGGTGGCCGTACGCTGTGGCATGAGGACTATCACCCGCTGTGGGCGACCATTGAAAGGCTGGGCCGGCCGATCTCAACCCATGACTCGGCTTCGGCCTCGGTGCCCTCGTTTGGCGACCGCATGGACACGCATACCAGCGGCCATATTTTATCCCATCCGTTTGAGGCCATGGCGGCTATGGCCGGTTTGATCTGGTTCGGTATCTTTGAAAAATTCCCCCAGCTCAGGGTCATCCACGTTGAGGGCGACGGTGGCTGGACTCCGTACTGGCTGCAACGCATGGAGCAACACTGGAAGTTCAGCGGTAACGCCGAACATGAGTATCTCACCCGGCCGCCGACGGAGTATTTTCGCAACAATGTGTGCGTAGGTTTCCGGGGTGACGAGCCCACCATGAAATCTGCGGTGGAGTTGGTGGGCGACGATAATTTCACCTGGGACTCCGACTATCCGCACCCGGACGGCACCTATCCGTGGGGCGTGCAGGCCATGCTCGACCAACCTATTCCCGAAGAGTCGAAACGCAAGATGTTCTGGGATAATGGGGCGCGCATTTTTAATTTGGCGTAGCTATGGTTGCTGAGGAAACACGTATATGGATTTTAGCGGCAAAGTCAGCTTGGTGACGGGTGCAGCCTCGGGTATTGGCCGCGCTACCGCCCTGGGATTTGCCCAGCGCGGCGGGGCGGTGGCGGTCGCTGATATCAACGCGGAGAACGCGAACGAAGTGGTCGCCGAGATCACGGCAGCGGGCGGACAGGCCATTACCGTGATCGCCGATGTGACACAGCAGACCGACCTTGACCGGATGATTGCGACCACGACGGAGACCTTTGGCCGGCTCGATTTTCTGCACAATAACGCCTTTGGGCTGCCCGCGGTCCAGCCCGACAGTACGGTCATGGCCCGCACCGCCGACCTGGAAGACAGTGTCTGGAACAATATGATCGACCTAGGCTTGTCGTCGGTCTTTCACGTCATGAAAAAGGCCATCCCGGTCATGCGCCAGAACGGCGGCGGGGCCATCGTCAATACCGCGTCCATTTCGGGGCTGCGGGCCGATTACGGGATTGCCGCGTATAACGCCGCCAAGGCCGGCGTGATCAATCTCACCCGGGTGGTGGCTGTTGAATATGCCCGTGCCGGCATCCGGGCCAACTGCATCTGTCCGGGGGCCATCGACACGCCGCTGATCGCACCCGCCCTGGAACAACCGGGGTTTGCCGAGAAATTCGATGAGGTCATCCCCATGGGACGGTTGGGCAGGCCGGAAGAAATGGCCAATGTCATCCTGTTTCTGGCCTCCGATCTGGCCTCGTTTGTGACTGGTGCGGCGTTTGTCGCCGACGGCGGTCAGACCGCCAAAACGGGCAGCCCATCGTTTCTGCCGGAGTAACACCAACACCTTGTCCATTTCCCAGAGGGAAGAGGGAAAAAACAGGGGGACGAAAAAGGAGGACAACATGGCAGACAAGAGTCTTGAGGTGCAAATGCAAGAAATGGTTGACCGCGAAGCGATTCGCAACCTGCCTTTGCAGTATTGTCACTGTGTGTGGCAACAGGATTTGGAGGGATACGTCGACCTCTTTACCGAAGACGGCTCGTTCTCGACCGACGACCCCAGCCTGCCGGGCGCGCAGGGACACGATGGCCTACGCACCATGATCAAGGGTGGCCTAGCGATGCAACCGCGGCCCTTCATCCATAACCACGTCATTGAGCTGAGTGGGCCGGATCAGGCCACGGGGACGTGTTATGTGGAAGTCCACATGAACCGCGAGGGCAAAAAGTGGGAAATGAAGGGCTGGTATAACGACGAGTACGCCAAAGTTGACGGCGAGTGGAAGTTCAAATCGCGTCGGATCACGACCGATTCCTTTGGCCCAAAGGACGAAGCCTAGCGGGATCGATAGCTCAGTCCCTGGGCACCTCGGCATACACGCGCTGCATGGTGTCCAGATGACCCTGCGTATCCAGACCGCCCCCGAGCGTGCGTAAACACACGTGGCTGAGGCCGGCTCGCCGCCACCCGGCCACCCGGTCGCGCCATTCCGCCTCTCGGGGACCGACTACGGCCACACCGGCTTCGGTGCCGATATCCTGTGGGCTCCGGCCGGCCGTTTCAGCAGCGCGCAGAATATCGGCCTGTATAGCCGGGAACTCTTCCGGCGTACACAGCACGAACCAGCCGTCGGCCAGGCGTCCGACCCGACGCCGAATGCGTGGGATGGGCACGCTCTGCGCGCCTATCCAGAGCGGGATTGGCTTTTGGACCGGTAGCGGATTCAGACCGGCTCCGGAGACTGTGTCCCAGCGTCCGTCAAATTCAACCGTGGGCTGCGTCCAGAGCTGCTTGAGGAGGCCCATCTGTTCCTCGCAGCGATCCCCCCGCGTCCGAAAGTCCGCACCCATAGCCTGGTATTCCTCAGCGCTGGGACCAACGCCGATGCCGAGCCGCAGGCGGCCACCGGACAGCACGTCCAACTCCGCAGCCTGCTTGGCGACCAGCACGGTCTGGCGCGAGGGCAGAACAATGACCGAAGGCACCAGCTCTATCCTCTGCGTTATGGCCGCCACATAGGCCAGCAGCGTCAGCGGCTCGTGCACATAACCGCTATCGGGCCGGAGAACCTGATCCGGGACGCGCAAATGCGTATAGCCCAACTCGTCGGCCGTTTGGGCAAACGCCCTGATTGCTCCCAAATCGCCCTGAAGCTCTCTCACCGGTAGTGAAATCCCAATCCTCATGAATTTTCTCCTACTCATTCAGCCCCTTCTCGCAGGTAGAAGAGGGCGGCTCAAGACCTGTCGCACTTAGAATTTCAACACGGCTTGAGCCGCCGCACGTTGGCGGTACGCGGCGTCCCAGCGTGTGAGATGCGGATAGTCTCCGATGAGATCAAACTTGGCAAAGCGCATGAACTGCAAGGCCGCCTGAAGGGTGCAGTCGGCAACCGATACGCGATCGCCTAATAGCAGTGCGCGACCGTCGGCTAAAACATTCTCAAGGTACTGAAATGCAACCGGCAGTGCCTGCTTAGCCTGGGCCGCAACCCCGGGATTAGGGGGAAGTCCGATAGGCGATTTCGTGGCATGGACATAGCGCCCGATCTGAAGCAGCACGCGGAGATCGGCGATACGTTCCAGTTCACGGGCGCGTATACGTTTACGCGTCCCATTCCCCCACATTGCCGGTTGGGGAAAACGCTCTTCCAAATACTCAATAATCGCCAGGGATTCGACAATATACTCATTGTCCGCAACCTCCAGCACGGGCAGACTCCCAAACGGATTGCGCGCCAGATGGTCCTCACTCCTTTGCTCGTTTTTGAGCGCATTGACGAGGACCTGTTCGATACCCATCTCAGTCCCGGCAGCCGTTTTCTCGGCAATATACAGCATCACTTTCGTGGGGTTTGGTGCGGCAGGCACCATATAGAGTTTCATTATGTCAGCCTTCTACCAGTGCGATTTTCGTTCAATTTCACAATGTCGTGGGCTACAGGCACAACTCCGCCAGGACGCGCAGAGCCTCGACCTGATTCGTGCCAATAATCATGGTCGTGACGGGTGACGCTTTCCAGCGCGTGAGTTGCTCGGCGATGTGTTCCTTGGGACCGACCAGGGCAACGGCATCGACAAGCTCATCAGGCACAGCCGCTTGGGCGGCCGCTTTCTGGCCCGAGAGGTATAAATCCTGCAATGTTGTGGCCAGTCCCTCATACCCGAAGTTCCGGACATAGCTGTTATAGAAATTCTTGGTGCGTGCCCCCATGCCACCGATATACAAGGCCAGACTGGCTTTGACCGGGGCGCGGCATTGGTCCAGGTCGTCCCCCAGCACACACGTCACATACGGGGCGAGATCAAAATCCCGCAGGCTTTTGCCGTTCCCGGCTTTGGCCAACCCGGCTTCGAGGTGCGGGAGATAATACGATTCGCCCCAATCCGGACTCATCCACACCGGAAGCAGGCCGTCGGCGATTTCTGCAGCCAGCTCAATCCCCTTGGGGCCAATCGAGGCGGTGTAAATTTTCATATCGGGCCGACCGTGGAGAATACTCTTCAGCGGCTTGCCCAGCCCGCTGGCATCCGGCCCGGCGTACGGAATCTGATATTCCTGGCCGGCGAACTCAAGCCGTTCCTCACGGGCCAGAATTTTGCGTAGAATTTCGACGTACTCCCGATAGCGTTGGAGCGGCTTGCCATAGGGCACACCGTGCCAGCCCTCAATGACCTGTGGATTCGACGGCCCCAACCCAATCAGAAAGCGTCCATCGGTCAAACCATCAAGCGTCATGGCGGTCATGGCCGTCATGGCCGGAGTCCGCGCCTGCATCTGCAAGATTCCCGCTCCCAGCTTGATTTTTGACGTACGCGCGCCAACAAAGGCCAGAAAAGAAACCACGTCCGAACCCCAGGCCTCACCGGTCCAGACCGAGTCGAACCCCAGACGTTCGGCCTCCAAGATCACCTCCATGGTGTGCTCCATCTTCGGGCCTGAGTATCCGGTGACTAATCCAAGTCGCATCGCACTCCCTCCTGTGGGCTCGGACTATAGCGCTCACACCCGTACGTCTTCGACCGTGCTCCGGCGCAACTCCCGCCGCTGGGAAAGATCGTAGCGCCGACCGCGATGCAGCACGGCGCGATTGTCCCAGATCACCAGGTCACCCGGACGCCAGGTATGGCGGTACACAAACTGACGTTGCGTGGCATGCTCTAAGAGGTCGGCGAGCAGGAGCCGCCCTCCCGGGACGGGCCAGCCCACAATGCGCGTGGCATGCGCCCCGATAAAGAGCGTCTTACGCTGGGAGCCCGGATGGGTACGGATGATAGGCCATTCCACGGGCGGATACTTGGCCAAATCTTCCGGCGTGTACTGCTGGTCGCCGAGCTGAATACGCGAATGAAAGGCGGAGTGTTCGGCCACCAGCCCCTCGATCTCTCCCTTGACCTCGTCCGGCAGCGCATCGTAGGCCGCGCGCATATCCGCGAACTCGGTTTCTCCTCCCTGCTCGGGGACAATACAGGCCAGCAGCAGGGAATACCGCGCCGACGGTTGCTTGAACGAGCTGTCGCTGTGCCAGAGCTGGTTGGCCAGCATGGTAATCAGGCGCGGGTCGTCCCGGGTCAGAATCTGACTTTCGAGATCAACGTTGGAGATATCGATCATCCCGGCCTCTTTGAATCGACTCCGCCGCTGCAACACCTTGAGCAGTCCCATATCGACAGGACCGAGCGCGCGGGTAAACGCCATCTGCTGGGATTCGTCCAGGACTTGGTCGCGGAAGACTAGCACGGCGAACTCATCCAGCGCCGCCTCGACCTGGGCGGCTTCAGCCGGGTCGGTTGGCTGCCGCAGGTCTAGCCCTTGGGCTTCAGCAACGAACACTGGATGCAATGGAGACAGGGTGAGAGTGTGCATGGGATTTCCCCTACCGAAGAACACACGGCCCTTCTTGGTTGAGTTTGGGGCCGCCTTTTGCCCGACCAGGTCGAGTATGCCCGTCCAAGATCCGTTTGGGAAGCGGCTCCGTACGAGCAAGAACCATCCGTCCCCGCTCTACCGCCGTGCCTCCATCACTCCAGATCAGTAGTAAAAAAATTCCGACTATTCTGTTGCCATGCCAAGATGGTCCTCACTCCCAGACGCTTCCAGGCAGGCCGCGCTTATCCGGCGGAACGCATTGATTCTTCACGCCTCAACGTTTACGATTCGGAGACGTTTTCCTGCGGGAGTCCGGTCTGTGAGTAGAATCGTTTCGTAAAGGAGTGCACCCATGGCAACGGCCAGTAAGATTGATGCCATCCCCCTGCCACCCACGGAGGCGGCGTTCGACCCCATCACTTTCAGTGTGATCCGTAACCGCTTTGAGGCCATTGGTCAGGAGATGACCTTGGCCATGGAGCAGACGGCCTGGACCTCGGTTATTGCCCTGGCCCGCGACTATTCGTGCATGATCTACGACGCCCACTCCAGCGGGCCGCGTCAAGTCACCATGGCCGATTGCCTGCCCATCCACTGCAACAGTATTCGGACCCTGCTGATGGAAATTGTCTCCGTGTTTGGAGACGATATCCACGACGGCGACGTGTATATGTCGAACGATCCCTACCGAGGCAATACCCACATCCCGGACCTAGTGACGGCCCAGCCGGTCTTCGTAGACGGCAAGCAGGTGTTCTGGACCGTGGCGCGCGGCCATCAGCTCGATACCGGCGCTATTGAGGCGTCGAGCATCGTGCCCGCGGCCAAGACTATTTTCCAGGAAGGCATTGTCATTCCGCCGACCAAGCTGGTCGACCGGGGTGTCGAACGCCACGATATTGTCGAGCTGTATCTCGCCAACGTGCGCTACCGGGACGCCCTGCACGGCGACCTGCGTGCCCAACTCGGCGCCTGTGGCGTAGCCCGCAAGGGTCTGATCGAGCTGTGCGAGCAGTACGGTCGCGACGAGGTGGTGCGCTATAGCGACGGGCTCATGGACTACGCCGACCAGCGCGCGTCAGAGGAGTTCCGCTCGATTCCTGACGGCGTCTACCACGGTGAGACCTGGACCGATACCGACGGCAATGGGGCCACCGATATTCCGATTCGGGCCACCATCACCAAGAAGGGCGCGGATATCCATGTGCATTACAGCGGTGGGCCGCCGTCCACCGGATCGTTCAACGCGACCTATGCGGTCATGATGGCGACTTCGACGATCCCGTTTCTGTACTATATTGACTCCGACATTCCGCATAACCACGGCGTGCTGCAACACATCAGCGCCAACGCCGACGACAACACCATCTGCCTGGCCAAGTGGCCGGCCGCAGTGGCAGGGGCAACCCAGAATCCCGCCGATCCCATGCACGAGGTCATCAATATCGCCATGGCCGAGGCCATCCCAGAGCGCGTGCCCGCGGGCGGGGCGCACACCGCCCACATCCCGAACTTCAACGGGGTTGATTCGAGAACCGGTAAGGAGTGGGGCTGCATGCTGTTCAACAGTGGCGGAGGCCAGGGCGCGGCAAAGAACGCCGATGGGTGGCCGGTGCTGTGCACCATCGCCGGCATGGGGGGACTCACCTCGGCCTCAATCGAGCAGTTGGAGTTGCTGTATCCGATCCGCGTCGAGCAGAACGAAATCGAGACCGACGCCCTGGGCATGGGCCAATGGATCGGCGGACCCGGACTGCGCACCCGCTATCGGCCGATTGCCGGGGATATGGAGTGCGTCGGCTTTGGCGAGGGCCTGAAGAATCCGCCGCACGGGGTGAACGGCGGCGCCATGAGCCCAGGCGGCGGCATTTATATTGAGCACGCGGATGGCAGCCGGACGTTTACCTCCTCCGCAGGGCAATTACTGATTCGCGAAGGCGAGACCTGGAACGGGGTATCCGCGGGCGGCGGCGGCTGGGGCAACCCACTCGACCGCGACCCGGAACAGGTGCGCCGCGACCTGCGGGACGAGTGGATCAGCGAAGACACGGCCCGCAACGTGTTTGGCGTGGTCGTCAAGGACGACCTTGAGCGCAGCCTCGACGTGGCCGCGACCGACAATCTCCGGGCCGAACTGCGTCAGAACGAGCGTCCGATGATCGAGCCCACCACGCCAGCGGCCGGCACCTGGACGCAGCAGAATATGCGCCCCGGTGATCGCTATCTCGAAGCCCCGACCATCGCCCGAAACTTCAGCACTACGCCGCAGGAGACGTAAACATGGGGCATCGGGTCGGTATCGATATCGGCGGCACCTTCACCGATGTGGTCCTGCTGCGCGACGACGGCAGGTTCCACGTCTACAAAGAAGACTCGACTCCTGACCAACCCCTGCTGGCGATTACGCGGGGGCTCAGCGGCATGGCCGAGGAAGCAGGAACCACGGTCGCGGAACTGCTGCGTGAGACGGAATTTCTGGTTCATGGCCAGACTATGGCGACCAATGCTCTGATCCAGCGCAACGGCCCGGTCATCGGCCTGCTGTGCACCCAGGGGCTCCGGGATATCATGTATCTGGGCCGGGGCGGCAAGCCCGAGCGATTCAACATCCACCTCCAGAAGCCTGAGGACTTTATTCCGCGCTATTTGCGCCTGGGCATTCCCGAGCGTACCGGGGCGGACGGCTCCGAGGTCCTGCCGCTCGACGAAGAGGCGGTTCGCGTAGCGGCCCAACGACTCGGCGCCCACGGCGTCAAAGCGGTGGCGGTGGCCTATCTGTGGTCCATCGTCGATCCGAGCCACGAAAAACGCACTGCCGAGATCGTACGCGAGGAGTTGCCCGGCGTCGATGTGCTGTGCTCCTCCGATGTCCTGCCGGAGATTCGCGAGTGGGAGCGCACTTCGGCAACCGTGCTGTCGGCCTATATCGCGCCCATTATCGGCGACTATCTGCGCGCCTTTGAGAAAGAGATGGCGGCCGACGGCCTGCCCCATCCGCCGCAGATCATGCAGGTCAACGGCGGCTGTGCGTCGGTTGAGGACCTTTTGGCGCGGCCTGTCAACGCGGTCGCCTCGGGTCCCGCAGCCGGGCCGGCTGCGGGCGCGCACTACGCCTCGGATACCAAGGCGCCCGACCGGCTGATCATCATCGACATGGGCGGGACCAGCTTCGACGTCTGTATGCTGCGCGACAGTGAACCGGTCATGTCAACCGATATCAAGGTTGCGCACCAGCCTATTGGGGTGAACGGGGTCGAAGTGCTGTCGATCGGCGCCGGTGGCGGCTCCATTGCCTGGCTCGACAGCGGCAAGGCGCTGCGGGTCGGTCCGCAGAGCGCGGGTTCCCAGCCAGGTCCGGCCTGTTACGGCCGGGGAGGCCGTGCGCCTGCGGTCACCGACGCCAACCTGGCCGTTGGCCGGATGTCGCCCGGTGCGTTTCTGGGCGGCCGACGTTCTCTCGACGAGAGCCTGGCGCAACGGGCCATTGCCGAAAATATTGCCACGCCGTTGGGGCTGTCCGTCCGCGAGGCCGCGGCCGGCATCCTGACCATCGTGAACTCGAATATGGCCTCGGCCATCCGAGCGGTCTCGATTGAACGCGGCATTGATCCCCGCGACTATGTCATGGTCGCGGGCGGCGGGGCGGGCGGCCTGCACGCAGCCGAGCTAGCTCGCATGCTGGAGATCGGCGAGGTTTTGATTCCGCGTTCCGCGGGTGGGCTGTGTGCGTTCGGTATGGCGGTCACGCCGGTACGGCACGATTATGTGCGCCTCCACCACTGCTATACGAATCAGTCAGGCGCGGCCACGGACATCGGCCGGGTGTTTGACGACTTGATCGCCGAGAGCGGCGCCCATCTTGAGGAGGAGGGCTTTAAGCCCGAAGAGATTCGGTTCGCCCGGCACCTGGAGGGACGCTATCCCGGCCAAGTCCATAGCCTGACCGTACCGCTGCCCGAAGGACCCATTGACGCTACCCTCTTGCGTCGACTCGAAGCTGACTTTCATGACGAGCACGAGCGGCGATTTACCTATTCGATGCGCGACCAGCCCATTGAGTGCCTGCACTGGCGGATCGCCGCCACGGGCAACCGCCCCGCCCCTGAAGGTCGGCTGGCCACACAGTCCGCGGGCCGACCACAGCCGACCAGCCGGCGCATGGCCTATATGGCTGGGGTCAATGCCGAGGTGGAAACCGAGGTGTATCAGGGCAACGCGTTGGCGGCGGGTGACCGGCTCACCGGCCCGGCCATCGTTGAGTTCAGCACGACCACGGTGGTCGTCAACCCGGATGATCGGCTGACCGTCCAGGCAGACGGCAGCTCGCTGCTGACGATCGCCCTCTAACAGAAGGAGACAGGATGTCGGGTATCATGATCGTGACGGGCGGAAGTCGCGGCATTGGAGCCGCTATTTCACGGCGGGCGGCGCGGGCCGGGTTTGACGTGTGCGTCAATTATGCGCGCGCCAAGGATCGGGCCGAAGAGGTGGTTCACGACGTGACCCAGGCCGGGCAGCGGGCGATTGCCGTGCAGGCCGATGTGGGAACGGAAGAGGGCGTTGTTGAGCTGTTCCGCCGGACCGATGCCGAACTCGGCCCGGTCACCGCCCTGGTGAATAATGCCGCGATCGACTATGAGACCGCGGTTGTCGACGCCAAGCTGGAGCGTATCCAGGGGGTGTATAATCTCAATATCTTCGGCGTGTTCGTCAGCGCCCGCGAGGCCATTAAACGCATGTCCACCAAACGGGGCGGCGCCGGAGGCGTGATCGTCAACGTCGGCTCCATTTCCTCGCGGTACGGCGGGCTGCCGGGTGATGTGGTCTACGCCTCAAGCAAGGGTGCGCTTGATTCTTTTACCATGGGCCTGTCCAGGGAAGTCGGTCCCGAGGGGATTCGGGTCTGTTGCGTACGGCCCGGGATTACCCGGACGGAAATTTTTGAAGCGAGTATCGGCATTGAGCGGGCCGAAGCCATTGCCAAAGAGCAGACGGTCCTGGGGCGTATCTGCGAACCCGAAGAGGTGGCCAATCTGGTAGTGTGGATCTGCACGGATGAGGCCTCGTATGTCACTACCACGATCTACGATATTTCAGGTGGACGCTGAACAGATCGCCCTGATGGCACGTTGACAAAGGAGAAACCAGCATGACCAGCGCCGTACAGGATATACAGGAAGCTCCCGCACATACCCTCCCCACGCATCCCCTGGACCCGCTGAGCCGGAGTGAGATTGAACGCGGCGTGGCCATCCTCAAAGGCTCGGACAAGCTGAGCGGCCAGATCGCCTTCTCCAGTGTCAGCCTGGTGGAGCCGTCCAAAGATGAGGTCAAGACCTTTGCCCCGGGCGTGTCTTTTGCTCGGGTGCTGCGCTTTCTGGGGGTGGATGAATATACCAACGGAAGCCAGGCCGGCAGTTTTGCGGCACGGGTCAATATCACGACCGGAGAACTGCTTGAGGTGCAGCGTCTCAGCGGCGGACAGGTGCCGTTTGGGGGACTGGACCTCATGCAATCGATCAAGATCACCAAAGCTGATCCCACCTGGCAGGCCGCGGTGAGACGGCGCGGGGTCGAGGATATGCGCCGGGTGCAAATCGATATGTGGCCGGGCAGTGGCCCACTCCCCGACGGCGTGGACCCGACCCATCGTCTGGCCCGGACGATTGCCTTTGTGCGTGAAGACAAGACCGACAACGGTTATGCCCGGCCGCTCCAAGGTCTGATTGCCCACGTGGACCTGACTGCGGGCCGGGTGGTCCATCTGGAAGACCACGGCGTGACCGCCCTGCCACCGGAGAGTGGGCGGTACGAGGCCAGTCATCAGCCTGCGCTACGGACCGACCTGAAACCCATTTCCATTACCCAGCCCGAGGGACCGAGTTTCCGCGTCGATGGGTACGCGGTGGAATGGCAGAAATGGTCGTTCCGGGTCGGCATGCATCCCCAGCATGGCTTGGTTCTGCACACCTTGAGTTATGATGATGCTGGGGAGCGGCGGTCCATCCTGTATCGGGCGTCGCTGGCGGATATGGTGGTCCCCTATGGCGACCGCGACCCCATGCACACCTGGAAGCACGTGCTGGATGCCAGCGAGGCGAGCGTGGGCAATCTGGCCAATTCGCTCACCCTGGGCTGCGACTGTCTGGGCGAAATCTATTATTTTGATATGCCCACGCTACTGGCCGACGGTTCTGTCTATACAATCGAAAACGCCATCTGCATGCACGAAGAAGATTACGGCGTGCTGTGGAAGCATCGGGACCTGCTATCCGCGACCACGGAGGTTCGGCGTTCGCGGCGTTTGGTGGTCAGTTCGTTCTTTACGGTCGGGAACTATGAGTATGGCTTCTTCTGGTATTTATATCTGGACGGTACGATTCAGATGGAGGTCAAGCTGACCGGTATCGTCGGTGTCAGTGCGGTTGAAACCGGTGCCGAGCAGCCCGAGTTCGCTCCACTGATTGCGCCCAACCTGGCCTCCCCGATTCACCAGCACCTGTTCTGTTTCCGGCTCGATTTTGATGTGGATGGTGAGCACAACTCGGTGTACGAGGTCGAGGTCGAACCCGTTCCGCACGGGCCGGACAATCCGCATGGTACACAGTTCCGTGCCAAGACAACGCTCCTGGCATCCGAAGACGATGCGCGGCGGGATATTGACCCTCGGGCCAGCCGGAGCTGGAAGATCGTCAACCCACAGCGAACAAACCGGCTGGGGGTGCCGGTCGGCTATAAGCTGCTCGCCGGCGCAACACCAACCCTGTTTGCCCAGGCAGACTCCTACGTGGGGCAACGGGCCGGGTTTGCCCAGCATAATCTGTGGGTCACCGCGTTTGCGTCGGATGAACTCAGCGCGGCCGGCGACATCACGCTCCAGAGCCCCGGCGGTGAGGGTCTGCTGCGCTATTCACGTGGACGCAACATCGAGAATACCGACATTGTTGTCTGGCATACCTTTGGCCTCACCCATATTCCGCGACCCGAGGATTGGCCGGTGATGCCCGTCGAGTATGCCGGCTTCAGCTTGATGCCGGTGGGCTTTTTTGAACGCAGCCCCGCCTTGGACGTGTCTCCGAGTCCGCATGCATGCAAATAGAGCGAATATTGAGGTGACAAGGAGGTGGCATGATTTCACTGACCGTGAACGGAACGGAGCACAGCGTTGATGTCAGCTCGGACATGCGGCTGCTGTGGGTCTTGCGCGATATCCTGGGACTGACCGGAACGAAATTCGGTTGTGGTATGTCCCTGTGTGGTGCCTGCACCGTCCATCTGGATGGCGAACCGGTGCGCTCGTGCGTCATGCCGGTCTCCATAGCCGCGGGTAAGAAAATTACGACCATAGAGGGGCTCTCTACGGATGGCAGCCATCCCTTACAGCAGGCGTGGGTCGCGCATCAGGTGCCGCAGTGCGGTTATTGTCAGACCGGCATGATTATGTCAGCCGTGGCGCTGCTAAAGAAAAAGCCCCAGCCAACCGATACCGACATCAACGAAGCCGTGACGAATATTTGTCGGTGCGGAACGTATACGCGTATTCGGGCCGCCATTCATACGGCCGCCGAAAAATCTGGCTCGAACAACGGGATGAAAGGATAAAGACGTGCCGATGCAACAGATGTCCCGTCGTTCGTTTTTGTTACGCTCGGCCGCGGTCGGGGGCGGACTGCTCCTGGAAGTAACGCTTCCCAAGTCTTCTGTGGCAGAGACGGAGCAGGCGAGTGCTCAAGCAGAAACCAGTCCTGAGGTGACCGCCTGGGTTCTGATTCGACCGGATGACACCATCATCATTCGCGTCGCACGGGTAGAGATGGGCCAGGGTAACTTTACCGGTCTGCCCATGCTGGTTGCCGAAGAGTTGGCCTGTGACTGGAGCAAGGTCCAGGCCGAATATGCGTCAACGAGCGAACACCTGCGACGCAATCGGATTTTCCAGACCATGCTCACCGGCGGCAGCCGGTCGATCCGTGACAGCCAGGAGTATTTGCGCACTGCTGGGGCCGCGGCCCGCCTGATGCTGACCACCGCAGCCGCGCAGCGCTGGGGTGTGCCGGTCGCAGAATGTGTTGCCGAGAACAGTCTTATCACCCATACCCCAACCCAACGGCAGCTCAGCTTTGGAGCGGTGGCGGCGGAGGCGGCCACGCTCGACATCCCCGAAAATCCGCCGCTCAAAGACCCCGCAGCCTGGACCCTTTTGGGCCAACCGGCCGCACGGTTTGACATCCCGGATAAGGTGACGGGCAAGACCGCGTTTGCCATTGATACCCGGCTGCCCGGCATGGCCTATGCCTCGATTGCCCAGTGTCCGGTGTTCGGCGGCAGCCTGAAAAGCGTAGATGCTGAAAAAATCGCCGACATGCGCGGAGTGGTCAAGGTCGTTCCCCTGGAAGACGCGGTGGTCGTCGTTGCCAAAGAGAGCTGGTGGAACGCGCAGCAGGCTATCCGTGCGCTTCCTATTGAGTGGGACTTCGGTGAGCACGCCCACGTCAGCAGCGACAGCATCCTGGAGTTTCTGCGCGAGGGCATCCAACTCGAAAAAGCACCGGTCTCACGCCATGAAGGCGATATCGACAGCGCGTTTGCCAGCGCGGCCACAATGATCGAAGCCGATTACTACGCTCCCTATCTTGAGCACGCTACCATGGAACCGCAGAACTGTACGGCGTTGTATACGGACAAGCGGGTCGACGTCTGGGCGCCTGCTCAGAACAGCGAGGCCACTGCAGCCGTAACCGCTGAAACCGCGGACGTTCCGGTCAGTCGAGTCGAGGTCCACAAGGTCCATCTCGGAGGAGGCTTTGGGCGGCGCGGGCTGCACATTGAGTTTGTGCGTCAGGCTGTCAGGATTGCCAAAACCATGCCCGGCACGCCGGTGCAATTGATCTGGTCCAGAGAAGAGGATATCCAGCACGGCCGCTATCGGCCGGTGGCCCTGGTCCGCATGAGGGCCGCGCTCAACGCGGCCGGGGAACCAACCGCCTGGACCGTGCGCCAGGCCGAGCAGTCGATTTTCAGTGAAGTCCGCCCCCATCTGATTCGGGACGGGGTTGATATCGTCGGTGTTCGGACTTTTGCCGACGCGCCGTATACCTTTCCGAACATGCATATGGAATACGCCATGCGCAACACCCACGTGCCGCCAGGGCCGTGGCGGGCGGTGGCGCATACCCATAATCCGTTCTTTCGGGAGAGTTTTATTGATGAGCTAGCCCACGCGGCCGGGCAGGACCCATACCAATTTCGACGCACCCTCCTCCAGACCCCCCAGGCGTCGAAGGACTTGGCCATTCTGGACGCGGTCGCCGAGGCAGCCGGATGGGACAGCCCGCTGCCGGAAGGCGTACACCGCGGAATTGCCGTACAGGACTCCTACGGGAGCTATACCGCGGCGGTGATTGAGGCCTCGGTCAATGGCACGGGTGAGCTGACTCTCCATCGCGTGGTTGTCGGTATTGACTGTGGGTATGTGGCCAATCCCGACTCGGTTCGGGCTCAGCTTGAAGGCAGCGTCGTCTACGGCCTGACCGCCGCGCTGTACGGAGAGATCACCATTAAGGAGGGCCGGGTTGAACAGTCGAATTTTCATGACTACCGGATGATGCGGATAGCCGAGATGCCCACGGTTGAGGTGCTCCTCAAGCCGACCGGCGGTTTTTGGGGCGGCGTGGGCGAGCCGGGCATGGCCCCGCTTGCACCGGCTCTGTGTAATGCCATCTTTGCGGCAACTGGCAAGCGCATTCGCTCCTTGCCGTTAAAGAATCATGATTTACGCCCAGCTTAGCCGCCTGTCACGGCGGCACGTGCTCGCCGGTCTGCTGGGCTGCCTGCTCGTGCCGCTCGGGAAGGCGCGTTCGGCAGACGCTCTTCCCGAGAAGCTCGTGCCGCTCATTCGTCAGGCAACCGGAGGGATGCTGCCCCAAGTTGGCCGTGTCTCACTTATCCTGCCCACCCTGGCCGAAAGCGGGCATTCCGTTCGGCTACGGGTCCGGGTCGAGAGTCCGATGACGCCACAGGCCCATGTGAGGCACATTCACATTTTTTCGGAAAAGAATCCCAGGCCGGTTATCGCCCGTTTCTCGCTGGGGCCGCAGGCCGGACGAGCCGAGGTCCACACCCGGATTCGACTGGCCGGCACGCAGCAGGTTGTTGCGGTTGCGGTCATGAACGACGGCACGGCCTGGATGGCCAGCGCGGAAGTTGTTGTCACGGCCGCGGCCTGTGTTGAGGGAAGCTGACCAGATAGCATATGGCATGGCCAAGGCGAGAATCAAAGTCCCCAAAGTTGTCAAACGCGGAGCGGTCTTTGAAGTGCGTTTGCTTATCCGTCATCCCATGGAAACGGGTTTCCGGTATAACAACGTAGGCCAGAAGATTCCCAAAAACATCGTGCATACCGTCCGGTGTGTGTACAACGGGACGGAGGTTTTCCACGCGGAGCTCTTTCCCGGCATTGCCGCCAACCCGTATTTCTCGTTTTTTACTATAGCCGAAGGATCGGGCGAGTTGGAGTGCGTGTGGACAGACGATGCCGGAGTCACGACATCCGAGCGCGTAGCGCT
The DNA here is from genome assembly GCA_022820725.1 of Candidatus Binatia bacterium. Lineage (GTDB taxonomy): Bacteria > Desulfobacterota > Binatia > Bin18 > Bin18 > Bin18. Next base: position 318,153 of record JAJEFA010000010.1, read on the forward strand.
CACAGTCAGCGAATGAGACGGTCGCTTATCCTGATGCGACAGCTCTTCGTCCTACTGACAGGCCTGCTGGCAGCCCCTGCCCTGGTGAGCGCAGCCCCAATCCCGGTACGTGGTGTGGCCTGGGCGCAAGCATGTGCGGCCTGTCATGGTCCTGACGGGCAGAGTCAGGGCGCCATTCCCGCACTTGACAAGCTACCACCCAAGGATTTCAGAGTGGCCATGCAGGCGTTTCGGACCGAAGAGCGTCAGGGGACAGTGATGAATCAGATTGCCAAAGGGCTGAGTGAGGCGGACATTGAGGCAGTAACGACCTATTTCGCGGTCAGGCAGCCACGCAGACAGCAGTAGATGTCCTTTTTCACCCGTCGTCAATTCTTCGGCCTGGCCGCGAGTCTCCCCCTTGCCCATCTGCCGACTCGCCGGGCGCGAGCAAACACGCAAGCCAGGGTCGTCGTTGTCGGCGGCGGCTTTGGCGGGGCGACCTGCGCAAAGTATTTACGTCTGGCCGACCCAAGCCTTGAGGTTACGCTGGTGACCCCGCAGCCTCAGTTTATCACCTGTCCGTTCAGCAATGCAGCCCTGATTGGCCTGCGCCCTCTTGCCTCGTTGACCCATACCTACCAACGGCTGCAGGAACGCTATGGCGTACGGATTGTCCACGCCCAAGCACAGGGGCTTGATCCAATCACGCAGCGCCTTATCCTCTCTGACGGTACTACTCTCACCTATGACAAACTCGTTTTGTCCCCTGGAGTTGAACTGCGCTGGGAGGCAATAGAAGGTTACGACGCCGAAGCCAGTATGGTATTTCCGCACGCCTGGCAGGCCGGTTCGCAAACGCTGCTGCTCCGCCGCCAACTGGAAGCCATGGAAGACGGCGGGCTGGTGGTGATCAGCGCGCCGGAGACGCCCTACCGCTGTCCGCCGGGGCCGTATGAGCGGGCCAGTTTGATTGCCCACTATCTCAAAACCCACAAGCCAAAATCAAAAGTCTTATTGCTTGACGCCAAGGACAGCTTTACAAAAGACGCACTGTTTCTGGCCGTGTGGAAGCGGCTATATCCGAACCTGCTCGAATGGGTGCCCGGCGCGCAGGGCGGACGGGTCACCCAGGTCGATACCCACACCGGCATCGTCCGCACGGAGTTTGACGAATATAAGCCCGCCGTAGCTAACATTGTTGCCCCGCAACGCGCGGCAGCGATTGCGCGGGCGGACGGTCTCGACGCCAGCACGGGCTGGTGCCCCGTACACGGCAGCACATTCGAATCTCGCGTGCACGCCAACATTCATATTATTGGCGACGCGGCTATCGCCAATCCCATGCCCAAATCCGCCTTTAGCGCCAATAATCAGGCCAAGGTCTGCGCCGCGGCCATTGTAGCCCTACTCCAGGGTGAGCCGGTTGCACGACCGGCATTGATGAATACCTGCTACAGCCTGGTTGCGCCCGACTACGGTATCTCTATTAGTGCGGTGTATGCCGTTGAAAACGGCACGATACAGGTTGTCCCAGGATCGAGCGGTACAAGTCCGCTTGACGCGCCGGAGACAACCCGTGCGCTCGAAGCGGCCTATGCCCGCTCGTGGTACGCCAATATTACAGCCGATACGTTTAAGTAAAGGCGACGCTACGATGTACGGAAGCTATTGGAAAGCTTTTGTCACTCAGGTGTGGATTGGACTTTTTGTGCTGAGCGCTCCTTACGCCCAGGGGAATCAGCAGCTCGGCGATCCGCAGACCCGGTATGAAGGGATTCCCGCTCCGTTGACCGACCGGTCCGGCGACGCGGAACGGGGACGGCATACTGTGCTCGACCGGGAGCGCGGCGATTGTGTGGTGTGTCATGCCCTGCCGCTGCCCGAACGCCGCTTCCACGGCACGGTGGGGCTGCCCTTGGACAACGTTGGGAGTCGCTATACCGCCGCGGAGTTGCGCCAACGACTGCTAGACCCCAAAGCGCTTAACCCCCACTCCATCATGCCGGCGTATCATACGGTAGCGGATCTGCATTCCGTACTCGAAGCCTACCGGGATAAGCCGATCCTCACCGCGCAGGAAATCAAAGATGTTGTGGCCTATCTCTTGACCCTTCGCCAGGACGCTCCACAGGCTTCCCAAACCCCGAGCGATCCGCAGCACGAGACTTCCCCATACAGCGTCGAAGGCCGTCGCTCCGGCTATACCTACCTGTCGGAGGAACACCGCCAGTTACAGGATGATGCGTTTGGTAATCCGGGTATGTTATGGATCGAACGTGGCCGCGAGTTATGGGACCAGACCCAGGGCGACGGCCAACAGGCGTGCGCCAGTTGTCATGGAGACGCGGCAACCAGCATGCGCGGGGTGCGTACCCGCTATCCGCAATTCGATCCACGTACAGAGAAACTCATCAATCTGGAGCAACGGATCAACCGCTGTCGCACAGAGCAACTCCAGGCCGAAGCCTATCCGTATGAATCCGAAGCCTTGTTGGTGCTCAGCGCATTTGTGGGTTTTCAGTCACACGGGATGCCACTTCATGTGGACATCGAGGGACCGGCCGCACCGTTTTTCGAGGCGGGTAAAGCGTTCTTCATGCGCCGCCGTGGCCAACTCGACATGGCGTGCAGCCATTGCCACGATGAGTATGCCGGGCAACGCCTACGGGGTGAGGTCGTCAGCCAGGGACAGACCAATGGCTTCCCCGTCTATCGGCTGAGCTGGCAGACACTGGGGTCGGCGCACCGCATGTTTGCCTGGTGCAACACCGCGATTCGTGCCCAGCCTCTATCCTACGGGGCTGACGACTACGTGAACCTGGAATTGTATCTGGCTTGGCGCGGCCGCGGTTTGCCGGTGGAGACGCCAGGGGTACGGCGGTGAAGGTACGGTGCGGATTACGCTGCGCTCATCCGACCGACGCTGACTGGGGATGAGCCACCGAGGTTAAGATGCCACCTCTCTCCTTATTCGCCAAATATTTCTCCATTTCCTCAAACAGCCGTAGCTGTTCGGGCTCTTTGGCTTTGTAGAGCACTTCTCCTTTTGTAGAAATGACCTGGGCCACGTAGGTGTCGAGGTTCTGCTCCAGTTCCTCCAGAAATCTCTCTTCTCGGTCAAAATTCTTCATTTTGTGGGCTTCGCACAGCAGGCAACCCATCAATATGACTTTTGCATCACCAAGAGATACCTTTATGCCAGCCGACTTCAGTCTGGATACCTGTTCCTTTGCTACATTGATCGCTGGACGTAGCGGGTAGATAGCTCGGCCGTTTCCTCTTGCTTGCTTATCCCTACGACAGACAAGAACGAGGTCTAAGTGGATTGGTGATGCAGCCTGTTGCAGTGGCATTGAAACGGACATTTCGGCCTTTATCGGATACCCTCGCGTACAGACAAGTCCGGCATGTCTGATTGCTCGGTGGATAGCGGTCCAGCCTTCGTGGCGGGCGTGATGATAGGTAAAAACAAGCAAACCTTTATCATTGAGGACACGGCTGCACTCGGCGAAAACTGAGGTGAGTTTTTCGGTGAAGAGTCCAGGATCAGTGTCTTGGACTTCCTCCGCACATCTCGTAGTCGTCGTGGTGGAGAATTCCAGGGCTTGATTGAGCCAATAGTAAAAGAAATCGGCAAGCTGCGAATAATGAACATTGTCAAAAAAAGGCGGGTCCGTAACGACTATATCAATGCTCTTATCAGGGATATCGATACAACTCGAATCTCCCAGGGTGAGATAGGCTGTTTTCGGCTGTGAGGCGAACTGCGCAAAGCTATCCGCTATTTCTACAGAGACGGGCTGATTGATACCGCCAACCTTCATGCTTTTTGATGAATGAAGCCTGAGTTCAGACGGATCGGCCTTGTAGGCAAGGGCCTTTTCAACACGCGACCGGAACAAGCCTGAAAACGCGCCGGAAGACTTGGTAGTTCCCCAGATGTTCGCCTCAAGCGGCATCATCTCTGGCTTTAAGACATGGTGGGAGAACATATGCCGTACGGCTCCTGTCCCTTCGCCCTTAAAAGAGGTGAACAGGTTGTTGAATTCTAATGTGCCGGAAAAGAGGCAAGAAAAAAGGAGCTTCAAGTCCGGGTCTTCGATACCTTTGATTGCCTCAATAAGATGCCTGATACAGACGAGTTGCCTATCGGAGAATAGCTCATGCCAATACCGGTAGTTGTGGTTCAGTATCTGGTTGGTGTTGTAGCCGGGCTTGATGTCCACAACGGGGAAACTGCTTGAGATCACAGCAAACTCTTCTGCTATTTGGCGCTCAATCTGTCCGTCGAATTCGTTCATTGGTTCATATAGTTTCTCCCCGTCCTCTGTCAGAATCATCTTTGCATAGCGCCGAGAGGGTAAAGGTCCCTCAAGAGACTTCATCCTATCGGTAAGGCGGAAAGCATATTGACAGCCGTCACAGTGGACTTCCGCTCCGCTGATATTCCCGTGCCGAGGGTTATACGTCAGCGAACATTCTGGACAACTGACGCGCTCAGCATCGTAGACGGTGAAGTTCACAGCGCCACAACCAGGACAGAGGGTGCGCGCAGAAGAGTCCTTCTGAGGAGTCGCGTTTTTAGAGAAGATTCGTGTTTTGAAAAGGTCAATCTCTTTCCCACATTCCGGACAGGGGACCACTTTAACGAGGAAATAGTATAAAACAGTCGCAGGCTGGCCGATCCTCGTTCTGGTTTGGAAGTAACCGAGAAGTCTCGGAGCAAGAGTCCGTTCCAAACATCGATATGTAGAGAGAACCTCAGCATCAGTATATCGGGAAAGTGCGGCGCGGCAGGCAAGATATGCGACCGGGTTGACGTCGCGCCCCGCAGCTTTACAGCCAAGTTTGACGGCTTCGCCGACAGTAACTCCACTTCCCATAAAAGGATCGAAGACAACGATATTCTCAAAGGTATTCTTCTTGTAAAAGCACTCCCAAAAATCCTCACTATCCCCTAAACACGAGCCGAGCAGTATCCCACGAAAGACCGAGCCGAGCCTTCGAGCCCACCACTTATGGAGATAATAGACAGGGCGATAAACCTCTTTCCGCCAGGATTCTCGTTCGGCTATAAGTGAGAGTTCCGCAAACGGAAAGTCGTTCTCTATAAGTTTTGGCATGAAATTATTCTGGTAGTTGGGGCATGGATGCTGTCCGCTCTCGTGGCCGTCGGGACTTACAGGCTTGAAAGATATCCTGTCGAACCGGCAGGTGGTCAAGAGGGAGGGCGCGTCTCGTAGAGTTGTCAATCACGATGTAGTGGAAAGAATTCTGATACTTATCATCTCTGACGATAAGGTCCGTACAGGGGACATCCCGTGCAGCAAGAGCGGCCACATCGTGCTGCTTGATGACGAGTATATGGCGAAGGTGAAAGAAGTTCAGTTTGTAATTGAGTGGATTCGGATAGGTGTACATTCTCCGGTGCCGGACGGAACCTTCTCCGTATGGACCGTGGTCGTACTCGCTCTGATTTGCGTACTTTGCGTCCTTGTGCAGGTCAAAATCATAGTTGAGAAAATCGCCATCCATGAGAATAGAGGTGACTATCGAGGAGCTATCGTTGCTCAGTAAGGCAAAGAGGTAGAAGCAGGGGGCCTCCACGGTATCTCGTCCAACCTTGACAAGGGCCTTCCCACAAGGAAGACAGCTATTGTAATCGATTGTTAGTCCCCTAGGGTCCTTTCCGTTGGCCTGCTGAATAAGCTTCTTCACCTCAAGTCCCAAAATTGAATTGCTGGGTCTGTGTCGCAACACGATATCGGGTGTTGTCAATTTCCCAGCATGAAAGACTTCAATATCTGGAAGAGTCCGCTTGATCGCCTCTCCCACCCAAGAGTCGAAGGGGTCATCCTGAACCGTGCCGACCAATGCGGGAGGCCGTAGGGAAATTGGGATAGCTCCTTGTACTATCCTCTCAGATAGTTCTGCGTATACTCGTTCGACGATCTGTAGGGTATTCATGTTTTTAGCGTGGCGTCGCAAATCAGGACCGTTTCTCGCCCCTCCCCTTTTATCACAAATTATACTGCGCCCAGATAGGGTAGAATTTTCATCCCATACCAAGAATAACAATTTCGGCGATTGGGAACCGTAAAGGAGCTTGGACGATGAACCGACTGCTGACACATTATTGCGTTGACGTACAACATCCCGAGGTCAGCGGCGCAGAGCATCTGGAAATGTTAAAGATTCGGGATCAATTGTCGGATGTTGAGGCAACGCTGAGCGAAGCAGAACGGCAACAGTTAGCTGAGGCCGACAGGTTGCTAGTCACGCAGGTGGAGGTCTTCTCTCAGGAGCTGCTGAAATTCCTCAACCTTTCCCAGCATCGTCAGACTGCCCACATCCCACCGGAGCGGTGGTGGTGGTATCTGGACGTTGTCCGCCATGTTCCCCACCAAGGGCTCCATTCTTCCTCTTCGCGAGTTGGCACATAGCGGAGGCATAGGATTACGCTCCGCCCATCCGCCCAACGTTCCTACACCTCTCCCCGCGGTACCGGGATGCCCGGAATTTTCACCCGCATCCTGCCCATCTCACCAAACGTGGTGATAAACAAGGTCTGCCAGTCATCGTCTCCGAAACACATATTGGTGACATGTTTACCGCCGCTCAGGATAGTCCCGAGATGCTTACCTGAGAAATCCATGATCCAGATACCGCCAGGACCGCTACAATAGACGTTCCCCTGCACATCGACCTTCATCCCGTCGGGTACGCCTGGCCGGGGGTCGGCGCTCATATCGCAGAAGACGCGGTCGGTGGCCATGTTCAGCATGCCCGAACCCCAGAGCGAATCGAGATCAAAAGCCCGGATATGTTTCCGCAGCGAATCGTTGATGTAGAGAATCTTCTCGTCCACCGAAAAGGCTAGGCCGTTGGGGAGCACAAAGTCGCGCACGAGCAGGTTGATCTGCCCCAGGTCGGGTGAAATCCGGTACACGCCGGCAATGTCAAGTTCGGGTTGGACCCCCAGCGTTACCGGATCGGTGAAATAAATCGCCCCGTCGGATTTGACCACCACGTCGTTGGGCCGGTTCAAACGCTGCCCGCGATAATTATTCGCGACAACGGTCAGGCTGCCATCAAGCTCTTCGCGAGTAACCTGACGGCTGGCATGCTCACAGGCAATGAGTCGGCCTTGACGGTCACGGGTCAGCCCGTTGGCATCATTCGTCGGCTCTTTGTAGAGCGTGACCCCTTCGCCCTCTTTCCACTTATAGCGCTTATTGGTGGCATTATCGCTGAACAGCAGAAAGCCGCCTTCATCCCACCAGCCACCGGCGTTCCACCACACCGGGCCTTCAGCAACACCCCGGATCATGCCGTTTTCATCAAACCCACCATAGCCTTCACCCAACCATTCAATTTCCTCGTTGAGCGCGACAATATCTTCGACCTCTGGGGACACTTTCTCCACTGCCATCTGTTCTCCTCCTTTTGCTCGTCGCACTCTAGAATCCTGATCCAAAAGAAGTCAGGATGCCGTCAGATTGAGGTGCTAGTACACTTACATCACCTGCATCGGCAAAGTGTACCGCTTCCGCTTTTTTGCGGTCCGGTAGTTGAGCGGGAGGCGTAGTTTTGTAGGATGGAGGCATGAGCCCCCAAGAAGCCATTGACCTCCAGAAATTCGTCAGGCAAGAGAGGTGTTGCCGATGCCTCACCCCTCGGCGGACGACATCGCTTCGCTCCTGAGTACAATTATGGCGCTGGGGAAAGAAGTGTAGAAGCTAGATGAGCAGTTGGCCTAAAACAGCCCGACCCCACTAGTTATACAAGGAAAGCGCCTAGAGTTTCTTCCAGAACTGATCGACCACGCTCCCCTCGACCGCGAGGCGCGAGCCCCGCTCGACAATCGCCGCCCACTCCTCGTCAGCCGCGACCGCTCCCTCGAGGTCGCCTAGGGCGCCGAGCGTATCGTAACGGCCGAGCAGGCCGATCTTCATAGGGTCTCCGCCGATCTGTGTATAGATTTCGACGTCCAGACCGTGTTTTGCCTTGAGGTGCTCGACAGCCTCACGCGAGAGGGCGAGCAGTTCAGGCATGCACCCAATTTTCGCACTATAGGTTCTGAACCACGTATACATTGTGACCCTCCCTTCTAATAGATGAGCCTAAACACAAAAGAGACAAGACTGTCAAGCTTTTCCCACCCTTAGGTACTGGTACAACTATACCGCGAAGTGTACCAATCAGGGCGAAATTAGTCCTATCCCCAGATTGATGAATTCTTTAACGGACTGACAACAGAAAAACGAGCGATGATTACCGGGGGCAATGCAGCCACGGTCTACAACGTTCAGTGGTGAGCGTATTGCCGGCCTGATCGTGACATCGCCCCGCCCTATTACCGGCTGTTCGCAACATGAAGCGCACTGCGGATTGTCACCCCCTCACGGGTCAGGGCCTCTCGCAGTGCCCGCAGTATCTCCGGAGCCTGCATCAACTCACCCGATATGGCAATGCTTTCTGCATCAAGCGTGAGTTCTTTGCCACCCGTAGTCGTGACCTTCCCCTCAGTGACAACTCGCATAACGAGTCGGACTGCTTCTTCTACACTGTCCTCGCCGTGCCCGTACGTCAGGTCTCCGTCATCCTTGTATCCTAACCCTGGGTAGAACTCTTTGACGACCCGCATCCCCAGTTGCTCGGCGACTTCCAGGACGGGATAGCGCGGCAGCGCCGGCAGGTAGGCCACGATGTCCGGGTTCACCGCTTGAAATCCCTCAATCATAGCGCGAGTATTCTCCTCGCTGAGCTGTGCCCACACGTAAAACGCACTATGCGGCTTGGCCGCCTCAAGCTGCAATCCTGCTGCTTCGGCAAAGGCTTTCAGCGCCCCGAGTTGATACACAACATAATCCTTGCCTTCTTGGGGAGTGATGTGCATGAGTCTCCGGCCGAAACCCAGCATGTCGGGAAAGCCCGGATGGCCCCCGACCGTCACCCCGTACTTCTTGGCACTCTCGACAGAGCGACGGACCCAGCTTGGATCACCGGCGTGAAAGCCACACGCGATGTTGGCGTGACTAATCCCCTGCATCACCTCCTCAGGCTGTCCCAGCACATAGTTCCCAAAGGATTCACCCACATCACTGTTGAGATCAACCCAAGTTCTCGTGTTGCTCATGTGCAAACCTCCTCGTCTATCTTAGAAAATCGGATGTTCTGTTTTGTCACGCTCGCCCGCACTCTCTACGCCGCCCGGCCAGCAGTTACTCGAACTCCGACGCACCGGTTGCGGGAGGATCTTCATTCCACCACTCCCGGAACACACGACACTGACCACTCTCGGTCAACGTGATCAAAAAGAACCCCTCCATTCTGACGGATTGACCCGTCTGTACGGATTCCATCGATGACCACCAGCGCGCGATATACCGTCCGTCTTCAGTCATCGCCAGGGGCTCATAACCAAACGCAATTCCGGTCTGATTCTTCTGGGTAGCCGTCTCCCAGGCACGTCGTATCGCCGGCCGACCCTTGAGCGGCTCGGCGAACGGACCCCAGACATAGGTCCCGTCCTCAGTGAAGAGTGCTGCCGCGGCATCCGGGTCCTGGCTCTCCCAGGCCCTGCCATAGGCGTCGAGCCAGGCGTTGAGCATCTCGAAACTCATAGGAACCCCCTTTCCTCCTTTTACTCTGTTGAAGCCCATACATAGCGCCCAAAAGCGGATTGTCCAGAGGCGGCATACGCCTGTTCATCTGCGTGGCTTGACAGCAGTATGATAAGCATTCCACAGTTGGAGCCACGCACCGCGGGGCATATCCTCGGGAGGGCCGACCATGAGAGAGTTTTCAACCCTTGGCAAACATAAAGCCGTGTTGGGCATGATTCATCTACAACCACTGCCCGGCACCTTGTTTTACCAGGACGGCAGCTTCAACCAGACACTCGATACCGCTGTTGAATCGGCCCGTGCGCTCCACCAAGGCGGAGCGAACGGTTGTCTGATACAGACTGTCGATCGTATCTACAGCGTGAAAGACGAATCCGACCCGGCGCGCACAACCGCCATGGGCTTGATTGTGCACGCCATCGTCCAGGCTACGGGTAAGGAGTTCCAGGTCGGGGTGCAGTTGATGCGGAATGCGCTCAAAGCCTCGCTAGCGGTGGCAAAGGTAGCGGGGGGCAGTTTTATTCGGGCCGGTGCGGTGGTGGGCACGACGCTGACCGCGCACGGCATGGTCGAAGCCAATCCGCTCGACGTAATGGAGTATCGCAAAAAGATTGATGCCTGGGATGTCAAGGTCATTGCCGAAGTTGACTCCATGCACTTCAAATGGTTCGGCGAGCCAAAGCCGACCGCAGAGATCGCCCGGAGTGCCAAATACGTTGGGGCGGACGCGGTGTCGTTGGGTGCTCACGACGAGAGGAAAACGTTGGAGATGATCGCCTCGGTGCGGAAAGCTGTGCCGGGCCTGCCGATTATTTTGGCGGGCTACACCAATCACGATAACGCGGCACGTTTGCTGGCTGCGGCGGACGGCGCGTTTGTTGGCACCTGTCTGGAACGTGGCGGGTGGGGCGGGCAAATTGATGTCGAGCGGGTGAAGGCCTATGTAGACATCGTGCGAGGACTGGAATGAAAAGGACTGAATGATGGAGCCACTCAAGCCGGAGGTGATGTTCAGGCAGGTCGCAGGCTTAGCCGGCGATGTACGACAGTTGACCCGCCCGTTTGCGCGAAAGGTATGGGAGGCCCTCACGGATTCGGAGTGGGCTGCGGTGAAAAAGGTCTACCTCACCGGAGACGGAGACTCCTACCACGCCGCGTGTGCCGCCGAAATGGCCTTTAAGACTATTGCCGGCGTGGACTGCGAACCGCTGAGCGCGCAACGTTTTCTGGACTACGGCGCCGCCTGGATGCATCCCGCTGCGCCACCACAAACCTTGGTAATTGCAACCTCGGCCTCGGGCGGTACCGAACGCGTTGTGCAAGCGATTGAACGCGCCAAAGAGAACGGCGCACTCACCGTGGCCCTCACCGGCACGCCCAACAGCCCAGTCACGCAGGCGGCGGACCGTGCCATTACAGTCGAACTGCCACAAAGAGAACGCTCCCCAGGAATTCGCACCTATCAAGCCAGCCTGATGGGAATGCTGTTGGGGGCGATTCAGTTAGGAGAGCGGCAAGGCAGGTATGCCCGAGAAGAAGCACAAGGTCTGCGCCAGGAACTCGTCGATCTCGCCGCTGTCGTGGACGCCACCACGAATGCGATTCAGGCAGGCTGCCGGGAGGTAGCGGATATGATTGCCGCAAGCCCCGTTGTGGTCATGCTGGGCAGTGGACCGAATTATGGTACCGCCCTCTACAGCGCCGCAAAGCTGATCGAAGCCGCGGGTGTTTTTGCCATGGGGCAGGACCTGGAAGAGTGGTGGCATGTTGAACGCTTTGCCTACCCGGTGGATATGCCGGTTTTTATTATCGCCCCGCCGGGCCGCTCGCATTGGCGGGCGGAGAGCGTGGCGGCAACAGCGCGCGGCTTGGGCCGACACGTCATTGCCGTGACGCACAAAGACGATACAGAGGTCGCCCGCCATGCTCACATGGTGTTACCCGTCCACGGTGAGATGCGTGAGGAGTTTTCGCCTTTGCTCTACCATCTCTTTGCCAGCTATGTGGCAGCCCATGTCGCCGAGCGCTTAGACCGGTGTCCCTTCCAAAGCGACCGCCCCGAATTGCTCCGGTCGATCAACGAATATTTCGCCAGCCAACGACAGGATACGGAGGACTAGGCGAATCACCAGATCGGCGGAGCATTATCGAACCTGCATCTTTACTCCGACGCACACGAAGCGGCCAGACTCGACAGGGACACCCGCCGGCGGGCTTCACGGATATCGTGCCGGTCGAACCCGTTGGTCAGAAAGCCGAACGAGATACCCGTTGCCGGATCGGCCCAACCACTCTGGCCGCCAAAGCCCGGATGCCCGAACGATTCCGCAGAGTTGGTACGCCCGAAGCCACGCATATTGGCCTTGCCGTCTCCGCCGGCAATAGCAATCCCCAGGGCCCGGTTGGCCCGGTGGCCGAGAAAGGGGTCGCGCAGTTCTCCTGTGCGAACGCGCCGCGCCTCTTTCAGCATTTCGGGTTGCCAGACCTGCGTCCCATCGTGGGCACGGCCATCGTTCAGCAGAGCCTGATAGAATAAGGCAATATCACCGGCAGTCGTTATACAGCCGGCTGACGGTGACCCGGCTTCTCGGGTAACCGTTTCGTTCAACTCCAATACCCCGTCTTCATTGATGGCGTTGGTCGTGGCGTTAAAGCCCTTGACTCCTAGTTTTTCGTACTCTTCGGCGGTGGGTGCTTCGCCCACCCATTCGACATCAGCGACGTCGGCGTTTCCGGAGGGCGGTAGCCCGAAGCGTAAGTCGGGCAGGCCCAGCGGCTCGGCAATCCGCGTCCGCACAAACTCGCTCAGGCGCTGGCCGCTGAGATGCTCGACAATAGCGGCGACCGGCCAGAAATTCGCCGACACGTGATAGACGAACTTCTCGCCCGGCGTATGGTCCGGCTTCCACTGAGCAAAGCGGGTGAGGCGTCGGTCGGGGTCGGCCCATTCTTTTTGCCAGTGCGGGGCATAGGGGATGGCTGATGTATGAATAAGTAACTGCTCGACCGTCACGCCGTCTTTGCCGTTCGTTCCAAACTCGGAGATATAATCGACCACGCGGTCTTCCGGACGCAGTTTGCCCTCCTGCATGAGAATCCAGGCGGCGGCGGAGGTGAACGCCTTGGTCGAAGACATAATGACGAACCGCGTTTCATCAGTCGCCGGTTTTTCTGTCCCGCCCTGGACCGCCCGACCAAAGGTCTGCATGGCACCGATTTTTCCATTGCGGGCAATCGCCACCTGAGTGGCCGGCAGCAGGCCGGATTTGACTTCTCGCTCGACCCGCTCAAACAGGGCGTGGACCTTTTCCGGATCGAGACCGATCTCTTCAGAATTCTTGGCAAAAAAATGTGCGGCTGGCATACGGCTTCCCCTCCTGGCTCTCTCTTTGCAGTTTCCTCCCTTGAATTCCCCTCTACTCCTTGCCACTTTATGGGTTTCAGATCAAGGTAAAAGGGAAACCCATGTCCTCGGAACTTATTCTGCATCACTACGATTTCTCCAATTACTCTGAAAAGGTCCGTCTCGTCCTGGGTCTCAAAGGTCTGGCCTGGCGCTCGGTCGAGATTCCCCCTACTCTGCCCAAGCCGGACTATATCCCCCTCACCGGCGGCTACCGCCGCGCGCCGGCCCTCCAGATCGGCGCGGACGTTTTTTGCGATACCGCACGGATTATCGAAGAGCTTGAACGTCGTTTCCCGGAACCCACACTCTATCCGGGATCGGACCCGGTCGCCCAACGGGCGTTTATTGCCGGCCTGGAACGCTGGACGGACGCGACCCTGACGCGCAATACTATCAATTATATTTCCTGCGAACATGCCGACGCCGATCGGTTCACCCCGGAATTCCTAACCGACCGCGCTGCTTTACTCGGCAAGCCTGAACCGGGGCTCGCCCGCCGGAAGGCTGCGGCAGCCAAGAACCTCGCCCAGTTGCGTCCACAGTTGAGCTGGATCAGCGACATCCTGCACGACGGACGGACCTATATCTATGGCGAAGCACCATCCCTGGCCGATTGCGTGATCTACCATCCGCTGTGGGTCATGGACCAACTCGCCGGCGAGCGCACGACCGTTATTCCAGACGTTATCCGTGAGTGGATGGAGCGTGTGGCTGCCCGCGGTCATGGCAGTCCAACCTCGATGACTGCACACGAGGCGCTGGAGATCGCGGTTTCCAGCGACCCCTTGCCAGTCCTCCCAAGTCAGACGCTGAACGGAGATCCTGCCCTCGGCGAGACAGTCTCCATTACGCCAACCGACTATGGTCGGGCCAACCCCAGTATCGGGACCCTCGTTTCCATCGACGCCCAGCGCATGGCGCTTCAGCACCGGAACGAGCGCACCGGGCTTGTCACAGTGCATTTCCCCCGCTTTGGTTATAGCGTACGCAAGCGTGAGGGGTAGCAGACGCGTGGAGGCAACCGGATCATGAATGCACAGGGCAGCTTACACCAGGAACGGGGGTGGCAGATTTGGATTGACCGCGGCGGGACGTTCACCGATCTGGTGGCGCGTCGTCCCGACGGCACCCTGGTGACGCACAAACTGCTATCGGCCAATCCTGAACGCTATCAGGATGCCGCCGTCCAAGGCATTCGCGACCTGCTCGGGATCGATGGCGACGCGGCCATCCCACCCGATACGATTGCTCTGGTGAAGATGGGAACCACGGTCGCGACCAATGCCCTGCTGGAACGCAAGGGCGACCGGACCGTGTTCGTCACCACCCAGGGGTTTGGAGATTCATTGCGAATCGGCTATCAGAACCGCCCCGACCTGTTTGCCCGGCATATTGTCCTGCCGGAAATGCTGTACGAGCAGGTGATCGAAGTCAGAGAGCGCATTGACGCTCATGGCGCACCGGTCATACCGCTGGACGAAGACGGCGCGCAGCGGAGCCTTCAGGCCGCCTATGACGCCGGCATTCGCGCGGTAGCTATTGCGTTCGTCCATGGCTATCGGTACGCGGCACATGAAGCCCGGGTCGCTGCTATTGCTACCGATATCGGTTTTCAGCAGGTCTCGGTCTCCCACGCGGTCAGCCCGTTGATGAAGCTGGTCTCACGCGGCGATACCACGGTGGTTGATGCCTATCTCTCACCGCTGCTGCGGCGCTATGTCGATCAGGTCGCGGGAGAATTAGAGGCGGAGCGCCAGTCCGGCCCCAAACTGATGTTCATGCAGTCGAACGGTGGCCTGACCGATGCCCACCTGTTTCAGGGCAAGGACAGTATTTTATCCGGGCCGGCCGGTGGGGTGATCGGCATGGTCCGGACCGCGTCCATGGCGGGTTTTCGCAAAGTCATCGGCTTCGATATGGGCGGCACCTCGACCGATGTGTCGCACTATGACGGCGAATATGAGCGGACGTTCGAGACTCTGGTCGCCGGCGTCCGCATGCGTGCTCCGATGATGCATATTCACACCGTCGCGGCGGGCGGGGGGTCTATCCTGCACTTTGATGGCGCCCGTTTTCGGGTCGGCCCGGACTCGGCCGGCGCAGACCCTGGGCCGGCCTGCTATCAGCGCGGCGGCCCGCTCACGGTGACCGACTGCAACGTCATGCTGGGTAAGCTGCAAGCGGCCTTTTTCCCCGCGGTGTTCGGCCCGAACGCGGACCAGGCTTTGGACGTGCGAATCGTTCGACAAAAATTCGCAGCCTTCGCCCAAGAAATTGCCAGCGCCACAAGCAATGCAGTCCAGTCTCCCGAGGCCGTGGCCGCCGGCTTTCTACGCATCGCGGTGGAAAACATGGCGAACGCCATCAAAAAAATCTCCGTTCAGCGTGGCTACGATGTAACGGAGTATACCCTGAACTGTTTCGGTGGAGCCGCCGGCCAGCACGCCTGTTTGGTCGCGGACGCACTCGGCATGAAGACTGCCTTTCTCCATCCGTTTGCCGGAGTGCTGTCCGCCTACGGGATGGGCCTGGCAGACGTGCGAGCACTGCGCGAGCGACAGATCGAATTGCCGCTTGCAGCCCCAGCCATAGCCGTATTGGAAACGGCCTGTGCGGAACTCGGCGACGAGGCCCGCGACGAGATTCTCGCGCAAGACGTGTCTGCCGACCGACTCACCCTGCATAAACGGGTCCATCTGCGCTACCAGGGAACGGACACCGCCCTACAAGTAGACTTGTCCGACCTCGACGACATGCGGGCCGCGTTTGAGACCACCCACAAGCAGCGCTTCGGCTTTATCGTCGAGGGGCGACAGCTGGTCGCCGAGGCGGTCTCGGTCGAAGCGGTCGGGACAACGGAGCAGGTTGATGACGACGAACTGCCAGCGGCTGCGGACACCACGACACAACCGCTTCAGCAGGTCCGGGCCTATATGGACGACGCTTGGCAGGACACACCGGTATTCCAGCGCGAGCAACTTCAACCAGGCCAGCGCATTCCCGGCCCCGCCATTATTTGTGAGCCCACGGCAACCACGGTGGTTGAGCCGGAGTGGCAGGCCGAACTGAACCGCTATGGCCATCTGCTCCTGACCCGCACGAAACCAAAATTACACCAAGCGGCGATTGGCACCGCGGCCGATCCGGTCATGCTGGAGGTGTTTAACAACCTCTTTATGTCGGTCGCCGAGCAAATGGGCGCGACGCTGGCCAACACGGCCTACTCGGTGAATATCAAAGAACGGCTGGATTTCTCGTGTGCCATCTTCGCACCGGACGGAAGCCTGGTCGCCAACGCTCCGCACGTTCCAGTTCATCTGGGTTCCATGGGCGAGTCGATTAAAACCGTTATCAAGGCCAATCAGGGGACAATGCGGCCCGGTGATGCCTATGTCCTGAATGCGCCCTATAACGGCGGCACGCATCTCCCGGATGTAACGGTGATTACGCCCGTGTTCGACACGGCCAGTGCAGACCGCATTCTGTTTTATGTGGGCTCACGCGGGCATCATGCCGATATCGGCGGACGTACCCCAGGCTCAGCCCCGCCGGATAGCACTACCATTCACCAGGAAGGCGTGCTGATCGACAATTTTCTCTTCGTCCGCCAGGGCCGGCTGCGCGAACAGGAGATGCGGCAACTGCTGAGTTCGGGCGCGTATCCTTGCCGGAATCCAGACCAGAACATGGCGGACCTGCGCGCCCAGCTTGCGGCCAACGAAACCGGGGTGCAGGAACTCAGAAAAATGGTCGAGCACTTTGGCATCGAGGTCGTGCACTCCTATATGCAGCACGTCCAGGACAATGCCGAAGAGTCTGTGCGGCGCGTGCTCGATGTCCTCACCGATGGCACGTTCACCTATCCCATGGACAACGGCTGTCAGATTCGGGTCAGCATTCGAGTGGACAAAGCGGCCCGTCAAGCCAGTATCGATTTCAGCGGCACTTCTTCCCAGCATAGCGGCAACTACAACGCACCCGCAGCGGTGTGTAAGGCCGCGGTCCTGTACGTTTTCCGAACACTGGTGGCTGACGCGATTCCGCTGAACGAGGGCTGTCTGAAACCGCTCAATATCATTATTCCGCCACACTCCATCATCAGCCCGAAATACCCCGCCGCAGTGATCGCCGGCAATACGGAAGTCTCTCAATGCGTCACGGACGCCCTGTATGGCGCGCTCGGGGCGCTCGCCTCATCGCAAGGTACGGTCAATAATTTTGTGTATGGGAACGAGCAGTACCAAAACTACGAAACCATCTGCGGCGGTACCGGAGCCGGTCCCGACCATCCGGGATGCAACGCGGTGCATAGCCATATGACCAACACGCGCATGACCGACCCCGAGGTGTTGGAGTGGCGCTTTCCGGTACGCGTTGAGAGCTTTGCCATTCGCCATGGTTCAGGCGGTGCGGGACGGCAGCCGGGTGGCGCAGGGATTACCCGGCGGCTGCGGTTTTTGGAATCCATGACCGTCACCACGTTATGCAGTCACCGCCTGACCGAACCGTATGGACTGGCCGGCGGTCAGGCCGGGGAGCCGGGTCGTGACACGGTCGAGCGCGTAGACGGTACCATTGAAGAGCTCGCCGGCAGCGATGAAACGCTGATGCAGCCGGGCGACGTCTTTGTCATGCAAACGCCGGGCGGTGGTGGTTTTGGGCTGCCGGATGAAACCGGGTAGCTCTTCGAGGGCCGGCGTGGTTGGCGGGCGAGGAAAAGATCCGGCACGACGTATCAGGACGAATAATCTCCCTCCGGGTCTCTGGCGACAGTGAGAGCAATCTCTTGTCCATGAGAGATTTCGAGGGTGTGACCATCCGGGTCGGACAGGAAGGCCCAATAGCCAATCGGATAGCCTGAATCGGTCGGTCCCTGGCGTAAACTGCCTGCCTGCCGGGCGTGTTCACACAAAGAATCGACTTCCTGGCGGGTTGCACAGCCAACGCCGAGATGGGCAAGGGGTAGCAAGGGGGTGTCCACCCGAGGCGACTGGATGAGAACAATCACAAAGGGACGCGTTCGGTCACTTAGCCAAACAACCTCTGTCCCATCCGGATCAGTCCGGCGGTGGACGACCCGCATATGGGCATAGGTCGTATAGAAGGCAAGACTCACCTCCATGTTGGTGGCCGGAAGGGCGATATGCGTCAGCCCGACATCGGACATTGTGGGTCTCCTTCCTAGGTTCCCCACCCGGAGGAGAAAAGATCTTGCGCCAGTTGGAGGACGGGGTGGGAACTGCTAAGACTTGCCGATAGCGTAAAATACCGAGGAGGAGATTGCTATGCGAGAAGCTGTCATCGTATCGACTGCCCGGACACCGATTGGCAAGGCCTATCGTGGCGCGTTTAATGACACCACGACCCCGACCATGGCTGCCCCGGTTCTTCAGGCAGCCATCAGTCGGGCCAAAGTAGAGACTGGCGAAATCGACGATCTGATCATGGGCGCTGCGCTCCAGGAAGGCACCCAGGGCTATAATGTGGCACGGCAGTGCGGTATCGCCGCGGGGTTGCCGGTGAGTGTCTCCGGCCAGACTATTGATCGGCAATGTTCCTCAGGGCTGATGAGCCTTTCCATAGCGGCAAAACAGATTGTGGCCGATGGTATGCAGACCGTGGTGGCCGGCGGTTTGGAGTCGATCAGCCTTGTCCAGAACGACCATCAGAACGAATACCGCAATGAAGACACCATGGCTCTGGAAAGGGCTCCGGATCTGTATATGGCCATGATCGACACCGCAGAGGTGGTCTCGAAGCGCTACAACATCTCCCGGGAGGCGCAGGATGAATATGCACTCCAGAGTCAGCAGCGTACCGCCGCAGGTCAGCAGTCCGGACGATTCGATGACGAGATCATTCCGTGCACCGTCACCAAACTGTTCACCGACAGAGAGACAGGCGAGACAACGCGCCAGGAAATTACTATAGAGCGGGACGAATGTAACCGTCCGAGTACGAACGCGGCCGGTTTGGCCGCGCTACCGCCGGTCATGGGAGAAGGTGGCTTCATTACGGCCGGGAATGCCAGCCAGTTGTCCGACGGGGTGTCGGTCTGCGTGCTGATGGAGCGCAAGCAGGCCGAGCAACGAGGGCTCCAGCCCTTGGGGGTGTATCGGGGCATGGCCGTTGCCGGCTGCGAGCCGGACGAGATGGGGATTGGTCCGGTCTTTGCCGTTCCCAAGCTGCTCGAGCGCAACGGTCTAACCATGGACGATATCGACCTATGGGAACTGAACGAAGCCTTCGCCTGTCAGGTCATCTACTGCCGGGACAGGCTCGGCATTCCGGACGAACGGCTAAACGTGAACGGCGGGTCAATCTCGATTGGCCATCCCTACGGGATGAGTGGTTCACGCATGGTCGGCCATGCGCTGATCGAAGGCAAACGGCGCGGCGCGAAGAACGTAGTCATCACCATGTGTGTGGGTGGCGGCATGGGCGCAGCCGGCCTGTTTGAGGTCGCGTAAGCTCTGCTCCAGACTCTTCTGATCCCCTCCCCTGGAGGGGATTGTACTCTACCCAGCCAAGGAGGACATTATGGCAAATGCACCCGTTGCAACTATGCGGGAAAAAGCTCGGAAGGTGGCGCCCAAGCTGATTGACCTGACCGAGAAAGTTCTATTTGGCGACGTCTGGGAGCGCCCAGGTTTGTCTAAGCGGGACCGTAGCCTCATCACCGTGGCGACCCTCATGTCCACCTACCGTCCCCAACAGCTCCGTCCACATCTCCAGCGCGCCTTAGACAACGGGGTCACCCAGGAAGAAATCGGAGAGCTGATCACGCACTTGGCGTTTTACTCCGGCTGGCCGGGAGCCATGACGGCCGCCGGTATTGCCAACGAGGTTTTTGAACAGCAGGAATAGTCCGGCTTCACCGCGGCCGCGGCCAGATGCTCGGGACCGCGGTCGCAAGCCACTTCACTAAGGCGGCGTTGACTTCCACCGGCTTTTCCTGGGCCATCCAATGGCCTGAGCGAATCGTCTCCTCGGACAAATTTCGGCAGTAGGCACGCATGGGCTCGGCCAGGCGCGAGTGGACGCACTCACACACAAAGTCGTATTGGGCGGTCAGGAACAACACCGGCATATCGAGATAGCCGTCGTTATGGGCGGTCTCGGCGTAGGCCGCATTGACCGGGTGATTCATATACCATGAAGAGGGGCCAAAGAACCCGTTGCGTTCGAGCGCAGAGGCATAGATGCGCAGGTCCTCTTCGGTGACCACCTCGGCGTCACGCGGCAGATCGGGGATCTCAGCCATGCCGAGCATACTATGATCGCGCCGCGCGGTTGAGGTGATGGCCGGCTTGCCCTCGCCTTCGGGGTTCCCTTTCCGAAACAGCAGTTTGACGAATCGGTAGGCCTGGGCATCCATCGGGGCAATCGACTCGGCAAAACTCTCCTCGTAGTAGCGCATGTAGTCCCACTGGCCAGCAGGGTACGCCTCTTCAGGATAGAGATCGCGGTCCACCAGGGTCAGCGTGTGCTCAAGCCCACGCTCAAGGGTGTAGTAGGGGACACACAGATTGGCGACCGCATGACACCGGTCCGGATGGTGGCTCGCTATATTCCACACCACCGGGCTGCCCCAATCATGGCCGATCCAGACGGCTTTTTCCTGCCCCAGCGCGTCGATCAATTCCAGCATGTCACGGACGATCTGTTCTTGGGCATAATCGCTGTGCTGCGCATACACGGACGAGCGGCCATAGCCACGCATGTCCGGCGCTATGGCCCGAAACCCCAGTGCGGCCAAAGCCGGCAGTTGGTGCCGCCAGCTTATAGAAAGCTCGGGCCAGCCGTGGGCAAAGATAACAAGCGGCCCATCCTCGGGGCCGGCAGCCAGATAAAAAGTCGTATGCCTGTCGGTTTTGACGGTATGTTCGGTGATGGTCATGTCTGCTCTCCTTAATGCTTCGCTGAGAATCCCACGGTTGAAAAGATAGACGAAGAATTGATAATGACCAAGCCACTCTACAGGCAGCAGTGAACGAAGAGCGAGTTGTAGCGGCGGCATTCAATCACCAGGACAAAATATTAGCCAGATTGGAGAAGGTATGGAGTACGCAAAGCTTGGGAATACGGGCATGACGGTTTCACGCATCTGTATGGGGTGCATGAGCTACGGGGACGGCAAATGGCGCAAGTGGACCATCGGGGAAGACGCGGCGCGTGAACACTTCGCCCTCGCCCTGGAATCGGGCGTGACTTTTTTTGATACCGCGGATGTCTATTCGATTGGTGTGAGCGAGGAAATCACCGGCAAATGGCTGGGCGAGATGGCTACACGCGACGATATTGTCCTGGCGACCAAGGTCAACGGACCCATGGGCGACGGCCCGAACCGACGGGGGCTGAGCCGCAAACATATCATTGAAGCCTGTGAGTATTCCCTGCGCCGCCTCAAAACGGACTATATCGACCTGTACCAGATTCACCGCTGGGATTTTTCCACGCCGATTGAAGAAACGCTCGAAGCGCTGGATAGCCTCGTCCGCGCCGGCAAGGTGCGCTACCTCGGAGCCAGCAGCATGGCCGCCTGGCAGTTCTCCAAGGCGCTCTATACGGCCAAGGAGCACGGCTGGCATCGGTTCGTCGCCATGCAGAACCACTACAACCTGATCTATCGCGAGGAAGAGCGCGAAATGAATCCGCTGTGCATAGACCAGGGTGTCGCGTTGATTCCGTGGAGTCCGCTCGCCCGCGGTTATTTCGCCGGCAATCGGACAAAAGTGGAGGGAGAAGGCCCGACAAAGCGGGCGCAAACCGACCCGATGACACGCCGGATGTATTTTAACGACAGCGACGAGGAAGTGGCCGCTGCGGTGCGGAAAATCGCCCAGGAGCGTGGCGTGTCACCGACTCAGATCGCCTGCGCCTGGGTACTTCAGGCCCCCGGAGTAGTCGCCCCCATCATCGGCGCGACCAAAGCGCATCATCTCGAGGAAATCTTTGAGACGGTCGATATCAAGCTCAGCCCGGAAGAAGTGGCCACCCTCGAAGAGCCCTACCGGCCACACCCGATTCTGGGTCATATGCAGCCTGATCCCAAACGGATGGTGTGAGGGGGTTAGTAAGGTTACAGGTTTTCCTTCTCAAACCCGCACCCCAATCCCGTCCTGCCAACCTTACGGCGGACTTCGTCGAGTGACAGACGGAAATACACAGGGCGGTTGTGGGCGCAGGCGTGGGGGTTGGCCGTTTGGGTCCAGGCGTCGAGGAGACGGCCTTGCGCTTCGCGGTCGAGAACCTGACCGGCTTTGATTGCCCCGAGGCACGAGAGGGCTTGATGCAGGTCTTCTTTTTGAGTGCGCACGCGCGTGACAAGGCGGGAGAAGGTCAGCCCTGATGTTCTGGGGTCAAGGAATTCAGGAATCGCACGCAAGGCAAGCACATGCGGCCCAAAGAGTTCGGCGCTGAAACCACACGTGGCAAAGGCTTCAGCCTGCTCATCAAAGAAAGCATGTTCTTCGGCTGAGAATTGGACGACTTGAGGCGAGATGAGGGGCCGACTCTGAACCTGTCCGTTCTTGAGTCGTTCGTACAGCACGCGTTCTTCGGCGGCGTGTTGATCCAGCAGATACAAATGTCCTTCGGATAAAGTCAGCAGGAAGGTGGCTTCCACCTGGCCGACCAGAGAGAAGCCCGCGTACGGTTCTTCTCCATACGACACTCCGTCTTCAGCAACCTGCGAAGCCGTAAGCCAGCCTGGCGTGGCACGGCGTTGGAGACCGCCTCGGACCAGATCATACACACTCGGATCGTCTCGAAAACGCACCTCGGTCTTGGCGGGATGGATATTCACGTTCAGTTGGGAGGGGTGCAGTTCGACGAACAGGCACACCATGCCGCCGTCGTTGTCGAGGGTGTCACGCAAGACACGATACAGGGTGGCATTGCGGACGGCCCGCCGATTCACAAAGAAGTAGTACCGTCGGCGCCAGGCTTCCTCTTGCGTCACCAGAAATCCCCATACGCGTCCGTTCAGACCCGTGTTCTCAAACGTCTCCAGACGCGAGGCGGTCTCAACGCCAAAGCAGGCGGCGACCCGCTCCTGGAACGGAACAGACGGAAAGTTGTAGACCTCGCGTCCATCAAACGACAGCGAGAGGGTTTTCTCCGGGAACGCCAAGGCAAAGCGCGTGAACGCCCCCATGATGTGGCCGTACTCAGTCCGCAAACTGCGCATAAACTGTAAGCGCGCCGGAGTATTATAAAACAGGTCAGCGACCTCGACGCAGGTCCCAACCGGTGCCCCGGCCTCCTGAATGGGACTCAGTTCTCCGCCTTCACTTTTGACTACCACTCCCAGCGGAGCGCGGAGCGGCCGACTCAAAAGCCGTAGCCGTGAGATCGCGGCAATACTGGGTAAGGCCTCCCCGCGAAAGCCAAAGGTTTGGACGTGGGTCAGGTCGCGGTCGTGCTGAATCTTGGATGTCGCAAACCGTTCACACGCAAGCGCAGCCTCGTCCGCAGCCAGGCCGGCGCCATCATCGGTGACGCGAATCAGTCGCCGGCCGGCCTCCTCAACCTCCACTCTGATGGTCTGCGCTCCGGCATCCAGGGCATTCTCCATGAGTTCCTTGACCACGCTGGCCGGTCGTTCTACCACCTCACCAGCGGCGATCTTCTGCTGTACGTCAGGGGGAAGGATGCGGATGGGCATGACTGTGGATGTCCGTATGGTAGCAAGGCGAGGCTTTACTTGTCGGGAGTCCCGGTATACGATGCCTGCGCTTCGGCCGCTCTCTCCTCAGCCATTTGCTTCAATTCGGCAATCAACAGCAGCGCCTCAATCGGCGTGGTCCGCAGCAGGTCAATCCGGGCGAGACGGGATACAACGGCTTGGTCGCCGGGTGCTTGGGGTTGTTCCACTCTCTGCTGCTGATCACCGGGCAGTGGCTGTCCCGCTTCAATTTCAGCTAATAACGTCTCGGCCCGCTCGACCACATCGAGGGGCAGTCCGGCCAGCTTGGCAACATACAGGCCGTAACTCTTTTGGGCCGCCCCCGGCACGACCTTATAGAGAAAGGCTACTTCGTCCCGGTTCTCACGGACCTCAAGCCGGGCGTTGGCCACTCCGGGCAAAACGTCTGCGATCGGCGCCAGTTCGTGATAATGGGTGGTAAACAGGGTCTTGGCCCGGACCTGGGTGGCGAGCTTTTCGGCAACCGCCTGAGCCAGGGCGCGGCCATCCGTCGTGCCGGTTCCCCGGCCGACTTCGTCGAGAATGACCAGACTCCGCTCGGTTGCATGTTTCAGGATATTCGCCGTCTCCATCATCTCGACCATAAAAGTCGAGAGCCCCTGTGCCAGAAAATCGGCCGCGCCGACCCGCGTAAAAATACGATCTACAGCCCCAATAGTGGCAGACCGGGCAGGAATGAAACTCCCCATTTGGGCCAGCAGGACGAGTAGGGCCGCCTGACGCGCATAGGTACTTTTTCCAGCGGCATTGGGGCCAGTGATGATCAGGACGTGCTGGCTTGTATCCAAGCGCAGGTCGTTTGGCACGAATTGCGCGTCGCGCGTATCAAGGACCGGATGCCGACCCTCTGCTATGCGTAGCTCGTATCCGTCGGTGACATCGGGACGAACCCACCCCTGCTTCGCGGCTAACTCCGCCAGGGAACTCAGCGCGTCGAGGGTACCGAGGATGGTCGCGGTGTGGCGCAGCCGCTCAGCCTGGGCGGCGACGCGCTGTCTGAGTTGAGTGAAGAGGGCATACTCTAATTGATTGCCACGGTCTGTCGCGGACAAAACCGTGGATTCAAAGGCACGCAGTTCGTCCGTGACAAAGCGTTCGGCGTTAACCAGAGTTTGACGGCGGGTGTAGTTTTTGGGCACCCGACTGAGCGCAGACTTGGTGATTTCCACATAATACCCGAAGACCTTGTTGAAACCGACCTTGAGGTTGGGAATCTGAGCGCGTTCCCGCTCCTGCTGTTCATACTCGGCCAGCCAGCCCGTTCCATTGGTTTGAACCCCCCGCAGTTCGTCCAGGTCGGCGGAGACGCCGGCACGAATCAGCCCGCCCTCTTTGGCCGTGGGTTTTGGCTCGTCGAGAAGGGTGCGCGCAATCTCAGCGGTCACGTCGTCCAGCAAATCGATTTCTTCACAATACGTCGCCAGCAGACGGCTCTCGGCCACAGTCAGGGCGGCGTGGAGGTTCGGCAGGCGAACCAGGGCGGATTTCAGGGCGGCCAAGTCTCGCGGGTTGGCAATCGCGGACGTAATGCGTGAAGTCAGACGTTCAAGGTCGGGCAGGCCGGAGAGGACACGCCGCAGCTCTGTCCGTACATCATGGCGACGGCTCAATTCGGCAATCGCCTCTTGGCGGGTGTGGATCTCATCGACCGCGCGTAAGGGATGCAGCACCCAGTGTCGCAAGCGCCGCTTACCCATCCGGGTGGTGGTATGGTCCAGCACGGCCAGGACGGTTCCCTCGGGCGAGCCCTCGAACACATTTTCCACCAGTTCAAGGTTGCGCTGTGTCTGCGGGTCGAGCACGACAAAGGCATCGTGCCGATACGGCTCAGGCGCACGGATATGGGGCAGAAACGCACGCTGCGTTTCCCGCGCATAGGCGAATACCGCCCCGGCTGCGCACAGGGCACGCCGATGGGAGAAAACGAGAGTGTCAATGCGCTTGCGACCAAACTGCTTGCTGAGGACGGTACGCGCCTGCTCAAAGCGAAACGCCTCGGCCGGGCGTTCGGTGCGGCAGACCTGACGACTCCAACCCGTGTCGCACGACTCGCCCGCCCCACAGACCAATTCTTGCGGTTGGAGCTTTTCCAGCAGGCTAGGCAAATCAGCAACGTTGGTTTCGGCAACCAGAAACTCGGCCGTCGCCAAATCCAGACTGGCCACGCCGACCGCGTCTTTCTCGGACAACACGGCAACCAGCGTTCGTTCCCGACTCTCGGATTCGAACAACGTCCCCGGTGTGACAATACGAACAACATCGCGCGGAATAATCCCTTTTCCCCTGTGGGACTCCTCAAGCTGTTCACACACCGCAACCTTGTAGCCCTTCTCGACCAGCCGGGTGAGATACGGCTCCAAGCGGTAATGCGGGACCCCGCACATGGGGACCTTTTCGTTGCCTTTTCCGTGCGCGCGGGCGGTCAGCACGATGTCTAATTCACGCGCCGCGACTGCCGCGTCGTCAAAAAACATCTCGTAGAAGTCACCGAAACGATAGAACAGTAGTTCCTCTTTGTGCTGTTCCTTGACCTGCCAGTACTGCTCCATCATGTCGGTTGCCGTGCGTGCGGCAGATGGAGAAGAGTGAGATGTATTCTTTTTTGCCATTGCGTCTACCGGTCGCGCTCTCGCAGCAGGTTTTCGACTCTACCACATGTTCCCACGCTCGTCGTCCGCACGTCACCGCCTCTTGACTTCCCGAGCGTCGAGTACAGCACGGTTCGGATGAGTATGCGGCTTCTTGTCACGCATGTAACAAAAACACCATATTTCCCCGGAGAAACGCCGCTTTCCGTCACCTATGTGACACCTGTCACCTTGTACATTAGCGGCACGCCTCCTATCGTAGCCGCTAAAATTCAGCATTGACCTCCCCTTCTCTTTCCCTCCCCCCGCCGACCAGCCCGTAAAGGAGAGCGTTCGCATGGACAAAACTGAAGGCACGCAAAATTTCGATCCGCTCCGGACCTGGCGCGAATGGTACCAAAAGTCAGAGAAGCAATGGAGTGACACGCTGTCGGGTATTCTGGGCAATGATCAGTTTGCCCAAACCACGGGCAAGTATGTCCAGGAAGCCATGCACCTGCACCGCATGTTTACCGAATCCATGGCCCAATACTTGGCCGCCCTCAACCTCCCGTCCCGCACGGATATTATCGCGCTGAGCGACCGGGTCGGCGAACTCGAGGATCATGTGGCCGGACTCCAGGTGGAGGTCCGGCATCTGCGCCGCCTACTGGCGGAATATGAGGGCGGGGCTGACGACGCGCCCATCCGTCCGAAACGTACCAAAAAGCCCAAGGAGTCCGCCGGAGAAAAGGATTAGAGCCCATGCAACAGGCACAACAACTGGCACACGAAGACGTTGCAGCAAAAGCGAGGGAAACGGTTGACCGCGCCATTCAGCGCAACGTCCCAGACCTGCCGGCCCCGCTCGAACTCGACCTTGAGGTTGGGCCGACTCCGAAAGATGTCGTGCACTCACGCGGCACAATGAAGCTGTATCACTATCGTCCCCTCAGCTCCGAGGTGTACCGGGTTCCGGTCCTGGTCGTCATGTCCCTGGTCAGTCGGCCCTATATTCTCGATTTGGCCAAGGGTCAGAGCTTTATCGAATATCTGCTGCTCCAGGGTTTTGACGTGTATCTGATCGACTGGGGTGTACCGCGACGTGAACATAAACATCTCAGGCTGGACGACTATGTAGCCGATTTCATCCCCGAGTGCGTGGCCGTGGTGGGCGAAGATTCGGGAGAGCCCGATGTGTCCATGATCGGCTATTGC
Organism: Candidatus Binatia bacterium; assembly: GCA_022820725.1. Lineage (GTDB taxonomy): Bacteria > Desulfobacterota > Binatia > Bin18 > Bin18 > Bin18. The sequence continues at coordinate 345,666 of JAJEFA010000010.1, forward strand.
CTGGGTGGACTTCTGGCGGCGCTGTACGCGACCCTGTATCCCGACGGTCCACTCAAGAATCTGGTGTGTTTTACCACGCCGGTGAACTCGGACGGCATGTCGCTCTACCGCACCTGGACCGACCCGGCCCATTTTGATCTCGACCGGCTGATCGATAGCCTGGGCAATATCCCCTCGGAACTGATGGACGCCTCGATCCAGATGCTGCGACCGTTTCAGAAAAGTGCCGGCCAGATGAAGCTGCTCGACAACGCCCAAAACGAGGCCTTTGTCACCGCCCACCTGCGCTTTGATCGCTGGGCCGCGGATCATATTCCCTTTCCGGGGGAAACCGCCCGCCAGTTGGTCAACGACTTTATGCGCGAGAATAAACTCATTCGGAATACATTTGAGCTAGACGGTCGCAGGGTTGACCTGGGGAACATCATTGTTCCCTTTCTGCACGTGGCGGCCCAGCACGACCATATTGTTCCTTCGGCCGCCTCGCAGGACTTGGTGAAGCTGGTAGGCAGTCCAGACAAGTCTGAAATTGTTCTCAAGGGCGGCCACGTCAGCCTGGTCGCCGGGGGGAACGCCATCTATCGTCTGTGGCCAAAGCTGGACGTATGGCTGTCACAGCGTTCGGTCTGAGAGAGCGACCGCACAGAAAAAGGAGAAGAGCGTGGAAGGTTTTCCCAAAACCGTTGAAGTCAAAGGGACAGCCCTGAGCCTGCGGATGATGAGCGCGGACGATGGGCCGTTAATGCTGGATTTTGCCCAACAGCTCCCCTATCACGACCTGATGTTTTTACGCCGGGATATTACCAAACAGTCATCTATAGACCGCTGGCTGCACGATATCGCCAGCGAAAAGATGTATACCCTGCTCGCGGAGAGCGAGACCCAGCTCCTGGGCTACGCCACCCTGTATCGGAATGACTTTGACTGGTCACGCCATGTGGCGGAAATCCGGGTGCTGATTGCCCCAGACGCACGCAAGATGGGCCTGGGCCGCTTGTTGACCCGCGAGGCGTTCAACGTCGCCCTCTCGTTAGGGATTCAAAAAGTCGTCGCGCGTATGACGCTGGATCAAACCGGCGCCCGCACCGTGTTTGAAGAGCTGGGCTTTCGGGCAGAAGCGATTTTACGCGACGAGGTCAAAGACCGGGCCGGCAAGACGCACGATATTCTCCTTATGGCCAATGATGTGACTGAATTCCTGGCGCGTGGTGAGGCGTACGGGCTGCCTCGATAAACGGCTTCCAATTTTTTCTGGTGAAAACCGACTATACAAGAGTAACGAGACCGCTATAATCGTTCCTCCACATTACTGAGGAGCAAGGAAGGGGAAGGAGGCCCCCATGAAAACAGCATCGCACGTCAACGCCCCAATGAGTTATCTCAAGGTTGAAGACCAGCAAGAGAAACCAACCTATTACCTGTGCACCCCGCCTCCTGGCGTCCCCCAACGAAATACCACCCAAGTCAAACACACGATGGCGATTCAGAACGCCCGCGAGCATATAAACGACATCTCGCTCGATAAACAGGGCATCACCTTTACGCAGCATGAAACCGCGGTCGAAAACTTTTATGACGCCGAAGAAGTCAAAGCGGTCTATTATCCCGAGGTAGTCGAGCTGATCAAAAAAATGACCGGTGCCGAGAAGGTCCACGTCTTTGATCACAACGTGCGGTGCGCCCCGATGTGTGCTCGTGGCGAAAATGGCGCCCGCGATCCAGTCAAGTTTGCCCACAACGATTATACTCTCAAGTCCGGTCCGCAGCGGGTACGCGATCTGCTGCCGGACGGAGAAGCCGAAGAATGGCTGAAACATCGCTTTGCCGTTATCAATGTCTGGCGACCGATTCGCGGCCCGGTGCAGGACGCCCCGCTGGCCGTGTGTGATGCCGCCAGCATGACGCAGGACGACTTTAACGAGACCGACCTGAAGTACGAAGACCGGACCGGTGAGGTCTATTCGGTCTCCCATAACCCCAACCACCGCTGGTTTTACTTCCCGCAGATGGAGCGCAACGAAGCCATGCTGCTCAAGTGTTACGACTCGGCCACCGATGGGCGGGCGCGTTTCACCGCCCATTCGGCGTTTGAAGACCCAACGTCTCCAGCGGATGCGCCGGCTCGGGAGAGCATTGAAACGCGGACACTGGTTTTCTTTCCACCTGAAGCATAGAAAACGATTGACGAACACGGCAGGGGGCCTTCTGGCCCCCTCACTTTTTCGAGTTTTTTCTCAAGTTTCTCTACGGGCATACGACAAACCTTTTCACAGCAGGGGGTGACCTATGGAATTCGGTGTTTTCTATCTTCCCGCGATTGGCAGTAAGAGCGAGTTGCAAGCGGGCATGGCTGGTCGGCGGACAGACCTCTACCAGCGCATGCTGCGCAACCTGTCTGAGCAGGCTCAGTATCTCGACGCGCACGGCTACTATGGCATTGGCTTCACCGAGCACCACTTCCATATCGAAGGCGAAGAGGTTTCGACCAACCCCCTCATGCTCGACCTGTATCTCGGCATGCAGACCGAGAACATCCGGCTGGGACAACTCGGCCTGGTCCTCCCCTGCCAGAATCCCATTCGCGTGGCTGAAGACACCGCCATTCTCGACCAGGTCACCAAAGGTCGGGCCTTTGTTGGCTTTGCCCGGGGCTATCAGCCGCGTTGGGTCAACACCCTGGGGCAGCACTACGACATCCTGGCTGACAACAACACCGACCCGGAACGGTACGAAGAGCTCAAGAGAGAACTCTACCAGGAGCATTTTCAAATTATCATGAAGGCCTGGACCAACCCGACCTTCAGTCATTCGGGTAAGTACTGGCAGATTCCGCCCAAGGATATTTTCTGGCCGGCGCATAATGTCACTCGCGAGTTTGGCCAGGGCGTGGACGACGACGGTATTCTGACCGAGATAGGCACGGTGCCCGAACCGTATCAAAAGCCCCACCCGCCCCTCTTTCAGCCGTTCAGCTTTTCAGAGTCCTCGGTCCGCTGGGCCGCCCAGAACAATGTCGTTCCGCTGACCGTCGTCTGCGACCCGGACATCTGCTCCGGCCAGTTCCGCGCCTGCCAGGAAGGCGCGGCTGAGGTCGGTAAGAGTCTGGATTTCGGTCAGGGCGTCGGCCTGGTGCGTGAGGTGATCGTGGCCGACACGGACGAGGAAGCCATGGCCCTGGGCAGAGAGAGCGGCTGTTTTATCTGGACCAAGTTCTTTGAGCCGTTCGGCTTCAACGCCGCCCTGATGCGGGTGGACGAGGATTACCGAACGATCCCGAATACGTTCGAGTCCATGGTCGAGCGGGGCCTCACCATTTGTGGCAGCCCGGATACCGTGAGCCGTAAGTTTGAGGCGATCTTCAAAAAGTTGCCGGCCGAGTACTTCTGGCTCTACACCTATAATGAACTCGTGCCGCATAAGAACGTCATGCACAGTTTCGAGTTGTTGACCGAAAAAGTGTTGCCGAATTTTACGGATAAAATTCAGTAGGCAGTGTCCTTCCTTACTTGAGAGCGGAGGGGTAGGAGACCCTCTACCCCATCCACTCTTCCATCCTGTTGACTGCACCGTTCCGCGCCAGTAGAAGGTTGCGGCGAGGAACAGTGATGACACGCGGCGGTTGTCTATATTCGTTACACCGGGCTGTACACAAAACGGACTTCCGGGGTCTCACTCGTCGCGCCCTGTTGACCTGCCTGTTTGGGCTGGGGCTGGGCCTGCCGGCCTTTGACCGGGCGGCAAACGCTGCGAGAAAAAAAGACCCGCGCCGGTCACGGCTGACACCCGGCGATCAACTGGTCTTCGCCTTTGGGGACCGGGCCGGACAGGCCATCACACCCCAAGACATCTCGGTAGGCGAGCGCCCGGAGTTCGCCTATCCCAAGGACCCGGCGACCGATACCGTGCGCAGCCGGTTTCGACTCAATCAGGTTCTGCTGATCCGGTTGAAACCGGAAGAGCTGAGTGAAAAGACGCGCGCGCGATCATTGGATGGACTCGTGTGCTATTCAGCCGTATGTACCCACACGGGTTGTGATGTGTCCGAATGGATCGGGCCGACGCAGCAGCTTGTCTGTCCGTGTCATGCGTCGTTCTTTGACCCGAAAAACCATGGCCGCGTGGTCGGCGGCCCGGCACCGAAGCCCTTGGCGACCCTTCCATTAGAGGTGAGAGACGGGCTCCTGACGGTCAAGGGTCCGTTTATCGGTAAAGTCGGTTTTAAGAAAAAGAAATAAGGATACGTCAGATGCGATACAGCACGTTCAGCCTCCTCACGAGTCTCCTCGTCAGTCTCTTCGGGTTTGCGCCCGCTCTGATATGCGCCCAGCAGCAGGACTACACGCCCGTGACCGCACAGCGACTGTTGCAGCCCGAGCCTGAAAACTGGCTCATGTATCGCGGGACGTATAATAGCTGGGGCTATAGTCCCCTGGAGCAGATTACGCCGGCCAATGTGGGCAAGCTCGTTCCAGTCTGGACCTTTTCCACCGGCGTGACGGAAGGCCATCAAGCCCCGCCGATCGTGAACAACGGCGTCATGTTCGTCACCTCCCCCGAGAATCAGGTCTTTGCCTTTAATGCCAAGACGGGCGACCTCTTGTGGCGCTATGAGCGCGAGTTGCCCGAAGACCTGTTCCAGTTGCATCCGACCAATCGTGGCGTCGCCCTGTATGGCGATAAAGTCTACTTCGGGACGGTCGATACCTGTGTGGTCGCCCTGGATGCCAAAACGGGCGAAGTAGTCTGGGAGGAAGAGCTCGAAGACTATTTATCCGGCTATTACATGACCCTCGCCCCCTTGGCGGTGAACGGCAAAATCATTGTCGGCATGTCGGGTGGGGAGTTTGGTATCCGTGGTTTTATCCAGGCCCTGGATGCCGAGACCGGCAAATCCATATGGAAAACCCATACCATTCCCGGACCGGAAGAGCCCGGCCACGAGAGTTGGGAAGGCGAGAGCTGGAAGACCGGCGGGGTGTCGATTTGGGTGACCGGCAGCTATGACCCGGACCTCAACCTCACCTTCTGGGGAACCGGGAATGCCGGCCCGTTTATGGGTGAGGCTCGACCGGGGAATAATCTGTACTCGACTTCGGTCATCGCCTTGGACGCGGACAGTGGTGAGCTGAAAGCGCACCATCAATACCACTGGAACGGCTCATGGGATTGGGACGAAGTGTCCGCCCCGTTGTTGATCGATGTCAAAAAGGGCGACCGGACCTTTAAGGGCTTGGTGCACCCCGCGCGCAACGGCTATCTGTGGACGTTGGAGCGCAGTGCGGACCAGATCAATTTTGTGGAAGCCCGGCCTTTTGTCCGCCAGAATGTTTTCAAAAGCATTGACCCTGAAACGGGCCGCCCTGAATACGATACCACGAAAATTCCCGGTATCGGGCGACGCGCCGAGTACTGCCCATCCTCATGGGGCGGCAAGGACTGGCCACCGGCGGCGTATAATCCCAAGACCGGCCTGCTCTACGTCCCGGCCAACGAGAACCTCTGCGGTGCGCTGACCGGTCGAAAAGAAACCTATCGACCTGGTCAACTCTATATGGGCGTCGCGTTTCCGGACGATTTTGAATTACTGCCCCATCCGGACGCCAAAGACCATATTGGTGAACTCCAGGCTTGGGATTTGAACGCGGGCAAGAAAGTCTGGACCTCAACCTTTAAGAGCCATAACTGGGGGCCGGTGCTCACGACCGGCGGCGGTCTTGTTTTTATGGGGGGGACCAATGATCGCTACTTTCGTGCCTTTGACGCCAAGACCGGCCAGGTCTTATGGCAGCAACGGACAAATTCCGGGGTAACCGGCGTCCCCACAACGTATCAAGTCGATGGGGTCCAGTATGTTGCCGTGCTGTCGGGCTGGGGCGTGGATGCAGAGCGGAAACAGGAGATGCTGAATACCTTCTACGGCACCAAGACGCACGTCCCGCAGGGCGGAGTGCTGTGGGTGTTCGCGGTTCGGGAGTAGCCCTCAACGTCCCACATCAAAAAGCCGCTCACCGTTTCGCCAACGAAGGGTTGCGTCCGGCAGGTCGAGCGCACGGAGTAAGGCCGCGTTGAGTTCATACGCCCCGCCATCAAGCTCAGCGTTCTGCGTGGCGTCACTCAGACCGTTCAGCACCGCATTCCCCATGACAAAAGCGAAGGTATCAACAGGCACTTTCGTTGTGGCCTGGCTTTGTCCGTAGGCCCGTTCGCACGCCTCAAGGCGAACGGAGTTCCAGCCACGACATTTGAACGGGCGGGCTTCATAGGCCATACATGTATCGTCCTGGAGGAGAGCGCAGGGGAGTCGCTTCTGGTCCGGTAAGCTGGTCGTGCCCTGCTCACACCGAGCTTCCAGCCTGCTCCGCACGGCTGCCAACTCCTCAGGTGTACAGTTGACTCGCAGCCAGTCCGCCAGATAAACCACCTCAGCGGCACTGACCAACACAACGGGTAAATAACAACAAAAGGCGCAGCCCGCTTTACACGCGCGCCGATTACGATCGGGCGACTGGTCGATCCGGTCGTCCGCCCAGGCGTGCGCGGAGTTCACCAGGAATGCTACGGACGCTTCCTTGTCATCACTGTTCAGGGCAGCAAGCGCCTCATGATACTGCGCAGCATAAGCAATCAACTCCTCGCCGCCGGCCTGGGGCAGCCCGTGTTCACGGAGTTGGCCGATAAACTGTTGCACTTCCTGAGGCGAAGCAGCCTGTTGGAGTTGGCTCTTAATCCGAGTAATATCCAACCGTGGCGGAGACGTTTTCTCTTCTCCAGTCGGTTTCTTCTTCGTGGCCTTGGCTTGCCGTCGGCGTTCGGCGCGATTCATGTAGGCTCCCGTTTATCCTCAGTCAGATTCGGATAAGGTCAGTTATCCGCAAGATTAACTACAGATACACTCGGTGCAAAAGGAGAGCTTTGTATGGACTGCTACGCGTGTCAACTGATTCAGGGCCAAAAAAACCTTCCAGGCGGACACGTTCATCGTACGCGACACTGGGTTGTCGAACACTGTACTGGACCTCTCGGCGTTGGGACGCTTATCGTCAAACCCTTGCGACACTGCCTGCATTTATGGGAACTCACCAGCCAAGAGACAGCAGAGATGGGGCCGCTATTCCACGAGGTGTCGCAAGTCGTTTCTGAACTTCTCCAACCAAGCCAAGTATACGTTTGCTTGTGGTCTCACGCAGGGTGGCGGCCGCAACATTTGCATTTCGTTGTACAGCCGAGTTGGGAGAACCTGAAGAATATTTCCGACAAGCCAGGGCCGTATCTCCAGGCAGCAATGTTCCAGACGGGTGAGACACCCAATCAAGCTGCGGTCGAGCGATTCTGTGAGAAAGCGCGCGGAGTCTTTCAAAAAGACAGGCCATGGTGAGGTCGTATGTACGGGAACGCTTCGGTATACCACGTAGGACTAAGGAGAGAGACCGTGAACGATACGTTTCAGGGGGGCTGTTACTGTGGCGATATCCGGTTTGAGGTCTCAGATATTTTTGATGCGGGGTATTGTCATTGCTCGGTATGTCGCCGACTCAGCGGAGCGCCAGCCATCGTTTGGGCGAGCGCCCCTGCTCACTCCTTTCGCCTTACTCAAGGCTCGCCGTCGATGTTCCGTTCATCCGAGAACTGGGAGCGATATTTCTGTTCAACCTGCGGTTGTAGTCTGTTCGGTCGTTATAGGGGGCCTCTGACGGACCAACAGGATTTCGTCTCCTTCAACCCTTGTATTCTTGACGATTCTGAAGCCGTTAGACCAACCGTCCACATTTGGTACGACTCCAGTGCCCCGTATTTTGACACAACAGATGACTTACCGCGTTTCCCTGAAGGAACGATAAATCATCCCAGCAAGCGCCCGTCGTGGCGCGCTCCAAGACAAGGCGGGACAAGGAAATAAGGCGGGACGGCAACCGCCCTACGCTTGTCCGGTCTGCTGTGCCCACAGGCCGTCGGCCTGTTCCCAGCCCACGACGGCCAGGGTATTACCGTCCTCGTCAATAAATTGGAGCGGGCCGAGGAAGGTCATATAGAATTCACTGTCTTCAACAAAATTGGTCTGGTCGTGCCGGGCATTACAGGCCTCGTAGCCATAGCCGACGGCCACCGCTGTCGCTCCACCATCGTCCGCGCCTCCACGGACTTCCATTTTTCCCTTAGTCAGAAAATATTCCCCCGGCCCCACATGAACATGCCGGGCAAACGAGGAACCCTTCGGGCAATCAAAAATCGCAGTCCAGGCTCCCATCTCGGGCGAGACGTGCAACAGCTTCCACCGAATGCCTCCGGTTGAAAATTCTCCGGGAAACGGTTGCCAGCCGACTGAGTCAACGTGGACGTATTCGCCTTCGATTTTTTGTTTCATACCAGGACCCTCCTTCCGGGTTTGAGCCGGTTGTCTGACGTGTGATGCGTTCGGTCCAGCCAACGCGGGACGTCAGTGTCAGCCGGGGTGGTTGTGTTCGGTCGGAGCCGGTGCTTCCCGGAGCTGTTCATCAAAATCAAACGGATGCTTATCATGACCAAATATCGGTTCAAGCTTTGGCTGCGATACAACCGCATGGATAGGCCGCGCGACCAGCCACTCAAGCATATAGCCGACCGCGTGGACCGGATAGGATACAATCCGCAGCGGATGGGTATCCTCAAAATCATCATAATTGTCGCCGGCAACCGCCACGGGAGCCAGGAGCAGCACGGCTGCCACCGCCACGATCGCTTGTTTCTTCCATGTCATGAGAGACTGCCTCCTCTTCTGCATATCCGTCTTCACCCCGTGTACTCTACTCCTCTTGCCTGGAGCGCTCAATCTCTTTTCTCGCCTCCCGCCGGGCAACCGGACGATGATATTTCTTTTCGTCCTCTTGCAGGCGGGCTGGTGGCGGGAGTGCTTTCCGTACCCGGCGGAGCGCGTCGAGCGTAGACACGACGGCCGGTTTCTTTTTCTTTTGGGACATGACGGACACTTCTCGATAATCAATGCCATCAAACAAAAAACGGACACACTCTCATAACGTTACGCAGCCCGACCCTTCTCCAGTATCTGCGCCGCGTCCTTGGCAAAATACGTCAGGATGAGATCGGTACCGGCGCGCTTGATGCTTGTCAGGGCTTCAAGCATGACGCGCTCCTCATCCAGCCAACCGTTCAGGGCCGCAGCTTTGAGCATGGCGTATTCCCCACTGACGTTATAGGCAGCGAGCGGGTAGCCGAATTTCTCCTTGACGCGGCGGATAATATCCAAATATGGCAAGGCGGGCTTGACCATCACAATGTCCGCTCCTTCTTCAATATCAAGGGCCACCTCTCGGAGCGCTTCGTCTCCATTGGCCGGGTCCATCTGATAGGAGCGTCGATCCCCAAACTGAGGCGTCGATTCCGCCGCCTCGCGGAAAGGGCCGTAAAAGCCGGAGGCAAATTTGGCCGCATAGGCCATAATCGGAATATGCGGAAAGCCCTCCCGGTCGAGCGCCTGACGAATGGTCCCAACCCGGCCGTCCATCATGTCAGACGGCGCTACCATGTCCGCCCCGGCTCGGACATGCGAGAGCGACTCTTTCATCAGGAGCTCAAGCGTTGCATCATTCTCGACATCATTGCCCTTGATCAGGCCGCAATGCCCGTGGTCGGTGTACTCGCACAAGCAGATGTCGGTGATCAGCGTGAGTCCGGGCACTTCTTCTTTGAGCGCGCGTAAGGCGCGTTGGATAATACCGTTATCGTTATAGGCGTCAGAGCCAACCGCGTCCTTTTCATCCGGGATACCAAATAAGATCACCCCAGGAATCCCGAGGTCTCGAATCTGCTTACACTCTTCTACGGCCCGATCAACCGAGAGTTGAGCAATACCGGGCATTGACCCAATCGGATTTTCCACCCTCGTACCGGGCACGATGAACAGCGGCATAATCAGGTCATCAACCCGCAGATGTGTTTCTCTCGTCATCCGACGCAGATTCTCGTTGCGTCGCAGGCGGCGTGGCCGGTGGATGGGAAAAGACATAACGTGGGACTCCAATCACCTTATTGTATTATGCTCTGTACGGAAATATGCAACGATGGCCTCAACAAAATCCGGAATCGTATACGCCGACGGCCGGACCGCCACGGTCAATCCATATTCTTGGGCAGTCGCGGCGGTGATCGGTCCAATACAACCGATCTGGGTCTGACCCAGCAGAGCCGCGCTATCTTCTCCGGACAAACACTCCATAAAGTTTCGGACTGTGCTGGAACTGGTAAACGTCAGCAGATCAATCTGCCCTGCGCGTAGCATATCACGCAGCGTTTCGTCTCGACCCTGGGGCCGGATGGTACGATAGATTGCGATCTCGTCAACCTGTGCGCCGGATGCGCGCAGTTCCTGGGGCAAAATGGCCCGGGCTTCGGCAGCGCGGGGCAACAGGATACGTCGCGCCTTTTCGGCCTTGAGCACCTCGATGAGCGCTTCTGCCCGATATTCGTTCGGCATGGCATCAACCCGAAGGTGGCGGGCCTGTATCGAACGCGCGGTTTCCGGCCCAATCGCGGCAATACGGATATTTCCCAGGCTGCGGATGTCTCGCTGCCGGGCTTGCAAACGCTCAAAAAAATACCGCACGCCATTCACACTCGTAAAGACGAGCCAGTCATAATCTGCCAAGGCCCCCAGGGCAGTCTCCAGAGCGGTAGAAGACTCCGGCGGTACCGTTTCGATCAGCGGGAAACGAAAGACCTCTGCTCCGTGCTGTTCAAGCAGGTCGGCAAAACCGCTCGCCTGAATCCGAGGACGGGTAACCACAATGCGTTTGCCAAAGAGAGGTTTTGCTTCAAACCATTGCAACCGTTCCCGGAGTCGGACCACGTCGCCGACGACAATCACCGCGGGTGGTTCAAAGCCTCGAGCGGCGGCCTGCTCGGCAATGCGTCCAACCGTCCCGGTCAGCACTTCCTGGTCAGCCTTTGTTCCCCATCGGATCAGCGCGACCGGGGTCTCGGCCGGCAGGCCGAACTCCGTCAGACGGCGCATATTGTTTTGCAGTTGTCGTGTCCCCATCAGGAAAACCAGGGTGCCGCCGACTCCAGCCAGGGTGGCCCAATTCAGATGGGGCGCGGTGTCCCACACCTCTTTATGTCCGGAGACGATCGCCACTGCGGAGGCGTGATCGCGGTGAGTCAGGGGAATGCCGGCATAGGCGGGCACGGCAGTGGCCGAGGAGACACCGGGAACAATCTCAAACGGAATATCGGCCGCGACCAGTTCCTCCGCCTCTTCACCGCCTCTGCCGAACAGCAGCGGGTCGCCACCCTTGAGCCGGACGACGACTTTACCGTTTGCAGCATGCTCACGCATGAGTTCATGAATGGTCTGCTGCGGAACGGCTCGACCCCCTCCCCGTTTTCCGGCGTAGAGCAGGGTGGCTTCGGGCCGGACATAATCCAGCAGGCGGATATCGACCAAATAGTCGTAGATAATAACATCAGCCTCTTCGAGGCAGCGTTTACCTTTGAGGGTCAGCAGTCCAGGGTCGCCCGGCCCCGCTCCAACCAAGTATACCTTCCCAGTCGGCATACGAGTTCCTCTCAGTCTTCCTACTCCAACCGCGCGAGGATCTCGTTTCCGCCCTGGGCCAACAGCCGCTCAGCCAGCCTGATACCCAGTTGTTCAGCGGCTTCGGGAGGACCGTGTTCATGTCCACGCAGCACGATTTGTCCGTCCGGGCTGGCGATCAGGGCCACAAGCGTGACACCTTCAGTCCGGGCGGAGGCTAGGGCCGCGAGTGGCGTACGACAACTGCCACCCATCCGACCCAAGAACGCCCGCTCGGCCGTGACAGCCAGTGCAGTTTCAACATGATGCAGCGGCCGGAGGAGTGCTTCAATCTCGGCTTCGGCGCGCGTTTCAATGCCGAGCGCCCCCTGTCCGACGGCCGGGACAAAGATCTGTTCATCCAGGATATGGCTCCGTGCGGGCATGAGACCGAGCCGCTTGAGCCCGGCTGCGGCCAGAACCGTCGCATCGACCTCTCCGTTACGCTGTTTGCGCAGGCGGGTCTCGACATTGCCACGTAGCATTTCAATGCGGAGATCGGGCCGGAGGTGGAGCAATAAAGCCTGACGACGTAGGCTACTCGTCCCGACTCGAGTACCCGCAGGCAGTTCATCCAGGGTTTCTGCATTAGGCGTGATCAGGACATCCCGCGGGTCTCCCCGTTGCGGAATCACACTCAGGGTGAGTCCGGTAGGCAAGAAGGCTGGCACATCTTTGACCGAGTGAACCGCCAGATCAACCCGGCCCGCCTGAAGCGCCTCTTCAATTTCCTTGACAAACAGCCCTTTGCCGCCAATCCGGGACAAGGAGATATTTTGGAACCTGTCACCGGAAGTTTTGACGGGAACCAGCGCAACCCTGAGAGACGGCCACTGCTGCTCCAACCGGTCTTTCACCCACTGCGCCTGCCACAGCGCAAGGGGGCTGCTTCTCGTTCCGATCCGGATGAGTGTGCGCATGATCTGCGACTGGTAGTTGCCTATTCTTCGTGGGCATCAAGACCGAAGATTTGACGGATGACGTGAGGAGAGGCGATCTCTTGGGTGTATTCAGCTTCACGCTTGGCGCTGTTGTGGTGGCGCCGTTTGAGATACGCCAAAGGTGGATGGAGGAGCTTATTCGTCAGGGAGCGGGTGAGGGCTTCGATCGATTCCTTTGCCTGCGGTGAGAGCTCGACAAGCCCAGCCAGGGTTTTTTCCACTTCGCGCGAGCGGATCATCTCGGCCTGTTCCCGGAGCGCCACAATCGTGGGAGTCACCTCTTGGTTGACAAACCAGCGCCAGAATTTTTCCACTTCCTCAGCCACAATAGCCTCGGCTTTGACTGCCTCAACTTGTCGCTCTCCTCTATTATCTTCAACCACCTGCTCCAGATCATCGATGTCGTACAAAAAGACATTATCCAGATTGTTCAGACGCGGATCAAAGTTGCGCGGCACCCCCAGGTCGATCAGAAACATGGGACTGCGTTTGCGCTCTTCAAGCGCTTCTTCGACCATACCGGAATGCAGGATATAGTGCGGGCTGCTGGCGGAGCCTATCACCACGTCGGTGAGGTGGAGGTGTTTGTCCAGCTGATCAAACGGCACGACGGTTCCATTGCAAGTCCGGGCGAGTTCAACCGCGCGACGAAAGGTGCGATTGGTCACCATAATAGTGCCGATCCCGCGTCCGCGCAGATGCCGAACAGCTTGCTCGCCCATCTCGCCTACACCAATGACCATGGCAGTCTTGTCTTCCAGACGGTCGAAAATCGTACAAGCCAGGTCAACAGCCGCCGAACTCACCGACACCGCTTTAGCCGCAATGCTGGTCTCGGTTCGCACCCGCTTAGCAACCGAGAACGACTTGTGAAAACATCGGTGCAACACCGTTCCTAGGGTGCCGAGCGCGGAAGACACATTATAGGCGTCTTTCACCTGACCCAAAATCTGGGGCTCACCGACCACCAGAGAATCAAGACTGGAGGCCACGCGGAACAAATGGCTGACTGCCTCCTGATCGATGTGGGTGTAGAGATAGGGCGCAAAGTGGGGCAACGCCACACGCTGCTCTTCGGCTAAAAACGCGCAAATCTTCTCATTCGCCGCCTCCAGAGCTGGGGTATGGGCAACCACCTCAACGCGGTTACACGTGGAGAGAATGGCCCCCTCTCGGATGGTCTCCGTGTCCACGAGCCGCGGTAAAGACGCATCCAATGCACCGTCGCTGAAAGCTAACTGCTCCCGAAGTTCGACCGGCGTGGTATGGTGGTTGAGGCCCACCACCATGAGCGAGGAGGCCGGCTGGACAAGACTAGCCAAACTGACCTCCATGTCGTCCGGGGAAAAACTGGACCCCAACAAAGGAAACCACCAGCGCGGCAAAGCACGCAATCGTCAGCGTGGCCGCCCGTCGCCCGCGCCAGCCAGCACTCCGGTAGTGGAGCAGCAGCGCGTAGAAAACCCAAGTCAGCACGGACAAGATAAGCCGAGGCTCCCAGATCCAGAAGTGCTCCCAGGCGTACCCGGCCCAGACCGCTCCGCTCAACAAGCCAAGAGTCAAGAGTAAAAAGCCCCAGGCCAGGGAACGGTAGTTCAAATGATCGAGGGTTTCCAATGAGGGCAAACGGCGGAGAAACGAGGAGGCTTTTTTCTGTTTGAGCTGTTTTTCTTGGACCAGGTAGACCAGGCTGGCACTGAACGCGACGACAAAGACGGCATACCCAAGATAGGCAGCAGTCACATGAATGGGCAGCCAGGCACTTTGCAGCGTCGGCGGCAGCGCCCGCGCCTGGGTGTAAAAGACATACACCCCAAGGGTCAGAATAAAGCCAATAGGGCTGACAATAGCGCCTAAAATGGAAACGGGCAGCCGCCACTGTACCAACAGCCCCATTGCCGCAGTGAGACAGGCAAGAAAGGAGAGCGCTTCATACACATCTGTGACCGCAAAATAGCCAACCGTGAGAGACCGAACCGTAATAGCGCTGGCATGACACACACAAGCGGCCAGCAAGCAACTCGGCGCGACCGTTCGCACGACGGGTCGAACGGAAAACAGCCCGACAATAAAGCTCGCCGTACTGAGCAGGTACAACAGCAGTGTTAGCGTCAGCAACCAAACTTCCATAACACTCACTCACCACGAAAAGGCGAGACGTTCCAGGGTGTACGCCTCCCCCAGTGTCCGCTGTAGGAGTACGTCTAATTTATCGGTTTGACGGTCTCGAAGATAGTCCAGCAGAGGAGATTCGGCCAGACCGGTCAATAGGCGTCGGCGATCTTTCGCGCTGCGTTGTTCGTGCATCAGGCGTTCACGAATCTGGCGCAACAATCGGAGCGCTACCGCATATTCCGGACCGAATTGTTCGGCCAAGTCTTGCCGAATCTTTTTTGCCAGGGCGGGGCTTGCCCCATTGGTGGAAACCGCAATCGTCAGGTCGCCCTGTTGTACCGCTGCTGGCACAATAAACGAGCATAACGCAGGCTGATCGACGATATTGCACAAGATATTGGCCTGTTTGGCATCCGCGGCAACCTGTTGCTGCAAGGCGGGATCATCTGTGGCGGCAATCACCAGCGAAACGGCCTCAAGGTCTCCCCGTCGATAGGGGCGCTGCTGAACCGTCAGCCGACCGGCGGCTTCAAGGGCGCGCAGAGCGGCTGTCAGCTCAGGACTGACAAGCGTCACCTCCCCGCCGGCCGCAAGCAGCGCCTCCACCTTGCGCTCGGCAATCGTTCCTCCGCCAATGACCAGACAGCGCGTCTTGTCCAAATCGAGGAAAACAGGGTAATAGCCCACACGGCCCTCCCTTTCGTACGCAACTCAGATCGTAACATATCAGTGAGGAGTGAGAGAATCAGAGTACCGTCAGCGAACTTGACGAAGGCAGAAATGACTCATAAGGTGACTCGAAATGAGTCATCTTTGAAGCAAAACAGTAGGAAGTACACGCAATGAAACAATTAACGATTCGTGGATTCGACTCCGCCCTCCAGCAGCACTTACACAAACTGGCTCAAGAGGAAGGCCTCTCCCTCAATAAAGCAGCGTTGCTGCTACTCCGACGTGGAGCGGGGCTTGACTCTCCAAAGCATGATGCAAACAAGGTGGGAGACACTTTAGGCTATCTCATTGGGGCTTGGTCTCAAGAAGAGGAAGAAGCGTTTCTACAGACGCTCGCTCCACTCAATCACATTGACAAAGCTTTCTGGTCATGAAGGTCACTCTTGATACAAACGCCTATTCTGCTCTGCTGCGGGGTAGGTCTGAGGTCGCTGAACGAATCCGGCGCACACAACACATTTTCCTCTCGACGATAGTTGTGGGGGAGCTCTTGTTTGGCTTCCGCAATGGTTCACACTACGAAAGGAATCAGCGGGAATTAGACGATTTTCTAGCGAACCCCTATGTGAGCCTACTGCCCGTTACACTCACAACGGCAGACCGCTTTGGCCGACTTGCAGCGGCACTGCGACAAGCGGGAACGCCCATTCCAACTAATGATATATGGATTGCTGCCCACGCCATGGAAGCTGGCGCGGATTTATTATCTTACGATCAGCACTTTCGGTTCGTGGCCGGGCTCGTTTGGACGCATCTGGTGAGAATGGACTAAGTTTCAGCTCAGTCCAATTCGTACCCAAGGTTGGGAACAGGGCAGAAGACAGTAATGCTGCTCTTCAGCCCGTTGGAATGCGCAACACCTGGCCGATTTGCAGGCGTTTGACGTTCTTCACGCCATTCAGACGCTTGAGTATGGACACCTTTGTGCCGTAGCGCCGGGCAATACTGCCGAGCGTTTGGCCACGGCGAACCCGGTGTTTGACATACCGTGCTTTGGCTTTATCGGGGGAGTCAGCCAAGATGCGCAGTTTTTTCCCGACCGGTATCAGCGCGGCGTTTTTGATGCCGTTGAGCCGTTGGAGCGCCGCCACGGTTGTGTTGTAGCGTTGGGCGATCTTGCCGAGCGATTCTCCCCGACGCACAATATGCGTCCCGTCCGAGGCAGCCCGTGCCACCTGGACGGACCGGGCTGCCGGCCGTCTACCCTTCCCTCTCAGGGGGACGCGCAGACGTTGTCCGATGCGGATGAAATGCGCGCTTCTGAGTCCGTTCAGGCGTTGCAGGGTCCGAGCGCTCGTCCCGTAGCGCCGCGCAATACCGCCCAGCGTCTGCCCACGCCGGACCTTATGAAAGGCAAAGGCAGCGGCCTGTTGGTCGGCCTTGTCCCGAGGGCTGAGCGCAGCGTAACGCCGGGTGAAGTCTTTCCGCGCACCGGCCGGGATACGCAACCGGTGGCCGCGTGGGACGTAGAGTTTCCCGTTCCGAATCAGTGGCCCAAAGGACGGGTTGAGCGTCACTAATCGCTCGGTACTGGTGTCGGCGGCTCTGGCCAGATTTTCGAGCGAGACAAAATGCTGGAGATCGACTTCGTCATACCGGAGGAGAGGGTCGCGTTTGATGGGGCCGAAGTATTTGGCGCTATTTTGCTCAACCTCAATGGCCGCCAGCAACTCGGCATAAAAATTCCGCGACGCAAACCCGAACGTCCGGCTTTTGTAGCGGCGGATAATGGTCGCAATATCGCGCGTACCGAGTTTCCGGACGGCACGCGCCATGCCGGCCGGGCCATGGTTATAGGCCGTAACCGCCAGCGGCCAGGTTTGCAGCTTGTCATAATTTGACTTGAGGAGATCGGCGGCGGCCCGGGTGGCAATGAGAGGGTCAAGGCGCTCATCAACCACATGGTTAATCGTCAGAAACAAGCGCCCGGTTGCGGGCATGAACTGCCAGATACCGGCCGCGCCGACTTTTGAATAAGCCTCAATATTGAAAGATGATTCGATCAGCGGCAGGCGGGTCAGGACAACCGGGAGTCCTTTTTGGCGGAATATCTTCTCCATCCTGGGCAGATACCGACCGGAGATGTGCAGGCTCTGGCGAAAGCGCTCCCGTATCCCGGACTGTGCCCGCAGTCGCTTCTTCGACGCGGCCTTGCGGAACTTGTGGCGTTCCTTGACATCTCTGAAGAGCGCCCGAATTTTTTTCTCACGCGTACTCAGCGTCCGCCCTTTTGCGCCGTGTGTATGAAGCTTGCGCAGGGCGGCCCGAATTTTTCTGAGTTCCTGCTTGGTCCGCTCGGCTTTCAGCTTCCGGACTTTGGCTTTGCTATGCTTTTCTAAGAGCGGCCGAAAATCGAGGACGGCATACACTTTATCCAAATAGACCGCGTCGTGGATAACGACCTGGTATTCAGAGTAGGTCCCAAAAATCTCGGTCCAGAACTCAACCTGGGGTTGGAGGGCCTTTGGGTAGGGAAGCGGAGAAAGCGTGGGGCTCGCGTGCTTGTCAACGGTTCCAAATGCAGAGCCGGACCCCACTCCAACGAACAAAACGACGAACAAGAGCGCTGCACGCCATCCCGGATATTTTGCCTGCATCACCACCCTCTCCTGCTATCACACCGACCAACTCTTATGCAGACCTGTCTATCTGCGCTTTTTCTATAATAGTGGATGAGTTCCCCAACTAGCAAACCCACGCATTCAGTTCAACGTACCCCCAGGCAGATTCCACCTCTGCCGCCTTCTTTCCAGGGGGAAAGTCGGCTATGAAAAGGGACGATAGGAGGCGGTATGCGAATCTCACTCTTTCATTTGCCCAGTTTTTTCCCGGAATTTCACGCCAGCGATGAACAATTCTACCTGGACATGCTCACAGAGACCGACCGGGCTGAGGCTCTCGGCTTTCACTCCGTCTGGTTTGCGGAACATCATTTTTATAATTACGGCGGCCATCTGCCCTCCGTTCCCGTGATTGGCGCTGCGGTTGCCCAACGCACGAAGAACATCCGTATTGGCTCTGGGATTGCCCTCCTGCCACTCCAAGACCCGATTCGACTGGCAGAGGAGTATGCCATGCTCGACTGCCTATCGGGCGGGCGATTGGAGTTCGGGATCGGGCGGGGATTTCAAAAGGGTGAGTACGACGCCTTTGAGCGCAATATGGGTGACAGTCGAGCGCTGTTTGAAGAAGCGCACGCTATCATTATGCAAGCCTGGGCAGAGAGACGGGTCTCTCACGACGGCACATTCCGCAAGGTCCGCAATCTCCAGGTCATTCCGCAACCCGTTCAGCAACCCCCACCCGTCTATGTTGCCTGTATTTTTACGCCGGAATCGTTCGAATGGGCCGGCAAGATGGGCTATCACTTGATGGTCGTCCCCTATGCCCAGCCCAATCCGGAAGTCCTGGTGGGCCGTATCCAACTCTTCACCCAGACCCGGCAGGCCCATGGCTACACGGATGCTCCGGAAATCCTCGGGGTGTACCATTTTTATTGCGGCGAGACCGCGGCAAAGGCAAAGGAAGAGCCCCGCGAGGCCATGATGCGCTATATAAACGCAGTGGCCGCCTCCAACCAGGAAGCCGCCTACTCCGATCAGTATCGGCCGTACCAGGGTCTCAAGGACGCCTTCAAGACCTTTGACTATGAAGGCTATCTGTACCCGCATAAAGTCATCTTTGGTGACCCGGACCAGTGCGTCGAACGCATCAAGGAAATCCAGGCCATGGGCATCACCAACGTGAGCCTGCTGGCAAATTTTGGTGGGCTGGCGCACGACAAAATTATGGACTCGCTGGATCGGTTCGGAAGAGAGGTCTTGCCCAGAGTGTCGTAGCGGGCGTCACGCCTCACTCTCAAACGGACGGTACGGCACGTTCAGCCCAAGACTCAGCATCAGACGGAGGCGGGCTTTGCGCGGGGACAGATGGTTTTCAATCCTGATTCCCGCAGCCATGAGTTCATCGTACGCGCCAGGGTAATACTGCCCCGCCGCGGTGGGCCCGCTCGGCGCGCCGGAACAACACACCACGGGCAGTCCCATGGCTGCCAGACGGCGGAGCTGTCCGAGTGCTGTTGGTGGGATACTCCCGGCCCCCAGGCTCGCGACCACAAGACCGTCTATAGGCGGGCCAGCCCGTTCGCCCACCAAATTGAGAAGGACGGCGTCATCGCCAACTCCAAGCGTGAGGATGGGAATTGAGTAGGACAGGACTTGGGGCAGACGCCCCAGCCGATTCCAGCGCGTGGGCTGCCAGCCGAGTTCAATCCGTCTCGCGCTGATGCGTCCGGACGGAGCCTCGCGACGAGCCGTAAAGGCGTCCAGGGCAACGGTATCGCTTTTATACACGCTCCAGGCCTCAAAGATGCCACCGTGCAGCGTGACCAGCGTTCCGTATTCCGGCAACAAACACGAGGCGGCCCTCACGGCATCCTCCAGATTTTGTATCCCGTCATAGTCGGCGGCCCAACTCGGCCGCATCGCCCCGGTAAAGACAATAGACACGGCCCCGGAGAGCATTTCATCGATACCGTACGCCACCTCTTCGAGGGCATCGGTTCCATGCGTCACCACGATACCGTCCATGCCCTCCTTGGCCGCCTGCTCAATCGTCCGTGCAAGCGTGAGCAACTCGGCACCCGAGGAGATCACACCGTCAGGATACGGCAGATCCAGGCAGTGCAGATGTCCGGCCTCGATTGCAGTCCGGGCCAATAAATCGGTGGCCGACAGCACGGGACGACTCTCTCCGCCCGGCTCGGTACGCACTTGGCTAATCGTCCCGCCGGTTGCGATGAGGAGCAGTTCTCTCCGTTTGCCTGCATGGGGCATGGGCGTGCAGTCCGCTTAGCCCGTATAGCGGAAGAGGCTCAGCAGAAAACGGTTATCGGGATCAGTCCATTGGGATTGGAATTGGAAGCCGTGGCCAGTCAGTTGTGCTCTGACTTCTTGCGCGTCGAACTTTCTGGATATCTCCGTGTGGATGGTCTCACCCACTCGAAACGGGACAGTCAGGTCCAGGGCGGCGATGGTCACTTCCTGGGCCACCTCGCTCTTCAGGTGCATTTCGATTTGATGCAGCTCCCGATTATAAAAGGCCAAATGAGAAAACTGCGCGAGATTAAAATCCGCCTGGAGCTCGCGGTTGATATGGCGTAGGATATTGAGATTGAAGTCGGCCGTGACTCCGGCCGCGTCATTATACGCAGCTTCTATAATCTCAACAGGCTTCCGCATGTCGAGCCCCAATAAGAACTGGTCGCCGGGATGGAGGCATGATTCCAGGTGCTGAAACAGTTCGGTCTGCTCCGTCGGACTGAAATTGCCCAGATTGCTGCCCAAAAAGAGGACGAGACGGGGCCGGGTATTGGGCAGGGCAGTGAGTCCTTCCAGATAGTCGGTCACCAGAGCCTCAATCGACATAGTTGGGTAGTCAGTCAGCAGGCTGCGCGCAGTCTCTTCGAGCATCGAAGCGCTGATATCGACCGGGACATAGTGCAGGAGGTGGTCCTGGCGTTGATATTCATCAAACAGGAGACGGGTTTTCACCGAGCTGCCACTTCCCAGCTCGACCAACGCAGCGCCAGCCGTCTGCCGCACAATATCCGCAGCATGCGTACGCAAAATCTGCGCTTCGGTCCGGGTGAGGTAGTATTCCGGTTGCTGACAGATATCCTCAAACAGACGCGACCCGTAGGCGTCGTAAAAATACTTGGGCGGCAAAGTTTTCTGACTTTGCCGCAGGCCAAAGGCAACATCCGTCCGCAACTGCGAACGCACCTTGCCCACCGTAGAAATTTGCAAACGGTCAGTCTCCCGAAATCGTGTTGACATACAAAACAACCCACCTTGCTCAGTCAATCAACCACCTCTCGTCGCGCTAAGGCTCGGCGTCTTTTGCACACCGAAAGCCGGCAAAGACGGCTCGCATTCCAGGATGATACCAGTTCCGAAACGTTGGCCGAAGGACATGTCGTCGCGTTGCCCACGACCCGCCGCGCAAGACTCGGTGGTGTTGGTCAAAATACGGAACGGAATAGCCGTCGTACGGAAAAGCCTGAAACCCCGGATAGGGGTGGAACCAAGTATGGGTCCACTCCCAGACCCCACCGAGCAGACCGAGACGGGGCTCTGGAGGGTCTGATTGCACGGCCGCAGTGTGTTGTTCAGCCTCCCACCAGGCCGCCTTTTCCCATTCGGCCTCGGTCGGTAGGCGCTTCCCGACATAGCGGGCGTAGGCCTCGGCCTCGTACCAACTCACGCCCCGCACCGGTTGGGCCGGGTCCAACGGCGCTACCCCGAACGGGTCGATCTCCAGCCAGTGCCCCTGAGTACTCTCAGGACGCCAGTACAGGGGATGGGCAATATGATGCGCCTCGTACCAGCGCCATCCCTGCTGACTCCACCAGGCAGGATTCCGATACCCGTCGGCATCCATGAACTCCAGGAAATCGGCGTTTGTGACCGGTGTTAGATCGATCCAGAATTCCTCCAGCCGGACCTGCTGAGCGGGCCGTTCATTGTCCAGTGTACGCGCGCTGTCGTCGCTACCCATGCTGTAGGCTCCGGCGGGAATCCGGACCATGGTCGTTCGGTCGGAACGCGGAGGAGGCCTCCGGCACGGCACGGCGGAGGCAGAGAACGAGCCTCCATCTCCCATATCGAAGCGTCTGGCCGCAAGCAGACTGAGAATCAGTAGGATGGTCTCAGTATGCTGTTCTTCGTGTTGAAGGAGCATGTTCAGGATGCGGCCTTCGCCCAGCAACGGATGACTGTCCGGCCAATCGCCCCGCTCCAGAAAGGTAAACACGAACGCGCGAACTTCATCCAGATAGGCAAATATCTCCTGCGCGGCGGGGAGATTGACCCGGTTCTCTTTGGGGTTTTCGAGCGGAGAGAAAATCACGTCATACTCGGGAGACGGAGACGCCGCATGCTGGCACTGCTGCAGGATCCAGAAGCCTTCGGTCACTCCGATATGACCGAGGTGCCAGCCGACCGGACTGAATTCGGCGTGGACTTGGCGACAGAAGTCCTCCGGCTCGAGAGCCGCGAACAACGATTTGGCATATTCGCGCGCCTCGACCATCCGCTGCTGGAAGTCCGCAATATCGATCATGCCGCCCCCTGGCCGCCAAGGGTGATAAGATCAACATCCGTGACGTTCCGGCAAGCCACCATATGACTCTCCGGAACCGCCTTCCAGCCTGGGTCGGCAGAAAGTTTTTCCGAGGCGATAACCACCGCGTCGGGGAAATCCGTTCCATTGCACACATAATACAGCGACGGAGCCGGCGAGGTATTCGCAAAGCGGAGGGCGACCACATGCACCCCGTCGGACAGCACCAGATTCAACCCCATATGAACCGCCTGACCGCGTGTCCAGTCCAGCAACTGGGCAACCGTTTGCCGAATGGCGGTCGCATATGCCTGTGGCGTCTGCTCCTGGCCGTGCAGAGAGTTCAGGATAAGGGCAAAAATGTGCTCGGAGTCGGTGGAACCCCGGATGAGGCGATAATATTCATCGCGGAGGGCTTCACGTATCTTGCGCAGCAGGCCATCGCGAGCCTTTTCAATAAAGCCGTTATGCATGAACGACAGACGACCATAGGAAAACGGCTGACAGTTGCTCTGGTCGAGTCCGAAACCCGGTGTGGCGCTACGGACGTTGGCTACAATACAATCCGAGACGATATGGCGGCTTAAGCCGGGGAGATTACGATCATTCCAGATCGGGACGATATTGGTGTAAATACACGGCGTGGGCTCAAGCGCGCGGTTATACCACCCGACCCCAAACCCATCCACATTCACCGTTCCGGCGGTCATCTCTTTGGGCTGGTAACTCTGCTCTATCAGGGAGTGCTCAGGTACGCTGAGGACCTCGGCGAGTGGAACCGGCTTTCCGCGATATACAACAAAACGACACATACCCCTGGTCCAGACCCTTAAACTGACACGCTTACCACGGCGAATGGGCCGGCTGTTTCAGCAGCCGGCGACGTAACGCCTCGGCTTCCGCGTGAATCGCCGCATAGCTTGGACCGAACAAATCGATCTGGGCGAGCACAACCCCAAACTCGCTCACCGGACGAATCTCCTGTCCCGGCGCGACATAGATCGTCAGATCACCCACTTCCTGCGCCAGCATAAAATCAAACAGATTCTCGGCCACGTCCTCACCAAAGGTGATGAAATTAAACTGGCCGCCCACAACATCGGTCGGCATCAAAGGGGGGTGGGGCGGCTGACCACCGGCCAGCGTCAGTCCGGCTTCATACACGCAGGCTCCGAGACAGCGACGATACAGATTGTAGAAACAGGTGGCCGCCCGGCCGTTGACCTCCGTCAGGGTAACCGTATCGTCATGGCACCAGAACTCGATATTGAAGAAGCCGTTGTCCAGTCCGATATTACTAATCGCTTCCAGGGCCTGTTGAGCCAACAGTTCCTGGATGTGGACCGGGTGCCGGGACGGCAGAGAAAAATTGTCAATAATCCGGGTGCCGGGATAGGTATTGGTATCCGTAATTGCCCAGAGCGCCGGCTGCGCATTGGCGACCCAACCCTCGACCGTCACCTGCGGTCCGTCAACAAAGTCTTCGACCAGCATGATCTCTCGGGCAGCCAGGGGGAACTTCTCGCAGTCGATGTAACGCTCGAAAAACGGCAGATAGAGAGGCGACCAGGCCGGATATTCCCGTCGGGCGACCGCCAGTGCCCGCTGGAGGTCGTCATCCGAGTCGAGCTTAAAACCGAGAATCCCGAGGTTCAACCAGGGCGGTTTGAGATAACACGGATAGCGCGTAATCGCTGGCTGCTCGTCTGCCAGATCGATGGGATCACAGCGGACCGGATGGGGTTCATATTGACGACCGTAGTATTTGTGGAGGCAGAGAAAGACGGACTCCACGCTGGGCCCCGGGAATCCAAACTCCTCACAAAGGACCGCAGCCACGATATCGGCCACGTCTCGGGAGTAGAAAACGGCATCAATGGAGTGTGCCTTGACATAGTCGCGGCACTGATCGGTATACGCCAGCAGGTCCAATTCCGGGGAGGGCGTGCGTGGATTGAGCGGCGCGTCGAGCAGATGAAACCTATGCTCGGACATGCCGGCCAGGGCGTTGCGGTCCCGTTGCGACGGGCACGGAATCAGGACGTCCACCACTCCCCTTCTTTATTCCGCTAGATCATCCACACATGTACTGGCAGGAGGTGGTATCAGGCAGCTTGTTTTTGGTCCTCAAGCACGGCCTTAAAGTCGGCGGTGCGCAGCGTCGCGGCCACGCTCATATCGTCGTTCAGAACATCGAACAGGGCATCGCTATCGCCACGTACGCTGTAGTGCACAATCGCCCCGTCGGCGCCACCGCCTTCGAGATGCGCGTCCCCGGCTGGGCTGGAGGTATATTTTCCAACCGGACGGACATCTTTGACCGCGCTCCCATCGGATTCGTAGATAATATGCTCGCCATCCACGACCAGGGTGTTGGTCAGTGCCAGATGACGATGCAGAAAGATCTTCTCATTTGGCGCGAATTTGACCATCAGGTCCACGATATTGTTTTCTTCATCCACATCGAGCAGGGTGACCTCAAGGTGCTCGAAGTCGCCCAGGCTCTGCCACCGGATATTACGATCATCAAAACGGCGGTTAGAGAGTGTGGCTGCCATATATCTTCTCCTCTATGATTGCGGTGCTGCTCAAGGCGGCGAGCAT
Source organism: Candidatus Binatia bacterium (assembly GCA_022820725.1). Taxonomy (GTDB): domain Bacteria; phylum Desulfobacterota; class Binatia; order Bin18; family Bin18; genus Bin18. The sequence goes on from JAJEFA010000010.1 coordinate 370,746, forward strand.
AGCAAGCGTTCCGGGGACGGACAAGGAGTCAGCATGCAACGAATTGAGGGTGGATGCCACTGCGGGACGATCCGGTACGAATTCCTGTGGCCTCTCAATGCCGAGGAGATTCCGGTTCGAGCGTGCAGTTGCAGTTTCTGCATGAAGCACCGGGGCACCTACACGTCCCACCCCCAAGCGGAACTCCACGCAACGATCACGAATGCAGCGCCCGTTCCCACCTATCGCTTTGGCCATGAGACCGCCGACTTCTACGTCTGTGCCCAGTGTGGGGTGCTCACCTTTGCGGTGAGCCGGATTGCCGAGTGTGATTATGCCGTGGTCAACGTCCATACGTTTGAGCACATCGACCCGGCCAATTTCACCACCCGCGTGACCGATTTTGACGGGGAGACGCCAGAGGGCCGTCTCGCCCGACGCAAACGGACCTGGACGCCCACGGTCCGGATTACATTCGAGGAAATATAGGGAATGGTTAGCCCTCCTCCCCCTTTTACGTAGATGGGAAAACCCCTCCTCCTGGTCACCACGAAGTTCTGGTTCGCCTCCTGCCAAACCATGGTCACCCATTCACCCGCCCTGGGGAAGTCCTCGGTCTCACACTTTCCGTCCACGTCCCGCAAAAACTGCTGCTCTGCCCCTTCCCCTACCGTCGTTACCCGCTCCAACGGGTGCGCCCGGCCAGCTGTCTTGCGGACCGTATCGTGTGGGACCGGACGCCAGGACCTCTCCGTTCTGCCAGAGCGTCCCCCGAAGATGCACGCGGCCAGGGGTGTCCACGAAGAGGAGCCCCCGGCCGGGGACGGTCACCGTCAAGTAATCCACGTCGGTGGCCGGACAGAGCGCCCCGGACGGCACTGCGGCGGGAGTAGCACTGGTGGCCCATTGGCCCGTAAAGGTCATCTGGGAGGTGGCCGATTGGGCGTAAGTTGCAGTGGCCCAGACAACGGCCAGCCCAGCAGCGGACTGCTTCACCCCAATCGCTGGGCAATCTCGGCGTATGTGTCCAGGAAGGGCAGAATCACCTCGCGGCCTTCGGTCGGAATGCGTACCGCAGTCCTGACGGCCCCCATATCCCGGTAGCGCTCCAGGCGTTGCTCGTCCGGGGTGTCGATGCAGAAGAACGAGATGGGAATAGAGTCTGGGGCGCGCCCCGCTTTTTCCGCGCGTTCGTTCAAATCGGTCAGAGCGGCCGGCCAGTCGTCAATCAGGGTCTCGATGGGCAGCCACCCGTCGCAATGATCGACCACGCGCTGCCGGCCCAGCTTGGAGCTCATGCTGCCCAGGATGATGGGCGGGTGCGGCACGGTCAGCGGCTTGGGATAGGACCAGACCCGGTCGAAGTTCACGAACTCGCCGTGGTAGGAGGCTTCTTCCTGTGTCCACAGGGCCTTCATGGCCTCAATATGCTCTTTGAAGACCTGCCAGCGCCGGTTGGGCGGGGTGCCGTGGTTCTGCATTTCTTCCCGAATCCAGCCGGCGCCCACACCGAACAGGAAGCGGCCGTTGGAGATGCGGTCCAGGGTCGCCACCTGCTTGGCCTGGTACAAGGGCTCGTGCTCAATAATCAACGAGACACCGGTGCCCAACAGGATTTTCTCGGTCACGGCCGCAGCCGCGGCCAGGCTCGAGAACGGGTCGGACATGTGGATGTATTCCTTGGGCAGTGGGCCGCCGGCCGGCCAAGGGGTTTCCCGGCTGGCCGGGATATGGGTGTGTTCGGGCACCCACAGGGACTCAAAGCCGCGTTCCTCGCAGGCGACGGCCAACTCTGCCGCCGGCATGGTGTATTCGGTATTAAAACTGAAGATACCAAGTTGCATACGCCCGCTCCTTCCGGGTCAACAGGGATCAAACGAATTCAAGCTCCCGGTCTCTGGCGGTCGTGGAGCGGTAATAACACGTCTGCCGGGCTTTGCCGGTAGCGTCTTTGGTATGACACACGCCACCCCTGCGCGGGATGACGCGGTACAACACGGAATTCTGTTCGCAGTTGACGCGGACATCAACCAGATCGAGCACATCGCCTGAGGTCGCGCCCTTGCGCCATAACTCGTTGCGCGAGGTGGACCACAGCACGGCCTGTCGGGTTGTAAACGTCTCCTTGAGTGCCAGGTCGTTCGCATAGCCGATAAACAAAACCTCGCCACTCTCGGCGTGTTGCAGGACGACCGGGATGACATCCTGATCGGTTTCCGCGACCTTCCGTAACTTCTTAAAATCGAGAGTGAGTGCCTTGCCTTCTTCAAGGGTATTCATGTGGGGACACCTCTTCCTAATAGCCTGCATCTTCGTACGGTCCCAGACCGCGTTTATAGATCAGGAGTTTCCGCTCGAACGAGCAGACTTCCAGGCCGTCCTGATTGACCGCCCGGGTGCGGACGTGCAGCACGGCCTGAGCCGGGCGGGAGCGCGACTCGCGTTTGTCGAGCAGTTCAGACTCGGCGTAGATCGTATCGCCGGCTTTGACCGGTGTCGGCAGTTTGACATCGGTCCAGCCGAGGTTGGCCACAACCTTATTGAAGGTTTTCGTTGTCATGGCGGTGACCGCGCTCAGCACCAGGGTTTCGCTGATGACGTTTTCGCCGCCATAGACCTTGTGGTTATACTCCGCGTCGGCGGTGCGGGCGAAGAGGTCGGCAGACCGAAAGGTGTGTTGCCGGTTTTCCTCGGCCGTGAACGTGCGTCCCGGCCGGTGTTCAAAGACCTGACCGACTTCAAAGTCTTCAAACTCAATGCCCGCGATCTCCATAAACACATGGTCTTCAAGCTTTCGGTGCGAATGAAACTGACTCATGACGGTTTACCTTCAGCTTAGTAATTAACGCCTTCAAACGGCACGGCGTCACGTTTATACACCAGCAGGTCATAGCCCATCACGCACACGAGCTTGCCGTCCTGATTCATACCTCGGGTTTCAACCGTGAGCTTGCCGCACGCGGCATCACCCTCAACGTCCTCCTTGGCCATAATCTCGGTCTCGGCGTAGAGCGTGTCTCCGCCAAAGACGGGGGCCGTCATATTGAGCGCAGACCAGCCGAGGATGCGCATTTTCTTGAAAAACGTCTTCCAGGTCATCCCGATCAGGCGTTGCAGGGTCAGCGTGCTGACGACCAGGGGTTTCTTCCACTCGGTCTTGGAGGCGTAGTGAGCGTCAAAGTGGATCATGGCCTGGTTGAGCGTATCAAACGATTCCTCGAGGTTGTCCTGTTGGGTAATCGTCAAACCGGGCCGATGCTTGAAAATCTGCCCGACCTGGAAGTCTTCAAAGTCGAGTCCGTAGCGCTCTCGAAACCGTTTTTCTCCAATCTGTACATGTGACGCATAGGCGAGTTCAGCCATACCGATACACTCCAATCTTCACGCTTCTGGCAGGATGCCTGACAGGTTGGTCAGCCTACCAGGAATCCCGTCGCTCGGGTAGGGTCTGTCCTGTCTTGGACGGTCGTATGGCGCCCTGCTCGGCTGACAAACTGGACTCGCGCTGCGGGAGGGGGCAGGCGAGCTGGTATGAAACGGCGTACAGGCAAACGTCCAGAACGCCAGTTATCATAATTACGGTATGTCGCAGTGTAGGTAGCGGAGGGTGGCGGTATACCCGGAAGAAGGCGGCGGATTATGCTAGGCTCATTCGGCCGACGGGACTAGGCGCTGCTCCGTGCAGCGTCAACGCTCCACATCCCTGAGCCATGCGCGGAGATAAACAAAAAGGCAAAACAGTAGACAACGGCCAGCTCACCCTGATTCTGAATCGGGAAGAGCGCATTCATGCCGTGCGCCATCCAGTAGGCGGCTGCCATCAGGCCGCTACAGATAAAGGCCGCCCAGCCGGTCATCAACCCGATCATGACCAGTGCCCCGCCAACCAGTTCGATAGGACCCGCGACATAGAGGATAAACGCCGGTGCTTCCGGCGGCGGTAAAGGGAAGCCCAACAGCTTTTGGGTCCCGTGGAAAAGGAAGGTGAATCCCAAGACGATCCGCATCAGCGCATACGTCTGTCCCCCATATGCCCCCATAAACGAAGCCATAGCAGCCCTCCTTTGGTCTGGAATGACTTTGTCATAGCAGTGTCGGAGACAAAACTTCAAGCGAACTTTTGGAGCATGGGCGCATACGCATCCAGAAACGCCCGTACCTGCTCCCGATCTTCTGTCGGGATGCGGACAACGGTGCGGACCGCGCCGTAGTGCTGAAAGCGCTCAAGAATATGCGCCTTTGGCGCGTTGGTACAAAAATAGGTAATCGGAATGGATTGCGGGTCACGCCCAATGGACTCGGCGTACTCGTGCATTTTCGCAATCGAACCCTGCAGGTCCTCGACCGCGGCCGCAACCGGAATCCAGCCATCGCACAGATCGACAACGCGTTTGAGCGCGATTTTTGAACTCAGGCTGCCGAGCAGAATCGGCGGATGCGGCCGTGTCAACGGCTTGGGATAGGACCAGACCCGATCAAAGTTGACAAACTCGCCGTGATACGAGGCTTCGTCTTGCGTCCATAATGCCTTCATGGCCTCAACGCGTTCGGTCAGGACGGTCCAGCGCCGATTGGGCGGCGTGCCGTGATTGCGCATTTCTTCTTTATTCCAGCCGGCGCCGATACCGAACAGAAACCGGCCCTGTGAGAGGCGATCCAGAGAAGCGATTTGCTTTGCCTGGACAATGGGGTCGTGCTCGGTCACGAGAGAGATGCCCGTCCCCAGCTTGAGCGTCTTGGTCACCGCGGCCGCAGCCGCCAGCCCGATAAACGGATCGGACATATGGATATATTCCTTGGGCAGCGCTCCGCCGCCGGGGAATGGGGACTCCCGGCTGGCCGGAATATGCGTATGCTCCGGCAACCACAAGGATTCATAGCCCCGCTCCTCGCAGGCGACCGCCAGCTCATCCGCGGCCATGGTGTACTCGGTGTTATAACTAAACACGCCAATATGCATACAGACTCCTTCGCGGTTTCCGCCCTTGCTTTTTAGTACTTGGCCATCACCTTTTCGGCAAAGTCGGTCATCTGCCGGACCGGGTCGTCGTCCATGACCTGAAAGGCGAAATGCGACAGGCCGGCGTCTTCGAGGGCGTGGATGCGCGCAATAATCTCGTCCGGCTGGCCGATGATGGCGACCACGTCGGCCAGTTCGGGCACGATAAATTCCGCCTCGTCCTCGCGCGGATAAATGATATGGCCCTCGTGCAGGGTGAGATGGCGTGTTTCCGCGGGGAGTTCCGCGGCGTATTTTTTGTAGCGCTCCACCCATTCCGCTACTGCCGGAATCGGCGGCAGCAAGGCACTGCCCCACTCGACCTGGACGTGCAGGAAATTCATAATGAACGGGGCGACCAGGCTCATGATGCGCGGCGTTGCGGTTGTCTCACCAGGAGAAAGCACCGCGGTGGGGAAGAAACATTTTGAGGGCACGTCGCCCGGTGATTTGCCGCGCTTCCGGGCCGCGTCATCAATGATTGCGCGAGCCGCCCGCAGCCCGTCCGGGTCTATGCCCCAGGTGATATGACCGTCCGATTCCGAGCCGCAGTAGGCCAGGGTCTTGGGACCCAGGGCAGAGATACTGACCGTCACCGGGTCTTTGAGGTTGATATAACTGCGGTGCGGGTGCAGAAAACGGACGGCGTGCTCTTCGCCCTCTTCCTGGAGCGTTCCCGTTTCGCCGGTCAGCAGGGTCTGGATCAGGCGCACTTCCTTTTTCATCCGTGTGAGGCTGATGGGGCGCAGGCCCATAGTCAGCCGGGCGGTGTTGCCGGTGCCCACGCCTAATTCGACCCGGCCGGGTGCGAGTTGGTTAATGGTCGCAATCGAATGGGCAATGGTTGGGGCCAGGCGCGTCGTCGGCACGGCCACACCGGTTCCGAGTCGAATCGTGGAGGTCTTATGCGCGGCCAGGGCCATGGTCGCATAGACGTCCGAATAGATCATCTGCGAGTCGTAAAACCAGGCTTGGCGATAGCCCAGCCGCTCGGCCAATTCGATCAGTTCAAAATCGCCAACCCGCGAAGGAAAGGTCACCCCGAAATCCATCAGCTTCTCCTCTTCGAGTGGAATGCCGCATGCATATCGGGACAGCGGGCAGAGGTCCAGCCGTTATGGGTTACTCAGCCATCGTGACGTGAGCCTGACTATGATGTACGCTCGGGTGCGGAATCACAGAGAGCAAGGATTACTATGCCTATCCGCACCGCCAGAGATGCAGACATCACGCAAATGGTCGCTATCGCAGAGACCAAGCGGATCGAGTATGAAGGATACTCACCTGTCTTTTGGCGGAAAGCGCCTGATTCATCTCCCAAACAGAAGTTGTTCTTTCAGCACCTGCTTACCAACTCCGACGTGATCGCGCTCGTTGCCGAGGTGGAAGAGACACTCTCAGGGTTCATCATCGGCGCGGTCACGATGGCCCCTCCGATTTACAACCCTGGAGGCCTCGTTTGTATCATTGACGACTTTGCGGTTGCCAAGCTGCAGGAGAGGGACTCAGTCGGAGCGGAGCTTCTTGCGGCAGTGGAGCGTGAAGCAAAGGCTCGTGGTGCCGTACTATCGGTCGTCGTGTGCCCTCAGCGGGATCAGACGAAACGTATCATGCTACAGCAAGCTGGGGCGGCTGTCGCGTCGGAGTGGCATGTGAAGCCACTTTAGAGCTGATCCTGAGAGCACGGCATGTCTGCCCAGAGCAGTATCGACCAGGCGATCGAACATCATATCAACGGTCGCTTGGACCAGGCCCTCGGACGCTACGTGCAGGCCCTCCAAGAGGACCCGCAGACCCCGGGGGCCGCGGACCTGATATCGGCCATCCTCCGCACCTATCTGGAATTGGCCCTGGCTTTGATGAAAACAGGCCGCGATAAGGACGCGATCCGCAGCTTTCAGCGCGTCCTGGCCATACAGCCCGATGAGTCCGTGGCGCATGCTTATCTCAGTCGGCTCTTCATCTCGAACAATGATTTACCCCAGGCAACGCAGCACCTGCGCCACTATTTGCGCCTGGTGCCGGAGGATCATATCGGGGCCAGAATGCTCCTCGCCTATACGGGCGCAGAGTCAGTCCCGGAGCGACCCGCGCCGGCCTATATTACGCGCCTGTATGATAATTACGCCGCCTCGTACGACCAGAAGCTGGTTGGCAGCCTGCACTACCAGTGTCCGCAGTTGATTCGGGCGGCATTGGAGCGGCACTGCCAGGACAAAGTCGCCATTCTTGATCTGGGCTGCGGGACCGGCCTGTGTGGCCAGGCGGTCAGTTCGATGGCCACACGCCTGGATGGTGTGGACTTGTCCCCACAGATGATCGCCAAGGCCAGACAGCGCGCGGTCTATAATGAGTTGGCGGTGGGCGACCTCTATCCTTTTCTGGAGAAAAAGGCGAAGTGTTATGATGTGCTCGTTGCCGCCGGCGTGTTTGAGCATATCGGCGACCCGCGCCGCGTTTTCCGGGCTGCGTTCGGCGCACTCCGGGGCTCCGGCCTGTTCGTTTTCACGGCCGAGGACAACCCGACCCGGGAACTGAGCATCAACAGCTCCGGGTACTATATGTATGGCCGGGCCTATCTGGCAGAGCGAGCGGTACAGTGCGGATTTGCCGTCAGTTCTCTGGAATCGGTCACGCTGCGCCGTGATAACGGCGTAGCGGTCCGGGGGCTGTGTGTCGTGCTGAGCAAGACCCCGTAGCGAACCGGCAAAAAGAGCCGGGGATGCTGCGGGGAGTCTGCTACTCAACCGTCTCTACCGGCTCAGCCGGTTCTTCTTCGCTGTCTGCCGGGGCGTAGGAAAACGTCAGCTTGTCCTCGTCAAAGTCGATCTCGACCTCGCCCCCTTCCTGGAGCTGGCCGAACAGGATCTCATCCGCGAGCACCTGCTTCACCTCAGTCTGGATCAGGCGCGCCATCGGGCGGGCACCAAACGTTTTGTCATAGCCCTTTTCCGCCAGATAACGGCGGGCGGCCGGCGTCAGCGTAATGGACACTTTCCGTTCGGTGAGCTGCTCGACCAGTTCCTTCACGAACTTTTCGACCACCCGCTCAATAGCCTGCATGGGCAAGGACCGAAAGTGCACGATCGCGTCTAAGCGGTTGCGAAATTCCGGGCTGAAGAGTTTCTCAATCGCCTGCTGATCCTTGCCCTCATTTGAGATATTGCCAAAGCCGATGGCGTGCGCCGCTATCTCGCGGGCGCCGGCGTTGCTGGTCATAATAATAATCACATGCCGGAAATCAGCTTTTTTGCCATTGTTATCGGTCAGGGTGGCGTGGTCCATGACCTGCAATAAAATATTGAACAGGTCGGGATGGGCCTTTTCGATCTCGTCCAGCAAGAGGACCGCGTGCGGATTGCGTGTAACCGCGTCGGTGAGCAAGCCGCCCTGGTCGAAGCCGACGTATCCCGGAGGCGCACCGATCAAGCGCGAGACCGTATGCTTCTCCATATACTCGCTCATATCGAAGCGCAGAAATTGGAGACCCAGGGTTTCCGCCAGTTGCTTGGCAACCTCGGTTTTGCCCACGCCGGTCGGTCCCGAGAACAGAAACGAGCCAACGGGTTTCTCGGGCTGGCCCAGGCCGGCACGCGCCAGCCGAATAGCCCGCACCAGGGTTTCAATCGCCGTATCCTGGCCAAAGACTACGCCCTTGAGATCGGCATCCAGGCTCTGCAGGCGCTCCTTGTCCGAGGCAGAAACGCTGCGGGGCGGTATCCGGGCGATCTTGGCTACAATGGACTCAATGTCGGTGTCATGAATGATCTTCTTGCCGTCTTCCTCCGGAGCGGGGCGAATCTGAAAGGACGCGCCCACCTCGTCGATCACGTCAATCGCTTTGTCCGGCAGAAACCGATCATTGATATATTTTGCCGACAGTTCGGCCGCGGCCTTGAGCGCGTCGTGCGTGTATTCCACCCCGTGGTGTTCTTCGTAGTGCGGCTTGAGGCCGCTCAGGATTTCCACGGCGTCTTCGATGCTCGGCTCGTGGACCTCAATTTTCTGGAAGCGCCGGGCCAGGGCCCGGTCGCGCTCAAAATAACTCCGGTACTCGTGGTAGGTGGTAGCGCCGATGCAGCGCATCTTTCCGGACGCCAACGCGGGTTTAAGGATATTCGAGGCGTCCATGGATCCCCCGCTGGTGGCTCCTGCCCCGACAATGGTGTGGATTTCGTCGATAAACAGGATGGCCCCCGGCTGTTTATCGAGCGCTTTCAGCACGGCTTTGAGCCGTTCTTCAAACTGGCCCCGGAATTTTGTGCCGGCCAGTACGGAGCCCATATCGAGCGAGTAGATGCGGGCCTCTTTGAGGACGTCGGGCACATCGTCCTCGGCAATTTTGAGCGCCAGCCCGTCGACAATCGCGGTCTTGCCGACCCCCGAATCGCCGACATAGATCGGGTTGTTCTTGCGCCGCCGACACAGGACATGAATGGTCCGCTCAATCTCGATCTCGCGACCGATTAGCGGATCAATATCCCCATCCTTGGCCTTTTGTACGAGATTGGTGGTAAACGCCTCAAGCGGGTCTTTGGCCGGACTGGGCTCGCCGTCTTCGTCGTGGCCGTCGTGCGCAGCACCGGGCTCGGATTCTTCATCGGACGGCGTTTTGGAAATGCCGTGCGAGATATAATTCAGCACATCCAGCCGGGTCACGCCGTGCTTCTCCAGGAGATAGACCGCGTGACTGTTGTCCTCGCGAAACAGGGCCACAAAGAAATTGCGCGTCTCAATGACTTCTTTGCCCGCGGATTGTACATGGGCAGCCGCCCGCTGTAATACCCGGTGAAAGGCCAGAGTCTGCTGGGGGTCAACCTCACCGGCATCCTCCGGCAGCGACTCCAGATTCTCTTTGAGAAATTCCTCAAGGTCGGCTTGGAGTTCTTTGACGTCTCCACCGCACTGCCGCACAATCTCGGCGACGGTTTCATCGAACAGCAGGGCGTGTAGCACATGTTCCAGACAGAGAAACTCATGCCGCCGCCGCCGTGCCTCGTTAATCGCCAGACCAATCGTGACTTCCAGTTCCCGACTAATTCGCATGGTAAGGACTCCCGACCGCTCGCTAGGCTTCTTCCATACTGCACTTTAAGGGAAATTCATGTTTCTTGGCTAAACTGTCAACGCGGGAGACTTTCGCCTCCGCCACCTCGTAGGTATAGACACCGGCTACGCCAGTTCCCTGACGATGGACGTGGAGCATGATCTGGGTGGCCTTGGTCGCGTCGTGACGAAAGACAGACTGAAGAATATAGACCACAAACTCCATGGTCGTGTAGTCATCGTTGTGCAACAGGACCTTGTAGAGCGGTGGCTTCTTGAGTTTTTTTTCCGTTTCGGTAACTACGCCGTGGTCGAGATCCGTGTCACGATCATTCTGGTTTCTCATAACACCCTCGCACTCTTCATCTTTTTCCATACCGCGATTCGGACGCGTGCGTCTGGGTTCTCGTCCCGTCCGATTGTCACCAGAATCATTAACATAGGATATAAGGGGACTTCTATAGGATTTCAATGCACGTTGGACTAGACTGATGCCCGCAACCGACCCCAGGAGGAATAAGGAATTATGTCAAACACGTCGTCTCATAGGCTACCCGAAACCGCGACTCCCGAACGGTATGTGATCCGTCTGACTCCCGATCTCACCCATTTTACTTTTACGGGTGAGGAAACGATCAGCATCACCGTTCATGAGGCTACCCACACCCTCGTGCTGAACGCCTGTGAGCTAACAATTCAGCAGGTTGCGCTTGCTGATGAAACAGACGCAAGCCAGGCGGGCAGCGCGACCCTCGACGAACCGAACGAGCGGGCGGTGCTCGAGTTTCCGCAGGCCATCAGCCCCGGCCGCTATGCCTTGCGGATCGCGTTTGAAGGCGTCCTCAACGACAAGTTACGCGGCTTTTACCGCAGCACCTATAAGGACGCCGAGGGTGCGGACGTCATCTTGGCCTCAACCCAATTTGAGTCCACCGATGCCCGGCGGGCCTTTCCGTGTTGGGATGAGCCGGCAGCCAAAGCCGTCTTTCAGGCGACGCTGGTGGTTGATGAGGAGCTGACCGCCATCTCCAATACGGCCGTTGTGAGCCAAGACCCGATCCCTGGGACGGGCAAGAAAGCGGTCGTGTTTGCCGACACGATCAAGATGTCAACCTATCTGGTGGCCTTCATCGTGGGTGAGTTTGAGGCCAGCGAAGCCGTGCATATTGACGGCACACCGCTGCGCGTGTGGGCCATACCGGGCAAACAGCACCTGACCGCCTTCGGGCGGGCCATCGGCGCCGCGTCGCTGCAATTCTTCAGCGACTACTACGGCCGGCCCTATCCCGGCGACAAGCTCGATCTGATTGCCATTCCGGATTTCGCGGCCGGGGCGATGGAGAACCTGGGCGCCATTACGTTTCGTGAGACCGCCCTGCTCATCGATGAACAGACGGCCGCCCGGAGTGAGTTGGAACGCGTCGCGGACGTGGTTTCACACGAGAACGCGCACATGTGGTTTGGCGATCTGGTGACCATGCGCTGGTGGAATGGAATCTGGCTCAACGAAGCTTTTGCAACGTGGGCTGAAATGATGGCCGTTGATGCCTGGAAGCCCGAATGGCAGCGCTGGACCAGTTTTGCCGTCTCGCGGGCCGCTGCGTTGCAGGTTGACGGGCTGCGCAGCTCCCGCCCCATCGAGTTCCCGGTCGAACACCCGGACGAGGCCCAGGGCATGTTCGATATTCTGACCTATGAGAAAGGCGCCGCCATCCTGCGCATGCTGGAGCAATACCTCGGTCCCCAGGCCTTTCAGAAAGGCGTCAACCATTATCTCGGGAAACACGAATACGACAACGCCGAAACCACCGACCTGTGGGATGCATTGGAGGAAGCAACCCAACAGCCGGTCCGGTCCATGATGGATAGCTGGGTCTTTCAGGCCGGTTATCCCCTGATTTCCGTTGCAATGGACGGCTCTGAACTGGTGATTTCTCAACAGCCGTTTCATTATATGCAAAACGGCAACCAGCAGGCTGAAGACAAACGCTGGCAGGCCCCGATTTTTATCAAAGCCAAAAGAGCCGCTGAAGCCGAAACCCAGACCGCCCTGCTGACTACTGACGAACTGCGCCTGCCCCTGTCGGAGCGGCCGGACTGGGTCGTCGTCAACGCGGGCGGGTACGGCTTTTATCGGGTCCGATACGCCCCAGACCTGCTCGGTCAGCTCACCGCAGATATCCATGCCCAGCTCTCTCCGATCGAGCGCTTCAACCTGATCAACGATACCTGGGCGACCGCGCAGGCCGGTCTGACGCCGCTGTCCGCCTATCTCGACCTCCTGCCCGTATTCCGGGAAGAGTCAGACCACAATGTGTGGGCCGCCATTCTCGGCTCGTGTCATTATCTCTACCGTCTGCTCGACCCGGAACAGCGTCCGGCCTTGCAGCGTCATATCCGCGAACTGCTCGCCCCGCTCACCCGGCAGTTGGGCTGGGCTCCCCAAGATGGGGAGGATGCTCTTATCAGCCAGCTCAGAGGGGAGCTACTTGGCGCGCTGGGCACCCTTGGAGACGATACGGCCACCCAAGCGCAGGCGCGCACGCTCTATACGCAGTATCGGGCCGATCGGAACGCCGTGGACCGCAATCTGGTGCCCGCGCTGGTGTCGATCCTTGCCTATACGGGCGATGCGGCAACGTATGATGCATTTCGTCAGATCTCGCAGAACGCCGCCACGCCGCAAGAAGAGCAGCGCTATCAGTTTGCGTTGGCCAGCTTCCGTCAACCCGCCCTCTTCACCCGGACCCTGGACATGACGCTTAACGGCGAGGTTCGCACCCAGAACGCGCCCTACCTCATGCGCGCGCTGTTGATGAACACCGAGGGCCGCGAGCTGGCCTGGCAGTTTCTCCAGGAACGCTGGAGCGACATGCTGGAGAAATGGCCGGACGTGTCCATCGTCCGCATGTGCGAAGGGGTCGTCGCGCTCGTTACGCCCGAGCTTGAGGCCCAGGTCAACGCCTTCTTCACCGATCACCCCGTCCCGAACGCCGGCAAGATGATGGCTCAACACCTGGAAAAGCTGCGCGTCGCGGTTACCTGCCAGCAACGCGAGGCCGAGAACCTGCGGGGGTATTTTGAGCGGGCGGGGTAGCGTATCAATGAAGCAACGGAAATTGCGTTATCACTACGATCGTGAAGCGGATGTCATGTATTTTTACTTCCATCGTCCGCGAAAAGCGAAAACCGTGGAGTTGAATGCAGACTTTCTGCTGCGGCTTGACCCGATGACTGGAGAAGTCGCCGGTCTGACCGTCATCAGCTTCTCGCAACATTTTTCGTTCTTAACAAGGAAAAGTACCAGATGACGGTGAAGTAGAAACCAAGACAATTATCAAGACCCTGCTGGCAGCCTGAACCCCAAAAGAGTCAACTCAATTCCTCAAGCAGTTCCACTTCTTTTTTGACGAGGTGGTTCACTATCTCGCCCAGCTCTTTGCCCGTCTTCTCGGCGATCTGTTCAAGCTGATGCTGGAGCTTTGTGTCAAGGTAAATGGGCAGCCGCAATTCGGCCCCCTTGCGATAAAACTTTCCTCTCTCGGCCTTGGAAAAATCGTATTCACGTTTCATTGCCTATTTTCCTTCGTACTGTCTGGCTTCTCGCTTATTTGCTTTGCGCGCTGAGATCAAACGTATATGTACATCTGCCAATGTCTCTTCTCGATACGTGTGACAAACAACGAGCAAATTGCCCGTTCGATCTATCCCAAGAGTGACCCATCGATCCTCATCCTGACTGTGCTCCTCATCAAACACAGAGAGGGCTTGGGGATCAAGAAAGATGGTAGCAGCCCGATCAAAGGGAACGCCATGGTCTTTCAGGTTCCGTTGGGCTTTGACGGGATCCCACTCAAATTGATACTGGAACGGGCCGGCCACTGCAGAATAATTTCACGAAACAGAAGATAGGCCAAGAGATCGTAAAGAGAGTGAAGGTTTGCCTTGGTGGGGTGTCGGATTACGCTACGCTAATCCGCCTTACGGCTCAGTCCGTAAACGGAAGAAGTCTGTTTGAACATACTTTTTGTACTTTTCCTTCACATATTCCTTAGGTTCCCCAGTATCCTTATTCTTACGTCTTCCATTGAACAACAATGTGCATTTACCCGCGTTTTTACCCGCTTTATTTTGAGTTGCTTCCATTAGAAACTCGTCGGAACTCATAATCCACGTGGTGTCCAGACGTTCGGAATAAAAAACAAACCAATAGTCAGGGCGCTGCTCATGTTTTATTGCAGCAAACCTACCAGCATCTCCTAATTCGGCATCTTTTTTGACCGTGCTTTGATCTGAATTTCGATAAATCTACCGTCCGGTCTTTTGACAACGGCGTCAACCGTATTATCATCTACAAGCGGCAGATAGACATCCAAGCCTTCCTTGAGCATCTGCCCTACTATCCAATATTCGATACGCTTTCCAAATGCGGATGAATTCCGAAACGGTCTTCCCATAACGACCTCCTCCCGGTTGCTATCCCCCCGTCACCGACTCGACATACGCCTGAGCCGCGACGTCAAAGGCCGCTTGGTCCGTAAACTCTCCGAGTTGCACGCGCTGCATATGTGTTCTGTTATCGTCGAGTTCGACCGTGCACTCGACAAATCCTATGATCTTCGCATGGAGCAAGGGCTTAGGTTTGGTGGCGGGAGGCCGCTTGCTGATGATCTTCGCATGGAGCAAGGGTTTAGGTTTGGTGGCGGGGGGCTGTTTGATATGGTCCCTATGCTCCCTCAACCAAGCCTCGAACTCCTTCTGGCTAATGCTCGTCTCCTGCCAGAATGTAGATTCGTCGTAAGGCAGTTCGCGGAAGCGGTGCAGCAGGAAGTCGCGGTCCAGAAAGGCCAGCAGGTTGCCCGCCTTGGGGCCGGAGTCGCGGTCGAGCAACGTCCGATAGATGGCCTGAAAGGCGCGAGCCGGCGCGAGCGGCGTGAGACGCGCGGTGTCGAATAACGCGGCCTGCAAGGCGTTATCGTCCTGCGGAATATCGGGCAGGCGGGCGGCGAGTTGGTGCAGAAAGGCGCGCTGGCTGGCGGTCAGCTCGGCGGCTCGCTCCGGGAGCGTATCCTGCAAGACGATCCGCTCCTCGGGGCTGGCGTAGTGCTCCAGCCAGTAGCGGGCCGCCTGGGCCCGGCGGTCGAGTTGTTGCCGCTCAATGGACGTCAGGGCCGCGCCCTTGCGCTTTTCGATCTCTCCGCTGAGGTCAAGATGCGGCAGTTGCGCAATCGTTGCGACCAGTTGAAAGTCCGCGGCGTAGAAATCATCCTTCAGGGTGGTCTGCGCCAGTTGATATACCCGCTTGTCGTCCTCCGATACCGCGGGGTCGCGATGCGTGCGTGTATGAAATCGATCAAAATCATTGAAAATTTTGATAATGGATTTTTCGTCCGGAGAGAAATTCACCGGCTGTTTGGGCTGGGTGCGGATCATGACGAAGCGCAGGATTTCGGGCGGCAGGAAATCCGCCATATCCCGGGCGGAAACGCCCAGTCCCTTGGACGAACTCATCTTGGCGCCGCCGACCAGAAAAAACTCGTACGGGATGTTGAGCGGCGGAGCCTGATGGAAAATTTTCCGCAAACAGGCCGCGGCCACGTCCCGAGAGCCGCCCTTTGTGGTGTGATCTTTGCCCGCGCCCTCAATCGTAATATTGAACGTTTTCCACTTGGCGGTCCATTCGAGCTTCCACGGGAGTTTGCCCCTGCCGTCAAACGGCGAAACTTTTCCTTGATAGCCGCACCCGGAAGCCCAGGTGACGAGGTCGGGCCGGCAGGTGTAGGTGACTTCTTTGCCGTCGTAGTCGGTGACCTCGGTCGTGCCAATGCGTCCGCACTGTTCGCACACGGTCTGGAAGGGATACCAGTTATCCGGTCGCTCGGACTTGCTGACCTCTTTGTATATGCGCCGGACGGTCGCGGCGTTACGCAAAATAGCATCAATGGCCTCGTTGAATTGGCCTGAGCGATAGATATCGCGCATCCGGTAGGTCTCGGCCTCGACGTTCAGGTCGCGGAATACGCTGAAAAAATCCTGGATATAGTGCTCGGAGATATCGGAGAAGGACGAGCCCGGCGGCGGCGGCACCTGACATAGAGGCGCGCCGAGATAGGGTCGAAAGAATTCTTCTTCGCCGGCCGGCAGCTCATCCAATGGATCGTAGTCATCAACCCCAAAAGTATACCGGGCCGGCAAGCCACGGGCCTGAATGGCCCGGAAAACGACATCATGAATGAGTACGCCCCGCAGAGCGCCAACGTGAGCCCGGCCCGAGGGGGTCTTCGAGTCGTTAATGAGTTGTTCTCCCTCGACCTGGGCGGCGATTTTATCACACCAAAGCATGCATCCTCTCCAACGGTTGTATTCTCCCGCTCGATGAGCGGGAATCCAGCCAAGAAACAGGCTCTGTTATGCTATGAAAACATAAAAAAGGCAAAAGCGAAGGGCGGGCAACCACAGGGGGTTGCCCCTACGCTGTATATTCCCTCTCCCCTGGCGGGAGAGGGCTAGAGCGTTTCACGATAGGTTGTAGCCGTGCCAGTCCACGCTCGGCGGGAAGGACATGGGCTTGGCCCAAGCGTCCGGGGATGGGGGGTTCCCCACCTGGGAGAGCGGCCATATTGGCCGCTTGCGGGCTGGAAGCCCGCACTCCTCAAGGAGGGGAGAGGCGCGCTACACAACATCGTGATTTGCTCTAGGGTGAGGGGGATGCTGCGCAGACAGAAGAACGACGGGAAACTGAGACACGGGCCGGTCTTCGCTTTACAGGCTTCGTGGCACGTTCTATGAAGGAAAGAGGGTCGCTGTCAGGGAGTGAGGTGGGCCGGACACAGCGGGAAGGAGACCGCGGATTGTGGAACAGGACCGAGCAGCCGTTGTACATGCGCTCCGGGTCTCCGAGCAGATTCTTTCCCTGGTTCGTAAACATACCGAGCATATTGAGCAGCTCCGGCCCGGCACTCGGCATTCCCTCGACCTGGGGCAGGTTCCGCATCTCAACGGTTTGGAAGCCGCAACTCTGCTGCGCCTCGTGCAGCACGGAAAAAGTCGAGGAGTGACGGTTCAGTTCACCGGTGTCCGTCAGCAAGCCCATCAAGCGTTTATTGGGCTCGATCTCAGCCTGCTCGATTCACCTGAACAGAGGCGCGGCAGGCTGTCGCTGCTGGAGTCTGTTGGCACACATACCCTGACCGCTGTAGCAACAGGCCGGCGGCTCATCGCAATGATTGGCGAACTCGCGTACTGGCTGTGCATTGCCCCCTGGCGCGGGAAAAGCGTCAAATGGGACCGGACCCACGAACAAATCGTGAAGATTGGTGTGGACGGCATCCCGATTGTGACCTTTCTTTCCTTTCTGGTCGGCGCGGTCCTGGCCCTGAACGCCGCTAGTCAGCTCCGGCAGTTCGGCGCCGCTATCTATATTGCGAATCTCGTCGCCGTTTCCATGACGCGGGAGATGGCTCCCTTGATTACGGCGATTATTGTTGCGGGGCGGAGTGGGTCGGCCATTACCGCAGAACTAGGGACCATGGTGGTATCCGAAGAGATCGACGCCATGCGCACTATGGCTCTCAGCCCAGGTCGTTTTCTGCTGCTCCCGCGCATGCTCGCCCTGCTGTGTGCCGTGCCAAGTCTCACCATGCTCTCGAATGTGACCGGTATTTTTGGCGGCTATTGGATCGGCGTTCTGGTCCTCGGGCTTGGCAGTCGGAATTATCTCCAACAAACTGGCCAAGCCCTCCTGATGAGCGATTTGGTGACGGGCATGATAAAAAGTCTGGTCTTCGCCGGTCTGATCGGTTTGGTCGCCTGCTATCGCGGTTTCTATGTGCACGGCGGAGCCGAAGGCGTGGGGACGAATACCACAGCCTCCGTTGTCGCTTCTATTGTCCTGTGCATTCTGGCAGACGCCGTCTTTACGACCATATTTTTCTATCTGTCCTAACCAAGAGTGAGTCAGTTTAATGGCAACAACGCACCCATCCCCGTCCGTTCCTCCTGCCGTTCAGGTGGACGGACTCGTGGCCGAGTACGACGGACGGGCTGTCCTTGACCGCGTCAGCATGCAGGCCCATCAAGGCGAAATTACGGTTGTGTTAGGTGAAAGCGGCTGTGGGAAAACAACCCTGCTGCGCCACATCGTCGGTCTGCTAACGCCAAAGGCGGGTCAGGTCTTTATCAACGGGCGGAATTTGCATGCGGCCGGCGAAGAGGAGCGCGAGCGGATCTTGCGCGACATTGGCATGTCTTTTCAGGGCGGAGCCTTGTTCAGCTCGTTGACCCTGGAAGAGAATATTTCCCTGCCCATTATTGAGCATACCCAGGTGGACCGGGAAACCGCGACCCTGCTGGCCAGAATGAAGCTGTGTGTGGTGGGCTTGGAACATGCCGCCCAGTTGTTACCCGCCGAACTCAGCGGTGGCATGAGGAAGCGCGCGGCCGTTGCCCGCGCGCTGGCCTTGGACCCCGGCTTGCTGCTCTTCGACGAACTCTCGGCCGGGCTTGATCCTGTCACTGCGCGTGAATTGGATGAATTGATTCTGCGCTTAAAAGAACATTTGGGCATGACGATTGTGATTGTGACGCATGAACTCGGGAGCATTCAAATGATTGCCGACCGGGCCGTTATGTTGGATGCCGGAAAAGTGTTGGCCACGGGTCCCTTGGAGGAAGTCCGGCAGACAGACCACCCGAAGATTCAGTCCTTTTTCGACCGTCGGCCTCGCGCCAGGACCCTGCACGGGGATTTGCGTGACAGCCTGATCGTGAATGGAGAACGCTATGGGACAGGATCGGGTTAAGGTCGGCCTGTTCGTCACACTCAGCTTCTTTTTGTTTGCCAGCGCCCTCCTGTGGCTAGCCGGCTCACGTTTTTTTCAGCCGGTCGATACTTACACCATTTTCTTTACGGAGTCGGTCAGCGGGCTGTTACCCGGCGCCGCAGTCGAATACCAGGGAGTGACCGTGGGGAAAGTCGAAACCATCGGTCTGACCCAGGACACGCCGCCCCGTGCCCAGGTGGCCATTGCCCTCCAGCCCGGTACCCCCATCCGGCAGGATACCACGGCGCATCTGATCGGCTCCTTTGTGACCGGCATTCGCTACATCGAACTGGCGGGCGGGTCGAGCGCCGCTCCAATCCTGGACCCTGGAGCCGTCATTCCGGTGCAACGCGGGGGACTTGAGGAGTTCCGGGATCGGGCCGGGGCCATTGCCGAACGCTTGCTGGATACCCTGACCCGCATTGAACAGGGGGTGCTGAGCGAACACAATTTAACCGCGCTTACGGATTTTCTGAAAAATATGTCGCTGCTGACCCAAGACCTGCGCACCTCGCTGGCCGAAGTGTCCACGCCGGATACGCGGCTGGCCTTACGGCAGATGGTCGATAATTTAGCCCAGACCGCGGCCGGGCTGAAAAGCGCCACAGCCGCGATCAACACGATTCGGGAAGAGCTGTTTCAGGATGGCAAAGCCATGTTGGTCCAGATTCGGAACACCGCAGAGGTTACCGCCGATCTCGCTAACGACGTGCGCCGCTTGACCCAACACGTAGATGAACTTGTAGTCGATAACCGGCACGAGGTCCGGCAGGTTCTGAGCAATTTGTCACACACCTCTCGTGAACTCAGAGAGCTGAGCGAATCCTTACGCACCGACCCGTCTGCGCTCGTCTGGGGGACGACGGTCTCGGCAAAAGAAATTCCCGACCCATGAGGTATCCCAGGCTCTTCTTGCTGGTTCTTCTCATCAGCCTTGTGCTCGGCGGGTGTAACCTCACGCGCTCCAAACAAGAGGTGCAGTATTACGCCTTAGCCCTCTCCCCGCAGTCCTCTACCTCGTCCGGTCCTGCGCCCGTCAAGGCGTCGCTCGTTGTGCGGCCGTTTACCGCTCAGCCGCCGTATAATCGGGACCGGATGGTCTATCGCTCCTCACCCTATGAGTTTGATTTCTATCACTATCACCGCTGGGTCACGAAACCGGCCGACATGCTCACCACCCTGACCCGACGGACCCTGCAACAGTCAGGTCTCTTCACGACCGTCTATCCCACCCCGGACGCTCGGGCCGATCTGCGTCTCGGAGGCGTGGTTCGGCAGTACGAAGAGGTGGATCAGGCGCAATCCTGGCAAGCTGTTCTGAGTATCGAGGTGTGGCTGTCCCGCCCCCAGGAGCCAGCGCCTTTTTGGTTCCAGTCCTACAGCGCAACCCGGCTGGCGGCGAAACGCAATCCTGCGGCTGTGGCGGAAGCGATGAGCCAGAATTTGCAGGATGTTCTTGAGCATCTGACCAACGATCTGGCCAACGTACTATCAGCACAGACACAGCCCTCAAGACCCTGATAGAGCAGACCGCCTGAGAACAATTGACGCTGCTAGGCCACCCCAGGACTGTAGGGGCAATTCATAAATTGCCCCTACCACGTCACGTAAAGCGTGGACCTCACTCTCCGTTCACCGAAAACGCGATCAGGGCGTTGCCCGACATCCCGCCCCACAGGCCGTAGCCAGACATCACGTACAGCATACCGTCCGCAATGGTCGGCCCCGGGCCGTCAAAAGACCCGCCCTTGGTCTTGACGCCGTTGGTGCTCGCATACTCCTGGTCGGCGTTGTAGTCCCAGACGACCTGCCCGGTATCGGTGGCATAGCCACGCAGATGGCCGTCAACCGAAC
This sequence comes from Candidatus Binatia bacterium, assembly GCA_022820725.1. GTDB lineage: Bacteria > Desulfobacterota > Binatia > Bin18 > Bin18 > Bin18. The sequence goes on from JAJEFA010000010.1 coordinate 391,446, forward strand.
CAGAGAAGACCACGCCAGGCAGGGCTGACACGGCTGCCGACTGGGCCGGGCTGCACTGCGGCCGGTCTCCACAGCCGACCGGTGGGACGTGCCATTGACGTTCGCCACTCTCGATATCAATGGCAAACATGCCGCCCCCGACGCTGCCATCCAGGGTGGTAGCCCAGCCCGTGTCCGAGTTCTCTACCGTCCTGAGGCCGATATCGGACAGGGCCACATAGACCTGTTTGGCATCAGCCGCCGAACCCCATTGAATCCCGCCGGCCAGGCCGCCCTTGCCGACGCGGTGCTGCCAGAGAATCTCACCATCGCGGTCCGGGTCTATAGCGTGCATCACCCCGGACTTCTGGCCGGCTAGGATTACCCGTCGCCCGTCCGGTAAAATGCGCAGGATGGGTGAGGAGGCAAAGTCGAGGTCGGGACCACGCGCCTCAGGGCAGTTGGTATCATCTTCGGTCTCACAAGCGACATTCCAGGCGTCACCCGCGGTGAACTGTTTTGACCACAAGACTTGTCCGCTCCGCATATCAAAGGCCATCACCGCATCACTCGTCAGCGAGGCCGGGTCGGAGTAATTGTCGCCGGTGGTCACATAGATGCGGTTGCGCTCCGGGTCGAGCGCAGGTGAGGACCAGACCGAGGCGCCGGACGGCCCCCAGAGCTGTACACCGACTGCATTCTTACGAACAGGCGCCGGGGGATCCGGGATGGTATACGAACGCCAGACCAACTTGCCGTTAAAGCGGTTTAAGGCCACCATGGAGCCGCGAAAGGTGCAGCACTCATAGGTGGGGTCGCCGCCAGCCACCTCTTCGAGCGCGGTGGCCGAAGCATAGATGCGGTTGCCGTGCGTTTTGGGGGTGCCGGTGATACGCGCCAGGGGATGGTCGTCGATTCTGACCCGCCAGAGCTGCCGGCCGGTCTGGGCATCAAGGGCGTAGAGATTGGCCTCGACATCGCCGACGTAGACGACGTGGCGCGGCGGGCTGGTCGCGGGCAAATTGTCAACTACCGGGGTAGCGCGCACCCCGGCTGCGGTTTTGACCGACCAGTGCAGGCAACCGGTTTTGGCGTCAAGCGCGTACACCAAGCCCTTCATCGAGCCGATAAACACCCGATCGCCGACCACGGTCGGCTGGGAGACCCGGAAATCCATAGGCAGCCCGAATACCCACTTGACCTTCAGCTCAGGCACCTGGTCGGCGCTGATACCGGCGGCCTCGGCAGATTGGAAGCGGGTGTTGAAGACATCCACCCCCCAGCCGTTCCACTGCGGAGCGCCATCTTCAACCATAAAGGTCCCTGGCGCGTCTTCGCAGAACCCAGCGACTGTCTCGTCCTTTTCGGTCGGAGGCGGCAGTTGCTTGCCGGTGATCCACTCGGATAAGGCGCGCCGCTCTTGATTGGTTCGGGTCATACCCTGGAATTGCATCTTGCCGAGTTCCAGGGAGTGCAACACCATCACGGCCGGCAGGCGCTGCATGACGCTGCGGTGCGGCGCACGTTTGACCTGCCCCTCGTGGCAACGCGCGCAGTGCGTCTGGTAGAGCGCCTCGCCGTCAGTTCCTCCTTCGGTTGATGGGAGAGCCCAACTCGATGGAATCATCAAGCCCGACAACAGCACACTACACACAAGAGCCCGGATCATGGCACGTATTTTTTGCTGTGGAGACTCATCACGGACAGACATACACCGACCTCCTTTTTCCGATCCCTCTTTTCCCTCTTTTTGCCTGGGAGAAACGTTTGATGTCAAACCCCTCCAGAGTGTAGACAAAAAAAGAGTCGCCCACAGGGGCGACCCTTTCCTGCATTTCCTCAGACACGAGAGCCAACTACTCGCCATTCACCGAGAAGGCAATCAAGGCATTGCCTGACATACCTCCCCAAAAACCATAGCCAGAATTGACGTACATCATACCACCCGCGAGCGTTGGGCCAGGGCCATCAAACGACCCACCTCTCGTCTTTACCCCGTTCGTGCTCTCATACTCCTGGTCGGCGTTGTAATCCCATACGACCTTCCCGGTGTCGGTCGCGTAGCCACGCAGATGACCATCGACGGAACCGGAAAACACCACTCCCGGAAGAGCGGAAACCGCAGCAGATTGCGCCGGACTACACTTGGGCCGGCCTTCACAGCTAACAGGCGGCACGTACCATTTCCGTTCACCGCTCTCGATTTCGAGCGCAAACATGCCGCCCCCAACACTGCCATCCAACCGCACTGCCCAACCCGTATCAGAGTCCGAAATCGGGACCATCCCAATATCGGACAGCGCGACATAGACTTGCTTGGCGTCGGCTGCCGATCCCCACTGAATTCCGCCCGCCAGGCCACCCTTGCCGACGCGATGTTGCCAGAGAATCTCACCATTGCGATCAGGATCTATGGCGTGCATCACGCCCGACTTTTGCCCAGCCAGAATGACCCGACGGCCATTGGGTAAAATCCGCAGGATCGGTGACGACGCAAAGTCGAGATCCGGCCCGCGCGCTTCGGGGCAATTGATATCTTCATCCATCTCACAGCCGACATTCCAGGCATCACCCGCGGTGAACTGTTTTGACCACAGCAGCTTGCCAGTCCGCATATCGAAGGCAACAACGGCGTCGCTCGTGAGTGAGGCCGGGTCTGAATAATTGTCACCCGTGGCGGCATAGAGCCGGTTACGCTCGGGATCGAGGGCTGGCGAAGACCAGATCGACGCGCCGGATGGTCCCCACAATTGGGTCCCGATCGCATTCTTGCGGATCGGTGCGGGTGGATCAGGAAGCGTATACCCCGTCCACACTAATTTGCCGTTGAACCGATTGAGCGCCATCAATTTGCCGCGGAAAGTACAGCATTCATATTGAGGATCAGAACCCGCAACCTCTTCGAGCGCTGTGGTCGAAACATAGATGCGGTTGCCGTGTGTTTTGGGCGTGCCGGTAATGGTGGCGAGAGGATGATCATCCACGTCCACTTGCCACAATTGCTTACCCGTGCGGGCATCGAGCGCATAGACATTCGCCTCCGTGTCACCCACATACACAACATAGCGCGGCGGATTTGTTCCTGGCAGGGTATCCACCACCATAGTCGCACGCACACCACCGGAAGTCTTGGCAGCCCAATATAAACAACCGGTCTTGGCATCAAGCGAATACGCCCACCCTTTGGCCGAGCCAATAAAAACACGCCCACCAGCAACGGTCGGCTGGGAGGCGCGGAAATCCATAGGCAAGCCAAACACCCATTTGACCTTCAGGTGAGGAACTTGGTCTGCACTGATGCCGGCCTGCTCCGCAGACTGATACCGGGTATTGAAGACGTCAGCTCCCCAGCCATTCCACTGTGGGGTACCGTCTTCAATAGAAAAAGTGCCTGGAGCGTCCTCACAAAACCCGGCAACCGTCGCCTCTTCGTCCGAGGGTGGCGGGAGCTTTTTACCTGTGATCCATTCGGACATGGCCCGCTTTTCGCCACTGGTTCGAATCCAACCCTGGACTCGCATCTTCCCGACTTCGAGCGAGTGCAACACCATTTCTGCGGGTAGGCGTGACATGACCTCACGGTGGGGCGCCCGCTTCACTTGTCCTTCGTGACAGTGGGCGCAGTAACGACCATAGAGTTGCTCTCCATCAATAGCCTGTTCCGACGGCGAGAAGGCCCAACTGGACGCAGCAATAAATAGCCCGAGCGCAAGGGTCAACACGCTCGATACGCCTCTCGTAATAATTGTGTTCGGCCACGTTCGGTCTGTTTCCATCATGAGTGCACTCCCTCCTTCATCTCCCCATTCTTTTGCCTCTTGGCAGTGTTCCGTGTCAAACCCCTCTGTCTCTCACGGAGCTCTTCCAGGAGACATCCTCCCCTTCCCTGAGACGCATAAAAAAGGGCGACCGTTTGGTCACCCTTTTCACAAGCCAGAAGAGCTCATTATTCACCATTCACAGAAAAGGCGATCAGCGCATTCCCGCCTATGCCACCGGAAAAACCGTAGCCCGAATGGACGTAGAGCATACCATCGACAATGGTTGGGCCCGGACCGTCAAATGAGCCGCCGCGGGTCTTCACACCGTTGGTACTCTCATACTCCTGGTCGGCGTTATAATCCCACACCACATCTCCGCTGTCTGTCGCATACGCACGCAAATGGCTGTCCACGGAACCGGAGAAGACTACTCCGGGCAGCGCGGACACCGCGGCCGACTGGGCCGGACTGCACTTGGTTCGCTCCCCGCAGCCTGGCGGAGGCACATGCCATTTGCGCTCGCCGGTTTCGATATCAAGGGCGAACATGCCACCCCCGACACTGCTGTCGAGCCGGGTCGTAAAGCCGATGTCGGAATCCCGTATGGCTCGCAGCCCAATATCGGACAGGGCCACGTAGACCTGTTTGGCATCTGCGGCCGAGCCCCATTGAATCCCGCCGACCAGACCGCCCTTGCCGACCCGCTCCTGCCACAGAATTTCTCCGTTCCGGTCCGGGTCTATGGCGTGCATCACCCCGGACTTCTGGCCGGCCAGGATGATGCGCCGCCCGTCGGGCATTATCCGCAGGATGGGTGAGGAGGCGAAATCCAGGTCCGGGCCGCGCGCCTCCGGACAGTTGGTGTCGTCCTCCAGCTCACAGCCGGCGTTCCAGGCGTCGTTGGGCGTAAATTGCTTCGACCATAAGACATCGCCGGTACGCAAATCGAGGGCGACCACCGCATCGCTGGTCAGCGAGGCCGGGTCGGAGTAATTGTCGCCCGTGGTCACATACATGCGGTTGCGCTCCGGGTCGAGCGCCGGCGAGGACCAGATCGACGCGCCGGACGGTCCCCAAAGTTGCACGCCGATCGCATTCTTGCGGACCGGTACGGCCGGGTCCAGCATATAAGCCCGCCACACCAGCTTACCGTTAAAGCGGTTGAGGGCCATAATCTTGCCGCGGAACGTACAACACTCGTAGGTGGGGTCGGAGCCGGCTATTTCCTCCAGGGCGGTAGTGGACACGTAGAGCCGGTTGCCGTGCGTTTTCGGCGTGCCGGTAATCGTCGACAAAGGATGGTCGTCCACATCGACTTTCCAGAGTTCTTTGCCCGTGCGGGCATCCAGCGCATACATGTTTGCCGCCGCGTCCCCCACATAGACAACATAGCGCGGCGGGGTGGTACCCGGCAGGGTATCGACCACCATGGTCGAGCGTACCCCACCGTCCGTTTTCACCGACCAGTACAAGCAGCCGGTCTTGGCATCGAGCGAATAAATCCGGCCCTGGAGCGAACCGATAAACACCCGGCCGCCGACCACGGTCGGCTGGGAGACCCGAAAATCCATAGGCAGCCCAAACACCCATTTGACCTTGAGATTGGGCACCTGGTCGGCTGGGATACCAGCCTGCTCAGCCGACTGGAAGCGGCTATTGGTGTGATCAACCCCCCAGCCGTTCCACTGCGGAGCGCCTTCTTCGATGGAGAACTCGCCTGGCGCGTCCGCGCAAAACCCGGCAACCGTATCGTCCGTGTCCCTGATCTTCTTGCCGGTAATCCATTCGGACAGGGCGCGGCGCTCGGCAATGGTTCGCATCCAGCCCTGCATACGCATCTTGCCCACGCTCAGCGAATGCAGCACCATCTCCGCGGGCAGGCGTGACATGACCTCACGGATTGGAGCCCGTTTCACCTGGCCTTCATGACACTGGGCGCAGTAGGTGTTGTAGAGTTGCTCCGCATCGGGTGTCTGGTGGGCGCCGGCCTCCATTGCCCAACTCGCCGGGGCACTCCACTGGAGCACGGCAAAGCACAGCGCTCCGCTCAGCCACGCTATCAGGTTTTTGAGCCCTACCCTATCCGTCGTACCCATAACACTCCCCCCTTTTCTGTGTTGTCAGAGCATGTCTATTCGTCATCGACCGAAAAGGCCAGCAGCGCGTTGCCCGGCATGCCGCCCCAATAGCCGTAGCCGGAATTCACATACAGCATACCGTCGACAATCGTCGGGCCAGGCCCGTCGAACGAGCCCCCTTTGGTCTGGACCCCATTCGTGCTTTCGTATTCCTGGTCGGCGTTATACTCCCAGACCACGGCGCCGTCTGCGGTTGAGTAGGCGCGCAAATGGCCATCAACAGAGCCGGAAAAGACCACACCGGGGATCACGGATATGGCCGCGGACTGCGCCGGGCTACACTGGGCGCGCCCGTTACAGCCTGGGGGCGGGGTATGCCATTTACGCTCACCCGTCTCAACGTCATAGGCAAACATCCCGCCGCCGACGTTGCCGTTGAGGCTGGTCGTCCAGCCCAGGTCCTTATCTTTGTGGGTCTCAACACCGATATCGGACAGGGCCACATAGATGGTTCGGGCATCGGCCGCCGGTCCCCACTGGATGCCCCCGATCAGGCCGCCCTTGCCCAACCGCTGCTGCCAGAGAATTTCGCCCTCCCGGTCCGGGTCTACGGCGTGGAGGACGCCGGATTTCTGTCCGGCCAGGAGTACGCGCTTGCCGCTGGGCAGCGTGACCAGAATCGCCGATGAGCCAAAGTCCAGGTCCGGTCCCCTAGCCTCGGGACAGTTCGAGTCGTCATCGGTCTCACAGCCGATATTCCAGGCGTCGTTCGGCGTGAACTGTTGCGACCAGAGGAATTCACCCGTTCTCAGATCAAAAGCCACGATGGCATCGCTGGTGAGCGAAGCGGGGTCGGAATAGTTATCGCCAGTCGTGACATACAGCCGGCCGCGTTCCAGATCGAGGGTGGGGGAAGACCAGACCGAGGCTCCCGAGGGGCCCCACAACTGGGTGCCCTTTCTGTTTTTCCGGACTGGTACGGCCGGCTCCGAAATCGTATAGGTCTTCCAAACCATCTTGCCGTTAATCGGGTTCATGGCGACCAGCGTGCCCCGAAAGGTACAGCACTCGTAGTCGGCATCCGCGCCGGCCGCCTCTTCCAGGGCCGTCAGGGGAACGTAGAGCCGATTCCCGTGCAGCTTGGGCGTTCCGGTGATACGCGCCATGGGATGATCGTCAATCTTGTTGCGCCATAACTCCGTGCCCGTCCGGGCGTCCAGGGCGTAGACCGTGGCTTCGGAATCGCCGAAATAGACCACATAGCGGGCCGGATCGGTCCCCGGCAGTTTTCCGACGACCAGGGTCGAACGAACACCAGCTCTGGGTTTCACCGACCAGTACAGGCAGCCGGTCTTAGCATCGATCGAATATACCCGGCCTTTCATGGTCCCGACAAAGACCCGGTTGCCGACCACGGTCGGCTGGGAGGTTTGGTAGTCCATCGGCAAGCCAAACACCCATTTGACTTTCAGCTTGGAGACCTGCTCCGCACTGACCCCGGCCTGTTCCGCAGGTTGGAATCGGCTGTTGACGACGTCTACACCCCAGCCGTTCCACTGCGGAGCACCGTCTTCGACCATGAATTCGCCTGGGGCGTCGGCGCAAAAACCGGCGACTGTTTCATCGGTGGCCGCTTCCGGTTTAAGCTTCTTGCTGGTGACCCATTCGGAGATAGCGCGGCGCTCTTCGTTGGTGCGCAGCACGCCCTGGAATTTCATTTTGCCCAGTTCCAGCGAGTGCAGTACAAATTCGGCCGGCAGGCGGCGCATAATGTCAAGCTGCGCCGCACGGGTTGATTGTCCGGCGTGGCATTTCGCGCAGTGCTGCTCATACAACGCCTGGCCATCGGGCTTCTGCTCCGCCGGGGCAACGGCCCAGCTTGGAGAGCAGAGCAAACCGGTGAGCGCTACGGCCAGGCCGGCGGCCCAACGAATGTGCCACCGGTGTGTGCGAGTCGAGCTCCAGTACTGTGTCATGATCCCCTCCTTCATGCTCAACTCTACACTATTTACCGCGCATTTGGTCGTTCTGCTAGCGTAGCGCTCGTGGGTCGGAGGGGAGCAGAGGAGGCTTATGATTTATGCAGGCGTTGCTCCCGGTCATACTCGCGATTCGTCACCACATCTTCCATGCGCTGGATGCGACGGTCGAGATGATCAAAGGTGTGTTTCAAACGGTGGAGCGCCAGCCCGCGCGAGTTGACGTAGGCGTCGTAGAACTCGCGTTCGCCCGTACTTGCGAACGGCACGACAGGCTCCGGCTTCATCACCAACGCGGCCAACAGGTACAGGCCGCCCACAGGCCAAAAACCGGAGAAGAGAAAAAACAGGACGGTCAGCATGCGCGTCCAAAAGAGTGAAATATCGAGATAGTCGGCAATACCTTTGCACACACCGAGCAGCATCCCGTCGCGTGACCGGTATAAGCCCGTCGGGCGTTCGGCTGGTGTCATCGTTTTCCTTCTCCTTTTCTTTCCTGGTCGAGCAGAAGCGTCTCCAATGCCTCCACGCGAGCCTCCATCGTCGATAAGCCTTGATAGAGTTCCTGAATCATCTGGGCTTCATCCGCCTGCGCCAGATGACCCTGTTTGGGCGTACTTTTCCTCCAGATGATCCACACGGTCAGTGCCAGCCCTCCAACCACCGCAACAAAGACAGAGCCGAAGATGAAGAGAACGACAAGCGACCAAACGTCCATCATTTGTGCATCCATGTTTCAGACTCACTCTCCATCAGCTTCCTTGGGGACAACCGGTTAGTCCTGGGGCAGGGCCGCGGCCTTTTGCTCAACCGTCGCTTTGAGCTGAGCTAACTCTTTTTCGATCTCCTCGTCGCCTTCCAGGCGGGCAAACTCTTCCGCGAGTTGACTCTCGGTACTGGGACCGGGGTTCACCAGGTCGGCTTCCGCTTCCATGCGCTCAATCCGATTTTCGAATTGCTCAAACCGGACAAACGCCTCCGAGCTATCGAGGCGACGCAGGTCTTCCTGGGCGCGTTTCCGCTTTTGCGCATGGATATGACGCTGGATGAGCAGGCGCTGTTTTTCGCGGACAGTCCCGAGTTTGTTTTCCAATTGGGTAATATCCTCCTGATACTGACGAATCAGAGCCTCACACTCGGTGCGTTCTTTTTGCAGCGCGGCGCTGCGGTCGGCATAGCGACGCTTCTGTAAGAGAGCCTCGCGCGCCAGGTCTTCACGTCCTTTATCTACTGCAAGCTGAGCCTTTTCGCCCCACTGGCCGGCCCGTGTTTCGACGGTTTGGCAGTCGCGCTCGATTTTCTTTTTTGCGGCCATCGCCCCGGCGCAGGAGGCTTTGATCTCAACCAGCGTATCCTCCATTTCCTTAACCATGAGCCGAATGAGCTTCTCCGGGTCTTCCGCTTTATCAAGCATGGCATTGAGGTTGGCGCTGATAATGTCGCGGACTCGGGTAAAAATCCCCATGATGCTTCTCCTTTGCTGTCAGTACACTCTGGAGTATTGCATCTCGCGTGCCAATTCAGGAAGTCTTTTCTTTTCAGTTGCTTATAAAAAATAAAAGAAATCGAGCGAATTTGTTTTCGCTCTGAATATGCGATATACACCTCTAAATGGCGAAAAAACCCACCCCAATTACTTCTCATACTTCTTTCGGACCTCAAGAGGCGCTTGGCCAGTCAGAATCATTCCTGGAATTTCAGGAGCGTTTATCCCGGGTGGCTCGGGTCAACCGGCCGGTTCTCCTGATAGGGGAGCGCGGAACAGGCAAAGAGCTTGCCGCGGCTCGGCTGCATTACCTGTCTGAGCGCTGGCAAGGGCCTATTGTCACCCTCCACTGCGCGGCCCTCTCGCCCAGCCTGATCGAAGCCGAATTATTCGGTCATGAAGCCGGGGCCTTTACCGGAGCCACCCGGCAGCGCCTCGGCCGTTTTGAGACGGCTCACAACGGCACCCTCTTTCTCGACGAAATCGGACAGATTCCGCTCGAAACCCAGGAAAAAATCCTGCGGGTCGTCGAGTATGGCAGCTTTGAACGGGTCGGCAGTTCGCAGCCCGTTGAGAGCGATGTACGGATTATCGGCGCAACCAATGCCAATCTCAAGGCACTAGCCGCACGCGAGCGGTTCAGAGCCGACTTGCTCGACCGGCTGTCTTTTGAGGTGCTGTTTCTCCCGCCCCTGCGTGAGCGTCCCGAGGATATTGTGCTCCTCACCGACCACTTTGCCGCGCGGATGGCCTTTGAGCTGGGACGGGAAGATGTTCCGCAGTTCAGCGACGCGGCGCGTACCATTCTGGATCATTATCCCTGGCCGGGCAATGTCAGGGAATTGAAAAATGTGGTTGAGCGCGCGGTTTACCGGGCGGATACAGGGTTGATTCGTGAGACCGACATCGTCCTCGATCCGTTTCAGGCTCCGTTTCAGCTCTCTTCCCAGGCGTCAGAGGAACGAGAGGAGGAACCAGCCGCCTTCCCTCGGGCGGTGCCCACGAATGAGGGCGCTTCTTCCATGCCCTTTACCCAAGCGGTGCAGGAGTTCGAGTGCAGGCTGCTGGCAAACGGACTGCGTGCGACGCGCTATAATCAGAAAAAGACCGCCGAGCGACTCGGCCTCACCTATCATCAGTTTCGCGGCCTATACCGGAAATACGCGGAACGCTTACAACGGCCAGAGGACGAGTGAGGGGCTGACCTGATGATCCCGTCCAGAGCGTTTTGGCCGTTGGGTTGTCGAAGCGTGACGAGGAAACCGGGCCGTGGAGCCGGAACCCACCCCGGCCTACGGCCACCCCTCCAAGGAGGGGATAGCGAAGAGTCCCCTCTTGGGAGGGAAAGAGGAAACGTGTCCAGCCTTTGTTTGGCTGTTGGAGGACACGCTTCCTCTTTGTGCCGCGCTAGCGGCGGGGTGGGTTGCCCCTCCCTAGGCGTAAAAGCGATACACACCCTCGGCCTCCCACCTCCGTGCGTCCCCTCATTCCACATCCGTAATGACGAAGTTCTGACTGGTCTGCTGCCACTCCAGTGTGACCGTCTCATCTTGGTACGGGAAGCCCTCCACCACACATTCGCCCACGGCCCCCCGTAGGAACTCTTCCTCTGCCCCTTCTCCCAACGTCGTCACCTGCACTGCCACCCGGTCGAGTACGACCCTATCGACAAAGGCCCTGACGCTATGTGCCCCTGCGCCCAACCGGTTCCAGTTCAATAACAACACAAATCCATTGTCCACGTCCCCACAGACCTCCTGCGTATCCAGCCGCTCCATGCCATACATCGCCCTATAAAACTCAACCTCTCCCTGCGCGGTCTCGATCTGGAACTCCACCAGTTCTGCATCGCACACCCAGCCCCACAGCGCCCTCACCCCACTCTGGAACGAGTGCGGGCCCGGATTCTCCAGCATCCCCCTCAGCTCCACATCCCCGGCACTCGGATAAAATCCCGAATTGACGATGTAGTCGATCGAGCGGATGCTGCCGTCCGGCCTCGGGATGTGCGCGGTGAACACTCGGGCGTAACCCACCTTGAGGACTTCGATGCTGTCGAACTCGTCGTCGGGGTTGTCAAAGTAATACTCCACGAAGCCGCCTTCCGGGCCACTTTCCGCCGCGCGGAAGACCTGCTCCGCGACGAGTTCTCCGGTCACGATGTGGCGGATAGTCCCGGCGCGGCGCAGCTCGAACCGGTCCGGGAACCCGCCGTGCAGCGTGATGAGCCTGCTGACACGTTCCGTGATGGCGATGTACACGGACCCATGTACCCACGGGCCGTTCGGATCACGTAGAATGACCCTGGCTTTCGAGACCGCAGTCAGATCGCCGGACGAAAGAAGTCCGACGAAGTAGTCCCCCGCAGCCGTGACGAAGGCCTTCAAGGTTGCCCGATCCACCACACCCCTGGCCGTAACGGGCGGTTCGATATGCTCAATTTCTTCTTCGGCCAAGTGCGACGCGTCCAGATCAAATCCGGCAAGCACCACGACAGGTTGCCCCGAGATGCCCGAGAGCAGGGCGATGGCATAGCCGGAGGCACCCGGGATATCAGGGACATTGAATGTGCCGCCCAGCCTGGTGGCGGCAGCAGCGAAGGCGGTCCTGGCCGCCGCCGGGCTGGTCAGGTCGGCCGGATCAATGCCCAATGCGTCGTGCAGGATCGCTTCATAAATCACGGGGTTGAGTTGCCGGCCGGACAAGGACATGTCCTTCCCGTGAATGAACACCCTGTCGCTGGGCGCCAGTCTCACGACGTAGGTGGAACCGGAACGCCACGGCCCCCCCTCCTGCCTGAAAAGACAGCCAACGTAGGCTAACTGCTTGAGGGTCGTAATGCCCGGCTCGCTCACAAAGATGTCTCTCACAGCCAGGGCGAAGTCGGTCAGGCTGGCGCTGCCGTCTTCCACCTGTTGCGCCGTCACTGGCGGGGCCGCGGGCGGCGTCACACCGGCGGGCAGTGGACAATCGAGCTGCGCCTGCGCCGATGCAGGACGCACGGGGAAACAGAGGCCGGCGAGCACAAGCAGGCCGGTGAGAACAATCATCGCACCCCATGGAAGGGACGCAGCCCGCCGGGCGCGCCGGTACGGCAGGGTAGCGCACGGTGTGGAATGGCACGGGTCAGCAAGGAGGCACGAGGGCATGATATCTTCCTTCTCAGTCTTTTTAGCTAGAATAGTTTCCGCTGTAGTCCAGCGGACAAACAGTCCTAGGCGTAAAAGCGATACACACCCTCGGCCACACAGGCCGGCTTACTACTGTCTTCCACCTCAAACGTCAGGCCGACCGTGACTTGCAGGCCGCCGGTCACATCCTCCACATTGTTCAACGCGGCCCGCGCCCGCACCTTTTTGCCGACCGGGACGGGCGACGGGAAGCGGAGTTTATTCAGCCCGTAGTTCACGCCCATTTTAATGCCCTGCACCGCCCAGATCTGATCCATGAAATACGGCGCTAACGAAAGGGTATAATACCCGTGGGCCACCGGACCGCCAAAGGGCGACTCTTTTTTGGCACGCTCGACGTCAAGGTGAATCCACTGATGGTCATGGGTACAGTCGGCAAAGGCGTTAATTTCTTCCTGGGTGACCAGATGCCAATCCGAGACACCGAGCTCTTGACCAACCAGGGATTTAACATCGCTATAGTCTACTTTTCGGGCTGTCATACTTGACTCCTTTCTGTACGAAGCGGGTGCGAAATCGTGCTCTTTCCCTATTGTCTTGGATGTTGTGTTGTCAAGGGGAACAACGGCCTATAGGCTTTCCGCGATGACACCAGATACGCCCCCGCCCCCGGAGGCTGGCCTGTGCACCTCCTGCCGACACACCCGCGAGATCGTGAGTGGCAAGGGCTCCCGTTTCTATTATTGCGGACGGTCTGAAACCGACGCTCAGTATCCCAAGTATCCACGCCTGCCAGTCCGTGAATGCCCCGGCTATCAAGTTTCTCCGACCCAGAAGGTAGAATCCTGCCGGTGTAGGGGCAATTCATGAATTGCCCCTACGATGCCTGCCCCGCTGGGGAGAGGACGGAAGGCTACGCTCTCGTAATCCTAACGATGCAGCAGCATCGCTGTCGTGGGCACCCCATTGCCTGAAGAGACAAAGGCCACCTCGGCGTCCGCGACCTGGTTGATGGCCTGTCCGCGCAGTTGACGCACGGCTTCAACAACATTTTCCATGCCGTGAATATAGCCTTCGGACAGGTTGCCGCCACTGGTGTTGAGCGGCAGCGAGCCGTGCGGCCATAGCAGCTTGCCGTCAGAGACAAAGTCTCCCCCCTCACCGCGTTTGCAGAAGCCCAGTTCCTCAATCGCCATGAGAACCAGCGGAGTGAAGTGGTCATACACAAAACACACATCCACGTCACTGTGTACGATCCCGGCCCGGCCAAACAGGGCCTTACCGGTCACGGTCGATTCCGTTTCAGCTTTCTCAACGTTTTTCACCACACGCTGGGCATTCCATTCGCCCGCCCCGAAGGCCCCGCCCATAATATAGGCGGGCTTGTGTGAGCAGTTTTTTGCCCGGTCAACCGAGGTAATCACCACTGCGGCACCACCGTCGGTTTCCAGACAGCAGTCCAGCAAATGGAGGGGGTCGGCGATGATACGCGAGCTTTGGTGGTCTTCAATAGTGATAGGCCGGCCCCGCATGACCGCGTTGGGATTGGTCTGGGCGTGCGTCCGACAGGCGACTGAGATGGCGCCAAAGTCCGCACTCTTGGTCCCGTATAAATGCATATGGCGACGCGCAGCCAGGGCCACCATCTGGGCCGGACTGAAGAGACCGTAGGGTTCGAGGTAGGCACCTACACCGGACGCGCCCTTACGGACGGCGGCGCGACCGAAACGCGGTGTTCCCCGGCCCGAGCGTTCGTTCATAGCCCGGAAGGCAACCACGTAATTGGCCATGCCGGTAGCCACGGCCATGGCTCCAAGCAGAATCGAGCCGACCGGCCCGCCCCCGCCGCCGTAGGGCGCTTCCGCGTAAAAACGCAGCGCCGGGATACCCAGGTTTGCCGCAATATCGACCGGATCGTTATTATCCATGGAGAACTTGGCGATCCCGTCAATATCGCTTGGTTTGAGGCCAGCGTCGGCAATCGCGTTGCGGATGGCTTCGACCGCCAGGCTCATTTCGCTACGGCCTGAGTCTTTTGAGTATTCGGTGTGACCAATGCCAACGATGGCTGTCTTATCTTTCAGGGTCTCTGTTTCCATATCGACCTCCCAGAACCGAATTGAAGCCGGAATTAGAGCATACGTCGGCCGGATTTGCCACAGCCGTACCCCGTGAACGGTCCCATTGAATAGTGTAGGATGGAGGCGCTGTTTCCAGTCTTTGGGCAACGTACACAGAACGTGAAGGAATAGCCGAGGTCGAAGACGGTAATGCCATACAAACGGAACATGAGAATATGATGACGCCAGCGCGTGCTTCAGACGCGATCCGCCATACACCGGAGCCTACGCGGGCCGCAACAGACCGGCGGTCGGAATTCGAGCACGACCGCTCCCGGATTATCCACTCGGCCGCATTTCGGCGTTTGCAGGGCAAGACCCAGGTCTTCGGCATTTATGAGGGCGATTTTTTTCGGACTCGCCTCACCCACTCGCTTGAAGTCGCTCAAATTGCCAAAGGCATTGCCCTGACTCTGGGAGCCGACCCGGATTTGGTCGAGGCAGTCTGCCTGGCACACGATCTGGGCCATCCGCCCTTTGGCCATAACGGCGAACGGACGCTGCATCAACTCATGCGGGCGCATGGCGGCTTTGAGGGCAACGCACAGACCCTGCGCATAGTGACCCGTCTTGAACAGAAGCATGTCGACTATGCCGGCCTGAATCTGACCTATCAAACCCTGGACGGCATGCTCAAATACAAAACCTGCATCGACGCAACCGCTATAGCCAACGCGCTACAGGACTTGGTCAAAGGCTTTTACGCCGAAGACCGTGCCCTCGTCGAAGCCATCATCCGCCAGACCGGCAGCGGGCAGCAGCGCAGCCTTGAGTGCCAAATCATGGATGTGGCGGACGATATCGCCTATTCCGTGCACGACCTGGAGGACAGCCTCAAAGCCGGCTTACTCACCCCGGCCGACCTGCGCCGTCTTCCGCCGGTGCGTGTGGTGCGTGATGTCAATACAAGGCTGACTGCTTGGGGACAAACCGTCACTGAGAGCACGGTCCACCGGGAATTGGCCCAGATTGCCGACCGACTCGAACAGCTTGAACAGCGTTCTCTCCGGGCCGGTAGAAAAATGCTGACGCGTGATCTCATTCATGAATTTGTCAGTCCGGTTGCCTGCCAATCTCACGGTCTGATTGATACCGATTTTCCCAACCGAGTCCGCATCGAATCCCTCAAGGCATTTGAATCGTACAAGGTCATCAATAATCCGCGCGTGACCACCCTCAGCCATAAGGGTAAAGAAGTTCTCCGGCGCCTGTTTGCCGTGCTGGACCAGGGCCAGGAGTCCATCGGCCTCTTCCCCGAAGACCATGGCGAGCACTACGAGAACGCGCTCCTCAACGGCGACGAGGCCACCCGCAAACGGGTCATCTGCGACTTTCTCGCCGGCATGACCGATTCGTACGCCCTGCGGTTTTACAGCCGGTTGTTCGTTCCGGGCGAGGGGAGTTTTTATGAGATGCTGTGACAACTCGGGGCTCCACTCCCGAAGATTGGGGGCTTAGCCGCATCGGATTTGCAAATTCCCTGCTTTTCTCGTATGCCCCACCAAAAGCAGGGAGAAGGGGGAGACCTGTCATGTCAGGCCACGACGACGCGCCTCGCGCGGGCTTGGTAAACTCAATGGCAACCTTTTATGGATACCAGTGGATTTTCCTGCGAGCCCTGTTTCGCGCGGTTTCGGAACGTTTTGGTACGGAAGGGCTGTCGATCTTAGAGAGAGGGTTTCGGCGCTATGGCTATTACCGAGGTCAATACCTCCGTGATCGTCCAGAAACGTTCGCTGAGGGACGCGACGCGCTCTCCCTCGTGCGGAACTGGGATACCGGGGATTATGCCCTTGCTGCCCTGCACACTGCCTTTGAACTCCAAGGCAGCGCAAGTCGTGTGACCATCACCTTCCCCTGTGTACCGGGCAGCGATTATTTTTATAGTCGCGATGGCGGCGAGGTCCTGGGGCTTTTTTGGCGCAATTTTCTTGTTGGCGTTGCCGATGGCTATGACGAAGCGACCGGGGTGGAGTATATGGACATTTCGCTTGACCCACACGCCCCGTGGCAGCTTACCTGGACCTATAGAGGAGCACCTGAGGACGTCCAGCCGACTCCTTTCCCCGATGTTTTCGCCCAACCCGCTCGGGTCATTCAGCTCACCCGCCGCACAATTGGTGTTTTTGCCGCGTTACAGATGTACGTCGCGCGTGAGTTGATCCAGGCATTCGATGCATCTGGAGAAAAAGCGGTCCGCGAAGCCTCTTATGCTTTTGGTGCGGAGCGTGGCGGCACGATCCGAGAACAACATCTCAAAGAAGGCGTGCCCATCAATTTCAAATCGTTTTTTGGCGGGCTTCAAGAGCGTGATCCGGTTGAGTCTATCTTTGTCTACCGGGGGGAGCGGCATATCTCGCCGGGGATCTTTCAAGTTGACTGCACCTACTGCCCCCTTGCCGAGGTCTGGGCAGAAGAAGGCGGCAAAGGGTTAGCCCTGGGCTATATGTTCGACATGGAAAACCACCGGGGTCTGGTCGAATCCTATCATCCGGGCGCTGTTGTCAGATGGGACGCCGTCAAGCCGCGCGGGGATAATACCTGTAAATTCCGCTTTTTGATCCCCGAACTCGTCACTGCGGCTGACCCCGATTGGGCTCAGCCGAAACACCGTCAGCAGGACAGATGAGGAGGAGAGACAATGGCAGTCCTCGATAATCCGGTTCCCTGGCCACATGGGGCGCGCTGCGCAGCCGCAATCAGCTTTGATATGGACACGGACAGCGCGCTGCATTTGAGTCATGCCGACGCCTATAAGCGGGTCGGCGTGCTTTCCTGGCTGCGCTACGACGAGGTCGCCGTTCCTCGCATCGTCGAGGTGTTCGATCACTACGGCATACATGGGACGTTTTTTGTTCCGGCGTGGTGTATCGAACGGTATCCGGACACGGTCCAGACGGTTGTCGAGAGCGGCAACGAGGTCGCCCATCACGGATATCTGCACGAGAGCGCCCGAGACCAGAACCGCGATGGGGAACTCTACTGGCTGCAACGCAGCATCCGGGTGATTGAACAGTTTTGTGGCAAGCGGCCGACCGGCAGCCGAGCCCCATATGCAAATTACTCGCACTACTCGACCGACCTGCTCGTTCAGGAAGGGTTTATGTACGATTCAAGTCTGATGGGAGACACGAAGCCCTATGTACTCCAGACGGCAGAAGGGAGTGTCATCGAACTCCCGATTGACTGGACAATGGACGACTGGCCGCACTACGCCCACGCTCCTGACTTTGGCTATTTAATGCCGATCAGCGCACCCGAGAAAGCTATGGAAGTCTACCTGGCCGAGTTTGAAGCGGCCTATGAAGGCGGTGGGCTGTGGGTCACCATCTGGCACCCTTTTGTGACTGGTCGTCCCGCTCGCTTGGCGAGTGTTGCGAAAATGATCGAATATATGCAGAGCATAGGTGGCGTATGGTTTGCAACCATGGAAGAAATCGCCCTGCATGTGAAGCAGTGTATTGAGGACGGGAGCTACCAGCCTCGTACCGTGCCGATGCCTTACTACGAGGGACCAATTCCAGAGCTGACCGAGGGTTTCCCAAAAGGACTCGCACTCAGAGGACCACAAGGTTGGGGCAATACGGAGTAGAACTCTAGAGTTTTTGAGCGTAGCTAAGTCGAAAACATATGCACTTCGACCAGTTCCGGTTCGGTATCACGGACGCCGCACAAGCGCTTGGCCTCAAAGTCGTCTGCTTTGTGATTGAGGGCGTACGCAATCAACATACACATCCGGAGTTTGAAACACTCAAGACGCAAACACTGGCTCAAGTGAGCAAAAACCTCTCGTCCGAAGCCATACAGGCCGACTCTATCCTGAGCGGTTTTCGTGTCCTGCATGATGTGATTGGACGCTCCAATCGAAAAAACGTGGCCTCACCGGAAAGCTTGCTCAAACTGGTCCTACAAACAGGAGGATTGCCGCAGGTCAATCTGCTGGTTGATATCTATAACCTCGTATCGGTGAAAACCCGTCTCTCTTTGGGGGCACACGATCTCAGAGCGATCAACGGCAATGTGCAGCTTCGCCTCACGGACGGCAGCGAGACCTTTTGGCCGATGGGCTCGGATAAGCCCAAAGTCGTGAGCCCTGGCGAATACGCCTATATCGACGACGCACATAACGTGCTGTGTCGCTTGGAGGTACGCCAGTGCGAGAAAACGAAAATCGCCCTCGATACGACCGACGGTTTTTTCATTGTGCAGGGCAATACCCGGACGGAAGAGGCTTATCTGCACGAAGCGGCGAACGAACTCCTCGCCCTCATCAAGCGATTCTGCGGTGGGCAGGCCCATATGCTGGCGCAGTGACGCTGGCCGCTTCAGATACCTCTTCGGGAGTCCTCTTCTCCGGTGGGCAGGTTGTGGTCCATCTCGAACGCCGGCTGCTGGAGTTTGGCGCAGCGGCCCACCAGCTTGGCCGGCACACCGGCGACTGTACAGCCCGACGGGACATTGGTGAGCACGACACTTCCCGCGCCCACCTTCGCGTTCGCCCCGACCTCGACGTTGCCCAGAATCTTGGCCCCGGCACTGATCAATACCCCGGTCCGAATCTTGGGATGCCGGTCACCGGTCTCTTTTCCGGTTCCTCCGAGGGTCACTTCCTGGAGCATGGACACATTGTCCTCAACCACGGCCGTCTCTCCAATGACGAGGCTGCTGCCGTGGTCAATAAAGATCCCCGAGCCAATACGAGCCGCCGGGTGAATATCCACGCTGAAGACTTCCGAAATCCGGTTCTGCAAGCAGAAGGCCAAGGTCTTCCGGTCCTGCTTCCACAGCCAGTGCGCCACGCGATAGGCTTCGAGCGCGTGCAAACCCTTATAGTACAGCAGGGGCGCTGAATAGAACGAACAGGCCGGGTCGCGCTCACGAACCGCACAGATATCCGCCCGAACAGCTTGACCGATCGACCGATCATCGATCAGCGATTCCATAATGATGTCGCGCAGGGTAATGGACGGCAGATTGAGATTTGTCAGCTTCCCGGCCAAAAGATAACTCAGCGCCTCCTCTAATGAAGAGTGATTCAGAATAATCGAATGTAAAAAGCTCGCCAGCACCGGCTCGCGATCGGCTTCTAATGCAGCTTCGTCTCGAATGGCTTGCCAGACCCAGTCGTCAGATGCTTGGTGTTGCTCGACAGCGCGCATGCAGGTCCTCCTGAGAAAACTTTCTGATATAATCAGGCGCTCTCCTTGCCCTCTGCTTTTCCTCTACACGGAACAGTGAGGAAGAACAAGTTCAGCCGGCTATCTCCAATGAACTTCTCGTGTTGGGTAGGGGCTGACCAGTGTCTCTTAGAGAAGGAGGACGCGACTCATGCAAGACGTGGCTCAACAGTTCGAAGAGCTGAAAACGCGGGTAGGGACCAAGGTCGGGGTGACCGCCTGGTTCACTATCGAGCAAAAGATGGCAGACGTTTTCGGGGTGCTAACTGGCAATCCGGACGCTATGCATAATGACCCTGAATGGGCAAAGAGCAGTCCCTGGGGCGGAACCATCGCCCATGGCATGAATATCTTGTGCTTGATACCCCAGTTCTGGAAAGACTGCGGTCTGCCACTGGTGACATCCGAGCATATGTATACCTTAAATTACGGCTTTGATCGGGTTCGCTTCACTGCGCCACTTCGCATTGGACAGCGTGCGCGTGCGCATATTGTTCTTGATGAAGTCCGGAAACGCGGAGATGATGCCTATTTGGTTAAATCCACCTATTCTGTAGAAGTTGAGAACTCCGAGCGTCCTTGCATGGTTGCGCAGCAGTTGTCACTCTTTGTCATGACATAGGGACATGTGAACAGTATGAAACGCCTATGTGTTTTTACCGGGTCGTACTTAGGCGCCCGACCGGAATATCTCTCGGCCGCCCAAGCGCTCGGTAGAGAATTGGCCGCTCGGGGTCTCGAACTGGTCTACGGAGGGGCGCATATCGGTCTCATGGGCGCGCTGGCTGACACCGTCCTGGCCGAGAACGGACGGGTGGTCGGCGTTATCCCTGACACGCTGGTTGACCGGGAGGTGGCTCATCCCAGTCTCTCCGAACTCCACGTGGTCGGCTCCATGCATGAGCGCAAGGCGAAAATGGCCGAACTCGCCGACGGCGTGATCGCCCTGCCCGGTGGGATCGGCACGCTGGAGGAATTGTTTGAAGCACTCACCTGGCGGGCGTTACATATCCATACCAAGCCCTGCGGCCTGCTGAACGTCAATCATTACTACGATCTGCTGCTTCAGTTCTTGCAGCACACCGTGAATGAGCAGTTTTTGAAAGCGCAATATCGCGCCCTACTTCTGGTCGAAGAACATCCCGGCAGGCTCCTGGACCGTTTGGAACAACAAGAGGGCTCACCATGACGCATACGCCCATCAATCTGACGCACAAACTCACCACGTTCTCAGACCACTGGTCACCCAAAATCATCGCTCAGATGAACGACTATCATTTCAAGCTGGCCAAACTCAAAGGTGATTTTGTTTGGCACAGGCATGTCGAGACGGACGAAGTCTTTCTTGTTCTACAGGGATCGATGCAGATTGATTTTCGGAATGGCAGTGTTGAGCTGGGGACGGGAGAAATGTTTGTGGTGCCGAAAGATGTCGAGCATAAGCCGTGGGCCGAAAAGGAATGTCACGTCCTGCTGGTTGAGCCCGCAGGCACGGTCAATACGGGCGATGCCGGTGGCAACTTGACGGCCGATAATGATAGTTGGGTCTAGGAGCGCCTTATGTCTACCATCTCCGTTGTTGAAGCGGACTTGCATCGGCCCGATCACCAAGAGGCGGTCCTCCGGCTTGTGAATAATTATGCCCGTGATCCGATGGGCAATAGTCAAGACCTGCCGCAAGACGTATGCACTCGCCTTATTCCAGGCCTGCAAGCCCACCCGACAACGTTGATTTTCCTGGCCTATCGGGGAGACGAAGCCGTGGGGATTGCCGTGTGTTTCCGGGGGTTCTCCACCTTTGCGGCAAAACCGCTGATAAATATCCATGACTTGGCGGTGAATCCGGACTGTCGCGGGCAAGGTATCGGGCGCTTGTTATTGCAGCGCGTAGAACATAAGGCACGTGAGTTTGGCTGCTGTAAGCTGACATTGGAAGTACAACAAAACAATACGGTTGCCCAAGGATTGTACTTTGGTGTCGGCTTTATTCGAGCGACCTATGATCCAGAGGCTGGACAGGTTCTTTTTCTGCAAAAGCCCCTGTAACACAGTTCTTCTTTAAGAATGGATACTCCGCCGCCGGACTACTACTACCGTAACTTCCCTTCCCAGGTCCTACCGACTCGGACTCCGTTTACCCGTGTCGGTCGGGGGGATGCGGGACTCTTGTTTATCTATGTCTCCAACCGCCGCCAACGCTGGAGCGTCTTACTCGACAAGGAGCAGGTGGAGCATATCTATCCGGAAGCGCGTAAGCAGATTCCGCCCGGCTTCGCTCACGTCTGGTTGTTGGAAAAATGCTATAGTACGCGCCCCGCGGGTTTTCACACACGGACAAAACATTCCTCTCCACTCCACCAGTCCGCTCAAGGAGACCGCACCCCGGTCACCGGACTGGGAGAGTCATTCATTCTCTTAGCCGAGCCGTCTCCCTCGCCCGGCGTGCAAGGCGACGTCCTGTCCTACCACTTGCAGGAAGGGGCTGCTATCGAAGCGGCCGAAGCATACACCAGACAGTACCACCGTCGTGCCGTCGTGGGTTTGCTGGTGTGGGACGATTATTGGTTCTAGGTCTCGCCCATCACAGCCAGCCTGATTTGCGGCGGCTTGGCGGTTCCACTCCAGTCAGGCATAACCGCACCGCGCGCCAGGCTGCGTGAAACGCGTTTCGCAGAGCAACCGCGTCAACGGCGAGTACGCGCGTCCAGACTCCCACATTGTCAGACAGGATCGACGCACCAGCATAGATGTCGGGAAGAGGATCGAGCGCCGTTCGTAAGGTTGTCACCAACTCCTCGGTATCGTGGTCCGATACTACCCAGAACGTCCCTTGCGTCTGATAGCGCTGGAGGGACTGAGGTAGACTCACAATGAATTCATGACCGCTAATCTCGAAGCGGTCTACACAGCGGTGCTGTCCGTCCGGTCGCTGGAATACGGTTTCACTGAAAACCGAGCCAAACGGACGGGCTAAGGCCTCCGGGTCGTGCAGTCCAAAGGCATCGCCACTGATGACCGTCGCGCCTTCTTCGACAGTGATATGAACCGAAGAGCGAAAGCGCGCTTGGGGGAATAATGCGAGCGGGTCGGGTAGGTATTCAACAAAGCTGTCTTTGCCCGCCCGGATGGAGACCTGCTGCGTGGCGGCCCTGCCCTCCCGCATCGAGTGGACAACAGTCGCCCCTTGGGTGGTTAGATGCACACACGCTCCGTCCTCCACCGAAAAATCGAGCGTCAAGCGCTCATTTTCATACACCCCGCCAGAGATGGACTGGAGCATCAGCGTCAGCATCCCGTGCGGAGCCCGGTCGAGACAGAATGGCTGGGTGAGGGTGAAGGGATAGGTCGTCCGTTGCCTGGCGATAAAGGTCTGACCGGAGGGGTCGCATTTGAAGCTGATGGAAACCTGGGGAGGTGTAACGGAGCATGGCTCGGCCAAGAGCCCAGGGGCGGATGTACTGCTCATGGCGTTCCACGGACGCTGCGCCGCTCAGCGTAAAAAATACTTTCTGGCGAGCGGGACTTCATCCGCGGGCTCACACGTCATCAACTCACCATCGGCGTAGACCTCATGCGTGTGCGGGTTGACGGTGATGTCCGGGCAAGTGTCGTTATGCAGCATATCTCCCTTCCCCACCGCGCGCGTATTCCGAATCGGCAACATGGGTTTGTGGAGTTCGAGCTTGCGCGGAATATCGGCTTCAAGCGCCAGGGAACTGGCGAAAACCGCACTGAGAGCAGACGGCGCGCTACCCACCGCTCCCCACATGGGGCGCTGGATAATAGGCTCAACCGGGAAGATGCAGCCACTCGCGTCTCCCATGATGGACCAGGCCATAAAGCCGCCCTTCATCACCATCAGCGGTTTGGCCCCAAAAAATGCTGCCCCCCACAGCACCAGATCGGCCATCTTACCGGCTTCCAGCGAGCCGACGTAGTGGTCAATGCCCATCGCCCGGGCCGGGTTGATAGTGTACTTGGCAATATAGCGTTTGATCCGCTCGTTATCGGCGCGCGCCGTTTTTTCCGTGGGAAGACGGCCGCGTTGGTCCTTCATTTTACTCGCCAGTCGCCAGCAATTCGTAATGGTTTCATGCACCCGTCCCATCCCCTGCGTGTCCGCGGCAAACATCGAGATCGCGCCCAGGTCGTGCAACACGTCTTCTGCGGCCATGGTCTGCGGACGGATGCGGCTTTCGGCAAAGGCGACATCTTCCGGCAAGCGCCAATTCAGCATATGGGCGTCCATGGTCATGGGCAGGGCTTCGTCGAGCGCGTTGCGCGAGTAGGGGTTGGTCGGATTGGTGGAAGACGGCAGACAGTTGGCCACGCCCGCCACACGGATGAGGTCGGGCGCGTGGCCGCCTCCGGCCCCCTCGACGTGATACATATGAATCGTCCGACCGGCGATCGCGGCCAGCGTATCCTCACAGTAGCCAGCCTCGTTGATGGTGTCGGTATGGAGCTGCACCTGAAAGTCGTATTGGTCCGCCACCGTGAGCGCGCAGTCTATAGTGGCCGGCATGGCTCCGAAATCCTCGTGGACCTTGACGCCGATCGCTCCACCGGCCACACTCTCCTCAATCGCGGCGCCGACGTGCGAGTTGCCCCGTCCCAGAAAGCCGAAATTCAAGGGATAGTGCTCGCAGGCTTTGAGCATTTTGGCCAGATTATTCGGTCCCGCGCAACTGATATCAAAATGCGGCCCCATGGTTCCGCCAATAATGGTCGTAATGCCGCTGGCCAGGGCGTGTTCACACTGCTGCGGACACAGAAAGTGGGCGTGCGCCTCCACTCCCCCTGGGGTAATAATCAACCCATCGCCGTGCACAATGGTCGTACAGGGACCGCAGACCAGCCCGGGCTGGACCCCGTCCTGGATGGCGGGATTCCCGGCTTTGCCCACATCCACAATCTTGCCGTCCTTAATGCCGATATCGCCCTTCACAATGCCCAGCACCGGGTCGATGATCGTGGCGTTCTGGACCACCATATCCAGCCCGCCCGACGCCGCGGTCGTGGAGGCGTGAAAGCCCATCCCGTCGCGCATCACCTTGCCGGCCCCGGTCAGACACTCGTCGCCATAGACCGCATGGTCGTGCTCAATCTCAGCCAGGAGTGAAGTGTCGCCCAGACGCACCATATCGCCCGTTGTTGGACCATACGTGGCCGCATAGGCCGCCCGTGTCAGTCTGGCCATGTTCCCCCCCTATGCGCCCTTAAAGCCGCGCTCCTTGGCCCGTTGAAGAGCGGCCCGCTTGACCGCTTCGGAATGAATGGAGCCGTTGGTGAGATTGTTGAGGCCGGTAACTTCGCCGCTGCCGCCCAGGGCGACGAGCGGGACGGCTTTCTTCATACCAGGCTCAAAGCGCACCGACGCACCCGCCGGTACGTCCAGGCGCATGCCGAACGCCTGTGCCCGATCAAACTCCAGAGCCTTGTTGGCTTCAAAGAAATGAAAATGACTGGCCACCTGAATGGCGCGATCTCCAGTATTGACGACATCGAGGGTCAGGGTCTCGCGGCCTGCGTTCAGGTCGATCTCTTCATCAGGCGTGATAATTCCGCCGGGCCGTCCATAGGGCGATTCGGGCAGCGGCTCGGAGCCGGGGCGGATCGGATTATACACGGCAATGAGCTTGGTCCCATCCGGGAACATCCCATCCACCATAATCCGGGACACCAGCTGAGCAACGTTGGGCAACACGTCATCGGTCGTCAACAGCGTTGATCCCAGGCTGACCAGTTCCGCGACCGATTTCCCCTCGCGCGCGCCCTCAAGCAGTTCGTCCGTGATATAGGCAATGGACTCGGCGGCGTTGAGTTTGAGCCCTTTGGCCTTATGACGGCGCGCCAGTTCAGCCGCCATAAAAATGGTTAAACGTTCGTTTTCCGTGGGCGTGAGGTTCAGCATGGGCGTTCCTCCTGGAGATCGACTACTGAGCGTGGAGTGTGCACCGGGCGCACAGGTCAATTCGCAAACAACCGCGTCGCCTGGGTCTCATGCCGCATCATGGCAATATCAGAGACCGGCGTAAAGCTGCTGAGAGACTCGGGCAGGGGCGCGGCAAGCAGCGCGGTCAGCGTGGGATGTATCCGCTGTACAATCAGTTGGGCCTGGATATGGCTCACAAAGCCGAGCCGGATGGCGGCACTCACAAACGCCATGACCTGGAGATGGCCGGACAGCAGGCTGGCCTGCTCCGCGTCTAACCCGACCCCCCGCCAGACCAGCCCTTGAACGACCGGGAGATGACTCCACGCCTGCCCGGTTTTGACACGCTCCAGGTAGTCGGCCGCGCGAGGCGTCTTAAGCCGGGCGTGCACGCGCAGCAGGGCCCGGCCGGCCCGCTGCGATACAACGCGCAACTCACGCGCAAGCGAGAGCGCTTCCAGTTCTGCATCAACCGCAGCAACTTTTTCCAGCTCGCCCGCCGCACGATACGCCCACACCAAGGCGGGTCGGTCGCAGCGAGCCCAACGATGGCAGAGCTGGACCTGGACGAAGTGCCGCAAAGTCTCGGCGTCATGCACGTAGGTATCGGTAAAAAGCGTTTCTAGCCCCCATGAAGCCGCGAAGCCACCACCGGGGAAAAAGCTGTCACCGTTTTGCAGCGCGGTCAGCAGGGCAGTCGGGTCAGTCATACGCTTCTCGCTTCACTCGGCCGTTCGCTCATAGCAACGCCGAGGACTTTGATAAGACGCAACATTCTTGTCCGGCCTTCCATTAGCCGCGAGCCGTTTTTGCCATAAACGCTCCGGTGGCAATCAGGCAGCCTCCGCTCAGACATTGAGGCCAACGTTTGGCCTGCTGGAAAGAGAGCGCCACTCTGTGGCCTAAGATCGCATAGCCGGTCAGAACGACGAAGACGAGGAATATATAGGTGATCCCAAGAATGACCTGCTGACGGACTACATCCATTCCTGGCGTTACGAACTGAGAGAAGAGTGAAAAGTAAAACAGCAGCGCTTTGGGATTTGTGATTGACGTGAGAAACCCCTGAAAAAAAGCTGTCCGCCCGTGAGCGTGGGACACAGGCGAGACCGCGTGTCCAGCTTCTTCAGTCCTGAACGCCGTCACAATGTGCTTTCCGCCCAGATAGATCAGGTAAACGGCTCCCAGGGTCCGAAGAAAGACCAAGGCCGGCTGCGACGCGATCAAGACGGTTGTCAGCCCAAGTACAGTCACCGTGACAAACACCGTATTGCTACACAGGATGCCGGCAATCGCGAAGGCCGCAGAGCGGCGATCCGTTCCCATGGCATGAGCCAGCACCAGAAACGAGGTTGGCCCAGGGGAGGCAATCACGACTAGCCCGGTGAGGATAAAGGCGAGATAGAGTTCAACCGTCATGTTGCTCCCCCATTAGCTGAGGCCGACTCCGAATACAAACTCGCCTGGGATCGGTTTTTTTGTTAAGCCCATCTTTCCATGCAACAGGCGTATCTTCTGTTCTCCCCCGAGGAGAACCCAGCGCTGTGACCACGATTGTGGAGTCTCCAGACAAACATCCGTTCGTCCTTTACCCCCATCGTACCTTTACGACCCTGAGCTTGCCCGTCATGGCCTCTCTCGTGGTCGAGCCGTTTGCCAGCCTGGTCGATACCGCATTTGTGGAACGGCTGGGCGCGGCTTCGGCGGCCGGACTTGGTGCGGCAACTGCGCTGCTATCCGGCATCCTGTGGATATTCAACTTTCTGGGCGTGGGCACCCAAACCGAGGTGGCACAAGCCATGGGAGCAGGAAAAGCGCAACAAGTCGGGAGTATAGCCAGCCTGGGTTTGCTGCTCGCCGTTCTTTTGGGACTGGGCCTGACGCTCATCACCTGGCCGGGAGTCGAGCGCTTTTCCGTCTGGATGAGCGCGGATGCCGTCGTACAGACGAATACGCAAATCTATCTTTACATTCGCCTGCTCGGTGTGGTTCCCAGTCTCGTTGTCACCGCTGCGTTTGGCGTATTGCGCGGGCTGCAAGCCATGCGCACATCGCTCTGGATTGCGGGCGGAATGAGTCTGGTCAACATCATCCTGGACCCCATTCTGATTTTCGGGGTTGGCCCGGTTCCGGCGCTGGGGATTGCCGGTGCCGCCTGGGCGACCGTGCTGAGTCAGGTTCTTGGTATGGTGTGGGCGCTCTGGGGCGTTGCCAAGCGTACGGGGCTGAGCGCTGAGTTTGCCTGGCAGCGGACGCGTCGTTTTTTTCTGATTGGCCGCGACCTGGCACTACGAACGGGATTCGCTCAGATCTTTATGCTGGTCTCGACCTGGACGGCCCTTCAGATCAGCGTCGAGGCCGGAGCGGCGCATCAGGCCCTGCGTCAGTTATGGATGTTTCTGGCCTTTCTGATGGATACCTATGCTGTCACAGCCCAAAGCCTGATCGGGTACTTCCTGGGTGCGACACGGATAGACATCGCCCGACAGGCCGCGCGTATTGCCTGTCGCTGGGCGCTTGGAACCGGCGGGTTACTGCTCCTGGTCCTGCTACTGAGTGAGCGACTCCTGGCGTTTCTTCTAGTACCGCCGAGTGCTCAGGCGCTTTTCCTGGTCGGCCTCCTCATCTGCGCCGTGACCCAGCCGCTCAACGCGCTGTCCTTTGTCACGGATGGTATCCATTGGGGGACCGGCGATTATGCCTATCTGCGCAACGCCATGATCGTCGCCACGGGAACGGGCGTTCTTGTCCTGCTGTTCATCGACCCGACGCACGCGCAGGCGTTTGCTCAGGTGTGGCTGGCGATGGCAGTGTGGATCGTCATCCGGGCAACGTTTGGCCTGCTGCGTATTTGGCCGGGAATAGGCAAGGCGGTTCTGCGGCTGTCAGAGCCGGATTCGCCTCGTTATCAGCCGTCCAGGAGATAGCCTCCAAGCCGTCGGAGTGATACAGCCAAGGAACGGAAAGGAGGCGGTCATGTCTCACTCGTTCTCTGGTGGCTGCGCGTGTGGCGCGATTCGATATGAGTGTACGGCCGACCCAGTGTTCTCGTGGAACTGTCACTGTCGGGACTGTCAGCGCGCGAGTGGCAGCGCCTTTTGTCCGGTTTCATATGTCCCCAAGACTGCATTCTCAAGCACCGGGGCAATCACCTATCACGAAGTAAAGGCCGAAAGCGGGCGGGCCGTACGTCGCGGCTTTTGTCCGCAGTGTGGCTCGCCGGTCTTCATTCTGGCCGAGCTTGTTCCCGACCTGATAGGCGTCTGGGCCGCCAGCCGGGATGAGCCGGATCAGTTTCAGCCCGCAGTCAATGTCTGGACCGCGAGCGGCCAGCCCTGGGATGAGATGCCCACCGCCCTGCCGGCCTGTCCGAGAGCCCCGACCGACGCGGAGATGCAGCAGATACTGGACACTCGGTGACAGGTCCGGGATCAAGATTCCGTATTTTCCCTTGACGCGGCTCCGGCGTTTTTCATACAGTCGAGGTCAATCGCACATAAAGAGGAGGCAGGCTATGATCACACGCAGCAACCCGGATGTGGGCTATATGTCGGACGAGGCTTTCCGGACCTACGGCTTCACCCAAAGCATCAGAGCCGGGAATATGCTCTATCTGTCGGGTGTCGCTCCCTTCAAAGGCAACCTTGATGATGTCGAGGTCGTCGGGGTCGGAGATATCCGCGCCCAGGTCGCCCAGGTCCTGGAGATCATCCAACGCTGTCTGGCCGCCGAGGGCGCGACCTTCAAAAACTGGGTCGCCCAAACCGTCTATACCACGAATATGACCGAACTCCAGAAAACGGCTGACATCTTTCGCGAGGCATTCGGGGACTATACGCCGACGAGTACCTGGGTCGAGATCAAGGGCCTGTTTGTTCCCGAGCAACTGGTCGAGATCAACGGGACGGCCATTTTAGACTGAGCCCGTCGTCTCTTGCCGCGTAACCCAAAGGAGTTCCGTCATGCCAGACCAATTCGCCTATTTGGATGCAACCGCCCAAGCCGAACTCGTCAAAACAGGTGAGGCCTCGCCGCTGGAGCTAGTCGATGCCGCGATTGCCCGGATCGAACAGCTCAACCCCCAGCTCAACGCGGTGATTCACCCCTTGTTTGAGAAGGCACGTGCCCAGGCCCAGGCCGCCGACCTGCCGGACGGTCCCTTTCGCGGTGTCCCATTTGTGATGAAAGACCTGCTCGGCGGGCCGGCCGGAGAACCGCTGCATAACGGCATGCAGTTCCTGAAACGGCTGAATTTCACCTCAAAGCAAGACCCCTATCTGGCGGTGAAGTTTCGTGAGGCCGGTTTTATCAGCGTGGGTCGCACCAACACGCCGGAGTGGGGCCTGATGGGCACGACCGAACCCGCAGCCTACGGCCCGACCCATAACCCCTGGAATCTCGATCATTCTCCCGGCGGCTCAAGCGGTGGCAGCTCAGCCGCAGTGGCGGCGCGCATGGTCACCGTCGGACATGGGGGCGATGGGGGTGGGTCGCTGCGTATTCCAGCCAGCATGTGCGGCATTATCGGGCTCAAACCCAGCCGTGGCCGGGTGTCGTTCGGTCCCGGCATGGGTGAGTGTTGGCATGGGATGGCCAATGAAGGCGTGATGACGCTCTCGATGCGCGACATGGCGGGTGTGCTCGATAGTATGCAGGGTGTCATGCCCGGCGACCCCTATTCCGCGCCCACACCGGTTCGGCCGTACACCGAAGAGGTCGGTCGCGCCCCCGGCACGCTTCGTATCGGCCTCATGCTCCAGCGGCCTCGCAACGACGCGCCCCTGCATCCGGAGTGCAAGCTCGCGGTCGAGCAGACTGGCAAGCTGCTCGAATCGCTCGGTCATACGGTCGAGGTCGCGCATCCCGAAGCCTATGACGAGCCTGAGTGGCTCGACCACTGGATTCTTGTGGTCAACGCCCACTCGGCCCTGACCGCGGATGAAATCGAGGCCGCCGCCGGGCAGCGTATTGGTGAGGGCGATATTGAGCCCTACGCCTGGCGTTTTGTGGAAGAGGGCCGAAAGATTTCGGCCACCAGTTATCTGGCGTCGATGAACTGGCTGCACGCCTGGGCACGCCGTCTAGCCAGTTGGTGGGTTGACGGCTTTGATCTCCTGGTCACCCCGACCCTCGGCGAGCCGCCACCACGCCTGGGCGATATGGGTGGGCCCAGCGCGGACAATCTTGCCAAGTGGGAGCGTAATCTTGAGGTCATTCCCTTTACGCCGGCAAATAATGCCTCGGGCCAGCCGGGGCTGTCGATGCCGCTCCACTGGACCCCGGACGGCCTGCCGGTCGGCGTTCATTTTGTTCCGGCCTACGGCCAGGAGGACCTGCTGCTGCGGGTTGGAGCCCAGATTGAGCAGGCCCAGCCGTGGATGGATAAGCGTCCGCCGGTGTGCGCATGAACCTTGCTCCCTCAGGGGGGGAACCGCATAAGGAGGAAGCATGGAATTCGGGATTGCCTATCCGGCCCGGCTTGATGCCTGGAAAGACCTGATCCGAGCCGAAGAACTCGGCTTCAGCTATGCCTGGTTCTATGACTCGCAGATGCTCTACAGCGACGTGTACGCCTGCCTGGCGCTGGCGGCCGAGCATACCAAAACGATCAAACTCGGCACCGGCGTTGCAATCCCCAGCAGCCGGCTGGCCCCGGTCACGGCGCACTCGATTGCCACCATTAACCAGCTTGCCCCAGGGCGCGCCATTCTCGGTATCGGCACGGGTTTTACCGGTCGGAACACCATGGGCCTGCCGCCCGTCCGACTCGGGCCGACCCGAGAATATATGCAGCAGTGTCGGGCACTGTTACGGGGCGAAGAAATCCTTTTTCGCGAAGGCGAGCGCGAGCGCTGGATTCGCTTTCTGCATCCCGAACATGGCTATATCAATCTGCAAGACAGCATTCCGATGTACTTTGCGGCCAACGGCCCCAAGGCGATGGAACTGACCGGGGAGATTGCGGACGGCTGGATTACCGTCTTCTCGGACGCCGAATATTTCAGCCGTGACCTGGCAACCGTGGCGCGGGGCGCGGAGAAGGCGGGTCGGTCGGTTGAGGCGATTGCGCGTATGGCCCTGACAACTACCTGCCTTTTGCAGCCTAACGAGTCGCCGACCTCGCCCCGCGTTATCGAACGGGTTGGGCCCTACGCCATTCTGCCCCTGCACGCCATGTGGGAAGGATCGGCGGTGGCCGTCGAGCAGTCACCCCTGGGCCAGCTCTACGCGCGCTACCGTGACAATTATATTGCCAAGATGCAGACCTCGCAGGACCGTCGCTATCTTGAAGTGCATGAAGGGCATTTGATCTATCTCAAACCGGGGGAAGAGGACTACCTGACCGAAGACCTGATTCGGACCTCGTCGCTGACCGGGACAAGCGAGGAAATCATCGCGCGTATCAAGGCGCTCGAAGCCGCCGGCCTGACGCAGATTGCCGTTCAGGTTGTGACGGATGGCCGGGAACTTATAGAAGAGTTTGGCCGAGAAGTGATTGCGAAGTATTAATCATCATCCATAAGGAGGAAAGAGCATGGCAACGAGAAAAACAACGAAAAAGGCTGCCCCTGCACAGGACGCAACCGCTGCGAAGATTATCGATCCGGGCTGGAGCTGGGACGATAAGCTGCCTCTGGCCCAGGCCAAGCAGATCGGCAACACCATTTATGTGTCCGGTCAGGTCGCTTTCAACTCGCAGGGCAAGCTGGTCGGCAAGGGTAATATGAAGACCCAGACGCGCCAGGTCTTCCGCAATATCAAGGCCGTCCTGGCTGCGGCGGGCGCGAAGATGGAGCATATTATCAAGATCAATACCTATATCACCGACGGCAGCAAGTTCATGGATATGCTCGAAGCGCGCGGGGATATCTTCGGCGACAATCCGCCGGCCAGTACGGCTGTTGTTGTGGCCGGCCTGGCTTTTCCGGGACTCCTGATCGAGGTTGAAGCGATTGCCGTCAAGCCGTAACGCTGCGCTTCTCGACCGGACCCGGAATCCGCAGCAAAGAGTAAACGTGTCCTCCACCAGACATGAAAGGCTGGACACGTTTACTCCTCACCTCAAGGGCCTGCTGCTCATGCTCGGCGCAAGTTTGTGCTGGAGCACGGGTGGCCTGTTCGTCCGCTCCGTCAGCATCCCCAACAGCTGGGAGATTGCCTTCTGGCGCTCGCTCAGCATGGGGGTGTTCCTGCTCGTCTGGCTCTCCTTTCGCTATACGGGTAACGTGCGGCGGGCGGTCGTCGCTATCGGGCCGGGCGGCTTCCTGGCCGGTCTGTGTATGGCCGCCTCATTTCTGGGTTTTATTCTCGCCGTCACCCAGACAACGGTGGCGCATACCCTCGTCATTATCAGCACCACACCCTTTCTCGCCGCGCTTTTTGGCCGGGTGTTTCTTGGGGAGTTGGTCCCAGTGCGTCGCTACGTTGCGATGAGTATTGCCTTGACCGGCATCGTCGCCATGTGTCTCGATTCTTTCACCGCCGGGACGCTGACTGGGAGCATCATAGCTGGCGGCTGTGCGGTTGCCTTTGCCGCTTGTGTGATTTTACTGCGTCACAGTCAGGCACGGGCCGATATGACGCCGGCCATTCTGGTTGCCGCGCTCATCTCCAGCGGTGTGGCCCTGTCCTTCAGTCTGCCGTTTCAGGCCGCGTGGCAGGACATCGGCATCCTGGCATGTATGGGTACCCTTCAGGGTGGGCTGGGTTGCCTGCTCATGACGTTGGCGGCGCGGTATATCACTGCGGTTGAAGTCAGTCTCCTGGCGCTCCTGGAAACGATCCTTGGTCCGCTGTGGGTGTGGATCGGCGTGGGGGAACGGCCCAGCGATCTCGCCATTGTTGGCGGCGTGGTGGTGGTTGCCTCGTTGGCACTGAACGAGCTCCTGGGCCTGTACGGACAAAGCCGCACAGTGGAAGCACCGCCGCCCTCGGGTCAATCGGCAGGTCAACCCGTGTGATCTCGTTTATCATTCCCGCCTATAATGAGCAGGCCAACATTGGCCGGACGCTCCAGGCCCTGCACCAGGCCGTCCAGTCCTTAGACACAGCCTATGAAATGCTGGTGGTAGACGATGCCTCGACCGACCGGACCGCTTCGCTCGCCGCAGCCGGTGGAGCGCGCGTCCTTACGGTCAGGAAGCGTCATATTGCGGCAACTCGCAACGCCGGAGCACACGCGGCAACGGGGGAATACCTCTTCTTTATTGACGCGGATACCTGGGTCAACGCACCTCTTCTCCACGCGGCCGTGCGAACCCTCCAACAGGGGGCAGTCGGGGGCGGCAGCCGGTTTCGCTTTGACCGGCCGCTGCCGTGGTATGGCAAAATCGCCGAGCGCATCGTGCCGCCGCTCTACAGCCTGGCGGGGCTGGCCAGCGGAAGCTTTCTGTTTTGTACCCGGTCCGCCTTTGAGGCCGTCGGCGGTTTTGACGAGAGGCGCTACGCGTCGGAGGAAGTCTGGCTGAGTCTGGCGCTCCGCAAACGGGGCAGATTCGTCATCCTGCGCGAGCACGTCATCACGTCAGGTCGCAAACTCCGGGTGTATTCACTCCGGGAAACGTTTCAGTTGTTCGGCTATCTGCTCCGCACAGGTCCACGAGCGTTACGGCAACGTGAAGGGTTGGAGTTTTGGTACGGTGAGCGGAGGGTGGATACGGCCAAGCCGGAAGAGAGCGGATGACCACCGCTCGTCCGTCCAGCCGCGATTGTCGGATTACGCTGCGCTAATCCGACCTACTCACTGATTGTTGAATTTTCATAGGAATCTCGGGAAAGCGCGTTTGAGCCAGTCTTGTAGGTCGGCTTAGAGCGCTTCACGATACGTTGTAGCCGTACCAGTCCACGCTCGGCAGGGAAGACCATGGCTGGCACCAAACGGCCAGGGAGGGGCTGGGGGGATCCCCGCCTGGGAGGGCGGCCATCCTGGCCGCCATGCGGGCTTCCAGCCCGCACTCCTTAAGGAGGAGAGAGGCGCGCTACACAGCATCGTTATTCGGGCTAACCGAAGGTGTAAGCCGACATGGAAGCTAGTCGGCTTACACTGCGCTCATCTGCCCTCCTCGTTTTCTGCCTCACAGGTCATGAGCCCAGAAGGCCCTCTCCCTCAGGCACAGACCGGCGGCAGTTTCTCGATCCACGGCTGGGCCTGCTCAAGCTGCGCCGCTACACTGAGCAACACGTCTTCCCGTCCGTACGCAGGCATGAGGTGCACGCCGACCGGCAGGCCGTCTTCACTCCAATGCAAGGGCAGGGAAATCCCCGGCTGGCCGGTCACATTCCCAACCGGGGTATACGGAATCAGGTCGATTATCCGCCGATACACCTCATCCGGGTCAGCGGCGGCGCTGCACAATTGACCCAGAGGCGGTGCCGGAGAACTCAGGGTCGAAGTGAGGAGCAGGTCAAACCCGCCTGCCCACCAGGCGGCGAGACGCCGTTCCCAGCGCTCCAGCCATTCGAGCGCGGCAATATACTCCGTCACGCCGATGGACCGGCCCCGATTCATGAGGGCCCAGGTGTAGCGCTCAAAATCGCCGGGTCCGACTTCGCGGCCCAGTGCGTCGGCAACGTCTTCTGCGGTCCGGGCGGAGTGGGCAAGCACAATCGTGCCAAAGTGCGCACCCCATTGCTCGTCCAGGGCTTCAGGATACGCAGCCTCAACCCGATGCCCGAGGGACTCCAGCAGCTTTGCCGTGTTTTCTGCCGCGGCCACACATTCGGGATGCAGGGCGTCTTGATTGCCCGGCCGCTTGGTCATCAGGCCGATACGGAGCGAGCCGGGCTCACGCCGGGCGGCCTCAGCGAACGACCCCTCACACGCGGGCGCCGTATACGGGTCACCCGGCATGGACCCCGCGGTCGCATCAAGGACGGTGGCCGCGTCACGCACGGACAGGCAGACCACCCCCTCGGCAATACAGCCGGCCCAGGCTTCGCCATAATCCGGCCCCAGCGATAAACGCCCCCGACTGGGTTTCAGGCCGACCAGGCCACACGCGCTGGCCGGGATGCGGATCGACCCCCCGCCATCGTTGGCGTGCGCCACCGGCACCAGACGCGCGGCCACCGCCGCGGCACTGCCGCCGCTCGACCCGCCGGTCGAGTGGTTGGTATTCCACGGATTGCGGGTTGGCCCGTAGGCTTCCGGCTCGGTCGTGGTGGCGAACCCGAATTCCGGAGTGTTGGTTTGACCAATCGTAATCAGGCCTGAAGCACGGAATTTATCGGCCAGATAGGTGCTGTGGGGGGCCGTGTATTGCGCCGCTTTGAGCGCCTTGCAGCCGCTATGGATTTCATCACCCGCATGCACACAGAACAGGTCTTTCAGCAGGAACGGCACCCCCTTGAGCGGGCCGTCGGGTAAGCTGGCCGAGCCCGCTTCGGCGCGCGCCTTTTCATAGCGTGGACGGATCACGGCGTTGAGTTGTGGATTGAACTTTTCCACCCGCTCGATAGCGGCGTCCACCAGCTCACGCGGGCTGACTGCTCCGCTCCGCACCAACTCAGCCTGCGCGGTTGCATCCATTTTTGCGAGATCGTCTGCCATGATCAGTCCTCCCTTTAGGTTGATCGTGAATTATCCTGCCAGGCGAGAAAGTTTGTCAAGGAAGAACTCAAGGTTTGCTTGTCATTCGGTATCCCCGCCGCTACTCTTTAGCGTCGCCTGAGTATTGAACCGAAAGTCGGAAGAGAGAACGCGTATGGACCGTATCGGCGTTGGTTTCTGGGGCGGGATGTCGGTCAATGAACTCATTGACTGCGTCAGCCTGGCAGATCAAAAAGGCTATGAGTCTGCCTACTTGATCGAAAGCTTTGCCGATGTCTTCGGTGTCCTGTCGGCATGTGCGCGGGAAACGTCCAATATCGTTCTTGCGACCGGTGTGGCCACGGTCTTTACGCGCAACCCGACGACCATTGCCACCGCAGCCGCAACCGTGGATACGCTCTCAGCCGGCCGCTTTCGGTTAGGCTTGGGCATCGGCCACTCGGAAATCCACCAGGCACGGGATAGTCTGGAACCGGGCCGCCCCTTCCCTTTTGACCGGCCCCTGCGCCGGCTGCGTGAAACAACCGACGTGGTCCGCACCGTCCTGAAATGCGCCGCCGAGGACAGGCTCGTCAATTATAGCGGTCAGATCTTCCGGATTACCGACTACGAGCCGTGGCTCCACCCCTACCGCGATACGATCCCGTGTTACTTTGGAGCGCTGTCGGAAAAGACCCTGGCGTTGGCGGGCGAGATCGCCGACGGCGTCCTGCCCATCTTCGTTCCGCTCGACAGCGTTGCAGAGGTCGTGTCAGCGGTTGAGCGCGGGGCACGGCGGGTTGGCCGCGATCCGTCTGCCATTGATATCGGCTGCTATCTGCCGTGCTGTGTCAGCCCGGACCCGACAGCGGCAAAACGCGCCATGCGGTACGTGACGGCCATTCATATTACGGCGTATGGCCTGTATGCCCAGTATTTTGAAAGACACGGCCACGCGGAGACGGTCGCGCGTATGCGAGCCTGCGCGGCACAGGGCGATATGGACGAGGCAGCCGCCCTGGTCACCGATGAGATGGTCGATGCCTTTGCCGTCTATGGTTCCGCTGAGCAGTGTGTCCGAAAGATCGCGTGCTATCGAGAGGCCGGAGTAACGCTGCCCATTGTCTATCCCATACATCCGACTTTCACCAACTATCTGCCGGATGCCGCGGCACGGGACGGCATCCGCTATACCCTTGAGGCTTTGGCTCCGGGGTAAGATGGCGTCGGCATCGAGTGGCGCTCTGCCGACGCGGGGAGCCCTCACTCCGCCCGCTTTTTGACATACGCTCCTCCTCATAGGCCGTCACCCTACCCTGTCCGTTTTGAACGGGGAGGTAGCGAGGAGGCTCGCCTCGCAACGCGTCCTGGGGTAAGAAAAAGTGCAGGTAAAGAACAGGCAGCACAGGAGGAAACACATGCCAGCCTATATCATTGCGGATGTTCAGGTGACCGACCCCGAGGTGTACGTCGGTTACACCAAACTTGTTCCGGCGACCGTTGAAGCCTACGGCGGGAAGTTCGTCGTCCGGGGGGGAGCCGCCGAAAATATGGAGGGCGATTGGGAACCCAACCGGGTGGTTGTGCTCGAATTCGAGAGTGTTGCCCAGGCCAAGGCGTGGTATAACTCGGAAGAGTACCGTGAGCCCAAGGGTATTCGACACAGCGCTTCTCATGGGAAAATGATTGTGGTTGAAGGGGCATCGTGATCGCGCATGCAATTCCTGACGACAGATTTATGTGACACCTACCCAGACCTTGTCCGTGTTGTGGAACCGCTGTTTACCAATTACGGCGGCAAGGTCTGTTTTGGTGGCGAGATCGTGACCATAAAATGTCACGAAGATAATTCCTTGGTCAAAGAGAACGCCGGCAAGCCGGGGCAAGGAAGGGTACTGGTCGTGGACGGGGGCGGCTCCATGCGACGTGCCTTGCTGGGCGATATGATCGCGGCCACGGCACTCCAGAATGGCTGGGAGGGGTGCATTATCTATGGCTGTATTCGGGATATTGATGCCATCCGGGCGTTGGAGCTTGGCGTGCAGGCGCTCGGAGTCATGCCCCTACGGACAGAGAAACGGGGCATTGGCGATCTGGATGTTCCGGTCACGTTCGGGGGTGTCACCTTTCAGCCGGGTGAGTTTGTGTATGCGGACAATAACGGCATTATTGTGTCAGCCGAGCCGCTTATCACGCCGGCCCGGTAATGTGTCAATCTCGATGCGAGACGTATCACCCCAAGAAACCCAGCCCTAGGGTCTGGACTCATAAAGGGGGTATTCCTTGCCAGCGGGCTGTGATTCGTTCTCCCTTCACTTGGGAGGGCAGAGGCGATGAGCAATCAGTTTTGGTTATCCGAGGAGCAATTCGTGCGGCTCCAGCCGTTGTTGCCGAA
>JAJEFA010000012.1 GCA_022820725.1 Candidatus Binatia bacterium
CCTCAAAGACTGGCGGCGCGTCGCCACCCGCTACGACAAACTCGCGCAGAACTACCGCGCCACGGTCATCCTTGCTGCCATTCTCCTCTACTGGTTATGAGTCCAGACCCTAATGCACTCCTGGGCATAGCGATCGATAAGACATCTGACCTTGGTAATGCCTTAGCGCCGTGGAAGCCTGATGCAGAATGCCCCGTACATTTGTTTGCTCGGCAGGCGATTGGCATGGCCTGGGATTTCAGTGAGTCCGTACCGCCATGCGATTCGAGCGGGTCATTTCTCAGTGCGTATCAACGAAGTGTAGATGCTCTCAATTCGATAGGAGAGCTTGGATCGAAACCAGGCCAAATCCAGTTGGCCGACGCGACCGACCACCCACTGCCTGATCAGACTGCCGGCGTGTGGTTCACCGACCCACCCTATTACGACGCAGTACCCTATTCCGATCTCTCCGACTTCTTTTTGGTCTGGCTCAAACGGACGCTGCCCGAACACCCACTGTTGCGTGACCCATTCGATCCAGACAACCCGCTCTCGCCTAAGACAGCTGAGGCTGTACAGGACGAAACTAAGCAAGCTGGCGGACGACCAAAAGATCGCGAGTGGTTCGAGGAGACGATGGCGAAAGCCTTCTCTGAGGGTCGCCGGATGCTAAGCGAAGACGGCATAGGCTCGGTCGTCTTCGCTCATAAGACCACAGAAGGCTGGGAAGCGCTGCTTTCCGGCATGATCCGTGGCGGCTGGACTATCACCGGATCATGGCCTATCGCGACCGAGATGGGCTCGCGCCTACGTGCACGCGACTCCGCCGCCCTCGCCACTAGCGTCCACTTGGTTTGCCGGCCTCGTCCCGACGATGCACCTATCGGAGATTGGGCCGAAGTCTTGCACGATTTGCCTATCCGTGTCGGCGATTGGATGGAACGTCTTCAAGGCGAAGGCGTCCGAGGCGCCGACTTGGTGTTTGCCTGCATCGGGCCAGCGCTGGAGATTTTCAGCCGCTACCGCGCCGTCGAGACCGCCGAGGGGGATATGATCGGCCTACCCGATTATCTGGAGAAGGTCTGGGAGGTGGTCGGCCGCGCCGCTTTACAACAGGTACTCGGCACAGCGGAAACGCGAGCACGCAATGACTTGGCGGGTGCGCTGGAAGAGGACGCTCGCCTGACCGCGCTATTCCTCTGGACACTCCAGAGCACGGAGACCTCCAAAGAAAATAGCAAGGGGAACGAGGAGGACGAGGAAGCAGTCGCCAAAGCAGCGGCCAAAGGGTTCGGCCTCCTTTTTGACGTGGTGCGCCGTTTCGCTCAACCAATGGGCATTGACCTCGACACATGGACTGGCCGCATCATCAGTCAGGAAAAAGGCGTGGTGCGCCTGCTTCCAGTGGCAGAACGAGCCAAGTCCCTCTTCGGTGACGATGGTGCCCGTGCCGCTGCCGACTGGATCGAGAGCGACCCGAATGCCAACTTGCAGGCGACACTCTTCCCGGAATTAGACGCCGCACCGAGATTAAGAAACCGTAGGCGTGGAAAGAGGACGATTCTCGACAGCGATGCTGAGCTTCAGACACTCGACGCCACCACGCTGGACCGTGTACACGCTGCAATGCTGTTGCAGGCCAGCGGTCACGCTAATGCACTGAGGACACTGATCGGTGCTGAGCAGGATCGTGGCCCCGATTTTCTGCGGCTTGCCAACGCCCTCTCCGCCTTGTACCCGCGTGGAAGCCAAGAAAAACGACTCCTTGACGCCATGCTGCTGACAGTCCCACGATGACGACATGGCACACGAAATGAACGAACGTATAGTTTGGCAGGTATCTGCCGGCTCCTCTGATCGGTCCTACGCAGATAAGTTCTTAAACTATGGTGTGGCATTGATAGGCCCCGGAGACCCAGGCTCGTGGAGTACCGACCGGTCCGACGAGGAATTTGAAGGCGGGTTTGTCCGTCGGTTCGCCACTGAGATGCACTGTGGCGACATAGTGGTGCTTCGTATCGGTCAGTCGGCGATTCGTGCGGTCGGCCTAATCGCATCAACATACAAATACCTGCCGCAGTTCGACGATGTGAATGGCTGGGATTTACAGCACGGCCGGCGTGTGCGCTGGTGTTCACTTCCCGAACCTTATGACTTCAGCAGACAAGTTTTTGGCGCGAATCCATCTCGGCTATCACGTGTTCATGCGGCAGATATCATCGACTATGCGAATCGTTTCGTTCAGTCACCGCCGACGGACTGGCAAACGCGCGCCTTACCGAACTTGCCGGAGGAGGAACCGGAGCTCGAAACACCGCCGACCGAGTTGCGGGAGATTGTCGGTCAAGTACATGACCTTCTAGGACTCTATTGGGATACGAAAGCCTTCGGGGAGCGTCCTATGGAGGACGAGTTAGTGGCGCACTACGTCGTTCCCTTCCTGCGTGCTCTGGGCTGGCCTGTCGAAAGGATTGCTGTGAAGTGGCGCAATATTGACGTGTGTGTGTTCTCAGCGCTGCCGAGAATCCCCGAGCACTGCCATTACCTGATTGAGGCCAAACGCTTGGGTGTGGGTATTGAAGGTGCACGCAAGCAGGCCATAGGCTATGTCTCGGACCTTGGTGTGCAATGCGATGTGGTCGTCAC
Organism: Candidatus Binatia bacterium; assembly: GCA_022820725.1. Classification (GTDB taxonomy): domain Bacteria; phylum Desulfobacterota; class Binatia; order Bin18; family Bin18; genus Bin18. Next base: position 2,629 of record JAJEFA010000012.1, read on the forward strand.
CGACGGTATCCGCTATCGCATGTATGAGGCGAGCCGGAATTTTGCACCGGCCGCTTATGCGAATCTTGCCCGCCTCAGGAGGCCCTCTCTGAAATTATTTGAACGTATGCGCAGGCCGTAACCGGAGGAAATCGTGGACCCGTGGTACAAAGTTGTAACGCTCCGTCAAGAAGTGCGGGAAGGCCGCTCGTTTAGCCCGGACGAATTTGCCATCGCCCTGGAACAGGTAATCGCCGGGACTGCTCCTGTGGATTACCGCGATCCGGCTCAGTTCTTTTCGCGCACTTGCTTCACCCGCGCGTTAAAAGAACATGCCGGCATGGTGCTCCGGCGACTGTCCGGCAAGACCGAGAACACGGCACCGGTTCTCACCCTGATCACCCAATTCGGCGGTGGTAAGACGCACACACTCACCGCGCTCTATCATCTTGCCAAGACCGGCGCGGCTGCCTCTACACTCCCCGGCGTGACGGACCTTCTGAACGAGGCCGGGACAGCAGAAGTTCCCTCCGCCCGCGTTGGTGTCTTCGTCGGTAACGCCTGGGACCCGGCAGAGGGGCGGGAGACTCCCTGGATCGACCTAGCCCGCCAAGTAGCGGGTGATAAGGGCGTCGCTGCGCTCGGCACTGCCGCGCGGACTACAGCGCCGGGAACTGAGGCACTGGCTCAAGTGTTCGCTGCTGCGGAAGCGCCAGTGTTGCTGTTGTTCGACGAGGTCTTGAACTTCGTTAACCGCCACCGGAGGATGGCTGAGAGCTTTTACGCCTTCATTCAGAATCTGACCGTTGCCGTCACTGGTACTACCCACGCTGCGGCGATGATCAGTCTGCCGCGCAGCCAGGTCGAGATGACCGCATGGGATCAAGAGTGGCAAGAGCGGCTCACTAAGATCGTTCGCCGTGTTGCCCGCGACCTGATCGCGAATGACGAATCTGAGATCAGTGAGGTAGTGCGGCGGCGGCTGTTCAAGGACCTCGGGAACGAGCGCCTGCGGAAGAAGATCGCCAAGACCTATGCGACGTGGTGCTTCGACCGGACTGCTCGCCTTCCTGCTGAGTGGCTGGCGGTCGATACCGCGACAACGGAGGCCAAAGCAAAAGAGTTTCTGAGGGAACGGTTCGAGGCGTGCTATCCCTTCCACCCTGCGACCCTTTCGGTCTTTCAACGCAAGTGGAGCGCGCTCCCCCAGTTTCAGCAGACCCGTGGGGCGCTGGCCATGCTGGCGCAATGGATCTCCGGGGCCGCCCGCGAGCAGTTTCATAAGGCACGCACGGAGCCGCTAATTACGCTGGGATCGGCGCCGTTGGACGTGCCTGAGTTCCGCGCTGTCGTTCTTGGACAACTGGGCGAGACGCGGCTTGGCGTGGCTATTGAAGCCGACCTTGCGGGTCCACAGGCACATGCCAAAGCCTTGGATGCGGACGCTACGGGGTCTCTGCGCGACATCCACCGCCGTGTGGGCGCGACCATCCTGTTCGAGTCTTCTGGAGGACAGGTAGACAAAGTCGCGCATCTGCCCGAGCTACGCTTTGCACTGGGTGAGCCGGAGGTCGAGACCACCAGCATCGACAGCGCCGCCACAGCCCTGGAGACCTCCGGGTTCTTCATGCGTAAGGTGGGGACTGATGGGTATCGCATCCACCACCAAGCGACATTGAAAAAAGTCGTCAGCGACCGGCGCGCTTCGCTTGATGAGGAAACCGAGATTAGGCCGGCACTCCGCAAGCTTGTTGAGGGCGAGTTCAAACGCGGGGCAACTCTTCCCTGTATTTTCTTTCCAGCGGAGAGCTCGGCTATCCAGGACTCTCCACAACTCGCTCTGGTTATCCTCGACCCCGAGACGGAATGGCGGGACGATCACCAAGTCGCCGAGCGCGTTGCCAGTTGGACGAAGGAACGGGGCAGTTCGCCACGACTCTACCCAGGCTCGTTGGTCTGGTGTGCGAGGAAACCGGGTCGGGAGCTTCGCGAAAAGGTTGAGGTGTGGCTCGCCTGGCAGCGTGTGGCACACGAAGTGGCCACAGGCGTCTTGGGTCCAGAGTTCGACCGCACCGAGCAGGCCGAAGTGCGAGACAAGGTCAAAGACGCGGAGGAAGCTGCTAAGGACGAAGTCTGGGCAAGCTATCGTTTCGTGGCGCTCTCGGATACGCAGAAGCAACATGGGCTCAACGTCATTGATCTTGGGGCTGGCCACGCCAGCGCGAGCGAAACGCTCTGTGGAAGGATCGTGAGCGCGTTGAAATCCGAGGCGATGCTGAACGAGAATGTGGGTGCCGGTTACATTGACCGTCATTGGCCGCCGGCGTTCAAAGATACAGGAGCTTGGCCACTCACGAGTTTGCGCCAAAGCTTTCTTGATGGCTCGCTAACACGCTTGATCGATCCTGACACGATCCTCCGCCGGCAAATTACCGAGTTTGTCTCGAAGGGAGACTTCGGATTGGCGTCCGGCGTCAAGGAAGATGGTAGCTACGGTCGGCTGTGGTATACGGAACCGCTCCGCCCGGAGGAGGTAGCGTTCGAGACTGATGTCTTCTTGCTGACCAAGACCAAAGCCGAAGCATTGCAAAAAGAGTCTGGAGAGCCGCCACAGCCGCAACCGGACCCCGAGCCGCAGCCAGGGCCAGAACCCGACCCTGATCCCGAGCCGGACCCCAGCCCTGGAACACCCCCAAGCGCTCAGAAAACGATGCTCCGGCTTGCAGGCACCGTTCCCCCCGAAGTCTGGAACCGGCTGGGAACCAAGATGTTGCCCAAGCTGCGGTCCGGGGACGATCTCAGCGTGGGTATCGAGTTTTCAGTAAGCGTCGGCACTCAGTTTGCCCAGACTATGGAAACCGAACTACGACAGATACTCAGTGATCTCAATCTGAGTGAGCGCGTCCGTGTTGAGAGATCATGAGGTCACCCGGCGGTCTCCGTCGAGTAATACTCGTTATTCGATTCCGCCGCCTCATGCTTTTCCTTGAGTGTGTCGCCCTCGTCTTTGGCGGCTTGCAGATATTACAGCTACCTCATAAACGTTTGACAGGCGCTCTAGTTCTAACTTGAAGATACCGTGACTTTCAGCCAATCGAAGGAGACCGGAGAGTGATGCGCAAGGTTTACCTAAGGAAAGGAGAACCGGAAAAATGACCGCAGAAGAACAAAGTCAAGGCACCGCGCCGAATTACGAGCGTTACGTCAAACTCGCACCTATGAACGTTGACACCGAAACCACCTTGGCTGTTCTAGCACGGACATTCTTCTCGCCCATGTTCCAACATAAGACGCGCAAGCTGCCGCCAGGACAACCACTCACACCCGCGTCGGGGAAGGATTTCATGGACTTCCTGGAGAAAAGCAAAGATATACTCGATGAACCAGACAAGTACATTTACCAAATTCGCGGGTTGCTAGAACGCATGGTGGCGAACAATATCCTGGTCGAAATGGGCGTGGGTCAGGATGGCAGTTACGTCATATTACCAAAGAGCTACTACACTCTGAGTGAAATATCGACGCTGAGAGAGCAGGGAGTTCTTTGGTTAGCGAAGACACTCGGCGGGAGGTTCGTTCATCGCCAAGTCTCGCCCGCCATAGTGCATATCATCGGAGAGAACAATGAAGGCGAAGGTAGTGGCATTGTCTTCGATTCCCATCACGTTCTTACGTGTCACCATGTTGTTTCGGATATGAAAGTAGCTACCGAGCAGATATTCCAAGGAAGGGCAGCCACAATCGAACAAATCTTCCCACATGACACCGAAGACGTGGCAGTCATTCGCGTCAAGGAGTCGCTTTCGGTCGTTTCCGGTCTTGGGTTCTTAGCTCCAATGGTGTCGCAGAAAGTCTACAGATTCGGATATTCGAGAGTTCCGTGCTCTATTCCATTGGATACGGGGGGTCCGCCCTTGGTCATGCAAAGCGGGGAAGTTACCAATGAGTCAATGTTGGTATTCGGCGGTACGGAGCTTTTTTTGTACTCTGCGATTTCCAGACCGGGAGACAGTGGTGGCGCAGTTGTTTCAGACGACGGCTATGTCATCGGTATGACAACGGAGTTGTCGGATGCCAGAGTGGGGCAAAAGGATGGTGAGGATGTTTTTTCGCCGCACTATGCTGGAATCCCTTCGAATGTTATTGCAAAGGCGGTCGATGATTTAGAGCTGAGCGTCCGAATTCCCTATGAAACGTTTGAGTAGACGGCACGTCCTTAAAACCTGATATATTTCAACAGCTTATAATCTATAGAAGCGGAGGGAGTGGGATTCGAACCCACGAGAGCCTTTTGGACTCTACCGATTTTCAAGACCGGCGCCTTCGACCGCTCGGCCATCCCTCCACGTGGCCGGTCTTACACGGCTTTCTGCGACTTTGAAAGGGGGTATGGAAAAGACGTCACACAACCCTCTTCAGCCTGCCGGCGAGGTATCGGGGCAAACCTTTCGTTCCTTAAAACGCCACTGTCCGGCAACTTTCTCAATCTGGTCTTCATAACGTCCGGAAATCACGAGTTCCGTTTTTCCCTGTGCCGCGTGTGTCATGAGCAGATAGCTCTCTGCGGTAGCCGTGTCTCCGTCGAGGTCAATCAGGATATTCATGACGCAGTGACGAGGCTGCGCGTCCCCAGTCCACTCTTTATAGCGCGAAGTAAATGCCAGCAGCTTCTCCGGCCCTTGCCATACGCCGAGAATCGGACTGTTAAACGCGCCGTCCTCGGTAAAACATTGCACCCAGTCCTCATAGCGTCCAGCGTCAATCGACAGACAGTACCGCGTCATTAAATCGCGAATAGCTTCTTTATCTTCCAAAGCGTTCATGCCCATACTCCTTTTTGGTTCACTCTTTCATTGCGGTTCATCTCGCCTTCAAGATAATATTGATATCCTGTCCTGAACGTCGGACAAGAAGACGAACGGACGGATTTCCCTGTAAAGTTTTCTGTCGAAAGTCTGAGATATTGCGGATGAGTTCACCTTCCAGGGCCAGAATAACATCGCCGCGTTGCAGCGCTCCCTGGCCCTGAGCCGCATTTGTCACGAGCACCCCCTCCGCAGTCGGTAGTTGAAAATATTCTGCCAGTTCAGCAGTCAGATTCTGTACCTCAATACCCATAACCGTCGCGCTGATAGTCTGGAGAGGTGCGGGCAAGCGCTGGCTGCTTTCCGTAAAGACATCCTGCGCAACGAAAATAGGTCGATCAAATCGGAGAGCAAGCGCAATGGCATCACTCGGGCGACTGTCGATCTCAACCGACCGGTCGGTAAAGAGCAAATGAATCCGTGCAAAATACGTATTATTTTCGAGCGCACTCACCACAATCTTCTGAAACTCGACACCAATGTTTTCAAGGACATTTTTCATCAGGTCATGCGTCAAAGGACGGGGGACAGGGGTCCCGGCCAGTGCCATAGCAATGGCCCGGGCTTCAAATGGACCAACCCAGATCGGGAGAAATCGCGCCGTCTCGGTGTCTGCAAGAATGACCACCGGTGCCTGCGCCTGGCGATCAAATCCAACATGATGGACCTGAACAGGGACGGCAGACACGGCAGCAGCACGGCCGGGCAGGAGCAGAAAAAGAGCAGCAACAAACAGGACAGCGAGAAGACCAGACCGGGATGAGCGGGGCCGGAACGAAAGGGGAGGATAAGTCTGGTGCTGCCGCATACAACCTCCTGGAGTCCTGAGGTTTCCCTGATAAATACGAACAAGGAAGACAGGACACTGGCGGCGTCCGATGCGCTGCATGACCCCGCTGCACTCTTGCTAGTATACTGCACGGGAATGTGCAAGGGATAAACGGTCAGACAACGGTAGGAAGAACGGCAGGACTCTCTACGATTATTCAGTCCGCGGTGCTCGTCGCACACGATTCGCACAGATTTTCAATATTATCAGGATCTTCGACGATGCCTTCATCCAGGCTATGACAGATTTGAGAGCAGCGGGCGCAAATAAAATAGATTCCTTCAATGGTCTTATTGATACGCTCCCGATTCAACACGCGTCCGCGCAGCTTGGAGACCCGAATTCCAAGGAGTTCTTCATAGCGCTTCTTTATCTTGCGTCGCCCAGCTTCGTCTTTTGGAAGTTCCTCTTCCTCAAGGTCTTCTCCTTGCTCTTCCTCGTCAAAGAGTCCTGGTGTACGCGTCTTATGTGCTTGCTTCGCCCGCGGCATTTACAAACTCCGGACTGAGCTTGTTGTGATGGCGTGTTCTACGTTCTTTTCACACACCCAGTAAAACCCTTTTTTCCCGAACCCGGCAAACTGCACGACCCGGCTTTGCGCGCCGCATATTGGGCATATTTGTTGTGAAGAGTCGGTTTTTTGTCCTCTTTGGGCGGTTTTCGCTTTCTCTGCCATATTCTTTCCTCCGGGATTGTTCTTGCTAGGATAGGTGATTGCTCGTCTGGCTGTCAAGGGTGAAGGGTTCTTGTCAGTCCCTAACACGCGTGGTACCGTCGCCGCCATGAAGGTCAAAATTATCCTTGAAAATCAAATACTTATGATTTTCTATGACAGGGCTGTCCGGACCCTATGGAGCGAAAAATGACACCGCCGTCCGCATCGGATCAAGCGACCCTGCAGCCGGGTGACAGCGTTCTCTTCATTGACCAGAAAGAGCGCGAATATATACGTATCCTGCGCCCCGGCAGTGTCATTGCGCTGCGCGGCGGGAATATTCCTGCTGAGCAATTTATTGGGCTTGCAGAGGGAAGCCTGGTCCAAGTTGGTCAGGGCGAAAGATTCCGTATCCTGCGGCCAACGTATGCGCGCTTGATTCCCAACCTGCCGCGCCAGGCCCAGGTAATTTATCCCAAAGATATTGGTCCCATCCTGCTCTGGGGGGATATATTCCCTGGCGCTCGTGTGCTTGAGGTTGGATCAGGTCCGGGCGCATTGAGTATGGCTTTGCTGCGGGCCATAGGGTCAGCGGGACAGTTACTCACCGTTGATATCCGGGCCGACCATTGCAAAATGGCACGCAACAACGTCAAGCGTTTTCTTGGTGCTTCGCCGAACTGGATATTGGCCCAAACCGATGCATATCAGGGCTTACCGGTTCGGGAGGTTGACCGCGTCCTGATAGACCTTCCTGAGCCGTGGCAGGTCGTGCCTCATGCCCGGGAAGTCGTCCGGCCTGGCGGAGTCCTCGTGGGCTATCTCCCCACGGTGCTGCAAGTCAAAGCGCTGGTAGACACGTTCCACGCGGACCCCGGATTTGCCTGCGTAGAGGTCATGGAAAACATGCTCCGGTTTTGGCATGTCAAGGACCGCTCCATGCGCCCGGAACACCGCATGGTCGCGCATACGGGGTTTATTGTGGTCGCCCGACGGGTCACCGAAGCAGCCGCTATTCAGGTCAAGTCCGAAAAGCAAGTCAGGCAAGAAGCCCAGCAAGCCGAAGCGCTCCAGGGCGAGCCTGAATCTTGATTGACGTATAACCTTCCTTACCTTACTATGTACAATATCTTTGTACAGACAAAGGCGTCCGGCTATGATAAGCGTCAATATCACCGAATTGAGAGCGAACCTATTGAAATACTTAAACAAGGCTCAACATGGTGAGCAAATAACGGTGACCTCAAACGGTCAACGGCTCGCGACCATTGTCGCGCCAATTGACCAAAAACAGCGAGCGAAAACCAAGCTCAAAAGACTAGCGAAGACCGCGAAGATTCACGATGTGACCTCGCCAATAGGCGAGCAATGGGACGCGATGAAGTGATTGTTTTAGATACCTGCGCCGTCATCTGGGACGCCCTCAACGCGGACCGGCTGACCACAAAAGCCAAACGAGCGATGAGAGCCGCCGAAGCAGACAACGAACTTATGATTTCCGACATATCCATTTGGGAAATCGCAATGCTCGTCGCAAGGAAAAGACTGGAAATCGAGGAGACGGTCTCTTCTTTCATCAATCTGTATCTTCAATATAGAAAGATTACGGTGCAGCCCATTTCTTCGGAAATAGCCGAACTTTCCGTGAGCTTTGGACGAGAAATCAACAACGACCCCGCGGATAGGATCATCGCCGCGACCACAATAGTCATAGGTGCAAAGCTCGTCACCGCTGACGACAACCTCATTACCTCAGCGATAATACCCACCATCTGGTAAGTCTGAGCCGCCGTCTCTCCCCTTCTTCCCCTTGCCTCCCTAACCTCTCACCTGATAGCTGACGGAGGGAAGGAGGGCGCCATGTCGAAAGTGCTTTTTGAGAAGAAAGGCCACATTGCCTATGTGACCATTAACCGTCCGGAACGCCTCAATGCCTGTGATTTTGAAACCTATAATATGCTGGCCGATATATGGACCGAATTTCGGGACGATCCGGACTTACGGGTCGCTATTATGACCGGAACCGGGAAGCGGGCGTTTAGTGCCGGAAGTGATATCAAAGCCAATTATGTCAATCGTCCGAAAAACGAAAATACCAACCTCTTCCCAACGCTGTTCGACCTGTATAAACCCATTATCGCCGCCATCAACGGCCACGCGAACGGCGGAGGTCTGGAGCAGGCCCTGGCGTGTGATATCCGCGTGGCTGCGGAGCATGCCCAGTTCGGATTTGGTGAAGTGCGCCTGGGCTGGCTGCCGGGCGGGGGTGGGACGCAACGCTTGCCCCGCATCATTCCTCTGGGCCGGGCCCTGGAGCTGCTGTATACCGGCGCCCGTATTTCTGCCGAAGAAGCCTATCGTCTGGGTCTGGTCGACCACCTCGTTCCCATGAATCAGCTTATGAGCAAGTGTGAAGAAATCGCCGAGGAGATTTGTAAGAGCGCGCCGCTGGCCGTACAGCATATCAAGCAGGCCTCTTTACGCGGCCTGGATGTGTCACTTGAGGAAGGGCTGAAATTAGAACGCGCGCTCTATAATGAACTGCAATCGACCGAGGATGCCCGCGAAGGTGCCCTCGCCTTTGCTGAAAAACGGCCGCCTAATTGGCAGGCCAAGTGAGCAGGGCCTGTTCACCGGAACAGGCCAGAGGTGAGATATGGCAGAATCTGAAATCATTCAGGAAGCCGCACGTCACCTTCTTTCGGCCAAATATGTCATGGCCATGACAGGCGCCGGCATATCCGTTGAAAGCGGGATTCCGCCCTTTCGTGGGCCGGGCGGGTTGTGGACAAAGTATGGAGAGCCGCCCATGAACGGCTATGAGTTGTTTCTCCAAGACCCGAAGAAAGCCTGGGAAGAGCGCTTATCGCCCTCGGGGCCAAGCAAGGAAATGTGGCAGACCCTGGGCACGGCAGAGCCGAATGCCGGCCATACTGCCTTGGTTGAGCTGGAAAATATGGGTGTCTTACGCAGCATGATTACGCAGAACGTCGACAACCTGCACCGTCGAGCCGGCAGTCAACACCTCATTGAAATCCACGGCAATTACACTCTGGTGCGCTGCATTGCCTGCAACGCCCGCTTTCCGGGCTCCGAGGTGCCCCTGCACCAGTTGCCGCCGGAATGTCCCAACTGTTCGGGCATTCTCAAAAGCGATACCGTGTCGTTTGGCGAACCCATTCCGCAGGATGCACTTGAGCAGTGTTATAGCGAAACGCAGTTGTGCGACTGCATGATCGTTGCCGGCACCTCGGCGACCGTGTATCCGGCCGCCGGCTTTCCTATTGCTGTCAGCCAGAAAGGCGGGACGCTTATCGAGGTCAATTTGTACGAAAGCGAATTAACACCCTTATGCACGCTGAGCCTGCGTGGAACGTCTGCTTCCATCCTCAGTCAGTTGGTTGAAGCCGTAAAAGCGCAGCGCTCATAATTTTTACCGCACACAGACGTTTGCTAAGGAATTGCCAGTGAAACAGTGGTTCGCATTATCGGCCATTGGTCGAGACCGACCCGGTATCGTCGCCGATTTGGCAGAACTGATCTTCGAGTGCGATTGCAACCTCGAAGACTCCAGCATGACCCTTCTGGGAGGCGAATTTGCCGTGCTCCTGCTCCTCTCGGGCCGGAGCCCGGACTGTCAGCAACGGCTCTCAGCGGCCTGCAAACGGCTCGAATGGGAAAAGCGGCTGACCGTCTTTTTTCGCCCACTTGAAGAAGAGCCTCTTCCCTATGGTGCCAACGACGAGACCCGTAGCTATGAACTCGTGGCAACCGGTGTGGATAAAGCCGGCATTGTTGCCCGTGTGGCCCGCTACCTGGCCGAACAGGGAGTGAATATTGTCCACATGCAGACCTCTACTCAGCCAGAGCCAGGCCACGGTACGGTGATCTATCATATGCAGATCTCGCTGGCTGTTCCAAGCGACGTTGCCGAGACGGTCCTGAGAGACCAACTCGACCGTATTGCAGATGACTTACGTATTCATATAGACCTCACAGCATCCAAAGAGTAAACGTGTCCAGCATCTCGCACGAGACAAGGAGGACCGCATGAAGCTGGGATTTGTTGGCGTTGGCAATATGGGCAACCCGATGGCGCTTAACCTTCTGAAGGCCGGCCATTCCCTTCAGGTGTACGACATCAAACAGGAGGCAGCCAGCAATCTTATCGAAGATGGCGCAACCTGGGTCGAGAGTCCCAAGGCCGCAGCCACCGGTGTAGAAGCCATCTGTCTCTCTTTACCCATGCCCGCGCATGTCGAAGAAGTCGTCCTGGCTGACAATGGAGCCTTGGCCGGTATTGCCAAAGGAAAAACCATTATCGATATGAGCACGAATTCACCAACCGTCGTGCAAAGGCTGGCGGAACAGGTGAATGCCCAGGGCGTGCATTTTCTTGACGCACCGGTTAGCGGCGGAGTGCGCGGCGCACGCAAAGGTACGCTGGCCATCATGGTTGGTGGGGACAAGGCGGTGTACGATTCGTGTGAGTCTGTACTGCAGTGCATGGGCAGCAATGTGTTTCATGTCGGGGATATTGGTGCCGGCAACGTCGCCAAGCTGGTGAATAATATGCTGGCCTTTATTCATATGATGGGTGCCGCCGAAGCCCTCATCCTCGGAGCCAAAGCCGGAGTCGATCCGAATGCGCTGTGGAAAATCGTCAAAGCCAGCAGCGGGAATAGCTTTATCTGGCAGTCCGGGACCAGGGCCATTTTGCGCGATCGACTCGCGCCAACATTTACGATCGATCTCGCCTGCAAAGACATGGGTCTCGCCACTGATCTTGGTGCAGAATTGGACGTGCCCCTAACCATGGCCTCAGCCGCACAAGGACTGCTCAGGGCCTATCAGTCGGGTGGGTTTGCTCAGGAAGACGTACTGGCGACGATCAAAGCCCTCGAACAACAGACGGAGACAACCGTGCGTGGCACCTGGGACGACGCGAACGAGTCGTAGAGCCCGCATGCAGCTCTATACAAAAATTCTCATCGGGATGGCGGTCGGTGCTCTGGTCGGTCTCTTGCTCGGTCCCAATTCCCTCTTTCTGACGCACGACGTCTACGCCATTCGTGATGCCTCGCAGATCGTCTTTCAGCAAAACCCGGTTGATGCGTCTTCTCGTGTCCAGCTGCCGGCTGGCGTCCCGATCCAAATGAGACTGCTCGAAACTACGTTCGAGCAACACCCCGATCTTCTTGGACAGGAGAGAGAAGTCCCCGTTTGGGCGAAAGTCCGGTTTCCTTTTAGCCAGAGACTGGCACTGGCAGATCAGTCCGGCCACACCCGCCAACAACTCGGCGTGATTGCTCCGGGCGGCGCTGTGGAAGGCTGGCTGCAAATTTCCAGGACTCCATTGGAGGGAGGCGGCTTTGCTTCTTCCCCGCGGCCTATCAGCCGGTTCGGCGAGCAGGTGATCACCATCCTCCGTCCCGTCGGTCAGGTTTTCATGCGTCTGATCAGGATGGTGGTCGTTCCCCTGGTTTTCGCCTCACTGCTGGTTGGTGTAGCCAGCCTTGGCGATATTCGGAAACTGGGACGCCTGGGAAGTCGAACGCTGGGCCTCTACCTTGGAACAACCGCAGTTGCGGTCTCCATCGGACTCGTCTGTGCATACCTCGTCCAACCCGGTCAGTTTATTGACCCGGCCGACCGCACCGTACTGCTCGCCCAGTTCGGAGCTGCAGCAGGCGACCGTATGTCCGCGGCCGCGGTTTCCCCCTCCATGGTCGATACCCTCCTCGCCGTTATCCCGACGAACCCTATCGACTCACTCACCAGCGGCAATATGCTCCAGATTATTTTCTTCGCTATTGTCCTGGGGGTCGCGATTACCGCGCTGGGTCCTGAGGAAAACGCGAGTGTCGTCACACTCTTTGAGAAGCTTCAGAACGCCATGATCGTCATTATCGGTTGGGTTATGGCCTTGGCCCCGTATGGCGTTGCCGCCCTGATCGCCGAAGTGATCGGGACGAGCGGGATCAGCGTATTGACGGCCCTGCTCGTATACGGCGCCACAGTTGTCCTGGGCTTGGCCATTCATGGCGGCATTGTCTATGGAGGCCTGGTTCGGCTGCTCAGTCGTCTGTCGTGGATTTCGTTTATGCGGGCCGCCCGCCCGGCGCAACTCATCGCTTTTTCAACCTCTTCTTCTTCAGCAACCCTGCCCGTTTCCATAGAGTGCGCCGAGAAGAATATCGGCGTGAGTAATCCGGTGGCGAGTTTTGTCCTCCCTCTGGGCTCTACCGTAAACATGGACGGGACGGCGCTCTATCAAGGCGTTGCGGCAATTTTCATCGCTCAGGTTTTCCAGACCGATCTGTCGTTCGGCAACCAGCTCGGTATTGTGCTGGCCGCGACCATGGCCTCGATTGGTGCGGCGGGGGTTCCCGGAGCGGGGATTATTACCCTGGCCCTCGTCCTGACTTCGACCGGGATTCCGACAGTAGGGCTGGCATTGATCCTCGGTGTTGATCGGATTCTCGATATGTTTCGGACAGCGGTGAATGTCACCGGAGACCTCGCGATCACCACAGTGATGGCCAAGAGTGAAGGTGAACGGTTGACTCTTGAATCATCGGCCCAGCACGCCTCAAAAGAATAATCGAGTCTTCCAATACAAATGAGACGCTGGACACGATTACTCTTTTCTCCCACGGCGGCAGCAAAGGAAAAGACAGGCCCCTATGAGCGAACTCCTTTTTGATCACACCGGCTCTGATGGATCAATTGCAACCGTGACCTTTAACCGGCCTGAGGCGCGGAACGCCCTCACCTGGACTATGTACGCCGCGCTAGAGGAAGCCTGCGAGGTCGTTGACCGGGACGACACGATCAAAGTACTCATCCTGCAGGGAGCCGGCGACAAAGCCTTTGTCTCCGGTACAGACATCAGCCAGTTTACCTCATTCAAGGAAGACTCAGACGCGATTGAATATGAGCGCAAACTCGAACGGCTTATCAGTCGCCTCGAAAGCGTCAAAAAGCCGGTTATTGCCGCTATTCAGGGCGTTGCTGTCGGGGCCGGGGCCGCTTTGGCTCTGGTGAGCGACCTGCGCTACTGTACCCCGGAGAGTCGGATAGGGTTTCCCATTGCCCGCACCCTGGGAAACTGCCTGAGCGTGGCCATCCATTCCCGTATCCTGGACGCCATAGGTCCGGCGAAGACAAAGGAACTCATGTTTCGTGCCAGACTGGCCGGAGCCCAGGAGGCTCTGCAACTCGGCCTGGTCAATGAAATTTTTGAGGTTGACCAGCTTGACCGGCAGGTTCGCCAGATAGCTGAGGAAATATCTCGGCATGCTCCCCTGACCCTCCAGGTCACCAAAGAGGCCATTCGGCGTTTGCAGCATCATAGGCGTGCCGTCGGCGAGGATGCTCTGGGAGAGGACCTGATTGTCCGTGCCTATATGAGTGAGGATTTTCGTGAGGGCGTGGCCGCGTTTCTGGCCAAGCGTCCACCACATTTTCGGGGACGGTAGCAAGGCGTATATGCTCAACCCCAGATCGCTCAAAAACAAGGGAGACAGCAGTCCCTACCGGCAGCAAAACGGAGATGATGATGCCGCTCTCGGGAGTAAAGATCGTTGAGGTTGGCATGAACCTGGCCGGCCCCTTAGCCGGCGCTATTATGGCCGATCTCGGCGCTGACGTGATTAAAGTTGAGCGACCTGAGACCGGTGATGACGCCAGGGCTTGGGGACCGCCATTTGTCGAGCAGACCTCCCTGCCCTTTCATAATATGAACCGCAACAAACGCTCGGTTGTGATCAACTTCAAAGATGCCGCAGACATGGAGCGTTTGTATCAGCTTGTCGAACAAGCCGATGTGTTTCTCCACAACCTCCGTCCCGGGGTTGCCGAGCAAGTCGGCCTGGAAGCAGACCTCCTCCTGTCTCATAATCCCAGACTCGTCTATTGTGGCGTGACGGCCTTTGGACATACCGGACCGCTCAAGGATAAGCCCGGCTACGAAGTGCTGCTGCAAGCCTTTGGCGGGCTGATGAGCATGACTGGCCAGGAAGATGGCCCGCCGGTGCGTATGGGCACCTCGGTCGTCGATTATGGCACGGGCATGTGGACGGCCATTGCCGCGCTGGCGGCCCTGCGCAAACGAGACAGAACCGGACGCGGCTGCGTGATTACAACATCGCTTTTTGAGACCGCTGTCTTCTATGTCAGTACGGCGCTGATCCAATATAAAAAGACCGGCAAGGCTCCCGCTCGCCATGCCACTGGCAGCCCACGTCAGGTTGCCTTTGGCGCCTTTGAAACGCGGAACGGTCCCTTGGTCCTGGGTGTGGCCAACAGTCGACTGTTTTTCAAACTCGCCAAAGCCCTTGGCCGCGACGAATGGCTCACTGATCCCCGCTATCAAACGAACGCGAGTCGCATGGAGCATCGGGAGTATCTTATCCAAGAAATCGCTGCCCATATGGCTCAGGAGACAAAAGAAACGTGGATGGAACGCCTGGAAGCGGTCGGCGTTCCGTGTGCTCCGATCCTGACCATTCCCGAGGTGATTGCTCAGCCGCAAACCAAGGCGATGAATATGATTCGCGAGGTGCCCGATTCTCCTCTTGAAGTCATGGGTCTCCCCTTTTCAATCGACGGGCAACGGCCCGATTTTCGATCTCGCGCCCCACAGTTAGGGGAGCATACGGATGAAGTGTTCAACAACACCGATCCTCCTGAAAAACAATGACTTTCCACGGAAGTATGACAGGGGGTCTTGCCGACTTTTGTAAAATCAGCACATATAGGAGAAAATACACACCGTAAGGAGTAATGTATGTCAGATCCTGACCAGCCTCTATCATCTTCGGACACGCAGGAGGACCCTGCTGAACGGCTAGTCCAACATCTATTGCGCCAGCCGCATGACCTTGTTGATGCACGTCGCCTGTTCCAACGTTTCCAGGTCACCACACGAGAGTTCCAGCGCGCCCTTCGTCAATTTGAAGCCTTACGTCCCACAGGAGACATTCCACCCCAACCCGCATAGTTGTTACGCATTGAGAAAGTAAATACGTCCGGCCTTTATATGGTTTTTGCAGGACGCATTTACCTTCTCGGCACCTGCTTATCCATCCAACCGGGAAGTCTGGAGAAACAAGGAGAAGCCGGTGCCGAAATACTATCTCAGGTCAAAACTCCGGCACATTTTTTATCTCGGTCGTGATAGATAATAAATCTTCACATCCGAATCGGATATCCGCGTCCGAAGTCTTTAAGATTTGTCCTATGTAGAGAGAAAATAGGATTCCGTCATGATTGAAGTAAACGGTATTGCGCATATTATTCTGACCGTCGGTCGGTTCGAGGAATGCCGGGCGTTCTATAAAAAGCTCCTGCCGTTTCTTGGTCTTCAACTGGTCTTTGACGGCGAAGACATGTGCTACCATGTCGGAGCCCGGACGGGTGTCGGCATACAGCGCTGCGCTCCCGAGCACCAAGACGAGCGTTTCGTTCAAACGCGCACCGGGCTACACCATTTCTGTTTTCGTGCTCGTTCCAGGCAGGATGTCGATCAGGTCTATGAGCTGCTGGAAGAGCTCAACGCGACCGTCGTCACGCCGCCCCAAGAAGGTTCGTGGGCACCGGGCTACTACTCGGTCTTATTTGAAGACCCGGACGGTATCCGGGTCGAGGTGAATTACGTTCCGGGTAAGGGTGTATTGGCCAAAGACGCCGGGTTTAATCCGAGCGGAGACTATCAGTAGGTATTTCGAGCGGCTTCCTGTCCCGCAATACGTCCAAATACCGCGCCCCGTAAAACCGAGGTCGCACCCATATAGTTGTAGTAATACAGCTCGCCCATCGGCTCGCCAGCGACGTAGAGACCAGGAATGGTGCGGCCCGTGGAGTGGATGACTTGGGCGTGCGGGTTGGATTTAAGGCCGCCAAAGGTGAACGTGATGCCTCCGGTCACGGGATAGGCCAGATAGGGCGGCGTGTCGAGCGGCCGAGCCCAGTTGGTCTTATTGACGACCAAGCCATGTGTCGCCAGACCGTCAAGGGTGAGCGGATCAAATTCCCCCGCTTGACAGGCTGCGTTGTATTCCTCAATGGTTTGCTCCATGCGACCGGCCGGAACCTCGATGCGCGCGGCCAACTCCCGAATGCTCGACGCTTCAAACGCCTCCTCGTCCGTCCGAATTGCCCGTTTCCAGGCTTCCGGGTCTTCAGCGCGCGGTTTGTTGTCAAAGACGTTAAAGGCTACCCCGCCTTTATGCGCCATAATGGCCTTGCTGAATTTCACATAAGTCTGATCGCGAAAGTCTTCACCTTCATTGAGAAAGCGTTCACCGTCTTCGTCAATGAAAAGACCGAGTTGAAAGATATAGATCGCCGTCACCCCACATTCAAAAGGCGTAGAACGTGCGTCAAGCACGGCAGAGTGGAAATCGCCCCATTGGCCGGCCGGCATAGCTCCAATGGCCAGGGCCATACGCAGCCCATCGCCGGTATTATACCGGCTGCCTCGCAGAATGAGTCCATCCATATGCCGTCCTAAATACCGGACCCGCATCTCCGGGTTGGCCTCGAAACCGCCACTGGCAATCACGACCCCGCCACGGGCTTGAATATCGGTATAGCCCCCGGGTTCGAGCGCGCGCACACCAACCACGCGTCCACTCCGGTTAGTGAGGAGGGTTTCAGCCGCGGTCTCATAGGCAACATGCACCCCACCCCGCTCCAGATGCTTGTAGAGGGTGTCGACCAGCTGCCAGCCACCACCCACAGGCTGACGTCGATAGCCGGCGACATTGGGATAGCCCTTTTCCCATGCAATCCCCATCTCAGTCAGCCAATCGACCGCGTCAGCCGCATTATCCACCACGACCTGGACCAAGTCTTTGTTCGCCCGCCCACGCGAAACCCGCAGAAAGGCGTCAAAGAAGTCCTCTTTGGTCTGCCGGGTGGGACAGTACTCATCCGCTTCGTGAGGATAGCGGATTTGAGCATCGGCAATAGCAGAGTTCCCGCCACGTTGCAGCTTGGGAGCCTTTTCGAGCAGGATGACTTCAGCGCCTTCGTGCATCGCGCTGATGGCTGCGGAGAGGCCAGCAATACCACCACCTATGACGACGACGTCGCAATCGATTTCAGGGATAGATTCGGACATGTTCTTTTATTCTTTCTGGCCGGCTGCACAAAAACGTAGGGGCGCAGCATGCTGCGCCCCTATCCATCCTGAACTATGGGTCTGATCCTCAGAAATCGTCTAGCCTCCGGCAATACCAACCATGAAGGAGACGGTTTCCCCGTCCGCTAAGGTATCATCAATAAAGAGCCGCCGTCCTGTGGAATCGACAAAGAGCGTGCCGTTGGTATTCAAATCCTGGGTTTTCGGGTCAATGAGCAAGGCCTCCATCCGCTCTCCATACTTGGTCGTCAGGATCTGTGCCAATTCAGCCATATGAGGCTGTTCGAGTTGGATGGTCTCACTCGTAATTTGCGTGATTTCCTTAAAACGAGCCGTATACTCCGCTTGGACCGTAATCACGTCTTATTCCTTTCCTCAAAAGAGTACGCATGTCCAGCGTTTCATCTCTATTGGAGGACACGTTTACTCTTTTCAATTAGTCTGGGATACCAGGGTCGTCAGACGCTTTCATCTCAACGTGGACCGCACGGCCAGAACGACTCTCACCGGCAATGGCGTTGTCGGCGGCCAGCACATCAGCAACATCTTCCATCCCAAGTTCTTCGAGTTTCTTGCGCGTCTGGAGGCCGGTTTCTTTGTCCCAGCCACGCCACTCATAATATTCGTCCAGCACTTGCTCGAACATATCAGCGGCAACACGCCCTTTATTCGGCCCTTCCGGACACGGTTCGTGCATCCAGCGCTCGCAGATCGTGTCGTGCTCACGACGCAGGCCAAGACGAGAGTTATACGCCTTTTCCAGGTTACAGATTCGCTCACCGTCGAGCATGCGCTCTTCTTTCGTCCGGTCAATCCCGGTCACTGCCGTATAAGCCTCGCCGTAGTAGCTCTCCGGCGCATAGCTGAGTGGGTCGAGCAGCCAGTGGAAGAGGCATACGCCGTACGAATTAATGAGCGCAACCTGATTTTCGAGCACAGCCGTGCAAGCCCCTTTCAGGTCAGGAACAGTCGGGTCACCGGCAATTGGCGTCCCAAAATAGGCTTTCGAGAGATCTTTGCGCTGAAATTTCTCGATCAGGCCGATACCCTTCAAGTGGTCTGAACCACGCGAGGCCACCGCCATATTGTTCATCCAGGTGGGGAAAGGCCGCATCTCTTCCGTAAAGCTCGCACCACCTTTCCCGTAGATGGCATACTTCATGAAGTTCTGGCCCTTTTGTTCTGAGTAGCGCAGCGCTCCCCAGTACGCGCCATCCCGAAACAGCCAACCAAACGGATTAGTTTGATACGATACGTTTTTTACCAACTCTTCGATATCTTCAATATTGCCCCATTCGAGACTCTGGGGTTTCCCAAATAATTCTTCCACATCACGATCAGAGATCAGCTCGCGCTGCTTGAGCTCCATGATGAACCCGATTGAGCAACTGAGGTCTTGGTTGTCGATACCGTAATCGTTGGTGATCTTGCCCCAGTGGGCCACTTCAGCCCAATCGCGAATATCCATCGCGCCCGCACCGCTGGCCGTTGTAAGGTATTCGGGATGGCGGAACGTTTCGCCAACAAATTTCTTTGCCTGTTCTGATTCGTGGCCCTCAATCTTATAGCGGCCATCACACGCAATATAGCAGTCAGACGAACATACTTCCGAGTATTTGTGGTATTTTTTGACCCAGTTATCTGACCGTACTTCCTCACCACGGAACAACGCGCCTTGGTTGTTACGCCAGAAGTTTCCGCCGATCCTTTGGTACATCTCGACCGCGCCCAGGGTTCCACGTCGTTTGAAACCGTACGCCGCTTCGTTCCCATCCAGCTTTTGGCGGAAGTCGTCCGACCATTCCAGGAGTCCATTCGGATTGTCTATTTTCACGCCGCCGTTGCCCTGCACGGCAATGGCTTTCAGGTTCTTGGAACCCATGACCCCACCGCCACCGGACCGGGCATGAATGCGCCAGCCGTCTGAGACCACACCGGCGATGCCAACCTGATTTTCCCCGGCCTGGCCGATGGACAAGGTATGCGTGGTGGAGGGATAGTCGCCTAATTCCTGCTTGAGCATTTCGTGGGTTTCTTCGCAGCCCTTTCCCCACAGGTGGGTCGCGTCGCAGATAGTGACTTCTTCGTTGCAAATATGCAGATAGACCGGCTTGGGAGCCTTGCCGGTAACAACGATATAGTCAAAGCCGCTAAAGCGGACCATATAGGGAAACTTGCCGCCTCCGGCCGAGTCCCCAAAAATCCCGTAACACGGGCTCTTAAACGTCAGCCGGCCTTTGACCCCAATCCCTGAACCAACACCGGCGAGTGGCCCGACGCCGAAGATAAAGATATTGTCCGGGCTGCGTGGGTCACACATTGGGTCATGTTTGAGAAAATGCTCCCACATGAGCCAATCATTAATGCCCGAGCCGCCCACCCAACGCTCAAACAGCGCGTGTGGAATACGCTCTTTTTTGATTGTCCCTGTCGTCAGATCAACTCTCAGCAGTCCGCCTTCCATAATCAAGACCCCTTTGTGGTTGCAGTGTCGCTCTTACGCCGCAGAGCTTACCTTTCCTTTGGATAACATCGCCTGCATGATCCCAACTTCGTCTCGCGCTTCTGGCTTTTGACGCAAAATTTGCCCGAACGCTGCTTTTTCCTCATAAAAAAGAACGGGCAGCCGAGGATATTGTTTGCCGGCATTGAGCATCTCGGGACGGGTGGAGCAGGCTTTCACACAAGCCGGGTCCCCGCCGCACAAATCGCACTTGAGCAACTCACCGGTCGGCGCAACAAAGACCGTGTCAAACGGACAGCCGGGAACGCATTCCATGCACTGAATGCATTTGTCCTGGTCAATCACCGCGGCCTGAGTCTCAGGGTCATAATAGAACGCATCCGTCGGACAGACTTCAGCACAAGGAGGCGGATTGGCGCAGTGATGACAGATGGCCGGCATAAATCCGAAGCCATCTTTTGAGACGCGCGAGACCTGGGGCGCATGGTCGATTTTAATACGCGTCCAGACCGGGTTCAGCTCCCCTTCCGGTGAGTGGATCAGCGAGCATGCCACCTCACACATTTTACAATCAGTACACAGGTTTTGGAGCGCAAAGAGCTTGGTTGGAACATTCGGGACATCGTCTCCGGGCCGGTACCATACCTCACCGTTGACGAGTTCTTTTTGTCTGGTTTCCTGCATAGGAATAAGAGCCCTCCTTACTGAAGCTGCATGCTATGCCGGATGACGTTTGCCTGTCAAGCGAAAACCCCGTAAATACATAGCATCGGTCCGAGAGGTCAGCCTGGAAGGGAACAGTATGAAAAAGCGAGAAACCCTGATTCATCCCACACTTGGTCGTCTGCCGGCCAGAAAAGTATTGGAGTGCATCTTTGCCCTCTCCCCCACCGGGAAAATCCTGCATCATCATCTTGAGGAAGTCCGCACGAGTGAGAGCGGTGGCGAAACGGACGGGGAGATTGAGTATACACTGACAGGCGCACCGCCGGCAGCCGGACGAGAACGCTGCCGCATCATCCCGCCCTTTGTCCGGGAATTCGACCCACCGGAATTTCCGATTCCACAGGAGTCTCGTTTATGAGTGTCACCCCCCTCACCCCCCAAGAAGCGTTTGAGCGCATGCAGAACGATTCCGCTGCGACGTATGTTGATGTTCGTACCGTGGCCGAGTTCGCCACCGGCCATCCCAAAGGAAAAGTCATCAACGTCCCGATTGTCTTCTTTCATCCGACCACAAATGAAATTTTTCAAAACGAGAGCTTTGATCTGGTCATGGCAGACGTGTGTCCCAAAGAGACTTCGCTGATCGTCGGCTGTGAGAAAGGACCCCGAGCAAAGCAGGCGGTCGCGCGACTCACGGCTGCGGGCTATGAAAACGTGCACTTGATGGAAGCGGGTCACGCCGGCTGGAAATCCGCCGACCTGCCGATCACGACCGATAATAGAGACGGGATCAGCTATGTTTCTCTCCTCACCCCGGCTAAACGGAAACAGAAAAAGAAGAAGAAAAAGGCAGCCCATTAACGTCCTCCATCACCGCCCATGACAGCCGACCGGCATGTTTTGGACTGAGAATATCCTATGCCCCCCGCTCGGCTGACGACCCACTGCGGTTGTATTCTTGTGTCCGTCGCACTGCTGTCCTCGCCGGCCTTGGGAGAAGATGACTATCGGTCCGTCATTGCGCGTCAGGAGGGAGAGGTGCTCCGATTCCTGCGGGCCTTTGAACGTGTACAGGAACAGCTCCACCCGGCAAAATTCACCCAGTTCCAGGCCGACCTCAGCCAGACGGTTGGCGAGCTGTTCGTGCGCCTCCGATCTGAATTGAACGACCTCGATCCACCCCCGGAGCGGCAGGATTTCCACCGGACCTGGCTTGAGGCCGTTGGCCTGCTGGATACGACCTATGGAATTTTTGTACGGAGCGATCAGGCCGGTTTTATGGGGGCGTTTATGCAGAGCCGCTCGGCCTTCACTCGGGCGCGCTATCTTTTGTACGAAATCCGCTTGGACACGCCCGTGCTGCACCCCTACTGGGTTCTACCGGAGGCGGTGGCGCATCTCCCCAAACTGGAAAAGCGTGTCCCCGCCCAGCAGCATCGGGTCGGTATTTCCCACCACCCTCCGTCGAGCAATCACGGAGCCTACTCTCTCTATGTGCCGGAGCATTATAACCCCCAACGCCACTGGCCGCTGATTATCGCCCTGCACGGTGCTGGCGGGGCAAATGACGAATACTTGCTGACATGGCTGCGGCCGGCCAAGAGCAAAGGCTATATTGTCCTTGCGCCCAAATCGCTCGGTCTGACCTGGACGATTGAGAAGCCGGAACCGGACGTCGTGTCTGTCACCTCCACACTCATGGCTCTGCGCGAGCGTTACGCCATCGATCCCGACCGGATTCTTGTTACCGGTTTGTCGGACGGTGGTACGTTCTCGTATGCGCTAAGTGCCGGTCGACCGAACCTCTTTGGCGCGATTGCTCCGGTTGCCGGAGTCTTGCCGCCCTGGCTGGATATGCAAAAGGCCGTCACCCTGCCCTTTCTGATTATCCACGGCAGCCAGGATTTTATTTTTCCGGTGGCGGTCGCTCGCCTGGCCCACGCCACGCTTGTCGAAAACGGCCTGAAAGAAGTGACATTTACAGAGCTGCCGGAGTGGGGCCACGCTTATACCTACTCGATTAACGAAACCTATGTTCTGCCTTGGTTTGAGCGCTTGTTTGAATGAATGCGCACCTGTGTGTTCATTCGGCGTTTCTACTTGCATTCGCCCAAGCCACGTGAAAGATTGCCCTCTTAGCGTTCTGAGCCAATGAGGAGAGTCGAATGAGTACGCGTATGGATGCTGCCCTGCCCGTCCAACCAACCGAGAGTGTGGAAGTTTCGTTACAGAAAGACTTCGACGCCGGCGTGCATCGCTGGCACGAGAAATACCCGAAACTCGGGACCGGGCCGGTCTCTGTCGAACCCATGGTCTCCAAGCAGTGGTTTGAGGCTGAACGCGAATATATTTACAAAAAATGTTGGCTGCACGTCGGAACGGTAGATGCCATTCCCAACCCCGGCGACTATTTCGTCCATGAGATCGCCATTGCCAAGGCATCCATTGTCCTCATTCGGGGCAAAGATAATGTTGTTCGTGGTTTCTATAACGTCTGCCGCCATCGGGGCAACAAACTGGTCTGGGACTATAAAGGCTCAAGCTCGTGCTATTTGAGCTGCAAGTTTCATGGCTGGGTCTACGACGCCGAAGGCACCCTCAGAGACGTGCCCGACGGCGAGCGCTTTTATGAGAATCTTGAGGGCAAGGCCAACCTCATTCCGGTGCATACCGCGGTGTGGGAAGGCTTTATCTTCGTGAATCTCGACCCCCATCCGACCGAGACCCTGGAAGAATATCTGGGGGAAGCCGGCCAGCGCATGAAGGACTTTCCGTTTCAGCGCGTCCCGCTCCAGTTTCATTATCAGTCCTATCAGCGCGCCAATTGGAAGCTGATGTTGGACGCGCAGTCCGAAATCTACCACGTGCGCTATCTGCACAGTTACTCCTGGCCGGATGTCTTTACCCGCCCGGACAATCCCTACGGCCATGCCTATGCACTGGACCTGTACGACCGCCACCGCGTCGGCAACTGGCCGGGCAATAAGTATTTTCAGCCCAAAGATGTTGAAGGCTTAGCACTCGGCAGATCGGCCGCCATCACCTCCAGAGACAACGATTTCGTTCTGCCCACCGGTCAGGGTATCAATGTCACCAACGCGGACGATTGGGGCTTTGATATTGTCCACGTTTTTCCGAATCTCAACATCCTGATTCTGCCCGGCGTGTGGCATACCCATCAGTTCTGGCCCATCTCGGAAAACGAAGCGCTATGGGAACTCAAGATTCACATGCCGAGCGCCGCAACCCCCAGCGAGCGATTCGGGCAGGAATACAATAAAATTCTCCTGCGGGACGCCCTGCTTGAAGACGGCGCCACGCATGAACATACCCAGGACGCCCTGGAGACCGGAGCCATTGAGCAGATTTATTTGCAAGACGAAGAACTCTTTGTCCGCCACTCATATTGGGCCGTAGAGCAGGAGATTCGTGCCAGACGCGATGGCGTCCGCAACTCCCTGTTCGATTAGGATTGACGATGGCCGGCCCGCTCCTGCCCCAGGAATTCGCCGACCTGGAAACGCTGGCCCAGGCCGGCTGGTGTCTGGCGACCGAACGTGAACGCACTAAAAAGCGGCGCACCAGTACAACCGAAGAGCTGCGCGCGTTTTACGCCGCAGTTCGACCCCGCCTTGAAGCCGCCTTGGATTATCTGGACCAGTTCTCGGTGGATGATATGCCGACCAAAGAGCAAAACCTCTTCAACCTGACCCTCAGCATGACGGAAGTAGCGTTTGCCGTGGAGAAATACAAAGGCAATCCCAGCGGCTTTCAGGCTATTGAGGCCTCACGCTTTGTCCCCGTGCACGATATGCCTTCGGGAGCCGCATCGAAACCAACGTTGTATAAGGGCGAGGATTAACTTGCAGGAGCATTCTCATGATTAAAGGGTTTGCGCTGATACCAAAGAAGCCGGACATCACTCACGAGCAGTTTCATCGCCACTGGCGTGAAGTCCATGCTCCCCTGGCGATTCGCATCAAGGCGCTGAGACGCTATGTGCAGAGCCACCGCATGCCACAAGACATCCCCGGAGTCCCTGCCAGCCCATATGAAGGTCTGGCCGAGATTTGGTTTGACGACCTGGAAACCGGCCGGGGACTGGGCAGCAACCCCGATTATATGAATGGAGCCTACCCGGATGAGCCGAATTTTATTGCCGACGAGGGTCCGTCGTTTTTGATGACGCGGGAAAATGTCGTCGTGCCGGGGCCCGAGTTGGCCAAAGACGCACCCGGTGTCAAAGCCCTCTTTCTGCTCAAACGCAAACCAGGGCTCAGCGTTGCCGAGTTTCAAGAGCATTGGCGTAATGTCCACGCCCCCATCGTCCCCAGAACGCCGGGACTCAGACGTTACGTCCAATGCCACGTCGCCCCCGAAATATACGAAACCGAGACACCCGTTTTTGACGGTGTCGCCGAGCTGTCGTGGGCGGATATGGCCGCCTTTGAAAAAGGCTGGCAGTCGGACGAGATGCAGATTGAGCAGATTCAGGGCGATGTGCCGAACTTCATCGACCTCAAAAATTCAGTTGGTCTGCTGGTCGAGGAAATCCGCATTATCTGGCCATAAAATACTCTAACCTCTCTTCCCTGAAAATCCCCTCCCAGGAGGGGTGCCGCGTAGCGGCGGGGTGGGTTCCTCCCACCTCAGGCTGCAGCGCGGCGTCGGCGGACATCGTGTTTTTTCCAATCGGGAATGTGCGCCGTCCTCACTGCCTTGAAGAGTTTTCCATGGTTGGGAACGCGCAGATGCAGCAACTCGTGCGCAATGACGAAGTCCTGAAATCCGGCTCTCTGTTTGACCAGATCGGTAGCAAAGGTCACGATTCCCGATGTCGAGCAAGACCCCCACTTCTGCGTCATGCGCTGAACCCGCACCAGTCTCGGTCGGACATGCAATCGTTGCGCCCAGTACTCGACGCGGGCACAAATAGCTTCGCGCTGTTCGTCACTTTTCCGCATCAGCGTCTGCGCCTGGAAGAATTGTGAAAATGCGTTCTACGGCCCGGCTCCGCGATACCGTGGGGAAGTACCAGATAATCCATCAAGGCTCACACAGGCACCCTGGTGCCTGCAAACACCGGAGTCCCCCAAAGGATGGCCGGGTTCCGTTCAATAAGCTTGTCAGTCATTGTCCTCTCCTTCTTTGTGTACTCTGGTCAGCGCTCCCGAAGATTATGATCGGGGTTCGCCGCTTGACACGATATCTGTATTAGTCATATGGTTAGCTAATTACATATCAAGGGGGCAGCGATGCCAGTGGTGAATGTCCATCAAGCGAAGACCCAGTTGTCGCGTCTGCTCGTGCAAGTCGAGGACGGTCAAGAGGTCATCATTGCCCGCAACGGCAAGCCGGTGGCGCGACTGGTGAGCGTCCAAAAGCGCGGCAAGCGACAGCCCGATATTTTCAAGGGAAAGATTGTCATTCCAGACAGTTTCTTCGACCCACTGCCGGAGGAAGAGTTGAAAGCATGGGAAGGTGAATAGCAGTGCGAGCACTGTTGGACACTCATACCTTTCTTTGGTGGATGACAGACAGCAGGCGTCTATCTGAGACAGTACACCGCGCGATTGCGGATGAGGCAAATGAAGTGTTGATAAGCGCCGCGTCGGCCTGGGAAATCACCACCAAGCATCGGCTCGGCAAACTCCCGGGCGCTGACTTGATCGCCGCCGACGTTGCCGAAGCTATAGCAAACCAGGGTTTCGACGAGCTTGCCATCACAGTGGATGACGCCAGTCGCGCCGGAGCTTTGCCGGGTCCCCATCGCGACCCCTTCGACCGGATGCTCATCGCCCAGGCACTGACGCACAATCTCGTTTTCATTTCGAACGAATCACTCTTCGACCGGTACGGCGTCCGCCGTCTCTGGTAAATCACGCTTGCCTGAGGCTGCGGCGGCGTCCCGCCAAGGTTGTTGATGTCTGAGTCGATTCTCGTGTCCGTCATTGGTCACATCTCGGTTTTGATCTGAGAATGTCATCCTCTCCACTCCTCAAACCTCGGAAGAACTTGGCAACTCCAGAATCAGATCTTCCTCATCAGGGAAAAGCTCCGAGAGTGTGGCGATGGTTAAGGCATTGTCCAAGAACTCTTTGGCACCACATGCTTGCACTATAATCTGGTCTTCCTGAGCCACTAGTTGATCGGAAATACGCTTATTTTCAACAGCCACGTCGTTATCTGGACCGACCACGGCGAGAAGTTTGCGAGTGCGGTCCTGGCGTAGTGCCTGCTGCAGGATTCCATTTATGTGATCATCGTTGAAGCCGTAACCGACGCAGACAATGATACGTGCGGCGTCTAGTGTCCACCGCCTGAGTTCATAAGCAAGGAAGAGGAAAGGATCAACGTACTGAAGTTTGTAGGAAGTTCCAAAAATAAGAGCTATTTCCTCGTCTTTTATAGTGGATGAGGAGTCAGTGTAGGTGACTCTGCCGTCTTCATCGAAGTACCAGTCCATTGAACCGTGGAGCTTATAGAGCAGGAGTGGTACCGAGTCGTCCGATGTTTCGTCGAACAGTCGCCAATCCCAGGCCCTCTCAGAGAACCCCCTTTGTACTCTCTCGCGACCACAGATCTCTTCGACACAGAGGTCGTAGTTCAGAGAGAACACACGGAGTGGATATTCGTACTCTCTCTGGAACCGGAGCAGCCCTCCATAGTAGGCTGCCTTTTCCCTTGCTGGTAGAGCAACCCATTGGCCTCGAAGAATGCGTATGATCTCGCTCTGGAACGTGTGGACATTTTCGAATTCGTCTCCAGCTACATCTTGTAGCTTTGGGTTCCATGAGCCTACAAAAGGATAAAGCGTATGACGCTCCTTTTTGCGGAGTTCATCCAGGACGTTTACAAGTCGTTCGATATTGAAGGGGACGTTGTCGCCAAATATGCCATCCAATCCATCTGCATAAAAAATGGAACTACGGATATAGCGGTAGAGGTTCCTAAAGTCACTCCATTTCTCATCATTACTAGAGACGAGTTTCTCTATCTCACGAACCATGTTGTCGGAGTCAGGTATACCAGCCTCCACGCTAGCACCGGCTCCAAGTAGCAGGATTATCTCGTTGCGTTTGAAGACAGTCGTAGCCATTAGAGGAACCAGGGAGTGAGGGTGCCAACATCTACTTCGGGAAGTCCATGCCTCTCGAATTCTTTTAGGTACTGAGCGATAAGTTGGGCATAGTAAACAGATACCGGTAGCGACTTAGCATTAAATCCACGCCAGTTGGCGCCTGACAGATTTATTGCGTCTTGTAGATGTGCTCGCTGCTGTTCTTGAGTTAATCCTCCCTCTGGGTATGTGAACTTTACATGCAGTGGACCTCCGACCCTGCCACGAACAGTAGGCTGATTATACTGCAATCCCTCAAACCAAACGAGGAATTCACTATTAGAGAGCGAGAGCACGGTACTTTCGTATGGTACGCGGCTGTTGTGATCCACCGCAAATCCGAAGAATCGGTTCCTGTCGTTGAACTTGAGAGAGACAAATTCCCCGGACTCTTGCTGTTGCCCTCGTTGCTCCGCGAGTGCCGTAGCGACACTTTCTAATTCTCGACGACCGATAGAAAAGGTGGCATGCACTACAAAGCTTGAGAAGCGAGGGGAATAATCGGTAAAGATGTTCCGCAAGTTTGTGGAAAAGTCCTCAATATAGTGCTCCTCATTCCGATCTTCACCGAGAACTCTGACCTCTTCGAAGACCCCACTCGAATCAGTGAGGACCGAATAGGCAAAGAAGCGGTCAGTGCCTTCTTCTGACACTCGATGAGCTTGCCCGATACCTACGATCAGACAGCGCTCTGTTCGAGGGCGGACTTTCCAAGGCGTTCCACCTACCTTGGCAAAAATCTGGAGGCCGATGCCCGCCGTGGACCACTTCAGTTTGTTCTTGTCCGCGACTGTTTCGGTAGCAACTACCTGAATGGGCAAACCTTCTGAGAGAAAGGCATGCTTCAGGTTCCAGTAGGCTGCGTTTTTGGACGGATCATCGTGTCTGCTGAAAGGTGTCAAAACTACAGGGACGACCGTACGGCCAGCGGCCTCCACAACTACCCGATCACGGATTCGCTGTATCTCATCAGCACTAAAATCCGACATCGCGACGCCGCTTACGTTTTCGCTCGATATCGGAAAACTGAACATGCGCTCCATTCCGGGAAAGGTACGGAAAGTATCTCCGCGCAGCGCCCGAAATAGGTCCTGCGATAGAGGGCGATCATCCTGTCTGTAGAGGAAATACAAGCGTGCGTCCTCTGGACTTTGCTTGAACGGACCAGATTGCGCGACACCCATGAACTGCGACTTCGATTCAATGCCAGAACCTACTACATAGTTCTTTACGTCCAGTGTTTTAGGGGGGAGTTCCACGAGTCTTGACCTAACGGCTACCTCTTGGCCACCCGGCATGTGGAGTGGGAATATTTTATCGTGAAATTTCTCCACATAAGTAGAAAGATGTGAGTAACGATCAGCATAATAGTTCAGATTTGGCCGACCATTCTTGTCGAGCGATAGACTGAGTTGAAGCGACCGCCGAGTGCCATGATGCTCCTTATTGGGGTGGAACCGAAAGTCGGCAAGAAAGCCGAACAAGCTGCGCGAGCGCAGTAGGTACGGTTCTAATGAGACGACCTGTATTCCCTCCGGGTATGTATCTATTGTAATTTCCACTGGCCGGCGAAAACCGGCGGCGACACGGAAACAGTCGGATTCGAGATTGTTTCTGCAACTCTGGATGAGGGCCAATCTAAGTGCATCGATCGTCGCATAAACATTATCAAATGGTTGACATACTACTTCGTCGGCACCTTCGGTTTGTTGAAACAACGTCCAGTAAGAATCGGACTCGCCATTGACCACAAGGTGCCGACGAACAGCTTCTTCGTTTCCGCATATAGGCCGCTCACCTTCGACAAAAGGGAGGCGGTAGAGCGTGGTCGTGAACTGTTCCGTTTCGAGTGGAAAAAAATTTAGTGCTATTCCGCGCATATATCTTTTTCCTTCCATAGTCATCAGAGGTAAATCACGGATAGTCGGTTTTCTGGGAAGTCGAACGGAGTTCTTGAGAAGCGAGTGTTAGTACGGCTGATAGCCCTATCACCGACAGATCAAGCTCATTCATTCATCTCATCCGGCACCAGCTTGTAGAACGGGGCATTAAGAAAGAGAGCGCCGAGCACGGCGCGCTTCCTTCGATACAGGGCAATTTTGGTCAATAGCTCCAGGGATAGTGACTATGCTTAGGCCGCTTTCTGCCTCATGGTGACAAATTCTTCGGCTGAGGTCGGATGAATGCCGATGGTGGCATCGAACTGCGCTTTGGTGGCGTTGCATTTGATGGCTACGGCCAAGCCCTGAACAATCTCTCCCGCCTCCGGGCCGGTCATATGGCAGCCAATCACCCGGTCGGATTTGGGGTCAACAATAATCTTCATAAAGGTCTTCTCATCCCGCCCGCTGAGCGTGTGCTTTAACGCCCGGAACGAGGACTTATAGATATCGACAGCGTCGTATTCCTGACGCGCCTCCTCTTCCGTCAGACCGACCGTCCCAATGCTCGGATGGCTGAAGACCGCGGTAGCCACGTTCATATGGTCCGGTCGTGTTGGATTATTATTGAACAAGGTTTCCGCCACGGCATGACCTTCGGCGATGGCCATGGGCGTCAAGTTGAGCCTGTTGGTGATATCTCCGACAGCGTAGATATGAGGGACGTTGGTCTGCGAGTAGGCGTCCACACACACCGCGCCGATCTCGTCCATCTCAACGCCGGCTGCCTCAAGACCGAGTCCCTTCGAATTCGGCAGGCGACCTGTGGCGTACATGATGATATCGGCCTCAAGCTCGCTCTTGTCGTTCAGCGTGGCCTTGATTCCCTGCGAAGTTTTTTCAATCCGACTCACGTCCGCGTGAAAGCGCAAATCCACCCCACGTTTGCGCATTTCGTCAGCCAGAACCTTCCTGACATCGGTATCAAAGCCGCGCAGAAACAGCTCACCCCGATAGAGTTCGGTCACCTCTGAGCCAAGACCATGAAAGATGGTCGCAAACTCGACCGCGATATAACCGCCGCCCACAATAATCACGCGCTTGGGCAGTTCATCCAGATAAAATGCCTCATTTGAGGTAATGGCATGCTCGATCCCCGGAGTTTGGGGAAAGGCCGGCCAACTCCCGGTCGCAACCAGAATATATTCTGAGGTGTACTGCTTGCCGTTCACCTCTATCGTATGATCGTCAACCAGGTGGGCAGTGCCCTCAATAATTTCTGCGCCCGCGCCTTCAAGCAGATTACGATAAATGCCATTCAGTCGATTGATTTCTTTGTCTTTATTCTCAATAAGCCTTTGCCAATCAACCGTTCGCTCTCCGACCGTCCAGCCAAAGCCGGCGGCATCCTCGAAATGGTCCCGGAACTCGGAAGCGTACACCAGGAGTTTCTTTGGAATGCAGCCCACGTTGACGCAGGTTCCGCCCAGATAGCGTTCCTCAACAACCGCGGTCTTGGCCCCGTACGAAGCCGCAATCCGGCTCGCCCGCACGCCGCCGGAGCCTGCCCCCAGAACAAAGAAATCATAATCGTAACGACCCATGTTTTCTCACCTCTTCCTAATATGGCGGCGCACATCACACCGGATAATGCCGACGAATGCAAGCAAGGAGGGCAAGGGAGAATTGATAGGCCCCCTCTAGTCTGGCAGGTACAGGAGAAAGGGCCTATGGTTGTTTTCAGGTGTAGTATGAAACTCGCCCTTCTCTTTTTGTCGATTCTCACAGCATGCGTGCTGTATCACACCGTCGCCCATACACAGCACACTCCCCTTCCCGACCCGACGGAGAAGGACTTCCATTTCCAGTTTGCCCCGCACATGAACAATGACTTCGCCCTGGACTTGTACACTCACGTCGCGAAAGACCGCCCAGGACAGAACCTCTTCTTCTCGCCCTACTCCATTGTGAGCGCCCTGACGATGACTGCCGAAGGGGCGCGGGGCGAGACCGCCCTGCAAATGGGAACCGTCCTCCGCTTTCCCGAACAGGTGAGACGTTCCGATGACACCGGAGTCCCCTGGGATACGGCGAGCATTCATACGGAGATGGCGACGCTCAACCGGCTTCTTTTAGGGGAAGACCGCCCATATGAAATCAATGTCGCCAACTCTCTCTGGCTGGAACAGACCTACCCCTTTCGCCCCCGATTTCTCGCAATCCTCAACGAGACGTATGGCGCGGCGGCACGCCAAGTCGACTTCATATTCAATTCGGACCCCACTCGGATTCAGATCAATAACTGGGTTGAAGAGCAAACGAAGAACAAAATTAAAGACCTTCTTGCGCCAGGGACAATCGATGCGGACACTCGTTTCGTCCTCGCCAACGCGATTTACTTCAAAGGCAATTGGACAGATGAGTTTGACGAGAGCGAAACCCAACCGGAAGACTTTACTCTGCTGGATGGATCATCGGTTCAGATTCCCTTGATGTCGCAGCGTTCCTTGCGCACTCATTATGCCGAGCTAAGACCGGATGGGACTCCGAATATCTCTGTGCCGAATGAGGACACATTGTCATTCGATACACCGCCCAATCCCGACGGTTTTCAGATTCTGGAGCTTGACTATCGCGGCGGAGATTTAGCTATGGCCATTCTCCTGCCGAAAAAACACACCGGATTGCCCGCTCTTGAAAAAGAGTTGACGACCGACAGGCTCACTCAGTGGCTAGATGCAGCAGAGAGACGAAAGGTGCATGTCTTTCTTCCAAAATTCAAGCTGGAGGAGAACATATCCCTCAAGCAAACGCTGTCTGCTATGGGCATGCCGAAAGCATTCGAGCCCAACGGGTTCCTCGGTATGAGTGATGTAGCCGATGCGGGGAAGCTCTATATCTCACATGTCGCTCATAAAGCCTATCTGGATGTCAACGAGGAAGGGACTGAGGCCGCGGCCGCAACAGCTATAGTGGCAAGGGCTATGAGTGCAAGGATCGAACCACCCCTTCCAACGTTCCGAGCAGACCGCCCATTTCTCTTTCTCATTCGGGATACACGCACTGGGACAATTTTGTTTCTCGGACGGATGATGCGTCCACCACAATAGTTGGTTCAGTGCTGCGGGGTGCAGACAAAGCAGGGCGGAGTCTGACCGGCGGGGCATGGGGCCGATTGGCACACGCCGAGCGGCCCGCCCGGAAGCTGACACTGCACGCCGATTTGAGAGCACGCGGTTGGTGGAGCGGATTCGATTGAGTCGGGCAAATTACAGGCGGAAAGCAGAAGCAGGACGATGAAGGACAGTATCACCAGATTCCCTCCTTGGACGTGTGATGCATATGTAGGCCGCCGCCCCTCTACGGGGTGCTGCCAGCGCCTTCACCCGACCTCCGGCCCCCTTTCCTAGGGGGTGGAGTTGTAGGGGCAATTCATGAATTGCCCCTACGGATCAGCCCGAACAGGGCCACCACCTCATGTGCAGCCTATTGTGTCGATTGCTCCCTACGGGCCGTCCGCGCGCACCCTCACCCGGCCCTGCGGGCCACCCTCTCCCAGGGGGCGAGGGTCAAAAAGTCCTTCTCCCTCTGGGAGAGGGGTTGGGGTGAGGGCGAAACCGCCAAACAGGTTCATTTGTAGCACCCCTCCCAAGAGGGGAATTTTTCTATCCCCTCCTCGGAGGGATGGCCCGAAGGGCCGGGGTGGGTTCCCCTACTCTCCGCCCTTTGGTCCGTAAAAAATCGCCCACAGCATCAGCCCGTCAGTGCAGTCCTCAAAGCGATGCTCGGCCTGGGCGGGGACAAACAGCATATCGCCGGTCTTGAACAGGTGGCGTTCGTCATCGACGATGAGCGTCCCGCTGCCGTTCATGGGGATATACAGTTCGTCCTGGTCGTGAGGCTCCTGGTCGTCCGGGTCGGGCGGACGGTAGACCAGAGTAAACATCGAGCCATGCGCCAGCCCGAGACCGAACGGGCGAGGTCCATGCGTGCCGATCTTGGCGATTGTCTCCTGATAATCGGAAACGAGACCCTTGCTTTCACTCATGATGTTCCGCCCTATTCGAGAGTCTATGAATGGATCGAAATCCTATCGTCGGCAGGGCCTATCGTGGCCAGACCTGAGGATTCTTTGTAGTGTCATACCCAAGAGGAGTCCCGTCGGGGAGTCGGCTAAGGTCTTGCGGTGGGGCGTGGTGACGGAATTTATGAGTGACATCGTCGCCGCCGTAGCGGACCGTCACGCCACTGCGCGTCCGCGTTGGAGAGAGGTTCCCTCCGGCTCCGTGCAGACTGGCTAAATGATGCACCACTACATCTCCCGGCTGGGGCGCGAAGGTAACAATATCGAAATCGTCTTCGTGTCCGTCGATAAGGGGAATGTCGAATCCCTTATCGTCGTCCGCATGGGCATTGCTGATGAAGAAATTGACCTTGTAAATCTTGCCCGACTTGTGAACGCCCTTCAGATAGTGGACCAAGCCCATATCTGCGCTCTCGGCAGACGCCGGAACGCGCACGCCGCAGACCTGGGTTCCTTGGATATTGTCATAGCCCAGGTCCTGGTGCCACGAGGTCTTCTCCAGGGTGAGGGGCGGTTTGACCAAGACTTGGTCGTCGTACAGAAAAACTTTCTGCGACTGCATCAGCGTAGCTGCGATTTCTGGCAGAGGAGAATGGATGGCCACATCGCGCAGGATATCGCTCACCTGCCATGAGCCAGTGATGGAGAGATAATGACCCCGTTTGTCCGTTTCCGGCTGAATACCGTCTTCGAGCAGCACCGTCCCGGCCAATTGCCGGGGCGATCCCCACTCGTTCTGACCTTCCACCCATTTGTCGCGAGCCTGAAAACCGGAGACGGATTCAGGGGTATTGGCGGCCAAGCCAAGATTCGTAAAATCTACCGCCTGTCCCTGAGGGTTTTTAACCAATTCGCTAATGCCACGGGCGAGGTAATCCGCCCACTCCGGATCGAGAATAGCGGGCAGCCAGACAATGCCATCCTCTTCGTAGGTCAGTACCTCTTCGTCAGTGATAGGGCGCCGCAGGTTAGTTTTCATCAGCGGTCTCATTCGGCACCGGCGTTCGTTTGAGCCCGGTCCAACATGCCGAGTACGCGCTCCGGGGTCAGCGGCACCTCATTGACCCGCACGCCAAACGGCGACAGCGCATCGGCCACGGCATTGGCAATTGCCGCGGGTGGGGCAATTGCCCCACCCTCACCCATGCCCTTGATGCCGTTGAGCGTATACGGCGACGGTGTCTCAATATGTCCGATTTCTACCTGCGGCACATCCGCAGCAGTGGGGATCAGATAGTCCATGAATGTTCCGGTCAGGAATTGGCCGGCGTCATCGTATAAAGCGTGCTCGTACAGCGCGGACCCGATCCCCTGGGCCACCCCGCCTTGGATCTGGCCGTTCACGATAGTGGGATTGATAATCGTGCCGCAGTCTTCCACCACGATATAGCGTAAGAGTTGGACCTGACCGGTTTCAATATCGACTTCAACCGCGGCCACATGGGTCGCGTTGGAGTGGGTGATCGGCGGCGGTTCGTAGGCCACGCTGGCGTCCAGCCCAGGTTCCTCGTCGGGCGGTAGGCCCGTCGGTTGCGCGATAATCCGATGCGCCAGTTCGGGGATGGAAAGCAGGCGGACCCCACCGGTTTTACGTTGGACAGCGCCCTGGGCAAGTTCAAGATCGTCCGCGGGCACTTCGGTCAGGCGCGCCGCAATGCGCAGCATCTTGTCCCTCAGTTTTTGCGCCGCCGAGGTCACGGCACCCCCACCCGTCACTGCACTCCGACTCGCCCAGGTTCCCCACCCCCGTGGGGTGGCCTGCGTATCGCCTTGGACAACCGCGACATCTTCAAGCGCGACGCCGAGCGTATCGGCTATCAGTTGGGCATAGACAGTGTGGTGGCCTTGGCCGTGCGAGTGCGTCCCAACGAAGACCGTCACCTTGCCCGACTCGTCAATGCGCAGCGTCGCTGCTTCATAGCCACCGATCTTGACACCAAAAGAGTCAAACACGGCCGAGTTGTGAGCCGTTCCTTCCACATACGAGCCTATTCCCACCCCAAGATGCCGTCCGTTCTCACGGGCTTTTTGCTGCTCGGCCCGAAAATCGTCATAGCCGAGAATATTCAGGGCCTTTTGTAATGAGGCTTGGTGGCTACCGCTCTCAATCTCCACCCCCAGCAGCGTCATATACGGATGTTCGTCCTGCGGGATCATATTCCGCAGCCGGATCTCCGCCGGATCAAGGCCGAGCTTTTGGGCGCCCATATCCAGAAGACGCTCCATAGTCAAAGCCGCAACCGGAATACCTACGCCCCGGTACACCCCAATGGAAGCTTTGTTGGTGGCGACCGTGCAGGTTTCAAAGCCAAAGGCCGGAATCTTATAAGGACCTGTTATGGTCCCGGCCGCGTGTTTTGGCTCAAAAGACGAACCCCAGGGATAGGACGAATAGCCACCCGCATCACTCAGGAAGCGCGCCTTGAGGCCGAGCACGGTACCGTCGCTCTTGAGGGCCAATTCCGCATTGACAATCTGATGTTTGGCTTGGAGGGAGGCCGACAAATGCTCACGCCGGTCTTCGATCCATTTAACCGGCTTGCGCAACGTTTTGGCTAAATACGTCGCCACCACCTCTTCAGGGAAAGGGTGCGCTTTGAGGCCAAAGCCCCCGCCTACGTCCGGAGAAATGACCCGGATACGATGCTCCGCCAGGTCCAGCAACGTGGCCAGACTGGCCCGCAGGGTATGGGGTACCTGCGTGGAGGACCAGACGGTGAGCACCTCCGTTACCACGTCGAACTGGGCGACACAGCCTCGCGTTTCCATGGGCGAAGCCATGTGGCGACCGGTTACAAAACGTTCGGACACCACACAGTCGGCCTCCTGAAACGCCTGGCCTACTTCACCGACCTGGGCTTCGAGCCGTTCCATGACATTGTCACCCCACTCTTCGTGCACCAGTGGGGCGTCTGCGAGCAGCGCGCTTTCCATGTCGGCTACGGCTTCAAGCGGCTCGTAGTCGACTTCGACAAGATCGGCGGCGTCCTCGGCGGTGTAGCGGTCCGTTGCCACCACGGCCGCAACCATATCGCCCACAAAACGGACCTTGTCAGGCGTGAGGACGTGCCAGTTACACGATTTATGAAAAGGGACTTTTTGCGTATCAAACTCGACCCGGAGCGGCTTGATTCTCTCCAGAACGTCCTGTCCGGTCAGGACACAGGCCACACCGGGCTTGGCCAGCGCCGCCTGAACATCGATGTTCGTAATTTTGGCGTG
Organism: Candidatus Binatia bacterium; assembly: GCA_022820725.1. GTDB lineage: Bacteria > Desulfobacterota > Binatia > Bin18 > Bin18 > Bin18. The sequence goes on from JAJEFA010000012.1 coordinate 39,542, forward strand.
GGCGTACGGACTGCGAACAAAGGCGACCGCCAGCATGTCGGGTAATATGAGGTCATCGACGTATTGGGTTTTCCCCAGTAAAACGCGCGGATCTTCGACCCGGCGCACCTGCGCCCCCAACATTTTTCCTGTTCCCTCACGACTCATGGATGACCCCCCGGTCGAAGACACGCTGCTGTCATTCACTATCAGGCTGCGGCTTTATGCTGTTCAATCCAGCCCAACACCCGTTCCGGAGTGAGGGGAATCGCATCGACCCGCACCTCAAATGGCGCCAGCGCGTCGGCGACCGCATTCGCGATCGCTGCCGGGGGAGCAATCGCCCCACCCTCTCCAACGCCTTTAATGCCATGGGGCGTGTGCGGAGATGGGCTTTCAATATGGCCGATTTCCACCTGCGGCACGTCAATGGCGGTTGGGATAAGATAATCCATCAACGTCCCCGTCAGAAACTGACCGTTCTCATCGTACAGCGCGTGTTCGTACAGAGCGGTGCCAATCCCCTGGGCCACGCCGCCCTGAATTTGACCGTCTACGACCGTGGGGTTGATAATCGTGCCGCAGTCTTCCACCACAACATAGCGCAGCAGGGTGACCTTGCCGGTATCGCTGTCCACCTCGACCAGGGCGATATGGGTCGCGTTGGCATGCGTGGACGGTGGGGGTTCGTAATGGGCCGTGGCGTCCAGACCCGGCTCTTCATCCGGCGGAAGGCTGCCGGCCTGCACCAGTATGCGGTGGGCCAGTTCCTTGATCGGCATCAGCGGGGTGGCATCCGCCTTGCGCCGGATCATCCCTTCTGCCAGCTCCAGATCATCGTCCGGCACCTCGGTCATACGCGAGGCGATACGCAACATCTTGGTGCGCAGTTTTTGGGACGCCCTGGAGATCGCGCCCCCTCCGGTGACGGCACTCCGACTGCCCCAGGTGCCCATGCCGTAGGGGACGGCGTTCGTATCGCCTTCGATGATTTTGACATCGGCGAGGGAAACGCCAAGTTCGTCGGCCGCGACCTGGGCCAGGGTTGTTTCATGACTTTGACCGTGGGAGTGGGTCCCGACCAGCACGGTGACCTTGCCCGCGACATCCATGCGCACGGTGGCCGACTCATAGCCGCCCAGATTCAGTCCCATAGAAGCAAAGGCCGCCGAGCTCGGTGCCGTGCCTTCCAGATAGCAGCCGATGCCAATGCCCAGGTAGCGGCCCTGGGTACGGGCCCGCTGCTGTTCGGCTCTGCGCTCCTGGTAGCCCAGGATGTCCAGCGCCTTCTGGAGGGATTCGCGGTGACTCCCGCTCTCGACTTCCGCACCGATAATGGTGGTATACGGATGCTCTTCTTTTCGGATCATATTCCGCAGCCGAATCTCGGCCGGGTCGAGCCCCAGTTTTTGGGCGGCCAGGTCCATGAGCCGCTCCATGGTCAGCACCCCAATCGGCAGCCCTACTCCGCGATACACGCCAATAGTGGTTTTATTGGTGGCAACCGATACGGCCTCGAAGCTGAAGGCCGGGGTCTTATACGGTCCGGGCATGCTGGAAGCGGCGTGGCCGGCTTCAAACGCAGACCCCCAGGGGTATTCGGAATACGCACCCACATCGCCGACAAACCGGCCCCTGATGCCGAGGATGGTTCCGTCCTGCCGGACCGCAAGCTCGGCCTGGACGGCTTGCTGTTTGGCGTGGAGCGAGGCGGACAGATTTTCGCGGCGGTCCTCAATCCATTTGACCGGTCGGCCAAGACGGCGAGCGAGGTAGGCAGCTACGGCCTCCTCGGGAAAGAGGTGGCCCTTTTGCCCGAACCCACCGCCAACGTCCGGGGCGACCACGCGGATATGATGTTCGGGGAAATCCAGTACCAGGGCAATATGTGAACGGAGCACATGCGGCACCTGCGTGGACGACCACACCGTCAGCGTGTCTGTCGCAGGCTCAAAAGACGCCACACAACCCCGCGTCTCCATGGGCAGGGCCATATGGCGGCCGGTGGTGAGGCGTTCCGAGACAACACAATCAGCCTCCTGAAACGCTTTGGCCACGTCCCCAATCTCGGCCTGGAGTGTTTGCATGACGTTATCGCCCCACTCCTCGTGCACGAGCGGAGCGTCTGCGGCGAGGGCCTGTTCGACATCGGACACGGGCTCAAGCGGCTCGTACTCCACGTCAATCAAACCGGCGGCGTCTTCTGCCGCATAGCGGTCGGTAGCCACCACAACTGCCGCGGCCTCGCCCACAAAGCGCACTTTGTCCTGGGCCAGGACAGGCCAATCGCAGGGTTTATGCGTGGGGGCTTTAGCGGGCTCGTATTCGACTCGGAGCGGCTTAATGGCCTCGGCAATATCAGCTCCGGTTAACACAAGTTGGACACCGGGTTGATTCTGAGCCGCGGCCGCATCAGTGGACACAATCCGCGCGTGCGCGTACGGGCTGCGGACAAAGGCGAGAGCAAGTGAGTTGGGCAGGTCGAGATCGTCCACATACTGCGTTTTGCCCAACAAGACACGCGGGTCTTCGACCCGGCGTACCTGCGCGCCGACCATTTTGCCGGAAAGAGTAAACGTGTCCTCCACTCGCGGTGAGATGCTGGACACGTTTACTCTTTTTCCACCTTGGGAAGATGCCATATGCCTATGTCCTAGGATTGGGATTGTTCCGCAACCGCCTGAACGGCTTTGATGATGTTCGCGTAGCCGGTACAGCGACACAGATTGCCGGACAGTCCGTGTCGGATTTCTTCTTCGCTCGGCTGTGGATTCTTGTTGAGGAGATCCACCGCGCTCATGAGAAACCCGGATGTGCAGAAACCGCATTGGAGCGCATGGTTATCCCAAAAGGCTTGCTGCAGCGGATGCATCTCATCGCCATCGGCAAGCCCCTCAAGCGTTTGGAGTTCCGCCCCATCGGCTTGAACGGCGAAGAGTAAACACGACCGCACACTTTCGCCGTCCATAATGATGGTGCACGCACCGCACACCCCGTGTTCGCAGCCGAGATGGGTGGCGGTCAAACCCAAGTCGTGGCGGATGAAGTCGGCCAAGAGCCGACGTACCGGCACTTCACGTTCGTACTCGTGGCCGTTGACGCGGACGCGGATGGTCTGGAGCTCGGTGAATTGTGTTTTTGCCATATCCCTTCCCCCTGTTCTTTTGCCCCCCGCCCGCCCCTTGGTCGGGCGACCCCCCTGGGAGGGGGGGTTGTGCGGCCTTATTTGCCCCAGGCTTCTTGTAGTGCGCGTTGTGTCAGCACCTTGACCATTCTGCGTCGATAGTCGGCAGAACCGTGGACGTCCCCTGACGGCTCAACGGCGGCGGCGGCTTTTTCCGCGGCTGCCGTCAGGACCGCGGCGTCGCCCTGACTACCGACGACAATTGGTTCCACGTCGGCAATGTGGAGTGGCGTGGAATGCGCCCCCCCAACAGCCAGTGAGGCTGCCGAGCAGGTGCCGCTGTCGTCCAGCGTCAACAGACACGCAATGGCGACGATGGCAAAATCGCCCGGTCGGCGGCACAGCTCCTGGAATCCCCAAACCGCGCCCGCAGGAGCAACCGGGAAGCGGACCTCACACAGAATTTCAGTTGGCTCAATCGCAGTCATGAGTGGGGCGAGAAAAAATTCGCGCGCCGCAACCGTCCGGGAGTTGTCCTGAGAACGCAGCACGAGTTGGGCGTCCAGGGCTGCGGCGACCAAGGGCCATTCTGCGGCAGGGTCGGCATGAACCAGGCTGCCCCCGATGGTTCCCCGGTTCCGTATCGCCAGGTGACCGACCTCGGCTGCTGCCCGACACAATAGTGGCTGGGCGGCCTGTACCGCGTCGGACACTTCGATCTGTCTATGCCGCGTCATGGCGCCAATGCACAAGGTGTCGTTGTCCCGCTTGATATAGGCGAGATCATCCAGGCGGTTCAGATCGACAATCGACTCAACCGAGGCCATGCGCAGGTTGAGCAACGGAACAAGACTCTGCCCGCCAGCCAGGACTTTAGCCTCATCACCACCCGCCTGTAGCAAAGCCAGGGCTTCATCAACAGAGCCGGGACGCGCATATTTGAATGGTGCTGGTTTCATACCCTCCAGCTAGCAGGTTTCAGATATCAGAGCAAACAAAAAGAGGGTGAGACGGGTCTTGGTTGACATCCGTAGCGCCCGACCGTAGGACGGGGACACATGGCACGGAATCATCGGGACCGAGAGATTCTTATACTATGATGAAGCTTGACGCGCCGGCCATTCAGGACATCGCCCTGGGAGCCACTGTTCTCGGAACCGGAGGTGGCGGCGACCCGACGCTGGGCCGACTCATGGCGCAACAGGCCGTCGCCCAGCACGGGCCGATTTCGCTGCTCTCGCTTGATGAACTCGCGGATAAGGAGTGGGTTATTCCCACCGCGATGATGGGCGCGCCCACGGTTTTGGTTGAGAAAATTCCGAGCGGGAACGAGGTGATCGAGGCGTTCCAGATGGTCGAGCGTCACCTGCAATGTCAGGCGACCGCTACCATGTCAATCGAGGCAGGTGGCGTCAACTCTATGATACCACTTGTTGTCGCTGCCACCCTACGTATTCCAGTGCTCGACGCGGACGGAATGGGCCGCGCGTTTCCTGAGCTTCAAATGGTTACCCCTACCCTGCACGGAGTAGCGGCGACACCGATGGTCGTCGCGGATGAAAAAGGCAATCAGGTGTTGCTGCAAACGCCGGACAATCGTTGGACCGAACGTTTGGCTCGAACGGCGACCATAGCGATGGGCTGTTCCGCCTGTATTGCGCTATATGCCATGCAAGGCCACGTTGCGAAACGCGCCTTGATTCCAGGGACTCTGAGTCTGGCCGCTCAGATCGGTCAAACGCTCCGTACCAGTAAACAAACCGATCCTATTCAAGCGCTGACCAGCCTGCTGGCCGGCCGCCAACTGTGTCAGGGAAAAATTACGGATGTTCAGCGCCGGACCGAAGGCGGGTTTGCTCGGGGCGAGGTCGAGATCACGGGGGCCGGCCCCGACGCTGGACAAACGTTTCGGCTGTCATTCCAAAATGAAAATCTCGTTTTCTGGCGCGGCGACCGGCCTGAGGTCACGGTACCCGACCTGTTGAGTGTGGTTGACGAACAGACGGGGCTGCCGATTACCACTGAGGCGCTCAGGTATGGCCTGCGCATCGCCGTGTTAGCCTTTCCGTGCCACGCCCAGTGGCGCACCCCCGAGGGGATTGCGCTGGTGGGTCCACGGTATTTTGGCTACGACATAGACTATGTCCCCCTCCGCGGTTGAACCCACGAACCAGGCCGAGCAGGCCCGCCGCCGGGACCGCTCGTTTCGGCTCGGCATCGATGTTGGCGGCACACACACCGACGCCGTGATTCTCGATACCACAGACCGGGTTATTGCGAGCACCAAGGCACCAACCACTTCGGATATCACCACCGGGATTGTCCAGGCCCTGCAAGACGTCCTCGCCGCCTCTCAGCTCCCTCCAGACACAATCGCCTACGCCATGCTCGGCACCACGCATTGCACCAATGCCGTGGTCACTCGCCGGGAATTGAATTCGGTCGGGGTTATCCGCCTTGGGGCTCCCGCGACCCGCGCGGTCGAGCCGCTCCTGACTTGGCCGCCCGACCTCAAGCGGGTCGTCGGTGTTCGGCATGCCATTCTGCCCGGCGGCCATGAATATGATGGTGAGCCCTTGTCCGAGCTGGATGAGAAGGAAGTGCGGAAGACTGCCCGTGCGTTCAAGGGACACGTTCACGCTGTTGCCGTCACCGGGGTATTTTCTTCGGTCAATGCCGTCCATGAGTTGCGCGTCCGTGAGATCGTACGGGAGGAACTGGGCGCTGATATTCCCGTCAGTCTGTCAAGTGAAATCGGCAGTGTCAGTCTACTGGAGCGCGAGAACGCAACCGTCCTGAATGCAGCCTTAATGCGCGTGGCGCAGCGGGCAATGAAGGGTTTTGAGCGGGCCGTTCGCCGGCTCAACATCCCGGCGACCCTTTTCTTGGGCCAAAATGATGGGAGCCTGATGTCTCTGGACTATGCTGTGCAGTATCCCATCTTCACGATTGCCTCAGGTCCGGCCAATAGTATCCGTGGAGCTGCTGCGTTAAGCCAGCTTCGCGACGCCATTGTCGTGGACATTGGTGGGACTACGACCGATATCGGTGTGCTGCACAAAGGCTTTCCACGCGAATCACAACTAGCCGTCGAGATTGGCGGCGTGGCCACCAATTTCCGTATGCCGGACCTGATTTCGATCGGTTTGGGCGGCGGAAGTCGGGTTCACCCGGAAGCGGCAATTTGCGTTGGACCGGACAGCGTTGGCTATCAACTGCAAGCGGAAGCCAGAATATTTGGCGGCTCGCAGCTTACCGCGACCGATTTGGCCGTCGCAGCCGGACGGATACAACTCGGCAATCCCGGTCGGGTCCAAGCACTCCCCAAGACGACGCTCGATCAGGGTCTAGACTATATTCGACACACCCTTGAAGATTATATCGATCGCGTCAAACTATCGGCCGGCCCGGTTCCGGTCGTTGCGGTTGGCGGTGGTAACATTTTGTTTCCCGACACGCTCCGAGGCGTATCTGAGATTATCCGGCCGGAACAGGCTGGAGTTGCCAATGCCATTGGCGTGGCGATTGCGCAAGTCAGCGGGACGGTGGACAGCGTGTTTTCTTTGGAAAAGCTGAGCCGGACCGAAGCCCTGGACCAAGCAACAGCCCTGGCCCATGAGCGTACCATCGCAGCCGGCGCCGCGCCGGATGGGGTTGAAGTGCTCGACCTCGAAGAAGTTCCCCTCGCCTATTTGCCGGGCAATGCGGTGCGGATCAAAGTCAAAGCGGTGGGAAGTCTGAGAATGGTACCAGATTGAGAAAGAGCAACAATGAAAACATGTACCACTATCCTGAAGTCACCCTTTCTCCTTGTCTCCGTTGTCGCCCTATGCGTGCTTTTCCCGGCCTCTATCTACCCCATAGGGATTGGTGCTGGAGTTGGAGGGTTGGGAACGGGGAGGCCGGGCGCAGATGACGAGAACTCGCGCTTCCCCATAAAGGTCAGGTTGGAAGGATTCCTCCAGTACATGCCGGCAGTCAGCCAGAGATCCAAACTCGATGTCGTCACCTTGGGCATTGCACGCTATGGCGAGCAGTATCCGTTTGTCGTCGTCGCAATTGAGGCCGTGGACTTACCACGGCTCACTCCCCGCCGGTTGCTCGGCATTGTGAAAAAGTGGCAACTCAATTTCGATATCATCGGCCCCGAGGACCTGCTGTCCGAAGTAGCCCAGGCTCTCCCCGGAACTCCGTTAACCATTGTGGGTTTCTTAACTCCCCGCAAGCGACTATTTCAGCTCTGGAGCGTCGAGGGATTTGGGTTTGATATGCCTGGCAGCGAGACGCAAGCCGAATTGCTGCTTCAGAAGGCCCCTGCGTCACCACCTGTTGAAGGCGGCGAGGAAAATGACCAGAACGACCAGAATGATCTTCTCCCGTTCGACTAGGAAAACCGGTCGATAGAAGTCCGGGCTATCTGCACGACGCTCAATATTTCCCCCAGACTACCCACTATCGTTCTAATGCTGGCCGTATATTTATACTTTCAACGAGAAACAGCCTGCTATACACCCCGTCAGAAATGTCCATTTTAGGCAAATGGATAACACAAAACCCTTGGAACTAAAGTTTTTGACTATAGTCAATATATTTTCTTTTGGGATACTCTACCGACAGACTCTCTCACCCCTCCCCGTTCACTCATCTCTCCCAATATGAGAATCCTCCCAGCCTCAGACCGCTTCTCAAAAGCTTTCCTCAGCGCCGGATTCGTCGTATAGCTAGGGCAGGCGGGAACCCTCAATAACATAAGACTCCACGCTTAGAACAAGCAGACAAGGATTGTTATGCGTATTGCCGTTGATGTGGGTGGCACGTTTACAGACGTGATCCTTCTGGACGAGGAGACCCAGGAACTGCGGCTGGAGAAAGTCGAGACCACGCCGCACAATCCGGCCAGCGGCGTCCTGCAGGGATTTCATAAAGCGGAGGCAAGACCCAGTGCGATCGACTATTTCGTGCATGGCACAACCCTGGGACTCAATGCCTTGCTGACCCGCACGGCCGCCCAGGTGGCTATTCTGACTACCAAAGGATTTCGCGACGTGTATGAATTGGGTCGCACGGCCCGCGACCCCATGTATGACCTCACCTACCGGAAGCCCCGCCCCCTCGTACCTCGCTATCTCGCCTTTGAGGTGGCCGAGCGTATGGATTATCAGGGCAATGTGCTGACCGCCTTTGACGAACAAGAAGCCAGAGCAGTGGCTCGTAAACTGCGCGAACACGGTGTCGAAGCGGTGGCAGTGTGTTTTCTGCATAGCTACGCTAACCCTCAACACGAGCTGGCCGCGCAGACCGTCCTGCAGCAGGAGTGCCCAGGCCTCTTTGTGACGCTGTCTCACCAGCTCAGCCGCGAATATCGGGAGTACGAGCGGACCAGTACGACCGTGATTGATGCCGGTATTAAACCGATCGTGCGCAGCTATTTGGAACAACTCGACGGTGAGTTGCGGGCCGGTGGCTTTGCGGGCCACTTCCTGCTGACGCGCTCGGGCGGTGGAGCCATGACGGTGACATCGGCAAAAGAACAGCCGGTCCATTTGGTGCTGTCCGGGCCGGCAGGTGGCGTGATCGGCGCAAGTGCGTTGAGTTCGCTCGTTGGGGCGCAGAACCTGATCACGCTGGATATGGGTGGGACGAGCCTGGACACCTCACTCATTGTCGACGGCCACGCGCAGGTTAATAACGATGCCGCCTTTGAGCATCTTCCAATCTCCCTCCCCATTCTCGATATTAAGACAATCGGGGCTGGCGGCGGGAGTATCGGCTGGATCGATGAGGGCGGGCATCTGCAAATGGGGCCACACAGCGCCGGGTCCGTACCGGGACCGGCCTGCTATGCCAAAGGCGGTCGGCAACCGACCTTTACGGACGCCGCCCTGCTGGCAGGCTATCTTGACCCAGCCAATTTTCTTGGAGGTGAAATCGACCTTGCTCCGGAGCCGGCTCACCGGGCACTCCAGGAGCAGCTTGCCACTCCGCTGGGTCTTTCCGTGCCCCAGGTGGCAACCGGCATGTTACGTATGAGTGAGGCGAAAATTACGGGTGCGATCCGTGAGATCTCAATCGAACGCGGCTTTCACCCCGGGGATTTCGCCCTGTTCGCCTTTGGTGGCGGCGGCGGTTTTGTGGCGTCCGGCGTAGCACGGGAACTCGGACTGCCGCGCGTGATCATTCCACCCGGTCCGGCAAATTTCTCTGCCCTGGGAATGCTGATGGTCGATGTGGTCCATGATTTTTCTCAGACTCTGGTCACCGACCTCCACACGGCAGACCTCGCAGCCATTCATGCGGCCTATGCACTCTTAGCCCAACAGGGGACGCACGCTCTTGAACAGGATGGCTTCAGCCCTGCCGACCGGCGTCTTGTCCGCTCGGCAGAGCTCCGCTACCACGGCCAGGAGCATACGGTGAATATTACGCTTCCCGAGCATGAGATCACTGCTGGTGATCTCAGCCAAATGACCACCATGTTTAATGAATCTCACCGTATTCAGTACGGTCATAGTATGGACGATCCGATTGAGCTGGTGACGCTGCGCATGCGCGCGGTCGGACTGCTCCCGCGCCCGCACCTGCCAAAGATCGCCTCAGGGACGGGGAGTGTCGAAACGGCGCGAAAAGGGGAACGGCCGGTCTACCGGCCAGGGTCTGATCGAGACCGGTATCAAGTCGGTTATGCCGTGTATGATCGCCTCAAACTGCGCCGCGCGGATCAGATCGTGGGCCCGGCCATCATCGAGGAGCCGACATCAACCACGCTCCTCCATGCGGGTGATGCAATGACGGTTGGAGAGTATGGCGAGTTAGTGATGACCATTGGGGAGTTGTCCTAATACGGACAGGAGAACACGATGCAGACAGTCGATCCCATTACGGTTGAAGTGATCCACAATTATTTACTGTCCGCTGCCCGCGAGATGAACCGCAACCTGATGCGCACGGCGTATAACACGATTGTGTATGAGGTACGGGATTTCGGACTGGGCCTGTATGACCGTCACTGCCGCTTACTGGCGGAAGCGCCGGGACTGGCGATTTTTACGCGGGCGAATGATTACGCGCTCAAAAAAATCGTGGAGTTTCTAGGTGAGGATAATATTCATCCGGGTGACGTGATTTTGCTGAATTATCCGTTCTGGAGTTCGACTCATACCCTTGATGTGACGGCTTCGTCCCCGATTTTTTATGAGGACCAGTTGGTCGGCTTTACTGCAGTTAAAATTCACTGGTTGGACTTGGACCAGAAGGATGCCGGCTATTGTCTCGATACCACCGACATGCACCAGGAGGGCTTATTTTTCCCGTGCTCGAAAATCTACAAGCGTGGAGTACTGAATAAAGAACTCGAAGATATCATCCGCTTTAACTGCCGCATGCCCGAGCGGGTCCTGGGCGATATGAATGCCCAGATCTCGTCGTGTCGAACGGGGGAACGGCGAGTCCAGGAGCTGGTTAAGAAATTCGGTCTTGAAACTTTTACCCAGGCAACGGCACAGATTCTTGATCACGGGGAACGGCTGGCACGGGCACGGCTGGCTGCCCTGCCCAAAGGCAGCTGGTCGGCTGAGGACTGGGTGGATGATGACGGGATTGATAAAGAGACCATGCTCAAAATAAAGGCAACCGTCACCATCTCAGAAGATGAGTTGCTGGTTGATTTCAGCGGCTCTTCAGCCGCGGTCAAAGGTCCGGTCAATATTCCCATTGGGCTCACCATGGGCGTGGGGGCACTCATCTTCAAAGCGATTACAACGCCGGATACACCGGCCAATGACGGCAACTTCCGTCCGCTACGGGTTGAGGCGCCGCCGGGCAGCCTGATGCATGCGGTCCCGCCGGCGGCAACGTTTACCCTGTGGCCCGGTATCCTGGCGACCGAGGTCGTCACCAAGGCACTCGCCCAAGGCATACCGGATATTGTTCCCGCCTGTTCGGGAGGCGACCTGTGTTCCATGATGGGGGTCGGCACTCATCCCGGTACGGGAAAAATCTGGCTTGAGAGCACAAACGAAGGAGTCGGCTTTGGCGGCCACGCGGACGGCGATGGGGAACACGGTATTATGCATTTGACAGAACCGGGTTGCCAGAACGTTCCCATTGAAGTCATGGAAACGAAAGCGCCCTTATTGATCGAACGGTACGGTTTGCGTCAGGACTCGGGCGGCGCGGGTGAACATCCGGGGGGACTGGGGGTAAGCCGAACGTATCGATTCCTGGCCGAGGCGTCGGCATTGACGCTGATCAAAAAGACGAAAACTCGTCCCTGGGGCATGGCCGGCGGTCATACCGGAGAAAATTGTCACGTGATTCTTCGCCCTGGAACAGACCAGGAGCAAACCACCGGGATGGTCTATGAGGCCATGGCGCCGGGTGAAGTCCTGGTAAACTGTTCCGGCGGGGGTGGCGGCTGGGGAAATCCACTGAAACGTGACCCGGAAAAGGTGCTCAATGATGTGAGGAATGCATATATTTCGCTGACGAGCGCCGAGCGAGATTATGGCGTCGTTATTGACCCGGACACCTTAACGGTGGAGGCGGCGGCAACCGAGGCATTACGAAACGAGAAGAAGACCGGGGCTGAGACGACGTGACACAAGGGGCGTGACTGGATTCTTCCTCTTAATCGTCTTCAGACGGCTTTGCCAGGCGACGGCGGCGGGCGGTCAGGAGCGACTCAAAGGCTGCGCTGATCTCGGGATTATCGATGGGCGGAATGGTGACCTCACGAAACTGTGGCAGTGTCCGTTGCGGAGGGGACGGCGGCGCGACATCCTTCCCCCGTATTGGCCCCCGCCCGAAATAGATATGCGTAATCGTCTCTGCTCCGATGAGATGATTTAGTCGACGGCGGATACGCTCCTTCACAAACTGTAGCTCTTGCATCAGAGCGGGATGCAGGACCGTCACAAAGAGTTTTCCATTCCGAAATTTGGTCGGCTGCGCCTTTTTCGCATTGGCTGGACCGACGACCTCGGGCCACACTTCCCAGGCCCGATACACGCGCAGTTTTTCAGGGTCGGCACTGTCAGGAAAAACTGTTCGTAAGACCCCAGAGACGGAATTCCAGTATGAATTCTTCGTTTGGCTACCCATTTTTACACTAGAATAGAGCAAAATTCGCAAAAACAGAAGAGATTTTCATATACCAGGGCTTGGGTTATAAAGAACTTGACACACAAGATATAGTATGCAATTCAGTTTTCTCATTCTTTATTCTTTAACGTTTTGTTTAGTTGTGGAGAGGAGGCGGCCATGGCAGCGAAGGTGCGGAGGGAAGAGCGGACGGAGGAAACAGCCAAGGCAGATGGGGAACCCGTGGCAGAACAATCCAAACAACAACCGGTCCGGAAAAGCACAGGTCTGACGATTCAGCGCCATTTCACCCAGTCGAACATCGATCCGTTCGAGACAGTTGAATGGGAAAAGCGGAGCGCCGTGATATCGGGCGAAAACGGAGAGGTGGTTTTTGAGCAACACGGGGTCGATATCCCGAAATCCTGGTCCCAGCTCGCGACCAATGTGGTGGTTTCAAAATATTTTCGGGGTCCGCTCGGGACCCCACAGCGAGAGTCCAGCGTCCGCCAGATGATCGGGCGCGTGGTCAACACGATTACCACCTGGGGAAAGCAGGGCAACTATTTTACCAGTACGGATGACGCGCAGACTTTTTCAGATGAATTAACCCATTTGCTCGTCCAACAGAAATTGGCTTTTAACAGCCCGGTCTGGTTCAACGTCGGCGTCGAGCCCCACCCTCAATGTTCCGCGTGTTTTATTCTGTCGGTCGACGACACGATGGACTCCATCCTGGATTGGTATCGCAGGGAAGGCGTAATTTTTAAGGGCGGCTCAGGGTCGGGGGTCAATCTGTCCGCAATCCGCTCGTCAAAAGAGCAGTTAGGGGGCGGTGGAACAGCGTCGGGACCGGTTTCTTTTATGCGGGCCGCAGATGCCTCCGCCGGGGTTATTAAGTCCGGCGGGAAAACACGCCGAGCCGCGAAAATGGTTGTCCTCAACGCTGACCATCCGGACATCCTCGAGTTTATTCAGTGTAAGGCTGAGGAGGAGAAAAAAGCCTGGACCTTGATTGAGGCCGGTTATGACGGCTCCATCGACGGGGATGCCTATAGTTCTATTTTCTTCCAGAATGCCAACAACTCGGTTCGAGCAACTGATGGCTTTATGCAGGCCGTGGTGAATAATACCGAGTGGCAGACACATTATGTCCTGACCGGTGATCCGTGCGCATCCTATCAGGCGCGTGACCTCATGCAGATGATTGCCGCGGCAACGCATCACTGTGGCGATCCGGGTATGCAGTTCGATACCACCATCAATGACTGGCATACCTGCCCGAATACCGGTCGGATTAATGCCTCGAATCCGTGCTCGGAGTATATGCACCTTGACGATAGCGCCTGTAATTTGGCCTCGCTCAATCTACTCAAATTCCTCAAAGACGACGGGAGCTTTGACACCGCCGCGTTTAAGCACGCCGTCGATATCAGCATCACGGCACAGGATATCATCGTCGATAATTCCAGCTATCCGACGGAGGGAATCACCGCCAATGCCAAGGCGTTTCGCGAACTCGGCCTTGGTTATGCCAACCTCGGCGCCCTCCTGATGTCCCTCGGCCTACCCTATGATTCAGAAGCCGGACGGCAGTACGCCGGAGCGGTCACTGCCCTGATGACGGGCCAGGCCTATCGGCAGTCGGCTCGCATTGCCGAAGAGATTGGACCTTTTTCCGGGTATGCAAAGAACAGCAAGCCCATGCTGAAAGTCATCGACAAGCACCGCTCCTATGCCTATAAGCTGGACCCCGCCCTCGTTCCGCTTGATCTGCTGTCGGACGCGCGTAAGGCCTGGGACGAAGCCTTGCTGTTGGGGCAAGCCGCTGGGTATCGCAACTCGCAAGCAAGCGTATTAGCGCCAACTGGCACCATTGCTTTCATGATGGACTGTGACACCACCGGTGTTGAACCCGATATCGCCCTGGTCAAATACAAACGCCTGGTCGGTGGCGGCATGCTCAAGATCGTGAACAATACAGTTCCCCGCTCCCTCAAACGGCTCGGCTACGACAGCAAGGAAATCCAGTCTATTGTGGAATATATCGACGAGCATGAAACGATTGAGGGCTCTCCCTATTTACGCGACGAACACCTCAGCGTATTTGACTGTGCATTTAAGCCGGCGAATGGGAGTCGGACGATTCATCATTTAGGCCATTTGCGCATGATGGGCGCGGTCCAGCCTTTTATTTCCGGGGCAATCTCAAAAACGATTAATATGCCCAACGATGCCACAGTCGAAGACATTACCCATGCCTATATTGAGGCCTGGAAGCTCGGACTGAAGGCGGTCGCGATCTATCGGGATGGCTGTAAGCGGGTTCAGCCCCTCGGAACACAGAAACAGTCTCCTCAATCGGGACAGCAAACCGACCAGACCGTCACTCCGGCTGAGCCAAAACCGACCCGCAGGCATTTACCGGAAGACCGGAGTGCCATTTGTCACAAGTTCGAGATTGCCGGGCATGAAGGTTATATTCACATCGGCTTTTATGAGGACGGGACGCCCGGTGAAATGTTCATCCGGATGGCGAAGGAAGGCAGTACGATTTCGGGCTTAATGGACACGATAGCCACTCTGACCTCGGTCTCGTTGCAGTATGGCGTGCCACTCGAGGCCTTGGTCGCTAAGTTCAGCCACGTCCGATTTGAGCCGTCAGGCTTCACCCGGAACCCCGATATTCCGTTTGCGAAATCCTTAACGGATTATATCTTCCGCTTTCTGGGCACCCGTTTCTTGTCCACCGAGCAGAAGCAGGATGCAGGATTAGCTACAGCGGATCCTGACTCCCTCCAGACTGGCTCTCATACGCCAGCACCTGTCGTATCGGTGGAACACGTCGCAGAGACACCGCCCGCTGCTATCGATGAGCGTATCCCGCAAACATCGGCGGACACTTCCTATACCCGTCCAACCTGGCAGGCCCAAGCCGATGCGCCAAGTTGTGCGGACTGTGGATCGATCATGATTCGAAACGGGTCGTGTTACAAGTGTTTGGATTGTGGTTCAACAAGCGGCTGTTCGTAGACTTTGTCCAGCGGGGGGAAAGAATGCACTGTGGGGAAAGGGAGGCAAGGGGCAGCATAGTGAGGGAAATGAGGATGCCTCTCTGGGACGGGCCGGTACCAAACCGGGCGGGGCGCTGTACAGCGCCCCGCGGTTGGCCTCGGTCGGGGCGATAGGACGGATTTCTCCTGACAGCAAGAAATTGCCCGGTTTTTTGAATTTTTTGAATATGATTTCCATGAGCGGGGACAGGCTCAACAGCCCCGCTCATGGCCCGGACCTGATCGGTTTCCCGCTACGCATCAATTACTCAGCGTCACCGGCATCGGGATGGGATAGGCATACGATATGCCATAAATCAGATGCGGACCCGTGGATTTTGCCATTTGCATCTCTTTTGGCTTGGTCCGCGGGGAAATGTGTAAGACAAAGCCGTTTTTTGCCGTTAAAAGACGCTGCCGTCCGGGTGATTTCTTTCCTGAAGGCTGCATAGTGTGTAAGCGGATTCTTGCGGTCTATCCGGACTAGTGGCCAACCTCTTTGGCTAATCCTGGAGAGCTGGTCTCCTCGGCCTGATCAAGCAAATAACCGAGTTCCCGTAGCCCTTCATTCATATGGTAGGCGACGGACAAGAGTGAGCCATAGGTCTCCTCGTCCGGGTCGTACAATTTGAGGTGATCGTTGATGACACATAGGAGCTCCCGCATCTGCTCTTCAGCATGTATGAGATGCTCACATGGAGCCAGCGTCTCCCCCGTTTCATTGAGCAATGTTGCCATAAAGGGTATTGTAGCCGACCTGCTACGTGTCGCCTAGTGGGAGACATATTTCCCTGACCTCTACACAGCGGTCTTGACTCAGAGGGGAAAAAAGAGCTCTGATATTATACACAATAAAGGCATATCGGAGGCATTGTGAAACGCATATATACGAGTCTAGTGGTCCTCGTGGTCAGCTTCAGCGCTATGGGGTTACTCGCAGCGAATCCTCAAAATCATATTGACAGCGGCCGTCAATTTGAGAGCGAGATGCGCTGGGGTGAGGCCATGGCCGAATACCACTGGATTCTCACCGAAATTGACGAGAACCATGTGGAGGCGCACTACCGTCTCGGCGTTGTTCGCGAAAAACTTGGCGCAATAGAAGACGCCATTCAGTCCTATAAAACCGTCCTGCAACTCAACCCTAGCCACCCTGGGGCAAAGAGCTTTCTTGAGGGATATTATGTGAACGAAGGGATTGCGTTTCGCCGAGAACAGCAATTTGATAAGGCCAAGGCTGCATTCCAGCAGGCCCTCCAGATTAATGGCTCCTCGGCGGCCGCCCATTTTGAGTTGGGCCAGGAGTTCGCACGCCAGGGACAGCTCGATCAAGCGATACAGCAGTACCAGGAATCGATTCGACTCGATCCAAATAAGAGTACCGCCCATACGCGCCTGGCCGCGGCATACACAGAAAAAGGGCAATACGAACAGGCCATTCAGGCGTACCAAGAGGTCATCAAACAGCATCCCCGGGATCCTGCCGCGCACGACGGACTCGGCGTTGCGTACAGTAAAACCGGGCAGCGAGAGAAGGCCATAGAGACGCTCGGACAGGCGGTTCGGTTTTATCTCGTTCGAGGGGAACGCGAACAGGCCAGACCAGCCTACGAACTCCAAAAGAAACTGTTAGCGGAAAAAAATTCGGGGGGAAAGTAAGATCTCAGACAACCGCCTTCACTTCGATAGCTCCATTGCATCCAGCCTGGGAAAGAAGGTCCGGCATACGCGCGAGATCGTTTCGGCAGCCCGCCTCCTGCATTGCTGGAGTCGGACGAAAAAGGGCAGATGCTGCGGATGGGTGGCAATATGAGCCAGCGCTTTGGAGAGTCGGATTTTTCCCTCTGCGGTTGCAACTCCTTTCATGGGTGGAATGACCATATCAACCGAATCAAGAATGACGCGCAAGACTAAAAATGGCAGGGTGCGCTCCACGGCAAAGGCAGCATGCACTCCACTTTCCATCTCAACGGCAATACAATCTGTCTCTCGTCCCCGCTTTTCTTTTTCCTGCCGAGTAAAGAGGACTCGGGGACTCGTGACGATTCCTCCTTCAATCGTTTCGACGCCTGCCCGCTGGGCGGCGTCCCGAGCGGCGACGAAAAGGCGGCTATCGACTTCGAAAGTATCGAGCTGCCCTTCTCGCTCCTCGGTATACATGCGCAAAGCCGGAGCCAGAACGAGTTGGCCGGCGGTAAGCCCTGGAATTAACGCCCCCGCACAACCAATGGAGAGCACAGCCGAAAGCGGCGTGTCCATAAATGCCTTGACCGTCTGACGGGCCCGGCGCGGCCCTATCCCCCCAGTAACAATGAGAATATCCCGTCGCCCACTGAAGCCGTGCCAAACCCCCTCCCCCTCTCGCCTTACCTGACGCAACACCGAACGCACAGCTGCGCTTTCCCAGGCAAGCGCGGTAAAGACAACGATAGGCCGTGTCATACTAACCCCTGTCTAAACGCATTCTGTGACCTAACGCCAGTCGACGCGTTTTTTCCGTAAGTGGCGGAATGCCGAATCGAGAGTCATCGCTTCATACAGCATTGCAGCCAACGGCAAGCTGAAGCCCCAGACGCTGCGCAAATCAAAAAAACGAACGCCAGGGAGATACAGCGTGGTCATCAGGCCCCAGGCGATTCCTCCTTCGAGCATCAAAAGGAAAGCCAGCCGTGCCGAAACCTCGGTATCAACAACTGAAGGAAGACCGAAAAATACGAGGCCACAGAGAAAAAAAATGGGAGGGATACCAAACGCAACAGCCATACCGACAACAGTACCAATGAGTCGAGGCCAGGAATAATTGAGCTCAGTAAAGGCAGTCCGTCGGACCATACGCCAGATACTGCCTACCGTATCGTAGACGCGCAGACTTTTGACGTCAGTGTGGCTCAGGCAGAGCCGAATCGGGAGCCCCACTCCCTTCACCAGTTGGCCAAGCGTCACATCGTCTATGATCCGGTCCCGTAAAGCCTGAAATCCACCGATGCGGATGAGGGCCTGAGAGGAGAGTAAGACACATCCGCCAGCCGATGCGGCAGTTGTTTTCCGGGAGTCGTTTACCCAACGCAGGGGATAGAGCAGGATAAAGAAGAAGACAAAGGACGGGATGAGCAGGCGTTCGGCAAAGGACACACAACGCAGACGAGCCATCCGACTATTGAGCGCGAGTTGTGCAGCTTCACTGTCTGTCACTAGGTGTCGGAGGGACTCGGGGGCGTGCCAAATGTCGGCATCAGTCAGAAGAAGATAGTCGGGAAGATCCTCGTTCGAGCCCGGCCCAAATCCACACGCCACGGCTCCTTGCTGGAGCGCCCACATCTTGCCGACCCAGCCGGCTGGAAGCGCTGTCCCTGAAACAACACGCAAGCGTTCTGTAGCCTTGGCTTGCTCGGCGATTACAGCAGCAACAGTCGCGGTTTGATCGTGGGAACGATCATCAATGACGCTTACCGAGAATGGTCCTGGATAGTCTTGATGCAGCAGAGAAGGTAGCGTCTCGCGCAGTACCGCTGCTTCGTTTCTGGCCGGGATTAAAACCTGAACAGACGGCCATTGATACGGCTCAAGAGGTAGCACATTATCCTCTCCAACAGGGCGAAAATTCCACGGATGCGCCGGATGCAGCGCTATGCCGACCCAAATGAACAGAGCAAGTGCCCCGAGCACGAGACAAATTGCCACACCAGTCCTCCTAGAGGGATGGTGTCATCCCCCTATCCTTTCACATAGTCGTGTGCGCGGAACCACGTAATCGCCTTGTGGAAGGCTTCACGTACAGCAGTTTGCGGGAGTCCTAATTCATGTATGGCCTTGGTCGGATTGAAAAACATTTTTTTCTTACTCAGTCGAACTCCAACGGGAGGGGCAAAAGGCTCACGGCCGGGAATAAGACGAGCGAGGGCAGCATCACCATAGGCAACCCCTAAGGCGAGCGCATACGGCACCTTGAAGCGAGGTGCCGGACGGCCGGTGAGCTCGGCGAGGAGTTGGAGGATCTGTTGGAGCGTCAGGTTCTCATTGCCGAGAATATATCTCTCTCCTATTTTTCCATGAATGGCAGCCAAAAGATGGCCCTGGGCCACATCCTCAACGTCGACCACATTCAGCCCAGTGTCCACATAGCCCGGCATATTCCCGTTCAGGAAATCCACAATGAGCTTACCGGTGGGAGTGGGCTTGATATCACCTCTACCAACAGGAGTGCTCGGGTTTACGATAACAAGAGGCAAGCCGTCTCGGGCATATTGCAGTGCCACTTGTTCGGCCAGGAATTTGCTCCGCTTGTAATGACCGACCATATCAGCGAGACTGACCGGAGTATTTTCCGTGCCTTGACCGCCATCACTCGGAATGCCAAGTGTCGCTACGGAACTCGTGTACACGATTTTTTCCACTCCGACCTCACGCGCCGCACGTAAAATATTCTCCGTACCGAGGACATTGCAGTCATACATGTCTTGCTTACGACGGACCCATAATTTGTATAGCGCGGCGACATGATAGACTTGGTGACAGCCACGAGTCGCCTGAAGGACGCTCTGATAGTCCCGCACATCGCCGGTAACGATATCGACCGGGAGAGCTTTCACCAAATCGGGATTTGCCGCCTGGCGCATGAGGACGCGGACGTGTGAGCCGGCCTGAACAAGTGCACGGGCAACCGCTCCACCAACAAAACCAGACGCGCCAGTGACCAACACGGGCATAGCCCCTTCCCGTAGATTGCCTCTCTTCAGGTGTCAAGGGTATAGGTTCACCGGCTTGGGTCTGTTATGAGAAGAAAAGCTTTTTTGTGAGGAGGCAGGCTATGGCTGATATTCAGCAGGTTTCAGATTCCAGTTTTGACGGTGATGTTCTGAAGGCGGATGTCCCGGTTCTGATCGATTTTTGGGCTCCGTGGTGTGGTCCCTGTCGGGCTATTGCACCGATTGTTGAAGAACTCGCCGGCGAATATGATGGTAAGCTCAAGATTGTCAAAATGAACGTTGACGACAATCCCCAGACACCAGCCCAGTACGGGGTTAGGGGCATTCCGAATCTTATTTTGTTCAAGGATGGCGAAGTCAAGCAGCAAATTGTCGGGGCGGTTCCGAAGGCACACCTCGTAAAAGCTATTGACGACGTTGTCTAAGGCAGTCAGAGGTATTCAAAAGAACAGGCGTCTAGTGCTCACATTGAGCGCTAGGCCGACCGCCACCATCGTCGTGAGCAAGGAAGAACCCCCGTAGCTCAAAAAGGGCAAGGGAACTCCGACGACAGGCAGCACCCCGACATTCATCCCGGCATTGATCACAATCTGCCAGAATATGATCCCGGCGACCCCAACGGAGAGAAGCAAACTGAACCGTTCACGCGCCCGGAGAGCAATGACGAGCAGACGTGCCAACAGGATGCCGTATAATATCAAGAGGCCAAGGGCCCCGACAAATCCCCACTCTTCAGCAAAGACGGCAAAGACAAAATCCGTATGCTTTTCAGGCAGAAAGTCGAGACGATTCTGCGTTCCCAGCAGGAACCCTTTGCCCCAGACCCCCCCTGATCCAACCGTCACCTGTGATTGGATCATGTGGTAGCCTGCGCCGAGGGGATCGACGTCCGGGTATAAGAACGACAAGACTCTTTGCTGCTGGTAGGGTTTGAGATAAGCCCAGATGAAAGGCAGAATGCTCCCACCAGCCAGAGCAAGAACGGATAAGGACTGCAAACGCAGACCCGCCGTAAAAGTCAGAGTGAGAAAGAGAAGCCCCAGCGTGATGGTAGTTCCAAGATTTGGCTGCCAGAGGACGAGGACCGCCGGGGCGGCAAAAAATGCAGCTGGAGCGAGAATGTCTCTGACACCATATCCCCCCGCAGGTACGGTGCGGTGATACCAGCGGGCCAGTACGAGGAGCAGACCAATTTTCATGAATTCAGCCGGCTGGAGAGAAAACATACCAACGTAGATCCAGCGACGTGCCCCCCCACCAAAGGAGCCAATAAGGGGTACGAGGACAAGGAGACCGAGGGCCGCTCCGTATAAGAGATAGGCCCACTGCTCGAGCCGACGATAGTCAATAGCAAAGGCGAGACCCATCCCGCAAAAGCCCACGGCAGCCCAGGTGAGCTGCCGTATGAACTGCGGACTCGCCTGCGGTGACCCGTCATAGGTTGCGCTGTAGAGCCCGAGCAGGCCAAGACCCAGCAGCCCGACCGTCAGACAAAATAATATCCAGTCGAAATGCTCAACCAGCCGTCTGTCGAACCCCATCATTTTCTAGATTCCGTTGCTCAACGATACGAAAGTATGCCTCCAAAACCTGACGAACAACAGGTGCGGCAACGGCTCCACCGCCCTTACCGGCGTGTTCAATCAGACAGGCAACAGCAATTTGAGGATTCTGGACCGGTGCAAATGCGATAAACCAGGCATGATCGCGGTGGTGGCGAGGGACGTCCTCTTCTTCGTCGTGTATACGACTCACCACCTGAGAGGTCCCTGTCTTACCAGCAACTTCAACATGGGGAAGGAATGCTTTCTTTCCCGTTCCCCGCTCACCGTGCACCACTTCTCGCATGCCATCTCGAACGATGTGGAGATGCTCTTCAGGGATATCAATGCGCGTAATGACCTCTGGAGAATAGGTCTGAATAGACTCCCCATCAGCGTCGCTCACTTGGGTGACAAAGAAGGGGCGATGGACGACTCCCCCGTTTGCAAGCGCCGCAGTCGCAACAGCCATCTGGATAGGTGTTGTGAGGACATAGCTTTGCCCGATCACAACGGATAGCGTCTCCCCCTCATACCATGGGGCGTTGAAACGACGCCGTTTCCATTCGACGTCGGGAATCACGCCCGGTGCCGCTTCAAGCTGGAGCTTGAGATCTTGACCCAGCCAGAACCGGCGGGCGTGCTGAGCAATATTCTGTATCCCGAGACGCAGTCCAACCTTATAGAAATAAACATCACACGACTGGGCGAGGGCTTGTTTCAAGTCTACCCAGCCATGCCCAGGCCGCTTCCAGCAGTGGAAGGTGCGGCCGCCAAAGGGGAGGCTGCCCTGACAGCTGAACTGCGTCTCAGGTGTAATAATCCCTTCCTCCAGCGCCGCCAGCGCCATAAAGGGCTTAAATGTAGAGCCCGGAGGATATTGGCCCCGAAGGGCTCGATTGGTAAGTGGACGTAGGGGGTCCTCTACGAGCGTCCGCCATTCGTCGGGCTTGATACTGAGCGCAAAAAGATTGGGATCAAATGTGGGACGACTGGCCAGAGCAAGAACCTCTCCGGTCTCGACGGCAAGGACCACAACGGATCCCTCTGCCTCTCCTAGAGCCTGTTCGACCTGTTCTTGCAGTTCAACATCAAGCGTTAGATGTAAATTATATCCGGGCCGGGTCTTCACTTCGTCTAAAACACGTAATTTTCTTCCCGTTGCATCAACTTCAATCTGTTGTCCACCATTATATCCACGCAGATGTTCTTCCCAGGCTTTCTCCAATCCGACCTTGCCAACAAGGTCGCCCTGCCGGTACCTCTTATTTTCAGCAATCTCGGTCTGATTCACTTCACCGATGTAGCCGACGAGGTGGGCAGCAAGGTTCCCAGCGGTATAGAAGCGCTTGAGACTCGCCTCAACAGTGACACCGGGTAAGTCTAACTGGTGAGCTTCGATCGCGGCCAGCGTATCCCAAGAAATATCACGGGCTACAGAGATGCCTTCGTATGCGGGTCGACGTGGATTCCGGGGAGCCTTTCCCTCGAGAAAACCTGCCGCCTCAGGCAAATACGATACGAGAGTATGGAGCGTTGTCAGGCGATTTTGTACGTCTTCCGGGACCAGAATGACATCAAACGACGGGTGATTTCCGGCGACAACCCGTCCGGTCCGATCAAGCATGAGGCCCCGTATGGACGGTAGCCGCTTCAGGCGAATGCGGTTCTTTTCCGACAGTGTTCGGAAGCGATCACCCTCAACGATCTGCAGCTGCCATAAACGAAAGCCCAGAGCACTGAAAACAAACAAGACGATGAGACTAATGATACCGATGCGACGGTAGCACGCGGTGAGCGTTTCCTGAGACGCAAAGACCTCTGACTGCTCGTCCATTTATACTCTGGCGATAGCGCGCTCTCCCCTTGCCAGGAGGACAAAGATGAGCGGAGTCAGGGAGAGAGCCAAGAGTAAATCCCACAGCACGTATTGCGTGAGAAAAAACCGAATAGGAGCGACTGCCCAGTGTCCTTCAAGCAGCGCGAGAAAGGTACCTGCCTTCAAGAGAACTGCGCCGGCAACGAGTCCGAGGACACAGAGAGGATTCTGAATCCATAGCCTTTGGGATAGGAGTTTTGTCACGGTAAAAACAAGACTCATGGCGAGAGTCCACATCCCCGCCGGAGTTCCTGAACAGCTATCCAGCATATACCCCAAGAAAAAAGCACTCGCTGCCCCAGCCATGGCACCGTGGTAAATGCCGAGATAGACGCAGAAAATGAGTAACAGGTCAGGCGCAAATGGAAAATGCGGGAAAGCCGTTGTTTGTAAAAGAACCGCTCCGACTCCGCAGGCTCCGAGGAGACCAAAGGTCCGGAGCCTATTCGTTTCTGAAGGGCTCGGCTCCTGCTCGGACGACAGCTGGAGCAACCACCAAGACTTCTTCGATCTCTGCGAGTTCGGCACTGAGCGTAACCTCTATGTCTTGGAATATCTCGTCATCTCGTGAGGTGACACGCGTTACGCGCCCAATCTGCTGTCCTTTCGGAAAGACCCCATCAAGCCCAGAGGTAATGATCACATCTCCAACCACGACATCGCTACCCCGCTGAACATATTTCAATTGGCAGTTCCCAGCAATGGAGCCAGACACGATCCCAGAGACACGCGAACGCTGAACAAGGGCGTCGACCCCACTATTGGCGGAAGAGATCAGGAGAAGGTGGGCGGCATGCGGACTAGCAGACACAATTTTTCCTACAACACCAGCTGGGGTAAGTACCGCCATTTCTTTCTGGATTCCGTGCCGTTCCCCTTTGTCTAACACTGCTGTGTGCGTCCATGTCCCCGGATTTCGCCCAATCACGCGTGCGGCAATTGACGTATCTGAGCTTTGCGCCCGTAAACCCAGCAGAAGTTCTAACCGCTGATTCGCCAACTCCAATTCGAATAACCGTTCCTGCGTCTGCTCAAGCGCTTCAAGCCGCGCGCGGAGCGCTTCATTGTTTTGATGGACGGAGAGCAGGTCACGATATTGATCAAATATTTTTCCTGTGCCCTGAACCACTACTGTCGCTCCGACTTGAAGGGGTTTCATCACTTCGAGAAACAGCACGCCAACGGGGTCGATGCGGTACGGGGACCGGGCGTTCACGGTCGCCAACAGTAACGCGACAAAAAGAAAGAAACCGCAGGATAAGAGCAGACGGTATCTGTACAGGATCTCAAGCATGCTTCACACTCAGGGCACAGCGACCTCTCTGAGAAAAGAGAGTTCTTCGAGCGCTTTTCCCGCTCCCATCACAACCGCGGTCAAAGGATCCTCAGCCTGGACCACCGGCAGTCCGGTTTCAGCACTGAGCAGAACGTCGAGGTTGCGCAGGAGGGCACCACCTCCAGCTAACACGATCCCGTTCTCAACGATGTCCGAAGCTAGTTCAGGCGGCGTCCGTTCCAGCGCGACTTGGACCGCCTCGACAATCTGATTAATTGGCTCAATCAGGGGCTCACGCATCTCTTCAGCGGAGAGTTCTACCGTTTTTGGGATCCCCGTCATCAGATCGCGGCCTTTAATTTCCATAGTGAGCTCTTCTTCTATGGGATGGGCTGAGCCTATGGTAATCTTTATCAACTCGGCAGTTCGTTCACCTATCAAGAGATTATATTTTCGTTTGACATACTGGATAATCGCCTCATCCATTTTATCGCCACCAGACCGCACCGAACACGAGAACACAATGCCCGCAAGCGAGATCACAGCGACTTCCGTCGTCCCACCACCAATGTCAACAATCATGTTGCCGATGGGCTCAGTAACCGGGAGTCCGGCTCCGATAGCAGCCGCCATCGGTTCCTCCATCAGATAGACCTCACGGGCCCCTGCAGACTCAGCAGACTCCTTGACAGCACGCTTTTCTACCGCGGTACTGCCATTGGGTATACAAATAACAATACGCGGCCGCATCAGGGCGCGACGGCTGTGGACCTTACGAATGAAATAGCGCAGCATCGCCTCGGTTGTCTCGAAATCCGCGATCACCCCGTCTCTGAGTGGGCGGATCGCGACAATATTTCCAGGCGTCCTGCCGAGCATCCGCTTTGCCTCGATGCCAACCGCAAGAACGCGGCGTGCCCCTCGAGTCGCCTCCTGCTGTACCGCGACAACGGAAGACTCATTGCACATTATCCCATGACCCTTTACATAGATCAGGGTATTCGCTGTGCCTAGGTCAACTGCCATGTCAACCGACAGCGCTCCCCACAGCGCGTTAAGAACCATGTTTTATTTCCTTCGTTCTTCAAGCAAACCTAATAGAACAAGGTTTCTAGCAGAATTTTGATAATAGGGCAAGTTCTTGTAATACATTTGTTTTTTCTTCAATATTGACTATGGCATGATGAAATAGGAGGTCAACCCATATGCTTGACTTTATGCGTCAACGGGCTCGGTCAATATGGATCAAAGCGCTCTTTTTGGTTATTGCCCTTGTCTTCGTGTTCTTTGGTATTGGGAGCTTTGGAGACGATGCACAAGTGCAAATTATCGTAACGGTCGATGATGAGCCTATCACCCTCCAGGAATTCCAGCGCGCCTATCGGAATGTCGAGACCAACTACCGGGAAGTCTATAAAGAGCGTTTTACTCCAGAGCTCGCCCGGCAAATGAATCTGCGACAGCAGACGCTTGATCAGCTCGTTGATACGAAGTTGCTGGCCAAAGAAGCGCGCCGAATTGGATTCAGGGCATCAGATGAAGATGTGCGACAGGAGATCGCCGCCTCCCCCACCTTTCACAGCTACGGCTCTTTCAGCCCAGACCGCTACCGTCGGCTCTTACGGTATTTACGGATGACACCCCAGGAGTTTGAAGAGCAGCAACGGAACCGGCTCGTTATCGAGAGATTCCAAAAATTCATTGACGGATCAATCCGCGCTACGGATTATGAGGTAGAAGAATTATTTCGTTTTGAACAAGAACAAGTGAATCTCGCTTTCCTCAAAATAGCCTCGGCGGATCTGGTCGATCTGGTCACGATCACTGAACAGCAGGTACGCGAATTTTACACCAACAACACGGAATCTTTTCGGATACCGGAGCGCGTCCGCCTGCATTATGTCTCGTATGCACCGGAGGACTTTGAGGCAGAGGCCTCGGTCTCTGAAGATGAGGTGCTCGATTTTTACAACGCCCATAAAAGTGAGCGCTTTACGGAAGAGAAGCAGGTCCAAGCCCGTCATATTCTCTTCTCCCTGGCTGACGGCATCTCAGATGAAAGGAAAGCCGACACGCGAAGTACAGCGCAAGGTATTCTCGAACGAGCACGCCAGGGAGAAGATTTTGCTGCCTTGGCCGAGGAATATTCACAGGATACGGGAACGGCAAGCGACGGCGGAGACCTCGGCTTTTTTGGGCGGGGCCGTATGGTCAGGCCGTTTGAAGAGGCCGCCTTCGGCATGGAGGTTGGACAAGTGAGCGACCTCGTCGAAACAACCTTCGGCTTTCACATCATCAAAGTTGAGGCAATCCAGCCTGGGCGCATCAAACCGCTTGAAGAAGTCACTGATACGGTCACCGAAGAATTGCAGGAACGGAAAAGTCGAGCCGTTGCAGAGAAACGTGCACGCGGGGATCGGAAGAACATCGCTGATGGTACAACGCTCCTACAGTTTGCCGAATCCGTTGGATTAGAGGCAAAGGAAACCCCGCTTGTCAATCAGAACGAGACGATTCCGGGCCTTGGTCGTCGTCCAAAACTCGTTGAAACCGCCCTCGGACAGTCACCAGGACAAATCAGTGACCCCGTTCAAGTTGATAACACTTGGTTCCTAGTATCGCTCGCGGAACGGGTACCCTCTCGGATTCCCGAATTTACGGCAGTGCAAGAAGAGGCTGAAGAACAGTACCGGAGTGAACAGGCAGAACGCTTGGCCCAAGAGAAGGCAGACAAGCTCCTGACGAAACTCAAAGAGACAAAAGATCTGGCCAGTTTGGCAAAAGCAGAAGCGCTCCCAGTAGAAGAGACTGGGGCGTTTGCGCGTCGGGGCGGTTATATTCCAAAGATCGGTGTCGTGCCGGCTCTGAAGACCGAGGCATTTCGATTAACACCAGAAGCCCCTGTCGCTCCCCAGAGTTATACATGGGGAGGGAATACTTTCATTGCTGTTCTTAAAGAATATATTCCTGCTGACCCGGAGCAGCTCGAAGAGCAACGGGATGATCTTCGTCAGTCGCTCCTCCAAAGAAAAAAAACGGCAGCCTATCAGGAGCTCACGAAATACTTAAAAGAGCGGGCAAAGATTGAATATAATCAGCGGAATCTGTCGAGCGCGCTCTAAATAGAAACAGTCCAGCCTGACCGGAGGGAGAACAAATATCATGTTGCAAGTAGGAGACACCGCACCAGACTTTACAGTGAAGACACATGAAGGCCACGATCTGTCTTTATCGGCCTTACGTGGCAAAAAAGTCCTTTTATGGTTTTATCCAAAAGCCGATACTCCTGGCTGAACGATTGAGGGTCGTGGGTTCTGCGACCAGATTGAAGACTTTAAATCACAAAATGTTGAGGTTTTGGGAATCAGCTTTGACACGGTTGAGGAAAACGCCGCTTTTGCGAAAAAATTCAGCTTCCCGTACGCGCTCCTGTGTGACACGACTCGGAGTATAGGGATGGCGTATGGTGCGTGTCAGGATGCCAGCGCGGGCTTTGCCAATCGGATCAGTTACCTGCTCGATGAGGAGGGCAAGGTGCAACGCGTATACGCTTCCGTCAACCCCCGCGTTCACCCAGTTGAGGTTCTGGCCGATCTTGTTTCGTAGCTAGCGCTAGAGGGATTTGTCCTGCCCACGCTGGCTCCTCGCCTCCTGCAGAGCGGCCTCATACACCAGCTTGAGTGCAATCTTTTTTTCTTGGGCGAGGCGCTTACAGTCGTCATATTCTGGAGCACAGTTGACCTGCCCGTTGGGCTGATAGGCAATTTTGACTCTGACCGGGCCGTACCGGGTCTGTATCTCTTTCTGCTCCCGCTGGAGTGCCAGACGATCAACCGGATAGGAGCGGATGCCTAGTGTCGATGTCTCGTTAAAAATGATGTTGGAAAGCTGGCCCTGATCCTGAGGAGCGCATAAAACCCGGAGTAAAATCCCCGGTCGATTTTTCTTCATTTGAACTGGTGAGAAAAAGACATCCCGTGCACCCGCAACAAAGAGTTGCTCCATGACATGCTCGTACCACTCCGGATTGAGGTCATCGATATTCGTCTCTAGGACAAGCAGTTGTTCGTGTCGCACCTCAGAGACCGAGTGTCCAAGACAGACCCGTAGGACGTTGGGCCGATCGGACAGAGTACGTGCCCCTGCGCCATAGCCGACCTGCGTAATGGAAAACAAGGGTGGCCCCGGTTGGGCCATGACAGCAAGAATCGCCGCCCCGGTAGGCGTGACCAGTTCAGACTGGCCGTCCTCGAATCGAACGGGCATTCCTTTTACGAGTTCCGCAGTAGCAGGACCGGGCACGGGTAAGGTGCCGTGACGAGAGGATACGAATCCGCTTCCCATGGGAAGCGGGCTGGTGTATGCGGCCTGTATTCTTAAAGCTTCAAGGCCGATAGCCGTACCAACAATGTCGAGAATCGAATCAACCGCCCCAACCTCATGAAAGTGAACGTCCGTAACTGAGGTATTATGAACGTGAGCCTCGGCTTCAGCCAGCCGGGTAAAAATCTTGAGCGCAGTGGTTTTGACCGTTTCGCTGAGCGGGCTTGCCTTCAGCATGTCGGCAATGGAACGAAAGCTGCGCTCGTGCTGTTGGGCACTGACGCTTACATCGAATTTGATCGCACGGATGCCATGTTGAATCCGCTCTGATTGATGCAGGGTATAGCCGTCGAGCGGAAGCTTGGAGAATTCAGTTTGCAGTAGATCAAGCGATAGACCCAGGTCAAGGAGCGCACCGATGACCATGTCGCCGCTGATACCAGAGAAAGCATCGAAATAGACAATTTTCATAATCTCGCTCGGTGCGTGTCAGACCCGCACTCCATTGAGGCCCTGCTCCAATTTTTCATAGCCAGACCGTCTGGATTGAGCGGACATAAGAGGAAAATGTCAAACCAGAGCATACGCATTGGTGACACTCAGCTCATAAATAATCCAGATTCCTAATGCCACGCTTGTAGCACCGGCCGCAATACGGAGAGACAGGTTTGCCCCTTGGAGGTGTCTTTGCGTGAGCGAGAAGAAGAAACCAAAGGCGAGACTCGCGGCCCCCATGCCCAGTACGGATCCACAGCCAAAAGACGCTATATAGAGCAGGCTTTCCACCGGAGACGGAGCCGTTGCCACTGTCAGCAAGAGCACGGCGGCGCTGCCAGCTAATCCGTGGACCATACCGACGAGGAGAGGCGTCCATCCTGTTTCTCCTCCATGTTGATGGGAGTGCTCCGGACCCTCCACATGTGTATGAAAGTGGAGGTGCGTGTTTCCTCCATGCGTATGTTGGTGGAGGTGAATACGACGGCGCCGGCAGTCGAATAGAGTCATGAATCCTAAACCGACCAGCATGACGCCAACCAAGCCTTCCAGAGAAAGTTCCAGTACGGGGGGAATATTCACCTGAAGGATGAGCACAACGCCGCCGACAGCCAGGAGCGTAGCCGAGTGGCCAAGCCCCCAGATGACACCGAAACGGACACTTTTCCATAGAGAGCGCTTAGGCGTCACGAGTGTTGAGACAGCAACGAGGTGGTCTGCCTCAAAGGCATGCCTGAGTCCGAGTAAAAAACCAAAGACAAGAACCGATGCGAAACTCACCACTCACATCCCCCTTCCGTGACTCCCTTCGTAGCATAGGGGAGACAGCTATGTCTCGGGCCACTTACGTCTCAGCCGAGGTCCAAGTGCTTGCGTTGGCCTAGGTGGACGACTGTGGTAAAAAATAGAGATGATATGGGCTGTTTTCTTGAGCTTTGTCTGTTTCAGTCTGGCGCTCAGCGCGCCCATCCTGGCGCAGCCTTCACACTATGGCGATACAGGGGACAATATCGGGACGTGGAAGTGGGGGTCAACATCGCCGCGTCAGGCTGATGATTTTGAAGAAGAGGATGACTACTACGGGACAACCTGGGAACAGATGTATGAGGACCGTCAGTATGAGCAGGAACTCGAGAAGGAAGACGAGCCTGATTCATTTTCGCTGTTAAGTGCTCCCGTCAAGATCTGGCGTTTCTTCTGGCCCCAAAAAGACAAAGACACGCTTGAGTAGGACGCAAAACCCGGTTGTGTCCTAGCCGCTACCCCTCTTCCCTTCCGCGGTTGGCACCGCAATTTTTTTAACAGCAACCAGATACAAAGTCAGCTTTGTCCGCTCCAGGGTAAAGCGGATATGGTCGCCTGGCTTGAGGTTATGGAGCAGACTAGGCTTATTCACTTCAAAGCTCATAGTCATGGCATCCATAAAGCCTGGAATGTCTTCGTGCGCGACGACAACGCGTCGATCTGGGATCACGACCTTTTCGACAATCCCTTCGCCCGTGAGAATTTCAGGAGCAGGTACAGGACCGCAGCCTACACTCATCCCAAAGAGCGCGCACCAAATAAGACTGAATGTCTTCACAGCGACGAATGGGCAAGCGTTTTATTGCATGGGAGAAAATTCCGTTGGGCTCAGAATTTTATTGCTCTGACTGAGGATCACCCCACGCAGACGCTTGGCTACTTCAGTCCGGCGCGGATCCTTGGCCCAGCGTGCCCACTTTTCTTGTCGCTCATTCAGGTCGTTATATGCCCAGAGGTGGACGACTTCGTTCAGCTGACCAATCTCGCTATACCAGAATCCGGCGGGCTTGATCCCGTGTTCCGCTACGCCGGGCAGGATGATCGTTTCCGCCACTTCGAGATATTCGGCCAGACCGCCAAAGGCGAGTTGGTAGGTTCGCAGCTCATAAATCATATGGCCTCCTCCATAAGGGATACAATTCCCCACCTATCCCACCCGAGTCAGAAGTCAAGCTTGTCTATCGCTTGACTCTTCCGCCTCTCTTCCGTTACAGCTCACACATATCGGACGAGAAAAAGAGGAGGAAGCCATGGCTCTTGATCCCAAGAAAACAGCGCTGATCGTCATAGACGTTCAGAATGACTACTTTGATGGCAAATGGCCCATCCCGGATGGAAACGCGGCACTGGACAAAATCGAGACCGCGATTGAAGCCAGCCAACAAATAGGCGCCAAAGTCATCTATGTTCAGCACGAAGTCCTGAATCCCGAGCGGGGGATTTTCATTCGAGGCACAAATGGCTTTGAACTCCACCCGCGCCTTCACCCACGCCCCGAGGACCATCGTATCGTTAAACATTATCCCGGATCGTTTTCTAAAACCGACCTGGAAGAGACCCTGCGAAAAGAGGGCATCGAGACCTTGGTCATCTCAGGTTATATGACGCATATGTGCTGCGACACGACCGCGCGCGAGGGGTTTCAACGAGATTTTCGCGTCCTCTTTCTCAATGATGCAACCGCGACGCGTGACGGTGCGCATCCGACGCTGGGGAAAATCGCGCATAGTGAATTACACCGCTCCACCTTGATTACCCAAGCGTCGATGTTCGCCGAGGTCCTCCCTACCCAGGAACTGGTTGAGCGTTTGCAGACGAGTTAGACACGCAGGCAAAGCGGAGAGACCGGGTATCACCGCGTCTCTCCGCTCACTTCCCGAAATACGGGATAATGTGTTCGCCCAGCAGTTCCACTACCCGGTAGGCATGAGATGCTTCCATGCCTGGCCACCAAATCCGGAAAATAAAATGGTCAATCCCGAGCTGACGATGATGGGCTTCGATCTGTTCAATGACCTCTTCAACGCTGCCGAGAATAAAACGATCTCTGGCCAGTTCCTCAAACGATACGCGAAACGACTCCTCGCCGGGCAGTTCCTTATCCTGTCCCCAGTCGGCATAGGCTTGATATTTTTTCTCCAGATACGGCTGGGCAATAGCCAGCGATTCGTCATGCGTTTTGGCAACGTGCATTTCCTTGATAATGGGAATCTCCGGCGCGTCGGTATGGCCGGCCGCAGCCAGAGTGTCTTTATACAAGCTCATCTGCCGTTTCAGGGTGGGTAGAGTAGCATGCGGATTGACCAGCCATGCACACCCCAACCGACCGGCGCGCTCAATGGCACTATCATTGTTCGCAGCAATCCAGATAGGCGGATGCGGTTGCTGGACGGGTCGGATCGTACTCGTCGCGTTTTCTATAGTGAAATGGTTGCCCTGAAAGGATACGTTTTCTTCTGTCCACAGACGACGGATGAGTTCCAGGGACTCCTCAAAGCGAGGGATACGGTCACGGCGGCGCGTATTAAACCCCTGATACTCGATATCTCGATAGCCGAGCCCAACGCCAAATACGGCGCGCCCTTCGCTGATGACATCAAGCGAAGCCACATCTTCGGCCAAACCTACCGGGCTGTACAGCGGGAGCAGAATCACCGACAGCACCAGCGACATCGAACCACTCTCGGCCGCCAGCCGCGACAGCAAAGGCAGGCTTTGGATATTCTGATACGGAGGAGCAAGGAAATGCTGACCGCAGGCAATCGAGTCGAGGCCGGCATCCCGCGCGAGGCGGGTCAGTTCAACCGTTTCCCTCAATCGTTTAACGGGCGAATCCGCTCGGGGATGCTGGGGCATGGCCATGATGCCAAATTTAATCATGCAGCTTCTCCTAGAGAAAAAGGGCGATCACAAGCGGACCGCCCCTTCCTTATCCCGTTGATAGTCCGTTCTCTCTAGAGCACTTCTTTGGCCAGAGACTCCAATTCTGCGAGGACGGCGTTCTCGCCTTCCTCACTCTGTGTCAGCCATATGGTGACATGGTCCACGCCGGCAGATTGCAGCTCATTGATTTCCTCTTTGGTGCGAAATTTGCCGGGCCAGCCAAAGGCCAGGACAGAGATTTCTTTTGGATCGCGGCCAGCCTGTTCGGCCATCTCGTTGAGGCGCTGTCGCCCGGCTTGAATGTCTTCCACAGGAGACAGAACCGGCATCCAGCCGTCTCCCCATTCGACCACCCGCTTAAAGACGTATTTTGACGAGCCGCCCATATAAACCGGCGGATGAGGTTTTCGGGCAGGTTTCGGGAAGGAACGGACAGCGGGGAAGTCGTAGTATTTGCCGTGATATTCGGCCTCGTCCTGCGTCCAGAGCTCCTTCATGGCCAGGACGGCGTCTTTGGTTTGTCCCCAGCGGTGATCGAAATCACCCCCCATGATCTCCGTCTCTTCTCTCAGCCAGCCCGCCCCAATGCCAAAGATGAAACGGCCACCCGAGAAATGATCTAGGGTCGCGACTTCTTTGGCTAATTCAAGCGGATTGCGCTCCGGGATCAGACAAATTCCCGTGCCGAGTTCAATCGTCTTGGTCACGGCCGAGGCTCGCGCCAACGACACAAACGGGTCGGTGATGCGGCCGTACTCGTCTGGAATGATGCCGTCTTCCGAGGCTGGATAGGGCGAACTGGTTTTGACCGGAATAATCGCGTGTTCGGGCACCCAATAGGACCCAAAGCCCAATTCCTCTGCGCGTTTTGCAATGATGGCCGGATCAACCGAGCGATCGATGCAGAACTCGAAAACTCCGATTTTCATATATCCCTCCTTGTCTTCTGTCTTGATATGGTGCTGCTGACTCTATCACGAGCCCCCTGACACGCCTAGCAGAGATAGTGTCCTTTCGCGGGATTCTTCGATAGTATGCCTGGCGTCTTCATGATTTCAGGCGACAGCGAGCTGTCGTACCAGAGGGAGGATTGACATCTATGCGGATGATTTTAGTCGGGCCACCGGGGGCGGGCAAAGGGACGCAGGCCGTCCATCTCGTTGAACGGTTCAATATTTCTCATATCTCAACCGGTGATATGCTCCGCGCGGCGGTCAGTGAAGGGACCGAGTTAGGCAAACAGGCAGACGGCTATATGAAGGCCGGTGGATTGGTGCCGGATGACCTCGTCATCGCGATGGTGATAGAGCGGATTGGAAAACCTGACTGTACAGAGGGGTTTATGTTGGACGGCTTTCCACGCACCCGACCCCAGGCTGAGGCCCTTGATGTCGAACTGCAGAAGGCCGGGGTTGCCCTGGATGTTGTGCTACAAATTGAAGTCCCGGACGATTTGATTGTCGAACGCATTACCGGTCGACGCCTGGACCCCGATACGGGCGATATTTACCATATGAAATTTAAACCGCCGCCTGCAGATATTGCCGGCCGAGTGATGCAGCGCAAAGATGACACCGAAGAGGCCTGCCGAGCCAGGCTCGAAAAATACCACTCGGAAACGGCACCGATTATCCCTTTTTATGCGGCCCAAGGAAGGCTGAAACGGGTGGACGGTAACGCCGCACCGGATGAGGTCAGCCGGCGTATTGAGCAAGTGTTGGGTTAGGGGTTTCCAATCCGCACAAAAACGTAGGGGCAATTCATGAATTGCCCCTACCTATCTGACCTATTTTGGCATTGAGAGCTCACGGCAGGGCAAAGACCGCAACGGCACTCCCCGGTGTGGTGTGGGGATATTTTCCCACGATGTCCACCACCAGCCCTCCGGCGCCACTGGGAACGGCAACGTACTGTTTATCCCCAACCTTGTAGGAGATCGGTTGTCCTCGAACCGCGGACCCGGTCTGAAACTTCCACAAAACTTCGCCCGTTGCGTCATCCAAGGCAAGCGCGAACCCCTTTTGGTTGCCCGTAAAGACGAGTCCGCCGGCGGTGGCGAGCGCGCCCCCGACCATCGGCCACTCGTCTTTGTAGCGCCACTTCACCTCGCCGGTGGTCGGGTCTATGGCCGTGACGTGACCGTAGGCCGTACCAAGGTCGCCCTGGGTTTGCCCAGGCCCTCCGCCCCAGAAGGGGATACCCTTAATGAAAATGGACCTGGCCTTTTCCATTTTGCCGCAACTCTCGATCGTCGGGACAAAGATGAGGTCAGCCAGCGGACTGTAAGCCGCGGCATACGAGCCGTTTTGTCCCCCTACGTTCCCAGGACAGATAAGTTCGGGATTGCCTCCCTCCATCGGCACATACTGAGGATCAACGATCGGACGACCATTTTCGTCCAGCCCTTCCGCCCAGTTGAGTTGCTCAACATACTGAGAGCCGTGCAGAAACTTCCCATCCCCACGATTCAGGACATACATATATCCGTTCCGATTGGGCTGGGCTAAGGCTTTTACAGACTCCCCGCTGCGCGTGACGTCAAGCAGAAACATGCCGGTGTTGCCATCATAGTCCCAGACGTCGTGCGGGGTGAACTGGAAGTACCATTTGATCTCACCACTGTCTGGGTCAAGGGCTAACGCCGAGTTCGTATAGAGATTATCGCCCTCACGTCCATCTCCGTTCCAGTCGGGGGCCGGATTGCCCGTTGCCCAGTACACCAAGTCAAGGTCCGCATCATACGAGCCGGTCACCCAGGCCGGACCGCCGCCCTGTTTATACGAATCACCAGCCCAGGTCTCGACACCGGGCTCTCCTTCGTCAGGCACGGTATAACGGCGCCACTTACGTTCCCCGGTCTCAAGATCGTAGGCATCGATATATCCGCGAATGCCGTATTCACCGCCCGCAATACCAACAATGACGTTATCTCGAACAATCAGGGGTGCCAGAGTAAAACTGAAGCCACCCGCATAGTCGTCGGCTTTAGTATTCCACACAACGGCGCCGGTTTTTCTGTCGAGCGCGACAACACGCGCATCCAGGGTGGCCATAATGACCTTATCCCCAGCCAGTGCCGCACCCCGATTACCCGGTCCGCAGCAAATTCGCATATCGTCCGGCAATTCATGATCGTACTTCCAGAGCGGTTTACCCGTTGCCGCGTCTAAGGCAAACAGTTTGTTGTAGGCCGCGGTCAGATACATGACACCATCGGCAACTACCGGCGAGGCTTGCATTTGTGCCGGCACACCGGTTTGGAATATCCAGGTGGCCTGGAGTTTTTTAACGTTCCCGCGGTCAATATCCTTCAGTGGGCTGAAGCGCCAGCCAGCGTAATTTCCACCGTACATCAACCAGTCATTGGCCGGCTCCTGGAGCAGGCGCTCCTGCGTCACCGGCTGAAGCGCGTCGGCGTCAAGCGCGCGGGGAGAGAAAAACATGAGAGTGACGGCTATTGCTAAAAATCTACACGACCAGGAACCTCGCATGGGTAATGCCTCCTCAGAGTAATTGCCAATCGAAAAATGTGGTCGAACCCTACTGATTTTTATAACAGAGGTCAAGAAAGTGGACACCGCATACGCCCCGAACTCTTAGGCAAAGAGGCGCAATTTTCTCCCCGCGAAGAGCGCCCCGGCGATACCGAACAGAACGACCGCTCCGTGCGTCCAGCCGTTCCAGACGCGCACATGCGGGTCCCGCAGACGCGGTCCGGTTATGCCGGGAATGCTGGGGAGATCCCCATCTCCAGCACCAACCTTGAGCTGCGCCTTCATGCCCTTTTCCATATGCTGAGAAACGTCACAGTGCACCAGATAGGTCTTGTCTCCGGGTGGGAGAATGAAAGTGCTGGTCCGCTGTCCTTTACCCGCCACCTCAAGCGTGAACATACCCATGGGATAGATATAGCGCGGCAGGCCGTGCAGCATCCACTGGTGACGAACGGTGTCCGTATTGATGAGTGTTACCGTGAGTTTCGTACATGGCGCAAAATTCCATTCGTTTTGATCATACGCAAACATCGTTCCCGGCTGGGCAAATTCTTTGCCGGCACGAACAGTGATCTCGCGTTCACCAGAGAGGCGAGGACAGCCCCGGGGGAGTTGGTCCGTATTTTCATTCATCACCATACCCGCATTGTCGAGTTGCATCCCATGATGATGGTGAGACTCGTGCTCCTGAGTCGAGCCAACCTCGATAGATAACAAGACGGACAAGGTACACACGATCAGTGTAGAGACCGTTCTCCGAGATTGCCCTCCCCGGAACACCTCTGCCCCCTGCTGACTATTTTTCCTCAGCGAACATCCCATCGAAGATTCCCCCTCTTACCGGTACCGAACCCGTCGCTTGCTCAAGGCGAAGGCCGCACCGATAAGGAGACCGATGCCTATCCCAAGTATGAGGGCATAACTCAAGGGCAGGGAACGAGCGCTGGCCTCCCCAAGCAGACCGAAGTCCTTCAGTCCGGCCCAGATGGGAAGCTTTTTTTGATAATATTCTTTAGTAAAAAACGGCGCCCAGTCCATCCCCTGCGTTTTCGGCTGGCCGGATGTGTCCAGATAGTCCCGGTAGACAATGGCACTGATATTGCCACCAGGGTTGATCCCATCAGTGGTGATAGCCTTTTCCTTGTGGTCGTGGAGCAGCCAGACGCCTGGCCCATAATTATGCAGGCCATCATTAGTGGTGTTGAGCAGAAGGTCTACCCGTTGGGCCGGGCTAATCCAGACCACATCACGAGTGATTTGCGCAGCCGGATTATGTTCGACGCCATCATAATGCGTCAGCGTGACTTTATGCCCATGCGTGTGTAGGGAAATACCTTCTGCTCCGCCGTTGAGCACGCGCAGTTTGACGTGTTCATTCGGAGCAACAACGATCAGCGACTCACGAGTCGTGTAGGGAAAGGAGCGGCCGTTGAGTAGGAAATAGTCGGGTTCTTGATCTGTAATATCATAGCGGCGATTGGTCGCCTCGGCGATCAATCGGGGATCACCTGCGGTCTGAATAATATTATTCAACGTCGGGTCAATGTCCTGGTAGTGCAAATCGAATTCCCGGTCATAAGACTCTCTGACTGCGGCAGAGACAGCGCGCACCCGGCCGGCCCCGATATTGAGCGTTTGGAGCCAGTTATTCGGCCGGTTGTCCTCAACCACAAACATCCCCTGGAGCCCCATTAGAATATGGACATGCGGTTGGACGTGACAGTGGTAGAACATCGTGCCCGTTTGACGCGGAGTCATTTCATAGGAGCGACTCTCCCCTGGTGAGACTGGCATTTCGCTCGCAATCGGCACTCCATCATTTCCCTCACCAGTGGCGTCAACAAAGGGATGGTCCACCCCGTGGAAGTGTATGGTGTGCGGTAGATAGTGCGTATTCTCCAGGGTGACCCGGAGCGTATCCCCCTGCTCTACACGAATCACCGGAGACGGGGCTCGCAGGGTCGGATGTGCCCACTCGCTCTCAAAATTTTCAGTCGCCATACCGCGTGATTTTGGCGCGAAAACCCAGAGTCCAGGCTGGACACCCGGCGCAATGGCGTAGGCGGGAAACGGTGCAGGATCATCCGGCGAGTGCCCATTCAGTTCTACGACTTCAAGTCGGACATGAATCTCGTCAGGGTCGCCATCCCCGTCTCTGTCATTCTCTTTCACCACGGTATTGGGTGTCAGCCGGGTCTCCATAAGGGTGTGCAGACTGATATTATTCGTTCCTTTGACAAAGGCCGCAATTTCCGCCGGATTGTCCGGCTCACACACGGGCGAGGCTTCGATGGCAACACCTTCAAGCGTCTGGGACTCCCGCCAGTCTGCGTGTCTATCCAGACAGAACGGCTCCACACTGACAGGGCTTATTTGACGGCTGGGGGGCGGCTCCTGGTAGGACTCTTCACCAAGATATCGATACGCAAGGTCTTGTACTGGGCGGGGGAGCCAGGTACGCGGCACGAGAAAGAGTGTACCGATCGCAAGCACACTAAGCAAAAGGAAGAAGAGCAGACCGCGGAGCCACATCTTTCAACATGTACTGTGAACAGGGCGTTCGGGAAAGGGGGGCTGTCCGATTCCGCAGCTATCCCTTGAGCAGGGGTGAAGCCTTTTTCGTAGGAAACGGTGGCCAACCGAGTTTACCACCAACGACATAATAACCCACGCCACAGCCAATAAGCAGACCCGCGATCAAGACCAGCGTGGTAGTTGAGAGTGAAGCGACGCGAATTGGAAACCGCGCCGCCCCATCAACCCCATCAACTGTCATCAGGGCCGTATATTGTCCGGGCGTGTCAAAATTGACTTCAGCGTTCACCACGCCGCTAGGGTATACCCGCGCCGGGATATCGAGTAACAGTCGCGGTTCAGCCGTATTGGTTTCCTCAATAATCCGAACTGCGGCCGATTTCTTGCGCAGTTCAGGATCAATCAGATCAAAAACGAGAATCGCACTTCCAGTCTGGGGAACGCTCCGGCAGAATTCCTCGGTTGCATACTCCTGCGGTTGGTAGGCAGAAAAATGGACCAGATAGATGCCTGCCCGCTCTATGCAGGGATCCAGATCCATAGCAACACCCCCATGTCCCCAGGCTCCTATTGGGACGAGGAGCATGGCAACAAGGAGGAACAGTTTCACAGCGCGGTCCAGTTGCGCTCCAGAGCGAGCCGCATGCTTCCCGCTCTGGATCTTATGGCAGATAGGTTGAACGAAACTGAGTTGGAACGACATTTGAACGGACCGTCACCAACTCATGACCATCGTTCCCATTCTCAAAGCGTAAGACTGCACCAATAAACTGCTGCGGCGCTTGCGTCGGGATGAGGCGTTCTGCCCCAAAAATCTGGCTTGAAACGGTCAGGGTCAGCTCTTTTGTTTCACCCGGGGCAATCGGTCCGTCCGGCTGTACTTCGAGGCGACCAACGAAATCACGCGGACCGGCCTTGGCTTGCTCGGCTTCCGGTCCGTTCACAAAGGTCGCCATTGCTATAGTCAGTTGTTTGAGTTCGATGTCGCTCTCGACAACATTCGTCACCTGGACCTTCATCTCAAGCGTTTCGCTCGCTTCGTCATATGTCGCCCCGCTGGCCTGAGCCTCGGCCATCTTCTCACCGGAAGAAATGAATTCCGGTGTAAACCAGTCCGTTTGCTGCGGCCACCGAACCGGCGCATTTGACGTAGCATACGTCCAACCGACAACCAGCATGACCAGGGTCACACCCACGATAACGTTCATCCACATATGGTCGCGGGGCGTGATGAGACCAATATCGGGAGCATCATCGTTCACCGGGAGTTGGACAGTGACAGCAAGGTTTGTCACCGTTCTTTTATTGGTCGTCCAGTACAATATCCAGGCGACCCCTAGGACAAACCCGGCAAACGACCACCACCAGGCAAATGCGCCGCCATACGTACTGAGCTCAATCGTCTCACCGGACAGCAGGGTGAGCGGGAAGGAGAACGGCTCCGCGCTGGGTTTGACGGTCACCCATTCGCCAGGTCCAATCAGGGTCCCGGTCCCGTATACGGCGATCCCGGGGTGGACATGCCAGTCCCCAGGCTCTTTGCCGACGAGCTCCATTTCAAACTCGTAAATGCCCCCCTTTTGGGCAAAGAACGATCCGATCGCAGCCGTTCCGTTGACAAAACGCTCTTTGAGTACAAAAACCGGTCCGGGGACGACCGGCATAATAGAAGCGATTTCCGGCGTTTCTAGCGTATGTGGCCAGGTCTCGAGAATCTTGACCGACCCCGTAACCTTGACCGGCTCTCCAACCTCAATTTCAGTCGGCGACACGCTGACGTTGAAGAAAGCCGTGGTCATGTTTTTCAAAAACGGTTCGTCGGCAGCCTCACCGTGGGCAAAGGCGCTCGGCGTATTGGCAACGACAACGGCCAGTACGAATAGCATACCAAAAAGAGTAAACGTATCCTTCAATAGATATAAGATGCTGGACACGTTTACTCTTTCACTGCCAATCACGAATCGCTTAGCCATCCGCCGCCCTCCTGGGTTCGGGCTGTTCGTCCGGGAGCTGAGGCTTGGTTTCTATGACGCGCAGGCGGGGCTTGCGCTTGATGCGAATGACCGGACCCGCTTCCGGCGATCCGCGTCCGTCTGTTTCCGCACCTTTCGACGCCGGCCACAAAACCACCAGCCAATAACACACAAAGGCTAAGATGCCTGCGGTCATGACGGGCGGGGCTATTTCAGAGATATTCATACCGTGCGCATACACGGGGGAGGGAAACAGAGACAGGCCGGCAAGAAGAGCCATGAGCACAGAGCAGACTCTTCCGTATCGGGCGGGCTGCTGAGGTTCGAAAGACATACCGCACCTCATAATTTGTCTCACATAGTTTTCAGATAGCGCCGAATCGGCCACACTGCCAGATACCGGCCAATAAACTGACCGATCCAGTAGCCAGCAAAAGCCGCCGTTCCAGCAAAGGCCAAGGAAACGTATTGCGTCTCACCCAGGAAACTCCGCAACGCGCCGCGTTCAATCAGCCGGAGGTATTCCGGAGTTTGAGAGCGGATATAGGCAATGCCCTGAACATCGGCAACCGTCACCACATGATCCATAAAATGGGCTGGTTGGAGAAAGGCGGCTAGGGGGACGTAATTATAGGCCCACACCGCAATCGCCCATACGTGGGCTCCGATCAGCGAGGTGAGAATAAAACTCTTGGTCTTCATCAAGGTCCAGTCCATCAAGATCCCGGCACAGACGACGGAGGCGGGCCACACGAAGTTCATGGGATAGGTCGCTGCGAGGTCCCACTGGAAATACCGCCCAACCCAGGCCGCAAAAAACAAGCAACACGCGGTGTAGGTCGCACCAGTCGGAAAGCGCCAGGCCGTCCACTGGATGTATTGCAGCGTCGAGGGAATAATGATCGTGGCAAAAGCCGTGACCACCGGCCACCACTGAGGATCTTTCCAATCTGTCCAGAAATCCCAGTCACCGGCAAATAACTGCTTGGTGATATCAGCGGCACCTGCCACCACAAAAACCGCCGTAGTCCAGAAGACAAGGTCCCACTTCCAATCAACCCATTTATATTTCTTGTTGAGCAGTTCTTTGAGTTCGAGCCGCCGTTGCCGTTCCGCCGCATCTGCGATGTCGGTTACGGTTGTGGTTTCCGTCGCCATACGCACTGCCTCTCTACACGAGGATTTTCGATCCGTTTATCGACCAGGCCCACACCGCCGTTGTTAGTCGGCGGCGATCGGCGACTCAAGCGAGGCTTCTGGGTTCGTATCCTCTTCGATCTTCTCTATCTCGAACATGCGCACCAGCGTCTCGCCCCACACCGCAAACATACCCGCCGCAAGCCAGCCGTAAATCACAAACGGCCAGTGAAACGGAACAGAGAAGATTTCTTCAGAGATCCACAGGCTATGGCCCCACTCATTGGCAGCAACCGCCATGCATTCGAGTACACAGGCACTGATCAGCAGAAAGAACGACCAGGGAAATCCCTTGTCTTTGCCGTACAACGCGGGGATATGGAACCGCCCATAGATATAGGTCCCGACGGCCAACACAACCGAGAGGGGGAAGAAAAAGTAGAACATCGGGATGTGGGTCGGGGTGAATGCCGTGTCACGAACCATGGTTTGGTGCCACGATCCGTCCCAGTTCGGCCAGAAGCTGGCCATCAGATAGATAGCCAGACTCGTCGCGCCAATGAGGCTCCACAAAATCGCAATCCGGCGCGTCTCTTCGGCGGGTGAGCATTCTTGCCCTTGAATGGCCCGGCCATTCCGGATGAGCCAGCCCAACCACACCCCGCTGAATATGCCTAGTACAATCAATTCACCCCAGAACAGCGTCCAGTAATACATCGTGAATTCAGCACTCGCTGAGTTCAGTCCGGCGGTGAACATAAAGGCGTAGTTCCAGTACCAGAAAAAGACATTGGCGAGCATGATCAGCCCGCACCCCCAGAAGAGAGGATGCCAGCCGACTGACCAGTCAGTCGGGTTGGCCGGACTGCCAGTTGTCATGGAACCATCGCCGGAACCTTTTGGTGCATTTTGTACTGCTTGCGCCTGAGCCATACCTATTCCTCCTCGATAGTAATAGCGATGTTACTGTATACCCTCTTGCTTTATTTCGCCAGTTCTTCTCTACTCCGAGCAGTGAGCTTATAACGAATCACCGAGACTGCAAGAACGATAACCACCCCGAGGGTAATCAGCGCTGGTCCGACTAAGGTCTTATACCATGCCGCAACCTGAAAGGGAAATGCAAATTTGCGCGGTTCGCGTTCCTCCGCAAGTCCGAGCATCACACGCACTTCGTAGCGCAGTCCCGCTTTCACGACGACCTCAGTGTTGGCCACGCCACGTTCATATACTTGGAAAGGTAAGGACAGGATCGTACTCGACTGTCCGGATTCACCTGCAGCAACGAGTTCAACACCGAACGGCCTTTCCCACAGATCGGGCGTCACGTCCACGACCAGAAAAGCATTCCCCACACGCGGGATTTCTTCACAATATTCTGTGACCGGATCGAATTGAGTCTGATAAAAGGTAATATGCAGGAGCGAAGCCCCGACCTCCCGTCGGCACGGGTCTCCAGGCCCCCTGTCTCGATGCCCCCAGGATGACGCAGGAAGCACCAGGCAGAGCGTCGCTACGACAGCGAGAAAAGAGGAGATTCGGCGGGCGCGTCTCATCGGTCAGTTCTTACAGAATTTCAGTATTGACCAAAGGCCCTGAGATAGCAGGATGAGGGAGTGGGGACAACTCCAGAGCAGGAGCCCTCCTTAGTGCAGAGTCTTATCAATATCGATGAAGAAGGACAGCAAGACCGTATTGAGCGCTGGCCACTGCCGATGAGTACCAGTTCCTTCACAGTATATGGTTTTGCTG
Source organism: Candidatus Binatia bacterium (assembly GCA_022820725.1). Taxonomy (GTDB): domain Bacteria; phylum Desulfobacterota; class Binatia; order Bin18; family Bin18; genus Bin18. Next base: position 83,574 of record JAJEFA010000012.1, read on the forward strand.
TTTGTCCTACATCCTGAGTAAGCCACACAGCCGTTTTCGTCATTCTCAACTAAACGGGACCGACACTCGTTACATGCAGCCAGCCAAGAGGACGTCTCAGCCCCGTAGCCGGGGAAAAGATGGTCGTTGGCACTGTGCATAATCAGAGCAGACAGCCTTTCGGGACACGAGAAGGTTTCGAGGTCGGTACGTCTGAACCCGGCAGCACTGGGCGCCACCGCCGTCGGGATGTGGCGAGTCTCGTCCAACAGGGCTAGAGCGAGAGCAACTGTTCCGCCGTCAGAATGGCCGGTCAGATAGACCCGCCGCTCATCAACGCACCATTTTTTGGCAATAAGTCGCGGGATCGTGCCGAGTTCAGGAATGACTGCAAGCGAAAGGCGGCGTGAGTCAGCATAGGAAACGACAAAACCAGCCGTCGTTGCCGCAAAAGTCAGATTTGTCAGATGCTCGGATCGAAAACGACTGGAGCCGGCAGGGGCATAGACCATGAGGAGCGGGTGAAGAATGCCTGGGTTGTAGTTGGCGGGCGTCCGAACGGCGTACTTAATCCCGTGTTCAGTCTGCTCGTCGTCGCTCATACCTCCCGGACCGCTCCGCTCACCGAGCGGGCACGGCTCGACACTGGGAGCACTGCTATACGCATATCGGCCTAACTGCGGTGGTTCACCTGGGAATTCAGAACACCCCCAGAGGACGAACGCAACGAGACAAAGCACCCGGCACTGGAGCCTGCTCATCAATATAGGGCGACAGTCACGTCCCTCCGCTTGTCCCACTGGCCCTCTCCTGCTTGCCGCGTCAACACGTCTCAGTTTATACTGCAAAAGCTCTCACCCTGCTCTATCTGAGGGAGCAGCAATCGGTAAGGAGGGATGTATGCTCTCAGTTTTTTCAGCCCCAAGCCACTACGTACAGGGGAAACACGCCACTGCGGCCTTAGGAACGGAAATGCAGCGCATCGGCCTGCAGGGGCCAGCGTGTATCGTTGCCGGGAAAAGTGCCATTCGGCTGCTCTCGGAAGTCTGGCAGAAACATTTGAACGATGCCGGTATCACCCATGTCGTCCACCAGTTCGGGGGAGAATGCTCCTATCCTGAAATCGAACGTATCAAAGAAACAGCACGAGAGAATAAGGCACAGGTCATTATTGGAGCGGGCGGTGGCAAGGTCTTGGACGCGGCCCGGGCCGCGGCAGACGACCTCGATCTTCCCGTCGTCAACTGTCCAAGCATTGCCTCAAGCGACGCACCGTGCAGCGCGCTGTCGGTGATTTATACCCCCGAGGGGGTATTCCAGGAATACCGCTTTTATCGGAAAAATCCGGATTTGGTTGTTGTGGACACCTACGTCGTCGCCCAAGCTCCAGCCAGGCTGTTGGTGGCCGGGATGGGAGATGCGCTGGCGACGTGGTTCGAGGCCAAAACCTGCGTTGCCGGCCATGTCCAAAATATGCGTGGCGGAGCCTCAACGCGTAGCGCCGAAAAGCTGGCGGAGCTGTGCTACAACATCCTGGTTGAAGACGGTCCGGATGCCAAACGGGCCGTGGAACGGCATGTTGTCAACCCATCCCTGGAACGACTGGTAGAAGCCAACACCCTGTTGTCGGGTTTGGGCTTCGAGTCCTCGGGTCTTGCCGCAGCCCATGCCATCCATAACGGCCTCACCGCGGCCCCGCTCACCCATCCGTACTATCACGGGGAAAAAGTCGCCTATGGCCTGATGGCCCAGCTGGTGCTTGAAGGTCAGCCCCGCTCGGTTATCGATCCGGTGCTGGAGTTTTCATCAGCGGTCGGCCTGCCCATTACCCTGGCCGAGATCGGGCTCACCGAACTCCCAGAGGACATGCTTGAACAAGTGGCGACGCGGGCGACCGCAGAAGGCGAAACCATCCATAACGAACCGTTTGACGTCCAGCCCGATATGGTTGCCGACGCCATTCTGGCCGCAGATGCTATGGGCCGCGCCTGGCAGGCCACGCACGAGGCGCAGTAAGACGCGCGAAGGGGGCAGGCAACCGCAACGCCAGAGATATTCTCTCGCGCAGACGCACTTAGCCGTCCCCCCTCCCCTCCTCGAACACCAGTTTGCCCTCGCGCTCTTGGGCCTCAATCAAGGCCCGCACGTCAGGTGACAAATCGATAGAGCGCGAGGCCGGGAATTTCCCCTCTTCGAGCGGGGGCCGCAGATAGAATTCGTCCGGAGAATTGAGACTCATCAGACCCTTGGGCGGCACCAGGAACCATTCGCGGCGCATAAATCCAGAGCTGAAGAAGATCTTTTTGTCTTCCTCCGACCAAGTCTGTGGGACAAAGCCGTGGATCGAAGCGGACAGGAAATCAATGGACACGTCCCACCACAGGTCAAACTGGACCGCATAGCCATGCTCTTTCAGAGTTGGATTGGCCAGGGTCGCAATCCGGGTGTTCACAAAACTCAACTGCCCTTGTCGGTCATATTCTTCCATCCGCAAGGGAAAGAACGCATATTGGTCAACCCAGTAAATCAGCTTATGGGCGTAGTAGTCACGTAGCCATTCGGACTTGGGTATGGCTTCGAGCACAAAGCATTTAACCCCACCGTCCGCAGTATAAAGCGGGTATTCTTTGCCCATGAGGGAGAGGTCCTGGGCGGCAACCTCAACATACTGTCCGTTCTCGTCGGTTAGCACGGCTGTTTGGCGCGTCTTGGGAAAACGCACCGTCTGATACAAAATATCCGTCCCGAGGATGCGCCACGAGAACTCCCAGGCATCCCGTCCGATCAAGTTATCGAACGTTGCCGCACTATTGGGTAAACGGTCTTCCCGCCGAGGTTGGGGCTGACGACGGATTCGCCGGAGCGATGGGGAATAGGCAAACATGTCTATTTTCGTCCGGAACGTTTGATCCGTCCGATAGCCTATCCATAAGGTCTGATTCCCATACCGTTCGGGTGGAGAGACGCTTTGGGAGAGCCAGCGATAGATTTCCTGGCCGGGCTGGGCCGCATACAGATGTTCTCCAAACCCATCCTCGGGAAAATACAGGATGGGAATAAGCGTCACGCGTTGATCCATAAATCCCGAGTTCGTCACGGAGAAGGCCATGTCGATCAGAACACAGTCCCAGAATGGCGAATGTGGGAATTCCATAGCTCGTAGCGCCATTTCCTCAGCCGTATAGGGCGGTTGAAACGGGAAGGGCTCGGCTGGCAGATAGGGGACGTTTGCATCCCGCGGCGTGTCACTACGGAGGTCCAGCGCATTCTTTTCTTCGGCCGTGAGCTCGGCAACCGTTTTCCAGGTTTTCCGTGAGATCAGACTACTTTGGTCTGCCGCTACAACCGCAGCCCCCATGCTACCGGAAGACAGCAGGCAGAAGACAACGAGCCACAAGAGCTGTTGCGCGCGGGGAGCCATAGAAGTTCTTACTGTGGCGCCTTGACCTCAATGAGCGGAGAGGAACTGTCGAAGACGAGATGTCCGGCTTCTTCTTGCAACCGGTAGCGATGGGCTAGCTCTGTGGGGATGGTAACGTTCCGGTCTTGCGGAAACTTATCTAGATCCAGGTGTGGGCGGAGGAAGAATTTCTCCGGAGAATACACCAGGGACTGGGATTTGAGCGGGTACTTGAGCCAACTGCGACGCATGAAGTCGGGCTCAAACATCGTCTCTCGGTCTTCTGGAGCCCACTTCTTCACCCAGTGGGCGTCGTGAGCGCTATAACTCATCAGGTCGAGGGCGAGGTCGTAATAGAGCGTAAACAGTCCGGCATAGCCGCGTTCTTCCAATGCCGGGTTGGCGAGATAGGCATTCCGCACCTCAATCATCCGCAGTTGATTGTCGTTATCGTACTGCTCGATACGCAGCGGATAGAAACTGTGCTGATCGAACCAGTATATCAGCCGACTCATACGGTAGTGCGGTAACCAGTCTTCTTTCCTAGTCGCCTCAACCACATAACAAGACACTCCACCGTCTTCAGTATAATGCGGATAGGTATCGCCCAGCATTTTAATCTGATCCGACGGGACCTCATTAAAACTCCCGTCGGGCGTGGCCAAGGTGACCGTCGGGCGGGTATTTGGGAAACGAATAGTCTCGTGCAGCACATCCGTGCCAAGCAGGCGCCACGAGAACTCCCAGGCATCGCGTCCCACCACATCGTCAAAAGTCTGGACATTATTGGGGAAGCGCGCGTCCCGGCGGGGCTGGGGCTGGCGGCGTACGCGGCGCAGGTTTGGGCTGTAGATGAAATTGTCCAGTTTGGTTGTTTCTTCCTTGTCCGTCCGTCTCAAGATCCACAGGTCCTGAAGACCCTGGTTCTCAGGCGGGTAGGTATAGAAGAAGACCATCCGAAAATAGGCATCCCCTGGTGCCATACTGAGCTGGCCGGGCACCCCATACTCATCCGGGATATAATGGCTATAGGCTAGCGTGATACCTTCATCCAGAAAGCCGGTGCTGGTAATCGCGCCGAACACATCGGCCATAGCGTGCGACCAGCGGGCGATGTGCGGGAATTCCATGGCCCGATAGCCCATCTCTTCCGCGGTATAAGGCGGCTCAAAGGGATAGGCTTCTGCCGGGAGGTACGGAATCGTCGTATCGCGGGGGGTATCGACCCGGAGGTCGAGGCGCGCTTTTTCCGTCTCGGACAGCTCCGCTACGGTTTTCCAGGTTTTGCGCGGGTCGCCGTTCTGCTCGGCGGCTCCGGCGGTCGGAAGCGCCAGGCTGGACAGCAAGGCCCATACCGTCAGGGAAAAAAAGCGCCCGTTCATAAGCTGCTCGTCTAGTGAGCGTTCTCCCTCTCTCCTTCGAGCGGGTCGGTCAGAACTCGTAACTCAGTTCCCAGCCGATATTGTCCCATTTATTATATTGACCGTACAAATCAGTCCGATCACCGCTACTGAACGCCGTATAGATGAGGCGGCCCGTAATGAATTGGGAAAAGCGGTAGCTCGAAACGAATTTCGTTTTTATGCCCTGCCACTTCTTCTGCGGCAGACTGATGACTGGAACGACGGTCAGCTCCAAACGCAAACGGTCGCGGGTGAAGCGAAACGGACGCCCAATAAACATAACCGGAAGGAGGCTCATTTCATCTCCGATTCCCCCGCCAAAGCCACCGCCGAGATTGCGACGCCAGTCAAAGGTATACAACAGGGAGGGCTGTATAATCGCGGAGGTGTTGCCGGGAAAGGCGAACTCCAACGCAATCGCGGCCCGCAAGGTGTCACGCCGAATGATCCCAGAGTTGAGATATCCGTCCCGTGCGCGGTCCTGATGGTCAAAGTCGGCGAAAGGCACGTCCTTGGTCCACAGACCCTCAACCCGCAGCACAATCGGCAGTTCGCCGACAAGCGGCATATTCGAGAGGGCGGAAGCATAATCGGCGGTAATACCCAGATGATGCAAACGGGTAAAACGGGGCTGAAAGATCAGATAGGGGTCCCCGGCAGCATCAATATCGCGATCGACAATGAAGGACGTCGGGTTTTTATTCCAGGCGTAATAATAGATGAGACCCCAAGTGAGCGGTTCCATGGACACATCGAGGCGCAGGCCGTATTGATGGTCACCGAAGTCTCCCGTAGACGGCCGCTTCGTCTCTCTGAACTGATCCCCAGTCGCATCCTGCCGACCGTCCAGGATCGCCTTCGTCTCCGTATCCCTGGGCGAAGCCAGAGGCGAGTACCACGGCGAGCCTGGGACCGGATTGCGGTCCTGCTCGAAGTTGGGAATCCACAGGAAGTTGAGAGAATTTGCCCCAAAGAAATAGGTCACATTTGCCATCCAGGCCGGCAGCCGGCGCCACTCGTAGTCACTCGCCTCAAGCTGGACGGACTCGCGTCTGTCCATGCCGTTGATGACGTCAATAAACTGGCCGTCCATTTTTCCCCAGGCGATTTGCTGCTTGCCCAGGACGACGTCGAGGTTATGGGTGCGATAGCTGATGTATAACTCGCGTACGATACGCTCGAAGTTATGGTAGGCGCGGAATGTCTCGCTCGTCCGAGGGGCAAACAGACCGGCAGAGTCCTGCCAGTTGTACACGCTGTCGTACATGAAGTTATTGATATTGGTGATTTCGATATTGGGTGAGACTTGGTAGTGGAGTTCTAATTCCAACAAATTCTGCATCTGGGAAAAACGAAAGTCTTTCTGTCGATTGCCGATACGACGGTCGCCCGAGAGCTGGATATCAGACCATTGGCGGAGAAATCCCCGGAACGTCAGGGCCGGGACCTGTCGTTCGACGGGTTGGCGGACGTAGCGCCCGGCCGGATCAAATGTAGACAGAAAGCGATCAAAGCGCGACCAGGCATTCACGACCTTATCAACCTGTTTGTCCATGAAATAGCCATAGCAGGGAGAAACATTGGCCGAGATTGCCAGGAGTAGCAGTCCGCCGAGGACGCTACTGACTACAGGTAGGAACCCGCGTTTACCGTGCATGAAATATCTTTCCTTGGTTTTACTCTACGGGTGTTGGGCGGCTGACAAGGATGCCGTCTCGCGCTAACCGCTCCAGTTGGTTAGCAGTATAGTCCAAATAATTGCTGAGGATGGACTCATTGTGCTCGCCCAAATCTGGCGCTTCAAATGGGGCATCGGTTCTAGCCGGACTCGAAAAGCGGAACGGGAACCCAGGCAGAACAAAGTCACCTAACACTTTATCCTGTATTGGTCGGATGGCTTCCCGCTCAAGCAGATGGGGATGATTGACCACTTCTGGAATGGTCAGGACAGGGGCGGCCGGCACACGTTCGCGGTGCAGAGCTGCGACCGCCTCTTCCCGATTCGGCATGGTATCGAGCCAGGCTTCAATGGCTTGAATGAGTTCTCTTTTGTGATGGACCCGATCCCGGTTGGTACGGAAGCGTGGGTCTTCCACAAATTCCGGATGTCCAATGGTCCGCGCCACGCCTTGCCATTGGTGGTCAAGCGCCCCCACAATAACCACGAACCCATCTTTTGCCTGAAAAATACCGCACGGGGCCAGCCCCATATGGTGGGCACCACTCCGGGTCGGGACGAATTTGCCACCCGAGGCGCTATGCGACTGGATCGTAAAATCATGGGAGTGGATATAGGCATCGAGTAGCGACACGTCGATATACTGGCCTTCGCCTGTCCGCTCGCGGTGTAACAGGGCGCACGCAATCGCGCCGAAGGCATGCACTCCTGTACTCACATCGCCAATCGCAGCCTGGGGCATGGCCGGCGCCCGGCCACGTTCGCCAGTGACTTCATTGAAGCCGGAATACGCTTGGGCGATGAAATCATAGCCGGGCACATGGGACAGCGGGCCGGTCTGACCAAGGGCCGAGATCGAGCACATGATGATACGCGAGTTCAGCTTTTGCAGTTCTTCATAGGCAAAACCGAGCCGCTTGATCGCGCCGGGACTATAGTTCTCGACCACCACATCCATATGCGGAATGAGCCCGCGTACGATGTCCCGCCCCTCCTCCGTCTTCAGGTTCACACACAGGCTTTGTTTGCAGACATTGTGCTGAATGAAATAGCCACTGCGGCCTTTTTTCAGAATCCCGTTGAGGCGGGCCGGGTCTCCTTTCGGAGCCTGCTCAACCTTGATGACCTCAGCCCCCATTTCAGCTAGTAGGCGTGTCGTCGTCGGTCCGGCAACAATCTGCGTAAAGTCCAGCACTTTATAGCCAGCTAACATACCCTGACGTGACGCGCCTGCCATACTGAGTCCCCTTCTCTCAATAATTATAGAGTAGTTTGGCCGAATGGCTGAATGAAGGTTCAGTTATATGAACTGTCGCGATCCTAGCCACAAGCCACCACCGATGCAAGGTGGTGCTCTTCTGATTCTCTCATGCAGCGAGGGGCAGCTGAGCGAACCCGCCCTACACCCGCAGTTCAGCAATCAGGCTACCCTCCCCTCGCGGAGTTAGGTCAACACCTGCTCGTCTCGCAGCTTTTGCACCTCGTCGCCGGAATAGCCGAGAATCTCCTGCAACACATAGTCAGTGTGTTGCCCACGCTGTGGGGCCGCAGTTTGGACTTCGCACGGAGAGCCGCCCATCTGCCACGGGATGCCGGCGTGAATGCGTTTACCGAATTCGGGATGTTCCTTTTGTACCAGATAGCCGCGTTCTTCCAGATGCGGATTGGTTGCCAGATCTTTATTGCTCTGAGACGGGTAGGCAGCCACACCGGCGTTCTGCAGTACCTCCGTCACCTCCCAGCGGTCACGTTCGCTCGTCCAGGCCGTAATGAGTTCTTCGAGTGCATCCTCGTTCGCCTTCCGAGCCGCCGCATCGGTAAAACGTTTATCCGTGGCCAGTTCCGGTTGACCGATGGCCTGACACAGGGCCTGCCATTCCGCGTCGCTACCGCACACGATCGTCACCCACTTCTCGGCGTCGCCCTTACACTTAAAACAGCCGTGGGGTGCCATCCAGCGATCCCGGTTGCCGTCGCGTTCCGGCTGGGTCTGATTCATCATATAATCCATGATGCCTTCGGGCATCAGGACGAGCAGGGCTTCCCATAATGCCAGGTCAACGTGAATCCCCTTGCCGGTGCGGTGACGATAGGCCAGCGCGGCCATGGCGGCAAACGAACCAAAGATGCCGGCGTTCGGGTCGCCATACGACATACCGATCTCCGCCGGCCCAACCCCTGGATAACCGGTCAAGGATGAGATTCCTGCCAACGGAACGGAAGCCGGCCCATAGCCCATATAGTGGCGTTCGGGACCGGTTTGCCCGTAGCCGCAGATTGAAATCATAATGATATCGGGTTTGAGTTCCTTGAGCGTGTCATAGCCAAAACCCATGCGGTCAATCGCCCCGGTTGAGAAGTTCTGCACGACAATATCGCTCTTGGCAATGAGTTTTTTGACAATCTCGGACGCCTCGGGCCGGGCCAGATCAAGCTGGAGGCTTTTCTTACCCTGGCTGTATTGGTTGAAATAGCCAGCCCGGTTCGGCCCAGGTTCATTGTCCGCAAACGGCGGGATCAGACGGGTGACGCACGGACGCTTTTCACTCTCAATCCGAATCACTTCCGCGCCCATATGCGCCATTTGGAGCGTACAGTACGGTCCTGCCCAGGCCCAGGTAAAATCGGTTACGCGAATGCCTTCTAACGGTCGTCGTGCCATGACGTTCTCCTTTGCGGTCGGCTCCCTTAAACAATCCCGCCCTGCTTCAGCTCATCGATCTCGGCCTGAGAGAGCCCAATCCGGGCGTAGACCTCATTATTATGCTCGCCAAGCTGCGGCGCCGGACGACGCACGGCATAGCCAACGTCCTCCACCTTAAAAGGGGCACCCGGATATTGCAGCGTACCGGCTACCTGATGACTGATTTCCGTAAAGAATTCACGCGCCTTGAGATGCTCCGAGGCCATCAAGTCTGACATGGTGTTTACTGGGGCCATACAGATACGGCGCTCTTGACCGGCTTTATACAGGTCGGCAACCGTCCACTCTGCGGCGAACTCTTGAAGAAAGGGCATCAGGGCGTCATAGTTCTGCCCTCGGACGACGCGGTCGGCAAAAATCTCCAGGGTCGCCCATTCAGGGTTGCCCATCAGCTCGACAAAGCGCTGCCACTGGTCTTCTTCCACACAAACCACAAAGAGTTTTCCGTCTTTACAGTCGAGCATGCACCAGGGATAGATGGACCGTCGTCCCAGCCGCGAGGTTTCCAGACCGCTATAGGTGAAGTGCATGAAATTCATTTCCAGGATGGCGGCAATACATTCTTGGATGGAGACATCGAGGTGCTGGCCTTCGCCCGTCAGACATTTATGGTAATACGCACCGAGCGTTGCCACGCCAGCGTGTACCCCGCCCTGAAAGTCGGTCTGATGGCCAAACGCTTTGAGGGGTGGCAGTTCCGGGTAATCGGAGGCACCTGGACTAATGAACGCCCACCCCCCGGCATTACTCGCCGTCAGATCATAGCCGTGGTAGTCACTGTGCGGGCCGGTCTGACCAAAGTAGGAAATCGAGGTCATGATCAGACCTGGATTGATCTGACACAGTTTTGCATAATCCAGGCCGACCTCGGGCATCTCGCGCGGGCTGTAATTATGTAGCAGGATATCGGCCTGGGCGCATAAACTCTGCAAGACCGCCTGCCCCTTGGACTTGTGCAGATTCAGCGTCACGCCTTGTTTATTGGCGTTCAAGTATAGGAACAGGCCGCTCTTCTCGGCATGTGGGGTATCGCCGGGAAAGGGGCCTCGTTGTCGGGAGACATCACCGTCCAACTCTTCGACTTTAACGACATTCGCACCAAAGTCGGCGAGCAGTTTGCCGGTATAGGCGGCAGAAACCATATTGCCGCACTCAACGACGTTAATCCCTGACAGGAGTTGTTCAGCCATAACAGTCCTCCTTTGTTGAGGCTTTGATTGTTCAAATGACGCCGCGTGCTGTCAGGGCGGCCAGTTCATCTGAGCTAAAATGTAATAAACCAGAATAGATCTCTTGGTTATGTTCCCCAATTTCCGGTCCCGACCAGCGTGCCTCGCCGGGGGTCTCGCTGAGTTTGGGGACGATGCCAGGCATTTTGAGTTCACCCAGGACCCGGTCGTGCAAGGAAACCAGCATATCGCGTGCCGCAAAATGCGGGTCGTGAACGATGTCCGCTATGCTGTAGACCGGACCGGCGGGAATGGTTGCCCCCTCGATCAGCGGTAGCAATGCTGACAGCTCATAGGTCGCCGTCCAGTCCGAGACAATGGCATCGATGGCCTCACGGTTTTCAGCCCGCACGACCTGGTTCTCAAAACGGGGATCAGTGAGCAGTTCTTCACGATTCATGAGCTTACACAGCCGCCTGAACAATCCATCCGTGTTGGCGGCAATCACAATCCATTGCTCATGTTTACACGGGTAGAGATTGGACGGGGCAAAGCCGGGCAGCAAGGTTCCGGTCCGCGTCCTCTGGTAGCCGGTTTTTTCATATTCCGTCAGGGTCGCCTCCAGCACGGCAAACACCGCTTCATATAAAGCCGTATCGATCACCTGGCCGGTTCCGCCGTTGACATCACGATTGTAGAGCGCCATCAGTGTGCCCAGCGCGGCAAACATACCGGCCAGAGAGTCACCAATACTGATCCCCACCCGACAGGGGGGCCGGTCTGGAAAGCCAACCAGATGGCGCAGACCGCCAAAGGCTTCGGCCACGGCGGCAAAGCCGGGTTTTTCTCGATACGGGCCGGTTTGTCCGTACCCGGAGACGCGGGCAAAGACGAGACCCGGATTCAGCTCACGCAAGACCTCATAGCCGAGGCCCCATTCTTCAAAAACTCCAGGGCGAAAATTTTCTACGAGGACATCAGATTGACAGACCAAGCGGCGCAACAGTTCCTGTCCTTCGGGGTCACGCAGGTTGAGGGAAATACATTTCTTATTGCGGGCCACGCTCGGCCACCACAGGCTCTTACCGTCCACCAGAGACTGGCCGACCGTACGCATGGGGTCGCCCTTGTGGGGGGCTTCGACTTTAATGACTTCAGCCCCAAAGTCGGCGAGCAGGCGGGCGCAAAACGGGCCGGCCAGAAGAACGCCACATTCAATAACCCGGATACCGGCCAGCGGACCGCCAAGTTGACTGCCCTTTGTTCCCATATCGTTTCGCATATCAGCGCACGTACTGTTTCGCGGGCACGATAAGCCCTCTGGGTGCCAGGGTCAAGATCGTTACTGCTACGACCAACTTGCACCAAGCTGTCAAAAATGGTCAGTATGCGCAGGAGTTGAACGTTCGTATGGATTTCAAAGCCATTGGGGCAGTTGCTGAGATCATAAGCGCAGTTGGCGTTATCGCCTCGCTGGTCTATCTCGCCATCCAGGTACGGCAGAATACCCGCGCGGTCCGCAACTCCACCCATCACGCCCTGACAACAACCCGACTGGACTATATTGCCCTGGTGGCCGAGAGCCCCGATCTCTCTCGAATTTTACGCGTTGGATCGGAAGACTACGCCGCGCTGGCCGAAGACGAGCAGCACCGTTTTGATCTGATTATGTATTATTCCTTCTCCGCTGGTGAAAACTTCTTCTATCAATACACCCAAGGAGCCTTAGACCAGGAACAGTGGGAGCGCTGGTGTGAGACCTTACGACAATATTTTACCCAGCAGGGGATTCGGGAGTGGTTTGCCTCGACACCACGACGGTTTAGCGCGAGTTTTTCCGACTTTTTAGAGAACGAATTCAAGAAAGCCGACCAGACACAATGAAACCCGACCAGCCCCCCTTCCCTGCTATCGATGACGACCTGGACGCCGAGGAACAGCGCACGGCTGAGATCCTCAAAGAACTCGCCCAACTCAGCAATCCAACCTGCTTTCGCTGCTCGCAGTCGCTCTGCTTCCACGAATACGTCCTGAGCGTCGTCACCGGATTTAAAACAACGCCACACTGTACCGCCTGCCTTGCCAGTGGCTTCGGACGTTCACCAGCAGATTTCTTGAGAGACGCTTACAACTACATCCGCCGCCAGACTTGCTACCGTAGCGGCTGGCAGTGGGCAAGCCAACAAGAAAACCAATCCATTGAACAGCCCACCTGTATCTGGCCCGCTACCCCTTCACAACTTCAGACCCATATAACAACGCCAGCAGCAGACATCCCAACCACCCCAAACGACACCTGGGATGCTGGAGACATGGCCTGCGGCGAGTTGGTGTTGAAACTCCGCTTGCGTCTCAAGTCCATGCAAGCGAGCCAAGTTCTGCTCCTCATCGCCCAAGACTCTAGCGCTCCCGCGGATATCCCAGCCTGGTGTCGCCTCACCGGCCATAGCCTCCTCTCGGCCGAGCCTCCACAGTACTGGATACAACGAAAAAATGGATAATCGGGATTGGGCAATAGCTCCCTAGACGAGATGCAGATGGCCCGAGGGAAGCGGGTCGTCAGGATACTTGTCACGCTTTCGTGGCCTTCGGCGCGGCCCTGGTACTCAACTGGGGTATACTCGGCTTCTTCGGGCAGAAGAGCGCCGACCGGGCCGAGCACAGTCTGGTCGGCATCCTGCTGCTCTTAGACTGTATGACGGCAACCGGGCCAATATCGGTCAGGCGATTGGTGTTTTTTTCGCGGCTCTTGTTCCGTGCTACCTGGGAACGGTCTTCCCGGATCTGAATATTTGGCTGCCAAGTATCTGTGGCGGGACATCGTCTACTATGGTGCCGTCCAGTGGCTGCCGGGTGGTACTGTTGACCGGCTGTGGCTGGACGGCCACGGGCTACTCTGCCTCATGACGCCAAGCGATCGCTCGCTCCGTGGCATGGGACAGAATAAAGACTGAGGGCAGTGAACCACGAGGCGGACGGAATCGTACTCCGTCCGCCTCGTTTAGAGAGATGATTTACTTGCCAACCCGGGCTTCAGCGGCGGCCACATCGACCGGCGCTTTGGCTTGCGGGGTCCAGGCGTGCATCATCGGACCAACTTCTTTGGCAAAGAGACGCATGCTGTCTTCGACCTGATCAAACGGCTGGCTTTGGAAACTGAAGCAACCGTTGACCTCAAATTCACCAATCTGGCCGCGTCGTGTTTCCAGCTTCTCGATGATCATGTCTGGGGTGCCCCACAGATTGGCTGCCAGAAAGTCTTCCAGAATGGCTTCATTGCCGGCTTCCCGCATCATCTTGGCCGCCTCGGCATAGTGGGCGTAGGATTTGCCCGTCTGCGCGAAGTGGTCGCCCAGCATCTCGTAGTGCTCCATCACGCTGAAGTAGTAGCCCACGATTTTTTCCCGCGCGATCTCTTCCGCCTTCTTGGCATCGTGCGAGCAGACAACGAAGTCGGCGCAGTTCACTGGAGGTGCCTCTTCGCCGTTATTATACTGGCGATACAGCTCACGGTAATTGTGGATGCCGTCGGCCACTTTGTCCCACGTCGTCTGAGAGAACATCATTGCACCGAGACCGAGCCGGGCCGCGACTTCAAAAGACTCGGGCGACATGCACACCATATAGCGGCGGTCTTTGAAGCTCTTGATCGGCCGGGGGCGCACCTCAATGCGATGCTGCTTGTAGTACTTGGTGTCAGCTTCGACAAAGCCGTCTTCCAGGCCCTTTACGATAATCTCTGCGGCCTCGTTAAAACGGTCGCGGGCTTCGCCCATGTCCACGCCAAAACCGGCATATTCACGCCGGGCAAGGCCGCGCCCGAGTCCGAGGACCGCCCGTCCGTCCGACAGATGGTCGAGCAGAACCATTTTTTCCACCGCCCGCATGGGGTTGTTCCACGGCAGAATGATGGCACCAGTGGCCAATTCCAGCTTTTCCGTCTTGGCGGCGATATAGCTCAGATATTGCATATTATCCGGGCAAATGGAGTAGTCAAAAAAGTGATGCTCCACCGGCCAGACAATATCGAACCCCATCTCCTCGGATTCAATCGCGAGGCGGGTTTCGTTTTTGTACATCACCCGGTCATCGTGCTCCTTGTGGTTTTGAAGCACCATCTGAATACCAATGCGCATACTGACTCCTTTCTGGTCTGACCTCCGCGCATTGCATCCATGCGATTTGCACTCCGCTTGCTGTCGCTCTTCGTGCGCGAAGCCGTAAAGTTTTAACGACACTATCGAAATATCCGCCGAGCGACAAGACGAGCCTTCAGAAAAGTTGTCATGCTAAACCTGCTCTTTCAACAGTTAATCGGTAGGACACCAGAAGCTTTGACCATAGCTTGTCCGCCGGAGCACTTCATGATGAGTATTGAGCAGTAAAGGAAAGGAAGCTTCCATGCCAGCGGTTAAAAAGAGAAGCCGGGCTGTTCAATCGCCACGCCTCGTAGGCGAAAAGCCACCAACGGATTACTCCATCTGGACCTTGGCCTATTGCCAGGCAGACATGCCGTACGACTTCTTCGGCGGCTCAGGATTGATGAGCAACCAAGGCACAATCCAGATTCCCATGCTCTACACCGTTCTCGTCGGCGGGGCGCAAGGTCAGAAAAAACACGTGGTGCTGGTTGATGCCGGGTTCGGTAATCAAGAGTGGATGTCGCGCTATCGCTTCTTTGGTTGGGAAGATCCATCGACCGTGCTGGCAAAGATCGGACTCACTCCGGCAGATGTGGATGCTATTTTGGTAACACATCTGCACTTTGATCATATTGGCAACTTCTCTGCCTTTCCAAACGCGCACCTGTATATCCAGCTGGACGAGTATATGGGCTGGCTCCGTACCCTGTCCTTGCCAAAAGACTTTGGTGGGGGAGAGAGAGGCTGGATTCTGTCCTCTCTTGACCCGCAGGACATTCATAACGTGGCGATCGCGATCAGTCAGGACAGGGCCACATTGATTGAGGGAGATGTCGAAGTCTTGCCGGGCATTACGGCGCACTTGGCCAAGGATTCCCATACTTTTGGCACGCAGTGGTTTGAAGTCCAAACCCGCAATGGTCTTTTTGCTATCGCCGGTGACGCGGTGTATTGGTATTCAAATATCGAGCAGATGTGGCCGCCCGGCTATAATCAGGGCAATCCGTTTAACCAACTCTTTACCTATGAGCGCATTCGCAAAACCTTGGGCCGCGAACTCGAACGTCTCATTCCCGGCCATGACCCCCTCGTCTGGCAACATCACCGGACGTGGACCGCTGGTCCGAATGAAATCGCTGAGGTCAACTTGGCCCGGGGTCAGCGATCCCAAAAGCATCGGAAGAAGAACAAGAAAGTATAGGTGCGACGGACCAGGCAGGGCCAGGCGCCCCAGGAAACCGGACACAGGCGGCTAAAAAGGTTCGGACGATCAGGCCGGCTCTTCGACACCAACGTCATATTCTTCAGAAGAAGGCAGTTCGTCTTGGGTAGCGCGCATCACTTCCGACACCGTGGTAATGCCTGCGCAGACTTTATGCCAGCCATCATCCCGGAGCGTGCGCATACCATTCCCGACCCCATACTCCTTCAGCACATCAGCCGATGAACGCTTCAGAATCAACTGGCGTAAGCCTTCATCAACGAGCATGAGTTCGAAAATTCCCTTCCGGCCCCGGTAGCCGGTCATGGCACATTCTTCGCACTCTCCGGCCTCATACGAGATGACGGGTTCAGGCGCATGGCCATTCGCTGGAAGCTCTAGGTGAGGGGGCGAGTCTCGTCCGTCGACTGGATGTCGACACGCTGGGCAGAGCTGTCTCACCAGCCGCTGGGCCATCACCCCGAGCAAAGATGAAGCCAGTAAATAATCCTCCACCCCCATTTCCAGGAGACGTGATACCGCGCCCGCGGCGTCATTGGTATGCAAAGTCGAGAAGACCAGGTGGCCAGTCAGGGCGGACTGGATTGCGATTTCCGCCGTTTCATAATCACGAATCTCACCGATCATAATCACATCCGGGTCCTGACGGACAATGGAACGCAGCCCAGCGGAAAAGGTCAGCCCGATTTGTGACTTGACATGAATCTGGTTGACACCGTTGAGTTGGTACTCAACCGGGTCTTCAATTGTAATAATTTTTTTCTCGGGCGAGTTGATTTTGTCCAGGGCACCATACAGGGTGGTCGTCTTGCCACTTCCGGTGGGACCGGTGACCAGAATCATTCCGTACGGCTGGAAAATGAGGTTTTCAAATGCGGACAAGGTGTCCTCGGGAAAACCCAGCGATTCAAGGCTGACGTCAATACTCGAGCGGTCGAGGATACGCAGCACGACGCTCTCGCCATACAGAGTCGGCAGGGTTGAAACCCGCAAATCTACCTCACGCCCCAACATCCGCAGCTTGATACGCCCATCTTGCGGCAGGCGGCGTTCCGCAATATTGAGCTTGGCCATAAGCTTGACTCGCGAGATCAGAGCGGCTTGCAGTTTCCGGGGCGGCGCTTCGACATCGTGCAGAATCCCGTCAATGCGGTAGCGCACGCGCAGTTCCTTTTCAAACGGCTCGATATGGATGTCCGACGCACGCTGCTCCATCGCCCGGGCAATGAGCATATTCACCAACCGAATGACAGGAGCCTCACTCGCGAGGTCTCGCAGATGGGCTTCATCTTCTTGATCATCTTCCAGGTATTCGACCGCGCCGACCTCCTGCCCGTCGGGCTGACCGTCCGTTACCCCGTCGGCATAATAGGTATTCAAGGTCTCAAGAATATCGCGCTCACGCGCCAGGCGGGGTGCAAGACGCAACTTCGTCGCCTTCTCCAGGGCTTCAATAACGTAGAAATCGCCAGGGTCAGCCATGGCAATGGTCAATCCACCATCTTGGACTGCCAGAGGACAGACCCGCGCCTGGCGCAGAAAGTCGGTATTCATCTCGGACAAGGGGGGCGGCTGCTGCGGAAAGTCCCGCGCACTCATGAGAGGGGCATGATAGTATTCAGCCAGGACCGGGAGAAGGTCATCTTCAGACATGAAGCCGAGCTCGACCAGTAAGCGCTCAAGCGTCTCTCCACGCTCCTGCTGCACGAGTTGAATACGGCGCAAATCATCCTGAGAGACTTTGCCACTCTCAAGCAACATATCTTCGAGCCTTGGCACTCTGACTTCCCCAGATAGTCGGAAAAGTAAACGCGCCCAGCCTTATCCGCAGATTTTATAGGACGTGTTTACTTTTTATGCTAGTAAATAAGCGCTCCGAGTCGCTCCCACCGCACCCAGCGGTCCTGGCCGTCCCACGACCAGTATATCAGAAAAGCCTTGCCTTTCACGTCTTGCGTATCAACAAAGCCCCAGAAGCGGCTATCGTGGCTGTGGTCTCGGTTATCCCCCATGACAAATAATTTGCCGGGCGGCACGACAATAGATTCATTGGACCTCTCAGGAAGCAGTGGTGGATAATTATCACGCGGACCGGGAATAATACGGTCAGGATTAGCGAAATGGGCGTACGGACTCTCATCCTCTACGCCGTTGACAAAGAGCTGTTTATTGCGAATCCGCACCTCATCACCAGCGACGGCGACGACCCGCTTAATAAAATCTTTAGCTTCGTCTTTTGGATAGACAAAAACAACGACGTCTCCCGATTCCGGTCGAGCCCACTCGAACACCAGGGTTTCAAAGGGATAAGGCAAGCGCAGCCCATAGGCAAACTTGCTGACCAGAATATGATCTCCAATTTGGAGCGTCGGCAGCATGGAGCCTGACGGAATTTTGAATGCCTGCACGACAAAACTCCGGATAAAAAGCGCCAGCACGAGGGCGAAGAGCAGTGCTTCGGCGTATTCACGAACGGCCGATTTCTGTTTTTTGGGGATTGTCGGCGTGGAGAGCAGTCTGTCGCCTGTCTGCTGATTCGTCAGGCCGACAGAGCCTGCCGACCCGTGGGCCGATGTTTTTCCTCTGGCCATACCCGCTACTCTCTACCCTCGCCGTTGCGTCTCACTCTCGCCCACCTGCAGCAGCGCCAGGAACGCCTCTTGGGGAATTTCTACCCGCCCAACCTGTTTCATCCGGCGTTTTCCTTCTTTCTGTTTCTCTAGCAGCTTTCGTTTACGGGTTATATCCCCACCATAGCATTTGGAGGTGACATTTTTGCGGAGCGCCTTCACGGTTTCCCGCGCGATCACTCGACTCCCGATGGCGGCCTGGACAGCCACCTCGAACATTTGGCGCGGAATGAGGGCACGCATTCTTTGCACAAGTTCGCGTCCACGCGTATAGGCGTAATCGGCGTGGACGATCAGGGATAAGGCATCGACCATATCGCCATTAATACGGATATCAATCCGTACTAAGCTGGCCGGACGCATATCTAAGAATTCATAATCAAACGAGGCATAGCCACGGCTGATCGATTTGATCCGGTCATAGAAATC
The DNA here is from genome assembly GCA_022820725.1 of Candidatus Binatia bacterium. Classification (GTDB taxonomy): domain Bacteria; phylum Desulfobacterota; class Binatia; order Bin18; family Bin18; genus Bin18. Next base: position 102,330 of record JAJEFA010000012.1, read on the forward strand.
AACCACAATCTCGTTAAGCGGCAGCTCATACTCCAGGGCGACGCGCGAAGCCCCCAAGTATTTCATGGCGCGTTGTTCCCCCCGTCGCTCCTGACAGAGCCGCATGACATTGCCGACGTATTCTTCGGGCACATGAATACTCGCCAGGATAAAAGGCTCTTGGATGGAATCGATTTCCTGTATCGGCGGGAGAGAGGACGGATTCTCGACGTGCAGGATTTCCCCATCAAGCGTCAGGACTTGATACTCAACCGTTGGCGTGGTGGTAATGAGGTCAAGGCCGAACTCTCGTTCTAAACGCTCCTGGACGATTTCCATATGGAGCAGCCCCAGGAAACCACAGCGAAAACCAAACCCAAGGGCCAGCGAGGTTTCTTTCTCGTACGAAAAAGCGGCATCGTTGAGACGAAGTTTTTCGACCGCGTCGCGTAATGCCTCGTAGTGTTTCGATTCGACCGGATACAGGCCGCTGAAAACCATGGGTTTTGCAGCCTTGAAGCCCGGCAACATGACCGCCGTAGGACGTTGGGCTCCCGTAACCGTGTCCCCGACGCGGGCTTCTCGGACCTCTTTAATACCGGCCATGAGAAAGCCCACCTCCCCCGGTCCGAGCTCTTTAACTGCTCGGGCGTGCGGAGCGAAAATCCCGACCTGTCCGACTTCATATTCTTTGCCACTCGACATGAGCCGAATGGACATCCCAGGCCTCAGCACCCCATCGAATACCCGGACGAGCACAACGGCTCCTTGGTAGGGATCAAACCAGCTATCAAAAAGCAGCGCTTTGACCGGCGCACTGGGATCCCCCTGAGGAGGCGGCATGAGCCGCAGGATGCCCTCTAGCACCTCAGCAATCCCCCTCCCCTCTTTTGCGCTGGTTAAAACCGCATCGCTGCCATCCAGCCCGATGATGTCTTCGAGTTCTTGCCGAACGCGTTCAGGTTCGGCGCTGGGCAGATCGATTTTGTTAATAACGGGAAAAATTTCAAGCCGATGATCGAGCGCAAGATAGGTATTGGCCAGTGTTTGCGCCTCGACCCCTTGGGTCGCGTCAACGACCAGGATGGCCCCTTCGCAGGCGGACAAACTGCGCGAGACCTCATAGGCAAAATCTACATGACCGGGGGTATCAATCAGGTTCAGGTAATACTCGACGCCGTCTTGCGCCTGATAGCGCAGGCGGACGGTCCGGGCTTTAATCGTAATGCCCCGCTCCTGCTCAAGCTCCATGGTGTCCAGAAACTGCGCCCCACTTTCACGCTCACTAATCGAGCCCGTCTGTGAGAGGAGCCGGTCGGCCAGTGTCGATTTGCCGTGATCGATATGGGCGATAATGCTAAAGTTCCGAATCTGCTCGATATTCATACCGATGTCCGCAGGGGGGCAACCGTTTTCTCAAGCCCGTCAGGAAGCGATACCAGTGGCTTCCAGTCCAGCGTGCCTGCGGCTCGGCTCCAAGACAAAACACTGCGGCGCTGTTCTCCTGGCTTGGCAGCACCGTAGTGCGCCTGGTCGCGGGAGCCGGTTATCCGCTGTAAATGTTCGGCCAAGGTATTGACCGTCGTCTCAAGGCCCGTGCCGATGTTGAGCGCGCCGGCGTAGTCGGCGGTCAATGCTGCCAGGTTCGCCTGGGCTACGTCGGCGACAAACACATAGTCTCGCGTCTGCTGACCGTCGCCGTTAATCGTAATCGTCTCTCCTGCGAGTAGGCGCTGAGTGAAAATGGCCACCACACCGGCTTCGCCATGGGGGTCCTGCCGCGGCCCATATACGTTCGCATAGCGCAGGCTCAGCGACGGGATACCATGTTCTCTCTGGTAGAAATACAGATACCGTTCTCCAGCTAACTTGCTGACTCCATACGGACTAATTGGACGGGTGGTATGGTCTTCGGTTGCCGGAAAGGTATTTTGTTCCCCATATACCGTCCCGCCAGAAGACGCAAAGATAATGCGCTGGCACTGAGCCTGCCGCGCGCCTTCAAGAATATTAAGCAGTCCGAGAATATTCACCCGTGCGTCAAACAGCGGATCGGCAACCGAGCGACGGACGTCCATTTGTGCCGCATGGTGGTTGACCACCTCAATCCGTTCGTCAACCAGGATTTTCCGCACTGCAACATCGCTAATATCCGCTTGGACGAAGTGCGCATCGGACGGAACGTTGCTCGGCTTGCCAGTTGACAAATCGTCGACAATCCAGACTTCGTGGCCCGCCCCGAGATAGATTTCCGCAACATGAGAGCCAATAAAGCCCGCTCCCCCGGTTACCAGTATCCTCATATCCTACTCTTCTCCTGAGCCCTAGCGGCGCCTCTCTCGTTCTCCTTCTTACAGAGACGGGAGGCTAGCAAACTCCCAGCTTTTCCTGAAAATAGGCGATTGTTTTGCTTAGGCCGTCTTCGAGGGAGACGTGGGGTTCCCAATCCAATAGCTGGCGGGCAAAACTCACATCGGGTTGGCGGACTTTCGGATCGTCCACCGGCAAAGGCTCGAACGTAATGGGGCTGGAACTTCCGGTCAGCCGGATAATCGTCTCGGCAAATTCCCGGACGGATAATTCGTGCGGATTGCCCAGATTCACAGGTTGAGCGCAGTCTGAGCGGAGGAGGCGGACGATGCCTTCAACTAAATCGTCCACAAAACAAAAACTCCGAGTTTGACTCCCGTCGCCATAGACCGTTAACGCTTCTCCCCGCAGTGCCTGGGTAATGAAATTGGGCACGACCCGGCCATCTCCGAGACGCATTCGTGGACCATAGGTGTTAAAAATACGAACAATACGGGTCGCCACGCCATGACTGCGGTGGTAGGCCGTGGTCAGAGCTTCGGCAAACCGCTTTGCCTCATCATACACTCCTCGTGGGCCAATCGGATTCACATTGCCCCAGTAATCTTCCGGCTGAGGATGGACGAGCGGGTCGCCGTAGACCTCGGAAGTCGAAGCGAGCAGAAAACGGGCGGCTTTCACCCGGGCCAAGCCGAGTCCTTTATGCGTGCCGAGCGAGCCTACCTTCAGGGTCTGAATCGGCAGTTCAAGGTAATCGATCGGACTCGCCGGCGAAGCAAAGTGGAGAATCGCGTCAATATGGCCACTGACGTAAATATAGTTCGTTACATCCTGATGGACAAAGGAAAAGCGTGGATTGACAAACAGGTGCGCCACATTATCCATGTCGCCAGTAATGAGGTTGTCCAGACACACTACCTCATTCCCATCGGCCAAGAAACGCTCACACAGATGCGAGCCGATAAACCCGGCCCCTCCGGTGATTAAGATGCGTGCGATGACTCTGCTCCTTTCAATTCGCGCTTGGGTCTCGACGCTCGGCAGCAGTAAAATCCGTCTTTACTTATTCTAACACGTCCTTGATCCAGTAGACGGGCTTTTCCTGACTCTCGTGGTAGGTGCGAGCCAACAGCTCAGCGATTAAGCCGGTGGTGACAAGCTGAATACCGGTGACAAGCAGGAGAATCCCCAAGAGCAAAATGGGCCGGTTTGCTAATTGCACGTCAAACAAGAGGCGTTGAATCCCCAGGACGGTCGTGATCCCCCCGCCAACGAGGACGGCAATCAACCCCAGAAAGCCAAATAAATGACTCGGGCGGGTCGCATAGCTCGACATGAATTTAACGGTAAGTAAGTCCAGCACGACCCATAACGTTCGAGTTAAGCCGTATTTTGAGGTGCCGTGCTTACGCGCATGATGGGTGACCGGAAGCTCGGCAATCCGTGCTCCCATATCCCCGGCCAGAGCCGGGATAAATCGGTGCATTTCTCCGTACAGCTTGAGACCCTTTGCCACCTCACGGCGAAACGCCTTGAGCGTACAGCCATAATCGTGCAGTTTGACCCGCGTTGTGAGCGAGATCATATGATTGGCGATCTGAGACGGGAGACGCCGGTGCAAAAACGGATCTTGTCGGTTGACACGCCAGCCGTTCACCAAGTCATACCCCTCATCCAGCTTTGCCAGCAAACGCGGAATATCGGTGGGATCATTCTGCAGGTCACCATCCAGCGAAACAATGACGTCACCCTGGGCGTATTCAAATCCTGCGGCTAGCGCAGCAGTCTGGCCAAAATTGCGTCGAAAGCGGAGAACTTTGAGCGTATCGTCTTCGGCGTGCAGCTCAGCCAACAGCTCACTACTCCCGTCCTGACTGCCGTCATCAATGAGGATGAGTTCGTAGCTCCAGTCCGTCGGTGCCAGTACGGCATGGACTCGTTCACACAACGGACGCAGATTATCGACCTCATTGTAGATCGGGACGACGATGGAAAGGTCCATAGCGATTCAGCGCCAGCGGGCTAGAATTGGGTCAGACTCACGAACTGGCGATAGCGCTGTTCGATGGTATCCCGGCTCAGGGCGTGCAGCCGCCGCAGGCTGAAATCTTCCACCGTGAACGAAGCCACCACACTGCCGTAGACAATGGCTTTACGCAGTCCGGCCTCAGACGTGTCGTTCGACTCGGCCAAATAACCGAGAAATCCGCCGGCAAAAGAGTCACCGGCCCCAGTCGGATCAACCACATCCTCCAGGGGATAGGCGGGAACGGCAAAAACCGACTGGGGAGAAAACAGCAACACCCCATATTCACCCCGCTTAATGAGCAGCGTCTTTGGTCCCATATCCAAAATCCTGCGTGCGGATTTCACAACATTGGACTCGCCACTGAGCATACCCGCCTCTTCATCGTTGATGATCAGCACATCGACACGTTTCAGCACGACTTCGAGCGCCGCACGCTCGTGCTCAATCCAGTGACTGATCGTGTCGCAGCCGATCAGGCGTGGCCCGTCGGTTTGGTCTAACACCTGGCTCTGCAAGCCAGGGTCGATATTCCCCAGAAACACAAAAGGCGCATAGCGATACTGTTCGGGCAGCTTCGGAGCGAAGTCCGCAACGACATTCATCTGGAGGTCTAAGGTGTCGCGGATATTAAGATTTTCGTGATAGCGGCCGGTCCACCGAAACGTCCGCCCCGCTCCTACTTCCAACCCGTCCAGGTTGATGTTCGGTACAGTCAGGGTTGCCTGCGCATCTGCGGGGAAGTCCTCACCAATAACGGCAACAACGTTCACCGGCGCAAAATAGCTCGCCGCAACGGCGAAATAGGCCGCCGAGCCACCCAGGACTTCATCAGCTCTACCGGACGGTGTTTCAATAGAATCCAATCCGACCGAACCGACAACCACAATACTCATGATATTCTCTTGGCGTTTATCCATTGATGTATTTCCCAATAATCGGCTCAAGTTCGTGTTTCACCGTTTCTGGAATCATCGCCCGGTCGGTGATGATCGCATCTGCGAGCGCAGTCTCGCAGCCGCACACCCGCTCAGGAGACAGTCGCCGGACAGTGTCCCGGACAATACGTTGAGCGGTGACAACGTTTTTGTTCAGAATTGCCAACACCTCTTCTATCACCACATCGCCGGCCTCAGTATTCCAACAGTCGTAATCGGTTGCCATGGCCAAGGTGGCAAAACAGATTTCGGCTTCACGCGCGAGCTTGGCTTCTTGGAGATTCGTCATCCCGATGATATCAGCACCCCAGCTCCGATACAGCAAAGATTCGGCCCGCGTGGAAAATTGCGGGCCTTCCATGCAGATATACGTCCCCCCATGGTGAACAGATATATCCAGGCTGTCACTGACCTCAACCAAAGACTGGGATAAGAGAGGACACACCGGGTCGGCAAAGGCGACATGGGCGACAATACCCCGGCCAAAAAAGGTACTGATGCGCCCACGAGTCCGGTCGATGAACTGGTCGGGGATGACAATATGGCCGGGCGCAATCTCCTGCTTCAAGCTGCCCACCGCACCCGCAGCAACCAAGCGCCGCACGCCAAGCTTTTTCATCCCATAGATATTGGCGCGGAAATTCAGCTCGGAGGGCAGGACCCGGTGGCCGCGTCCGTGTCGAGGCAGGAAAACCACGCGGACACCGTCTAATTCGCCGATGAAATATTCATCCGACGGCGGGCCAAACGGCGTCTCAACGCTCACCCACTCGCCGTGCTCGATACCGTCCATCTGATACAGACCGCTACCACCAATAACACCAAGCGTGATCATGACTGTCCCTTTTCCTAGGCCGCTTGCTCCAGGGGGGCGGCCAGTTGCCCACAGGCGGCCTGTACATCCTGACCACGGCTTTCGCGAATACTGGCGTAGATGCCCCGGTCGAGCAGGATTTGACGAAAGCGTGTGAGCCGCTCGCGTGACGAGGGGGCAAACAGTGCCCCAGGGAAGGAATTAAACGGAATCAGGTTGACCTTGGTCCGGATGCCATGCAGGAGAGACACGAGGCGTTTTGCGTCGGCTGGACTATCGTTCAGTCCGTCCAGCAGGGTATACGCAAAGGTCACCCGGTTGCGCGGGGCTACGGGCAGGGACCGGCAGGCCTCCAACACCGTCGCCAGAGGGTAGCGCCGATTAATCGGCATAAGGGCGTTCCGCACGGCATCGGTTGTTGCGCTTAAGGAGATAGTGAGGTTGACCTGGGTGTCGTGCAACAGGCGCTGCATTTGCGGCACCAACCCAACCGTTGATACGGTGATGCGGCGGGGAGAGAGCTGATACCCCCAGACTGCCGTCAGAATAGTGATGGCCTTCACGACCTGATCGTAATTCGCCAACGGTTCGCCCATCCCCATAAAGACGACGTTGGTCACCGCTTCATGTTGGGGCTGTCGGTGCTGGACTTCCCAGATTTGGCTGACGATTTCCCCGGCGGTCAGGTCACGCACGGGCCGCACGCGGGCGGTCGCACAAAATTGACAGCCCATAGCACAGCCGGCCTGGGAAGAGATGCAGAGCGTCCGGCGGTTCTCACTCGGAATAAAAACGCTCTCAATCCGGCGGCCATCGACAAGGGTAAAGAGATATTTCTCCGTTCCATCAACCGCCGCAGTGTGTCGGCTACAGTCCAGACGGGCAAGCCTAAAATGTTGCGCCAACTCCTCGCGTAGAGCCAAGGGGACATTGCTCATCTGCCCCACGTCTGTGAGCTCCTGTTGATGCACCCATTTCAAAACTTGCTGCGCCCGGAAGGATTTGTGTCCGCGCACAGTCAGCCAGCGGGCTAGTTCGTCTTGGGTACAGTCTTTAAGGTCCATACCGATCAAACAGGCATAGAGTACGCGGGCCAGACCTGAAAAGGAGTCTTAGGCCAAGTCCAGCCCACTAAAAAAATAGCCAATCTCCCATTGGGCCGTTTCGGGCGCATCGGAGCCATGTACGGCGTTCTGTTCGATATTCGTGGCAAAATCCTTCCGAAGCGTGCCCTCATCCGCCTCAGCCGGGTTGGTTGCGCCCATAATTTTCCGGTGGGCTTGAATGGCCCCTTTACCCTCAAGCACGGAGACGAGAATCGGACCTGATGACATGAAGTCTGTCAGACTCCCGAAAAATGGGCGTTCCTTATGGACCGCATAAAAGCCTTCGGCTTCGGCTTTCGTCAGGGAGACCATTTTGGTAGCCACGATTTTAAGCCCCGCTGTCTCAAAGCGACGGAGAATCTCACCTATGACATTCTTCTTGACTGCGTCAGGCTTCACAATAGAGAGGGTTCGTTCGGTCATACACGTCCTTTCTTGTACGATAAAAGAGTCTATCCACGCCGGCTACGGGGGTCAACGTTCACACTCTCAGGGCAGATTGAGTGGGGGTGGGAGCGGCGTGAAATACAAGCCACAGCTTCGATAGGCGTGTTTCACTGCCCGCCAGTCGGGGCTCTCCGCTACCAGGGCAAGACCAGTGAGCGCATGGCAGGCTTCCACCTGGTAACCAAAGCGCTGGGCCTCGTCATAGCAGCGAGCAAATACGGTCTTCGCGCGTTTGTGTTCTCCCTGTAAAAATGCCAATTCCCCGGTTCCCAAACGACAGTAAACCGCCCCGCGGATGTCGCGCGTCTCACGGAAGAACTGCTGCGCCCGTCTGAATGTCGCTCGGCTGCGCTCATAGTCGCCCTGCATTTTGAAGACCGTGGCCATCGCCCAGACCGTATAGGCGAAGCTCGCCTTATCACCAATCCGCATATACAAGCGTTCGGCTTTGGCAAAAAGTCGCAAGGCGGGCGTAAAGTCTTGAAGCATACGGGCCGCATTGCCAAGGCCGCAGTAGGAATAGGCCCGGCCGTACACATCGTCTTCAACCTCGAACACCTCGTTTGCTTCGGCGTAATAGTTCTGGGTATCTGCAAATCGACCCATTAAACGCGACGCGCCCCCCAGACCGCATAGCGCATATCCAGCTCCAAGCGTGTCGCCCTCCCGTTCGGCGAGTCTGAGGGCCTGCTTGAAATGGCTCAGCGCTTTTTTGAGGTCGCCACAGAAGCGATATGTCCCCCCCATAGCCCAGACAATAAAGCCTTCCCGGTCATACACCCGCGCTTTACGATAGAGGGCACGCGCCTCGGCCAGATAGGGCAATGCGCGCTGAGGATTCCCTTGAGCGCGGACGCTGAGGCCGATACCAGCCAGACTCTCCGCCTCCCCTTCTATATCAGTTAAGCGGCCAGCCAGGCGGCTCGCCCGTTCATAGGCATGTTTGGCGAGCCCAAATTGTCCCTGCATGCGCAAGCAATCACCAATACCGAGGTGGGCATCCAGTTCGCATTCCCCCAGGTTTGCGACTTTTGCAGCCTGACGCGCCCGTCGATAGAGCGCCAGCGCCTCGGCAAAGCGACTTTTCAGGCGGGCGCGTTCGCCCTGCTGAAACAGGGTACGCGGTGTCTGGGCCAGCGGTGTTGCCATGGAACTCGGAGGGGCAGCTTGTAAACCTCCCCTGCTTGACAAGGTTGAATAGAGGAATCTACCCGAATCCCTTAGCCCATGGCGGCCGCCATGGTTTTGCCCATCTCAGCCGGACTTGAGATAATTGCCACACCAGCGTCCCTGAAGGCTTGGACCTTCTCAGCCGCCGTTCCCTTCCCACCGGCAATAATCGCTCCGGCGTGTCCCATACGCTTGCCCTTGGGAGCCGTTTGACCGGCAATAAACGCTGCGACCGGCTTGGTCATGTGCTCTTTAATGAACGCGGCAGCTTCTTCTTCTGCCGAACCGCCAATTTCGCCAATCAGCACCACGCCTTCAGTTTGAGGATCATCCTGGAAAAGCTGTAAGACATCGATAAAGCCGGTTCCATTCACCGGGTCGCCACCTATCCCGACGCACGATGACTGACCGATACCCAACTGAGTGAGTTGGTGGACGGCTTCATACGTTAAGGTTCCACTGCGTGACACCACGCCGATTGAGCCGGGGGTGTGGATATAGCCAGGCATGATCCCGATCTTACATTCACCCGGGGTAATCACGCCAGGACAGTTGGGACCAATCAGGCGAGACTTTTTGCCGGCCAAGTAGCGCTTGACCCGGACCATATCAAGCACGGGAATTCCCTCGGTAATGCAGATCACCAACGCCACTTCAGCATCGACCGCTTCCATAATGGCGTCGGCGGCAAACGGCGGCGGTACATAGATAACGGAAGCGTTTGCCCCCGTTTCCGCAACCGCCTCCACAACCGTATTAAAAATAGGAATGCCTTCAAAATCTGTACCGCCCCGGCCAGGCGTGACCCCCGCCACCATCTGAGTGCCGTAGTCTCGACAGCCTCGGGTGTGCAGTTGGCCGGTTGAGCCGGTAATTCCCTGCGTCAGGACTTTGGTGTTTTTATCAACAAGAATGCTCACGAGCGTACCCCTCGATTTCTCACCCTACGAATTCTATGAACGGTTGAGCGGGTGTGTCGCCTATGCACCAATCGCCTCGACGATTTTCTTCGCGCCGTCAGCCAAATCGTCTGCAGGAATAATATCAAGCCCCGACTCAGCCAGAATCGTTTTTCCTAGTTCAACATTCGTCCCTTCCAAGCGAACGACCAAGGGAACCGACAGATTGACTTGTTTGGCGGCTTCAACTACCCCGTTGGCCACCACATCGCAACGCATAATCCCCCCAAAAATATTGACCAGAACGCCTCTGACGTTCTCGTCCGACAGAATGATTTTAAACGCCTCGGTGACTTTTTCCGTGGTCGCGCCCCCGCCGACATCCAGAAAATTCGCCGGTTCAGCCCCGTAGTGTTTGATGATATCCATGGTTGCCATCGCCAACCCAGCCCCATTGACCATGCAGCCGATATTACCGTCCAGGGCGATATAATTGAGGTCAAACTTGGATGCTGCAACCTCCTTCTCGTTTTCCTCAGTCACATCCCGCATCTCACGGATATCAGCATGACGGAACAGCGCGTTGTCGTCGAAACCCATCTTGGCGTCCAGGGCGACAAGATCGCCGGACTTCGTCAGTACCAGCGGATTAATCTCAGCCATGGAGGCGTCACTCTCAGAAAACGCTTTGTATAAGCCGCGCATGAAGGCCACGGCTTTGTTGACCGATTCTTTAGGCAGGCCCAGGCCGTAGGCGAGCTGGCGGCCCTGGAAATCCCCGAAGCCGACGGCGGGATCGATGGTGGCGCGGAGAATCTTCTCGGGCGAGCGCTCTGCCACTTCTTCAATTTCCACGCCTCCCTCGGAGCTGGCCATCACTGTGACCCGCGCAGTCACGCGGTCAATGACCATACCAAGATAGAACTCTTGATTAATATCGCAGCCCTGCTCAACAAAAATCTTTTGGACTTCTTTACCTTCGGGTCCGGTTTGGTGGGTAACCAGGGTTGAGCCCAGCAGAGCCGTCGCGTGTACCCGGGCTTCCTGCGGCGTCTTGGCGAGCTTGACCCCACCGGCTTTACCACGCCCACCTGCATGAATCTGGGCTTTGACCACACACAGCCCACCGCCCAGTTCTTTGGCCGCGACTTCGGCTTCGTCCGGGGTGGTGGCGACCCTACCGTCTAACACGGCCACCCCATTTTTCCGTAATATCTCTTTTGCTTGGTATTCGTGGATATTCATATCCTCTTACCTTACTGTGGGAGATTATTAGCCCTGCTCCAGGATGGCGTCCATGGCCGTTACCAGTTCGCGCACATGGCCGACGGACACCCCCATTTCCTGTTTTTCCTTGTCGCTCAGGTCCACTTCAATGACGCGCTCAACGCCACCGGCACCGATAGACACCGGGACGCCGAAGTACACCCCGTCAATCCCGTATTCGCCTTCGAGGTAGGCGGCGCAGGGTAGGATTTGTTTTCTATCCTGCAGATAGGCCGCAGCCATCTGCACGGCTGCGGAAGCCGGCGAATAAAACGCTGAACCCGTCTTGAGCAAAGCGACAATCTCACCGCCGGCCTGACGAGTGCGCTGCTCAATTTCTTCCAGACGGGCAGCGGAGATCAGTTTCTCAACCGGCACCCCTCCGACCTGGCAATAGCTGCGCACCGGAACCATGTCGTCGCCGTGGCCGCCAAGGACCATAGCCGTCACATTTTGGACAGACACGCCGAGTTCTTGGGCAATAAAGGTCCGGTAACGGGCGGAGTCCAGGACACCGGCTTGGCCCACGACCCTGTTCTTGGGGAAACCGGTCACCCGCTTGGTCAGGGTCACCATAGCGTCAAGCGGATTGGTAATCACAATCACCAACGAATCCGGCGCATATTGCTTAATGTTGCTGGATACATCGCTCATGATCTTGCAATTGATACCCAGCAGGTCGTCCCGACTCATGCCCGGCTTCCGAGCAACACCAGCAGTCACAATACAGACATCCGCGCCGGCGATATCGGCATAGCTCGTCGTCCCGGTAATGTTGGCGTCATAGCCCTCAATGGGCCCGGCTTCGAGCATATCCAGTGCCTTGCCCTGGGGCAGACCATCAATCACGTCGAACAGGACTACATCGCCAAGTCCCTTGAGCACGCACAGGTGGGCAAGGGTACCGCCGATATTACCGGCACCAATAAGTGCAATTTTCTTCCGAGCCATAATCTTCTTCCCTCCGGTCTCACGTCCATCAATGATATAGAATAGAGGACAGTCAGGACGGCTGTCCTCATCTCAATCCGTTGAGATATTGCTTGTTCGGCAAGGTTTTGGGGCAGAATGCCAAAATTCCTACAGCCTGTCTAGGCCAGAAGGTTGTTGAAAGGCGCGCTCTTGTCACCTTGGAAGAGTCTCAGCCCCTCTTCACTTATCGGGACAGCGCCAGGGACAATTCTTCTTCATAGACCCGACTGCCCAGAACGCTGTTTCATCCGGTTGCGTTCAGCATCAGAGCGACGGATATACTGTGGGACGAGTTGGGATACGTCGTCGTAATCTCCCTGTTTGAACCGCATCCAGGCTAAGCGAGCGACAACGCTGCCACACGGCGGGACAGCAGCAAGCGGCAGAACTTTCGTATGGTGTCCGCAGCGTTCCTGAATTATTTCACTGTAACGCTCAACGCCATCTCCAACAAAGAGACACGGCCCGCTGATTTGGTTGGCCAACTCTCCAGGCGCGAGGACCATATCGTCAGTCAGGCGGGTAATGTACCCGTCTGCGTCGCGGGCAAAGCAGGCAGCATATATTTCACGTTTGCGAGCGTCCAGCACAACGTACAGTCGGCCTGTCCAATGGGGCACTGCATGGGCAAGTGTGAGGAGCGTCGAGACGCCGGCAACCCGTTGAGACAAAGCATAGGCAAAACCTTTTGCCGTGCCAAGCGCGATGCGTAGACCGGAGAAGGCTCCAGGGCCGATCGTCACCCCTATCCCTGCGATCTCAGGCAGACTGACGTGAGCCTGCTCAAGGACGCGGTGAATCAAGGATAAAAGACTTTCCGCATGACTCACCGTAGTGTTACCTGACTGTTCTGCCAGAACAATGCCGTCCTGTATCAGGCCGACACTCGCAATCGGGGTCGCCGCGTCTATGCCGAGAACGAGCATGTCAAGAGATCAGCTGACAAGGCGTGAAATATCGTTGTAGAAGACCAGGACGATGAGCGAGACAATAACCAGGAAGCCAACGCGTAAAGCCATCTCTTTGGAACGATTACTCAACGGGCGACCGATGAGGAGTTCAATGAGCATTAGCAACAGATGGCCACCGTCAAGGATCGGGATAGGCAGAAGATTGAAAATAGCTAAGTTGACGTTCACGATAGCCGTGAAGCGCAGTAAATAATCCAACCCCAAACGTGCCTGCTGTCCAGCCACCTGCGCAATGAGAATGGGGCCGCCCAGCTCTTTGGTTGAAACCTCTCCACTTATAAGCTTGACGACGCTGTCCAGAATGAGGTGCGTCCACAGCCAGGTTTGTTCCGCTCCAAGTGTTATCGCTCGTCCTACGGTAACAGCTTCGTTCGTAAAGGCTCGCTCAATACCAATCACATAGACTTGCCCGCCGACGGGATTGTCACGCAGTTGAGGGGTGACTGTTATGGCCATAATCTGGCCACGGTTGGCCTTTTTAATGACAAGGTCAATCTCATTCCCATTGCTGTGTTGGATCTGCTCGGCCAGTTCCTCCCAGGTGTGGACGGTAACCCCGTCGACTTTGAGGATCTCGTCTTCCGGTTCTAGACCGGCTGCTTCTGCAGGCATGTTCGATACGACTCCACCGACCGTGGGCTGATCGACTGGGACATTAACGCCAAATTGGGCAAAGGCCAGACTGAAAACGACGAAAGCCATCAAGAAGTTAGCCAATGGCCCGGCAGAGACAATCAGAAAGCGTTTTGGCAAAGATTTATGGGTAAAGGAACGGTGCAGGTCAGTCTCATCCACCTCCTCACCGATTTCCTCTCCAATCATCTTCACATAGCCGCCCAGAGGAATGGCGCTGAGTAAATACTCCGTTTCGCCGATCTTACGGCCAAGGAGTTTCGGACCAAATCCGAGCGAGAATCGCTCTACCCCAACGCCAGCCCATTTGGCGGTCAGGAAGTGTCCCAATTCATGCACAAAAATGATTAGCCCAAAGACAATAATCACTCGTAGCGCAACATCAAAAGTCGAAAGATCCATGCCCACACACTCCTCAGCTTTCGGGCCAGATTTAATACCACAGCGTATTATAATAATAGATAAAGGCACCTGGGAAAAGTAAACTATCGATACGATCAAGCACCCCGCCGTGGCCGGGAAAGATGTGGCCTGAGTCTTTTGCACTACAGGCCCGTTTCAGGGCAGACTCACACAGGTCGCCCAACTGGGCGAGGAGCCCAATAAAAAGCGCAAGCACCGCTAGTTCGAGCGCAGGTCGATTGGGTAGGAGATACTGCCAGGCGACGAGAGCGGCGATGCAATTCCCGCCTATTGATCCGACACTCCCCTCTACGGTTTTGCCAGGGCTGATATGTGGTAGCAGTTTCCGTTTTCCCCATATTCGTCCAACGGCATACCCTCCGGTGTCTCCAAGCATGGCCACAAGTAGTATAAAAAAAATCCATTCCGCGCCTTCCGGGCTGCGATGTATCCACAGCAAGTGTGGAAAAAGGAACCCAATATACACCACACCAAGTACGAAGAGGCTCGTTGTTTGGATTCCTCTCACTGGCTGACGGTCTCGAAGACTCAGGATAAAAACCAGTACGAAACCAAGAGTCAATGCAGCACCGATAAGCCGCATATCGCCCGCTAGCATGCTGAGCGCGACAAGCATGCCCCACAGTTCGCCGATGGCCGGAGAGAGGGTGCATTGGGCTCGCGTGAGAGAGAAGTATTCGTATAGGCCGAGACCGGTCAGCACCAGAATGGCACTCGAAAAGCCCCATTCCGGCGCAGAGTGTATCAGGAAAATGAGAAGGGGAAGCGCGACCGCGGCGGTCAGGAGCCTAGTGCGCAGCACGTTTGAGCTCAGTCTCAATCAGTTGCTCGGCCGTCCGACCGAAACGCCGATCCCGCTGCTGATAATCCGCCAATGCCTGCAAGAAGGCGTCGCGGTCGAAGTCGGGCCACAGGGTATCGGTCACATAGAGTTCCGTGTAAGCCAACTGCCAGAGCATGAAGTTACTGATCCGGAACTCTCCACTCGTCCGAATAAGGAGGTCTGGAGCGGGGATATCTGCCGTCCACAATGATTGTTCGATCGCCTGCTGGTCAATCTCGAAAGGCCGTAGTTGTCCTGCCTGTACGGCGGTCGCCAGAGTCTGTACGGCGGCAACGATTTCTTCCCGTGCACTATAGCTCACGGCTAGTACAACAGTCAGGCCGGTGTTGTCTTGGGTTGCGGCAATAACGTCAAGCAGGGATTTCCGGACAGTCGCTGGAAGGCGGCCCAGATCACCGATGGCCCGCAGGCGGATATTGTACCGCATCATACGACGGAGTTCTGTCCGAAGGTAGCGATTGAGGAGTCCCATGAGCGCCCGGACCTCACGAGGTGGACGCTGCCAGTTCTCCGAAGAAAAGGCGTACAGGGTCAAATACGAGAGGCCGATGCCGCGGCTCGTCTCGACAATATTGCGGACCGCTTCTTTCCCACGCTTGTGGCCCTCGATACGGCTCAGCCCGCGTCGCTGCGCCCACCGCCCGTTCCCATCCATAATAATGGCAACATGACGGGGCAATTGGTCTTTCTCAAGGATAACGCTCACGCGTATAAACAGCAGGTTAGAATAGATTGCTCACATGGCCAGTCGTAGGAAAACATTATCCCTTTATACTGCCATCAACTCTTCCTCTTTCAGCTTGAGGATATGGTCAAGTTTTTCGATGTATTCATTCGTCATCTTTTGGACACGGTCCTGTGCAGTGTGCAGTTCGTCTTCGGTAATTTCTTTATCCTTTTGCATTTCCTTGAGATAGTCATTGGCATCGCGTCTATGGTTCCGCATGGAGATCCGGTATTCCTCCGCACTTTTCCGAATTTTTCGGACAAAATCTTTCCGCCGTTCTTCGGTGAGTTCGGGTATGGGGATGCGAATGACTTTCCCATCGTTGACCGGAGTCAGGCCTAAGTCGGCCTGATAAATCGCCTTTTCCACATCCCCGATAATATTTTTTTCGTATGGCTGGACAACAAGAAGACGTGCTTCTGGGGCAGACAAGGAGGCGAGTTGATTGAGTGGAGTTGGAGACCCGTAATACTCGACCATCACGCCTTCGATTAATGACGTGGAGGCACGACCGGTGCGAACTTTCGAAAACTCGACACGGAGCGACCCAAGGGTCTGCTCCATTTCCTGCTTCATTTGTTCCAAAACTTCGGC
This sequence comes from Candidatus Binatia bacterium, assembly GCA_022820725.1. Lineage (GTDB taxonomy): Bacteria > Desulfobacterota > Binatia > Bin18 > Bin18 > Bin18. The sequence continues at coordinate 118,449 of JAJEFA010000012.1, forward strand.
GCTCATAGCTCCCCTCCATTGACCACCGTTCCGATAGGCTCTCCGCGTACCACGCGCTGGATATTACCGGGCTCAAGCATACTGAACACAATAATGGGGAGGTGATTGTCCATGCACAATGATATCGCAGTGGAGTCCATAACCTTGAGGTTTTGCTGTAAGACTTCAAGATAGGTCAGGTTCTGATACCGCTCGGCCGCCGAGTCTTTCATTGGGTCAGCGCTATAGATCCCATCAACCTTGGTTGCTTTGAAAATGGCTTGGGCCCCAATTTCCATCGCTCGTAAGCTGGCGGCGGTGTCCGTGGTAAAATACGGATTTCCGGTACCGGAAGCAAAAATGACGACCCGGCCTTTCTCAAGATGGCGCGTTGCGCGCCGTCGAATATACGGTTCCGCCACCTGCGATACGGTCAGGGCTGACATCACACGCGTGGGGACCTCTACCTTCTCCAAAGCTTCCTGCATGGCTAGGCTGTTGATCACCGTAGCCAGCATCCCCATATAATCGCCAGTCGCCCGCGCAATCCCTCTTGAACTCGCGTCTACTCCACGCAGTATATTGCCTCCACCGAGGACCAAAGCAATCTCGCACCCCAGCGCATGAATCTCCTGAATCTCTCCGGCGATGCGAGCCAAGACAACATCGTCAATTCCATAGCCTCGTTCGCCAGCGAGCGCTTCTCCTCCTAACTTGAGGAGAACGCGTTGGTATGGTGCAGACTTTGTCGTCATGCGGCCTACTCAGTCCCTCCGTCAGCGGTGCTTGCTTCTCCGATCTGGAAACGCGCAAATCGGTGGACAACAATATTTTCACCCGTCTTACTCACCGCATCATTGACAATCTCTTGTACGGTTTTGCTCGGCTCCCGAATATAGGCTTGTTCGAGCAAACACACTTCGCTGTAAAACTTCTCGACTTTTCCTGAAACGATCTTCTCAATAACCTGCACCGGCTTTCCAGACGCTTCGGCCTGTGTCTGGTAGACCGTCCGCTCCCGCTCAAGCTCTGCCTCAGTAATGTCTTCTCGACGCACGCAGCGTGGGTTTGCGGCAGCCACTTGCATCGCAAGATCTTTGACAAGCTGTTGGAACTCCTCAGTCCGAGCGACAAAGTCCGTCTCACAATTCACTTCGACCAAGACGCCGATCTTGCCACCCCCGTGAATATAGGAGCCAACCACGCCCTGCTCTGCCGCGCGTCCGGCCCGCTTTGCGGCAGCGGCCAATCCTTTCTCACGAAGAAAGTCAATGGCTTTTTCAATATTCCCGTCATTTTCGGCGAGCGCTTTTTTACAGTTGACAATACCCGCGCCTGTCCGCTCGCGCAGTTCTTTTACCTGGGCCATCGAAATATCGCTCACGCCTCACTCCCTTCCTCAATAGACGCCGCCTCTGTCGGAGTGTCTTCGGCTTGCGCCTCAGGAGATGGCGCAGAATCTTCCGTCATATCCGGTCCAGCGAGCGTTTCTTTCTCTTCTTGGTCCGCCTGGTCAAGGGCCTCATCCTCGCCTTGTTGCTGCTCTTGATACAGCGTCCGCCCTTCTATGGAGGCGTCAGCAATAGCGTCCACAAAAAGACGAATAGCCCGAATGGCATCATCATTCCCTGGAATTTTATGCGTGATCAGGTCCGGATCACAGTTTGAATCAATCGCCGCGACAACTGGCAGACCCAGCTTATTCGCCTCCCGCACGGCGATTTCTTCCTTCTTGGTGTCAACGACAAATATCGCATCAGGCAGCTTCCGCATCGTTTTGATGCCACCTAATACACTCATCAGCTTATCCCGCTCCCGACTAATCCCTAAGAGTTCTTTCTTCGTCAGCGCGTCAGCAATAGCGGCTGTTTCGAGCATCTCCTCGACTCGTTTCAGTCGATCAATAGACTTCCGGATGGTTTGAAAGTTCGTTAACATCCCGCCCAGCCAGCGGTTATTGACATAAAACATTTCGCACCGCTCGGCTGCTTCACGTACGACTTCCTGCGCCTGCTTCTTGGTCCCGACAAAGAGAATCTGCCCTCCATCTGCGACCAGATCGCGAATGAAGCCGCACGCGTCGCGTAACATGCCTACGGTTTGCTGCAAATCGATGATGTGGATTCCGTTACGGGCACCAAAAATGTAGGGCTTCATTTTCGGGTTCCAGCGACTCGTCTGGTGGCCAAAGTGAACCCCAGCCTCAAGCAGTTGCTTGATCGTAATCTCAGCCATGTAGAGAGCACCTTTCTTTCTTAACTATGCGTGGAATATGCTTAATTTCAGGGAGGAATTTTGTATCAAAGGCAAAAAATCTTTGCAATGCGCCAGAGAGCGCTATTGATTCATAGACTCAAGAAATTCTTGATTATCCTTTGTCCCCTGGATCTTGTCCATAAAAAATTCCATTGCTTCAACGGCGTTCATTTGGGTCAACAATTGTCTGAGAAGCCGCACCCGGTCCAAGGTCTTCTTGGTCAACAACATCTCTTCCTTGCGGGTACCAGAGCGGCCAATATCCATGGCAGGAAAAATCCGCTTGTCCATCAGGCGGCGGTCCAAGTGGATTTCCATATTACCAGTCCCTTTGAATTCTTCAAAGATGACCTCATCCATACGACTACCGGTATCGACCAGGGCCGTCCCAATAATAGTTAAGCTGCCCCCATCTTCAATGTTGCGTGCCGCTCCAAAGAATTTTTTCGGCATCCGTAAGGCGTTGGCATCCACGCCACCGGACAGCAATTTCCCACTCGGCGGAACTACGGCGTTATTCGCGCGCGCTAAGCGGGTAATACTGTCGAGTAAGACGACAACGTCTTTTCCGTGCTCGACCAGACGTTTTGCTTTTTCTAAGACCATCTCCGCCACCTGTACGTGCCGATTCGCCGGTTCGTCAAATGTCGAACTCACAACCTCGGCACGGACTGAGCGCTGCATATCTGTGACTTCCTCTGGTCGCTCGTCAATCAATAGGACAATCAAAATGACCTCTTTATGATTGTGAACGATGCCATGCGCCAAACTTTGCAGCATCATGGTCTTGCCCGTACGAGGGGCGGCAACAATTAAGCCACGTTGACCCTTTCCTATGGGAGTGAACAGATCTATGGTCCGCGTTGTATACTCTTCAAAACTGTGTTCGAGCCGAAGTTGTTCCTCGGGATAGAGTGGCGTCAAATTGTCAAAAAGGATTTTATCTCGGGCGCGTTCAGGCTCCTCATAGTTCGTTGCTTCCACTTTCAGCAACGCAAAATAGCGCTCGCCTTCCTTGGGCGGACGGATTTGTCCGGCCACCACGTCTCCGGTGCGGAGATTAAACCGTCGAATCTGGCTCGGTGACACATAAATGTCATCCGGCCCCGGTAGATAATTGTAGTCAGGAGAACGGAGAAAACCGAACCCGTCAGAGAGAATCTCTAACACCCCCTCGCCGTAGATAAAGCCGCTCTGCTCGGCCTGGGCTTGGAGAATAGAAAAAATCAAGTCTTGCTTACGGAGACTGGAGGCTCCCTCGACATTAAAATTTCGGGCGATCTCCGCCAGTTCGCCAATTTTCTTTGATTTCAGAGACTTCAGGTTCAGACCGACATCTTCGCCGTCTCCATTAATGCGAACCTCCTGGAGTCCGTTGACAGTATCGTTCTTTGCGGTCGTTCGACCCATATCTTCCTCCTACTTGTCTGCAGTAGTAAACTGGAGGGACGTATCCTTGGTATTACGCATTGCCGAGGCATATCCGCCTCGGACGCCAATTGCCCGTATTAGGGGAAAAACCATCAAGAAATAGCGGTATGACCGGTGAGAATTTCTTTTTCAGAGTGATCTACAAAGGACGATTTATCCTCTGAGAGATACTTCCATATAATACACCATCACCAACCTGTCAACGAAAAGACTCACGCCCAGACAGAGGACAACTCCAGCAGGAGTCCGGCAAAATCAGCAGGATAAGGCGCCTGAATTGTCACCATTGTGTGGTCTTGGGGATGCCTGAACTCAATCGCCTGAGCGTGCAATGCTTGACGAGGAAAGTGCCGAATCTCAGGGGGTAATGTTTTCTCCATACGCCGCGACCCATACAGATCATCTCCGATAATGGGGTGATTGAGCGCAGCGAGATGAACCCGTAGTTGATGAGTGCGGCCAGTCTTGGGAAAGAGTTGGACAAGGGAAACACTGCGGCACGACTTCAGAACTTCATACCGACTGACCGCCGGACGGCTCTTCCGGGCGTGGATGGACATTTTCTTCCGGTCCTGTGGATGCCGACCAATAGGAAAAGTGATCTCCCCCTCATGCTGCGGCAGGCATCCAACTACGACAGCTCGGTAAGTTTTGCGCACCTGTCTCGATTTAAATTGTTCAGCGAGGGCTTCCAACACCGGATGATGCTTTGCGACGAGCAAGACGCCGGACGTATCCTTATCAAGTCTATGTACAATCCCCGGACGGAGCGATGCTTCCTCGACATTCCATCCCCAGTGTGCCAGCAAGGCGTTCACCACCGTACCATGCCACTGACCGGGGGCGGGATGCACAACCATGCCGGGCGGTTTGTTAATTGCGGCCAGACTGTCATCTTCGTACAAGATATCGAGCGGAATATCTTCCGGCGTGGCAGTCGTTGGTGGTGAAGGAAGGGGAGCTATTTCTATGATTTCACCGCTACGGACAGGATAGCTCGCCTTTTGGGAAGCTCCATCTACCAAAACATGGCCGCGTTTAATGAATAGCTTTGCCTGGGACCGACTGATTTTCGCCAGGGAGGCCACTACCAGATCTAAACGCTGACCAATCTGGGCGAGTGGAATCTGAAGATGTTGGACTGTCACGAGGAGGTACTTCCAGTTGATGAGAGGAAGCGGCGAGCCTGGTCAGCATCCTCTCGGATCTGCTGCACGAGTTCTTCGACCGACGAGAACTTCCGCTCTGCTCGCAGGTGCTTGACAAAGCTCACCCGGAGACGTTTTCCGTACAGGTCGGCGGAGAAGTCAAAAAGGTTTGTTTCGACTGTTCTCTGATTTTCGCCAAAAGTCGGATTCACCCCAACATTTGCTACGGCATTATACTCCCCGTCGTCCACACAGGCTCGGACTGCGTACACTCCATTCGGCAACAGGACTGATGTCCGCGGACGGATATTCGCAGTCGGGAATCCGATCTGCCGACCACGCTGAAATCCCTTAACAACCCGGCCGCTTACCGCATACGGCTGCTCTAGCAGCTTGGTTGCCTCGTGCAGTTTGCCAGCTTGGAGCAATGAGCGCACTACGGTACTGCTGACCTCTTGCCGACCTACAGTCACCGACCCTATGACCTCCACCTCAAATCCCCACCGTGTTCCTAGAGCACTGAGTAGACGCGCATTGCCAGCCCGGTCTCGACCAAAACTGAAATTATGACCGACCAGAATTTTTTCGACGCCAATTGAATCGAGCAGATATTGACGCACAAACGCTTCGGGGGCGAGTTGCGAAAAGTTACGCCCAAATCGCTGTAACACGATCCCATCGACACCCAACTCAGCAATCCGCCGGAGCTTCTCACGTAAACTGAGAATCAACGGCACTGGGCTCTCGGGCCGCAATACCGAAAGAGGGTGAGGGTAGAATGTCATGGCCAGAGCGGTCCCCTGGAGCGCTCTGGCTTCTTCGACAAGCCGAGAGAGAATCATCCGGTGGCCCAAGTGCACCCCATCGAAATTTCCGAGACCGATGACCGGATGGGGGAACGGCAAGTGGTGCGAGGCGTGTCGGATAATTTTCATACTCAGTGCCCCGAAGACGGCCAGGGGTGGGTATGCTAACGTCCAAGCGTCTGGAGCATGGTTTGTGCTTCAACCGTTTGGGCGGCTGACGGATGGTCGTTAACGAGCTTCTGAAGGATCAGGCGGGCGTCCGTCTTATCTCCAATCGCAAGAAATGCCTGAGCTTGTCGAAGGAGGGCTGCGGCAACGCGATCACCCCGTCGGTAGGAGAGGACATCATTAAACTCAAGGATGGCTCGATTATAGTCATTCTGGACGTAATGACTCTCGCCAATCCAATACTGTGCATCGTCTGCCATTTGTGATTCAGGGCAACGACGCTGAAAAGTGCGGAATTCCTGAATCGCAGGATGATACTTCTGGTCTTGAAAGAGCCGGACTGCTCCTCGGTAGAGGTCTTGACACTCTGGAGTATCAGCAGTCGAAGGTGGACTGATGGAGGCAGGAGGAATGCCCGGCGGATCAAGAGGGAAAGGGAGAGAGGAGGGAGGAGGTGTCTGGGGGCTTGGTCCGGCAGGTTCATCCAATCCAGGCACGGGCCTGTGTCCAGCAAAGCGCAGTTGCCTTTCAACGACGCCTAACCGTTCCTCAAGGGTGCCTAAGCGCTGCTCGATTTTGCGCAGGGATGGAGCGATTTCACCCTCCCGCTCAGAGAGGCGAGTCAGGTTATGCTCGAACTCTTCAAGCTTGCCTTGCAACTGCTGGACCCGACGGCTGAGGCTACCGATTGAGGCGTCTGTATTGGCGACTTGGGTGCGTATTGCCCTGCGTTCGCTTTGCACTTGCTGCAGGTCGGCTTGGGTTGCACATCCAGCAAGCCAGAAGCCTAACAGGAGCACGGGGCACAGCAGACAGCGACTAGCTCTCACAGCACGTGTGTATAGCCAGAGCTGACGCCCGTTGCCTAGCGTAGGACTGAGAAATGGCCGCGTCGATTTCGCTGCCAACATGATTCATTCGCGTCAGTACACTGGGGCAATTCTTCCCCATAACTAATGACGGAGAGCCGCTCGGCAGGGACTCCTAACGTAGTCAGATAATCCTGCGCGGCACGGGCTCGTTTTGCGCCAAGGGCGAGATTGTATTCAGATGTTCCCCGCTCATCGCAGTGCCCTTCAATCTCTACCTTGGCCTCAGCATTGCTCTGCAGCCAGTCGGCATTCGCTTGCAGGGTTTGCCTCGCCTCTTCAGACAACTCAAACGAGTCATAGCTAAAGAAGACGTCTTGTAAGGGGCCGCCCTCCCCGTCCTGCTGGACACGATCCTGGATGCGGTCGCCCTCCCCAATCTCAGTTTCATCCATCCCTGACGTACCAGAGCCCGTACTCGAAGTTGTGCCATAAGTCATCCCCGTGGGAGATTGTTTCGGACATCCGATCAAGCCCAGAGAGAGCAGGAGGACACTGATCAGCCACCCACCATAGAATTTATTGCTATGCATTCTTCACCACTTTTCCTCGTCCCACGCATACTTATGGAAGGCGTGGCGACCACGCCGGACTAGTATCATTTCCACTTCCCCCGGTCAATTGCTGTATGCTCTGACCGTCTCGACTCGCCAGATAGAGTCGCCCTCGTCGCGTCACAGCAAGATAGCGTCCATCCGGCGACCACGATGGGTGCTCACCACGAACGATGTGCGTGGCTTCTCCGCCGTTCGGATCGATCGCCATCACACGAAATCCGCCTGAGCGGGACGTATAGGCGATCCGATCTCCTTTTGGCGACCAAGCGGGATCAGTGTTATAGGCGCTCTGAAACGTAATGCGTTTGGACTTTCCGGTCTCGATGTCCATCACATAAATCTGGGGGCTGCCACTCCGGCTCGAACAAAACGCCAGTTGGCGCCCGTCAGGCGACCAGGCGGGCGAGACGTCGATGCCACTGTGGTGGGTTAAACGACGAATTAACCGACCTTGGGACGAGAGCAGGAAAAGATCGGCATTGCCATTCTGATCGAGACTGACAGCGATATGGGCGCCGTCCGGCGACCAGCTTGCTCCATAGGCAATACGGGCGTCGAGCCGCGCCGACCGTCCAGTCGCCAAATCGAGCTTAAACGAATGGGGTCCACCCTGCCTGTACGAGATAAATAAAAGTTCTGCCCCGGTTGGACTCCAGCTCGGTCCGAGGCTCAGCGTCCTGTCCTGCGTGACCCGGCGCACTTCGCTTCCACTCAGGTCAGTCACATAGACTTCCTTGACCCGTCCATCAACACGGTTCGAGATGAAAGCGATCTTTGAATTAAAAGGTCCTTCTTCGCCGGTCAGGAAGAGCATGATCTGGTCGGCAAAGCGATGCGCCATGCGGCGCACGTCACGTTTGTGTCCGATATACCGTCTGCCGCCAAGCTGTTTTTGCTGGGTCACATCGAACAGGCGCGCCTCGATAGTCAACCGTTCCCCGTCCAGCCAAAATCCGCCCTTGACCAGGGCTAACGCATCCAGTACAGACCAGTTTTGAAAATTAATGCGATCGAGCACAAACTCCTCTGGCCCCTCGATATACGCACGCCGGTCGAGCACACGGAAAAGACCGGAGAGAGTGAGGTCTCTGGCAATAGTACGGGCAAAGGTATCCCCGATTTGCCGTTCGGCGTGGGAGTCCGGATTCGACAGGGGCGAAATAGCGATCGGAACTCCCGCCTCACCGGGGTTCGGCACTTCAATACGTATTTGAGCGGAGGCCGGTGTAGTCAATACAGTAAGCGCGGCAATGACCGTCAGCAGCACTCCCGGCCGAGTCATGCGCAGCGGCGGTCTCCCCCGGCTCATTTCACTCGCTCCGAACCTGCTGCGACCGAACGTCCCGCGTCTCGCCAAAAACCACCTCAATCTTTTGCCGAGTAAATTCGTTTCGGTAGGCCTCTGGTGGGGGGGGAAGCGGATTGGCCTTTCTCACCGCACGCATTGCGGATTCATCGAAAACAATATCGCCGGACCGTTCGACCAGTTCCACCTCGACAACCTCGCCATTGGCCAGGATACCAAACCGTACCACCGCCGTAAGACCAGACTTGTGCTCGGCAACGATCCAGCTCTGCTTCACCCGCTGCTTCACCTCTTGCGTGTATAAAATAAAGGGAAGTCCGCGCAACGTATCACCGCCTCCGCCCCCCCCGGACGCCGAGGGTGGGTGAGGGGGTTCGGCGGTTTGACGCCGGTCAGCCTGCAGCCGCTGCCGGACCCTTTCCAAGGCCGCCACAATCTGCTGCTCGCGATCCTCGGCGCTCAGGCGCTGTTCTTCAGGTTCTTTGGGAGACGATGATTGTGGCAGCGGTTTTTTTACCTGCTCGGGTTTGGGGGTCTGAGGTTTTTTTACTGCCGTTTTTAACGGTGCCTTTTTGGGCGGCGGTTTTTTCTTCGAGGCTATTTTCACACTCTTTTTCTTTTTGGGATTGACTACTTTGGGCTTCTTTTCTGTTTTTGGTTTCTTAGACTCGACTTTCGGCGGCGGCTTGGATTTTGGTAAGGGCGCAACAGCCGTGGATTCTACCTTCTTGGGACGGGGAGCTGGCGGAGGCTCTGGGGCGAGCCGCAGGGCAGCCGGAGCAACCAAAGAAACGGTATAGCTTTGGGGCGTCCAGGGCTTTGACTGAGGCGGGTCGGCAGCAGAGACCAGGGCTAGGAGCAGCCCGGCATGGAGCAGCCCGGAAAGCGTCACCATACGGCCGAGCCGCTTATCCTGAGGCGAAGTATCGTGCGGATTTAGATTTTTTTGGTTTTTTTTGATCACAGCTCAGGATTCGTTTCGTTGTGTGAGGTGACCTGCCGGGAGTGGCTCGGTTACCATGCCAAGCTTTGCTATACCCGCGCTCCGTATGGCGGCCATGACTGCAACGACCTTGCCATATACAACATCTTTATCTGCTCGGAGATAGACGGTCCGATCTGGCCGTAGCTTCACAATTGCAGTCAGTTTTTCACCCAAGGCAACAATATCGAGGGGCGTATCGTTCAGGTGGACACGGCCCTCCCCATCTATTGCCACAACCAACTGCTCCTCCGTGTCAGAGACAAGGGGTCCGGCTTCTACGGCGGGCAACTCGACGTTGACGCCTTGCTGCAGGATAGGTGCAGTCACCATAAAGATGACGAGAAGGACCAGCATGACATCAACAAAAGGCGTCACATTGATGTGTGATATGCTGCCTTCATCGTACTGTTCAAAAGCCATAGTCTGGCATCTCCTCGTTTAGAGAAAGTGGCGTTCAGCAATATTGAGGAATTCAGCCGAGAAATTCTCCATGTCCGTTGCAAGGACGCGGACCTTCCGACTGAAGTGATTATACGCCATAACCGATGGAATCGCGGCGGCAAGTCCAATCGCGGTTGCAATCAGCGCCTCAGCAATACCAGGCGCAACAGCTTGAATGGTCGAGGTCCGAGTCATACTCAATCCCCGGAAGGCATTCATAATACCCCAGACTGTTCCAAAGAGACCAATAAATGGCGCGGTGCTGGCCGTTGTGGCCAAGAAAGTCAGCGCGCGCTCCAAACGGGTCACCTGCTCGCGCACGGCCCGGCGCATAGCGCGCTCGATATTGTCAATCCCGCCTTCTTCCGGAATGGTCAGCGAAACAGGGTCAGTAGCTTCTTCAGGTGACTTTTTCGTCCGGGTGAGCCGCAGGAGTTCTTGATAACCCGCTCGAAAGACCTGGGCCAGCGGACTTTCCTCCATTTCGAGGGCCGCAGTGTGAATAGCAGGGAGATTCTTGGTCTCCCAAAATATCGTGGTAAAGCGCTCAGACTCCCGTCTGGCTTGACGCAGTTGGCGGAATTTATAAAGCATGATGCCCCAACTCACGATGGAGAAGCCCAAGAGGATATAGAGGACGGCCAGGACTACCGGTCCTGAGCCCGTCACCATATCGATAATGCTGTGGGACTGCCGAAGTGGAACGTCGGCTTGAATCGCAAAACGCCCAAGAAAACCATCCATAATCCGCTACCCACCCTCCACACATATTGGGGGCTTCGGTTCCTCTCGTGATCGGGGAAGCCTCAAATCATAATCATTGATTGGTAGGACTAATATATGAGGGGAATCGAGTCAATCGTTTTCCTGGGGTCAACCGTTTTTCCGTGACGGGCTTTCACCCGGTGCGAAAGTATGAAAGAAGACTCGGCAAGTCACTACCATACAAAAGAGGCGACCATGGCGATACGTGTAGGAATCAATGGATTTGGCCGTATTGGACGCAACGTTTTTCGTGCCAGTCTCAACGAACCCGAACTTGAATTTGTTGCCATTAATGACATCACAGATGCCAAAACTCTGGCGCATTTGTTGCGCTATGATTCTGTCCACGGCCAGCTTGACGCCGATATTTTTGCCGAAGACAACGCCTTGGTCGTCAATGGCAAAAGGATTGAGATCATCCAAGAGCGTGATCCAGGCAGGCTGCCTTGGGGGAATCTTGGCGTCGACATCGCTCTGGAGTCAACCGGCCTGTTCACCGCACGTGAGCAGGCGTCATTACACCTGTCGGCTGGCGCCAAAAAAGTTATTATTTCTGCACCGGCTAAAAATCCTGACATGACGGTCTGCTATGGTGTCAACCATACGAATTACGACCCAGCCGCACATCACATCATCTCGAATGCGTCGTGTACGACAAATTGTCTCTCTCCCGTGGCCAAAGTCCTGCACGAATCTTTTGGTATCACGCATGGCCTGATGACAACCGTCCACGCCTATACCAACGACCAGCGCATACTGGACCTACCCCACTCGGACATTCGCCGAGCAAGAGCGGCGGCACAGTCGATGATTCCGACCTCGACCGGCGCAGCCCGTGCCGTGGGTGAAGTGCTCCCGGAACTCAAGGGAAAACTCGACGGCATGGCCGTCCGTGTCCCCACCGCGAATGTCTCGGTTGTCGACCTGGTCGCTGAACTTGGCAAACCCGTCTCGGCCGACGCAGTCAACGATGCTATGCGCACTGCAGCCGAAGGGCCGCTCAAGGGCGTATTACAATATTGTGAGGAAGAATTGGTCTCTGTTGATTTCAACGGGAATCCACATTCGTCGATTTTTGACGCGGCCCTCACCAAGGTGATGGACGACAATTTTGTGAAAGTCCTCTCCTGGTACGATAATGAGTGGGGATTCTCCAATCGTATGCGCGATATGGCCCTGTTCATTGGGAACCAACTCTAGGTCATTCCATGGCCACGCGACTCCCTCTTATTGCCGGTAACTGGAAAATGCATAAGACGTCGGCTGAGACAGCTGAACTGCTCTCAGCCCTAGTCGCGCGGCTGCCTGCGACGCTCTCGGATCGGGAGGTTGTGGTCGCTCCCCCCTTTACCGCTTTGGAAGCCGCGGCCCGAACGCTACACGGCAGCCCGATCCGCCTCTCGGCCCAAAACCTCCACGCAGAGACACACGGCGCGTTCACCGGCGAGGTGTCCGGGCCGATGCTGAAGGCTGTCGGCTGCCAGTACGTTATTATCGGGCATTCGGAACGTCGCCAGTATTATGGAGAAACCGACGAACAGGTCGCCCAAAAAGTCAAAGCCGCCCAGCGGGACGGCCTGACGCCCATCATGTGTTTGGGAGAAACCTTAGCCGAACGCGAACGCGGCGATATATTCACCGTGATCTCACGTCAGATTCGGGCCGGTCTTGCGGGTCAGACCGCCCAAGCCATTGCCACTCTCGTCCTGGCCTATGAGCCAATCTGGGCCATTGGTACAGGGAAGACCGCTTCGCCGGAACAGGCCCAGGAGGTGCATGCGACCATTCGGCAGACGCTCGACGAACTCGCCGGTCAGTCCAGTGCTGCTGCGGTCCGCATTGTGTACGGCGGCAGCGTCAAGCCGGATAACGTCGATGGACTGTTGGCCCAGCCTGATATTGATGGAGCATTGGTTGGTGGAGCCAGCTTGCAAGCGGACTCATTTGCCCGTATCGTTCACTTTGAGTAGGATGTGCTCCCATGATGTATACAGCCCTGATTGGTCTGCATGTTTTCGCCTGCATTTTTCTGATTGCGGTTGTGCTTTTACAAACCGGCAAAGGTGCTGACATGGGAGCCGTGTTCGGCGGCGGCTCAAGCGAAACCGTCTTTGGCAGTTCCGGGGCGGGAAATTTTCTGACCAAGCTGACCACCGGCATCGCCATCCTCTTTATGTTGACCTCGCTGGTCATGACCTATGGGCTCGCACGTCAAACCTCGCAGAGTTTGTTTGACGACGTTCCTGCCCCAACGGTTCCCCAAGAGGAAGCCGACGGGATTCCCTCGGCTGACACAGCGGAAGGCCAAGGCTCAGACACTCAATCCGCCGCCCCTCCGCTGACTGAGACCGAAGCAGGAACGGACACGGCACTAGAAGCGGGAGCTATCTCAGAATCGGCAGCACCGGTGGCATCCGAAAGCGAAGCGCCAGTGGCAACACCGAGCAACTAGTTCTTGAGAGCATCGGGTGAAACTCGCGTGCTGCATGCGCCCCGTAGTGTCTCGGGTAAGTGCGAGTTGGCCCAAGCCTCCGACACTGACGCGGGCCAGTCTTACATGATCTTGCAGCAGTAAACACACAGGAGCAACGCATGTCTCACACGCACGCGGTCGTCATTGGTGGCAGCATGGCCGGCTTGTGCACCGCACGCATCCTCAGCTCTCATTTCGACAGAGTTACCGTCCTGGACCGGGATACCTGCCCTGACGGTACACAGGAGCGTGCCGGAGTTCCGCAGAGCCGCCACGTCCATGCCTTGCTCGTGCGCGGACGGCGAGAGCTCAACCGTCTCTTCCCAGGCTTTGACACTCTGATGCTTGAGCGTGGGGCGCATGAGATTGACTTTGGTAACGACTTTGCCACGCTCCGGAACTGGGGCTGGGAGCCCCGTCGTCCCACTGGCATGCTGACGCTATTCGCCAGTCGCCATCTGATTGAATCAACCGTCCGTGAGTTGTTCTGCAAGCTGCCCAATGTTGAGATCCGCGATCAAACGAGTGCGACCGGCCTGGGCATGGCTGCCGCTGGCCCTCCGCGCATCGATATCGTGCATCTCGTACCGCGCGACGCGGGGGAACCCAGTTCGATTCAGGCTGACTTGATCGTTGACGCCAGTGGGCGGGCATCAAAAGTGCCGAGTTGGCTCCAGGAACTCGGCATTCCGCCTCCGCCTGAGACTATTGTGGATGCGCATACAGGCTATAGTTCGCGTTGGTATCAAGCACCGGACCAGCTCCCCAAAGACTGGTGGTGGAAGGGTATCTGGCTCGACCTCAAACTACCGGAGTACTCCCTGGCCGGCGTGCTCTTCCCGGTCGAACGCAACCGCTGGATTGTTACCCTAGCCGGCGTCTCCAAGCACTACCCGCCCAAGGACGATGAGGAATTTACGGCGGCACTCTCGCAACTGCGTTCTCCGGTCTTAGCCGACGCAGTACGTCTAGCTGAGCCTATCTCTTCGGTCTATGCCTACCGGAAAATGGCAAACCGATTCCGCCGGTATGAAAAATGGAAAACACGCGTGGACGGCTTTATTGCCGTAGGCGATTCCACCTGCGCGTTTAATCCGGTGTATGGACAAGGCATGACAACCGGGACCCTCTCGGCCGGCGTGCTGGACGAGTGCCTCAAAAAATACGGTCCGACGCATCCGGACCTGTCGCGGTATTTCTTTAAGGCCCAGGCCCAGGTCCAGGCCGCCCCGTGGGGTCTCGCAACTGGAGCCGACTTTAGCTTGCCGACAACGGAAGGCGAACGGCCAAAAGGCGCACGTCTTGTTGGCCCCTATATGAATGCCCTCTTCATGGCCGCTATCGAAGACATGACCCTCCGACGTCATATCGGTGAAGTCCTTCAGATGCTCAAGCCACCCTCCAGCTTCTTTACCCCAGCAGTTATGGGGCGCGTGGCCAAAGGCACATTCCGGCGCCTGTGGCAGCATAAATCCGAGCAGCCCACTCCTCCGGCCATGCCACCTACGCCAATGCCCGTGGTCTAGCGGGGATAGCCGCGCCCTCTTCCCCCCCTAGACCAGCTAAGAAGAGCGCGGTATTATCCCCCGTCCGCATTCATCTTTGTGGTGAAAGTGTCCTATTTTCGCGAGGATGGCGGAACTGGTAGACGCGCTAGTTTGAGGGACTAGTGGGGTAACACCCGTGGGGGTTCAAGTCCCCCTCCTCGCAGATCGAACTCTCTTTCTGTTCTTTGACCTGCACGCCTTCTACTCACGCATTTCTTGACTCCCTCTCGGGGGTGTGAAACACAGGGAGGCCATGTCGAACGTCTCGTCGAACCCCACAACCGACCCACAACAGAATTCAAATCGCCTGCTTTTCACGCTCGAAAACGGCCTGCGCGTCGCCATCCAAGAAGACCATTTTGCGCCTGTCGTCGCTATCCAGATATGGGTCAAGGCCGGCAGTGCGGATGAAACTCCCGATGTTGCCGGCGCCGCCCACGTCCATGAGCATATGCTCTTTAAGGGCACCCAGCGGCGTCCGGTCGGAGCTATCGCTTCTGAAATTGAATCATCTGGCGGCAGCATCAACGCGTTTACCACTGCGGATCATACCGTCTACCACATCGTCCTGGCCTCCCGACATTTTTCGGACGGTCTCGATATTTTGACCGACGCCATTCAAAACTCGACCTTTGATCCACACGAACTGGACAAAGAACTTCAGGTCGTGATGGAAGAATGGAAGCGTGGCGAGGATTCACCCACCACCCGAGCGGCAACCGAACTATTTGAGGTTGCCTATACACAGCACCCGTACGGTCGCCCGATTATTGGCTATCGCACCACCATTGAGGCGCTCAATCGGGAGCGCGTCGTACACTTCTACCAACGCTGGTACCATCCCAATAATATGACGGCGGTAATTGTCGGGGACATTGACCGGGAAAAAGCCCGCCAAGAAGTCCAGCGGCTCTTTGGCCAGACCCCCTCCGTGCAACTTCCCGTTCGTCCCCGTCCACCCGAACCAGCCCAGACCGAGCTACGCCTCTCCGTCGTGGATATGAACGTCGAGGAGTTCTACTTCTATATGGGCTTTCCCCTTCCGCCAGCTGAGCATGAAGATATTTTCGCCCTTGATCTCCTCAGCTTTATCGTAGGCGGCGGAGAAAGCTCGGCGCTCGTCCAAAAGCTCCAAGCCGAACAGGAATTGGTCAACTGGATTACGGCCAGTGCCTATACACCGGCCGATTCTGGTCTGTTCATCCTGGCGGCAGCACTGGAACAAGAGAAGATTCGGCCAGCGCTCGAACAAAGCTTGACCCAGCTTTTTCAGTACAAGCACACGTTTGTAACCCAGGCAGAACTCGACCGGGCGCGAACAAATTTAGCCAGTGATTTTGTCTACCGGCGGGAAACTGTCCAAGGCCAGGCCCGCCAACTGGGGTATTTTCTCACGGTCTTCTCGGACCCCGACTATGAGCAACGATATCTCACCGGCTTGGCTGCGGTCACCCCTCAGGACATTCAGCGCGTTGCGCGCCAGTACCTCTCTCCGACCGGGCTCAGCGCCGTCATCCTGGGCAAGACACAGGACACCCGTATCCCGACTGCCGAGGAGCTCACACAATTGTGCCACCGTCTCGACCAACCGGCCAGTAAGGCTAGCACCCCAGCGGAAACGAACGGGGCGAACGGCAACGCGGTGACGGTCGTTCGCCTCGATAACGGCGTTCGTCTGCTGGTGAAGGAACATCACGGCGTCCCGGTCATGGCGGTTCAGGCGGCAACGCTCGGTGGCCTCTTGTTTGAAGACGAACACAACGCTGGCACCAGCAATTTTATTGCCGGCATGTTGACTCGTGGCAGCCGACAATTCTCACGCCTCAGCCTAGCGGAAGCGGTTGAATCGCTGGCAGGTGGCCTAAGCGGCTTTTCCGGACGGAATAGTTTGGGCTTATCGGGCTCGTTTCTTACGACCCACGTCGATGAAGGTATTGATATTTTCCTTGAGACTTTACTCCATCCAACTTTTCCAGCCGATGAAGTAGAAAAACGTCGTCGTGAGATTTTACTGGCCCTTAAAAATCGGGAAGATGATCTCGCCCAGGTTGCCTTCGATCTGTTTTACCAAACCTTGTACGAGATGCATCCTTATCGTCTGCTTACCCTCGGCAGCGAAGCCAGCGTCAGTGCCATGACACAGGAGCAGGTTGCCGCTTACTACAAAACCCTCCTCGACCCTAAACGCCTGGTGCTGAGTGTTGTTGGCGACGTTGAGACAACGCAACTGATTGACCGCCTGAGTGCCGAATTATCGACCCTACCCGCAGTCACCCCTCCCTCCGCTCCCGCGCCAGAGACTCGCCCGAGCGGTGTGCGGACCGCAACCAAGAGGGTAGAGAAACAACAGGCCCATGTGGTCCTGGGCTTTCAAGGCGTCTCCCTTGATAATCCAGACCGATATGCGCTGAAAGTCCTCGATACCATCCTGTCTCGCCAAGGGGGACGACTGTTCTATGAGGTGCGTGAACAGCGTGCCCTTGCCTATTCCGTGACCGCGTTCAGTGTTGAAGGTCTCGCCCCAGGGACGTTTGGTGTGTACTTGGGCACAGACCCTGGCAGCGTAGACGAAGCGGTGAGCGCCACACAAACGGAGTTGGAACGCCTCCGCCAGGAGAAAGTCACGGCTGATGAGCTTGAGCGGGCCAAGAAATATATGACCGGCAGCTATGAGATTTCCCTCCAATCAAATGCCGCACAGTCCGAAGAATTGGCATTCAACGAACTGTACGGTCTCGGGCATACGCATGGCCGCCGCTATCTCGACTATATCCAGCAGGTGACGGAGGCAGATGTGCAGCGCGTTGCCAATACCTATCTCAATCCAGCCGAGCAGACTCTGGTTATTGTGGGCCAATAAGTTCGTTGATTATGGGCGCAGAGCAATGGCTGCGTGTTGCGGTATCTGTCCCCACTGAGGCGGTTGAGGCCGTCTCCTATTTTCTGGTCGAACTCGGCTCAAGCGGTATTGCTGAGGAGGAATGGAAACCGGACACGCCACCGCCAGCCTGGACGATCGTCCAGGGATTTTTTCCCTCAGACCGGGATTCCGGGGCGTTGTTGGCAAGCCTCACGAACTATCTCCGGCGTATCGCCACTGAATATCCCGCCCTAGTCACCTGTGTTCCTGAGTGTGAGATCATCGCCAGTGATGCCTGGCAGGAGCACTGGAAAACCCACTTCCCTCCCCTTCCGGTTGGACAACGCTTACTTATTCTTCCGCCCTGGGAAGTCCGGCCCGTGCAATCGAGGCGAGAGGTGATTGAGATTAATCCCAGCATGGCCTTTGGCACGGGACATCACGCGACCACCTACACCTGTCTGGAGGCGCTTGAAGCCTTGTGCGATACGTATGGTCCTCCGGCGCGAGCCCTCGACCTGGGCACCGGATCGGGGATTCTGGCTATTACCCTAGCCAAGCTGGGAGTTCCTTCCGTCTGGGCAACGGACATCGATCCGACCGCACGAGAAGAAGCGCAGAAGAACACACTGGTGAACGGCGTCGCGACAGCTGTCCATATCAGTGCTGCCAGCCTCAACGAACTTCCGGCACCTTTTCAATTAGTCGTCGCCAATCTTTTTGCCTCAACGCTGATTGCATTACGTCCTGCGCTCACGCAAATGCTGACCCGTTCCGGCCACGCTCTCTTATCCGGTATCCAGAGCGACCAGGC
This sequence comes from Candidatus Binatia bacterium, assembly GCA_022820725.1. Lineage (GTDB taxonomy): Bacteria > Desulfobacterota > Binatia > Bin18 > Bin18 > Bin18. The sequence goes on from JAJEFA010000012.1 coordinate 136,854, forward strand.
CGAGTCCGTGCTTCAGGCATTCTGCGCACCGGACTGGACGCTGGTAGAACACCGCTCCAAAGACGACTGGACAACCTTAGTCTTACATCGGGCCTCCGACTAACCGGACAGGAGGTGATATGCGGCGCTTCTTCATCTCATCCCAGGCTATCACTCAAGACCGTGCCCGGCTCGGCGGAGAAGAGTTTCATCATCTGCGTCACGTCCTGCGGCTCGGTCGTGGCGCACGCATCGCCCTATACGATGAAAGAGGCGCGACCTACCACGGTGAGATTCTCCGTATCGCGCCCACATATGCTGAGGTCGGCATCACGAAACACCAGTCAGCGGCACCACCCCCTTTACACCTCACTCTGGCTCAGGGCGCGCTCAAAGGGCGCAAAATGGACCTCGTGATTGAAAAAGCCACCGAGCTCGGCGTTCATACTATTGTGCCCTTTGTCTCAGCCTTTACGGTTGCCCGTATTCCTGACGGCAAACGGGCTGAACGGACAGCGCGATGGCAGCATATCGCCCGTGCTGCGGCAAAACAGTCGGGCGGCGCGCCGCCTGAGATTCATCCACCGCAGTCTTTTCCTGATCTCTTGCGCTCTGTTCCGACTCCTTCAGGGAAGCTTATTTTCTCAGAACGAGAGCGGACTCTGCACCTCAGGGAGTTTGCCGAACACGCCACTCAGTTCGACTCCCTGTATATTCTCATTGGTCCGGAAGGCGGATTTGCCCCTGAAGAGATCGCACAGGCCCAGGCTGCCGGGTTTGTGTCGGTCAGTTTAGGGGCTTCGGTGCTGCGGGCGGAGACGGCGAGTATAACGGCTGTCGCCCTGTGTCAGTTTCTGTGGCGCGATATCCGTTCCCCCTTGCCTTAAACCCGACGACTGCCTAGCATGCCGCACCTGTGGACAGAGGAAATCCTTCTTCGGTTTGACGGGAGCACGCCGGCTAAGAGGAGGCAGCATGATGCGTTTCGCCTTTATTATGGACCCGATTCACCACGTCCTGATCGACAAAGACACCACCTTTGTTTTCATGCTTGAGGCGCAGTCCCGTGGCCACGAGGTCTGGTATCTGGAAATGTCCGACCTGTTTATTGAACGTGCGCGCGCCATGGGTCGAGCCCGCCAGCTCGAACTGCGCCGAGAGCTGAACAACCATTTTACCTTTGGCGCAGAACACACGGGCCCGTTGGGTGAGTTTGACGCGATTTTTATGCGCAAAGACCCCCCCTTTGATATTGCTTATCTGCACGCGACCCAACTGCTCGACCTTGCCCAGAATGAAGGCGCGGTTGTCCTCAATCGTCCCGCCGGCCTACGCGCGGCAAACGAGAAACTCTACGCTCTCAACTTTCCCAGCGTCATCCCCGCTACCTTGATCACCCACGACGCAAAACGTCTCAAGGCTTTTCTGGATGAGCTGGGCGGAGAGATGATTATCAAACCCATAGACGGCCATGGCGGGGCCGGTATTTTTTATGTCCGTAGGGATGACCGGAATCTGAACTCTATCCTCGAAACCCTGACTCAGGACGGCCGCGAGGCCATCATTGCCCAGCAGTATATCCCGGAAGTCCGTCAGGGTGACAAGCGTCTTATCGCCCTGAACGGCGAACCCATCGGTTGTACCCTGCGGGTGCCTCGGGCCGATGAAAATCGGGGCAATATCCACGTGGGTGGAACCTGCGTCAAGGCGGATATCACCGATCGCGATCAAGAGATCTGTCGAGCCGTCGCCCCGTTTCTCCAAAGGGACGGGTTGTATTTTGTCGGGCTCGACATCATTGGTGACTACCTAACCGAGGTCAATGTCACCAGCCCCACCGGGGTGCAGGAAATTGATCGGCTCAACCAGACCTGCCTGGAAGCCCAAGTCATTGATTTTGCCGAGCGGCAGGTGGCAGAGCGGTCGCGTCCCCGTGCGTAACTGACATCCAATGCCGCACGACACGCGCACTCCGACTGGTCGGGCTTGGTCGGCACATACCCGCGAGGTCCTCTATTCCTTTCTGGCTGGAATTTTTCTCACCTCGCTGACCTTGGGGAATGTTGTCGGGATTACGAAGTTCGTCGATCTTGGCTGGTTTGTCATTCCGGCCGGGCTGTTGGCTTATCCCTTTACCTTTTTGGCCACCGACCTGATCAGCGAACTCTACGGCCGGCGGCGGGCACAGTCCATCGTCTGGGTTGGTTTTTGCATGAATTTCTTCATGCTTTTCCTGATGTGGTTCGGTCACGTGTTGCCGGATGCCTCGGGTGTATCTGGCGCCACGGCAACCTTTGAGGAGGTGTACGCCTTTATGAAGCCGGGCGTTGCCGCCTCTATGGTTGCCTATCTGGTCGCTCAGTCCGTTGACGTGCACCTCTTCCATTTCTGGCAACAGCTCACTAAGGGACGACATTTGTGGCTGCGTAATAACGGCTCGACTATGCTCAGCCAGATCGTTGATACGTTTCTCATCTCGTCAATTCTGTATGCTTCCGGAGCCCTGGGCTCAGCTGTGGATTCAATTGACAAACTTGTTCCACTGGCGCTGTCCTCGTATGCGTTTAAGCTCGTCTTTGCCCTACTCGACACACCCTTGTTCTATCTGGGGGTGTATTGCCTGAGAGACCGCGTCCCAGCCGTAGACGAGAGTCGCCCTACAGCATAACCAACACGCTCAGGCGTACGCTGTGGCCGTGTCAGCCGACTATTCAGATTGCCGGGCCGCCCACTCCTCAAACCGAACCATGCGCAGACTATTGGGCGTTTCGTGGAGGATATAAGTCACTGGTTCGCGAAAGGTCTTGGCCTTAAACGCTTTTTGAGCCCGTTCCCACAGGTCAAGGTCTTCCCCATAGTTCAGGTCACAAAATCCACCCAACTCGGTAAAGACCGTACGCTTTCCGAACAGCGTCCCGCCGATCACACACTCGGATATACGGATGAGCTTGGTCGAATCAAAGAAATCGACGACCCACTGCTTGCCAGCGACCTGGACGCCGCCTTGAATCAAATCAAGGTCATGCCGACGCAACAGTTCGAGCCGCGTCTCCAAATGGGCAGGCCGGTATTCGTCATCACTGTCGAGACAGGCGATATATTCCCCACGGGCTTCCGCAACGCCACGGTTGCGCGCGGCCCCAACCCCCTGATTGGCCTGGCGGACATAGCGAATCTGGGCCGACTGTTTCTGCCACGTCGCGACAATTTCGGCCGTATTATCGGTGCTCCCATCGTCGATGACGATCAGTTCCCAGTCCGTAAACGTCTGGGCCAGCACCGATGCAATACTCCGTGGCAATAAATCCGCTCGATCAAAAGTCGGCAGGATCACCGATATCAGTGGCGTGTTGTGTCCGGCGCCTTGTTTCCCCGACATTGCTGCGTCCCTCCCCGCCCAACGTCACTATCACTAAATGTTGATACGCTGTCCACCAGTGGTCAAATCGTCCGTCTCTTCTCCAGGCGCTATCATCACCGACTCATCAACGTCAACGGTTCGAGCCTGACTCCTTGCGCACCTACAACAGGGCTTGCCAAGAAACTGGATTAACTGCTAAGAGGATGCCCCACCGTGTGGGCAGGTAGCTCAGTCGGTAGAGCAGAGGACTGAAAATCCTCGTGTCGACGGTTCGATTCCGCCCCTGCCCACATCTTTTTTTCAACTTTCAATCCGCCACCCCTAAACGCTTGTCGGTCACAATAGAACCGGGTAGGCTATCAGCCATGACGTTTAACCGGATCAGTGTAGACCCTAATATTTGTCTAGGACAGCCGACTGTGACAGGCACCCGGATTACAGTCTCACTCATTCTCCGCATGATCGCCTCGGGCATGTCGTGTCAGGAAATCGCGCACGAGTATCCAGAACTAAGCGAAGAAGATGTTCAACAGGCGGCTGCCTACGGTGCGTGGTTAGCCTCTGAGCAGTCGCGGGCCTACCCTTCTTAGATCGTACGTTACTTGGCTGACCACCACATCTCCCCTCGTACCGTCACTATTCTTAAAACGAGCGGGCACGATATTATCCGCGTCAGCGATATCCTCCCCCAAGATGCCCCGGATTCTCTTATTCTTGAACGTGCCCGCCTCGATAGACAGACCGTAATCACCCAAGACCTTGATTACTCGGCCCTTCTTGCGAGTACCCGCTACACCCAGCCTAGCGTGGTATCTCTCCGTCTCCAAAACAATCGTCCGGAGCGCTTGGCAGCCATCCTACTGGAAATACTGCCAACGATTGAGGATGATCTCCAAACCGGAGCGATTGTTGTTGTGGAAGAAAACCGTATTCGCGTCCGTTCCCTCCCGCTGCCATGATCTCGGCGATCTCCTGCTATTTAACTCCGCGGCACACGAATCTTTTCAACCATGTCCTGGACCGCGGGTGGTGGCGGGCTGGTGAACGAGGACAGGACAAGCGCGACGCCAAAGTTGATCAGCATACCAACCCCACCAATGCCTTCGGGCGAGATACCCCAGAGCCAGTGCTCGGCGGTATTGGCTTCGGGGCTGATAAATTTGAAATAGATAATATAGGCGGTGGTAAAACTCATACCGCAGATCATGCCGGCAATCGCCCCGGCTCGGTTCAGGCGTTTGGAAAAAATCCCCAGGACAATCACCGGAAAGAAGCTCGAAGCGGCCAGGCCGAAGGCAAACGCCACGACTTGGGCGACAAACCCTGGCGGGTAAATACCGAAATAGCCGGCGATAATCACCGCTCCGGCCGCGGCAAAACGGGCATAGCGGAGCTCTTGCTGCTCGGTGATGTCCGGGCGAATCACCTTTTTCATCAGATCATGGGAGACCGACATCGACAGGACGAGCAACAGGCCGGCCGCGGTAGACAGGGCGGCCGCCAGACCGCCCGCCGCCACCAAGGCGACGATCCAGGCCGGTAGTTGGGCAATTTCCGGGTTGGCGAGCACGATAATATCGCGGTCGATGTATAACTCATTGCCCTTCCAGCCTTGCGCTGTCGCGCGTTCGGCAAAGGCTGGATTACGATCATTATAATACTGAATCCGACCGTCCTGGTTCTTATCGGCAAATCGGATCAGGCCGGTTTCCTCCCATTTCGAGAACCAGTCAGGGACCTGGGCATATGCTGTGTTGTGAACGGTCGTTAAGAGATTGGTCCGGGCAAACGCCGCCACCGCAGGAGCAGTAGCGTATAGGATAACGATAAACAACAGGGCCCAGCCGGCTGAGAGACGCGCATCTTTCACCTTCGGAACTGTAAAGAAACGGGTGATGACATGCGGCAGACCGGCCGTCCCGACCATCAGAGAGAGGGTAATAAAAAAGACATCGATCGTCGTTTTACTCCCCCGACCGGTATAGGCCGCAAAACCAAGTTCCTGACTTAAGCCGTCAAGCTTATCCAGCAGAGACGTTCCTGGCTCCGTTGTCAGTTCCGCCCCAAAACCGATTTGGGGGAGCAGCGTATCAGTCATCAGCAGGGAGATAAAAAAGGTGGGCAACATATAGGCAAAGATCAGCACACAGTATTGGGCGACTTGCGTATAGGTAATACCTTTTTGTCCGCCGGCTACGGCATAGATAAAGACGATGGCCATACCGATGATCACACCGAATTCAACCGGGACTTCTAAAAAACGCGCAAACACGACACCAACCCCACGCATCTGACCGGCTACATAGGTAAACGAGACAAAGATGGCGCAGACAAGCGCGGCGACCCGGGCGGTCTGCGAATAATAGCGTTCGCCAACAAAGTCCGGCACGGTGTATTTCCCGAACTTCCGTAGGTATGGCGCAAGCAACAGGGCTAAGAGTACATACCCGCCCGTCCAGCCCATCAGATACATGGCACCGTCACGCCCCATGAAGGACATCATGCCCGCCATCGAGATAAACGAGGCCGCACTCATCCAACCCGCGGCGGTCGCCATACCGTTCGCGACCGCGCCGACCCGCGAACCGGCAACATAAAAGTCACTCGTTGACTCGGCTTTGGCTCGCCAGGCGATACCGATATAGAGCGCAAACGAAAGGCCAACGATAATGAAGGTCCAAATCTTGACCGGATCGGTCGGAAAGAGATCCATCACTGGGTCCCCCGCTCGCCGTGTACCTCTTCTCGCTCCTCCAGACCATATTCCCGGTCCAGACGATTCATCAGCCACACATACACGAAGATCAGGATGACAAAGACATACATTGAGCCCTGTTGCGCCATCCAAAAACCAAGCCGAAAGCTGCCTAGCCGAATGGTGTTCAGCTCGTCAACACAGAGAATGGACAGTCCAAAAGAAACGAGAAACCAGACGCTGAGCAGGGTTCCGACAATGAGAAGATTCGTGCGCCAGTAACGTTGGGACAGGTAGGATACGGATTCATCTTTCATATATGACACACCTCTTGACAGGCCAGACGGAGGAATCTGAGGAGACACTGCCGTGGTCTTTTCCCAAGATAAAGATCAATTAGGCAGCGTCCGGTGGCGAGGGAAATTCATGCGAGACAATATAGTGAAGCACGGTCTGGGGGGTAATCAGACCAACCACAACATCTTGGCGAACCACGGGTAAGTGATGGATTTTCTGCTCTCGTAAAATGGTGAGCACCTGCTCTGCGGGGGTGAATTCGTCGACGGTTATGACATGTTCCGTCATCAGTGTTTCCACAGTCACGTCGTTGGAACGCTGGGCAAGAAAGGCGTCGAGCATATCGCTTTCAGTGATGATACCCACAACTCGTCCGTTCGCATCGGTGACAGGCAGGCCGGTGATGTCCAACCGGGCAAGTTGGCGTGCAGCCTCGGCCAAGGTCGTCTCAGGAGAGACGACCACATCGTTTGCCGCCATAAATTGTCGGGCGTGCCCTTTCACTGACACCTCCCTCCCTCCACCACCGGTTGTATTGAGTCAAGCGTAGGCATTGTGACACACTCAACCTATGACGTCGAGATTGTCCATAATCGATGACTCCTCTGCCGCCTTGCTCATCCCTAGTCATGGCATTATCACCATCTGATCGGCTCGAAGACACTTCACTTCTGTGGTATTGGTGCAACGATACTTTTTAGAGGAGGAATAACAGATGCCAGTTGTCCACAACGAAACAGTAGAAAAATTTGCCCTCCCCGGCTTGGAACACCAGACCCTCGCCGGCCCGGAACATGGCATGCAGACCTTAGAAATGTGGATGCAAACCATCAAGCCCGGCAGTGGAACGCCCGTTCACCGTCACGACTGTGAAGAGGCTATCGTGGTGTTGCGTGGCTCGGGACGCTTGACGGTCGAGGGAAAGGATACGGATTTCGGTCCGAACTCAACCCTCCAAATACCACGCGATGTGATCCATCAGATAGTCAATACCGGAACGGAAGATATGTTCATTGTTGCGGCGCTCGGCCAAGCACCGGTCAGAGTCTGTACTGCAGACAATGAACATATGCCCCTCCCCTGGCAAGACTAAGGTGTCGGCGCGCTGGCTGAGGGTCGGACCTCTTCCCCGGCCCTTCTTCTTGCCCACAAAAAGAAGCTGCCCGCACCCAGCCCGCCACCTATCACATCCGCGATGACATCGGCCATGCTGGACACGCGTCCCGGCACGAAGCTCTGATGCCATTCATCGCTGAGCCCATATCCAAGAGTAAAGAGAAGGGTGAAAAGCAAGACCGCCAGAGACGAACATCCCTCCCACGTCTGTCTGAACGCCACTGTCCAGAGCCAACCCAATACGGCATACGCCGCCACATGGGCCACGGTATCGGAGGAGGGCATCACCTGGGGAAGACGCAAGCTAGGTTGATCGGACAGATAGTAGAGAAGTCCGCAATAACTCATGACCGCGAACCATGCGAGAAGCGGTCGGCCCCAAGTCGCCCTCCCCTTTTGTCCCACCTGTCCTTGCCACATGATACTATCTTCCACACGTCCTCGGCCGTCCACTAGTCGACTGCCATGATCCGCGTATTCACAAAATAGGGAAAGTCGAACGTGGTCATCTCACCGACCTGCTTACCTGGGATTGGGAGCAGACGAACGGAGAGCGGTTTCTGCAACTTCCAGCCTAACGCCCCAACATCTGAGAGAAGCCCCATCAGGTGAGGCTGAGAGACATCGCCCGCAAGCGGGATGGTGTCGAGCCCCGTGCCGCACACTGCGGAATAGGTCAGCAGTTGGGGAAGTCGGATTTTTCCTTGATTATTGCGTTCGGCGAGACCAGCATCTTCGAGCACTGGCAACATAAGTCCACAGTAGCCACACTGATCGAGGGTCGTCTCTTTGAGCGCCGCGGTGACCAAGGCGGCAGCCGCGAGCGTGCCCGGACTGCCAAAGGGAACGGCGCTGATCCGCTCAATTGCCCGGGCAATACTGCTCCCAGGACCCGGCGCCGGTGAAAGGTCAAAGCCCGCAAATCGAAAATGCTGCTGTCCAAGGCGTTTCAGACGTCGCGCAAGGGGGCGAAGCTGGCGTTCAAATTCCTGTTGTATCTGGGTGATAAGCCCGTCCGGGATAAGATCAGGCTGGGCAACGGACTCCACCACCTCCGCGGCTTCAAGGGCAAGGGAGACGGCCGGCGTTCCAGTGTGGAACGCTACCGGGAAGAAAGGGGTCTGGGCACGGATATGTATCGCAGCCGCAAACCGGAGATTGCCAAATCCATCCGGCGTCGTGTCTGCGACCGTCTTCATAATGCCGGCAATCGCTTGGGTTACGGGCCGAGCAGGGACGTGGTCGCCGTTGCCGAGACACGCGCTGACGAACATGATTTCAGTTCCAGCGATCAGATCTGGCAACAAGTCAACAAACCGGCGCTCCTCGGGCACGCTCGGGTCGACTGGTCCGAGCGCGCAATAATCCAACCCATTGGCGAGGCAGCAGGCTTCCAGCTCTTGGGCAAAGCGAAGGACCGTGGCAGGAGAGCAGTCGGCCAAGTACTGAGGAAATGGAGGGGTGGCCAAACGGAGGGTTTGCACCGCTAACCCTTCCTCCTCGCAGATGGTCTTTACTTCCTGGGCGAAGCGTCCGCCTTGCGTGATCCGATCGGTCTTCAGCGGAAAGCCGGGATCGAGTCCTATCGTAATGGACCGAATCTTCATGGATTTTCCCCGATATCAGCGGCGGGTAGACACATCTTCAGCACTCTCGCCTCCACGTTCTGCCCATTGGCACCGTTCCCATTTATCAGTATTATACCTGGGAAAAATAGAGCGATCCGACTATGGCGAAAAAAGAGGAGCCTACGACCCTATCGGACGAACAGGCTACGGGAGAGGGTGCCGATGTTCAGATTCGCCTGACGCGCCGTCCTCCGTGGCAACCGTCCCCGCGCCTCCCCGATTATTTGCTGGAAGACGAGCTCAATAGGCTCATGGACCCGCGCGAGTGGAAAACCTATCGGGCCTTGTGGCGACACTCCATCGGTTTACGACGGACTCCACTGATTACGGCTGGCTATGCCGAAATCTGTGAGATGACGGGTTTGTCCCGGGCCTCGGTTATCCGGGCTTTGAAAGGGCTCATGAAGAAACGCTATGTCATACGAATCCTCGGACCAGAGGCGAAAGGTGAGACCCGGGTCGAAAAGGCCCGGTTGCCAACCAAACCGCGCGACGGACATCGATATCTGGTCTGTACGTATCGCGAAGTGATAGAAGGGCGGCTCAAGGACGGAACGCCACTCAAGGATATTCCCGAAGGGGGCCTGTTCCCGGAGGAGGTCCAGGTCTTTCGGCGTGAAGAGCAAGACCCGTTATTCTCAAGCTAGCGCCCTTGCATCCAGTCTCCGCGTGGGGCATCCTCAGTCGATTACAAGTGGTAGCAAACCTATGCGTGTAGGAATAACGCAACAGTATTATGGGCAGAGAGCGGGAGTGGTGCTCGGTATCATTCTGTTCCTCGCATTCAGCCTTTTCGACTGGACCGTGCCGTGCGTCTCTGAGGCGCAATTTCTGGGCCAGGGTACGCGACTGGGAAACCGCTTGACGCGCGAGAGTCGGCTGCGGCTGCGACAGGAAAAGCAAAGACGAGGATCGGGACCAGAAATGGAAGAGATTATCCGTCGGCTGGGGAATGACCGGCCGGAAACACGCATGAGTGCGGTAAAGTCGCTCGGAGAGATGAAAAATCCGCAGACGATTGACTATCTGCTCAATGCGACCGCGGATGCTGATATTCGGGTCAAGGTCAAAGCCATTGAATATCTGGGTAATATGCGGGCGACCGATGCCACCCCGGCTCTGGCCCAGCAGTTATTTTTACGCGACGTGCATGCCGGAGTCAAAAAAAAGGTTTTGATTGCCTTAGGCAAAATCGGTGACCCGCGGGGCGCCATGCCTATTATGGAGTTTTTGCGGCGCGACCTTGATGAGCCGACAAAAGGAACGGCCCTGTTCGCCCTGAAAGAAGTGGGGACGGAGGATGTCCTTACTTTTCTCGACGAATTCTCCCGGATCGAGGAGTCGGTCCCGCTACGAAGGCTGGCTGCTGACGCAGCGATGGATATCCGGCATCGCCTCTCGCCGGAATTCGCTCCGGTTGTCCCCTCGTTCGTGAAACAGGTGGAACTGCGAGAAAAGATGGAGAAGGGTGGGAAACCATAATTTCCGGGTGTGGCTGGCAGATGTTTACCTCTGGATTGTTGCTGGAAAGGGAAGGAATGCATGCGTAAGAGCGGATCGGTACAACACGGCGTTTTCACCGTCGTCATCCTCCTCTTATCAGGGTTACTGCTAGTGGACCGCCCTCCCCTACACGCCCTGGAACTATTCGGCTCGAAAAAAAAGGAGGAAAAGAGCAAAGAGGAAGCGCGTCCACCGGTGGTGACAAGTGTGAGCCAGCTTCCCGATTTTGCTAATATAGCAAAATCGACCATGCCCGCGGTCGTGAATATCTCAACGACCCAGACATCGACACGCCGCTCCCAACGTCGCCAGAGACCCATGCCGGGGCCAAACCCCTTTGGCGGGGAAGACCCATTTGAAGAGTTCTTCCGTCGCTTTTTTGGCGACCGCCCCCCCCCGCGCCAGCAACGCAGTTTGGGCTCTGGCTTCATTATCAGCCAAGACGGCTATATCGTCACGAATGAGCATGTTGTTGGGGATGCCGACAAAATTACGGTCCGCCTCTCGGATGAAGACGAGTTTGAGGCGCAAATTATCGGGACAGACGATAAAACAGACTTAGCTCTGATCAAAATTGAGTCGGAAGAACCCTTTCAGAGCGTTCCACTCGGCAACTCATCGGATTTACAGATTGGCGATTGGGTCATGGCTATCGGCAATCCGTTCGGACTCGAACAAACGGTGACTGCTGGCATCGTCAGCGCTAAGGGGCGAGTGATCGGGGCCGGGCCGTATGACGATTTTATCCAGACGGACGCCTCGATTAACCCCGGTAACTCTGGCGGCCCACTCTTGAACCTCCGTGGGGAAGTCGTGGGCATTAACTCCGCCATCTTCAGTCAGGGTGGTGGCAATATTGGTATTGGCTTTGCCATCCCGATCGATATGGCGAAGGCCATCATTAACCAACTCAAAGACACGGGGAAAGTAACCCGGGGCTGGCTGGGTGTCGCCATTCAAACGGTCACGGCAGAACTCGCAAAATCTTTTGACCTGGATGAACCCATCGGCGCCTTGGTCGCTGAGGTTACGGAGGGTGGACCGGCAGAGAAGGCGGGTCTTGAGCGGGGCGATATCATTACCCACTTCAAAGGTGAAAAAATTCTGAAATCACACGACCTACCGGCCATGGTGGCACGGACTCCGGTCGGGGAAAAGGTCGAAGTCATCGTTCTTCGTGGCGGGAAGGAACAAACCATCTCCGTCGCGCTTGGAGAATTAACCGATCAGATCGCCCAAGGCGGGAGCCGCGAAGAGAGCGAGGCAAGCTGGGGCCTGACCGTCGCCGATATCTCAGACGAACATCTCCAACGTTACCGCTTGCCAGACAATCAAAAAGGCGTCGTTGTCACCGCGGTTGAGCCCGGCAGCCCAGCTGAGATGGCTGGCATCCGCCCCGGAGATGTTATCGAGGAGGTGAACCGCCAAGCCGTCAAATCGGTGCACGATTTCACGACGGCTGTAGAGGAAGTCAAAGACGCAGAGACCCTCCTGCTTCTCGCCCGTCGAGGCAATTTCACGTCGTTCTTCGCACTGCGCAAACAAGGCTAACGGTCTCCTGCGGGGCGCGAGTCGCCCCGCAGTCTCTTGCCGTGCTCGGCTTTTCAGGCGAACAGAAACGCACCAACAACGACGGCATATCTCAGGCTATAGCCCCTGAGCCAACTCGATCAAATAGCCATCCGGGTCACGCACATAGGCTGTCCGTTGCCCCCATGGGCGGGTTGTCGGCGGGGTGACCGGCGTCGCTCCGCCGGCCACTATTTCCGCATAGGCTGTATCAACGTCGGCAACCTTGAAGCCCAGCTCGAAACCAGGAGCAGTCTGTTGAGCGGGCTCCAGGGCGAGTCCTACCACGGCTGCCATAGCCGGACGGGTATAAAAGCCAATGCGGGTCACACCAGTGTCGAGTTGCGCATACTCTCCGGAACGATGGCCGAGTTTGAGCCCTAAAACCTGGGTATAAAAATCAAGGGCACGATCGAGATCATCAACAATCAAGATGATATAGTCGGCCGCTTCAAGTTGCATACACGTGTCCTGGCCAGACCGGCCTCAGCCCGCGACTGGCGCAATGGAGGGATAGGGCTGCAAGACCTCTTCCATTGTTCGCGGCAGGTCAAAGAAAGACAGCACCCGCAGCAGGACTTCGTCCACAATGGCATCTGGACAGGATGCCCCACAAGTGAGGGCGATATCAAGTGGACGGTGTTCGGGCAGCCAGTTCTGCGTAGTCTCGACCTGTTGCCGGTCTAAAACAAAATGGTCGATGTAGGACGGGGAGACGATGTCCTTTGCACCCTGAACGAAATATGTCGGCATGGCCGCCCGACAGAGCTCGACAATATGCGAGGTATTTGACGAGTTATATCCACCGACAACAAGACCTAGATCGGCCCCATGCTCAATTAAGGCATACGTGGCGTGTTGGTTCTCATTCGTCGCATAACACAGGGTGTCAGACGTGTCGGCAAAGGTCTCACTCAGCCGCTCCTTGCCATAACGATCGGCCAGGGCCTGACGCAAAATCCGGGCAACCTGCCGTGTTTCGGAAGCTAACATCGTGGTTTGATTAACGACCCCGATCCGTTGCAAATCGCGCTCGGGGTCGAAACCGTGAGAGCAGGTATGACCGAAGTGCGCAAAGAAAACATCCGGCTCGAGTCGGCCACGAATAATGTCACCTAAGATATGAGATTCTTCGAGATTGAGGACGACAACGGTCGGCGCATTTTGAATACTGTGAGAGAAGGTCGCACGGGTTTCCTCATGGGAAGCTTTGCCATGTACGACCACGGTATAGCCGCTACTACCGAGCTGAGCGCTGCGTTTCCAGACACGCTCCACAAACGGACAGGTAGTATTATAGGTATACGGGTCTAACCCGCGTTGGGCTAAGGCGTCCTGGACCTCCACACTCGCTCCAAAGGCGGGCACGACTACAATATCCTCTGCGGTGAGTTCATCCCAGGCGATCAGGTGTTCGCCCGTAGAGGAGAAAATAAAGCGCACCCCCCGCTCCTGGAGATCCTGGTTCACTGCGGGGTTATGGATCATTTCGCTTAAGAAAAAAATCCGCTTACCGCTATTTTCCTGAAGCGTCCGATAGGCGATCTCGACTGCGTTCTCTACGCCAAAACAGAAACCAAAATGGCGGGCAAGAATAAAGCGCACCGGACCAAAGTCGAGTACCGTGGGCAGTAAATCCTGCTTGCGAGGGTCTTGCAGCTGACGATGTTTTTTCACCCGGGAAATGATGGGGCTTTTATAGAAGTCTGGGATATGAAACTGCCGAGCCATGCTACGTCCTCTCCGTCCTACCCGTGCTCTGGACGAGCGGAAAGCCTTGAAAACCAGTGCACTTCCCCCTACCAGATTGCCCTATTCTTCGCAATATTGTTGGGATTCTGCACACATTCGAGTCGGCATGGGAACCCCTCGTCACGGCTCCGCTTGTTCGTGCTTGAGGGCTATGGTACGGGGCAGGTGTACACACACCTACGGGGAGGCACTATGAAGACACACGCAGCAGTAGCCTGGGAAGCCGGCAAGCCACTCGAACTAGAAGAAGTTGAAGTCCAAGGCCCGCAAAAAGGCGAGGTGTTAGTCCAGATAAAGGCGACCGGGGTGTGTCATACCGACGCCTTTACCCTGTCAGGAGATGATCCAGAGGGCGTTTTCCCCGCTATTCTCGGTCACGAAGGTGGGGGCGTTGTGGTCGAGGTTGGTACAGACGTCACCAGTGTGAAAGAAGGCGATCATGTCATTCCCCTCTACACGCCGGAAGACCCGAATTGCCCGTTCATCAAATCGGGCAAGACCAACCTGTGCCAAACGATACGTGGAACACAAGGTCGTGGACTCATGCCGGACGAGTCCAGCCGCTTTTCGCTTAACGGCAAAACCATCTACCATTACATGGGAACCAGCACCTTTAGCGAATACACCGTGCTGCCTGAGATCAGTACCGCAGTGATCCAGAAAGACGCTCCACTCGAAAAAGTCTGTCTCCTCGGCTGCGGTGTCACCACCGGAATCGGCGCGGTCAAGAACACGGCAAAGGTGGAGCCGGGCAGTACAGTTGCGGTGTTCGGTCTGGGCGGAATCGGCCTGGCCGTCATCGTCGGGGCCGGCATGGTCAAGGCGGAGCGCATCATTGCCATTGACGTGAATCCTGGCAAGTTCGACCTGGCCAGGAAGTTTGGAGCAACCGATGTCGTCAATCCACAGGACTACGACACTCCCATCCAGGACGTGATTGTGGATATGACCGCCGGCGGCGTCGACTATTCGTTCGAGTGCATCGGAAATGTGAACACCATGCGAGCCGCGCTGGAATGCTGTCATAAAGGCTGGGGAGAATCGACGATTATTGGGGTCGCGGGTGCGGGTCAGGAGATTGCGACGCGCCCCTTCATGCTGGTCACGGGTCGGGTCTGGCGCGGTACCGCGTTTGGCGGGGTGAAGGGCCGCTCGGAACTTCCCTGGTTTGTGGAGCGGGCCATGACAGGGGAAATCCCTCTTGACGATTTTATTACGCATACCATGCCGCTCGATGAGATCAATACAGCATTTGAGCTCATGCATGAGGGCAAAAGTATTCGGTCGGTGATTCATTATTAGGTATCCTTCCCCTGAGACAGACACCGCAGTGGGACAGCCTATTGTCGATTTCCTGTTGGGCTTCGTATGGATATCCCTGATCAAGCAAACAGCCTTCTCAAGGCCGTGCATGACCTCGCTCCCCAGGTCCGTTCGCTCAGTCATCAGATCGAAACCCAGCGTCGCCTCCCCCAGTCTCTCGTTGATGCTATGGCTGCCGCGGGCATCTTTCGTCTGCTGATTCCTCGCTCGCTTGGCGGTCTTGAGGTCGATGTATCTACATTCATCCAGACTATTGAGGCGATCGCAGCCTTGGACGGTTCAGTCGGCTGGTCGGCTATGATCGGTGCAACTGGAGGACTGACGAGCGGCTATCTTCCGCTGGAAGCTGCTCAGGAGATCTATGGCAGCGACCCGCATATCGTCACTGCCGGAGCCCTCGCTCCACACGGAAAGGCCAGACCGGTCAAGGGAGGCTACTACGTCACAGGACGTTGGCCTTTTAACAGCGGCTGTGAATACTGTGCCTGGCTCATGGGCAACTGTATGATCCATGAGGCTGATGAGTCTCCTCGTCTGCGTTCCGACGGACGGCCAGACATTCGTCTGATGCTCTTTCCTGCGGCGGAAGCCGACATTATCGATACCTGGTCAGTCTCCGGCCTCCGAGGAAGCGGCAGTCACGATATCGCGATCCATGATCTCTTTATTCCCACAGGGAGAACAGTCGCATATGGCCTTGAGCCTCCTACACAGCCTGGCCCTCTCTATGCCTTCCCCACCTTTGGCTTATTGGCAATCGGCGTTGCCAGCGTAGCCGTGGGCATAGCCCGAGGCAGCATTGACTGTCTTATGGGGGTCGCACGCACCAAGATTCCAACCGGAGGGCGTCGCCCGCTCGGTGAACGACCATTCATCCATATGCAGGTGGCGCAGGCCAAGGCACGGTTTCAGGCAGCCCGCGCCGGACTCTTTGCCATGGCCCGGGAGATATGGGATATGGTGTGTCAGAAGGAGACGATTTCCCTCGAGCAGCGTGCGGCTATTCGTCTTGCCGCCAACCACGCCACCAGCGAGTCAGCCGCAGTGGTGGATAGCATGTATACGGTCGCGGGGACCAGTGCCATCTGGGACACGAGTCCGCTCCAGCGGGCTTTCCGCGACATCCGCGTGCTGACCCAACACGCGGTCATTGCGCCACCTTTGTATGAGCTTGCCGGTCGGGTATTGTTTGGTCTCAAGACCGATACGTCGATGCTATAGTCGTCTGACCACTTTCCTCTTCTCGCATGTCAGGGAACGACTTTTTTGAGCAATTGGAGACTGACCTGAGGATCGTGGTACGGTCCGCTGACCTGAAACGGCAGCGCCGTGAGTCGGTCGGTGCTCTGGGCGAGTAGTTTGCCCGCTAACGGAACCTTCTCAACGACACTCGTAATACCGCGCAGCGGAACAACATCGGTCGCGATATCAAGCGTCTTCTGCCGCAAGTTCACTTGGCCTCGGGCGTCCAGGCGAACGGCCTCCCCGATGAGAGAAAGATTCTCTGTGGTGAGGTGTCCGTGTCTCATGACGACATCTCCAGCCAGCAAAGAAAAGGGAAGTCCTTCGCGGGGCAACTGCGGCAACGAGAAGCGGAGCAGGCTTTGCAGACTGATGGCGGTCCAGAGTCGAACAAGAATCGGGAGTTGCTGGGTAATCCCATCTTGGACTGAAAACGTCAATTCACCATCCCATTCCCCCGGGTCATCCCAGAACTCCCAATTGACAACCTCGACGTCGCCGCTGGCATCTAAGACGCCAGAGAGGGTATCGGTTGGCTGACCAAGAGCAGCAAAAAAATCTACCGTATCAACCTGACTCACTTGCGGTGCGAACGAGAGCGCGGACGAGTCAAGCCAAAACGTCCCTTCTCCTCGAATGTGGCCGGCTGAGATGCCGGCTTCTCTGAGGCGGAAATCAACCTGACGGTCATGCCGGTCAACAGAGACCCGGAACGGCGCCGCGCTAAACGTCTTATACCGCACGCGATCGCACTGGACATCGACACGCACCTTGTTCTGTTCTCCTGTCTCTTTCTTCGCCGGTTGAACGGCATCAGGGATTAAGATCGAGTCGAAATCCAGTTCATTACACTCTAGGCTGACGCGCAGTTCCAGGGGTTCAAGGCTCAGCAACTCACCCGAGCCCACCACACTCCCGCCGGGCAGGCTAGCCTGCTCGATGACAAATCGACCCTGCTGACCCTGCCAGGAGAATTGTCCACGCGCGATATCGAGCGGTTCAAGAAACGACAACACGTCCACACGGGCCTGGCTCAGCGCAATTCTCCCCTCGGTCTCCAGGCTGTGACGTTGCGGACCAAACCGGGCAACCAGCCTGCCGCTGAGCTGTCCAGACTGTAGGTCCACTACAGCCCCGTCAAGCAGCGCCACAAAATCCTGGACAGCCGCCTGTGGAAGGGACAGGGCAACATGTCCCTGCTGTGAGGCAGTAAGGGGGTGTTCGATCGTTCCCTCCAGGAACCCGACCGAGGTTCCCATACGAAAGCGGATATCCTGGAGCCTCGCCTCCTCCGGCGTGAGATGCACGGCTCCATTCACCTCGGACAGGGTCAGCCCCCACTCGGGAAGGGTCATGCCGGACGAACGCCATTCCACCGTCGCGGCGTACGAGAGCTGAGTGCCCCTGTCAAGGGGAAGCTGTACACTCAGCCGCAGGTCAGCCTGTCCTGACGGCTGGTGCATTGCTGGCAGGAACGTTTCTCGTTTTTTTGGTGACACAAATGAGAGCAGAGGGTCCAGGTCATCGGCGAGGTCTATCTGTGCGGCGAGTCTGACTCCGAGCGTTGGTGACTCTTTTGAGAACAGCGGTCCCCAGTCGGCGCTTAACTCTGTAAGCGCCGAGGCTTGTCCGTACGAGCCCTTCAGGTTCGAGGCGTGCAGTTGACCGTCCTGTAAACGAAGTTGTCCCGCTACCAGACGAACCGGAAGGTCGTTCTTCACGAACCGGCTCTCCACCTCTTCAAGCGTGGCGTTGAAGGTGAGTGAGGCAGGCCTTTCAACTAAGTTTTTGAGCAGTCCAGCAACCGGGGCGAACACTAACCATGAGGAAGCGTAAGGCGGATTATCCCAGTGCAGGTCCGTCAGGCCGATGTTACCACGCTCAATCGTCAGGTGTGAAAGACGGGCCTCTCGGACGCTTATTCGACCCGAGACGGTCGTGCTTGCATTCGCCCCTCCGGCATACTTCCCCGAGAAGTCTGCCCTCGCCACGGGCCAATCTGCCCCAAACCATGCACCCACCTCCTGGACGGCAACGTTCTGGAGGCGAATATCGCCTCGCCATTCTGCTGGAGACATGTTCGGTTTCGGCTCCCAGTATAGGGAGCGAGAACGGAGAGTCAGTTGTCCAACCTCTCCGTTCCTGCCCAAGTCCGCACTCAACTCTCCCCATACGCCACCTGTATCCCAAGCAACCCGCATCCGTACACGGGTGAAGACCACGGGAACTCCGGTAGATGTTTGCCGAAAGACAAGTGTTGCATCTTCCAAGACAAGCTGGTGGACCAACAGTTGTGGAGAAAACCAGAGATTGGTGTCAGACGGAGTGTCCTCAGCCTCGGCTTCTTGGGCAAACGGATTCGCCTGGCGAGAGAACAGGCGCGCAACCGGAGCGGTCGATTCGGCCTTCGATGTCGGTTGCGTGAGCTGGACACTCGGCTTCAAGAAAAAGATATGACGAAAGAGCAGTTGCCCCCGTAAGAGCGCTTTGAGATCAAGCACGAGATCAATACGTTCGGCAGTCATAAAAGGATCGGTGCCGTCGCCCGCCTGCATACTGACCGTATTGAATTGCACCCCTACCCCCTGCCGAAAGGAGAGCGTACTCGATGCAATCTCCACTTCTGCGCGTAAGAACCGTTCCAGTTCTTGCTCAAGGAAGGCTATATAGCGCTGTTCGGATAAGAACCAGCCAGCGAGGAAGAGGCTCGCCAGGATTCCACTCAATACAAAGACGACCAGACCCAGCACCAGTCGCCGGAGTCCCCTGGGATAGCGCAATAGCCGGGGTCGCTGTTCTTCCGTCTCCGTCTCAGGTTGGGCCATGTCTACGTCATTCAGTCGTACCAGTAGAGGGTTCATTAGCGACGAAGTCGTAAATAGTTTGGAAATACCGTTGCCCAGCGACCCGGTACAGGCCGACATGCTCTCCACCTGGGATTTCATAAAACTGCTTGGGTGGAGGAGCCAGTTCATACAAGTCGCGACCCTGCTGAAAGGGCACAAGCCCATCCCGGGTGCCATGAATAACGAGCAGTGGAACGGCGAGCTTTGGAATAAGGCTGGCTGAGTTGAGGTCGTCTTTCACTAAGAAGGATAGGGGTCGGAGGAGAAGCAGGGCTTGTCCCATCGCGTGCAGGGAGTAAAACGGGGCTTCCAGAACCATGCGTGCTGGGCGCACCTCCAGTGCGGGGTCAACCGCAAGGGCAATCGCGACCGCACAGCCCAAAGATTCGCCAAAAAAGACGAGCCGCTTTCCCTTTCTCCAGCCCCGTTCCTGAATGAGTCGGAGAGCGGCCCGGCCATCGGACATGATGCCTGGAATCGACGGACGACCATGACTCAGGCCATAGCCCTGGTAGTCAAACAGGACGTGGCTACCGCCAACATGCGTGTGCATCAAATAGACGTGCTCTAATCGATTCTGAATATTGCCGCCATTCCCGTGAAACCAGATAAAGAGGATATCTCCCGGGCCGGGGATATACCAGCCGTGCAAGAGCGTTCCATTCTCTCCTCCAAAGCGGATGTCCTCGTAGGCAAGCTCATAAACTGCTGGCGTTACGTCCACAGTCGAGCTGGGATGGAAAAGGAAAAAGTTCTTCAGCCACTCAGCTGGAGCGACAAGGGTCGAGGCAAAAAAAGCACTCCAGCCAAGAACGATCTGCGTCATGCTTGTCACTGTATAGTTGCTCTACTCGCGAGGGCTGGAGAGGTGGAGTACGAGTTGTTCCTATGGTTTCTCGTTCTGGTGAGCCGGTCGTTTCTCCTTTTGATATAAACCACTCCGCCCTTCTAACAAATCACGTTGAGCAAGCTCTTCTTCTGAACTGGTCTGCCCACTCACAAAGCGATAACTCGCCTGCACGAACTCGTCGATCTTTTCTTCGTCCGTCAATGTCTCTGCACTGAGAGCCAGATATTCCCGCATCACAAACTCCCCACCACCAGGATGAAAAAGGTCTCCAGCCCGACAGGCACTCGCGGAAACCAACTGCACGGCTGGGAGTTTCAAGGCCAAATCTTCACCCAGGAGAAAAGAAAAGGGATTACCGTTAGCGTAGTAGCACAGGCCACCAAACATACGGCGATGCGTGACCCCCGTCAGGCCCAGACGGGCAATTGCCTCATCCAAAGTCAACCGATGACGCGGAGGCGGACGCTTTGCCTTTTGTTTTGCTATCTTTTGCGCCACGACGATCAAGTATAGAGGGGAAGATAGAATGAATATCTACGTATGCTGCCTACAAGAGTTCCTGTGGCCTCTCCCCTTCCATAACGCCCCCAGGGGCGGCGACCAGCCCCAATCCAACCAGGACCCAGAGCAGGACAATGCCGCACACAATTCCTATAGCAATCGCGCTCCAGTACGACGCCAGCTCACCGCCCTGTTGGATATGCAGGGCGATAGCCCGTCCCTGTAGTCGCGTCGTCAGGAAATACATTACAAACACTTGGAGACCAACCAGTAGCGCCTCAAGCATGCGTTGCTCTTGCGGGATCAATCTACTGAGGAGCAACGAGCCGACCGTCAGCATCCCCGTCCAGAGGAAAACATCCCGAACGGCACGGGGTTGAGACAGTCTCCGGCAGTTCATTGACAGCAGAACACCGCCAGCAAGGGGAGAACCGAGGAAGGTTGCCAAGACAACGGCCCACACAGAATAGAGAGGCTCCTCCAGGTTATTCGTTCTGTGGCTCGGTAGATCAGTCGGCGGCATAGCCCTCTCCACAAAAGGTATTCATCGGCCACGGTCAGCACACGAAGGTGCTCTGAGGCTACCCTTTGCTCCAAGACAATTCAACTGAGCATGACACCGATAGCGCGTGTGCGTATTTGCTTCGTCACCACGGGCTATGCCACACTCAAGGTATGCCGTCCAGGAGGCCAACGTATGGCAAAAGGCATCGTTATCATCATTTGGAGTTTTGGGGCCCTTGCCTGGCCGTAGGTGGGACTTGGGCGAGGATTTGACCAGAGATATCACCATAGGAAAGCGTCCAGCCAAGCCATTGCAGACCGTCCGGACACTTCCACCCGAAGTCAACTATTCAAAGGATTCATCGCACGCAGCGATGGTTTCAGGATCGGTAGCAAGTTGATCTTCCCACTCGCGGGTCTGGAACCAATAGTGGCTGCGCTGTTCGAGCCAGCCGCTCGCCTTGTTGGCCTCGATCCAGGTATTGAAGAAATTCAAGGTATCCAGATCGCCTTTCCGCACGGCTATCGCTCCCACTTCCGAGGCGAACGGCTCCTCGAAGGGCAGGCTCAGGGTCTCCGGGTTGGCCTCAACCCACGTAGTCCGAGTCGTCGCGAACGCGGCCGCAGCATGGGCGTCACCGGCGACGACTGCATCGCGGACAGCGTTGTCGGTATCAAAGAGCAGGAGCATGGCATCAGGAAAAACACTCTCGACAAAATCTATTGACGAGGCTCCCCGACGGGTCGCAATCGTGACATCGGAACTGTTAAAATCTGCCAGCGTTTCCAGGTCTGCGGTTTGCTCCGTATTCGCCACCAGGTAGACCCCGCTGGAGTTGTACGTTGACGTGAAATTGACCCTGAGATTGCGATGCGGAAGGGTCGTCATCCCACTGATAATGACGTCAAACTGCTCAGCGATCAGTTCCGAGATGATGTAGGTCCAGTTCGTCGGGACAAATTCGATTCCAACCCCCATGTCCGCAGCCACTTTTTTCGCGACATCGATCTCGAAGCCGATCAACTCACCGTCTGCATTGCAGGCCGACCAGGGCTCGAACAGACCCAGCCCGACTCTTAGCGTCCCACGATCCTGGACCTCCTCAATGACGCTGTCAAAAGCCCACCACGGGAAAAACTCGGCCATCGCGCGAGAGCTGAAACCGCCAATTAGGGCAACAACGACCAGACCACACAATACGTGCTTTGTTCGCATCGGACACCTCCTTTAAAGATTCGCTCCTCCCAGCACCTAGCACACGTGACGTGATTTTCACAATCTGAATGTATGCGTTATCTGTATCTGCCGCTCTGCAAGGCTTGGCCGGGACATTTTCAGGTTATCGACCGACTGTCTCAGGTGAGGTCTGGTCGAAGGCAGAGAACAGCGCTAGTATTGGTCCATACTCGCTGCGACGTTCGCAAACCGGCCCGCCGTGGCCAAACGAAAAAGGGGGTGCAGTGTGAGTGCGCTGGATCATATTCGAATACTCGATTTAACCCAATTTGAGGCCGGTCCTTCGTGTACTGAAATTTTGGCCTTTCTTGGTGCGGACGTGGTGAAGGTCGAGCCGCCCAAAGGAGGGGATCAAGGTCGGTATCTTATTACCGATAAACCGGGACTCGATTCGCCCTACTTTCTCTTATTGAACGCCAGCAAAAAAAGTATCAGCATCAATCTCAAAAGCGAAAAGGGGATGAGCCTCTTTAAGCAACTCGTGCCACATTTTGACGTCCTGGTCGAGAATTACGGCCCAGGCGCCATCGCCAATCTGGGTCTGGGATATGACGTTGTCTCGGCCATCAATCCGCGGATTGTCTATGCCCAGGTCAAAGGGTTTGGGACCTACGGCCCCTATTCTGGATTCAAGAGCTTTGACATGATTGCGCAGGCCACCGGCGGAGCCATGAGTGTCACCGGCACTCAGGACACGCCACCGCTGCGTCCTGGCCCGACCATAGGCGATACCGGAACCGGGATCCACTGTGCCGTGGGCATTCTCTCAGCTCTGCTCCAGCGCGAGAAAACCGGTACCGGTCAGCGGGTCGAAGTGGCCATGCAGGATGCGGTAGTGAATCTGACCCGCATTGGCATGATGAGTCATTATTACGGCAGCGTCCCTGCACAACGCTCGGGCAATCGGCTCGCGGCCATGGCCCCAACCGATCTCTATCCATGCGCACCGGGCGGTCCCAACGACTATGCCTACATCATTAACACTACCTCGGCGATGTGGGAGGGCACCCTGACAACCATCGGACGCACGGACCTCATCAACGATCCACGTTTTTGCGACCAGAAGAGTCGCAATAAACACTTTGACGAAGTGTTTACCATTATCGCGGACTGGACCAAACAGCGCGACAAATTTGCGGTTATGGAGGCCTTTGGCAAGGCGGGTGTGCCGTGTGGAGCCGTGCTCGACAGCGGCGATATCCTCGCCAACGAACACCTCAAAGAGCGCGGCATGATCACAACGGTTGAGCATCCAACGCGTGGGTGTTTCACTATGCCGGGCTGCGCGGTCCAGATGTCAGATTCTCCGGCCGAGGTTCATCCCGCGCCGCTCTTGGGGCAGCACAATGCGGATATTTTCGGCTCCCTGCTGGGTCTGACCGAAGGCGATTTGGCGGGACTCAAGGACGACGGCATTATCTAATCGGTGACCCCGTTCCTCAAGAGAGGTACCCTTGCGGCTCCGTCTCAAAGCTGACACAAAAAAGAGCCGTATAGGAGGACAGGCATGGAAGAGGTCACCAGAGAAATTTTGTGGAATATCTCACTGACGGGCAAGGTCGTGATGTATGTCCTCCTGCTCACGACCTTCTTTGGTGCGCCGCTCTATCTCGCCTACGCATGGTGGAGTCGGATTAAACACGGGTCTGCCACGACGCGGATTGATAATATTCCGGAGCGGACCAAACTGTTTCTCCTCGAGGCCTTTGGGCAGGGGAACGTCGTACAGGAAAAGCCGGGCGGCCTTTACCATCTGACGCTGTTTGTCGCTTTCTTTGGTCTGTTCATTGGGACTGGGTTGGTCACCCTTGAGCATGACACACCCATGCACTTCTATTTTGGCGCTTTCTACAAAGTCTATAAATTTGTCCTCGATACCTGTGGGGTGTTGCTCATTGCTGCCTGCGGACTGTTTCTGTATCGCCGCTACGTCCAGCAGCCGGCGGCCCACGCCGGTCCGGCTCAAGAAAAAATGATTGATAATTTCGAGAACCGCGTCGGCTATGGCCTGCCGTTAGTGCTCATCCTGCTCATTGGCGTGACCGGCCTCATGCTTGAGGGGGTACGTATTCATACCAACCCCGCGAGTCATCCGGGCTGGGCCTATGCCGGGCTGGCGTTTGCCGGTGTTTTTGCCTTGGCCGATGCAGGAGAAGGTACGCATCAAATCGTGTGGTGGGTGCACCTGCTCATTATCACCGCATTTTTCGGCCTGATTCCGTTTACCAAAATGCGGCATATATTCCTGGCGCCGGTCAATATCTTCTTCAGCAATCTGAAACCACGCGGCCGTCTGGAGCCGATTACCGACTTTGAAACTGCGGAGACCTTCGGCGTCTCGCAGGTGGAAGAGTATAGCTGGAAGCAACTGCTCGACATGGCGTCCTGCCTCGAATGCGGACGCTGTACGCTCAACTGTCCCACGGTCAATACAGATAAGCCGCTGAACCCCAAAAAGCTGGTCATGGTTCAACGTGAGCATCTCATCCAAAAGACGCCCTTTCTCCTGCAGCTTGCCGCGGTCAAGGCGCAAAACGCGCAAAACGGCGAGCAGGTGGAACTGCCGGTCTGGGAGGGGGCGGATATGATTACCGAGGTGGCGACCGAAGATGTCATCTGGGGCTGTACGACGTGTGGGTGGTGTGAGGAAGGCTGTCCGGTCAATATCGAGCATATTCAGCGGATTGTGGACATGCGACGCTACGACGTCATGATGGAAGCGCGATTTCCGCAGGAAGTCGTCAACGTCTTCAAAGGCTTGGAAACCAATTCCAACCCGTGGAATCTGGGATTTGACAAACGTGCGGATTGGGCGGCCGGTCTGGGCGTGAAGACCCTGGCCGAAGACCCTGAAGTCGATGTGCTGTATTGGGTTGGCTGCGCCGGTTCGTTTGATGAACGCAACCAAAAAGTCTCCACCGCCATGGTCAACATCTTACAGAAGGCCGGCGTGCGCTTTGCCATTCTGGGTAAAGAGGAAGGCTGTACGGGTGATCCGGCGCGGCGTTTGGGCAACGAATATCTCTACAGCATACTGGCTGAGCAAAACGTCCAAACCCTGAATGGCTATAACGTCAAGGAAGTGATTACCCAGTGTCCGCACTGCTTCCACACGATTGCCAACGAATATCCGGACCTGGGCGGGAACTACAAAGTCTACCACAGCTCGGAGTATATCGAGGAGTTGGTCAAGCGAGACAAGATCAGCCCACGTGTCCTGAATGAGCAGAACACCACCTTCCACGACCCCTGCTATTTGAGTCGTCACAATGGTCGCTACGCGCCGCCCCGGGAGGCGTTGCGGGCCATTCCGGGTATTAAGCTCAATGATGTCGAGCAGTCGAAAAACCGCACCTTCTGTTGCGGTGCCGGCGGCGGCTCGGTCTGGAAAGAAGAGACGCAAGGGTCACGTATTAACTACACCCGCGTGGACCAACTCATGAAAGCCGAGCCCGAGACCATTGCCGTTGGCTGCCCTTACTGCATGATCATGATGGACGACGCTGTCAAGGGAAAGGACCTTGACGAGAAAGTTCAGGTCAAAGACCTCGTTGAACTCGTCTCCGAATCACTCAACGACGAGGAAGAGACCGCACGTGTGGAAGAGGCGGAAACAACCCATTAAACTATCCGGCATTGCACATTCTTCCGTTTCAAAAACCCCCTCCTCTCTCGAAGAGGGATAGGACGGGGGAGAAGGCTTTTCTCCTTCTCCTCTCTGCTTTTCTTTTCGCCTGTCCTGCCATTTCTTCTTCTTCTCCCCAAGTCATCGTCCATCCCCAAAGCGGAACCCCTGTCCACATCGTAGTCGAAGTTGCAGACACCCAAGAAAAACGTCAACTCGGCCTCATGTATCGCAATGAACTCCCGGCGTTCGGCGGTATGCTCTTCATTTTCCCGCAGGAAAGTCCGCTCAGTTTCTGGATGAAAAACACCTCACTGCCGCTTGATATCATCTATATCAATGCGGAATTCACCATCGTCCACATCGCCGAAAACACAACCCCCTACTCCACCGCTCAAATCCCTTCCAAACACCCAGCCAAATACGTGCTTGAGGTGAATGGCGGATTTTGTCAGCAACATGGCATTGTCGCCGAGGATCGGGTTGAGTTCTCACGGGTTACCTCAAAACTCCTGTCATAGATGAGAGGTCGGAAATAGTTTGGATGCGTAGTCAAAAAATGGTAAGGTTCTGTATCGTGACGGTTGCAGCATGCGTCATCCTCTCTGTTTTAGCTGTGCTCACGCTAGGAGTGACGCCGCTCTCTGGGCCCTCGTCAGCCCCTCTCGAATTCTTCCCCTTATCTCCGCCTCCTGTTTCAAACGAAAAACTGGAAAAAGGGAAATTCCTCGTCGCAGCAGACCATCTTCATGACCCCAATTTCTCACAGACCGTCGTCTATCTCGTTGCCTACGGCCAACGGGGTGCTCTGGGCGTAGTGATTAATCGCCCGACAAACATTCAATTGGCGAGCGCGCTACCACATCTGGCAGACCAACCGCACGCAGAGGATGTGATCTATGCCGGAGGTCCGGTAGGACGCACCCATATACTCTTACTCATTCGCTCGCAGACATCTCCAATTGGAGAAACACTCCCGATCACGGAAGAGGTCTCCGTGACGTCCAGTCTCGGTAATTTAACCGAGCTGGCCGCAACGGCAACGGCACAGTTTCACGTGTACGCGGGCCATGCCGGCTGGTCACCCCTTCAGCTTGACTCCGAAGTCGCACGAGGCGACTGGCACGTTATGCCTGCTGACCCCGCAACGCTTTTTGATACAGACTTGAAAAACGTCTGGTCATCCCTGAGAAAGAAGGACACCCGTGACGCCGCGGAGTGGATCCACCATAGACAGCCCATATATCCGGAAAGACCTCAGGGCAACTATTAAAGGGAGGAAACGCCATGGCAAGCATCGAATGGATCACTCGTTTATTTCACTCCATTGACACCAACGATACTAATACTTTTGCGGGCTTCCTCACCTCTGACGCGCTTTTCAAGTTTGCCAATCAAGAGCCAGTTGTCGGGAAAGAGGCTACGCGTCAAACGGTAGCCGAATTTCTCTCCAGCATTAAAGCTATTCATCACGACGTCCTGGACGTCTGGGAGCAGGAGGGGGCGACGGCGTGCCACGGCATCGTGACCTATACTCGTCATGACTCCAGTCAACTCCGCGTCCCGTTTGCCAATGTATTCAAAATGCAGGGGAATTTGATTCAGGAATATCTGATCTATGTCGATGCATCGCAACTCTATGCCCCAAAGGGGCGCACGTCGTAGTGCTATTGGATCAGGCCCTAGGCCTGATCCCCTGAACGAGTGCCTTGGTGAGGAGGGACGTTGACAGATAAAAGCCTCCTCGGATAGAGGCCTTTGAGATGCAAACAGTGTGCATAGCAGAAGATAGGGTAGAGAAACCCTTGTTTTTACTGGTCAGAACCTCTCAAAACAGGATACTATCAGAATTTGACTTATTCGCCAGGATGTATTAGCAACCTGTGTGATCTCATACGGTCGCAGCAGAAGCGGTTCACGAAGGAGACAGAGGAGAATTATGATACCCAGGACATACCTCATAGGGCTGCTCGCGTGGGCCTGTTTTAGCGGCTGGTCGGAATACGTAAGTGCCCAACCAGTTGAACAATTGATAGAAACGCAAAGTGATGCGGTCACGGAGGCCATCCGCTCTCAAGACACAATCGATGCCCTTGCAGACGAAACACAGCGCATGCTGAGCACCTATCGGAATACCATCCGACAGACAGAAAGCCTTCAAGTCTACGTTGAGCAACTCGACCGTCTCCTTGACTCTCAGCAGAAAGAAGCGACCTCCCTTGAGACTCAACTCCAAGAAATTGAGGTCACCCAACGCGATATTATGCCTTTGCTCGTCCGCATGCTGGATCATCTCGTTCAGTTTGTCGCCCTGGATATTCCTTTTCTCCCCCAAGAACGTCAGGATCGGCTCAATCGGCTCCGAAACACCTTCGATCAATCGGATCTGACGGTTACCGAGAAGTATCGTAGTATCATGGAGGCGTATCAGATTGAGACGGACTATGGCCGGACGATCGAAGGCTATCGCGGGGCTCTCACTATCGATGGGCAGGAGCGCACGGTTGACTTTTTGCGGATTGGACGGCTGGCGCTACTGTATCAGGGTCTGGACGGCCAAGAGGTGGGCCACTGGAACCGGAGTACCCAGGAGTGGGAACCCCTACCAAGTAGTTATCGGCGTGCCATCAATCGGGGGTTACAGATCGCGGCGAAACAATCAGTTCCCAACCTCCTGCTGCTCCCCGTTCCTGCTCCAAGCGAGGTGACCCAATGAACATATTACGATGGGGTGTTGTGTGGTTACTCTTCCTAGTCGGGTCCCCCCGACTGGATGTTTTTGCGCAAGAAGGTCCCCAATCCCTCCAGGAATTATTCGATCAAGTCCGCGCTGAGCGGCAGTCCGACTCCAAACTACATGGCGAGCGCGAGTCTCTTTTTCTGGCAGAGCGTGACCAGCGCCAAAGCCTGCTCCAGCAGGCCGAGAGGGAACTCGCCAGTGTCAGGCAACAGAGCGAAGAGAAACAGGCGGTCTTCAGAAACAACGAAGATAATCTGGTGCAGCTCCGTGACCAACTCAAAGAGCGGGCTGCCTCACTGGGCGAACTGTTTGGCGTCGTCCGGCAGATCTCACGCGATACGGCCGGGATGATAGAGGGGTCGTTCGTTTCCGTCCAGTCCGGCGGGCGAGTCGATTTTCTCAACACTATGGCCGAAAGCACGGAACTCGCTTCGCTGGAAGAGCTTGAGCGGTTATGGATCATCCTGCTGGAGGAAATGACACAGTCCGGACAAGTCGTGAAATTTCCCACGACCGTGACCGAGCCAGATGGCGCCCAATCAGAGAGAGAAGTTGTCCGGGTCGGAACGTTCAATGGCGTCTCCGAAGGACAGTATCTCCGGTACGTGCCGGAGACCCGCCAACTCGCCGAGTTGACACGCCAGCCCGAGGGGCAGTATATCAGCGCTGCGCAAGACCTCGAGCAGGCAATAGAGGGGTATACGGCGTTTGGCGTCGACCCGTCCCGAGGAGCCATTCTCGCGGCTCTCGTGCAAAGGCCAGGCGCGTGGGAGCGGATTGAGCAAGGTGGTATTATAGGTTTCGTGATCCTCGCCATCGGCCTGCTTGCCGCAGGGTTGATTGTGGAGCGGGCAATATATCTGTGGCGGGAAGACCGGCGCATGCAGGCGCAACGCCAGATGGACGAGCTCAAGGCCGACAACGCTTTAGGGCGCGTCATGCTCGTGTATCAGTATGACACGGATCAAAACGTTGAAACCCTGGAAGCGCGCTTGGACGAAGCGATCCTGGAACAAATTCCGATCCTGGAACGCGGCTTGGCGACGCTCGGCATTTTTGCCGCGGTTGCCCCGCTGCTCGGACTGCTCGGCACGGTCGTCGGTATGATTGATACCTTTCAGTCCATCACACTGTTTGGAGCAGGTGATCCGCGGGTCATGTCGGATGGCATTTCGCAAGCGCTCGTGACCACCCAGCTTGGATTGAGCGTGGCGATTCCGATCGTCCTGCTGCATTCTCTGCTGTCCAGCAAGAGTAGCCGCCTTGTTCATACATTAGAAGAACAGAGTGCGGGGATGATCGCCCTGCTAGCCGGGCGGTCGTCCTTACTAGCCGAGCAGCCGGGTGAGTCTTCCTGATGCTCTATAATCTTCTTATTGGTCCACTCCAACAGTTCTTTGCAACCGGCGGGTCGGCGCTGTGGGCCATTTTTGTGGTTGCTATCGCCTTGTGGGCGCTCATCATCGAACGCTTTGTTTTCTTTTGGACACGCTATCCATTGCTTGAGAATGAAGTTGTCTCTCGCTGGCAGGCCCGTAGCGACCACCAGTCGTGGTATGCTTTCCAGGTTCGCAAGATGGAGATCATCCAGATGGAGTTTCAACTCCGCAGAGGTCTTTCTCTGATTCGGACCCTGACCATTGTGCTACCCATCTTAGGACTCCTGGGAACAGTCAACGGTATGATTTTCACCTTTACGGTCATGCAGTTGTTTGGAACCGGCAATGCCAACGGTTTGGCCGGTGGAATTTCCGAAGCGCTGGTCACAACCATGGCCGGATTGGTGTGTGCCGTTCCCGGACTCTATTTCAGTTCCAATTTAGACCGGAGAGCGGCAAAATCTGCTCAGCGGATAGCCGGTCTCTTACGTGTAGACTAAGACGATGCATTAAGGATGGTGCCGAATGAGACGTCGCCGGGACAGACGTGACAGTGATCCTGAGATCAACCTGACGCCGATGATAGATATGGTGTTCATCCTCCTGATCTTCTTTCTGGTCGCCTCCTCGTTCGTGAAGGAAGCCGGGATTGAGGTCAACCGCCCTGTCGCGCAGACAGCGCAGACGCAAGGGCGTGGGACGATTCGCATTGCGCTCTCAGAAACGGGCGAAATATGGATGGAGCGCCGCTCGATCGATATTCGGGCTGTCCGGGCAAACGTCGAGCGGATGCTCGCCGAGAGCCCTGAGGCCAGTGTTGTGGTATTAGCCGATGAAACCGCCCACACCGGCCTGCTGGTACAGGTCATGGACCAAGTCCGCTTGGCCGGCGTGAGAGATATCGCGGTTGCCGCCCGACAACAGGAGGGCTGAGGATGTTCAGGCGAGCCGCCGTGTCAGGTCTCGCCGGCCTGACCATTGCCGTTTTGCTCTTTCTGATCATGCACGTACTGATTGCACGTTCCCAGCGCGCGCGTTCCTACCCGGATGCCTACCCCATCGTTGATTTTGTTCGTCTTCCACCCGAGGTACAGCCCCCTCCGCGAGATGAGCGCGAACCACCCGAGCAACCCGATCCGCCCGAAGTGCCGGCAACTCCAAGCTTGACCTTACAGACGGCGAACCAGCCCCAGCTCTCGGCACCCCAGATTGAAATGACCGCAGCCATTACGTCGGGTCCTTTGCTCGATATGACCCCCTTGGCCGCGCCGGCCAGCAACGAGCAAACAGTCCTGTCAGGACATGAGTTGATGCCGTTGGTCCGAGTACCGCCCCGTTATCCGGGACGCGCCGCACGTCTTCAGATCGAGGGCTCTGTCACGGTTGAGTTCACTATTACGGCAGATGGCAGCGTCGCCGACCCTGCGGTTATCGAATCCGACCCCCCTCGAGTCTTTGATAAGGCCGCCCTGCAAGCCATTGTCCAGTGGAAATTCAAACCCCGCGTGGAGAATGGACAGGCGGTTGAATCGCGCGCGTCGCAACGGATCGAGTTTGCCCTGGGAGGAGGCTGATGGTGCTCGGGAAAGTGTGCCGCATTGCAGCTTGGCTCCGCGTGCTGTGCGGCCTGGGGATAGTGTCTTTGTGTCTGGCCTGGCCCAACATCGCTGGCGGCGAAGAACCGACTTTGTCACAGGAGGTGCACGAGCAGTTGGTAGCAGTGCAGGAGCTTATACAGAACGAGCAGCACCAAAAAGCCCTGACACAATTACGGACACTCGTAGCAGACACCTCGCTCAGTCCCTATGAAACAGCTCTTGTCCAGCAAACGCTGGGATATGCCCATGCCGGCCTGGAGCAATACGATCAAGCAGTCAGTGCCTTTCAGCAATGCTTGTCTGGCGGAGCCTTACCACCAGACAACACCCAAATCGTTCGGTACAACCTGGCCCAAATGCTGATGAGCGCCGAGCGTTACGAGGAGGGGGCTCGCGCGCTGGAAACCTGGTTTGCCAACGAGGATAGTCCTCGCCCACAGGCGCGGGTTTTTCTTGCCCAGGCGTATATTCAACTCAAACGGTACGCCCGGGCCGAGCAAAATATTCAGCGAGCAATTGACGAGACAGAGACATTCCATGAAGCCTGGTACCAGATGTTAATTGTCGTCCAGATTGAGCAGGAGAAATTCTCCCAAGCCGCTTCGACACTCCAGCAGCTCCTCGCTCAGTATCCGCAGAAAAAAACCTATTGGCAGCAACTCTCGCAGATCTACAGCCAGGAGGAAAAGCATAAACGAGCCGTTGCCACCCTGGCCATGGCCTACAAATTAGGCCTGCTGAACGAACGGGAAGCTATACAGGTCGTGCAGTACTATCTGCATCTGGGCTTGCCCTATAAAGCCGCCGACCTGCTGATGGATGGATTGAACAAAAAGATCGTGCAGGATGTGGATACCAATCGCGAATTACTCGTAACGTGTTGGCTGCACGCGAGAGAGGATCAGCGAGCGTTGGATGTCCTTGAGCAGCTCGCCAACCGTGCCCAAACGGGAAAAATTGATCTCCGGCGTGCCGAGATACTTGCTCAATTAGAACGGTGGCAGGAAGTGACTACCACCGTCTCCGAAGGCTTGAGAAAAGGCGGGCTGACCAATACGGGCAAGGCCTTCATGCTCCTTGGTATTGCCGAGTACCGGTCCGGAAACCTGGACGAGAGTAAGGCCGCCTTTACCCAAGCGACTTCCCACAGAGCTTCGGCCAAGCAAGCGCGCCAATGGCTCAGGCTCGTTGAACAAGAAATGGCTAAACAGGAATAATCGAGGAATCCTGCAGACCCTGCGTTACGTCTCCCCTGCCCTGCTCTCCTCGTTCTTGTTCTCGGTGAGATGCCACGACCCAAAAAACGTCGGCACTGACCACCCCTTCCTTGATCTTTTTCGTCTCGCATAATACAAGACCAAGGTCTCGCGACTTTGCAAACGGAAGAATAGGAAGAAGTATGGGCCTCAAGGAAACCATCAACAGACTTGAAGACCTCAACCAGCAAGCACTCCAGGGTGGCGGTGCGAAGCGTGTTGAACGCCAACACGAACTCGGCAAAAAAACGGCACGGGAACGGATCGACGCCTTTCTTGATCCGGGCAGTTTTGTTGAATTGGACAGGTTAAAAACCCATCGCTGCATCGACTTTGACATGGAGAAAACCAAGATTCCGGGCGATGGTGTTGTGACCGGCCATGGGACGGTCGATGGCCGTCAGGTTTTTGTTTTCTCCCAAGATTTTACCGTTTTTGGTGGCAGTCTCTCCAGCGCGTTTTCCGAGAAAGTGTGTAAGGTCATGGACTTGGCCATGAAGACGGGCTGTCCGGTTGTTGGCATTAATGACTCGGGCGGCGCCCGGATTCAGGAAGGGGTAGAGAGTCTGGCGGGCTATGGAGAGATTTTTCTCCGCAACGTTCTGAGCTCCGGCGTCGTGCCCCAAATATCCGCCATCATGGGCCCATGTGCCGGCGGAGCGGTCTATTCTCCGGCTATCACCGACTTTATCTTCATGGTTGAGAATTCCAGCTATATGTTTATCACCGGGCCGGATGTCATTAAGACGGTCACGCATGAAGAGGTGACCATGCAGGAGTTGGGCGGAGCGGCAACGCATAATGCAACCAGCGGGGTCGCTCATTTTGCCTCCCCGGATGAAGATGAGTGCTTTCACTCGATTCGCGAGCTGCTGAGCTATCTCCCCAGTAATAATATGGAAGACCCACCGTTTCAGCCAACTACCGATGACCCGAATCGGCGAGATGAGACGCTCAACCAGATCGTTCCGGATAACCCCAACCGACCTTACGACGTTACCGAAATCATTCGGTCGGTGGCGGACGAGCAGCATTTCTTCGAAGTCCAGAAAGACTACGCGCGCAATATTATCGTTGGGTTTGCCCGGCTTGGCGGCAAACCCGTCGGCGTAGTCGCCAATCAGCCCGCCTTTCTGGCCGGCGTGCTCGATATTGACGCCTCGGTCAAAGGGAGTCGGTTCGTCCGTTTTTGCGATTGTTTTAACATCCCCATTATCAGCTTTATCGACGTGCCGGGTTTTCTCCCAGGGACATCCCAAGAATATGGCGGTATTATTCGTCACGGCGCGAAACTGCTCTACGCTTATTGCGAAGCCACCGTGCCAAAGATTTCGGTCATCACACGTAAAGCGTACGGTGGTGCCTATGTTGTCATGTCGAGTAAGGCAATCCGCGGTGACATTAATCTCGCCTATCCGACTGGTGAGATCGCAGTTATGGGTCCAGACGGGGCGGTGAACATCATTTTCCGTAACGCCATCAAAGACGCACCAGACCAAGACGTCGAGCGGACCAAATTAGTTGAGGAATACCGCGAGACATTTGCCAATCCATTCAAAGCAGCGGAATTAGGCTATATCGATGAGATCATCATGCCCGCTGATACGCGTCCCCGCCTCATCCAGGCACTCATGATGCTGCAAAACAAACGGGAGAAAAATCCGCCCAAGAAGCATGGCAATATTCCCCTATAAGGGGGCTAGATTGCGGATGGGTGAGCAAACACCCACCTCAATCCCGCCAAGGTAGGACCTATGTTCAAACGTGTACTGATCGCAAACCGGGGAGAAATCGCCGTTCGAGTCATTCGCGCCTGCCGTGAACTCGGCATTGAGACCGTTGCCGTGTATTCAGACGCTGATCGCTCCGCCCTGCACGTCCAATACGCCGACCAGGCATATCTGATTGGTCCAGCCCCGTCCTCGGAGAGCTATCTGGTGATTGAAAAAATCCTTGATGTGGCCAAGCGAAGCGGCGTGGACGCTATTCACCCAGGATACGGTTTTCTGTCTGAACGCGCGCCGTTTTCCAGAGCGTGCAGTGAGGCGGGCATTACCTTTATTGGACCGCACCCTGAGGCAATTGAAAAGATGGGTGACAAGGTGACCGCACGGGCCATTATGGAAGACGCAAACGTCCCGGTTGTGCCAGGCACCGATGTATTAGGCGCTGAGGACGACGTTGTGGCTGCCGCAGAAAAGATCGGCTTTCCCGTCATGTTCAAAGCCTCAGCCGGTGGCGGTGGTAAAGGCATGCGGCTGGTCGAAAAAAAAGAAGACGTGCTGTCCGCTCTGCGTGGGGTACGCTCCGAGGCACAGTCGTCGTTTGGCGATGACCGAATGTATATGGAGAAGTTTGTTGAAAAGCCGCGCCACGTTGAAGTCCAGGTATTGGGTGATACGCACGGCAATATTATTCACCTGTACGAACGTGAGTGTTCACTCCAACGTCGGCACCAAAAGGTCATCGAAGAGTCGCCCTCGACGGCAATCAGTCAAGGCGTCCGCGAACAGATGGGCAAAGTGGCGGTTGAGGCGGCCAAGGCCGTGAATTATGTCGGAGCCGGAACTGTGGAGTTTTTGGTAGACGCCCGGCAGAACTTCTACTTCCTGGAGATGAATACCCGCATCCAGGTCGAGCATCCGATTACCGAACTCGTCACCGGAGTGGACTTGGTGAAAGCCCAGATCGAGATTGCGACCGGAGCGCCTTTGACCATACGGCAAGACGCGGTCCAGCAACGCGGCTGGGCGATCGAATGTCGGATTTATGCTGAAGACCCGGCTCGGGACTTCTTCCCGTCCCCCGGGAAAATACAAATCCTGCGCACTCCCGGCGGCTATGGCATCCGCGATGACAGCGGCGTGTACGAAGGCTGGGAGGTTCCGATCCATTACGATCCCATGATCTCCAAGCTGTGCACCTATGGTCGTACCCGAGACGAAGCCATTCAGCGCATGCTGCGGGCGCTCCAGGAATACACCGTCGAGGGGATTATCACCAATATTCCTTTTCACCGTTGGGCGCTGACCCACCCACGCTTTGTGTCAGGCGACCTGGACACTGGCTTTATTCCCCAGGAGTATGGAGGGTTGCCGGAAGAAGAAGACCACCTGCGGCATGAAATCATTCTGGCGGCGGCAGCCCTCGCGGCTTATCATAAGGAAAAGGACCTCACCCAATCGGTCTCCAGCCCGAAGGGAAGCTCTGGAAACGTCTCGGCCTGGCGCGCCACCGGCTGGCGTGAAGGCGTCCGTTAGCAAACGAAAGGCACCGCCCAAGCAAGGATTGCATCTCTATGGCCTATAAAGCAATGCTCGGCGACCAGACCTATACCATCAGCGTCCACGAGTTGGACGAACACCAGTATAAAATCGTCATCGACGATGAAGAGCATATCATTGACGGCAGACGCTTGACCGGCCATATGTACTCGCTCATTGTTGAGAACAAGTCGTTTACCGTTGATGTGGCAGAAAAAGACGACGAGTATACCGTCGCCTATGAAGGCAAAAGCTTTCAGGTCGGAGTACTCGATGAACGCAAGGCCCGCCGGGGCGGAGCCGGGGCGAGCCTTGGTGGAGCGGGCGAGAAAGATATCTGTTCGATGATGCCGGGGAAAGTGGTCGAGCTCCTGGTGCAGGCAGGCGATGCCGTGGAAAAAGATCAGGGAGTCATCATCATCGAGGCGATGAAAATGGAAAATGAAATCCGTGCTCCCGTTGCCGGAACAGTCAAGGCTGTTCACGTTGAGACGGGTCAGGCGGTTGAATCTGGAGAACTGCTCGTCGAACTTGAATAAGCATCTCTTCGCAAGGTGGCTGCTTGCAGAGCCACACGATTCGCCATTATGAGCGAAGCCTTCTCTCCCGCAGACACGCAGAAGCTTGCCCCATTCTTCACCAATCTGACTGAACCCATCTTTGGCCTGAAACTCCCCCAAGAAGTCGCCGGCGCCCTCTTCTCCCGCTATAGCCGGTCGGCAAAAAGCTTACGTCAAATTTTTCTGGATGAATTTCTTGGTCAGGCGGACCTTCAGGGTAGTCTATTTGGCGATGGAGCCGCTCCAAGCGACGATAGTCAAGCAATCCAAAAGGCACGAGCATTCTATGACCGCGTCCTCGTCGGCTATGGTGACGACTCGGTAGCCCAACTTGGTGGCGCGCATATCGCCTGTGAAAGGATTTCAAACGTTGCCGCTAAGATTCTCGAAGATGCCCGGATCGGCATCGCCCCGCTGGAGAAGTCGACCCGCTATGTCCGCTTTGACAACCAGGATCCTGACGGCGACTACCTTTTCTATAAGGAACCGACAATCATGGGCTCGTCGCATCGGGAGGCGTATCTCAGCTGTATGCGCCACTTGTTCGAGACCTATGCCGCCCAAATCGAGCCCATGATCGCCTTTGTGCGGGATAGTCTGCCCATCGACACTGTTGAGTGGAAACATCCACAAACGGGCGACCCCCTCACCTATACAGACACACAGCGGGACGAGACCCTCAGAAGATGGGCCGAGGGGGCGTACCGCTCGACTGTCAGAGCGCACGCCTGCGACATCCTGCGCTCGTACCTCCCGGCAGCGACCCTGACGAACGTTGGCATCTTCGGTGTCGGCCAAGCTTTTGAACACCTGCTCAACAAACTGTATTCGCTTGACTTGGCCGAGACTCAGGACATCGCCAAGCCTATGCACAAAGCCCTAGAGGCGCTCATTCCGTCTTTTGTCAAACGCGCCCAGCCTAACGCATACTTAAGGCAAACAGCGGCGGATGCCCAGGCATTGTCGCAGACACTCCTAGACGGACAGAGCGTTCAATCGACCGAGGCGGTCAGTCTCGTCGATTACGACCGGGACGCTGAGGATCGCATCCTGGCGGCCATCCTCTACCCGAATGTGCGCCTGCCGCTCGGTCAGGTGCGCTCTCTGGTGAAAAACCTTCCGGTTGAGCAACGGGCACAGGTCTTCGACGCCTACATCGGACAACGCCGGCATCGCCGAGACAAACCCGGCCGGGCACTTGAGCATACATATTATACGTTCGATATCATTGGGAATCTGGGAATCTACCGTGATCTCCAACGGCATAGAATCCTCACTCAGGAGCGCCAGGATTTCACCACCGCGCATGGCTATGACACACCGCCTGAGATCGAGCAAGCCGGATTCCAGGTACCATTTATGGAGTGCATGGAACGGGCGGCCGCGGTGTACGAGCGAATCTTCGCGGACTTTCCGGCCGAGGCGCAATACGTCGTGCCGTTTGCCTATCGGGTCCGGTGGTATATGAAACTCAACCTGCGCGAGGCTATTCATATGGGCGAACTCCGCACCCTGCCGCAAGGCCACCCGGACTATCGCCTTATTGTCCAGGAGATGTGGCGGCTCATCGGTGAGGTCCACCCGACCCTCGCCCGGAGCGCGACCTTCCTCGACTGGCAGACCTACCGCCTCGGTCGTCTCCAGTCTGAAATGCGGACCGAGTATAAAAAGTCTCGGCTTACTCCGGCCACTTGACCTGATGCTCTTGGGCCATGAAGTTGGTAATGAGCGTTTGATCCAGGAACTTCGCTCCATCTGGCCACGAACCTTCGGTGAACTCTTTTGAATTGACCAATGTATCCCACGCCGCCAGATCTTCGACCCAGAGTTGGGCCACGCCGTCCCATTTTGGCTCGGCATAGCTATAGGCCGCGTCGATGGTGTGGCACTGCACGTAGCGTTGGAGTCCCGGCAACTCACACACGATCGGGCCGTGGACTTCAATCCAGTATTGCCGAAAGTCTTCAAGGTTCATGCCCGGCTTTCGTTTGAGCTGGAAAATACCTTTCACTTGGTGTGGGGTTTGCGGACCGTCCTTAATGACGTGGTCGTGTGCCACTAACCATTCCACGCGGTTCATATCTATGAAGTTGGGTTCGTCGGCGAGCGCACCGTTCACATATTCGGCACTCGTACGCAAGGCATCTATCGCCGCTTGGTCCTCAATCCACGCTTCCGCCGCCCCATCATAGGGGGAGTTCGTTCCCTCCAACGGAATACGGTGACTCTGCTCATACCGCCACGTCTGAGCGATACGCGCGGCAATCGGCCCGTGGGTTTCCTTCCAGTAGCGATGAAACTCTTCATCGCTCAGAGATGGCTTTCTGGTAATGAAATAAAGTATGTGCAGCATATTTCTTCCTCCTTTTGATCAAGGTGTCTCTCCCCGTCTTGTATACTTCTGGAGCCGTCTGAACAAACGCTTTGCCACACAGAGCGGGTGTCACCCCGACTGCGTCGTGGACAACCCCTCTTCCTGTTTATTAAACCACCTGAGGGCACGCGATAAATACTGCAACCCCGAGATAGTGACGGTGACTCCGGCAAGAATCTCGCTCGTGTCCCGGAGGAGTGGAATTTGCCAAGCAACATTGTGCAGGGCGACCAGAGCCATACTGACCGTCAGCAGCTGAAAGAAAGTACTGGCCTTTCCAATAAGCGTCGGTCGGACTTCGATGGCATGCCCCGTGACAAAAAACAGCACACTATAGCCAATCAGAATAATCACATCCCGCATGATCACCAGGACCGCAAGCCAGCGAGGAATATCACCCAAAAAGGCGAGAATGACAAAGGAGCTCACCAGGAGCAGTTTATCTGCCAGGGGATCAATGAACGCGCCCAATGTCGTCCGCGCGTCCAGCCAGCGGGCCAGCAGGCCATCAAGTGAGTCGGTAATACCCGCCAGAATAAAGACGATCAGCGCTTCGGTGTACCGTTCGTCCACCAGCAGGATCAAAAAGATCGGAATCGCCCCTATGCGTAACAGGGTAATGAAGTTGGGAAGATTGAGTACAGAGAACACCGGGAATGAGAAATCCCCTTCTTCAATATCTAGACCTTCGCGTGCTGACGGGTCTGTGCCAGGCGTTTCTTGAGCTGGCCTGCCACTTTCGCCGACACCCGCGTTGCCACCTGCACGCAGGTCTCCGTATACGTTTCTTCTATCACTGTTCCGTTGCGTCGCAACCAGGCCATCAGATCCCCACTGCCAAGCGGCACCTCAACCTCGATCACCTCTTGATCGAGGGTACACAGCCGGGCGATTTCCTCTACCAGCGGCTCAATGCCTATCCCTTGCTTTGCCGAGATACGAAACACTCCATCCCGGTCATACTCTCGCCCGTTCGTGGTACGCACCGAGGAAGAACCCCTCCAGTCGTCCATATCGAATTCGTCATGGCAGTGGGTCTTGTCATCTGAGGCCTGCGCCAGTCCGTCGATCTTATTGAACACGGTAACAGTCGGTTTATTCCGTACTCCCATGTCTTCGAGCACACGTTCGGCAATATTTTGATGCTCGGACCAACGCGGATGGGTTGCATCAATCACGTGCAGCAGTACGTCCGCCGTCCGTATTTCTTCTAGCGTCCCTTTGAACGCGTCCACGAGTTGGTGCGGAAGTTTATTGATAAGCCCGACCGTGTCGGTGAGGAGCACGGATTGACCGTTGGGTAGGTCAAGCCGGCGGCTCGTTGGGTCCAGCGTGGCAAATAGCTTATCCTCGACAAAGACCTCAGCCTGGGTCAGACGATTCATCAAGGTCGATTTTCCCGCATTGGTATAGCCGACGAGCGCAACGCAAGGGAAGGGAACCCGAGCCCGTTCCTGCCGATGCAGGGATCGGGTGCGTTCGACCTCGTGCAGCTTACGGCGCAAGGTTGCAATGCGTTCGCGAATACGGCGCCGATCCACCTCAAGCTGCGATTCACCAGGGCCGCGTGTCCCTACCCCGCCACCAAGGCGCGACAGATGGGTCCATTGGCGCGTGAGTCGGGGACGCAGGTATTCAAGCTGGGCCAACTCGACTTGCAATTTACCCGCCTGGCTGCGGGCGCGTTGGGCAAAGATGTCAAGGATCAGTTGGCTTCGGTCAATGACCTTACAGCCTAACGCGCGCTCTAAATTGCGCTGCTGAGCCGGAGATAAGCTCTCGTCAAAGATGACAACGCCCGCCTGGAGTTCCTCCCGGAGTTGTTTCACTTCCTCAATCTTGCCGGCCCCAATAAACGAGGCAGGATGGACCCCATTGCGCAGATGCTGAATAGTCTGACCCGAGACCGGCAGACCGGCGGTTTCGCTCAGGCGGAAGAGTTCTTCAATCGATTCCTGCGCTGAGAAGAGCCCGGCTCCTGTCTCTCCATTTAGTCCCCCGGAGTCTACGCCAACAAGAAAAGCGCGCTCCGGTGGTGGAGTGCATCCAGATGTGTATCGACGCCGGCGGCCAGCCACAGACGATTACCTCCCCTTCTTTCCTGTGTGCTCGCTACTGAAACGAGGCAACGCCACGGTCAAACAGCTGTTCAACATCCGTCAGCATCTCCGCAGTCGGCGCGACCTTGAGCTGTTCCGGCAATGAGATGATCGTTTCGGAATGGTCCGCGTGGAGCACGTGTAAAAACGTCTGACACCGGCCCTGGTGTTTTGTCAGGACCGTCTTGAGTTCAACGATATCTTCCTTGGTCGTGCTGTCAGCCGGTACCTGGATATGGACCTGCTTGACCTCGGCCTTCGCCACAGCATCGAGCGGTACAATCTCATTGGCAATAATCTGACACCGCTCCTCATCGACATCGAGTGAACCGCTCACCAGGACCGGCTGCTCGGAATGGACTTCGGCTTCATGGCGCCGATAGGCTTCCGGCCATACAATGACCTCAACGCCTCCGGCCTTATCCTCCAGGGTATAAGTCGCGTAGCGGTCTCCCTTTTTGTTATTCTTGAGTTTCAGCGACTGAACCACACCGGCGAGACGAACTTTTTCTTGATGACTGCGTCCTTTGAGGTCCGCCGTGGTCAGAGAGGTCACGCCGTGCAATCGCCCGACATACTTATCCAGCGGGTGGCCGGTAATAAAAAACCCGAGCGTTTCGCGTTCCTTATTCAGCTTCTCGATATCCGACCACTCTTCAGTCTGGGGCAACTCAGGCAAGGCCGGGTCCGCGCCGCCATTCGCAAATAAGCCCATCTGGTTGGCATTGCTGTGACCACTGGCCTTTTGGGCGGCCCAGCGCATGACGTCTTCAACGCCTGCCAGGAGCCGGGCGCGGGGCGTCTGAAACGAATCAAACGCCCCGCATTTAATCAAACTCTCCATCACCCGTTTATTCGCTTGCGAACTCTGTACCCGGGTACAAAAGTCATAGACGTCGGTAAAGGGTCCATCCTGACGGGCTTCCTGAATCACCTCAATCGCCTTCGATCCAACACCCTTTACCGCGCCGAGCCCAAAGCGAATAGTCTGACCACGAACGGTAAAATCCTCACCGCTTTCATTCACGTCGGGTGGCAGCACCGGGATGTTATGCGTCCGACATTCTGCCATATTTTTATACGTCTTATTGGTATCACCCATTTCCAGGCTGGTGAGTGCCGCCATGAATTCCTGCGGGAAATGGGCTTTCAGATACGCGGTTTGATAGGAAATCAGGGCGTAGGAGGCCGCATGGGATTTATTAAATCCATACGCGGCAAAGGTCTCCATGGCGTCAAAAATTTCTCCGGCAAGTTTATCCTTAATCCTATTGTCCGACGCGCCTTTCAGGAATTTGGCCCGCTCCTCCTGCATCACTTCCTTTTTCTTTTTCCCCATGGCACGGCGGAGATTATCCGCGTCACTCAAGGAGTATCCGGCCAGGGTCTGGGCGATCTGCATCACCTGCTCTTGGTAAATCGTGACCCCATAGGTTTCTTTGAGAACGGGTTCAAGCAGCGGGTGCGGATAGGACACCGCTTCTTTGCCATGTTTGCGTTTAATAAATTGTTCGGCCGCTCCGCTGTCGAGCGGTCCGGGGCGAAACAGCGCAATCACGGCAAAGATGTCTTCAAAACAACTCGGCTTGAGCTGCGTGATCAGCTTGCGAATGCCACTCCCCTCCATCTGGAAAACGCCGACCGTGTCCCCCCGGGTCAGCGCTCGATAGGTTTGCTTGTCGTCAAGCGGAATCGTGCTCAGATCAATAACAGTGCCGCGACTCTCTTCAATCCGTCTCACCACGTCATGGGTCAGCGTCAACGTCTTTAAGCCGAGAAAATCAAACTTGATCAGCCCAATGGTATCGACATCCGGGCCGGCATATTGGGTCAGGACATTCTTTTCCTTGTCAACATAGAGCGGTAGATGCTCAACGAGGGGGTTAGGCGCAATCACAATCCCAGCCGCGTGTTTCGAGGCGTGCCGCAATAATCCTTCGAGTTTCAGAGAGTGGGCAAAAAGCTTCTGCTCACGCTCTCCGTGTTCGCGCACCTCGCGCAGTCGCGGTTCCATATCGAGCGCGGTTTCCAGCGGGTGATCCTTGCCTTGTTTTGGTGCGGGATAGAGTTTGGCAATGCGGTCGGTTTCACCGTACGAGAACTCCAAAGCCCGTCCTACATCCTTAATCGCTTGTTTGCCTTTGAGGGTCCCGAACGTAATAATCTGGGCGACCTTGTCTTCGCCATATTTGTCCTTGATATAACGGATGACCTCGTCCCGCCGCTCGTAGCAGAAGTCCACATCGATATCGGGCATACTCTTCCGGCCTGGATTCAGAAACCGCTCAAACAACAACTGATAGCGGATGGGGTCAATGTCCGTAATCTTGAGCGCATAGGCCACAAGACTCCCCGCCGCCGACCCACGGCCCGGCCCAACCGGAATCCCCTGCGACCGAGCATAGCCAATGAAGTCGGCCACAATCAGGAAGTAGCCCGGAAAGCCCATTTCCCCAATGACTTTGAGTTCATAGTCCAGGCGGTCTCGATATGCCTGTTCTTTGGCGCTGTCCCAATCTTCCTCAGTACGGAGGGGCTTGAGGCGTTCTTCCAGGCCTTCACGGGCCGTCTGCTCCAAACAGTCTTCCAGCGTCCCACCGGACTGCACATCATAGTTCGGGAAATAGAAGTTGCCAAAGGACAAGTCGAGGTTACACCGGTCTGCGACTTCGACCGTATTGGCAATCGCGTCGGGACAGTGGGCAAACTCGGCGATCATTTCCTCCGGGGTTTTGACGTAGAGCTGGTCGGTCCCGAACCGCCAGCGATTCTCGTCGGACATGACTTTGGCGCTCTGGACGCACAGCAGGATTTCGTGGGCTTCGGCATCCTCGGCTTTCAGGTAATGACAGTCATTGGTGGCAATCAGGGGGAGCGAGCGTTGTCGGGACAGTTCGATCAGAGCCGGGTTGACCTTTTCCTGTTGCGGCAAGTGATTGGCCTGAATCTCGACATAAAAGCGCCCATCAAAAATCGCGGCATATTCGTCGGCTGCGGCCCGGGCGCGTTTGCCGTCGTCGCGCAGCATGGCGCGGGCCAGTTCGCCGCTGAGGCAGCCGGACAGGGCAATCAGGCCACCGTTGAGTTCGCGCAGCAGTTCGCGGTCAACGCGGGGTTTGCGGTAGAAGCCTTCGGTAAAGCCGGCGGTGACGAGGCGGCACAGGTTACGGTAGCCCTCCTGGTTCATGGCCAGCAGAATGAGATGGAAATTCCCACCGTGTTCCAGGTCGTGTGCGCCGGCCGGCTGTTTGTCAAAGCGACTCTGGGGTGCGACATACATTTCGCAGCCAATGATGGGCTTAATACCGTGGCTGGCCGCAGTCCGGTAG
The DNA here is from genome assembly GCA_022820725.1 of Candidatus Binatia bacterium. Taxonomy (GTDB): domain Bacteria; phylum Desulfobacterota; class Binatia; order Bin18; family Bin18; genus Bin18. The sequence continues at coordinate 181,480 of JAJEFA010000012.1, forward strand.
AAATCGATCGCGCCAAACATATTGCCATGATCGGTCATGGCCACCGCCGACATCCCGTGCCCGGCCACCTGCGGCATCAGATGTGAGACCTTATTGGCTCCGTCAAGCAAGCTATACTGCGTGTGCAAATGGAGATGTACAAAATCCTTCACTACAACCTCCCCCTCATTCCCATTCAATGGTTGCCGGTGGTTTGGAAGAAATATCGTAGACGACCCGGTTGATGCCGCGGACTTCGTTAATAATACGATTGGATATCGTCCCCAGCAGCTCACCGGGCAGACGCGCCCAGTCCGCGGTCATGCCGTCCACACTCTCAACGGCCCGGATGGCTACAACATACTCATACGTCCGCGCGTCACCCATGACGCCAACCGTCTTGACCGGTAGTAACACGGCGAAGGCCTGCCAGACCCGGTCATAATAGCCTGCGGCCCGGATTTCCTCGTCGACAATGGCGTCTGAGGCACGCAGCAGGTCCAGGAGCTCGACTCGCACCGGACCGAGTATACGAATCGCCAACCCCGGCCCAGGAAAAGGCTGGCGTCCGACGATGTCCTCGGGAAGACCAAGCAGCCGGCCCAACCCGCGCACTTCGTCTTTGAATAATTCCCGCAGCGGTTCCACCAATCTGAGCCGCATCCGTTCCGGCAGACCGCCAACATTATGATGGCTCTTGATAGTTGCCGCTGGTCCCTTAAAGGAAACGGACTCAATCACGTCAGGATACAGGGTACCTTGGGCCAGGAATTCCACATCTGGCAGCGAAGCCGCTTCTTCTTCAAAGACCTCAATAAAGACGTGGCCGATAATGCGCCGCTTGCGTTCCGGGTCGTCGACCCCAGCGAGGCGTTCAAGAAAACGTTCAGCCGCGTTGACTGGCCGAATATCCAGCCCCAGTTGGGAGAACACGCGCACGACACTGTCCGCCTCGCCCTGACGCAAGAGGCCGTTATCAACAAAAATGCAGGTCAGACGATCGCCAATCGCCCGATGAATCAAGAGGGCGACAACGGCTGAATCCACACCGCCGCTCAGACCACACACGACCCGCTTGTCTCCAACTTGGTCACGAATGCGTTGGACTTCGCGTTCGATAAAGCCTTCCATCGTCCAGTCTGCGGCGCAGCCACAAATCCGGAAAAGAAAATTGTGGAGGACATCTTTCCCCCTCTCGGTATGGATAACTTCGGGGTGAAACTGGACACCGAAATATCGGCCCGAATCATCGCGGCAGGCGGCTATGGGTGAGTTGTCCGAATGGGCCAGGACCGTCCAGCCTGTGGGTAGGGATTCCATTTTGTCGCCATGGCTCATCCAGACTTGGGTCGAGACCGTAGACGAGAAACCAGTGAACAGGTCGGTCGTATCATCGACCATCAGTTGGGCCGGACCAAACTCGCGCCGTTCCGCCTGAGCAACCTGCCCCCCGGCCAGTTGGTGCAGCACTCCCATGCCATAGCAAATCCCCAAAAAAGGAACCGGCAGACCAAGGATTGAGGCGGCGAGCGCTGGAGCGTCTTCGTCGTACACGCTGGCAGGCCCGCCCGACAGAATAATGCCTTCGGGATTTAGGGCCTGAATACGATCCACGGAGATATTGTAGGGGTGAATTTCGCAGTAGACCTGCGCTTCACGAACGCGCCGGGCAATCAACTGCGTATACTGACTGCCGAAATCAAGAACCAGAATCATACCTTCCACCACCAGGGCCGGCCCTCAGCGCACAGCGCGTTGGGCCGAAGTGCCCATCTTCCCTACTCCAGCCGATAATTGGGCGCTTCCTTGGTAATAATCACATCGTGGACGTGGTTTTCTCGTAGCCCGGCCGGAGAGACCCGGACAAAACGGACCTTGGTTCTGAGCTCCTCCAGGTTATGGCAGCCGGTATAGCCCATGCCGGCTTTCAGGCCACCAACCAACTGATCGACGACAACCGATAATGGCCCCTTGTACGGCACTCGCCCCTCAATCCCCTCGGGCACCAGCTTACCCGCGCTTTCCTCCGTGTCTTGAAAATACCGGTTCCGGCTTCCTTCCCGCTCGCGCATGGCCTCAAGCGAGCCCATGCCTCGATATTGTTTATACGAGCGGCCTTGATACAGAATGGTTTCCCCTGGGCTTTCTTCTGTGCCGGCGAAGAGACTGCCGATCATGACTGCCTGCGCGCCGGCGGCTAAGGCCTTCACAATGTCGCCGGAAAAACGAATCCCGCCGTCAGAAATCACCGGGACTCCGGCCCGTTCGGCAACTCGAACCGTATCAACCACTGCCGTCAGCTGCGGCACCCCCACCCCCGAGACCATACGCGTAGTACAGATGGACGCAGGCCCAATACCGACTTTAATCCCGTCTGCACCAGCCCCGATCAGCGCCTGTGCCCCCTCAGCCGTGGCGATATTACCCGCCACGACCTCCAGACCTCTAAAATTGCGTTTCAGAGATCTGAGCGTCTCAATGACGCTGGTCGTGTGCCCATGAGCCGTATCAAGGACGACCAGATCAGCACCCGCCTCAACGACGGATTCCGTCCGCGCTTCCCAGTCATCACCGGTACCAATAGCGGCCGCGACCCGGAGACGCCCATACTCATCCTTACAGGCATGTGGGTGTTGGCTCGTTTTCTCAATATCTTTCACAGTGATGAGTCCCTTGAGATGCATGGTCTCATCAACAACCAGTAATTTTTCGATCCGATGCGTATGTAGAATTTCTTCCGCTTCTTCGCGGCTAATCCCCGGCCGGGCGGTCACGAGATTATCTTTGGTCATCACTTCTGAGACCAAGCGGTCGAGCCGTTTTTCAAAACGGAGATCACGGTTGGTTAAAATACCGACCAGTTTGTCATCTTTGATGACCGGTAGCCCGGATATCTGGGAGCGATCCATAATATCCCGCGCCTGGGCGATAGTCGTGTCGGGAGTCACGGTAATGGGGTCAATAATGACGCCGCTCTCATGCTTTTTGACCTTGGCAATCTCTGCGGCCTGAGCTGGAATGCCCAAATTACGATGAATTACTCCGATACCGCCCGCCTGAGCCATGGCAATAGCAGCCCGCGCCTCAGTCACCGTATCCATGGCTGCACTCACCAACGGCGTATTCAGGCGAATCGTTCGCGTGACAGAGGTCGAGACGTCCGCGTCTTTGGGTAAAAAATCGGATTCACCAGGCAGGAGGAGAATGTCGTCAAAGGTGAGACCTTCGGGGATTTCTGCGGGCAGCATAGGCATATTCCTCAGCTCATAGTTACAAAAAAGCCCATCTCGTCTGCGGATGAGATGGGCTCTATTTCTTGTCGTGTCAGACAGTCGTCGCTGCCATGCTTTTCCTTATCAAACCCCTACCCCTTTCGCAAGCCGGAGCGTGAGGCACAATATATAGGGGTATCCGCGCATTTTTCAATCAGGCGATCTCTTTCATTTTCTGATAGGTTGCGTGGTCCATCCAGCCTGACACCTTGCGCGGATTCGTTTCCACCTCAACGTCCTCCAGGACTTGGGTCTGGCAGGCCAAGCGGTAGGATTTCCCTTCCCAGGCGACGTGCTTCTCCTCCCTGACACTCAGCGGTGAGAGGGCTCGGTGATCGTTCACTTTCACCCGACATGTCCCACAAAACCCCTTGCCGCGGCAATTGAGCAATTTTGCAGGAAACGGCATTCCGGTAAATGGATCGGGGCCGAAGAGCGGGTAGAGGTCTATCTTGTTTTCTAAGGCGACCTCACGCAGATTCGATCCTTTGGCCACTTCAATTGTCAATTCCTGTTTAATAAACGTTACTGACGGCATGCGCTTGCAGCCTCCTTCACCCTCGTGTTAGGCAGTTGTTTATCTGGTCTGACCACACAAATCCAGAGGTGGGGTATGTATGTTGATGTGAGTTGCAGAAAATGTGGACAGCAAAAACGGATGGACATTGGCGCTCCTCGCAATGATGCCCTTGAAGACCATCTGCACTACTTGAAAGAGCGCCTTACCCACCAGCCCAGCTTTCAGTGTTTTGGCGGTCATTTTGAACTGTCCGCTCCGCTGCCTGACTTTTGGGACATCCACTGGGAGACGCTCGGAGAAACCTAGAAACAGCCGACCTGACTCAATACAACCGGCATTGGAGTATGCATGGCACAGCAACCAGAACAAAGTGGAGAATTCTTCACCGAGACCACCACCCCGCAAGCCTCGCAAGAAGTCAAGCGATGGCATCAAGACCCTGACTATCGCCCTCCGTTTCGCATTATCCGCTGGCGGGTCATTGATGAAGTGTGGAACGGGCAAAGCGCTATCGATGCGGTTGTCCTCGTTGAAGTGGACAAACAACATGATTTTGGTGCGGCGCAAGGGGTGGGAGGCGTCCATGCGCTGGACCAAGCCCTCCGTCAGGTTCTGACGAAGCACTTCTCCTTTCTTGCGGGCGTAGACCTCGTTGAATTGTATACCCACCGTGGCGGCGCCGGGACAGCGGCGGAGGTTGTGTCCATCATGAAGTTCAGCGATGGCAAACGGCAGTGGAGCAGCATGCGTCAATCACGCGACTTACTCGAATCCGCCTGGCTGGCCCTGATTGACGGGTACGAGTGGATTATTGCGAAATCTCGTCGAAAAAAAATACCGCGATAAGAGAAGAGGAAGCGAAATGCCAAAGGCACGTCTGGACTGGCAGTATCATCGTCCAAGTTGAGTGACCTGCAAAAAAGCACAAGAGTTTCTTGTGCAGAAAGCGGTGACCGCCGCCAGCGTTGTGAATGCACGCAAAGAACAGTTTGATCGCGTTCGGACCCTGGAATTGCTGCGACCGCTCAGCGAAGTCGTGGCCGTAAAAGGTAAAAAGATACTGCGTTTTTCCCTGAAAAAGGGCCAGCCACCACCTGACACATTGCTTTCGGCCGTTATTGGCCCCTCAGGTAATCTGCGTGCCCCGGCCATACGCGCAGGCAAGCGGCTTGTGGTTGGCTTCCATCCCGACGTCTACGGTGAACTGTTTGGGTAGAAGACCCCCTCACCCCCGGCCCTCTCCCTCCAGGGGAGAGGGAATGCTTTGCGGTTCTGTAGGTCGGATTGGCGGAACACCCTCCGACAGATTTGTTGTCCGGTTAATCTGAATTTCCCCACACCCCTCCCCCACGTCGTTCTATACCGGTCGTTTCAACGGCGTCCCCCACTGATCCACACAGGTGACTTCTTCAACTGCCATTCGGCGCACGGGGCCAAATTTACCCATGGGATAGCCGACCGGGAGAAGGGCATAGGTCGAGATGTTATCCGGCAGATTGAGGACCGGCCGCAGTTCCTCCTCGTGCAGCGAACAGACCGTGGTGAGCGTGGCACCGAGCCCCAATGCACGACAGGCCAGCAACATATTCTGCACCGCAGGATAAATGCTTGACCCCGACAGGCGGGCCAGCTTTGCCGCTAATTGCGCGCCAGCTTCACCCGGCGGCATCGGTCGTTCTTTGAGACAGGCAAAAATCAGGACCGGTACTTCAGCCAGATTGTCGGCCAAATAGCTTGCGGCGTCCAATAATCTTCTGAATTTTCCTTCTTCCATATGACTCGGCCCCGGCCGACCATCGTAGATGGTCCGCGCTTGTTCCCAGCCTTTTTGATAGATGCGTTGGACTTCCCGTTTGACTTCAGCATCTTTCACAACGAGAAAGCGCCAGTGCTGGGTATTGCCACCGCTGGCAGCCCGAATACCAGCGTCGAGGAGCTGATAAATAATGTCGTCCGAGACCGGGTCGGTTTTCAGCCGACGCATACTCCGGGTCGAAAACATGATGTCAAACAATTCCGCTTGTGCTGCCATGAACCGCCTCCTTACTGATGTCTCGATATGTGTGCGTGTTCTCCGGCATCCCCTTGTCGGAATTCCTCAGCACGGCTAGAGTGACCGGCCAGAATTTTATTGTCCACGACAAAAGCAAGGGGGTAGAGAACGCCAAGTGCATTGTGCGTGTCCGCCCGCCCTGTGTCAAATGGAACGCCGCAGTCTTCTCAGGCTGACACGATAAGGAGTAAGCAGGTTATGAATAGGCTTCGAAACCGGCAACGATCATATAGAGGCAGAGGCGTACTTCTAGTGCTCGCCTTCATCTTGACCGGCTGTGGAGGTTCGGCGCCGAGTCTGACAGGAGAAGAGATTCAAGCCAGGAATCCAAACCATACCTATGTGGAAATTGACGGTGTTGCGCTGCATTACCAGCAAACCGGCTTGGGCCGGCCGCTGATCTTTATCCACGGCCTGCTCGAAGATTACCGTATCTGGCGGCATATCACCCCAGGGCTGACCTATGGCAATACGGTCTATGAACTGGACTTGATGGGCTTTGGCCTGTCTGAGAAACCGCAAGATAAAACCTACGATCTGGACACCTATCTGGCGCAACTCACGGCGTATATTGAGAACTTCCACTTAGAAAACATTATTCTTGCGGGACACGACTTCGGAGCGGTCATCGCGGCAGCCTATGCCCTCCAGAGCCCGGCCAACGTCCATAAACTGATTCTGATGAGCGCTCCAATCTCGGCGCACGAAAGTCTGCCGCTCAATATACGCCTGCTCGGGGTTCCCCTGATCGGCAGCCTGCTGAGCGGAGACTGGTTTCTCAAGCGCATCCTTCAGGAGGGGGTGTTTGACAAGCAGATCATGAGCGACGCCATGGTCAAGCAGTATCTTGAGCCCTTCGAAGATGATCCCGGCGCCCGCGCGGCTCTGCGCAAATTTCTCCGCGAGTTTGATCTCGACCGCGTCGTTGAAGAGGACATTTTTCCCAATCTGAGTGCCCTCACCATGCCCACCTTACTCCTCTACGGCGGCCAGGATCAATTTACCTCCATGGATGTTGCGCGCGAGCTTGATGTGGCAATTCCAAGCGCGGATTTGCAGGTCGTCACCCGCAGCGGACACTTCATCCTTGAAGACCGTCCGGAAGATGTCCGCCAGCAAATCAAAGAATGGATTGACAAAGATTAAAGAGAGAGTCCAGGGACCAATTGACAATATGGACCTTACCAGTCTAGCTTGGGAGACAGAAAGAAGATTCAGTATCTGGTGAAGGAGTCAGACCATGAGCTACGAAGAAATTGAATTCAGCCGGCACTGCGACGCCATTCAAATCCCCCAAGGCATCAAAGTGACTATTCCCAAAGGAACACCCGGCGTCATCACCCAGGCCCTGGGCGATACCTATACCCTCCAGCTTCCAACGCTGGGAGGTCTCTATCGCGTCTCTGATAAGGATGCGGACGCGATTGGTAAAGAAAGCAGGGGACCTGCCCCGGCCGTCGTTGCGGGTACGGGCTGCCACGTTACTGAGGATCAAGTCTGGACGCAACTCAAGAATGTCTACGACCCGGAAATCCCGGTGAATATCGTTGATCTCGGTCTGGTATATGACCTCAGCGTGAAAGACCGACCGGAGGGTGGAACCGATGTTGATGTCAAAATGACCCTTACCGCTCAGGGGTGCGGCATGGGACCTGCTATTGCCATGGACGCGCAGATGCGGATCGAAGGTATCCCTGGAGTTGAAGACGCGAATGTCGAGGTGGTGTGGGACCCACCCTGGACGCCGGCCATGATTTCGCCCGAAGGCAAAGAAAAACTCGGTTTGGATTAGATACCAATGGGGCGGTCAGGCAGGCCGCCCCGTCTCCACGCTCAGCCATTTTCCTCACTTCGACTGAAACGCAGTCCACCCGCTGTCGTAATATTAGTCAATGCCGACGGCGATTCGAGCCGAACGCGTCCCCTATTATTTTATCGGAGATAAAAGCTGAGGGGTTGTGACTATTTTTCTTATGCCGTGGGCATGATCCTCTTCAAATGGATTTTCCTTACACCATTCGTGTAAAGAGTGAATATCTAATAGCTGACAGCTTTGACTCACATTCCAGGTAACCTGGAGAGGAGAACATGTTTGTTCAGTATACTTTGGCCCGGTGGTGGAACCTAAAAACTCCAGAGCGTCACTACGGTCGGGGAGCTGTGTAACTTGCTGAAATCCATTTTGAGAAGTCGTCGCTGTATAGTGAGCAAAACTTGGGGCTTTAGCGTCATTCACTAATAAAAAGACCTTGGTCTCAACTCTGAGCTGTGGGTTTGCACATGATTGTGAAGAACATGCCTGCAGGCCTTTTCCCGGTTTCACGTCACAGCTTGAGTATACCCAGTGAACTTCTATGGTATCCCCAGGCATAACATTTTGACAGAATTGATGAGATGCCGGAGCCTCTAGCTGTGAAGAGGTTAAGGATTGAGTTTCGTTGCATTTCCACCCCCCGGCGCCATTGCTCCCCGCCGGGAGTGAAAAACCGGATGCTTTGTGTTCAGCATGTTTATGAAAGTGGATGTTACACAAATTTAATTGCTTATGGTTGGGAGAAAGGTTAAATTTGACCGGGTTTTCGCCGTCTCTTTGAGTTAAATCCCGCGGTGTTTGTGGGCCAAAGTTTTGGCAAATTTCAGCATTCAATACGCTTGCGAATAGCACTAAAAAAACAGTGAATACGGATAGTCTATACATGCAGGAACTCCTTTTTATACCATACCGCCTACTTCACGAATTCATGTCGTTCGTCTGCTTTCTCAAAAGCCTCTTATGCCGGAGTAGAATTGATCGACGCCTTTCGTCTCGTTTATGTATCCTGTTCTTTCCATTTGGGCTGAAAGTCTTCCCTGCCCATGAGCTTTCGGTATGCCTCGGGCGGCGGGCAGTCCGTAAGCGCTATCTGAAAGAAACTCCCGCCTCCGTCCGCTCGCAAGACATTGACAATAATCTCTTCACGCGGATTATACGTCTGCAACAGACGTATCGCGTCTTTTTTCTGTGGGGTTTGTGACAGTGCGGCAACCCGACCTTCAGGCAAGTAGCCGAGTTGGGCTTCTCTGGATGCGGTCCCCTCGTTGATGTCTTGAGCATCTTCGCTCGGCCAGTTCCGCGCGTCCATAAGAACGATGCCGCGGCCATAGCGCAACAGCCCGCTCCAACTTAACGCGCCGAACTTCTGCCGGTTCTCCCAGATAAAGCGCTCATAGGGGTCCTCGAGGCCTGGAACGTTCCGTTCTGCCTCGTCGGAGGGAGAGATTGTCGGCTTGCTGGTGGCAGGTCGGGAGTCGTCTTGTTCGCTCATACGGCGTCGGGGTCTGTAGCAGGGAACCGCTCAATCTTCAATAATGGCGCTCAACGAGGTTCGCCAGCCTGACATGGCAAAGCGTTGCTCCAGGCCGTACTGCTTGATTTCGTCGAGTCCGGGCATACGCGTGACCTTCCAGCCCTCGCATTTCGCCGAGCTACACGGACAGGGGTCCGTCATTGCGTCGAGCAGCGCGGTCGGCATATCCAGCCCTTTTGCCAAACGGGCGACAAATTCTTCCTTTGGAATATGAGCCATACCGGGCCAGCGCTAGGCGCTTTTCTTTCCCTCTGAAATGGCAATCACGATAACGGCGATGATCACACCGAGGGCTGCGCCAACAAGAATCGGACTGTCTGAAAAGAATTCATATAGCGCGCCCATGGTACTCCGCCTAACCAGAATTTCCCTGCTGCAGTTCTGCCCGGACCAACCAGGCCCCATCGGCAAGGGCCTGCATCTTTCCTCGCGCCGCGGTGCGTGAGCGTGGAATCATGCCACAGTCCGTACAGGGGTAGAGATGCTCAGGCGTCACATACTGCAACGCCGTCCGAATACGCGCCGCAACCGTTTCACGCGTTTCCACCTCTTCAGTACCAACGTCGATGACCCCGACCATCAAATCTTTGCCCTTGGCCTCAGCTAATACTGCTGGATCGACGCCAGAGGCGGCACACTCGACTGAGATCATATCAATCGTGCTGGTCCGCAGCAGTGGCAGCGTGCGCGCATAATGGCCCCAGTCCGTGTTTTTGCTCTTCCACTCAACGACCGCAGGGATACCGTATCCATAACAGATATGGACCGCGGTTTTGGCCTGCACCCCTTGAGCACATTGTTCAAGTGCCTGGATGCCCCACTCTTCCACAGCATCGAGATAGATATTGAAACACGGCTCGTCGAACTGCACGACATCGCACCCGTTCTCCACCAGCTCACACGCCTCTTCATTCACCAGCCGTGCCAGTTCGCCCGCCAGTTTCCGACGATCCCCGTAGTACTCATCCGCAACCGTATCCGCAATGGTCATCGGACCGGGCAAGGTCACTTTGACCGGCTTTGTCGTGTGCTGCTTCATAAACCGGAGCGCCTCAACCAACACCGACCGCGGACGACGCAACTGCTCGACCACCCGGGCGGCCCGGACTTTGATACCGTAGCGGTTCCCCCGCGTTTCGATCTCAACCAAACGGCTGAAGTCCAACCCGGTCAGCCCTTCAACGAACCCCCAGATATAATGCCGACGGCGCTGTTCGCCGTCGGTCACGATATTGAGACCCGCCGCTTCCTGGTCGGCGAGCGCGAGCAGCACGGCATCGTCCTGGCCCTCCCGCAGCGCATCGTCTTGCAGCTTCCACGATACGTACATCGCGTTTGGGGGAACGAGCCAAGTCGGGCGGGGTAAGCTCCCGACAATCATGGTTTGCAGCATCTATAGTTCCTGTTCTCTATACCAGCCGAGTGCCTTCATGACCGGCGCGTCAGAAAAAGAGAAGAGAATCGCGTCTGCGGACGCCGAGGTATTCTCGTGCGCATGACTCGCCCAGGTTGGTACGGCAAACACGTCACCCGGTCCCCATTCAAGAGCCCTGCCGCTGACGACCGTCTGTCCAGTCCCCTCGACCGCGAGATAGACCTTACTGACGCTTTGCCTGCGCGCCTGCGTTTTTTGGCCGGGTCGGAGGCGCTGCAGAAAGCTGGCCATGGTCGCGAGCGACGGACCGCCCGTCACCGGATTCACATATTCCAGCATGGTGCCGTCAAACGGACTGTCGGCGTCTCTACCGAGGTCCAGTAGCGCGGGGCGTGCCTCACTCCATGCATATTTGAGTAAAGACGACTGCCCATCGGCTGGGCGTTGCCAGGTTGGTAGGAGTCCACCGTGCTTATAGCCACGGGTTGAGTGATCCTCCGGCTTGGTCAAGTCCTGTGACTCGGTCTGACCGGGTTCAAAAAATGTTCCGGCCAGCATACCAGCCAAGGGCAGGTCCAGTCCGTCGAGCCAGACAACGGGCTCGGTGCCTTCACTGCCGTGCTCATGCCACGTCCAGTTCGGCGTCAGGACAAAATCCCCTGGCTCCATAGGCAGCTTTTCACCATCGACGACCGTATAGGCCCCCTGTCCTTCCATAATGAAACGGAGCGCGTTGGGTGTGTGCCGGTGGGTTCGCGCGACCTCACCGGGCAGGATGAGCTGGATCCCGGCATACAGCGTGTGGGTTGTGGCAACCCGACCTTCGAACCCTGGGTTGAGCAGCATGAGCACCCGCCGTTCAGCCTCAGCCGCGGAGACGAGCTCGCCTGAGCGTAGGAGTTGGGGGCGCAGGTCTTTCCAGCGCCACAGATACGGCTTCACCGGCGTTTCCGGCGTAGGCGTGAGCTGTTTGCCGAGCACCTTCCACAACGGCCCGACATCGTACTGAGACAAGCCGGCCAGAAAGGTTTCTACTTCGTGCGATTGGGTTGATGTCGCCACAGTGTTTTGCTCAGCTCTTAGCGAAGTCTTGTTAATCGGGTGCGGCGATCTCCTCGCACAGCATGACCTGATAGTTCAGACCGGCGTATTTTTCATCAGGACCGTGGACGGACCAGCGCTGCGTCCAGCCTTGGGCAAATTTCTGGAGTTCCTCATTCCCCCAGACCTTTTCCCAGGCATCCAAATCGTCGATCTCAAGCAGGTCGTAGTGTGTGAACTGCACCGTCCCAAGTTTTTCATCCAGCACTTTCCAATTCGCATAGCGCTTAATACCCGGAACACTGTTGAAAAACGGATTATCCACGTCACGGAGCCACTGCTCGTACTCCTCCTGATTAACGTGCTCGCCGAGGTTATAGGTCAGCAGCAGCATTGCTCGTCGTTTGGTCATCTCACAAGCCTCTTATCAGGCCAGACCATACCGCACCCGGAAGCGTAGCGTCAATGAGGAAGGCATACTCGGTGGACTGCACGGGACAGGCTATGCCGCCGGTGGCAGGAGCGTGCTCACACTGCTCTGGCGGAGTCGCTCAAAAATAAGCTGGGTCGCTCGGGAACGGTTCAGGGTGTAGAAGTGAATACCGGGCGCGCCACCGGCAAGCAGGGCTTCACACTGCTGCCATGCCCAGTCAACCCCAATTTCAAACACCGCGTCCGCATCCTCGGCGACCGGCTCCAAGCGTTCTTGCAGCGCAAGCGGAATGGACGCCCCGCACATCCGGGTGAAGCGGACAATCTGACGGTAGTTCAGAATGGGCATAATGCCCGGAATAATGCGCTGCCGAATCCCAAGCCGTCTTGCACGCGCCACAAAATCAAAATAGTCCTGAGCGTCGAAAAACAACTGGGTGGTCACAAAATCGGCCCCACAGTCCACCTTTGCCTTGAGATACTGCAAGTCCTGAAACGCATCCACACTTTCCGGGTGCGCCTCGGGATAGCCCGCCACCCCAATACAAAAATCGCCGCTACGTCGGGCCAGGGCAACCAACTCGGCGGCGTGCGCAAAACCGTCCGAGGCCGGGGTAAACGCGGTTTCGCCACGGGGTGGGTCGCCGCGCAGACACATGAGGTTCTCGACGCCACGGTCTTTCAGCTCAAATAGAATATCTCTGAGCTCCGTTTGGCTGTGCCCCACACAGGTCAAGTGGGCCATACCGATGAGCCCCAGTTCAGCCTGGAAGCGACACACCAGATCAATGGTATTCTTCCGGGTCGAACCACCCGCGCCGTAGGTCACAGAGCAAAAGCTGGCCCCCAACTTTTGGAGTTCGCGGGCTCGATCAAAAAGCGCCTCTCCATCTTCTGCGGTCTTTGGGGGAAAAAATTCAAACGAAAATGTCTGTGGGTGAGAATCAAAGAGTGTTCGGATTTTCATATTCTCCAAGCGATGCTTGCCATCTTTGAGATAAAACTTTTAGTGAGTTGCTCCTTATGCTACCAAGCAGCCCGAAACGAGTCAAAGCCCGTCTGCGTCAGGTGCTCTGCCGTTTCACCTTTACAACCCGATCTTTCCCAGGATACGATTCACTGCACATAGAGGAAAGCAAAGAAGGAGGACCCATGTACCCGCTGAAAGACCAGGCCTGTATCGTCGGTGTGGGCGAGACCGCTTATACCCGGGGATCGGGGAAGACCGATCTCGTGCTGATGCTCGAAGCCTCAATGAACGCCATTACCGATGCGGGTCTGAGTCCGCATGATATCGACGGTATTATCCCTCCCCCGCTACCATCAACCGCTGAACATTTTGCCGCCAACCTTGGGGTCGAGGATCTGCGTTATGCGGTCACGGTACATATGGGCGGGGCCAGTCCGGTCACTTCGCTCCAAAGTGCGGCCATGGCGGTTGCCTGCGGAGTGGCGAAAAATATCCTTGTACCGCTGGGCTGGAACGGCTATTCCACGATGCGCGTCCGTGACATGGGTAATAAGAGTAAGGGCAATGGCGGTGGCGGCAGTGGAGCCCCTGGTGCGCTGGCCAACACCATAGGTGAATACTATCTGCCCTATGGGGCCAACGTTCCGGTGCAATGGTACGCCTGGCTCGCCACCCGGCATAAAGAGCTGTACGGCACCCCGGACGAGGCCATGGGCACCGTGGCGGTCACCTCACGCAAGCATGCCCAATTGAACGATAAAGCCTATATGCAGGGTCGTCCGCTCAGTATGGAGGACTATCTGAACGCCCGCTGGGTCTCCAAACCCTTCCGGTTGTTCGACTGTTGTTTGGAAACCGACGGAGCGGCGGCCGTGGTTGTGACATCGCCGGAACGAGCGCGCGACCTCAAACATGATCCGGTGTATATTTCGGGTATTGCCGAGGGCCACCCCTACCCCGCGGATGACATTCCCGCCCGGCCCGACCCGTTTACGATCGGGCTCAGCTTTGCTACGCCGAACGCCCTGCAAATGGCTGGCGTCGACCTCAAAGACCTCGACTTTGCCGAAATCTACGACTGCTTTACCTATGTCGTGCTGCTCCAGATGGAAGCGCTTGGATTGTGTAAACGGGGCGAAGTTGGTGAATACGCGCAGGGGGACAGATTTGCGCTGGACGGCGAACTGCCCTTGAATACCCATGGAGGCCTGCATTCCGAGGCGCATGTATGGGGCATGAATCACATTGTAGAAGCTACCCATCAACTCCGTCATGAAGCCGGTGAGCGTCAGGTCAAAGACGCCCAACTCGGTCTGGTCACGGGCTGGGGAGATTTTGGTGACGGCAGCCTGGCAATTATGCGCCGATAACAGGAGAGAGGCTATCATGGCAGAAACACAGGAATATCGGCGGCCGGTCCCGAAAATGCGGGGCTTCGCGGCCGAATTTTATGCATATTGCAAACAGCACGAACTGCGCTTTCAGCGCTGTACGAATTGCAACACCTGGCGTCATGTACCGCGCGATATGTGCGCCAAGTGCGGCTCGTTTGCATGGGAATGGGCCAGGTCTTCGGGCAAAGGCAAACTCTTTTCATGGACGACGGCCATGCAGCCCATGTTGCCGCAGTTTGCCGACCTCGTTCCCTACAGTCCGGTGGTGGTGGAACTCGAAGAAGGCGTCCGGATGCTCAGTTGGCTGACCGATGTGGCAGATGCCGATTTGCGGTTGGATCTGCCGCTTGAGGTTGTGTTTGACGATGTCACCCCAGAGGTGACTTTACCCAAATTCAGACGGGCGGGTTGACCCTCCCTTCAACCGCGAGCATGCCCCATGAACGATTTCCAAGGCTATACCCTGCCCGAGGAACTCACCCTGCTGCAAGATCAGATTCGTCGTTTTGTCCGTGAGGAAATTATCCCGGCTGAACAGGCCATCGATCCCGATGCCGCAGACCTGCCCGACGACGTCTATGCGCGTCTGTCGGCCAAAACCAAGGCCGCCGGTCTCTGGTGTCCCGGTGCTCCCAAGGAGTACGGAGGCGGGGGGCTGAATACTTTTAGCATGTCCATTGCCTTGGAAGAGATGGCCCAGCATCGCATGGGCCTATACAATCCCGGCTGCGGCACGTTTGGGCGCTATCCGCCAAATCCTATTTATGCCGGCACCCCGGAACAGATTCAAAAATATGCCGTACCCACGCTAAAAAACGGCCTTTACACCTTTTTTGCGATTACTGAACCAAGCGGCGGCTCAGACCCGGCTGGGGCCATTCAAACCCGAGCCGTGCGTGACGGGGATTCGTGGATCATTAACGGCTCAAAGATTTTCATCTCGCACGCGCACGAAGCCGAATGGGGTGTGGTCTTTGTCCGGACTGACCCGGAAAAAGGCCGGAAGGGTATTAGCTGCTTTATTATTGACAAAGGAACCCCCGGCTTTACCGCTCGCCCGTTCAGGACCATTCGGACCGTCTCACTACCCAACGAGGTCTCATTTGAAGATTGCCGGGTGCCGGCCGAAAATATGATCGGTGACGAAGGTCAGGGACTCTACCTCTGCTTTGACCTGCTGACCAAAGCGCGCTTTCCCTACTCAGCCGCAAATCTCGGGGTTGCCGTGGCTGCCCATCGGATGGCGATCGAACACGCCAAGCAGCGAGAAACGTTTGGCGAGCTCTTGAGCCAACGCCAAGCGATTCAGTGGATGCTGGCCGATGCGGAAGTCGAATTGCGCGCGACACGCCTGCTCATCTGGGACGGTGCCTGGAAAGCCGACCGCGGAGAAGATGCGCGCGTTGAAGCCTCAATAGCCAAACTGTATTCGAGCGAGGTTCTGGGCCGGGTGATCGATAACGCCGTCCAGATTCACGGCGGCTATGGCGTTTCAAAAGAGTTTCCTCTGGAACGCTGGTATCGTGAGGCTCGAGTCCGGCGTATTGGAGAGGGGCCGTCCGAGGTCCACCGTATGGTGATTGCGCGGGCATTATTGCGTTAGCACAGAACCTTGTTCGCACCGAGAAACCCCAGAGAGATGTTCGTCACTCGGACGCGCCACGCCACGATCCTCGCAGACTTGCCCCTATACTGGTGCCACCCTTTGTTCGGACTTACCTTCATCCTGGCAGGCATCGTCCTATGGGCCGAGGTCTTCGCATTCCAGTCTGATCTCCGGATCCGGCCTGCTCCGAAGGCACTCACACGCTTACTCCAACAACATCGGCTAGACCCTCAGAACGTTGGCTACCATCTGTTTCGGCTGACGGATGGCCGGGTTGTCGATACCTACGACGCAGACACGCCCCGTATCCCGGCTTCGACTACGAAGCTCATCACCGCCCTCGCGGCTCTCGAAATTTTAGGAGAGGACTATCGATTTAGGACCCGGCTGCTCGTAAGCGGGGAAGTCCACGAGTCCACCCTGCACGGAGACCTCTATCTGGTCGGGGGTGGAGATCCGACCTTATCAACGAATGACCTCCAAGGCTTTGTTGACGCACTGAAAGCCGCTGGCGTGATCCGAGTGGAAGGTCGATTTATTTTTGATGAAAGCTTTCTCACAACGACACAGGAGATTAATCCCAAGCAACCGGTTGCGGCCGCGTATAACCCCAGTGTGAGCGCCCTCTCGCTCAACTACAACCGTGTTCAGTTGCGCTGGAAGGGTAGGCCCGGAGCCAAAAATTTTCAGACTTGGTTGCGGTCGCCGGCGGACGATATTTTTCTTCCGGTTGCCGACGTCAGTACTGGACTGATTCCCATGGGTGTACAATCTGAGTCCCCTTTTCTCCTTGATGGGGGGAGCAAGGACCACTGGCTGCTCTCACCTCAGCTTCCGGCACGAGGTTTCAAAGAACTGCCGATCAGGCGCGCCCCAGGGAAGGTTGCGGCTTCTTTGTTTCGAACCTACTGTCAGCAACGCGGTATTAGCCTGCCCCAGCCTCAAGCCGCTCCGGCCCCGACCAATGCGCGCCTCCTCTATACTCATGACAGTAAGCCCTTGCCGGAAATTTTGAGTGGGATGCTGTTCCACAGTACTAATCTGTCCGCCGAACTCATCGGTCTCGTCACCTCACGCGCGTTGAGAGACTTCCCGTTATCCATTACAGACTCAGCAGCGCTGTTGACAGACTGGTATCAGCGTCGTCTTCCACAAACGGACTGGACCGGGTTTGTGAGCATGAACCATTCGGGCCTGAGCACCATGTCACGCCACTCACCACGCCATCTCACCGCAATACTCTATAATGGGATGACCCCTACATCCGAACAAACCGGGCACGGCGGGCCAAATGCGACCCCTCCCCTGCTCGACCTCCTGCCGCATCCGGAGTGGGCCGAACTCGGGGAAAAGGTGCGGGCCAAGTCAGGCACGATGAGCTATGCCGATGGTCTGACCGGTATCCTGACAACACGCAAAGGACACCTGTTAGGCTTCGCCCTCCTCCTGACGGACTTCACCAGACGAGCGGCATTTGACGCGGCCCGTCATGCCGAGAAAGTCCAAACGCCCCCAGAGGCAGAAGCCTGGACTGAGCGGGCCAAAGCATTTGAACAGGCCCTGCTCTCACATTGGAGACGCACCTATTGACGATTACGCCGGTTGACGGATTAACAATCTTGGGGTGGGCAGTCAGAGTTGCAACGGGATCAGGAATAACGCTACCAGATTAAACACAACCAGAAATCCGGCCAAGAGCAAGCAGTAGCCCATAATATCGCCAAAGCGTAGCCCGGCAACAGTGAGAATGGGAATCGCCCAGAATGGTTGCAGCAGATTGGTCGTCATATCTCCATACGCATAGCTCAGGGTGACGGTTGGGATGGAGAGCCCCAAGGTCTGTCCTGCCGGGATGAGATAGGAGGCTTCAACGATCCATTTCGACCCGCCCGACGGCACGAAATAGTTCAGTACCCCCGAATACAGATACACAATCGATGGGAAGGTGCGCGGCGAACTGGCGTCAATGAAAAAGGCGGTCAACACCTCACCCAGAGCTGTATATGACATCAGTCCAAAAATTCCCGCGTACAAAGGATACTGGATGACGATCCCCCAAGTGTTGCGAATCCCTTGTTCACAGGCATGCAGAAAGGATTTGGGATACCAATGCAGGAGAAGACCCAGAGCCAGGAAAATGAGATTATAATTGTCAATCGTCCAGGTCTGACCAAAACCTTTTTCGAGAATCTGAAGTCCGAAGTAGAGCAGCATGGCGCTGCTGGCAATCAGAGACCAGCCCGGCCACCATTCCATTTTCTCTGCCGGGCGCGTCGCGTCTGGCTTCTGTATGGGTTGGTTCAACGCTTCCAAACGATCGGCCTGTTCGGCTGAGACAGTCACCGCGTCCGCTGCTGGCGGGACGAGAATGGCCGCAACGAGAATACCCACCAGCCCGGCCACCAGTGCGTACCATAAATTAAATGCAGCAAACATGGTCTGCGTGGTCGGAATGGTTTGCGTTAAGATTCCGGCCTTGATGAGGAAATTATCCGGCGTGGCAATAATGAGCGGAGCAGAGCCGGACAGGCCGGTATGCCAGACGGTTCCAACACCGAGGTAGGCGCAGGTTACGAGCAGGCGGAAGTCCACGCGCGGGTTCGCGCGCACGATAAAAGGGAGAAACGCCGCCGAAATGACAAGACATAAGGCCCAGTTGAGCCACGCGGTGATGGTCGAAAACAGCGCCATGAGGACGATTGCCTGGCGCGGCTTGTCAGAGTCGGGACGCGAGGCGAGCCATACGAACACTCGCTTGAGCGGTGGGGAGACGGCGCAGGCATACGCCACGACCATCATGACGGTAAACTGCATAGTCAGGCTGAGCAGAGCCCACAAACCGTCCCCCCACGCGGTCAATACCGTTGCCGGAGAAGCGCCCCCGACCGTGAGAGCCAGGAGGGCCACCACCAGGGTCAACATGACGGCAATGACCCACGAGTCGGGTATCCAGCGCTCCGTCCAACGTGTCAGGCTCATGCCCCAGCGGGCCAACCATCCCATTGTTGTACTCCGTTATGCTCTCTTGTGCGCCGGACAGTGAACGCTCGTCAGCGGCTCTGCCATTTACTTCAGCAATTCCAGTTCGCGCAACATCCCAGGGCTGTTCGTCCAGCCCTTTGAAACTTTGACAAAGAGTTCCAGATACACTCGGCAGCCAAAAAAGGCCTCCATACGCTGGCGCGCAGCCTGGCCGATTTTCTTGAGCCGTACTCCCCTTTGACCAATCACGATAGCCTTCTGGGATGGCCGCTCAACGTGGATGGTCGCATAAATACGTAACAGCGGCTTCTCGGCAGGCTCTTCAAACTGCTCAACAATCACTGCCGTACGGTACGGGATTTCCTGCTGAGTATGGAAAAAGAGCTGTTCTCGGACCATCTCCTGAGCGAGGACCCGCTCGCTCAGATCCGTGATATTATCATCCGGGTAGAGAGCCGGACCGGGCGGGAGAACAGCCATCAGTGTGGACATGAGTTCGGCCGTATTCTCCCCTTTGAGCGCGCTGATGGGAATCACGTCACACTCAGGTAGCAGACGCCCCACCTGTTCAAGGAGCGGGATCAGTGCTCTCTTTCGGACAAGGTCAATTTTGTTTAGTCCGACCAATACCTGGGTCTTAAGCTGAGTGAGGCGCTGGGCAATCTGCGCATCGGCTTCAGTCAGCCCATGCGCCGCATCGAGCAGGAAGAGCGTGACATCGGTCTCCTGCAGGGCACGCAGGGCGGTATCAACCATGTGTCGGTTGAGGAGAGATTGCTGACCGCCGTGAATGCCTGGGGTGTCAACAAAAATGAGTTGGGCGTTGGACTGGGTTTTGATCCCGGTTATGCGCGTTCGTGTGGTTTGGGGTTTGGGCGAGACAATGGCAATCTGTGCCCCTATCAGCGTATTGAGCAGTGTTGATTTCCCGACGTTGGGACGGCCGACCAGCGCAATAAAACCGCACCGATGGGTCAAAGAGTCAACGTGTCCTCCAATAGACATGAGATGCTGGACACGTTGACTCTTCAGGTCAGGCGAGGACGACATGGCACATCAAGAGGATGTCGCTGCCTCTGGCCCAAAGACGACCTTCAGGATGCGCCGTTTGCCAACCTGGAGGACCACCTCTCCTTGCGTCGGAACCTGCAATTCCACGTCACTGACCCGCTCCCCATCGATTCTCACCCCACCCTGGCTAATAAGCCGGCGAGCCTCACTCGTGGATTTCACCAGGTCCGGGGTCTTCAGCAAATGGCACACCCACACGTGTGATTCTGTACCAGACCAGACGTACGACGGTATTTCCTCCGGACGCTGCCCGTGCTGAAAACGTCGAGAAAATTCTTCAGCTGCCCGCGCGGCCGCCGTCCCATCATGAAAACGAGTCACCAACTCGGCCGCCAATTGTTTCTTGGCTTCCATCGGATGGATGTGTCCCTCAGCCACTGCTTGCACATGAGCGGCATCAACGGCACTGAGCAGTTCGTAATAACTCAGCATCAGTTCGTCAGAGATCGACATGATCTTGCCGTACATCTCGTCCGGCGGGTCGGTGATGCCCACCGCATTACCGAGCGATTTGCTCATCTTTTGCGTCCCGTTAACACCTTCAAGAATAGGTGTCGTCAGAATCACCTGGGGTTCCTGGCCAAAGCCGCGCTGCATCTCACGTCCAACCAGGAGATTGAAGCGTTGATCGGTTCCACCGAGTTCGACGTCGGCCTGAAGGGCAACGGAATCATAGCCCTGGATCAGCGGGTACAGAAACTCATGCACATGAATCGGCACCCCAGTTTTCAGACGTTTGGAAAAATCATCTCGCTCCAGCAGCCGGGCTACGGTGTAATGGCTGCACAGTTTAACCATATCGGAAGGCGAAAGTGGGTCTATCCATTCCGAATTAAAGCGGAGCTCGGTGCGGTCCGGATCAAGAACCTTGAAGACCTGCTGCGTATAGGTCTCCGCATTGGCTTTGACCTGCTCGCGTGTCAGGGCCTTTCGCGTTTCGGAACGACCGGTGGGGTCACCGATCATAGCGGTGAAGTCACCGATCAAGAAAATGACGGTATGTCCTAACTCCTGAAACTGACGGAGTTTATTCAGCACGACGGTATGACCGAGATGCAGATCCGGGGCGGACGGGTCCGCCCCCCATTTCACTCGTAAGGGTCTGCCACGTTCGAGCTTCTGCTTGAGCTCTTCCAGCGGAATAATATCCACAGCTCCACGTTCAATTTCCTTGAGTTGTGCTGCAACTGACATCGCTGACCTTTTACCGTGCGTATTCGGTGGATCGTGATTCACGGATGACGGTGACTTTAATCTGACCAGGATACGTCATCTCACTCTCAATTTGCTTGGCAACCTCCCTGGCAATACTTGAGGCATCACCGTCCGACACCGAGCCTGGATTCACCATAATGCGCACCTCGCGCCCGGCCTGCACCGCAAACGACTTCTCCACACCGTTGAATGAACTGCTGATACGCTCCAGGTCTTCGAGTCGTTTGACATAGCTCTCCAGCACCTCTCGCCGAGCGCCCGGCCGTGCTCCGGATAACGCATCCGCGGCATCGACAATAGGTGCCAGAACGGTTTCTGCCCGGACCTCCTCGTGGTGGGCGGCAATGGCGTTGACTATTTTTGCCGACTCCCCGTATTTCCGAGCCACTTCTCCGCCGATGATTGCGTGCGAGCCTTCAATCTCGTGTGAGACCGCTTTCCCAATATCGTGGAGCAGTCCGGAACGTTTGGCCTGCTTCTCGTTAAGCCCGAGTTCGGCGGCAATGATACCGCAGATATACGCCGTTTCTATTGAATGCATGAGGACATTCTGGCCATAGCTATACCGATACTTCAACATTCCAACCAGCTTGACGATCTCGGGATGAACCCCATTGATCCCCAGTTCAAGTACGGCTCGTTGACCAGCCTCACGGACCGATTCTTCAACCTCGCCTTCAGCTTTTTTGACGACTTCCTCGATACGACCCGGATTAATACGCCCATCCGAAATCAGGCGTTCGAGTGCTACACGCGTAATTTCTCGTCGGATGGGACTATGACTCGAAATCAACACCGTTTCGGGCGTATCATCAATAACCAGATCCACCCCGGTCGCAGCCTCAAACGCCCGGATATTGCGCCCTTCACGACCAATGATACGGCCCTTCATATCGTCGCTGGGAAGATGGATAACCGACGCGGTTCGCTCGGAAACAAACTCACCGGATAGGCGTTCAATCGCAATACTAATAATTTTTCGAGCCCGCCGGGTCGCTTCATCCCGGGCTTCTTCTTCGACGGCCATAATCCGGCGTGAGGCATCCTGGCGGGCCTCCTCGGTCATCTGGTCTACCAGGACTTGTTTCGCCTCATCCCGACTCAGGCCGGCTATTTGCTCAAGTTTCTGGCGCGTTTGGTCTATTAAGCCATCATACTCTTGCTCTTTTTTCTGCTGACTGTCGGCTTTGCTCTTGAGGCTCTGTTCGCGTCGATTCAAGCCCTCTTCCCGCTCAGCTAGTGCCTCGGAGCGCTTCTCCATCGCTTCATCACGTCCTTGGAGACGGCGCTCAACCTGTTGAATTTCTTTCCGTCTTTCGTTTATCTCCTTCTCTACTTCACTTTTCGCCTGCAAAATCGTATCTTTCGCCTGAACTTGGGCTTCTCGTTTAATGACTGAGCCTTCTTTTTTTGCCTCATCAAGAATCTGCTGTGCAGCCTCCTCTGCACTGTGTATGGTTTCTTGGTTCCATTTTTGCCGCAGGAAGACGAGTCCTCCGGCACCGGCTGCTCCTATCAGCAACCCTAAGACAAGTTCCATGATGACCCTCCTTACCACACTCAGGTCGAATACCCTCGCTGTGGTAGCTACTACCCCCTATACGCATCCTCTTCGTAGATATCCTTTCTGATCAATAAGTATGGGCTCGGAGGCCACGTTCAATAGAGCGCGGCTCCTGCAATAACAACCAGCACAGACCATTATCAGTTGTCATAGTCTCCTTCCTTCTTCACTCAAGGGCGGAAGGAGCGCAAGAGGGGGGCGTGCAATCGAAGCCACTCGCCTTCAGGATGCGAGTGGTGTTACGTGTTCTCTTCTCAGTCGAGAGTTGCAGACAACTAGCTTGCAGAGTGTGAGTTCAACGGATTATCGGCCGTTGTCTCATCTGTGCGGCTTTCGGCTTTCTCCAAACGCTCAAGGAGTCGGCTTGAAATCAACTCAGCTTCCTGGATGAGCTGAGCTTCTTGCTGGCTCGATTCCTGCTGACCGGACTTGGCCAATTCGTCGGCAATACTCAACGCCGCCATAATCGCGACTCGAAAAGGGACCGTCACTTTTGCATTTTCCGCAATCTGGCGCATGCGCTGGTCAACAGAAGAAGCAATTTCTCGAACATATTGCTCATCATCTTCACTCGTCACCGTGAAGGTTTGTCCAAAAATATGTACTTCCATTAATCGCTTCATCGCCTAGCCCTCATCCTCCAAGGCAATCCCTAAATGGCTGAATTGAGTCAGGATTTTCTCCAAGCGGCTTCGAATCTCGTTTCGCTCCGCTTCGTATTGCTGGATTCGCTTGAGCAAGAGCGCATATTCATACTCTTGTTTATCAATGCGAACCAGCAGTGCACTATTTGCACTCTGGACCTGCTCGTGGCGTTCTAAGAATCCATCCAGTTTCGCCTCAAGAAGTTTTAGACTTTCCAGCGCCATTACCACCCTAGAATAAAGTAAAAGTTTACCCTATGGCCTCTTAGACGTGGCGTCAAGAGAAATATTTATTCCGTGGGCTGGTCGAAAAGTGCCGTAATAAAATCATCCGGGGAAAAGACTTCGAAATCTTCAAGCTGCTCTCCAAGTCCAATATACTGAATCGGCACGCCAAGCTGGCTCCCGACGGCCAAGGCAACTCCGCCTTTTGCTGACCCATCCATTTTCGATAAGATCACACCGGTAAGCGGGAAAGCCGCCTGAAAAGTCCGTGCTTGGCTGAGCGCATTCTGTCCAGTTCCGGCATCCAAAACCAGCAAAACCTCGTGCGGTGCCCCAGCAACCTCTCGCCCAATGACTCGGTGTATTTTTTTGAGTTCCTCCATAAGCGACGTTTTGGTATGGAGCCGTCCAGCCGTATCAATCAGGACAACATCGACCCCACGTGCCACCGCAGCACGGACACCGTCAAAAACCACGGCTGAAGGCGGGGCGCCGGCCCGATGCTTAATAATCTCAAGGCCCAATCGTTCGGCCCAGATTGAGAGTTGTTCAATGGCGGCGGCTCGAAACGTATCCCCGGCGACCAGCAGGACCGTTTTTCCTTCTTTTTTCAGCCGTGCGGCCAGCTTCGCAATAGATGTTGTCTTCCCTGCCCCATTGACACCGACAACAAGAATGACTCGAGGACATGCGTCATCACTCCCTTCAACAGGCTGCTCCCCCCTCTCAAGAAGGGATCGGAGTTCTCGCTTCAGATCAGAGCGGAGCGCTTCGGCCTCGTCCTGAGACGATTTGCCACTCATACCTGCGCGTAGGCGATCTATTACCTGCAAGGAGGTTTCGACTCCAACATCGGCTTGTATAAGGACCTCCTCCAGGTCGGAGAAGAAGGCTTCCCTCGACTGCCGGCTCTGCTCCGACGAGGCATCAAAGGGACGACGCAAAAGGTCTCGTAATCGAGTGAGCCCACGTCGCCAACGCGCGTCTTTCGTGATCGGAGCAGGAGTGCGTGTATCTGCGACCGGGGGAGAAGCAGAGTCCGGCTGCGTTTTCTTTTTTCGCTGCCAAAAGCGGAGAGCCATCAGGACACACGCACGGACACCATGGTCGATACGCCCGGTTCCTGCATGGTGACACCGTAGAGCGTATCCGCCACCTCCATAGTGCGCTTATTATGCGTAATCAAAACAATCTGCGTTGTTTCGCTCATTTCCCGCAATAGCTGATTGAACCGACCGACGTTGGCATCGTCCAGCGGAGCATCGACCTCATCGAGAATGCAGAACGGGCTCGGCCGTATCAAAAACAGGGAAAATGTGAAACTCAGCGCGGCCAGGGCCTTCTCCCCTCCGGAAAGAAGTTGCATGGAGCGGAGGCGTTTTCCCGGGGGTTGGACTTCGAGTTCGACGCCACTCTCGGACAAATCCGCTTCATTGGTCAGAGTAATATGGGCCTGACCACCCTCAACCAAACGCGCGTACACCTCCCCAAACTTCGCGTTCACCTGGTGGAAGGTTTCCCGAAAACGGTCTCGTGACTCGCGGTTTAACTTGTTGATCGTACTTTGCAAATCCTCAATTGAATGCAGCAGGTCGGCCTTCTGGGATTCAATAGAGGTAAAGCGCTCCTGGACCTCGTCAAGCTCAGCCGCAGCGTTAGGATTGACCTCACCAAGCCGAGCAAGCTTCTCACGCAATTCCTGACGGCGCGCTTCTCCCTCAGCCTGATCAAATTCCTGGTGACGATAGGCTGAAAGGACCGCTGTCAGCTTCACCTGATAGCGGTCCTGGACTGTCTCCTCAAGATGTTCACGACTCACCCGCTTTTCAGCCAGACTCACCTCAACCCGACTTTTTTCCTCTTGCAGCTGAGTTGCCGCCTGTCGATTCGCTTCGATAAGCGTTTCGCATTGCTGGGCAGCCGCCCGGATTTGGGCACACTCGGCATCGCGACGGGTGCGTTCTGCTTTCGTCGAATCCAGGCTGGCAAGCGTCTGTATCATTTGATCTTCTAACGCAGCCTTTTCCGACAGGAGACGCTCTGCCTCTTGCTTGCCAGCCTGGATATCAGCTTGGCCGGCCTGTATCCGTTCTTCCAAGTCCTGCATCTGGCGTCTGAGTTGGTCTACCTGGGTCTGGAGGCCGCCGTAGCGTTCTCGATGTTCGGCAAGGCGGACACGCAAGTCATCTATCTGCATACGGTGCTGGTCACACGCCGCTTTTGCTTCTTCCATCTCTACTTGCTGAGCGGCCAGCAGGTCTTCACGCTCCTGACGTTGCGTCGCAATGGCGCGTTCCCGCTCGTGGGCCTGCTGTATGTCAGCTTGTAAAGATTGCCTTTCCTGCTCCAAGGCGTTCTGCTCGTAGCTCACCCCTTCTCCACGGTCAAGCAAGCGTCGCACTTCACCTTCAAGCTGCCCCGCCTCACGCTGCAGTACTTCATTCTCCTGGCCCAGCTTCTGGGCTTGAACATCAAGACTCCGCAACTCGCCTTCGAGTGCCTGTTGGCGTTGCTTCAGGGTTTGCCGCTGTTCGATAAGGTCGGACACACGCTCAGCCTGTTGGGACAGCTCCTGCCGCAACCCTCGAATTTCACGGCGGCGCTCAAGGAGGCCTGCTTCCGCAACACCACCACTCCCTCCGCTGACTCCGCCAAGAGCGGAAATAACCTCTCCCTGTGGCGTCACATAAGTCCGGACGCCCTGGCTCTGGTTCCAGAGTTCCAGCCCAACCCGGAGGTTGGGGACAAGCACGACATCCCCAAGGAGGGCTTCGACCATCTGTCTATAGTCGGGCGGAATATCAACATGGCGGATGAGGGGAGACACTCCCTCTCCAACAGTCGCCCACATCGGCCCGTCAGCCTCAGTCTGACTTGGCGTCTGTTTGTCGCATTGGAGTTGGAGCGGAATAAAATGTCCGTGCCCGGACTGCATCTGGTTCAAATAGTCTACCGCAACGACACCGGCCTCGATGTCTGTCACCACCATATACTCCAACTTCTCCCGTAACACCGCAGCGACCGCGCGCTCATAGGCTTGCGGCACTTCTATCATTTGCGCCACGACCCCAAGAACGGCCGCAGGAAATTCGCAGTCGGACATGACCGACTGAACACCTTGGTCATAGCGGTCGTACCCCTGTTCGAGCTCTTCTAATGTCGTCAAGCGTGCTTGCATTTCTGCCTGTTTGGCCCTCGCCTCGGAGAGGGCGGTATCCAGTTGTTCTCCAGCACGAATAGCCGCCTGTAGTTCTCTATTCTTTTCTTCGCGCTGCTGCTGTCCGTGTTGGACACGCTGGTGAAGGGCCGACGATTTTTCCTGAAGCACGGCAAGTGCCTGCTCTCGCTCTACTCGGAGTTGGCCAACCTGCTTGGCTTTATCAGCCAGTAACTCCAGCCGCTGGGAGACCTCCTCAGTCCGCTCTCGGGAATAGGCCAGCGCGTTCTTGACTTGCGATTCCTGGGTCAGGAGATCAACCATTTCGGTCTTGAGTTCTTCAACCTGGGACTCGTGCTGCAGGGTAGTATCTTGCAGGTCGGCGAGGACCTGCTCTTGCGTCTGCAGGGTGTCTTCATCGTATTGTATCTGCTCAGCCACCTCTGCTGCACTTGCCACTCGCTGAGAGAACTCTTGTTCCACCTGCGCTTTTTTCTCTGACACCAGACGATAGTCATGCTCCGCGTCGGCGAGACGTAATTGGACCTGCTCCTCCTGCTGGGCTCGGAACGACTGTTTCTGCTCGGACCGTTGAAGCGTACTTTCCAGTGAGTGGAAACGCTCCTCAAGCTCTCGAAGCGCATCTTCCTCGCGCGCAGCCCGCTCTGCTGTGGACATCCGCTCGGCTTGGAGGGTACGAATCTTTTGGTTGAGCTGCTCTTCTTCTCGCCCGACCGCAGCCTGCCGGCTAACCAGACTGCTGACCTCTGTTGTCAATGCTTGGTAGGCACGACTCTGGAGCGTGAGATCAATGGTTTTCAGCTCATCTTGGAGCACTTTATATTGCTCGGCCTTTTTTGCCTGACGACGGAGGGTTCCCAACTGACGGTCCATCTCATACAGCAGATCAGAGACCCGAGACAAATTCTCTCGGGTACGCTCGAGTTTGCGCTCAGCAGCCAAACGGCGACTGCGATACAGACTCACCCCGGCGGCTTCTTCCACGAGGACCCGGATATCCTGTGCTTTGGCGTTAATCAGCGCCTCGACACGACCTTGCTCAATAATAGAGTAGGCTTTCGTGCCCGCTCCGGTTCCCAAAAAGAATTCAACAACATCGCGCAGACGGCAGGGGACCTTATTGAACAGATATTCTGAGTCTCCAGACCGAAAATAACGTCGCGAGACCATAACTTCGGTCCAGTCCGGCCCGTCGCCATTCTTATAGGCACCGTTGTGCCCGTTCGTCCCGTTCACAGACAGGTCGGGAGGAGTCACATTTTCCAAGAGGAGGGAGACATCGGCCATACCGAGCGGCGCACTGCTGTCATTTCCGGCAAAGACCACATCACTCATCTCCTGACCGCGGAGATGCTTGGCGCTCTGCTCACCCAGAACCCAGCGTAAGGCGTCGACAATATTCGACTTTCCGCAGCCGTTTGGGCCGACAACAGCAGTGATTCCTTTTGGAAAGGTGAGCGTCGTCTTCTGCTTAAAAGATTTAAATCCGAGGAGTTCAAGCTGTTTGATCCGCATTTGCCCCACAACGCCTCCAAATCCTCCCCGCCTCTTTCCTCATGGTCAGGGTAGCACGAACGAGCGGGCTACTCACGCAAGAGAAAGGGCTCTAGGATCATACTGCTACTATATCTTGTGGATAGGAGAAAATCCAGCAGGAATCAGAGAGCATCAGGTCTGAAGACTACCGTTCCAGGAGTTCGGTATTCCAGTAGGCAGCATCGACTTCGTTGAGAAAAGGCAGCCATTCTTGGTAGCGCTTGAAAGTGAACGTCTCAAGCATAAAGGGCGTCCACTCGGGTTGAACCGGCTTCTTGATCAACCTCATTCTCGCCTCTTCAGGCCGGCGACCACCTTTCACACGGTTGCACCGCAAACAGGAGCAGACAATATTTCCCCAGGTTGAGAGACCGCCCTGGGAGCGGGGGATGACATGATCAAGATTCAGCTCACTGCGCGAGAAACGTCGGCCACAGTATTGGCAGGTATTCTTATCGCGCGCAAAAACGTTGAAACGGCTGAACCGTACCTGGCGTCGAGGCACCCGGTCATACGAAACGAGCAGAATGACACGCGGCACCCGGATGGCACGCCCGATAAGGCCAATGGTCTCATCGTGAACATTTGCCGACAGCGCACTCCAGCTCTCATAGTCAAACGTGCGATACTGCTGATCAACCGCTTTCGCAATGCCCTGATAGAGCAGGGAGAACGCCCGCCGAACCGATGTGACATGCACCGGGAAATAGGACCGATTGAGAACGAGCACTTTGGTATTGAGAACGCTCATGTGCCCCTAACCCATCAAGAAAAACAGGGTTTTCCGTTGACCGAGAATATCGGACCCGTATACCCAGCCCGGTTCTATGTGTCAAGGTTTTCATCAGAATTTAACGCTCTGGCTGTAAAAGAACAGAAAGAATGAGACGGTAAGGATGTCGGATTGCGCCCCGCGAATTCGTCCTCCGGGACTATCCTTTTTCCGTCATGCCGGACCCCGGATCATGTCCGGGGCAGGCTTTGATCCGGCATCCAGAGGTCGGCGGGGTACTACTGGGGCGGCTCATTCTCAAATGCTGTTCTTCTCTGACAAACGATTCCAAAAAATATAGGGGGGGGTCTCCGACCTGAATTCAATAAAATCAATAACTTATTGAACCACGCAATGCCTTTTGGGGCACAATTTGAGGACTTATTGAACCGTAAAATGCCTTTTGGGGCGCAATTTGAGGGCGTATACGACCGACAGGAGGGGCGACGCAGGCGTCGTCCCTACACAATTGTGGCCCAATCACCAATTCAAGATCAGCCATCTGAAACAACGTTCTATGCTAGGTGGGTCCCGCCCTCGTTTCGCTCATAGCGTCTTCGGTTGTCGAGCCGGAATATGTTCTCTCATTGGCCTCTATTCAATACCTGCATTCCCCGCAGTACCTCCTCTCTGGCGGGGCGCCGGCTGAAGACAGGCGCTTTGCCTCTCCCCTCCTTGGACGTGTGCTGCCTAGTGTGGCGTGAGCCCCCCAGGGACCGGTCCGGCAGCCCCCGCCTCGGGCCGCTCACCCTCCCGCTGCCTGGGAGCGCGGCCATCTTGGCCGCTTGCGGGCTGGAAGCCCGCACTCCTGGAACCCTGTCACAGACCGGCACGGCGCAGGGAAGCGGGGGACCGCCGAGTCATGTAATC
The DNA here is from genome assembly GCA_022820725.1 of Candidatus Binatia bacterium. Taxonomy (GTDB): domain Bacteria; phylum Desulfobacterota; class Binatia; order Bin18; family Bin18; genus Bin18. The sequence goes on from JAJEFA010000012.1 coordinate 211,526, forward strand.
TGCATCACATGTCCCAAGAGGGGATTTGCTGATGCCTTTCCCCCGGATTCCCGGTCTCTGTGAAACTCTCGTCTACTCAGCCCCCAAGGGGCGAGGGGATAGGAATGGTAGGGGCAACCCTTGTGGTTGCCCGGCGGGACTGGCCGTGGGAGGGAATCGACACAATCTGCCTCACGCATCCCAGAGGGGCTGTCTCCTTGCGGGGCTGTCGGGGTTTCCGATATAAAGAAGTATGAAGAGAGGTATCTATTGAGTGCGGGGATGAGGAAGGAGACCGACCTCCGGCGGGCATACGCCACCATTCTTCCGTTGGTTGAACAGCCTTCTCGTTATACAGGCGGCGAACTCGGGACCATCATCAAAGACCCTGCGGATATACGCCTGCGCTTCGCACTGGCCTTCCCCGAGGTCTACGAAATCGCGCAGTCCCACTTCGGCTTACAAGTTCTGTATAATTTGCTCAATAATCGTCCCGATATTCAGGCGGAACGTGTCTATGCACCGTGGCTGGATATGGAGGAGCAGCTGCGTCAGCACCATTTGCCGCTTGTCTCTCTTGAAACCTATCGGCCATTGTTCGCCTTCGAGATTATTGGCTTCAGTCTCCAGTACGAACTGACCTACACTAACGTCCTGGCCATGCTGGACCTTGGCGGGATTCCCCTACTCTCGCGTGACCGTGATGCGTCTCATCCGCTGGTGATTGCCGGCGGACCCTGTGCATTTCATCCGGAGCCCATCGCTGACTTTATCGATGCCTTCCTCCTCGGAGATGGTGAGGAAGCGATTTTTGATATCTGTGACGCCTATTCGGCCTGGGATGGAAAAGATCGGGAATCCCTCCTCCAAGTGCTGCGCTACATCCCAGGTGTATACGTCCCCGCCTTTTTTGAGCCAGAATATACCCCGAGCGGCACGCTGAGTGACATCCGCCCTCGCTATGCAGACTCCACGGTTGTCAAAAAACGCATTGTGGAAGATCTCAACACCATCCCCCAGCTCACCACCCAGGTCGTGCCGAATGTGAACATCGTACATGATCGCGTTGCCGCGGAAGTCATGCGCGGTTGTGTGCGCGGCTGCCGCTTTTGCCAGGCGGGGTATATCTATCGCCCCTTGCGGGAGCGCGATCCACGTGCCCTCCAGGAACAGATAGACCAGTTAGTCAAAAAGAGCGGCTATGAAGAGGTCTCGCTGCTCAGTTTGAGTACCGGCGACTATAGCTGTGTGAACCCGCTCCTGCGGTCTATCATGAATCGTTTCTCGGACCTCAAAGTCTCTGTCTCTCTACCTTCAACACGGGTAGACGCCCTCTCCCCCCATATCCTGGAGGAAATCCGCCGGGTACGAAAAACGGGCTTTACCCTTGCGCCCGAGGCTGGATCACAGCGTCTCCGCGATGTGATACAAAAAGAATATCAGGAAGAAGAACTGATTGAGGCAGCGCGTCTGCTGTTTAGTCTGGGTTGGAAAAGCGTCAAGTTATACTTCATGCTCGGACAGCCGACCGAGACAGAAGAGGACTTGCTGGGCATCGTCGATCTGTGTCGAAAGGTCTCTGCGGCCGGCAAGCATCAGCGCCAAGTCACGGCCAGTGTTTCGACCTTTATCCCCAAGCCGCATACGCCGTTTCAATGGGCCGCCCAGGTGAACCTGGAGGAAACCGAAGCACGACAGCAACTCTTGCGGCGCGAACTGCGACGTTACGGGATTCAATTCAAATGGCACGACGCGCGGCTGTCCTTTCTTGAAGGTGTTTTCGCTCGGGGCGACCGTCGCTTAGGGGCCCCGCTGTTGACTGCCTATCAGCTGGGCTGTCGGTTCGACGGCTGGACAGAGCAATTCCGACTCGATCTGTGGCAACAGGCCCTTGGCATGCACCATATCGAGCCTGATTTTTATCTCCGTCGTCGTCTGCTTGGTGAGCCGCTTCCATGGGACCATCTGGATAGTGGTGTCACCAAGCAGTGGCTCCAGCGTGATCTGGCAAAGGCACTCGAAGGCACCCTCACCCCCGACTGTAGCGTGGAACGCTGCTCATATTGTGGAGCGTGTGATTTTAAGAGCATCCGCAATGTCACCTACCATCTGAACGGTGCGAAAGGCGCCGACCATAGAGGGCCGGAGGTCGATCCCTGGGCGCGAGCGACCCTGCCCGCCCAGGATAGATGGGGCACCCGACAATGGCAGATGATGCAGAAGAAAAAAGCGGAACAACAGCAGGCAAAAATTAAACGTTATAGTGGCGTATTGGATGAAGAGAAGCTGAAAGCGACCCCCCTTGGAGCACTGAGTGTCGCGCCATCCGAGGCACCCCAGCCTGCCGCTCAGCCGCCAAGTTCGGGCAACGCGGATGAATGGCTTGCCGGTGACCCTAATACCATGGCGGCGAGCCAAGGCGGTTCGCAACGGGCCGTCGTCCGTTTTCGACTCCGGTATAGCAAGCTCGATATGGCTCGTTTTCTGGGTGCGAAGGAAGTCGCGACACTCTTTGCCCGTTCCTGTCGTCGGGCGTGCCTCCCCATTGCCTACAGCCAAGGCTTTCATCCCTTACCCCGGATGAGTTTTGGCCCGGCTCTCCCGGTCGGTATGGAGAGTGAGGAGGAATTTCTTGATCTTCTCCTGTATGAAGAGATGCCGGCAAAAGAGGTGCAGCGGCGTCTGAATGCCGAGTTGCCGAGCGGCTTTCAGATCCAGCAGGTACAACCAATCGACCTGGATAGACCAAGCATCGATGTGAGCATTGCCACCCAGCGTTATCAGGTTGCCCTCGATACACTTCCTCCGGAAAAACGTGATCCGAGCTTCGTGAATGAACGGCTCGGTCAGTTTCATCAAGCGCAGACCTTCCCTATCCGCAAACGGACCCGTCATCGGGAGCGCACCCTTGATGCCAAGCAGTTGGTCTCAGCCATTACTCTGGAAACCCCGCTCGCACTCTCGGTCGATATCGCTATGACAGAGGTGGGTACCCTCAAACCGCATGAATTCATAGGTGTCCTCCTCGCCTTGTCCCCGCAAGAGGTGAAAATCTTACGGGTGACAAAAACCGTGACACAATTTCGCTCAGATGTCCTTCCTCAGAGGGAACCACTGCATCATGAGCAAGAACTGCTTCCGACAACAGGTTAATACTCGTGCGTCAAAGAATCGTTATTAATTCCACCCATCAAGAGGCTCGTGTTGCCCTCCTCGAAAACGAAACGCTCGTAGAGATTCACATTGAGCGCGCTCAGCAGCGCAATGTTGCGGGCAATATCTATCTCGGGCGCGTGAATCGCATCCTTCCAGGAATGCAGGCGGCGTTCGTTGATATCGGACTTGAAAAAGCAGGCTTTATCCATGCTTCGGACGTATTTGGCGGTCCGTTACCCCCCGGTATGATCGATGACACCGACGAGCAGGACCCAGACACCGACGATCTGCTGGACGATTTTGACCTGACCGATCCGGAGAACGAGTTCGACGAGGAAGAGGAGTCACCTTCGAGTGCCGAGCACAGACCCAGCCGTGGTCGCCGTCGCTCCCGTTCAGAGTCACATATTCCACTCGAACAAAAGCTGAAGGAGAATCAGGAAATTCTCGTCCAGGTGGCCAAAGAGCCGATCGGGACAAAAGGTCCCCGACTCACCGCGCATCTCTCTCTGCCTGGACGACAGTTAGTATACACACCGACCATAGGACATATTGGTGTGTCCCGGCGCATTGCGGACAGCAAAGAGCGCAGCCGGCTCAGAGAAGCGGTCGCCAGCTTGCGGCCGGCCGAGGGTGGTTTTATTGTCCGTACCGCGTGTGAGGGCCTGACCAAAAAAGAAATTCACGACGACATGAAATTCCTGCTCAAACTCTGGGGCAGGATCACCAAAAAGCGCGAGCAACATGCTGCCCCAGCCCTCGTGCACGATGATATGGACGTCATCCTGCGTATCATTCGCGATGTCTTCACACCGGATATCAATGAAATTATTATCGATAATGCGAATGATTACGAACGCATTAATGAATTCATCACGACCTTCATGCCGCGTTTAACCGGTCGCGTGAAGCTCCACGACAAACAGGCTCCTATCTTTGAGCACTACAAAATTGAGCCGCAGATTACCAAGGCGCTCGACAGACGCGTCCCCCTCAAATCTGGCGGTCATATCGTGATTGATCACACCGAGGCACTCACCGCGATTGATGTGAACACAGGCCGCTTTGTTGGGAAACGGAACCAAGAAGAGACCATGCTTCAGACTAACCTAGAAGCCGCCCAGGTCGTAGTCGAACAGTTACGCCTACGCAATATTGGGGGTCTCATTATCGTCGACTTTATCGATATGGAACGCGCGGCCAATCGCACCAAAGTTACAGAAGCCCTCCGCGCAGCCCTGAGGAAAGACAAGACCCGCAGCAATATGCGGAAGATCAGTGAACTCGGGCTGGTTCAAATGACGCGTAAACGGACACGGGAGAGCCTCCAGCAGCAGCTCTGCGCTCCCTGCGCCGCTTGTGACGGCCGGGGCCATAGACGGTCGGTTCCCACTATTACCTATAATCTCATCCGCCAGTTACACAAAGAAGTCGCGCTTCAGCCGCACGCCCAAGCCGCCACCGTCTATGCCCATCCAGATGTCCTCGCCTTTTTGTACGAGGAGGAAGAAGAATGGCTGGATGCCCTTGAGGCCCAACTCAACACCCGCTTCTTTTTTCGAACCGACTCCGACTTTCATATTGAACAGTATGAAATCGAGATCACCGAAAAACGGCCGACACCCAAGGCAAAACCGAAGAAGGCCCGTCCGAAGAAGAAGCGCGCGACCCCCAGAAAGCGCCGCGCCGCAAAACGGACCACTCAGACCGCCAAACAGGAACCGGACGCAGACGCGGTATTGCTCTGATCGCCGGGCTGGATGCGCTTGGTGGGCCAAGCGGGGCAACACCTTACGTTAAGGTGACCCCACCATCAACGATAATATTCTGACCGGTTACAAAATCCGAAGCCGGAGACGCCAGGAACAGGGCAGCACCGATCAGATCCTGCGGCTCCCCCAAACGGCGCAGCGGGGTCTGACGCAGCATTTCTTTTTCGACCTCAGGTCGGGTGAGATGCGGTGCCGTCATGCCGGTGCGAATATAGCCGGGGCTGAAACAATTCACATACACGCCGTGTCTCGCCCACCGCATGGCCAGCACCCGAGTGAGCTGAATGACACCGGCCTTAGCGGTCGAATAGGTCAGCCCCGAGTTGACAACCAAGCCCGAGATAGAGGCCGTATTCACAATTTTCCCACCCCCGTGGTCAATCATATAGCGACCCGCGGTCTGGCAGCACAGGAACACGCCGGTCAAGTCAACATTGAGTTCCTCCTGCCAATCGGTTGGACTGATATCTTCCGGCTTCCCAAGTTTAAGGATACCGGCATTATTAAAAGCAAAGTCCAGTCCGCCCAACTCCTCGGTTGTCGTCAGGATCAGCTTCTCAACTTGGTCTTTTTGCGACACGTCTATCGCCAGAGAACGGGCCTCTCCACGCTGAGCGCGGATCTCTTCCGCCACTTTCCGGGCCGCCTCTTGATTGATATCGCTCACCACAACCGCCGCGCCGGCCTCGGCCATACCCAGAGCGATGGCACGTCCCAGTCCCGAGCCGCCGCCGGTGACATACCCTCTCTTACCACTGACATCGAATATACTATGTCCGCTCATGGCCCATCCTTTTCCTGTCGCTTTTTCGGAGTCTGTTTGTATCGAGCTTCTCCAGCTGGAACAAGACAAATCTCCCCAGCCACCCTTCGCCGTTGAAGAAGTCGCTAGGGTGTGGCATAAGCGCGAAACAGACCACGAGGAAGCACTACGAACCGGATCCCATCTGGACACAAGGTAGGACCACTCGCATGATGACCCAAATCCAAACGTTGAGAGGTACGGACCGCCGTATTTGGTTGTCTCTGCTCTTTGTCTTCCCGCTCGTCTTCGTTCGACCCCTTCCGGCGGAGACCCAGGTCATCCCGGCCATAGACTGGTCGGCAGTTGAAAAAGAGGCCGGCGAGTTGCTCAGTCAGGTCGTACAAATTGACACGTCCAACCCACCGGGGAACGAGACGGCCGCAGCCCGGTTCTGGCAGAACATCCTCACGCAGGAAGGCATTGAAGCCCGGGTCTACGAGTCGGAGCCGGGCCGGGGCATTATCTACGGCCGGCTCAAAGGCAACGGCAAGAAAAAGGCGCTCATCCTCCTGCATCATCTCGATGTGGTTCCCGCCGATCCGGCAGGATGGGAGTTCGACCCATTTGGCGGGGTGATCAAAGATGGCTACGTCCACGGACGAGGCGCGATCGATTGTAAGGGCGTTGCTGTTGTCCAGTTTCTTGCGTTGGCCTTACTCAAGCGGAGTGGCCTGCGTTTTGAACGGGACATTATTTTTCTCGGCACAGGGGATGAAGAGGTCGGGGGCAGAAAAGGCGCCGGTTGGTTTGTTGACAAGCATTTCGACCTCATTGCCGACGCGGAGTTTCTTCTGACCGAAGGGGGCGGTATCCGGCAGCGTGATGGCAAGCGCTCGTATCGTGTCTCAGTGGCGGAAAAGGCGCCGTGCTGGATCGAACTCAAGGCGACAGGACCTGCAGGACACGGAGCGAGTCCGAAGCCCGAGACGGCGGTGACCCGCCTCGTGCGGGCCTTGGACAAAATTCGTCGCCATCAGACGACTTTCAAGGTCGTGCCTGCGGTCCAGGCGTATTTTAGCGCCTTGGCAGACTCCGAAGATGCGGATACCGCGCAACACTACCGGGCGCTTGAACAGGCGCTCAAGGACGAGGCGTTTCGCAAGAAATTCACGGCAAAGCCGGGCCATAATGCTCTGGTGCGGAATACCATCTCTCTGACCGTTCTCAACGGCAGTCCGAAAACCAACGTCGTGCCGGCCTCGGCATCCGCCCACCTTGACTGTCGCCTCTTGCCGGGGGAAGACCCGCAACGATTCATCGCAGAACTCAAACAGGTGGTAGATGATCCGCATATCCAATTCTCAACGCTGTTAAACTTCCCTTCCGTTGCCTCGGACCCGGATACACCCCTCTTCGAGGCGATCCGTTCCGTTGCCGCGCGTAGAGACCCGCACGCTCCGGTCCTTCCCAGCGTCCTGGGCGGCTTCACCGACACGCATTATTTCAGAGAAAAAGGCATTACCAGTTACGGTTTTTCCGGCTTGGCCCTCGCAGCAGAAGACGCCCGTGGTGTACACGGCCTGAACGAACGGATGCCCCTGGCGGCCTTACGGGATGCCGTGCAGGTGCTGTTGGAGGTCGTGCTGTCCATCGACGCTCAGCCTGGAGGAGGGAATGCGTATGACGGTTAGTCAGGAACTGCTGGCTATCCTGGTGTGTCCGGAGACCAAGCAGCCCGTGGCACCGGCCCCACCCGAGTTGGTAGACACACTCAACACCCATATTCAAAACGGCAGCCTCAAAAACCGGGCGGGCGAGGTTGTCTCCGCAACAATGGACGCGGCCTTGGTCCGCGAAGACCAGCGCTATTGCTACCCCATTCGAGACGATATCCCGGTCATGTTGATTGACGAAGCCATCCCCCTGCCCCCACCCGGATAATCGGACTAGGACGTGGGAGCGTCGTCCCTCCCCCGTCGTGGTATCGCATTAGAACGTTGTCCGCAGGCCGATTGTCACCACCCGTCCGGGCTCGAACACTTCCCGGCCGGTAAACGGGTTCTCTCGGGTGATATGCTCGTTATAGTTTTTGTCGAACAGGTTCTCGACCTGCACCATGAGTTCGTGACGCCCGAACAAGCGCCAGCCAGCTCCGACGTCGACCGTCACATGCCCCTGCGTCGCGTCTTCGCCGAATGCGGTATCAATGCGACGCTGGCTCTGGACGAGGCGCAGCATCGGGTTGAACCAGAGGCCCCAGTGCGGATGCTCGTATCGCAGTCCAAGCCGGCCCTCCAAAGGCGGAATCTCGGGCAGCGCCCGGTCGTCTTCCTCGTTTTCTCCATGCACATAGGCAAAGGAGCTGTGCAGCGACAGGTTTTCGCGCAGTTCATAGTGCAGGCTCAGGTCCGCGCCCAGCAATGTGGCATGATCGATATTGCGAAACCCACGCAGGTTGCACGGTCCGTGCGGACACTGGAATGCCCGGTCCAGAATGTATTGCAGAATGTAGTCCTCAATCCGATTGTAGAAGAGGGCCCCGTCCACGGCCAATCGGCCCCACCTTGTGTGGATACCCGTATCGACCTCAAAGCTCTCCTCCGGGTCCAGGCCGGGATTGCCGATATAAAACCCACCCGGTCCAGGCCCCAACGCCAAGTATCGCTCGGTCGCATCCGCGGTGCGTGCCGCGCGACCCACCCCGATAAACAGGTCTAGCGAAGATGCCGGCGAGTAGACCAGCCGGGCATTGGCGCTTACATTCGTCTCGAAGGCGTCTACGTCGTCGGCACCGTCACCGTAATGGGCACGGTACTGCATACGCTCGGTCGGTTCCGGATTCGCACCAGCATCAACAAAATCGACCCGCGCACCAACGATCAGACGCCACTTCGGAGCCGGCAGATAGACGTATTCGCCAAATATGCCGCCGTCCATGATCCGCGTTTCCGGCCAGGCGTGGAAATAGCGGGTGGTACCGGCCATGTCGCCGCTGAGAAACGAGAGATGGTTGGTGCCCTCGCGTTCGAGCCGGTACACATCTCCGCCAAGAGACAGGCGGCCCCCAAAGCCCGACAGGATGTTCGCCTGCACCCGGCCGCCGAATGTTCGAGCGTCCAGCGGAAAGACAATATCGATCATGCCGCGGGTGGGCTTATGCTCATTGTTCATGCGATGATGCACGTAGTTGTAGTAACCGCTGAATTGCAGACTCGCCATAAACGGGAACGGATTGCTGAGGGTATAGGACACGGAGCCGAGATAAGCGTCGTCTTCTTCCAGGTGTAGCGGCAGCGCATCGAAACGGGTATCCCGGTCGGATTCCCGGCTCATGGACAGCAGAAAACGATGATCGACGTGCGGTTGCCACAGGAGAGTGCCGGAGATCGATTGGCTCTGAAACCCCGACTGTATACGTTCGCTGTCACCCGAGTCATAGTCCTGATAATCCCGGTAGCTGCCGGCCAGCCGAAACGCCAGGGCCGGCCCACCGGCACTGATCGCTGCCTTGGTAGTAAACCCGTTGTAATTGCTAGTGTAAGCCGCTCCAACCGAACCGTGTGCATCCCAGTGTGGTGAAAGCTCTGGCTTCTTAGTGACCAAGTTGATCGTTCCGCCGATGCTGCTCGGACCCCGCGTCACCGAGTACGGCCCCTTGATCACTTCGATGGCTTCCAGCTCATCCACATCTAGCAGCGAGGTCGGCGGGTCCATGCGAAACGGCCCGCCCCCCCATATCTTCGTGCCGTTTGTCATGACACTCAAACGGTCTTCACGCAGCCCGCGGATAACCGGGTCAAGATTGATGCCGCCACTCCGCTTGCCGGTCACGCCAGGGACCCTGCTTTTCAGTGCTTCAGCGACATCCTTGGCCTGAGATTCTCGGATCTGCTCAGCCGTCACCAGAGCGACCGACGCCCCGCTGACAGAGGTAATACGTTCGACAGAGATGAGCATATCTTCAAGTTCAACCGCTTTCGGTTGTGCGGGTTCTTCTCCCGAGCCGGCAGTCTCTTCCTGGGTTTGTGCAAAGCTCGTCCGTTCTCCGATAGCTATAGACAGGCTCAGAGCAACCAGGCTCCAAACGCATCTTCTCCAGATGTATGAGTACAGTGCTAACATCGTGTTGTTCTCCACTTTCAGTTGGCCGGACGCGAGTCGTCCAGCACCTCAACCCGCCCGCATGGCAGTACTCTCACCACGAAGAGCGGGTGATCCTTTAACGCGCCCTGTCTGATAAGACCGCGCGAATGATGCTTACACGAACTGTGGAGAACGAGGCGGGGGCGTGGGAGGCACAATGGCCAACTCGGCATAGTGGAGCGGATGTGCGTAGTGGAAACGTCGCTCAGGCTGAAGGCCAGGCAGTCCGACGCTCTGCGTCAGCACGAATCGCAGGGACTGCGCTGACACCACTCCATCCGGCCCGGACGGGTTGCAGGCTTGCAAAGCACACTGAAAGCCGGTCCGTGGCTTCTGATGCGCGTGCGGACAATCCGGACTATGGGAGGAGTGCGCGTGCGTTTTCTTTCCGTATGAGATGGGACAGTGCTGTTTCGTCTGACAGCAGACATGCTGATCCGCAAAGAGGAGCAACTGGAGCCCCTGCCCGACTCGGCCCTGGCCCATAAAGGCGAAGACGAGCAGCAGAACGAAACAGCGAATGATATAGGGCCGCTTCAATGCAAATCCCCCAGCCCCTCTGTACTATAAGACGCTGCCCCTAGGAGCAAGATATACCCTTGTCTGGACGAGCCTTTGACTGACAAAGTGTGGTATACTTTCACAGGAGCAGGAAATGGACCGTCCAATAGACCAGAATAAGGAGTCAGTCATGGACGCACATAAGAAGCACGATACTACCCCCGCCGAGCAGCCCCCCATAAAACGCCGCGATGTCCTGCTCGGCGTCTCGGGCGCTGCCCTGGCCGGGCTGGTGACCTCTCCAGCCCTGGCTGCCCATCACGAACAGGCTGAACATATCCACGACGCCACCCCAAAACACCGCGATCTCGTCCTGGTGGCCCAAGCCTGCGTGGGTGTCGGAGCGATGTGTCTCAAGCATTGTCTCAACCTGTTTGCGACGGGTGATACATCTCTGTCTGCCTGTGCCGCACGCCTTCAAGAGATGGACGCGATGAGCGAGGCGCTGGGGGTGCTCGCCGCAGCCGATTCCGCTCAGCTCAAAGCCTTTGTCCCCGTCTGCATAGCGGTTCATGACGCGTGTGAGGCGGAATGTCGCAAGCATACTCACCATCCGCTCTGCATAGAGACCGCCGAGGCATGTGCCGCGGTCACGGCGGAATGCAAAAAAGTGGTGGCCTGAGAAGAGACCGTACTTCTTGCCCTTCTCCCTCTAATCTGTCCGACGCTTCCGGGAAGGCCGCTTTCCGGCAGCCTTCCGTGAACGAGAGCTTTTTGAACCTGCGATGGTGCATTTGCGTGGCTGGGGACGGTCAAACGCGTAGTCGTAATCAATACTCAGTGGCGCATGATCTGAAAAGCGTTCTTCCTTGTAAATCGCGGTCCGCGTTGCCAATTTGCCTAACCCTGGGGTGACCACCTGGTAATCGATCCGCCAGCCGACGTTTTTTGCCCAGGCCTGGCCGCGGAACGACCACCAAGTATATTCTTCCGCGTCAGGATTAACCTGTCGAAACGCATCCACCAGACCGACTTCATCAAATATCTGCGTCATCCAGGCGCGCTCTTCGGGGAGAAAGCCAGAGTTCTTCTGATTACCGCGCCAATTTTTTATATCCTTCTTGGTATGGGCAATATTCCAGTCCCCACACAGGACAACATGACGACGGCTAGCGCGCAGCGCCTTCAGCTCCGGTAAGAGCTTGTCCATGAACCGATATTTCACGCCCTGACGCTCCTCGGAACTCGAACCTGACGGCAGGTAGAGCGAGATCACCACAAGCCTGCCAAAGTCCGCCCGCAGATAGCGTCCTTCGCGGTCCGCGTCGGGCCAGCCCCAGCCAATGCGAACGCTATCCGGTTGCCGCCGGGCATAGATGCCCACGCCGGAATAGCCCGGCTTTTCCGCATAGTGAAACGTCCCGCTCAGAACTCCGACTTCTTGATAGGTAGGGATGACGTCTTTTTCCTGGGCTTTAAGCTCTTGGACACACACCATGTCGGCGTTTTGTTTTTCCAGCCAGGCAAAAAACCCTTTACTCGCCGCCGACCGAATGCCGTTCAGATTACAGGTAATGATCCGCATCGCCGTGTTCCTCCCCACGCAGCTTGAATGCTACCCTGCCCCACCGACGGTAGGCGGTCAACAACCCGCTCTCCTCTACAAGACAGTCTCCTTTGAGCACGGTATAATACGGGTCGTATCTCTTGTGAGTCGGAGGAGAAGATATGACACAGTTACACGTTGAAGGCGAAGTCCGGTCACCCCAAGCCTTTGGTTTTACCGAGCTACGGGCACTCTCGGATCAGATTGAGGACGTGAGCCAGCTTATTCCCGGCCGAGAAGGCAGCGCCGTCCGCCTGCAAACGGTATTGGAGCAGGTCGGGCCAGAAGAAACCGTCCGCTATATCACCCTGGAGTCCACCGACGGAAAATTCTCCGCCAGCGTACCGCTGGAAGCCGTACAAGAGGGCATTATTGCCTATCGTTTCAACGATACGGCCCTACCGGAGAACAAAGGCGGGCCGTATCGCTTTTTTATTCCGAACGTTGCGGAGTGTCATGTGGACGAGATTGACGCCTGCGCCAATGTCAAATTTCTGGGCCGCATCTGCCTCAGTCACGAGAAAGGTCGGGATGTCCGACCGATCGGTCCGCAGGCGCACGAGGAACATCATCAAAAGCCCGGCCACGAGCATCTGGACTGAGTTCGCTCCCGCTCCCACCGGGAGCGAGAAAACTCCCCTCCTTGGAGGGATGGCCCGAAGGGCCGGGGTGGGTTTTCCTCGTCATCACCCAGCCCGTAAGAAAGCGGGCCGCGGGCAAGATGCCCACTCCCAGTGATGATACGCCTAGCGCGTGAAATTCAGCTTCAGGCCCGGACGCGGCCAGTCCATGGCCACCAGCTTGCCCGTTCCCGACAGCGTGATATAGGCGGTTTTCAGATCCGGTCCACCAAAACAGATATTGGTCACTACCGGGTCACCGGGCACGGGAACATGCTCGACCGACGAGCCGTCCGGTGCAAACACGGTAATCCCACCATTTAAGATAGTCGCCACACACACGTTGCCGTTGGCCTCAACCGCTAAGGAGTCCAGCAGTTGATAGCCCGGCAAACCGGCCACCAGGACGCCACCACCCGGACCGGCCAAGAGCGGACCACCCGCCCCTTCCACGCGTTCCAACTCGCCCGGACCGGTCACGTTCCAGCCCCACACCCGCGCTTCAAACGTCTGGGCCGCATACAAGGTGGCATCGCCAGGGGCCAAGCCGATACCGTTCGGCCCCTGGATCGGATAGACGACTTCCTTAATGAGCGAACCGTCCGGCTTGGCGAAATAGAGGCCGCATACGTCGCGGTCACGATCCCGAATTTTGCCGAAGTCGCTGAACCACATGCCGCCTTGGGCATCGAACACAATATCGTTCGGGCCGCACAGCCTATGGCCGTCACACTCGGTATAAATCGTTTCCGCCGCGCCAGTGTCCATATCGACCCGTTGGATATAGCCATTGGTATAGCTGTCGGGGATACCGTGCGGCACGGTCAGCCCGCCGGCTTCCATCCATTCAAAGCCACCGTTATTACATACATAGATTTTGCCGTCCGGCCCGATTGCCGCGCCGTTCGGTCCGCCGCCAGTTTCGGCCACAACTTCCTTGGTCCCATCAGGCTTGACCCGCGTCAGCGTGCCGCGCTTGATCTCCGTCAGGATGACGCTGCCGTCATCCATGGCAATCGGGCCTTCGGGAAATTCCAGGCCGGAGGTTATTTCACGTATTTCTGCCATATATACTCCCCTTTCGTTTTTTCCTCCGGCTGTATGTAGCATGCTCCCATAGGGCGTGTCAGGTAGTGTCAGCTTTATGCGATACGGGCAGCCCTGCCCCTGCCCATCCGAGCATGCCGCCGGACAGAACCAGGAGGGAGGAGAAACCGTTTTGCCCTAACAAGTCCGCCGCTCTGACTGAGCGACGTTCTGTCTTTCACACAAGGACGACCGTTTGAGAGCGACAGGGAGCCAACTCGTTCATTCGTTTGTCTAAATCAGAGACCGGTATCAAGTGAGCCCCTTCGATATGACCAAGTTCGCCTGTAAATTCGTCCGGTTCTCGTACATCGAGTACATAGGGGGGAGCTTCTTCTACCAGCATTTCGCTGAGCTGAAGGGGGGAGATTTCTTTCCAGGTTTTCTCCAGGGGAATACGAGCCTGAAAGGGGAGGAGCAACAACTGCCCGAGGTGAAACGAATCTCGGTAGTATGACAATCCAATCTCAAGTCCCAGTTGTCCTAAAGCCGGCTCGGCCCGGTAGGTTCCGCACAGCCGATCCCACCATGGGATAGAAAAGCCGAAGTTTGCATTGGTTTCCACCGCTCGTGTGGAGTGATGAATCCGGTGCATATCTGGCGTCACCAGGAACCAGCGTAGACGCCGGTCAAGCCGTTCGGGAAGACTGACATTGCTGTGGTTAAAAACAGACGTGGCGTTCAGGATGATCTCAAAGGCGACGGCGGCCCAAGCAGGTGCTCCCAGCGCAATAATGACAACTGCTTTGTAGGAGAGAGAGAGAAAGACCTCGATGGGATGAAAACGGAGGCCAGTTGTGGCGTCGAATCCAAGATCAGCATGATGGACCTGATGCACACGCCACATAAGAGGGAAGGCATGGAAGAGGCGGTGTTGGATGTAGAGCGCGAAGTCGAGGACAAGGATAGTGACCGGGACGGCGAACCAGAGAGGCGCTGACAGCCAATGCAGCAGTCCAATCTGTTGTTTTGCCGCAAAAGTGGCCGCCATATATGCCACGGCACCGACCAGAGCCCATACCAAAACCACATTGAGCAGAGTCAGCCCCAGGTTCGTGGGCCAGCGTTCTTGTCTACTTTGAGCAAGAATGCGGCGCGGGGAGATAAATTCCCAGGTTACCATTATGGAAAAGACTGCGAGAAAGGGCCAAAAGCGAATCCACATTTCCATAACGGATGCTCCCCTATGGGATATCTTTAGGGTTAGTGTCCGAAGACCAGAAAGCCTAGCACGAAGAAACCATGCCTACGCTCCAAACTCAACACACCGATGCCACGACCGCGCTGAAAGTCCTCATTGAACGGATGGATTCCTACCCCTACCCGTTTCCGTCCGCGCTTGGCCTGGCCGCACGATAGAATGTAAGACTGCCATGCACTGTCGCCATTGATCCCTGAATGGTCACCTCGGCAAATCCACCCTGTCGAAAGAGACGCACTGCTACACGAGGCGGGAGACGCTACCGTCTTCCTTCGATATCTGACGGAAGGCAAAAAGGACGGACGAATGGTGCGATTCGATGTTTTGGAATCCATCGCCTGGTCCACACTCAAGGTAATCCAAAACGATGGAACCGTGCGCATACCGGCGATATGATGTTGCAGCCCCGCAGGTCGGATTACCGAGGCGCAACTTTCCTTCCCCGGTCACGGCTTATCGTATCCGTGACGCTCTCTCCAAGCGGCGGGCCGTATCCTGATAGATACTCGTCCGTGGGCCTATGGCGCTCACTTCGAGAACCGTTCGGGTTGTCCGGTAAATAATCCGAACGCGCCCAACCCGGAAACTCCACCACCCGGCGAGTTCACGCCGTAACGGCTTTCCTGCTGATGGATGCACCCGAAGGGTGTCTAAAGCTGCCCGAATACGTTGCTTAAATGCCGGATGCATGGCCCGAATGGCCGCTTGGACTTCGCGTGGGAGTCGGACCCGGCACATGCTAAGACTCATCAGAAAAGAGCTGGTCGAGTTCGGTATCCGTCAACGGCTTGCCGCGGTCCTGTCTAAGCTGCTGCATTCCGGTGTGGATCTCTTTGACTAACTCTTGGTCCGACAGAACAGCGAGGGTCTCCTGCCAGCTCTCAAACTCCTCGTAGCTCACAAGGACAGCGGTCGCCTGACCATTTTTGGTGATCGTAACCTCCTCGTCGGTAGCCGCAATGTCGGCCACGAGTTGACTCAGCTTTGCCTTGACTTCAGCTAACGGCAGGATACGCATACAGACCTCCAGTGGTCCGAATTCAGACTACTTTAGCTCAGGACCGGCAGGTTCACAATTAAGACGAAAGGAGGACACAGAGGAAAGGCCGACTCTCACGCCTTCTGAGCGACCAGCCACGCCTGAGCTGCCGCTGCAATGAGCCGCAGGGCGTCGGGACTGCCGGCTCCTTCACCTTTTTCAAAATCGCCCTCGACCTGGCCCATCTGATTGGTGACATGGGCAAAACATACGACCGCCTTGTCTCGCGCCTGAGCAAAGGCGTACAGGGCGGCGGCCTCCATTTCGACGGCGAGGATCCCACGCTGTTCCGCGTGCCGAATCGCTTCTTGCGTTTCTCGAAACGGGGCGTCAGTTGTCCAGGTTGCCCCACGATAGACCGGTGGATTCCCGCCTGAGAGGACACGGGTAAACAACTCCAACAGGTCCGGCTTCAAGCATGAAAAGTCAGACGGCGGCAGATAATGATAGCTCGTGCCTTCGTCGCGCAGAGCTTTTTCGACCAGGATAAAAAACGGCGGCTCTTCTTTGTGGACAATCTGCCCGGAGGATGTGACGTGGATGAGCAACTGACAGCCGGAGGCAAATAATTCCTCGGCTACCAAAACGGCAAACGGCGCACCCACCACATGCCGGATAATACCGATCTCAATCCCGTTGAGCGTGAACCGATATAAGGTCGTGTGGTAACAGGCCCAGGTGTCGTGTTCGTGCGCCCCGCCACGGTCCAGCAGGCTGGCAACGATATCCCCGTCCGGGTCCAGCACGCAGATACTCGGCACCTGGCCTTCTGGCAGGCCCATTTGACGCCGCGCTTCGCGCAACAGGTTTTCCGGGACAAATTGTGATGGCCGGTCGTAGGCTTTGTGTTGGAGAACTGGAGGAGATGGGCGGGGGTCGGCCATAAGCGCGCTGGAAAACGTCACCCAGCGCTCTAAAAGCGCTGCAACGCAAAGACCGCAGTTGTGGCGCGTAAGTTTTTGTAGCGTGGACTCTTCAAACGCCGGCTCCGGGACAAATAAATCTCTTCCAGTACGCCAAAACCCAAATGGTGACAAAAGTCACAAAAGTCAGCCACAGTAAACGCTTGCCAGCGCGGTGCTTCGTACCAGCGTTCGGCCAGATCAAAGACCTGCGGCATGCGGCCGGCAACGAGCATTTCGATCCGACAGCGCCAAAAACCCCAGTTCGGAAAGCTGACAATCGCGCGGCTGCCAACCCGGAGCATCTCGCTCAGGATCATGGCTGGATCATTCAAAAAGGGCAGGGTCTGACTCAAAATCACCGAGTCAAAACTCGCGTCCGGGTAATCGGCCAGTCCCTCTTCCAGATTTCCCTGGCGCACGCTCAGCCCACGCCGGACACAGGCGAGCATGCCCTCTTCGCTGCGTTCCACGCCGCGTCCCGTCACCTGCTTGCTACGCACCAGGTATTCGAGAAGAGCCCCGTCCCCACAGCCCAGGTCCAAAACCCGCGACCCAGCCGGCACCATGTCAGCAATAGCGAGGAGGTCTGACCGCAGCAAGACCGGACTCCCGCTCGATACGACCGGCCGCGGCGGCGCAGACTGTTCAGCCTCACCACTCATGCCGCGGCCTCGGTCTTGGTCTGCTCCTTTGATGAGGCGGCTGGCGAGAAACCGGGCGGGAGAGCCACCCGCTCCGATTGGACCAAGCGCTCCAGAAAGCCGCTAAGCAGCTTGGTCATGGTTTCGACCTCAAGCAGGAACGCATCATGTCCCCACGAGCTTTGGACATCCAAATAAGTCACGTCCGCACCGGCTGCGGTGAGCGCGCTGACCAACTCTTTGCTGTGGTAGCTCGGGTAGAGCCAATCGCTGGTAAAGCTCAGCACCAGGTAGTGCAGTTCGGCCGAGTTGGCAAAGGCGGCCGCCACCGATCCAGTTTCTGCGCTCAGATCAAAATAGTCCATCGCCTTGGTCACATACAGATAGCTGTTGGCGTCAAACCGGCGCGTAAAATTGTGGCCTTTGTATTTGAGGTAGCTCTCGACCTGGAACTCGGAACGAAACTCATAGCCGTACCGAACCTGGTCCTGGAGCCGCCGTCCGAACTTCTGCTGCATGGACTCTTCGCTCAAATAGGTAATATGGCCAACCATGCGGGCGACCGCTAAGCCGGCATCGGGTTTGAGGTCAGCGTCGTAATAGTCACCATTATTCCAGGCCGGGTCGGCATAAATCGCCTGCCGTCCTACTTCGCTCAGGGCGATCAGCATGGGGCTATGATGGGCGGTGGTCGCAATGGGAATGGCAGCCTTGAGCCGGTGCGGATAATGTACTGCCCACTCAAGCGCCTGCATGCCACCCATTGAGCCCCCGGCCACACACAGCAAGGTGTCTATACCCAGATGGTCGATGAGCCGGACCTGGGCACGCACCATGTCCCCAATGGTTACGACCGGAAAACGCATACCGTACGGTTTGCCGGTCGCCGGCTCGGGAGATGCCGGTCCGGTCGAGCCGTAGCAGCCGCCCAGGACATTACTGCAAATAATAAAGAATTTATTGGTATCAAAGGCCTTGCCCGGTCCGATGCAGTCGTCCCACCAGCCGGTTTTGGACTCATCCGGCTGGTGGTAGCCAGCCGCATGCGCGCTGCCGCTCAGGGCGTGCGTAATAAGAATGGCATTGGTCCGGTCGGCGTTGAGTTGGCCGTAGGTTTCATACGCCACGGTCACCGGACCAAGAGTCGCCCCGCTGTCCAACTGAAAGGGCTCTTCCTCAGCAAAAGTCAGTTGCTGGGGCTGAACGAGCCCGACTGAGCCATTCGTACTCATGCTCTATTCCGTTACTCCTCAGAACCCACCCCGCTGCTTCGCAGCACCCCTCCCAAGAGGGGATTATTTTCCTTTCCCCTCCTCGGAGGGGTGGCCAAAGGCCGGGGTAGGTTCCGCATTGAAACGCATTCCGCCTCGGCCAGCTTACCCGGAGGCCGCGTGCAGGGCCTGTTCCAGGTCCCAGATGATATCGTCAATATCTTCCAAGCCAACACTCAGGCGGACAAAATCGACTGTTGCACCAGCACTGATCAACTCGTCTTCGTTGAGCTGGCTGTGGGTCGTACTGGCCGGATGAATCGCCAGACTCTTGGCATCACCGACATTGGCCACATGGCTGTGCAGCTTGAGACTATTAATAAACTTCTCACCCGCGGCTCGGCCGCCCTTGATCTGGAATCCCATGATCGAGCCGGGTCCGAGCGGCAAGTATTTCTTGGCCTTTTCATGGTCCGGACTGTTGCCCAGTCCGGGAAAGGCGACAGAATTCACACCGGCATGGCTCTCCAGAAACTCGGCGACCTGCTGGGCATTGGCGACGTGGCGTTCCATCCGTAAGCTCAGCGTCTCGATCCCAAGCAAGGTCGTAAAGCTGTCAAACGGTGCTTGGCAGCCGCCCACATCGCGCAGGATTTGCACCCGCGATTTGAGGATCATGGCCGGCGCTCCGAGGTTGGCGTATACCAGGCCGTGATACGATGGGTCCGGTTCGGTAAAATTCGGAAAGCGTCCGCTGGTCCAATCGAAATTGCCGCCATCCACAATCATGCCGCCGATGGCAGTGCCGTGGCCACTCAGAAACTTGGTCGTGCTATGGGTCACAATATGCGCGCCCCACTCAAACGGCCGACACAGGTACGGCGTGGCGAACGTGTTGTCGATCATCACCGGAATATGGTGGGCCTGGGAAATGGCCGACACTTCATCAAAGGGAAAGACCGTAATATCCGGGTTGCCCAGGGTCTCACCATAGATAATTTTGGTGTTGGGCTGGATGGCCTTTTCAAATTCTTCCGGCTTGGTCGGGTCCACAAAAGTCGAGGTAATGCCCATGCGTGGAAAAGTATGGGCGAACTGATTAAACGTACCGCCGTACAGCCGACTGCTGGTCACAATATGGTCACCCTGGCCGCACAGCGCCATGATGGCCATCATCTGCGCGGCGTGGCCGCTGCTGGCCGCTAACGCCCCCGCCCCGCCCTCAAGGGCGGCGACCCGTTGCTCCAGCACATCATTGGTCGGGTTCATGATGCGCGTATAGATATTGCCGGGTTCGCTCAGCGCGAACAGATTGGCCGCATGCTCGGTATTCTTAAACTGATAACTCGTAGTGTGGTAAATCGGAACGGCTCGGCTGCCCGTCGTTGGGTCGGGGTTTTGGCCCGCGTGTAACTGACGCGTATTAAAGCCGTAGTTGCGTTCGTTGGTATCGTCTGCGCCCATGCGATTCTCCTCTTCCTTTCATGGCTCATACAGTCTTAGCCGATTCCGGCGCCTAGGGCTATAACACGGCTTCCTCCTCTCCTAGTCCTCTCTTGAGATGGGAGGATGTCCGCTCGGTCGAGCGTTGTTGTCCCAGTCAGCGTCTCTGGCTATGATGTTCACGCTCGACAAAGCAAGAACGACAAAGGAGTACACGTTATGGCAGGACAATTCTGTGTTTCACTGACTCACTCAAAGGATAATACCGACAAGGCAACCGTCGCCTTTGTGATTGCCAATGCCGCGGTGGGCTCAGACCAGGACACCCTGGTCTTCTTGAGCACCGAGGGCGTGCGTCTGGCCGTCAACGGCTATGCCGACGATATTCATGAGGACGGCTTTGCTCCGCTCAAAGAACTGATGACCAATTTTGCCGAAGTCGGCGGTACGATTTACGTGTGCTCGCCCTGCTTTAAGAAGCGCGGCCTGGATGAGAACAATCTTGTGCCGGGGGCCAAGATTGTTGGTGGTGCCAAGCTGGTCGAGTTCCTGGCCGGTGGGACGCCGAGCGTGTCGTATTAGGGCATACCCGTACCCCAGCCTCCTCCCCGAGGGTAACGCAGCAGGGGAATACATGGCTTCCGATACTCAGACACATCCATACCAGCCGACGGACAGTTTTGACGGTGGAGACCTCGACTGCGGCAATGGCCTGTTGTTGCTGATCCGCAAGCATATTGATCCCCTTGCCCCAGGCCAACTGCTCGAAATCCTGTCTACCGAAACCTCGGTCGTCGAAGACCTGCCGGCCTGGTGCCGTCTGACCGGAAACGATCTGGTCTCCCACATCAACCGGGGCAAACAGAACAGCTTTCTGGTTTCAAAAGGCCCGGCCCTAAACCTCCGCTCCACGGAACCCGAGCCGACGCCGCCTCCAAAAAAGCGGAAGAGAGCGAAGCAACGTTCAGCTCGTGAAAAGGAATACGCGCCAATTACCCAGCCCATCACCGAGGTCGTGATTCCCGACCACCTTCCGCAGCCGGTCCCAGCTCCGACCATTGCTCCCTTGGCTGTCATGGGCGTCGGCAGCTGGCCGCGACCGCCCTGGCTGTTGCGCACCCTCAACGATCATCTCGAAGGCCGCATGTCGGCTGAAGAGTTTGCCCAAACCGCTGATGACGCCGTACGACTGGCGGTGGCGGCCCAGCAGCGGGCCGGCGTTGACGTGCTCACCGACGGTGAGCAGCGTCGGGATAACTACGCCAGCTTCGTCGGCGGGCTGCTCGACAACTGCCAGCTGATTCCCATCACCGACCTGCTGCCGTATGTCGATGATCCCGAAGAGTTCGAGCGCGAGTTGCGTGCCCTGGACGTCCCGGCCGGCAAGGTACGCCATCCGGCGGTTTTTGGGCCGCTGGGCAGAAGCCGCTCGCTGACCGTTCACGAGGCAAATTTTCTCGCCAGCCTGACCGACCGTCCGCTTAAGGTCGCCCTGCCCGGCCCCTATCTGCTGACCCGCACGATGTGGATGGAGTGCATCTCCGACCGAGCCTACGATACGCGGGAAGAACTCGCCGTAGATGTCGTCCGGGTCTTGCGCGAGGAACTCCACTTCTTGCTCGCCGCTGGCGTCTCGCTGGTTCAATTGGACGAGCCCGTCCTGACCGAGGTCGTCTTCAGCGGCACCTCAAACAATCGCACCTTTATGTGTGGCGCGCTGGGAGAGAAGCGCGAAGCGGCAGCGGAGTTGGCCTTTGCCGAATCGCTCATTAATCAGACGGTCGCCAACCTGCCCCAAGAACGACTGGCGCTGCATATCTGTCGTGGCAACTGGACGCCGGATGAAAGCGTGGCCCTGGCCGGCGACTATGAACCCCTTCTACCCCTCCTGAAGAAAGTCGCAGTAGGCACGCTCATGCTGGAGCTCTGCACGCCTCGGGCTGGAGATGAGGCCGTGTTGCGCGGTCTTCCGGACGACCGGCGCGTCGGCATTGGGGTGGTGAATCAGAAGACGCAAAGCCTTGAGACAGTAGACCAGATTGTCACAAAAGCAGAGCAAGCCATTCGTCTTTTTGGGGCCGAGCGTCTCCTCCTGACCCCCGACTGCGGCTTTGCCACGTTTGCGGATAATCCCATCGCATCCGCCACGCTTGCCGAACAAAAACTGACGGCCATCACTCAGGCTGCGACCATCCTTCGCGACCGACACGGCCTATAGGTCGTCGTTACCGGCCCACTCCGCCCGGAAGAACGCCGGACAGTCCCTACACACGTCGGTTTGAGCCATCCCTGAATCGGCTCCTCGCCTATCCAGTCTGGCGTGGAGCAATATTTTTACAACCCAATTGCAAATACATTAAACTCTTGGTATTAGACTCCCGTCCATCAAGAGAGAGAAAAGCTCCCTTGTGAGAAAAGGAAATAAGAATCATGCGCGATAAGAGTATTATATCCCTCCAGAGCTTCATCATCCGCTGGAGCGTCGCTTTCCTCTTGCCGTTCGTCTGGGCACTACCGGCTCTTGCCCAAAACGATGGGCAGCTCATCGTCGCCGACCCGGCAGCAGAGAAGCTCTACGTCTATGAACTCCCATCACTCACCTTGCAAGCGGAGTTCGATAACATACGCATGGCTCCACAGGCGGGTTTTCTTCCCCTCAAAGGAGAACGGCTCATTTTTATCAATGAAGAGGCCGTCCCCCAGGATGAGCACGGTCATCAGGACGAGCACGGTCATCAGGATGAATCCGGCCACGCTGACACCCACAGCGAGACTATTCCGAGCGGCGAGATGATCATGCTCAAGATGAATCTCAGAGGGGAACCGGCCATCATTGGCCGCGCAGTCGTGAGTTGGACGGGTGGAGTCGGCCAGATTGCAGTGCATCCAAAGATGGAATTTGCCGCGGTTGCTTCGGGCACAGTGCATACCGAGGACGGCGACCACGAGGATCACGGTGACCATGACGAGGGCGCGCATGACGACCATGACGCGGATGAGCATGGACATGAGGATGGGCACGACGAGGGAGAGCACGGCGGCCATGACGAGGATGAGTATGGCCATGAGGACGACCATGACGAAGGAGAAGATAAGGACCATGAGGAGGACCACGGCGGCCATGACGAGGATGAGCATGGCCATGAGGACGACCATGACGAGGATAGCGCTCGTGAAGGGTCGGTCTCTGTGGTCGATTTACGTTGGTGGACTTCCTCGTCCTACAGCACCATTGCAACCACCCCTATTGAGAGTGAAGTGCCCGGTATAGCAATCGCCAGAAGCCCCGACATGCTTTTGCAGAGCCTCGGAAGCGAGCTGCCTTTTGCATATAGCGCTCAAACTCATGATGAAGCGGGTGAGCACGAAGGCGAGCACGAAGGCGAGCATGAGGACGAGCACGAAGGCGAGCATGAGGACGAGCACGAAGGCGAGCATGAGGACGAGCACGAAGGCGAGCATGAGGACTAGCACGAAGGCGAGCATGAGGACGA
>JAJEFA010000004.1 GCA_022820725.1 Candidatus Binatia bacterium
GGCAACAACGGCTGGAGCCGCACGAATTGCTCCTCGGATAACCAAAACTGATTGCTCATCGCCTCTGCCCTCCCAAGTGAAGGGAGAACGAATCACAGCCCGCTGGCAAGGAATACCCCCTTTATGAGTCCAGACCCTAGATCTTTTTTACCGTCCCCTGGATCAGTCCGCTGCAGAACTGTTTCTGGAACGTACCAAAAACGGTGCGCACGATATCGCCCTTGGTATTGTCGCGCAGGAAACGGAGACCCTGCTCGGTTTCATTGGTCTCAATTGCATTGACCAGGAAAACAGCCGCGTCCAATTAGGGTTTTTCCTCGGCAAGCAAAAGGAGGGCGGCGAGCGCTGCCTGTCTGAGGCTGTCGAACTGATGACACGCTATGTGTCTGAAGTCCTCAGTATGAACCGCCTGTGGCTATACGTGGATGCCGCAGAAGCTTGGATCATCAACATGCTGGAACAGCAGGGCTTCGTCTGTGAAGCAACCCTACGACAGGACCGCTGTCTCGACGGACGGTATTCCGACACGGTCGTGATGGGACAGGTCAGAAGAAATGTGAGAGGATAACGTACAGGAGTAAGATTTCCGCCCAGCAGGTTCCGCGCTTTTATCCCTTCGGTAACCCCAACACCCGCTCACCCATGATATTCTTCTGAATCTCGCTCGTTCCGCCGGCAATCGTATACTGCCGGGCGCTGAGGACCCGATTAAACCAGCGTGGAGCGTCAGGGACGATATCGGTCGCCTGCTCGGTAATGGCCGCACCGGCGAGGAGTTCGCTGGCAAACGCGGCAATATCAATACCCAACTCCGAGCCGCACAGCTTCAGCATGGAGCCTTCCGGGCCTGGGGGTAAACCCTTGAGCAGCTTGGTCAGACCGCGCAAGCGGGTGTATTTCAGGGCTTGGCTTTCAATATGAAATTGGGTCAGCTTCTGCCGCACCCAGGACTGCTCCCAGGCCGGCTCACCATCGATGTGGACCTGTTGGGACAGTTCTACCAAACGACTAATCTGGTCGTCATAATTCGCGACTCCGGCATAGGCGCGCTCAAACATTAAGGTCGTCATGGCTACCTTCCAGCCCTGGTTGAGCGGGCCAACCAAATTGGTCTTGGGCACACGCACATCTTCGAAAAAGACTTCGTTGAAATGCGAATGACCATTCATCAGCACCAAGGGTCGAACTGTCACGCCGGGAGTCTTCATATTGACCAGTATATAGCTGATACCGCGATGCTTGGGCGCGTCCGGGTCGGTCCGGATCAGCATGAAAATCCAGTCCGCGTACTGCGCGCCCGAGGTCCAGACCTTCTGGCCGTTGATGATGAAATCGTCGCCCTCGGCCACGGCCTTGGTTTGCAGACCGGCCAGGTCCGAGCCCGCACCGGGCTCGGAATATCCCTGACACCAGACATCATCGCCATTCAGTATCCGCTTGAGGAAGCGCCCCTTTTGTTCGTCCGTGCCCCAGTGCATGAGCGTCGGACCGCACAGGGCAATGCCGGAGTAGCCGGGTAAAACCGGCGCGTGGGCGTTTGTGTACTCTTCGTCAAAAATGACCTGTTCCAGCAGACCGGCACCGCGGCCGCCGTATTCTTTGGGCCAGGCAATACCAACCCAGCCGCTGTCGTACATGGTGCGCTGCCAGGTACGACGTTTTTCAAACGTTTCCCGGTCCGGGGCAACCCGTTCGTCTTTGGGGTCGTCGACGCACAGGGCGGGGTCCAAATTCGCGGCCAACCAGTCGCGGACTTCGGCCCGAAAGGTGTCCTGTTCAGGCGTGTATTGAAAATCCATGTGCTTCCCCTTTTCGTTCTGTATTGAGGCCGTTTACGCCAGCGTCTTGAGCGTAGGCAAGACTTCTTCGCCCAGCCGCTGGATGCATTCGATAACCTGCTCCGGCTGTGGCCCCATGGGTACCCGGCAGCGCAGCACGAAATGCTCGACCCCGAGCTCTTTTTGCCACAGACTGAGGTGTTCGAGCCAGTCGTCTTTGGTACCTATCACCATATAGGGGCGGACTTTATCCAGGGTGAAATCCGCTTCTGAGCGAAAATCTTTGGTCGGCGTGAGCATACCCATACGCAGATAAAACTTGCACTCCTCAAGCCAGAGACGGCCAAACGTCTCTTCGGCTTCTTCCATGCTGGAGGCCAGCCAGCCGTCCCGCAACAGCGCCACATGTGGCGTTTTGCCGGCCTTTATCGCCGCCTCCTGATAGATTTCCAGTTGGCCTTTGAGGGTGTCAAAGGTGTCAAAAAACGGCGCCATCGACCAGACGTCACCCAATCGCCCGGCCCGCGCGATGGACTTCGGGCCAAATGCGCCTATCCAAATGGGGGGACGGGGTTTCTGGTAGGGCTTGGGCGTGATGTGGATCGCCTCGTAATCGTAATACCTACCGTGGTGGGCAACCGGTCCCGGTGTGGTCCAGGCCTTATGTAGGATGTCGAGACATTCCTCAAAGCGACCCTCACGTTGCCGAATCGATATGCCAAAATGGTTGAAGTAATCGACATGATACCCCACACCCATACCCATGATGAGACGGCCACGTGACAGAACATCAATCATGGCAGCCTGCTCGGCCAGATGGATCGGATGATACAGGGGCGGCATAATGACATAGGAGCCGATCTTAACGCGCTCGGTACGGGCGGCCAGCGCGGCCATGAGGGTCAGAGTTGAGGGAAACATGCATTCCGTGCGGGCGTGTCGTTCGGGCACGAACAGGGCATCGAAGCCAGCCTGTTCCGCCTGCTCGGCTTCGTGCAGCAACTGCCGGGCAAAATCGGCCGAACGCTCCGGGTCGGGTTCTGGTTGTTGATACGGGCCACCGTGGGTATCGGGGACATAACCAACCGAAATCATGCGATCTCCTTTTTCGTTCAATCGAACGCCCGACTTTATATACGCGCTTGGCCCCGAGGGCTCAATGCGACCTATGCCACTTTCTTTTTCCTGTGGCCGAGTCTCTCCATTTTTGTTGCCGGCACCCTTTTGGGCCGAGTGACTGCTAACGGCCAGAAGCGTATGGAGTAGCGGGTAGTCGGAAACGTTGACGTATGTCCTTTTTCTCGCTATTCGCTGCAAAACGGCGACAGTCATACATTCATAATCGACCCGAGGAGCACTGCCATGGCACAACCTGCGTTTGAAGCGACCAGCATAATAGGCAACCTTACCCCGGAGGAGAACAAGGCCCGCTTTCGGCACTATTATATCGATGAGCTCTGGAACGCGGGCAACCTCGAGGTTGTTGACGAAATCCTGCACGACGATGTGTACTACCACCAGCCCAGTTTCGAGGCTGAAACCCGTAAGGCTGACATGCCAGCCATCATAGAGTCTTTTCACAAGGCGTTTCCGTCTGGCGCATTTACCTTCAAAATCGAGGAATTGGTTGCTGAAGACGATCTGGTTTTCGCTTTTCTGTCGTTCGTCGGTGAGCAGAAAGACGAATTCTGCGGGGTGCCGTCTTCGGGCAAAACACTGAGATTCAACGTTCTCGGTTTTTACCGCTTCGCCCAAGGCAAGATCGTCGAATGCCGTAAACACAACGTTGGCCAGAACGTTGACTTCGTTACCGCGATGGGCATACGCGAGCAATTGAGCGCCTGAGTCGCCTCATCCATCCCCATCATATGTTGAAGGGAACGCAGGGCGACGACGGCTGAGCCTCACTCATCATCGTCTCCTGGCACGTCAGCGCGCCCCGCTTAAGAACGACACAACGGAGGACAGCAATGATCAAACTCATGTCATTTTTTAAGCGCACACCGGGCATGTCGGTCGAAGCCTTCCAGGAATACTGGCGGACGAAACACGCCGACGTGGTCGTCAAGTTGCCGGGCATTCAGCGCTATGTGCAGTCGCATACGCTGCTGTCCGGCTATCGCAAAGGGGAGCCGGTCTACGACGGTGTGGCCGAGGTGTGGGTCGAGGGTACCCAGGTACTGCGGGCCCAGGCCGAGACGCCGGAATACGTCGCGGTCCGGGCTGATGAGCCGAATTTTATCGACCTCTCAACCATGGGTAGCATCATCACCCAGGAGCATACGATTAAGGATGAGAGTGTCCCGCTCAACGCGGTCAAGAATATGGAGTTTGTCACGCATCGGGCCGACCTATCGATTGAGGCGTTTCAAAAACACTGGCGGGAAGTCCACGGCCCGCTCGGTGCGGCCATTCCGGTGGTCAGACGCTATGTGCAGAGCCATACCCGACTCTCTGCGTATAAAGCCGGAAAAACGCCCATCTATGACGGGGTGGCCATTACCTGGTTTGCTGACACACAGGCCATGCGCACCTCAGCGGCCTTACCCGAATATGCAGCAACGCGGGCGGATGAAGCCAATTTTATCGATGGCACCAGACTGCCGTTTATCATTACCCGCGAGCACGTTATCGTGGGATGAGGATACTCTCGCAGGATCGACTTTCCGCAGTCAGGGGGCGCTGCCGGTTTCCTGCTGTTTCTGAAGGGTGACTAGTGAGGCGAGTTTGCCAACAGGCGGCAGCCCACGGATGATCCGCCCGTTCACCACTAAGGTAGGGGTGGCTTCGATCTCAAGACGCAGGGCCTCGTCAATATCGTTCTTGACCAGTGCCTCAGTACGCCCGTCATCCATACACGTGCTGAACTGCTCGAAATCAAGTCGAGCGGTCCTGGCATGGGCGTCAAAGTCGGTCCGCTTGAATTTGGTTTGATCCGCAAACAAGAGGTCGGCATACTCCCAGAATTTCCCCTGTTCCGCGGCACACTCGGCAGCCATTGACGCCGCACAAGCACCCGGATGAACCTGGCTCTTCATACCGGTGTTACACTGCTGGTCAAGCGGATAGTGCCGAAACACGATACGGACATCGTCCGGGTTGGCATGCTGAAATTTCAGCAGGGTGTCTCGGGCTCTGGCACATTGCGGACAGCGGAAGTCAACGAACTCGTGAATGGTGAGTACGGCGTCTGCGGGACCCTCGACGTGCCGTTCCGACCCGCGCAGCACTACGGCGGGCTGGTCGTAATAGTAGCGCACAAAACCCATGTCCATCTCTGCTGGAGGAGGCGCGAGATACTCCTGAAGGGGCGTGACGTGTGCGGCGTCCTCTGTCTGGGTCAGTCCGATGCCCAGTAACACGATAGAAAAGCCAAGTGCGGCGTAAGCCAGCCGAGGTCGGGTCATCGTCGCGTCCGTCCGTCCCTGCACAACGGCACTCACGAAGAGACCCAGGTTCACCAGATACAGGCCGGTACACAGGGGACAGACCGCTTCTATCGAGAAGAATGAGATCGCCGCCATATACAGTGAGAAAACAAACATCCAGCTGCACAGCAGGACGGTCAATCCAGGCACTGCCAGGAAGGTGCTGGCGAGGAGGATCACATAGCTACCGGCGGCAAGAACGGCAACGGGAACCCCAAAGAGGGTGGCATAGGCGCTACTCAGGACCAGGCTACAGTTGACCGTGGTCCCGGTGCCGCAAAAAGCCGATTCAATACTCCCGCCTGCCCCCGTCTGATAATGAAGGACTGAGAGGTAGACTCCGATAACGAGACCGAGCGCCCCAAGGACACGTATGGCGAGCAGCGGCCAACTGGGAGCGTAGCGTTGCGCGTGACGCGTTGCCTGCGCGGCCGGGTCATGTGCGGCTGCCTGACGGCGAGCAGCTTTTGCTTTCTTTGCTGACATGGGCTGAAGCATTACCACACCCCTTTCTGAATCGCCAATAGGGGCAGGGTTGCCTTGCGCGACGCGGGGAAAGCGGGTAGGGGCGAACAGATCGCTGTGAGGAAAGGGAGCGGGTATGGAGACGGATGATCTTGGCTGGATTCCCCGTTCTGTTCGAGACAAGCTCGACCAAGTAGGGATCAAACTCCACTTAAAAGAATGGCAGGCCTTCCCCCTGGAGGACCGCCAGACTCTGTGTGCTTTGCCCTGCCAGACGGCGGTTGAAAGAAAGGCGTTCCAGGGCCGTCTCGATGCTTTAGCCTTACAGCACTGCGGAGCGCTGCCACGGCGGCTGCCTCCGGACGGACCAGGGGCGAGAGACGAGGGGTGACTGGCCCCTCTGGACTACTGCGTTGCCAGCATTTCCTCAATCAATTCGGCAAACGCCGAGTAGGGTTGCGAACCGGACAGAAAACGTCCGTTCACAAAAAAGGCCGGCGTTCCGCTCACCCCGAGTTGGGTGCCGAGCGCCAGATCCTTGCTGACCGCCGCGGTATAGGCGTTATTGTCCAGGCAGGCCGCAAACTGTGCAGTGTCCAGTTTGAGGTCGGCGGCATATTGTTTCAGTTCCTCGGGCTGTAAGGCTTTGATATTGGCAAACAGGATGTCGTGGTACTCCCAGTATCTGCCCTGATCTCCGGCACAGCGCGCCGCCTCAGCCGCCTTATACGCCTGGGGATGAATCCGGGTTAACGGGAAATCCCGGAAGACAAACTTGACTTTATCTTTGTATTTTTCCTGGATTTGGGAGAGTGCAGACTGCACTCGGGCACAGTACGGTCATTGATAGTCGGAGAACTCGACCAGTGTAATGGGCGCGTTCTGCGGTCCTTTGGTAGGTGCTCCGGTGGTCGGAACGTCAACAATCGGCGGCGTCAGCTTAAAGTCGATCGTGGCGGCTTTGCGCAGTTCGGCAGCAAATGCCTGTTGGCGCTGTTGCTGCTTGCGAGTCTGGAGGGATTGTTTGAGCTGAACCTGCACTTCCTCTAGCTTTTTCTCTCCAAACCGGGCTTTATTTTTATTATAGTAATCTTCTACCTCTGCATCGCTCACCAGTTCTGTTTTATCGGTCACTTCCTGCTGGCGGAGTTGTTGGCGGGTGATGCCCCGCTTCTTTGCTTCCTGCTCTTGCAGGTGTGCATTGATGATCGAGTCGACCGCCTGCTTTTTGAGCGAGTAGATTTGATTGTTCAAGCGGAGCATCTGACCTTTAATCTGGTTTTCAATCTCTGCCTCGGTGATGCTTCTTTCGCCGACCGTAGCCAGGACCGCACTAGTGGCGTCGGCTCCGAGTGCGCCCGGAGCCAGCACAACTCCTGTCAGTAAAAAAACGCAGACAAGGCTGAGGCTCTTCTGCCTGTGTGGTTTCATTGTTGCTCCTTATTCTGGGCTCTGCTAGCCGGTAAAGGTCAAAATAAGAAAGAAGAGCAGCAAGGGGGCGAGCATCCAGAGCAGAAAAACCACCCAGGCCGGTCCTTGTCCCTGATTTTCCATGTCATCTCCTCCAACTGAAGCGGTTTGATTTCAGGCCTCTACCATACGGAAAACCGGGCTCCGACTCAATGTGGTCGGCTGTAACGCAAGAGGGCGGTTCATCCGCCGCCTCTACTGGGGCTGGTCGAAAAGGGACTCTCGGGTGATCCAGAACCGAATGAGACTCCAGACGATAACCGCGACGAGCAGCAGGCCCCACGCAACGTGCCCCAGACGCTGGATGGAGGTGAGGGCGGCGTCAATCTCGGCTCCAAAGGAATAGGCTAGCGTAAAAATGACCGGCACGTAGACGACGATGGCAATCAGAGAAATCCGGACATAGATAGACGTCGGCATCCCGTGGGCACCAACAATAATATGGGCGGGGAGGCGCAGACCGGGCAAGAATCGAGTCAAGAAAAGTGCCCGATTCCGATGCTGGTCAAGCCAAGTCTTAAATCGCTCAACCCATTTACTGTGATGAAGAAAAGGAAATGCTGAACGTGGACTTCTGCCCCTCCAATGGCGGCCTACCCAAAAACCAACAAAATCACCGCAAAAAACGCCCAGGCCGAGCAGCATGAGCATGGTGGTCAACTGAACCTGGTCCGAGTAGTAGAGATAGCCGGCGGCAACGAGGGCGATTTCTTCAGCGAGCGGAATGAACCATATCCCCGCAATAAGTAGCAGAAAGATGGTGATATAGGGTGAGTACGTGAGGTAAGCAACCCAGGAATCAATAGCGGATGCCGAGAACAATTCAAACACGGGAGCAGAGACTTCCTTGCAATGATACTGCCTGGCGCTCAACAAGAAAAACAGCGCGTCGCATTCCAGGAGAATGTAAGCCTTATTATACCGAGATCAAGTCCGGTGGAAGGTCCCGGGGGCGAGATAACACCTCGCAACATCAGCCATGGGGCATTATTCTTTCCTTCTCGGGCTGTTCTGCGTATATTGAGACTGTGCTTCAGCAACGCTGGAGGATACAGAATGACATGGTGGATAGTGTTTCTGAGCGGCGTGCTCTGGGTGCAATCAGCCTGGGCGACGTCGGATATTTCTCCTGCCCTTTTGGGCATGTACCGCAAGACCATTGAGATCGAACGTGAACTCTACATTCATGCCGCCCGTTACGGGGTCGACCATCGGCTCGCTCGGGCGGTGATTCTCCAGGAATCGGGCGGGAATGCGGAGTGGGTTTCTCCAGGCGGCGGTGCCGGGTATTTCCAAATGTCTCCCGGACTCGTCCGTTTACTTGGCAGTCCAACGGATATTGAAGCCGGTATAAAATACCTGGCGCAGTTACAAAATCAGTTCACGCGTGAGGACTATGTACTGGCCGCGTATAAGCTCGGTCCTGATCAGATACAAGAAGACGAAGCCATCCACTTCAAGACGCTGCAATACGTGGTGAGCATTGGGTATTATAAATCCGTTTTACAGGAATATGAGCCCGAAGTGCGGCGCCGGGCAGAACAGCTCAAGCTCAGAAAAGTTCAACCCGATGAGTCGTGGGAATCCGTTGCCCAGGCCCTTCAGCTCACGCCCACCATTCTGCGTTTATACAATCCCACGCTGGCGAAGCGTTTTCTCCAAGGAGGCTCGACCGTTGTCTATCCCATGGAAATACCTGCGGATCTGATCGATGTGGGGGAAAAGCCAGTGTATGTGGTGCGTATTGGAGATACGCCAGAGTTGCTGGCCAACGTCTTTCAGGTTGATCCGCAGACATTCCGTCAGCAGCATCAGATATGGTATTTACATCCTCTTGCGGCTGGAAAAGAAATCTCTCTTCCCATATCCCCGACGGCAGTATCAAATAGACGAACGGTAGCGTCCCGGCCGGTACCGAGACCTTCTGCCACAGGGCATGATGCTGGAGAAAGGGAAGACGAGCAGGACCTCCGGTATACCGTGCGTCGCGGAGATTCCCTGGAGAGAATCGCTCGGCGTTACGGGACGACGGTGCGTGCTCTGAGGGCAGCAAATGGTCTGCGTGGGACCCAGATTAATATCGGCGCGGTCCTGCGGATTCCCACCGGCCGGACCGAGACGACGCTCTACCGGGTGCGCTGGGGGGATACCCTGGGAGAAATTGCTCTCCGCTACAATACCACGGTTGCGACCTTGGTACGGCTCAACAACCTCCGCAGTCACCATATTCAGGCGGGTAAGGTGCTCCGTATCCCCGCGTCATAAAGGAGGGAGACAGGGACGATCAGCCTTCACCCGGAGGCGTCAAGCCGGGCGGGGTAATCGTCCTCTATGGCTCTGACCGCACGATAGGCAAACTCGGTGTAAGGAACGGGAATGCCGAGGCGTTGGCCTTCCTTGAAGACGTGCCCGACGGTCTCTTCAATCTCCGTTTTTTTCCCTGCCAGGACATCTTGGAGCATAGACGGAACAATCTGCGTCCGTCCGCTCCGTGCCACCTGTTGGCCTACCCGCACGAGCATCTGTACTGCCTCGTCGAACGGAGCGTCCCGGAGCATCTGCTGATCGAACAGGCTCCAGGCCGCATGGTCGGATAGCGGAATGCCGAGGGCATCCGCAACGGCCGCCACTTCTCGAAACATATGGACAGACAGGGTCGCCAGTTCCGGGCTCGACCAGACCAAATGGACGGGCAGGCGAGTTAGGGCCGCCAGCGGGGCAAAAGGGTTTTGGATGGCTTGTTTCGTCCATTCGATCGAGTCGATGTTCTCGACTGCGGCCGCCTTGAGCCCGGCGTCAACAAACGTCTGAGCAAGATGATCGACCCGCGTTGAGCGCGTGCCGTCCGGTTCGCCAAAAAACGTAATCCCATCCAGAGTGTAATGGACCTCGCCATCGTGGACGAGGGTCGCACCGATCATGGTGGTCGCGCCAACGATTTTCTCCGCACCAAAAACGTGAGCCATCTGGGCGTTCTTCACCACGCCATTCTGAAGTGAGGAAACACTGCCAATCTGAAGATGTTTGACGCTGGCCAAGGCACGCGCCATATCCTTGGTCTTCACGGTAATCAACAAGACATCGGCTGTGTCGAGGGCGGAAGCATCAGTGTACGCTGGCAGTCGGACCCGAAAGTCGGACAGTCCGGTGACTCGGAGACCGTTTCGCTGTATAGCCTGCGCGTGACCTGGTCGGGCAATCATAGCGGTGTCTACCCCATGCCGCGCGAGATGTCCGGCGACAACCGAACCCACACCTCCAGCTCCGAGAATCACAACCCGCATATCGACCCTCCCTTTTTATTGGCACGGGATTATGGCGGGTCCGGCTCGATATTGTCAACGAAGGCACGGATGTCTATGAATACTCCGGGAAGCGGACCCGATACACCCGCGACAGATGGATGAAATATCCCTCTCCCGGCTTCAACGCTGTCAGATTTTCGGACGTGACCTTTCTTCCGACGGTCTGACTGATCGCCTCGGCCTCAGCTCCTGCTGCGTGCAAGAGCAGTGTTGTTTCGTACCGCCCAAAAACGAGACGGGATGGGTGTAGAAGAAATTCGACCACCACCATCCCGGTACGCAAGAAGAAGGTGAGCGTGTGCTCCCAGTCGGCAGTCTCTTGGGCACCATCAACGATGAGGAGGGGGGGGAGGGAAGGTGTTCTACCCAGACCGGCCTGTAGCGTCTGAAGCACCCGCTGAGCGATATCATCCGAAATCGTCCCCTCTGCCGGCAGGGGAATATAGGCTGCGTCTTCGCGCAGCAGAAGCCGAAAGGGCATTTCGAGTTGCTGACGACCGTGGGCATCCAGACACACCACCACGCCATGTTGACTCGCTTGACGCAGGGCAAGACCCAGGCATAACTCGGTCCGGTCGCGCGACTGTCCCCCCAGCACGGCCAAACGGCCGCTGAGGTCGGGCAGCGGAAAGAGACGCTCCTGGACCATGGAGCGGAGAGCATAGCGTCTCTCCTGTTGCGGGGAAAGCTGATCAACTCCCGCTCCCGCCCCATCTCCTCCCCTACTCAGACCGTGTCGAAGCGCGTATAAGGTTGAGCATGTCAATGGTGCGCTCATACAAAGGCGTTTTCCTGGTGATAGGCCTTCTGACCATAGGCGTGGTGGCGGTGACGATGACCTATCGCCATCGCATCCAACCCAAAGAGACAGTGCAGAGTGTCCTGCAAGCCCGCGGGATGCCCGCGGCAAAACGGGGAATGCGACTTTCCCAAGCCGGCCGCCAGCTTTTACCACCCGACGAGCGGACCGAAATGGATGCGCTCTATGCCGAGGCCCTCCGGTCGTTACCCGAGCGGGAGCGACTGCAATTGGAGGAGCTGAGAAAGCAAGGTGCCCAGTCCAGCGGGCGGGAGGTGACGGAGATGGGCCGGTTGATCCAAAAGGCGCTACGGGCGTTGCCGGCGGAAAAAAATCAACGCCTGTTTGCTTTGGTTGAAAAGGCGGTTGCCCTCCAACTGGCAAAACAACAAGCCGCTCCCCAGCCGAAGTAAGGGATATGTCGCTCTCAGCCTCCCTTGCCGCCGCCCGCCTGCTGTGTCTGTTCGTCTGTCTGGTCTGGCCCACCTCAGTTGCTGGCATCCGATCCGACGCCACGACGCTGTTCGGGATTGAAGGTTTTCGGGTGGCTATTATGACCGTTAGCCCTTCGGCACGGAGACTGGGATTTTCAGAAACACAGCTCCACACGCTGGCTGCTACTCACCTACGCCGCAACGCGCTGACGGTTGGGGATTTCCCAGCCGTGCTGAATATCTCACTCCGGGTCGTGGAACACCCGGCCTCCGTGTTGGCCTATTCGCTCGAACTGCAAGTGCAACAAGTCGTCCATTTAAAGCGAACGGAGCAGGTCCACTTAATGGCCCCAACCTGGACGGAAGGGACGCTAACCATGGTACCGCGAGCAGGGCTGAGACGGAGCGTTGAAAGCGCCCTGGCTGAACTCTTTGATTCGTTGGGTCGGGATTATCGCCTGGTCAACTCATGAAGCCTATCGTCAACTCAAAAGACAGTAGCCTGCTCGTCCGCATCCCTGCGGGTGAGTATTGTATGGGAAGCGAGAGCGGGACGCCGCCCGAACGTCCGGCCCACCGGGTCTCGTTGGGGAGTTTTTATCTTGCCCAATATCCAGTGACGAATGCTCAGTATCGGCAATTTGTTCTCGATACCGGCCATCGTGTTCCCTATCTCGATGATGCCCGGGTGGAGCGCGAGAATTGGGACCCAGAGCGAAACGTACCGCCAGCGGGGCGAGAAGACCATCCGGTGGTCTTGGTGAGTTGGCATGATGCCCAGGCCTATTGTGCCTGGGCCGGGGGACGGATACCAACCGAGGCCGAATGGGAAAGCGCGGCCCGTGGCGGGTTAGCCGACAAGCCCTATCCGTGGGGCGATGGGATCAACCGGGAGCTGGCAAATTATGATAATCGGGCCGGGACCACTCCGGTCGGGAGCTATCCGCCCAATCCCTATGGCCTGTATGACATGGCCGGTAACGTCTGGGAGTGGGTGGCTGACTGGTACGACCCACGGTATTACGCGATCTCCCCGACCGAAGACCCACAGGGTCCGGCAGCTGGAACGGTCAAGGTGTTGCGCGGAGGAGCCTGGCTGCTCTTCCCCGAGTTTTGCCGGGTGTCCCACCGCTTCCGCAACAACCCCAATTTTCGCTTCAATCTGATTGGCTTTCGTCTGGCGAAATCGGCCTGAGCAGGCCTTCTTGATACAACTGGGCCAGAACCTGACGGACCTGGGCAGGCGAGTTCCGCCGTCCGTCGGGGTGACGCTGATAGGCCTCCAGAATATCCGGAACGGCGCACTGTGTCTGCACGTAACGTAGCAGGGTCGGGACATTGACTCCGGACAGAAAGCGCAGGCCGCGCGGGTAACGCGGGGTCACAACTGCGGGCCGGAGCTCCACATACGAGCCTTCGATCACAGGTTTCTCCTGAATACGCAGGTCAGGCATTACCATCAAGTGTGAAACCGGCTGTGAATCAAACGGAGAAAAGGCCGCGGACGGTTGCTGCGGAGCGGCGGGATCCGCATCGGGTTCAAGGCGCAGGCAACGGTACTGCCAAAAGGGACGGTCCGGCCAGCGGCCTTCTTCCGCGTAATAACGGGCCGATTGCTGATAGTGGCTGTCATACGTGTCCCGCTGACCGGCTTCGTACAGCTCGGCGGCCTGGGACCGCATGGCGGGCCGCTGGAGTATGGTGTTGACAACCACAGCGCCGGTAATGGCGGATGCCATGGCTTTCCGGACTCCCTCTGAGGACAAGGGATCAATGAACAGGCCGGCGTCACCGACGAGGAGAGTGCGACCGGCGACAAACTGCCGGGCGGTGTACAGGCTGGCATCAAAGACCTGAGGTGGGTGGGGGAGGTGTGCGTCAGCTAGAAAGCCCGGGACATAGATCGCCTTACGAAGTTCATCGATATAAAAGCGCTGCAGTCCGGCCCGCTTTATGGTGCGGCTGTGGCGCCAGTCAACCAGCAACGTGACATTCCGCTCGCCCGTGTGCAGCGGGACTGACCAGACCATGCCGTCCTCATAGGCTTCAAGCAGGGTGTTAGCGAAGTCTACGCCGGGTGGATTCGCCGCGTTTTGCCAATAGCCCGTCAGGGCCAGGGTCTGAAAGACGCTGTCCCGTTGGCGCAAGTGCTGGCGGGCATATATGCCCGCGTGGCCGGTCGCATCAACACAGAAGGTGGCCCGAATGCGTTCCCCCGAACCATAGCGGACGGTCACGCCGTGCTCCCCGTCAGGCCGAACATCTCGCACCGGCTGTCCTTCCATAACTTGGACACCGGCTTGGCGGGCATGATTAAGCAGAATCAGGTCAAAATCGGCGCGCACAGACTGAAAACCGCGCCAGTGTTGATCCGAACTGTAATGCGCGGTGCGTGGCAGGGATGAGCCCCAACACACGCTGTGACCAGCCATACGCAGAAAGCCGGCCTGTTCCACCTGGGTTCGAACGCCTAGAAAGTCGAGCAAGGGAAGGATGCTCGGTGTCAGGGATTCCCCAATCTGGTGTCGTGGAAAACGGCGTTTCTCGATAAGCACGACACGATAGCCGAAGCCTGCGAGTTGGTGGGCGATGGTCGCACCGGCTGGACCGCCGCCAGCAACCACGATGTCTGCTGCGGAAGGGAGTGTCACGTCAGACTGCCAATAGGGAATCGTGAGATTATTACCCGGAGCTTATGCCGTCGAATCGGGAAGAGCAACACGAGAGTCGTGTCTATTTCGTCTCAGGCCAAGCTGCTGTACAGTCGGCTTGGTATTCGCTCTCTCAGGCCTGTCGTTATGCGCATTGCCTCGGTACTCTCTCGTTTCTATCGGCTGTCGCCCTTTGTGAAGCCGTATGTGCGTAGAATCGGCTTCGTCTTTCTCCTGTCCTCCTTTGGCACCGTTCTCGGTCTACTCTGGCCACTGTTCACCAAAATCCTGATTGACGATGTTTTGCTCGCGCGCAACGTGTCGCTCTTGGTGACGCTGTGCGGGATCATGTTGGGTGTCACGCTGCTCGGTTATGGGGTTGGGGCGGTCAACCGTTATCTCTATACCCAGGTTACGGCACGCGTTTTATTTGCGCTCAGACAGCACCTCTTCGCCCATTTGCAGAAACTCTCTCTCCGTTTCCATACTCAGGTCAAAGTCGGCGACCTCCTGTCGCGCCTGAATACCGATATTGCCGAGATTCAGTCCGTCCTCACCGATGCGGCCTTTACTTTTGTCACCAATATCTTCGTCCTGCTGGCAACCGTGGGATTTCTCATCTGGCTCAACTGGCGGCTCTTTCTGGTCAGCCTGCTCGTCATTCCCCTGCAAATATATGGGGTGCGCAAAATCCAGCCGTATATGGTTGAGGAAACCCGCAAGGTGAGAGAGTTGAACGCCTCGATTTCCGCCTTTCTGGTTGAGTCCTTATCGGCCATCAAATTCGTCAAACAGTTTGGTGCGGAGCCTACCCAGCTGGGACGCTTGGGCCGACTGGGCCAACGCTTTGTTGCACTGGTGACGCGGTTTGAAATGATCGGCTATATCGCTAGCACGACCGCGACGGCCACGACGTTTCTGGGCAGTACCCTGGTCACCCTATACGGGGGCTATCTGGTGATTGAGGGCCAGATGAGCATTGGCAGTCTGGTTGCCTTCGCAGCCTACCAGTCCCGCGCCTTCAGCCCTATTCAGGTTCTGATGGACCTGTATTTGCGTATCGAGCGGGCCGGCGTGTCCGTGGACCGGGTGTTCGAGTTTCTGGATATCGGGCAGGAGTATACCGAGCCGTCCGGCGGGACTTTACGCCCTGAAGACCTACGGGGCGAGATCGAATTTCGTGACGTGTCTTTTGGCTACCAGACGAACACTCCGGCCAGTCAGCCGGTGTTGCGGCGGGTGAATTTGCGGGTGGAGGCCGGGCAGCGCCTGACCGTTCTGGGGCCGAGCGGAACGGGCAAGTCCACGCTCGTCGACCTCCTGATACGGCTGTATGAGCCCCAGGCCGGGACCATCTGCCTGGACGGTCATGACGTGAGGGAGTTGGACCTGGTATGGCTACGTCAACATGTGGTCGTCATCGGCCACGAGCCCTTTCTATTTCACGCCTCGATTCTGGAAAACGTGTCGTACGCCAGCCCGGAGGCAAGCCGCGAAGAGATCGTTGCGGCGGTCACAGCAGTTGGCCTGCACGAGTATGTGACCACGTTGCCTGACGGTTACGAGACCACTGTGGGCGAACGGGGCACGCGCCTGTCGGCCGGACAGCGTCAGCGCATTGCCCTGGCCCGCGCCCTGCTCAAAAAGCCCCGGATTCTGGTACTGGACGAAGCCCTGTCCGGCCTTGATGTCGAAAGCGAAGCCGACCTCCGTCAGACCTTGTCTGCGGTGATGCAAGGCTGCACGACACTCGTGGTGACCCATCGGTTGAGCTCACTCCACGCCGACGATGCGGTTGTCGTGCTTAAGCACGGCGCGGTCGAGTGGCAGGGAACTTACCGGGAACTGACCCGAACGCCCGATATCCTACAGGCCGCCACCGGGTAGTGTTCGTATTTTTCTCGCCCCATTATGTCCGACTCGTCTGTTGGAGATAGGTCCGGGCGGTTTCTGGCGTCAGGTCTGGGTGGCGCTCGGCCCGGAGGGCGAGCGTAGCGGCAATATGCGCTGAGGCAAAACTATGGCCGTAAAAGTTCTGCGTCTGGGCCGGGCCGGGCAGGGGGCGTGGATAGGGATGGGCACGAAAGGGAACCGGGCTGTCTGTGAGGGCGCGGTATTCGTCCCACGCGCAGCTTTCATCCGCGGCCACGCCTATGACGCCGGGTAAGGTTGCGGGTAACACATCCGAGCGGTCCGGGGGAGAAGACGCAATCAGGATGAGCTTTGCTTCTTGTGCCTGGGCGACTAGAGCCGAGAGCGGCTGGCGATGCTGCGCGTTAATCATTCCCAGACTCAGACTGATGATTTTCATGCGCTGTCCAATGGCCCAGCCCAAGGCCGCTTCCAGAACCGGAAATGAAGTGGCCAGATGGTCCGTAAAAATCTTAACCGCGTAGAGCTCGACTTGGGGAGCTTTGGCACGGACCACCCCGGCGAGGGCGGTCCCGTGCCCGATGTGATCGGGGTACTCCGGGCTGGTCTGGACCTCGTTCTCCTCGTTCAAGAAAAAATGGATGCCGCCCGCGACGCTGCCAACATGCGAATGCTGGGCATTCACCCCGCTGTCGATAAGCGCGACTTTAACCCCCGCCCCGGTCGGCGCCCCGTCCCTGTCCTGACCCATGCCTTGTCCCTTGTAAACAAAGCATACCAAATATGCCCGTTTATGCGAGGGAGAAAATGGTATCTATAACTCCGGTTCTTTCCATTTGACTCTCACTCAGAGAGGTATAGAATCCGGCTACTGCGTCAGAGATGGAGACCAGTGTTTCAGCCTGGAGGAGAGGACAGGTATGACGACCGGAAAAACATGGAAACGGATGAGAAGGCACATCTGGGTATTGCTCGTGTTGGCGGGGCTCGTTGGCACGACCCATGATGTCAAGGCTGCAGAACACCAGGCGACGCCTTCCGCCCGAGAAACGTTGGTGATCCGCTGTATACGTTGCCACGCGCCGCAAGGAGAGAATGGCAAGCTTGACGCGATTGAAGCCCAGCGCAAGTCACCCGAAGGCTGGAGCATGACGCTCAGCCGTATGGTCCGAACGCACGGGGTCGAATTGCAAGACGGAGATGCCCGCATTCTGGTCAAATATCTGAGCGATCACTACGGGCTGGCTCCCAAAGAAGTCGAGCCCTATCGCTTTATTCTCGAACAGCGCAATACCCGCACCACGCAGGACGTGCCCAAGCCCCTCCAGGCTGGCTGTATCCAGTGCCATACCTACGCACGGATCGCCTTGCAGCGCCGGACGCAGGACTCGTGGGAGCGGCTGCCGGACGCCAAGGTCGCACTCATGGCGAATATCGGCAGTGAGACCGCCTCCGCCGGCCAATTGAAAGACTATTGGTTTGACGACGCAAAGAACGCTGCGGTGCCCCATCTGATCGAGCACCAGCCGTTTGAGACCGAAGCCTGGACGGCCTGGCAGGCGGCCAAAAAGCCGAGCTATGCCGGTACTTGGCTGGTGGTTGGCCATGACCCCGGCCGCGGCGGGGATTACACCGGGCAACTCACGCTTACCGCCGGGGAGGACGATCAATACACTGGCACATTTTCCTATGCGTTTGCCGACGGCTCTCGGATGGAAGGCTCCACGACCGGGACGATATACACCGGCTTCCAATGGCGCGGCGTTGCCCAAGCCAAGGAAAGTGGACCGGCCGGCCGGGAGATGCGACAGCGCGAGATTTTCTTTGCCTCCGAAGACGGGAACACCGTTTCCGGCCGGCGCTTGCTGACCAACCTCGGCGACCTGGGCATGAATGAAACCTGGTATCGCCGCCGGGGCGGGGCGCAGCTGCTGACGGTCAGTCCGGCCATGATCCAAACCGGCTCTCCCCAGACAGTAAATATTTTCGGGATGGGCTTCTCCGGGGACACGCTGTCGGCGGATAAATTTGCTTTTGGCAAGGGCGTGGGGGTGTTGTCCCTGCGGCTCGATGGCAACCAAACGATTGTGGCGGAAGTCTTTGCCAAGGCCGGCGTGGCAGAAGGGCTGCGCACGGTCTCCATTCAAGGGGTGGCGGGAACGGGGCAGGTCGCGGTCTACGAGGCGGTCGATTACATCCGCATCACGCCGGAACGGGGCTTCGCCCGGCCTGGCGGCATTCGGACGCCGAAAATTTTTCAGCAGTACGAAGTGGTAGGCTATGCGAACGGCCCGGATAACGCCAAGGGCACGGACGACGATGTCAAGCTGGGACGGATCGGACCGGTCAAGTGGAATCTGGAAGAGTACGTGAAACGTCCGAACGACGACGATATCCAGTATGTCGGTTCGGTCGATCAAACCGGCCTGTTTCACCCCAACGAGGATGGGCCGAATCCCAAACGCCACCTGATGGAAGGTAATGTGGGCGATGTCTGGGTGGAAGCCTGGTATACGCCCGAGGGCGAAAAACGACCCATGGGCGCGCGCGCCCACTTATTAGTGATGCCGGCCAAGTTTGTCTTCCCACCGATTGAATAGCATGGTAGGGGTATAGGGACGGATTCTGGGAGGGCATAATGGAATTACACTTCCGTGCGGAAAACGCCCACGCCATAACGGAGGGTAAACAGAACATTCTGGTTGCGGCCAAGAGCATGTCCATGTTTGTCATGGACCCGGTCTCTCAGGCCGTCCTGGAGTATGCGCAGGCGCATCCGCACGCGACCCAGGAAGAGCTGACCGCCAGTCTGGCCGAGCACTTCCCGCTGGCCGAAATAACCGAGACGATCCAGGAATTTATCACCTTAGAAATCCTGCAAACCCAGGAGCGTTCCGCTACTCCCGCTCCCCTGCCGGTGCTCGACGTTGAGCATTTCCCGGTGAGTTCGCTCGTTGTCAACGTGGCCAATAAGTGTAACCTCCACTGCACCTACTGCTACGAACCCGAGGGGGCGAAATACGGCCCGTCGCCGGTCCAGATGGACTGGGAGACCGCGCGCGACAGCGTCGATTTTCTGTTCAAGAAGTCCGGCGCCAGCAAAGAGGTCAATTTGATTTTCTTTGGCGGAGAGGCGCTGCTGAACTTCAAGCTCATGCGTCGGACCGTCGCCTATGCGGAAGAAAAGGCCCAGGCCGAAGACAAGGTCGTCGACTTTTCGCTCACGACCAACGGAACGCTGTTGACCGACGAGGTAATCGACTTTTTCCAGGCCCATCGCTTTGGCGTGACCATCAGCATTGATGGTCCCAAAGACCTGCACGACAAGCGGCGCGTTTTTCTTACAAAGCGGGGCGAACAGAAAGGCTCGTACGATCTCTTACGGCCCCGCCTGGAACGCCTGCTGGAACGCTATACGGTCAGGCCGGTGGTCGCCCGGGTCACGGTCACAAAAGACGCCATCGATATCGTGCGCACCTACGAGCATCTCACGCAGCTCGGTTTTTTTGAGGTTGGCTTTTCGCCGGTCACCGCCCAGGCCGAGACCGACTATGGCTTGGAGCCGGCCGATTTGCGTGAATTGCTGCGGCAGTTTCGCGAGCTTGGCGCGGTGTATATCGAGCGGGCGCTCAACCAGCAGTACACCGGGTTTTCAAATTTGAGCACCATGCTGACCGATATTCACCTGGGCACAAACAAGCTCTTTCCGTGCGGGGCCGGCCTGGGCCTGTTGGACGTGGACGGCAACGGTGATGTGTATTTATGTCATCGGTTTCCGGGCACCGAGGAACAAAAATACGGCAATGTCAAAGACGGCATTCAATATGACCGGCTGAACACCTTCATCAACGGTGCTCATGTGGGCAATAAGCCAGTGTGTCAGACCTGCTGGATTCGGGGTCTGTGTGGCGGCGGGTGCTATCACGAAGCCATGACCGAGTTTGGAGACACGACGCTGCCGAATCTGCACTACTGCGATTTCCTGCGGGAATGGACGGAATACGGCATTGGCGTGTATATGCAGTTGCAAGAGCAAACCCCTGGGTTTGTCGAGCAATATGTGCTACGCGGGCGTGGAGACGCCCCAAAAGAATTGACCTAAGGGAGAGTGTGAGATGAAACACCTCAAGGCAGCAAACTCCAAGGCCCGGGCCGTCACCGCCAGCGTGACCCGAGCGACTCCCACCGAGGAAGACGTCATCGGAATGGCCCAACCCATCGGCTGTACGACGATCTTCAATCCGGGCTGGGAGGCCAATCCGTGGGGTGGGGCCAGCAGCATGTGCGCCCCCATGGAGGCCGACCTGCTGAGCTGTGCGAATCTGTGCTGGTGGCCGGCTCAGGTGCCGGACAGCCTCCAGAACGCTCCCGAGTGGGCCAAAGGTTGCTCGGGCATGAATCAGGAAGACTGGCGCAACCTTGACGTTGTTTTCCCCAAGACCGACACGTCCGGATAAACGCAGCGGGCGGAAGGAGCCGGTGGTGCACGGGAAAAACAGGCTGCTGGGAGGCGTGCTCTTTGTGCTCGGGCTGCTGGTCCTGCCGCAGACGACCTGGGCCAAGTGGTATCTCCTGGCCAGTACGCATCCCAACAACTTGGTCGTCGTTGATACCGAAACCGATACGGTGGTCAAAGACATTGCCCTTGAGGGCCGTGGACCGGCACTCTACATCGCGCCGAACCCGGCCCAGCCGCAGTTCGCCTATGTCGTGAACAACTTGGCCAAAAGCGTGGCCATGGTCGATCTGGATGAGGGCAAGCAGGTCAAAAGCTTTGACCTGTCGAGCG
This sequence comes from Candidatus Binatia bacterium, assembly GCA_022820725.1. Taxonomy (GTDB): domain Bacteria; phylum Desulfobacterota; class Binatia; order Bin18; family Bin18; genus Bin18. Next base: position 20,992 of record JAJEFA010000004.1, read on the forward strand.
ACAATGAACTCGTGCGCACCATGGCGATCGACGTGAATATGCAGGGCACCCGGCTGTTCGTGCACGAAATGCCGATTCAGCAAGACATGGGCCGCTATACGGCCCGGGACAACCGGATACGGGTCATTGACCTGGAGACCAACGAGACGCTGATCACATTCACTGCCCCCCGCCAGGTGATGGGGCTGGCCTCTTCAAAAGATGGCAAACGCCTCTATCTGTTCAGCGTGGGTCAAGACATTTTTGTCCATAGCACGGAAGACGGCAGCCTGCTCGATGTCATTCCGCTGGCAAACCGCAATATCAGCGGCATTGCGAGAACCGATGGTCTGCCGCTCGGCGGAACCTATCAGGAAAGCGGCCACCTCGTCTCTTTCGGGACCTTTACCACTGATTCCATCACCAACCAGGTGACGCTCGGTATTGGTTCGCTCGACCTCACCCAGGAAGACCCGGAGCTGAAAATCGTTGAATTGCAGCCTTTTGTTGAAGGCGATTATGTGCTCACGGGTGCGCTGTCGCCGCATACGAATAAGGCATATTTCGCATACAACAGTTTGTGGAAGGTTGACCCGAAAACCCGTCACATTGAGAAAAAGGTGTCGCTGTCCAACACCTATTTTGCGCCGCTGGTTCACCCGGAGGGCAAGAAGGTCTACTGTGGCAGCAACTGGCACGATGTCGCGGTCTACGACGCAGAATCACTCGACCTGATCACCAAGGTCCCCCTGGGCCACTCGCAGACCGGAGGGGTCAGCGTCTTGCGGTTTGTGAATCGTTAGCGCCCGGCATGTCTCGGACAATACTTACCCGCCGAAATGTTCTCCAGGGGATCGGCACTGCCGCCCTTCTTGGCCAGGCGTACAGTCTGGCGCATGCCGTTGAGAAAGGCGATGCTGCCAGCTTCACTTCGGTCGTGAAACGCCGGCGCATGATCCGCAAGTATGAGGACAAGCCGGTTCCTGAAGAGGAGATCAGGACACTGCTACGCTACGCGGTACGCGCGCCCAGCGCGGGCAATCTCCAGCCGTGGGAGTTTGTTCTGGTGCGTGACCCCGAGGTCCGGACCCAACTCGCCAAGGCGGCGATGAATCAGAACTCGGTCGCCACCGCGCCGATTATCATTGCCACCTGTGCTGATATCCAACGCATGGGTGAGAAATACGGCACGCGCGGGGCTTTTTATAGTTTGGTGGATACCGCGTTTGCCTCATTGCTCATTTTGTTGGGCGCGACCGAGCGCGGGCTCGGGGCCTGCTTTGTTGGCGCGTATAACCCGGAAGAAGTCGCCAAGATATTGCAACTGCCCACCCACGTCCGCCCGGTCGGCCTCATCACTCTCGGTTATCCCGCCGAAAAGCCGCGCAAACCGACGAATAAGAAAATCCCGCTTGAGAATCTGATCCACGAGAATACGTGGTAGGCGCGGGTATTGCGCCACCTCAGAGGTGTAATTCCAATGAAATTGTCTGGCTAGCGGGCCGTCACCGGGCAACCACAGGGGGTTGCCCCTACATCTTGCATCCCCTCTCCCCTGGAGGGCTGAGGACACGACAGTTTCACAGAGGCCGGGAATCCGGGGGGAAGGCAGCAGCAAATCCCCTCCTTGGAGGGGTGCCGCGTAGCGGCGGGGTGGGTTCGGGAACGCCGATGGGCCTGGGGAAACCCACCCCGGCCTTCGGCCACCCCTCCCAAGAGGGGATGGGACGAATCCCGGCCCTCGCTTCCGTAAAACTGTCGTGCCGTGAGCCCCTGGAGGGAGAGGGCTAGGGTGAGGGGGAAATGCTAAAGGGAGATACTCCCCAGCTTTGGTATGGCCTGAACAGCCATGTTGTAATACTCCCGATCCGTTTCGATCCCAATGCTGTAGTAGCCTACTGCACAAGCTGCGGCTATCGTGGACCCCCCTCCCATAAAGGGATCAAGGACAATCCCTTCCCCCAAGGGAAGGGCAGCACGAACGATCTGCCGCATGAAAGCCTGCGGTTTCAAGGATGGATGCGGAGCGATTTCCCGCTCCATCCCCCTGGTCGGCGCGCTTTTGATAACATCTCCAAAAGGTTGCTCCTCCGAGACTCGCCGTAAGCCGCCTGTCTTCCATTCCCGAAGATTGTCCTGCACCCGACCCCGGCAGGGCTTTCTAAAGAGCCCCCAAGGTTCCCAACCGGAACGAGGCATGACGGTGACATTCGTAAATTCTTTATGGGCATTCTTTGGTCGATCACCACCTCGGAGAGTCTGGACAAGACGAATAATCTCCCCTCTTTTCTCGAAACCGGCCTGCTCCAAGGCCGCATACACGAGGTGGGAGAGAAGGGGGTTGGTTGCAATGAACACATGTCCGCCGGGGACGAGAACGCGCAGAATTCTTATTGCCCACTGTGTAAAGAACTTCTGTAAGGAGTCTTTCTCTTCGTGCGTCAGAACAGTGAAACGAGGCAGGGGACTGCGAGTATATCCATTAAGGGTTGGCGGTATGCGCCAGATACCACCACGCCCCCGCCGGAGTTTTTGCTTTTCCTCGGACGTGTATTCTTTCAAACCGTAGGGTGGGTCAGTGACGACCGCATGGATGCTATCGGGAGCACGGCGTTCCAGCCAGTCAAAACAGTCAGCCTCAATAAGTTCATAGGGCTCTTTTTGAAGCGGCTCTCTACGCCGTTTCTTTTGAGGAATACTCTTCGCCGAATTGTTGGATTTACGAGCAGGAGCGGGAGAACTATACTCTTCGAACGTCTCTCGGAGGAGGGCAGGAGCGTCTTCAGGATGGTGGTAGAGAATCTGTCTCACGTCATCGGGGAGGTCACCGGCAAGAACTTTAAGCGAACCCGAATCAATCTTCAGAGCTTGGGCTATTGACTCGATAATGACTTTCGAGGGTTTCGCTTTTCCTCGCTCCAGACGAGAAAGATAACCTTTTGTGACCTGGAGTGTCTTGGCTAGGTCCGATAGCGAGCGGCCTGTTGCTTGACGCTCTTCACGGAGACGTTGACCAAACGTGGGACTATATTCCGTGCTGGGCGTGATTCGTTGTCTGCTCCGGCCATCCATCATCTTCAACCTAGAAAAGTTTACTTAAAAAGTAAACCCCTTTCGTCTATAGCGGAAGGTTGAAATAGGTACGAATAACGCACTGAATGAGGTCCAACGTTTCATAATCCGACCTGCCTGCTGATATTGAACGTTATCTGTTGACATGAATTTTGAGTGGCCTATAGGTGTTGAGAGGTTTCAGACGACCTTGAGCGTGAAGGCATAACCGGAACGGGGGGCGATCATGAACACCGTATGGAGGAGACGCCGTGTGTTGTTGGGCAAACTCAGCGGATTCGTCTTGGGTTTGACGCTCTGTTTTGGGGGACAACCCGCGTGGAGCCAGGAGATGACCGGGCCGGCCCTGCTGGAGACGCGTTGCTCGGGTTGTCATCCTCCCCATGAAGAAGGCGGCAAGCTTGACGCGATCGAACACCAGCGCAAGCCCCCTGAAGCCTGGGAGATGACCATCTATCGCATGCTGCGTACCCACGGGGCGAATCTGGAAGCGGGTGAGGCCCGCATCCTGATCAAATATCTGAGCGATGAGTATGGCTTGGCACCGTCGGAGGTCAAACCTTTTCGGTATGCATTAGAGAAGCGCAATAATACGATAGAAAAACATGTCCCTAAGGAAGTGAAGGGCACCTGTGTGGCCTGTCACTCCTATGCACGGATCGCCCTGCAGCGCCGTACACCCGAATCGTGGGGGCGGCTGCCGGACCTGACAGCGGCCTTGCTGCCGAATATCGAAAATCAGGTCGCCTCAACGGGGCTGCTGGGCGACTTCTGGTACACCCTGGTGCGGAAGGATACCGTCCCTTATCTGACGCAGACCTACCCGTTTGACTCGGCCTCTTGGAAGCAGTGGCAGGCCAAGCCCAAACCGGACTACGCCGGGGTCTGGAATGTGGTCGGTCACGATCCTGGAAAGGGCGGGGCCTACACCGGTCGTATGACAGTGACCGCGTCGGGAAACGACAACTATGAGGGCCAGTTCGCCTACGACTTTGCCGACGGGTCGCGCATGACCGGGAAAAACACGGTGACGATGTATACCGGCTTCCAGTGGCGGGGTGTGGCCGAGGTCGATGACGGCAAGACCCATAAAGAAATCTTTTTTGCCAATGAGGACGGGACGGTCGTGAGCGGCAGACGATTGCTGACGCTTGTTGGCGATCTGGGCATGGAGGAAACGTTATACCGGAATACTGGTCAGGCAAAATTTTTGGCCGTCAGCCCGACTGCGCTCAAAGTAGGCGAGCGCTCCACTCTCAGGCTGTTTGGCATGAACCTCCCCGAGTCCCTGACCGCGGCTTCGATCTCCCTGGGAACAGGGGTGACGGTCCAGTCCCTGCGGAGGGTTGATGCTGATACGGCCATGGCCGACGTGGTTGTGGGGAAAAAGGCAAAAATGGGCGCTCGGCAGGCTCGGATTCGGGGAGTTGATGGGGAACAGTCGCTGGCTGTCTACAATACGGTTGACTATATCCGCCTCTCTCCGGAGCAGGCGTTTTCTCGGCCCGGTGGCATCCGCACCCCAAAGATTTTTCAGCAATTTGAGGCGGTCGGGTATACAAACGGTCCGGACGGACGCAAGGGAACTGACGACGATATGAAGCTGGGGCGTGTTGGTCCGGTGACGTGGAAACTGAACGAGTATGTGCAGCGCGTCAACGATGACGATGTGCGCTTTGTCGGTGCCATGGATGCCCACGGTCTTTTTACGCCGGCCGAGGACGGTCCAAATCCAAAACGGCACTTGCAACAGGGCAATGTCGGCGATGTCTGGGTGGAGGCCTGGTATCAGCCAAATGGCGCCCGTCGGCCTATGGGCGCGCGCGCTCATCTGCTGGTCATGCCGGCAAAGTATAATTTTCAACCGATTGAATAGAGAGAACAAACCCTGGCGTTGTGGCGGACAGTATGCTACGAGGCTGGGAGGAGACGCGAGAATTTCCGGTCAGCGCAAGGAGGGCGTGATGAAACACCTCAAGGCTGCGAACCATAAAGCGCAGAGAGTCGAGGCCGCCCCCGTGGCCAAACGGCAACTGCCGGAAGACGTGCTGGGCATGGCTCAGCCGATGGGCTGCACGACGATTTTTAACCCAGGCTGGGAGGCGAATCCCTGGGGCGGTACCGCGGGCATGTGCGCGCCAATGGAAGCCGACCTGCTCGGCTGTGCCAATGTGTGTTGGTGGCCGGCTCAAGTGCCTGACAGCCTGCAAAACTACCCAGAGTGGGCCAGTGCCTGTTCGGGTGTCAACGCCGAGGACTGGCGCAGCCTGGAACTCGTCTTCCCCGAGAAGAAATAGTCTCAGAATACCGGTCTTCCAATCCGTGCGGTGAACAACGAGGGGTTTCCAGTATGAACCCTGGGCAAAGACAGCGTCTGTGGAGCCGGGGCGTTTTCTTTGCGGGATTGTTCCTGTTCCTGCACGGATCCCCCTCGCTCGTTGAAGCGGGCTGGTATATCGCCTCGACAACCATCCCACCGGACTCTTCCGCTTCTGCCTGGCGAACCCCTCAGGTCGTCACACGTGTTGCTCGGAACCGACTGACCTACGAGACCCGAGCCTGGACGCAAATCATCGACCTCAACACACAGCAACTGTCAATTATCAGCCATATGGGGCAGGTATACTGGCAGGGACCAATCGAGGCCTATGCCACGGTTATGGCAGCGCGTACCCAGGAACGGCGGGCGCAGGCAGAACGCTTGATGAACCAACTCCCCCATGGTTCACAACAATTCGTGGCAAGACGAGCCGGTCCGTTTGATAGTCTGAGCCCCAGACTGACGATTACGATCACCCCGATGTCGGAGGCCGAGTCGGTTGCCGGGTATGTGGCTCACAAATATCGTATCCAGCGGAACGGCATCGCGTATGAAGAAACCTGGCTGGCTGAAAAGATCAAGCTGAGTACAGACGTCGACATGTCCCGGCTAAACGCGTTTATCGGCAAGCTGCAAACTTCTCGAACAACGCCGCCAGGAGCCGTGCTCGCCGAGTTAACCGAACTGATCAATATCGGCTACCCAGTCAGGACCGTGAACCTGGTCACCCAGGTGGTCAAGGAAGTGGTTCAGGCCGAGCAGCGGCCGATTCGGGCTGAGGTGTTTATGGTGCCGGATGGCTATGCCAAAAAGGCGCTGGTCGAGATCATGTTTCCAAAAAGGAGGCGTTTATGAAGGGCAAGAGTCTGTTATGGACAGTGTCAACGCTGAGTGCGCTGATCTTTGTTTGCAGCCTACCCGGCTTGGTGTGGGCCAAGTGGTATATTCTGACTGGTGCCCATCCGAACTCCGTATACGTGATTGATGCGGAAACCGATACGGTCGTAAAGACCATCCCGCTTGAGGGGAAAGGCCCCATCTTTACCGTAGCGCCAAATCCCGCCCGCCCCCAGTTCGCCTACGCGGTCACCAACCTCAGCCAAAGCGTGGCCCTGGTTGACCTGGACGAGGGAAAAGAGGTCCTGCGCTTTAATCTCTCCAACGACAACGAACTGGTCAGGACCATGGCCATTGATGTCAACCCGCAGGGCAATCGCCTCTACATCCATGAAATGCCGTTGAAGAAAGACCTGGGCAAATACGAGATACTGGAGACCCGCATCCGGGTTATCGATCTGGACACCAATACGGTCGCCAATGTGTTCCCCGCCCCCCGTCAGGTAATGGCGCTGGCGTCGTCCCAGGACGGGAAAAAGCTGTACGCCTTTAGTGTGGGCAGAGATATCTCGGTGCTGGATCCAGAGACGGGGCAGGTCGAGGACGTTATTCCCATGGCGGACTGGAACGTAACCGGCGCCGGAAAGCTGGAGGGACTGCCTTTATGGAACCCCTACCAGGAAAACGACTTCCTGGCTTCGTTTGCCGTATATATGACGGACACGATTACCCAGCATACCACCGTCGGAGTAGCCACCCTTGACCTCAAACAGGCCAATCCGGAGCTACAAGTGGTGGAGCTTCAGCCCTATGAGGCCGAGTGGTGGACGGCCCACGGAGCGGTATCGGCAAAAACCCAGAAGGCCTATCTCGGCTGGGACAAGCTGTGGAAGATGGACATCCCGACACGTCAGATGGAAGAGGTCAGGCAGTTTGACACCAACAGCGTCTTCGGCTCTTTCCTCCATCCCGACGGGACCAAAGTCTACTGCGGCGGAAACTGGAGCGCGTTGTCCGTATTTGACGCCGACACCCTCAAGCCTCTCAAGAAGATTGATCTTGGACACTCGCAAGCCGGTGCGGGTATCCGGTTTGTCAACCGCGAGAATGGGTTCTGAGCGGAGCACGCCGCAGCCCCCTGGGTGGCGCGGTAGACGGGACTGCTGATGCAATACGATCTGCTCATCAAAGGGGGCCAGGTCATTGACCCCGGCTGGCCGCAGTACCACACCCTCCAACCCGCGGACGTGGCGATTCGGAACGGCAAGATAGCGACCGTCGCCGCCGATATTCCCGCAGACCAAGCGGCCCGCGTACGCGAGGTGTCCGGCCGCATTGTCTGTCCTGGGTTGATCGACATTCACGCCCATACCTTTGTGAACGCCCACGATATGGGCGTTGAAACCGACCAGCGTTGCGCCGCGAGTGGGGTGACTACGCTGATTGACGCCGGTAGCGCCGGTTCGGCCACCTTCCCCGGATTGCGGCAGTATGTGGCCAATACGAGCGAAGTCCGGCTGCGCTGTTTCGTCCATTTGTCCGCCCTGGGTCTGATTCACCTGCGGGTCGGAGAGCTGATGAATATGGATTATGCCGACCCTGAGGGCTGCGCACGCACGATTGCGGACAACCGTGACCTTGCCATTGGCGTCAAACTGCGCTTCAGTAATAACGTCGTACCGGACGCTGCCGGGACCGAACCGTTGCGTCTCGCCCGCCAAGCGGCCGATATGGCAGGCGTACCGTTGATGGTGCATATCACCGACGCGCTGCTGCCGGTCCCTCAGATTTTGGAATTCCTCAAGCCGGGCGATGTGGTGACTCACTGCTTCCACGGGTTTGAATACGGCATCATGGGGCCGGAAAAGAAAGCTATTCTCAAAGAAGTCTGGGCGGCACAAAAGGAGGGGATTATTTTTGACTGCGCGCATGGGCGCATGCACTTCCCGTTTCCGTTTGTCCGGCAGGCCCTGGACGCCGGATTTTTACCCGATACGATCGCGACCGACCTGACGCTCCCCAGCGCAACCAGGGGGCCGGTCTTTGATTTGCCGACGACCATGTCCAAGCTCCTCAACCTGGGCATGGGCCTGGAAGACGTAATCCGCTGTGTTACCACTAATCCCGCCCGGGTGATCGGAGAGGCTGAGCAAATCGGAACGCTCAGGCCCGGTGCCACTGCCGATGTCGCTGTGCTCAGCCTTGAACAGGGAGAATTCGATTTTGTCGATACCGACCGGAACCACATGACCGGTGAGAAAAAAATTATCGCCCAACTAACGGTCAAGGATGGACGGGTATGGTATCAAGCCGACCGAGCGAGATAAGGTGGTCTGGTGTGGGCCATTCAGGGCGAGCCTACCGACTGGCGTTCCCGCTCTCCCGGCCCTGCTTATTTCGCTGAGCTGATTCCACCTGGCGTCCCCCAAAGAAGTCTATTGACGGCCCCTCTTAGCCCTGTGCCCTTTCGCTGGCACGACTGTGGCGGACATGGTAAGCAGACAGCCACGCCTGCCCGTGTTTGAAAGGGCTGTACTGTAAGGAGGATCGCATGGCCGGAAAACATTTTGAAGAACTGAACGTTGGGGACGTCTTTCAGCATCAACCCGGACGAACGATTACCGAGACGGATAACCTGCTATTCTCGACGATGACCCATAACCCCCAGCCGCTCCATCTGGATGAAGAGTTTTCAAAAAAGGCCGAGTTTGGCCAACGCCTGGTGAACAGCATCTACACCTTGGGACTTGCGGTCGGCCTGTCTGTCGGTGATACCACCCTGGGGACGACGGTCGGTAATCTCGGCTTTGAAAAAGTGGTCTTTCCCAAGCCGGTTTTCATTGGGGATACCTTGTACGCCGAGTCCGAAGTCGTCGAAAAGCGCGAATCGCGTTCCCGCCCGCAGTGGGGAATCGTGACCTTCGAGCACCGGGCCAAGAACCAGCGGGACGAAATTGTGATGAGCTGCCGCCGGGGTGCCATGATGCGCAAGAAAGAAGCCCAGATTTCATAGACGGAGAGGGGAGAGTATGACCCGCTTACGCCGTGCCGTCCATTTCGTGCCTGGGGCCAATGAAAAAATGCTGAACAAGTCGCTGGCACTGGAAGCGGATACGCTCGTGCTGGACCTCGAAGACGCGGTTACGCCGGACAATAAAGATGCTGCTCGGGAGACGGTGACAGACTGGCTCAGGCATGTGGACTTTGGTCGTCAGGAACGTATGGTCCGCATGAACCCGCTGGATACCCCCTGGGGGGTGGCTGATCTGGAAGTGACGATGCAGGGACGGCCCGACTCCTATCTCGTCCCCAAGGTGAGAACGCGGGATGATGTGCTCAAGATTCATACGATTATCAGCCGCATGGAAAAGGAGTGCGGCTATCCGCAGGGCGAGGTCAAGCTGGTGGTATTAGCCACGGAGACGCCTGAGGGCTTACTGAATATCAAGGATTTTGGTTCCTGCCCGCGGGTCGATGCACTGTCGTGGGGAGCCGAGGACTTATCGGCCGCGATTGGCGCCCGGCGGAACCGGGCTGAAGACGGTACCTTTCTTGAAGTGTTCCGTTATGCCCGGATCATGACTTTGCTGGCGGCAACGGCTGCGGGTGTCCAACCGCTGGATACGGTCTTCGTTGATATCCGAGATAGCGCCGGGCTCCGCCAGGAATGTATCGAAGGGGCGTGGATGGGCTTTACTGGAAAGATTACTATTCATCCCAACCAGGTGGACATCGTCAACGAGGTATTCACGCCCTCGGCGGAAGAGGTCGCGGAAAGCCGGGAACTGTTGGCGGCTTTTGAAGAAAACCAAAAGGCTGGAAAAATGGCCTTCAGCTTCAAGGGCCAGATGGTCGATGTGCCGCATCTCACACGGGCGCGGACCATTCTTGAACGGGCCAGACAGGCCGGGCTGGCAGGGGCCGGACGATGATCGGCATTACCGGCTGCGGCTATCATGTACCCTTCTGTCGTCTGGAGCGCACGCACTTCGGTCAGGCCTGGAATCGCCGGGTCGGGAAGGGCGAGCGGTCCGCAATCTATTTTGACGAAGACGCCCTGACCCTCGGCTTTGAGGCGGCCCAGCGCTGTTTGGAATACACCGGCAATAAAAAAATCGATGCCCTCTTCTTTGCCTCAACCTCCGCCCCGTTTTGGCAGCGTTCGACCGCTAGCTTTCTGGCTGCGGCCTGCGACTTGTCGGCAGCATGCGAAACCTCGGATTTTGGGGGCAGCTTGCGCTCCGCCACCGCGGCTCTGCGCGCGGGCGTGGACGCGCTCAACAGCCGCCGTCTGTCCACGCTCTTGATATCAGTCGGCGAGGTGCGCGACGGCCAGCCGGGAGAAACCGAAGAAGAGTGGTTCGGCGACGCTGGCAGCGCGGTCACCCTCGGGCGGGAGAACGTCCTGGCCGAAATCATGGGTTTGGCAACTCACTCCAGCGACTTTTGGGATGAGTGGCGCCGCGACGGCGATGACTTTATCCGGACCCAGGCGTCCCGCTTTTCAACCGAGCGGGGCTACCAGAAAAACCTCGTCGCGGTCGGTAAAGCGCTGCTTGAAAAGCATGGCGTACAAGCCCCGCAGGTGGCGAAGGTGATCCTCCCCTCTCCGGACGGTCGAGCCCATAGCGCGACCGCTAAGAAACTCGGTTTTCAGGAAGCACAGCTTCTCGATCCGTGCTTTGGGGAGATTGGCGCCCCCGGCAGCGCCGCTCCTTTCCTCTTGCTGGCCGCCGCCCTGGAAGGGGCAAATCCGGGGGACCTGCTGCTGCTGCTCAACTATGGCGACGGTGCGGACGGCGTCCTGTTACGCGTGACCGAGGAGATTCGGAAACGTCCGCTTCCGTCCTCGCTCTCGGACCATCTGAGTGAGAAACGGCTGTATTCCTCCTACCAGATTTTTCAGAAAATGCGCTCCTACTATAAACACCATCAAGAGGCGGCCGAGCTGTCCAACGTCCTCCTGGAAAAAGAAGAGAGCCAGAATATCCGTCTGCACGGTACGCTGTGTATTCGTTGTGGGACGCGCCAATACCCCATCACCCAGGTATGCGGGGCATGTCAGAACCGCGACTCCCTCCACGAAATTCCGCTCGAACACACGGGTCAGATTTTTACCTTTACCCGCGATCATCTCTATGTAGCCCCGGACTCCCCGACCATTATGAGTGTGGTCGATGTCGATCAGGGTGGTCGTCTCTATCTCCAGATGACCGACGTGGACCCGGAAGACGTGCGGGTAGAGGACCCGGTTGTCTTGACCCTCAGGCGCAGAAAAGAAGGACCCACGATGCATAACTACTACTGGAAATGCCGGCCGGTGCGTTAATATCGGCCTGGCGAAAGGCGCCGCGCTCGGTTAGCATGGAGCGACAAAGAGTACACGTGTTCAGCTTTGTATGCTTGTTTGGAGGACACGTGTACTCTTTCCGGAAGGGAGGACACGCAGATGGGGACATCACTCAAAGACCAAGTCGCGGTGATTGGTGTTGGCTGTATCAAGTTCGGCGATAATTTCGATCAGGGCTATGAGGACATGGCGGTCGAGGCGGCATACGCGGCCTTTCATGACGCCCGCATTGCCCCGGAAGAGATCGATGCCGCCTGGCTTGGCACCTACTCGCCGGCCCAGGGACACGGCAAGGCCGCGGTTTCCCTGGGTGATGCGCTGCGCTTATACAACAAGCCGATTTCGCGGGTAGAGAATTTTTGCGCGACCGGAACCGATGCGTTTCGGCACGCCGTCCTGGCGGTTGCCTCCGGTATGTATGATACGGCCCTGGTCTTAGGAGTTGAAAAGTATAAGGATCGCCCTGGGCGCGGCCTGGCCCGCGAGGGGGTGCATCCGTATTATCACGACGGCTCAACCGCTCCGGGCCTGTTCGCCTTGGCCGCCACCCGCTATATGCACGAGTTTGGTCTGACCCGTGAAACCCTGGCCAAAGTGGCCGTCAAGAACCACCGCAATGGCGCGCTCAACGCCAAGGCCCACCTGCAGAAGGAGGTCACCCCGGAAGCCGTCCTCACGGCGCCGATTGTGGCCTATCCGTTTGGGCTGTACGACTGCTGTCCGACGACTGATGGCGCGGCCGCGGCCGTGGTGTGTCGAGCCGATCTGGCAAAAAAATATCGGGCCGACCATATCCTGGTCAAAGGGGTAGGGCTGTCCGTGACGAGTGGGCGGCCGTTCATGGACCCGAATTTTGACTATCTCGGTTTTCGGGCCACCCAGAACGCCTCGGCGCAGGCCTACGCCATGGCCGGCATTACCGACCCGTTGAAGGAGATCGATGTTGCCGAGGTGCACGACTGTTTTACCTGGACGGAAATTTCCAACTATGAAGACCTGGGCTTTATCCAAAAGGGGGAAGGTGCAAAGCTGATCGAAGAAGGCCGCACTGCCCTGGACGGCGATATCCCGGTCAACCCCAGCGGCGGACTCAAGTCGTTTGGCCATCCCATCGGCGCGAGTGGGGTACGCATGGTGTATGAGATTGTGACCCAACTCAGAGGGGAAGCCGGTTCGCGTCAGGTCCCCGACCCAAAGCTGGGTCTTGTGCATAATGTGGGTGGTCCCGGAGCCGTGTCGTGCGTGGCCGTGCTTGGCCAGCCCTGAGGCCGCGACGAGCAACCAAGTGAGGAGCAAACATGTCACAGCCTTCCATTGTTGATGTCATTTGTGAGCGCGCCCTGGAGATTGCTCCCGAGGTGCCCTGGCTGGTCGAGCCGCTGACTCCGGGGCGGGGTCAGGCCTTTATCCTGCAACATATTCTGCGCAACCGGCTGTTCAGCGCGGCCATCCGGCCGGCCTGGATAAGTCGGTGTCCCGACTTGGCCATTGTCCGCAAGACCATCGGGCAGATGCGAGAGGAGTTGGTGTTTGATGACGAGATCGCCCAGCCCCATACCACCCTGTTGTGGGAGATGGGCCGCAACGTCGGTCTGACCAATGAAGAAATGGACAATACCCGGGCTGTGCCGCTGGTCGATGTGGCGCTGAACGTCTGGGAGAATATTGCCCGCTCAAAACACTGGGTTGCGGGCTGGCTGGCGACTTCGGTGGATGAGTTTATGCTGACGGCCATGTCGGGCGAGCATAATTATCGGCCCGAAGCCTGGCAGGCCGCCTTTCAGCTCAACGACGAGCAGGTCTTCTTTTTCTCCTACCACACCAAGGCCGACGACGATCATGCCGGCCGCAAGGTCTGGGAGCCCATCGCCCGACATGTGACGACCGAGGCCGAGCGGCGGGAAGTCCTGGATGGCATGGAACTGGCGCTGACGGCCGATAAGCTGTTCTACCAGGGGATTTGCGAGCTGGGCGATCATATTGACGCCAGTAAAAACGCCGCTTAGCTGGGCAGAGTGCGTACGCTGAGACTATGCCGATACACGACAATCTCAGACGGCTGGTTGAGCTTGCCGCCCCCTTGTGGGCCGGTGAGGAAGAAATCGTCTGGACCTATTTTCAGAGCCCGCAGCGCACGAACGAGACCGATCTGCTGTGGCTCAAACGGCAATGTTTCAAGGAGATATGGGGTTCGGGTATCGGCGATAAGAAGAAGGGCCTCTTTCAGGGACCGGTCGCCTACCTGGACGATGTCTTTCCCAAGATCGACCGTGGGGTTGACCGCCACACGGTCCTGGACGTTATCGACGACCTGCGCTCCGAATTCTATCACTACTGTTTGTTTGCCGACATCTACGACTATATCAGCGGCACCCGGCTGGACCCGCAGCAACTCACCGGCTGGCAGGGAGACGACACGCTCGCCCGGCTGCGCTACGACTGCAAGGAACAGCGGGGACAGCTGGGTCACTTTGCCTCGCGCTTTACCGAGGGCGGGTATTGCAGCATGTTTGTGGCAGGGATGCGGCTGGCGGGCACGGGCGAGCTCAACGACCGCATCGCCAAAGCGTGTGAGCAGGTTTATAACGACGAGATCGGACATATGCATTTGGGTTTTGTCGGGCTGGCGCAGCAGACCCTGGCTGCCGAGGAGTGGGACGAGGTCGCTGATATGGTCCGCACGATTCTGGTTCAGCGGCTCCATATGCGTAACGAACAATTCGGCTATCCGCTCCCAGATACTCGCCTGAAGGCCATTCAGGCGGGCGATATCGAGCCCAGGCCGTTCGACTACACCGGTCTTGAGTAGGAGCCCGGCCTACGCTGGCTGGCACTGCGTATCCAAGAGCCATGCAGAACTCCCCACAAGCGCCCCTCAGAGAACCGGCCCGCGCCTGGATATGGGCAACCTTCGTTGTGCTGCTGTTTATCTGTGTGCCGTACGGGTTCGTCGGCACCTATCAGCCGCTCGTCTTCGGCCTGCCGCTGTGGTTCCTGGTGACGCTGCTGGGCTCCTTCCTCCTGGGCGGATTCACCATGTATGTGGCGCTCCGGCACTGGCGCCTGGCCGCTTTCATCCTTGATGAGGAAACGGACTAAAGAGTAAAAGTGTCCTCCAATAGATATGATACTACTGACCGCGTTTACTCTTTTGAGGCAGCATGAGCGGTCCGGCTGAGACGGTCGGCCTGGGCTTTGGCGCCCTGGTTCTCCTATCTGTATATCTGCTGAGCAATCTGTTGATCGGGTTTTTTGCCTACCGCTCGGGCGAGACCTGGGCGGCCCGCGACTATTTTCTGGGCGGAAAAACAACCGGCGCGCTGGTGCTGTTCTTCGCCATGCTGGCGACCAAATTCAGCGGCAACACGTTTTTTGGTCTGCCCGGACAAGCCTACCGGATCGGCTTGATGTCGGTCCTGCTGGTGCCGTTTATGGTGGCGATTGCGGTGGGCTTTCTCTCCTACGCGCCACGGCTCTACGTCCTGTCAAAGAAATATGACTACCTGACACCGGCCGACTTCTACGCCGACCGCTTTCAGAGCCGACCTTTGCGACTCATCGTCGCCTGCTTCCTGATCCTGTCGGTGATTCCCTATCTGATGATCCAGGCCACGGGCATGGGCCATGCCTTTGTCGGATTCACTGGCGGCCAGTATTCGTTCACCAGCGGGGTGGTGTATATCTCCGCCGTCATGCTGGCCTATGTGCTGCTGAGTGGCTGGCGCGGGGTTGTCTGGGCCGAGGTATTGCAGGGCAGTCTGCTCCTGGGTTCAATCGTGATTGCCGCGGTGGTGCTGGTCGCGTCCGAGGGCGGGCTGGCCCACGTCATTCAGCAGGCGGTTCAGGTCGCGCCTGAAAAAGTCGAGGTCGCGGGCTCGTACGGCACGCTGACCCGTTCGTTCTTCTTGTATGCGCTGATCTTTGCGCTGGGGGGCTGCATGTACCCTCAGATCATCCAGAGCGTGTATGCCGCCAAGACCGAGGCTGATTTGCGGCGCAGTGTCGTCATGATGATCCCCAACTACATCCTCATCATGCTCTGCGTCGTGTTGATCGGGCTGGTCGGGGTGGTGCGCTTCCACGGGCTGGGAACCATACAGGCCGACCAGATTCTGGGTCTGCTGCTCGGCCAGCAGGCCGAGAGTCTGTACTGGGTCGTCGTCCTGGTCTTTATCGGTGCCGCAGCGGCCATCATGTCTACAGCGGCGGGCGTCTTGCTCACCCTCTCGTCTATCGTGACCCACGATCTCTACCGGCATTGCTTTCGTCTCAACGCGAGTGAGGATGAAATTGCCCGAGCAGGGCGGATTTTCACCGTGCTGCTCCTCGTGCTTGTCATGGGGCTCTCGCTCCAACCCATGACCACCTTGTGGCAGCTCACGATTATCAAGTTTGAATTTCTGATGCAGCTCTATCTGCCCCTGATTTTGGGTTTGTACTGGCCGCGGTTTACACGCCGGGCGGCCTTTGCCGGGATTGGTGTTGGGACCCTGAGCGTGACCGCTATGCTGCTGGCCGGCTGGAAGCATATCTTGATCTTTGACGCCGGTCTGGTCGGCTTTCTGCTGAACGCGGTGGCATGCGTCGGTGTTGCCCTGCTGACGCCGCCCAATGCGGCCGAACAACGTCGGATACGGGAACGCTTCTTTTCCCTTTTTGACGGGGCACACGTGATCCAAGAAAAATCAACAAAGCGTCCATGTCTCTCCATACCCCTCAGCCAATGACACTGGACGCCTGAAGCGAACACACGGCGAACCATGGAATTCGGCCTGCAATTTTTTCCTGACGTCAGTCCGGCCCAGCGCTCTGGAGAGGAGTATTGGGCCGATGCACTCTCCCTCAGCCAATTAGGTGAGGAGTTGGGGTTCACCTCTATTCGGACAGTCGAACATTATTTCCACCCGTACGGCGGGTACAGTCCCAACCCCCTGTTGTTCCTGGCCGCGGCGGCCACGCTGACCGCGAAAGCCCGGCTGATTACTGGTGCGGTCTTACCGGCGTTTAATCATCCGCTCAAACTGGCAGGTGAAATCGGCATGCTGGATGCGATCTCACATGGCCGCTTAGAAGTCGGCTTTGCCCGGGCGTTTCTCCCGCATGAATTTGAGCGTTTTGGGGTCACGCCAGACGAAAGCATTGCGCGATTTGAAGAAGGGATTGAACTTGTTCGGCGTCTGCTTGAGGAAGAACATGTGTCTGCTGAGGGACGATTTCACCAATTCAGAAATGTGACCTCTTTACCCCGCCCGACCCAAACTCCACGTCCTCCGTTTTGGCTGGCCGCATTGGGGACCCCCTCGAGCTTTGAGCGGGCCGGACGGCTGGGCCACGATGTGATGGCTATTCCCCTGGCCGGTGGCCAAATGGCCGACCTGATCGGCCGTTATCGTGAGGCCCGTCGACAGGCCGGCCATATCGGGCCAGGCCGGGTCATGCTCGCCTTTCATATGTTGTGTGCTGCCAGTGATGAGCAAGCGATCAACATCGCCCGCGGCCCTTTGAACGCCTATCTCAAATCTCTGGTGGCGGGTGCATCGGGCTGGTTGGCAGGTCAATCATCTGCGGACTACCCCAATTATGACAAGATTATTGCCGCCCTGTCCAAGGAAACCTTTGAAACGCAACGTGAGAAGAGCGCCGCCTGGATAGGCACGCCTGAGGCTATCAGCCAGCAGATCAAAGACTATTCCGCCAGTGTGGGTGGTTTTGATATTGCCTCGATGCAGGTGAATTTCAATGTATTGGAGCGGAGAGAGGCCGAAGCGTCCATGCGTTTATTTGCCACCCAGGTCTTGCCGCAATTCACGCACCAGTAACGGACCGAAAGCAAGGCAGGAGCGCCCCGGCTTGCGCTCATGCTGCAAATCCCCCATGGTGATGGCAAAATAA
Source organism: Candidatus Binatia bacterium (assembly GCA_022820725.1). Classification (GTDB taxonomy): domain Bacteria; phylum Desulfobacterota; class Binatia; order Bin18; family Bin18; genus Bin18. The sequence goes on from JAJEFA010000004.1 coordinate 38,442, forward strand.
CCTCGTTCCATTAGCTATGACACACAGGAGAAAAGAGCGTCCATGTCAGCTCAAGAACATCGCTTTGCCATTATCACCGATGAAGCCCTGGATTCCCTGCGCAAGCTTATTCGTGTCCCTATCGAAGACACCCTGGAGCCGTGGTGCTATGAGGCCACGCGCGACAACATCCGCCATTATGCGCACGGCATAGGGGACGATAATCCTCTGTGGTGCGACCCGGAATATGCCGCCATAACCCACTACGGCACGATTACCGCCCCGCCGTCGTTTGTCTTTCCGCTCAATCGGGTCTTGAGCGGCTATGTCGGCGGTCTGCCGGGGATTCACGCCATGTGGGCCGGCGCGGACTTGACCTGGCATAAGCCCATATTCCGCAACGACGCTTTTACGACCAGGGCCTATCTCAAAGATTTGGTCGAGCATGAGACGCGCTTTGCCGGCCGTGCGATTCAGCAAATCTATCACGTTGACTATTACAACCAGGACAACGAGTTGGTGATCGAGGGCGACAGCTGGTGTTTTCGGACCGAGCGCGATACCGCCCGGGAGCGTGGCACAAAATACACCGAGGTCAAACAGCAAGCGCCGGTCAGCTATAGCCGCGAGCAAATCGCCGAGATCTTCGCCCAGTACGCGCAGGAAGAAGTGCGCGGGGCAACGCCACGCTATATCGAAGATGTCAGTGTTGGTGACAGCCTGCCGACCATGGTCAAAGGACCGATGACAGTCACTGGCTTTATCGCCTATGCCCAGGGCTGGGGTGGGCTGTATATTCGAGCCAACCGTCTGGCCTGGAAGCAACTCCAAAAACATCCTGGGCTGGGCATTCCCGACCGCTTTGGCATTCCTGACGTGCCCGAGCGCGTTCACTGGGATACCGACCTCGCCCAACGGGTCGGCACACCCGAAGCCTACGACTATGGTCCGGAGCGCACCTCATGGATGACCCACCATCTGACCGACTGGATGGGCGACCGGGGCTTTCTACGACAGATTTCCGTGAAGATACGCCGTCACAATCCGGTCGGCGATACGCTCTTCATCAACGGCGATGTGACTCGGATTTTCGAGGAAGGTGGTTATCATTACGTCGAGGTGCAGCAGAACGCCAAAAACCAGGACGGTGAACTGTCCGTACTCAGCACCGGTGTGGTGCGGCTGCCGTCTCGGACCTGAGACCCGTAGGCGTAGAGACTGCGCCGCAGCGCGGCGCGGCGCTACACAATCCGGTGCTCTTCGGTAATCAGGGTGAGCGCTGATGCTAGGTCAACGAATTTTGCCCCGTCCGGCTGGGCGTGCTCCTTGTATTCTGTCGACGCCAGGGCGAAATTCAGATCACCCAGGGTCTCAAACCACAGCTCGGCCACCCCGTCGTACTGCGGCTCACCCCGCTCATACGCCGAAGACAGGGTATGGCACTGGACGTAGCGCTGCACACCTGGCATGGCGAGCGCCAGCGGGCCGTGTACGTCTTTCCAGTAGCGAAAGAACTCGCCCCGGTCCCAGCCGGGTTTGCGTTTGATAAAAGACAGCCGTTTGACTCGTGGCTCGGGACCGTTAGGAGCCTCTCCTGCGCGCAGCACATGGTCCGTAGTGACGAGCCGCACCACGTCTTTGACATCCACAAAATTCGGTTCATCCGCGTACGCGCCTTTGCGATATTCCTCGCTCTGAAAGGCTGCGGAGATGGCTTCTTCGCTGTCCATCCAGATTTCCACTACACCGTCATAGGTCTGGCTCCGGCTCACCACGGTCGAGCTGTGGTTTTGCACATAGCCGCGCAGACCGGGCATCCGCTTGGCGAGTGAGGCGTGCACCTCGCGCCAGTGGCGCGAGAAGTTCGCCAGGCTGAGACCATCTTTCCGCTTAAAGGCAATGAGCAAATGGGTCATTGTATCCATCCTCCTCGCGGTAGGGAGGGTATGATTTTTTCATAGCCTGGGCAAGCGCGAATCGGTCGCGTCGATGCGCCCGCGGGGGAGCGGTAGATTATGAAAGAGCGTCAGAACGACTCCGCCTCGACATCCTGAATGAATTGTACCACGTCCCGAAAATATGCCTCCTGATCGTCATACATGGCGCAATGGCTGCCGTTTTCACACACGGACACGCGCGAATTGGGGATCAACGCACCCATGCGTTCAATCTCGGACACACGCATAGTGTCGAAGCGCGCCCCGGAAACCAGGGTCGGACACTGAATCCGGGACAGATCCGCCCAGCGGTCCCAGTCCTTGAAGGTGCCGGTCACCACAAACTCGTTCGGGCCCTGCATGGTGTTATAGACCGGCTTGGCCAGGTTGTGGAACATGCGTACCAGCGGTTCCGGCCAGGGGTCGAGCCGGCACAAATGCTGACGGTACACATGGGTGAACAGGGTCTCCTCGTATTCCGGCGCATCATAGTCCTCGGTCGCCTCATATTTCTCAAGAATGCGCAGGACCTCGGGCGGCTGCTGGGCGCGCAACTCGTTGATATACGCGACATAGGCCGGAATGCTGGCGGTCATATTAGAGAGAATGAGTCCCTTGAGGTGTTGCTGATAGGCCAGGGCGTACTCCATGCCGAGCAGCCCGCCCCAGGAATGGCCGAGCAGATAAAAGTGCTCCAGCCCCAGCGCGCTCCGAACCTGCTCAACTTCTTCCCGGAAACGCTCCACCGTCCACAGGCTCGTATCGTCCGGCTGGTCGGAATAGGCCGAGCCGAGCTGGTCGTAGTAAATAATCTGAATGTCATGCTGCGGCAGGAAGTCTTCAAAACATTCAAAATACTCATGCGTACAGCCGGGTCCGCCGTGCAGGGTGAGGAGGGGAATCGACCCGGAACCAAAGCGCTTGGTCCAGACGGTGTACTTGCCATCAATCGGGATCATCTCAACCCCACCAGTTTTGACATCTTGCATAGTCTTCTTCCCCTTGATTGCGTGGTGTGTCTGCCTGGTTTCCGGTATAACACTGCTCGGTCTGGCCTGACCAGAGCGGCCTTTCCCCGAAAATGAGAAATCTCTAATCTTGGTCTCATCTTTCTCTCATATGCAGTTGCCATACTGAACGTCAAAGAACACAGCAGCTCTCAAGAGAGGAGGAGTATGATGCAGACGAAGAAAAGAGTAGTGATCGGAGCACTGACGGTTTCCCTGGCCTTCGGGGGCTTTACCCTGGGTCGGGTGACCCAAATGGATGTGGTCCAAGCGGCGCCGGAAACGGCAGCTCCCCGGCCCACCGTCACGCCGTCCGGATTACCCTCATTTGCCGACCTGGCCGACCATGTCTCGCCGGCCGTGGTCCACGTTCGCGTTGTTGGTGTCGAAAGGGCGTCCGAGCGTGACCACCCCTCTTTTGGAAGAAGGGGCGACCAACGTAATCCGTTCGGTCCCCAATTCCCGTTCCCGCCCGGATTTGGCGGCCCGCGTCCTCACCAGGGTATCCCGCGTCGCAGTTCCGGTTCCGGATTTATTATCCGCAAAGACGGGCTGATCATCACCAATAATCATGTAGTCGAGGGCGCAAGCGAGATTATGGTCAACCTCCCGGACGAGCGTGAATATCAGGCGACGGTCCTCGGCCGCGACCCCAAAACCGACCTGGCCGTGCTCAAGGTTGAATCCGAGCAGGATTTGCCGGTCGCCACTCTGGGCGATTCCGAAGATGTCCGCGTCGGTGACTGGGTCATGGCCATTGGCAACCCGTTTGGGCTGAGTAATACCGTGACCGCCGGCATCGTCAGTGCCAAAAGTCGAACCATCGGGGCCGGTCCGTACGATGATTTCATCCAGACCGACGCCTCCATTAACCCCGGCAACTCGGGAGGGCCGCTGTTCAACGAAAAGGGCGAAGTCGTTGGCATCAACACCGCGATCTTTGGCAATGGCGGTGGGAATATCGGTATTGGTTTTGCCATCCCGATCAACCTGGCCAAGCAACTCGTGCCCGCCCTGGAGACCAAAGGCCATGTGACGCGCGGCTGGCTGGGAGTCACCATCCAGAAAATGACCACAGAGCTGGCGGAATCCCTCGGTCTCGACGAGCCACATGGTGCCCTGGTTGCCGACGTCACCACAGACAGCCCGGCCGATAAAGGCGGCCTGGAACGTGGCGATGTCATTGTCGGCTACGACGGCCATATAGTGAAAGAAAATGCCGACCTGCCCCTGCTGGTCGCCAGCACGAAAGCCGGAACAAAAGTTCCTATTGACGTGGTGCGCGATGGAAAGACCAGGACGCTGACAGTCGAAATCGCCAAACTTGACGAGCCCGAAGTCGCCAGCGGACCTGAAGCCACCAAAAGAGGCAAGTGGGGGATGGCGCTGCGTGAGCTCACGCCGGAAGAGCGGGACCGGATGCGTCTCAAAGCCGCTGAAGGGGTCATCGTGGCTGGCGTGCGACCCGACAGTCCGGCCGCGGACGCCGGAGTCCGTGAGGGAGACGTGATCCTTGAGGTCAACCGAACCCCAATCAAAACGGTAGACGAACTCAAAAAGGCAATTACTACAGTGACGGAAGACAAGCCGCTGCTGCTCCTGCTCCGGCGGAATAACAGCGTGAACCATTATGCCTCTCTGTCGGTAAAATAGTCCACCAGTTTCATGTGATGCACACTCCCAGGAACCGGTGTTCGCCAGACATGGGGATCGCTGGGCCGGGGATAGCCCGCCCTGGGGGATTGCAGAAATATCTGGAACAGGTAAGGCTTGCAGGCGGACGAAGAATTCACGAAGGAAGAAGGAGAAGGATTCATGCACGCACTATTCACGTCTCGGTTTTTCCACTACTGCCTCGCTCTGGGTATTGGCCTGCTCTTCACCGGCCCGGTACGGGCCGATCACCACGCTGCGGCAGAAGGCGTCGATCCTGCCCTGCAAGCCGCCATTGACGGAGAACATCGCTCGGCCGAGCATAAGGCGCGCGACCAATACCGCCGTCCCGCGCAAACCCTGACCTGGATGGGCCTCAAGCCGGATATGATGGTGGTCGAAATCTCACCGTCAAGAGGCTGGTACACCGAGATTCTGGCCCCTTATCTGAAAGACCAGGGAAGCTTATACCTGGCCGGGTTCGATCGGGAATCAGAGGTTGCGTACATGAAGCGGCTGAACGCCCTTCTGGACGAGAAACTGGCCGCTAATCCCGAAGTGTATGGCACGCCAACGGTGACCGAACTCGCCCCGCCCAACAAAGTCGATATCGCCCCCGCCGGCTCGGCGGATATGGTGTTGACCTTCCGTAACGTCCACAACTGGATGAGCGCCGGGACGGCCGACGGGGTTTTTGCCGCCATGTGCGCGGCGCTTAAGCCGGGCGGGATTCTCGGTCTGGTAGAGCACCGGGCCGACCCCAACACGGAACAGGACCCTAAGGCGTCTTCGGGTTATGTGACCGAAGCGGAGACCGTTCGAATGGCAGAAAAAGCGGGCTTCAAGCTCGTGGACCAAACTGAGATAAACGCCAATCCGAAGGATACACGCGATCATCCTAAGGGCGTGTGGACCCTGCCACCCGCTCTCAGTCTCGGAGACGAGGACAGGGAAAAATATCTGGCGATTGGAGAGAGCGACCGCATGACGCTCAAGTTTAAAAAGCCGGCGGAGTGAAGAATCCCCGCCCTGGCGCTACTCGCTGCTCATGCGTGCGATTTCCTGAACCGCCTTGACAATGCTGGCATAGCCGGTGCAGCGGCATAGATTGCCGGCTATGCCGTGCCGAATCTCCGCCTCGGTCGGATTCGGCTTTTCTTTCAGCAGTTGCTGAACCGACAACACCATGCCGGGGGTACAAAAGCCGCACTGCAAAGCGTGGTGTTTGACAAAGGCATCCTGGATCGGATGCAGGTCGCCTGATTGCCGGGCATCTTGTGTCCAGCCTTCAATGGTGGTGACTGCGGAGCCTGCGACATCGGCAGCCAGAACGGTACACGCCTTGACCGTCAGACCGTCAAGCACAACGGTACACGCGCCGCAATTGCCGGTGGCACAGCCGAGGTGGGTGCCGGTGAGGTCGAGCTGATCGCGCAAAAAATCAACCAGGAGCGTACGTGTGTCGACCGTGGCTTCGCACGGTGCATTGTTCACCGTCAGTTGAATGGTGGTGTGCATAGCCTTCCCATGCCGTTTCTTACGCCGCCCGTTTCTTACGCTGCCCGTTCCGAGGCCGTCTTTACCGCCCGGCGGGTAAACACCCGGACCATCTCTCGTTTGTAGTCCGCAGCGGCGTGCAATTCTGCGACCGGGTCATGAGCCGTCTCATACGCGGCATCCGCAACCGCCTCAATGAAAGTGTCGTCCACGGTCTTACCCTTCAGAGTGTCCTCGATAGCGGTCAAACGGACCGGGACGGGAGCTGCGCCACAGATGCCGACTCGGATGGACCGACAAGTCCCATCCGAGTTGAGCCCCAGGCACGCGCCCACGCCGACAATGGCAAAACCGCCCTCCACCCGGGTGAACTTTACGTAGGCCGTACCGGTGTCCGGGGACAAAACAGGAACACGGATTTCAGTCAGAACCTCATCCGCGCTTAGACTGGTGGTCATATAATCAACAAAGATATCTTTGGCGGCAACGGTTCGCTCACCGTTTGGGCCAACAATCCGAAAGGCTGCGTCGAGTAGGACGAGGACGGGTGGATAGTCGGCCGCGGGGTCAAAATGGCCAATCGAGCCGCCCAACGTCCCGCGGTTACGGACCTGGACATCACCAATACAGGCCGCGGTCTCGCTGAGGATCGGACAGTAGGTTTGCACGACCTCAGACTCGGCCAGAGAGCGATGGGTCGTACCAGCGCCGATGGCAAGCATGTCGTCGTCCCGGCGAATGGCGTCGAGACCGGTAACATGGTTGAGGCTGATGATATGGGCCGGCGCGACCAGACCGAGGTTCATACTCGGTAGCAGCGACTGCCCCCCGGCCAGTAGCTTTGCGTCTTCGCCGTCTTGGGCGCACTGGGATAAGAGACGGACGGCTTCGTCGATTGAGTGCGGCCTATGGAACTGAAGGGGCGCGCGTATCATGCCTTCGCCCCTCCGTTATTGCCATTCTTGGCCGCCTGAATCATGCGCCACACCCGTTGAGGAGTCAGCGGGGTATCGTGAATTTTCACTCCAAAGGGCATAAGGGCATTTTCGACCGCGCTGACGATGGTGCCGAATGGGCTGGACACGCCGGACTCGCCTGCGCCTTTGGTACCGAGTGGTGTAAACGGGCTGGGGACTTCCTGGTGATGAATCTCCACACTCGGCACTTCCACGGCGGTGGGCAGGGTATAGTCCATGAACGTCCCGGTCTGGAGTTGGCCGTTGTCATCATAGCTGAGCTGTTCATAGATCAGACCACCGAGCCCTTGCGCGACTGCACCCTGAAACTGCCCTTCGACCAGTAACGGGTTAATGACGGTGCCGCAGTCGTGGACGGTCACATAGCGTAGGAGGGTGACGACACCGGTCTCAATATCCACCTCCACCACGGCCACACAGGCCGCATAGGGATAGGAGGGATAGGTGTTGATCCGGCCTTTGTCGTCCGGCACGTGATGGATATTGCCCATACGGAAATAGCGCGTGGACTCCAAGCCCGGCTCCATATCAAAGGCGTGATGGTCGAAGGGACGTTTATGGACGTACTCGGCAACGTCGTTGAACGCCACCTCCCGGTCGGCCTGCCCCTTGACACGAATACGGCCCTGTTCGCAGTCCAGATCTTCGGGTGCCGTTTTCAACATACTGGCCGCGACCCGCAGCACCTTATGGTGTACTTCCCGGGCCGCATACAGCGAGGCTGAGCCTCCCATAAACAAACTGCGCGAACTCCAATTGCCCAGCCCATAGGGGCATGCCTGGGTATCGCCCTGCACAACCCTGACGGTGCTGAGCGGTACGCCGAGGGCATCCGCCACAATCTGGGCAATGCCGGTTTCATTGCCCGAGCCGGGCGAGGTGACGCCGGTCAGGACGGTAACTTGCCCGCTCGGGCTGACACGGACGGTGGCGCCTTCATAGCCGCCGATAAAAGAGTCGGGGATGCAGCCGCCCTCGGGTGTGAGCTCAAAGCCCACACCCATGCCAATATACCGGCCCTGGGCGTGGAGGCGCTGTTGTTCCTCGGCAAAGCTCTGGTAACCGGCCTTGTCCATGACATCTTGCAACGCCTTGGCATAATCACCGCTGTCCAGGGTCGCCCCCGAGATTTGTACATAGGGAAACTCGTCCTTGGGCACAAAGTTCTTGAGTCGTACTGCGGCACGGTCCATCTGGACTGTATCGGCAACCCGGTCCATGACGCGATCCATGAGAAACGAGGCCGCCTCCTTGCCAAACCCGCGATATGCATTCCAGGGACCCTTGTTGGTGACCACGATGGACAGGTCCACCTCACAGTTCGGGATTTTGTACGGTCCGGGCACGACAAAGGAGGCCACATAAGACATGCCCCAACCGGCCACCGCAGCCAGGGCTCCGACATCGCCGATGATGCGCACTTTGAGGCCGACCACGGTTCCGTCCGCCTTGCAGGCGACCGAGAACTTGAGAGTTTGCTCGCGGGCATGGCCACCGGCCATCAAATGTTCGGTGCGTTCTTCGACCCATTTGACTGGCTTACCGGTTCGCTTCGACAGCAGGCAGGCCAGCGGGTCTTCTTGATAGGTCGGAATCTTGACCCCAAACGCACCACCCACCTGGGGCTGAATTACCTGGATGTCGTTCTCATCCATCTCCAAGGTGTTGGCCAGGGTTGTGCGCAGGGGATGGGGCGCTTGGGTGGAGACCCACAGGGTCAGGCGTTCAGCGCGGTCGTCGTAATGCGCCAGGGCCGCGCGCGGTTCCAGCGGCGTAGCCGTATGGCGGTGCAGGTGGAGGGTGTCGTCCAGGATATGGTCGGCGTCGGCAAAAGCCCGTTCAACATCACCGCCCTGAAAGCGAACATGCATCAGTTCATTGGTTTCCCACTCAGGGTAGAGCAGGGGGGAATCCGGCTCCAATGCCCGTTCGGCATCGATCACCACCGGCAGGTCCGCGTACTCGACTTCGATAAGGTTGGCCGCCTCGGTCGCGGCGTGTCTGGTGTCGGCAACCACCGCGGCCACCGGCGTACCGACATAATGCACCCGGTCAATCGCCAGACAGTAAATATCGGTCGTTTTTCCCCCAAAGGCGCTGGGGTTCAGCGTATGGGGAATGGGCCTGCTCCACTGCTTGATATCCGCCCCGGTGGCAACGATGCGCACGCCTGGGTGCTGCTGCGCCGCGCCAGTGTCGATACTGAGAATCCGGGCGTGGGCATAGGGGCTGCGGACAACGGCCATATAGCCCATGCCCGGCAGACTTACGTCTGCGGTGTATTGTCCCTTGCCGGCCACGAGTTTGGCATCCAGGATGCCGCTGACCGCACTGCCGATGTATGCCATGCTGAAGAATCCCTTTTCCTCTGTATCGTGCTGGAGCCTAGCGCTCTGAGGTTTTCAGTGTCAATGCGGTTTCGCCTGGTCCTGTTGCCCCGCCTGCTGTGTCCATTTCTCCGTTTCAACCAAGGCGTGGGCGATCCGTTGGCGCAGGGCGTCGGCTGACTCCGGTGTCCAATCATAGAACCCTTTGCCTGTTTTTACCCCAAGCTCGTCCTGGGCAACTTTTGCGGAGAGGACCGGCGGGATCTTCTGCGACGTTGTGAGATGTGGATATAGCCCTTGCATGGCGGCGGAGATCAAGTCCCAGCCGGCCAGCTCAAAAACTTCAAAAATCCCGGCGACCGCCCAGCGTCGGCCAATACTATTCTTCATGGCCGTATCAATATCCTGCGGGCTGGCAATACCGTTGTGCACCATGTCAAGGGCTTCACGCAGCAGCGCACCCTGCAAACGATTGAGAATAAAGCCCGGCACCTCTTTTTGCACGACGACGGGTCGCTTGCCCACGCGCGTGAGTAATCCAGCCAGAGTGTCGAGTGTCGCATCTGACGTTTTCGGCCCACGCACAATTTCAACAATGGGAATGAGATAGGGGGGGTTGGCATAGTGCGCGACTAAGACCTTATCGACGCGCTGCACGGTATGCATGAACTGACTGGGCATGAGCGTCGAGGTATTGCTCGCCAGGATGGTATGCGGGGGACAAAGGCGGTCAAGCTGCTCAAAGACGCGTCGCTTCAGTGCTACCTCTTCAAACACCGACTCAATCACAAGGTCGGCCTCCTCGACTGCCCCTTTCAGATCGAGCTCGGCCCGAATATGGGACAAGGCCGGCCTGGCTTGGTCCTCAGTCAGCGCGCCGAGTGCGATCAAGCGGGCAAGATTGGCCCGGATGTTTTCCTCCGCTCGGGTCAGGCTCGCTTGGGTGCGCGCATGCATGGTCACGCGATAGCCGGCCAAGGCAAACTCCTGTGCAATACCGTGGCCCATTAAGCCTGCGCCAACGACGCTAATGCGTTTGATCTCCCGATCGCTCATGTGATTGCTCATGAGTGAGTGATTAGCGCACTCTTCGCTCTCCTCCTAGTCCCGAGGTTGTAGCCTCTTTGTCTCAAGCGTGGTTGTATACGGGCGAACAAAAAATTGAGGAGACAACATGCCAACCCAAGTTGCAGAAATGTTCGGAATTGAATACCCCATCTTCGCCTTTACGCACTGCCGTGACGTTGTTGTCGCAGTCAGCAAGGCCGGCGGACTCGGCGTGCTCGGGGCCGCGATTCACACGGACGAACGCCTGGAAATCGATCTCCAATGGATAGACGATCAACTCGGCGATATCCCGTACGGCGTGGATCTGATGATGCCCTCAAACTACGTGGGCGCTGCAACCGGCGGGATGGATCAAAAGGCCCTCCAGAAGCACATCCCGGACGAGCACCGGCGGTTCGTTGAGAAACTCCTGGAGGATGCCGGGGTGCCCGAGTTGCCGGACCATCTGACCGCCTCAAAAAAGGAACGCGGCTTACGCTATTCCCAGAAACAGGCCAAGGGTATCGTGGATATTGCTTTTGATCACAAGGCGCGGTTTCTGGTCAGTGCGCTCGGTACACCGCCGGATTGGGTGACTGAGGCGGCTCATGCGCGGGGTCTCTACGTTGGGGCCTTGGCCGGCAAGAAAAAGCACGCCGAACGCCACAAAGCCGCGGGTGTAGACGTGATTATCGCCCAGTCCTACGAAGCCGGAGGACATACCGGAGAGATTGGCGGCATGGTGCTGATACCGGAAATTGTCGATGCCGTTGCCCCCACCCCGGTACTCGGCGCCGGCGGCATAGGCAGCGGGCGGCAGATGGCCGCAGCCCTGGCGCTTGGTGCTCAGGGTGTGTGGTGCGGTTCCGTCTGGCTGACGACGGCCGAGTCCGAGCTGGACCGGATGGCCAAGCAGAAGGTGCTGGCCGCAGGGACGGATGACACGGTACGAACCCGATCCATGACAGGCAAACACGCCCGCTTTTTACGCTCGGCGTGGACCGAGACCTGGGATCGACCCGACACCCCAGAGCCCCTTAAAACCCCGCTTCAAAGCGTTTTGAATTATCCTTCCCTGCGCCGCATCGACCACGCCATGAAGGCTCCGGGTGTCACCCCGGAGTCCGGCGCCTATCAGTTGTACTCCTATCCCACCGGACAGGGTATTGGCACGCAAAACAGCGTGCGGGCCACCCGTGATGTCGTGCGGGAAATGGTGGAGGGCTATGTCGAAGCCATCGCCAGATTGAATGAACAGCTTGAGGGGTAGATGGCCGCAGTCCTCACTCACGGGTCTCAATACTTGCGCATCACCAACTCGGCAAACTCTGCCAGCATCTCCCGGCTTGTCTGGGTCGGAGGCAGGATGGTCAGCTCGTGCATCCCCGCTTGCTCTGCTGCACGGATGCGTTCGATAATTTCCTCCGGCGTGCCCACCAGACTCGTACCCTGGATCGCCTTGGGGGTCACAAAGCGCCGCTCGTCCGACACCAGATAGGTGCTGTGGCCGTCGTGGAGTTGGAGGTAGCGTTTGTCGGCCGGCGTCTCCATCCGATCGACATAGGCGCAATACTCCTCCCAGGTGTCTGCAAACGCTGGTGGAATGACCGCCTCATTCTCGGTCAACTGATAGACCTCATACACAAAATGGAGTGCGGTGGTGACCCAGGCCCCGCAGGCGTCGATGACCCGATCCGATTCCAAAGTCTCGCCCGGACGCAGAATCACGACGGCGGTGACGGCGGAAACGTGAAAGGGGTCCGGCAGGCCACGCCCGGCTTTGGCCGCTCCTGCCCGGATCAACTGTAAATGATCGCGCAGGACGCTGGTATCCTCGTAGAGCAGGGTCGTGAGTCCGTCCCCGAATTCACCCGTGAGGCCCAGCGCCCGTGGTCCGTTGGCGGCAACATAAATCGGAATGGGGTCTTCCAGGTTGATAAAGCGCAGGTTCTGGTGGAGAAAACGAATCGTGCGGGTGGTGTCACCAAAAGTATAGTCAACCTCTTCCCCGCGCAGGAGCGCCCGCACAACGCGCAGATATTCGCGGAAAGGTTTAATGCGCATGGGTTTCATGCCCATGACGCGCATGGCCGTATGCCCGGTACCGAGGCCGAGGAAGACACGACCGGGCGCAATCTGGTTGATCGAGGCAATGGAATGAGCCGTGACCGGAGCGATACGGCTGCCGGGAATCGAGACTCCGCTGCCAATATGAATCCGCGAGGTATGCTGTGCGGCCAGCGCCAGGGTGGCATAGCAGTCCGACCAGATCATCTGGGAGTCCGGGACCCAGGCCCGGTCATAGCCCAGGTCCTCGGCGTCTCTTACCAGTTGCCAGTCATCGATACGGGTGGGAAAGATAATGCCAAACTGCATGCGTCCTCCTGTTTGCGATTCTGGCGCGGCTCCTTTGGCTTGAAGCCGCAGGCTCAGTAGTCCACCTGGCGAATCAGGCTCGGCTCAAGCGTACGCACGCTGGTTTGTCCGCACAGGGCCAGGTTGGTTTCCAACTCGTCGCGGAATAATTCGATGGTCCGGTGCACCCCAGCCGCGCCGTCCGCGGCCAGACCCCACAGCATGGGCCGACCCATGGCGACCAGATTGGCTCCTAACCCCAGGGCTTTAATAATGTCCGTGCCCCGCCGAAAGCCGCCATCAATCACGATTTGAGCCTTGCCTTCGACAGCCTCAACGATGCCGGGCAAGGCATCAATCGTCGCCAGGGTGGAATCGAGCTGACGGCCGCCGTGGTTCGACACCCAAATGATCTCGGCTCCGACCTCAACGGCCAGCCTGGCGTCTTCCGGGGTGAGAATGCCTTTTAAGCCAAGCGGGACCGACAGAATGCTTTTGAGCCAGGCCACATCGTCCCAGGTCAGGCGGGTCTGATAGTCGAACTCCGGCGGCTGTTCGTTGGGGGCGATTGCCCGTGCCCGTTGCGGATCATAACGCAGCTCAACGTCCCGCTCGCGGCGGCTATAGGTCTGTACGTCCACCGTCAGGCAGACGGCGTGATAGCCCGCGGCTTCTACCCGGGCGAGTAAATCCTGACACCAGGAACGCGGGCCGCTCCAGTAGAGCTGATATATCAAGGGGCCACGGGCGGTCTGGGCCAGGTCTTCGACCGCCCAGCCGGTGACCCCGCTCACAAAGGCGAGGTTGCGGCTGGGGCTTGCTCCGCGCACCATTTCAAGGTCGCCTTCCGGATGAAAAAGTACCAGACCGCCCATCGGTGCGATGGCAAAGGGGGTGGGCAGTTCGAGTCCCAGAAAGGTTGTGCTGATATCGATATGGCGGACATCGCGCAGGACCCGCTGGCGGATGGCCAGACGCTTGAGCGCCCGGCGGTTGCGGCGGCGCGTGGTTTCCGTTTCCGCGCCCCCAGCGCCAAACGCCCACGGTCCGGGCGGCAGCATGGTTTTTGCAGCGCGTCGAATTTCGCGCAAGGTCATAAAGCGGTGTGGCATGGCAGAGTCCTTTCAGGCTGGCCCTTTTTTACTTTCCATACCACACTCTTTCGGAGGCTGCTCGGTCCTTTGGCTTTCCTCACTTGGGCCACTCCCAAGGCAGGGGAAAGACGCGAGACCGGTCGAGTTCGGCATAACGGAGGCGAAGCCGGGCGGCAAAGCGGGTACGCCCAGCCCTCGAATATCAGGGCAACCTATGAAGAAGTGGGCGAAGCCGGGCGGATGCGTAATCTGCCCGGCTCGGCGGTAATGATCGCTCCAGCTTCCAGATCCGTACCGTGCGTAGCGAGTACTTGAATGCAGGCTGCTGCTTGTTGACGTGCCGAGAGATTGACAAGGCGGAGAATGCCTGAGTGGCGCTGGCCGCGGACAATAACAAGTTCGCCAAAGTCCTTGTCTAAGGTCACGAGGATACGACGGTCATGGAAAGCTCGACTGAGAATTTCTTCATCGCCTGGGTCTTCATCCCACTCGCCCGCCCACAAGACATCATGGCCAGCGGCTCTCATATCCTGGCGGACTCCGCCCCAGACACAGCTATCAAGCAGAAGCCTCATGAGGGGGGTTTAATAAAGAATGGCTCGACGCGTTCATGACTAACGAGCTGTCGCGCATAGAGGAGGCAAGCCTGGATATCTTCCAGCTCAAGCCAGGAATAGCCTGAAAGTATGGTATCGGCGGTATCTCCCGCTGCCAGCATACCGAGAACATGTTCGACTGCGAGCCTTCGTCCTCGGACAATGGGCTTGCCGCCGAAGATTTTCGGATCGATAGTAATGCGTTCGAGCAGCTTGGCCTCATTCATACCTGTCTCCCAAAAACATGTTCCAAGGCCCTCCGTATCTCGTTGTCATTGTACTGGCTCCTGACTCCCGTGCAATGCTTATGCTATGAGACTCTGAAGCGACTAAGGGCATATGGACAAACACATACCCCCAACCGACCCGGCTGAAGCCGCGGCCTGGGTTGAGTTCTATTACCAGCAGGGCTGGAGTGACGGGCTGCCGCTCGTCCCGCCAACCGAAGAATCCGTGCGAGCCATGCTGGAAGCCGGGCAGGTCAAAGCGGCGGAGAGTCTGGGGACTATTGCGGAACGGAACGTGACCATCCCGGCTGAGAAGGTAGCCATCAACGCGGTGATGGCCGGCTGTTTGCCCGAGTACTTCCCCGTGGTGCTGGCCGCGGTGCGAGGGCTGTGCCGACCCGAGTTCCATTATCATAATCCGGCAACCAGTACCGGCGGGTCGGCGCTCACCCTGATCGTGAACGGCCCGATTGGTCCTGCGCTTGGGATCAACGCGACCCATAACGCCTTTGGGCCGGGATTTCGTCCCAACGCAACCATTGGCCGGGCGCTCCGCCTGGTCATGCTCAACGTGCTCAATACCCGCCCTGGTCTGCTGGACAAAGCCACCTTGGGCTCACCGGGGAAGTATGCCTTCTGCTTTGCCGAGAACGAGGACAACCATCCCTGGCAACCGCTCCACGTTGAGCGCGGCTTTCGACCCGAGGACAGTACAGTGACGTTGTACGCCTCCAATACCCTCATGGGAGTGTACAACCAGTTGGCCAGCACGCCCGAGCCCCTGCTGCTGGAATTTGCCGATGCCGTGTGTAATCTTGCCTCGCCAAACGTGTATGGGTTCAATCAGAGTTTGCTGGTGCTCGCCGGCGAGCACGCCGCAATCATCAAACACAGCGGCTGGAGCCGGCGGCAGGTTCAGGAGTGGGTGATCCAGCAGGCGCGGCGGAGGGTGGCGGATTTCAAACGGGCCGGGCGGCTACCGGGTGAGATCAGTCCCGAAGATGAAACAACGTGGCGCTATGTGATGCGTGACCCGGACGATGTGCTGATTGTCTGCGCGGGAGCCCAGGGCGGGAGCTGGTCGGCGTGCCTACCGGGCTGGGGGAATAAGTGGACGCGTAGCGTGACCGAACTGGTGCAGGGGTAACTGAGACAGTAAGGAGGAAGACGAATGCGTCGTACGGTTTTTGATCCGACTCTCCCCTTGGAAACCCAGGAATTTGCGTATGCGCCGCGGCCCGGCGCGTTCCGGGGGCTCCGGGTTGGAGTGGTGGAAAACACCAAATTCAATTCCAAGGAATTGTTGTGCAAGGTGGCCGAGCGCCTGGAGCAGCAGCACGGCATGCACCTGGTGTCCGTGAATCGTAAGCAATCGTCCGGCCATGCCGTCAGCCAGGAGGCGATTGCGCTGTTTCAGCAACAGGTCGATATTGTGCTGGCCGGTGTGGGTGACTGAGGGTCGTGCAGTTCGAGCAGTGTGCTCGACGGACTGAAATTGGAGCGCGCCGGTATCCCAACCGCGTCTATCGTGACCACGCCCTTTATTGCCACCGGTCGCGCCATGGCCGCCAGTTGGGGGGTGCAGGACTACCGGTTTGTGGTGACCGCCCACCCCATCGCTAATCTGACGGAAGACGAGTTGGACACCCGGGCGGACGAACTGGCAGGACAGGTGCTGGATTTCTTTCAAAGCGCTGGGCCGACTTCGGATTGACACCCCCGGAGGGGCACGGTAACAATAACGCCTCATACGAACACGCGAGTTTCCGGCACACCCAGGCGCGCGCGTGGAGGAGGGCAGGTGTTTCAAACCTCACGGCTACCGTATGCAGGGGCCATTGATGCCGATGGCCATATCAACGAACCCGCCGATCTGTGGGAGCGGTATATTGACCCGGAATATCGTGACCGTGCCATCCGAATTCGGCCCGGCCCGAACGGGCTTGACCATCTGGAGCTGAACGGCCAACGCTCGCGCTATTTTGACGCGGAAATCCTGGCCCGTGGCACCAGCATGGGCAGCACGTTTGAAGAACGCACGGGCATTAAGCAACAGGGTTACACCAAAAGCGTTCCTTTTGGAGGGAATGACCCCCAGGAACGTCTGGCCCTGCTTGATCAGGAAAACTTGGCCAAGGCGCTGATCTATCCGACGATCTGCCTGGAGTGGGAAACCGAAGTCACCGACCACGACTTGGCCCAGGCTTATACCTGCGCCTATAACCGCTGGATCGTTGACTTTTGTTCCGACTCCGGCGGCCGGCTGATTCCGATTGCCCACATCTGTCTCACCTCAGGTGAAGCCGCGGCTCAGGAACTGGAACGGGCCGTCAAGGCCGGGGCCAAGGGCGCTTTTATCTCTCCCTATACGCTGACCGACAAAGCCCACGGGCATAAGGACCACGATCCGTTCTGGGCCACGGCCCAGGACCTGGGCGTTCCGATCGGGATTCATCCGGTCGCCGAGCCGCCGAACCGGCGGGTCTACCAGCGTTTTCGGGAGATGTATAAATGGGGTGAGTGGTGGGTGGATATGCTGGGCGGCCAGGGACCCCAGCAGGCTTTTTTGGGGCTGTTCCAATATGGTCTGTTCGATCGTTTCCCCAAAGTGAAAGTCGTTGTGCTCGAATCCGGGGCGGGCTGGATCGGCCATATGCTCGACCGCATGGACGCGGCGTATAAGACCGCGCTCGGCAGAAGCGTCCCGCTCAAAGAAGTCCCGAGCTATTACTTCCAGCGCCAGTGTTGGATATCGGCCGACCCGGATGAGCGCGCCCTGCCGTACCTCATTGAGTATATTGGTGCGGACAAGTTCTTCTGGGCGAGCGATTTCCCCCACGACGACCATACCTGCGACTATATTAAAGACCTGACGAAGATGGTGGAGCCGCTGTCTGAAGACAGTCGGCGGAAAGTCTTGGGTGAGAATGTAGCCGGCGTGTACGGGCTGTCCTGACCCCAGGTACGCGTCTGTATACAGAAACGAATAACCAAAAAAGGAGTAGGTTATGCAATTCGGTCTGCTGTACGAAATGGAAACGCCCCGCCCGTGGAACAAGCTGAGTGAGTACAACGTCTACCACGAAGCCCTGGCCCAGATTGAACGGGCCGACCAGGTTGGCTTTGACTATGTGTGGGAGGTTGAGCATCATTTTCTGGAGGAATACTCCCACAGTCCGGCTCCCGAGGTGTTTTACGGGGCGGTCTCGCAACGCACCAAGAACATTCGTATCGCCCACGGTGTGCGCCTCCTGCCGCACCGCTTCAACCATCCCATCAAGGTGGCGGAACAGGCCGCCGTGCTCGACATTCTGAGCAATGGGCGGATGGACCTGGGAACGGGCCGGTCAACCACCGCCCAGGAACTGGACGGCTTTGGGGTGGATTACGACCGGACACGTGAGGAGGTGCGTGAGGCCCTCGACGTGATCGTGAAAGCCTGGACCGAAGACATCCTGGAATACAACGGCAAAACCATTCAGGTCCCACCTCGCCGGGTCGTACCCAAACCCATTCAGGAGCCGCACCCCCCGATGTGGATGGCCTGCGTGGCTCCGGACAGCTATGAAATGGCCGCCGACCGCGGCCTCGGGGTACTGAGCTTCAATCTGAACTGGGAACAGGTCCAGAAGACCATGGACACCTACCGGGAGAAGTGCAAAGACCGCAGCGACGTGGTGTCGCAGGTGATCAACGAACGCTTTGCCGGGGTGGCCATCTGTCATGTGGCCGAGAACAAAGAGGAAGAGGCGATTGGCATTGACGGGGCGCGCTGGTTTCTGCACAACGTGGCCAAGCTGTTCGAGCCCCTGATGGTCAAGAACAATCTGTACTCGTATGAGTATCTGCGCACCCTGTTCGACCTGGAAGCGGACGCCAACGATTTGAGCGACGCGCAGATCAAAGAGCATCCCATGGTCACGGTCGGCAACCCGGATGAGGTCACCCGCAAGCTTGAAAACTTTGACAAGGCCGGGCTGGACCAGGTGATTTTCTTCAAGCAGGCCGGTCGGATTCCGCACAAGAACATTACGCGCTCGATTGATCGGATCGGGCAGTACGTGATTCCGTATTTTAATCCGCACAAAGCAACGCCGACCGAGGAAACGCTGTTCTCGGCAAAATAAGGCTGCCATACAAGGAGAAGTCATACATGCTCAAACCTATTATCTCTTCTGATTCGCATATTACCGAACCACCGGGCACCTATGTGGATCGCATTGACAAGAAGTATAAAGATACCGCGCCGCACATGATCCACGACGAGAAGAAGGGTGATCTGTTCGTCATCAGCGGCATGAAGCAGCCGGTCCCCATGGGGCTGGTTGCCGCGGCCGGGCAGAAGGCCGAAGACCTTGCCATGTTCGGGGCCAAGTTTGAAGACTTGCACCGGGGCGGCTGGGACCCGGAAGCACGTCTGGCCGACCAGGACCGCGACGGCGTGGCGGCCGAGGTGATCTATCCCACCGTCGGTATGCTGCTGTGCAATCACTCCGACTTTGACTATAAAAAAGCCTGCTTTGACGCCTATAACGAATGGATTGCGGAATACTGCTCCGCCCATCCGGATCGCCTGATCGGCCTGGGCCAGACGGCCATGCGCTCGATTGATGAGGGCATAGAGGACCTGCGCAAGATCAAAGAGTTGGGTCTGCGCGGGGTGATGATGCCGGGCAACCCCCAGGTGTCCGATTACGACGACCCGCTCTACGATGCGTTCTGGCAGGCGGCCATCGATATGCAGATGCCGCTGAGTTTTCACATCCTCACCAGCCGGAGCGATGTAGTTGGTTCCTCTCCCCGTGGACCTAAGCTGAACGGCTTCCTGTCCATTATTCGGGGCAACCAGGACCTGATGGGGACGTTTATTCTGGGTGGTGTGTTTGAACGCAATCCCAAACTGAAGATCGTGTGTGTCGAAGCCGACGCCGGCTGGGTGCCACACTATATGTATCGCATGGATCATGCCTACGACCGGCATCGCTACTGGCTGAAACCCGGTCAGGAACTGTCAAAGATGCCAAGCGAGTATTTCAGCGAACATATCTACACGACCTTTCAGGACGACTGGGTGGCGTTCCGCATGAAAGATATGTGCAACCCGCGCCGCCTGATGTGGGCCAACGACTTCCCACACAGCGACTCGACCTGGCCGTGGTCGCAGGAACTCCTGAAGGAGCATACGGCACATCTCACGGAAGAAGAGAAGAACTGGATTCTGCACGACAACGTAGCCGAGCTGTACAACCTGGACTAAAAGATTGGTAAACGTACAAACCGGGGCGTCCAAAAAGGACGCCCTTTTTTATGTCGTCTTCCAGGGTCGGATCGTGGAGGGGAAGCCGCTCCTAGGCGTCAACCTTCTCGGCCAGCCAGACTTTGATGAGCGACTGGTACGGAACATCCCGCTTGTTGGCTGCGATCTTGATCCGCTCCAGCAGATCGACGGGTAACCTGAGGGAAATCGCTTTGGTGGACGGTTTGAGGTTGGGGAACCGGACACGTTCGGCCCGACTCCAGTCCACATAATCGGTCGAATCGTGGCTTTCCCAAAAGGTCCGCTCTTCCGCCTCGTTCTTGAAAGTCGGAATGGATTTACGTTTCCTGCTCATAACGGGTTCGCTCCTTGCGACTCATATCTCGGGTGGAGATGACACGAATCAGTGTGTTTTCTTCTCGTAACGTTAAAGTGACATGCAGCCGTCGCCCTGCCTTGGTGACTCCGAGAGCATGGAACCGTAACTCGGACTGACTATGACCTGAGTCACTGACGATCAGAAGCGGTGTGTTGAAGAATACCTCCTCTGCTTCGGACTGACTGACGGCGTGCTTCTCGGCACTCTTCCGGGCGTTCCCCCGGTCCCACTGAAAGCCGACGATCCGGTCAAGGTCAATCATCTTTGTATATGTTCATAATATACTGAATGGATCAAGGGAGTCTATAATGACCGGCATCGAAAAGATGTGATACGGTCCAATCTCGATGCGCGTTAGTGGCTAAATAGAGAGGCGTAAGAATGGAGAGCACAAAGGACACGGGGACCAGACAAGGGTCTGAGAGCGTCATCGACCTCAGACAGGAGTTGATTGATCTGTACGCCGGCGAACAAATGCTGGCGTTCTTTGAGTTCACGCTTGAGCGTCCCGGAAACGAGGCGCTCTCCGGGCTGTGCCGCATTGCCCAGCCAAAGCCAGACCGTTCCGCGCTACGCTATCTCTCCCTCATTTTTCTGGTTGACACTGATGACTCTGCGACCCGGCTCGTCGTCCAGAAAGCCTTGGCTCGGCTTGAGGGCAGCGCCCTGAAAACTGCCGTGCCCGGTATGACGGATGGTGCCATCATCTCAAGCCTGAGTTCCAGCAACGAGAACTATGTCGCCCAGACAGATCTGCTGCTGGAGAGCGAGGTGAACAAAGTGTTCATCACGACCCAACTCATTCCCGCCATCGCCCGTATCGCCCAACTCCACCTGACCCACGTTGAGTGGTGGAAGGAGAGCCGCAGCCTGGCTATCCCTCCAGCCGATACGCCGTCCACGCCGTCCTCCCTGCTAGCCACGGTCCGGGACTGGTTTCGGCGGAATAACGAGCGTCGCTAGCTAGGAAGCCCTGAAAGAACGACTTCGAGCTGTGATCTCGTTGAACCGGACAATGGAGAAACCAGCATTCCGCCTATGGGAGAAAACCGTACCGTCTGAACAGTCGCTATTTTGCAGTCCGTGCCATCTCTCCGTCAGACTCTCGGCTTGGCTGGCCGTGAATACGATCAAGCCAGCCCTTTCGTTTATCCTCAGACAATTCATACCAACCCACGGAGACGATGGCTTGTGAGCCGCAGAAAGAACAGCTCCCCATGGGGGCGTTGGTGAATAAGCCCTCACATTGTTGACACTGATAGGTAAACGTTCCCTTCATCCACAACCTCCTCACCTCATCCACAGGAACCGTCCGCTGTCTACTCTCTACAGTTCCCGAATAGACAGCCACTCGCTGACTATACCAGTTTCTCCCCAGTGATACGAATTCTACGGCATACTCGGCTAAGGGGGATGGGGGATTGCGCGGGACTGCTGTTTACGCATACTCCACCTGCGTGGAGGGATGAGCATGGTGCAACCGTTGGCTGGCTTTCGTGTCCTTGATCTCTCGCGCATATTAGCCGGGCCGTTCTGCGCCATGGCCCTGGGAGACCTGGGGGCCGAGGTCATCAAAGTCGAACGGCCGGGAAGCGGAGATGATACACGTGCCTGGGGGCCGCCGTTTGCGGGCGGGGAAAGTGCGTACTACCTCTGCGCCAATCGCAATAAGAAAAGTATCACTATCAATCTCAAATCTGATGCCGGAAAGGAATTAATCCGCCGTCTTGTCCGGGTCAGTGATGTGCTCATTGAGAACTTCAAATCCGGGGAAATGGCGTCGCTGGATCTAGGGTATGAACAGCTCAAGCAGGATAATGCCGGACTGGTCTATTGTGCGATTACCGGCTACGGCCAGACCGGCCCGGACAAGGACCTGCCCGGATACGATTTCATTATTCAGGGCCGAGGCGGGGTGATGAGTATCACCGGCGAGGCCGAGGGCGAGCCTATGAAAGTCGGGGTCGCCATTACCGACATTACCGCCGGTTTGTTCGCCGCCAATGCCATTCAGGCCGCCTTGCTCGCCCGCACGAAAACGGGCCAGGGGCAGGCGATCGACATCTCCCTGCTGGACGCCCAGGTCGCGTGGCTGGCCAACGTTGGCAGTAATTATTTAGTGTCCGGCATCAAACCCGGTCGATATGGCAACGCCCATCCGTCCATTGTGCCGTACCAGTCCTTTCAAGCGCAAGACGGCTATTTTTGTTTGGCCGTTGGCAACGATGGCCAATGGCAGAAACTCTGCCAGCTCATTGCCCGTCCCGAGCTGACGGCTGACGAGCGGTTTTCTACCAACCCCGCGCGAGTGCAAAACCGGGCGACCCTTATCCCGCTTCTCCAAGACGTATTTGGCACGGACACGGTGCGGGGCTGGCTGCGGAAAATTCGGGCCGTGGGAATTGCGTGCGGGCCCATTCAGTCCATTGACGAAGTCTTTGCGGATGAACAGGTGCTTGCCCGCGACATGCGTGTGTCCATGCCGCATCCAACCGCAGGAGAAGTTCTGCTTGCCGGCTCGCCGCTCAAACTCTCTTCAACTCCGGTCGAGTTCCGCCTCCCGCCGCCTTTATTAGGAGAGCATACGGACGAAGTGTTGACAGACCTGCTTGGCTATTCGGCGCAGGAGGTCGGGCGGTTGCGTGAGGAGGGGGCGGTTTGACCCGACGTTACCGCCGCCCCTCGCTTAATATATTCACGTCGTAGCGTTCTTCGACGTGTTCGAGATCGACATCGGGGTATTCGATAGTGTAGGCGGAGAAAATTGTAGCCTGCTCCTGTTTGACATCAACAATCGTGAACCCGATATTACGGGGCACCTGCTTGCCCCGGTCCGACTCGGCCTGACTAGGGTCTTCGGACCAGCCGTGCAGCAGGTCGTTGACCTTCCAGAGCTTGCCATCAGCGTCAAAAACAAGGACCATCGCCGTCTCATAGGTCTCCGCATCCCAAAAATAGATTTTGCTGCTGTAGTTGCGGGGCATGGTCGGTGTTTGTTCGACAACGGCACATAAACGTAACTCCCAGCGGTCGTTGGGCAGCCAGCCGTTGGGGCCGTAGAAGCGGGCGTACGGGTGCTGGGAATTCATGACGTGCAATAGCACTTTCCAGCCCAGAAATTTCCACTCATGGTCGAGGATACGACCGGAAAATCCGGTAAAATCGTCCAGCGTCATCTCTGTTCCGGCAACGGAATCATCCCGTTCATGCGTGGACAGGCGGCGGACCTTGCGCAGTTGGGGCAGGAAACCCCAGGCGTCGTCCGGTTGACGCGGGTTGTCATAGCGATAGATCATAAACCGTTGTCCCCGGACGTCGTACGGCTCAAGCACCTCGACATAATCCTTGTATTCAAATCGTCCCGCATCAGTGAAGGGCAGGAGATGGCCCTGCTGTGAGAGCTGGGCCAAGTGGTTATGGTAGACGCGCTGGTATAAGGCAACGAGATGGCGGATTGCTCTCCCGCCGCCCTGAATCAGGTCCTCCGGGAACCCGGAGAGTTGAGACGCGCTTCCGCCCTTTGCAATGAGAGCGCCCAGATAGCGTTCGACATTCATGCCGTAGTACTGCCATCGGTAGTTGAAGTTCCAGGCCGCTTTAACCCCCGAAGTTGGGTCGTCGGGATTGATCAGCGCTTGGGCAAATGGCCGTCCGGCAATATAGTTCTCCAGTGCCCCGTCCGCGGCGAGGCGGGTTTGATTGGCATACTGCTCGGTCGCAGCCAGATAATCGGGGTGGGGCGGGTAATGGCCCGTGGGCGCAACATGAAACTCGACCTCGGGGAAATCAAACTCGTCAATATAGCGCGGCGGCAGGAAGGGGCGCAGCTTCTCCAGGTCGGCCTGTCTCAGAATATCGCCCTCTTTGAATTGGGGTAGCGTGGCCAGATTTGTGCTGATCCAGTGCTGGATATCTTCCCGAGTGGGGAGGCCCTGACCCTGCGAGTGGACATGGGGTGTCAACATGACGCTCAGCACGAGCGCAATGAGTACGCCACACATGGAAAAAATCGCCTTACGCATGGACTCTGTTCCCTTCCAGGTCTACTATCGCTGTCAACCTAACCGAGCCCTTGCCCTGCCGCAAGGAGACGGCAGGCTCCAGCGTTGGATGGCGAGAGACCGGAAGTCGTGCGGAGAAGAACGCGTCAATCTGCCGGCTTGGGTCTTGCCCGCGTTCCCCACGCCGCCCCGATTGCACCGCCGAGAGCCACGCCGCCTGCGCACAAAAACATCACTGTAAAATCGGTGTATTCGAGGACCGCCCCCAAAACGATACTGCTCAGCCCCACCCCAACATCGAACGCTCCCATCAGCGTGGCCAGCGCAGCCCCGCGCTCGTGCAGGGGCGAGCGATCGACCACCAGGGCCATGATGGAGGGTTGCACCCCTCCGAATCCTAAGCCTTGCAAGGCGGCTGCAACCAGAAGGCCGAAAAGGGACGACGAAAACGCGAGCGTGGTCATTGCGACCGTAAGACAGACCATGCCGGGAACAATCACCGCCGCGCGGCCAAAGCGGTCGGACAGTCGTCCGGCAAAGGGGCGTGAGACCACGACCACAATGGAATATACGGTAAAGTATAGGCCTGGATTGCCCAGGTTGGCGGCCTTGACAAAGAGCGGCAGAAAAGAGACCACGGCGCCAAAGGTGACCGTCATGCAGACGGCAATAAAACCGGGAAAGAGCGCGGCCCGGCTCACCCATTTGTGTAGCTGGGCGCCTGCCTGGTGCTGGGACGGAGCGCGCGCCGGCTCCCGGATCAATTGTGACAGGACAAGACTGCCGAGGCCGAGGGCCGCACACAGCCAGAACAGGGAATCATAACCGATGTGGCCGATGAGCATGACGCCCAACGCCGGGCCGATGGTCATGGCCAGGTTAAGGGACATGCCGTAATACCCCATCCCCTCTCCGCGCCGACTCGGCGGGGCCAGGTCGGCAACGATGACCCCGGCGGCGGTCGTATAGGCGGCTATCCCTAATCCGTGAAAAAAACGCAGACCCAGCATGACCGGGACGGACTCGGCCTGGGTGTAGAGAGCGGGGGCCAGACAGTAGATGAGGGCGCCGATACTGAGAATGGTCTTCCGACTCCACTGGTCAACCAAACGGCCGGTCATGGGACGCACGAGCAGGGCGGAGACGGCGAACGCACCCATGATCAGGCCGACCTGGGAGTCTGCGCCGTGGAGTTCCTCAACTACAAAGACCGGCAGGACGGCAAAGAGCAGGAACATGCTGCCGGCAAACAAAAAGGTCCCCAGACATAGCAGGATAAAATCTCGTGTAAATAAGACTTCCGGACTTTGCGAGGGGGAGGGCGACTCAGGCACGGCGGCTGAGTCTATAGGCGGCAGAGGGGAGGGGCAAGAGACGCGAATTTAGAGCATGATATCGCCGCCATTGGGGCTGAGGCATTGTCCGACATAGTGGCTCGATTCGTCGGAGGCCAGAAAGACGTAGGTCGGCGCAATATCATCGACCGTTGCCAGATGGCCTTTGGGAATGCTGGCTCGAATGGCTTCCAGGGCTTCGCTGCTGATGCCCTTGAGGATGGGGGTTTGGGTTGCGCCGGGGCCGACGCAATTCGCATTGATGTTGCGGGTTCCGATTTCACGCGACAACGAGCGGGTAAACGCAATGATGGCGGCCTTGGCCGCACAGTAATGACCCAGGCCGGGCGAGCCGAGATAGGCGAGTTGCGAGGCAGTACTAATAATCTTGCCGTAGTCCTGTTTATACATCAGCGGTAAGACCAGACGCGTACACAGAAAGACACTTCTCAGGTTGACCGCCAACATCTGGTCCCACATGGAAACCGGCATATTCTCGACGGTTGCGGCAGAGGCAATGCCGGCATTGTTGACCAGAATGTCGATGCGCTCATAGGTCTGTACCGTGGTATCAACAAGGTGCTGCACCTCATCTTCCTGGGAAACGTCCGCTCGAATGGAGACAGCTCGACGGCCAAGGTCTTCAATCTCTTGCTGGACCGCCGCGGCATTATCGGCCTGGGAGTCATTCGGGTAGTTGAGGGCAAGGTTGGCCCCCTCTTTGGCAAAGGCGAGGGCGACCGCTTTTCCAATACCGCTGCTTGAGCCGGTGATGAGGGCGATTTTGTTGTCGAGTTTTCCCATTGGTCTCTCCTCGCTTTTTTGGGGGTGTTGCGATTATATGGGTTTGTTCTTGATCTGCATGGCCACGAGTGTTTCGTCTGTTTTTTCAAACAGGAGTTGGAGCGCGGTTTCCGTATCAAAAGCCTGTGGCGCTTCAAGCCGGGCACCAATGGCCGCTTTCAGAAACGGGTAGGCAGTCACCCAGGTCGTAAACTGTGGTGGTTGCTGCTCTTCGGGCTGTTGCGCGTGCCATTCCAGTACTTTGTCAGCGACCTGCAGATAGGTCACGATGGTGTTGACGTACGGACGCATTTCGTGGGGCGTCTCTTCTATCTTTTGCTGCACAAGCGTTTGAAACACTTGGAACTCGGCATGGTAGGTCGGATAGTCCAGTCCGGCATACCCCAGGTCGAGTAACGGTCGGAGAGCGGCTGCAATGTCGCGGTGTCCGGTCAGCGGTTGGTTGCGGAGTTGGTCACAGGAGGAGAGAAGGAAGAAGGCGAGGACGAACACACGCCAAGCTATCCGATTCAAACTGACAGTAGGAGCGTTGAGGGCTATCATCGGTCTCGAATGACAGGCTAATGCCCGGCCCCCCTGACTTGCACCGTTACGCATGAGAGACAAGGTAAAGACCAATCGGTCAGGCTGCGACTTTCTTCACCCCGTTTGTTTCCCAACCTGGCGGTAAGCTGGGAGCGGTGGGCGGCTCCAGTCCGGTCTCCTCTTTGCAGCGCGCCAGGAGTTCGTGGAGTGGCGGACCAAAGTCGAATGTCTGTGTTTCGCCCCGGCTCTCCTTCATGCGCTGACGCAGGGCTTGGGTGGCTTCCTCGTCGACTTCGGACGTGGCTGGATCGAACACCACACCGTAATCGGACGCGGCCTTTTCCACGGATACCAACTCGCGTACGACGTCAACCCGGACTTTTTCAATGTCGCGTTCCAGCGGGTCGCCCCAGCCACCGCCGCCCGCGGTCTGGAAGATGAGTTGGTCGCCCGGCTCGACCTTGATCTGGTCGCATTTTGAGGGCAGGACGGTCCGGGTTCCATCAGTGTGGACCAGGATTTTCGTCGAGCGCATCCCCGGCTTGCCTCCGAGAATTCCCCAGGGAGGAGTCAGCCAGCGATCGTCGTGAATGGCGATCTCGCCGGGTTCGAGAAAGGTGTACCATTTGTCGATGCCGTTTCCACCCCGATGCAGACCGGCTCCGCCGGAGTCGATGACCGACGAATAGCGGTCCACGCGCAGGGGACAATAGCTTTCGAGGTATTCGGTCGGAATATTGGTGAAGAGCGGCCACCAGGAATGACCATCCATGCCGTCGCCAATCGGCCGGCCCGGAATACCGCCATAGCCGATCTCCATAATGAAGAAGAAATTGTTGTCCTTATCGTTGCCGCTGTACAGCAGGTGGGGGCTGGTGCCGTAGCCGGCCGCGGTTGTCAGTTCCGGGCTCTTCTGGCCGAGACAGCCGCCCATGACATCAAACAGGCGGGCGAGGGCATGGGTGCGACAACCCAGCGGGGCGGGAAATTTCGGATGAAGGAGGGAGCCGTCCGGCATGCGGGCGTCGATCAGATCGTAGAAGCCGTCGTTAAACAGAATCTGCGGGTCGTAGACCATGATGAGGTAGACGCCGATGAACATCTTGAACATGCCCGGATTGAGATAAAAATTGATCGGCCCAACGGCCTGCGGATCGGTGCCGGTCCAGTCAAAGACCGCCCGGTCGCCCTCACGCCAGATGGTGAGTTTCATCTTGAACGGGCCGTTGCCGAGCCCATCATCGTCAATATAGTCCTCGAAGGACTGGGGCTCCGTCGGGATATTGCGCTGGATGAGGGTCTGGACGGCCCGGTAGGTCCGGTCTAGTAATGCCTGGCAGGCGGCCAGATAGGTATCCCGCCCAAAGCGCTCGCACAGTTCCTGCACGCGCTGTTCGGCGGTTTTGCAGCCGGCCACAATACCCATGAGATCCGAGCGGTTCATCATGGGGATGCGGACATTGTTCAGAATCAAATCCAGGACGGCCTGGTTGAGCTTGCCTTTTTCAAACAGTTTGACTGGAGGAATGCGGAGTCCCTCGCCAAAGATCGAGGTCGCGTTGGTCGGAAACGAGCCGGGCAGCGGGCCACCCACATCCATCTGATGGCCGAACATGGAGGTCCAGCCAATCAGCTCGTCGCCGTCAAAGACGGGAACCAGCACGAGAAAGTCGTTGATGTGGGAAATGGCCCCTCCGCACAGATAGGGATCGTTGAGTAGAATGACATCGCCGGGATAGAGCGGCTGGTCAAAACGTTCCATCATCTCCCGGATATAGGAGCCAAACTGCCCGACGACCATACGGCCGTTGGGGTCGCAGATCATGGGGAATTCGTCGTGCTGCTCACGGATCACCGGCGACATGGCCGTACGGAACAGCACCGCATCCATTTCGTAGCGATAGTTCTTGAGCGCACTCTCGATAATGTCGAGGGTGACGGGATCGACCTCGATATCTGGAATCTCAGCAATTTTTACATCACGCATGATTGGACCCCTCTCAGTGTGCGGTGGGCTGAATCAAAATATTACCATACGTATCAATTTCTCCGGAAAAGCCCGGCAGGACGACCGTGGTTGAGTCCATCTCGGTCACAATCGCCGGACCGGGCAGGCGGTTGCCCGGTGTGAGCTTAGCCCGATCATAAATCGGGGTGGTCAGAAAGTCGCCGTCAAAATAAATCCGGTGTTCGTCCACCTGGGCGCGAGCCGCGGACGGCCCGTCCGTTTCGCCTTCGGGCCAGTTCAGGGTCGTTCCCGTGCCGAGAGCAACCGCACGAAGATTGACGATCTCACATTCGGCATCCAGACGAAAGCGGTAGAGCTGTTCGTGCAGAGCGTGAAATTGTTCCGCCAGCGCCGTCGTTCCGTTGGCTTGTAACTCGTCGAGCGTTGTGGTCACCGGAAGTTCATAGCCCTGGCGGAAATAGCGCATATCGGCGTTATAGAAAATCTGCTGTTGCTGTCGAGAGATGCCTTCCTGCTCCAGCCAGCCGGTCGCCTCTGCACTCAACCCTTCGAGTATCTCAACGACCTCCGGCGCGGTGATCTGCTCCAGGGTGCGGAAGACGGTCCGGGAGAATTCTTCCCGGTAGTCGCAACACACATCGCCCATGGCGCATAAAATGCCCGGCGCGGGCGGGACGATAACTGGGAAGGAGCCGATCAGCTTGGCTACCGCGTTGGCGTGCAGCGGACCGGCACCACCAAATGCGGCCAGGGCAAAATTACGCGGGTCGTAGCCGCGCTGGACGGAGACCAGCCGCAAGGCACCGTGCATATTCTCATTCACAATGTCCAGGATACCCTGGGCGGTCTGATACACATCGAGGCCGAGTCTTTTCCCGATGCGCTCGACCGCAGCGTGGGCGGCTTCCGTATCCAGCGTCATCTCGCCGCCCAGTAGATTGGGCGGCAGATGGCCAAGGACAACGTTGGCGTCCGTCACCGTGGGCTCGGTTCCACCCTGGCCGTAGCTGGCCGGACCAGGGGCGGCGCCGGCACTTTGCGGACCGACCCGGAGTGCGCTGGTAATCTCGGGGACATGGGCGATGGAGCCGCCACCGGCCCCGATACTGCGGACATCGACCGAAGGAACCTTAATCGGGAAATAACCCAGGGTCGTTTCCCGCGAAATGGTCTGGCTGCCATCCTGACACAGGGCCACGTCAGTGGACGTGCCGCCCATATCGAGGGTCAACAAATGCGGGAAGCCGGCCTTTTTCGCAATGTACAGCGCCCCAGCAACGCCACCAGCCGGGCCTGACATCACGGCGTAGACCGGTCGTTCCTGTGCCATGCGCAGGGTCATCAGCCCGGCGTCAGAGCGGAGAATGTTGACCTCCGCTTTCAGACCGTGTGCCGTGAGCTGATCCGCAAAGCTGCGCATATACTGGGAGACTTTTGGCCGTACGTACGAATTCATTACCGCGGTGAGGGCGCGTTCGTACTCCCGGAACTCCGGCAGCACTTCCGATGACGCGGTAATCGGAGTGTTGGGCAGCACCTCCTGAGCGATCTCTTTGACGCGCTTTTCATGGCTTTGGTTGGCGTACGAGTTGATAAGAGAGATCGTCAGCGCTTCGATTCCTTGGGCGCCCAAATCTTGCAGGTCTGTACGCAGCGCGTCTTCGTCCAGCGGGGTGACCACCTCCCCGCGGGTGTCGATGCGTTCGATAGCCTCGCGGGTGTATTCGATGGCTGCGGGCGGGTCCGGTTTCTCCATAATCATCCAGCCGGCGAGCGGACCCGGCGTCCAGGAACGCGCCAAGTGGAGGATTTGTTTAAAGCCCTGGGTTGTAATCAGGCCAACCTTGGCGCCTTTTCCCTCAAGGACGGCGTTGGTTGCCACGGTTGTCCCGTGCATAATCTGCGCGATATCACCGGGTGAGATGTTGGCTGAGCGGCAGATTTTCTCAATCCCGGCCAGCACGCCAACCGATGGATCACTGGGGGTGGACGGAGTTTTGGCGCGGACCTGCCGGCCACTTTCCTCGTCAAAAAGGATGAGGTCGGTAAACGTTCCGCCGACGTCAACACCAAGTTTGAAGGACATGAAGAGCCTGCACTTTCTGATTCAAGGGCAACGGTTGGTCGTTTTTTCCGTGCGCTCTGGCCGTCAGGACGAAACCGCGCGAACCGCGGCTTGGTATGATTCCGTGGTCTCGCTCTTGTCGGCTTCCTCCAACTCCTGATGGACGACCCGCAGGACCCGTTCGAGGTATTCCGTACGCCAGTGTTCCCGTTCGGCCATGACGGCCTCGTCCGGACGATAGGCTTCGATGTCGTGCTGCGTGAACAGGCCCTTGGCCACCGCCAGACGCTCAATAGTATCAAGGCGTTCCCGCAGCACGGAGACTTCGCCAGCCAGGGCCATGACGATCCCCATAACCGTATCGATTTGGGGATCGTTGAAAAAAGTCGGGCGCTTGCCTTTTGCCTTGCGTATCATGGAGCGCTCCTGCTACTTGGCCGCGCCGAAGACGAACCACGCCCCGCCACCGCCAAAATCGCCGCCTTGAAATTTCTTCGTGCGCGCTTGGGTCCGCTCCAGGGCGCTCGGGATCATCGTCTGAACAACACTCTGTGCGGCAAAACCGGACTCTTCGGCGAGCTTTTGGAGGTCTATGGAATGCACTGTCCCCCAGAAGGGCTCGTTATTGTTATAGGTATCCCAGTCGAGGATAAACGCCTCGTAGGGCGGCATGCCTTCATACTGCGGTACCTCTTGGTGGAGCATCATGCCCCCCGGCCGCAACAAGCGGTGGCACTCTTTCATGATATTGCGAATGGCCTGGCTCGAAGTCTCGTGCAGCAAGATATGAGAGACGATGAGGTCAAACGAGCCATCCTCGAAATTGGTCTGCTCCGCATTCTGCTGAGAGAAATGGACGCGTTTGCCCAGGGCCTCGGCGCGTGCATGACCATACCGCAGGACCGGAGCGCCCACGTCAACGGCAAAGACTTCGGCTTCGGGATAGGCATCAACATAGGGCAGGGTGCTATGCCCGACGGTGCAGCCCATATCCAGAATGCGACGGGGCTGGAAGTCCGCATGCTGCTCCTTGAGATGCAGGACAACCGACTGGCCCATTTCATCGTTCAAACTTCCCAAACGGCTCATAGCGTAGATATAGACGGCTCGGTCATAGGTCGCTCCAGCGGCCACGTCATCCGGTCCCAACTCGGTGTGGTAGCCACCAGGCTGACAATGAATATCCACCGCAGTGTGGTAGGCCGGAATGGCCAAGTCCGGATTCAGGGTGAGAGAGCCGAGCGTCTTCCCGTTTGTCGCGGCGCGCTCCCGTAGCTGCGGGAGCTGGCGTTCCACGCTTACATTGACCGAATCCCACATCATTTCCTGACTGGTCCGCAGCAGGGTGCTCCACATCTGGTAATAGGGCTCATCCTTCATGACGCTACGGACTTCGTGCCGGTCTTGGGGAGGACGCTGATGTTCACGCGCAAAGCGGGGGGCCGCCTTATGCTCGTAAATAGTCTTATTGCCAGGCGAGACTTTGGTGGCCAGATGGACCTTGAGGCTTTGGACAAAGTTTTGCCGGGCCAACTCATCATGCGTGGCTGTCGGGAGCAGATCGTGCGGTAACTGCGTATTCATAATGACTCCTCCATTCAATGTGTACTCTCTCCATAACCTTATTCGGCAAAGGCGGCAATCATTGCCGCGTTATTGTGACGGACCTCTTCCGGGTCGGCAGCAAAAGAAGGGCTGAGCAAGAGCAGCGTGTCGAACAAGCCGTCAAAGGCGGTCAGCTGTTGCCGGACATCGTCCGGTGTCCCAGACAAGACCAGTGCGTCAATCATCTCGTCGCTTACGGCCGCAAGCATGGCCGGGACGTCATTGCGTGCCATCGCGTCTCGGATGGTGAGTTTGGCCTCCGTAAAGCCCGGAGGGTCAAGGATCACGTCGAAATAGGGCAGGGTCGCGTAAAAGGCGACGGCATGTCGGGCTAAATCGCGGGCCTGCTGACGGTTGGTATTCACTGCGCAGCATTTCACGGCGCAAATCTCGAAGCCGTCTCTGCCCCGACCACTCCGGCCGAAGCCTTTTTTCAGATTTGGATGGACGACATCCGTGAAATATTGAGGCGTGTTGAGCACGTTGAGAATGATGCCGTCGGCCAGTGCCCCGGCGAGTTGGATCATATTGGGCAGAACCGCCGCCAGATAGATAGGAATGCCGGGATAGACCGGCTCGGTGAGACGTTGGTAGTTGCGAACCTGATAAAATTCCCCGCTATATTCGACTGCCTGCGTCGGTGAGCCCTGCCACATGGTGCGAATACACTCAACATACTCGCGCATGCGGGCAACGGGTTTGTGGTATTCCAGGCCGTGCCACTGCTCGTTCCAGTCTTTCGGTGCAGTCCCAAGCCCCAGAATGAAACGCCCGTGGGTGTATTCGGCGAGTGACATTGCGCCTAACTCGGTCAACATAGGCGGACGGGCAAAATGGGCAACCGCCGTCCCGAGGCGGACGGTCCGAACCGCACTGGCTATGGCGGTCAGTGGCACAAAGGCATCCCGCCACAGCTCAGCGGCCCAAATGCTCTCCGCTCCGGCATCTTCCGCTTGGGTGGCAAAGCGGACAATATGATCGAGAGTCAGTTTATCTCCATTAAAGAGAACACCCCATTTCAATGACTGGACTTGCGCCATGGAAAGAATCTCCTCGCCTCTGTTTCCGCCCGCAGCACCTTCTCTATACACAAAAGGTGGAGCGATAATATAACATAGTTTGATAGTAGCGGCCAAAAAAATGTAGAGTAATTTTTCCAAATATGCTATAGGAGGCTGTTACTTTTGTAGAGGATACAAGGACCCGAGAGGTTCTGTTCGGAAAAGCCTTGAAAATTTTTCTGACGATTCTGGCTGGCTGCGCCCTGATCGGGTGCGTGAGTCGTCCGACAAAACCTCTGGTTTTGACCGAACAGGTGGGAGCGCTTCCCATCGAATTCACGACGACAAATTGTAAGATTCCTATTCTTGATTCTCCTCCCGCGTTAGCCCACGAAGTGATCGCCCGCGTGAAAACGTATGGCAATCCGGGGACGGGCATGGAAGCCATGCAGACCGCACTGCACCGTGAGGCGTGTGCGATAGGGGCGGAGGCCATTGTCCTGCAACGGATGAAAGCCGGAGAATTCCAGGACGAAATAACGGTGGCACATGTCGGGGCGAGTACCGCCCGAGACTACCGAAGCCGGTCAGACTACGAATTTCAATTGGTTGGTTTGGCCATTCGATATACACAAAAAAACTGAACTGTAAATGCCTTCAATTATGCTGGTGAAGTAGCCCTTGAGGGGTCACTTGACAGTTCTGTCCGTACTTCATAGATAAGGGGACTTAACCTCGGAATCTTACAAGCGACAACACTGTTCCCCGCATCAGTTAAGGAGAGAATATCTTGAAAAGACAAATACGTTTGGTGTGGCGTCACACGGCTTGGAGCGTTCTGGTCGCCGCCCTCTTTACGCTGTCAGCTTGTATTGAAGCAGCCGACGAAGAGGTGTTGCGCGAACTCAACGAAATGGGAGCGTCCAGGGGGAATGTGTTTCCCGACCGTGAAGACTACTATGACGCCTTCGTCCTTGACGCGAACAATGCGTGGGTCTCCGGCGGACGTGGGCTGATCCTGCATGTGACCAATAACGGACAGGATTTTGCCATGCTGGAAACCGGGGTCCAAAAGGCAATCTATGAGGTTGATTTTGCGACCGCCGAGGATGGAGTGGCCGTTGGGCAGGATGGCATCGTCCTCAAGACCGGCGATGGCGGAAAGACCTGGAATCGGATTCCTATCGAATTACCGCTGTTGGACTGGCAGGTGGCCCAGCCCCACTATTTTGCGGTCAGCCGTGGTGCGGACGCGCAACACCTGTGGGCCGTCGGTCCGGTGGGTGCCATTATCCGTTCACAAGACGGTGGAGAGACTTGGGAGAATCTCTCGCTGTGGTGCGATATGAGCTTCGATAATTTTGCAACCTCGGACCCCGCGGATGATCCCGAGTCAACCCTGCGGCTGAATCCGTGCGATGTGACGCTGAACGGAGTATCCTTCCCCACAAATACGGACGGGTGGGTCGCGGGCGAATTTGGGATTATTTTGCGCACCCAGGATGGTGGCGTCACCTGGCAGCGGCAACGTAATGTGCATAACCTGCCGAAATATACTCGCCCGGAACTCCCTGAAGAGGAAGCGATCCGACAGCGTATCCCCCCTCTCTATATTGAAGACCTTTTCCTGATTGATGTGGATTTTCGTAGTGCCCAGGAAGGGTATGTCACCGGGGAGAGTGGCACGTTGTTACAAACGACAGATGCGGGGGAAACGTGGACAAACATTCCCAGTGGGAGCTTTAATACGCTCCTGTCCGTCACCGCCGCTCCGGATGACAACCGCAGTGACTTTGCTACGGGTGTGCTCGGCACGCTTGCCTCAGCCACAAGTGACGCATGGCAGCTTGACGAGAATATCCGCCAGGATGTGCTGACCTGGATCCGCACGGCGTCTTTTGCTCCTGATGGGCAGTTTGGCGTTGCGTGCGGAGGGAAGGGCACGGTCTTGGTCACTACCGATAGTGGCAAGAGCTGGACTACCGCGGACAAGGCAAAGCTGTACGCCGCGAACCCGTCCCTCTAGGGTGGATGTAGTCATTAGCAAAACAGTGCTGTCATGACTGACATGCCTATAAATACGACATATTACTCACACACGACGACGCCTCTGCTCGCGTAAGGAGGAATAAGATGGCCCATACCCCCCCAGGTCACACAAAAGGCACCGCCGACCGTATCATCGAAGCCTATCTCGCAGTTCTCTGGCGACACCGTCTTGCGTATATGGTCGCCTTGGCGATCGCGACGGTCCTCTGGGGCTATCAAGCCCGTAAGGTCGAAATGTACAGTCAGTTTGCCGACCTCCTGCCCCAGGGCCATGACTACATCCAAGCCTACAACCAGCATCGGACGACCTTTGGCGGAGCCAATATTGTGACGGCGGTCCTCCAAGTAGAGGAAGGGGATATTTTCACCAAAGAAAATCTGGAAAAGGTTCGCTACCTCACGGACCAACTCGACCAGATTACCGGTGTGGACCATAACCAGGTGGCTTCGCTCTCCCACGTCAAAATCCGCAATATCAAGACCTTGCCGGGCGGTATGGTGCGTTCGTACCCGGTGCTTCCCGTTGATGTACCGGACGATCCCAACGAGCTCAGCGCGCTGAAATTCGAGATGTTCAATAACGATATCGTTATGAACAAATACGTCTCAGAGGACGGCAAGGCTGCACTCGTCCTCGCCGGATTTAACGAAGACCGGCTGGATTACCGGGAAATTCAACGCGAGATCACGCGCATCCGGAGTGAGATAGAAGACGACAACACGAACGTGTACGTCGCTGGTGAGCCGGCACTCAAAGGCTGGGTCTGGTTTTTCACCGGCGAGCTGTTCCTGATCTTCACCTTCACCGGAATAATGGTCTTTCTTGCGCTGATTATCTATTTTCGGCGGGCCTACGGGGTGCTCGTCCCGTTGATTGGCGCAGCCATCCAGACCGTGTGGGGTCTGGGCTGGGTCGGCTGGTGGGGCTTTAATCTTGACCCGCTCATCCTGGTGATTCCGCTGCTGATTACGGCCCGCTCGGTCAGCCACGCGGTACAGATGATTGAGCGCTATTTCGAAGAACTCGAGGTCTCGCAAGACCAGGAGAAAGCGGCGTTTACGTGTCTGAGCGACTTGTTTCTACCAGGCGTGACGGGCGTCATCAGCGACTCCGGTGGGATTCTCGTCCTGTCCGTGGCCACTATCCCGCTGATCGAGAAGCTCGCCTACTACGGCAGTTTCTGGGCATTTGCCAATATCTTCTGCATTACGCATACCATGCCCATCCTGTTGTCGTATTTCCCAAGGCCCAAGCAAACGGAACATTTTATTCCGCGTTGGATGGAGGTCACGCTGATCACGGTCGGCAATGTCGCCACCGGGCCGATCAGTCGCTGGGTGATTATGGTCGCCGCCGCGGTGACCATCTTCTTTGGCGTGCGGACTGCGATCACCGTACCGATTGGCGAACAGGAAGCCGGCTCGCCGCTCTTGTGGCAGGATGCCCACTATAATGTGTCCGCCCGGACGATTAACGAGCGATTCGCCGGGGCCAACCAACTGGTGATCTACCTGGAAGGCGAGCGTGAGCATATCCTCAAGGAGCCGCACGTGCTCGACACCCTTGAGGAGATGCGCCGCTATCTGTTGGAGCAGGTTGAGGCGGGGGACACGCGCGAGCTGTACACTTTGGCGCGGAATCTGAACCGCCGCTATCACTATGGCGACCCGCGCTGGCAGGTTATTCCTCCTGATAGATCGATCACTGGGAACTTGATTTTTGTGTATGAAGCCTCGGCTCCCATATCGGGTGTTATTCTTGAGTACACCGATATGGTCTACCAGAACGGCCAGTTTGTCGTGTTTTACAAAGACGTAAAAGGCGACACCGTCCGTGAGGCGATCGCTCGGGCAAAGAAGTTCATGGTTGAGCATCCCATTGAGGGGGTGAGTCTGCGTTTGGCCGGCGGATTTATCGGAACGACGGCAGCCCTGAATGAGGAGATTGATCGCTCTGAGAAACAGGCCGCCATGTTAGTCATTGCGACGGTTTACACCCTGGTCCTTTTAAGTTACGGTTCCATCATTGCGGCAACCCTGGTGATGCTCGCGCTGGTTGCCGCGGGGGTGGCCAGTTATATGTATGTCTCCTTTATGGGCATCGGCATTAATATCAACTCGCTGCCAGTGACCGCGGTGGGGATGGGCATCGGGGTGGACTATATCTTATACGTCGTTGACCGGATTCGACTCGAAGTCCCACGGGCGGGAGGCGATTTGGTTGCCGGCATTAAACGCACGGTGTCAACAACAGGTATGGCTGTGACCTTTACCGCCACGACGATGATTGCCGGTGTGATTCCGTGGTATTTCATGTCGAGTTTGCGCTTTTCCGCGGAGATGGCCTTACTCCTGGCCATTCTGCTGGTGACACACTGGTTGTCCGCGCTGACCATGATCCCGGCCATGATTGCGATTGTGAAGCCGAGGTTTGTGGTTGGGCAGCCTGTGCAGGCTGAGGAAGAGCAGCCGATGATGGCGGAGCCGAGCCCACAACCAACGAGCTGATACAAGTTTGAGGGATTATTGTGAAGAATGGCCCCTCCTGGGGGTAGTAAAGCTCTTCCCTTCGTGAGGGCGAAGGGCAAGGAAGGAGGCCTCGTTATGAAACGAGCAGGGAGAGGGAAGCTGACCGGTCTCTGGCTGGGGATAACAGCCATTGGCCTCAGTATGGCGCTCGCTATTCCATCTGTGGATGCGGCAGGGCGCGGGGATAAAGGATTTATGGATAGTTTCGATAGAATGGCGATCCACGGCTATGTGGATAATTTCTCCATTCTACGGAGCGATAACTTTAAAGACGACTATCATGTCGCGTCGTCTCGCTACCGGGCCAGCGTGCAGTTGGCCGGTCCCCTGTACGTCATGCAGGACTACTTCCAACGCTTCGAGTATTTCATCGAGCTACGACCCGAGTACGAGTCGATCTACGACATAAGTCACAGGTTCGGAAACGGCCGAAATGGTAAGGTCTCCGGGCGTTCTGGTAAGCCCAGTCCGAATAATGTGGCTCTTCTTCAAGCCCACGGATTAGCCCCCCGCAACTATGGTGGGTTCTGGCCGAAGGAACCGAACGCGACCGGCGGTGGAAATATTGAGTTCTTGCACTCCTTGACGCCCGGCTCGACGTACGGCGTGCCCGGTCGCGATGTGGATTCGCGGAGCCGAGGGTATTACGGCTTGGACGCCAGCCAGAATGACCTGCGCTTCGGGATGCTGCGCGAGACCAATATGGACTTGTACTATCCCGTCCGCGAGGCGTATTTGGACCTCTTCTGGAGGGGGTTGGGCGGTCGCAACTGGCTGCGTATCGGAAAACAGCAGCATGTGTGGGGGAAGGCCGACTTCTTCCGCCTGCAAGACGTTGTGAACCCGGTCAACTTTGGCGACCACTTCTTTATTGACCTGTTCGACGATACACGCGTGCCGTTGTGGTCGGCCTTGTTCGAGCATCGCTTCGGCAACATCGGCTTTCTGCGTGACGTGGCCGGTAGCGTGGTCTATGTTTTCGACCGCCACACGCCGACCGGTCTCGGCCACCCGGCCCAGCCGTGGGCAACGGGCTTCGGCCGAACGATCGACGGCTTTGTGTTTGGGAACGACCTGTTTTCGTCGGTTGTTTTCCCGAACATGGCCGACCACTACTCCGGGGCAACCGCGGACAGGCCGTATGTGCCGTTCAAGAACATGGCGTTGTACAAGAACCGCGCCCCGCACTGGAACCTGAAGAACGGTGGTGTCGGCATGCGCTGGGAAGCCACTGTCGGCAACCTGCGTATCCAGGTCACCGATTATTTCGCTTTTCCCGACCTGCCCGTGACCGGATGGGACCGCCTTAACATCCTCAACACTCCGGGCTGCACGACGGACGGAAATGGGAACAGTATTCTGCCCGCCGACCGGAATGATGCGCCGATCACGGCGGAGCAATTGGCAGGCGCCGACCCCAAGTCATTCCACAAGGACGGTGGCACGGTTGTAAATTCAGCTTTTGGCCCAGTAGTAACCGGCGTCAAGCCGAAGCAGATTCAGATACGCGAAGCAGGCGTCTTCAAAGAAGGTCAGGCGGGATACGGTACCAAGGCGAAAAACCGCCATGCCAAATATGCGAACCTGTGCGGCCTTGGCGGCTCGCTGTCTGCCAGATATCGCAAGACGAACACGCTGGGCCTGTCGCTCGACTGGTTCGAGCCGTACACCGGCTTTGTGGTCCGCTGGGAATCGTCCTGGAGCACCAACGTGATGCTAAACGACACCGCCAAGATTGATCTGGTCGGGGACGGTAACGCATTCAAGTGGGTGTTGGGGATCGACCGACCGACCTTGATCCGCTGGCTCAATCCGACGCGAAGCTTCTTCCTGAGCGCCCAGGCGTACGGAACCCACTATCCCGGCTCGCGGGCTGGCCGTCGTGGTATCGTGAGCGAGAACAACAACTTCATCTTCACCGTGTTCGCGCAGAACCATTTCATGCGCGACCAGTTGGTGTATCTGGTTTTTGGCGCGTTTGGCACCGCGGCCCAGGACGGCACGACTGGCGGTAATATCGAATATCTGATCACCAATAACTGGTCGGTCACGCTCGGTTTCACCGCGTTTATCGGCGCACGGCATCGCCACGACCTTGGCTCGTTCGCGGTGTTCAACGATGGCTCGTGCTACGGTGGCCTCGGTGGTCCCGGCTCCTGTCAGGGACCATATTCGGAAGCCGGCTTCGGCCTGTTCCATATGCAGGCCGGTGGTTCGGAGCGGAACCAGATGAACGAGTTCTGGGGTCGACTGCGCTATCGTTTCTAGGATGTAGGGGGCGGTGTAGACATCGCCCCCTACTGATTCTAACAGTATAAAAATACCTGCTGAAGAATTATTGACTTCCTGAAAAAGTCAACTAAAAATAGAGCGGTAAATTTTCTTAATGAGGAGGATTTATGAAACGACTCATAGCGTTTTCATTTCTCGCGGCCTGTAGCCTGTTGTGGGCGCAGACCAGCGTACTGGCGCAGGGCGGTGACGCGACCACGTACACGCGCGATACATTCGAGCAATGGTTCAACGAGACCAAAGACGCCGAGCCGGAATTTAATCCCGGTGACACGCTGACGCATGCCGACCTGCCTAAGGTAAGGCCGTTCATGTTCCCCGGCTATTTCGAGCAGTTCGAGAAGTGGAACGACGGTACGCTGCAAATGGAGGTGGCCGAAACCTACAATGTGACACCACACCAGGTCGTGCGGGACTGCGATGAGAAGTTCCAGAAGCAGGTTACGCTGGCCGCGGACGGCGCGCTCGAGAACTACATCTGCGGCTATCCGTTTTCGAACGATGATATTCGGACCGAGACGGACATGAACATCGCCGGTCTCAAGGTGGCCTGGAACTACGACAAGCGCTTTTACTGGCGGGGCTACTTCGTCGCCAACGCGCTGAGCACGTGGCTGAGGTTTGGCGGTGAGCACGAGACTCCGGAGCCGACGAAACCACCCGATGCCTGGATTGGTGGTGAAATCGATATCGACACGGACTGGGATTACGATTTCGACAAGATCTACGGTGGCGGCGGTACCTACGAGCGCAGCCTGGGCACCTTCTATCACAAGGCCTATCACTCCCAGATGGCCATGTATCCGGACAACAACTACAACCTGCCCGAAAACGATGATGCCGGGACCGTGCACTGGAAAGAGTTCACCGGCTTCTTTGAGCCGTACGACGTGCGGGGTACCGCGTTCATCATCCAGCGCTACATCGACCCGCGCCGGACCGATGACGGCTGGGCCTATGTTCCGAGCCTGCGGCGCGTGCGGCGTATTTCGGCCGAGGTGAAGTCTGACTCGTTGATGGGCACCGAGCATACCCTGGAAGACTTCTATGGCTTCTCGGGCCGTCCGCTCGAGTGGGACTGGGTGTTCTGGGGTCCCAAGAAGTTCCTGACCGTGCACGCCCTGACCAAGTGGGAAGACGACGGTGTTCGCTACGGTGGGCCCGACGGCTGGCTCAACGACGACATCTGGCAGATCCGCGAGCTGTTCGTGGTCGAGCGGATTCCGAAAGACCCGCGTCATCCGTACAAGAGCGCGATCATGGCGATCGACCCGCAAACCTGGGAGACCTGGAATCATATTGCTTTCGACCGCAAAGGGAAACTGTGGAAGTTGTGGCAGTGGGGCTACCAGTGGGCTGACGATTCCAAGAAGTATACGTACATGAACGCCAATCGTGGCGCGATTCACTGGCGGAACGTGGACACGGTCGACATTCAGAACGGTCGTGGAAACCTGTGGCGTGAATACGCTGGCGGCCTGCCCGACTTTTCGATGGACTACATTAATGGTCTGTATGATCTTAACCGTCTGACTGAGCTGCACCGCTAAACAGCCTCAGAAGACACCTCCGGGGGGAGCAGGTATCTGCTCCCCCTTGTACGTTTCGGGTTGCGAACGGTGAGAACATGGGCTTCAGTATGAAAAGCATCCTGACTGTTGTCGCGAGCCTTTGCGTTCTGTGTGTCGCCGGTGATCTCCGGGCAGAAGGAGAGCCTCAACAAACCGCACCCAAAGCTGCCGCGTATTACGGCTGGCTGGACAAATTTGAAAACCCGTCTCACCGACCGCCGACACCGACCCAGAAGAATGATGCTCACACGCTGCCTGAAAAAGGTCAGGCCGAGCAGCATGATATTGCTTCAGTCAAGACTTCCCCCTCGACAGAGAGCGGAGGCGGTGCGGTTCCCTACGCTAGCGTCGAGGAGGAGACCGCTGCTCCAGGTGAGGGCCTGGGCTGCTATTACCACCGTGCCTATTATTCTCACCTCCCCATGTTCAAAGATGACGTCTATTCGTTGCGCGGATCTTTTGACGTGGCGGAAACCTTTCATAAGCCCTCTGAAGACGTCATTTCTGTGCCTCCTGATCAGGCAGCACAGGCGGAATAGCCTGTCTCGGCGGGTTCTGACCCCCTCCCCATGTCTCGGCTCTCACTTGTAGTGAATAGTCCAAGACGAATCCTCAGCGTCGTTGTCGTCATTACTGTCCTCTGTTCGGTGCCGTCTGCTTTTGGTGCGGACGAAGCGCCGGGCACCCGTCTCAAGCAATTAGCCGAAGAAGCCGGGCAGTTGCACGCGGCCGGAAAATTTCAGGCCGCCATTCCCGTTGCGCGTGAGCTGCTTGAGCAAACGGAAAAGGTCGCCGGCCCCGATCATCCGCTCGTATCTCAAAGCTTGAATAATCTCGCTCTCCTTCTCCAGCAGGTCCGTCAATACGCGGAAGCTCGTCAGCTCTTCGAACGAGCGCTGGGCATTGATGAGAAGGCGCTTGGGAGCAACCATCCCGGAATTATCCGTAGTCTGACCAATCTGGCCCTGGTGCTCCAGGACCAGCAGCAGTTTGATGCTGCCCGTCCGCTGTTCGAGCGGGCCCTGAGCATTACAGAAACAGCCTATGGGCAGTCACATGCCGCGGTTGCCGTGAGCGTCGGTAACCTGGCCATGCTGTACAAAGAGCAAAAGCAGTACGAGCAGGCCCGCCCGCTTTTTGAACGGGCGTTGACGATTCACCAACAGCAACTCGGGAACGAACATCCGGCTGTTGCGCTGAGCATGATTAATCTGGGCGAGTTGTTGATTGCGACGAAACAGTATAACGGAGCCCGAACCTTACTCCAGAGTGCGCTCTCCATTCATGAGCGCACGCACGGCGCTCAGCACCCTGTCGTCGCTGATGACCTGACCCGGTTGGGACTGCTCATGAAGGAAATGGGTGATTACACCGAGGCCGGGGAATTACAACAACGCGCGCTCGAAATCCGAGAGGCAGCATTGGGTCCGTCACATCCCGATGTGGCGGCGAGTCTCAACAATCTCGGATCGGCGTTATATCAAGTAGGGGAATTCGCCAAAGCAAGGCCCATGTTTGAGCGGGCTGCCGAGATATATGCCGCTGCCTATGGTTCGACGCATCCGGACGTAGGCACTAGCCTGAACAACCTGGCATCCCTCTTGTACCAGATCCGGAACTACGCTGAGGCCGCACAGGTCTATGAGCGCGTGATTGCGATCAACGAACAAGCGCTGGGCAAGGACCACCCTGTTGTGGCGATGAATCTGAACAATATGGCCTTAGCCCTGCGCGAGGGGGGGGATAGCGTGCGTCCGCTGCCCTTATACGAGCGCGCGCTTCAGATTACCGAGACGGCCTACGGCCGGGTCCATCCCAATGTTGCAGTCAGTCTCAATAACCTGGCTTCTCTGCACCATCAGAATGGTAATTTTGAGACCGCCCGTCCGCTGTTCGAACGATCCGTACAGGTGATGAAGACCGCGCTGGGTGAGGATCACCCGAATATTGCTACGAGCCTGAATCAGTTTGCGCTGTTCCTGAAAGATGCCGGAGACCTCACCGCATCTCAGCAGTATTACGAAGAAGCCTTGGCGGTTGAGACTAAGGCGTTGGAACCTGGGCAGCGTGATATTGCGGTCAGTCTGAATAATCTGGCCACGACCCTGAGCGGTATCGCTGACCTCCTCCAGGACACCAAGGATTATACGACGTTCCTACCCCTATACGAGCAGGCCGCTTCAGTGATGGAGGTGTCGCTTGGCGCAGACCATCCGAACGTCGCGCTGAATCTCCGAACCCAGGCGATGTTCTATGCGGAGCAGGGAAAAAATGAAGAGGCGGTGTCGTTCACGGAGCGAGCGGT
This sequence comes from Candidatus Binatia bacterium, assembly GCA_022820725.1. Classification (GTDB taxonomy): domain Bacteria; phylum Desulfobacterota; class Binatia; order Bin18; family Bin18; genus Bin18. Next base: position 82,824 of record JAJEFA010000004.1, read on the forward strand.
CCACATCCAAGAGGAAGCGCTGCCCGCGGACAGCCCGGTGATCCGCGAGACGCTCGAACAACTCGCTCGGTTGTATGAAAAGACCGGGAAGGCGGACGCGGCCAAACAGACACGTGACCGTCTGAGAGCCATGCAAGCGGCTTCTCCTCAAGAGTAAGACCTCTCCCAGAGAGAAACACCGTCTTTTCAGCAAACAGAATTCTTGATTAGGTAAGATTGTCTCAGACAAAAAGGAGTTGTGTATGCGTCGGGTTGCCCTGGTTGGGGCGGGACTGTCACGCTTTGGGGTACGCGCAGCCGGATTTCGAGAATTGCTTGCCGAGGCCGGCCGAGCCTGCTTTGCTTCCGTCCCGCACTTGATACCCAGGGACATAGAAGGGATGGTCGTGGGTGCTGTCCTGCCTGAGCGGGCAGCCTTTCAAAGTCATATTGCGCCGCTTGCCGCGGAAACACTGGGCATTCAGCCGAGCAAGCTCTCGGCCCGGACCGAACATATGTGTGCCAGTGGCACTGCGGGGATACGCTATGCCTATGCGTTTATTGCCGCCGGTCTGGCCGACATCGTCATGGTGCTGGGAGTCGAGAAGCTCAATCTCCCCAATATGGGTGAGGCCGTACTGAATATGGGGACTGGGGTGGACCGAGACTGGGAAGCCTGTTTTGGACTCACTGCTCCACCTTCCTTTGCCTTGGCCGCCCAACTGCATATGGCCGAATACGATACGACAGAGGAGCAACTTGCCCATGTGGCGGTGAAAAACCATACACATTCAAGCAAAAATCCATACGCCCATTTTCAGAACGGCGTCACCTTGGATGCAGTCGTGTGCTCGCGCATGATCGCCTCTCCGCTCCGGCTGTTTATGTGTTCTCCTATCACCGATGGCGCGGCTGCCGTTATTCTGGCGAGCGAAGAGCGAGCCAAGGAGATCACGGACAAGCCGGTCTTTATTCGTGGAACCGGACAAGCGGTTCACGGGTTTTCGGTCTCCAGCCTCGATCCCGATTATGCCAGTTGGCCGGCCATGAAACAGGCCGCCGGGGACGCCTACGCCATGGCTGGGATAGCGGCGAATGACGTCGATTTTGCTGAGGTTCACGACTGTTTTGCCATCGCTGAGATTATTGCCTATGAAGAGCTTGGATTCTGCCCGAAGGGCGAAGGTGGTCCGTTCGTTATGGAAGGGCGGTCCGATTACGACGGTGACGTGGTCGTCAATCCTCGCGGCGGGCTGATGGGCTGTGGACACCCGCTTGGGGCCACGGGGGTGGCTCAGGCGGTCGAAGCCTTTTGGCAACTGCGCGGAGAAGCAGGCGAACGCCAAGTCCCGCAGGCGCATATCGGACTGACGCATAATAATAGCGGGATGGGCGAGCATGTAGTCATGATTTACGGGCGGGAGTAAGAGCCCATGAGCGAATATTTCCGCGCCATTGATCCCTTTCCGCTCCAGGGCAGTCAGAACACTCGACTGGCGCCGTTTTATGAAGCCCTGCGGTCGCAGAAGCTGCTCACCACATTCTGTCCGCAGTGCGCCCTGCGCCACTGGCCGCCACGTGTGGTCTGTCCGGACTGTCTCTCAGACCGGCTTGACTGGATTGAGTTGCCAGACCAGGGAACGATCCATGCCTATACCATTCAAGATACCGGCGTCCCGCCGGGCTTTCCGCGCCCATTGATTTTCGCCGTGGTCTGTATCGAAGGTCTGAGGATCTTCACTCGACTGGTGGAAACAGAGCCTGGCCAGGTTGAGCGGGGGCGTACCGTGCGTCTCTTCCCCTCTGCGGTCGGGCAGGACCCCGAGGGTATTGAGCGCTATGTACCGACCTTTACCCTGGCCCGAGGGGGCGCGCGGGGGACTTCCCCCGTGAAAATTGTCCCAGCATGAAATACAAAATCGGTATTGACGTCGGCGGCACGTTTACCGACTTTCTTGTCACTGACTCTCAGGGCACGACTCAAGTCTATAAGACGCCGACTACGCCACAGCAGCCTGCGGTCGGTGTCCTGCAAGGACTGCGGAAGATCGCCGCTTCTCTTGATCGTGAGTTGTCGGATTTCCTCGGCCGAATCAGCGTCATCGTTCATGGGACGACTATTACGACCAATGCCGTCTTGACTGGAGAAGGAGCCAAGACTGCATTTCTGACGACCCACGGCTTTCGCGATGTGCTCAATATGCGTCGGGGGTTGCGCGACCGCCAGTACGATAGCAAATACGGTCCGCCGCCGCCTTTGGTCCCTCGGGCGCATATCTACCCTATTAGCGAACGGGTCAATGTTGAGGGTGCAGTGGTGACCTCCCTGCACGAAGCGGATGTGAGGGACGCGATCGAGCATATCCGAGAGAACGCCATTGAGGCGGTGGCGGTCAGTTATCTGTGGTCTTTTTTGAATCCGGCCCATGAGCGCCGAACCGGTCAGCTCATCCAGGATGCCCTCCCCGAGGTCTATGTGTCCTTATCATCCGAAGTGCTGCCGCAAATCCGGGTCTATGAGCGACATTCCACCACCGTCCTTAATGCGACGGTCGGTCCTCCGCTGTCGCGTTATCTGACTCAGCTTGAAAGCCAGTTGGACGAATCGGGCTTTGCTGGTGTCTTGCTTATTATGCAGTCGAACGGCGGTGTGATGTCGCCCCGCCTGACCCGACGCTTTGCTGCGAATACCCTCTTATCCGGTCCGGCGGGCGGGCCCATGGCCGGCGTGTTCTATGCTGACACCCACGCTCTGCGCGATGTGATCACGGTTGACATGGGCGGGACCAGTTTTGATGCCTGTCTCATCCACGACCGCCAGCCCGCGACAACAACGGAGGGCGAGATTGGCGGCCACCGGCTCGCTCTGCCCCTGCTGGACATCCACACGGTTGGCGCTGGCGGGGGTAGTATTGCCTGGATCGATGCCGGGGGGATTCTCCAGGTCGGGCCCAAGAGTGCCGGTGCCGAGCCCGGTCCGGTGTGTTATGGCCGTGGCGGAGTCGAGCCCACGGTAACAGATGCCAACTTGGTTCTGGGCTATCTTTCCTCAGACGGATTGTTAGGCGGGGAAATGCCCCTCGATTATCACGGGGCTCAGCGCGCGGTGACAAACAAGATAGCTGAGCCCTTGGACCTCTCTCCTATTGAGGCCGCCGAGGGTATCTATCGTATTGTAAACGCCAATATGGCGGCCGCGCTTCAGGGCGTTTCGGTCGAACGGGGCTATGATCCACGCGAGTTTGCGCTTGTGGTTGCCGGTGGAGCAGGGCCGCTGCACGCCGGAATGATAGCCCGAGAATTGGACATTCCACTGATCGTGATTCCTCAAGAGTCATCGGTGTTCTGTGCGGCCGGCATGTTAATCTCTGATTTGCAGCACGACTACGTTCAGACCTTCACCCGAGACTGGGATGCCATCGTTCCCGACGATATCAGTGGTACTCTGAGTGAGATTGAGGAACACGCCCGAGCGACCTTAGCATCGGAAGGCATTCCTGCAGAGAAAATACGGATTCGTGCAACCTTTGATGTGCGTTACGTTGGCCAATTTCATGAGGTCGAAGTCCCGGTTCAGCCCCCTCTCGTTGCATCGGAACTGGAGGCGACAGCCGCCCGTTTTCACCGTCTCCACGAGGCACTCTATGGCTATGCCATGCCAGAAGCCCCCTTGGAGATGATCAATCTGCGGGTCAAGGCGCTGGGGCTCACCGAGAAACCGCGACTCACACCCAGCCCACTTGTGGACGCAGACCCGGCCGTCGCGCTCAAAGGTGAGCGGCAAGCGTACTTCTCCGGGACGCCGTATCAGGTTGCTGTCTATAATGGAGATCAGTTCGACTGCGGCATGGCTCTTGCCGGACCGGCCTTGATCGAACAGGCCAACACCACCGTCCTTGTCCCGCCCGGCTATCGTTTGGTCTGTGATATTTACCGCAATTATGTCATGCACGCGGCTGAGCGACCACTCGACGAAATCCTCGCAGGGTTAGGCAGGCGGACACCCGAGGGGGCACGGGGGAAACTTCCCCCGTGAAAATTGTCACAGTGTGGAAGGGGCGTGGAATGCAAACGGACAGGATTGATCCGATCCTCGTATCGGTCATCGCGAACCGCTTGGACTCGATCACCAAGGAAATGGGCCAGACCATGCTGCGGACCTCGCGCTCGCCTATTTTTAGTGAGGCGCGTGATTTTGTGACCGCAATTTATGACCGCCAGCTCCGTCTGGTCGCCCAGACGGCCTATATTCCAATCCTGCTTGCCGCAACGCCTTGGGCGGTCCGCTCGATTGCTGAGACTTACGCTGACGACACGCACGAAGGCGACGTCTTCATCCTCAACGACCCGTATCGGGGCAATAACCATCCACCCGATTTTACGATAGCCAAGCCGGTTTATATTGATGGCGAACTGCGCTTCTGGTCGGTCACAAAAGGCCATCAGGCGGACACCGGTGGCGGCGGTGCGGTGGGCTATCACCCGGAAGCACGTGATGTGTGGGATGAGGGGCTGCGGATTCCGCCGGCCAAACTCTATGAGCAGGGTAAGGTGAATCGCGGCCTGTGGGAAATGATCGTGTCCAATGTGCGCCTGCGGTTTCTGGTAGAGGGCGATCTGCATTGTCTGGTTGGTGCCGCCAGCCTGGGTGAACGTAATATTACCGCGCTGGTGAAAAAACACGGTATCTCTGTTGTTGAACAGGTTGTTGAGCACCTCCTGACTGCCTCGGAAAGGCATATGCGCGAGGAAATTCGTACAATCCCGAACGGCACGTATCTGGCCGCGCGGCAGATCGATAACGACGGGATTGTCTACGATCGGCCGGTGACCATTCGGGTGAAAGTCGAGGTGCAGGACGAGTCTGTGATGTTCGATTACTCAGGCTCGGATGACCAGGTCCCCGGCTATGTCAACAGTCCGTTTGCCAATACCGCCTCTGCGACCTACCTGGCACTGTTTACTCTGGTCAACCCCGATGTGCCGCATAACGAAGGGGCCATGCGTCCGGTTTCCATCGTGGCGCCAAGCCGGAGTGTGGTGAACCCGGTCGAACCAGCGCCAAGTACGGCCTGCACGGTCTTAACGGGCGAAACCATCACCGAAGCGGTCTGGTTGGCCCTGTCGGAGGTTATCCCCGAGCGTGTTCAGGCGGCCTGGGGACGCTGGTGTGCACCGGCCACCACGGGTATGAACCCACGCACCGGACGGCCGTTTGGAGAGATTCATTTTTTAAGTAAAGGTGGCGGTGGAGCCACGGCCGGCTTTGATGGGTGGGACCATATCGGGACTGCCATGTGCCTTGGAGGGCTGCGTTCGCCAGACCCCGAACTGCACGAACTGGTCAACCCCTATTTCATTGAACAGTTTGAGTATGGTCAGGATAGTGCCGGAGCCGGGCAATGGCGGGGCGGCATGGGGGTGACCTATCGCTGGCGGGTCGAAGCCGACAATATTGCGTGTGCAAACTTCGGGAGCGGTACCCAGCCCGCCACGGCACCGTTCGGCCTGCGGGGCGGACAGGGCGCGCCGCCCAACCGGCAGATTTTTCACCATGCCGATGGCCGCACGGAAGAGGGTATGGCCAATTCCACGAATATCCTGTCCAAAGGAGATGCAGTGGAGCTGTTCTCAAGTGGCGGTGGCGGATTTGGCGACCCGAAGCGGCGAGCGATAGAAAAAGTCGTACAAGACGTGAGGGATGGATTGGTCTCGATAGAAAGCGCACTGCGGGACTACGGAGTGGTGATGGATCCAACAACGTTTGTTGTTGACGAAGCGGCAACTGCACGGCTACGCAGTGGGAGATGAGGGGAGAGTGCGCCCCGGTCCAGGCTGAAGGAAAGAGGAGATGCGATTTAGTGTCATGATTTGGCCCTACTCGGGCCAAACGATAGAGCCGGTCATCCGCCTCGCCCAGTGCGCCGAAGCCTGTGGCTTTGAGACGGTGTACGTCGGCGATTCGCAGATGCTGTGGAACGATGTCTACGTCTGTCTGGCCTGCTGCGCCCAGGCCACGCAACGGGTGAAACTTGGTCCCGGCGTGACGAATCTGGTCACCCGCCATCCAACCGTGACGGCCAATGCAATGGTCTCACTCAATATGCTCAGCCAGGGGCGGGCCGTGCTCGGTGTCGGTGCAGGGGACTCGGCCGTGAGAACCGCGGGCCTCTCCCCGGCTAAGCGAAATCAACTGCGTCGGGACGTTGTTTTCATTCGCGAGTTATTTTCAGGACAAGAGGTGGAAGCTCCGGCTGTGTCCACTCCTGGAGACAAGAAAACCTGGGGACAGGAAGTACGGCTGAGGGTGGCTGGAGCCGAAGAGTGGGGGAAGGTGCCCATCGAGATTGCGGTCATGAGCCCACGGGCCGCCACGCTGGTCGGTGAAATCGGCGACGGTGTTATCGTTGACGGCCATATGGGCGGAAACGGCGAGGGTGCGCGGGTTGCGGTCGAGGCGGCGAGCGAAGGCGCGCAAAAAGCGGGCAAGGACCCTGCCCAACTTCGTTTTATCGCCGCGATTGACGCGGCCATCGACGATGATCGGAGTGCGGCCCTCGATCAAGTGCGTCCCACTGCGGCGCGGAATATTGCCAACAAACTCTGGCTCCCGGACACGCTTGGCCTTGAGCATGCCGATGTCGTGAAAGCAGTGACCGAAAGCTACCGCTTCTATGAACATCTTGACTTGACCGCCAAACATCGTGAACTTATTCCTGATGTCGTTGCCCAGAAATGTACTATTGCGGGAACGCCTCAAGACTGCATTGACAAGGCATCTGAGCTCAAAGCCGCTGGTCTGACCGATATTGCTATTTTTGTGACAACCCAGAATGAAGCTGCGGCGCGTACGACGCTGGAACGATTTGCCAAAGAAGTTATCCCGTCAGTGAGATGACGTGTGGAGAGCTGGAAAAAGGGAGACGTTGAGATGGCTGCGGAAGATCTGGTCAAACTCTGGGAAGAGCACGTTATAGGCGAGTTTGTCGAAAAAGACGAAGAGCTTTCACTTTCGACCATGGTGGAAGACGCGTCGGTCATGCACATGCCGACGCGCTCTGGCGGAAAGGGTAAGGCCGAACTTCGTGCCTATTATCGTGACATGTTTATCCCCTCGATTCCTGATGAGTGGGAACATGTGATGACGAACCGCGTCGTGACTGAAGGCTGTATTGTCGAGGAAGCCACAATCCGTATGGTCCATTCGAAGCAGATGGACTGGTTCCTGCCCGGGATTCCCCCTACCGGCAAGACCGTCACGGCGGAATTGGTCATTATCATCGAGTTCCGGGATGGGAAGATGTCCGCGGAACGCATTTACTGGGACCACGCCGCGGTCCTGCGGCAGATAGGCCAACTCGCATAGCCGGGCCGCAGGTCGCCCGTTGAGGGAGAGCTGGCAAGCGCGCACCCTCGGGTGCCAGACGAAAGGAGTAAGGATGAAGAAATACTGTCAGGCATACAGTCTTCTCATTCTTTTTCTCCTGCTGCTGCTCACCAGCGAGGTGCCCTTTGCCGCGACCGGTGAGGAAGAATCCGCGGTGGATCAGGCCAGGCAGGGTGATTTGCTCGGGGCGGTTCTCACCTATAAGGCTAGACATGACCCGACCGCAAAGCACGGGCTGGTCGCGCTCCAGCAACTCGCGCTTGAGGTCTTACGATTGGGGCTGCGATTGGGCGACCCGCATGAGCGGAACGTGGTTGCCGGCATCCTTGGGAGACGGGGTGATTCTGCGGGATTAGTCGTTCTTGATGAGGCTCTGCGGTCCGACCAGCCTATGCTGCGCCGGACCGCAGCCGACGCCCTGGGCGATATGGCGACGCCTGGTGCGGTCGGGCTGCTGCGTCGGCTCTACTACACAGACTCAGTAGGGAAGCGCCTGGCGTTGTCGGGATTGCGGCGAACACGGGATCGAACCGCCCTCCTGCTCTATCTTGATGCCGTGAACAGCTCGGATACGCGACTGCGCACTCAGGGGGCGGGCGGTCTGGGCGAACTCCGCTCTGCAGTTGCGTCGCCGGTGTTACACACGCTCCTCAAAACAGAAAAAGACCCCATCGTTGCCGTCACGCTGGCGTGGTCGCTCGCGGCGATGGGTGATGCCGCTGGGTTCGCCTATCTTACTGCCAAACTGAGCGATCCGAGTGAGCAAATCCGTGATGCCGTAGTAGGATTGCTCGGATCACTCGATGACCCGAGTATTGCCGTGTTGCTGCGGACCGCTCTTCAATCAGACCCGTCTGAAATGGTCCGTACCACAGCCGCTGCTTCCCTCACGCATTTCAAGGATGCGAGTGGTCTCCCCCTTGTCCAGCAAGCGCTGGAGCATGTTGACTTTCGGATTCGTCTGGCCGCCTCCGTTTCCTTTACCCGTATGGATTATGGGACGGCGAAGTCGCTGATTGTGAAAGCCTTGCAGTCCAGAGACCCGTTGACGCGTTCCAGCGCGTATCAGGTGATTGGTCAAAATCAGGATGCCAGCGTTGCGTCTGAGGTAATTGCGGCAGTGGGGCGAGAGCGAGACCTATATGCCAAGGCGCAGGGGCTATGGACGATCGGGCGGATTGGTGGGGCTGAGAGTGTTCTTCCACTCCTGGACATGCTCGCCGCAGAAGAAGAAACAGTGCGGCATGCCTCTGCAGAGGCCCTGGTCTTTATCAGTGATCGTCTGTTACAGCAAAGAGGATGGCAACAGCGGTAGAGGCTGTTCGGCCCTTTACGCCCAGCAGGCCGCTTGATAAGAAGCCGTCGGTTCAGCCTTTGGGTTGGGCCGTAAGGAAGAATCGGAAAGAGATCAACACAGGAGGAAATATATGGCTGCGTTCGATACAGGCTGGATGGAGCGCTGGCAAGCCCTGGTCAATCAGGACAGCGTGACCAAGATCATTGGCAGACATTTAACCACGGATGTCCTGTTAGCTTTCGGTGATACCGCCTATGTCGTGTCATTCGTCGGCGGGACGATACCGAAAGTCTCGTCCAATATCGGACCCGAATCGACCTACGCGTTTGCTCTCCGTGGTCCCGCAGAAACCTGGGCCAAATTTATCCAGCCTGTCCCTCCACCCATGTATAATGATATCTGGGCAATGGCCCATCCACTCCACGGACGGCTGCAGATTGAAGGTGATGTCAAAGTCATGTGGCAGAACCTGCGGGCCTTTACCTGGACGCTCGATTTGATGCGGAATGTACAAGAATAGGAGTAAGAGCCATGGCGAATATTGAACCCATTACTGGTCGTTATGTGCGTGTCCCGTACGAGGGAGAAGACTACCGGGTGTTTTACGAGGAAGCCGGGCAGGGCATCCCCCTCGTGTGTCTCCACACAGCAGGCACGGATACACGGGAGTGGCGCCACCAATTGTGTGATACCGATATCAACAGCGACTTTCGGGTGATTGCGCTCGACCTGCCCCGACACGGAAAATCCATTCCTCCCCAGGGCTGGTGGAAAGAAGAGTATAAGCTGACGGCCAAGTTTTACTCAGAATTCCTGATGGCCTTCTGCAAAGAGCTCGAACTCGACAATCCGGTTATCATGGGCAGTTCAATGGGCGGGAATATCTGTCTACACTTGGCGCGTAATTTCTCGTCCGACCTGCGCGCCCTGATCGCAATTGAAGCCTGCGACTACTCGCCCGGCTGGTGGCTGGACTGGCTCTGGAATCCCCATGTGCATGGCGGCGAAGCCTGTGCCACCTCCGTGTATGGCCTGATGGCGCCGCAGAGCCCGGAAGAGTATCGTCGAGAGACCTGGTGGTATTATTCACAAAGCGGTCCGGGCATCTTCAAGGGCGACTTGTATTTCTACAGCGTGGATCACGACTTCCGTGAAACGGCGGAACAACTGTCGGGCGACATCCCCATCTATTTCATGACGGGCGTATACGATTTTGCCTGTACGCCGGAGATGACGGAAAAAACGGCCAAAAAAGTCAAGAACTCCGAGTGTATTATCATGGAAGAAATCGGCCATTTCCCCATGTGTGAGAATCCCGTGACGTTCAAAAAATATCTGATGCCAGTTCTAGCCAAGATTCGCCAAACGGGCTAAGGCTGAGTAGAGTATGCTGGAGCGGGACTGCAACGGCAACCGCTCGAGGTCAGGAGAAAGTCCCATGAAATTCAATCTTTTTGTCTTGCCGACCATCCCGGCGACGTTCGAGGAGCGCGAACGGCTGCGACCTATCGGCCGTAATAACGACAAATATCAAGAAATGCTCACGGAGCTACGCGAGATTGCGCAACTGGCCGAAGAGCTCGGCTTTGACGCCATGTCCACCACCGAGCACCATTTTCACTCCGAGGGCTATGAGGCGTCCATTGCCCCGTTGATGCTGTACACCGACCTCGCGGCGCGAACAGAGCGTATCAAGTTTGCCTCGCTCGGATTGGTCTTACCCACCTGGGATCCGCTCCGGGTCGCAGAAGAGATCGCCGTCATTGATCATCTGACCAAAGGGCGCTTTATTGCCGGCTTTGCCCGAGGCTATCAGGATCGTTGGACCAATGTGCTTGGCCAGCACTACCATGTGACTGGCGCGCCCATGGATGGCTCTGAAGTGGATGCGCATAACCGGGCGGTCTTTGAAGAAGTCTTCAGAATTATGAAGACCGCCTGGACCGAAGAATCCATTCGGCTCAAGACTAAGTACTACGAGGTTCCGACCCCCTATGAACACGGCATTCAGCGCTGGCCGGTTGCCAAAAACTGGACCTCGAAATACGGAGCCGAGGGAGAGGTGGACGAAAACGGGGCCGTGCAGCGCATCTGTGTCGTTCCCAAACCCTATACCGAACCCCACCCGCCAATCTGGCAGCCGTTCTCCGTCAGCGAAAAAACGATCCGCTGGTGCGCTACCGAAGGGATTGTGCCGTGGATTTTGATCTCGCATCCACCCGCGTTTCGGGAGCTGTGCGAAGCTTATCGTGATGAAGCAGCCAGACACGGCCGAGATCTCGAACTCGGAGAGAGTGTCGGTGCCTTCCGGTCGGTGCATATCGGAAATACGTACACCGAAGGCTATTCCCTCGGAGCGGAAACGCAGGGAGCCGGATTCATCCAATATTTCGCTGGGTTCGGTTTTTTCGAAGCCTACCGCTACCCTGGCGAGACGACACCCGTTCCCTGGAAGTTCGAGCGTATGGTCGAGGCGAAGTACTCGCTGGTTGGGACTATCGATGATGTCAAACGTGAACTGGAAGCACTCCAGAATAATGCCAATATTGAGTGGTTTGGCTGGTTCTTTGATCAAGGGATGATGCCGTGGGAAGAGACCAGGCGTCAGCTCGAAATCTTCGGGACTAAAATTCTGCCGGAGTTTAAAGACTAAGACCAACTCCGGAGATTACTGTTCTCTTTATCGGGCGTGTCTTGGGACACGCCCTTTTTTATTGGTATGATGGTGATAGCAGTTTCTGACTTTCCTCTGGGCACTCGTCCCGTGTGTATGTCCAACGCGTGAGTCAGGTCAAAGAGAACAAGCATGCATATCCTTCTCACTGGTGCGGGCGGTCAGCTCGGTCATGCCATTCAATGCATCTTCAGCAATCATGAGATTATCGCTTACGACCGACAGCAGCTCGATATTACCGACCTTGACGCGGTCCGCGCGGCGGTCGCAACGCAGGCTCCCGACTTGGCACTCAATGCCGCTGCGTATAATGCTGTGGACCAAGCGGAGCGAGACCCTGAGGCCGCGTATCGAGCGAACGCCCTCGGCCCTCGTAACTTAGCTCTCGTGACTGCGGCCCGTGGGATTCCACTCCTGCACATATCCACGAATTATGTTTTCGATGGACTGAGCCGCAGGCCGTATCATGAATTTGATCCGCCTCACCCCCAGTCTGTTTACGGGCAAAGCAAGCTCGCCGGAGAAGAGGCGGTGCGGGCCTTAAATCCAAAGCATTATATTGTTCGCACCTCTTGGGTGTACCACACGCACGGCAAGAACTTTATACAAACCATGCGGGCTCTCTCTCAGCAGCCCGAAGTCCGAGTGGTGAGCGATCAATTCGGTTCCCCGACCTATGCCCCACATTTGGCAACCGCCCTAGCCCAGCTTGTGACAACGGAAGCCTTTGGGACGTACCATATGGCCGGTCGGGGTGGTACGAGCCGCTTTGACCTCATTCGGACTCTATATACACTCCTCGGCGTTCGCTCTCAGGTGAAACCTGTTCCGAGCACAGCAATGCCTCGCCTGGCACAATGTCCCTCCTATGCAGTACTGACAACGCTCCAAGAGCCCTCCATACATCTCCCCCCTTGGCAAGACGGCCTTGCCCAGTTTGTGCAATCTGCGTTATAGCCGGACCATTCCCGTGTACACAGGCTTGTCACGCCAGGGTAGAGCCGGGCATCTGATACTCTTGGAATGGAGCGTGGATATGAAAGAAGGAAACACGCATGGAGAAGACGCCCAGGCTCAAGTAGCGAGTAAAAGGGGCCTTTTCGGCAAAATTGCGCTTATTGTTGTTGGGGTCGCCCTGCTCCTCTTTTTAGGGCGTCAGGCCGGGGCCTATGTGCCGGTGTTTGCCGCCTGGGTGGAGACGCTTGGGGTGTGGGGACCGCTTGTCTTCATCGCCGGCTATGCCATTGCGGCTGTGGCCTTTATCCCTGGCTCTGTCCTCACCCTGGCTGCGGGCGCAATCTTCGGGCTGCTGAGCGGTATTGTGTATGTCTTTATTGCTGCCACCCTGGGTTCGTGCCTCGCATTTCTTGTTGCGCGTTATCTTGCTCGGGAGGCTATCGAGCGGAAGCTGGCCGATACGCCCAGATTTGCCGCTATCGACCGGGCGGTAAGTGCGCAGGGACGCAAAATCGTCTTTTTGTTGCGACTGTCTCCGGTCTTCCCGTTTAATCTTCTGAACTACGCTCTGGGACTGACTAATGTGCGCTTTGTGGACTATGCTATCGCTGCATTTGGTATGCTGCCGGGGACGATTCTGTACGTCTATTACGGAAAACTGGCTGGAGATGTAGCCGCTCTGGCTGGAGGGGCTGCGCCGGAACGAGGGATTGCTGACTACGGAGTTTTATTCCTAGGTCTGGTCGCCACTGTTGTGGTGACCACCATTGTCACACGAACGGCCCGGAAGGCGCTCAAGGAAGCGACTGGAGAAGACTGATGCCCTGACGAACCTATTCAGACGCGGGTGCTACATTCACAAAGACAGTGGGAGGATGTGATGGATTTTGGAATTTGTGTTGCTGCAAAAATTGATGATGTCGGTTATATCACCCATGCGGAGAATCTTGGGTACTCTCACGCCTGGGTCGCTGACAGTCAAATGATCTGGTCAGACTGCTACGCCGTGCTTGCCCTGGCCGCCCAGCAAACCCGCACGATGAACATTGGTACGGGTGTGTCCGTTGCAGGAACGCGCATTGCTCCGGTGACGGCGCATAGCATTGCCACGATTAATCGTTTAGCTCCGGGTCGCACTTTTCTTGGGATTGGTACCGGCAACACCGCCATGCGGATTATGGGTCACAAGCCCATGAAACTGCGAGAGTTTGGTGAGTATTTACGGGTACTCCGGGCGCTCCTACACGGTAAAGAAGTGACCATGACCTGGCAAGGTCAAACCACGCCGGTTCAATTCCAGATGCCGGAGTATAAGTTCATTGATGTCGAACACCACATCCCCCTGTATGTCTCCGGCTTTGGTCCAAAGGCTCAGGCATTGGCGGGTGAGTATGGCGACGGGTTGGTTGTCTCCATCCCTCCAGACCCGGAATTCATGCGCCGGGCACTGCTCAACGCCAAGGCTGGCGCTGAACGTGGCGGGCGGAATGGCGATAACTATTATACGTGCGCCCTCAGCGCGGTTGCCCTGTTAGAACCAGGCGAATCACTCAACTCGGAGCGTATTCTGCGTGAATGCGGTCCGTTTGCCATTGCGTCGCTTCACTATCTGTACGATAAGGTGCGCCAGTTTGGTGGACAGCCTCCCCGGCACCTCGCCAATATTTGGGACGAATACAGCGCGCTGGTCGAGCGAACGCCGCCCTCGCACCGTCATATGCGCATTCACGCCGGCCACTGCGTCTACCATCTGCCTGAAGAGGAGAAATTCATTACGCCCGAGCTCGTCAAATCGACCTGTCTTGCCGGCACACCAGAGGAAGTCATCGAACAAATCAAACGACTTGAGGCAACCGGCCTGGATCAGGTCATGCTGCTCCCTTCTCTCGCGACACAATACCGGGTGATTGAAGATTTCACGCGGAAAGTCATGGAGCAGTTGTAGGACAGGGTTGAATGGGAGGTAGGGCCAGGCAACCCAACGTTGTCCGGCCTGAACGTAGTGATAGTGATGCCGGCGACGGTCGCTCTAGTCAAACGCGGCCGTCACCAACTCCGTATCCAGATATTCCGTAATCTGCTGGATCTTACTGTTCTGAAGTTGGATAACTAAACAGTACGTATTATTATACGACTTGCCGGTCTTTGTTTGTGACTTGCCTTGGGTTTGCAAGACGACAGAGTCCCCTTCAGCAATCGTATTCAGAATGGTGTTGGTGATGAACCCGTCGAGTTGTGCAGTCAGCGGGGTAAAGAGTCGCTCAACGATATCCGCTTTGCCGGTATAGGTGTGAGAATATTTCGTGGTGCCAATAATGGTCCAGCGAATATCGTCCGATAAATGGCTGAAAAACTTTTCCGAATCACCGGCACTCAAGGCGGCGAATGTGTCGTGAACCAATTGTTTATTCTCAGCAGCACCCATAACAGTCCCTCCTATAATTGTAGAGTAACGGACATATCGCACGTTTACGGATGGATTACCATCGTCCGGACGACTAGAACACTACCGGTAGAGCCTTCACAATGACCGGCAACGGAAAGGCTAAATCCTGGATAATGTCAAAACGCCGCCTTGTTTGGACAGTATCCAGGAGGTCATACACGCTGTCCTGAATATGGGTCCGCATATTTTCAACCACCCGCGGTGTAAACGCTTTTGCGACTAATTTACGCAGCCGGGTATGGTCGGGCGGATTCTTCAAGAGCATCCACCGGCTTTGCATATCGTAAGCGGGGCCGGTCCCACCCAGGGCTTCGACATAATCATCAAACCGCTCCAATCGCGTGGGTTGGCGCTGGCTTTGGAATGACGTAGTATGGTGACAATATCGTCATAACGTGTGCACACCCAGAACCCGAACATTGCACTCCAGTGGACGGGGTCTGCTTCACGAAACTGGCGATAGGTTGGGTAGGGGTTCTGACGGAAATTCTGCTGAAGGGGGTTGAATTCTAGCGGCATTTCGGGATGAGCCGGTGTTTCAGCATCTGGGACGGACGATTGAGATTTTTCGGGCATGAGCGCCGTTCTCTTTAGTGCGCTACTGCGACCCTTAAAGCTGTTACGGCAAGCGATATAGACGGGTTGTAGGAAAGTCAAGATGAAGAAGGCCGAACAATCCGAAGTCACCCGCACGGCGTTACTCCAGGCAGCCCGCGAACTTTTTACTGAGCACGGCTATGCCGGCACGGCGACCGAAGACATTGCCCAGCGGGCCGGGGTGACCCGCGGCGCGCTCTACTACCAGTTCGGAGACAAATCCGGCCTCTTTTATGCGGTCTTGGAAGGCATCAGTCTGAGCACTAATGAAAAAGTCGTAAATGCCATGCAGTCTGGCCAGAGGAAGCAGGGGGATCTCTGGGATCAGATAGTCCGCGCGGGCACGGCAGCGTATCTGGATGCCTGCATGGACCCGGCTGTCCAACGCATCGGGTTGATTGAGGCCCCGGCCGTGCTGGGCTGGGAGGAAAAGCGAGAGTTAGATAGAAAATATGGGATTAGTCTCATATCTAGCGCTCTCCAAGAACTTATGGGCGCTGGGCTGATCGCTCTACAGCCAGCTAAACCCCTGGCTCATCTTGTTTTAAGTGCCGTACTTGAAGCGGCGATGTATATCGCCCGTGCCGATGATATCCCTGCGGCGCGTAAAGAAATGGGGACAAGTTTGGAACGTCTTCTTGATGGGATGCGGGTGAGGGGCTGAGTCTGCGCATGAAGAAGGCCGAGCAGTCAGAATCCACCCGCAGGGCGTTACTCCAGGCAGCGCGCGAACTTTTCACCGAGCGCGGGTACGCCGACACGGCCACCGAAGACATTGCCCAGCGGGCTGGGGTGACCCGCGGCGCGCTCTACTACCAGTTCCGTGACAAGGCCGGTCTCTTTCGTGCTGTTGTGGAAGACCTCAATCTGAACATTTCTACCCGAATCGTGAGTGCCATGCAGGCTAACCAAGGGGAGGAGACAGGGGACCCCTGGGACCGGCTCGTCAACGCTGGTAGAGAAGTGTATCTGGATGCCTGCCTGGACCCGGCTTTCCAACGCATCGCACTGATTGAAGCCTCTTCCGTGCTGGGCTGGGAGGAAAAGCGTGCGGTGGAAGGAAAATATGGGCTTAGTATCATCCGCGGTATGATTCAAGCACTGCTAGAAGCTAGGCTGATTGCTCCACAGCCAGTTGAGCCGTTGGCCCATCTTATCTTCAGCGCAATAACTGACGCGGCGATGTATATTGCCCGTGCTGATGACATACCTGCTATGCGAAAAGAAATGAGCGCCAGCCTGGAACGCCTCTTTCGTGGTCTACGGATGAAGAACTGAGTCTGTGCATGAAGAAGGCCGAACAATCCGAAGCCACTCGAACGGCACTGCTCCAGGCAGCCCGCGAAATTTTTACCGAGCACGGGTATGCCGACGCGACAACAGGAGACATTGCTAAACGAGCCGGAGTGACACGCGGCGCCCTCTACTACCAGTTTCGAGACAAGTTCGGTCTCTTTCGTGCGGTTGTGGAAGACCTCAATCTGCATATTGTTCAAAAAGTCATGAGTGCCATACAGGTTCGCCAGGAAGAGGGGAGGGACCTCTGGGATACGACAGCCCGTGCTGGTACGGAAACATTTCTGGATGCCTGCCTGGACCCGGCTGTCCAACGCATCGTGTTGACTGAGGTTACTACCGTTCTGGGCTGGGAGGAAGAGCAGGAGTTGGATGAGAATTATGGGCTGGGTGTCGTCCGTGGTGTCATCCAAGAACTCATGGATGTCGGGCTGGTTGCTCCACAACCGCTTGACCCGCTGGCTTACCTTATCTTAAGTGTGGAGAGGGAAGCGGCTCGATATATTGCCCGCGCCGATGATATACCTGCGGCGCGGAAAGAAATGGGTGCCAGCCTGGAACGTCTTCTTGATGGGATGCGGGTGAAAGGCTGAGTCTGTGCATGAAGAAGGCGAAGCAATCCGAAGCCACTCGTACGGCGTTACTCCAAGCAGCTCGTGAACTCTTTACCGAGCGGGGATATGCCGACACGACCACCGAAGACATTGCCCAACGAGCCGGGGTAACCCGCGGCGCGCTCTACTATCAGTTCCGTGACAAGTTTGGTCTCTTTCATGCGATTGTGGAAGACCTCTATCTAGATATTGCTCAAAAAGTCATGAGTGCCATACAGGCTCGCCAGAAAGAGGAGGGGGACCTCTGGGATGCGATAACCCGTACTGGCACGGCAGCGTATCTGGATGCCTGCCTGGATCCGGCTTTCCAACGTATCGGGCTGATTGAGTCTGTCGCCGTCCTGGGCTGGGAGGAAGAGCGTGCGGTGGATGAGAAATATGGGCAGGGTCTCGTTCGCGGTGCCATCCAAGAACTCATGGACGCAGGGCTGATTGCTCCGCAGCCAGTTGAGCCGCTGGCTCACCTGATATTGAGCGTAGAGCATGAAGCGGCTCGGTATATTGCCCGCGCCGATGATAGACTCACAGCGCGGAAAGAAATGGGTGCCAGCCTGGAACGCCTCTTCGATGGGATGCGGGTGAAGGGCTGAGTCGATTCCCGTAGATAGAGGTGACGGGACGTGACCCAACTCCACTGGTCTACAAATGACTCAGCGCTCCGCCTTCAATCCATACGGTTTGGCCGGTGATAAAGCCCGCCATGTCTGAGGCCAGATACACTGCGGCTTCGCCGACTTCAGACGGCTGCGCTAGGCGTTTCTGCGGCAAATAGCGAAGCAACTGCTCCTGTACGACGGTGTCTTTGAGCAAACCCATACCCTCAGTCCAGCCCGCTCCAACGGCATTCACCGTGATCCCACTTCGAGCCCATTCAAGAGCTAGGGCGCGGGTCAAATTAAGAACCCCGCCTTGCGCCGCACAATACGCGCTGCCATTGATCATACCCCGCTCGCCGAGCAATGAAACAATATTAATAATCCGTCCGCTGTGTTGAGCCAGCATGGGCTCGACTGCTGCCCGGCAGGAAAAATACACGCCTGTCAAATTGACCTCTAGTACCCGACGCCATTCCTTGGATGAAATGTCACGGAGCGGCTTGGCAAACGGCAGGTCGTGAGCATTGACGAGAATATCGAGCGCGCCAAATTCTGAGACGGTCTGCTCCACCAGCGTCTGCACGTCAGCTTCGTTCGCAGCGTCTATCGTCCGAGCTAGGCTCTTTCTACCCTGAGATTGAATTGCGTCTCGGCAGGTGAGGACAGCCTCCTGTTCTCGCGGTGTAGCGAGCGTCGAGCCTACTGCGACATCCGCGCCTGCCTCGGCCAGCGCACAGGCCGCAGCCCTGCCAATAGCCGAGCCGGCTCCGAGCACCAACGCGTTTTTCTCCGCTAAAGAAAACGCGACCAGGCTCATACGCTATCCTCTTCCAGCGGGACGACTGGAGCAAATCCACACGGCGCCTGCCCCCCTGCCAGACCGCCGCCCTCTAGCGCAAGCATTTGACCGTTCATATAGTCGGACATGTTCGACGCCAGGAAGACACAAGCCGGCCCCAGCTCAGCATCCTGGCCGACCCGTCCAACCGGTATGAATTTCCCGCCTCGCCAAAATTTGATCAACTCGGGGTCATCGTGCGGAAAGATGCCGGGCAGGATCAGATTGGCCTGAATATTGTGCTCGGCGTAATTCATTGCCAGGGCGCGGGTGAAATTGATCAAGCCAGCCTTGGCTACCGTATACATATAATTGTTCTTCGCCGCCCGGACACCAAAACCGGAAGTGATATTGATGATCTTTCCACCGCCTTGCTTGACCATAGAGGGCAGGAGCGCCCGGCAACAGTACACTGCGCCCGAGAGGTTAGTATCCACGCCCATATGCCAATGCGTATCGGGAATGGTCTCGAGCGGACGAAACATGCCTTTTGTCGCCCCGCCGGCATTGTTGACCAAGATGTCAATCTGTCCGAATGCGGCCCGTCCGGCTTCGATCATGGCATTGACCGAATGGGAATCCGTAATGTCAACCCGCACCGCCAGGCTGTGACGACCTTGAGCCCGGACGAGATCGGCAGTTTCGTCGATTTGATCCTGCGTTCGGGAAGCGACAACAATATCAGCTCCAGCCTCCGCAAGATCGAGTGCCATTGCCCGGCCCAAACCGCGCCCCGCCCCGGTCACCAAGGCAATTTTCCCGTCTAGCCGTAACTTGTCGAGTACGCTCACATAACCTCCTCTGTGTCTGCACCTCCCAGGAAATGGACGAATTCTTATGCTATTGCAAGGGCCGAGAGATGAATGAGAGTATCAAAAGATATGGCTGACTCACCCATTCCTGAGCCCTGGTCTGACTTCATTGAAGGCTCGGTCTACCCTGACAACGCAGTCCCCTGGCGGCATGACGCTGCCTACACGACCATTCTCGAACACCCCGGACTGCGCGATAGTATCGGGAGTCATGTTGCTTCCGCCCTGCGGCAAGCCATCGGATTGGTCCAGGCCATGGCCCAGGTGAATGTCTTGGATGTCGTCTGCAGTCACCGCCCGGCAGTCGGCCTCAGCCTGGGCTTTGGCAGTAATGCGCAAGAACCCTACGATCTGCTCAAGACCTTTGAACTGGACTGTGTCCACGCCTATGAGTGGATCGGCGAACACATCATTGAGGCAGCCAAGGCATTTGAGATGCTCCGTGCGGGTGATCCTCGGCTGACAACCCGCATTCGCCTGCATCACGGGACGGTGAGTGATTTGAGTGCACTGAATACCTCTTCCATCCATCTCATCTACACGGCCAATATGTTCAACCGTGAGATTCCTATGAGCGAAGACACGTTTGAGCGGTCCATGCAAGAGATTGTGCGTCTCCTTGCTCCAAGGGGGTGTCTGATCAGCCGTGGTTCAGCCGGTGTGCTGGAACAGTCTCTTGCTCGTTATTTTCATGTCCTATTAGAAAATCCGCTGGTTTCTGTTCTGCAAAAAGAACCTGTACCGGCAGGGAGCGAGTGAATCGGCCATGATCTGTCTCGACCACGTTCACATCTTTTCGTCTGATATAGAGGCGACGTTGCGCTTCTATCAGACCATGTTTGGGGCGCGGACAGTGTACGATGCCACGCTTGTGGGTCAGCGGAATATCCGCCTTGATATGGGTGGACAAGCACTGCACGTTTATGCGCAAAAACCGCGGAGTGCGGATCGGGGCCTGGTGCATCATCTCGGCATTCGGACCGATGACCTTGAGGGGCTGATCGCCCATATGCAGGAAAACGGAGTCGTCTTTCGGAAAGGCATTGTTGAGGACACGTCTTTTTGCTACGCCATGTGCGAAGCGCCGGACGGCGTTCTGTTAGAGCTCTATGAGGTGAAGCCGGGTGGGGAATGGATGGTAGGAGAGGGGGGATAGCGCACGCCGGTCGTAGCGATGAGGGTCGTTGGGTATTCTTTGCTCCTGTAAAACCTTGCCTTCTGCTCCACCGGTCTTACATTTTTATACAAAGAAGTGTCGACGATGAAATTTCAGGACTACTACAAAACACTCGGGCTTTCACGAACTGCCTCGCAGGAAGAAATTCAGAAGGCCTATCGTAAGTTGGCCCGAAAGTATCATCCTGATGTGAATAAGAGTCCTGAGGCAGAAGAAAAATTCAAGGCTATTAACGAAGCCCACGAAGTCCTGAAGGACCCAGAAAAGCGGAGCAGATACGATACCCTCGGCCCCAACTGGCAGGCTGGACAAGACTTTCGACCGCCACCCGGTTGGGAGGATTTTACCAGTCAGGCCGGCTGGCCAGGTGGAGGCCGGACGACATTTCACTTCCGTAGTGGGCCGGGTGGTCCTAGTGGGCCAAATGGGCCGGACAGGTTTGACTTTAGCGGCTTCGGCAGCAGTGGATTCAGTGACTTTTTTGACGCACTATTTGGACAGAATTTCCACGCCAGTCCGAGACATGGGTCTCAAGGGAGTCGTCGCCAGACTCGGAGGGGGACGCAAAGGGCTGGAATGTCTGGCAGGCCGTCGATGCGTGGCAAAGATCACGAGGCCGATATTACGATTTCCCTTGAAGAAGCCTATCGAGGTACGTCAAAGACCCTGACTTTACAACAGGCAGAGGGTCGTGGCGCTGGAAAAGCCAAACGCTACGATGTCAAGATCCCACCTGGCATCACCGAAGGGGCGCGCATTCGTTTGGCAGGCCAGGGCGGAGCGGGCAAGGGTCAGGGAGACAATGGCGATATCTTTCTCCGTGTGCACATTGCCCCGCATGAGCGCTTTACTCTACAGGGTCGCGACTTATCGGTTGAGATCCCAATCTCTCCGTGGGAAGCCGCGTTGGGAACGAAGGTCGAGATTCCCACATTAGACGGGCGCATTAAGCTGACCATCCCTCCAGGGACCCAGGGGGAACAAAAATTCCGGAGTCGAGGTAAAGGGCTACCCCAAAAGGGAGGCGCACCTGGCGACCTGTATGCCATCGTTCGGATTACGCTTCCGAAAACCCTGACGCCCAGAGAAAAGGCTTTGTTTGAAGAACTCCAACACGTCTCGTCCTTTCATCCGCGGGAGGACGGCTAAGCGGACCCCACTGGGACGCTCTCACGACTCTTTCTTTTGGGAAAGTCTGCTTTGCGCTGATTTGTGAAACGCGCTACAACCGCAGGCAAACCTGAGCGAGGGAGAAACGGATTCATGGCCAGCCAGCCACTCGAAGGTCTCAAGGTCGTTGACATTGCCGTCTTGTTTGCCGCTCCGACGATTTCCCAGAACATGGGCGATTTTGGGGCGGAGGTGATTAAGGTTGAGCACCCGAAAATGGGGGATAGCCTGCGCTCACTCGGAGCAACCAAGGATGGAATCCCGCTGTGGTGGAAGATCACCAATCGAAATAAAAAATGCGTTACGCTCAATCTGAGCGCTCCGGAAGGCCAGGAGTTGCTCAAGCAACTGATCGCCGACGCCGATGTCCTGACAGAAAATTTCCGACCGGGCACCCTGGAAAAATGGGGCCTCGGTTGGGAGACCCTGCATGCGATCAACCCTCGCCTGATCGTTGTCCGGGTATCCGGGTTTGGTCAGACCGGGCCTTATAAAGACAAACCAGGATTCGGCACTCTTGCCGAGGCCATGAGTGGCTTTGCCCACATTACCGGCCAGCCGGACGGGCCGCCGACCCTGCCGGGCTATGGTCTGGCAGATTCCATGGCTGGCCAGTTTGGTACCTGGGCGGTCATGTTTGCGCTCTATGAGCGGGATCATAAGAGCGGCAAAGGCCAGATGCTCGACCTGAGCGTTTTGGAACCATTATTCACGACAACTGGAGATCAAGCCCTGGCCTATGACCAGCTTGGCGTTATTCAGCACCGAACCGGGAATCGGGTGCCGTCTATTGGAGCCCCTCGGAATACCTATCAAACCAAGGACGGACATTGGCTTGCCCTTTCGGCTAATGCGCCGGCTTTGGCCAAACGGGTCTTTGTCGCCATCGGCCGGCCGGAACTGAATAATGATCCACGCTTCGCCGACAACCGCGCCCGGATTGAAAACATTGATGAAGTCGACGCTATCGTTGGCGGCTGGATTGGTGCGCACACTGCTGAAGAAGCCTTGAAACGATTTGACGAATTCGAGTGTGCCTGTGCACCGGTGTACGACATTACCGGCATTCTCTCCGATCCGCATTTCCAGGCGCGCGAAACGGTCACCACTGTCGCTGATCCGGAGTTGGGGCCCGTCAAAATGCAGAATGTCGTCCCGAAATTTTCTCGGACTCCTGGCGCAATACGCTGGCCGGCGCCCACCCATATGGGACACCACAACGAAGAAATCTATGGACAGCAGCTCGGTCTGTCGTCGCAGGAACTGGCGGAATTAAAAGAAAAGGGAGTGATCTAATGTCACGGCTGCGTCGAAGTTTATTATTTGTCCCAGCCAGTAGCGAGCGCTTCTTTGCCAAGGCCAAAGAGTCGGCGGCGGATACGCTGATCTTTGATCTGGAGGATGCGGTGGCTCCAGAGCGCAAGGCCGAAGCGCGCGAGACCATGCGGGAGGTCCTTCAAGACGCTGACTTTGAACGCTTTGAACGGACTGTGCGTATTAACGGACTTGATACCCCCTACTTCTTGGATGATGTGTTAGCCATGGTTGAGGCTGGAGCCGACGGCCTCGTCGTACCCAAGACCAATAGCGCCGAGAACATTCGGTTCGTGGATCAACTCGTTTCCCTGGCCGAACACCGTGCCGGACGCCCGCCTGGAGACGTTGTCCTGCTTCCCTTGTTTGAGCAGCCCCAGGCAATCGGCAATGCGTTTTCCATTGCCTCGGCAACGTCCCGGATTGCCGGGATCGCTTTTGGGCATGGTGACTTTTCCTTATCCATGGGGATTAAAGCCGCGCCCTCAACCGACGGCGTGGTTTTACAAGCGCGCTGTCAGGTGGTCATGGCCGCCAAGGCTGCCGGTGTGACGCCGATTGATAACGTCTATCTTGATATTAAGGACCTCGACGGTTTACGCACAGAAACGCAGCAGGGCAAGGAACTCGGTTACGAGGGCAAGGCTTGTATTCACCCCGGCCAGGTTGAGCCCGTGAACGCGGTGTACACACCGACGACAGAAGAGGTCGAGTATGCGCGCGCCCTGGTTGCCGCTTTTGAACAAGCGGTGGCCGCGGGGCATGGGGCCGTCTCCTTCCGAGGGCGGATGATTGATGGACCGATTGCCGACATTGAAAAAATCGTATTGGACCGGGCGCGCAAAGCCGGCATGGACGTAGCCTCCTAGGAAACCGTGACCTATGGTGTGCGATGCTCTGAAACACGGCTCGGCCTATGTGAACGGAGTCCGCCTGCATTACGTCACCCAGGGTGAAGGTCCGCTGCTTATTTTGCTACACGGGTTTCCCGAATTCTGGTATTCGTGGCGCTATCAAATCCCGGCTCTGGCGAAATATTTCACGGTCGTGGCACCAGACATGCGAGGCTACAACGAGAGCGAGAAGCCAACCGGCGTCGCCCATTATCATATTGACCGGCTCACCGGGGATGTGCAGGGTCTCATTCGCACCTTTCATGAAGAACGGGCCGTTATTGTCGGCCATGATTGGGGTGGCGGTGTGGCCTGGGCGTTTGCCGCCAACTATCCACACATGACCGAACGGCTTGTTGTTTTGAATTGTCCCCACCCGGGAGCATTCCAGAAGGCACTCAAAAAGAATCGCCAGCAGCTTCGACGCAGTTGGTATATCTTCTACTTCCAGATTCCGTGGTTGCCGGAACTGGGCTTGCGTTTGTTCAGACGACGCTTTATCGAGCAAACGTTTCGCGGCATGGCCGTGCGGAAAGAGGCTTTCCCCGACGAAGAGCTACGCCAATACGCCGAGGCATTGTGTATCCCTGGCAGTGCTCGGGCCGCCATCAATTATTACCGGGCGGCGTTTCGCCACCGTCTCCGCAATGGCGCATTACACCTTCCCCAAATCTCAAGCCCAACCCTCCTGATTTGGGGTGAGGAAGATCAAGCGCTGGGAAAAGAGCTTACCTGCGACATGGACGAGTACTTCAGCAATCGTTTTGAGATCACGTACATCCCTCAGTGCAGTCATTGGGTCCAACAGGAACAGCCCGAATTGGTGAATCAGCATCTGCTGGAGTTCCTGTTGGCAAAAGAGAGCCAAGGAGAGACCGAGCCTTCTCTCCACGCGCCCTCGACCCAAGCGGCTTCATCCGACTCTGGTTGAGATAGGCGTGGACCACCCTCATTCCTTACTCGACCGACCGAAAGGCAAAGCGTGGGTCCGCGGCCCGAATTTCGGCCTCCGGTAGGCCGAGTTCCCGGCGGACCATATTGGTGCCTTGAACCAGGGCGATACATTTGTAAAAAGCAATGCGTCGCGATAAGCCTTCACGCCCAAAGCCACAGTCGGCGGTAATAATGAGCCGTTCCGGTGGGACGTATTCGAGCGCTCGACGAATAAGATCGGCGATCATCTGGGGTGGCTCAACCGTGGTGACCGTGTGGTTGATGACACCAATGGCGATTTTTTTGTCCGTCTTATAGTGCTTGAGCAGCGGCAGGTCGCGGCCTTGGTTACTGGCTCCTTCCAGGGTGAGGACATCGGCATTGAGCTGGAGCAGGTGCGGGAGTGAGCGTTCATAGCTGGGCCGCTCCCAGTAGAAGCTTTGCTGGTTGGGATTGCCCCAGCAGGTATGCGCCCAGATTTCCGTGTTGACACCCTCGACCTCACGATTGAACGCTTGGGTATAGGTTTCCAGTTCTTTGTCCGTTGCCGGCGGGGTCGTGCAGCAGGCGAAATGATGGGGTGGTTCTTCGATCTGGATGACCGGGCAGCCCGCATCCGCCAGCTCCCGTAACTCTTCATTCAGTGCCGCAGCCAAGTCCATGACCAGAGCGTGATCGGTTTTATAGTATTCGTTCCACAGCATCATGGGCAGGCAGGTGGCGCTGATCGAGCCGAACTTCACCGGTTTGCTGCTCATCTTCTGGGCGGTTTTCCAGATGGCGGAAAAGTGCAGGGGGCCACGCGTCACTTTGTCCGTGACCGCCGGAGGGTGGTAGGCTTCCTGCACCTCATACAGGATATGGCCGGGCTTGATATCCGCATAGTCGAGAAAATGCGAGGAGTCACGAAAGCCACTCACACCGTTGAGGCGTTCAATCGTATAAAAAAACCAGGAGCGCCCGCCCACCTCCAGATCAAAACGGGTGTCCCCATCGGTGAAGATGTCAAGACCGGCCTGTTCCTGCTCGTTCATATAACAGGCAACCGCGTCTATATACTGCTCCCGATAGAGTGAGTCGCCCATTGCGACCTTGAACGGCCGACCGCGTAAGCTCTCGGTAAACCAAGTCGGCTTTGGAAATGATCCGACCATAGCCGTTGGCAGCTTTTTATCTTTTGTGGCATTCAACATCGTCACTCCTCCTGCTTGGTCCGTATAGCTGGCGAATCATACACCCTGTGGACGGGCGGCTGTCAACCAGGAGAGGAGCGGCTGGACCAGAACCGAAGAAGTCGTCAACCGATAGCCGGTATCCAAGCTGGGCGCTTCGGGTAAAGTGTGCTAGAGGCTGCTGAGAGATAAGCTCAGGACCGGAACGACCGGCGAAAATAGAAAAAGGAGTAGGTCATGTTACGCGGCATTTATTCGGCGCTGATTACGCCGTTCGATGAGAATGAAAACATTGATGAGCGCGGGTTAGAGAAGCTCTTGGAATGGTCAATCGGAAAGGGGCTCAACGGCGTGTTTATCGTCAGTAGCACGGGAGAATCCTGGGCGCTTGGTTTTGAGGAAAAAGTGCGACTCTTTCGACTCACAGTAGCCATCGTCAACAAACGTATTACCGTGATTGCGGGTGTGGGCGTTCCCTCAACGCGTGAAGCGGTGCGGTTGACTGAGGCAGCTCAAGCTGCGGGTGCCGACTCTGTCTGTGCCGTGCCGCCAAGTTTTATTCGCCCAACCCAAGACGAAATGATCCAGCACTACAGTGCCATTGCCGGGACCACGACCCTACCTCTGTTGCTGTACAATATCCCGATGTTGGCGGGCAATGTCCTCGAACCACCCGCCGTACGCACATTGGCTGAACGCTACGCCCACATTCAGGGGATAAAAGACAGCAGTGGAGATTTGACTCTGCTGAATAACCTGATGGTGCAACGGCGGTCAGATTTCAGCGTTATGACTGGCATCGATACTTTACTTCTGCCCGGCTTGCTGGCGGGTAGTCAGGGAGCAATTTTAGGCAGTGCCAACGTGTGCCCCGAACTCTCACTGGAAATTGTTCGCCTCTTTGACGCCGGACAGCATGAGCGCGCCTGGGAGGTGCAAAACCGCCTGACGCGATTTTGGCCGGTCATGGGCTTTGGCTCGTTTCCTGCACCGATCAAAGCTGCCATGCAACTCCGCAATCTTCCGTCGGGCCCGACTCGGCAGCCGATCGCAGCACTGACCGATACCGCTCGGGCTGAGCTGCGGTGCGAGTTGCAAGCTATGGGGGTATTGGATTCATAGTATTCTCGCCGAAGGAGCGGCCCAAAATATTCAAGCGCTTGCAAGAGTTAGCGTTTTTTGTTAGCGTCCTAGACATGGACCAGAAACGCCCGGACCCATACGCTACGCTTGGAGAATTCATTAAGCGTCAGCGCGAACTATCGCAGCTTTCTCTCCGGCAGCTTGCGGATATATGTGGGATCTCCAACCCCTACCTTAGCCAAATTGAGCGCGGGCTACGGACGCCGAGCAGCATGATCCTGCAGTCACTAGCGAAGGGCCTGCGCATTTCGGCCGAAACCCTGTATACCCAAGCCGGCATTCTTGACCCGCGAGAGGCTGAAGAGAGTGATGTGATCAAAGCGATTATGCACGATCCCGACCTGTCTGCCCGCCAGCGCGAGATGATGATCGATATGTATCGGTCTTTCCGAAAGGTGAATGATGCCGAAGGCCCGTCTTAAAAAGGCCATTCTTGTCACGTAGGTGACATTTTTTTGTCTAGGGTGCTTGCAAAAGTTAGCATACATAGTTAGCATTAAACCAATCAAGAAACGAGCCGACAGCGTCGGTAATCGCACAACCAAACAGGGAGGTTTCTCATGGCCGATAATGCATGGAATTGTAGTGCTTTCAACAAGATGTTCGACACCGGTAACAATCCGTTTGTCAAGATGATGAGCGAGATGAATATGCCGTTCGGTGAATCGATGAAGCAAATGGCTGCGCAGTCGCTTGAGTCCAGCGAAAAATGGGCAAGCCGGGCTTTTGAGATGAACGAAAAGGCAACGGAGTGGGCGAAGGACACGCCGTTGGCGTCAATTTTTGAAACCCAGCGATCATTTGCCCGTCAGATTTTTGACTCGTCCGCCGCACTGACCCGTCAGATCTGGCAGCTTGAGCCCAAGGCCGAAGAGGCTGCGACAGAGTCAAGCAATTAAATCGGTATGATCTCTTGCGCGGAGGACATCTCCACTCCTGAGATATCCTCCGCCTTTCCTTCACTTCTCATCCAACAATAGGCCGGCGACTTCTCGCAGGCGGTCCGGATGGACGATGAGCCTGCGTCCATCGCGGAGCAATACCTCCTGCCGTGCCAACTCCTGCATATGCTCCGTCACTTTCTGGCGGGATGCGCCCACAAGATCCGCGAGATCCTCATGGGTGAGTTGTAAGATCAGCATGGTCCCCCGGGCATCCTGAATACCGAATTTTTGCGCCAGTTCGAGCAAGGCTAGGGCCAGCTTTTGTCTCAGGCTGGATCCTTGAAAATGGGTATACCGGTAAAGGAGAGCAAACCAACGACCTACGGTTCCTTCCATCAGGGCACTGAAATCCGTAAATGGAACGTCGAGCAGTGTTGTCACAAAAACCTCTGGCCGGACTGAACTGACCCAGCAGTCGCTGAACGCTTCTGAACGAAAGGCACGGTACATACCTGGCATCAGCGAGGTAATACCAAATAACTCCCCAGGGGAGATGAGACTGACCAGAACTCGCTCTTCATCTGGACTACGCAAGGAGAGTTTGACCACACCAGAAATCAGGAAATACACTGAATCTGAGGGAACTCCCTCATTAAACAGGACGGTGCGTTTTTCGATGTGATGCAGATCCATCTGACCCAGAAGCCGCTCTACCTGTTGATCTGAGGCCCAGGGAAAGGCCTTCAACCGTCGGATCGTGGTCACATTCAGGACAGGTGTACGTACCATACGCATTCTACCCTGGCTCAGACATCAAGGCAGCGTGATGGTGAGCCAGCCGATGGCTGTGCGGTTCGCATGAGTTCCCCCTTTATTGTCACCTAAGTGACAATAAAGCAAGGTAGTCTTATACCTACTCCACACGACGCCGGGCAAGAATGTATCTTGCTATCCGTAGACCCAAGCGTCTTTTCATTGTAATATGCCTAGCCTATAGAAAACACAGTGCGGGACGCTGAGCCCGCTATTCTACGATGGAGGAGGGCGGATGCGAAAAGTATACGCGTATCAGAAGCTATTTTCTTACCTGATCATGGCCAGTTGTCTTTTTCTCTGGGCATGTGGCGAACGGCCCATGGGACAGAAAGAAGAATTGGCGATTCAGATTATTAAAGGCTATTCGACGGAAGACGGGTTCAGTATTATTTCTAATATACAGAAACGGCGGGATACAGCCGGCCGTGCCGGGAACCCGTGGACTATGGGACCGTGGGAGGCTGGGTTACTCTCTCAGGCAGACCGGATCAACGACGAACTCAGTCAATATTTCAATATCTTTGAGGCTCCGGGAGGCCGGTGGGTCCGCTTTACATACACAGACAAGGATGGGACCCACGAGGCACTCTGGGAGACCCATATCTATAAGAAGCATGTTGAAGGAAAGAACGACCTGGCAAAAGAATTCATGACATCGCCGCCTGAGTAAGGCGCCGGTCTCCTCCGCCGCATCGTTTTTTCATGTAACAGCGGCAGCTTGGGGAAGGGCCGAGTTGCCGCTGCCGCGTATCCACCCACACACTCTATCCGCCTTTCAGGTCTGCGTGTTGTCTTGTGAAGACAAGGCAACTGTCAGATGAGGCTCTCGCCCCTGTTTCTGTAAGCGGGAGAGCACGTCTGCCAGAATACGGTAGACCTGTGGGTTCACGATCAGGCCAATATGGCGTCCGGAGACTTCCCGGTTCTCGCGCTCAGGATCGATACTTGCATTCCACTCTACGACCTCGTCCTGTTTAGAGAAGATTGAGGTAAACCCGACCTCTTCCGGCATGGATGAAATAACGCTGCGATTAAAGTGGCAGTTGCAGCGGAGCGTTCCGCACTCGGACGGAAGCTCTCCGCGCCAGCGCCGAAAGGGCTGCAGTACGCGTGAGGCAAACAACACCAGTGGACTCACATTATTTGTCCGTTGAATGGGAGAACCCATCGTGACAACGTAGCGGACTTGATCGGGAAAATTTGTTCCCAGAAACCGTGCGAGCATGCCGCCGAGACTATGGCCAAAAACAATGAGCGGATAGCCAGTCTCCCGAATGATCTGGTTCAGCCGCCAGCGGAGCAAATGTCCTGTTCGGTTCGGACAATCGATATTCCAGTCCAGCCCGGAGAAATACGGATTATAGCCCATGCGGCTCAGCCAACCGGCTAATAATTGTAGGGTCCAGTCGCCGGCAAGAAATCCGGGGATCAGAAGAACGGGCTCTCCCGACGCCTGAGGGACAGGTGGATGACGATAGATGTCGTCTCGGAGAAGAGCACACAGTTGACGGTATGAGTCTGGAAAGGTCGCTGTTAATTGCCAGAAAAGCGTACTCAAACGCTCGGCGTCTTCCCGTTCAGTATAGGCATCAGACAGAAGATTATCCGGTGTCATGTTGTCCGTTCCCTCCCCCAGGGACATCGACTGGATTTCTGCTTGCAATAGGTGATAACTTTTGCAAGCGTAACAAAAAGCTTAGGAGAAAGAAACCGGATGGGTTGCGCCTGGGATGCTGTGAGTGCGATTGGCTCTTGAACGGATATCTGCTAGAGCAATTCCCGACTCTCGGATAGGGGACACCAGCGCCAAAAGACTTGCGAAACTCATACTCACACCACGAGAGGAAGAGAAATCACAATAGAGTGAAAACGCTCTCGTATTCTTCACT
Source organism: Candidatus Binatia bacterium (assembly GCA_022820725.1). Classification (GTDB taxonomy): domain Bacteria; phylum Desulfobacterota; class Binatia; order Bin18; family Bin18; genus Bin18. The sequence goes on from JAJEFA010000004.1 coordinate 113,708, forward strand.
CATGCTTGTGAGGGCGAGTGGTGTGATTGATACGGTTTGAAGGAGAATCATATGGCTGAAGCACGGATGCACATCGAACGTCCTTATCCTCATACGATTACTCTCCGTGACGGGTCGAGGGTGACGTTACGCTTAATGACGTCCTTTGATGCTGACCGCATTGTGAGTTTCGCACATAGTTTACCCGCGGACGATCTCCTCCACCTGAGGATTGACATCACGGACCCTGAAATCGTGAAGCAATGGGTGCGTAATCTTGAAGCCCGTAAGACCGTGACGATCATTGCCGAAAACGGAGAGGAGATGGCCGGTTATGCCATTCTGCACCATAATGTGGTGACGTGGCAGCGTCATCTTGGAGAAATTCGTATACTGCTTGCTCCGGAATATCGCTCTCAGGGATTAGGGCGGACGTTGGCAGAGGAAATTATTGCCATTGCACAGGATTTAGAACTGAGCAAAGTGGTCGCTCAGATGATGCCGGACCAACCAGGCGCGCGTGCGCTTTTCCTCCGTCTTGGCTTCCAAACCGAGGCGCTCCTGCCGGATTTTGTCATTGATCGCTCTGGACAGACGCGTGACCTGGTTATCATGGCCTACGACATGACAGGCCTGTCCGGCCATGTACACTCCACCTAGGCGAGCCATTGAGTGGAGAGAACGACGGCTTAGGCTGCGCTTGGACGAACATCGGACGGGCGTGTATCGGCAGTAGCGGAACGTTTTGAAAACCGCTCCGCCGCCTCCCGCAATTCCAGGAACGACGCCTTCAGGCAGTCGGCATATTCCCACCCGTCCGGTATGAGTTGTGGGTCAAGCGTGACGCCTATCGAGAGCTTCTGATTATAGCTGGCCACCGCATGGAACAGACCTACTCGTGCGGCTAACGGGCCCATCGGAAAAAACGCGTGTCGTTTATGCCCGGCCAGGTACAGCGGGACCTGGGGGCCAGGAATATTCATGACCACCGTATTCGCCAGCACGCTCATCGAGGGCACTGGCCCGGCGAGCGCTTGCCAAGCTGGCGGGATGCAGGTCGCCAAGGACTGTAAGGCATGGAAGGTTCCAGCCTGGTCCTGCTCGTACAGTTCCTCAACTATCGCCTTTTGTGCGGACAGCCGTAAAATCGGGTCGGTGATACCTACATACAACGGGATTAACATCGTCGCCGTGCGGTCTGTGGGTCGTCTTCCGCGCCTAATGCGTGGCTCGTGGCGTTTGAGGTTGACGGGGGAAGCAACTCGGAGTTCCAGGCCTTCTGTATTATGTCCCTTGGCCCGTAGATAGCGTCCAATACCTCCGGCAATAATCGTCAGCACAACATCGTTTACCGTTCCTCTCAGAACCGAACGAATGAAGCGTGCCTCGGCAAAAGGAAATTCGAGCCACGTCAACTGTCGTTGTCCTGACAGCGCCGCATTAAACGGGGTGCGTGGCACGGGTTGCATGAGGGTTGGGATGACGCTCATCAGCGCGTTACTTAATCGTGTTGACCCTGAGCCGTAGAGCGGCGAGCGAAAGGTCTGGAAGCTCTGATCGGCCCACCACTGTACCACCTCAGTCATCCGATCCCGCACTGCCTCTTGCAGAAGCGTCATCGTATCGGGAATGGCTTCAGGCTCCCACGAACCGTGCGGTGATGCGCCATGTCCGCTGTCCGGTCTCAGGTCATGCAAGACGAGCATCAGATCAATACCCGAGACACCTTCCAGCATAGCTTGGTGAACACGGGCCAGGACCATGGTGTCACCGTCCGGACGACCATGGATGAGCGTCAGTTTCCACAAAGGTCGGTCACGATCCAGTGGTGTGCTAAACAGCTGACTGCATACCTGAGAAATGACCCGATCATCGGCTGGAGGGGGAAGGGTGACTTCGTCTATATGAGAGTGAAGATCGAAATCCGGATCATCCTCCCAGGTCGGATGGGCAATATTCAGAGGAGCGAAAACAGCCTTCTGACGATACTGGGGCAGACGGTCAAAGCGACTTTCAATTAATGCACAGAGCTCGTCTTTTGAGAGAGTGCCGTCATACAGACTACAGCCCCCAATATGCATGGGAGTCTGTGGTTTCTCTCTGTAGAGAAATGCTGCCTCAGTCTGCGTTAAACGTCTGTATGTCCTGTCTTGAGCCATGTCTGACTTGTTAGAGGATATGCGGGGAGAAAAAAAGAGGGACCGCAGCCCCTCTTCCGTAGGATTTCAGCGAGTGCGGGAAACCGAACTAGGCTGCTACGCGTTTGAGAGGGGTAGCAGGTTGCTCAACCTTTGGAGAGGCCGCTCTGAGCTCTGTCGCCCCCCGGAGAGCAATCACTTCTTCCCTGAGCGCACGAATTTCGGCTTGGAGTGCCCGAGTCTCATTCGCTGACGGCAGTCCTGCCGCTTGGGTCAAGCCGGTCAGAGCGGTCCTGGTCAGGGCATTACTGACTTGCTGCCAGCGCAAAAACCCGTCCAGTGCCCGTGCGGTTGCCTCCGCAAACTGTGGGGTGCGATACAGGTTATCGATCCCCTGGGAGGTCAGCCGCACCATGGCATCATAGCCACCCCAGGCGCTGGTCGTGGTTTCCTGGTCATCTGCCAGGCCCAAACCCTGCCGTATGCCCGCCACAGGCAGGTCGAAGAACAGGGTCTTATATACTTTCATGGCATCCGTCATCACATTCGCGACATTAGTCTCTGCCATTGCCATTCTCCTTCATGTGTTTCGTGTGAACATCTTTCACTCTACGACGATTTCAGGGACTAACCAAGCAAGCCACCGTCACCTATGTGACCTTCGTTTCTGTTTTTTTGAGACTAACCCTTCTTTTTGTCTCCTCGGTGACATCAATATGACTCTTGCATGAAAAGAGAAGTCAGAGGAATAAAGCAGCAAATCAAGTGCCAACCCTTGAGACGGAAAATATAGGGGAAATCCAAAGATTTTTTCTCTCACAAGTAGCGTTCAGCCAAGAGCCTGCTCGTTTCCTGGGCACCAAGGTGTTGCCTGGGAAACAGGAACTTAGGACCTTTCTCTGAATTAGGACCGCAGAGAATTACAGCGTTCTATTCATCCGTTTATAGGCGTCTTCTGTTCGCTGTTTGGGAGAGTATGAACTCGTCTTCTGAAAACATTAAATAGGGATAAGCCGTACTGTTTAATGAGAGGAAAAATAGCTTGACGATGCTTAAACCCATTTAGTACGCTAGCGCCTCCGCCTCGCGAAGGGAAGGATTGATGCGTGCGATTGTAACAAAGGCCACGTTCCTATTACCTCTTGTCCTTCAGTTGGTTGGACTCTCACCACAATCAGTTGTCGCTGACAACCAACCATCCGCATTAGGCATTCCATTGGGTGCCGATCGTCGAACTATTGAAGAAATATTCGAGAAGGCACAGATTCGCGCAATAAATGCGGGCGATGGAGGCAATAGCATTTGCTATTACGAACAAGCGCCAAAACGCATCAAGGACGGTGGTCGAGTCATGTTGGTTTTTCATGAGGAAAAGCTTGCCAAGATCGTACTTCTCATCGAAGTCGAATCTCAACGCGTAGAACCGTACCTGTCCCGATATCGATCGTTAAAGGAAAATCTTACAAAGAAGTACGGTAAGCCAAAGCAGGCGGTTGAGAGCATGGATAGCAGCTGCTCGAAACACCCCCTTCTCGCCATTAAAACCGGGAAAGCAAGGTATATTAGTCTCTGGGAGACAAGAGACCTTACCATTGGCCTAAAACTTGCCGGTGACAACTTTAATGTGCATTTCAATCTCCAATATGAATATGGCAAACTCTTTGACAAATATATTAAGAGCAAGGATGACGAAGAAGCCTCGAATCTGTAGGAAGCGGACAGTACAATGCGAAAAATTCTCTTGGTATTGGCTATGCTCTTGGTAGGGTGCGTCGGCGGATATGCTGTGTACGACCGGCAACAATCCATAGCCCGTATTGATAAATCGCTACACGCCTTAGAAGCAATTCTTGAGGAGGCAGAAACAGATAGCGAACAATACGCGGGAGGGCTCATCAAGTCCCTTGTCACAACGAGAATAGAGACGATTCAAACAACCATGGCAATGCTCACCCAGAAGCGAAGCAGCCTGCTTCATAGAATCGATTTGCACTATTCAGTCGCCGGAAGGCCATACTCATCTCTGACGGATGAGCAGCAACGTACTCTGCAATCTGACATCGAAGACGTAAAAACGAAGATTTCGGATGCGCGCAAGGAAGCAAAACGATATCGAGGAGGCTTAGTTAAAGTGCTTATTCTTTCCAGACTTGAAACAGAGCAACTCACACTCGCTGGATTACGTCAACGCCATTTGCTCGACAAGCATCGAATACCTTGGCGTCTAGAGACCAGCAAGCAAATATCACAGCCATCCGAGCATCCGGTCGTTCCCGACGACCAAGCGTTATAGCTATCGGATACGTCCAGACTCGCACTGCGTAGCGGTGTAGGGTGGTGGAGACGGTGAGGGAGTAGGGCTGCGATTCTATCGTATAAGGAGGGAAGGAAAATGCCTGGAGCGAAACGTGAATATAGGGTACCTGTTAATTGGTATCTCGTAGTTGTTCTATGCGCGATCTTCCTTATAATCTGCTACCTATGGGTAAATGGTGCGACAGATCAGAGTGGAAATCACCAACATGATCTCTTTTCGTTCGTGGTTACAGTGTTAGGTGCGGCGGCTGCATTTTGTTTATTCTTTTACTATCAATTCGTCACTGAAGATCGGAGTGTAAAAGCGGGGCAGGTGCAAAAGGAAAGGCATGATGCCCTGCTCAAGCAGATGGAATTGGCCCATAAAGAACGACTTGAAGAGCAGAAAAATTCACACAGCGCCATCTTGGAACAGATGATCAGAGCGCATCAGGAGAAATTAGATCATCGTCAAAAGCATCACGAGGAGCAATTGCAAACTGAGCGCGTAAAACGGTCACTCGCGTTCATTACAGAATGGAATGACGAACTCTTCGCAGAGCGCCGCAGACGAGCAATTCCGCATATCAAAAAACTTGCGGCGTTGAAGTCGGCGGATGAGCGTAAAAATTATGCTCAGACAACAGATGAGATGCGTGCAGTGCTTGATGTGCTCAACTTCTTCGAGACCGTAAGCATTGCAATTAAGAAAGAAGTTGCAGATGAGCCGACTCTCAAGATGTTCTTTCGCGGAATGCTCCTGGAGTACTGGGGGGACCTCGAGACTTTTATCTCGGAGATGCGGACTAGGACAAAAAACTTCAATATTTTCGCTGAAACGAATTGGCTATTTGATCAATGGAAGGACTATAACAGAACGCCGTAATCTGCACCTTCGAGGGCAGCTCTGATCGGTTCATCGTGAAAAGGCAATATATGCGCTCCAAAAGTCGCGCTGGTAGTAAGAGTTATGACGATGATCAGAGTCATCATGTAGTGTTTCATTGCGAATCTCCTTCACTAGGATTCTATAATACTACTATTGGATTCCATTGCAACAAACTAGATCATAGTCAAGTGCGTTTGCAATAAAGTTTGTTTAAATTTCTCTTCCCATATTTATAAAATGACACAGCGAGGAACACGGATAGAAATACTAGAGATATTTATTTTTTAGTCAACCACAAGAAGACAGCTTCTTCTTAGCGAGTGATATAAAGAGAGCCTTCTTCACAAGGTTTGTGGACCCCATATTTCTCATTGCCGTTCGGGGAGCGACTCTTTACAGTGCTCGTCGTTGCTACCTTGCTGATACAGCAAAAAGGAGAAGGAGAAATGACCCACGAGGAAATGGTTCAAGAACTCTGGGACCGAGAACACATTAAAGAACTGACCTACCAGTACGGTTTGGCAATCGAGGCCCAGGATGAAGAAAAAATGGCCAATTTATTCACCTCAGACGGCTCAGTGGATTTCAGTGCCATGGGTCGAGGCGTGATACAAGGGACAGACGCCATCAAAGAATTCTACCGCTCAACTTGGCCCCTCAAGGTCAAGCCGTTTTTCACGAATCATGTCATGCAGATTCATGGCGATACCGCGACCGGCATCTGTTCGGTTGAGAACCGGGCCACTCGCGGCGACGAGAGCCTCATTGGCGCGGGTCGCCTGCACGATGAATATGTCAAAGTGGACGGAGAGTGGAAGTTCAAATCCCGCCGGGTGGATATGTTCTACTTCACGCCCATATCCGAGGGCTGGGCGAAAGCCGCTGGCCTCGGAAAATTGGAAGTCGAGCAAGAATCCTGAGAACAGCATAATAGGGTTGAATATCGTAGCTGAAGATGCTAGCCAGAGGGTGTTGACGAAGTTTGGTAGAGAATAACTGTACGAAGGGAGGCTACAGATGAAGCGTTGGACAACAGTTATGGCATTGGCTCTGGCCATAGGACTCATGAGTGCACCTATCAGCGTGTATGCGGATAGCCACGAGGCTGGTGAGGAAACTTCTGAAAACGGTGGTGGCGATGAGAAGAAGGACGATGGGAACGGTGGCGGCGGTGCCTGTGGTGGGGGTGACGGCGATGCAAAGCATGAGGGCTCACACTAAGCTCTTGGACCTTGTATCTCTCTCATAAATAGATAAATACGGAACGGGGCGTTCTTCAGAAGAACGCCCCGTTCTTTATGCAGAAACCCATCCATAGAGAATATCTTTCTCCGACTCTACTCCGGTGCTAGGCTAGGGGACATCACCGGGTTGGGAGCAGCAATGGGTCGGACCCCACTCAAGAGCGTTTTCCTTTCGGACGTCACATCGGCCGACATTCAACGTGAAAAAAATCGCGCCCGTGAACTGCGCCGCTCAGCCTGGTGGAAGCGCAAACGCGCAAGCGGGGTGTGTTACTACTGTCAGCAGCAGTTCCCCCCGGCCGAACTCACTATGGATCACCTTATTCCTCTCGTCCGGGGTGGGAAGTCAACCAAAGGTAACTTGGTTGCTGCGTGCAAAGACTGCAATAGCAAAAAAAAATATGCTCTCCCCTGGGAGTGGGAAGTCGAGCAAACGCAGTCCTCGTCTCATGAGTGAGTCGTTATGATGGCACCTCGATTTCGAGGGTGTCGCCCGTTCGCTGCACGGAATAAGTCCGAACCGGCCTGCGAGCAGGGCCGCGGAGGACCGCGCCGGTTTTCAGATCAAAACGAGCGCCGTGCGCTCGGCATATAAGGGTGTGGCCCGTCACGATTCCGGCCGACAGCGGAACCCGATTATGTGGACAGGCGTTATGCGTCGCATACACCTCTTCACCTAGTCGGAAAATCGCGATTTTTCTTCCGGCCACGACAACCGGCTTCCCTTGGCCGTCGGGAAAATCGCCCAACGTTCCGAGTGGGATACAGACGGGAGGCGGTGGGGGTAGGGAATGAGAGGACAGGGAAGGGAAGAAGCGACGGAGAAATTTTTGGTACAGATTCAAAGCAGCAGCCTCTGGAATACGCTCATCAGGCCGCCGAGTCCCTAGTCCCCAACCCCCAACTCCTCATCCTCTCCATTCTACTCCGCCGGAAAACCATACAGATTGACACAGTTATCGTGTACGATCTTGCGTGTATCGCCTTCTGGGATAGCAGAGAAATTATCTGCCACCTGCTGGCGTGAGAATGGCCATACCCCTTCGGTGTGTGGGTAATCCGAGCCCCACATCAGGTTTTCGACGCCCATTAACTCGCGGGTGAGCACTCCGGCGCGATCGTCCTCGAACGTGGCATAAAACTGGCGGTGGAAATAAGTGCTTGGCCGCTCGGGCAAACGCGGCTCCATCCAGCCCTTATGGTCCTGCCACCAGTGATCCATAAAACCCAATGCCGCCCCAATCCAGCCGATCCCGCTTTCGACCAAGGCCCATTTCAGTTTGGGGAAGCGGATCGGAGCGCCACCCCAAATAATCTGCTGCAAGGTCTCGTTCATCTCAAACTTCACAATACCGATGATGATGCCACCGGCGCCCGGACCGTGGGAGCGACCAAACGGGTCACGACCGCCAATGTGAATGCTGGCAATGAGGTTCATGTCCTGTAGTACGGCCCACAGCGGGTCCCAGTCGGGCAGATTATACGGACGGTCGTCCACCCAGGCCGGCAGCATTACACTGACGAGACCCAGCTTGGCGCAGCGTTCCGTTTCCGCAATGGCCCATTCAATCGGACCCCGACACGGCACCATGCCCACCCCTTTCAGCCGGCCCGGATAGGCCGAACAATATTCCGCCAGCCAGTCGTTATACGCCCGGCAGCAGGCGTACAGGTATTCGGCATCGGGGGCACGCACCAGCGTCAGCCCCACCCCAGGATAGATGACCTCCCCGGACACCCCATCCATGTCCTGGTCTTTCAGCCGTTCATGCGGGTCCCAGCTCCCAGGACGATTATCCGCATACCGAAAGCCCTTCGGGGCGGGGATGTCCATACCCTGGGCCTTGAGGTCCTGCATGGGCCCCTCAAACGCCAAGGGCCGCGGCCGCAGACCGTCAATGACAATATAATCCCCGCTCTCGTCCAGAGCCTCAATGCGCGGCGCCTTATCCCGCCATTTCTTGTCCATCCGTGTCAGCCACAGGTCTGCCGGCTCCACAATATGAGAATCGGCTGAGAGGAGACGTTGGGTATAGGGATCGGTCATACTTGCACTCCGCCTGTCTTATTTACTTCTTCGAAGCTCCCGCCTTTTTCGCCGTCGTTCGCTTTTTTGCCGTCACCCGCTTTTTGGAGGGCGCCCGTTTTGCCGCTGCGGTTCGTTTCCTCGCGGGTTTGAGCGCAACCTTGTTACACGTACACGTCCCGACCTGATGCAGCTCGATGATATTATCAAAGGGGTCACGGACAAACACTTGATCCGAATTCTGACCGACGAGGCCCTGAATGTCCCAATACCAGATCCCGCGTTTATCGAGCTCTTTCCGGGCGGCCTGAATGTCTTTGACCGCAAGCGCGACATGGGGCAGGGTCGGGTCTTCCTTTCTGGAGCGAGCCATCGGTGATTTGCCTTTGGCGCCCATCAGATGAATCTGGGTGGTGTTTTTCCCCTCACCCACATACATCCAAAAGCCGGGAATGGATGCAATGTTCGGCCGAGCTGGGTCCGTGTTCAAGCCCAGGACATCAGCATAAAACTTTCGTGCTTTTTCCGCATCCTTTTGGGTGTTGCCAATCCGAATCCCGTGATGATGCAGTTCCACAACTTCGATAGACATACTCATCCCTCCTTGGAGTAATATTTCTGCCCTCTGATATAGCACAATCGGGACTGGAAGGAAAAAGCGTACGGTAAAAAACTAAGGAAAAGAGTGGGTTTTTCGTTCCCCGCTCGCGCTCAGCCGCTACCAGGGAGCTTTGTAGTCTACCGCCGGGCCGCCACCCCAACGCCAGCTAGCACAATGAGCCCGCCAACCAGATGGGGCAGCGTTAATGCCTCGTCGAGAAAGACATACGCGATCCCAATGGCCATGACCGGCACGAGGTTGATAAACACACCCGCGCGGCTCGGTCCCAGGATTTCAACCGCTTGGTAATACCAGAAGTGAGCGAAAGTCCCAAGCGTACTTTGATACGCCACGGCCAACCAGGAATCCCAGCGCGTTTCGGCAACCTGCCAACTCTCCCATTCGGTCAGCCAGCAAGCAATGAGTAAATACGTTGCCCCGGCAATATACGCATAGGTCGTTGCCGCTAGCGGAGAGACTACCTGCATGAGGTGGCGGCCATAGGTTGTATAGATGCCCCAGGCAAACAGCGTAGCCACAATAATCAGATCGCCCGGATTGTACGCGCTGGAGGTAATGACCTGCCACGAGCCCCGCGAAACAATCACCCCAACGCCAACAATGGAGATCACAATGCCCAGGAGCATCTTGGCCGACATTTTCTCTCGCAGAAACATGGCCGCCAGGAGCGCAATGGCAATCGGCGAGGCTGCGTTGAGGAGGGCTGCATTCGTGGCGGTGGTTAAACGCAACCCCTGATAACTACCGCCCACAGACAGCATATAGCCAGTGAAACCGAGAAAAAGAAAACTGCCGACCAGACGAGGTGTCCAGTTAACCGGCATCTCTTCCGTTTCGTTTTTACGCTGGAGATAGAGAAAGAGGAGCGCCGCGCCAATGGTTAGACGAATGGCCGCAAACGTAAAGGGCGGGATGCTGCGCAGAGCGACTTTCCCGGTAGGAAACAGGCCGGCCCATACCAGGGCCGTCAGGATCATCAGCAGCAGGGCGCGGCGTTGGGGGGAGAGGGACATGTGAACGCAGGGTAAATCGTAGGCAGTGTCAAATCGAGCGGAATAACGCTAGCGCAGGGCCGGCATGATCTCTTTGGCAAACACCCGCACGGCTTCTCGATCGTACAGGCCCGGACGACGCAAATTAATAATGAAGTGGGTGACACCAATATCGATATACGTTTGGAGTTGGGCGCGGATCTCAGCCGGTGTGCCGGCGATAATAGTCTGGCGTGCCTCTTCTTCAGTCAGACCTCGTATGGTCATGGCGCGTTGCAGCACCTGTTGCAACGCTTCGGGGCTCGGGTTGAGATACATCGGGGTCAGATAGGAACGTTCAATTTCGCTACAGTCCCGGTTAATATCCTGACAGTATTGCTCAAGCACCTGATTCTTCTTGGCAAACTGGCCGGGCGAAAGAATCGGCGCGTTCCACATCTGAGCATACCGGGCGACAATTGGCAGGGTCAGCTTTTCACCGATCCCGCCAACCATAATCGGCGGCATTGGTTGCTGCACCGGCTTCGGGACAAACGGCGCGTCCACCAGCGAGTAATATTTGCCCGCATGCGACGCGGTCGGGTTGGCCTGCCAGAGCTTGGTAATCACTTGCAGCGCTTCGTCCAGACGCCGGGCGCGGCCTTTCATCGTGGAGAACTCGACCCCATAGGCTTCGTGCTCACGTTTGAACCAGCCCGAACCGATACCAAAAATAAGCCGGCCGTTGCTCAGGTGATCCACCGTGGTCGCCATTTTTGCCAGGATGGACGGATGGCGAAAGGTATTGCTCGTCACCATACAGCCAATCTGAATTTTTGAGGTGGCGGCCGCCATCGCTCCGAGTAAGGTCCAAGACTCAAGCATGGCCCCGTCTGACGGACCCACACTGGGCAGCAGGTGATCGTTCACCCATAACGTATCGAACCCCAGGGCCTCGGCTTCCTGCCACACATCCCTGAGTTCCTCGACCGTGGTTTGCTGTTGCGCGACTTGCAGGCCAAAGCGAATAGCCGGCTTCTCTTCTTCGGCTTGCGTCGGAACGCTCAAGAGCACCAGACAGGCAGTTACGAGCCAATACACTGACGTACGCATAAGATATCCCCCTCCCTGGCACGCCTACCAGCTATACCGAGACGGCTCAAGTTCCTGAACGTGGGATGGAGAGGGGAGGAGATGCAGAGGAAGGGCCTACACTCCGCTGCGGGCTTCTACCCCCAGCGTGTCTTCCTGCTCGACCTCAAACCCGGCGGCCTCAACGAGTTGATGGGCGTCTTGGGCCTGCTGGCCTGGGGTGGTGAGATAACCTTCGACAAAAATCGAGTTTGCCGGATAGAAGGCCAGCCCTGACCATTGGCCGAGATAGAGTTCGCGTCCCGCAGCCATACGGATTTCGCTGCGCGGATTCAGGAAGCGCATTAAGCAGAGAGCCTTAAGTCCCCGGACGGGATTGAAGTCTTTGCGTAAACCGAGCGGCGTACCGTCGATGGGATATAGAAAATTGACCGGCACGGAATCGATGTCCAGCGCCCGGACGGCGTAGGCCAATTCGACCACATCCTCGTCTTTTTCCCCCATGCCGATAATACCGCCGCTACACGTGGACAGCCCGGCCCGTTTAACATTTTTGACGGTCTCAACCCGGTCCTCATAGGTATGCGTTGAGCAGATCTCCGCGTAAAACTCACGGCTGGTGTTGAGGTTGTGGTTGACCCAGCCGACGCCGGCGTCTTTAAGCGCACGGGCCTGAGGTTCACTCATGAGTCCCAGAGAGACACAAATTTCCAGACCGGGAAACTCGGCTTTGATCCGGCGGGTCGCTGCGGTCAGATAGTCAATATCGCGCGCGCTCGGGCCACGTCCGCTGGCGACCATGCAATAGCGCCGCGCACCGGCCTGGGCGGCCTTGCGTGCACCGGCAAGCAGCTCGTCCGCTGAGAGCAGGCGGTATTTGTCAATCGGGGCCTTGGAGATGGAGGACTGTGAACAGTAATTGCAATCTTCCGGGCATAAACCGCTGCGCGCATTTTGTAAGATGCAGATTTTGACCTTCCGCCCAAAGAACTTTTCCCGCACCGTGAAGGCCGCCTGCAGCAGGTCGGATAGCTCCTCGTCGGCTGTCTGTAGAACAGCGAAGGCGTCTTCACGCGACAGTAACTCACCGGCTAATGATTGGGTCGCGAAGCGCGAGAAGCTATTCATACTGTTTTCCCTTTCCGTCAAAACGTGCTGCGCAGGACTCTGCTCTATCCGAGCAGTCCGGCAAGATCAACTGCGGTAGCGAACAGTTCGCTGAGTATTATGCGGTCCCAGTCGATATCTTCGCTCAACGCAAGATGGGGAATAATGCCCCGGCACGGCACATCGGTCAGGCCAGCCAAGGTCGTCGCGTTGGTTTTAATGGCATCATCTGCGGTCCGGGTCGGATGGTTGAGGATATAGCCGGCTAGGGGTAAACCACGAGCCTCAATACAGTGCAGCGTCAGCAAGGTGTGATTTAATGCCCCCAGCTTTGAGCCGACCACAACGAGAATCGGAATGTCGAGATCGCGGGCGAGGTCGGCAAATGAATAGCGGCCCACGAGCGGAACCAAAAGACCGCCGGCGCCCTCTACCAGCGTCACGTCGTGCTGGTTGGCAATCGTCTGAAACACCTCAATAATTCGCTCCGGCTGAATGGTTACACCTGCCTGCTCGGCCGCCACACTCGGGGCGACCGGCGGAGAAAAACGATAGGGACACACGGTCTCAAGAGATAAGCCGCTCCGGGCATAACCGGCCAGACGCATGGCGTCGTCCGGGTATAAGACCCCGTCTCGTCTGTCGCAGCCGGTTTCTGCCGGCTTGAGTACGCCCACCCGTTTGCCTTGGGCGGTCAGGGCCGTGGCAATACCACAACCCACCAGGGTTTTGCCGATACCGGTATCCGTGCCGGTGATAAACAGGCTGGTCATGTGATGGTCTGAATGGCGGTGTGGACAACATCGAGCAGGTGTGACAACTCAGCCTCGGTAATACTGAGCGGCGGCATGAGAATGATGACACTGCCCAACGGCCGAATCATTACCCCGTGCTTACGTGCCTTCTGGATGACACGAATGCCGATCTTCTCAGCAGGATTATAGGCCATCTTTTTGGCCGGGTCTCGCATCAATTCGATCCCGACCATCATGCCCCACTGTCGGATGTCGGCGACATGAGGGAGGGGAGCGATATCAGTCCGGAGACGCTGGGTCAGCAGGGCGATCTTGGGTTGCAAGTGTTCAAGGACCCGCTCTTCGGCAAAAACCTCCAGGCTCGCTAAGGCCGCGGCACAGGCCACGGGATTGCCGGTATACGTATGGCCATGAAAGAAGGTTTTGAACTCTTCGTAGGGCGCGAGAAAGGCGGAAAAAACTTCCTCGGTTGCCAGGGTGGCTGCGAGCGGCAGATAGCCGCCGGTCATGCCCTTGGCTACGCAGAACAAGTCCGGACTGACGTCGGCATGTTCACAGGCAAACATTTTCCCGGTGCGGCCAAACCCGGTGGCCACCTCGTCACAGATGAAGAGAATACCGTGCTGCCGGGTGAGCTGTCGCAGGGTGCGCACGTATTCGACTGGATGTGCCCACATCCCGGCCGCGCCCTGCATGAGGGGTTCAATAATCACAGCCGCCAGTTCTGAGTGCTGCCGGGCGAGTATGCGTTCGGCCTCTTCCTGAGCCGCAGCGAGTGCCTGCTCGGTCGACATGCCGCGGACAAAGCGAAACACATACGGTGGGGTCAGTCGGACAGTGTCTGCCAAAAGGGGTCGATAAAAATGATGAAAGAGTTCAGAGTAACCTACGCTGACCGCGCCCAGGGTATCGCCGTGGTAGGCTTCGACTAATGAGGCAAATTTTGTGCGCCGGGTTTCTCCGCGCAACTGCCAGTACTGAAACGCCAGTTTGAGCGCAATTTCCGTGGCAGTGGCGCCTGCGTCCGAATAAAACACGCGGCTCAGACCGGACGGCGCCAGCTCAACCAGTTTTTTCGCCAGCAGAATGGAGGGGATATTGGCCAGCCCGAGCATGGTCGAATGCGAGATCTGGTTGACCTGCTCGGTAATGGCGCGGTTGAGGCGGGGATGGGTATGGCCATGAACGTTGCACCATAACGAAGAGACCCCGTCCAGATAGCGTTTGCCGTTGACATCAATCAGATAATTCCCCTCGCCCTTGGCAATAATAATCGGGTCTTCCTGCAACCAGTCCTGCATCTGGGTAAACGGATGCCACACATAGGTATGATCCCAGGCTTTGAGGTCGGTATACGACGGGATGTTCATCGAATCCCGACCTCCTTGCCGGCTGCGGCAAACGCGTCCAGCGTGCGTGACAGATGGTCTGAGGTGTGGGTTGCCATCGGGGTCACGCGGATACGCGAGGTACCTTCCGGAACGGTTGGTGGGCGAATACCGTGTGCAAAGACGCCACGCTGGAGGATGGCAGCAGCCACGACCATCGTCTCGCGCGCCTCGCCGATGATGACCGGCAGAATCTGCGAGCGGGTCGCACCCAGCGTATAGCCGAGCGAACGGAGCCCGTCTGCCAGCACCCTGGTGTTGTCCCACAACTGCTGTCGTCGCTCGGACTCCTGTTCCACAATATCGAGGGCGGCAAGCACCGCCGCTGCAACCGCGGGCGGAATCGCCGTGGTATAAATGAAACTCCGCGCCCGATTCACCAGCCAGTCAATCAGCTCATAACTACCGGCCACAAAGGCTCCCACGCAGCCCAGCGCCTTGCCCAAGGTGCCCATCTGGATATCGACCTGCCCGGTCAGGTCGAGCTCTTCAACCAGGCCACTACCGTGCGGCCCGAACACGCCGGTTGCGTGGGCCTCATCAACCATCACCCAGGCGTCATACTGCTGGGCCAGACGAACAATCTCCGTCAGTGGGGCCACGTCGCCGTCCATGCTGAACACGCTGTCTGTCACAATCAGCCGCTGGCCGGTCGCTGGACACGTTTTCAGCAGTTCACCCAGATGCTTGGTGTCAGCGTGACGATAGACGCAGGTATCAGCCCGCGACAGGCGGCAGCCGTCGATAATACTGGCGTGGTTCAGGCTGTCGCTCAAGATCGTATCGCCCGATCCCATAAGGGCGGACAGAACCCCGATATTGGCGTGATAACCCGTCGGAAAAACAAGGGCGGCTTCTGTTTTTTTGAGTGTGGCGAGGCGCTGTTCCAACTCGTGATGGACCGCCATGGAGCCGGAAATCAGACGCGAAGCGCCACTGCCACAGCCGTACTGCGCAATTGCCTCTTGGGCTGCCTGCTTGAGAGCCGGATGGTTGGCCAAACCTAGGTAATTATTGGAGGAAAAGAGCAGCACCTCTTGGCCTTCAAGGATGATGGCCGCGTCCTGCGCGCCCTCAACGGCACGCAAGCGACGATACAAGCCATTCTTTTTCACCTCGGCTAGGCGGGCGGTGAGTGTCTCTTTGCGCATGCGCGCTCATACTGCCGGTAAAGAGTAAACGTGTCCAGCATCTCATATCTATTGGAGGATACGTTTACTCTTGAAATCACCGCAGGCGGTTACCCTTTTGAGAACTCGATCAAAAGGTGGTACGAGAAAGCATGCTTTCTCCTGTCGAAAAACTGAATGCCGCCCTGCGCGAAAACCGGCCCGAGGACTATGTCACACCGGCGCACCGCGAGATTGGTCTGCGGCCGGTGCGGTTCGGTCCCGGTACGTCCGAATGGAAGTGGGATGCCAGCCACTCGCGCGTATTGAATCCGTTCGGCTATGTGGCCGGTGGCTATCTGAGCGTTTTCGCCGACGAACTGCTGAGCAGTGCCATCGGGTCAGTCATGGACGAGGGCGAATTTGCCACGACCGCGGAGCTGAAAATCAGTTTTCTCAAGCCGGTCAAAAAGGGCGTGGTCAAAGGGACGGGGAAAGTCCTGCGGAAAGGCCAGCGGGTGGCCTTTGTTGAAGCGGCCATATGTAATGCGCAAGACGAAGTCGTCGCCACGGTGAGCAGTACCTGGACCGTAGTGGCGACAAAAGGAGTCAAATAACGAACCGAAGAAAAGAGCGTCAAAATCCCCTCCTCGGAGGGGTGCTGCGGAGCGGCGGGGTGGGTTCCTCGTGTAATCTTGCTGAGCGGTGTGATACGGAGATAAAAATCCCCAGCCCAGACTCGCAAGCCAAACTGATCTGAGAGAAAAAGGAGATCATCGTATGGGTATTGTCGAACGGTTCCTGGAATATGCACAAGCTTTTGAAGACGCGTATGACAGCGACGATTGGTTGCTACTTGAGCCTTATTTTACCGAGGATTCGGTATACGATTTTATTGCCGGGCCACCGCTGGGCGGACGACATGAAAGCCGGGCCACGATCCTGAGCGATTTTCAGGCCGCAGTCAACGGCTTCGACCGTCGCTTTACCTCACGGCGCGTTGAGTTCCTTGAAGGACCCATGGAAAAGAACGGTGAAGTCTGGATGCGCTGGGTCGCGACCTACACCCTGGACGGGGCACCCGACTGCCGCATGGAAGGCGAGGAGCGGGCCGTCTTTGAGGGAGACCGCATCAGTCTGCTGGAAGATAAAGTCTCTGATGAGGAATGCCAGCGTCTGGTCGCGTATCTGGAAGCGCACGGTGGCAAGCTGAAACCGGCAGCCTGAGCGGCGCCTAAAAAATTAGAGCGAGAAGACAGAGAGATAAGCTCGCAGGAACTGCGAGTCTAGGAAGATACACAATCAGGAGGGTGTGTTATGCAAATCGGGACAATCGCGCTATTTCAGCGCTACGGCTATGACGACAGTGTGACGGACAGCCAAGTCTACCGGGAAGAGTTGGCTCTGGCCTCACAGTTAGAGGAACTCGGCTATGACGCGCACTGGTCTGTGGAGCATCATTTTGAGGACTACTCTTTTTGTCCCGATAACGCCATTTATCTGGGCCATCTGGCGGCCATCACCACACGGCTCAAGCTGGCCACCGGCGCGGTGATCGTGCCGTGGAACACGCCGCTGCGTTCAGCCGAGAAGGTTGCGTTGTTGGACGAGTTGTCGAACGGTCGGGTGATCCTTGGTCTGGGTCGTGGCTTGTCCCGCCGGGAGTATGACCAGTTCGGTATCGATATGGACACCTCGCGGGAGCGTTTTGACGAAGCCGTGCCCATGATTCTCAACGCCCTGGAGACCGGCATTATTAAGGGTAACGGCAAATACTATCCGCAACCACGGGCGCCGATTCGCCCCAAGCCCACACGAACCTTCAAGGGCCGCACGACCCAGGTGGCGATGTCGCCCGATTCGGCCCTGGAAGCGGCCAAGCACCGCGCCCAGATGATGGTCTTCACCCAAAAGCCGATTGAAGAGCACAATGCGGATTTTGAGCCCTATCGAGCCCTGTTCCGTGAACTCCACGGCGTTGATGCGCCCCCGCCCATAATGGCCGGCATGTCCATCTGCCACGAAGACGCCGGCCGGGCTGAGGAACTGGCCCACAAATATATCGCGGGCTATCTTCTGTCGGCCATGCACCACTACGAACTCATGGGCGACCACTTCAAGAATGCCAAGGGCTACGAAGCCTATGGCGATGCCGTGGACATGCTGCGTGAATTGGGTCTTGAAGGTATGGCCCAGATGTATGTCAACGCGCAGGCCTGGGGCACTCCGCAGCAGATTCTGGACAAACTATCCCACTGGCGAGAGGTGGTCGGACGGTTTGATCTGATCTTCGGCTTTCGCGGAGCCGGGATGCCGTTCGAAGATGCCGAGCGCTCCCAGCGTTTAATCGCGCAAAAAGTCATTCCCGAACTCCGGCAGTGGGACGTTGAAGCAAAGGCGGCCTAGGCCGGTTGTTTCGTCCGCATTCCTCCCCACCGTTTCCGCCTGGATTCCCGCTTTCACAGGAATCCAGGCTTCATTATTTTTGTTATCCAAATTTGTATTCTTAGCCCCCGCTTTTTGCCCAGATTTGTATTGTTAGAGACTCAAAAATCCTTTGAATTCAAAGGGTTGATTGAAAATCCCATTTTTTCCCTATTTATACACAAAATCGGGTCGAAAATTCCCTTTCCGATTATGACGAGCGGGGGATCGAAAAAGGCTTGACATGAGGAATGTCGCCCTTTAACGTTCCATTTCAACTTGCAATGCAATACTAAAGGGCAGGGGTAGCGGAGAATGAGCAGGCCGGTTTCTGAGAAGATAAAGAAAATCCAAGAGGCTCTCAGACCGTTGGAAATACCGGGTAAGCCAGCGGACGCACCTGTCAAGCCGGCCCATCTCGCTAAGCTGCTGGATGTCGCCCCGTCCTCCCTGTCCCGCTGGATGAAGGACGAGGTAGTACCGAGAGGCCGACAAAAGGAACGGCTTGATATCCTGTATCGGACAATTCTTGAGGCCGAAGCCGGGAACGAAGAAGCCAAGAAGATTCTGAACAAACTTGTCAGCCCAACGTCTTCTATGGGCATAGTAGCTGGTGCCGGACTGGTGTCTGGGGCCGTCGCAGCAAGTCCGATACGGTTGGGATTGCTTGGAGCAATTGCCGCCGCTGGGTTAGGCTGGCTCCTTTCCGACAAGGAAGACAGCGGCGAAGAGTAACCTGGAGGAGGATTCATGTACACGGCACACGCAAAAGTCCGAATGCAACAGCGCGCTATACCGCCAATCGTTGTGAGTCTGCTTCTCGACTATGGCGAGCGGGCTCCCGCTGGTCGTGGTGGTGAGATATTCTACTTCGGCAATCGTGGCCGGCGGCGAGTTTGTCGCTCAAAAGGGAAGGCCGTTTCGCGGCGGCTTGAAGGACACTGGCGCGACTACGTGGTCGTGGCCGATGGTCAAGTCGTGACGTGCGGCAAACGATATCGACGGATTCGTCGAGGCTAAGTTTTAGGAGCTATTGTCAGGAGAGAGGTGTTGACAAGAGAGAGGAGAATTTTTATCTCTATCAGAGATATATTTCCGGAAAAAATCCCCATCAGACATGAATAAGAAACGCCACCGACGGATTCGCCGAGGGTGAGACAACGAATCACTCATAAGCTAAGGAGCAGCGACGTGGAACTTGTTCGTGTATTGCGAGAATCGTCCAACGAAGATTTAGAGCCTCTGGTGAAACTCTTAACAGCACCCGTAACAGCAGGCCTGGACGACGAAGAAAAATATCAAAAATACTATCCCGACCACTCCCAATATACTGAGGAAATTGCTCACCATTTAAGACGGTTCGGTGGAAATACTCTCGTTAATACCCCTCGTGCAGTGTGAATTGTTTCTGGACGAGAACAAGAGGGCAATACAAAGTATACAGAGGATGCGCGAGGAAAACGAAGAAATCCGTGAAGCGTACTTGTATCCCCTTCAACATTTCGACGAAAATCCAATTCCGCACATAGAGATGTCGAGAGAGACCAAGCGTAGGTTGAAGGAAATCAAGGCACTGATTCCAAATACGACAACTCAAATAGCAGGATATCAGCAAGAGATTGATTTCGTACAGCGGAACGAGCTTTCATGGGAAGAATGGAAGGATACTGGTGATAGTGAGGAATCTAAATTGATCTTTTTATTGCCTAAAAACGATAATCAGATTTAAGTATTGAGTGATCAGGGAGTGAAAATATGGACCACGTGACGCGGACACTTCTTGTCGCTGCAGTCGTACTCGTTCCTATCGTTCCCGAGTCAGCGTTCGCTGATCCATCCAGCCGGTCGTCTTTCAGTCCCTACCGGAGCCCATCGTATACGAGTCCGTATTCCAGTTCCTACCGCAGCCCGTCGCATACAAGCCCCTCGTTGCCGAGCTACACGTACAAATCGCAGAGCAAGAGCTACAGCGTAGGCGATTACAGCCGCCACACCCATAAATACAAAGACAGCCTCGGCAACCGCCATAAGAGCAAGACCCAGGCCCTCCCCAGCGGGACGACCGTAACCAAGGGCAAATATCGCAGTCCGCGCCCGAGTCCTTTGTCACCGGATTATACGTACAAATCACAGAGCCAGAGCTACAGCGTGGGCGATTACAGCCGCCACACCTATAAATACAAAGACAGCCTCGGCAACCGCCATAAGGGGACCGTCGAAGTGTTCCCTGGTGGGACGGTCAGACACAAAGGCAAGGTCAACGGCAGGAAGTTCAAAGGGACGTATCGAAACAAGTGATAAGCTGCCTTGCCCACGGATTAAGCTATGAACCCACGAGTCAAAACAGTAACCCCAACAGACGATTACAAATTATTGTTGACCTTCACCAATGGAGAGCACGGGATTTATGATTGCTCTCCGTTGCTTGACTTCGGTGTCTTCCAAGAACTCAGGGAGAAAGGTTACTTTCAGCAAGTCACAGTTGTGGACGGTACGGTGTCATGGCCGCATGACCAGGATATCTGCCCGGATACGCTCTATCTCGACGCGCACAGAGAAGGAGCCGCCGCTACAAGAGCCTAACCCAGGTCCCTCCAGTGGTACGACCGTCACCAAGGGTAAGTGCAGTCCGCACCCGAGTCCGTTGCAGCATGGCAGAATATACCATCAAGCGTCCGCTGAAACGTCCTCCCATCCATCCTGGTGAAGTGGTGCGGGAGGATGTCTTACCAGCCTTGAGCCTTTCCATTAGCGAAGCGGCCCGTCGCCTCAGAGTTTCGCGTCAGCAACTCCACCGGGTACTCGCTTGTACCCATCCGGTCTCGACTGAGATGGCACTCCGGCTTGGTAAACTTGCCGGCAACGGCCCTGGGCTCTGGATTCGGATGCGGCAGAACTATGATGTCTAGAGCGTTTTACGTGAGGTTGTAGCCACGGTGTTGCCCTCTCGTCATGCCGGACGTGATCCGGCATCCAGCGGCTGGGGGGCCGGGAGCCTGGATTCCTGCTTGCGCAGGAATGACGGGCGGCTACACAGCATCGTAATTTGCTCTGGCACGCAGGGCAGCGCCTAAAGGACGAATTGAAAAAAATTGAGCCAGGACTCGTAGAGAGAGTAGGGATAGGTGTTAACGATTTCTCGTCACCGCGAAGGGTATCTTACGCTCCCCCCATCGTCCGCGGCGTGTACTTATATAAATCCTTCCAATAGTGATCCAACACCGCATCGTCGGCGCAGTCGAGACACTCAAGCTCGGGGTCGGATACGTCCAGCAAGCCTTTTTTGATTAATGTCTCGGCATACGGTCCGCGGTCGATCAGTTTGACCGGACCGCGTGCTTCGGCCAGCCGTTTGCGGAGCTGGGCCGTGGCCGATTGATCGACCTCGTGTGTGACCGGGTCCAGGACGACGCCATAATCCTGCTCGGCCCGCTCGGACGAGACGAGCTTACGGACCACATCCATACGAACGGCGTCGATGTCGCGCTCCAGAGGGTCGCCCCAGCCGCCACCGCCTGGGGTAGTGAGGCGAATAATGTCTCCGGCTTTGACCGGAATGGCATCCCGGCTGAAATAGACCGCCTCTTCTTCCGGGGTGCCGGGGTTCTTGATGGACGAACTCGGCGTGCCCCACTTGCCGCCCTTGATACCCGTGCAGGCAAAGGCGGTCCGCTCCGTGACCGTCAGATAATACCCATCGACCAGGGTCCGTATCTCTTTCTCATAGCCCAGCCCGCCGCGATATTTCCCGGCTCCGCCCGAATCGGTCGCCAGCCCCACGCGCAGGACTTCAACCGGGAAGCGCTGTTCAATGAATTCCGCCGGCAGGTTTTTGGAGTAGGGGACCAGATCCACGGCATCGGTGCCATCCGCGTACGGCCGTGCGCCCGAACCCGCCCCAAAAATTTCACGCATCAGAAACAATTTGCCCTCAAAGTCATGTCCGCACAGGCCGTAGATCTGAATGTTCTGCATGTCGGCCACCACCTCTCCGTCAAAGGCTTTGGCCATGGCGACGGTATAGGCGCTGATCATGCGCAGCATACAGGTCATGCGGCTTACCACCGGAGCCGGAAACTTCGGGCTCAGAATGGTCCCCTGTGGAATACGACAGCGAAAGACCTGAGTCACGCCTTCGTTAATGATGATGCCGGGAATCTGCGCCTTGAAGAACGCGCCGAGCCATTTGGAGTAATGACGGCCATCGACCGGCCAGTTGATCGGCCCCCTCGCCTGGGGACTGGTACCGGCGAAATCCAGCACCATCTTGTCCGGATACTTCCGCATGGTGATCTGGAGCTTGACCGGCTTTTCCAGGGTCAGGCCATCGTTCTCAATAAAATCTTCCCCGATGAATTCCCCATCAGGGAAGAGGGGCAAGCCCTTCTCGCGCACCACCTCAGCACAGCGGTCGAGAATTTCATAAAATGCGGCCTCCACCTCATTGCCGCCAAAGCGATCGCATAATTCCGTTACCCGGCGACGGATGACCTCATTCGCGCCAACAAAGGCGTCAATATCGCCTCGCAGGTCCTCGGGGAAACGACTGTTCCGCAGCAGAACATCGTATAGCCCCTCGTTGAGCTGACCCTTTTCGTACAGCTTGACCGGTGGACAGATGGTGCCCTCCTCAAAAATACTGGTCGAGGTACTCGGCCAGGAACCCGCCATACGGCCGCCCACATCGTTGACATGGCCGAAAATCTGCGCAAATCCAATCAGCCGTTCGTCCCAGAAAATGGGCGTGACCACACAATAGTCCGGCAGATGACCGATCGTTCCGGCCGACTGATAGACGTCGTTGTAGATAAATACATCGCCTTCATAAATACGCTCGGCCGGAAACTTCATCCGAATCGGGTCGGCGGTGGCGGCCCAGGACACGCGTGAGACCGATAGACAGTCAAGCGTGTTGAGCGAGGCCCGGTAGTCGTGCTGTTCGCGGATAATGGTCGAACGGGCGGTCCGCTCAACTGCGGCCTCGGCTTCCATAATGGCCGCCTCGATCCCGCCGTCCACAATATCGACCAGGATCGGGTCCAGATCTTTTCTCAGCGCGTCGATACGACTGACAGCGTCCGGATCCCGGGCAACCTGGCCGTACCGAAACGGGGCGTAGTCCTGAAAGGCGACGGCCTCATCGGCTTTGTCATAATAGGTCTGCGAAAACTGCTTGTGATCGGCCATGCTGACACTCCGTAGAATGCGTTTCGTTATTGCGTTCGCTCAAGCCGTAGCGTTCCCCACCGGTCCACCCGGCCGCTCCAGCCCGGTTCCACAACCGTGGTCGCGTCGTACTGCTGGACGATGGCCGGGCCGCTCAGCTCATTGCCTGCTTGCAGCGCCGCCCGATCGTACACCGGCGTATCCAGCGTACTCTTGGAGAAATAGACCGCGGTCTGACCCGTCCGGGCCTGCTCCGGACTCGGGCCGGCCGGTTGTGCTTGCGGTACGTGGGGGCGTTTGAGCAACCCTAGTCCGGTGACACCCACGTTGACCAGTTCGACCAGTTCCTTCCCCGCGTAGGAATAGCCGTAGAGGTCCTTATGGCTGGCGTGAAACTTGGTGATGGCGTGCTGAATATGGTTTTGGATGTTCGCTGTTGCTGAATCAATCGAGACTGGAACCCGAATCTCATAAGCCTGGCCGGCGTAGCGCATGTCCACAAAATGATTGAGCCGGGTCTCCTGGGTGAGTAAGCCTTCGTCTTCCAGACGGGCGGTCACGCGGCGTTCCAGGTCCTGAATTTCGGCCGCGATACGGTCCACGTCCAGGCGGTCTTCACGCTGGACATCCGTATGGACCAGGTCAACGCGGACATCGGTCAACAGCAGGCCATACGCCGAAGTCACACCTGGGTTGGGCGGGATTATGACGTGCTGCATACCGAGCCAGTCGGCCAAATAACAGGCGTGGAGCGGTCCTGCTCCGCCGAATGCAACCAGGGCATAACTGCGCGGATCACGTCCACGCTTCACGGACACTGTCCGAATGCCGGCAGCAATGTTCTCAACGGCAATACGCAGAATCCCTTCTGCCGCAGCGATCGTATCGAGTTTGAGGCCCGCGGCAAGTTCAGCCACAACCTGGGTCGCCTGATCGAGATTCAGGGAGACGCTACCCCCGGCAATGGTCGGCGTGATACGTCCCAGCACCAGATTGGCATCCGTCACCGTCGGCTGGCTGCCGCCCCGGCCGTAGCAGGCCGGCCCTGGATTCGCTCCCGCGCTGTCCGGGCCCACTTTCAGGCTCCGCCCGCCCGCTAGCCAGGCAATCGACCCGCCGCCGGCTCCGACTGTATGCAGCTCGATCATGGGCGTTTTCAGGTCATAGATATCGACCTTGCCTTCAGTCAGCATGCGCGGCTGGCCGCCTTCGACCAGACAAATATCGGCTGAAGTACCACCCATATCAAAAGTAATAATGTCCTGGTTGCCGCTCAGCGTACCAAAATGGGTGGCGGCAATCACCCCTGCGGCCGGACCGGAGAGGGCCGCGGCAATCGGCAAACGGGCGACCTCCTGGGCCTGGGCCAGCCCGCCGCTCGAGCGCATGATGTAAAACGGTGCGCTGATGTCCCGCTCGCGTAAGTGCTGTTCAATCCGGGTGTGATACGCGGACAGAAGGGGCATCAGGGCGGTGTTCAGGCAGGTCGTGTTGGTCCGTTCGTACTCGCGGTACTCGCGCAGGATGTCGGACGAGATGGAAATAAAACAGTCTGGATACACCTCGTGGATAATGCGGCGGACTGCTTCCTCGTGTGCCGGATTGCGATAGGAGTGCAGTAAGGAAACGGCTACGGCCTGAATGCCGCGCGCTTTGAAGTCCTCCGCAATGGCTGCTACTTCGTCCTGGTCCAACTCCTGGATGACCGTACCTCGGACATCCATCCGAGCGCTGATTTCTCGGATGCGTTCGAGCGGCACCACTCGCGGCGGTTTAATCCACCAGGTGATATCACCAAATTCTCCGGGTACGGTCTGGCGGGCGCACTCCAGGGCTTCCCGGTAGCCGGCGGTAATGATCAGACCAAGCTCTGAGTATTTGCGTTCCAGGATGGCGTTGGTGGCAACGGTCGTACCGTGAAAGACCGCGTTCACATCGTGGGCCGCGATCTCTCCGCGCTGGGTGATATGCTCAAGGCCGTTCACAAAGCCCTGGGCCGGATCGTCCGGTGTGCTGCGCACCTTTGCCAAATGCAGTGTCCCGCTGGCCTCTTCGAGCGCAACAACGTCCGTAAACGTTCCACCAATATCTACCGCTAACCGCCAGGTCATACTGTCCCTCCTTGAGGCCAATGTAGGGGGCTTGGCCGGACCTGTCTACAGAGAAGGGCTGTCTGCTACGTTTGCTGCGCTGAACGTAGCGTCAAAATCGAGATCTCCGGCGGAATCCCCAGCCGCATGGGATAGCCGTAGAACCCGACGCACCGGGTGACAAACATCTGCATGTCCGCGCGACGATACAGTCCCTGGTCGGGGATGCCGAGCAGGCCGATGACGCTCAGCGCCCGGTCTTTGCCCAGTTGAATACCCGCGTGTCCACCATGGGTATGGCCGGACAACACCAGGTCGGCACAGCGTGCCGGCAGGGCGACAAAGGCGCGCGGGTCGTGGTTGAGCAGAATGCGCGGAACCGGCTGCCGTGGACTCCATGAGCTGACGATATGCTGGTAGAGCGCGTCCCGCTCAAAACGCTGGAAGACAAAATCCAGGCCGGCAAGTTCCAGGGGCTGTCCGTCAACTGAGAGCGTCGTGACCCGGTTGCGTAAGGTGGTTACGCCGGACTGGCGCAAATAGCGGACGAGGCGGTCAGGAGCGTCGAAGTCATGGTTGCCCAGACAGGCCCATTGGCCGTACGGTGCCTTGATCCGAGCCAGCGCCTCGTACAGAGGCAGATCAAAATCGCCGGTCCGATGTGTCAGAAAGTCTCCGGTATGCAGCACGAGGTCGGGTCTGGCTGCATTCGTCAGCGCGGCAACGCGCAGCAGCTTGGGCCGGTCCATTTCCCCACCAACATGGATGTCCGACAAATGGGCGACCCGCAGCCCGTCGAGCGCCGTGGGCCAGTTGGGCAGGGCGAGGTCTCGCTCCTCGACCTGAAAATCGTAGGTGAGCTTGACGCTTGACAGCGAAAAGAGAAACGGTGCTCCCGCGCCCATCAAGCCGAGCTGCTGCATGAATTGACGCCGCTCGGGGGAGGGCAGGTTGTCGTGTGGGGCGTGCCGGGCCTGTTGCCGTCGGAACCATGCTCTCCCGCGCCGTGCCAATTGGGTCAATCCTCGGACAATGCCAAGGCCGGCATAGCCAAACAGGAGGATGCCGTAGGCGCTATACCACAGCGCGCCGATCCAGGAGATGCCAGGTGCGTGCAGAAACGGCAGCGGACTGCCGGACCGGGCAGTCAGGATTTGCACCGCCATAATAGCATCGAAGACCATCCCGACCACGCTGAAGAACCCAAGCGACGGGGAGGAATGCCCAAGCAGGTTGACACAGTAGGCGTGCAAACGTTGCCGGGCATACGAGAAGGGTACGATGGCAATCGGAACCATGGCGATCAAATACACCGCCCGCCAGGTAATCCACAGCCACATGGCAGTAGCTCCCAAGAGCAGAAAGAGGTTGAGACAGATATGCCAGACGTATTGGGCGCGGAGGCTGGCCAGGGTGCTGAGTCGAGCGTAAATAGACATGGAGATAATGCAGCCTACCGGACAGGAGCACGCTTTAAGATCAGAGTGCCAAACCGATCGACCGTGGCCTGACAGTCCGGTGGAATGAGCGTGGTGGTATCGTACTGTTCAACCACCGCCGGCCCGGTGAGAACCGCCCCGGCTCCCAAGTGGGTCCGCGCATAGACCGGACAGGTCAGAAAGCCTCGCGATTCAAAAAAGAAGACCGAGCGCGTGTCTATCGGTTGAACGGAGCCAGTCTGTTCGGCAATCGTAGGCAGCGCTGGTTTTGGCTGCGTCACAGTGGCGGTTATCCGTAAGGTGGACAGGTTGACCTCTTTTCGGTCCTGGAACGAAAAGCCGCAGAGCTGCTCATGCTTATGATGAAACTGGGTGACTGCCAGCTGGAGAATGTCGCTGCTGAGCCCGCCCTGAGGAAGGTCGATAGTAAGATGGGTTGACATATCGACATAGTGAAAATCCACCGACCGCCTGAACTGTCTGGGAGCGTCCGGCAGGTGCTGCTGGTCCAAGGCGGCCTGGGCCTGGTGTTCGAGCTCTGTAAAGAAGTGAGTCAGCCGTTGGGGATCAAGCGCAGATGCGTCGGGTGGAGCGGGAGCGGCACAATCCTCCCGGATATCGGCACAGAATAAGCCGAAAGGAGCGGCAAGCCCCGGCTGGGCTGGAACCACGACCGTTGATACGCCGAGCAGCGCTGCAAGATCGGCGGCGTGTAACGGACCGGCCCCGCCAACAGCCATCAAAGTCGTTGCCCTGGGATCGAGGCCGCGCTGCGTACACACGCGACGGATGGCTCCACACATGGTGTGGTTCACCAATTGGACGATGTTTTGGGCGGTCTCTATCGCGTTTTTGTAGCGCGACTGTCCGAAGGCAAAGAGCGCTTTTTCGGCCGTCTCCTTTGAAAGGGGAAGCGCTCCATCAAGCAGAGCAGTGGGCAGACGACGCAGGAGGAGATTGGCATCGGTAACCGTTACCTCTGTCCCCCCTCTGCCATAACAGACCGGACCGGGGTCGGCGCCAGCGCTGAGCGGACCAACGCGCCAGCGGGTATCAGGGTCCGCCCGGGCAATGGAACCACCGCCGGCTCCGATAGAGGTGATATCGACCAGAGGGGCGCGGAGCGGATAGCCAGCGACTTGGCCGTGCGTGGTGAGCAGCGGCTGTCCGGCTTGGACGAGGGTGATATCGGTTGAGGTGCCGCCCATGTCAAATGTGACCAGGTCGGAAAACCCGCTTGCGGATCCAGCACGGGCCATAGCGACTGCTGCCGCACTGGGCCCCGAGAAAATAGTTGCCAGAGGCCGCTGACCGACATACGCTCCGCTGTGTAGGCCGCCAGACGACTGCATGATGAGCGGTGGCCGGTGGATGCCACTTTCCTGCATGCTCTGCCTCACCCGATTGAGATGTTCCTCCATTAATGACCGGAGGGCCGCGTTCAGACAGGTGGCTGCGGTGCGCTCATATTCGCGTTGTTCGGGCAGGACATCGGACGAGAGCAGTACGTCCAAAGAGGAGTCTTCCGCGAGCAGCATCGCTTTCAGCCGTCGCTCCGGCTCAGGGTTGCGCGCGCTGTGTAAGAGCGAGACGGCGAGGGTTTTCAGGCTTTGGGCATGACACCACGCCACGATTGCCCGTATCTCTTGTGTGGAAATGGGTATTTGCACATTCCCCTGGGCATCAAGACGTTCGGTCACCTCGTGGATATCCTCAAGCGGTACCACCGGCCGGGAAGGAAGGGGCGAAGAGAGCCCGTCATCCTCCGCTTGTTGGGGCTGGTTCAACTCCAAAATATGGCGGAAGCCAGCAGTGATGAGCAAGCCGACCCGCGGGAGGTTGTGTTGAAGCAAAGCATTCGTGGCAACCGTCGTGCTGTAGAGGAGGGCGCTCGGACGCGGATGCTGCGTACGGAGTGCGGAAAAAGCCGCCCGAAGACTCTCGGCCGGATCAGAGGCGGACGGGATTTTCTTGCGAAAGACGGGGCCACTTTGGTCATGGACGAGGACATCGGTGAACGTCCCGCCAATATCGATGCCAATGGTTGGAGTCATTTGCGTACAGAGCATGTGTACCGCGCTGTCCCTTGTGGCCTCGCTGCACGAGAGAGGACATCCTGGGAAAGCCTGTGTGCTCTAATCGGCAAAGCGCGGCATCACCTTGTTGGCGAACAGGTCAAGCGAACTGAGCACCTGTTCGCGTTCGTGAATCCCTTGCTGGATAAGGAGAAAACACTCTTTGATGGGGAATTTCTTGCTGGCTGCTTCAATACGGCGAGAAATCGTATCCGGGTCACCAACCAATAACTCAGGATGTCCCTGGCCAAACGGGGTAAACCAGGTGTCCCACATCCACATGGGGTCGGTCAGCCACTCTTGAGCTGTTGAGGTGTTTTTATGGCAGATCATTGCGCCGCCCCAGGCTGCCTCGTCTCCGGGCTCAACATCATGCCCGTGTTTCAACGCCTCGTCGTGATAGCCGGACCACAGCCGTTGACAGAAATCGAGGTCCGAGGCCAGGACAATCGGCTTGCCCCCGTAGCGTGCCCAGAAGAGCGCAGTGCGCATGCTATGGGTGAAACCGCCGTAGATGGGCGGGTGCGGATCCTGATACGGTTTCGGTGCAATACCAATCTCGCGGATGCGCATATCCGCATCCACGCCTGTTCCATATTGCGTATACACCCCTTGCTGGTGCGGATTGACAAAGTCCTCAGGCGGAATCGTCCAGTATTTGCCCTGGTAGCTGAAGGTGTCTTCTTTCAAGGCGGTGAGCACCACTTCGACGAACTCACGAAAATATTCGCGGTTCATATTGTCGTCTTCCGAATTGCGATTCCATTCGCCAACCGCGTTCAGGTCGGGACGGATACGGAAATTATGTACCCAGCGCGCCTGATAGCCTCGCACCATACCGACTGCGAGGCGGCCCTTGAGCATATGGTCGAGGGTCGCAATATACTCTGCCGTACGAACCGGGTTATGCGTCGGTGCGACCCAGCCGACCATATTCACACGGAGTTTTTTACTATGCTGGCCAATCCACATGGACAACAAGCCCGGCTCGTTACTGGCTTCAAAGCCCTCGATTTGCAGATGATGCTCGGGATGCCCGAAGCCGGCGTAGCCCACCTCGTCCGCAAACTGGGCATATTCCGCCACTTCGCTGAGCATGCGCTGGTAGAGTTCGGGCCGCTTGCCCGCCATGCCCGCTTCGAGTTCGTGCCGACGGCCTAAGGTGGCATAGATGAAAAGGTGAAACTTCATGTGACAAACTCCCGTATGGTCGAGACGGTACCGTGCCTGGGTCGCTATGCTATCGGGTCTGCCAAAGAATGTGAAGCTCGATACGGAGCGGGTGCGCTCCGCCGAGGCCAGAACCGCGACAGCGTGGACGCGACTATGACTCCGAAACGGGCGGGGAGGCGGACGGTGTCGGTGGAAAGCTCCCCGCGCTTGTGGCCGGGGCGGGGTCTTCCGTGATGGGGAGTTCCACCCGGACCTCGGTGCCACGACCGTGCTGGCTTTGCACCGAGAAACGCCCGCCACAGGAGACGGCCTGTTCACGCATATAGAGCAGGCCGTAATGGCCGGGAATAGGCTGTTCCGGCTGAAAACCCTGCCCGTCATCTTTAATCATCAGGGATACGCCCTTCTGCTCGAAGGTCAGGGCAATCTGCACATGGTTGGCCTTGGCGTGGCGTTGGACATTATGGAGGGCCTCCTGGGTAATGCGAAAGAGTGTGCGGCTGGTCTGGGTCGGCAGGGGCCGGTCCCCATCATCCGCCTGCATGACCACCTCAAAGGGCTCCTGTTCCTGCAGGTCGGTCACATAGGCACGGAGTGCCTGAACCAGGCCGAAGTCTTCGAGCACCGGCGGTAATAACCCATTGGTAAACTGACGGACGAGTACCGAAATCGTATCCAGTTCCGCGGCAAGCTTGCTAAAACGCTCACGACCCGCGGGCGCGTGTTGCAGGACGAATTCCTGAAAGCCGTGAAAGTCCTGGAAGATGCGAAAGAGCCGTTCTTCTATCTGGTGACATTCATGAACAATCCGCTGGCGTTCTTCTTCTTGCGCGTTGAGCACGGCGTGCAGGAGACCGCGCAGCTCTCTCACCGACCGCCGGGTCTCTGCAAGTGTGTAGGCGCGCTGCACGACAGGCAGCGCATATTGAGCAATGTGCGTGAGAACCTCGTTGTCTTGAGGACGAAAACCGCTTGGCGGTTTTCTGTCAGCCAGGAGAAAACAGCCGAGTAGCGAGTCAGTGCCAAGCGGATGGATGAGGAGATGTCGCTGCGCCAGTTCTTTCTCAGAGAGCGCTTGCAGGCGCGCATAAATATCCTGTGAGGTATTGAGGACATTGAGACCCAAGTTAAGCGTCGCCCGCAGCGCGCCGCCTTTGGCAAAGGAACGATCCCACGTAGAAGGGGAAAGCAGCGGAAAAGACCCTGTCGTTTTAACCTTGACACAGGCCTGGGTGTCCGGATCAAGAAGGATTACGCACACACCGCGGCAGGGAATACGTCGTAACACTTCCTCAACAAGCTGTTGGAGGAGTGGATCGATTTCCAAGAGCGTGAGTTTTTCTTGAAGGGTCTCGATTTGATTGGCTTGCTGGGGGTCTGAATCCGCTTTCGGAAGGCTGTCATGCGTGAGGCGTGACACGGAAAAAAGGCTGGGCAGACCGGCAATGCCAAAAAGCAGGGCGCAGCGAAAGGCGAGGCTGGAGTAGAGTTCAGGGATTGAGGCAGACGGGGATGGAACAAGGAAGAGCAGCAGCCCTGAGGCGACACTCGTAGCGAGCGCCATACCGAAGCCGGCCTGCCAGCCACAGCGGAGCGTTGCGATCAGGGTGAGTCCATACAAATAGATAGACAACGGGCCCGACAGACCGCCACTGACGCCACACAGCACGGCGACAAAGACCACGTCACTCAGCCCAATGGGAAAGGGGAGGGGCGTCCCTTTATAGTGGCGGTAGGCAAAATATTGACCGAAGAGACAATACAGGATGCTACCGAGAAGACAGTATTGCGTGGCAGCTTGGAAAAGAGCAGGTGGATTGAACCAGAGAACTCCTATTCCGACTCCTAAGGCAAGCCAGCGCAGCCGGGCCAGAATTTTCTCGCTCGGTGTGTGATGGGCTACCGTCCCTTGTAGGGGGGGAGCCCAGAATGCACTAGATATTGTTGCCATAGGGATACGCACACCATACCTGATACCGCGTCATATTGTCCACTGTTCGCGGACGATATGGGTCCATGTGATCATACTGGACGAGATATATTTGACGAATGTGGAGGAGGTCGGTTATAGGTCGTGTCAGCGTACCGCACACGACAGAAAGGAGACCGTTATGCTGCTGATGTTCAAAGCGAGGATCAATAAGCCTGCCGATATGTCGAATAAAGACTTTTATACCGTCTGGCGGAAAGAGGCCGAAGCTGCCCTGGGGGCGAAGGAAGCCGGCGTCATTCAAGGGATTTGGAAGGTTGCGGGCAAACCCGAGGTGCTAGTGGTTATGGATGTGGAGTCAGGCGATATGCTTGATCAAGCGATCAATGGGCTGCCGATCTGGGAGCTCGGCTATGCGCATATTGTCTCAGACGTGGAAATACTGCCCCTGCGTCCGTACGAAAACTGGGCTGAAGATCTGAAGACCTTGTCCCAAGGTTAGGCCGTACAGGGGGAAGAGCCGCGCCGTCTCAGCCTTCGCGTTGCTCTTCCCCCTCAGCCCGTTTGTTTCACCTCAACTCCGGCGAGTTGTTCCAGGACTCTGACCAAGGCCTGTGTGCCCTCGTCGCCAGCCCCCTGGCTTTCAAGGGCATGAAAAAGATGGTGGACGAGGCTGGTGGCAGGGAGGGACAGTTTCAGCCGGTCGGCCTCTTGCAGCACAAGCCGCAGGTCTTTTTGTTGGAGCTTGACCATAAAACCAGGGGCAAAGTCCCGCTCCAGAACCCGAGGCGCAAGGTTCGAGAGTTGCCATGAACCTGCGGCTCCGCCCTGAATAGCGTATTGCATCTTCTTTAGATCCAGCCCGGCTTTCGCTCCAAAAACCAAGGCTTCGCTCATCGCCAGATTCGTCACCGCTACCGCGATCTGATTGCATAATTTGGTAAGCTGGCCCGCACCGCTCTGACCGACATGAACGATATTTTTTCCCAGGGTTTCGAAGATGGGTAAGCACTGATTGAAGACCGCCTCCTCTCCACCAACCATAATAGAGAGCGTGCCCGCGATGGCCCCTCCCTCTCCGCCACTGACCGGAGCGTCGAGCATGGACGCGCCTTTTTCTTGGATGACACTCGCGATCTCCCGGGTTGCTGTGGGAGAGATCGTACTCATGTCAATGACAACAGCGTCTGGCGCAACGGTGTGTATGACACCGTTTTCCCCAAGAAGCACCTGCTGCACATCGGGGGTGTCCGTGACTATGGTGACCACGACATCCGCGTTTGCTGCCACTGCCTGGGGTGATGCTGCCGCTGCGGCTCCTGCATCGACTAACTCTTTAATCGGGCCGTCGCTCCGATTATAAACGGTCAACGGGTAGCCCGCTTTGAGGAGATTTTGGGCCATGGGCTTGCCCATAATTCCTAGTCCGATGAAACCAATCCGTTCCATATCGTGCCCCCTCTCTTCTTCTATGTGACCTGTTTACGGCCGGACTCTTTGAGAAATTGATACAAAAAAAGGACACCCCCTTCAGAGTATCCTTTTTTCTGCGTGTCGAATGCGTTGGCGCGCCAGTCCTACGAAACGTCCTGTGTTTCCTCAACGTCGTCCAGATCATCGAGCAGTTCCTCATCGTGGTTGGCCCCTTGCTCCGTCTCTTGTGAGACCGGGGCCCGTTTTGCGCGCCCACGTATCGGCATCCGATTGCGGACCTCACGCCAGTGAAAACTACTCGGCGGACTCTGGAGCCGCTCAAAACTCGCCAGCAGGAGGTCCTTGCTATCTGCCCGCCCAAAGCAATGGTCACCAATCCACATTTCCCAGCCGGGACGAACACTTCCATCCGGTCCGACCAAGTCCCGCTTCACAAAAACCGGAGAGGCTGCGGCAGGCGACGGTTCCTCTCCGATTTCTTGGTCGGACGTCTGGGGAGAGATCACCGGAGGAGTGACAGGCTCTGGTGGAGGAGGAGAGGGGGGAGGCGCAGATTTTACTTCAGGCTCTGGTGGGGAGCTCTTGGCAGCTACTTTGGTTGGTGCTGTTTTCTTGGCCGCTGTTTTGCCCTTTTTTGCGACTGTTGTTTTCTTGGCCGCAGTTCTGGCAGACTTTTTCGCTGATTTTTTTGCAGATTTCACCGCCGTCGTACTCTTCGTGTTCTTCTTGGTGGGCTTTTCAGACTGACGGCTTTTCATGGTGGGACTCCTCTCGGCTGTCGGCCTAGGGTTCCATTTTCCCTGGGAAAATTCAATCCCCTCCCTGCCCGGAGCCCTGTATTAGAGCGGTTTTTCTCGACCAGATTTAGATGACGCGCGGGTCATTGCGGTTGATGGGAGGGGGCTGCTCTGACGTAGGTGCCGCTTTTCCCTCCGCTTTTGTGTTTGAGACCAATATCTGAGATGACCATGTCCTTTTCCACGGCCTTACACATGTCATAGATGGTCAGCGCCGTGACGGAAACCGCGGTCAGGGCTTCCATTTCCACGCCGGTTTGTCCGTTGACTTTGACGCGTGCCTCAATGTCTATGCGGCCGCTTGCTTCGTCCGGCGTACATTCAATCGCTACAGAGGATATGAGCAGCGGGTGGCACAGCGGGATGAGTGCCGGCGTTTTCTTGGCCGCCATGATACCGGCGACACGCGCGACCGCGAGCGTATCGCCTTTGGGTATCTGCCCGGTGGTAATGAGTCGCAGCGTCTCCGGGCGCATATGGATAGTTCCGGTCGCGACGGCCTCCCGCTCGGTCGCGGATTTCGCCCCGACATCAACCATCCGGGCTCGACCCTGTGTGTCAGTATGACTCAGTTTTTTCATGCCGGCGCTTACACGAATCGAAGCATCTGGTCTGCCCGGAGCAGTTTGGCCTGAATCGGAATCTCGTGCGGGCAGGCGCTTTCGCACGGGGCGCGACAGTCGACACACTGGGAGGCATTGCGGGCGAGCGGAAGCCTGGCATATTCTTCCATGCCCACCCGCTGCTGGCCGTAGTTTTCATAATACATGGCGTAGCGCAGGACATCATCGATCGGCACATCGGACGGACAGGAGGACAAGCACTCGCCACAACCCGGCGGACAATAGTCGTTGGCTACAAGTCGGTCGTATTTTTCGAGCAGCGCCAAGTCGGCTTGCTGAAACGGCTGTCCGGAGGCGTGCAGGTATTCGTCGATGTGGTGGAATGAGCCGATCGTGACCACGAGCCCACTCACGTCAGGATTGGAGAGCACCCACTTAAAGGCTGACTGAGAGAACGATTCCCGCTCGGTTGGGGTAAAGTCCGACAGCGCGCTATGGCGCGCGCCTTTGAGGGTCTTCATGGCCACCACGCCGACCCCCTTCCGCTTGGCATCGTGAAAAATATTTGTCAGCTCGGGCCAGTTGCGGAAATTGTAGGCGACCATGATGACATCGAAGCGGTCGCTGTCCACAGCGTGACGCATGACTTCTTCGAGCCGCGGGGTATGGGAGGAGACACCGAGAAAGCGAAGTTTTCCCTGCTCTTTGAGTCGGTCAAAGGCTTCGTGAATGTTCGGACTCATAAGCCGCTCAACGGAATTGCAGGCATGAATATGGGCCAGATCAAGATAGTCGGTGCCGATTCTTTGCAGACTCGCTTCAACCGCAGCAATGACATCTTTGACTGGAGTGGTATCGCTGAGATGACCCCGCGGCGTGCAAAACTTGGAAACGATAAAGAGCTTATCGCGTTGATAGCCCTGAATGCCCTGGCCGAGAGTTTTTTCCGACCCGGCTCGCGAATAATCCGGAGACGTATCAAAATAATTGATACCCCGATCAATAGCCCGTCGCACGACATCCGCACTGTCGAGCCCGGAGCAACCGAACGAGATATCTGACATCTGCATGCCCGTTCGGCCCAATTGCCGATAACTGCGAACACGGGCTTCCTGCCAGTCCGGGCTTTTTTCCTCTGCTTCGGTTTCCGGCCGGCTCAACAGAAACAGTTGGGTCTTATACTCACAGCCGGCTGCCAGCGCCGCAGCGCCACCGACCGTACCCAGCGCGGCATTTCTCAGAAACGTGCGCCGACTCGTCGGCGTCCTGACCTGCTCATCCTGCTGGGGAAAGTCATGAGCCTCAGACTGTTGCTTGCGCATGACGGACGGCCTCCTTTTTCCGTTTGGTTTGAGCTCGCTCGGATTCAGGGGAGCGTGACCCGATGAATTGTTCCTTCTCTCGTCTGCGTATCAAACAGCGCATAAGCACCCCGCCGGTCCCGGTCTCGCGGCTGCGAGCATGAACCCGGATTGATGACCACTACGTCGCCAGCCTGATGGACCAACGGAACATGGGTGTGTCCGAAGCAGACCATATCATAGGGCAAAGCGGCGAATTCGTCCAAGCGCTTGCTGCCCGGATAAATATATTCCTCATAGGGTTCCCACGGACTGGCGTGGACCATGAGAATCCGCAGGCCGTCGCAATCAAACTCCTGGCTGAGTGGAGCGTCTGCCAGAAAGGAGAGCGATGCTGCCGGGAAGGTCTCCCGACATTTTTTCAGGTACGCGGGATTACGGCCACCAAAAAGAACCACCTCGTGATTGCCCTGAATGCAGTGCGCCCCCGCCTCTTGCAGCAGAGCGACCGTGTCCGAGCAGAAACGGTATTCACTTACCGCGTCTCCGGGACACAACAGCAAATCAGTGGTGGGCATGTCGTTGAGCACGCGCCGGAGGGCCTGCGCGTCGGCATGGATATCAGAGACGATTCCTATTTTCATGGCGATACCGCTCCCTCTCCCCTGGCGGGAGAGGGCTGGGGTGAGGGGGAAAATTCAAAATAAGACACCATCTTGCTGTTTCACCGTTTCGTTGAGTCACCAGGAACCCACCCCGGCCTTCGGCCACCTCTCCCAAGAGGGGATGTATTCCGCTCCCCTCCCTGGAGGGGTGCCACGTAGCGGCGGGGTGGGTTGTCCTCTATGAGACACTATTTTGCAGTCTGTTGAATCAATGTGTATGGTTTGCTCGGCGCTCATGCAAGAGGGACGGCCTGCTATTCGACGTTGTGCTCCTCTATACGCTCACCGGCCAGCAGCGGGCTGTCGAGCGTCACGTCCAGGCCGCACGCCTGGGCCAGGACCGTCAGCAGGAGATTGCTGACGACCCGCTCTTCTCCCTGCCGGTCTCGGGCGCCTTTGGTCAGCGTACACGAATAGACGCGGGTTTCCGTTGCGGTACTGATACCGATGTGCGCGCGGTGCGCTCCCTTTTTGAGTCGGTCCGTCGCCAGCGTAGCGGTACAGGCGAGACCAACCACCTGGTCCTCCGCAGCGTGGAGGACAACCGCCCGTTTGTGGGCCGCCTGTGCCAGGGCCGCCGCGGTTTCTACGCTCACGGCCTGGCGTGGGCTGGCTCCCAGAAATGCGGTGAGCGCCGCTTCACTATAGGGAACGAGGACTTCAAGCACGGTCCGTGAGGCACCCGGAACCGCCAGCAGGTCTGCGATTGCCTGGGTTCCACCGCCCGTCACCACAAGCATGGCCCTGAGAGAGCTGGCATGAATATGGGTAATGCTTGTAGTGTAGACGGATGCCATGTCTAGGCTTCTATGATGGCCCGAGCCTCGTCTGGTGTCGCTACCTCGTGTCCCATAGCAGTAATGGTTGCCACGGCGCGCTCGACGAGTTGCGGGTTTGTGGGCTGCCCTTCTTGCGCATAATGGTGGTCTTCCAGACCCAGCCGGACATGACCACCCAGGCTGATGATCTGAGGGATAAAGGGAAGATTATCTCCGCCGAGCGTAGCCGCAAACCAATTGCAGCGTATGCCTTGCAGCATATCCAGATAAGCCTCCAGGCTCTTGAGCGACGGGGGCAAGCCAAACGGAAGCTCCGGTCCGCCAAAATAGAACTTGAGTAATAGCGGTTCGGTCAGCAGACCCTGGTCAAGAAAGACCAGCACGGCCCGCAGAAAGCTGGGATCAAAAATCTGGAGGGTCGGTCTCACCCCGCACGCCCGCGACTGTTCCAAAAAATACCGATTGGCCTCATATGAATTCTGATAGATGAAATTCCCGCCCGAGAGCGTTTTTGTGCGCGCGTCATACGAG
Source organism: Candidatus Binatia bacterium (assembly GCA_022820725.1). Taxonomy (GTDB): domain Bacteria; phylum Desulfobacterota; class Binatia; order Bin18; family Bin18; genus Bin18. The sequence continues at coordinate 151,690 of JAJEFA010000004.1, forward strand.
ACCAGGTTGACCGAGCCAGGATCGGCCCAGCCCAGGTCGGGTTTGGTGGCCGGGTCTTTGGCGAGTTCCAGAAAATGGGCAAACCGTTCAACCGGATCGTCGCCAAACGGAAACGTGGGCCAGAGAATGGGATTGCACTGTCCGCGCGTTCGCCGGAATACCTCGCTATAATACCCAACGTCCTGCACCCATTCGCCCGTATCCGGTTCCCTGACATGAAAATGAACCGCCGCCGCCCCGGCCCGACAGGTCGCGATGGCATCGTTAGCGATGTCTTCCGGGCTGTAGGCAATATGGGGATTCCGGGCTTTGTCGGAATTGCCGTTGATGGCTGCCTCAATCATGATCTTGGCCATATTCCCTCCTTTTGATCGTTTGATTTACCCCTGATGGTTCGAGAGCCGCACCCGTACCCCGCGCTCGTCCAGGAAACGCTTGCACTCCTGAATGGAGTGTTCCTGGTAATGGAAGATCGAGGCGGCCAGCGCAGCATCGGCTTGACCCGCGGTGAGACCCTCGTAAATGTGTTGTAAATTTCCAACGCCGCCCGAAGCAATGACCGGAATCGTCACCGCTTCGGCAATCGCGCAAGTGAGTTCGATGTCATAGCCAGCCTTGGTGCCGTCCCGGTCCATACTGGTCAGCAGGAGTTCGCCCGAGCCGTAGGCTTCCATCCGTTGCGCCCATTCGATGGCGTCAATGCCGGTCGGGGTACGGCCGCCATGAATAAAGACCTCCCAACCGGACTTCTCGGAGGCCGACCTTCGTTTGGCATCAATCGCCACCACGATGCACTGACTCCCAAAGCGTTCGGCCGCCTCTTTGACAAACTCAGGCCGGTTGACGGCCGCGGTGTTGATGGAGACTTTGTCTGCGCCGGCATTAAGCAGGTCACGAATATCCTGGTTCTCCCGCACCCCGCCGCCAACGGTCAGCGGCATGAAAACGGTTTCCGCCGTTTTCCGGACAACATCGAGAATAATCCGCCGCCGTTCGTGCGAGGCCGTAATATCGAGAAACGTCAGTTCGTCCGCACCCTCTGCGTCATACCGCTGCGCAACGGCAACCGGGTCGCCGGCATCGCGCAAATCCACAAAATTCACCCCCTTGACCACGCGACCTTCTTTCACATCCAGGCACGGAATGATGCGTTTGCTCAGCATGCGCGCAGTGTCAGGCGTTTCCAGAAAACTGTCAAGAGAGGCGGCAGCGTTCAACTGGCTCGACCCTGGACAGACGGCACTGGGGAGACCGGGGAGGTGGCGAGGTCCGGCTGCGCTGACGCGGGCGGCGCTGCGGTGTGGGCTTGCGCTTCGTCGGCAACGCTGTCTTCGGCCCAGATGATATTCCGATAATCAAGCCGTTGCGAACCGATGATATTGAATTTAATCGCATGGAAATAGGGCGACAGGTCGAAATCACGCGGGGTAATCAGGGTCGGGTGTCGCCGCCGAAAGACTGGCCGTCCGTGCGTGGCCCGTTCCTTGAAAAAGAAGCGATGGTAAAAGGGTGGAGACGGTTCCTGAGCGTCGGGGGTGGACTCGACGTGGGGCAGAATAGGAAAGCGGACTTTGCCAAAGGCCGAGGCAATCATGCTGGAGCAGATGACCTCGGTTGGTAGCCCGCTCCCAAAATTGAGCGCCCGCCGGCGAAAGCGGCGCGGGACCAGACTAACCGGCAGGAAATAGCGTCCCAGGTCAAAGATATTCTGGAGATCATAGGTATAGCCGAGCTGACTGATCACATCGTCCAAGATCACCTGGCAGTCCTGGGGCTGGAGGTTGTGCGGGCGGCACAGGCGGATGTTGTACTCGACGTACTTCGATAACGAAGACAGCACGACCCCTTCGTCGACCAGCGCTTCCACCAACAGGAACCGGGCGTCGTCGCCAAAAGTGGCCCGAGTCTGCTCCGCCAGGGGATGGTTGCCGCGAATCAGTTCATCGCCAATGTAGATGGCCGAGTGCGACCAGGAACTCTGGGTGAGATATTTAATGACCTCGCTAATACGCTGAGAGCCCTCCACCAGCAGGACATCCCCTTTGCGTATCTGGCTCTTGAGCGCGTCCAAATTGTTCGGAAAACGAACCGCATAGTTGTTGAGGGGTTTGGTGAGCAGGGCGGCAAACCGCCTGATAATCGCTTGGCGAAGGCGCCGAAGTGGGTGAAATATCGCTTGTGCCATCCCCTGCGTTCCCTTTCCACATTGTAGAGGAAGCGAGTCGGAGACGACAAGGGAAGCGTGTCTATGCCCGGCACTTCGATTGTATGCTAGGATTACGTGGTGCGAAAACGCTCAGACGGAGTAGGGTTTCATGGCAGCCCAGACAACGTATCCGCGACAGGTCAAAGAGGTGATGACCCGGGACGTGGTTGCACTCAGGCCGCAGCAACCGTTTGCGCAGGCATTGGCGCTCCTGGCTCAGCATCGGTTCCGGCATTTGCTGGTGACCGATGCCGATGCCCGCTTGGTCGGGGTGATTTCCGACCGTGACCTGCTCCGTTGCATGAGCCGGGAAGCCGACCTTGAGCGGGTCACAGTCGCCGACATCATGGGGGCTGCCGTGGTGACCGTGCAACCGGACACTTCGCTGTCCGAAGCTGCGGCCCGGATGCTGAGCCGTCGTATTAATTGTCTGCCGGTGATCGAGAACGACAAGGTCTGCGGTATTCTGACCTCGACCGATCTGCTCCAGGCTTTTCACAACCTCCAAACGGATATTGAACAGGGCAGTGTCACTGACGCGTCACAGGAATGAGATCACGGGTCGTCCCGCGACCGCGTCTTATCCCTGGGCGGTCCCCAGCCGAATAGCCTCTGCCAACTGCACCCCTCCGGTATAGAGCGCCCGCCCGATAATCACCCCCATGACACCGAACGGTTCAAGGGGCAGGAGACGCTGAATATCGGCGGTACTCGCCACCCCTCCCGAGGCAATGACCGGGACTGAGACTGCCTGGGCCAGAGCGCCTGTGGCCTCATGATTCACGCCCTGCTGGGTTCCGTCACGGCTGATATCCGTATAGACGATCTCGCTCACTCCCTGGTCCTGACAACGGAGCGCCAGCTCAGTCGCATCCAGGTCGGTCGTTTCCGTCCAGCCTTGGACCGCTACCCGCCCGGCCAGGGCGTCAATGCCGACCGTAACCCGGCCGGGGAACTCGGCGCAGGCTTCCGTCACCAGAGCCGGATGACGATGGGCTACCGTCCCCAGGATCGCGCGACTGACTCCGAGAGACAGAAGGCGTTCGAGCGTGGCCAGGCTGCGGATACCGCCCCCGACCTGAACCGGAATGGTCAGGGCCTGACAGATACGTGCAATTGCGTTGGTATTGACTGCGGTGCCACTGACCGCGGCGTCAAGGTCCACTACGTGCAGTCGCTGAGCTCCTTCCCGTTGCCAGCGTAGCGCGGTTTCGACCGGGTCGTCCGAGTAGACCGTGGCCTGGTCCATATCCCCCTGATAGAGGCGGACACACTGTCCGGCCTTCAGATCAATAGCCGGAATAATCAGCATGGCGACACTGAGCCAGCCGCAGTACGGGACAGGCTGCCTGGACGATGCTCGCGAACGAGTTGGCCGAAATTGGCCAGAATTCTCAGACCAATCGTCTGGCTTTTTTCCGGATGAAACTGCGTGGCAAAGATATTCCCCGACCACACGCTGGAGGCAAACGGCCGCCCATACTCCGTGGTCGTGGCAATAATCGCGGGGTCATCCGGGACCGGATAGTACGAATGCACGAAATACACGCTCGCGCCCTCGGCTACGCCGTCGAGATGGGGAGGGCGGTGTGTGATGCTGAGTTGATTCCAGCCCATGTGCGGAATTTTTTGTCCAGCCAGGGTGGTCGGATCAAACCGCACGATCTTGCCTTTCAGAATATCCAGCCCGCGGACCCGGCCAAACTCGACACTCTCCGAAAATAAAATCTGCATCCCGACACAGATACCGAGAAACGGCGTACCCCGCTCAACCACTCGGTGGACGGTATTGACCAGGTCGCACGCAGCCAAGCCATCCATGCACGCTCCAAACGCGCCCACTCCCGGCAGGACAACGCCGGCGGCAGCCTCAATCTGCGCCGCATCCCGGGTGACGGTCGCCGCATGGCCCATCTTTTCAAAGCCCTTTTGGACGCTCCGCAGATTGCCCATGCCGTAGTCAATAATCGCGATCATAATGGACGGCCATTATTCCCGCCGGACTGGAGGGAATCAAGGGAGAGTCAGCCCTAGGCCGCTGCACATACACCCCGGAAAAATCCCGGCCTTGAGGCTCCGGGCGAAAACCGATAGGTGTTCATCCAGCCCGCAGGAGCGGGAGCTGAAGGAGGAAGCCTATGAAAGCCGGAGTCTTTATGATGCCCTCACACCCACCCGAAAGGGACCTCTACGAGGGCCATGCGTGGGACCTGCAACACCTGGAGTTTGTCGACCGCGTCGGTTTTCACGAGGCATGGATAGGCGAGCATTTCACCGCCCCCTGGGAGCCCAACCCTGCCCCGGATTTGCTCATCGCTCAGGCCCTCCTGCGCACCCAGCGCATCAAACTCTGCCCGGGTGCCCATCTCCTGCCGTACCACCATCCGGTTGAACTGGCCCACCGGGTGGCTTTTCTGGACCACATGGCCCGGGGCCGTTTCATGCTGGGGGTCGGAACGAGCGGCCTGCCGAGCGACTGGAAGCTGTTCAATGTGGACGGTGCGGCTGGAGAAAATCGGCGCATGACACTGGAGGCGCTCAATATCATGCTCCGGCTGTGGCAGAGCGAAGAGCCGTTTGAATATCAGGGTGAATTCTGGTCGTTCAACCGGATTGACACCATGCTCGACACCCTTAAGTTTCACCTCAGACCCTTTCAACAACCTCACCCGCCCATCGGTATTGCCGGCCTCACGCCGGGCTCGGATACCCTGAAGTTCGCCGGCGAGAACGGCTTCCTGCCCCTCAGCATCGCGCTCAGCAACAGCTATCTCAACACGCACTGGCAGGCCGTCGTCGAAGGGGCCGAGCGGTCCGGCGTCACGCCGTCTCGGAGTGACTGGCGCATCTCGCGCGAGGTCTATATTGCCGAGACCGACCAAGAGGCGCGCGACCAAGCCCTGAACGGCATGCTGGGCCGGGTGTGGGGCGAGTATCTGCTGCCGCTCTTCAAATCGTTCGAGATGATGAGCTTGTTCAAGCACCATCCCGAGGTTCCGGATTCCGACGTGACGCTGGAATACCTGGCCGACTATGTGTGGCTGGTTGGCTCCCCACAAACCGTGACCCAAAAGCTGGGCGATATGTACGAACAAACCGGCGGTTTCGGTTGCCTGCTGGCCCTGACCTTCGATCAGTCCGAAAACAACGAAGCCTGGGAGAACTCGCAACGCATGCTGGTTGAAGAGGTGTTGCCCCACTTCGCAGACGCATAACTGATGATCACTGATCCGCCCCCGACGATCGACTCGCAGGTCCATGCCTATGAACGTGACCGCCCGGAGCGGCCGTGGAGGGGGGCCATCCCCGGTCCGGCCGAGGTCACGGGTGATGACATGGTTGCAGCGATGGATGCCGTTGGTGTTGACGGAGCCCTGTTGGTCTCGCCGTGGACCATGTACCGCTTCGACGCGAGCTACGCGCTTGAAGTGTATGCTAGGCATCCCGGCCGGTTCGGTCTGATCAAACCGTTCGATCCCCGGGTAGAAACCGTCAACGATGAGATTGCCGAATGGGCGGCAACGCCGGGTGTGGTTGGGGCGCGCATCATGATGATGGGTGACCCGACGGCCGACGATCCGGGACTGAATCGGATATTGGCGGCTGGCGCACGGCACGGCCTCCCGGTGAACATACTGTGTTGGGGAAAACTCTCGCTCTTGGGTGAGCTGGCGCGCAAGAACCCGAACACGCAGCTCGTCATAGATCACGTGGGCCTTCACCAACCCTTCCAACCCCCTGCTCCGCCAGAGCCCTTTGCCGATCTCGGCAAGGTCATCGCCCTGGCCGAGCACGACAATGTCGCCATCAAGATTTCCGGGGCGTGCACCCTGTCGCACGAGCCGTTCCCCTACGTCGACATTTGGGAGCCCCTGGGACAGATCTTCGCGGCATATGGCTTTGAGCGCTGCCTGTGGGGCACGGACTGGACCCGGGCGGTTGAGTTACTGACCTATGAGCAGGGTGTTGAGGCGTTCCGGGTCACCGACCAGTTGTCCGACGCCGAGCGCGCCGCGCTCATGGGCGGCAGCCTCGCCCGTATCTATAACTGGTCGCCCACGGTCGCGCGTTGATGAGCCTCATTACGCATGCTCTGAAAAACCATTCCAAAGAGAGGAGAAGATTATGGCAGAAAACAGTACGTACACACCGCCGAAAGTCTGGCAGTGGGACAAAGAAAGTGGTGGTCGTTTTGCAAATATCAATAGACCCATCGCAGGCGCGACGCACGACAAAGAACTGCCGGTCGGCGAACACGACCTACAGCTCTATTCGCTTGCTACGCCCAACGGCGTCAAGGTGACCGTATTGCTGGAGGAATTCCTTGAGCTCGGCATCAAGGAGGCCGAGTACGATGCTTACCTCATCAACATTGGTGAGGGTGAGCAATTCGGTAGTGGTTTTGTGGCCATTAACCCCAACTCCAAAATCCCGGCGCTGCTTGATCGCAGCACCACCCCTCCGACCCGCGTCTTTGAGTCCGGCGCCATGCTCGTCTATCTGGCAGAAAAATTCGGCGCCTTCCTGCCGACCGAGCTGTCAGCCCGTGCTGAATGCCTGTCGTGGCTGTTCTTTCAGATGGGCAGTGCTCCCTACATAGGCGGCGGGTTCGGTCATTTTTATGCCTATGCGCCGGAAAAGTTCGAGTATCCCATCAATCGTTTCGCCATGGAGACGAAACGCCTCCTGGACGTGTTGAATCGCCATCTCAGCGACCGGCAGTATTTGTGTGGTGACGAGTACACCATCGCAGACATCGCGAACTACGCCTGGTATGGTGCCTTAGTCGGACAGAATATCTACGAAGCCGCCGAGTTTCTTGACGTTAAATCGTACACGCATGTGATCCGGTGGACGAAAGAAATTGAAGCCCGGCCCGCCGTCCAACGCGGTCGACGCGTGAACAAGTCCTGGGGACCAGAGGAAGAGCGGCTCATCGAGCGCCACAGTGCCGGCGATTTCGATGCGCCGGCTGGCTAAGCGGATATACCCCTCTCCTTGAGGGAGAGGGCACCCTCACCAGTCTCTCAGGGCAGCGAACCTAGAAAAAGGAGGGGAGACATGAGCACGAAGACTGACGAACGGCCGAACGCGCGCGAGCGGGAACAACGCCTGGGGTTTGTGAGCCGGCCGCGGTTCGAGGACTACCGCGAGAAATACGCGACATACTTTAACATGGAGCGCCGCGACGGCATCCTCCAGGTGCATATGCACACCGAGGGAGGGCCCGTCATTTACGGCCTGCCGATTCACAACGCCTGGTCCCAGCTGTGGCTCGACATCGGCAACGACCCCGACAACGAGGTGCTGATCTTCAGCGGCACGGGGGATAAGTGGATCGCGGGCTTTGACCCGGAAATGTCCAAACTGCCCTTCCATGAGATGTCCGCAGATGTGTTCTACGACCAGATCTACGCGGACGCGACCAAGCTGCTGGAGGCATTCATCTTCAATATCGATATTCCCACGATTGCCTGTATCAACGGCTCGGGTTTGCACACGGAATTCGCCCTGTTATGCGACATTACGCTATGCGCGGAGCACGCCGAGCTGTTCGATCCGCACTTCAAGTTTAACCTGGTACCTGGGGACGGCCAGGGGTTGACGTTCCAGGAGTTAATGGGGTTGAAGCGCGCCGCGTACTTTCTGTACACCAGTGACACGATCGACGCCCAGACGGCCAAGGAACTGGGCCTCGTCAACGAGGTGCTGCCGCTCGACGATCTACAACCACGGGCATGGGAGATTGCCGAAAAGATTATGCAGAAACCGCGTGCGATCCGGCGCATGACGAGTGCGGTGCTGCGGCGGCAGTGGAAGCAGCGGCTGGTGCAGGATCTGGGGTTCCATATCGCGCATGAGCTGCTCGGTATGCACCTCAACAAACCGGAGTGACCCGCGCAGCTCAGGTCCTCAGGAGGACCACATAATGCAGCGCGGACACAGAAGTGCCACGGCAGAATTTTCAGCCGTATTGCGGGCAATCCATATGGTTCTGGATCCGGAACCCAGTATCTTTGTTGATCGTGTTGCGCAGTCACTGCTCAAGCTCGATCGGCAGGCGTTAGAAACGGCTCTCCAAGGACATCTGGCTACAGCGGTACAATATGGCGACCCGCAGTACGCCGTACAGGTCGCTGCAAGTCTGCGAATGTTCACCGTCATACGCTCACGCTTTACGAAAGACGCGTTTTTCGAGAGTAGCCTCGAACAGATTGTGCTCCTCGGAGCCGGTTTGGACCTATCTCTCGCCTCCGAGACTGATATTCCGGTCTTTGCCGTAGATCATCCTGATACCTCGAGATGGACTCGCAGTCTTTTTGCCGATGCCGGCGCGCAGGCTGACAACAACTTGCACTTCGTCGAGATGGACTTTGCCGAGGGACCGAATCTGCTGTTAGCGACGCTTGTGGAACACGGGTTTCAGCGGGGAAAACCTGCTTTCTTTGTCTGGCTTGGCGTCCAGCCCTACCTCACGATTGAACACGTCCTTGAGACAGCTCACATCGTGGGGAGCTGTCCAGCCGGGACGCAACTCGCCACCGACTTTCTGACACCGGATACAAGCTGGAGTGGAATCGGCGCGCGTGCCGGGAAACTGCTACAGGACTCACCGCATCGCGAGTTGGAGCCATTCAAGAGTTATTCGGATCCCGCAGAACTCAAGAAACAGTTGTTGGCGTGTGGCTATACGACAGCACGAAGCGTCGAGGCAGAAGAGGCAGACGCTCTGTACTGTCGTGAACGGACCGATGGGCTCAGCTACCCAAATTGTGCAGCGATGATACTTGCTAAAGTGTGACAAGCGGTTCCAGGCCAAGGAGTCGTTGAGGACCCAGTCTGGATTATGTCTGGGAAATCCAGTGCGGCTCAATGACTGGCGCGGCGCGGAGTTCGGGCGGAATATTCCCGATCCCGATGATCTCATCGACAGCTTGATGCCAGTGATACAGGCGGGCTTCCTGGTAGTTCAGCGGGACACCACCAAACGCGTAGGATTCGACTCCCTGCTGAATGCCATCACCGAACTGCGTATCTTCGGCAACAATCATATTGAAATAGTCGATATATGTGTCCCAACTCCTCGGTTTTGGCGCATCGCCCCAATCCTCTCCGAACCACCACAGCTCAAGCGTTGTGGTGTTGATGCTGGTTGGCCAGAAGGCAAAGATCGGCAGCCCCTTTTCGTTCATGGGTGAGACAAGATTAGGCATAATATTAAAAGACAGAATACAGGTCCGTGGGATCTCACCAACGGTTTCAATATCTGGCCGATCATCGACGATTGCGGCAGTCTCCGTATGGTTCTGCACTTTGAGCGGCGCAATCATGCGCCCATGTCCACCCGGGTAAAGCGTATTCACATTGCCGCGATGATCCAACATTGGGGAAACGGTCTGGGGGTGAATCGAACGGACATGATAGACCTCCATGTTCGATTCCATGGCGATTTTCCAGTTGCATTTCAAGCTGAAAGAGTCTTTATGCACAAAACGTAAGCGTTCGAATTGAAACTGCTCCCACTGTGGGAGCAGCGGCGCAAACTCTTGGGTCAGCGGGCGGGCGTCTGGGTCAAAGTTCGCGAACAGAAATTTCCCAAGGCGTTCAAGCCGTACCGGATACAGGGACCGACAGGAAAAATCGAGATCGACAAAATCACGCTTATCGCGAAGATTAATCAGTTCGCCGTCATGATTATAGGTCCAACCGTGATACCCACAGGTGAGGCGGTCGGCTTTGCCTGTGGCCTCGCGTACCAGGGGTGCCCCTCGGTGGCGGCAGGTATTGTAATACGCCCGGACCCCGCCGGTACGCGTATGGAGAAGGATAACCGGCTGCCCAGCGGTTTCCCATAACTTAAAACAACCGGGCTCCGGAATCTCATCCATATGCCCGGCAAACAGCCATGATTTGCGCCAGAGCTGCTGCTTTTCCAGATCATAAAAACGTTGATCGGTGTACCGCTTCCCCGGCAGGTCCGGGAATTGCGGGAAGCCCTCGGGCGGGCCTTTACGAGTGGTTTCGTAATTGATCTGCGCGCGGATTGATTGGGTGTCTTCCATGTCGCTTCTCTACGAGATGCACGTTCAGTACAGAATCACACTGCGCGCCACTTCGCCCTTCTCCAGCCAGTCAAACAATGCCTGCCTCTTCGAGTTTACAGGCTGCCTTTTGTGGATAAGACACCCTGAACCCGTGGATCGTGCTCAACCGCACTGCTGAGCGCCCGGGCAAAAGCCTTGAAGCCGGCCTCGATAATGTGGTGGGGGTTTCGGCCCTGGGTCATATTCAGGTGCAGGTTCATACCGACCTGATTCGTCAGGGCCAGAAAAAAGTCATGGATCAGCTCTGTTGAAAAATTTCCTACCCTTTCCTGTTGGATCTCCAGATTATAGGCCAGGAACGGCCGTCCGCTCAGGTCAACCACACACGAGACCAGGGCTTCGTCCAGCGGCACGCTGGCATCACCGAAGCGACGGATACCGTGTTTGTCACCCAAGGCTTCCCGGAGTGCCTGACCGAGTGCCAGACCGACGTCTTCAACCGTATGGTGGTCGTCCACCGCAATATCGCCGCTCGCCTGCACGCTAAGATTAAAGAAGCCATGTCGGGTAAAAAGTTCCAGCATATGATCAAGAAAGGGAACCCCGGTCGAGACCTCGTACTGCCCTTCGCCTTCGAGCTGAATGCTCAGGCGGATATCGGTTTCATTGGTCTTCCGCTGGACGTCAGCTTTGCGTGCGGCCATGCCTGTCTCCATCTAAACGATATTGCACGGCCCGGGCGTGAGCCTCAAGTCCCTCAAGTTCGGCCAACCGCACCACTTCGGGACCCAAGGCGGACAGGGCCTGCGAGGACGCCCGTATCACACTGGTGCGTTTCAGGAAGTCGTAGACGCCCAAAGGCGAGGAAAACCGAGCCGTTCCGCCGGTCGGCAGCACATGGTTGGGTCCGGCGATATAATCGCCAAACGGTTCGGTCGAAAGATGACCCAGAAAGATCGCTCCGGTATGCCGAATATCTTTCACCCAGGTCTGCGGGTCTTTAACGGCCAGTTCCAGATGTTCGGGCGCAATCGCATTGGCCAGTTTCACGACCTCTTGACGATGTCGGGCGAGAATGACCGCGCCGAAACGCCGTAAGGAGGCCGACGCGATGGCACGCCGGGGAAGCCGGGCGAGCTGTTCGGTGAGTTCCCGGACCACCGCCCGTCCCAGGCGTCGGGATGGTGTCAGACATAATGGGGCGGCGAGTTCGTCATGTTCCGCCTGGGAGAGCATATCGGCCGCAATATAGTCGGGCCTGGCGGTCTGGTCGGCGATCACCAAAATCTCGCTCGGCCCGGCAATCATATCGATATCAACCCGGCCAAAGACGAGCCGTTTAGCCGTGGCAACATAGATATTGCCCGGTCCGACGATTTTATCGACGCGCGGAATCGTCTGGGTGCCGTACGCCAGGGCGGCCACGGCCTGGGCTCCACCGACTCGAAAAAAGGCGTCCGCGCCTGCAATACGAGCCGCGGCCAGCAGGGCGGGATTGTCTCCCTCAGCAGACGGCGGGGAGACCACGACGACCTCTTTGACCCCGGCAACTTTCGCCGGAATCACATTCATGAGCACCGAGGACGGATAGGCCGCGGTTCCGCCGGGAACATACACCCCAACCCGTTCAAGCGGGGCTATTTTCTGACCCAGGGTGACCCCCAACTCGTCGCGGTAGGTCCAGGACGACTGACGCTGCTTACGATGAAAGCGACGGATGCGTTGGGCCGCAGCGCGTAGCGCCTTTCTGACGGGTGGTGTGAGGCCCTTGAGTGCGTGCTCCATCTCGACCCTGGTTGCTCCCAGTTCGTGAGACGCGAGTGCGACCCGATCGAATTTTTTGGTGAGGGTTATGAGCGCCCGGTCGCCGCGTTTGCGAACGTCGTGCAGAATGGAGCGGACCGTGGCTTCAACCTGGGCACTGGCACTCTCGCCTCGCGACAGCAGTTTGTCCAGGTGACGCTGACAGGCTACGTCTGTTGTGGAAAGCAGCGGAACCAGGGCTTTTGTTGTGGAGCGTGTCATTGGACGGGCGGATGTGTTTGACGCTGAATTTTCGCTCCAAGCTGAGACAGCTTGGCTTCTATGTGCTCATAGCCGCGATCAAGGTGGTAAATGCGGGAGACCTCCGTCTCGCCGCGGGCCGCAAGGCCAGCCAGGATCAGTGACACGCTGGCTCGCAAGTCGGTCGCCATGACGGGCGCGCCGCTTAAAAACGCGACACCCTGAATGGTTGCGGTGTGGTCCTGGACATGCACGTCCGCGCCTAAACGGACGAGTTCTTGGGCGTGCATAAAGCGATTCTCGAAAATCGTTTCGGTGATGCTGCTCTGCTCTTCACCCAGGGTCAGCAGCGCCATCATTTGCGCTTGCAGGTCGGTTGGAAAGCCGGGGTAGGGCTGGGTGTCGAATTGGACGCCGGTCGGACGACCATTGCCCCGGACCCGAATCCCTTCCGGCTCGTCGGTAACGGCGACTCCTGCGCGTTGCAGGATCTCCAGAAAGCTGGTGAGATGATCGGCGCGAGCATCCTGAACCAGCACATTGCCCGACGTGATTGCGCCGGCAATAAGAAAAGTCCCGGCCTCGACGCGGTCGGGAATAACGCGGTGGCTGACGCCGTGCAGCGTTTCAACGCCCTCAATCACGATGGTCCGGCTCCCCGCCCCGTGAATACGGGCACCCATTGCAACGAGCATGGCGGCCAAGTCCTCAATTTCGGGTTCACGCGCGGCATTGTCCAGGACGGTTGTTCCTGTGGCTAAGGTGGCCGCCATCATGAGGTTTTCTGTCGCGCCCACGGAGGGAAAATCAAGGCTGATACGCGCCCCTGTCAGGCGATTGGCCTGCGCTTCGACATAGCCTTGCCGAATGCGTATGGATGCGCCGAGCTGCTGCAAGCCCGCCAGATGAATATTGACCGGACGGGTCCCAATGGCACAGCCGCCCGGCGTTGAGACGCGAGCCCGGCCAAAGCGGGCCAACAGCGGCCCAAGCACCAAAAACGACGCACGCATGGTCTTGACCAGGTCATACGGTGCCTCAAATTGATCGACCCGCTCGGCATCGAGTACGACCTCGTCCGTACTGAGCCAATCGGCCCGCACCCCGAGTTCGGTCAGCAGACCCAAGGCGGTCTGGATATCGACCAAACGCGGCACGCCACGCAGGGTACATTCCTCGTGGGTCAAAAGCGAGGCGAAGAGCAGCGGTAAGGCGGCATTTTTCGCGCCGCTAACCGTCACTTCCCCATGCAGCGGAATGCCGCCCTGGATGAGAATCGTATCCATTTATCGAGGTCCGAAAAAGGTCTGGAAGAAATACATGAGGGTCCGCCCCGCTGCCTCACCATCAGCTACTGCTCAACGTCAGCAGCCTTCTGAAAAACGACCACCCGGTCTCGACCGGCATAGTCTTGCCGGCACGTCTGGAAACGCAGGCGACGCTGCTTGTGTCCGAGCTGCACCTTGTGTCCAAGCTGCACGAGGGCGTCTTTTTGCCTCTCCCCAATTTCCGCAACGAGCCAGCCGCCAGGCCGTATGTAGTCTGGACAGTCGTACAACAGACGGTTGTAAAAATCGAGACCGTCCGCTCCGCCGTTCAGGGCGGTCCGCGGCTCCCATGCTCGAACCTCGGGTTGAAGCGTGTCGAGCATCTGCGAGGCGATGTACGGGGGATTGGTCACGAGCAGGTCAAAGAACGGCACGCCAAGCCGTACAGGAGCGAGCAGGTCTCCACAAGCAAAAGTGATGCGTTGGCCGACCCGATGCGCGTGGGCATTCTTTTGAGCAAGGGACAGGCTTACCTGGGTTTTATCGATCGCCCAAATCTGCGCATGCGGCAATTCAGTCGCGAGGGCAACGGCAATACAGCCGCTGCCTGTCCCAATATCAAGGATGTGGGGGGCGGTTATCCGAGACGAGGCCAGCAAGCGTAAAGCCGTCTCAACAACGATCTCCGTATCAGGCCGCGGAATAAGTACGCCGGGGTTGACCTGAAAATCCAGTGACCAGAATTCCTGGCGGCCGGTAATATAGGCAACCGGCTCACGCTTGGTACGACGGACCACCTTCTGCTGGAAGTCGGTTTTCTGAGAATCGGAAACGGCCTCTTGAAGCCGGCTGTACAGACAAGACCGGCTGATGTGGAGCGTATGCGCCAGCAGGACTTCCGCGTCCAAGTGAGGCGTATCAATACCGGCCGTCTTGAATCTGTTTTCGGCCCAGGCTACGAGTTGGGCAATCGTCTCAACACGGGATAACGCATCTGGCCGGAGACGTGGAGGGACTGCGAGCGGGGGAGGGTGAGTTTGAGTGTTTTTCACCAGAGACAACCCCGTTGGGCTGAATTCAGTTCGCGGTGGCCTTGAGCGTTTCGGCCTGATGCGAAGTGATGAGGGCATCCACAACCGGATCGAGTTCCCCATCAAGAATCCGCTCAAGCGTGTGGAGCGTCATATTGATCCGATGGTCTGTCATGCGCGACTGGGGGAAATTATAGGTTCGTATCCGCTCGGAGCGATCTCCCGAGCCGACCATGCTCCGCCGTGAAGCCGTAATCTCACTCTGCTGTTCTGCTTGCGCCCGTTCGAGCAGGCGGGAGCGGAGAATTTTAAGCGCCTTGGCTTTGTTCTTGTGCTGCGACTTCTCATCCTGACAGGAGACCACCAGGTTGGTTGACAGATGCGTAATGCGGACGGCCGAATCCGTGGTGTTGACACTTTGTCCACCCGGACCGGAGGACCGGAAAACATCGATGCGGAGTTCTTTTTCGTCTATGGCGATATCGACCTCATCCGCTTCGGGCAGAACCGCGACGGTAACGGCCGAGGTGTGAATCCGACCGGAGGCTTCGGTCTCGGGGACCCGCTGGACGCGGTGTACCCCGCCCTCGAATTTGAGTCGGCTGTAGGCGTTTTTGCCCGTAACCATGCTGATGATTTCCTTAAATCCCCCCAGGCCGGTTGGACTTGAACTCAGCACATCCATACGCCAGTTCCGCTGCTCGGCATAATGCGAATACATCCGAAACAGGTCGGCCGCAAACAGACTCGCTTCCTCGCCTCCGGTGCCGGCCCGGATTTCAAGGATCACGTTTTTCTCGTCAAGTGGGTCTTTGGGGAGTAGCAAGAGATGGAGTTGATCTTCAAGCTGGGTGGCCCGTCGGCTCAGCCCCTCGATCTCTTCTTGCGCCAGGTCGCGCATGTCCGGGTCGCTATCTTCAAGCAGGGCTTTGCTGCCTTCGAGATCCGCATGGACTTTGCGCCATTCACGAAAACACGTCACGACCTCTTCCAGGGCGGCATGCTCCTTGGCCAGCTTGGCATACTCCTTGGCGTCGCTGGCGACCTCGGGACGGCCCAGCGTGCGTTCCACTTCTTCGTAACGCTGCTCGACTTCGGAGAGCTTTTCGTGCAACGCCGCGGCTTCACTCATAATCGCAACCAAGGATCGGAGCGGGAGATAAATATAATAAGGGGCGGTAGAAAACCGCCCCTCCGCTCACTGTTTTGCTCTGCGTCCGTCTGACGCAGGCTATGCGTCTTCTTTTTGTTTCTCCGGGTCTTGCAACCCATATTTCCGACGGAAGCGTTCCACTCGTCCTGCCGTATCAACAATGCGCTGTTTCCCGGTGTAGAACGGATGGGACGCGCTCGAAATATCGAGTTTATACAAGGGATAAGTCTTGCCGTCTTCCCACTCAATCGTGTCGTTCGTCTCGACACACGCTCGGGTGAGGAAGGCAAAGTTCGCCGCAGTGTCCTGAAAGACGACCTCCCGATAGGCTTCTGGATGAATTCCTGCTTTCATTCTCAACCTCCAGCGGTTAGTATTACCATCTCGTCAAAAGGGCCGCAACTCAAGCGAGGAGGGTATGGACGCAGACCGCTTGCACGAGATTCAGCGCGCATTGCAAGAAGAAACGCTCGACGGGTGGCTGTTTTATGATTTTCGAGGCAGCGACCCGCTCGCCTATCGGATTCTCGGGCTCGATGAAACGGAGCTGTCGACGCGGCGCTGGTATTACTTCATTCCGGCTGAGGGCACGCCGGTCGGGCTCGTTTCCACCATTGAGCCGTACCGTCTGGATCGCCTGCCCGGACCAAAGCGGCCGTTTTTTACCTGGCAGCAGCACGCAGAACGTCTCACCGAGCTGCTGCGCAATCAGCGACGCATTGCCATGCAGTATTCGCCGGGGAATGCCATCCCGTATATCTCGCGGGTTGACGCCGGCACAATTGAAACCATCCGTCAGCGTGGGGTTGAGGTGGTCTCGTCCGCGGATCTGGTGCAACGGTTTGAGGCGGTCTGGACCCAAGAGCAATGGCAGAGCCATCGCCGCGCAGCCACCGTGGTCCGCCAGACGGTTGATGCCGCCTTTGGCTATTTGAGCGATAACGCGCCGGTGTCTGAATATCAGGTGCAGCAATTCATCCTGGACTGTTTTGCCCAGCATGGGCTGACGACCTACTATCCGCCTGTGGTGGCGGCCAACGCCCATAGCGCGGACCCGCACTACACACCAACGGCTGAACAGACGGCGCTGATTCGGCCCGGCGACTTTGTGCTGATTGACCTGTGGGCCAAAGAACCGGACGGGGTGTATGCCGACATCACCTGGACCGGCTTTATGGGCAAGGCCGTCCCCGAGCGCTATCAGGAGATATTTCAACTCGTTCGTGAGGCGCGTGATGCGGCAATATCCTTTGTACAAGAGCGCGTGACCGGTGGTCAGACGTTCTTTGGTCATGAAGTTGATGCCGCGTCACGAAGCGTCATTACCAATGCCGGCTATGGCGACCAGTTTTTTCATCGAACCGGTCACTCTATCGGTACGGAAGTCCACGGCAACGGTGCAAATATGGATGGCGTCGAGACCCGTGATACGCGTCGGGTGCTGCCCTATACCTGTTTTTCGGTCGAGCCTGGGATTTATCTGGCCGGAGACTTTGGGGTGCGCAGTGAGGTTGACGTCTATGTCACCGAGGATGCAGCGATTGTGACCGGCGACCCGGTCCAAACGGAAGTCATCCCCATTCTCATATAAGGAAAACTGACCCTATGGCAAAAGTGTGGTTTATCCAACAGCAAAATCGGCTGATTGCCGTTGGCGGCAAGCCGGCCTATGAGCGGCCTTTTGAGAGTATTCAGTGGCCTTTGGATATTGGCGTCCATCGGTTTTATACGGACCAGGCTCCCACGCTTGACTCCAGCCTTCCGACCCAAGACGCATCGTCTGCCGATATGGTGCTGGTCGAACTGCAAGGGAGTGATGTCGCTGCCGGGTCGAGCTATAAGGTCGGCTTCTACTCGTCTCCGTATTCCCCACGCGCAGTTGCCGAGCGGCTCGGCCAACCCTGGGCCGAGGGTTCCACGATCTAATCCCGTGTCCGGCACCGTTCCGCGGGAATCGCCAACTGTGCGATCAGATATGCCTTGAAGCTTGCGGCGTAGGGCTGTTGCTCCAGCGCCTGCTGCATACAGGACAGCCAGGCGTCGCGCTGTTTCGTCCCGATGTGCAGATGGGCATGTGCGCTCGGAATCCTGATCGGCCCATACTTTTCGTGATACAGTCTTGGCCCGCCTAACCAGCCGGATAGAAACCGGGCCAGCTTGTCTCTGGACCGGGTGAGATCGGCGGGGTGCATGGCCCGAATTTCCTGGGTCTCGGGCAACTGTTCCATCAAGTCATAAAAATCATCGACTAACCGCCGAATCCCTGCCACCCCGCCGGCGGCCTGAAAGGAGGCATCACCGTCGCCATAGCCGGATTTTTCTGTGTGCGTGTGTGTCGTCATGTCCCCAGCCCAGTTCTTCTGTTATGCTCCCTCGCCTGAGATATATGCCGTTCGGAAAGGATAGTCACCATGTCAGACTTCGATCTCCGCATTTTTTCTTATCTGCCCAACCCACGCATTTGGAAGGCTACTATTGCAGCTCGTCTGTGCGATATCCGTATTGATATCCGAGGCAGTACGCCTCCCGACTTGCAGAATTGGCTGTGGGATTTTGAGGCTCGCCCGCTGACCGAAGAAGAAAAGACCGCTCCCCAGGAGACGGAACGGCAGGCCCGGGCCGGTTTTAGCGGCCGTTTGTTCAAGACGGACGCCTTTCTCGAAGCACATCCGTTTGGGACGGTTCCGGCAGCCTTCAGCCCTGACGGCCAGACCGGGATTTTTGAGTCGAACAGCATCATGCGCGCAGTCGGGCGCCTGGGGCAGGAGACCTATCCGGTGTATGGAACGGATGCGTATTCGGCGGCTCGTATTGATAGCTTTCTGGACGCCAGTCTGGTCTTTGCGCGCGACTCGCAGATTTATCTCCTGGCCTTAATGGGCGGCAAGATGACGGCGGATATTCATGCCAGGGCGAAGGACGCCTTTGGGATTTATCTTTCCGGCATTGAACGGGGACTTGCCCCGAACCGAGACTATCTCGTTGGCGATGCTGTCACCCTGGCGGATATCTGCTTTGTGGCGGAAATTGCCCTGTTCTCCAACGAAAAGGCCCAGCAGAAGCTTTTGGCCGACAATGGGCTCGGCCTGATATTCCCTGCCGACACAGAAGCCGAATATCCACGAGCGCTGGCGCATTTTACCAAGCTGTCCGAGCACGAGGCGTTCGCGCCGGATGTTCAACCCTATATGGAGAAGCTGCGTAAGCGGATTGAGCGGCAGAGCGCCTAGGCGGGGAAAATCAACCTTTCCGGCTATGTCCCCTTGACCTGTCTCCGGCTGTCCGGGTTCAGGCTGACCTGGGTATCCGTCAGGGTGACGACTCTTCTCTTATACAGCGCTCCCAGGGCTTTTTTATACGTCTTCTTGCTCACCCCGAACCACTGCCGGATAGACTCGGGCGTACTCCGGTCGGTAACGGGAATCTGTCCGTCGTGCCGTTCCAGAGCGTCCAGAATGGCCACACTAATATCCGGGACCTTGGCATACCCCGGCTTGTGCAGACAGACGTCAATTTTTCCGTCCGCTCGTACGGTTTTGACAAAACCGGTCAGCCGTTGTCCGCTATGAAGTGGCTGAAAGATATCAGCGGAGTGTAACAGCCCCCAGTGTGCACGATTGACAATGACCTTGCGGCCCAGCGTCGTTTGGGTGCAGACGAAGAGTTCAACTTCCTGACCGACGTGAAGGTCGGTCGCGGTATCGGACAGAAAGCGATCGAGCTTTGCCGAGGCGACGACACGCTGACTCCGCTCATCCAGATAAACTCTGACAATATAGGCGCGCCCCTTTTTCATCGGCGTGTTTTGCTCTCGAAAAGGAACCAGCAGGTCCTTGGGTAAACCCCAATCGAGAAAGGCGCCGACCGGTGTCTCGGCAACGACCTTGAGCCGCGCAAAGTCGCCGGCCATAGCCAGCGGTGATTGCACGGTGGCTACCGGACGGTCCTCGGAATCCGTATAGAGGAAAACGGTGAGGGGTTCGCCCGTTCGACAGGTATCGGGAACATCGGGCTGCGGGAGTAATATCTCGCCGAGCTCTCCCGCGTCGAGATAAACTCCCCTGTCTGTTGCGTTGACCACCTGGAGCGTATTCAGCGTACCGATGTGTGGCATACGGGCTCTAGTGGGACACAAACTCGGGCATGACCTTCTTAACGAAGAGTGTCTGCGTCTCTGCGGAGGTCGCTATGAAAACGAAATAGGTGATGCCCAGGTCTTCAATGCGCGTAGTGAGGTCACGCCTGACCTCGTCCGGAGTACCCATACAGAGCAGCGGTGAGCGGCGCGCCGTTTCCACGTCAGGAAAGCCCAGGCGGGACGCAATTTTACCGAACAGGGGGTCGTCTGTCGTATTGGACAGACAGAGCATGACCATGCCTCCCAGCTCAATGCTCTGTGGGTCTCGGCCGACTTCCCCGACATATTTGCGGAACATACCGATCCGCCGTTCGAGCTGAGCCATGTCAAAGGCGACGGTGGCGACCGGGTCGTTCACAAAGTCTTTACCGTTAAAAATGGGCGGAATGATATTGAGAATGTCGGCCTCGGCTGCGGCGATTTTGAGTAGTCCGCTCCCCGAGCCGCCCAGCATGAGCGGCGGACGGGGCTGTTGCACGGGTCGTGGATTATTATACGCCTTCTCGATTGTGTAATACTGGCCGTGAAACGTGGGCTCTGCCTGGGTCCACATGGCTTTGAGTACCTGGATGGCCTCGGCCATTTGGGCCAGACGTTCCGCGTTGGAGGGATACGCATAGCCGTGGGCGTCGTATTCCGACTGCTGCCAGCCCGCTCCTAAGCCCAGGACGAGCCGCCCATTACTGACCTGGTCCAGCGTGGAGGTGATCTTGGCCAGCAACGGCGGCGGACGAAACGAGGCGGCCGCGACCGTGGGGGTCAGGCGGATGCGGTTGGTCACGGCGGCAACGGCGGTCAGGGTGGTGAAGCACTCCAACTGCGGGACCTGCGGTGTGCCCAACGGAGAAAAAAAGTGATCATTGAGCGACACCGAATAAAAGCCGTCGTTCTCGGCACGCAGCGCGGCCCGCTTTGCTGCGGCAAAGTCGCCAGTGGGTAGGAATAAGCCAAACTTGACATCGTGCATGCGTCTCTCCTCCGCCTCCTTCTGCTGTCCATGACAAAGGCCGATAGGTATATCAGATAGGTGTCGGCTGCAAACGCTTGTCCCTTTTCCCTGCTCCCGGTAGGATGTCAGCATTGAATCTTCTGAACGAAAGGACGTGAGTATGGCAGAAAAACCAGTTGCCGCAGTGCTTGGAGTTGGTCCGGGCTTGGGGGCCGCGCTGGCCCGCCGGTTCGCGAAAGAGTATGCGGTGGCAATCAACGCCCGCCGCACGGAATATCTCGCATCGCTGGCGGAAGAAATTCGCGCTGAGGGAGGGCAGGTCTGCGAGGCCTCGGCTGATCTGAGCGACCGGGCCCAGATCGAGGCCCTGTTCAAGACGATCCGTGAACAACTCGGCCCGCCCGAAGTTCTACTCTATAACGCCGGCGGTGGGGCCTTCGGCACAATCGCCGATATGACCCCGGAACAGTACGAGAACTCCTGGCGGGTCAACGCCTATGGCGCGTTTCTGAGCGCGAGGGAAGTGGTTCCGGACATGCTTGAACGTGGGCACGGCAGTATGCTGTTTACCGGCGCGACCGCCGGCGTCAAGGCCGGCCCCCGCTCAGTGGTCTTCGGTCCGGCCAAGTTCGCCCTGCGCGGATTGGTGCAATCGCTGGCGCGCGACCTTGGGCCCAAAGGCATCCATGTGGGTTGGATCAATGTTGACGGCGTGATCGACATCCCTGGCCGCAACTATCCCAATATGACCGAGGAAGACATGCTCAAGCCCGAGGCCATTGCCGAAACCTACTGGCATATGGCCCATCAGGATCGCAGCTCCTGGACGACCGAGATCGATGTCCGGCCGTTCAAGGAAAAATTCTGAGGATGATCAAATATTCCATACGGCAGGGTGAGACGGCCGTCCGCAACACTGACTGGCCATCTCACCCTCCGTCATGGATCTATCGGGTTCTTCCGGCGGGAGGATTGCTGACCGGATTCTCTGCGGACGTGCTATTGTCGAGCGGACGGATTGACCTGCTCGCTTTCCCCGTCCTGTCGCTTTTGCTCTGGAACCTAGCGATATATGTCCTGACCCTCCTAAAGCGGTTTCGTCCAAGGAGAGAAGGGCGAGAATTGCATGAATTCGTGCCTTGGCTTGCGAGACTATGCAATAAATCCTTCGAGAAACTACACGCAGGCGGATCAGAGGCGCTCGACGATCTCCGGACGCGCGACTTGTCTCATTCGATACTGTTGAGCCGTATCAGAGCTAGCGTGCATCTGTCGGCGGTGACAACAACCGTCGGACTCATGATCGGTATGTATCTGCAAGGAGTCGCCTTTGAGTACCGAGCAGGGTGGAGCAGCACATTTCTTGAGACTGACACGTTACGGATCATATTAGTGTTAATTCTGGGACCGGCTGCATGGATAACGGGAATCGGAATTCCAAATGTAGAGGCCCTGCGATCACTCGCTTGGTCAGCGGGGACGGATGGTGAGATTGCCACTAACTGGATCCACCTGTATGCCGTGACTTGTATACTAGTGGTCGTCTTACCACGGCTGATGCTGACGCTCTGGAGTTTGGGGACGGCGCGTCGCCGCGAGCGGGAGCTCCAGGTGGTTTCATTGAATGCTGAGGAACATCCTACGCCGAATATGTCTTCCCCGCACTTTGAGCGGATTTGCATCATTCCATTCAACCATCTGGATATATCGAAATGCAGGTCGAAATGCAGGTGCATGTTCGATGGCGATATCGATGACCGACAATCCGTCCCGTACGAAAAAATCGATGAGTATTTCGATATGTTTAAGCCGAGTGAGGGCTCAGCTTTGTATGTCGCCGCCTTTGACTTATCTGCTACACCCGAGGCAGAAGTGCACGGAAGGATGATCGACCGGCTAAAACAAGCAGCAGGAACATGTGAAACAAAAGTATGTCTTGATACTAATGCTTATACTGAACGATTCGCCGGATATCCTGAGCGTGTGGGAGAACGTAAGAAAAGCTGGTCAGATTTTCTTACGCCCTACGAGGTCACGCCGATATTCACCGGGGAGGAGGTATGACTGCACAGACCATAACACTCAGCCTGATTTCTCATACGAATGTCGGTAAGACGACGCTCGCACGGACGTTACTATATAAGGATATCGGCGAGGTCGCCGACCGTGCTCATGTCACGGATATTTCAGAGGCGTATGAATTGACTCGAACGTCCAAGGGTGAAGTGTTGCAATTATACGATACACCTGGGTTCGGTGATACGCCTCGCTTGTGGAAGCATCTCGAGCGGGCGAATACTCCGTTATTGGGCTTTCTCAGCGAGGTGTGGGATCGTTTTACGGACCGACCACTCTGGTGTAGCCAACAGGCGATGTTCAATGTGCGGGAGCATGCGGATGTTGTTCTATATCTTGTCAACGCAAGCGAAGAACCAGAAACTGCGGGTTACGTCGAGAAGGAGATGAAAATCCTGCAATGGTTAGACAAGCCGATTATGGTTCTGTTGAACCAGATGGGGTCGCCAAAGCAATCCAGCGTAGAGGAAGATGAGGTGAACCGTTGGCGTCACCATTTCCGCTCGATTTCAAATGACACTCGGGTGATAGCATTTGATGCCTTTGCACGTTGTTGGGTGCAAGAAGGGATTCTGTGGAAAGAAATTGTGGAACTACTACCCGCCAAGCAGCGTCCTCTGATGGAGAACTGTATTGTATCCCTGAATGAACGCAATAAAGGGCGTTTCCAGAAGGCAATGAGTCACCTTGGAAGTGCGCTTGGAAAGATATTTTGTGACCGTGAAGCCCTGCAAGGGCAGGGCTTCTTCGATACCCTGTTGTCGAAAGGCTCTGCTGAGGAGAAAGCGGTGTCCCTGCTGAAAGAACGGACGGAGGAAACTCTGAGGAAGGCCCTGACTGATATTGTTCATGAGTACGAACTCCCAGGCGAGGCGAAACGGGAAATCTCAAAGGAAGCTGACATCAATACGGAAAAGACGGCTAATAAAAGCAAGTGGGCCATTGGTGGAGGTATGCTGAGCGGCGCGTTATCCGGGCTCGCTGCTGACCTGGCCGCTGGGGGAATGACTTTTGGTGGCGGTATGATGCTTGGCGCCATCCTGGGTGCGGGTGGCAGTGCGTTGCTTGCCAGTGGCATCAACACCATCAAAGGGAAGCATGAAGACTATGTGGAATGGAGTTCCGAAAAAGCAGACCACTTCGTACGGGGTGCAATGCTCTACTACCTTGCGGTTGCGCATTACGGACGCGGGAGAGGAGAATGGCGAGAAACAAAGGAGCCAAAGTTCTGGAATGACACTGTAAAACGCGCAACGTCCCGGTTACACAAGGATATTGAAACCGTGGTCAATCGCACGCGCCAGACCCGGGATGTCAACGGCCATGCCATTCGTACAATCCTTTCAAAGGCCACGCGCGACACATTGTTAACCCTTTATCCCAATGCCTCGATAGAACGGTAATTAAGAAATACAAATGGTCGGCAGGAGTCGCACCCAGTTATCTACGGCGAGCCAATTATCTAGTCTTCTGGAACCTACCGGAAGCGGCTGCCCGGCGCGGGCGGCTCTTCCGGTGGGCCGGCAAAGCACTGCGCTATGGCCATCCATCTGGTGGCCGTATCGCCACTCACACGAAGCGAGGTATCTGCGATATTGCGCACCTGCGTGACCACCTGACAGAACTCGACCGCGCTACCCTCGATCCGGTTCGCCTGGTCCGGCTGATTCCACTCCCATATCTCTCCCGACGGGGCGCTGAGCCGCAGGTAGGGGATGTCCGTCGGCACGGCGAGCTTGCGGTTCGTGAAGGTCCAGCCGAAGGTGTTCACCCCCATGACGACAACATTCTTGATACGGGCGGTGTTGGTGCGCGTTTGGCCCAGCAGGTCGTATATGGCCTGACTGTGCGCCCAGGTTTCCATCAGACGCGCCGTGATACTGGAACGCACGCTCATATCCGGCCCAAACCACTGCACCCGTTTTTTGGGGTCCGCAACTGCAAAGCGCCCCGCCATCTCAAGAGAGAAGGTACGCCAGCGGTGTAACAGTGCGCGGTCCCGTAGCCCGTCAAGCCAGACGTGGGTGAAGGCCAGCCGCCCGTGCTGCTGGCGGCCGACGGTGAATTCCTTCACCAGGTCCAGGAAGGCATTCGTATCCTGCAATGAAAGATCAGCCGCGTAATCGCCCATATGCAGATGGGCCACGATATCGTTGATCGTCCACGCCTTGAATTGTGTTTTCTTTCCCCAGTCCCGATCGTCCAACCCGTTGAGCAGGGCGAATACCGCCTCGCTCTCTTCCCGGAAATCCAGGGCTTGCTGCAACATCGGCCGCTCCTGTCTGCGCTGTCGCTTATCTGGCCGGGCAAACAAATCACACCCAGGGTAAAAAGACTACTCACCAGGAGCGGGGGGAGCTTTTTTATCCCCTCTTGGGAGGGGTGGCCCGAAGGGCCGGGGTGGGTTCCTTTTCGCAGCACACGTCTCAAGAGGGGATTACGCGCTGTATCGATTTTCCTATACGTAGAAGTCATATGCACAAGCGAAGGCAGCCAAGCGCACCCCTCAGAAGACTCCTGCGGCTTGCGGTCATTGCTGTCGTCTGCCTTGGAGGCGGAGCGGCCGGAGCGGTCGAGGAGGCACGTTTGCTCAACGCCCACGCCGACCATGACAACTGGCTGACCTATGGGCATGGCTATGCCAATCAGCGCTACAGCGGGCTTGAGCAGATCACGACTGATAACGTGCACCAATTGGTGCCAAAATGGATTTATCAGACCGGTGTGCTCGGGACGTTTCCAACCAATCCCCTTGTTGCCGACGGAACGATGTATCTCACCACGCCGTACAACCATGTGGTTGCTCTTGATGCAGTAACGGGAGCGGAACGCTGGCGCTACACGCATGAGATGTCCGTTGACACGCTTTGTTGCGGCACCCACAACCGGGGGCTCGCCCTGGGCTACGGGCGACTGTATATGATCACCGCGGACGCGCGTCTGGTGACGCTCGATGCCACCACGGGAACACCCGCGTGGGATATACCGGTTGTCGATCCGACGACCGGAAACCCGGCTGACCTCGTGCCGCTTAAAGAGATCAAAGCCACGGACGCTGCCAAGCCCGAGAACGTCGCCACCCTCACAGCACTGACGCGCTTTGCCGGTAATATGGCGCCGGTCGTCTACGAAGGTAAGGTATTCGTCGGCGTGAGCGGGACCGGATATAGCGGCGTGCTGGGTGAAGCCGAAGCGGACGACCCGTCCCTCCTCGGTCGGCCCGGTCCCCGGCGCGGCCTGCGTGCCTTCCTGTCCGCCTATGACGCCACGACCGGGCAGTTGGTCTGGCGCTGGTATTCGACCGCCTCGGAAGGCTGGGAAGGTGATTTTGTCGGGCAGACTGCGTTCGGCGATGCGCTCGACCGCGACCTGGATGCCGAGCGTGCCAGCGCGGACACATACCGTGATGCTTGGAAGACCGGCGGCGGTTCGATCTATTCCTCTCCCTCGATCGACCCGGAGTTGGGGTTGATTTATTTCGGAACCGGGAATGCGTCACCCGGTTATGATGACTACAAGCGCCCCGGCGACAATCTGTACACCGCCTCCCTGGTCGCCCTCGACATACAGACCGGCGCGTTGCGCTGGTATCACCAGATCGTCCCGCACGACATCTGGGGCTATGACGTGGCCTCACCTCCGGTTCTGTTCGACTTCCCCGCCAATGGCACGACGGTACGGGCCGTGGCTGAGGCCTCGAAGTCCGGCTGGCTGTACCTATTCGATCGGGAGACCGGCAAGCCATTGCGTCGCTCGGAAGCCTTCGTTCCCCAGAACGATTTGCTCTTCCGCAGGCCGACTTCCGAGGGGATGTTAATTGCACCCGGAGCTGCGGGTGGAGCAAACTGGCCACCTACTTCGTACAGCCCTCAGACCGGCTGGTTATACGTCTCAGGGACGCATAACCCGACGCGCTACCAACTCAAACCAGGGGAGCCCGGACAGCCTGAGCGGATCGTCATTTCGTTTGATAAAACCGTGGAACGCTGGGGGACCCTGAGCGCTATTGCGCCCCAGGACGGAAAGATCAAATGGCAGGTCAAAACGAACTTGCCCTTGGTCAGTGGCTCGCTGACGACCGCGGGTGGGCTGATCTTTTACGGGGAATCGAACGGACAGTTTGTGGCCCGCAATGCCCAGGACGGTACGGCGCTGTGGCGCTTCAACACCGGGGCCGGGGTCAACGCTCCGCCGGTGACCTATGCGGTGGACGGGAAGCAATTTGTGGCGGTTGCCGCCGGTGGACACAAACTGTTTGATTTTCCTCTGGGCAATGCGGTGATCGCCTTTGGCCTGCCCGATTGACCCGACATCGCTGCTGCAACATATCCCTCGTCTCAGCCGCTTGGTCTATGCTTTCCTTTGAGTGTCGAGCTGACGGACGTGCTGTTCGAGCTCGGTGACATGCGCATCCGTCACCCCCATGTCACGCAAGCTCCCGGCGAGTCGGAGCAGATAGTCTCGATTCGAGCCGCTTGGACCCTTGGAATGAAAAATGTGGAGCGCCATCTCTGGTACGGAGGCCGGACCGAGATAGTGCGGGTTGTCGTCCTGAGCGATATAGACAGCAGCGGTGGTCACAGCGGGCGCAGGGGCATCGGTTGTATCGGTCTTGGGGTAAAAGTCCACCTGATGCCGGAGAAACCCGCCTTGCTCGCGCTCATCAAGATAAGAAAAAATCGACTCCAGAGACTCTCCGGCAACCTGATAGGCCACGCCCCAACACACCGATTGGGCATCGGCGACCAGGGTCACGACGCGGCCTGGGGAGCCCGGAAGACCTCTGTGGTCGGGCGAGCCCTGGTAAAAACGTCGCGCCCAGCCCCGGATATAACCGACCTGACGCTGTTCAAAGGCAAAGCCGGGGTGCCAGATCAATGACCCGTAGCCAAAAATCCAGACCTTGGTCGGTGTCATCTTGGTTATAGGGAGACTGGACAGGCAGGGCAGGGGAGAAGAGGTGGGTCGAGCGACCCACCTTGGGTGAATAACGGAGCGCCTACGGAGTTATCCCATGTGGATGGCGTTGAGCTTGTTGCCGTCCAGATCGCGAAAATAGCCGATGGTCATGCCACCGCCACCACGCGGCCCGGGCGCTCCTTCGTCCGTACCGCCCAGCTCCAGCGCCTTCGCATGTATTGCCGCGACCTGTTCCGCGCTGCTCGCGGCGAGGGCGACCATCACGCCATTGCCGACCGAGGCGGCATTGCCGTCAAACGGCTTGCACACCGCCAGCATCGGAGCCCCTGCGGTCCCCCATAAGATAATGCGCTCATTCTCCATCATGCGCTGGGCCCCAAGTTCGGCCAGGAGTTCGTCATAATACTTGGCCGCACGATCCAAATCGTTCGTTCCGATTGTGACATAACTAATCATACTCTACCTCCTTCTTGTTTCGTGACAGAGTTAGGGTTGGATAAAATCCCGGACCAGGCCGGAGACACGTTCAAGCTGCTCTAGCTGCGGCACGTGAGCCGCCTGTTCGACCATGGCAATCTGCGAGCCGGCGATCCGGCTGCCAAACTCCTCGGCATACGCCGGAGGGACAAGCTTGTCCTCAGTGCCCCAGACAATCAGGGTCGGGGCGGCAATCCGATGGATACGCTTCTTGAGCCCTTTGTCCGGAATGGGCCAGATAAATTTGCCCGTGCAGGCGAGTGACCAGGTCACCCGAATCTGGAGGTCTTGGGCTTCCTTCTCGTCCTCCGGCACGGTCAGCATCTGCTGGGCGAGTGGACCGCTGGAGTCATAGAAGGCGGCCTTGACCACTTCTTCCATGGGCAGAATCATCCAGTTTTTGACTGGAGCGTCGTCTCGCCAGAGACCGATTGGACTCAGCAACACCAACTTGCCAACCCGTTGCGGATAGCAGGCGGCGATCTCCGAGGCGATCATGCCGCCAAACGAGTGGCCGATGACGGTTGGACTGTCCAAGTCGAGCTGGGCAAACAGCTCATCGTAATACAGCACCAGGTCCCATAGATCATCCAGGGCCTTTACGCCGTCCGGGTCGCCCAGGGTCGTACCCGGATGCTCAGGAGCGTATACGGTGAACTGCTCGGCCAGCGCGTCCAGAAAGGGGTCCCAGGTCAGGCCGTAGGCACCGTGCAGGAACACCACTGCCGGCCCGCTGCCGGCGACGTGGACTTTGGGGTTAATCTGATTTTTCCACACACTGACGGTTTGTTCTTGGACTGCGACCATCTGTTTTTCCCTTGTGTCCTTACTCTCTTGTGTCCTTACAGGGCCGCAATTGAGGCCTGGCGCTTGGTCCGCAGCTTTTCCGGCCACCAGTGATTCTCCCACTGGTTGTCCCACATATCGTGGATATGGGGCATGACTTCGCTACTGAACATATCGATGTTTTTGAGGGTCAAGTCATGCGGCATGGAGCCGATATGCAACAGGACCATCAGATTGCCGACCCGCAGGTCTTTGGCCGCGTCGGCAAGCATGTCGCGCACGGTTGCCGGGCTGCCGGCAATCACAAAACCCTCATCCACAAAGTCTTTGAACTTCCAGTTGGGGATACTATCGAGCTTGTCAAAATAGCTCTTGAAGATGCCCTTGCGGATATTGTTTTCCAGGCTGCGATAGTCCTGGTGGCCCGGCGGGAAGAAGTATTCGGGCGGGATATGCAGGGACTTATTGTAGAAGTACTGGATATGCTTTTCATACAAGGCTTCGGCCTTGGCGTCGGTTTCGGCCACGGCCACGAGTTGCAGAAAACCGGCGCGGTAGGGGTTGGGTTCAATGCCGCGCTCGCCGATGAACTGCCAGAACCCGTCCATTACGTTTTTGCCGGCCTTGGGGCCGTAATAGCTGAGAAAGCAGTAGCAATGGTTGTGCTGCGCAGCAAATTCCCAGGTGCTCAGGCTGCCGAGTCCCGGAATCCAGACGGGCGGATGAGGCTGTTGAATCGGCCGCGGCCAGACGTTGACCTTGGGCAACTGATAGTATTTGCCGTTCCAGGCGAAGATGTCGTCTGCGGTCCAGGCTTTGAGGATCAGATCGTGGGCCTCGTAATAGCGTTCGCGCTGCTCAATCGGGGTGATACCCGCACACAAAGTGGCATCCATGGCTGTTCCCAGCGGCATACCGGCCACCAGACGGCCGCCGCTGATGGTATCCAGCATGCCGTATTCTTCGGCCACGCGCGTGGGTGGATTGGTCGTTGGCAGGGTTGAGCCCATCTGCACCACTGCCACATCCATACCATTGGTGGCCCGGGCCAGGACCGAGCCCATCAGGTTGGGGTTGGGCATGAAGCCATAGGCATTCTGATGATGCTCATTGACGCAGATACCGTCCATCCCGGCTTTGGCGGCGTGAATCAGTTCGTCCAGCGACCAGTTGTAGTACTGGCCGACTTTCTCGGCGTCGCCCAGTTCCGTCCAGGGCGGATCGACCCAGACAGAGTGATATTTTTGTTCAAAATCGTCCGGCAGGTCCCGGTAGGGCATCAGGTGAAACATGGATACTTTCATACCTGGCCTCCTTTATATGGGCAGTTCCAGCCTAAATACCAATTGTGGCGTGATTTGGCTAGGCGACCCCGACCGCTGGTTCACGCGACGGCCTGGGAGAGGGGTGCCATCATTCATTATATGCCCCACACAAGATCAGCCGTAACAGCATACAACGGGCTGAAGCAAATCACGCTGCCGTGTAGCGCGTCTCCCGCCTCCTTAAGGAGTGCGGGCTTCCAGCCCGCAGGCGGCCAGGATGGCCGCCCTCCCAGGGCACTCTATCATTTGAGCTTCAACAGCGGATAATCAGGCGACTCGGGACGTGGAGTCAGAGTACGGTTTGTACAATCGGCAATTAAATCTAAGGCTTCGAGGACGATTTGACCGATCAGCGGCTCGCTCAGGGGAGGACCGACAACACAGTCAGTACTCATAAAGCGGTTGCCAATGCGGATGGTCAGGGGACCGGCTACCGGGCGTTCTTCCTTCCTCTCATCTGCATAGGAAACAATCACGGTTCGGCGTGTTTCCAGTCCGAGCCGCTCAACGACGTTTTGGGGTAAAACCAACATGACGGCGCCAGTATCAACAATCGCGTCAATACTGGAACGACGAATGGCGGATTCCTCGCCCTCTCCTCGCTCAAAAACTCCGCGATCAATCGGGTTTTCAAGCGTAACGTTGACCGTAATCTCTCCCATTTCGGCACCTCAGTAGAAACGGAAACGCTCAGCCTTAGAAAAACTTCACGCAATAGCTGATAAGCGAAGCGTTGTCGTGATCTGCGTCGGCCGACACGAGCTGCCTGTCTTTTACGAGGTCGCGCAGTTCGGTATCGACCACGCTCGAAAAGACCTCAAACCCGCGTTCCTGATAGGCTTTGGGTGGCTGCCCGCCCATAAAGGCCATGACGGCCCGTGGGGTAGGGGTGGCCTTGGCCGTCACCGCCGCGAACCCGGCCTGCTCGGCCCAGTCCAAAAAATAATCCAAGAGGCTCAGGCCAATGCCCCGTCCCTGATAGCGCGCGTCCCGGTCGTCCGTGTCGTCGAGTTGGCCAACATGGTAGCAGTAAACGGACAGGCTGCGGTCGGGCAGCGCGGGCGCGGCGTCACCGAACTCGCCCCAATACAGCGGATCCCACAGCCCCTTGGGCGAGCGGGTGTCCGCGGCGTAGCGCCGAAACTGGAGTTGGCCGACGTGCTGCGCGCCGTCAAACGCCAGGATCGCGCTTGAGCCAAGGTCCTGGATACGGGTACGGACCTCCTGCTCGTCGCCCTGATGACCAATAGGGACCGCCCCGAGGTCTTCGGCGGTCATCGGTCGGTAGTGAATCGTCGGGGTGGTCTCGCTGTTGCTCATGGCTGGATACCGCGGCTTAGCTCCTGTTTTTGAAGGCCGCGAAATCTCGCTGCATAACCGAATCGACCGCGTTGACCGACGGACGTTCGCCGACCATTTGCAAATACTCACCCAGGCCGGGGACATTATTCGTAATGTCCCAGTCGTAGATTTGCGTCGTGTGCAGATTGGTAAAGCGCAGCTCGAAATAGGCGGTCAGGTCGGCGAAGGTAAACGTGTCGCCGGCGATATAGGGCTCGAAGCGGACGAGTTGCTTGAGTGCCCGCAGCCCGGTTTCCAGCAATGGCCGGGCTGCGTCATACGCGGCCTGGTCAACCGGCGCGCCGAAGTACACGGTCGGCACATGGCGCCGGGCCGGTGCGTCGAGATACAGCTCGACAAAGCGGATAATTTCTTTGGCTTTGGCCCTGGCCCAGGGGTCACCGGGATACAGCGCCGGTTGCGGCTGGATATCTTCGAGATAGTCGAAGATGACGTTCGTCTCGGTCAGGGTCGTGCCATCGACCTCAATATAGGGCACCTTGCCCATCGGGCTTTTGGCCAGGACTTCCGGCTCCTGGCTCGGCATGACCGAGACTTCCTCGAAGGCGAGTCCTTTTTCGACCAGCGCAGCCTTGGCCGTGCTGTAATAATTGCTCAGGGTCGTGCCGTAGATTTTGATCATAGCGTCTCTCCTTAGTGGTGCTTCTATACCAAAATGACGGAAGGCACAAACGAAAGGCCAGTGGAAGAATACCCTCGCTGGAAATCAAAACTAGATACTGGGTTCGAGAGGATGGATTTGCATCCTTGGTAGTCTAGGTCGCCCTTTTCCGCACAGGTCAGGTTGAATGCGAGACGGGGAGGACTTGCAGATTCCCCACCCCCCCAGTCCAGTGCTGACAGGGCGGCTCCCGTCTTGGTGCTATTCCCGCAACACCTCAATAATACGGGTAAGCCTGAGCAGCTCTTCATCACTGGCCTCATTGACCAGCCCGTCCAGCTTTTGGCGGAGTTCGACGGGAAGATATCCTTCCTCCCGTCGATACTGAAACAATTCGGAGAGCGGGACCTCCAGCCCCTCGGAAAGACGCTCAAGCAGAGCGAGTGTCGGATTCGCCTCCCCCCGCTCAATGACGGCCAGATAGTTGGGGTTGATGTCGATGATTTCTGCCAGCCGTTCCTGTGTATGACCCTTCGACCTTCGCAGGCTTTTGATCCGTTTTCCTAACTGCTCTCGGTCATTCATACCCGCCTCGTGGTCCAAGACCAGTATGGATTGACCTCTATGTTAGGTGAACGGTCTGACAGGGATAGTTTATTGACAATCTATCTTTATTAGTAATAATATATTGTCTGTTGGACGGAATTTATAAACGAAACTATATCTATTAGACATTGTAAAAGTAGGCGTGAACCTTCGTCGCCAGCGGACAAATGAGTCCATTCGAACGTGAGGCAGGTGCGGAATAGGGGCCATTTCCCGGCCCTGCCCCTCGGGGCCGTCTACACGGCGGGCGGCCCCTTTGAAGAGACGACACACATTCATTCAGGAGACATCAATGCTTGTGGCCGATAACGGACAAATGCTCACGGGCGAGGGCAGGTGACTAATGCTCCAGCATTACCGTATCTGCCTGCAAGGACTCCGGCCGCTCATCATGCACAACGGCATGACGGGCCTCGATAAGCGGTCGCCGGCCAATCAAGAGAAAGACGCCATTGCCAAGCAACAGGGCCGCAACCGCACCATGCGGGATGCGGAACGCCTGCAAGAACTGGAATGCCAGACAAGTCTGTGGCTGGACGACCAAACCGGCCGGCCGACCATCCCGGCGGCGGCCCTTCGGGCATGTATTGAAACCGCGGCCCGCAAACTCAAGCAGGGACCGCAAGTCCGGGAGGGGTTGCTGATCGAGTCGGTCGAAGCCTTCTCATATGACACCAGTCTGGGCACCACGGTCGAAGAGCTGGGCAAGACGGTCCAGTTCACGACCAATGTGGTGGTGCAGCGGAACCGGATTCCGCGCACCCGCGCGAAGTTCGATACCTGGGGCGTGACGTTCCTGGTCGAGGCCGATGATGAACTGGTCGATGTCGCGCAGCTCACGCGCTGGCTCACGATTGCCGGGCGGCGGATCGGGCTGGGGGATTGGCGACCGGAGAAATCCGGCGATTACGGACGGTTTACAGTCCTGAGTGTGGAGTTGATGACCAACGGGGCGCATGCCCCGTCAACAGAGACCTAACGATTCTGGGTGGGGCGGGGCGAGGCAAGGCGCGGCAGGTGCATGGCACGGCAAGGCAGGGCACGGCATTTTCAGCAACAGACACGGAGGGAGAAGCGATGATGGGAAAATTGTGGACGAAGGTAGGGGTTGTGTTGGTCGGTGGGTTTCTACTCGGGAGCGGGCTCATCCTGGTCGCCCAGCCTGTTCAGGCGCATACGCAACCGCTGCCGAGTTGTAGTGGGCTGCCCACAGCGGGGACTTTTTTTGACAGCGCGCAAACGGCACTCCAGGTAGATGGAACATTCGACCCAGCCGCCTTGACAACCGTACGAGGCACCGACCAATCCAATGAGGGTAATGACCGCTACCGCTATGCCAAGATCACTGTTCCCCAACTCGCAGCAGGAGAGTTGCGGGTGTTCTCAACAACCACTCCAACCGATGCAGTATTATGCCAGGGCTCTAGTGTCCGTGCCCGCTATAAAACAACCTATGATTCCGACCATAACCGAGAAGAAGGAGCCGCACGGACCGCACGCACAAGAGCAGGTACGGCACGCACAGCGGCGGCGACTGCCCAGGCCGTGGTAGGTCAAACCAATCCTAGCGCTACCACATCCCAGTTAAGTAGAGCAGAATCCGATGCCCGGACTGCACTGAGGGACGCCGCTAGCTACCTTGATACAGTATCAAGGGCCTTAGAGAGCGCTGGACTGGGGGAAAGAGAAAACCCCCTCACCGAAGCCACGATCGGCTCCCCCCCCGCCTTCGACACCAACCAAGCATTAGCGACTCAGGTAGCCGCGGCGACGGCAAGGAATGCAGGCACGACTAATGCCGATAATCCGTTAAGTGACCCGCCAAGTCCAAGTGAGGAAATTACCGCATTGTATGGTCCTCCCGCTAGCGATACGCCCGCTGACGGCTCCGCTGCTGATGCTTTGATAGACGCTGCCGTAGCCTTAGAAGGTGCAGTAAGTAGCGAGCATGCGGGCTTCCAACTCCGTGCTGAGGTCAAGTCTGGCGATGCTGAGTTTATCCTCGTCACCGTGCAATCAGACACGGCCACGGCAGAACTGAATGTCGTCCCAGCAACAGGGCCGGACCTAGCCGTACAATTTCACGGGGCCATCTCTGCTGCCTCCCCAGGCGGCACACTGCGGACCAAAGGCAATGCCCTCTTTCACGACCTGACGGTGACCGCGCCCGGCCTGCTGACTGTCCAGGCGACCGGGACGGGTCCGATCAGCGGGACGTTGACGAACGCACCCAATGCCCGCACCATGGGCACTGGCAATAGTTTCAGTCTGGTTGTTCCGGTCGTACAATCAGGGCCGGCCTATCGTGTGGCGGTTGAATCGCAAGCCACAACCCGCCTCAGTTATGATCTGGTGATGACCTTTGCCGTGGCGATGTCCACAGCAAGCGGTGAGACGACGGTTCCCATTGCTGCGGCCCCGCCCTGGACCGGCACCGTAATCGACTCCGACGATCCGTCACCACCTGAGATTGCCCCGCGTCCAGAAGCGAATGAGGGGGTGCAAGCCGACCGCGATGTCTTTGTGTTTACCCCGACGGCCTCTGGCCTGCTGGTGCTCAATGGCAATGTCGGGGCACGCACCTCTTCGGATACGGCGGGCGTGCTGTATGGGCCACTCGGGCAGATTGCGACGGCGAGCGGGGGCGGACCACGCAACCACTTCGGCTTCGATAATATCCCGGTGCAATCGGGCAATCACTATGCCGTGGTCGTCACGGGAACTGCGGGGCAGTATATCCTGGAGTCCAGCTTGGAGGAGGTGCCCGCGAGCAACCTTTCTACGGGAACCGATGAATTTGCCGAATCAACCATCGCCGTGACTCCCGACACGGATGAGGAGAAGATGCGCGATCGGTATTTGTTCACCATCGAGCACGCCGGCACGCTCCACCTGGAGACGACCGGCAATGATGATGTCGTGGGAACACTGTACGGACCGGATGGGCGCCTAGTGAAACGGGATGACAATGGCGGGGAAGATCGGAACTTCCGGATTGTCGTGTCTGTCGTTCCGGGCCTGTATATGTTGGAAGTCGAGAGTCAAAGGCGGACGGTCGCAGTGACCTATGAACTCGAATCCAATTTCCTCCGAGGTGCAACCATCGATGAACCCACCGACACGGACACCGACACGGATACCGATACGGACACCGACACCGACGGTGATCCCGTTACCCCCCCTACCGTTGACTCCCACGGCACTATCGATGCTCCTGCCTCCGGTGACTCCCGCACAGGCGTGAGCATGATCCACGGTTGGGTCTGTGGCGACGGCGATAATGATGTGCGGATCGAGATTCGCCGCGTTGGTAATACCCAGTTGGCCCTCCCCGCCTTCACCATTCCCTACGGATCGCCCCGTCCGGATGTGGTACAGGAGCAGGAATGTGCCCATAATCGCGCTAACGTGGGCTTTGGGGGCGTGTTCAACTACAACCGCCTGGAGGCTGGCACATATATCATGCGAGCCTTTGTCGGACAGGAACAAATCGGCCTGGACCGACGCAGTGGCGTGCAGCTTGCCACCCCCCGGTTTACGGTCGTGCGGATTTCCAATGCCGAATTTCTCCGGGACACGGAGAGTGACGAAATTCGGGTCGAGGGCTTTCCCGACCCCGACACCACCGTGATTCTGGAATGGCACCAACCCTCACAGAACTTTCATATTACCGATACCGACGTACAGTAACCTCTCACGGGGCCGGCCCTTCGCCTCCCTAACGGGGCCGGCCCCTCGCCTCCCTAACGGGGCCGGCCCCTCATCCGACCTCTTTCCTCTGGCATAAAACAAGGGCCGGCTGAGTCCTCAGCCGGCCTTGCTGCAGCGCGCTGTATCCTCTCTTTCCATATTGGTAGGGGTGTCTTTTGAAATTTTGAAATAGCGAGCCGCAAACGGTTGCTCCAGAAGCCAGCTCTCGGGCATACTCTAGAGCAAATTCCGATTCTGTGTAGCCGTCCGTCATTCCTGTGCAAACAGGAATCCAGGCCCCCTGCCCCCCGGTTTCTGGATACCGGATCAAGTCCGGCATGACGCAAGCGGACCAGCCCGGCTATAACGTATCGTAAACCGCTCTAGAACTCAGCCTATGGGTTTATCCGGTAGCTGAGCGCCATGCCATACGCCCACGGCCCAGACCGTGTTCTGTTCCGGACGATAGAAAAATCGATACGGAGCAATAATGATTTCCCGGTAGGGTAACTCTGGAAACTCGGGAATGAATCTTCCGGAATCTGGAAATTGTCCGAGCCGACGGAGAATCTGCTCGGCGCGTTGGCGAAACTGTCTCGCCGCTTCTGGGTTGTCGCGACGGATGTACGTAATGGCAGCCAGGAATTGTGCCCGAGCCGACGGCGTGAATTGAACGGTCACAGGTCGTCAGCCTCAAGCAGGGCATCAGCCTCGGCGAGCACAGTGTCCAAGTCGATACCACGCCCTTCAGCGATTTCTTTTTCCCCCCGAGCCAGAAGTCTGAGTATCTGTCGTTCGGACTCTGCTCGCCGGTAGGCTTCTGCGCTCAATAACACTGCTGCGGCCCGTCCTCGTTGGGTGATGACAAACGGGTCGTCCGACTTGCTGACTTGCTTTAATACGGTCGCAGCATCCTGGCGTAGTGCGGTGATAGGGATAATGTTCGGCAAATTCGCCATAATGAATCCTCTTCGGAACGTTTGGATGTACAGTTAAACGTATCATAGAACGTATGGATGTACAACGTATAATCGTCCAGGCCTTGCGCTATTTCAAACGTCCTCGAACAACTCCTGGACGTGCGACTCGGGCAGGGGCTGGGTCACTTTGGAGACGATGATGGTGCAGGCGGCCGAGGTGAGGCCGGCGAGGGCCGAGCAGGACCAACCGCAGGGAATGCGGAATCGAGCGTGCGTGCACCGGAGGGTGCCCTGCGTGGCCCTAACCATCCACCGTACTTGAGGGGTTGCCCCATCATCACTAACTAACTACATTCGTATACGATACTTGGTGGTTGACATTGACAGGGAGGCTGAACATGACGAGGAACCGGGAGCAGCAGTACCGACAAATAGCGGCGCGGAGCAAGTATCAGCGGCTGTATACCCACCTCTGTGGATTGGCCGCCCAGGAATGGAGAACCAGCTTCAGCGAGATTGAGGCGCTCCTCGGCTTTGCGTTGCCGGCCTCGGCCCGCCTGCACCGGCCCTGGTGGTCCAACCAGCCAGCCGGCAACGGCCACAGTCAGGCCCTGTCGTGGAGCGCCGCCGGCTGGGAGACGGCGGAGGTCGATATGGAAGCAGAGACGCTGCTGCTCCGACGCAAACCCCCGGCAGGTGTCCAGCCGTTGTCCCTGGACGCCGTGTGGCCAGTCCACGCCGCCGGCGCCTGGCCGGAAGGTCTCAGTCTCCGGCGTGAGGACCTCTACGCCGAGAGGCTGTAGCCCGCCCGATGTTTGTCGACACCAACGTGCTGGTGCACGCCCGTATTCTGGAGGCTCCGGACCACGAGCGCGCCCGGACCAGCTTGGAACGCGCCTTTGCCGAGCCGGACTCGCCTCGCATCAGCCGCCAAGTCCTGCGGGAATACCTCGCCGTGGTCACCCGCCCACAGACTTGGGCGGTGCCCCTCAGCCGGGAGGACGCCCTGACCGACGTGGAACGGCTGGTCGCCGCCTTCGAGGTGTTGGAGGACGGACCAGTGGTCACTGACAGGCTGGTTTCGCTCTGCCGCCACGTTCCCGTAGGGGGGAAGCAGATTCACGACGCCAACATCGTCGCAACCATGCTGGCGTACGGGGAGCGTAGACTGTTGACGTTCAACGCGGACGACTTCCGGCGGTACGGAGACCGCATCGAACTGATCGTGGGGTAGCCACGTCTCCGGCACCGGGATGAAGGTGCTTGGGGCGCTCGGGGTCCGTGTAGATAGTATGTGTTAAACTATACCAGACATTTTTCCATATCTATAGAATTGATTTTTTGTCCGGTCTCGGGCATACTCCCTAATGGAAAACAAAGAGGTTGATTTTTGGGAAAGTTGGAATGCTTTCAACTGGCAGGCGTGGATTTATGGTTCAATTCTTCGGATCACGAACCTCCTCATTTTCACGCTCGCAAACCGGACAAGTGGGAGATGCGCATCTTTTTTGGCGTGTGTACACGCAGAAAATTGGCTTTCAACATGAAGTTTCCTCCTTCGGGTCCAGGCCCTTCTGGGAAAGAGCGACGAGAAATTTTACGCCTGGTCCTTCAGCATAGAGATGAGCTTTATATCGAATGGGAAGCCAAAGTGGCGAGAGGGAACTGAACATGTCAGAGTTGGCTGCAATGACCGTCTGGGCGCAAGACCCATTCAGCTATGACATCATTCCGCCTTCTTTCAGCATTTTTCGGAAGCCGGATTTGAGAAAGGTCAATGCGCGGAATGTTTTCGTCCTCACCTCTGTTGCCGCCCTGCCGGCGGTCAGCGAGTTTGTCCGGGCTGCAAAGCATCGCAACCATCTCCGCACTCTTTTCGTCCGAGAAGATGACAACGCTCGGTTTTTACCCCAGATGCTTTGTGAGGCAAAACTCCGAATCAGCCGACATATCCTTGTCCACTCGGGGAAAGAGGTCCCAAAGCGGGTGCTCATGGCCTGGAGTTTGGGCTGTCCGAGTCAACTCATTGCCACTGCACAGGTCACGCAAGATGACCTCTTCGTTATGGCCTGTGACCACAGCTTGTTCAAGGTTGGCTTTGAAGAAATGCCGGCACTCAAGGGGATTCAGCCCCAACACCGTTCTTTCTTTACCATATCCAGCGAAGGCAGCTATCTGCACTGGCCCGAGGGCGATGTCCATATCGATCTCGATGCGATTCGCTGTCTGAAAGACGCGGGCTGGCGCAGGAAAAAGGAGCGGGAAAGAGTGCTGTATGACCTGCGATTCGGAGAGGCGGTTGCCGCATTGCGCAAGCAGCGCGGAATCAAGCAGGCCGAGATTCAAGGGCTGTCCGAACGCCAGGTGCGAAGAATCGAAAAGGGGGAACGGACAAAACTCGCTACGCTGGCGGTTGTGGCCGGAAGCCACGGCTTGTCTCTTGAAGAGTATCTGGATGAAATTGCCGAAATGCTCTCATAGGCTTACACGCTCTCGAACAACTCCTGGACGTGCGTCTCGGGCAGGGGCTGGGTCACTTTGGAGACGATGATGGTGAAGGCGACCGAGGTGAGGCTGGCGAGGGCTGAGCAGGAGAACGGATTGACGCCCTCGATATAGAGCCAGGAGACGACGGAGTGCAGCAGGCCGGGTGCAAACCAGGCCGGGTCGATCAGTTGGGCGTGCAGGACCAGAAAGCTGACAAAGCCGCTGACCAGGCCGGCGTAGGCCCCAGTCCGCGTGACCCCGCGCCATAGCGCCCCGAATACCAGGGAACCGGCCAGGGCCGACATGACACAGCCGGTGCCAATCCAGACAATCAGCATGACGTTGGTTTCAACCCACGACCAGGCTATTGCCGCGCAGACGACCAACACGGCAACGGTCGCCACCCGGCTGATGTATAAGACCTGGCGGTCGAGTCGTTCCCCGGTTGGCGGATGCTTCAATCGCGGGACTATACTCCGACGGTAGAGGTCGTTGGCGATAATCTGGGAAGATGACACGACGAGTCCGTCCGCGGTGGACATGATGGCGGCCAGGATGCCGACACCGACCAAGGCCGCCAACCAGGTCGGAAACAGCTCGATGAAGAGTGTCGGCAGGGCGTGATTCGAGGTCGCTCCCTCGGCAAACAGGACGTCACCCAGCAGCGCCCGGGCCAACAGGCCGCCCAAGGTCAGCATGGCCAGGGTGATGATGAATATGGTCGTGAGGGTAAGAAAGCGGTTCTGGTGCATACTGTGTTTCAAGGCCCAGAGCTTGTTGCCCAGGTGCGGCAGTACGCCCAGCGGAATGAAGGAAATCACCAGCGAGACAATGGACCACCAGGAGTGGTAGAGAGGAGTTTTGGTGTTGAGGGTACTCACCAGGTGCTCGTCCTGAGCGGCCAGATTGTCGATCAGTCCCAGGAATCCGCTTCTGCCCGATTCGCCCACCTCCAGCCCAAAGCCGATGAGGAAGAGCACGACGACCACCACGGCGACCAGCAGCATCAGACAGGCCTGGATGCCGTCGGCGATAATGTCGGCATGGGCTCCGCCCAGGACAACGTAAATCAGCAACACGGTGGTGGTGATGATCAGCGCCCAGAGTGGCGGTAAACCCAGCAGAATCTCGAACATGACCAGGCCCGACACGAGCTGGCCGGCCAGATAAAAGCACAACAACAGGGAAAACACTGACACCAGCACCCGAATGCCTTCGGACTGGTAGCGGTCTCCCAGGTACTCGGGGATGGAGCGGTTGCCGAACTTATGGCCGGAGCTGGTAATCAGGCGCATGGTCAGCAACATGCCCAGACACAGACCGGCGGGACCCAGAAAGACGCCCCACATTGTGGTCAGCCCCCAGGTGTAGCTCAGCCCCGGCATGCCCAGGAAGGTAGCCCCGCTCACGGTGGTGGCCGAAAACGCCAGGGCCAGAAACAGAGGGCCGTACGCGCTACGCGCCGTAGCAAAGTCATCGGCGTGTTTGACCCGTCGCTGGGCCACAACCCCGATGGTTATCATGCCGCCGATATAGATGACGAGGAAAAACCACGACCAAGTGATGAGCGTCATGTGTGGGGAGATCAGGTTGAATGCGAGACGGGAAGGAAGTTGATCTTTATGCGATAGCCGACCGCCTCTGCATACTCCGCTCTGACTTCCGGATCATTCAGCGCCTTTTGCTTGAAGCTCGCCAATGTTGGACGGGTCATTTTTTGATCTCCTGCATCTTCGGCAGGGTATCATATGTGATAACCCGAGCAAAGACGTAGAGATAGAAGCGACCGGGGTTCTGAATTTCACACGCTCTCGAACAACTCCTGGACGTGCGTCTCGGGCAGGGGCTGGGTCACTTTGGAGACGACGATGGTAAAGGCAACCGAGGTGAGGCTGGCGAGGGCCGAGCAGGAGAACGGATTGACGCCCTCGATATAGAGCCAGGAGACAACGCTGTGCAGCAGACCTGGTGCAAACCAGGCCGGGTCGATCAGTTGGGCGTGCAGGACCAGAAAGCTGACAAAGCCGCTGACCAGGCCGGCGTAGGCCCCGGCCCGGGTGACCCCGCGCCACAGGGTCCCAAAGACCAGAGAACCAGCAAAGGCCGACATGATGCCGCCGGTCCCAATCCAGACAATCAGTAGGACGTTGGTATCGACCCACGCCCAGGCGATGGCCGCACACAGGACGAGAATGACTACCGTGGCCACCCGGCTGATGTATAAGACCTGGCGGTCGAGTCGTTCCC
The DNA here is from genome assembly GCA_022820725.1 of Candidatus Binatia bacterium. Taxonomy (GTDB): domain Bacteria; phylum Desulfobacterota; class Binatia; order Bin18; family Bin18; genus Bin18. The sequence continues at coordinate 193,981 of JAJEFA010000004.1, forward strand.
CGGTTGGCTGATGCTTCAATCGCGGGACTATGCTCCGACGGTAGAGGTCATTGGCGATAATCTGGGAGGAGGACACGACGAGTCCGTCTGCGGTGGACATAATGGCGGCCAGCACGCCGACCCCGACGAGCGCCGCCAGCCAGGTCGGAAACAGCTCGATGAAGAGCGTGGGCAGGGCGTGATTCGAGGTCGCTCCCTCGGCAAACAGGGCGTCACCCATCAACGCCCTGGCCAGTAGCCCCCCCAGCGTCAGCATGGCCAGGGTGAGGATGAAGACGGTCGTGAAGGCCAGAAAGCGGTTCTGGTCCGCGCTGTGTTTCAAGGCCCAGAGCTTATTGCCCAGGTGGGGCAGCACGCCCAGCGGAATGAGCGAGATCACCAGCGAGACAATCGACCACCATGAATGGTAGAGCGGGGTTTTGGTGTTGAGGACGCGGACCATGTGTTCGTCCTGAGCGGCCAGATTGTCGATCAGTCCCAGGAATCCACTCCTCCCCGATTCGCCCACCTCCAGCCCAAAGCCGATGAGGAAGAGCACGACGACCACCACGGCGACCAGCAGCATCAGACAGGCCTGGATGCCGTCGGCGATAATGTCGGCATGCGCCCCGCCCAGCACGACGTAAACCAACAACACGGTGGTGGTGATGATCAGTGCCCAGAGCGGTGGTAAACCCAGCAGAATTTCGAACATGACCAGACCCGACACAAGCTGGCCGGCCAGATAGAAACACAACAACAGGGAAAACAGCGACACCAACACCCGAATGCCTTCGGACTGGTAGCGGTCTCCCAGGTACTCGGGGATGGAGCGGTTGCCGAACTTATGGCCGGAGCTGGTAACTAGGCGCATGGTCAGCAACATGCCCAAACCGAGGCCGACCGGGGTCAGAAAGACGGTCCACATGGTGGTCAGCCCCCAGGTGTAGCTCAGTCCCGGCATGCCCAGGAAGGTTGCCCCGCTCACGGTGGTGGCGGAAAACGCCAGGGCCAGAAACAGGGGCCCGTACGCGCTACGCGCCGTGGCAAAGTCGTCGGCGTGTTTGACCCGCCGCTGGGCCACAACCCCGATGGTTATCATGCCGCCGATATAGATGACGAGGAAGAACCACGACCAGCTAACGAGTGTCATGAGCAGGTTTCCTTACGCGTCCAAAGGAAAATAGGGGGATTCCACAGACCCCGCTTGGCTACACTGCGCGCGCCGGGGCTATCGTTATCGATCGGCCGTCATCCGCAGGACGACCCGTAGGTGTTGGTACTTCCACTCCCCGTTGACCTTTACGTAGTCGTCGTCATAGCGCAGGGCCAGCCATTTCTCATCGTCGTTTTCGGCATACGTCCACGGACCCATGATATACCAGACGCCGGTGGCGCGGTCTCCGTTGACCTCGATGATGGGGTTCATGATGTTGTGCTGGGAAAAGCTGAACATGTTTTGGAATTTACTAAATAACTCGCGAATAGCCGCATGGCCCTCAGCCTTGCCGAAATCAGGGCTCTCCCAGATGGCATCTTCGGCAAAGACCGACGAGACCCTGTCGGGGTTGTGCATATCGTCGCAGATTTCGCAGTAGCGGGCCTTGAGCTGTTTTATTGCTTCAATGTCTTCGAGCCGGGTGATGCGCTGCTCCAGTTCCGACGTGGCCATACTAAACCCTCCCTTTGATCGGACTTGTGATTGCATTCTTACTACACGGTTCGCTGACGGTATGGCAATTCCCGTGCAGGATTGGTTTCGACCCATGCAGGTTATGCCGCATAGCGGAAGAATGATGCCTATTGTATCCCTAGCGGATCGCGACAGGATGGACGGGGCTCTGCACCGCCCCAACCAGGCGTGGTGCAGCAAGCATGAAGAAGAACTCGTAGGCTTGATCCGCGGCCAGCTCGGCGGTCTTGATATTTTCCAGAATATACACGCCCCGTTTCGTCAGAAGTAAATCGTGAACGGGCAGGAAGTGGTCCGGTAGCTTGTCGTTGGTGGGCCAGCCTTCGATGGTCCAGGTATCCGCACCAACGGCCACAACGTCCTGGTCGGCCAGCCAAGTTGCGCCGTCCAGGCCAATCCCGGGTGGCTTGGCCAGAAAACGCTCCCCGTCCTCGTCGGCAACGCTGAGCCAGCCGGTGTGCAGCAGTACAACATCTCCCGTGCGGAGCTCCGTCCCCTGACGCTGGGCCGCTGCCCGCAGTTCGGCGCTCTCAAAGACGGTCCGCTCGGGCAGTTGAGCGACGCCCGCGGCGGCCGCCATGTCGAGCAAGACACCCCGCCCGACGATGGGCGGCAGGGTATGGATACCGTATTGGATTGCGCCATCTGGACGAATGACTTCCTCGGTCGGGACGCCGTTGTAATGCCTGCCGTCAGCACCGACGTGGGCAAAGCCGTCGATCTGGGTGCCAACGCCCAGCCAGGAGATGACCAGATCGTCAAAGCCCTGGAGTTTATTGGCTCCAACGGTTGGACTGTCTCCGACAAAAATCCTATCGGTGCGGATTTGGTAATTGCGGGGGCCAAAGGCTGGGGTTTTCGGGCCGGTCGGCATGGCAAGCGAATAGACCTTGCCCGTTGTGATCAGACCGGCCGCTTCAACCACGGCCTGCGCCGACAGATTGTTTATCGCTCCCAGCCGGTCCTCCGCACCATACTTCGACGGAAACCAATCCGCCGCATAGGCCGGGCTCAGCCACAGCACAACCACTACGAATGCCAGGATGCTCATGCCAGTTCCTTCGCTCCCGAGCAGCGCCGCTCAGTCGTCTCACCAATGAACTACCCCACTCAACCTCGTTCCCTCTATCGCTGGTCTTGAGATCAAAATGCTCACCGCGCTCTCGCGCACCAAGCGACGATTGTGAAAGGAACGGAATTTTCGGTAGGCGTCTGTCCCAAGTTGATGCCCTTAAAAGCTCGGCTTGGTCGAAAATGGAGTCAATTGGAGTTCGTGCGTCCAACAGGATTTGTCTTGGGTGTGGAGATAATAATACGCCTCAGCGATCTTCACGGGATCCATCACCACTTCGGGCCGCTTCTGGGCTAGCGGCAGGGCGCGGGTGCCTGGAGAGTCGATGAGGCCGTCTATCACGATGTTGGCCACGTGTATGCCATGCTCGGAATACTCCTCCGTCAGCACCTGCGCCAGCGTGCGCATCATTACTCTCGGATAGTACAACGACTGTCCTGTCAGTCGCTTTCGTCCGCGCAAGGACGCCGCGTTGTTAGAGATGAAGAAAGAGCCCGCGCCTCGTTCCCGCATGGTGGGCAACACCTCCTTGGCGACTAAGAATGGGCCTCGGCTGGAGATGTGCTGCGCGGTGTCAAAGAGTTCGACCGGGATGTGTTCGAGCAATTCTTTCTCCGGCGGCAAGTCACGCCCCTCCAGGTAGCCTGCGTTGAAGATCAAGACATTCGGGTCACCGGCTTGCTCTCGAATCCGGGCGAACGCCTGTGATATGGAGTCGTGCGACACGAGGTCCAACTCGACAATCATGCCTTCGCCACCTTGCTCCTGGATTGCCTGCTCCAACCCGGAGGCATTGGCGGCATTCCGGGTCGTCAACACGACGAAGAAGCCTTCCTTGGCAAACTTCTGAGCGACGGCACCGCCGATGCCCCAGCGCGCACCGACGGGTATATCGCTGTCGTCGATCATCTTACCGTGCGCGAGTTTGGTATTACGGCCATCTGACTGCCACTTGGATGTTGCTCCCACCACGACGGCGACCGGTTTGCGGGTCGAGTTCATATCGGATTCCTTTGCTCTTGTTGCAAGTCCCCCAAGCGTAAGGAAAAACAGCCACATTCACAACGGCAGACGGAATTATCTTATTTGTAAATATCTCCGCCGGAATCCATGCCTTGTTACGGTCCAGGGGATTTCCTTTGGTTTTTGCTTTACGTCCCTTCAAATAACACCTTCACATGCGACTCGGGCAACGGCTGCGTTGCTTTGGATACAACATAGGTACAGGCGACCGACATGAGTTCTCCTATCGTTGCGCAGGAGAACGGGCTCGGTCCCTCGGCGTAAAGCCAGGCCGCAGCGGTATGCAGTACGCCGGGAGCAAACCAGGCGGGGTCGATCATTTGGGTGTGCAGTACGAGGAAGGTGACGAAGCCGCTGACCAGACCGGCATAGGCGCCTTTGCGGGTGACGCCGCGCCAGAGCGCGCCGACCACGAGGGGCCCGGCAAAGGCCGCCATCATGCCGCCGTTCCCGATCCAGACAATCAGCGCGATATTGGTCTCGACCAAAGCCCAGGCCAGGGCGGTACACAGCACCAGCACGACGACGGTCGCCACCCGACTGATGGATAACACCCGCTGGTCCAGTTGTTCCTCGCTCGGAGGGTTCTTGAGGCGAGGCACGATGGACCGCCGGTAGAGATCGTTGGCAATCACCTGGGATGAGGAGATGACCAGCCCATCGGCGGTAGACATGATCGCGGCCAGCACGCCCACCCCAATAAGCGCGGCGAGCCAGGTCGGGAACAACTCGATAAAGAGGAGGGGCAGGGCCTGATTCGGATTCGCTCCCTCGGCATAAAGCGCATCGCCCAATATCGCGCGGGCGAGGAGACCGCCCAACCCGAGCATGCCCAGCGTCAGCCCAAACGTGAAAGCCAGCTTGATAAATGTTTTCTGCTGGCTCACGCTTTTTAATGCCCAGAGTTTATTCCCGAGATGGGGGAGCAGGCCGAGCGGGATGTGTGAAAGAAAAATGGCGACAATCGACCACCAGGAATGGTAGAGCGCGGTCTCGGCATTGAGCACGCTGACCAGATGCGCATCCTGCTCGGTGAGGCGGTCGATGATGCCCAGCATGCCCACTCTTTCGCCGTCTACCCCAAATCCGGTCAGGAACAGGACAATCACCATCGCCGCGACCAGCAGCATCATGAAGCCCTGCACCCCATCGGTCAGGATGTCGGCATGCGCGCCGCCGAGCACGACGTAAATCAACAAGACGGTGGTGGTGATGAGTAGCGCCCACAGGGGCGACATGCCCAGCATGATCTCGAACATCACCAGCCCGGACACCAACTGCCCGGCCAGATAGAAAAACAACACCAGAGAAAAGACCGAGATGAGTATCCGAATGCCATCGGATTGGTAGCGGTCGCCGAGGTATTCCGGTATGGAGCGGTTGCCGAACCGGTGACCCGAGGCGGTAACCAGGCGCATGGCGACCAACACGCCGACATACACCCCAGCCGGGTACAGGAAGCAGCCCCAAATCGTCGGCAGCCCCCACTCGTAACCAAAGCCCGAACTGCCGAGAAAGGTGGCGCCACTGGCCGTGGTCGCGGCAAAGGCAAACGCCAGAAAGAGCGGTCCGTACGCGCCGCGCGCCGTGGCAAAGTCGTCGGCGTGCCTGACCCGTCGTTGGGCAAACACGCCGATGGCCAGCATGCCGCCGATATACAGGAGGAGAAAGATCCACGACCAGGTAATGAGTGACATGTGGGGAGTGGATGCTGCGGAGCGTTAGATAGCGCCCTCGGCCTGGGCTGCCTCCACCTCTTCGTCGCTGTATTCGACCAAATCCCGCAGGATTTCTCCGGTATGTTCACCGAGGCGGGGCGAAGTCGTGACCTCGACCGGTGAATCGGAGAGCTTGAGCGGACAGCCGACCGTCTTGAACCGTCCGCGCTCCGGATGCTCGACTTCGGCGACAATGTCCCGTGCGGCCAGCGACTCGTCTTCCATCAGCTCTTTCATGTCCAGGATCGGGCCGCAGGGCACATTGGCCGTGTTGAGGAACTGCATGGCTTCATACTTGGTGTGTTTTTGGGTCCAGGCTTCGATCGCCGCGAAACAGTCATCCAGGTGAGGGAGGCGCGCCTCCGGCGTGGCGTAATCCGGGTGGTCGATCAGATCCTCGCGGCCAATCAGTTGCATCAGCGGTCCCCAGACCTGGGCCTGGACAACCACATAGATGTAGTCGTTGGGACCGCCGGGTTTGCATTTGAGAGCTACCCCCGGATGGCCGCCCCCAGAGGCGTTACCGGAACGCGGCACGGCTGAGCCAAAGGTCTTATCGGGATATTGCGGGTACTCTTTCAGGGGGCCGTGGGCAAGTCGCTGCTGGTCGCGCAGCTTGACCCGACACAGGTTCAGCACCGCGTCCTGCATGGCGACCTCAACCCGCTGACCGGTCCCGGTTTTCTCACGCTGAAAGAGGGCCGCCAGAATCGCGGCTACCAGATGCATGCCCGTGCCCGAATCTCCAATCTGGGCTCCCGTACTGGTCGGCGGGCCGTCATCCCAGCCCGTTGTGCTCATGGCTCCTCCCATGGCTTGGGCGACGGTCTCGTATGCCTTGCAGTCTGCGAACGGACCGGGGCCAAACCCCTTGCCGGAGGCATAAATTATGCGCGGATTGATCTGCCGTACGACCTCCCAACTGAATCCCTGACGGTCCAGAGCGCCGGGTGCAAAGTTTTCGACCAGCACGTCACACTTCTTGATCAGCTTCCGAAAAATCTCCTGTCCTTTTGGAGTCTTGGTGTTAATGGTGATGCTGCGTTTATTGCAGTTGAGCATGGTGAAATACAGGCTATCGACATCGGGCAGGTCCCGGAGTTGTTGGCGGGTGATATCGCCCCGCCCCGGCAGTTCGACTTTAATGACGTCCGCGCCGAGCCAGGCGAGCATCTGGGTACAAGAAGGCCCCATCTGGACGTGGGTCATGTCAAGAACACGGATACCGTCCAAAGCTTTTCCCATGGTTTTCTCCTTGCCAGACGAAGTGACTGCCTTGCGGTTACTTGTACCGTGTCTGATTCCCGACGCAAAGAGGGGCGCGGGCCTGCTCCCTTGCCGAGGTCAGGGCCATCCAATATCATGCCGCCTGCAAAAACGCCGGGTAGGATAATGACAGGATAGTGCGTGACTTCGCATATTCCCCCTCACCCCAACCCTCTCCCTCCAGGGGAGAGGGGGCTGAAATTCCCTCCCCCCGGAGGGGAGGGCTAGGGAGGGGGGCTGAGACACCACTCAATACAGACAGAATGAGATCAGCCGTATGAGCAAACAGACTGCAAGAACCTCCGTCAAATCAATGGACCCCATTGTCTCGTTATGCCGACGCCGGGGGTTTATCTTTCAGTCGTCCGAGTTGTACGGCGGCATTAACGGCTTTTGGGATTACGGCCCGCTCGGTGCCGAGTTGAAGCGCAACCTCAAGGAAGCCTGGTGGCAGGACGTGGTTCGCTGCCCGGCTCCCGGTCCGGACGGTCGTCCCATTGAGATCGTTCCCGTGGACGCGACCATTATTATGAACCCGAAAGTCTGGGAAGCCTCGGGTCATGTGGGCGGGTTCTCCGATTTGATGAGCACCTGCCGTCACTGCAAGAAGCTCGTACGGTACGATCACATCGAGGAGATGATCCACGAGAGTGACTGGTATGCCTCGCTGAAAGAGTTGCATAGCGCGGGGAATGTAACCATTAAAGGCGTAAAGCGTTGGGGAGAAAAGACCGCAAAAAAACTCGCCCCGAACCTGGCCCTTGTTCGTAAGCCCGTGGAAACGCTTACGCTCCTGGCCGAGGGGCGAGAACAGGACGAATCGCCGCTTGGCATCGGGCTGGACCAATTAGTTGGGCAGCTTGCCGCCGAGCAGCATGTGTCTGACGAACCGCAGCCGCCGTGCCCATTTTGTGGTGGGGAGATTACTGAGCCGCGGCCTTTTAACCTGATGTTCAAGACCACGACCGGCGCGGTCGAAGACCCGTCGGCGGTCACCTATCTGCGCCCGGAGACGGCCCAGGGAATTTTTACCCAGTTTTGGAATGTGCTCGATACCAATCGGGTGCGCGTGCCGTTTGGGATTGCGCAGATCGGCAAGGCGTTCCGCAACGAGGTCACGCCACGTAATTTTACGTTCCGGTCGCGCGAGTTCGAGCAGATGGAAATCGAGTTCTTCATTCATCCCGAGGAGGCCGCGGAGTGGTATCAGTATTGGCGCGACACCCGTTTTCACTGGTGGCAGTCCATTGGTCTGGCGGGCGAGAACCTGACGCTGCGCGAGCACGACCAGGACGAACTGGCTCACTATGCCAAAGAAGGAGCGGGCACGAGCGATGTCGAGTACCGTTTCCCGTTTACCGCGCCCGGCTACGGGGAATTGGAAGGCGTCGCCCATCGGGCGGACTATGACCTGCGCCAGCACGCCACCCATTGCGGCCAGGGGGACAAACTGCGCTATTTTGATGACCAGCGTAAAGAGCGCTATTTCCCGCACGTGATTGAGCCGAGCGCCGGTGCCGACCGTGGAACCCTGGCCGCGCTGTGCGAAGCTTATACACAAGACGAGAGCCGACCGAGCAAGGTCTATATGAAGTTCCACCCCCGGCTGGCCCCGATCAAGGCGGCGGTGTTTCCCCTGGTCAACAAAAGCGGTATGCCTGAGGTGGCCGAGAAGCTCTATCAGGAGTTGCGCCCGAAATACGCCGTGCAGCTCGACGTGAAGCAGAACATCGGCAAACGCTACGCACGCATGGATGAGGCCGGTACGCCCTACTGCTTTACTATTGACGGCGACACGCTTGAAGACCAGACCGTGACCGTGCGTTACCGTGATACCCTGGAGCAGGAACGCATCGGGATTGATAAGGTCAGCGCGTTCCTGGACGAAAAAATGGGGAAATAAGTCGGGACCCGCCAGTCCCTTCCCTGGAGGGAATTATAGACAATAGTGTCCACTTTATTCAGACAGACCCCCTTTATCAAAATCGTCCCCCTGGTTCATTCTCCCTTCAGTTGAAGTGATACACCCTTGTACTGTTTACGCCACCTCTCGGGAGCGCCAATAAATACCCCTTTCCCTTCGCATCAGGCGCGCTCCGATTAGCTCGCGCCGTAGGGTGGCGCAATCTGGATGATATTGCTCGATGATGGCGTTCACCTCCCGTTCTGGATACTGTTTGTCCTTCTCGAACTGCTGAGCAAGCCAGCGAAGGATAACAGCCCGCTTCTTACGAGTATCCGGAATCTTGGTGAGTCGATCTCCCTTCAGGAAGGTGGTGAGTACCTTACACTCCCAGGTATCCATCTCTTCTCCCAACGTCTGATGCGAATTTTCCAAGCCCTAATCCTTATCTTTAATACAATCAGGATTCAGGCCACTCCCACTCAATAGGAGGGTGGGTATATTGATACAAAAAATTCAAATTTGAAGCATTGATAAAAACAGTTTTCTGTTGTTGAAGAGTTCCATAACCCTCATGGATATGACCAAAAACATGTATTTTGGGATGAATTGATAATGTCTTTTGCAGCAGTTCTTCACAACCGACCCGTTCGCCGGATCTGATCGTGTCCAAAATGCCTTTGGGTGGCCCGTGAGTTATTAAAATGTCGGTATCCAATGGAATTAAATCCCAGTGTTTCTTGATGTCTTCTCCACGTCTTCGGTTAAAAGCCATGTCCTTAAAACAAGGTTGAACAGGAGAGCCCCAAAATTTGATTGTCCCGATTTGTACACCGGAATCATTCAGGTAATACGCTCCGGTAGATCTAATCAGTTCCTCTGCCTGCAATTTCCTTTCATCTTCAAAGGAAAAGTCGTGATTTCCGGCAATCACTATTTTGTATTTATGAGGTAAGTTCTTCAGAAACAGGGAAAAGGCTTCTATTTCCCGCAACTCCCCTCGGGAGGACATATCTCCACAAAAAATCAGGAAATCACCAATGGGAATTTGCATTTCTTTGTGTTTGTCATGTGTGTCTGAAAGAAAAACGAATTTCATATTTTTTCATTCTAGGTTAGCGTCTCTGCTCCAACTCTCGCTTCTGGTATTGAATTTTATCCTCCCAGACTCTACGGAGCATGGCTATGTCAACGGCTCAGGCTAAAACTCCATCAGACCAATGTAATTCTCTCCTCGGAGGGGTGGGTTTCCCCGTTTATTCAATACGCAACTCCACTTCGCCCAGCCCGTCCATCGTCAACTGCACTTTATCGCCCTGACTCACAAACTTAGTCGCCACCACGCTACCGGTCATGACGACCATGCCTTGAGACATGGCCTTGCCTTGGGTGGCCAGCGTGCTTGCCAGCCAGGCCAGGGCGTCGAGCGGATGGCCCAGCACATCCCGGCCATAACCTTCTCCAACAACCTCGTCGTTGATGCGCATGGTGCCGTGGATGGCTGCCAGGTCGAGCGGTTGCCAGTCTGTCAGCGGCGAACCCAGGACAATGCCGCCGTTCCAGGCGTTGTCCGCGAGCAGGGTCAATATATTGTCGGCGATTTTGGTGTAGTCCGCGTGGCGGTCGTCAACCAGTTCAAAGGCGGGCATGACCGCCCCGATTGCCTCGGCCACGCTGTCGCGCGTATAGGGAGCCCGGTCGGCTGGTAAATCATGCGCAATCTGCACGGCAATCTCACACTCGACTCCCAGGCGACCGAAGTCGCTCAGGCGTACCTGAGCCGGCGTATGATGGACGGTTTTTCCCATGATGGCGGCGGCAATAGGTTCGTCAAAACCGACCATCTTCTGCATCACCGGCGTGGTCAACGCAATTTTATGCCCGACGATAGGACCGTAGGTCTCTGTCAAGAGTTGCTGAAACGCTGCCTGAATGGCATAGGCGTCTTCAAGGCGGTGCGGCGTATACGGCTCCGGGATGGGGACAAAGGGTCGACCGGCCTGGCGTTCGTTCCATAAAAATCTGGCGGCCTCGTGATACGACTGTGTATCGGCCATTGCGAATGTCTCCTCGTCTGCGCTCACGCTATTGCGTCTGAAAAAAGCGATTCTCCGGCCGGGGCAGGCCGAGGTTTTCCCGCAGAGTCGCGCCCTCGTATTCGCGCCGAAACAGGCCACGACGCTGGAGTTCGGGTACGACTCGATCCACAAATTCGTCCAGTCCGCCCGGCAGATAGGGGAACATGACGTTAAAGCCGTCCGACCCTTCGGTCATGAGCCATTCCTCCATGTGGTCGGCGATCATGCCTGGCGTGCCAGTGAGTTCCAAGGTGCTGAAACTGCCGCCCACATACTGGGCCAGTTGTCTGATGGTCATATTGTCCCTGCGCGCCATATCGACCAGTTTCTGCCGCCCGGATTGAGTGGCGTTGCTTTCCGGTATGTCGGGCAGCGGACTGTCCAGGTCATAGCCCGACACGTCGTGGCCCAGCAGGACGCAGAGTGTGGCCATACCGCTGTCCGGGTGGACCAGGCTGTCGAGCTTCGCCTTCTTTGCCCGCGCTTCGGCCAGCGTGTCGCCAATAACAACAAAGGCACCCGGCAGGATTTTGAGATGATCGCGACAGCGCCCGCAGGCCTCCATGCGGCCTTTGACATCCACGTAGTAGGACTGGGCGTCCTTCAGATTATTGGGCCCGGAAAACACGACCTCGGCGGTCTCGGCCGCGAGCTGACGGCCGGCCTCTGACGCACCGGCCTGGACGATGACCGGCCAGCCTTGAATGGGCCGAGCGATATTCAGCGGGCCGCGTACGGACAGGTGCGGTCCTTTATGATCCAGCACGTGCAGCTTCTCGGGATCGAAATACACGCCGGTCTCGATATCGCGGATAAAGGCATCGTCCGCCCAACTGTCCCACAGGCCGGTGACCACATCGTAGAACTCGCGCGCCAGACGATAGCGCGCGTCATGTTCCATATGGGCCTCGCGTCCGAAATTTAACGCCTCGTCCGGGTTGGCCGAGGTCACCACATTCCAGCCGGCCCGTCCGCCGCTGATATGGTCGAGCGAGGCAAACTTCCGCGCCACGTGGTAGGGATCGTTATAGGTGGTGGAGGCCGTGGCAATCAGACCCAGGTGCGTGGTGACCGTGGCCAGCGCAGGGAGGAGGGTGAGCGGATCAAAGGAGGTAACCGTCGCGCTGCGTTTGAGCGCCGCCATCGGCATATTGAGCACGGCCAGATGGTCGGCCATGAAAAAGGCGTCGAAGCGCCCACGCTCCAGGGTACGCACAAAACGCTGGTAGTGCGCAAAATTGAAGTTGGCATCCGGAAACGCCCCCGGATAGCGCCAGGCCGCGGTATGAATACTGACCGGTCGCATGAACGCGCCGAGCCGCAATTGTCGTAAATACGCCATAGTTGTCTGTCCGGTCTCCTGTGTGGTTTCGGGTTAGACGATAGCGTAGCAAATTGCCGGGTTATGGCTATCCCGGAGAGCGTGTTTTCATCGGATTCCCTCTCCCCTGGAGGGAGAGGGCTAGGGAGAGGGGGCTGGCTCTGACTATTCGTAGTGTTCGACTTCAGGGAAGGGGTCGTAATAATGATGCAGCAGGGCTTTCCATTCCTGGTATTCTGTCGACCCTCTGAAGCCCTGCGTATGATCTTCGAGCGTTTTCCAATTCACGAGCAAGAGGTAGCGGGAGGGTTTCTCAACGCAGCGTTTCAACTCGTGTCGGATATAGCCCGGCATGGATGCAATGATTGTCTGAGCCGTGTTGAATGCCCGCTCGAATGCGGCTTCCTGGCCCGGGATGATGTTGAGAACGGCAACTTCAAGAATCATAAAAGTGACTATTTATGAGAACGGTTGCGGATGTAGGTCACCGAAGGTTGTCGAGCTTCGAGTAAAGCAGCGTACCTTCTTGACACCAACTACGCCGAAGATCAAGACAAGCCAGGACTCCTGACCTCTGACCCAAGGACTGACGACAGTCAGCAGCGCCAGTTGCGTACTGACGACTTCTTCACGCCTGCACTGCTTAGGCATGAATATATCCCTTGTAGGGGCAATTCATGAATTGCCCCTACGGTTCCCTGTTTCCTACCCGGGTGACACAGGAATCCGAAAAGATAATCGCACCTTCATTGGGGTAACTGTGGGCGGTTTTGAGCGTCACGCGCTGGCCCGGTTTGTCGAGCATCACCCAGACCAGCGTTTGGGGGGCTGGGCCTCGGGGTGTGGCCGGAAAGGAATAGTCAAGGCCGGCGCTCGCTGAGTGCGCCGTGTCCGCACCGGCCTGGACAATACGCTGAGCCAGTGCTCGAAAGGCGGGCTGGCCGCTCTGGCTGTCCGTACGCTGGGCTTCGAAATGATAGTGCAGCGCAGGCGTAAGCTGGAGGTCGATAGGACGAGTCAGGTTCACGATCCAGTCCGAGAATGCCGGTTGTAACGCAGGGGGAATATCCGTGCAGGCCAGGATTTCGCAGATGTGCTGAGTATTGTCATACGCGATGTGAATGATGTGGCTGGCCCCGATAATGCTCGCCTGTACCTGGAACCGGGGTTGTTCCAAGCGTACCGTGGCCAGCGGCCTGAAATGCTGAAAATCCACCCTGTCGGCGAGAATGTGAAGCCGGAGCTCGGCGGCGGACTGGTCCTTGTAGGTGAGCGTGCTCATACGGTGGTTAGAGCGTTTCGCGACAGGTTCTAGCCGTGTTAGTGCGCTCTCGTCATGCCGGACTTGATCCGGCATCCAGAGGCTGGGGCGCTGGATTCCTGCTTGCGCAGGAATGACGGGCGGCTACACGGAATTATCATTTGTTCTAACATTCGGTAGAGGTCAACTCGCGTCAAGGTTGGGATAAAGCCAACAGCGGGCGGAGCCCTTCCCATACCCCGAGTAACTGGAACGCCATGACCACTATTGTCCCGGCCAATATGAGCCGAATCCAGCCTTCGCCCTTACTGACACCCCAGTGCGCGCCAAACCACGCACCGATGCTGGACGTTACCGACAGGAGCAGACCCGCATTCCAATCGACTTTTCCGTTCAGCGCAAAGACGGAGCAGGCAATGCCGGTCAAGCCCATGACAATAACGACCTTCACGCCGTTTGCCAGCGCGAGATTCAAGCCGCCCATAGTGCGTAGCGCTACCAGTATGAAAATACCGACCCCAATGTGCAGTAAGCCACCGTAGAGGCCGAAACCGAAAAAGACGACTTGGAGCAGGCGTCGCCCCCGACCCGTTACGCTGACAGCCAGCAGCTTGCTATTGAGGACCGGTTCAAACACCACCGGGATGAGCAGAACCATCATCGTAATAGCCAACAAAGTCTGGAAGACCGCATCGTCCAGACGGACCGATACCAGCGCGCCACACACCGAGCCCAGCATGGCCGGGATCGTGAGCGCGACGGCTAAGCTGGAGTCGGTCTGCTTCAGCTTTTTATACGCAGCCAGGGCAGTCAGGCTTTGCAGGACCACGGCCAAACGATTCGTGCCGTTGGCAACTCCCGGCGGCAGGCCGATCAGGATAAGGATAGGCATGGTCAGCATGACTCCTCCGCCGGAAACCGCATTGAGAAAGCCGGCGGCCAGACCGCTGAGGGCAATGAGGAGCATATCGGTGAGTGACATCATAATAAAAAGGGCAGCCACAGGGGGCTGCCCCTACCATATTCGGTGCCTGAATTGTGGAGCGATTGTTGCTTGTCTCAGCCAGAGCGTCAAGCAGAAGACGCCGGACAGATTTCCTTGACCCCTCCCGTGTCTCTGCCTATGATCCGAGGACGCTGGCTAAAGGAGGGCGGACATGCCTGCGGGGAACCTCAAAGATGTTGCGGCTGTGTGTGGCGTGGGCCATACGGCCTACGGGCGGAAGATGAATCGGAGTCAGATCGATCTTGCCGGTGAAGCCATCCGCAACGCGCTCGATGACGCCGGGCTGGGACGGGACGATTTGGACGGGCTCGTTGTCAGTTTTGGGACGCCGATCGGGGCGGACGCCGATACCCTGGCCTATGCGTTGGGATTAAAGCTGCGCGCGTATAACCAAACCTGGGCGCACGGACGGTTTACGGCCAGCAGCATCCAGTGGGCGGCGATGATGGTCAGTGCCGGGCTGGCCAATGTGGTGGCCTGCATGGCGTCGATCAGTTTTTCCGGTTTCCGTAAACCCATGATGGGCGGGTCTGGAGATGCTGAAGGCGCGCGTGAGGCTGGCGGTGGACACGGCGAAGACCCGGTGTTCGGCATGACCTCGCCTGGGGCCGGGGCGGCCTTGGTCGCCCGGAAGTATTTTGATCGCTTTGGCGCAACTAGTGAGCAACTGGCCGCGGTGGCGGTGGCGTTTCGGAAACACGCTTCCATGAATCCGAACGCCGTCATGCAGACACCGATCAGCGTCGAAGATCACCAGAACTCGCGTTTTGTGTGCGAGCCGCTGCACCTGCTGGACTATTGTCTGATTAACGATGGGGCGGCCTGCGTCCTGGTCACCACCCAGGAACGCGCGCGGGATATGGCCAAGCGGCCGGTATGTATTAGCGGCATGCAGGGTCTGCCCGCGGGACGAGAGGAATTTATCTGGACCTATCCCGGCTTTGGGACTTCTCAACAAACCGCCTTTGATTATGTGCCCGGCCCGCAGCCGGTGTATGGGATGGCGGACGTCTCGCCCAAGGATCTGGACGCGCTGTTTACCTATGATGCGTTCTCGATTCTGGCCTGGACTGCCCTGGAGCGCTTCGGGTTCTGTGGGCAGGGTGAAGCCGCGGCATTTACCCAGGATGGGCGCATCGAACTGAGCGGGGAACTGCCTATGAACACCAATGGCGGGCTGATGTCCGAGGGCCATATCATGGGCTGGAATCATCAGGTCGAGATCGTGCGCCAATTACGGGGGGAGTGTGGGGAGCGACAGATTCCGAATGCGCAGCTCATCCAATGGGCCAACGCGTACGGCGACTCGTTAATCTACCGCGCCGGCTGAAAAAAAGGAGAGGGCATGGCCGAGTATACAAAACCGCTCCCGGCGATTTCGACGCTGAACCAGCCGTACTGGGATGGTCTGAAACAACGGCAGATGGTGCTGCCCTACTGCGAGGCGTGTGACAAGGTCTGGTATCCTCCGGCGCCGTTTTGCCCGGACTGCTGGTCGCGCGATTTTCGCTGGCAGGCGGTGAGCGGGCGGGGCGTGGTGAACTCCTGGGTTGTCTTTCATCAGGCTTATTTCTCGTCGTTCAAGGATGACATTCCATACGCTGTTGCCGAGGTCGAGCTGGAAGAGGGTCCCCGTTTGCTGACCAATCTGGTCGAAGTCGCGAACGAGGACATTGCCGTCGGCATGCCGGTGGAAGTGGTCTTCGATGATGTGACCGACGAGGTCACCCTGGCCAAGTTTCGGCCCCGGAAGGGATAGACGGACCGGTACGGCTGCACTGCAGGAGAGAAGGAGTATTTATGCCCGGTATTCTCGACGGTATTCGCGTGTTTGACCTCAGTATCGCCGCGGTCGGACCCTGGGCGTCCAAATTGCTGGGCGAACTGGGAGCGGATGTGATTAAGGTGGAGTCGCCCGGCGGTGAACTTTCGCACGTCATCCCGCCGCCGATTAAGGGCACGGCCGTCCTGTATATCTCGGCCAACTTCAACAAGCGGAATATCGTGCTCGATCTCAAAGAGGAGGGTGATCGGGCCATTGCGCTCAAGCTGGTTGAAAAGAGCGATGTGTTCGTTCAGAACATGCGGCCGGGCGCGGTCGAGCGTTTGGGTTTGGGCTATGATGTCGTCTCACAGCTCAACCCGCGCCTGGTGTATCTGTCCGCGTCGGCGTATGGCCGAACCGGTGCGATGGCAAAGGAAGCCGGGATCGATCCGACCGTCCAGGCATTCGGCGGCTGGTGCAGTATTACCGGTGCTCCAGGTTCTCGGGGGGAGATGTTCCGCCACCTGGCCCATCTCGACATTACGACCAGCACCATGATTGTCGAAGCCGTTTTGCAGGCGCTGCTGGCGCGGGAGCGCTCGGGCAAGGGGCAGTATATTGAGATCGATATGATCTCGGCCGCGATGTCGCTGCAAACCAGCCGCCTGGCCGAATATTTCGCGACCGGCGAACAGCCTCAGCCCATGGGCAGTGCCGCGGCAACGACCGTGCCGCACCAGGCTTTTCTGTGTGAGGATCAGGAATATCTGGCGGTTGGGGTGGTGAGCGAAGACCAGTGGCCGCGCTTCTGTCGTGCTATCGGCCAAGAGGCCCTGTGCGACGATCCGCGCTTTACGACCAACCCGAAACGGGTCGAAAACCGGGCCGCCCTCGTCGCGCTGCTTGAAGACCATTTCAAGACCAAGCCGACCCGCTGGTGGAGTCTGCGGCTGACCCAAGCAGGCGTGCCGAATACGCGGGTGGACCGTACGGTTAATTTTCAGGCACTCCGCGCCGACCCCCAAGTCACACGCAATCAACACATTGTTGATATGGAGACGCCGCATTGGGGAACCCTGAGCGTGGATGGGCTGCCGTGGAAGTTTGCAAAAACTCCGGCTGGTCCGATTCGTCCGGGTGGCCTGCAAGGCGAGCAGACCGAGGAGGTCCTGCGCGAGTTTGGGATAGCGGCAGAGACGCCGGAGCGGAACGGAAGAGATAAGAGACTGGAGTCGTGATGCCCGGCGCGCTTGATGGTTTTACCATTATCGATTTCACCCAAGGGCTGTGCGGGCCGTTTGCCTCCATGCGCCTGGCGGACGCCGGGGCCGAGGTGATCAAAATCGAGCCGTTGGGCGGCGATACCGCACGGACCATGGGACCGCCGTTCATTCAGGACGAAAGCGCAGTCTTCCTGAGTCTCAATCGGAATAAAAAGAGCGTGGCCCTCGATGTCACTACCCAAGACGGCCGGAAGATTGCACGACAACTGATTGACCGGGCCGATGTTGTGTTGGAGGATTTCGGACCGGGCCGGGCGGAAAGGCTGGGGCTCGGCTACGCAGACCTCAGCCAGACGCATGGGACGCTGGTGTATTGCGCGATCAGTGCCTTTGGGGAGGAAGGGCCGCTGCGAGACCAGCCAGGGGCGGAGTTGGTGGTGCAGGCCATGGCCGATTACACCCACTCGCTTGGAAAAATCGGGGAGGCCCCGGTTCGCTTAGGGACGGATGTGGCCAGTCTCAACACCGGTATCATGGCCTCCCAGGCGATAACGGCCGGGCTGTTTCACCGTGTTCGCAAAGGCGAGGGGCAGCGGGTTACGGTCAGTATGCTGGGGACCCTGCTCCATATGCGTGGCATTATGTGGACGTCCATGACGGACCCGGACGAGTGGTATGGCTTCCATCTCGATCATTACACCCGTCCGCCCGACGAGGGCTATAAAACCAAGGACGGTCATGTCTATTTCGGCTTACGCCGGGGCAGCAGTGAGGATTGGGATCGACTGATGCTCACGCTGGGCTTGGCGGACTATATTACTGATCCGCGTTTTCAGGGCTTCGGACGAGAGGCGACCAGCATTGGCCGCTATGCGCCCGAGGTTAAGCCGATTTGGGAACGGGCGTTTCAGCAATTGACGAACGCTGAAGTGGTCAAGCTCGTCCACGAATTCCACGGGGATGCCGTGCCCTTTAACGACTACCCCACGTTATGTGCCCATCCACAAGTAGCTGAGCTCGATATCCTGAAAGACGTTGACCACCCGGCGGCGGGGAGCTTTCGGACCATTGGGCCGGTCTGGAATTTGGCGGATACGCCGGCAGAAATTAAGGCCGCCCCTCCGACTCTCGGCCAGCATACGGACGAGGTTCTCTCCGGGCTGGGAATGAACGCGACAGATCTTCAGCAACTCAGAGCGGCCGGGGTCGTCAGTTAGTGTAGCGGCCAGTCGAGCGGAGCTAAAGGAAATCCGGGCCAGTATGGAACCGGCCCGGATTTGTGAAATCGCCTTAGGCGATATAACCGCTCTCGTCGTGGTCGGTCAGGTCGAGGCCCTGCTGCTCGCCTTCTTCGCTGATGCGAGCCCCTCCGGTCAGGGCATTGGCGATCATATAGGCGATCACAGAGACCACACCACTCCAGATGATGGTGACGATAACGCTCTTGATCTGCTCGATGATCTGGGCCATCGCAGATGTGGCTTCGAGCCCGGCGCCACCCATGAATTCGGCTGCGCACAGACCGGTTAAAATCGCTCCAACAATGCCCCCCACGCCGTGCACGCCGAAGACATCGAGGCTGTCGTCATAGCCGAAGGACCGTTTTATCGTGGTGGCGGCCAGATAGCAGAAGAAGGCTGAGGCTGCGCCGATCAGGATCGCACCCATGGGACCGGCCGTGCCGCTGGCTGGCGTAATGGCGACCAGACCTGCGATTGCGGCGGTGGCCATGCCGAGGATGCTGGGCTTGCCATGCCTGACCCACTCAATGAGCATCCAGACAACAACTGCCGTGGCGGTGGAGACCTGGGTGACGAGCAGGGCCATGCCGGCCGTACCATCGGCGGCAAGCTCGCTCCCGGCGTTGAAACCAAACCAGCCTACCCAGAGCATCCCGGCTCCGACCACGGTCAGAACGAGGCTGTGGGGTCGCATGGGTTCTGTAGGGTAGCCGGTGCGCGAGCCGATCATAATGCAGACAACCAGCGCGGCGATCCCGGCGTTGATATGCACGACGGTCCCTCCGGCAAAGTCCAGTACGCCCCAACCGGCGAACAGACCGCCGCCCCAGGCCATATGCCAGATCGGGACATAGCTGAAGGTGAACCAGATAATCATGAAGATCAGCATGGCGCTGAACTTCATTCGTTCGGCAAAGGCTCCAACGATAAGCGCCGGCGTGATGATCGCAAAGGTCATCTGGAAAGTCAGAAAGACCGACTCGGGTATGGTGCCACTGAGGGAATCGACAGTCAGATCATTGAGGAAGAGCTTGGAGGCGTCTCCGATGATGGCGTTCCCCTCGGTAGCGGCATAGCTGTAGCCGTAGATGATCCAGAGCAGGGTCATGACCCCGGCCATTGCCAGGCATTGGCCCAGGACTGAGAGGACATTTTTGATCCTCACCAGGCCGCCGTAGAACAAGGCCAGGCCCGGAAGGGTCATGAAGAGCACCAGTGCCGTGGCCGTAATCATCCAGGCGGTGTCCCCGCTATCGAGTGTTGGTGTTTCCTCGGCCCAGGCCGGCACGGCTGTCCCGAGCATACCGAGTAAACCGAGTGAGAGTGTGCTCCACCCACACCAGGCAGCTTGTTGCGTCTTCCGAAAAAGTTTCACTGTGAACTCCTCCTTCCTTCACGCCTAAAGAACGAATATGGCCACTGCCGATTGCCTCGTATTGGCAACAGAAGGCGAGGGTAATCCTTGTCTGGTCCCTTATCGTCTTCTCTAGGCAAAAAGATATAGGCAAAAAGAATGCCGACTGGGAAATGCCTGATCTATTTGACTTTTTTTGCTTTGGGAGGGCCTGAGGTCGGGCTGCTGCTGACTGGATTTTAAGCAGCGCCTATTTTTTCGTCAGCTTTACACGTGGGGGAGGAGCATCCTTCATTGGGGAGACCAGAAGGCGATATGGCCGTCTGAGAGCCGCTGTGGTGTCGCATCTTCTTCGACTGGGATTACATAGACGGACGGTCCCCGAGAGCCCTGGCCTGGGTTGGGGCGTGTCTGCCCGCTAAAAGTAAAAAACTGGCTGTCCGGAGACCAGAGGCGATGCGAAAGCGCATACTGGTCGAAATACTGAAAAACGAGGACCTGGGGACGGGACGGAATGAAATCGACCACGGGAACGGAGGTGCGACTACGGACATCCACGACCACCCACGTCCAGTGGGCGCGTTCCGGGTTGCGCCGGGCATACAGGATACGGGTTCCATCCGGAGACCAGAAAAAGGCTGCTACAGGCTCTTGAATCAGGGGATGCGTCGCGCCTGTTGACACGTCGAATAGGCGAACCTCCTCAAAGAGAGGTGCTCTGATAAAGGACGTGGTGGCAATGGCCAGTAGTGGTTGAGTCGGAGACCATTCGAGCGCCATCCGTTTTGGAACAAGCGCGACGGATTCAGGCTGACTGCCATCGCCGGCAGCGATCATCAGAGACGCGTGTTCCTGGCCTTCTACCGTATTGCCATAGGCGAGCCATTTCCCATCAGAAGACCATGACGGTGGTCCGAATATCGAGGGTGAGCGCGAGAGCAGGTGCCGTTCGCCCGTGGGAATGGCCACGACGCTAATGGAGTGACCGGCCCCTCCTCCGCGACTTCCCCCTATATGGGTGAGCACGGCTTGTCCATCCGCACGCCAATGAAAATAAAAGGGCGCACCCTGGGCAACCCTTTGAGGGCGCTGGCCACCTGACGTCGGCCAGAGGTTCAATGAAAAAGGTCCACGTCCGCCTAGAAGGATGCCCAATTGCTGGCTCGTGGGTGACCAATAGGCATAAATGGGTTGAAGACCGGGCTCTTTATAGGAGTGGAGGATTCGGGCGCTGCTGGCGTCAAAGATATACAGCCCATCCGTGAGTTGGCCGCCATTGAGTTCAACGCGAAAGCTGGCCAGACGCTGTCCGTCGGGCGACCAGACTGGCCAGCTGTAAAAGTCCTGATTACGCTGGACTGAGCGGGGGGCGAAACTGGCCTGTTGGAGCATTTCGCCGGAAGCCATTTTTTGGCGACCGGTGCCGTCCGGCCGAATGGTATAGAGATCGCCGGCACGATCGATATAGGCGATCCGATTGACCGGTGGTGCCGCGCTCGGACTCGGCGCGTGCGTGAGGAGCAGAGCAATCGTAAGGAGAAAGGAAAGAGAAACGTGGCAGCGTGCAGTCATGATCGCCCCGGTCCACGGCCACGATAGCAGAGTCTGTGAGAAGGGCAACGATCCAGGAGAGAGGGGCGGGCAGGGGGGGATAAACAAGCTGAGCTTGACGGCTCCTCGTTCCGTTCGGTACGAATACCAATCATGGCGAAAAGTATCCCGTTCGTGCGGGAGAACTCCGAAGTATGGTGAGAGGAGGGGCGGAGAATATGAAGCGTCTTGCCATCCTTGGTTCGACCGGCTCCATCGGGCTGTCAACGCTCGATATTGTTGGGCGCTTTCCTGAGAAATTTCGCGTGGTTGCCCTTGCGGCCGGTAAAAACCTGACGCAGCTCATTGAGCAGATCAAGTCTTTCCAGCCGCTCCTGGTCTCTCTCTCCCAGGAAGAAG
This sequence comes from Candidatus Binatia bacterium, assembly GCA_022820725.1. Classification (GTDB taxonomy): domain Bacteria; phylum Desulfobacterota; class Binatia; order Bin18; family Bin18; genus Bin18. The sequence continues at coordinate 215,834 of JAJEFA010000004.1, forward strand.
ATGCAAAAAGGCTGCGGCAGGAGCTGCCCGATTTCGAGGGCGATATCGTCTGGGGGGCAGACGGCCTGCTCGCGACCGCGACACATGAAGACGCGGACATGGTCATGGCCGCCCTGGTGGGAGCCATCGGATTACCCCCGACCTTGGCGGCCATACGGGCGGGTAAAGATGTTGCCTTAGCCAACAAAGAAGCCTTGGTCGTATCCGGCGAACTCATGACGCGCGAGGCTGCGCAACACGACGTGCGACTCCTGCCGGTTGACAGTGAACATAATGCGATCTTTCAAGCCCTGCACGGACACAAACAGGAGCGGGTTAAGCGGATTATCCTGACCGCCTCCGGCGGGCCGTTTTTACACCGTCCGGCTGAGGACTTTCAGACCATACGGATAGAAGAGGCACTCCAGCACCCAACCTGGAAGATGGGCAATAAAATTACGATTGACTCGGCAACGCTGATGAACAAGGGGCTTGAAGTCATTGAGGCGCGCTGGCTGTTTAACCTGCCTCCTGAGCAAGTATCGGTGATCGTGCATCCGCAGAGCATCGTGCACTCCCTGGTGGAGTATGTGGACGGCTCTGTGCTGGCGCAGTTGGGCATTCCTGATATGCGGGTGCCGATCTCCTACATTCTCGCCTATCCGGACCGTTTACCGCTCACTCACCTGCCGCAGTTAAATCTGGCCGAGGCCGCCCGGCTCGAGTTTGTCGAACCGGATTATGACAAGTTTCCCTGCCTGGGCTTAGCCTATACGGCGCTGGAGCGGGGGGGGACGTGTCCCGCAGCGCTCAACGCCGCGAACGAAGTATCCGTGGCGTCGTTTCTTTCCGGACGAATAGCTTTCACCGACATTGCCGACATCAATAAGCAGGTCCTCGTCGCCCATGCTGCCCGGCCGGTGAAAGACCTGGAGAGCGTTCTTGAGGCCGATGGATGGGCACGCGCCCAGGCGAAAAAGATCGCTGGCATATCCGAACAGACCGTGGCGGCTTAGGCAGACGAGAGAGCTCCGGTGGACAGGTAACCGAACCAGAAGGCTGAGCGGAGGCAGGCATGCGGATCGGTGGAAAAACGAGATGAGTGAGGAAGCCGGCATGTTTCAGGAGCGGTCTGCGGTCGTGCTCTCGCCGTCGTCGCAGGCAGGCTCGCTCGCGGATGCGTACGCCTATTGTCGTGATATTACCCAGCGCAGCTCGTCGAATTTTTATCATGCGTTCCGGCTCCTGACCCGGGAGCGACATAATGCGCTTTGTGCGCTGTACGCCTTTTGTCGGTTCGTGGATGATATCGCGGACCAGGACCTCTCCCCCGTTGACGAGAAACAACCGCAGAACCGAAAAGCGCGCCTCGTCCAACTCCTGGACACGTGGCGAGAGGAACTCATCTGCTGCTACGAGGGGACTCCGCGTCATCCCATTTCGCGGGCCTTGGCCGATGCGGTACGGCGTTTTCCCATTCAGCAGGAACACTTGGCCGGCATTATCGATGGCGTGGCCATGGATCTCAGCCGGACCCGCTACCAGACGTTCCCAGAATTATATGAATACTGCTACCGGGTTGCCTCTTTGGTCGGCCTTGTCTGTATAGAAATCTTTGGCTATCAATCGCCACAAGCGCGGGACTACGCCATTAATCTGGGCATCGCGTTTCAACTGACGAACATCCTGCGGGATGTGGGCGAAGACGCCGAACGGGGTCGGATTTACCTACCGCTTGCAGACCTGGACCGGTTTGCATACTCGGAGCAGGAACTTCTGAATCATGAGTATAATGCGGCATTTCTGAAACTGATGACGTTCGAGAGCCGACGCGCTCAGGAGTATTACAGTCGGGCGGTCAGCCTGCTGGACCGTCACGACCGTCGCTCTCTTGTTGCTGCAGAAGCGATGCGGTTCATCTACCATGGACTGCTCAAAAGAATCGCGTCGCAGCAATTCAAGGTTTTCCAACAGCGGGTGACGCTGCCCACTCCCTTCAAGGTCGGCTTGGCCGTAGCCGCCTGGGGGCGGAGCCTGTTTGTTTTCCCTTAGTCTGACAATGAGCCTTCCTCGGGCCTGTGGATATCCTGGCGGCAGGTGGAAAGCGGGCGCTCTTCTAGGTTGCCTCTAATGGGAAAGTCGGGAACCTGTGCGAGACGCACGGTGTCTCTGGGGTGAATGCAAGCTGATATAGAGGGATGCAAGAGGGGAGGCATGCCAAACTTGCGAGTTCGGCTGAAGCGCCTCCTGTTCGGACGTTCCCCTGGGGACAGATTTAGGCGACGGCGCGGAGCTTCTTCCCACCCCGGGAAGAATTCTTCATTCCCTCATTGTCGGGGAGATGCTCCGCGATGTTCGTCTTCGCATAGTGCGAGCCTGGATAAAGGGAGCGAATGGCAAACGCAACTTGTCCCATAAGGCGTTTGACGCCAACCGTTTTTTCTACCGGAGAAGTCGGTTCAAGGCGAACCATAGCCCCATTATTCTTTTTACACACCTGGATAAAAAACTGTTGCTTTTTCCCTGGTTCGATAACGAGCGCTTCGAGGAGAAGTTTGGTACACTCGGTATTAATATAGTACTCGCTAACGCGTTTAATGCCATCCGGGTCACGGAGAAACATCTCTGGCCGACGGATAATGATCTGGCGTAGGTCAATCGGCCCTTGGATTGTTACGTTTGGCATAAGCCCTCTCCTTACATGAAACGCCCTGTCTGGAATCACGTTTCCCCTGCTCCCAGCGTGTTCCAGAGCCCTCTGTTCGTAGCTTTGCCTGCCCCTCCACAGACAGATGTATATGCTATGTATCTGCCGCTTATCGGACGGTCAAGTCTGAGGGGTCGTAGGAGGAGCATTCGGCTACTTTACAGATTGTTAGGACACCAGTTATAAGCTCCTGTAAGAACGTCGAAATCTATGAAAAGAGAGAACAGTTATGTTTTCGGTCACTTCGCGTGCCCCCGATCATAAGAGCCCGCATATCGCATCGATCCAGGAAGCGATCGAAGAAATTCGGGCCGGACGCATGATCATCCTCATGGATGACGAAGATCGGGAGAACGAGGGTGATCTGTGCATGGCCGCAGAAAAGGTGACGCCCGAAGCCATTAACTTTATGGCAAAGCTCGGGCGTGGGTTGATCTGCATGCCTATGGCCGAGGAACGTATTGACGCCCTCGGGTTGCCGATGATGGTGGCCAAGAACACGGCTCCTCTGGGGACTGCCTTTACCATGTCTTTTGACGCCCGAAGGGGGGTGACGCGGGGGGTTTCGGCGGAGGACCGCGCCACCACCATTCTGACAGCCACCCGGAAGGACGCGCGTCCCGAAGATTTTGTCGTCCCCGGTCATGTGTTTCCGTTACGCGCACGAAGGGGGGGGGTCCTGGTCCGCACCGGACAGACCGAAGGCTCGGTTGACCTCTCCCGCTTGGCCGGCCTCGACCCGTCCGGAATCATTTGTGAGATTATGCGAGAGGACGGGACCATGGCCCGTCTGCCCGACCTGGAAGAATTTGCCGTTGAGTACGGACTGAAAATCGCTACGATTGCCGATCTCATTCACTATCGTCTTGAAAATGACTCCTTAGTCCATCGTGTTGCCGAGGCCCGCCTGCCAACCCAGTATGGGGGAGAATTCACGGCCCACGTCTATACCAGCGATGTGGATGAGGCCGAGCATTTTGTGTTGGTTAAGGGCGAGATCGACCCGGATGAAGCCGTGCTCGTTCGACCGCACGCTGAGTACGTGCCGGGAGACGTCTTCGGCTATACCTTTGGGAATACCAGCGCCCTCTTGCAGCAGTCTATGGCCATGATCGCCGCAGCGGGAAAGGGGGTTATTCTCTACTTGCGACAAGGCGGTCAGGGTGAGCAACTCTTCCGTGATACGAGTCGGGCGGATAAACACACCAGCAAAAGCGCGGAGCAAGCGAGTACGAATCCGGGCTCCCAGATTCGAGATTTTCGGGATTATGGCATTGGTGCCCAGATTTTACGGGATTTGGGTGTCCGTAAAATGCGACTCTTGACGAACTCGCCGCGCCGTTTAGTCAGCCTGCCGGGATACGGACTGGAGGTCGTGGAGACCGTTCCATTAGACATGTATTCCCGTCAGCAGTCTCCTGCCAGAAAAAAAAGACAGTCCGCCTCAGCGTAAGAGTCCGACCCCATCATGTATCGTTCGACTCCTGCTGATGTGCTCGTAAGGGCAACGGCTGCACGCAATACCATCCGGGCCCTGGCTGTTGTGACCACCGGCGTTGCGGAAGAAGCACGGGGCCGTCATCAGACTGCGCCCACAGCGACTGCCGCCCTCGGGCGTGTCATGACTGCGGGACTGCTCATTGGCAGTATGATGAAAGAGGAGGAGCAACTCTCTATTCAATTCATGGGCAATGGTCCCCTTCAAGGGGTGGTGATTGATGCCAATGCCAAAGGCGAGGTCCGTGGTTTTGTCTATCAACCCCGGGCGCACCTCCCCATAAAAAACGGCAAGTTGGATGTTGGCGGCGTTGTCGGAAAGGGCACCATGGCCGTTGTGCGACGGCAGCACTGGGATAAAGAGCCCTATCGTTCCGTGCTGCCGATCGTGTCGGGAGAAATCGGTCAGGATATTGCCAACTATTTACTGACCTCTGAACAAGTGCCTTCTGCGGTGAGCCTGGGGGTCTTTGTCCAGCCTGACGAAGTCGTCTCTGCTGCCGGTGGTTTCATTATCCAGGCCATGCCAGACGCGGAGGACGCGACGCTGGCCCGCATAGAAGAGGCAGTGGCTCAGGCGAGGCCGGTCAGCCAGATGGTACGTGACGGGTTCGCTGCATGGGACATCTTGAGTCAGGTGCTCGCCAATTTTTCGCCAACGCTCCTGGACGAAATGCCGGTTCGCTTTGCGTGCCGATGTTCGCGCGAACGTGTTCAGGGCATTATCGTTGCTCTTGGTGAGGAAGAAGTAGAAAGGCTACTTGAGAAAGAGGGCCGGATTTCGGCCGCCTGTGAATTCTGTGCCGAGCAGTACGCCATTGGATCAGAAGAAGCGCGGGCGCTTTTGGCAGACGCACAAAGTTAAGCGATCGGCTTGGCACTCTCTCCCGTGTCGTCACTTCCCGTCTTTGTGAGCAAACTGGAGGGGGTTTCAGGGAGTCCCGGTATATTTGCCGGTGCCGCCGCTGAAAGAGAATGTCCCTTTCGTGCAGGCTGGACCGACGAGGAGTGCAACTGACTCAGGCAGGCCGGACGAGCGACCGGGTTAACGCGTTTGACATGACCCTGAGTGGGGCTGGATGACCAGTCCAGAGTTCAAAGGCGAGTGCACCTTGATGTAACAGCATACGGCGTCCGTCCAGCGTCGGGCGCTGGGCGTGGTGAGCGCGCTGCAAAAAGACCGGCGGCTGAGGACTATAGACTAAATCATAAAAGAGACATCTGCGCGGTGTTGCTCCGTAGTCGAGAGCCGGGAAAGTGTCGTTGTGGAGACCGAGCGGGATACTGTTCACTACGAGAGCAGCGCGTTTCAGGAGGGTGGGGTCTCGGAGTGCATCCAGAGGGGCTGACGCGAGCCGTGTCGTGCCCAGCGATTGGTATACACGTATCAGCTTTTTCGCATTGGCCGGTGTACGGTTGACGATGGTGACCTGCGCGCTGTCCGCCTGAATGAGTGCAACCAAAACGGCCCGGGCTGCCCCGCCTGCGCCAATCAGCACAACCTCGCGGTCTCGGACTGAACGGTTGCGTTCCGAGAGCGAGCGCAAAAATCCTTGCCCATCCGTATTCTCTCCGTAGAGGGTGCCGTGCCGATTGATGACCGTATTGACTGCTCGATACAGGTTGGCCGCCGGACTGAGCTCGTCCAGATAGCGAACAATCTTTTCCTTGTGGGGGACGGTGACATTAACCCCGACAAGATTGAGGGCGCGAATACCGGCGGTCGCCTTCCCGAGCGCAGCAGAAGGGACGGAGAAGGGGATATAAATATACGGGAGGTTCAACGCTCGGAAGGCAGCATTATGCATGGCCGGCGAGCGGGTGTGGGCAATGGGATCGCCGAAAATCCCAATGACCTGGGTTTCCCCATTCACGCTCAAGGTGGCCATGCCGAAAAAGAGCCCCCGGTGTGTGAGAGAATACTTATCGCTACGAGAGCCCTGGTGGTTTCACCCTTACGCCAGAATAGCCCCCGATGATTTGGCGGATTCCTTGCGCGAAGTCTGCCGCTCGTTCGTCATCTGCTCTTTCAGGACGGCGTGGGCCGCGGCGAGACGCGCAATCGGCACGCGATAGGGCGAGCAGGACACATAGTCCAGTCCGATGTTGTGGCAGAACTCAACCGAAGCGGGGTCTCCGCCATGTTCGCCGCAGATCCCCATTTTTAATCCCTCTCTGACGGCGCGTCCCTTTTGGACGGCAAGATTGACAAGCTGGCCGACGCCAGCGAGGTCGAGGGAGGCAAATGGGTCTTGAGGGAAGATCCCCTGTGAGACGTAGTCAGGCAGAAATCTCCCGGAGTCGTCTCGACTCAGCCCAAGCGTCATTTGTGTCAAGTCGTTTGTCCCAAAGGAAAAGAAGTCGGCGACTTCTGCAATGTGATCTGCTCGCAGGGCTGCACGTGGAACTTCTATCATCGTTCCAATCAAATAATGCGGCGTCGCGCCTTGGGATGAGATAACTTCAGCGCACACATGCGCAACTCGTTTTCGTAAGATTTCAAGTTCTCGCTTATATCCAACCAGGGGAATCATGATCTCGGGGAGAACGTTCACCCCTGCTCGTGTCAGTTCACAAGCGGCTTCCATAATCGCCGTTACTTGGGCATCATAAATTTCTGGAAATGTGATGCCCAGGCGACAGCCCCGATGCCCTAACATCGGATTCAGTTCGTGCAAAACGTTCCGTTTTGTTCGGAGGCGTCCGGTTGGAATGTTCAGTTTCGCAGCCAACTCGTCAATGTCCTTATCCGTCTGAGGCAAAAACTCATGCAGGGGTGGATCAAAGAGACGGATCGTCACCGGCAGCCCCTCCATCGCACGTAAAATACCGATAAAGTCTGCCTTTTGCATCGGAACAATTTTTTCTAGGGCACGGATGCGCCCGATCGTATCATCAGCCAGGATCATCTCTCGGACGGCATCAATACGATCACCCTCAAAGAACATATGTTCCGTTCGACACAGGCCTATCCCCTCCGCGCCGAAAGATCGGGCGACTTGCACATCATGTGGAGTATCGGCATTCGCTCGGACACGCAGGCGACGGGTACGGTCCGCCCAGGTCATGAGGGCTTTGAAGGCCGGACTTTCCATGCTCGGCTCACTGGTTGGAACGTATCCCTGAAAGACTTCTCCGGTTGAGCCATCTAAGGTTACCAAATCGCCAGCTCGGATGACGATATCCGTGCCACGCACCCGTATCTCTTCCTGGACGTAATTGATGTCGAGCGCCTCACAGCCGACGACGGCACACTTCCCCATACCACGACTCACCAAGGCTGCGTGCGAGCTCGCGCCGCCGCGTGCGGTGAGGATACCTTCTGCGGCATTCATGCCATTGATGTCTTCCGGTGAGGTTTCAATCCGAACCAGGATCACCTGTCGCTTGGTTTGCGCTGCACTTTCGGCATCCTCAGCGGAGAACACCACTTCTCCGCTGACGGCTCCCGGAGAAGCGGGCAAGCCACGGGCGACGGCTTCCTTTGGTGTATCAGGGTCAAGAATGGGATGGAGCAGTTGGTCGAGCTGAGCTGGTGCGACACGCAGGATCGCTTGCTCTTCATCAATACGACCTTCGTAGACCATGTCCACGGCGACTTGTACGGCTGCTGCCGCCGTTCGCTTGGCCGTTCGCGTTTGGAGCATCCATAACTGACCGTGCTCTGCGGTGAATTCGATATCTTGAGCATCACGGTAGTGAGATTCAAGCGTTTGCGCGATCTCTTTCAACTGATCGAAGCAGGCCGGCATCTGCTCTTCCAGGGCCGGGTAGCGTTCTTTCCGCTCATCTTCCGAATGCCCTTCCCGTTGGGCGCGCTGGCGTGATGCCGAGAGGGTAATCTGCTGGGGGGTGCGGATACCGGCAACGACATCTTCCCCTTGGGCGTTAATGAGAAAATCGCCGTTCAGCTCGTTTGCACCGGTGGACAGGTCGCGGGTGAAGGCGACGCCGGTGGCGCAATCATCCCCTGAGTTGCCAAACACCATGGCCTGAATCGTGACTCCAGTGCCCCATTCGTCCGGGATGTTTTCCAGCCTGCGATACGTGACCGCTCGGGCATTATTCCACGAACTGAACACTGCGCCGATCGCGCCCCAGAGTTGATCGTGGGGGTCATCGGGAAACGGGATGCCCGACCGCTCGTGAATTAAACCCTTGAATGCGGAAACGAGGGCTTGAAGGTCCTCGGCCGTGAATTGGGTGTCGTGCTCGATCTCTCGTGCGGCCTTTTTCTCCTCAATAATCCGCTCGAAGGGATCCCGCTCGGTCTTTGATTGCGGCTTGAGGCCGAGCACGACATCTCCGTACATCTGAACGAAGCGGCGGTAACAGTCATAGGCAAAACGCGGGTTGCCGGACTGCTGAATGAGTCCATGGACGGTCTTATCGTTGAGGCCGAGGTTCAGCACCGTATCCATCATGCCGGGCATGGAAACCCGGGCGCCCGACCGGACCGATAAGAGTAGGGGATTGGTCGCGTTTCCAAAGCGACGGCCCATAATTTTTTCGATCCGTCGCAAACCCGTCCGCACCTGCTGCGAGAGTTCCGGCGGATAGGTATGGCCATAGGTATAGTAATAGTTGCAGACTTCGGTGGTGACTGTCATACCAGGTGGAACGGGCAGACCCAGTTCGGCCATTTCCGCCAGATTTGCGCCCTTGCCACCGAGAAGCCAGTTGAGGCTGGCCCTCCCATCGGCCTGGCCGGCACCGAAGGAGTAGACATATCGTTTGCGCCGTGATCGTTTCTGCTGCTTTTGCGTCCCGTTTTGTGTGTTGGTATCCATAGGCTAGACTCATTATGACGTTTGTCTGACCATAATTCTATCTGTCATAACGGGTGGAGGTCTAGTCTGAGTGAGGGGGGCTGCCCTATGACCGACTCTGCGTGTCATCAACGCCAGCGGCGGAGCGAGAGACAGAGGGTACGGGCGAAACATCGACCCGCTCAAGAAAGGCGAGGGATTTGAGAGGTCGGGGCAAATGTTGAGCCAAAAGACGTGACACAAGCGAGCGCGTTTCCTGGTAAATCCGTGGCGATTTGCCATCAGAGCACGCGTCGGGCAAGTGCTCACTTGCGAGCCAGGTCTGGAGCAGGCTGAGCGTTTCAGGGGCAAGGCGAAACGTTGCGCCTCCCCGCGTATCGCACTGAGGACACAACAGGCCGCTGAGACTCGGAGAGAAGAGGAGCGCCGGCCCGTCCGTCGCGCGCAGTGGGAGGGAGGTGCCACAGACGCAACAGGAATTCAGGTTTGGGGCATAGCCAACCTCAACCAGGAGTCGCAACTCAAAAGCCGGGAGAAACAAAGCCGGGAGCGGGGACGACTCTTCAAGCGAGACTAAACCGTGCAAGAGAAGCGTATAGATTTCCTGACCGGCTTCCCGTCCGGCCACCATAACGTCCGTCAGTTCAACCATGTAACTGGCCAGCGCAAAGCGGTGGATATCTTGACTCGGACGGCGGAACGTCTGAACAAGCTCGCAGCCCAGGATAAAGACCAGTTCATCAGAGCGACTCGGCCGGAATCTGAGGTGAATATGGGTGAAGGGTTCAAGAACGTTGACAAAACGTCGGCGTGAGCGTTTTGCCCCCTTTGCAATCCCGGTGATCTTCCCCCAGTCCTGAGTGAGGAAGGTGACGATCTTGTCCGACTCTCCGTGTACTCGCGTACGCAGAACAATAGCGGGGGTCCGTTCTTCTTGCATTTGTGGCTTGACAGTCCAGGGAGTGATTCTTAGATTTCCTGCAACCTCTCTTCTTCCCTACCATAAACACATGAAAAAGCGAACAAATGAGGACGGTGAGAAGAGTCCGGCGGAAGAGCCAGGAGAATGAGGGAGTGTATGGAAAAACAGGGAAACGGTCAGCCAGAAGAACAGGAGAAGACGACCGACCAAACAGCGTTTGAAGAATCGTCAGGGACGGCGAATGGGAAAGACGTGTGCCAAGAGCAAGCAGACCGTCAGGATGAGTTGGAAGGGCAAGGGAGTGAAGCCGCAGGGGGAGGTGAGCACGCGGAACACGATGCGCAGGCCGACCAGGATACGCCTGATGAGCTGACTCTTGTACGGGCGCAACTCGTCGCGCAAGAAGCGCTCGCCAAGGAGAAAGACGACCTGTTGCTCAGGGAGCGGGCTGAGCTGGAAAATTTCAAACGTCGGATGCAGCGGGAGAAAAGCGAATCTCTGCGTTTTGCGAGCGAGCCGCTGCTCCGCGATATCTTGCCCGTTATCGACAATCTGGAGCGTGCAATTGCACACGCCAAGGGAAGCGAAGGCAGTCAGGCCCTGGTTGAAGGGGTGGAATTAGTCTTACGGTCGCTGTTGGACACCATAGGCAGGCACGGCGTGAGCCGGGTGAAAGCAAAGGGGGAGGCCTTTGATCCGAGTCTGCACGAAGCAGTGGTGCAAGTTGAAAATACCGAGGTTGCTCCGAATACCGTACTGGACGAGCATCAGTCCGGATATCAGTTGCATGACCGTTTATTACGCCCGGCAATGGTGAGCGTTTCCAAAGCGCCGCCACAGGTGCGGAAAGAAGAAGAGGAAAAATCAGAGTCGTAACAGTTGCCAATGCACAAGGTGATGATTAACAAATGCTGTACAACGGGAGTCGCCCGAGAAGGCTTCCGCTATAAGGAGAACAGGCATGGGAAAGGTTATTGGGATTGATTTGGGAACAACAAACTCGGTTGTATCCGTGATGGAAGGTGGTGAGCCCACGGTGATCACGAATGCTGAGGGCAATCGGACGACGCCTTCTGTTGTCGCTTTTTCCGACAGTGGGGAGCGACTTGTTGGGCAGATTGCCCGACGACAGGCCGTGACCAACCCGGAAAATACGATTTTTTCGATTAAACGACTCATCGGCCACCGCTATGAAGATAAAGAGGTGGGCAAGGCGAAACAGTTGCTGCCCTACCAAGTCGTCAAATCCGAGAGCGGAGATGCCTGGGTTGAGAGCCGCGGAAAACAATACAGCTCACCCGAGATTTCAGCCTTCATCTTACAGAAAATGAAACAAACGGCTGAGGATTATCTTGGCGAGACCGTCTCTGATGCGGTGATTACTGTTCCCGCGTATTTCAACGACTCCCAACGTCAGGCCACAAAAGACGCCGGTCGCATCGCCGGGTTGAATGTGCAGCGGATTATCAATGAGCCGACCGCGGCGTCGCTGGCCTACGGGCTCGACAAAAAGAAGGATGAAAAGATCGCGGTGTTCGACCTGGGAGGCGGAACGTTTGACATCTCCATCCTTGAGGTTGGCGACGGCGTGTTTGAGGTCAAGGCAACGAACGGAGACACGTTTCTGGGTGGCGACGATTTCGATCAATGCATTATCGATTATCTGGCCGACGAATTCAAAAAGGATCAGGGTGTTGACCTGCGTGCCGACCGGATGGCTCTGCAGCGCCTGAAAGAGGCGGGCGAGAAGGCCAAGTGTGAGTTGTCGTCTTCGATGGAGACCGAAATCAATCTGCCCTTTATTACCGCGGACCAGAGTGGGCCGAAACATCTCACCATGAAACTCACGCGGGCCAAGCTGGAAGCGCTGTGTGCCGATTTGCTCAACCATCTTGACTCGCCCTGCCTCACGGCCCTGAAAGACGCGGGACTCTCCGCCCAGCAGATTGATGAGATCGTGTTGGTTGGGGGTATGACGCGCATGCCTGCGGTACAGGAGCGGGTCGCCAAGATTTTTGGGAAAGAGCCGCACAAAGGGGTGAATCCTGACGAAGTGGTCGCCATCGGGGCCGCCATTCAGGGCGCGGTGCTCACCGGCGATGTGAAAGACGTGCTCCTGTTGGATGTCACGCCGCTCTCCTTGGGTATCGAGACGCTCGGTGGTGTCTTCACGCGGCTGATTGAAAAGAATACGACCATTCCAACCAAAAAGAGCCAGGTTTTTTCAACCGCTGCTGACAATCAGACGGCAGTGACGATTCGCGTTCACCAAGGGGAGCGCGAAATGGCCTCGGACAATAAGCTGTTGGGGCAGTTTGATCTGGTTGGGATTCCGCCGGCGCCACGTGGCATCCCCCAGGTCGAGGTGACTTTTGATATTGACGCGAACGGCATCGTCCACGTGAACGCCAAGGACCTCGGGACCGGAAAAGAGCAATCGATTCAAATTACCGCCTCCAGCGGCCTGTCCGAGGAAGAAATCCAGGAGATGGTCCAGGATGCCGAGTCTCACGCCGAAGAGGACCAGAAGAAAAAGGCCCGCATTGAAGCACATAATCAGCTCGATGCCCTGGTCTACTCAACCGAGAAATCTCTGGCTGACCATAAAGACGAAACCGATGCGGAGACGGTCGGGAATATCGAGGCCGCGCTAGAGAAAGCCAAAAAAGCCTTGGAGGGGGATGATACCGAGGCAATGCAGGCGGCAACCGAAGAGTTGACTCAGGCCTCTCATAAGCTGGCCGAAGCCATGTATGCAAAAGCGGCCAAGGAGCAAGCGGAGACGCAAGGTGCCCCATCCGATGATGGACCGGCAGACCCCGGTACGGGCAGTACGCAGACGAAAAAAAACGACGACGTTGTCGATGCCGACTTTGAAGAAGTCAAGTAAGTTCTTGCCAGTCTTGCGGGACCCTTGTCATAAGACCCCCACTTCTCCTACAGTTGGAGTGGGGGTCTTCAGTATCCGGGAATGAGGTGGATATGGCCAGCAAAGCCGATTATTACGAGCTATTGGGCGTGAGCCGAGGCATAGGCGCAGAAGAGCTGAAAAGGGCCTATCGCAAAGCGGCGCTCCGCTACCACCCGGACCGCAATCCTGGAGACAAGGCGGCCGAAGAGAAATTCAAGGAGTTGTCGGAGGCCTATCAGGTACTCAGCGACCCGGAGAAACGATCCCAGTATGATCGTTTTGGACACGCCGCATTTGAGCAAGGCGCAGGAGGATTCGGCGGGGGATTCGACTTTTCAACGAACTTTGAAGACATCTTTGGCGATATCTTTGGCGATTTCTTCGGCGGTAGAGGTCGGACCGGGCGACAGGCGCGTGGGCAGGATCTCAGTTATAGCCTTGAGGTCTCCTTTGAGGAGGCCGCCTTCGGGACGGAAAAAACCGTTTCTATTCCTCGCCGGGTGACGTGTGCGCCCTGTCAGGGGAGTGGGGCGAAACCAGGAACGCGGCCCCAGACGTGTGGCACCTGCCGGGGCAGTGGCCAGATGCGGTTTCAACAAGGTTTCTTTACGGTGGCCCGAACGTGCAATCGGTGCGGTGGGCAGGGGACAATGGTGACCGACCCGTGCACGGAATGTCAGGGTGCTGGGGCGGTGCGGAAAACATCGAACCTGCAGATTAAAATCCCCGGTGGAGTAGACTCAGGTTCTCGGCTCAAGCTGCGTGGAGAAGGGGAAGCCGGCCCGGTTGGCGGTATTGCTGGCGACCTGTATGTCTCCATTCAGGTGGGAGAGCACCCTCTTTTTGAGCGGCATCACAATGAGGTGATCTGTGAGCTGCCCATCAGCTTCCCGCAGGCCGCGCTTGGCGCTGATATTGAGGCTCCCACGCTCGAAGGAAAGATCAAAATGAAGGTGCCGGCCGGCACCCAGTCGGGCAGTGTCTTTCGGCTCCGAGGCAAAGGTATCGTCGATCTGCACGGTGGGGGGCGTGGTGACCAACTCGTTCGCATCGTGGTGGAAACTCCTACCGATCTTGGGGAAAGGCAGAAAGAATTACTGGAAGAGTTCGCTCAGCTCAATGGGGGTGAGGTGCATCCCATCTCCAGAGGATTTTTTGATAAGGTCAAAGAGCTGTTTGGATAGGCGGGTATGAAAATACGGGATCTCGGTGAGTTTCCCTTTTTGCGCCGCCTCCGTGAGCGCTTGCCACACGCACTCCACGACCCTCGGATTCAGCTCGGCGTGGGGGATGACTGCGCTGCCCTCTCGCTCCCAGGGCTCACGGTGTTGACAACCGACGCCATGATTGCCGGTGTCCACTTCCAGTGTGAGTGGGCACCTTTTTTTGTCTTGGGGCAGAAAGCCTTTACCGTCAATGCAAGCGATGTGGCCGCGATGGGCGGTGGGCCGGCCTTTGCCCTCCTCAGTTTGGGCGTTCCCCAAGACGCCGCCGTCGAAGATCTGGACGCCTTTTTTGATGGCTTCCTTGATGCCGCCCAGCAGATGCGAACCACCCTCATCGGCGGCAATATGAGCGCGGCGCCGGTTTTTATGATTTCTGTCTCCCTTCTGGGGCAAACACCGCACGGGCCGATCACTCGTTCTGGCGCGCGTGTCGAGGACGAGGTGTACGTGACGGGAACTCTGGGTGACGCGGCCTTAGGGTTACGTCTCCTCACTGAAGAACTGGCTGGAGATTCCGAGAGCATTGCTGTCCAACACCTGAAACAGCGCTTCTTATGCCCGACCGCCCGTATCACGGTTGGAAAAGAACTCGCGGCCCAACACCTGGCGACCGCCATGATTGATGTCAGTGACGGACTGCTCCAGGATTTGGGCCATCTGTGCGAAGCGAGCCAAGTCGGCGCTGTTGTCGAAGCCCAAAAGGTCCCGCTGTCCGAGAGTTATCGAACGCTCCTGGGTGCACAGGATTGGACGCCGGCCCTGGCCGGTGGGGAGGATTACGAGTTGCTCTTTAGCGCGCCGGTTCCGGCCCGTCCCAGGATTCAGGAGATCGCGGACAAAAGCGCCTGTGCCATCACCCGCATCGGTTCGCTCGTGCCTCAGGCAGACGGAGTGACCGTCAAGTTACCGGACGGGCTGCGGGCCGCGAGCGAGTTTACCGGATTTAATCATTTTGCGCAGAGCAGACCATGACGCGAGACCGCCTGGCTGAAATGCTCGCCCAAGTGCAGCAGGGAGTGTTATCTGTCGAGCACGCGCTTGAACGGCTCAAGCAACTCCCTTTTGAAGATCTCGACTTTGCCCGAATCGATCACCACCGGACGTTGCGCAAAGGCTTTCCCGAGGTCATTTGGGGGCCGGGAAAAACGAGCCAACAGATTGCCACGATTGCCTCACGTCTCGTTGAGAACGGACAGCCTGCACTGATTACGCGCCTGGATGAAAAAAAGGCCCAGGAGGTCCAAACTTCTCTACCCGCCCTGGTGTATTATCCAGAGGCCCGCATTGGAGCCCTGGGCGAACAACCGGCTCCCAAGACATCGCTGTCTATCCTGGTGGTCGCGGCTGGTACGGCGGATATCCCCGTTGCCGAAGAGGCTGTGATTTCGGCCCAGTGGCTTGGTAATACGGTCGAGCGTCTCTACGATGTCGGCGTCGCCGGTCTGCACCGCCTGTTTGATAATCTCGATCGGCTCGGGGCCGCGTCCGTGTTGATTGTGGTGGCTGGCATGGAAGGCGCGCTACCGAGTGTTATTGGTGGGCTGGTGGATCGACCCATCATCGCGGTGCCGACGAGCATCGGCTATGGTGCCAGTTTCGGTGGTGTCGCTGCCCTCTTGGCCATGCTCAATTCCTGCGCGGCAGGTGTGACGGTGGTGAATATCGATAACGGATTTGGTGCGGCGGCCGCAGCCACCCTGATCAATCAGCCCCGCGCTGAGCGAGCCGACAAGCGTTGAGCAACAACTTCGACTTCTTGAGTGCCATTTCAGTGGCGGTTGCGACACCAGTCCATATTCCTGCCCGGTAAGGGTATCCACGCCGCTTAGCCGCCGACCGAAGAGGCGTTGGCAGCGGCGATATAGCGTTCTGCGTCTTCGGCGAGCAGCAAGCGCGCTTCCTGTAGCTCGGCGGCGGCGCGGGTGACCGCGGCGACGTAGGCGGCATGGCTGGGATAGCGCTCTTCCAGGGAGGGCCGAGAGTCGCCGTTGGCCTGACGTTCCGCCCTAGTCACCGCAAACGGAAAATATGAGCCCACCAGCATAAGCGCGCCCGCAGAGAATCCGGCCCCACGGAGATTCCAGCCGGTATGCGTCCCGAGAGGGACGCTGATATCGGGCAGGCGGATACCGGCTATCTCATTGCCGTCAGCGTCGACCTTGGGCACCAACACCCGATAGGCTTTGCCGGGTACGGGCGCGGGTGGCTGCTGGCTGTAGTCCATTTCCGACAACTCGTTCACCCGCTCCGGGTGACGGACGCCCGGGATGGCCGGAAACCCGGTCTCCACTTGGGGCGATGGGGGGACAAGGGTACCGTCGCCCAAACGGGGAATCCGACTGTCCGGCGGTGGGACCCCCCGAGTGGCCCATTGGTCCAGGGCGACCAGAAGCGAGCGATTCAGCGGATTATAGTTCAGAAAGTTCATGGAATAGGCCGGATTCTGAGAGAATACGGCGGCGTGGTTCAGCATAATCGGCCCGGCATGCCCCGTGCCCGAGAACAGAAAGACCCGCACCTCATCCGGGATTTCGATGTCCCGGCCGTGTTCGTCGGTCACCACCAGTGAACTGCGCCCCAGCCAGAACTCGGTGCTCGAATCGACGTGTATGATCTTGGGGCAGGTGTTGGACGCGAGGCTGCGAGCCAGGATGCCATCGGTCTTGCCACTGATCGAATCCGTCCGGGTCGCATAGGTGAACGGAAACTGATCGCCCGGATACACGTGGTCTTCCTGTTGGCGGTGAAAGCGACCCGGCTGCGCAAACGGTTCGTTCAGGAAAATGCGCCGTGACCCGGCGATACTGGCATAGATACCATCGAAGACCCTGCCGCCATTCAAGTCCTGGTTGAAACCCAGGCGGACAAACTCGCGCAAAAAGCGGCCGGGCTGTGAGCGTCCATAGGCAATCACATGGTCGATAGCTGGGGTACTTGGATCGGGGCTCATCGGGTGGGGCTGACCGGCAGCGTCCGGTCCGCTGGAGCGCATATAGGCCACAAAGTCACGCACCGCCGCAAAACCGAGGCCCATGACAACGGGATCACACGCCGGGTAAATGAACTCGTATATGGCCCCGGCATCAGAGTCCTCAGCCAAGTCGATTTCGATCTGCCTGGGTGAGACGTACCGCCAGCGCTCGGCAGGGACGGGGACGCGCGCGTCTTCTTCGTACAGTCTGACGGTCAGCGTCGCGTCGCTTTGATCCAAGGAATGAGCCGGATACGTGAGCGGCAGGACGGCCGGGCTGTCGGTATGGCCGAAGATCATTTCCTCGCGCGAGTCGCCGACGATAGGAGCGCCGTTATCAGTTGCAACCGGAAACGCCGCCAGCATATGCCCCTCGCCCGGCTGGACGTCCCCCTGCCAGGCGCTGAAAACCAGCACATAGCCCTGTCGCATCAGAAAGCCGTTACCGGCGTCCGCTACGCTGACCGGGTCGTTGGAAGTCGGACCTTTCTGGGCGTCGTTGATGTCAATCAGGGCCAGTTTGTCACCCCGATTGGGGGTGTCGTACAAAAGGCGTCGATTGCTCTTGCCGAGGTCGGTGGGCTTAAGCACGCAGAAATCCACCGCGTATTCGACCCTGCCCTTGGCATTCGCCGGCGTCTTGTCGAGGTTGCCAATCTCTCGATTGAGCGGATGTGTAGGATCCACCTCGCCATAGGCGCGTCCGACTATTTTCTCGTACGTTCCGGCGCTCCCGAAGGACCGGCCTTCAAACACGTTGTTAACCCGTTGAATCTCTAATCTCATGGACTCGCCTCTCATTGCTATGGACCACGGCTGGAGTATAATACCCCTCGCTATAAAGAAATATGGCGTGCTTGACCACCTCGTTAGACGGGCTGCCGACCGCACAAAGGAGAACAGCGTGGCAACACCAAAAGTGATTGTGCAAATCTACCCCGTACTTCCGGCTGAGGACCGTGCCGATCGTGAGCGCAAACGTCCGCTGGGCCGCAACCGTGACGTGTACCATCAGGTGCTGCATGAGACCTTCGACCTGGTGAAACAGCTCGACGAAATGGGTGTGTGGGGCATCAGTACCATTGAGCACCACCTGCATTCCGAGGGATACGAGCTGGGGCCGAACCCCGGCGTCCTGAATGCCTGGTGGGCGACTCAGGTGAAGCATGCCTATGTCGGCGCCCTCGGCTATGTGATGGCGACTCGCGATCCGATTCGGGTGGCCGAGGAAACCGCCATCCTGGATCATATGACCCAGGGCCGCTTCTTTGTGGGTTTGACGCGCGGATACCAATCCCGCTGGATGGACACCCTGGGGCAGCATGTCAATGCCGTTGCGACCGTATCGGACGGCAGTGAGGCGGACCAGCGCAACCGTGAGATGTTCGAGGAGAGTACGCGCATACTGCTCCAGTGCTGGCAGCAGGAGTCCGTGGCGACCAAGCAGTCGCATTACGAGATTCCGTATCCGTATGAAACCGGTGTGCAGGGCTACCCGGCGCGCAAGAGTATCGAGTCTGCCGGTGCCCCAGGGGAACTCGGACCCGACGGCGCCATTCGCCGGGTGAGCGTGGTGCCGAGTCCGTATAGCGACCCCTATCCGCGGGTGTTCGTCCCGATGAGCGGCAGTGCCGCCTCGGTTCCCTTTCTGGCCCAGCATGGTTTCCGGCCGACCTATTTCACGGCACTCGATACCCTGGTGAACTTCGCCACGCTATATGTTGAAGAGGGGCGGGCTGCCGGTATGGATTATCCGCTGGGTGCCCGACAGAATATCGCGCGCTGGATTCATCTGGGGCGCGACGAACAAGAATTTACCGATAAGTTGCTGCGCTACGATTACGAGATGTGGGTCCAACACTACTCGACGTTCTACGATGGTATCCCCAAGTTCGATACCCAGGCGGCCACGCTCCAGAGCATGAAGGATAGCGGTATTTTTCTGGGCGGCACGGTGGAGCAGCTGAAAGCGGAATGGCGCCATATTTATGCCTCGCTGCCGTGCGAGTACATCACGCTCATCTGGCACTACGCGCATTGCCCCAAAGAACTCATGCTGGAAGAACTGGGCGTGTTCATGACTGAGGTGCTGCCCGAGCTGGACGCCCCGGCTCTGGACGACTGATAGCGGCCGCTTTGTCGCGAGGCCGGGTGGCGACGGTTGCCGGGCCACACCGTTAAAGTCCGTACTCTGCTTGCCGGCTGAGAGAGCCATGACACGCATCAGCTCCGCACCCTATCTGCAACAGCTCGATGGCCTTACCTCGTTTGAGCGAGCGGTTCGCCAGCCGTTTATGCTCGGACTGTTCATGCCTCACCAACAAGGCGCTTGGACACCATCGAAAGCTCCCCGGAAGACCTCGTGGACCTTCGAGTACAACGCCGAACTTGCGGTCTGTGTTGATGAGGCCGGTTTTGACCTCATCTTTGCCCTTGCTACCTGGCTCGGCAAAGGCGGCTATGGTGGTGACATTCATTTTCGCGAGCACTCTATTGACCCCTTTATCACCAGTGCCGCACTCGCCCCGCTGACTCATAATGTCCTGCTCATATCAACAATCCATGTCCTCTACGGCTGGCATCCTTTACACATTGCGAAATATGGAGCCGTCATCGACCATATCAGTCATGGCCGCTGGGGTCTGAATGTCGTGACCGGCTATCGGCCGGACGAAGCCGGGATGTTTGGCCATGAAGCATTCCCACACAATCAACGCTACGCCATGGCGGATGAATTCACGACCGTGATGAAGCGCCTGTGGACTGAGGAGCAAAACCTCGATTATACCGGCGAGTGGTACAAGACGGCCGGCGCTTTTGTTGCGCCCAAACCCGTGAATGGCTTGCCCGTCCTGGTGAGTGCCGGTTCGTCGCCGGCAGGGATGGACTATGCCACCAGTCACGCGGATATCATCTTTGCAACTTCGCCCACGGGAGCTGATCCGGGCAGGGCCTGTACGTCCTTACCCCGACGTATTGGGCCGATCAAGGCACAAGCCCGGCAAAAGAGCCGAGAGGTCAAGATTCTTGTCAATCCGCATGTAATCTGTCGCCCAACCGAGAAAGAGGCACAGGCGTGGTACAAGCGGATTCGGGACGAACGTGATGAGGTGGCAGTCACCAACTTCTTCAACGCCTTCATGGGCGGGGACCAGTCTTCGTGGCGTCAGCATAGCGCGCTGGACTGGGCGGTTGGCGGTAATCTCCATCTTGTGGGGACACCGGACATGATCGTGGAGTGGTTTGTCCGCCTGCGTCAGGTCGGCGTAGACGGGGTGCAGGTCAATTTCTTCGACTTCGGGCCGGACCTTGACTACTTTATCACCACGGTTTTGCCCCTGATGCAGCAAGCCGGTTTGCGCCAGGCAATGCCAAAGGAGGAGAGAGGCAGTGAATCGCACGGCAGAATCAATGCAGCCCCTCACGGATGTCAGAGTGATTGAGTTTTGCAATGTGGCGGCCGGCCCTTTTTGTGGCATGCTGTTCGCAGATTTTGGTGCGGATGTGGTGAAGGTTGAGCCACGGCAAGGTGACACTCTGCGTCAATGGCCGCCGATAACGGACGGGTTTAGCGAGAACTTTGCCTCCCTCAATCGCAATAAGCGCTCTATCGCGTTGAATTTGAAAGACGAGGCCGATAACGACGTGGCGCGCCGATTGATCCAGAGCGCGGATGTGGTGATCGAGAACAACCGGCCTGGGGTGATGGAGCGTCTTGGGCTCAGCTATGAGAACTTCGCTGAGACGCACCCCAAGCTGATCTACTGCTCACTGTCAGCCTTTGGTCAAAATGGCCCGCGTGCCCAGCAGGGGGGCTTCGATGTCACGATACAGGCGATAGCGGGGATCATGAGCGTGACCGGAGAGCCGGATAGGGCGCCCGTCAAATGTGGGGTCCCGTTAGCGGACTTTGCCGCCGGCCTGTATGCCGCCTTTGCCGTCTCATCCTTGCTGGCCCGAGTCCGGGCGGGTGGGCCTGGAGGTTATATTGACGTCCCGATGATGGGAGCGAGTATGGCCATTGCCGCCCTCCAAACCAGTGAATTTTTTGGGACCGGAAAAAATCCCCGGAAACTCGGCGCGGCGCATCCCCGGAATGCGCCCTATGACCTGTTTCGGGCGAAGGATGGCCATTTTGTGCTTGCCGCCGGCAACAACAAGCTGTGGCAGATCGTCTGTGAGGAGGTCGGTCAGCCGGACCTCGCGGCCGATCCTCGGTTTCTCACGACGACCGATCGCGCTGCCAACCAGACGGCGCTGAAAGAAATGCTCGAAAAGGTATTCGTCACGCGCACTGTGGCCGACTGGCTCGAAACCTTTGAAGCTCGGGGGGTGCCGTGTAGCCCCACCAACACGTACTCCGAAGCATTGTCAGACGCGCAGGTTGTCGAGATGGGGTGGGTCCAACCGTTAACGCTCCCCAACGGCGCAACCACCCGGACTTTCGCCTCACCACTCCGGATAAACGGAGAGGCGCCGTCAATTCGCCGTGGGCCGCCTGAGCTCGATGAGCATCGCTCCGATCTATTGAACGAACTTTGAACGCCCTGAAACAGTTGGTCCGGTCGGTGGATGAAAAAGAGCCGGACCTGTTCGACCTGCATCCCAAAAACGTGCTGAAGATTGGGCGAGACTCCCACAACCGCCCGAACTCTACCTGAGGAGAATTCCCCTTCCATCTCACCACACATGAAGTTCGGGCGCTGGTAGCGAACGACTTGCAGTTTCGCTAAAGAGAGATGCGAAAGATTTCGCAATCGAAGATAGGAGGAGACAAGCAATGGACTATGTTGACATCAATCAAGCCATCAATGCGGATGGCCTCCGTCTTATTTTAGTGCAAGGGATGCCCAGTGCCTGGGGAGTCGCTGTGAAGGCGATGATGGAGTACAAGTCCCTGGACTTTACGCTCGGGCCACAAAAACCGATGCAGGAAAACCCTGAGCTGCTTGCGTGGTCGGGTACGAACAGCGGGCCGGTGGTTGCCTGGAACGATGAAAAACCCATCAACCGTTGGGATGATATTTTGCTTTTGCTCGAACGGCTCGCGCCGGACAAGCCGCTCGTGCCGGAAAACGCAGCCGAGCGTATTCAATTGTTCGGCATCGGTCACGAGATTTGCGGCGAGCTGGGTTTCGGCTGGAATCGACGGCTCGACATGATGCGTCCGGCTGATGACGCAGCCGGGCCATCCGCATTCGGCTTGAAATATGGCTACCGCGACGCGGACGCGAAACTGGCCAATCCGCGAGTCATCGCCTTCATGACCGAACTCGCCGCGACACTCAAGGCGCAAAAGGCCCGCGGGAGCGATTACATTATCGGACAAGCCGTGACGGCCGCCGATTTTTACTGGGCCGCGTTCAGCAACTTCGTTGTCCTCCAGTCGCCCGAAGACATTTTGCTTGACCTGTCCATTCGGCCCATGTTCGAGAACACGCCTGCCGAGGTCACGGCCGCGGTCGATCCCATACTGTTGGAACATCGCGACCGGATCATGCATACCTACTTCAAAATGCCCTTGGAGCTGTAACCCAAAACGAGCCTTTTGGTGCAGTAATTTGTAATACCGGGGTGAATCGGAAAGAGGAAAGATGCCGACATATCTTTTATGGCGGACAACGTCATTTTATTCCTGAATGAGCAAACATACTTCATCTCGTCCATGGCTGCTAAAAAATCCTCCAACGCTTTGACCCAGGGTCGGACCAGGCGTGCTCTTCAGGTCGGCTCGCTTGCGACTGCGGTCAGCGGCAGCTATGCCTGGAACGCCCTGAAACAGCCCTTCAGGTCAGCTGATGAAAAAGAGCAGGAGCTGGTAGACCTGCATCTCAAAAACGCGCTGAAGATTGTGGAAGGCTCCCATGAACTCCGCGGCGCATTCATGAAGCTGATTCAAATGCTGAGTATGCGCAGCGATCTCTTTCCGATGGAGGTCCTCGATATTCTCGCGGTCGTCCAGTCGTCCGTCCCGCCGATGGATTATGAGCTCATCCGGACTCAGGTCGAAAGCGAGCTTGGCAAAGAGCCGGAGCAACTCTTTCGGCGCTTTGACAAAAAGGCCTTTGCCGCGGCCTCGCTTGGGCAGGTCCACCGGGCACAACTCCGGAGTGGCGCAGAGGTAGTTGTGAAGGTCCAATATCCGGGGGTTGACGAGACCGTGGAACAGGACCTTAAGAACCTGAAGGCGCTGCTCAGCGCCTTGACCCTCGTCCTCCGCGATGTCATGCGCCAGAACTTTGATGCGGCCGAGCTCTATCAGGAAATGGAGGAACGCTTACGAGAAGAGCTCGATTATGTCAACGAAGCAAACAATATTGCGATTTTTCAGCGTCTCTTCGCAGGAGATGACGAGGTCATCATTCCCCGTGTCTATCCGGATTTCTCCTCGCGGCGGGTCTTAACTCTGGAATTTATCGAGGGCTACCAATTTAACGATGTGTTAGCGCCCGGCGTTGACCGAGAGCTCAAGGACTGGGTGGCGGTGAAGTATTTTGAGATTACCTGGCGGCAGATTTGTTCTTTTGGGGTGCTCCATACTGATCCGCACCCTGGGAATTATCTGATTACCTACCATCCTAAGATTGCCATATTGGACTTTGGCAGTGTACGTCTTTTCCCGGATGAGATTCGAGCCGGCTATCGGCGGTTGGCGCAAGCTATTTTAGAGCGAAACGAAACAACCATGGCGCGGTGTTTTCTTGAACTCGGCTATCTTGATCCCGGTGATGATCCCGAGCCTCTTTTTCGGATCATGTATCTTATTTTTGAGCCTGTCCTGGAAGACCGCGCCTATGATCCAGGTGATTTTCACGCGGTGGAGAAGGCCAGGGAGGTGACGAACATCAGCCTTCAGCATCGAATATTCAAGACACCTGGACACCGGCTCTTCTTAGTGCGGGCATTGCTTGGCCTTGAGTCGTACGTGCAGCAATTCGGGACGGTGACCAATTGGCACCGGATTTTCCGGCGGTGCGCGACAGCAGACTCAAAAACGAAAAGGCGGAAGAAATTGAAAAGGACTTGACGGAGCTTAGGACGACTCGCGAGGCCCAACAGCATGGTCGCCAACGGACGTTACCCCTTCACACCCTTGTCGTCCTCGAGAATATAGCAGCGGAGAATCGAGAGTGAGGATTTCCATGCGGATCACATACTTTGCAATCAGCGGAGCGGTCCTCTTCCTCTTGACCCAGGTCCTGGCAGAAACCGCGCCCAAGTCGATGCCGGGCATGGAGCCGTTTCCGGCGGCAGTTCAGCAACAGCTCGACCGGACCCTCCAGGCGAAAGGAGACGCGTATACGCCTCGAACCCAGCATCTCTTTGAAGATGGTCGTCCGCATTATACGAACCGGCTTATCCTTGAACCCAGTCCTTATCTGCTCCAGCATGCCCACAATCCGGTCAATTGGTATCCGTGGGGAGATGAGGCCTTTACCCGCGCAAAAAAAGAGAACAAGCCCGTCTTCCTGTCCATCGGCTATTCGACCTGCCACTGGTGCCATGTGATGGAGCGGGAGTCTTTTGAAGATACGGCGATTGCCGAATTCCTGAACCGCCACTATATCGCGATTAAAGTTGACCGTGAACAACGGCCGGACGTAGATGGCGTTTATATGACTGCCGTACAAATGTTGACCGGACGGGGCGGTTGGCCCCTGAACGTGTGGCTCACTCCTGATCGCAGCCCCTTTTATGGCGGCACCTACTTCCCGCCACGCGACGGTGTGCGTGGGCAACGGACCGGACTGCTCACCTTGCTGTCCCGATTGCAAGCGGCCTATCATCAGGAGCCGGATCAAGTGGCCACAGTAGCGAAGAAACTGACGCAGGATATTCAGGCTGCCCTTGTGCCAGAGGAGTCTATCCCGGAGGCGTCAGCGGAGCATCCGACCCGGACCGTTTTGACGCAGGCGGCCGAACAGTTCACCGCACGTTTTGATACGCAGTACGGGGGCTTTGGCCGGGCGCCGAAATTTCCGCGCAGCGTCACCTTGGAATTTCTCTTACGCTATAGTCGCCGGGCCAATAATCCCAAGGTTCAGCGCATGGTGGTGCAGACCTTGGAGGCCATGGCGGCCGGTGGGATATACGACCAGGTCGGTGGCGGATTTCACCGCTATGCCACAGATCAAAAATGGCGTGTGCCGCATTTTGAGAAAATGCTGTACGACAATGCGCTGCTCGCCGTTGCCTATCTTGAAGGGTATCAAATCGCCGGACGGGAAGATTTCGCCCACGTCGCCCGTGAGGTCCTGGAGTATCTCGACCGCGAGATGAGCGCACCGGGCGGCGGATTTTACTCGGCTACGGATGCCGATAGCGGGGGCGAAGAGGGGAAATTCTTTACCTGGACGCTGCCCGAACTCGCCCAGCTCCTGAGTCAACAACAGCTCCGGCTGGTCCGGTCCCATTATGGCGTGACAGTCCAGGGGAATTTCGAGGGCGTGAATATTCTTCATATTGCGCGCCCGCTTGAGACGGTGGCAAAAGAAATGGGCCTCACCCTGGATCAGGCGCGGCGGGAGCGCCAAGCTGCCCGGGCGATTCTCTACCGAGTGAGGCAGCAGCGTCATGCGCTCCATACGGACACCAAGGTGCTTGTGGCGTGGAATGGCCTCGCCATTTCGGCGTTTGCCAAAGGGGCACATATCCTGAATGTTCCAGACTATGCCACGCGAGCACAGCGCGCCGCGATATTTCTTCTGGCCCAGTTGAAACGAGACGGGCGGCTGCGACGCAGCGCACTGGGCGCACTGATCGGTGGGGAGGCTTACCTCAATGATTATGCCTGTCTCATTGCCGGCTTGCTCGATCTCTACGAAGTGACCTTTGAACTGCGCTGGCTACAGGAAGCTATTGCTCTCCAAGCAGTACAGGACTCCCACTTCTGGGATAACAAAAACGGGGGCTACTTCCTGACCGCAGATGATGCCGAGCAACTCCTTGCCCGTGAAAAGCCGTCTTACGACGGCGCTGAACCGTCTGGCAATGCGGTGGCAGCGCACAACCTGCTGCGACTTGCGGAATGGACCATGAATGTCAGCTATCGCCAGCGCGCGCAGCGATGTCTCCAGGCCTTTGTTTCAGAGCTGAAGCAGCGCCCGACCAGCATGCCGCGTCTGCTCAGTGCGCTCGATTTTTTTCTGGACCGCCCGAAAGAAATTGCGATTGTCAAAGCGTCAACAGACGATACGGCTGAGCCTTTTCTAGAGCAACTGCGCCGGCACTTCCTGCCGAATCGTGTTCTTACTATTGTGACGCAGGGAGACGAACTCGCCACGCATCAGCAGGTCGTGCCGTGGCTGGAGGCGAAGCGGGCAATCAAAGGCAAAGTGACGGCCTACGTCTGTGAAAAGCACATCTGCTCCTTACCGACGGCCGATCCGGGGATATTTGCGAAACAGCTTGCCGCGACGCTGCCGCTGTCTGTCGCTCCCTGATTGCGGTTAGCGTTGCTCCCGCCCTGTGAAGAATAAACATCAGGAGCCCTCGGGCTACCCTTGGGAGAGTGGAGTTGCCTGAGCTTCCTGCTGGAGCCGGGTCATGTCCTCTCTCGGGCCAGCCAGGATGAGCGTATCGTCCTCCCGGAGGGGCTGGTCCGGCTGGGGGAGACGGTCTTCATAGCCGGACGCCGTCGTGTTACGGATGGCCAGCACGGTTATGCCATAGCGGACACGCAGGTCCAGTTCCTGCAGGGTTTTCTCCCGAAAAGGAGCCGGGACCGGCAGGGCCATGATCGTATATTGGGACGGCATCGCCAGCGTTCCTTCGTCCTGCGCAGTCGGGTCCGGCAGCGTCCCGAGAAATTCTTTGCGCAGGACCTCTCGGTCATAGACCTCAAGCAGGTCGGTCTGGGTGACCACGCCAATTACCTGGGTACTGGTTGTATCCGCTGTGACCGGGAGGCAATCGAGCTGGGTCTCACGGAATTTGCGTAAACATTCTGACAGGGGTTCGTGCATATGGGCGACAGTGTGGACCGGACGTGCCATGTCACGTGCAACGACGAGGCCATCGAGCCCCCCTTCGTTGAGGAAGGTTTTTATGTCGTGTAACGAAATCACACCGGTGAGTTGGTCGCCGGGGCTGACGGTATAGTAGTATGGATCGGGTGAGCCGAGTACGCGGCTCACGACCTGTTGAAACGCCGTATCGTCCGCTAGCGTCGGGGCCGGAGTATGCATGACATCCGCGACCTGAAAGGAACGCATCACGGTCTCTTCCCGGCCCAATGAGAGGGAAACGCCCCGGCGAGCGAGTTTGAGCGTGTAAATCGAGTGGGGGTGGAGATAGCGCGCCGTCACGGTACTCAGGGTGCATGCAATCATAACGGGAAGAATAATTTGGTACCCATCGGTTAACTCAAACAGCATCAGAATGGCGGTCACCGGTGCGTGCGTTGTCCCGGCAACAACCGCACCCATACCAATCATGGCATAGGCTGCCGGCGTGGCGGTAATGTCTGGAAAGACGAAGTGGACGAGTTGTCCGAAGAGTCCCCCTGCGACCACACCAAGAAAGAGCGACGGCGAGAAAATCCCCCCTGAAGCGCCGGACCCCAACGTTGTGCAGGTTGCGAGGAGCTTGAGCAAAAAGAGGAAGATCAGCATCTGCCATGCGGTGGTCTCATGCAGGAGACGAGACATGGCTTCAAAGCCCGTCCCATATACTTCCGGTGCGATAAGCAGCAGCCCCCCCACACACAGACCACCAACGATTGTTCTGGAAAAGGGCGGCAGCGGGCTGCGTTCAAACAGGTCTTCGCTTTTATACAGCGCCCAGATAAACACCACGGCCACCAAGCCCATCAGCATGCCGAGTACGGCGTACAGCGGGACCTCCCCGTAGTGAACCAAGGTATACTCCGGGACGATAAAGGCGGGTGCATCTCCGAGATAGGCCCGGGAGACGGCGGTGGCGAGCACCGAGGAGAGCACGATGGGCGCGAACGTCGGAATGGAAAAATTTCCCAGAATCACTTCGAGCGCGAAAAACGCTCCGGCAATCGGCGCATTAAAGGTGGCGGCAATAC
Source organism: Candidatus Binatia bacterium (assembly GCA_022820725.1). Taxonomy (GTDB): domain Bacteria; phylum Desulfobacterota; class Binatia; order Bin18; family Bin18; genus Bin18. The sequence goes on from JAJEFA010000004.1 coordinate 243,851, forward strand.
CGCCTGCTGCCCCACAGCCGACCAGGGTCCGGATGCGTTCAGGGGAGAGACGGAGGATTTGTCCGAACGTCGAGCCTAAAGCCGACCCGATTTGGATGACCGGACCTTCTCGGCCGGTCGAGCCGCCCGTACCAATGGTTACCGCAGAGGCCAGTGCTTTGGCGAAGGCCACTCGTGCGCGCATCATCCCGCCATGCAGCGCCACGGCTTCCATGACCTCAGGGACGCCATGGCCTTTGGCCTCAACCGCCCACTTATAGACGATCGGAGCAACCAGGGCTCCACCAAGGGCCGGCAGCACGACTTTCCAATACCACGGCAGGGTCGGGAGAACCGAAAGAGGTGAATCGCCACCAAGGGCAATCCGTTGGACCAAATGGAGCAGTTCGTGAAAGGCAATGGCCGCAACGCCGACCAGCAGACCGACGCCGCAGGCCAAGGCAATGGTAAGCCCCTCTCGGCCGGTTTGGAGCAGGTCTGTGAGGTATTTATACCAGGCGCTCAGCATGGTTCCGATATCTGAAAAGGGTTTGGGGTGTGTCGTTTGTACACATGATGTGCCCTCAGGGCCAGCCTATGATCTCCGTGCTTGAGTTCTCTCCTCTGTGATCTCGGTTAATCGATGCAGGTGTTCGGCACGGCCAACAAGTACGAGAGAGTCCTCCTGGCGTAAGGGGGTGTCGGGGTCGGGGAGTTCGTCCGGGCTGTGGAAACCGCCACGACGGACTGCGATAGCCGTCACATTAAACCGACGGCGCAACTGAGACTCGCCCAGTGTTTTCCCAATAAGCGGCGGGGGGACATGCATGATTTCGACGATATATTCATGCGGCAGATGAACCTGTTGGTGGACCATTTCTGTGAGTGCTTCGGAACGGAGGCTGACGCCGAGGTATTCGTTGCGCAGGATTTCTCGATTATAGAGGTCCAGCACATCGTGCCGCGAGACAATCCCCTCTAATTTCTGATCAGCCGAAAGAACGGGCAAATACTCTTGTTCACTCAAACTGAACTTTTCAAGACAGCGGGCCAGCGTTTCTTGAGCGGTAGTGACCGCGTCCGGCGGTCGGGCCAGGTCAACCGCCACGACGAGCGGTGCCAGAGTGTCATCCTGAAGAGTGGCCTTTATGTCGTGAATGGAGATGATCCCGAGCAGGTGCTGGTTCCGGTCAACCACAAAGCTCAACGGCAGCGTGCTGGCCAGGAAATGGTCCATGACCTCGGGGAAGGGGGCTCCTTCTCTGAAAGTCGGCGGCTCCGGGCGCATGACCTGTCCTACGGTAAACCCCTGCATCAGGGTTTGTTCGCGCCGCCTGATATCAATACCGCGCCGTAAGAGCTGTAAGGTATAAATCGACTCTTCCCGAAAGAGTTTGGCCACTACCGTGCTCACCGTACAACTGACCATCAGTGGCAGGATAATGTTATAGTCGGCGGTAATCTCGAAGAGCAGCAGAAAAGCGGTAATCGGACAGTGGACCACGCTGGCCAGGAAGGCGGCCATGCCGACGAGGGCGTAACCGCCGCTCGGGCCGGTAATCGCGGGAAAGGCCGCGCCGACGATCACGCCACACAGACTGCCCAATACGGCACCGAGGTAGAGCGCCGGGAAAAAAAGTCCGCCCGAGCCACCCGACGCCAGGGTCAGGCTGGTGGCCCCTATTTTGATGGGGAAGAGCAGCAGTAAATATGACCAGTCCAGGCCACCCCGCAGAATGATATCCATGGTGCCGTGGCCCGTACCGTACACATGCGGGGCAATCAGAATCAGGCAGCCAACCAGGAATCCGCCCAGCGCCGGTTTGATCGTTTCAGGCAGGGTGATTTGTTCGGCTCCTTTTTCCAGTCGATCCAGGATGAACATAAAGGCCAGACCGCCAAGACCACAGACAATGCCGAGTCCGAGATAGAAGGGCAGCTCCCAGGCACTCAGCAGCGCATAGGCGGGGACCACAAACGCGGGATGATCGCCAAAATAAGACCGGCTCACAACCGTGGCCAGGACGGAGGACAACATTACGGGGCCAAAGGCCGGCATGGCGAAATTGCCGATCACGACCTCAAGCGCAAAAAAGGCACCGGCAATCGGCGCATTAAAAGCCGCTGCAATGCCGCCCGCTACGCCACAGCCCGCCAAGGTCGGCAACCGATTGGGGGGCACTTTGAGCAATTGGCCGAGAAGCGAGCCCAGCGAGGCGCCAATATGGACGATGGGACCCTCGCGACCGACTGAGCCGCCAGAACCAATAGTGAGGGCAGAAGAAACGGATTTGGACAGGGCCGTCTGCCAGCGGAACTTGCCGTTCCCCAAGGCGACCGACTCAATGACTTCCGGGACGCCGTGTCCTTGCGCGTCTCGCGAACGAAAAAAAGCGACCAGCCCGACCGCCAGTCCGCCGAGTGTGGGAACTAGAAGAATCCGATACCAGGGTAACTCGGGAAGCACGTGGAGCGGCCGGTCGTCTGAATTCAGCGCAACACCCTGGACCAGATGAATCAGCGCGTCGTACAGAATGGCGCCACAGCCGGTGATAATGCCTACGGCGCAGGCCTGCGCCATAATGGAAAACGGTTGGATACGGTTGAGCTGCTGGCGAATATGGGCGGGGAGAGCAAGACGTGGAATGTGCGTACGCTACCTCTTTCTTGGGGGTTCCAGGACGGCGACCCGGTCCTGCCGCCCTGGATGCCGTACCTCACTCAGGCAGGCCAAACATCCGGGAGAGCGCCCGGACCTCATCCTTCCGCCACGGAAGCGGTGCGGGCTCCTGTATCATTTTATCCTGTTTGAGCTGCTCAACGACGGCCGGGTCACGTTGCATTGGCACGCCATATTCTCCCTCAAAATACAGGCTTTCAAGCGCGGGACGCGGCCGTTGTCCACCCGCCTCCCAGGATTCGGCCGGGTAGCCGATAAGCATGGCGTAGAGCGGCATGAAATGGTCCGGCACCTTGAATATCGCTTTGGCCTTTTCTGCGTTAAATGCGGTCAGCAGGGCACCCAGTCCTTCGTCAAACGCCGTCAGCAGGGCTTGATTCATCGCCACTCCGCTATCCATGGAAACCGCAATGGGATTAATATTGGGGTCCTTTGAAATCGGATCTAAAATCTGCGCCCAGACGGTCTCCTCAATGAATTTATGGCTCCACCCGTGGGTGGGATTGAGGGCGCCGACATCGAAGAGTTCCTTGAGGGTCTGTCCATGGCTTTCCTGAATCGCGTTGAGGTTGCCGTAGAAGTAGATATGCACCGGGGCCATGTCGAGCTGGAGCGTCGTTGTGGGAACCTTGAGCGCTTCCAGGTCTTCAGGCGCGAGTTTATCGCGTTCCACAACGATAGCTCGGAGAAATGAAGCATTGACCGCACAGGACGAAAGCCGCGTCGCCTCCATAATAGTTTGAATTTTTTCCCGCTCAACCGGACGGTAGGGGAGGAAGTAGCGAATAGAGCGACGCCGGCCAATGACTTCTTTAAATTCCATGAAACAGACCTCCTTGAATGCGGCTGTGGGGCCTCCTTAGCGTAGGGGCGGTTTGCCTGTCAAGGCCGTAAGTCCTTCAATCCCTTGACTTTCTGGGGGAAATCCCTAAGCTGGGCAAAGGAGCGATCCAACACAGAATCCCCAGTTGGGAGGGGGTGAGTCAGCCGTATGGCAGGTGTACGAGTCAAAGAGAACGAGCCCATTGAAAGTGCTATTCGCCGTTTTAAGAAGCAGTGTGAAAAGGCCGGTATTCTGCAAGAGTTGAAAAAACGCGAACACTACGAGAAGCCCAGTGTCCGTCGTAAGCGCAAGGCCATTGCCGCACGAAAACGTGCGTTACGCCGCGCAAGTCGATCGATGTATTAAGCCGATGTGTCGCATTGCTTGAGAGATAACGGACTGAGAAACACCCACTTGAATAAGGTGGGTGTTTTCTTTTTCAGCGCTTTTCCCCTCAGTGATGCGCAGGATCGCTATGGCATACAAAATCCCCGAAGAGACCCTGACCGAGATTCGCTCCCGAATCAGTATCGTCGAAGTGATTTCCGTCTATGTCTCTCTGCGCAAAGCGGGAAAGAACTATACCGGTCTGTGTCCGTTCCACGAGGAAAAGACGCCATCGTTCAGCGTCAACGACGAGCGTGGTTTTTTTCACTGTTTTGGCTGTGGGGAAGGGGGGAACGCGTTCACTTTTTTATGCCGGCTTGAAGGTATCTCCTTTCCGGAAGCCGTCAAACGCCTGGCGGCCAAGGCCGGGGTCTCGCTGCCACAGGCGCCCGACGACCCGCAGGCGCGGGAGCAGGACCGCCTCTACCGGCTGACGAGTCTGGCCAAAACCTACTTCCGCCATCGCCTGCTTGATGAGAAGGTCGGCGCTATGGCTCAGCGCTATCTGGCCGAGCGTGGTATCCCCATGGACGTGGCTGAGCGCTTTCAGCTTGGTTATGCGCCTAACGGCTGGAACGGCCTGGTTCGTTTTCTTGCTAACCGGAAAGCGCCCCTGGACAAGGCTGTCGCGTTGGGGCTGATCGGCGAACGCAGCGGACGGGACGAACGGAGCAGACCGGGGGCCAACCAGTGGTACGACAAATTCCGCCACCGCCTCATATTTCCGATTACCGATGTGACCGGCCGACCAGTCGGATTCGGTGGTCGACTCCTGCCTGACCCGCAGCGAGATGCGGGCAGAGAGCGGCCGCAGCCCAAATATCTCAACTCGCCCGAGTCGGCCTTGTATAAGAAAGGGTCGCTGCTGTACGGCCTTTTCCAGGCCAAAGAGCCTATTCGAGAGACCGGCCGGGTACTTGTGGTTGAAGGCTATACCGACCTCATTTCGCTCGTACAACGCGGCTTTCGCGAGACCGTTGCCGTGCTTGGGACCGCCCTGACCCTGGAGCAATTACGCCTGCTCAAACGCTTCTCGACAGACATTTATATTTTTTTTGACGGTGATGACGCTGGCCGCCGGGCCGCGACCCGGGCATTTCCGCTGTGCGTTGAAGCCGGACTGACGGGACGCGGGGTTTTCCTGCCTCAGGGCGAAGACCCGGACTCGTTCGGACAAGCGCATGGGCGGGAGGGGCTCGAAGAATTGATCGACACGGCCTCGCCACTGGAGGAATTCTATTTTACACAACACGCCCCGCCCCCTGAGGCATCGGCCTTTCAGCGCGCCCAGGCGGCGAAAGAAGCGGTCGCTGTCTTATCATCCATGACCGACACCATGGCCAGGGGGGCGCTGTTGACGCAGGTGGCGCAGCGTTTTGGCGTCAGTGAAGAAGAACTTCGCCGGCTCCGACCGGACCGGGCTCCCCGGCCCGCGGCGCGCTCTTCCGACCAGCAGGCGACCGGGCAGGGCGGCTCCCCCGCCTCGGCCGAACTGGAATTGATTCAACTCATGCTCGTGGACCGGCGGGTCGCGACACATGTTTGTGAGCGGAACCTGATCCCCGCCTTTCAGGAGTGGGGTGAGGTCGCCGCGGATATCGCCCAAGCCTGGCAGCAGCAGGCCGACCATACGCCGCAAACTGGCCGGGCCAGTATCGACATTGGAGCCTTTCTCGACCGATTACCGAAACGGGTAGCCGACCATGTCTCGAAAATGTTGACTGAAGAAGCATCTGAAGAATCCGCGGCGACCCAGGAGCAACTGATGTGGGACTGCATGGAGAAAATCCAGCAGGTGCAACACAAGTCCAAGCGCGTCCGGCTTCAGCGAGAAATTCGGGATGCGGAGTTGCGCGGAGATGACGCCGGAGTGCGCCAGCGGCTGGAAGCCCTGCGCGCATTAGGGAGGTCGTAGGAAAACGGCGAGGAGCATGGTATACAAGGGGCCGCTGAGGCAAGCAGATGGGCCCATAGCTCAGTTGGTTAGAGCGACCGGCTCATAACCGGTTGGTCCCAGGTTCGAGTCCTGGTGGGCCCATGCAGGACGGAGGGGGCCTCTCCCCACGAGAGTCGGATGTGAAAGGAGGTCATCATTGACCACGCAGATCGCCCAGCTGGTCAGTCTACAAGAGCTTGATCAGCGCCTTCAGCAGAAAGAGCAGCAACTGGAAGACCTCCATCAGCAGGTTGCCAGCGTCCGGTCCGAGAAGGAGACGCGGCAGCAGGAGGCCGAGGAGCGGCAACAGCGTATCAGCGAACTGGAAAGCCAACAGCGCGAGACGGATGGACAACTCAAGCTGGAAGAAGAAAAGATCAAAGAGAAGCGGGTCCGGTTGAACCGGGTGCGGAATGAACGCGAACAGCTCGCACTCCAGCGCGAAATCGAGTTGATGAAAGAGGCGAATGGCCAGATTGAAGAGAGTATTCTGAGTGTGATGGAGCAACTCGAAGAGGAGCGTCAACACCTCGCCGACATCCAAACGCGCCTCGAAGAGCTTGACTCCCAGCTCGCCGAAGAGGCGGTCGAGGTAGAAAAACACATAGCGGGCCTGGAAGAGGAAGCGCAGGCCGACCGCAGACAACGGGAAGAAATAGTCGCCGATTTGGACGCCAGTCTGTGCGCGCGGTATGAGCGCATCTTCGGCAATCGTGGCGCCTTGGCCGTTGTGGAAGTCCGCGACGGAACCTGCCAGGGCTGCTATATGCGTATCCCGCCGCATATGTGTAATCAGATCCAGAGTAGCCAGATACAGGGCAGCAGTGAGATTTTTCACTGCCCGCATCCCTACTGTGGACGGATTGTGTATATACAGGTCGAGGCAGACGGAGTGTCCGGCGCGTAATAGACAGTGTGGGAGGAGATTAAACGGTCGCGGTCCTGTACGGCAGGAGCGAGGAAAGTCCGGACTCCGTGGGGCAGGGTGGCTGCTAATGACAGCCTGCCGCAAGGCAGGGAAAGTGCCACAGAAAAGAGACCGCCGGCCTTATCCGCCGGTAAGGGTGAAAAGGTGAGGTAAGAGCTCACCAATGCCTTGAGAGATCAAGGACGCTGGGTAAACCCCACCCGGAGCAAGATCAAATAAGAGGAGCCCATACGATGGGCAAGAGCCGCCCCACTCTCCCTCTGGGTTCGATCGCTTGAGCGTATCGGCAACGATACGCCTAGAGGAATGACCGTTACCTTTCCTTATTAGGGAAGGGCACAGAATCCGGCTTACCGATCTCCTCCCCTTTTTTTCGAGAACTATAGACAAAACTGCCCAAGCCGTCCTGCGTACCATCCTGTGCCTGGGGCGAACTCCGAACTGGAGCTGAATCGTAGGTCGTAAAGCTAATGGAGGAACGGACACGTCGTGAAAATTATGACGGGAAGAAAATTCTGGACGAGTTCTATCGCAGACACTTACAAGATTCAGGGATGTCAAAAGAAATATTCGTCTACGAGTGTGCGCAGGCGGCTGCAACGCGCCAGTCGGTCCAACGATTCGTTGAGGATTTGTTGGGTCGAATTGTGAGCACTGGTTAAACGCATCCTTGCGTGGTACATGCGAGCTCCGAACCGAATCAGAAGTCCCATCATATCATGGTACTGTAGAGGTGATCCACCACCATACCCGGCCTCACACCGGTGGACTGGCGGAAGACCGTGGAGAATGGAAGGGCGTCAAAAGCGAGGCATCGAGCCGTATCCGATCATATAAAACCCGGGGGATCAGCTTGCCATCGGTATTTCAGTGACCTAGAACCTCCGATTTGCCTTGAGCCATTCTCCAACCATAGTGGCGTAGTCATTGAAGGTGAGCTCACTTGGTGTCAGACGTGTTTCACGACAGAGCTTGGGCAGCACTTTCTTGAAGGCTTGATACCGTTCCCAGATGTGTGCTCCGCCGGGAATATCGCCCTCCGTCTGGTAATCTCGAAGCCAGTTCCTCACAACCTGGACCGCAACATTCGGGTCGTTGCTATGGACACCAATGTCCTGACCCGAGATGTCAGAAATGAACTTTTGGTAGCGGTATGGTTCTCGGTCTACAACGAGGCAGCTTCTGTCACTGGTTTGTCGGGAGATGCCCAGGAACAAACCGAGCTCAAAGGGCATATTGAAGCGGGGGAGGCGATTGATTCCATCGAGGCTCGTCCTGGAAATATCATGATAGCCGAATCGGCATTCATCCATGATTCGAGCGATCTTATCTACCCGGACTTCTCCTGTGTTGGTGATTTCGAGTGTGGTCCGAGGGATAAATCCGCAATCAAAAACCGTGAAGACGACAGCATCAAATATCCGTTTATACGGCCTGTCAAAAGGGCAGTTAATAAAGACATTGTAGTCGTATCCGGGCGCAGCCATTAACGCCTACTCAGCGCCCTTCTGACATGACCTTATGCACGGCCTTCCGCATGACTTTTCGTGAGATCGCCCCTGTCTTGTGTGACGACTTGATGGTGCGTTGTGGTGGCGTTGCAGCATCACCGCTTCCGAGCGTATCGAACTCCCGGGGAGGCGGGGCAGATACAATCTTCGACTTTTTTCCCATGTTTTTCCTCCTGTCCCGAAGTGAACGATTACGGCTAAATCATTGCTCTTCCCCTACTGTCTGTCAAGCTGCGCCCTCGCTTCTCATGGTGATGAGGAGGCGAAAAGCTGACGCACGCTGATCTGATTGCCGTTTGGGAAAATAGCTCTATAATCCCTTTTCATGCTGCCTTTCAGACTGGTGTTGTTGCTGTGTATGGCTGCCCCTCTGACTATATGGCCAGCCGGGCGGGCTGCGGCGGACGGTGAGGGCAGGGCGACCGTTCAGTCCATAGAAGTCACGGCGGAACACGTGACGATCCATCTGTCTTCCGCTTCAGTCTATACGCAGGCGGCGTTGCCCAAGGACCCGCTCAATGGGCGGGCCGACCGCTGTTATGTTGATATAGGCGGGGTGTTAGGACGGCAGGTCGAGCGCTGGTATTTTGGGGATGCGCACCGGGTCGAACGAGTCCGGGTGGCCCAGTTTCAGCCCCAGACGGTGCGCGTTGTGCTTGATCTCCTGACCGCGCAGCCCTGTCGGGTCGAGCACGCTGTGAACCCGGATCGGCTGCTGGTCATGGTTGGCCGCTCGACGCGGCAGACCCATACGACCAGCGTACGCCTCAAGCCGGCTGAACCACCAACTCCGACGGTCCGGCAAGAGCCTCCTCCTGAACAGCAGGTAGATCAAGTCGCCCGGCAGGAACCCGCCGCTGATTTTCAGGCATCTGGAACGCTTGAATATCTGGACCTGCGCACCCCGTTTTCATCCGAAACCCCACCAACGCAAGCCATCAGTATTTTCGATCAGCAAACAACCGAGGGAACCGCTTCCCAATTAAGTCTCCTCGATCGACAGACAACTGACGGGGCCGCTTCCCAGTTAAGCCTTCTCGGTCGGCAGACGACCGAGGGAACCGCTTCCCAATTCAACCTTTTCAGCCAGCAGGCGATCGATGAGAAAGCGCTTCAATTGGCGCCCCGCGGCCTGTATCTGCTGCAGGGGGAAGGCCGAGAGTCGGGTCCTTCGGCCGCCCCGCGGCTGGAATGGTAAGCTCGTCCCGTTGCGCCATACAGGTATTTCGGATAGTCGCTGAGTGTACTCGAAGTACTGTTCCTCTATCCAACTTCGCGTCCCGATGGGCGCAACGTCTGACTCATGATGTGACTCAATGACATACGTTCTCCCGCCGCCCCGTTTCTGCAACTCCGCTTCCTTATGGTGGACAGGGTGCTGGGTCGGCGTGTGTCTGCTCCTGCTCGCCCCGGCGGCCATGGCCTCTGGGGACTCTTCCTATCCGGTTCGGTCGATCACTGCCGAGGCGGACCACGTGCTGATTACGCTGTCAGAGACGGTGTCATTTGCTCAAACGACACTGCCCGGAGATGCCGAGCGCAACCTCAAAGACCGCTGCTATGTGGACCTGACTCCCGCCGTACTCGACAGGCAGGCACAGCGCTATGTAGCTGTCGACTCGGCAGCGATTCTTCAGGTCCGGGCGGCCCAGTTTCGAGCCGATACGGTCCGGGTTGTTCTTGACCTGGCTTCCGCCCGGTCGTGTCAGGCGGCGCGCTTATCTGACCCGCCACGTTTGCGGATTTCAATTGGTCCTCCCGTAGAAGAAACCCCTCGGGCTGACGCGACAACTGAGCCTGAAAAGGCCGTCGTTCGCGTCGAGGAGGAGGGCGCTGCGTCTCCCGTAGCCCCACCGACCACAGAGTCGCAAGTGCCGCCGCCGGATGCGTCTGCGCAAGCTGATGTTCAGACACGTCCGCCAGAGGAGACGGAAACGGAGCAACCCACAACACGAGCGAGTGTGACCATCCATCCCCCGGCCGAGCGTCCGAGTCGGGTGATCGCCCTGGAAGAGGCATACCAGTTGGCCGTCGTCAACGAGGAACAGGTCGCCATAGCGGCGCGCGAGCTGGCAAAGGCGAAACTCCTGCCGTGGCGGGCGGTGGCGTTGATGGCACCGCGTGGAGAAATCGGAGGTGCCTATTCCCGCAATAAAGATGAGATCGCCTTTAATGCGCCGCCTGAAGCGCAGAATCTTTTTGGTGGCTCCTCGGTCATCCGCCCCCGGAACAACTGGCTGAGTACGTTTCAAGTCACCCAGCCACTTATCGAACCCTCGTTTTTCCCGTCTTGGCGACTCGGCAAAGACGCGGTTCGCGAGGAGGAAGAGCGCTACGAGTTCACCATTCGTGGCGTGCTGTTCGGCGTTGCCCAAGCCTACTACGAGGTGTTGCGGTTTGAGGCCCAAGTCAAGGTTGCGCAAGATACCCTGAAGCTCGCTCAAGAGGAACTGAAACGGGCGCACATCCGATTTCGTGTCGGTGAGGTCACGAAGACCGATATATTGCGCGCCGAGGTTGCCGTCGAGCGCGCCAGCCGCGCCCTGGTCGTTGACCGGAACCGTCTGAAACTCGCCCGTACGGTGCTGGCCCGGACCGTGGGGCTGTCGGAAACGGTCGGTGTGCTGGAACCCACTCCACCGCAGGCAGTCGAGAGTGACTATACCAGCCTGCTTGACCAGGCGTATGCCCAGCGTCAGGATCTGCGCGCGCAGAGTCTCGCCGTTCGGGTTGCCCGCGAACGCAAGAACCTTGTCCTGACCCGTTACTTTCCACAGGTCGACGCCCAGTTCTCCTATCCCCGGCTTGATCCGGAGACCTTTGCCAACCGGGATGAATTCTGGACGCTCTTCGTGAATCTCCGCTGGCCGCTCTTTGACGGCGGGAATCGGGAACTCGACCTGCTTGAGGCCAACGAGACGCTCTCTCAGACGGAATTGCGCGTGACTGAACTGGAGAAAGAGATTCGGGTTGAGGTCCGGGAAGCGCTATTAAGCGTTGAGACCTTACACGCCACGCTGGAGACCTTGCACAAAGAGGTCGCGCTCGCCCGCGAGAATTATGAGATGACGTCGAAGCAATACCGGGTCGGGCTCTCGACCAGCCTCGATGTCAATACCTCGCTGAATACCCTCAACCAGGTTCGGACCCAACTGATCGATCAAACCTATACCTACCAGATCGCCTTGCTGAATCTCGACAACGCCATTGGTGTCTTTGCCCAGGATTACCTGCCTCAACGCTGACGCCCGTTGACGAGGGTAATAAATTCTTCCCGTGTTTCCTGATGGGTCCGAAAGGCGCCCAGGGTGGCGCTGGTTGTGACAATTGAGTTCTGCTTTTCCACTCCCCGCATCCGCATGCAGAGGTGTTCGGCAGTGATGATGACGCCAACGCCGAGCGGGTTGAGCTCTTCCATGAGGGTGTTGGCCACCTGGGTGGTGATCCGTTCCTGGACCTGCAAGCGCCGGGCGTACACGTCAACCAAGCGGGCAACCTTGCTGATCCCCACAATACGCTTGTCTGGAATATAGGCCACATTGGCCCGGCCAAAAAAGGGCAGGATATGGTGCTCGCACATGGAAAAGAAGTCGATATCCTTGACGACAATCATTTCTGAGTAGTCTTCCTCGGTAAAAATCGCGTTGTTAATGACTCCTTTCGGATCCTGTTGATAACCTTTGGTGAGATATTCAAACGCACGGGCCACCCGGTACGGAGTCTTGAGTAAACCTTCCCGATCGGGGTCTTCTCCCATGTGTTTGAGAATATCGCGCACGTGTCCCTCGATACCGTCTGGTGAGTCCGGCGCTGTCTGAGAGTCCAGTTCTGAGTGCATCTCATTGTATAGGGCGCGTTGCGAACTCATACCAGTATACCGCTCCTTACTGCATATCCTGTTATTGCCAAGAGAAGAAGAGAAACACTATAGCGAGTCTGGGCCGTCTGGATAAGCGGGGTGCTCCCCACGTTACATGCGAAATACCCCGACCTGATGGTCGGGAATGGGCGCGTTGAGTGACATGGCAATGCTGAGTCCGAGGACGTTTCGGGTCTCTGTGGGGTCAATGATGCCGTCGTCCCACAGTCGCGCGGTCGAGTAGTAGGGGCTGCCCTCTTCTTCATATTTTGCCAGCGTTGGCGCGGTAAATGCCTGCTGCTCCTCCGCGCTCATCGTCTCTCCTTTGGCCGCCAGTTGCTGTAACTTGACGGTCAGCAGAACCGACGACGCCTGCTCTCCACCCATGACCGAAATCCGGGAATTCGGCCACATAAAGAGTAGACGCGGCGAATACGCCCGGCCACACATCCCGTAGTTGCCCGCGCCGTGAGAGGCGCCAATGAGAATGCTGAACTTGGGCACTTGGGCGTTGGCTACGGCGTGGACCATTTTCGCCCCATCCTTGGCAATCCCTCCCTGTTCATACTGCTTGCCGACCATAAAGCCGGTAATATTCTGGAGGAACAGCAGCGGGATTTTCCGCTGATTGCACAGCTCGATAAAGTGGGTAGCTTTGAGGGCGGACTCGGAAAACAGCACGCCATTATTGGCCACAATACCGACCAGATAACCGTGCAGGCGCGCAAATCCGGTGACGACCGTCGGGCTATAGCGCGGCTTGAATTCGTGAAAACGGCTCCCATCGACCAGGCGCGCAATGACCTCGTGCACATCGTACGGGACACGGGTATCGTGCGGAATCACGCCGTAGAGTTCGGCCGGGTCATAGGCCGGGTCTTCCGGCGTTTCTCGGTCGAGCGGGAACTTCTGGGGGCGAGGTAAATTCTCAAAAATCGAGCGAGTGATTTCCAGGGCGTGCGTATCATCCTCGGCCAGGTGGTCCGATACGCCGGACACCCGCGTATGCACATCTCCGCCGCCGAGTTCTTCCGCCGTTACCTCTTCACCCGTGGCCGCCTTCACCAGCGGTGGGCCACCCAGAAAGATGGTACCTTGGCCTTTGACGATAACGTTCTCGTCTGCCATGGCCGGCACATACGCTCCCCCAGCCGTGCAGGACCCCATGACAACGGCGATCTGCGGGATACCCTGGGCGGACATGCGGGCCTCGTTATAGAAAATCCGCCCGAAGTGTTCGCGGTCCGGAAAAATATCGGCCTGAAAGGGCAGGTTCGCGCCGCCGGAATCCACCAGATACACACACGGCAGGCAGTTCTCTTGACCGATTTCCTGGGCGCGCAGGTGTTTTTTGACAGTCATGGGATAATAGGTGCCGCCTTTGACCGTGGCATCGTTGGAAACAATGACGGCCTCACGGCCCTGAATCAGCCCAACGCCGGTGACAATGCCGGCCGAGGGCGGATTGTCATACATGCCGTGAGCGGCTAGGGGGGCGAGCTCCAGAAACGGCGTATTCGGGTCAAGCAGGGCCTCAATCCGTTCGCGGGCCAGCAGCTTTCCTCGGGCTTTATGCCGCTCGCGTGACGCTTCCGGTCCGCCCAGCCGGGCCGCAGCCAGCTCTTTTTTGAGGCTGTCCACCAACGCGGTCATATGGGCCGTGTTATCCTGGAATTCGGGTGAGTGCGTTTTGATCTTGCTTTCAATACGATCCATAAGGGAGTAAACCATCCTCATTCATAGGGTAGGTCGTTCAGCTACAAACAGTCTTCTCAATCCTGGAGTATATCGTGGATCGTCACCGCTGGCGGTAGACCTCTCGGCGGCGTGCGACTCGTACAACAAGGACGACAAGCGAGTCGTCGATCACTTCATACACGATCCGATAGTCGCCAACCCGCACTCGCCGAAGCCCCCGAAGCTCTCCCTGTAGTGGTCTTCCGGCGAGTGGTCGTTCTCCCAAACGATCAATGGCATTCAAATACGTCGTCGGTCTCGGTGTGGGATTCGAGCCAGTTCCTTGGCCGCGCTCCGCTTAATCCGAACCGAGTAGCTCATGCCTGACCTGAGCCCAGTCCAATATGGGGTCGGCGGGGTCGCGAAGCCGCTTCAGGGCTACAGTGAGGTCGTCAAAATCCTCCAGATAGCGTTCCACTGCTTGGCGAACAATGTCTGCGCGGCTCCGGTTCAATTCCTTGGCGGCCGTGTCCAGGGCTTCGACTAATGTATCTGGCAGGCGTGCAGTTATCTGGTGCATCATGGATTCTCAAGAGCCATCACGAGACGAAGTGGGGAACAATTTTTTGTCCAAAGGTCTCGACCTGACCCACCAACTGATCCGGCGGGGCGATGGGCCAGAGCACGAACTTGGAGCAACCCTCATCAATATAGGCCTGGACTTTCTCCATACACATCTCTGCCGGCCCGATCGCGGAACGGGCGATCAGCGGCTCGGCTGACATGGTGGGAAAATCAGACAAAAACGCGCGCGCGATCTCGTCGGCCTTTTTTTGGTTCTCATTGATGTGGGTAAAAATCAGCACGCCGGTTTCGTCCGGGTCCACCTCGCGGTCATACTGTTTGCCGTACGAGATCAGCTTCTCCAGCCCCACCGCATATTCCTGGGGAGTGACGAGCGACGGAAACCAGCCGTCGCCATAGCGCGCCGTGCGTTTGATGGCCAAATCACTCCCGCCCCCAATCCAGACATCGAGGGCGCCCTTTGCCGGGCGGGGTTCAATGGTTACGTCTTCAAACTGATAAAATTCGCCCTGATGCGTCACATTGGGACCTGCCCAGAGCTTGCGCATGACTTCAACGGCCTCTGCCATGCGTTTGCCCCGTTTTTCCAGCGGCACGCCGCAGGCCTGGCAGTCTTTGGGATCACTCCCCAGGCCGACCGCCATGATCACCCGATTGCAGCTTCCGGACAGATAGTCCAGGGTGGCATAGGTTTTGGCAACCTGAACAGGGTCGCGGGCCGGCATGGTCAACACGCTCGGACCCATTTTGATGCGCTTCGTGCGGCCGGCCCACATGGCCATAATACAGGCCGTATCAAACGAAGGGTTCCGAGCCACAATATGATCGGACAGCCAGATGGAGTCGATCCCCTGATCCTCGGCTCGCTCCGCATAGTCACAGATTGTGTCCGGACTCGGTAAGCCCAGCCCCCACAACCCAAAGCCAATACCTATTTTCGTTCCGCCCATGTGAACGCTCCCTGTTTTGGTCAAGATTGCCGGGTACTGTACCAGAAAGCGAAGGAAGCGGGAACGGCACTTCCGTTAGGCTCTCGCACTAACGCAAATCGTCGGACAAATGATGTCGGTCATTCAGCGCGGCGAGCCGCCACATGGCAAAGGGCCCAAACTCGGTAAAAATCAGACTGTTAAGAGAGGCCAGATCAATTTTGAGACGATGGACCTGCGCGAGATCAAGACCGAGCGCGGCGCAGAGCATGACCGCAATCGTCAGCGTGTGGCTGACCACGACAACCGGTCCGGTCAATGCGTCGTGCTGCCGCAACCGGTCAAGAATGGGCCAGGCACGCTGTTGAACGGCTCTTAACGGTTCACCCCCTGGTGGAGCAGTCCCGGCCGGGTCGGCCAGCCAGCGCTCAAAAAAGCCCGGATAGTCTTGCATTAACTCCGGGCCGGTCAGCCCTTCTAACCGGCCCTGATCCCACTCTTTGAGTTCATCATGACACTCCAGTGAGACCGCATGCGCTTGGGCGATCAACGCCGCGGTATCGCGTGCGCGTTGCAGCGGGCTGGTCAGAATCCGACAGATGGGCTTGCGCTCCAGTGCGTTCGCTACCGCCCGTGCTTGGCGACGGCCTTTCTCGGTCAGCGGGATATCGGTCACGCCCTGGCAGCGACCCTCTTCGTTCCAGGCTGTCTCTCCGTGACGGATCAGATATACTGTCAGCGGCTTCTGATTGGACATAGTTGTGTCTCGTGATTATGGATGACAACACCCGGTTGGCACAGGACCGCCAGCAGATCGACGCGCTCGAAGCGGAATACCGCACCTGGCGGGTTGCCGTCATCCGCCTTGGACGAGGCATTGACGAGGTTGAGCGCCGCCTGTGCGAGAGGACTCAGGACGCGCCCGTACGTCCTGCTGACCTCAGATCCAGGCTGTCCGAAGTCCGAGAGCAGCATGACAGACTCGAAGCCAAACTCGACCGCATTCGGGCGCAACTGGATGCGGCGCAGGCGCGGCTGGAACGGACATTTTCATCTTCCTCACGGTAAAACCGCAATAATCCGAACCGGCGCGCCTGAGCCTTTGACGATCTTCATGGGTAGGGCAATAAGCGTCGCCCCGCGTGGCGGCAGTTGGTCCAGATTGGCGATATTTTCCAGACCCGGTTTATTGGCCCCATTCAGAATCTGGTGGGCAATAAAATCCTGCGACTGGCCGTAGTCGAGGCTGGGCGTATCCACCCCCACCGCATCTATGTCGCGTTGCGAGACGAGGAACTCGGCGGCCTCTCGTGAAAAGCCCGGAAAGTGGAGATTGGCCACGTCTCCCGGCTGGTCTGTGCCTAAATAGCGTTTTTTATCCGGCCAATACTTTCCCCAGCCGCTGAACATGAGCACGAGCGCTCCTGGGGGAATCTCGCCGTGCGTGGATTCCCAGGCCCGAATATCCGCCACGGTGACGCGATAATCGGCGTCTTGAGCGGCCTTGGAGCTGACGTCAATCACCACCGCCGGGCCGACGAGCTGTGTAACCGGCACCTCGCTGGCCGTCCGTTTGCCTTCCGCAAAATGAATCGGGGCGTCCATATGCGTGCCGCTATGCTCGGCCAGACAGATGTTATTGGCCGCATACCAATAGCCCGCGTCCGTTTTTTGCGCGGCCACGACCTCGAGTTCATACGGCTTGGCCGTGGGCCACGAGATGGTGTGTTCATCGTACGGGTACGTCAGATCAATAATTTTGCTTTCGTCGAGGGCCAGCCCCGGCCGACTCATCAGCCACAGAGCAAATAGCACAAACACTGTCAGGGACCGTTTCATCGATCGTCCTCCTCAGCCGTGTTGAGTTGACTATACTGTGTCGAAGAAGACCATGCCAGGCAAGCCTGTGCCGTGTCTGGGCATGTGAGTACCGGTATCGTGCCCGCCTCCGCCGCAGCCGATTGACAAACCCAAAGCCACACCCGAATAATGACAGCGCACTCTCAGGCAATGCCGTCCACTGACACCGCGCGTCAGGCCGTACCGTGAGAGTCAAAGCACAGCGAGAGTCGTAAGGAGGCAATATGATTCGCGAATATAAATTCCCCATGCTTGAAAAAGTGATCTTTGGGGTTGGAGCATTGGAAAAAGCCACCGAAGAGATGGATCGCTTGGGTAAAAAACGAGCACTCATCCTGACGGGCCACAGCCTTTCGACCAGGACCGATCTGGTAAAAAAACTGGAAACCCTGCTGGGCGAGCGCTGGGCCGGAACGAATAACGGCATTCGCCAGCATGTCCCGAGCCAGACCGTCACCGCTGCGGTCGCCCAGGCGCGAGAGGTCCAGGCCGACTCCATTATTGCGTTTGGCGGTGGCAGCCCGATTGATGCGGCAAAAATCGTGGCCATGGAATTGCTCCAGGAGGGCCAGCCCCAGGAGGCCATGCCTCAGATTGCGATTTCCACGACCTTGTCCGCGGGTGAGTTTACGCCTTTCGCCGGCATCACGGACGAAGACACACGGGTCAAGGGGCTGCGGACGGATCCGCGCATTTGTCCCAAGACGGTGATCCTCGATCCTGAGGTCACTCTGCCCACGCCCAAGCAACTCTGGACCGCAACCGGCATGAAGGCCCTGGATCACGCCATCGAAGCCATCTGGTCGGTCAACCCCCAGCCGGTGACGGACGCGCTGGCCATGGAGGCTATCCGCAAGCTGCATCGCTCTCTTCCCCTCTCGCTCGCGGAGCCTGACAATCTTGAAGCACGGGGGGAATGTCAGGTCGCCGCCTGGCTGTCTATCTTCGGGCTGACCAATGTCGGGGTGCGTTTAAGTCATATCTTCGGGCATCAGATCGGCGCGCGCTGGGATGTTCCGCACGGGGTGACCTCGTGCATTACCATCCCGCACTGTATGCGTTTTCTGGCTTCGCAAACCTTAAAGCAGCAGGGCATGATAGCCGAGGCTCTGGGGATTCAGAC
This sequence comes from Candidatus Binatia bacterium, assembly GCA_022820725.1. Classification (GTDB taxonomy): domain Bacteria; phylum Desulfobacterota; class Binatia; order Bin18; family Bin18; genus Bin18. The sequence goes on from JAJEFA010000004.1 coordinate 262,128, forward strand.
CAATGGACGCAGCCCGGAGGTCGTGGCGGCTGAAGCGGCGGACACGGTTGAAGCCTTCATCCGGTCGCTCGATGTACCGACCCGCCTGCGCGATGTGGGGGCTATAGAGGAGGAATTGCCTATCGTTGCCGAGGAAGTGATTAAAGAGAGTTCCCTGTGGCATAACCAACAGGGTGGAGAGGAAGCCCTGCTCGGACTGCTTCGGCAGATGTGGTAGGTGGGGACTGGGGGTTAGGGGATGGGGGTTGGAACGAGCCATAGCGATAGATTCCTGACTCCCTCTCCCAGGGGGAGAGGGTTGGGGTGAGGGGCCAATGGCGAAGCCGCTCCGTTTCATTGAAGAGCCTGCGCGCTCAACACCGGTGAAGGCCGAAACCCAAGTCCTGGTGATTGGCGGTGGTTCGGCCGGCGTTTCGGCGGCTGTTGCCGCGGCCCGCCAGGGGGCTGACGTGATCCTGGTTGAGCGCCTCGGCTATCTTGGCGGCCTGGCCAGTGGGGGCATGATTATTCTGCTGCTGACGCTTGATGACGGGCGCGGGCGGCAGGTGGTCGGCGGTTTATGTCAGGAGGTGACCGAGCGCTTGGACCAGCGCGGCGCGGCCCAGTTTCCATCCCAAGACGAATGGGGCAGCGCGGATGAAGCGCTGGTACAACGCGATCAGTCCTGGGGGCTGGTCTGGGGGCACGGACCGCATCGCGTGCGCTATTCGGTCGCCTACGATCCTGAAGAGCTCAAGTTTGCCCTGAACGGCATGGTTGAAGACGCCCGGGTGCAACTGCTCATGCACACGCACGCCTGCGAGGCCCTGGTCGAGGACGACCGCATTACGGGCGTGACGTTTCAGAGTAAAGCCGGCCGTTTTGCCATCCTTGCCGATGTCGTCATCGATGCCAGTGGGGACGGCGATATTTTTGTTTCAGCCGGGTCTGCCTATGAAAAAGAAAAGGTTTTGCCCTGGCTGTGGTTCTCCATGGGCGGGGTGGAAAACCCGGATGACGCCATTCGCGCTGGTGGCTGGTTTTTCCATACTATTGGGAAGGACAAGGTCTTGCTGCCCTGGGGGGCGACTGACAAGGTCTCCAGAAAGATTGACGCCACTGACCCCGACGACCTGACCTATGCCGAGTTGGAATGCCGCAAGCAGGTCATGGCAGAGGTCGATCGTCTGCGCAAAAAAGCCCCCGGCTTTCGAAATGCCTATTTGTGTCATATTGCCGATCAACTCGGGATTACCGAAAGCCGTCGCCTGGTCGGCGAGTATATGCTCAGCCGGGAAGAGATGGATATCCCCTGCGAGGACGTGATTGCCATTACCGGCCATTGGACCAAATACGAAAGCCTCTACTATATTCCGTACCGCTCCCTCCTCCCCAAAGAGTTCTCAAATCTGCTGGTGGCCGGTCGCTGTATCTCCGTTGATCACCGTGTCCACCATGCCACCAAGGAAATCCCGCCCTGCATGGCAACCGGCGAAGCCGCAGGGACCGCGGCCGCTCTGGCCGTGCAAAACGGTCTCGGCCCGAAAACGCTGGATGTGAACAAGCTCCAGCAGCAACTCGAAGCGCGTGGAGCTATTTTGCGGCTGTGAGCTGAGGACGCTCTATAGGCGGGCTTTCTCCTTGACCTGGGCCTCCTGCCATTCCATACTGGTGTGTATGAAACGCACAAATCTTGTGTTAGATGAGTCTCTACTCAATGAGGCCTTACGTCTAAGCGGAGAGCGGACTTTTTCTGGAGTCGTCAATAAAGCTCTTGATGATTTTGTCCGTCGTATTAAGGCCAGACGTATTCTAGGGCTGGCGCACTCTGGTCTCTGGCAAGGAGACCTCTCTGTTATGCGGAATGATCGGCATACTACTGATGGTTCTCGTTGATTCGTCCGTTTGGATTGAAGTATTCCGACGGCAGAGTACCTTTGACATTGAGGCTGTGGTTGAGCTCGAAGAGATTGTTACCTGCCTCCCCGTCATCCAAGAGGTCCTGCAAGGCTTCGACGATCAGCAGGCATATGCGACAGCCCGTGAAGCCATGTTCTCATTCCCTATCGTCGAGTCTCCGATAACGGCTTCCGTCTTTGACTCTGCAATTGACTTGTATAGATCGGCACGACGAAGCGGCTTAACGATCCGGTCTTCGGTCGATTGCCTCATCGCGGCATGTGCCCTCCGCCATTCGCTGAGAGTGTTACACGCTGATCGTGACTTCACTTTTCTTGCTCAGGTCTGTCCGCTACAGGTACGAAACATTTTCCATTAACCCTGTCTATTTGCGGCCTTCCCCCCAGGTATTCCAGTAGGTCACCTCTTTGCCCGGTCGTCGCTTCGCGGGCTTGAAGTCTTCTCCCGTGTAATAGGCGACCGGCAGCAGGACGGCCTGGGTGACGGAGTCGGGGATGCCGAGGGCTGCGGCAACTTGACGTTCCTCAACCAGGTGCAGCGTGGTCCAGGCGGAACCGAGTCCGCGGGCACGCAGGGCTAACATCACCGACCAGGCCGACGGCAGGATCGAGCCGTACAAGCCGGCTTGCGCCGCCGGGCTCGGATCGGTCGGTCGGCCCTCAATGCAGCCGATAATCAGCACGGGCACTTCATGCATGTGATCGGACAGATGCCAGGCTGAGGCGGCAATGCGCTGACCCGAGGTTGTCGGTGTACCGGTGGGGCGTGGGCCGGCATAACTCTCAAAACTCTGTCGGTACAGATCCGCGACGATTTTTTTCTTGTCCGGGTCGGTCACGACCATAAAACGCCAATTCTGTCGGTTACTGCCGCTCGGGGCCTGGAGGGCGATCTCGATGACTTCCTCAACGATCTCCGGTTCAACCGGGCGCGTCAGGTCGAGCCGCCTCCGCACTGTGCGCGTGGTCGTCAGTAATTTATCGACAACGGCAAGATCAAGCGGGGCGGCCAGTGGGGTGGAATGCACCTCTCCGTTTTCAGCGGCCGCATGCTGGTCTCCATACGAAGAGAGGGGCTGGAAACCGAAGCTGATGACAAGGAGTGTTGTTATGAGCCAGACCCTGGCGTTTGTGGGGATGTAAATAGTCATTTTGCGTTTCATGAAAACTCCTTTCAGTCCCGTCTAGGGCCGTACTAATTGAACTCTTGGCGGAGAAGCCAGGATATTTTTCTGATTCTCCAGGTCTTGCCGAACGCGCCGGCGGAGCGACTCCAAGCGGACTCCCGCGCACTCCTCCGGGAGTGGTGAAACCTTCTCCAGCCCCTTTCCCAGCATTTTGACTCCACCCGGATAACCGGAGACATATTTATGATAGCCCACCGCGATTTGGATCAGGCCGACGAACATCTCCCAGGTATCGTTATCGTCTTCTACGTCGTCCAGGGCTTCTTCCAGATGCTCGTGGGCCTCAAAATAGCGCCCGGAATTAAAATCCTTGACCGCGCTGAGCAGGGCAGGGTGGTATGTCATGGTCAGGTATTGTAGCCTTTCCTCTGACAAGAAACAGTGCTCAGACATAACCCAATAAGGAGGGCCACGCTATGGCGAACGTTGATGAACTGTGTACGAAAACGTTGACCGAGGTTGCCGGGCTCATCAAGCAAAAGGAAGTCTCGCCGGTCGAGTTGACCCAGGCCATGCTCGAACGCATTAGCGCGCTCGACGGCACGCTTCGCAGCTATGTTACGGTCACGGCAGACCTGGCCTTGGAACAGGCTAAAGCTGCGGAGCAAGAAATCCAGAGCGGAACGTATCGCGGGCTGCTGCACGGGGTGCCGATTGCGGTCAAAGACCTGTGTTACACCACGGGCATTCCCACCACCGCGGCCTCGCCGATGTATGCGGACTTCAAGCCGGATTTCAACGCAACCGTGGTTGAGAAGTTTTATGAAGCCGGAGCCGTCATGCTGGGCAAACTGGCAATGACCGAGTTTGCCCTGTCCGGTTATCATCCCTCCGTGCAGCCGCCGGTCAATCCGTGGAGCGCCGAGCACTGGCCGGGAGCGTCGTCGAGCGGATCGGGGGTGGCCACCGCAGCATCCCTGTGTTTTGGCTCATTGGGCTCGGACACGGGTGGTTCGATCCGTTTCCCATCCGCCGCCTGCGGCATTGTTGGCGTCAAACCAACCTATGGCAAGGTCAGCCGCTACGGCGTGTTTCCCCTGGGAGAAACCCTGGATCATGTTGGGCCGATGACGCGCAGCGTGGCTGACGCCGCGGCGATTTTACGCACGATTGCCGGCTTTGACCCCAACGATCCGACCACCCGGCGCGAAACGGTGCGCGATTATATGGACACCGTCTACAACGGAGCCCAGGGGCTCCAGATCGGGGTGGATGAAGCCTACTGTACCAACGGTGTTGACCCGGTCGTACGCAGCGCCGTGCTGGCCACTGTCGACGTTTTTCGGGACTTGGGAGCCGAGATTCACGAGGTGGACGTGTCGCAGATTAATGATGCCACGCCGCTCTGGTATGCCATGTGCGCGGCCGAGGCGGCGGCGGCGCACTCGGAGACCTTTCCGTCTCGGGCGGATGAATACGGACCCACGTTCCGGGCTTTTCTGGAAGACGGGGTCAACGTCACCGGCGCCCACTACGTTAAAGCGCATATCGCTCGCCAGCAGACCCGTCGGCTGATTGACGATACCCTGCAAAAGGTGGACATGCTGCTGTGCCCGGCCATGGCGACTCCGCCCATGGCGGTCAAAGACTTCTCGCCGCAAGCCGTACTCCCGCCCGATAATATCCCGTCCCTGTTGGCCTTTACCGCGCCGATGGACTTCAGCGGCAGCCCCACAGTCAACCTGCCGTGCGGATTTACGGACGACGGCCTGCCGCTCAGCGTTCAGCTTGTCGGGCGGCACGGAGAAGAAGGTACGATCATGCAGGCCGCCTACGCCTACGAACAGGCCACCGAATGGCATACTCGGCAGCCGGAGGTGTAGGGGTACAGATTTCTGTGTCCACGCCAGCCACCCTAACGGGGAGCATACGGTGGTGGAGGCGGATGGGCCGGCATTCCGGTGGGCCACGGTGCGGGTGACGACGGTGGGGGTGGGGGTAGAGAAGGAGTTTCTGCGGGACGCGGTGGGAGAGTGTGTGGCAGAGGACTTCCCGATGCCCGGTCAGACCACCTCCCTCCAGTGGCAAAAGAGTAGCCAGAACTTTGTCGTCACGGATATTCAGTAGGGGCGATGATACGGTGCCCCTACTGAATATCCAAAGCTACGCCGCGATCGTCCCGCCATCTACGGCCATGGCGTGGCCGGTGACAAATGAGGCTGCGTCCGCGGAGACACGCTATCAGAGACAAGCGCGACCCTGGGGGCTATCCCGTTGGCTCGCCGGTACCCGGTCAAGCCCCCGGTCGTGGCCCTTTGTGCGGAACGGGCCTGCGGGCACTGACAAGGCTGGTTTCGAGACATTGCCGAATGATCTACTGAGACACTACCGCCGCCAGGGGATTCTTTACATAGGAGCCGAACATATTGTATGGATACGTTCAGACTTTACCTACATCTGGAAGGAAGGAGCTTCACATGGCCGCAGGAATAGGCATTCAGGGGGAACGGAAAAACGGGGCTTTAGTGGCCTCGACGTTGCTGATTCTTAGCGGCCTGCTGGTGCTGGCCGGCGTCTTTTCCGCTGCCCGCCCGGCCCTGGCGCAGGCACAGCTCGATTGTCCCCTCCCTGACGGTGTGACTCCGCCAGCGGCCCCGCCAGTGACGGCGTCACAAGTGGAAGACGGCAGCGCGAGCCTGATGGACTTCACGCTGGCCGTAAGAGATCAGTTTAGCCAGGGAACAACAACGCCGTCGCCACTGACGTTGTATGCTGGATGTCTTATCAGACAGGAGGGGAGTGTTTACCGTTCCGGTTCCACCTACCTGATCCAACTGAGGTTCGACGGCCGGGTGTTTGTTCACGCGAAGGACATGTCATTGTCGGGCCGGCAACTCAGGCGCGCGATTTATGCAGGGATTCTTGACGCATTGGGAATCAGCCGGGCCGCCCTGACCGACCCTGCTGAGACCCTGGACGCCCTCGAGGAGGCCGCCACCGGGGATGGCGGCCCGTTCGACGTACCCGGTATCCCCGGCGCTTCCGGCCATGCCGCCGTCTATGTCTCGGCCAAATTCGGGAGTCCGGTCGTGCTCCTCGCGGGATTCGATCTCAATGAATCTCACCTGGTTGAGGAAGACATCGTTCACATCGAACCGGACGTTACGGCCAGGGATGTCGTGAACCGAGAAACCTTGAAGGACTTCGTCACGCAAGCGGGGGAGTTCTTTCTCGCACTCGCACAGCAGCAGAATGGCGATATGTTGAAAGCAAAAAACGCCCTGCGGGATCCGAACGGGCCCTGGCGACACGGCCCCGTGTACGTCGGTGTCACAAACCGTGACACCAATCTCATCCTGTTTCACGGCGGGTTTCCGGACCGGTTCGAGCTTCGACAAGCAGGGATTTCCGTCGACATCGCGACCGGAGAGCTCATCTTTGATCAGCTCATCGAAGCGGCGAACAGTAGCTCGGAAGGCGGCTTCTGGGAGTATTACTTCGACAACCCCGCCGACGCTTTCGACAGCGCCGAAGTCCCCAAGGTGGGCTACGCCCGCATATTCACCGGTTCATTCCGCAGAAGAGACGGATCCGAATTCCCCATTAGCTTCATCGTCAATTCGGGTTTTTATCTGAGCCCGGGGGGCACAGGGGATCTGGTGGGGGCGCTGGAGAATCCGGGCTCGAACTCGTCTCAGAGTGGAGTAGGCGCGCTGTGGGGCTGGGTGTGTGACGCCGCCATGGTCGAGATCGAGATCGAGACCGCGCAGGGGGCTGTCGAGCCGTACATGGCAGCGTATGGCATGGAGCGGCTGGATACGCAGGAGACCTGTGGAGACACGGATAATGGGTTTGTGTTGTTATTCAACTGGAACCGGTTGGGTGCTGGCGAGCATACCGTTACCGCCTTGGTCGATGGGCTCGAACTGGGCCGGGCGATGGTGCGGGTGACGACGGTGGGAGAAGGGGCAGACGAAGAGTTTCTCCGGGGGGTCGAGGGTGAATGTGTGGCGGAGGACTTCCCGTACATGGGGCAGAGTACCCGGTTGGAGTGGCAGCAAGAGAGTCAGAACTTCGTCATTACGGATGTGGAGTAGGGGTGCCGTATCGTCGCCCCTACTCGTTGTTCTGAAACAGGGGTCTCGCCCGCCACAGCAGGACGACAATAATCGAAATCCCGGCGGTTTGCAGCAGTCCGATGGGCCAGCCTCTACCGTGTGGGCTGAGTTCACTCCAGACCAGATGGCTCAGGGCGACCTGGGCGACGTAGAGCGCGGCCCAGGGCCACATCCAGGGTCGCATTTTCCAGAAGCCCCAGGTCCCCACGGCAAAAATAATCGCGTGCAGCAGGCCGCCGGCCTTTGCCGACCAGCCCATGAACTCAATGCCGAACCAGACCTCAACGTCTTCCGACACCGGCCTGGTGAGCAGTTCAATGGGAACGCCCAGGGCCAGGAGGATGCACCAGACAAAGAGGATGTTCATCCACCAGGGCCGTGCCTTGAGTTGCTCCCGGAGAAAAGATGCTTCGTTCGGCATGGCTCGGATCCGCTAATCTTGCCGGACTTTGACAACCAGCTTTTGCCGCCCCCACTTGAGCGCCTTCTTCCGGGTGGAAAAATACACGTCCAACCGATTGGGGCCCTTAATCGCGCTGCCGATATCTTCGACCACACCCTTGCCATAACCGGGGATTTTCATGACCGTTCCATACGGATAGTAGCGGGTATCGGCGGCAACGGTGCCGTGCTTGGCCTTGGTGCCGCTGGCGGTCTGTCCAACAATTTTCCGTTTGCCCTTATTCGGCCCACTGGCGACATACGCCCGCCAGAAAAATATCCAGCCTCGCCGCCAATTGGTACTGATTTTGTCGGATGAGTAGGCGGTCACAATCATGGTTCGCTTTTCATACGACGCACAGCCGGTCAGGCCGGTCAGGCCGAGCGCCAGGCTTACCATGATGCACAGTCCGTACCTGCGCACGTTTGTCCTCCACCTCATACTCCACCTCCACTCCTCTTGAACCGGGTCGGCCCAAGTGCATTCGACGAGCCGGGCTAATCCAGCGATTTGACCGGTCTCGACGTCATAGCTTCGCCAGTTGTGCCACGATTGATATGACTCTTCCGAGCCTGCGCTTCCTGTTTCAAGCCAAAGCGTCGCCACATGTCCGGGCCAATGGCGGTCAGGCCGCCGTCAACAACGAGCGCCTCGCCGGTGACGAAGGCTGAATCGTCACTCGCCAGGAAGAGCGCGGCACCGGCAATGTTTTCGCCCGTCCCATGTTCCGGCCAGGGCTGAAACGCAGCCAGGGCTTTGGCGCTTGCTGCCGGGTCGCCCTGCTCTGTCAGGCCGGTCAAAATCCCCCCAGGACAAATGGTGTTGACGCGAATCCGGTCGGGTGCGAGCTGTACGGCCGCGGCCTTTGTCAGATTGATAACCGCAGCTTTGGCGGCTGAGTAGACGAGCGGCCCGCTGCCGCCGCTTAAGCCTGCGGTTGAGGCGGTGTTAATAATCGCTCCGCCGTGGCCCTGCTGCTTCATGGCGCGTGCGGCGTGTTTGATGCCAAGGAACACCCCTTTGGTGAGCACATCGAACGTATAGTCCCACTCCTCAACCTCAATATCCCAGACCGGACCCACCGCTCCGCCAACGCCGGCATTGTTGAACACAATATCGACTTGGCCGAATGCAGAGGTTGCCAGGCCAATCATGGCTTCAACGTCGGCTTCTTTGGCCACGTCCGTTTGAATAAAACGCACCGTGTCGCCATGACCAGTCTTTTCGGCCTCAGCCACAACCGCCGTGCCATTTTCTTGGTTGAAATCCGCAATCACTACCCGCGCGCCTTCGTCCAGAAAACGGAGGACGGTCGAGCGCCCCATACCGCTGGCCCCGCCGGTAATCACTGCGACCTTGCCCTCAAGTCTCATGCTGTATCCTCAGTTTCCGTATGTCACTGTCTGGAGAATGCCTACATCCTGACCGTATTCTCCGGCTCGGCGACCACCGGGTTTTCCAACTCGCCCAGCTTGTCTATAGCGATTTTGACGGTATCGCCCGGCTTGAGATAATTGGGCGGTTTCATGGCAAAACCCACACCGCTTGGGGTCCCCGTGGAAATGACATCGCCCGGCTCCAGGGTGAAACTCGTCGACAGATGCTCGATCAACTCAAAGCAATCGAACAGCAACTGACAGGTGTTCGAGCTTTGTCGCAGCTCGCCGTTCACCCAGGTTTTGAGGTCCAGGGTATGCGGGTCGCCGACTTCATCCGGCGTCACCAGGTAGGGGCCCAGCGGACAGTGGGTGTCGAACGATTTACCCATGGTGAAGGTTGGCACGCGAATCTGCCAATCCCGTACGCTGACATCGTGGGCGATGGTGTAACCGGCAACCACTTCGGCGGCACGGTTCTTTGGCACGTGACGGCAATAGCGGCCAATGACCACCCCCAACTCGCCTTCGTAGTCCACCTGGTCCGAGGCGCGCGGGACGTGTATGCCTTTACCCGGCCCGATCACCGAGGTGGATTGTTTATTGAAGATCATGGGAATTTCCGGCGTCTTCATACCGGTTTCTTCAATATGGTCTCGGTAGTTGAGGCCGACCGCCAGAATTTTTGGCGGTCGGAGAATCGGCGTTTCCAGGGTGACGGCGGCCAACGCAAGCCGGGCAGTGCTCTTTTCAGCGGCCTGCCGTGCACTTGCCAGAGCATCCGGCCCGGCGGCCAGAAAGGCACACATCTCGGTGGGAAGGTCGGGGGCAGCGGCAGACAGGTCCACAACGTTCTCGCCGTCCACCACGCCGATGCGGGTCGCTCCGGACTGGGTAAAGGTCACTAATTTCATACACTTCTCCTTGCGGGGGCTTGTTTCGAGTTCATAGGAAAATTCGGGTTAATGGGCAAAGCGCTCCCAGGCTTTGGCCGGTTCCGGTACTGGCGGAATATCCGGCTGCGGTTCCGGTGGCGTGCCGGTGACGGCAAAGGGGACGTGGTTGCCAAAATACATCACATGCTGGCTATACGGTTGTACTTTCTCGGGTGTCAGAACAAGCGTATGGCCGTCGAGCAGGGTGTGGTCGTGGGTCTTGGTCCACTCTAACGCGGGTTCCAGGCCGCCGGCGTGCGGCACCCCGATCCCGTGGATGTAGTAATGAGACGGAATGACGATTTTGGCCCCGAGTTTTTTCATGACCACATCGGCCCACTTGGGTGTCAGGATATGCCCGTCGTCGCTGACCGACAAAAATGCTACGTCGATGTTGCCTATCATCTCCCAGATATGTTCGGGCGGGTTCTGTCGGTTGTCGCCCCAGTGCAGAAAACGCAGTCCGCCGGTTTCGATCACGTACATATTATTGTTCCACTGGGTGCTTTCGTCAGGCGGGCAGGGGTCCTTGCCAGTGGCGGCAATGACCGCGCTCCGAAAGGGATATTTGCCTTGGGCCTCACACATATGTTTCTCGGCAATGCCGAGAATCTTGACATCACCCAACTCAAACGTCCCGGCCATACGGTCCAGAATCATGGCCGCGTCAACCCGTTCGGTTGCGTCATGATCGAAGTGGGCATGGGTGACGAGCGCGATATCGGTCTGTTGCTTGGGTAGATGCATCTGATACCACATGCCGTACATATGCGTCGGATCGTTGCGCCACGGGTCAATGAGCAGCTCGATACCGCGCGGTGAGGTGATCTTGAACGCCATATGACCGTAATAGGTGACGGTCACCTCCCCGGTGCTCTTGCGGAGCCCGCCGTACTTCTGAGCGGCCATGACCCTGTCGTTGTTCGAGTCTTGCTCGTGAGCCACGCTGTGGGCGCCGGCAGTGTGTGGGGCAACCAAGACCGCCAGCAGTAGAATGAGGGACCAGATAGCGGAGAGTGTCAGACTCTTTGTTCTCATACGCCAGTGCTCCTTTTTCCTCTGTATTCAGCCTATGGTTCTTTGCCCGAGCGTTCAAGGACTAGGGGGATGCAAGGTCGGCCACCGACGGGAATGCCGGCGCCTTAGCCCTTTCGATACTCCGGGTCCTCCAACCCCGGCATGCTGAGATAGCCGGGCAACTGCTTGAAGCGGGCAATCCAGGCCTGGACCGCAGGGTAGGGCTCCAGAGAAATATCACCCATGGGCGCGAGCGCGATATACGGAAAGCAGGCCACGTCGGCAATCGTCGGTCTGTCTCCACACAGCCAGTCTTGCCCGGACAGTTGCTTCTCAATAATCGTCAGTGACGTTGTGCTACGTATGCGGGCTTCCTCAACGTCGCCTTTGAACGTATGCGGCAGGCCGTTGGCGGGAATCCCGAACGACACTATGGCGCGGGCCGTAAACACGCCAAACTGAATCCAACTGGCCGCAAAGGCCAGCCATTCCGTGACAGAGGCCGTACCGGCGTTATCGGTGGGGAGCCACTGTCGGCGCTCATCGTACTGGGTTGCCAGATAGACCAGAATGGCCATGGAGTCCCGCAAAACCAGCTCGTTGTCAACCAGAACCGGCACCTCCCCGCGCGGATTGACAGCCAGAAATGGCGCTTGGTGCTGCTCGTCGGTCATCAGATCGACGATAACGGATTCATATTCAAGACCGAGGAAGGACAGCAGGAGTCGAACTTTATGGCTATTGCCGGATTCCGGATGCTCGTACAGTTGCATACATTTCTCCCATAAGCCTCGCTCTATCATTATTCTTGCGATCTTCCAAACTTCCAAAGGAATATGGCAAACGCTTGGCCATCGCTGGCCTCGTCCCCTGACGGAGTCGGATAGTGTGCATGGAATTAGGTCGCTGGAGTAAGAGGAATTGCAGATTGTGATGATAGCGTATATGCTGTCATTCTATGGCCTCCAGGATCGTGGTCGATACCAACGTTCTGGTCTCTGCGATCCTGTCGCCCGACGGCGCGGCGCGAGAAGTTCTACGGCGATGTCTGATCGGTGGCGCTCGACCGCTGATCAGTAACGCTCTGTTTCTGGAGTATGAGGATGTGTTGGCGAGAGAAGACCTGTTCTCTAAGGTACCTATCAGTGCGAGAGACCGAGCAGTGCTGCTGGACGCTGTCCTCAGCGTCTGCCAGTGGGTCAACATTACATTTCTGTGGCGGCCGAACCTGCCGGACGAGTCCGACAATCATCTGATCGAACTGGCGGTTGCGGGCAATGCAGAGTGGATTATTACGGGTAACACCAAGGATGTTGCGGCAGGCGAACTGGTTTTCGACAGCTTCCGTATCGTCACGCCGGGTATCTGGCTGAAGGAGGACGACGAACATGGCAACACTAACAATCCGAATTCCTGATGCGCATCGGGACCGGCTGGCAGCCATGGCTGCCCAGCGCGGCCTGAGCCTGAACAAGCTGATGGAAGAACTCTCCGTGCGGGCGTTGGCCGAGCACGACACCGAAATGCGCTTCCGCATGCGCGCGGCGCGCGGCAAGGTTACCCGCGGGCTGAAACTGCTTGACGAACTGGACCGTCGCCATGCCGAGGAGCCGTGAAGTCTGGTAGCCTGTCGGAACGTAGCGCCGTCCTCTACAGCATCCTTCCCTGGCACTTCCTATCAACTCAGGCTATGCTCCCTGCACTCAAAGAGCGATGAGGAAAGGAGACCTGCATGAAGCTCGATACACCCCGTTTAGAGCCCATTCAACCCGAAGACTGGACTGACGACATCAAGAAAACCTTGCAGCCTAATGTCGAAAAGGGGACGGTTTTTAACATTTTCAAAACCCTGTCCCACCATCCTGACCTGTTTCGCCGCTGGCTCGTATTCGGCAATCACGTATTGTTCAAATCCACCCTGCCGCCGCGCGAGAGGGAATTGATCATCCTGCGTATCGGCTGGCTGTGCGAGGCCGAGTATGAGTGGGCTCAGCATGTGCTGATCGGCAAAGAAGCCGGACTGACCGCTGAGGAGGTTGACCGCATCAAGGCCGGCCCGAATGCGCGGGGCTGGAGCGAAGCCGATAAGCTGCTGTTGCAAGCCACGGATGAGTTGCGGAAAGACGCGTTTATCACCGATGCGACCTGGAACGGGTTATCCCAGCATTTTGACAAAAAGCAGTTGATGGACGTGGTGTTTGCCGTAGGGCAGTACAATCTGGTGTCTATGGCGCTGAATACTTTAGGCGTGCAGTTGGATGACGGCTTGGAGGGGTTCTGAGGGAAACCCACCCCCTTCGACTTCGCAATACCCCCCTTCCCAAGCGGGACGTGACCCGTAGGGGCAATTCATGAATTACCCCTACACCGGCAAGGGAGGGCGTGGCTGCCCTCAGCATCGTGATGGCCTCTCCCAAGAGAGGATTGAAAAGGAGAGCATATGGGAGACCGACTGAAGGATAAGGTGGCCATTGTGGTCGGGGCCGGGCAGACGCCGGGCGAGACGATCGGCAACGGTCGAGCCACGGCCATTGTCTATGCCCGCGAGGGAGCCAAGGTGCTACTGGTGGACCGTCGGCTGGAGTCCGCCCAGGACACGCAGGCCATGATTGAGCAAGAGGACGGGACTGCGTCTGCTTTTGCTGCGGACGCGATCAGTGAGGCCGACTGCCAGAAAATGGCGGAAGCCTGCGTCGAACGCTATGGCCGCATCGACATCCTGCATAATAACGTTGGCATTGGTGACGGCGACTCGGGCGTGACCAATATGCAGGAAGAAAACTGGGACCGCATTCTCAGCGTGAACATGAAAAGCGTGATTATGCCGAGCAAATGCGTCATTCCCATTATGCGCGGCCAGCGTAACGGGGCGATTATCAATATCTCCTCTATTGCCGCGGTCTGCGCAGTGGGCATTCTGGCGTATAAGACCTCAAAGGCCGGAGTGAACGCGATTACGCATCAGATGGCGCTGGGCAACGCCAAACACGGCATTCGGGTGAATTGCATTATGCCCGGTCTGATGGATACGCCCATGGCGATTGAGGGCATTTCAAAAGCCCGCGGCATCTCCAAAGAGCAATTACGCCAGGAACGTGACGCTTCCGTGCCTTTGGGAGCGAAAATGGGCACGGGCTGGGATATTGCCAACGCCTCGCTCTTCCTGGCCTCGGACGAAGCAAAGTTTATCACCGGTGTGTTGCTGCCGGTTGACGGCGGCCAGAGCGCGCGTATTGGCTAAACTGGTGCGTGAGACGTACCCGAACAGAAAAGGAGGTTTGCCATGTCAACGCTGCTGCATATGTCGTTTCGTGTGAATAATCCGCAACGTTCTGCCGAGCTATACGCCGATTTGCTTGACGGCAAGGTGGTCGGCTCGGGGCCACAGTTGAACAGCATTGGTGTGCGTACGGTCGTGTTCGGCGACTGGCAGCCCGGCCGGCTGAACGACATCATGGAGTTCTGGCCGCTGGACAAACACTGGGCCAAGGGGGAGTTTACCGACCGCACGGCAGGGCAGGACCACCACTTCGGGCATATCGCGTTTACGACCGACAAATCCTTCGATCAACTGGCCGCCATCGCCGCCAAGCACAAGGTTGAAATCGTCGAAGAAGAACGCGGTCTGCCCCACCTCGTGCCTGTCATCTACGACCACGAAGGCAACTTTGTGGAGTTCTTCTCGGAAAGCGACCGCCTGCCCACATCCCGTCGGTCCGATTCCTGACCTCGTCGGTTAAGATGAAACGCCCTGGGCACCGGGCATAAGCGTGCCCCACGAAATCCCCTCCTCGGAGGGGTGGCCGAAGGCCGGGGTGGGTTCCTGAGAATCCCCTCTTTCAAACGAGCCGGAAAATGAAGGCTACGGCGTTTGCTTGCCTCGGGTTTTTGTTGTTGGCTCACGTAGTCAGTGGAACGGAGGTCCCGCTCACAGACATTCCCGCATTCGACCGGGAAAATCCACAGGCAGGCGGCATTATTCTCTCGTTTCACCACTGGCCCGATGAAGAGGAATCCGCAGCACTTCTTCAAAAGACCACGGCAGCCGGACTGAACAAGACAAAGAAAATTGAGAGATTCAAGGTTTGGGTCTTTGAATGGCCGGAGTTACGGGAAGGCGTGAAGGCGCAGGAAGTGTGCGACAGTCTTCCAGAGCTGTCCTCTCTGGAGCACTGCGAGCCGGATTATGTACTCGGTCCGGCAGTCTCAAGAAAAACGTCCGCAGCCCTATAGGGCAGGTAAGCGTGGCGTCACCCACCCTTTTTCAACACTCACAGATTCCCCACTTCCAACTCCAGCATCTCCCCGTACTTCTGGATGGCCTGCTCGCGGAGCGCCGGTAAATGACCGGTGGGGAACAGGCCCTTGGTGCCTTCGTATTCGCGCAGCACCTGGCGGGCTACGGTGACCTTATGCACTTCGGTCGGGCCGTCGGCCAAGCCCATGACGAAGGACTCGGTGATCTGTTTGGAAAACGGCATTTCGTTGGATACGCCCAGTGAACCGTGCAGATACAGCGCTCGGCAGGCCACGTCGTGAAAGACTTTGGGCATCTGGGCTTTGACTGCGGCAATGTCTTTGCGCACTTTGCGGTAGTCCTTGTACTTGTCGATGCGCCAGGCGGTTTGCAGAACGAGGAGCCGGAACTGCTCGATCTCAATCCAGGAGTCGGCGATTTTCTCTTGGACCATTTGTTTGTTGGCCAAGATTTCGCCCTGAGTTTCGCGCGACAACACCCGCTCGCACATCAGGTCGAACGATTTCTTGACCTGGCCGATGGTGCGCATGGCGTGGTGAATCCGTCCGCCACCCAAGCGTGTCTGGGCGACCTCAAAGCCCTGGCCGGGTCCGCCCAAGATGTGATCCGCGGGAATCCGCACGTCTTCATAGCTGATATAGGCGTGGTCGCCCTCGTCTTCGGACTCTTCGCCAATACCGACATTCCGAATGATATTAATGCCCGGCGTGTCTGTCGGTACCACGAACATGGACATGCTCTGATAGGGGGCGGCGTCCGGGTCGGTTACGGCCATGACGATGAGAAAACTGGCCCAGCGCGCGTTGGACGAGAACCACTTCTGTCCGTTGATGACCCACTGGTCCCCGTCCCGTTCGGCCCGGCATTTGAACATCTTGGGATCGGCGCCGGCGTGCGGTTCGGTCATAGAGAAGCACGACACGATCTCGTTGTTGAGCAGCGGCTTGAGAAAGCGCTCTTTCAGTTCCGGCGTGCCGTAGTGGGCCAGTATCTCGCTGTTGCCCGTATCCGGGGCCTGGCAGCCAAAGACTATGGACGCAAAGCGGGAGCGGCCCAGTATTTCATTCATGAGGGCGAGCTTGAGTTGGCCGTAGCCGGGGCCGCCCAGTTCCGGTCCCAGGTGACAGGCCCACAGACCGCGCCGCCTGACTTGTTCTTGGAGTTTGGGCACGATTTTTCTGTTGCGCGGATTCTGAATATCATACGGATTGCCTAAAATATGGTCTAAGGGTTCGACCTCCTCACGGACAAATTCCGTAATCCAATCCAGTTCTTTTTGGAATTCCGGCTCGGTTTCAAAATCCCAGGACATACGCTCCTCCTTGTCGTGGTCGTTTCACTTGCGTGAGCGCGGCCAGAGTAGTCCCTTGCTCCGCATCTGTCGATGTCCCCCACTTGCTATCTCTTGACATGAGCAGACTGCTAATACAGTCTTAGCCAAGATTAGCTAGTGGGGCATCTATAATGAAAGTGAACATGCACGAAGCCAAGTCGCAACTGTCACGTTTGGCAAAGCTGGCGTGGCAGGGGGAGGAAGTCATCATAGCCAAGGCCGGCGAACCATATCTGCGGCTAGAGCCGTATCGCCCGCGCAAGGCAGAACGAAAACTAGGTGGGTTGGAAGGTCAGATTTGGATGTCGCCGGATTTTGACGAGGAAGACGAGGAGATCATCGAGATGTTCGAGAGCTCGAAGATATTCCCTGACGAGGACGAATAAGCGTGCGCCTGCTTTTGGATACCCATGCCTTGGTGTGGGCGCTCTCTGATGTTCCACGGCTGACTGAGAACGCTCGTACCACTATTGCCGACCCGCACAATGATGTTTTCGTCAGTGCCATTACCGCCTGGGAGATTACGGTCAAGCGAGCGAAAGGGCACCTCACCGCTCCGGACAATTTGTCAAGCGTGATTGAAGAAAGGGGCTTTGAGCATCTGCCCCTGACGTTCTTTCATGCTGAGCAGGCCGGGCTGCTGCCCCTGCACCACCGCGACCCGTTTGATCGGTTATTGATCGCCCAGGCCCAGGTCGAAGGGCTGACCCTTGTGACCCGAGACCGCCATATCCGACGCTACGGTGTCCGCATCCTGACGGCGTAAGTGTTCGCGGCCAATTATCTAGCACGGACGAATGGTCACCTCGGTACTGTGCACGCTGGAACTCTCGCCCATATCGGACCGAATCCCCGGATTCAGGGTGTTCACATTGTGACGATCGGTTTCGAGTTTGGGCCAGCGGCCTTTATGCGCCAGGGCCACGCCTCGGGGCGCGATAGCGTCAATCGTCGCGGTCAACTCAAGCTGACCGGTTTCATTTTCAAGCCGTACGCGCGTCCCGTCCGTGACCCCAAGCTGCGCCGCGTCGTCCGGGTGCAGGGTGACGCTGGCCTGGCCGGCGCGTTGCTGAATGTTGGTGTCGTTGGCGTATGAATCGTTGAGCCGCCAGCGCGAGGCCGGGCTCAGCAGGCGGAACCGGTTGTTCGTCGGCTGGGTGTCTGCCCAGGGTTGGGGCACGCGCGGCAGACCCTTTTGTTCGGCCTTGTCCGAGGCGATTTCGATTTTGCCGCTGGGGGTATCAAACGTCAGGTCTTCGTAGAAGATAAGCGGAGCCTGGCTGATCGAACGCCAGCCCGTCTGTTGGAGGGTGCTGAAGTCGCAGCCGGTCTGCATTTCAGTGAGCAACTGACTGATAATAGCCTCGTCCGGCTCAAATAGCGTCGGTTCTTCAAATTCCATGGCCGCAGCCAGCCGCCGAAAAATTTCCTGATTGGGCAGAGACTCCCCCATAGGCTCCCGGGCTTTGGACTGTGCGCCAATGTTGAGATGAAAATAGCTGAAGGTCAGGTCGTCAAATTCAAGAAAACTCGCCGCGGGCAGTACGATGTCGGCAAAATCCGTGGTGTCGGTGGGAAAACAATCGATTGCCACCGTGAACAGGTCTGCGCGTTTGAGAGCCGCGTGCAGGCGTTGCTGTTGCGGGGCGGACGCCGCGGGATTGGTATTCCAACACATAAGGGCCTGTGAGGCGTTCGTGTCTTCGAGCCGTGCGGCAAAATCCATATGGCTGATACGCGGCACTCTTCCCTTTGCCAACGAGCTGCCGGCCAGCGCATCAAAGTCCATACCTGCAATACCGGGGGTGATGTTCAGATAGTAAAAGCCGGCGCCGGGTTTGCCGATGTTTCCGGTCAGGGCCGGTAGCAGCCCGCAGGCGCGCATGACGTTGCCGCCGGTGGTCTGTCTTTGCAGGCCCTGTCCGACCCACAGCAGGGAAGGGCCGGGTCCGTATAGATGCGCGGCGCGTTCAATCAGGTCTGCCGGAACGCCGGTTGCCTGCTCTCCCCAGGCGGGCGTACAGGGGGCGAACAACGGCAGTACTTCGTCGTAGCCCACGGTGTGATCGGCGATGAAGTCGGCCTGAAAAAATCCGTCTCGGTGCAGAACGTGCAGCAGGCTGAATGCCAGGGCCGCATCAGTCCCAGGGAAAGGCTGGAGGTGGAGGTCCGCCTGTTCTGCGGTCTCCGTCCGGATTGGATCGACAACGATCTTCCGGGCGGGGGATTCGGGCAACCAGTGCTTGTGCGCGTGCGGGGCGGAATGGGCCGGGTTTGCACCCCAGACCAGAATACAGCGCGAGTCCGCAGCGGTGCGAGGGTCAAAGCCCACATATGAACTTCCGAACAACAGCCCCCAGGCAATATGGCCGGCCATATTGCAGATGGTGTCGGGCTCGACCTCGGTTGCACCCAGGCGGTGAAAGAAACGCAGGGGAAACATATAGGCCAGCAGCGACAGCGTGCCGGTGTAATGGGTATGAACGACGGCTTGCGGGCCGGTCGTCTGCACAATGTCCTGGAGTTTCGAGGCAATGGTTGTCAGGGCCTCGTCCCAACTGATCCGCTGGAACTGGCCGTGTCCTTTGGGGCCGGTCCGTTTGAGCGGGTATAATAAGCGGGCCTGCTCATCCTGCCAGACGCCGTTATAGGCCGTGGCGCATTTGCCGCACAGCGAGCCCCGCGAAACCGGATGGTCCGGGTCACCCAGCACGCGGCTGATTGCTCCGTCTCTTCGCTCGACCACTATGCCACAGCCGTCATAGCAGTCACGCGGACAGGTGGTCCGTATACGTTGGTTCATGGCTTGCCCCTCCTCTGCGGACCGATGTGGGTGTCGATTCGGCCCGTACCCCCCTTTTGTAAACCTCGGCATTCACATAGGCTAGACCGTCCAAGAAGCAAGAGAGGAGCAGGGATGAGGAAGGTTCAGCTTCTGAGGGGCCGGTTGCGGTGGGGAATATGGACACTCGCCCTGAGCGTCGTGCTCTGCACTAGCTCCCTCGTGCAGGCCAGTCAACTCACCGCACCGGGGTTGGCCGCCAGCGATGGTATGGTGGTCGGCAACGCGGTCGCCTACCCGTTCAACGCGGCGACCGCCCTGTTCCACAATCCGGCCCAACTCAGCCTGGTGCCGAACTCCTTCTCCACTGGCGCGTTCAACATCATGTTTCATCCGTCCTATGAGAATAGGCACGGCATCTTCTTGCCCGACTCTTTGCGCGGGGCGCTGCCGCCCGGCGTCGACCCGGAAGGGTTCCGTGCGTTCAGAGGCTTCCGTCCGTCGGCCGACCGCTCAGGGTACTATGACAGCACCAGCCGCGAGTTTCCGATAGCGCCAAACTTTGGCTATCGGACCGACCGGTTTGCGCCCTTCGCATTTGGTATCGGTATGTATGGCTCGTTGGGTTTCGCCTTCAACTATGGGGCCGAACCCGAACACGGAGTCCCCAACAATTTCTTTACCGAGTTGGTAGCGGTGTCGCTGGCGCCGTCCCTGTCCTATTCGCTGGCGTCAAATCTGCACCTCGGTGTCAGTCTCAATCCGACCTATGGACGGCTGAAGACCAAATCGCCCACTCCGCTCGGTCGGCTTGATCTCGATGTGCGCGGGCCGGGCGTATTTGGGACTATCGGGCTGCTGTATCAACCCACGGACCGGCTCAACCTGGGGTTGGCGTATAAGACGCCGGGCAAAATCTGGATGTTCGGCAACGCCCGGGTGGACGGGATGGGCGACGACGCCACGGTCTATTTCAATATCCCGCAGAACGTCAAGTTCGGCTTTGCGTACCGGATCACCGACCGTCTGACGTTTGCCGGTCAGGCGCGCTGGAGCCAGCTGTCCGTGTTCGACGAGACGCGCGTCCGGTTCGAGCAATATACTGCGCTGAATCAACCCGCGGTGGGTCGGGCCAAGGACCGCTGGCGGATGGGTGCTGGTTTTACCTATCAGGTGTCCGAAAAATTCATGCTCGGTGTCGGATTCTCGCATGAGCCGTGGGCCATCAAGGACGACGCGCTCAAGCCTACGCTGGCCGACAATACCGATTATATGGTTGCCTTCGGCGGTCAGTACACGCATGGCCCGTGGATTTTCGACGTGATCGGTGGTATGGGCAGCTTCGAGTCGCGTCATGCGGATGCTCGAGAAAACCCCGTCTTCCCCGGTCGTTACGATTTGTCCATGAACATCTTCGGGTTTCAGGTCACGCGCCTGCTCGGACCATCGGAAATGGAAGCCACGGGGGATCCCGCGCCGGCGATAAGCATGGCTTCGTACCGGGACTATGCGGAATCTGCCCGTTACTCTATTGCCGCGTCTCAGAGCAAACGGAATCCCGAGCGCGGCCTCCTGAACGACCCGAGTCAGGGCGAAGCGCTCCTGGATGCGTTGATCGCAAAACTCTCGCGTAATCGTTGCACCATTATGCCCCGGTCCGAATACGAGCGTATGTTCGCGCTCTCGGACAAGGAACGCCAGCGGTGGTGTCGGCGCTGGGACGACTTGCGGCCGGCGTAAGGTCGACCTGCCACGTATCGGCTCCCCATTTGTTGACTTGACCGAGCGGAAGGCTGGGCGCTACCTTCAAGCGGAAAGGACGGAGGCTATGAGTACCGTACTCCCCGCAGTCGAAGAAACGTCACTTACCCTCCATTTTGGTCCCGTGCTGCAAAAGATGAATGATCACGAGTTTTTTGAGTTTTGCCAGCTCAATCGTGACTGGCGCTTTGAGCGGACGCATGAAGGGGACTTAGTCATTATGTCGCCCACTGGAGGAAAGACTGGTCAGCGCAATTTTCTCTTGACCACATTCTTTGGCGGCTGGGTTGAAGCGGATGGGACAGGCGTTGGTTTTGATTCGTCAACCGGGTTTACCCTGCCGAACGGGGCCAAACGCTCGCCTGACCTCGCCTGGATCAGGCGCTCTCGATGGGAAGCGCTGACTGAGGACCAACAGGCTGAGTTCCCGCCACTGTGTCCGGACTTCGTTGTTGAACTGCGTTCGCCGTCCGATGCGCTTGCTCCGCTTCAAGCCAAAATGCAGGAATATATGGACAACGGAGCACAGCTTGGCTGGCTGATCGACCCCGAGGAGCGACGCGTCCATATCTACCGACCAGGGGTGCCAACCACGTGTCTGGATAATCCTGACAGTCTGGACGGCGAGCCTCTTTTGCCAGGCTTGCGCTTACCTGTGGTCAAGCTGTGGGGGGAGGTGTGAAGCTTGTCGCGGAACGGCAGCATCCTCAAGAGCGAGGCTACTCCTGCCAGTCCATGGGTTCAGTACCTTAGCCTCAAGCCTATGTTGGATTGGTCGTCCTGCCCCGCGGTCGAGCGCGTACCTGGGAGAGTGAATGGGGCGTGGGTCTTTCGAGGAACTCGTGTCCCGGTGAAGGCACTCTTTGAGAATCTTGAAGATGGGACATGTATTGATGATTTCTTGCGTTGGTTTCCTGGCGTTATGCGTAAGCAAGTCGAAGCCGTTCAACCATACTCAGCAAAGCCTCCAGACTGAGACAAAGTAACTTTCATGCGGGTACTGTTTGACCAGGGTACCCCGGTTCCACTGCGTCGTTACCGTTCCCCCCTATACAACACCCCCTGATCGTGCAGCGTAGTAATCGTGTCCGAAGAGCGGCCCAGGTACTGACTCAGTACCTCGTCGTTGTGCTGACCGAGTAGGGGAGCCTGGAGGTCGGGTTCATCCGGGAAGGCCGAATACTTGAACGGAAAACCCGGAATGGTGACCTCGCCCAGAATCTGGTCAGGCACCTGCCGGACCATTTTGCGGGCAGTGAAATAGGGATGGGAGATCGTCTCTTCAATCGATAACACCGGTCCGGCAGGAACACGGTGGTCAGCCAGGGCCTTGAGCGCGGCCTCATCGCTTGGAAACGATTGCAGCCATGCTTCGATCATGGCGATCAGCTCTTTTTGATTTTGGCCGCGTGCCTTGGCGGTGGCAAAGCGCGGGTCGTCTACGAGTTCCGGCTTACCCAAGGCTTTGGCTACATTCGGCCACTGGCGATTCAGGGCGAGAATCACACAATAGCCCTGCCGGCTTTTGAACACCCCCAGCGGACAGGAGGCATAGTGATGGGTGCCAAAACGCATGGGTTTGTATTTGCCGTTACTGGCGACAAAGGCCTGCACCTCAACCGACTGCATATGATAGAGGGCATCGACCATGGAAATATCAACGTGTTGGCCCTGGCCGGTGCGGTCCCGGTGCAGCAGGGCATAGCCAAGGGCACCAAAAGCACTGACCCCAGCTATACCGTCGGCGATGGCCACGCCGACAAAACGCGGCGGTCCGTCCGGGTCACCCGTCATATGCATAATGCCGGAGAAGCCCTGGGCGATATAATCGTAGCCGGTCAGATGGGACAGTGGGCTCTTCCGGCCAAAGGCGGAGATGGAACACATGACCAGACCGGGGTTGAGCGCCTTAAGTGCCTCGTAATCCAGGCCGCGTCGTTCCATCACCCCAGGACCGTAGTTTTCAATGACGACATCGACATGGGGGATGAGTGCCCGAATTAACTCCACACCTTCCGTCCGTTTGAAATCAATACACAGGCTTTTCTTGCCGCGGTTCTGCTGAATGAAGTAAATGCTGCGGCTGTCTTTCACAAAGGGCAGGGAACGCGCCGGGTCGCCGCCCGTGGCCTGTTCGACTTTGATGACGTTCGCTCCAAGCTCGGCCATGAGCCGGGTTGCCGTCGGACCGGCCAGATACTGGGTGAAGTCGAGCACGGTCGTACCGGCCAATATGGATGGTTGTGTGTCTGCCATAACAGTCCTCCCCTTTGCTGAGCGACTGTATAGCGGAAAGCGGGGCATTCGCGAAGGGGCGGCCGAGACGTACGCTTGTCGAATCGGTTGCGAGGCTATAGGAAAAGGCCCAGGCTTTTCAGCTCGATTTTCAACAAAGGAGAATGTTATGAAAGTAGGCCTCCTCGTTCCCAATCTTGGACCCTTAGCCACCGGACCCGGCTCGGTTGACGTAGTGACGACCATTGCCATGAAGGCGGAAGAGCTTGGCTACGACGCCCTGTGGGTGGCCGACCATGTGGTCCTGCCGATGCACATCAAATCCCGCTACCCGTATAATGACACCGGCGAGTTCCCGGCCAATCCTGCCGACGGTTTTCTTGAACCCTTGTCGCTTTTGGGCTATCTGGCCGGCGCCACCAAACGGGTCCGGCTGGGAACCTGGGTGCTTGTGCTGCCGCACCGCAACCCGATTGTCACGGCCAAAATGTTCGCCACCCTGGACGTGCTGTCGCGGGGACGCATGATGCTCGGGGCCGGTATCGGCTGGATGGAGGAGGAGATCAGTCTGCTCGGCGCGCCGTTTAAGAAACGCGGCAGGCTGAGCGACGAGTATCTGCGGGCCATGCGCGAGCTGTGGACTAATCCCGACCCACAGTTTGAGGGCGAGTTCTGTCAGTTCAGCGACATTAAATGTGAGCCCAAGCCGGTGCAGAATCCGTTACCGGTGTGGATTGGTGGACATTCCGCCCGCGCGATGCGACGGGTGGTCGAGTATGGTGATGGCTGGGTTGCCGTGGCCAGAAGTTACGAGGGCTTCAAAGAAGGGGTGGAGATGATCAGAGTCGCTGCGGACAAGGCCGGACGGGATATGAGCAGCATCCAAATTTTAGTCGCTCCGTCCTATACCACCTCGGTTGATACCTTCATTGAAGAGACCAAACGCTATCAGGACCTGGGCTATGATTCTTTTCTTGCACCGCTGCCGTTATGGAGCGATAAACTGGAAGAGGGCGTGGGGTTTATGGAGGATTTCGCACAAAAAGTGACCTTAGAGTCGTAGCGGGTTTGCCTCCTCGTTACGGGTCGGTTAGGAACCCACCCCGGCCTGCGGCCACCCCCCCCCAAGAGGGGAGCTTTTTTATCCCCTCCTTGGAGGGGTGCCGCGCTAGCGGCGGGGTGGGTTCCTTTTTGCATCACACGTACTGGGAGGGATTTCTTTTTGGTTGGTGTAGGGGCAATTCATGAATGGCCCCTACGGTTGGTGAGGATTGAAACACAACTATGCGAGCGCTTCACTGGGACGGACACAACCTGCGGGTACAGGAGCAGTATCCTGCACCGCAGCCGAGCGATGAGCGGGCGCTGGTTCGCGTCCGGCTGGCCGGGGTGTGTTCGACCGATTTACAGATACTCAAAGGCTATATGGACTTCCAGGGCATACCGGGGCATGAGTTTGTGGGTGAAGTCCATGAAGGGCCGGCCGAGTGGATGGGTAAACGGGTCGTGGCCGAGATCAACTTCGGCTGTGGCCGGTGTGAGGCGTGCGAGCGCGGCATGCAGCGCCACTGCCCAACCCGCCAGGTTATGGGCATCCTGGGCGCAGACGGTAGTTTTGCCGAATATGTGGCCGTGCCGCTTGCCAATCTGCATCCCGTTCCTGATTCCGTTTCCGACGAAGCTGCGGTTTTCACCGAGCCGCTTTCTGCCGCGTTTGAAATCCTGGAGCAGATACCTGTCCAACCTGGGATACAGACAGTGGTGCTCGGTGATGGCAAGCTGGGTTTGCTGTGCGCATTTGTGCTGCACCAGGCTGGCGCGGCGGTGACCATTGTCGGTCGGCATGACACGAAACTCGCCTTGGCGAGAAAGGCCGGCATGCGAGCGGTGAACCTCTCTGACTGGCAATCCCAAGCCGCCGATCTGGTAGTTGAAGCAACCGGCTCACCCGACGGCTTACAGCGTGCCCTCGCCGCCGTCCGTCCCCGTGGCACGCTCGTGCTGAAAAGTACGCTTGCCGAGGACCATACGCTCTCGTTGGCACCACTCGTCATAAACGAGGTCACGGTGGTCGGCTCGCGCTGCGGCCTCTTCCCCCCAGCCCTGGCGGCCTTGGCTCACAACCGGATTCCGGTTACCGCCCTGATTGAGGCGGCGTATCCGCTTGCCGCCGGTCTACAGGCCCTCAACCACGCCGCCCGGCGCGGAACTCGTAAGGTTTTGTTGCGCGCCGCTTCCGGCATCGACTAGACCGGACGACAGGGTCGGATCTTCTTCGTAAACAGTACACGCTGCGGCTATGCCGCTCTTCTCGCCAATAGCTTAGAAGAAACAGGCAACGGTTTACAGTCGTGCTAGGCTGATGGTAGGCTGGACCGCCAAATGTAGCGCGCTTGGAGCGAGACATTTGGGAAGACATACTGCATGACCGTTCAATACTGTTCCAATTGTGATCAGAAGACCGGCCACAAACGAGCTTTTGGTATCGGAACCCTTCTGGCGGTCGTCATCACGGGGGGCTTTTGGCTCATCGTAATGCCTCTTTATCCGATTCGGTGCTCAGTCTGTGGCTGTTAGCTGGGGGTAGACAATGGATAAAAAGACGCTGATTGGAGCAGGGCTCTTGGTTGTGGTGATTGTTGTTTCCCTGGAATGGCTCCGCTCTGGACCCTCATCGGATGTCCCGCCCGAAGTGATACAGCGGGACATTTTTATTGGGGCGGCCGGCTCGGGCGATATGGAGACCATGCTGGAGATGCTGGACCAAGGCGTGGACATCAACGTCCATGCCCCCTTCGGTGGTCCGACGGCACTCATTGTTGCTGCGCGGTTTGGCCATGTTGCCATTGTCGAAGCGCTGCTTGAGTACGGTGCCGATGTCAACGCCGAGGATAACTACGGCCAGACAGCACTCTATTTTGCCAAGAAAAACAGCAAAGCCAGAGTGATTGAACTGCTTGAGGCCGCAGGCGGAACCTCGCCACCAGTCGAACAGGTGGATGCACAGCCGCCGATGAGCGATGTCTGAACTCGGCCCCCTCACCCTAGCCCTCTCCCTCCAGGGGAGAGGGAATGCAACACGGTAGGGGCAACCCCTGTGGTTGCCCGGTCATGGGGGACGTGAGGCGGATTGACCTTGGCCTATGAGCAGGATAGGACGACTCTCGTCAGGGTGGAGTGCGACCGCTCTTATTATCTCAAGAACAAAGAAAACGTCTCGTCGATAAGGAGGAGTATTATGGCGGCACCCGTGTATGTGCTTGGTGGGCATCAGACCGACTTTGCTCGCAACTGGATGAAAGAGGGGAACGATATTGTCGATATGATTAAAGAAGCGGTCTCCGAGGGCTTCACCGCAACGGCGGTGGACCCGAAGGAAGTCGATGTCGCGCATGTCGGAAATTTCGCCGCGGAACTCTACTGCAAGCAGGGGCATCTCGGCGCCTTCCTGGCGGAAATCGACCCGGCCCTCTCAGGTATTCCTACCGCTCGGCACGAAGCGGCTTGCGCCTCGGGTAGTATTTCCATGCTCATGGCCTCGGCGGAAATCGAAGCCGGCCGGTATGATCTCGCGCTGGTCGTCGGGGTCGAGCAGATGAAGACCGTTGACCCGGCCACGGGTGGCGATTTTCTCGGGACCGCAGCCTGGTACGACCAGGAGGCCAAAGGGGTGGAGTTCGCGTTTCCCAAGTTATTTGGCCAGCTTGGCGATGTGTATGAAGAACGCTATGGGCTGCGGGAGGAGCACCTCACCCGGATTGCCGAGGTGAATTACTCAAACGCCCGTCGCAATCCCAGGGCGCAAACCCGGGGCTGGTTTTCGGACGAATCGCAGAATTTGGACTCCGGGAAATACGGGAATCCGGTGGCCGGTCGGCTGCGGGTGCGCGACTGCTCCCAGGTCACAGACGGTGCCACGTCGATTCTCTTGGCCTCGGAATCCTTTGCCAAAAAATACGCCGAACGGAGAGGGCTGGCTTTGGCGGACCTGCCCCAGATTCTGGGCTGGGGACACCACACCGCACCGATCAAATTTGACACCAAAATCGCCCAGAGCAAGGGCAACCCTTATGTCCTGCCCCACACGCGACAAGCTATTGTTGATGCCTTCCAACGGGCCGGCCTGTCCGATGTCTGGCAGGTGCAGGGCATTGAAACGCACGATTGTTTTACCACCTCCGAGTATATGGCCATCGATCATTTCGGTCTCACCAACCCGGGCGAGTCGTGGCGGGCCATCGAGGACGGTGTGATTGAATTTGGTAGCAAGCTGCCGATTAACGCCAGTGGAGGGTTGATCGGCTGCGGACACCCGGTTGGCGCAACCGGGACGCGGCAGGCCCTGGATGCCTTTCGCCAGGTAACGGAAACGGCCGGGGACTATCAGATTGAAGGTGCGAAGAAAAT
The DNA here is from genome assembly GCA_022820725.1 of Candidatus Binatia bacterium. Taxonomy (GTDB): domain Bacteria; phylum Desulfobacterota; class Binatia; order Bin18; family Bin18; genus Bin18. The sequence continues at coordinate 289,817 of JAJEFA010000004.1, forward strand.
CGCCACCCTGAACATTGGCGGCTCGGGCACGACCAGCGTGGCCATGGTCATTGGCTCCTAGCCAGTGAGAGGACGGAGAACCCATAGTGAGAGGGGCGACGCGCGGGCGCTCCTCTCAGCGTCCGACCGGATAGACAACCAGCCGCCGAAACGGCTCTTCCCCCTCGCTGTGGGAAATCAGGCCATAGCTCTTCACCACTTGATGCTGCAAGCGCCGTAGCCGTGCGCGTTGCGGCGAAAGCTCATACTGCTCGTTTTGGGCAATCACCCGCTGCACACCAGCTTCTGCTTCAGCCAGCGCGGCCCGGTCTTCAGGAAATTCCTCGCTGAGGTGGTCGCGGAGGAACTTCTCCATTTGCGAGGCTGTATCACTCCGTAAGGCGTAGAGCGGCATGCCGCGTTCGACCAGCAAACGGAGCGCTTTGGGTTGACGTTTGGCCTGACCTCTGACCGTAAGAATGACATCGGCGTATGTCGGTTGGGTGACAACTCGAGCCGGGACATCGAGCGCGTGGATGGCGTGTTCAAGCCGGTGTCGATTAATGCCATAGGGATAGATCCGCAGGACCCGGTGTTGCGCCCCCTGAGTGGAAGCGGTGGCAGGTTCCTGGACCGCGGAACCGGTCTCCGTCAACTGCTCGGTTGTAATGCTGCCATCATCCTGGCGGGTCCGGATCTCCAGGCTGGCACTCCAGCCCCGTAACAAGCCGTCAACCGCGGCTGCCACGTCGGGGTGTACGGCAAAACGGTGCCGTGTGTGGATTTCAATCAGCACGTCAAACGTTGGCGGCGCTTTCCGTTCCTGCACGGTCTTTTGGGTTCTCCGCCGCCGGGCCTCGTCGTCACCCAGGGTCACCGACTGTACGCCGCCAATGAGGTCGGCCAGGGTTGGATTGAGGACGAGATTCTCCAGGGTTCCGCCATGCGCCGTGGCAATAAGCCGGACGCCGCGTTCGGCAATCGTGCGGGCCGCTTCGGCCTCAGCTTCCGTCCCGATCTCATCCACCACAATGACTTCAGGCATGTGATTTTCGACCGCTTCGATCATGACTTGGTGCTGACGATCAGGTGAGGGGACCTGCATCCGACGGGCACGCCCAATAGCGGCGTGGGCAATATCTCCGTCGCCGGCAATCTCGTTTGAGGTATCTACGATAACGGCCCGTTTGCCGTCCTCGTCGGCCAGCACGCGGGCTGCCTCGCGCAGCAAGGTGGTTTTGCCAACGCCTGGCGGACCTAAGAGCAAGATGCTCTTGTCCGGTTGGTGCACCAGATCCTGCACGATATCGAGGGTCCCGAATACGGCCCGTCCGACCCGGCAGGTCAGCCCGATGATGCCGCCCGTGCGGTTGCGGAGCGCGGAGATGCGGTGCAGGGTGCGCGGAATACCGGCCCGGTTGTCGTGGCTGAACGCTCCGATGCGCTCCACCACAAAGGCAATGGTCCCGGCATCGACCGACTCGGTAGCCAGATCGGCGGTCTTGGCGACATAGCGCGCCTCGGGCGGACGACCCAGGTCGAGGATGACTTCCAGCAACTCGTGCAGGGCGCTTTCTCGCAACACGGCCTGACGCAGCGTCGGCGGAAAAACCTCCAGCAGTAGCTCGATGTCGTCAACGGTTTCCAGACTCATAACACGGCGCAGAACGTTACTGCTGGTCCGGGTACATGCCGTCGATTTCAGCCCGTCGCGTTTGCAACACTGTTCGGCGTTTGACCTTGAGGGTGGGCGTCAATTCATTACTGGCCTGCGAAAACGGTTCGGCCAGCAGGGCGAACTGGCGGGGCTGGGCGTGCCGCGGCAGGCTGTCGTTGACCGTCTCGAAACACTGCCGAAACAGCGCACGGATGGTGGGATGATCCAAGACGGCTGGCCATTCGCCGCTCACTCCGTGCGTGTTGGCCATGATTTCCACAAATGCTCGGTCGGGCACCAGCAGTATGGTGAGATAGGGACGCTGGTCACCAATCAGACATGCCTCTTCGATTAGGGGTTCTTGGCGAAAGCGTCCCTCAATAGGCTGCGGCGCGACATTCTCGCCCTGGGAGGTGATGAGCAGATCTTTCTTACGGTCGGTAATGGTCAGAAAGCCCTGGGCGTCGAGTGCTCCTATGTCGCCGGTGTGCAACCAGCCCTCGGTGTCCAGGGCTGCGGCCGTGTCCTCCGGTCGGTTGTAATAGCCGGCCATAACGTTCGGCCCGCGCACGCACACCTCTCCGTCGTCGGCAATACGAACCGATACCTGGGGGAGCGGCGTTCCCACGCTGCCGACCCGGTTCCGGTCTGGCGTATTACAGGCCACGACCGGCCCGGCCTCGGTCAGGCCGTAGCCCTCATAGACGGGGATGCCCGCGCCATAAAAGAAGCAGGCCAGGTCCGCGTTGAGCGGGGCACCGCCCGACACCAGAAAACGAATCCGGCCGCCGAGCGCCGAGCGTAGCGCGCGGAACACCAAGCGGTCGGCCAGACTGTGTTGCAAGCTGAGAGGAAAGGGCAGGGCAGCCGTGCCGGCCGTGCGTACCCGGCCGACCGATCGTCCAACCTCCAGCGCCCAACTCAGAATTTTCTGTTTCACAAAGGGCGCGTTTTCTCTTTCGCCCAGCAGGTGCTGATAGACCCGTTCCAGCACCCGCGGCACACAACACAGTATGGTTGGCCGGACCGCGGCCAGGTCGTCGGTCAGGCTGGCAATTCCGCCACCGTAGGCTATGGTGCCGCCGGCCCGCAGGCTTGTGTAGAGCCCGCCGGTGCGCTCGAACCCGTGCGACAGGGGCAGGAAGGACAGGAGCAGGTCCTCTTCGTTCAGCGGCAGGACCGCTGTCGCATCCTCGGCGTTCGCTAGCATATTGGTATGGCTCAGCATGACGCCCTTGGGTCGGCCAGTCGTGCCCGAGGTGTAGATGATGGTTGCCAGACCAGGGTCGGGCACCGGCTGGGCGGGTTCGGTGCCGCGTTCACCACTGGCCAGTAGGTCTGTCAGGCTGAGAGCCGTGAGATGGTTCGGCAAGCCGATGTCCGGTGCGGAATCCGCGTCGAGATGGATAAGCTGCTTGAGGCTCGGCACCTCGGACGCAATCTGGGCGACCTTTTGCCGTTGGTCATCGCCGGCCACGGCCAGCACGCTCGCCCCGGCATCGTTCAGGATATAGGCCAGGTCGTCCGGCGGGCTGGTCAGGTAGAGCGGTACGTCTACTCCGCCCAGATACAGACAGGCCAGATCGAGCAGCGGCCATTCGGGTCGGTTGTCGGCCAGAATGGCCAGCCGGTCGCCCGGCTGAAAGCCCAAATCCGCCAGCCCACGGGCGGCGGAGACAATCTGGTCGCCAAACTGCTGCCAGGAAATGTCTTCCCAAGAACTGCCGCGTTTGTGCAGAAAAACGCGCCGTGAGCCGTACCGTACAGCCCGGTCAAGAATCATGCTGGCCAGTGAGGTGTCGCCCATGCTTTACCACCCGCTACCGCAGAACTGAGTCCCGTGAAACTGCGTGTCAGGCCACGACCTGTTTCAGGAACTGGGCCAGGTCGGCGTTGAAATCCGCAGGACTTTCCAACTGGTAAAAATGACCAATATTTTTTAGAATCTTAATCTGAGCATTGGGGATATTATCGGCCAGGAATTGGTTGGCTTCGACCGGCGTAGCCTGATCTTCTTCACCGGCAAAGATGATGGTCGGCTTGGTGATATTCTTGAGTTGGTCCGAAATATTCCACTGAAAGACCCCATTCGGGTCGGTCGCGTTGGCAAAAAAGACCTGCGCGGTAAAATTATCATCCACCGCGAAACAAGACTTCATCAGGTCCAGAATTTCCGGCTTGTCCTGTTTGGTCTTCGCCGCGACTGCGCCCTCAATCAGGCCGCCGAATGCACCGCCAAGGTCTTGCTGAAAGGCTTGCATGGCCTCGGGCGGCATGCCGGCCCCGAGGTTGGTTCCGCTGCTGACGATAGCCGTGCCCAGGACGCGGTCCGGAAAGTCGAGGTTGAACTGCATGGCAATCATGCCGCCAATCGAATTGCCGACCAGGATGGCCTGCTCGTTGCCGGTTGCATCAAGAATGGCGGCAACGTCCGCGGCCATCTCGGGAATAGCGTAGCCGGACTCGGGCTTATCCGAACGCCCGTGGCCGCGATGATCGACCGTAATGCACTGATAATCCCGGGCAAACGAGAACGTCTGAAAATACCAAATATAGCCGTTGGTCGAAAACGGATGCAGAAACACAATCGGCGTTCCTGACCCGTAGCTTTCGTAATACACATTCACGCCATCTCGATGGACATGCGGCATAGCGGCCTCCTTTAGTGTGAGATTCTCTCGGCCCCGCTGTATCACACCCCCAACGCCTTGACGAGGGTGTGCGGGTATGTGAGAAAAACGGAGGAAGGCCGACCAGTACGGCGGGTGCTTGCCCAGAGTACGGTCAGGTAACAAAGCGCAAAGAAGGAGGACCGGATGGAGATTACGACTGAGCGCATTCATATCAATGTCAATGCGCAGACTATGAACGGCTATATGGTCCGGCCGGCGGACTCGACACCCCGGCCGGCCGTGCTCGTCTTTATGGAAATTTTTGGCGTGAATTCCCATATCCGGGATGTCACCGAACGCGTGGCAAAAGAGGGTTATGTCGCGCTGGCGCCGGACTTCTTTCACCGAACCGGCCCCGGGGTGGAATACGGCTATGACGAAGCGGGCATGGAGGCGGGTATTAAACTCCTTGGCCAACTCAAAGCGGACGAAATGGCGGCCGATGCGCTGGCGGCCGTTTCGTTTCTCAAACGCAAGAATTTTGTGATCGGCAATAAAATCGGGGCTATGGGCTTTTGTGTTGGCGGGCATATGACCTATTTAACCGCGTGTGAAACCGACGTGGTCGCTGCGGCCAGCTTTTATGGTGGCGGGATTGCCGGAGAGCAAGGCTTTGGTGGCCAGCCGTCAACCGTAGGGCGGACCGGGCAGATTGAAGGCCGGATACTCTGCCTGTTCGGCGGCCAGGACGCCCATATCCCCATGTCCGATGTGGATACGGTTCGAGGCGCACTCGAATCCAACGATATTCCGCATGAAGTAGTGGTCTATCCCGAGGCCGACCACGGATTTTTCTGTGATCAGCGCGAGTCGTATAATGAGGCCGCTGCAACCGACGCCTGGGAGCGAGTGAAAGCCCTGTTTGCAGAAGAACTTGGCTCGTAGCGGGCTGTTTATTGGTCGTTGTTTGGGGAAACAAGGGCGCACAATCGTGCGCCCTTGTTCTTTGACAATAGAGAGACGTTTGACAAAAGGGAGAGTAATGATGGGCAGCCTTGATGGAAAAGTCGCGATTATCACCGGAGCAGGGCGTTTGCGGGGTATCGGCCGGGCCGCGGCGTTAGCACTGGCCGAACTGGGAGCTGACCTTGTTGTTACCGGAACCGGCCGCGACCCTCAGCACTATCCGGAAGACGAAAAAGACGCGGGCTGGCGGGATATTGAAAGTACGGCCGAGCAGGTGCGGACCGCTGGCCGTCGGTGTGTGCCGTTGGTTGCCAACGTCACCGACAGTACGGCGGTGCAAGACACGGTCGATGCCACACTCAAGGAGTTCGGACGGATTGATATCCTGATTAACAACTCGGCTTTTGCGCGCGGGCCGGACCGGGTGCCGCTGACCGAACTCTCCGAAGACGTGTGGCGGAAAGTTCTCGATATCAAGCTCACCGGCAGTTTTTTGATGAGCCGGGCCGTGGTGCCGACCATGATCCAGCAAGGCCAGGGGGGAATTATCCTGAATATATCGTCCATTGCCGGCAAAAAGGGCAATCCGAATATGGTGGCCTATTGTACGTCAAACTTCGGGATTCAGGGTTTTACCCAAGCCTTGGCCATGGAATTGGCCGCGCATAATATTCGGGTCAACGCCGTGTGTCCGGGCATCATTGATACCTCGCGTATGGACGACCTCGGACGGGATGAAACCTGGAACAAAACGGTCCAGCAGTTGATCCCTCTGAATCGGCCCGGTTCCGATACGGAGATTGGAAAATTCCTGGCCTATCTGTGTACGCCCGAAGCCTCGTATATCACCGGCCAGTCCCTCAATATTGACGGTGGTGTGGTCATGTGGTGATGTGCCCCACGACCGTTTAGGTGTCCGGCAGAGCGTGAAACCGAAGAGGGGACAATGCCTTTAACTGTCAACCAGCTTGACCGACAGCGTATCCCGTCGGGCATTGACGTGGTTGATGCTGACTTGGACTGGGGTGCCGAGGGGGAGTGGTGGTGCGTTGTTAATGGGGACGAACAGGAGCGTCTCGTCCAATTCGATGAAGAGCCGGCGGTTCTGGGCACGGACGACTTGACCGCTGATAATCTCTCCTTGTCGTCCCTCAAGTAAACGCAGTAACCAGAATCGTGTGCTCTCTCGCTCGCAGCGGCGGGCATCGCCAATAGCGGCCTGGGCACTTGCCGCCACAACCTGAAGCTGGCTGTCCTGAAACAGGGCGGTGCCATGCGCAAGATGATGCTTGATCTGGTGATGCATCTGGAGGTCCGTATAACGCCGGAGCGGAGAGGTCGCCTGGGTATATAATGGCAGCCCTAAGGCGGCATGCGCCTCTGGCTGGGTGCCAATCTGAGATGGGGGCATCATTCGCCTGGCGGCATGAACATAGGTTTGCCGGGTAGGAAAATCGGAGCGGTCCGGAATCGTGTCATCCGGCGGTGACTGGCCGATATAGAGCGCGGGGAGATGGTTGGCGTGGCAATAGCGGGCCGCTGTTTCATTGGCCATGATCATGCATTCACTCACGAGACCGCGAGACGGTGAGTTATAGCTGAGCAGGGTCGTGGTGACTGTTCCAGCTCTGACTTTGACCTTGACCTCGTCTCCATCAATCACAATGGCTCCCTGGGCGATGCGTTGCTCCTTTCGTTTCTGGGCGAGTTGGGCGAGTTGCCGCAGGGTTGAGCGATAGGGAGCCGTGCTGCCTTCGACTAAGGCCGCATCCGCTTCAGAATAGGACAGGCGATGGGCCACCCGAACGATACTACGGGTGATACGTTCGGGATGGAGTTGCCCGGTATCATCAATATGAACAAAAAAACTGAGCGCGCGTCTCTCCGCCTGCGCAACGAGACTGGCCTTCTCTTCGCCGATGACCGGCGGTAGCATCGGGAATCTGCCGCTCGGCAGATAAATGGTCGTCCCGCGCGCCAGAGCCGATTTGTCGAGAATGCTGCGCGGAGGGGCATAGGCCCCGGCATCGGCAATATGGATGCCGATGAGGAGCTTTCCGTCCCGTTCGGTCAGGCTGAGTGCGTCGTCGATCTCGTTCGTATCAGCGTCATCAATCGTCAACATCTCCAAATCGGTCAGGTCTTCCAGCTTGTCCCGCTCGTTGCTATCCGCCGTGTCCGCCGAAAAGACCGGCAGGTCGCTCGCCGCCTGGAAGGCTTCCTCGGAAAAATGTGTCGGAATGTGATAGCGCAGCAGGCAGAGCTCTTCGTCCGGCTGCCAGATGCCGAGGTGGACGAGCAACTGAAACGCGGTGTCCCAGGGCTGTCCCTTGCCCTGAAAGCCGATAGCATTCAAGAGTTGCAGGGCTTGGGGGCGTTTATCATATCCCTCGCCATATAGGGCCAAACCCTGGATCAACGAAAGAAATTGCATATGGCCTGGGGGCGGTGCACTTGCGAACCGTGCTTGGAGTTGCGCTTCCATCCAGGTGAGGAAGGCTTGCTGCTCCTGGGCCTTTTCGTGTTCTCGTTGCTGCTGAAGCAGGTGCTCTTCCACGCTCTGCATGTCTCGTGGAGCAAAGGAGCCGGCCTGTTTTTCCTTAAAATACAGAGACTGGCTCCAGAGGGTATCGAGGACACCAGCCATGGCGAGCGGCTCATCACCAGAAACAATGAATTCGGCCAGTTCTTGCCAGGTGAAGACGGCAGTATGGTCCGCTTCCAGCAGTTCCCACAGCTCTTTGAGATCCGTCGTCTGGGCGTGGCGCCGTATGGTATCGCGCAACTCGGCGAGGCGTCTTTTTCGATCTCTGGGAGACTGGTCGAGTGGCAACGTTGCCCGGCAATCAAAAAAAATACGGTCCCTCGATACGGACAGTTTTTTGTCACTTTCCCCGAGGAGTTCCAGGCTGCCTTTTCCTGAGGTACTGATTTTTTGAACAACGCCGAGCGCAAGCTGTCCACGTTCACGATAAACTACGACGGATCCAGGCTGCATAAGAGTTTCAATCTTCCAGCGTATCGTAATGTGTGGGTTCCGAGTCGTGCAATAGGCGCTCTACATATCTGTTCGGATTGACCAGAGAAATACCCTCGGGGGCTGAGGCGAGGGCGGTATCAAAAAGAGTCGTATTCGGGCATGGATGTCTGCCCGTTGCCCGAACTGTTATACTGGCCGGACGTTTGGGTAATATTCTCATGAAGCGGGAGGCGTTGATGCGCGACTATGTTCTCTACCACGCCCATTGCTCCGACGGCTTTGGGGCAGCCTGGGCAGCCTGGAAGCGACTGGGCGAGACGGCGACCTATGTGCCGGTTCGTCACGGTGTCCCGCCGCCGCCCCTCCCGGACTGTGCCCGTCTCTTCTTGGTTGATTTTGCCTATCCGGCGGAACAACTCGTGCAACTGAGGGAGAGCGTTACCCACATCACCGTCCTGGACCATCATAAATCGGCCCAGGCCGCGCTTGCGGATATCCGGGAGCGGCCGCCGCGGTTTGAGGCTGACCAGGCACCTCCGGGTCTGTTTGCGCTTTTTGACATGGATGAGTCGGGTGCAACCCTGGCGTGGCAATATTTTCATCCCGGGACGGATTGCCCGGAACTCCTGCGCTATATTAAAGACCGGGACCTCTGGCAGCATGCCTTGCCGGGCAGTCAGGCCATCAATGCCGCCATTCGAAGCTATCCGTACGATTTTACGATCTGGGCGGAAAAATTGGCCGCGGCAGATGCCACGGCGCACCTCCTTGCGGAAGGCGAGGCGATTCTGCGTAAACAAGCCCACGACATAGAGGAACTGATGGCCGCCGTGATGTGGATGGAGCTGGGTGGCTACCGGGTTCCTGTCGTCAATGCCACTGGGCATACTTCCGAGCTGGGTCATCGGTTATGCGAGGTATTCCCCGAGGCGGCGTTCAGTGCCAGCTATCGGGATACGGCCGAGGACCGGCGGGAGTGGAGTCTCCGCTCGGTGGGAGATTTCGATGTCAGTGCGATTGCCAAGCGCTACGGTGGGGGCGGACATCGGAATGCCGCCGGCTTTCAAACCGCGCGGCCGCCGTTGTTGGTTGAAGCCGATTGATTGCTGAGGACCGGGAATCCGGTCCTGCCGCGTCCCACCGGGCAACCACAGGAGGTTGCCCCTACAGAGGCAGGGGTGTTGGGCTCGGTATTCTACGCTATAGTGGCCGGACTTGAACGGCGTTGAGAGACGCCCGGAAGCACCGATTCATCATGGCCGAGCTGAAAGTCAAAATCCTCAACAGCATGCAGGACGTGGGGCGGGAAGAGTGGGATGGTTTGCTCGGGCCGGGCTCGCCCTTCCTCGAATGGGACTGGTTGGCATGCTTGGAAGAGTCAAACTGCGTCCGCGCTAAAACCGGTTGGCAGCCTCAGCATTTGACGGTCTATGACGGAACGCGCCTGCTCGCGGCGTGTCCGATGTATCTCAAGGGGCACAGCATGGGAGAGTTTGTCTTTGACCACTCCTGGGCTGATGCCGCTCAGCGTGCCGGGATCAATTATTATCCCAAGATTTTAGTGGCATCTCCATTCTCACCGGCGACCGGTGTGCGGTTTCTGACCGCGGAGGGTTCCGACCGGACAGGGTTAATTCACATCCTGGGCAGAACCCTGCGTGAGGTGTGCGAACGGAACAATCTGTCCTCGGTACATGTCAATTTTTGCCTGCCGGACGAAGCCGAAGCCCTGTCTCAGGTCGGCTATCTCAAACGCCTGGGTATCCAGTACCAATGGCTGAATCATGACTATCAGACCTTTGATGACTATCTGGACCACTTCCGGAGCAAACGGCGCAACCAGATCAAGCGCGAAATCCGCGAGATGGATAAGCTCGGCATAGAGATCGAAGTGCTGAGTGGCGAGGCTATCCCGGATGAGATGTTTCCGGTCATGTTTCACCTGTATCAGTCCACGGTGAACAATCTGTATTGGGGGCGCCAATACCTTCTCCCCGAGTTCTTTGACCTCCTGGCCCAACGCTTTAAGCGCAACCTGTGTTTTGTGATTGCCCGGCAGCATGGCGAGGTCATCGCCGGGACCTTTAACGTTCAGAAGAGCGGGGTGTTTTATGGCCGCTATTGGGGGGTGTTGCGCGAGCAGCGGCATATGCATTTCAACGTGAGTTACTATGCCGCCATTCGGCACTGCATTGAAGATGGCCTCATCCGCTTTGAACCCGGCGCAGGGGGTGACTTCAAGCGCCTGCGCGGCTTTGATCCCCAGCCGACGGTAAGTATGCACTATCTGGCCGATCCGCGTTTGCACGAAGCGGTCAGCGACTACCTGGCCCGCGAGCGGGACCACACCGACCAAGCCATAGACTGGATGTGGGAAGAGAGCCAACTCAAGCATACCCCATCGGAAAAAACATTTGTGTACGGCAGCCTGGACATCGAGGGCCCGCAGAAGCAGACCAAGAGTGAAGAGGCGTGAGGGAGGAGCAGACGTGGCACATGGACATGCGTTAGTGACCGGCGCGCTGGGTGGCCTCGGGAGCGCCATGGTGCGGCGACTCTTGGCCGACGGGTATTCCGTAGTGGCCTGTGATCGCCGGGCTGAGCTGGCCGACGATTGGCTCGAACAGATTCCGGCCGAACAGCGGGAACAAGTGGCATTCTATCCCCTTGATGTCACCAAAGAAGACCAGGTGAATGAGTTGGCGCGGATGCTGAAGGACCGGGGCGTCCATATCGCCTATTTGGCGAACAATGCCGGCGTGAATGGTACCGGTGCGGTCTGGGCCTTGGAGTCGCGGATTTGGGAGATCGTGCTCCGGGTTAATTTGTATGGCACGTTTTATATGACGCGCGCGTTTAGTGCGGCCATGAAGGAGCATGGCTTTGGCCGCATCGTGAATCTGGCCTCTCTGTTCGCCTATCATCCGGGCGAGGCCGAAGCCCCGTACGCTGCTGCGAAAGCGGGCATTACCGGCTACACGCGCTCGACCGCGCGCGATCTTGCTCCCCATGGGGTGACCGTCAATGGGCTGGCCCCTGGGCTCATCTGGCATGAGGGGCTGAGGGGCGTTTTTCCTGATGAGATCTGGGAGCAGCAGCGAAAGAAGATTCCGGTCGGTCGCGCCGGTCGACCCGAAGAAATCGCGGCAACGGTGGCATTCCTCTTCTCTGACGAGGCGGCCTTTATCACTGGCCAGACTATCCATGTCAACGGTGGGGAGTATTTGCCGGGCTAGCTACCGGACCCATTCCGTGCGGCGTTCGACTGCGTTGACAGCCTGAGAAGGGCGGCGTAGCATGATTTGGTACCAATCCTAAGGTGTTGGGGGAGCTGAGGTCTCGGCTGAGAGGATGCACTGCGTTGGACAGTGTATCGACCCCTGGAACCTGATCTGGGTAATGCCAGCGAAGGGAGCACAATGTCTCAACATCTCCATTGCCCATCAGTGTCGCTCGTAAGGGACGCCCGCTTCCTTGCGTGGTGCTCTGTGTCCGGATTGGACCAACGATATGGAAGGAGAGAGATATGAAACAGGAATCTCTGAACGGAACACATCACAATGGGTCTACCCCGCACGACCGCCTCTCGACGGCGCCGTTTCCAGCTTCGCGCAAGGTCTATGTTGAAGGAACGCACCCAGGCGTACGTGTTCCCATGCGTGAAATTACTTTAACCCCGCCGCATACCCCCCACGGCCAGAGCCCTGAACCCGTTTCGGAGACCACTCCGAGCAGTATCGCCGTGTATGACACGTCCGGAGTCTATACCGACCCGGCCGTCTCGATTGACATCCGCCAGGGGCTGGCGCCCGTACGAAAAGGATGGATAGTCGCCCGGGGGGACTCGGAAGAACTTGAGGAGAGTTCTTCGGACTACGGCCGCTTCCGTGCTGCCGATCGTTCCCTTACAGAAATCCGATTTCCTCATATCCGGTGCCCGCGACGCGCCCTGGCCGGCCGAAACGTGTCCCAAATGCACTATGCGCGTAAAGGCATCGTGACACCGGAGATGGAATACATTGCCATCCGTGAAAACCAGGCCCGAGAACAACTGCGTGAGCAGGCCGAGGTGAACGGTAATGGCTTCCGTGCTGTCGCGCATCAGCACCCGGGTAATGCCTGGGGGGCCAGTATTCCCCAGACGATCACGCCTGAGTTTGTGCGTGACGAGGTCGCCCGAGGCCGCGCGATTATTCCGGCCAATATCAATCACCCCGAGTTGGAGCCGATGATTATCGGCCGGAATTTCCTGGTCAAGATTAACGCCAATATCGGGAATTCGGCGGTTACGTCTTCCATCGACGAGGAAGTCGAGAAAATGATCTGGGCGATTCGTTGGGGATCGGACACGGTCATGGACCTGTCCACCGGTAAAAACATCCACGAAACCCGCGAGTGGATTCTGCGCAACGCCCCGGTTCCGATCGGGACGGTTCCCATCTACCAAGCTCTGGAAAAAGTAGATGGGAAGGCAGAAGAGCTGACCTGGGAAATCTATCGTGACACCCTGATCGAACAGGCTGAGCAGGGTGTCGACTACTTCACGATTCACGCCGGGGTGTTGCTGCGCTATGTCCCGCTGACGGCCAAGCGCCTGACCGGCATTGTCTCACGTGGCGGGTCGATTTTGGCCAAGTGGTGTCTCGCCCATCACCAGGAGAACTTCCTGTACACTCATTTTGAAGAGATCTGCGAGATCATGAAGGCCTACGACGTGTCATTCAGCCTGGGCGATGGCCTGCGTCCCGGTTCTATTGCCGATGCAAACGACGAAGCGCAGTTTGGCGAGCTGGAAACCCTGGGCGAGTTGACCAAGATTGCCTGGCAGCACGATGTCCAAACCATGATCGAAGGCCCGGGGCATGTGCCTATGCATCTCATCCAGGCCAACATGGAAAAGCAGATTGCCGCCTGCCATGAGGCTCCATTCTATACGCTCGGACCGCTGACGACTGATATTGCTCCCGGCTATGACCATATTACGTCCGGTATCGGAGCGGCCATGATCGGCTGGTTCGGCTGCGCCATGCTGTGTTATGTGACGCCCAAGGAGCATCTCGGGCTCCCGGACCGAGAGGATGTCAAAGCGGGGGTGATTGCCTATAAGATCGCGGCCCACGCGGCCGACTTGGCCAAAGGTCATCCCGGAGCGCAAGCCCGCGATAACGCACTCTCACAAGCCCGCTTCGAGTTCCGCTGGGAGGATCAGTTTCACCTTTCCCTTGATCCCGAAACCGCCCAACAGTTCCATGATGAGACGCTGCCCGCCGCCGGGGCGAAAGTGGCCCATTTCTGCTCCATGTGCGGCCCGCACTTTTGTTCCATGAAGATTACACAGGACGTGCGGGACTACGCAGAACGTAAAAACATGGACGGACAGGCCGCGCTGGAGGCGGGCCTGCAAGAGAAGGCAGAAGAGTTTCGCCAGGGAGGTTCGGAACTCTACCGTCAGGCGCGCTGACCCGAGCGCTCGGCCCTGAAGCCCTTGCGCAGGGCCCGAACTGCTCTGATGACTCCGGCCATGCTGGTTGCTTTTTCCGCTCTGGCAATCTGTGCCAGAGCGTCGCGTTCGGCTTTACTCAAGCCGTTTTTTTGCTGGAGCGAAGCACTCCGAATAAACTGCTGCCACGGTGAGACGCTCGGCGTGGCCGGCCTGGCCTTTCCCAGCAGCGAGCGCACCCGTGGATTGGCCAAAAGGTAGAGGTCCTGGGCATTGAGTTTCAGCGCGGTCGATAATTTTTCAACAACGCGTTGACTCGGGTGGCGCATACCGCGCTCCAGATACCCGATATAATTCGCGCGAACGCCGACTTTCTTCGCGACCGTTTCCTGTGTCAGGCCCAATTCACGGCGGCGACCTTCGATCACTCGCCCAAAACTTCTATTAGCCATGCTCTATGACCTCCCTGACCCTTCTGGGTGCAAAGCGCGTTGCCAGATGTAGCATACTTATGGGCGTGACGCAAAAGAGAAGGCAAGGACGCGCACTGTGAGAGATATCACTCTCAGCGTGGTTCAGCGTGGGATTTGTCCGCCGAGCAGGGAGGCCTGAAGGGAAGTACTCTACACGCAAAAGAGCCCGCGCTAGGGCGGGCTCCTGTATGGTCGCACGGTGACTCGAACACCGGACCTCTTGCATGTGAGGCAAGCGCTCTAGCCTGCTGAGCTATGCGACCCTGAATGGATTTTCTAGCACGGCACTGAGGTTTGTGTAAGAGGGGAGTCGGTATCAGGAGGCGGAAGAACTTGCCGATTGAGACGAACTTTCACCGGTCGAAGAAGAAGCGGAACTTTTGGTATCGCTCTTGGTCTCACTGCTTTTGGATTCGTCGTTCTTCGTCCCGTCAGAACTGGACGATTCTGAGCCGTTCTTGCCGTAATCGGTCGCGTACCAGCCGCTGCCTTTGAGATGAAAGGAAGACCGGGAGATCAGTTTGGTGACCGCCGTCCTCTTGCCGCAGTGCGGGCACAGATAGCGCTTCAACGGTTCGTCGGTAATACGCTGGGAGACTTCGAATTCCCCATCACATTTTTTACAGGCGTATTCGTAGATCGGCATGACCACAGGCCTCCAAATCCCTAAGGGACTGTACTTACCACGGAACGCTAATCATCACCCTATTGATTGTCAAGGCGGCGGCCGTTGCCAGGCTTAGCGTAGCGCAAGGGACAGATCGACGAGGCTTTGCACCAGAAAAATCTGGAGAAACTGGATGAAGAGCATGAGCAGCAGCGGTGTCAGATCAACCGCGCCAATGACCGTTGGAAACGGCAGGAGACGCCGCAGGGCATAGAGGACCGGGTCGGTGATAGAGCAGAGAAAGCGGACAATGGGGTTGTACGGGTCGGCATTGACCCAGGACAGGACAATACGAATAACGAGGATCCAGAAATAGAGCCAGAGTAAAGAGCCCAGAATGCTGGCCACTGCTTGTAAAAGATTCCCGAGAATAAACATCTTCCTCTCTTTCCTCTCCTCAGCCTCGTCCGAGTTCGCGTGACCGACGCGTGGCCGCAGCCACGGCGGCGCTGATGGTCTTGGAGAACGCTCCGGTTTCGAGGCGCTTGAGCCCGGCCAGCGTTGTGCCACCGGGCGAGGAGACCATTTCGCGGAGTTCCTTAGGAGTCTGTTTTGTTTCCTTGAGCATGGCGACTGCACCTTCCAGGGTTTGGAAGGTGAGGCGTTCGGCAACCGTGGGGTCGAGACCTGCTTTGATACCTCCGGTAATTAACGCTTCCGCGAACAAATACACATAGGCTGGCCCGCTGCCGCTCAGGCCAGTCACTGGGTCGAGCAGTTTCTCGTCTTGCACGGCTAACGCATCACCAACACCCCGAAAGAATCTGAGGGCAAGTTTTTCGTCCGCGGTCTTCGCCTTTGTCCCGCGGACAACCACCGTCATGCTCTTCCCCAGCAAGGCCGGTGTATTCGGCATGACACGAATCACTCTGGCATCTCCGCCCAGGCCCTTTTCCAAACGGGTCAGCGTGACGCCAGCGGCAATGGAAATAAAGCGTTTTGCCGGGGTGACCACGGGTTGGATTTCCGCCAAGACCTGATCGATAATTTGCGGCTTGACGGCCAGCACGATGGTCCGCGCCTGCTGCACAACGGTGCGATTCTCCCGGATACCCTCGACCTGATAGCGGCGTTTGATTTTGCGCAACTGGGCGGGTAGCGTATCGCTGACGATAATCTCTGGCGGGGTGTAGAGCTGGGCATTAATGAGGCCCTTAATCAGCGCCCCGGCCATATTACCCGCGCCAATAAACCCAACCTTTTTCATCCTGGTCCTTCCTCACTCCCGCCTTACATGGTGGGCGTTGTCATCGCTCGCCAAAAATCGCTCGCCCAACGCGGACGATAGTCGCCCCCTCTTCAATGGCAACCGTAAAATCCTGTGTCATGCCCATTGAGAGTTCACGCAGCGGCATCTTAGCCATTTCTAGTCTAGCATAGCGCTCACGAAGCCGCGCCAGGGTCCGAAAATAGGGTCGTGCCTCGTTCGGGTCTGAGACGGCCGGCGGAATAGCCATCAAGCCGTCGATTTGGAGACGGGACAAGAAGCTGACCCCTTCGAGCAGGGCATCGAGAGCCTCAGGCTGCACGCCGGCCTTGGTCTTCTCTGCAGCAAGATTCACCTCGACCAAGGCGTGCACCGTTCTGTCCTGTTTTACACCCTGTCGGTTCAGCTCCGTAGCCAGCGAGAGACTATCAAGGGAATGAATGAGTCGAAACAGTGAGACGGCGACCTTGGCCTTATTGCGCTGAAGATGACCGATGAGATGCCAGTTTGCCGACTCGGGAATGGCGTGCATCTTGTGCTGCGCTTCCTGAACATAATTTTCACCAATATCGGTTGCGCCGGCTCGTAAGGCGGCCCGTACGACCTCGGGTCCTTTTGTCTTGGCCGCACACACGAGCGTGACCCCGTCCGCGTGCCTCCCCGCGCGCTCGGCGGCCCGGGCGACCTGCTCGGACACGCGGGCATAATTGCTGGCTATATCATCCATGGCCTTTTTTCTGCCGTGGTCATTATGATGAGAGCAGGCCGACCGCACGCAGAGCGGTTGTGACCTCATCCATGGGTAAGCCGATAATATTGGTGTGTGAGCCGGAGACCTGCGCGACGAGGTCTCGCCCCTTGCCCTGAATGGCATAGGCGCCGGCCTTGTCAAAGGGCTCTCCGATGGCGAGGTAGGCAGTGACCTCCGATTCTGACAGCTCCTTAAAGGTGACTTGGCTGGTGACAACCTCAGCGGCAGTTGTCTTGCCGGCAGGATCCAATAAGACAAAGGCCGTCATGACCTGGTGGAGGTGCCCCGAGAGGGCGGTGAGCATCTGGCGCGCGTTGTCTAAATTTGTGGGCTTACCGAAAACCTGGCCTTCCAACACGACTATGGTATCGGCGGCCAAGACCCAGAAGCCCGGATGCCGCTCGGCGACCGTGTCGGCCTTTTCCGCGGCAATACGCGCCACATAGGTCTCCGGATTTTCTTCACGGCGACGGGTTTCCTCCGTATGGCTGGGGATAACCCGAAACCGGAGGGGGGTCTGCTGTAATAACTCTCGCCGTCGAGGCGAGGCTGAAGCCAGGATGAGACGGGGAGGACTTTCTTCAGATGGCATATGTTCACTTGAAGTGCGGAATGACTTCCGCTCCGAATTGGCGGATACAGGCAATAACGCGCTCTGGCGCCGGACCGAGCGGAAGGCGAAAACGCATGATAATATAGTCCGCTCCAACTACATCTTTCCACATCTCAAGCTGCTCTATGCACTCGCTGGGCGAACCCATGACCAGGTATTTGCTCAGCTTTTTCACTGTGAAATCCGCCTCAGACGTAAACTCCTCGTTTGGGGAGAGGAGTTTCCAGCGCCAGTAGAAGAGCATCTCTTCCACCCACAGCGGCCCAAACGTATCTTCGGCCTCTTTCCGGGTGGGTGCGACCCAGCCGTCCCGCATGAGCACCACTTTGGGGGAGCGACCGTGCTCGGCCGCACTCTCACGATACAGGGCCGCCTGAGCCTGCAAATTCGGTATGGGGTCCCAGAAGGGCAGAATGCCCCAGGCATCACCCAGCCGACCGGCCCGTTTGATGGCCTCGGGATACGCGGCTCCAATCCACAGCGGCGGTCCGCCGGCCTGATAGGGCTTCGGGGTCAACATGACGTGGTCAAACTCAAAGCGCTTCCCGTGATAGGAGAACGGCGTGTGACTGCTCCAGGCCAGACGCAGGATATCGAGACTCTCTTCAAAGCGGGAGAATCGCTGCTTATACGGCTCGTTGAACAGCCGAAAATAGTCGGGGTGGTAGCCGAGTCCAACGCCCAATATGACCCGGCCTTTGGACATCAGGTCAATCATGGCTACATCTTCAGCCAGATGCATGGGGTTGTAATACGGCGTTTGCAGCACAAAGGTGCCGAGATCAACCCGCTGGGTACGAGTGGCATAGCCGGCCAGCATGACCAGGGGCGGCGGGAACATGGTCTCGGTGCGGTGATGCCGCTCGGGCAGGAAAATGCCGTCAAAGCCTGCCTGCTCTGCCTCAACGCCCTCGTTCAGCAACTGGTCGCAGAACTGCGCGGCTGCCTCGGGGGAGGGCTCGGGCTGATTATACGGACCGCCGTGGGTGTCGGGCATATAACCGATTTTCATGGGGCTGGTCTCTCCTCGAAATGACAACGGGTCAGGATTCCATCGCTCTGCAACGCGCTAGTACGACTTCGGCAGTCCGAGTACGTGTTCGCCCACGTAATTCAGCACCATTTCCTGGGAGATAGGGGCAATACGAAAGAGCCGGGCCTCACGCCAATAGCGTTCCACGTCGTACTCTTTGATATAGCCGTAGCCGCCGTGAGCTTGAATCGCCCGGTCGGCGGCCTCGCAGGCGGCCTCCGCGGCCATATACTTCGAGATGTTGGCTTCTTTGCCGCAGGGCTGACCCTGGTCGTATAGGGAGGCTGCCTTTTGCACCATGAGTTCGGCGGTTTCCAGCTTGGCAAAGGATTCGGCCAGCGGGAATTGAATCCCCTGGTTTTTGCCAATCGGGCGCCCAAAGACCTCGCGTTCTTTGGCATACTGTACGGCTCTCTCGATTGCGCGTTTGCCCATGCCAACACACTCGGCCGCAATCAGAATGCGCTCCGGATTGATTCCATCGAGAATGTAGTAAAAGCCACGACCTTCTTCGCCGATCAGGTCCTCCTTGGCTACGTACAGATTGTCGATAAACAGCATATTGGTATCGACCGCCTTACGGCCGAGCTTGTGGAGTTCCTGGATTTCCACGGCCTCGGGGTCGATGTCGGCAAAGAAGAGACTCATCCCCAACGTTTTCTTTTCGACTTGATCAAACGGGGTGGTCCGCGTCAGCAACAGCATTTTCTTGGACTCTTGGGCCTTGGTAATAAAGACCTTCTGACCATTGATGAGATACCCGTCACCGCTCCGGGTGGCAAAGGTGCTGATCTGGGTCGTATTCGTACCCGCGTCCGGTTCGGTCACGGCAAACGATACATGAATGTCCCCCCTGAGAATGGGAGCGAGGTATTTGTCTTTGGCCGCCTGGGTACCGTATTTGATGAGCGGCTCCAGACCGAAGATGCCCAGATGAATGGCCGAGCAGGCCTGCGTACCTCCACCACACTCGGCTACCGTCTGCATGACGAGCGCGGCTTCGGTAATACCCAGCCCGGCCCCACCGTATTCTCTGGGGATGGTAATGCCCAGCCAGCCTCCGTCGGCAATGGCCTGATAAAACTCCCAGGGGAATTCCCCGCTTTCATCCCGTTCTCGCCAGTACTCATCCGGAAAACGGGAACACAGCGCGCGGACCTGTTTGCAAATCTCTTCCTGCTCGTCCGTCAACTGAAAATCCATAGCTGCCCTCCTGCGTGCGCCCCATCTCTACCATTTGACTGCGGCCCTGCCAATTCCTCCCCATGCTTCGGGGGGCGCTCTGGGTCACCGCCAGATTCCTTGCGTGAAAAAACGACCCCAGATAGGGTACGGACCGAGTTGGCCGACTCTCAGAGCGGTCGCAGATGGAGTGAGTCAGGAGGAAGATATGACCGGACGATTAGACGGGAAAGTCGCCCTTATTTCAGGCGGAGCGAGTGGTATTGGCGCGGCCCACGCACGGGTGTTTGCGGCCGAGGGAGCGCGGGTCGTTATTGGCGATATCCAGGAGGCCAAAGGCCAGCAGGTTGCTGCCGACGTCAATAACAATGGAGATGAATCGGTCTTTGTCCGTCTGGATGTCACGAGCGAAAACGACTGGCAGAATGCCGTTCATGAAGCTGTGACGCGATTCGGCAAGCTGACCACACTGATCAATAACGCGGGGGTATACTGGCCGGGTGGGGTCGAGGAGGAAACCCGGGACCAGTGGCAGAAGATGATCGAGATCAATCAGACGGGTGTCTGGTTGGGTATGAAAACCGCGGTGCCGGCGCTGCGTGAATCCGGGAACGCGGCCATTGTGAACATCTCATCCTTGTATGGCCTGATCGGCAGCCCCGGCTCAATCGCCTATCACGCCTCAAAGGGGGCGGTGCGACTCATGACCAAAGCCGCGGCCTTGGAGTATGTGCGGCAGGGGATACGGGTAAATTCCATCCATCCCGGTCAGATTGATACCCCGATTCTGGCCGGATTGACCCCGGAGCAGGATACCCAGATCAAGGAAGCCACGCCCATGGGTCGGCTGGGTCGTCCGGAAGAAATCGCCTATGGCTCGCTCTACCTGTGTTCCGATGAAGCGTCCTATACCACCGGAACCGAGCTGGTCATCGACGGTGGCTGGTTTGCCCAGTAACGAAGAAGGGAGCACGATAATGAACCGACGGAATCAGATTGCCATGACGCCAGAAGAACTCTCCGCCTACCTGAACGAAGCCCGAAATATGTCTTTATGTACCATCGGCAAGGACGGCTATCCGCACGTGGTGGCCATGTCGTATATGGCCAAGGACGGCTGTATTTACATGTCGTCTTTCAAGAAGGCCCAGAAAGTCGTGAACGCCAAAAGGAATCCCAAGGTCGCGGTCATGGTCGAATCCGGGCGGGCCTATAGCGAACTCAAGGGTGTCCTGATCCGGGGCGAGTGTGAGGTGATCGACGAGCCGGAAGCAGTCTGGGAACTCATGAAAGAGGTGCGGGACTTCCAGGGAACAACGGTGACGCCAACGGAAGACGCGGTGCTGAAGGAGCGTGCCAAGAAGCGCGCCGTCCTCAAGATTACGCCGGTCAAAACCTCAAGCTGGGACCATACCAAGCTACCGGAAGGGGTGTACTAAACGTGTCGAGCAGCTTTGGGGAACCCCTCTTG
Organism: Candidatus Binatia bacterium; assembly: GCA_022820725.1. GTDB lineage: Bacteria > Desulfobacterota > Binatia > Bin18 > Bin18 > Bin18. The sequence goes on from JAJEFA010000004.1 coordinate 310,848, forward strand.
ACCGGGTAGTATCCTAATCGAGTTTTCCCCCTCACCCCAGCCCTCTCCCTCCAGGGGAGAGGGAGTAGAGAATCCCCTCTTGGGGCATGTGATGCACATGACATGACTCGGCGGCC
>JAJEFA010000002.1 GCA_022820725.1 Candidatus Binatia bacterium
ACGAAGGCGAGCATGAGGACGAGCACGAAGGCGAGCATGAGGACGAGCACGAAGGCGAGCATGAGGACGAGCACGAAGGCGAGCATGAGGACGAGCACGAAGGCGAGCATGAGGACGAACGCGAAGGCGAGCATGAGGACGAACACGAAGGTGAGCATGAGGACGAGCACGACGAGGAACATCATGAAGAAGGCATCCATGAAGCCTTTCGTCTCAGTCGCCTCATCAGAAACGAAGAGGCATTCCTCAGCGATGTTGAACTAGGTTCCCGGCCTCAGGGTGATGTAATCAGCCATGAGCTGAAAGTCTATTGCTCAGCGACTGACATGGGCATTGAGTGCTCAGACATCGATGGCGGTGATCTGACGCCTAGTATTACCCTGCCCTATGACACTGCTGAACGCAGTGGAGGGCGCGCGTTGTATGTGCGCCTTGCCGATGACCAACGGAGGGTTTTTTCCTTTATTCGAGATGATTCTGCGGATCCGACCGATTGGACCAAATGGTCAAACGACGCGTATATCGGCAACCTCGAAACTGGAGCAGTCACCCGAGTCGCCCTCGGTCCGGGACTGCTGCACCGCTTTGCCCTCTCCAAAACCGTGGCGCTCTACATTCTGCAAGGCCCGCAGGGCGATCGCGCGTTCCTGCTTGATGCCGACCCCCAGTCTCCGACATTCACGCAGATCAGGGCCACGATTGCGCTTCCTGCCCTACAGGAGCCATTTGACCCGGACTTATCGCCATTTGCAGCGGGACAGCAGTTGCGACTCCCGGCACTGACTCCAGACGGGCAATGGGGATTTGTCACGCACGGCGGAGATGGCCTGATCTCGGTCATCAACACGGCTCAGGCGGAGGTCGTCCAGCAGCTTGAGGTTCCCACACCGCTGGGTGGTGGTGGCTATCTCACTGCCGTCCAGAAAGAGATGGAGCTGTCAGATACGATTGGACGCTAGGGTTGCGGGTGACCGCTGAGCGCGGCCCCGGCCCTCGCCGCTGAGCGCGGGCCGGGGCTACCATCCGAGTCTAGGCGGTGCAACGGTCGCACAGGCCGGTGATCTGTACTTCAAAATGGTTATTTCTGATTGCACGAGGCGTACGGTCTGGTGCGGATACCTCGATGCTCGTATCGGACAGGCACTCGACCTCGCCACAATCGATACAGGTAAAATGAGGATGTTGTTCGGTCTGGCCATGCGCCTGGTCACGCAATTCAAAACGCCAGACATGATCGCCGTGATCCGTTCGCGACAAAAGGCCGGCATCAGTCAGGTCAATGAGATTCCGATAAAGTGTCGCCCGGTCCAATCCAGCGGGCTCCAGGGCTTCGGCGATCTCCGCATGACTCATAGGAGTAATTGCCTGCTGGAGCCGCTGCAACACGGCAACACGTGGCCCTGTGCTCCGCAGCCCGGTGGATCGAATCAGGGCGCGGAGTTCTGGGATTGATCGAACGGTCCTTTCCTTTTTCATAACGCCGCCTATCTTACCGATTTCTGCGACCTCCGGCAAGAAAAAAGTGCCGCAGGTCTACCGCTTACAACCGACAACGGAAGGCCACGTGCCTCCCCGCTCCACACTTCTCCCTCTATGTGGGATCTTTGTCATAATAACCTTTTTACAATATAGTTGCAAATACATCGAATACTTGATACTAGAGGCCCATGATGAACCACACCTCGTTTTCCCAGGGTTCACCGTCTCTCAATCCCTCTCCGGGCAGAGGAGAGAGGGTGCTATGAGCGCCTGCCTTCCTTGCCCGGCCCCCCGACAGGGTTTCCCTCCTGTTACTCTGTTGGGGGTGCCTTTTTGTCTCACTCGGCTGTCTTTTGCGTCATGTTGTCTGTAAAAACGCTATTCGAGCACGCTCCCAGCATCCCCATCTACGTCATTTCCGGCTTCTTGGGGAGCGGCAAGACCACCTTCCTGCAGGGCCTCCTGGCTTATACCGCGTCACAGGGTCTCAAGCCGGCGGTTCTGATTAACGATTATGGAGACGTGAGCACCGATGGTGAACGCCTCCGGGGGCAGGGCTATCCGACCAAAACGTTTGCCGATGGTTGTATTTGCTGTACGCTGCGGCCGGATCTGAACTCCGCCCTTACGGCTCTCATCACCCAGCAGCCCAATGTCATCTTTATCGAAGCAACCGGGCTGGCCGACCCCGTCCGCCTGTTGGATCAACTCACACAGATAGAGATGCTGTCACGCGCGTTTGTTGCCGCGATGATTGCCGTCATCGACGCGCGGGGCTCATCCCAACAGATGGCAGGCTATGGTCTGCGTTCGTTTGCTGAGACGGCAGACTTCGTTTTGATTAACAAATGTGACCTCGCCCATTGGATGCAACTCGCAAGAGCGGTTCAAGGCGTCCAACGCAAAAACTCCCGGGCCAAAATCCTCCTGACCACGTACGCCGATGTGGATTTTTCTGAGGTACTGAGTCAGCAGGGGACTCGGTCGGCCCCCACCACTGCTCGCGCACCCCAGCATGACCATTTCCACACGCTGACCTATCGCGCTCCGTGCTCCTTTGTCCCGGAGCCCTTTGCCGAAGTGATGCAAGCACTACCCGACGAAGTCTGGCGGGCGAAGGGCTTCGTTCGCTTTCACGACTCCTCAAAACAGTGGGAGTTACAGTTCACTGGAAAAGAGTTTTTTATCGGACAGGTCTCCTTGACCCCACAACCTCAGGATCATCTGGTATTTATTGGCGCGGCGTTTGACCGTTCGGCGCTTCTTGCTGCGCTCGATTCGTGTCTCGTACCGCACTAGAACCATAGCGGTCCGGGTCGGCTTGACAATCCCCGGTCGTTCTTTAATGATGTTTCTATTACAACTATTATGCAACAAGGAATCCCCATGCGCACAACACTCGTGATCGCTCTCATCTCGGCCACCTCCATCCTTTTGTCCCCGCCAGGCGCCAGCGCCCAGGCCGGCGACCCGGCCGAGGTCCAAGCCCTCCGCAGTCAGGTTGACCGTCTTCAGCAAACTGTCGAGCAACTCCAGCACACCATCTTGCAGATGCAGAAGGACTCGACCTCACGAGATCAGGCACTCGAGCAAAAAGTCGAGGCACAAGAGGCACAAGTCCAGGAAATACAGCGACAACAAGTTGACCGTATGGCCACCCAGGTCGACTCTCCGTTGGATCAGGCGCTGGACGAGCTCGGTGTCCCGGACTTTGAGCCAGCAGCGCCGGACCGGCGGGCGCTGTGGTCACAGCCGCTGGGTGGAAACACGCAGTTGCGCCTGATTGACATTTCGGCCGATGTGCTGTTCTTCGCCGGCGGCTCCAGCGAGCGAGACGCCGCGATTTCGACAATACAAGGAGGAAGCCACGACCCGAAACAACGAGGCTTCACCCTGGGTCAGGCCGAGTTTTCCCTGTCCGGCGCGGTCGACCCCTACTTTACCGGCGAGGCGCATATCCTCACCTCGGTCAACCCGAGCACCGGCGAGACCACGCTTGAGCTTGAAGAGGCATTTCTCACCTCGTCGGCCCTGCCCTATGATCTTCAGCTTGAGGTCGGCCATTTTCTGACCGAGTTCGGTCAGATCAACCCGCAACACCCCCACTTCTGGGACTGGATCGATCAACCGGTGGTCAACTCCCGCATGTTCGGCGGAGACGGCATGCGGCAGGCCGGTTTTCGGGCCTCGTGGCTTCCCCCCACGCCATGGTTCTCCGAGTTTCACTTCGGCATGCAGAACGCGGGCGGTGTGACCATGGCCAGCTTCCTGGGAGGAGAACTGGCCCATGCCCACGGAGGTGGTAACGGTCACGGTGGCGGCGACGAGCACGGCCACGCCGGTGAAGACGCGCACGCTGACGAACACGGCCACGCCGGTGAAGACGCGCACGCTGAGGAGCCGACCGGTGGCATTCATGGCGACGGCATCGCCGGCCGACCGATTATCGCTCAGGACGTGCGCGGCTTTGGAGATTTCCTCTATCTGGCCCGTTTGGAAAACTCGTTCGACTTCACCGACGACGTGACGGCGGTGTTCGGCCTGTCCGGTCTGTACGGGCCGAACTCAACCGGGCGGGATGCCGACACCTGGCTGTACGGGCTGGACATGAAATGGCGCTGGCAGCCGGCCGGCAATTTCGGTTATCCGTTCCTGACCTGGCAGACCGAGATCATGAAGCGCGACTATCATGCGGCCCGCTACACCCAGGAAACCGAGACCGGCGATCTCGCCACCCTGCCGGGCCGCACGCTCAAGGATTGGGGTCTGTACACCCAGCTTTTGTACGGGTTTCGGACCGGATGGGCCGCCGGCCTGCGCTATGAGTACGCCGGCGGGAGTGGGCAGAGCATCGGCGGACGCAAGAACGACCCGTTCCGGGATGACCGGCACCGCCTCTCCCCGTTACTGGTCTGGCGGCCGACCGAGTTCTCGCGCATCCGGCTCCAGTACAACTACGATATGGCCAGCCACCTCAAGGACGACGCGCATACCATCTGGCTCGGCTTCGAGTGGCTGTACGGGGCCCATGCCGCGCACCAATTCTAAGCGAACAGCAGGAGAATAGGCCATGTTAATGATCCGTTTTCTTATCTCTGTCATAACACTCGTGAGTCTGGTTACCGGCTTGTGGTTGACCCCGTTCGCCCAGGCTCAGCCGCTCAAAGCCTGTGCCACGGTGCCCGACCTCGGCAGCCTGGTCCAGGAGATCGGCGGCGAGCAGACGGCGCTGACGGTCTTTGCCAAAGGGCCGGAAAACCCCCACTTCGTGGTACCCAAGCCGAGCTTCATCAAGGCCCTGAGTACTTGCGATGTGTACGTCCAGATCGGTCTGGACCTGGAGGTCGGCTGGGCGCCGCCCCTGCTGCAAAATGCCCGGAACGGCGCTATTCTCCCCGGCGGCCAAGGCTATATCGATGCGTCCATGGTCATTACTCCGCTTGAGGTCTCGAGCACTCCGGTCGACCGCTCCATGGGAGATGTCCATCCATTCGGCAACCCGCACTATCTGCTCGACCCCATGAACGGCCTGCGGGTGGCGCGGCTGCTGCGGGACCGGCTGAGCGCGCTCCGGCCGGCCAGCGCTCCGTATTTCGCCGAGCGCTATGCCGACTTCCGGCGACGTTTGGGCGTGGCCCTGGTCGGCGAAGCCCTGGCCGACGCCTACGACTTCGAGAAGCTGGCAGTGCTGGCCCGGCACGGACGGCTGGAAACCTTTCTCAAGAGTCAGGGCCAGGAGGCCCTGCTGGGCGGCTGGCTCGGCAGCCTGCGGCCCCATGCCGGCAACAAGCTCGTCGGCGACCATAACGCCTGGGTGTATTTTGCCGAACTCTTCGGACTCGACATAGTCGCCTATCTCGAACCCCTGCCGGGTATACTCCCAACCACGAAACATATGGGCGTGGTGATCGAGTTGATGAAGACGAACAGGGTGAAGGCCGTTCTGACAGCGGCCTATTACGATCCCCGCTATGCCCAATTCGTCTCCGAGAACTCTGGCGCGACCATCGTCCCTATGGCCGAACAAGGCGACTCTCGCCCTGGGACGGCACACTACCTCGATATGGTGGATTACAACGTGAAGCAACTCGCAACCGCGTTAGCGGGAACGATCAAGTAGGGCATCGGGTCGAGACGCATGCTTTCCCATTCGGCCCTCTCCCTTTCCCCTAAGCCAAGCGCGGTCGCTCTGTGGGTGGACCAGGTCGGGGCGGGGCTGTCGCTGGCCTGCGCTGCTCATTGCATGGCGACTCCCCTGCTCCTCTCTCTGCTCCCGTTCGTAGGGCTCGGATTTCTTGCTGACGAATCGGTGGAAACCCTGCTTCTGGGTACTTCACTCGTACTGGCCGTGGGGAGCCTGTGCTGGGGATTTCGCATTCACCACCAACGCCGTACCCTGCTGCTGCTCGGGGTAGCGCTCCTGCTTATCGTCGGTGGACGACTTTCTCCCCAAGAGACGACTGAGGTCGTGTGCGTTGTCCTCGGAGCCGGGCTGCTGGCCGGCGGGCATCTGCTGAACCGGCATTTGTGTAAGACCTGTTTGCAGTGCCCGCCCGATGAAGTACAGTACGGTACGGCCTCATGAGCAGCGATATTGTCCTGCAAACGACCAATCTGTCGGTCGGCTACGGCAACTTTGTTGTGCTCGGGCGCGTCAATCTGACGATCCGGGCCGGTGAATTATGGTTCGTGCTGGGCCGAAACGGTGGCGGTAAGACCACCCTGCTCCAGACCTTGCTGGGGCTGCTCAAGCCGCAGACGGGCCACCTCCACCGGCATATCTCTCATGGAATCGGATTCGTGCCGCAGCGCTGTGATATCAATCCCACGCTGCCGATTACGATTCGCGAGTTCGTCGGCCTGGGTCTGGTCGGCACCGGCCTGAACCGGGCCGCACAACGGGAATATCTGGACCGGGCGCTGAGCATATTTGATCTGGCCCAGCTGAAGCACCAGAACTACTGGACGCTGTCGGGTGGCCAGCGCCAGCGCGCGCTGGTTGCCCGAGCCATGGTGAGACGCCCCGCCCTGTTGATTCTGGACGAGCCGACGAACAACCTGGACCTGGCCGCGGAAGGCGACTTTCTGCAAACCCTGACCGATATTCACGAGCGGGAGCACAACACCTGTCTGTTTGTCACTCATAATCTTGGCCTGGCCGAACGCTACGCCACCCATATCGGCCTGGTTGCGCAGGGGACCGTTATTGCCGGTCCCAAATCCGAGGTGCTGAACGAATCCAACCTGGACCGCGTCTATGGGCGCGGCCAGCGTATTCATCTGCACGTCTCGCCGGAAGGTTCATCCGACCTGCATTCCCAGACTCCGTAATGATCGACAGTTTCGTGAGTTCGTGGCCGCTCTTCCAGAACGCCTATCTGTGCGGCTGGTTGATTGGCATTCTGCTGTCGCTGATCGGGGTGCTGGTGGTGGCCCGTGATCAGATCTTCATCGGCGCGGCGGTTTCACAGGCGTCGTTGTTGGGCATCGCCCTAGGTATCTGGTCTGGCAGCTCGCTCGGCACAGATTCCTGGTGGAATTCCGATCTGTTCCACTCCCTCATGGGTGGGCTGTTTGCCGTGCTGGCCGCCTTTCTCACAACGGGCGGCGGACGGCGGGCCGGTCAGGAAACGCACGAGGCCATCACCGGCTGGGTCTTTTTGTTCTCGGTGAGCGCCTCCATTCTGCTGCTGGCCCACAGCCCGCACGGCATGGAGGAAGTCAACCGTCTGTTGTCCAGCACGATTATTGGGGCACGGGCCGAAGATGTCTGGATCTTCGCCGGTATGACGCTGCTGACCGGCTCGGCCCTGGTTGTGTGTTACCGGTCTGTCCTGCTGGTCACTCTTGACCCGGTCATGGCCCGCGCGGCCGGTCTGAGAACCGGACTCTGGAACGGCCTGCTCTCGACCTGGCTCGGTCTGGCCGTCGGGTTTTCCATCCGTGTTTCCGGCGTCGTGTTTGCCTTTGCGAGCCTGGTGCTGCCGGCCCTGGTTGCCAAGAGCCTGGGCCGGACGGCCGGCAGCCTGTTCATCCTGGCTCCGCTGATCTCTCTCGGTATGAGTGTCTTCGCCTTTATTGTAGCGAATGCGTACGATTACCCCCCCGGCCAGATGGCCGCAGCCTGCCTCGCTCTGCTGTTGGCCGCGGCCTGGCTCTTTCGCGCAATGCGGCCGCGTTAGATGCCCGTCCTTTTCGTCGAGTTTTTCTTTCTTCTCCGTCCATGAAAAGATATGAGGACAGGGGTAGAGGGAGGGCGACGGATGGAGAAAGCACAGGGCTCCCCATACTGGCTGCGGGTCGGGGTCATACTGGTTGTCACCACCATGCTCTATAACGTGGTGGAGGCCGTTATTGCGCTGTGGGCCGGTGTTGAAGCGGCGAGTATTGCCCTGATTGAATTTGGCTCCAACAGCGTCATTGAAATCGTGGCTGCCAGCGTTCTCATCTGGCGGCTGCGCCTTGAGGCGCGCGGGGCGGATTCTGACCGGGTCGCCCGCGCGGACCTGGTGGTCCATCGCTTTGTGGGTCTGTCTTTTATGGCCCTCGCCCTGTATGTCCTGATCCAGTCCGTTTGGATGCTGTGGCATCGAGAGGTGCCGAGCGCGAGTACTATCGGCATGCTGCTGGCCACAGCCTCACTCATCATTATGCCGCTGGTCTCGTTCGGGAAGTTGCGGGTGGCAACAGAGGTCGGCAGCCGGGCGCTACGGGCTGAGGCCAAAGAGACGCTGGCCTGCTCCTATCTGTCGTTTACCCTCTTGCTCGGACTTGGGGCAAACGCGGCGCTTAGCTGGTGGTGGGCCGACCCGGTCGCCGCGCTGCTGATGATTCCCTGGCTGGTGAAAGAAGGGCTGGAGGGCCTGTCGAGCAAGGAGCATGAGGCCGAGTCACGAGCCGCCCAGGCCTCGGTCAGTCCTTCATGACACGGCTTCATGCGGGTGGCTGCTTCAGCTTTACAACAGGACAGCCACTGCATCTGGCTTGTATTGGCAACTCTGAGGGGATAGTGCCGCGTGCTCCAAATTGGTAGGCTGACCGAGCCCGGTCAGAGGATGCTTTGAGCACGGCTTTCGGCGGAACGCGATCATGATAGCATTTTGGGTAGCTGGAGCGACTGCTGTGCTGACCCTTTGTGGCGGGCTGCTCGTTTTACGCCTCCAGGTCTACCAGGGCATGGTTTTTGCCTTTTGCGCGGGCGCCCTGATTGCCGGGGCATTGATGGAAGTGATTCCGGAGTCACTGGAATTGCTCTCAACCACCGGCTCGACCTTCCACCACCATCATATCTTATTGTCCTGTGCTTTGGGGTTTCTGTGTTTCTACCTTGTCGAGCATCTCACCCATCAGCGGGAGACACCCGCCGAACAAGCCGCGCATCATGCTCACGCCCCGCACGCTGGTATCTGGGGTGCAACCGGCATTCTGGTGCATAGTCTTTTTGATGGGTTTGCCATAGGCCAAGGCTTTCATGCTGGTGAGCATGTAGGCTGGGCGATTGCCTTGGGTATTACGCTTCACAAAATAGCAGACGGTGCGAGTATTGCCGGTGTCATGCTCGGTACGCAGCAGACCGTTCGGGCCACCAAAATCATGCTCGTTCTCACCGCACTGGCTCCACTTGCCGGTGTCTACGCCCAGTCGTTTGTAACCTTTCAAACAGCCTTACTCGCCCTGTTGCTGGCGTGGTTTGGCGGGGTCTTTCTCTATCTGGGGGCCGGGAGTCTCCTCCCCGCAGCACATGACGCCAGTCACTCACGCCAGCTCCCAGTCGCCACCCTTGCCGGTGTGCTGTTTGTCTATGGGGCACAGCTCCTGACGCATCATTGAAGAGAGTCGGACTGCGTCGTTATGACCCCGGCTTTCTCTAATTCCTGAATCTCAGCCTGCGTATAGCCAACCTCAGCTAAAACCTCGGCGGTATGCTCACCATACAACGGAGAAGGACGAGCCAGCCGGGCCGGCGTCGCGGACAGTTTCGCGGCCGGACCCAATACCTGTACAGTCCCCCCAATCGGATGCTCCATTTCCTGTACCATCCCGCGCGCTTGGATATGCGGGTCGGCAAAAACCTCGGCGTAATTTGAGATCGGCCCGCACGGGACGCCTATTTCTTCGAGCACGGCGAGCCAGTGTGAGCGCGGCTGCTGGGCGGTCACGGCTTCTATTTCTTGCGTGAGTTGATGGCGATTTTTGACGCGCAGACCATCTTCCGCGTATTCGGGCCGATCCAACAGTTCGGGGCGTCCGATGGCGTGGGCAAACTTCTCCCACGTCCGGGTGTTGGCCGCGCCCAGATTGATATAGCCGTCCGCACAGCGAATCGCCTGATACGGGGCCGACATCCGATGGGCCGAACCCATGGGCTCGGGGATACCTCCGGTTGAGAAATATTGGGTCGATTCCCAGACCGACAGGGCCACACCCGCTTCCAGCAGCGACGTGTCGATATATTGGCCTTCACCTGTTTTGAGACGATGAATGTAGGCGGCAAGAATGGCTTGTTCGGCAAAGAGACCGGCTCCAAGGTCAGTCACGGGAATCCCGCATTTGACCGGTGGCCTGCCTGCCTCGCCCGTTACGGACATAATGCCCGACATGCCCTGAGCCACGAGGTCAAAGCCCCCCTTGTGCGCGTATGGACCGGTTGAGCCAAAGCCGGATACAGAGGCATAAATGATGCTGGGCCGCTCCTGCTTCAAACTGTCATAGTCCAAGCCGAATCCGGCCATCACACCCGGACGATAATTCTCAACAACCACATCAGCCTGTCGCGCGAGTGTCCGCACGATATCCTGGGCGCGTCGGTCTTTGAGATTGAGCACGATACCGCGCTTGTTCCGGTTGACCGCCCAATAGCCAGCGCTCTCCATCCCCTGCCGTTTACCCATGCGCCGGGTGGTATCGCCACCGGGGGGCTCGACCTTAATGACATCGGCCCCCAAGTCCCCAAGGAGCATGGCGCAAAACGGCCCGGCCATAACCTGGGTAAATTCCAGGACGCGAACTCCCGCGAGTGCTTGTTTCATAGCTTCCCCTCATTTCTCATGGGCTCAGCGTTCTCATACCAAGGCGGGACGGAACAAAACAAGCGCGGACCTGAACATACGAGTGCTCACCGAGGAGCGATATGAAGCGGAGAAACCAGAGAGAAAAAAGGTAGGGGAGAGAATGGGCCTGGGGGAGGCTTCATGAGCGACGATGCTCGTGGTGACGTTTTGATTCGTTCTCCCCGTAGTGAACAACCCCTTTGTCAATCCGAATGGTAAAGCGACAGGTCGGATTCGTACACGCCCAGACTTTAAACTCAAGGTCCGATCCTCGCGGACCATAGTCGGACAAGGGGACAAGCACTCCTTTAGTGCATTTTCGACATCGAGGAAGATCCACGCCAACCACCTCCAGGGGCAACCCATTAAACCTATACCTTATAGTATGCCAGAGAAAGGGTTTGAGAGACAAGAATTTTTTTACAAGCTCCCCGCCGAGAAGGACCAATCTTCTCCCAGGTGTCCTGCTCAGGGCTTTTGGCCGTACCATAAAGGTGGTATGCATCCCTATGGCAGGCATGGACCGATATCAAGAGGATCAAAAGGTGGACAGCCATGGATGTTTTTAAGCAGGTCGCCGACCAGATTGCTTTTTCGTCCGAGAAGATGAAAAAGGTCAATCTGTTTACGACCGATCGCATGTTTTGCGATGTATACTGCTTTGAACCCGGACAGGAGCAGACGCCTCACACGCACACCGGCTCCGACAAAATCTATTATGTGCTTGACGGACGAGCCACAGTCCGTATCGGACAGGAAACCAAGGAGCTCGGGGCTGGCGACATTGCGATGGCTCCGTCCGGAGCCGAGCATGGCGTCAGCAATACCAGCGCCGAGCAACTGACCATCCTGGTTTTCATGGCTCCAAAGCCGTCATAGGGGGGCATATGGAAGAACGCGACGCTGTCAGCGCGGCAAACCAGGCCTTTTATCGCGCCTTTGAAACCCTGGACATCAAAGAGATGGAAAAGGTCTGGCTGCAAGCCAGTCACATCAAATGCGTCCATCCGGGATGGCCGCTCCTGGCAGGCTGGGGGCCGGTTATGGCGAGTTGGGAGCGGATTTTTGCCAATACGCAGTCCATGCGGTTTGATTTGACCGATGTCCATGTCGAGGTGTCCGGGAGCCTGGGCTGGGTAGTCCTGATTGAAAACCTCGAATCGGGCGGCCCGGACGGCACCTCTCGGTCACGGATTTTGACGACGAATCTGTTTGAAAAGCGGGATGGCCGGTGGTTCATCGTACATCACCATGGCTCGCCGATTTTCGCACCATCAACTCCGGCCGCAGATCAACTCCATTAGTGCGACTCGCCTTGCCCGCTTTACCAAGCCAATGGTAGAGTAGCACGACTGAAAAGAGCCACGAACAGGAGGATATAGGACGGATGCTCATACCAGCGACTCAGTTGCGCGTGGGGGCACTTATCATCTATCAAAACGATCTCCATCGCATCATGGATTTGATACACGTCACTCCCGGCAACAAGCGCGGCTTTGTACAAACCAAACTCCGCAATCTGCGGAGCGGCTTACAAACAGAGCATAAATTCAGCTCGAACGACAAAGTCGACCGGGTCACGCTCGAACAGCGAGAGATGGAATATCTGTACGAATCCGGCGATGAATACTGCTTCATGAACTCCGAGGATTACGAGCAGATTACCTTGTCGAAAGACCTGCTTGGCGACTCGGTGCAGTATCTTGTTCCCAATATGAAGATCACCCTCGATCTGTACGAAAACAATCCGGTCGGTATCAGCCTGCCAAAGACGGTTGATCTCACCGTGACCGACACCCCACCCGCCATGAAGGGGGCAACTGTCACCAATGAGTTAAAGCCGGCCACCATGGAAACCGGCCTGGTCGTCCGCGTTCCTGGCTTTATCGACATCGGCGAGTCCGTTCGGGTAGACACCGAAACCGGGGAATATGTCTCCCGGGCCAAATAGGTCGAACAGCGGCACGAGAAAGCGCCGGGCATGAAACGTTTTTTCCTGGGGCTGGGTGTCGGCTTGGTGCTCGCACTGGGCGGCCTCGGAGCGGGCCTTGCGGTTCTGGTCTACACGCCAGTGAACGCCGTCGGCACCACGGTCAAACCGATCCTGTTGATCGACCACCAGCGCATCGCCGTCTGGAAACTCATACTGGAGCCCGGCCAGTCCACCAGGCAGCATACGCACAAATTTGACGAGGTGGTGATCTGCCTTGAGGGCTCAAAGCTCAGGGCAACGCTCGCCGGGCCGGAACCCGAACGTCAGACGCATTACCCTGAGGCCGGCCAGGTCATTATGCCCCCGGTCAAAGGCGTGACCCACACGCTGACCAACGTCGGCGACACCCGCTACAGCCAGATTTCCATTGAGTTAAAAGAGTAGCTATCGAGAGTCCGGTGGAGTGGGAGAGCGGGAGTAGCCTGGCCCTTCCTCCCGTGAGGGGAAGGGCCAGATTCGATACCGTGCTCCTATCCCCCAAAATAATTTTTAGGGTTTTCAACCGTCATGGTATGGATGGTGCCTTCGCTCACCCCGGCTCTGCTCAGTTGCGGAATGATGTTTTTCAGGATGTGCGAATAGTTCCAGTTCGGACAGGCCTCAATAAACTGTTCCCATGCCTTGCTCGGGCGGCCCATCATGCAGTGCACGGCATCGTGCGACAGCATAATCCGGTCATGCCCAACGGCCAGGAGGCCGATGAGGGAGGCCAGGCGCATTTTATCGGAAGCAATGGTTTCGACTCCAAAGCGGTCAAAACCGATCCACGCACCTCGCTCAAGCACGTCAAAGTAGTAGCGCATATCACCCACACCACACGCATGGCCGATCATCACCCGATTAAAATCGACCCCTTCGTCTTCAAAAACGTCCAGGGTCTCACGTCCGAACGGGCCCAACTCGTCGTTGTGGCATAGAATGGACATCCCGGTGGCCTTATGCGTCCGCGCTGCGGCCCGCAAACACGTCTCTTCGTGTTTCCCGATACTCGTCGCCGTCTCGGTCATACCTGGAATACCGCCGGTTGCGGTTTTAATGATGCCAGCCTTAATCCCGGTATTCCCGATCCCTTCAGTAATCTCACGCACATAGACCTCGGCGATATCGTCCGCCCCCAGGCTCCGGAAGTGCGGCGGGATACCCAAGGCTTCGTTGTACAGGCCGGTGGCAATGATGACATTCAGCCCGGACCGCTCGGCGCACTCGGCGGCGAACTCCGGGTCCCGGCCTAATTCCATGGGGCAGGGGTCAACAAACGAAGTCACTCCCAGCTCTTTGATCTCTTTGAGCTTATCCACCGCACTATCGATCTCTTTCTTGCGATCAAAGCTGGTATTGTCCCATTCATAGCCGGGGAAGCCGGCCGTCAGATGCTCATGTACGAGCGTGAATCCCAACTGGTCCGAGGTGGTGTCGCCAAGAACGGTTTGTACCTTCGCCATCACATTCCCTCCTCTATGATGTTGATCGTTTTTCTCTATCCCAGCCAAAAAAGGATGTATAGGCGCATCAATTATGCTGCGGCCGGCTGCCAGGTCTGGCGTATGATCTGTAATGCCTCATCTATATCCGCGGGTGATATACCGTAGTGCGTCACGGCGCGGAAGCGTTCGCCACCGATATCGCCGACTTTAACGCCCGCCTGTCCGAGCACCTCGGCAAAAGAACCGCCGTTGGCGTGGAGTGTCGGTACGGAAAAGATCACGAGATTGGTCTGGACCGTCTCCAGATCAATATGCACCCCCGGCAGTTCAGCCAGGCCCTCAGCCAGCCGCCGGGCGGTCTGGTGGTCTTCGGCCAGACGCTCGACCATTGCGTTCAAGGCCACGATTCCCGCCGCAGCAATAATACCCGCCTGGCGCATCCCGCCACCGACCATTTTCCGATAACGGTGAGCCCGCCGGATAAACTCCCGACTCCCACACACGAGAGAGCCGACCGGAGCAGACAGTCCTTTTGACAGACAAAATTGGACCGAATCGACGTCTTGGGTGAGTTCCTTTACGTCACAGCCGAGGGCCACCGCGGCGTTAAAGATACGTGAGCCATCGAGATGCACAGGCACGCCGACTGTATCAGCCAGTTTCCGGACAGAGCGCAGATAGTCGACCGGCAGGACCGTCCCTCCGCAACGGTTGTGCGAGTTCTCCAAACAGATCAGACCCGGCGGGGCGTAATGCACATCTGCCGGGTATATGGCCCGTTCGATATCCGGCAGGGCAAGTTCTCCGAAACGGCCCGTGGGCACGGTGTGAAAGGCCAGCCCGCCCAGAGCCGACGCGCCCCCGGCTTCGTATTTGAAAATATGGCACTGGTCGCCAAGAATAACATCCTGCCCCCGGGTACAGTGACTGAGTAAGGAGACCAGATTTCCCATAGTTCCACTGGTCACCAGCAGCGCAGCCTCTTTGCCCATCCTTTCCGCGGCAAGCTCTTCCAGCCGATTGACAGTCGGGTCTTCGCCCATGACATCGTCACCCAGCTCGGCCTGCGCAATGGCGTCGCGCATGGCCTGACTCGGTAAGGTTACCGTATCGCTCCGAAGATCAATCATCGTATATTCCTCACGTCCTCGGTCCACATTCATTTATCGTCTGCGAAACCATTCGGTCTCACGACGCTCACGCTTGGTCGGACGCCCACTGCCCCGTGACCGGAAAGACGGCTGGGCAAAGAAATCGAAGTTCTCATCTTGCGGCGGCGAATGGTCCTCATACAGTAAACGGGCTTCGGTTGCCGGGCCTCGTTTGTCAGAGACCGCCAGCACCTTGAGCTTCTTGAGTCCGTGCGGATGGGTGAATTCAAGCGTGTCATCCACTCGCACCAGCTTATGCGCTTTTGCCGTATGCCCGTTGACCTCGACCTTTCCTCCCTCACAGGCTTCAGCCGCCAGCGAGCGGCTCTTGTAAAACCGCGCAGCCCACAGCCAGCGGTCGGCCCGCACTGCCGGCGCGCTCGTATCGAGTGCTAAGTCGGTCGATTTTTTTGCTCTTCGGCTCATGGGGAGAGACCGTGCGCGGAGGGTCGCCCTACCCGCCAAACGTATCCAGGACCGCGTTGACACCCCGCTCATAATCGCCGTCAATCGCGGTCGGATACAGTATCACATACGACGCTCCAGCCCGCTCAAACTCGTCAAGCTTTTTCTGACACTCCTGTGGGCTACCCAGGGCGGCGACCTGCTCCGCCATTTCTTCGGACACGGCTTCGGCTGCCGCGGCCATGTCGTTCTTTTGGGCCGCCGCCATAATACCGGCAGCTTCTTTCTCAAAGCCCTGCCGGACAAAGAGCCGGTTGTAGTACGGCATACGCCCATAAAAAGACAGGGTTTGTCGTACGGAGCGCAGCGCAACCGCCTTATCTTCGCACACACAGCAGTGCATGATGAGTCCAATTTGGACATCCGCGGGTGAGCGCCCGGCCTCTTGCGCGCCGGTCGCAATCCCCTCCACCACTTCGTGCAGCCCGTGCGGCGCGTAATTCAGGGGCAGGCTGCCATCGGCCAGTTCACCGGTCAGATGAATGCTCTTGGGCGAAATACCGGCCAGATAAATGGGAATCTTGTTATCGGCTTTCATCGACGGCAGCCCGAGCGCCGCCGCCGCCTCATCCTTTCCATCAAAAATGTTCCGCACCGCCTGCACATATTCCCGCAGGGCGGTTAGAGGCTTAGCCATATCTATACCGAACATGCTGTTTAACGGGACATGACTGGTGCCCAGGCCGAGCAAGAGACGGCCCGGAGCAAGACGATCGATAGTCATGGCGTGCAGGGCCGCAATGAGCGGGTTGCGCAGATAGAGGTTGGTAATGCCCGTGCCGACCTGGATCTTCGAGGTCACGGACGCCAGGTGCTGGGCGAGTGCCAAAGAGTCGGTAAACGATTCCGTTACCAGAAAATTGCGCAGGCCACGCTCTTCTGCCTTTTTGACATAGGCGGTGTACTGCTCCACAGAGCCTGGAGCCATATTGCTCATTATCAACATACCGGGAGTTGCCATATCGAGTCCTCCTGAGGTGAGATCAACCCTTCAAATCACAAGCGGTCGGGAGCCGCAATGGAATACGACTATTCGTCAGCAAGGAGAGGGAGAGCGTTTTGCGCCAGCGCTCCGAACTCTTCTTTGACCGCGACCCCACTCAGTTGTGCTCGCCGCATGAGTTCGGCCAGACGTAGGATACGGTCGGCGGCTTCCTCAACCGCCACACCGCGGGTATGAATGTTTGAGATCAGATTTCGCTCAGCGTCAGTATGGCCGCTCCGGGGACGATAGGCCATATACGCCGAGAGGCTCTCTGCGGTCATCAGACCCGGCCGTTCTCCAATGAGAAGGACCAGAACGGTCGGAGCAAGCAATTCGCCAATATCGTTCAGCACCCCGACACGGCAATAGCGAACGGCAAAAGGCCGGCCAAAGCGCCAGCCACGTTTGTCCGCACCGGCATGGAGTAGCGGCAATAGGGCTGGCACCTGTCTGACAACGGCAGCGACCGAGAGCCCGTCCCCGATAACAACCTGGAGATCGGTATCAACAGCGCAACGGCTTGCGATCTCCGCCTGGGCGTACTCATCGAGCCGGCGACCCAGGTCGGGTCGCATCAAATATTCAGCTTTGCTCCGTGCCTGGCTTGAGACGGCAAATATATCCCACGTTTGCAGAAAATCTGGCCCAAGACCCTGTTCCCAATCGATATCCGTCTGCACCGCATCCCTGGCTGAGGCATGGTCTGAGCGCAGGCCGAGCTGCGTTTGCGTCCGATAAGCCGACCCGGACCGACCGGTAAAAATCCGGGCTGGGGTCCGCGTCCGGATTGTCGACAACGGATCGTGGCTGTCCGGTGTCGCAGGCGTTTTCACCATACTCACAGCTACGCAATCAGCTTGACTGTTTCTTCGAGGCGTTGTCGAGCAAAACTCTCCGATGCCGCGAGGTTTCCATTCCGAAAGATGTCCATCTGCTCCAGCCAAGCCAAGAACTCCGGGGCGGGCTGTAAGCCAAAGAGTTGACGGGCGCCAAGGGCGTCGTGGAAGCTGGTGGATTGATAGCTCAACATCACATCATCGGCACACGGCACTCCCATAAAATAATTGCAGCCGGCCGCAGTCAGCAAGAGCAGGAGATTATCCGCCGAGTTCTGGTCGGCCTGAGCGTGGTTGGTGTAACACACGTCACAGCCCATGGGCAGTCCGAGCAGCTTACCCATGAAATGATCTTCCAAACCGGCGCGAACGATCTGGCGTTCGTCATATAAGTACTCAGGACCAATAAAGCCCACGACGGTATTGACGAGGAAAGGAGCAAACGCGCGGGCCACGCCGTAGGTTCGGGCTTCGAGCGTGAGTTGATCCACGCCGTGATGGGCATTAGCGGAGAGCGCACTCCCCTGCCCGGTTTCAAAATACATGACCTCCTCCCCCACCCAGGCCACCTCACGACTTCGATGATGTTCGAGGACACGCTCACGGCCCTCGCGCAGAATGTCCAGATTGATCCCAAAACTCGCATTGGCCGCTTCCGTCCCGGCAAGAGACTGAAACAACAGGTCCACGGGCGCACCACGCTCCAGGCTGTCGAGCTGCGTGCTGATATGCGCCAGGCAGCACGATTGGGTGGGGATGTCATAGGCTTCGATCAAACGTTGAAGCCCGTGCAGAATCTGGCTGACTGTTTCCACGGACTCAGTCGCCGGGTTCACGCCGATGACGGCGTCCCCGCAACCAAATAGCAAGCCATCAATGGCGGACAGCAGAATCCCGCCGAGATCATCGGCCGGATGATTGGGCTGCACCCGAATCCCCAGGACGCCGGGCTGACCCATGGTGTTGCGACAGCGTGTGATGTTGCGGATTTTGCTGGCAGCCACAATCAGGTCTTTATTGCTCATCAGCTTTGAGACAGCCGCCGCGACCTCCGGGATAATGGCCCAGTGGAGTGCGCCCAAACGAGCGCCATCCTGGTCCTCGTCCAGCACATACTCGCGGAACTCGCCGACCGTCAGATGGGCGAGCGGGCGGAATGCCTGCTGATCATGGGTCTCAAGAATCAGACGACTGACTTCGTCTTGGGCGGGCTCTATGAGTGGATTCGCCACAATGTCCGACAACGAGATATCGGCCAACACCAGCTTGGCCGCAACCCGTTCCTGCTCGGAAGTTGCGGCAAGCCCTGCCAGCCGATCCCCCGACTTGTCTTCGTTCGCCTTGGCAAAGACTTCGCGCAGGTCAGCAAAAGAAAAACGCTGGCCGCGAACGGTAGTGGAGTAGCTCATGCGACCCTACGTCCACCGTCTCACACGGCGGACTCTCCCAAGCGCATCGTCCGCAATCGTAAGGAATTCGTCAACACCGAGACCGAACTCAAGGCCATGGCGGACGCGGCAACCATAGGGTCGAGCAGGACCCCAAAGAACGGATAGAGCAGTCCGGCGGCAAGCGGAATGCCGGCCGTGTTATAGGCAAACGCCCAGAATAGATTCTGCCGGATGATCTGGACCGTTCGCCGCGACAGTTCAATGGCCGTCGCCACGCCACCCAATTCACCCCGCATCAGTGTAATATCGGCGGCCTCAAGGGCAATATCCGTCCCGGTCCCCACGGCGATACCGACCGTCGCTTGGGCTAGGGCCGGGGCATCGTTGATCCCGTCGCCGACCATGGCAACGGCAGCGCTGTTTTCTTGGAGGCGCGCAATCTCGGCCGCCTTGTCCCCGGGCAAGACTTCGGCCAATACCCGTATAATACCGGCTTGGCGGGCAATTGCCTGGGCGGTATGGTGGTTGTCTCCGGTCAGCATGACCGTTTCGAGCCCCATCTGTTGAAGTCGGTGGACAGCCTCGGCAGCCTGAGGCTTGAGCGTATCGGCGACTGCAATCAGCCCGACGACGCGCCGGTTGACCACCACATAGAGCGGCGTCTTCCCCCCGTGCGAGAGACGCTCGGCGTGTTCCAGCATGTCATCAGACTGGATACCGCGCTGGGCGAGGAGCCGTCGGCTGCCCACCAGGACGAGCTTCCCCTCCATCCGGGCTTCGATGCCGTGTCCGGCAAGGGCAACAAACGACTCGACCGGCCCGAGCGTCAGGCCCTGCGTCTTGGCCTGTTGCACAACGGCCTGTCCCAGCGGATGCTCGCTCTGCCATTCCGCACGCGCAGCCACACGTAGGACTTCTGCGCTGCTCAACCTTACTTGCTCGGGCAGCGTCTCGGACGGAATGATCTCGGTTACCGCAGGCTTTCCAGTCGTCAGCGTGCCGGTTTTATCAAAGACCACGGTGGTCAGGGTATGCGCCCGTTCCAATATCTCTCCGCCTTTGATGAGCACGCCATATTCGGCCCCGCGCCCGGTGCCGACCATGATAGCGGTTGGGGTGGCCAAGCCCAGCGAACACGGGCAGGCAATAATCAGCACGGCCACAAAGGTCATGAGAGCAAAGGTGAGAGACGGGTCCGGGCCGAATATCAGCCAGAGACAAAACGTGCCAACGGCAGTCGCAATAACCGCTGGCACAAAGTAGGCTGCAATCGTATCGGCCAGGCGTTGAATCGGTGCTTTTGAGCCCTGAGCCTGACGGACGAGATCGATGATGCGAGCCAGGGCAGTCTCTTTGCCAACCTTGGTCGCCAACACAGTCAGCGCACCCATAGTGTTAAGCGTCGCCCCCGTCACGCCGTCTCCAGGCTGCTTTTCAACCGGCAGACTCTCACCGGTCAGCATGGATTCGTCAACCGCGGACGAGCCCGCCTGGACGATACCGTCGACAGGAATGGACTCACCGGGCCGGACAAGGACTCGGTCGCCGGCCTGGACCTGTTCGACCGGAACGGTTTCTTGCTCTCCCTCCCGGCGCAACACTGTCGCCGTTTTGGGTTGCAATTGGGCAAGCCGCCGAATTGCTTCAGTCGTTCTTCTCTTTGCTCGTGCTTCCAGCAAACGACCCAGCAGGATCAGGGTAATAATCACCGCAGCCGTATCAAAATACATCTGGGGCTGTTGTCCGGCTGCCACAAAAAAACCGGGAGCAAACACCGCCACCGTACTGTAGAGATAAGCCGCTGAGGTCCCAACCGCGATCAGGGTGTTCATATCGCTGGAACCGTGCCGTGCCCTGGCCCAGGCGTTTCGATAAAACTGTCCACCGACCCAGAACTGGACAGGGGTAGTGAGGGCGAATAACCACACCGGAGCGCCGAGCGGCAGGAAAGACAGCAGCGGAGTCATGCTTCCCACCAGGATCATCACCGTCAACACGGCGCTGACGATCAGCTTCCTTTTCAGCAAGAGATAGTCGTCCCGGTGCTGGCGTTCGATTTCCTCTTCGACGTTCTCTCCGCGTTCGACCATTTCAAAGCCGGTTGAGGCAACCGCCGTTCCAAGACCGGACAAGCTGACCTGACCGGGCAGATATTCCACCAGGGCTTCTTCACTCGCCAGATTGACACTCGCTCGCAGGACACCAGGCGTTTGGGACAGGGCCTGTTCGACCTTGGCAACGCACGCGGCACAGTGCATACCGCGAATGCCAATACGAGTTGCAGTCGGGTTTTGTGTGGATTCAGCCTGCTCTGCCACTTCGCTCATAGCGAACCCCTATCTATACAATACATCTCAGACCCCGAGACGGAGTCAAGACGGATCCAAATCTCCTACTCTGGACGCAATCGGCAGGAGTATGGCAGAAGAAGGATGAAGGGCGTATTCTTAGTACCATGCGTCAGATCAAAGTCATTGTTGAAAAGAATTCGGATGGCTACATCGCGTATCCGCTTGGTGTCAAAGGGGTAGTTGTCGGACAGGGAGACAGCTATGAAGAGGCCCTCGCTGATGTCAAGTCAGCCATCCGGTTTCATATTGAAAGTTTTGGCAGCGAAGTCCTAGAGACAGATCCTCCCGTCCTGGAAGCATTTATTGCTGAGGCAGGGGTCGATCTCTAATGCCCAAGTTTCCAGTTGACGCGTCAAAGCAGAAAGTCCTGAAAGCCCTGGGATTATTAGGATTCCACATCGTCCGAGAAAAAGAGCATATCTCTATGGTTCGCAACAATCCGGACGGCAGCATAACTCCCCTCACTATGCCGAACCATACGAAGATAAAATCTTCGACATTACGGCAGATATGCACGCAGGCGAGAATGTCCAGAGAAGAATTTCTAGCCGCATACGAAGAGGCTTAAAAAGGAACGACATAAGGAGAACATTATGAATGCGAAGACCGGCGCACAGGAACGATTCACGCAAGCTCAAGATGACCTGATTGCCCTGAGTCATCGTATTCACGCCCATCCCGAGCTTGGTTTTGAGGAGGAGAAAGCCTGCGCCTGGATTGCAGAAACGCTCAGCGACGTCGGCTTTGACGTAGAAACCGGCATTTGTGACCTGCCAACCGCTTTTGTGGCACGCGCCGGCAGCGGACCGTTGCATGTTACCATCTGCGCCGAATACGACTGCTTGCCCGGCATCGGTCATGCCTGTGGCCATAATATCATCGCCGCATCCGCGGTCGGCGCTGGGATTGCCGCGGCAAAAATTGCGGACGAGGTGGGTCTGAGCGTGAGTGTCCTCGGCACACCCGCCGAAGAAGCGGGAGACGCCGGAGGAAAAATTCTCCTCTTGGAACGGGATGCCTTCACAGATGCCCATGCCGCCATGATGGTTCACCCGGCTCCTATGGATGTGGTGGACCCGGCCATTATCGCCTGCTCCATGTTTCACGTGCGCTATACGGGCAAGGAAGCCCATGCTTCGGCCTTTCCCGAACACGGCATCAATGCGGCTGACGCCTTGACAGTGGCGCAAACGGCCATTGGTCTCCTGCGGCAGCACATTCGCTCAACGGACCGTATTCACGGCATCATCACTCAGGGTGGGGACGCTCCCAACATCATCCCCGCTCATACCGCGGCCAAGTATATTGTCCGGGCCAAGACCTTGGACGAGTTGGATAGCATCAAAGAAAAGGTCCAGCGCTGTTTTGAAGCGGGTGCCTTGGCAACCGGGTCAACACTCGAAATCGTCGGTGGAGACAAGCCCTATGCGGAGCACCGCTCCGATATGGAGATCGCCAATCTGTACGAACGCAACGCGGAAGCGCTCGGGCGCGTTTTCCCGGAACGTGGTCCGGCAATTGAACGCGCGGCGGGCTCAACGGATATGGGCAATGTGTCTTTGGCCCTGCCCTCGATCCACCCATTTATCGGGATTGACTCGTTACCGGCGGTGAATCACCAGCCCGAATTCACTGCGCACTGTGTGACCCAGGCTGCGGACAAAGCCCTGATAGACGGCGCCCTCTCCATGGCCTGGACGGCCATTGATATGGCGACCGATGAGCGGATACGTGACCGACTGATACAGCGCAAAGCCTCCGGGACGACCGCCTAGAGCCTTATCCACCCAGTATGGCAAAGCCCAGTAGCGCCACGGCAAAGTAGGCGGCGATCACTGCCGCGCCGGCGTAATCTTGGGCCAAGCGTTGGCCGAAGAACAGGCACAGCAAGGAGACGGTTGAGAATACCAGTCCCCACACGGCCAGGCCCGTTCCCATACCGAGCAGGATCATCAACGCGCCAAGGCCGCTCAACACACCGGCCAGCGATTCGAGGACCGTGATGGTCCAGAACATCGCCGGCACCATGCTGGCCAGCGGGCTGTTGGAAAAATGCCCGCTGAAAAACTCGATATTCCCCGCGCGATCCAGCCATTTGTCGGCTGCCGATTGTAAAAAAGCGATGGCAAAAAAGACCGAAACAGCGAGTTGTCCACACCAGACGGTATCCATACGCAATCCTCCTTCTTCTTTCCCGCTCTCACAGACACCCTAACTTCATGTACCACGTTCTTTCGTCGATTTGGAAGGTATTTTGTTCTGGACGCCGAAGAAGGACGTGTGGTAAGGCAGGAAGAGAAAAGGAGTGCCTATGGATGCCAAGGCTGGAGCCCAGGAACGATTCGACCAGGCGCGAGACGACCTCATTGCCCTGAGTCACCGGATTCACGCCAACCCCGAGCTTGGATTTGAAGAAGAGAAGGCGGCCTCCTGGCTGTCGGAAACGCTGACCGACGCGGGCTTCTCGGTTGAAACGGGCATCTGCGATCTTCCGACCGCGTTCATCGCTCGGGCCGGAAGCGGACCGCTGCATATCGGCCTCTGTGCGGAATATGACAGCCTGCCTGGAATCGGCCATGCCTGTGGTCATAATATTATTGCTGCGGCGTCGGTTGGGGCCGGGATTGCCGCGGCAAAGATTGCGGACGAGGTGGGGCTGACCGTGAGCGTGATCGGCACTCCGGCAGAAGAAGTCTGTGACGCCGGGGGGAAGATTCTCCTGCTCGAACGCGGCGCGTTTGAGGGCATGCACGCAGCGATGATGGTCCATCCCGCGCCAAAGGACGTGGTCGAATTCCCCATTATTGCCGCCTCCATGTTTGAGGTCTGCTATCACGGTAAAGAAGCGCACGCCTCAGCCTTTCCCGAACGCGGCATTAACGCTGCGGATGCCCTGACCGTCGCCCAAACAGCCATCGGCCTGCTCCGCCAGCACATCCGCTCCACGGACCGTATTCACGGCATGATTACCAAAGGGGGTGACGCGCCCAACATCATCCCTGCCCACACAGTGGCGAAGTATATTGTCCGGGCGAACACCTTGGCGGACCTTGATGAAATCAAACAGAAGGTTGTCAGATGCTTTGAAGCGGGTGCGCTGGCAACCGGCTCCAAGCTTGAAATCAACGGCGGTGAAAAACCGTATGCGGAGATGCTGCACGACCCGGATATCGCCGCGGCCTATCGTCAGAATGCCGAGGCGCTGGGTCGGGTTTTTCCAACCCTTGATCCGTCTCTCAAACGCGCGGCGGGTTCAACGGACATGGGCAACGTCTCCCTTGCCATGCCCGCCATTCACCCTGCCATTGGGATTGATTCGTTGCCGGCCGTCAATCATCAGCCCGAGTTTACCGCTCACTGCGTAACCGAGGCTGCGGACAAAGCCATTATAGACGGAGCCCTGTCACTGGCCTGGACCGCGGTTGACCTGGCGACAAATACGGAGGTCCGGGATCGGCTCTTGAACCGTATTGTGAAGGTCGAGTGAGGTCGATGCCCTGAGCCCCCCTCTGTGCTAGATGCTTGCCGGCGTTACTGCCAGACCGGGGGTATCCACCCGGGTCCGGAAAATCGTTCCCTTCCGGTCCGGGTCGTCGGTATTATCCGCTGTCACAATATACAGATCGCGCCGATCCGCACCGCCAAAACATAAACTCGTAACCGCCTTGGCCGGCACCTCAACCCTCCGGTCTTCCTTGCCTTCAGGGGTGTAGCGCAGGGCGCAGCCGCCACCATAGACAGCGACCCACACACAGCCGTCTTCATCAACCGCCAGGCCATCGGGCACCCAATCAGCGGGCAGACTGGCCAGAACACGACGGTTCGTCATCGACCCGTCAGCCGCAACATCGTGCAGGATAATATGCCGTGGCACACTGTCCGAATGGTAGAGCTTGCTCCCGTCCGGTGAGAAGCCGATGCCGTTGGTGATACCGACATCGCCGTACAGCTCAACCGCCGAGTCCTTACCCGCCAGCCGCCATAACTCACCTGGGACCTGGACCTTGAGCTTGAAGGGATCGGAGCGCAACGAACCGACCAGGACACGGCCCTGGGAATCCGTGAAGAGGTCGTTAAAGCCGGGAATATCGTCACGCTGAAACAGGATACGCGTTGTGCCGTCTTTGACATGACACACGTTCTTGCCGGAGATGACCAGGCCACCAGCCGCATGCAGGGCGATACCACCAACCCCGCGTCGGCGCGGCACCACGGTCGAGATTTCTCCGCCTGGTGCGCGGCAGTACACCCCACCGTTGGTCACATCGCTGAAGTATAAATTGTCCGCGTCGTCTACCCGCGGGCCTTCAAGCAGTCCGTATCCGGAAGCAATGGTTTCAAGCATACCCTCCCCTTTTCTTTGACGCTGATGCGATCATCAATTCAGTCCATAGACTTTGGCAACGCTGTCATCCGGAAGATTCTTTCGGAGCCATCGTACCAAAGAGTGCCGCTTCGGCACCTGCACGGAGTCGTCCACAAGCTACAAGATGGCTCTCGACTGTCAAGGGAGAAGGCCGGGGTACAGGCTTGCGCTGAGTCGTCCGACAAGACTATAGAGCGGGAAGGGAATATTGTTGCTTTGCCACGAAGGAGGGGACTATGGCATTCAATCCTAAACACTCCAGCCACATCATTACTGAGGGCCGCGACCGCGCTGGAGCGCGTTCTATGTTCAAGGCTATCGGCTTTACGGACAACGATCTGGCCAAGCCACTGGTCGGTGTGGCGCACACCTGGATTGAGACCATGCCGTGCAACTTCAATCAGCGCCAGTTGGCCGACAAGGTTAAGCAGGGCGTGCGGGAGGCCGGCGGTACGCCCATGGAAATCAATACCGTTTCCATCAGCGACGCGGTCACCATGGGGACGGAGGGTATGAAAGCCTCCCTCGTCAGCCGCGAAGTCATTGCCGACTCGATCGAACTGGTAGGTCGGGGCTATATGTTTGACGCCATGGTCGTCATCGTAGGGTGCGACAAGACCATTCCCGCCGGGGCCCTCGCCCTGGCCCGCCTCAATGTTCCAGGTCTGTTGTTGTATGGCGGCTCGATTGCCCCCGGTCGCTTTCAGGACAAAGACGTGACCATTCAGGACGTGTTCGAGGCCATTGGAGCCAATGCCGCAGGGCGTATGAGTGACACTGACCTCAAACATATCGAGGACTTCGCCTGTCCGGGAGCCGGAGCCTGTGGCGGACAGTATACAGCCAACACTATGGCCACCGTCATGGAATTCATCGGCCTGTCGCCCATGGGTACGGCCAGTGTTCCGGCAACCGACGGGCGCAAGGACGCGGTTGCGGTCGAGTGCGGGCAGCGCGTGATGGACCTGCTCAACAGGAATATCCGACCGCTGGACATCTTGACCCGGCAGGCGTTTGAGAACGCCATTGCCTGTGTGGCTGCAACCGGCGGGTCAACCAACGCGGTATTACATTTACTGGCAATGGCGCGGGAAGCCGGCATTCCGCTCGCCATTGACGATTTTGATGTGGTCAGTCGCCGCACCCCGCTCATCGCCGACCTCAAACCCGGTGGAAAATATGTGGCCACCGATGTGGATAAAGCCGGCGGTATCCAACTGATTGCCCAGCGCCTGGTTGACGGTGGGCTGGTTGACGGCGAGCAACTGAACGCCAGCGGGGAAACCCTTGCGATTGAGGCGGCAAAGGCCGTTGAGACACCCGGGCAGGATGTCATTCTGCCGCTGGCCCAGCCCCTCAAAGACACCGGCGGTCTGGTCATTCTGCGAGGCAATCTCGCGCCGGAGGGCTGTGTCGTTAAAGTCGCCGGGCATGAGCGTCCGTATCACCGCGGACCGGCCCGGCTCTTCGAGTGTGAGGAAGACGCCATGGCAGCGGTCACGCAACGGCACATCAAGGAGGGTGATGTCGTGGTCATTCGTTATGAAGGTCCGAGGGGCGGGCCGGGCATGCGAGAGATGTTGGGCGTAACCGCGGCCATCGTGGGTGAAGGGCTCGGCGACTCCGTGTCCTTAATCACGGACGGGCGTTTCAGCGGGGCGACGCGCGGACTCATGGCCGGTCATATTGCGCCGGAAGCCGCGGTTGGCGGCCCGATTGCCATTCTCCGGGAAGGCGACATAGTAGTGATCGATATCGAGAATCGTCAGCTTAATGTTGAGTTGAGCGACGCCGATATACAAACCCGCCTGGCCGACTGGCACCCACCAGCCCCGCGTTACACCTCCGGCGTATTCGCCAAATACGCGGCCCAGGTCACCTCCGCCTCCGAGGGTGCGGTTACCCAGCCGGGCGATGGTTGATACAAGAAATTCAGGCGGGAACTTCCGAGTCCAATCCGTGAGATTCGTTACCAGCCTGTTTAGAGGTTCGACTGCCCAAGACTGACATATCTTGCGCATCTGGCACCATCTCGTACACTTGTGTGCAGTAGAGCATGACTGGCGAAGAGTTTATTCGACACATCAGAAGGCTTGGGCGAGATCGTGGAGTCGCAGTTCGCTTTGAGAGTCGAAAGGGCAAAGGCAGTCACGGCCGGCTCTATTACGGAGCACGTTTCACCACGGTCAAGGACCGTCGGAAAGAGATGAGCCCCGGCCTGCTCGTCTCGATGCTTTCACAACTCGGCTTGTCTCGTAAGGATATCGGACGTAACTAGC
This sequence comes from Candidatus Binatia bacterium, assembly GCA_022820725.1. GTDB lineage: Bacteria > Desulfobacterota > Binatia > Bin18 > Bin18 > Bin18. The sequence continues at coordinate 27,771 of JAJEFA010000002.1, forward strand.
GCCATTACGCGGGAAGAGAAAAGAGTAAGGAATCATGGCGAAATCTCTGCGACTGGCCTATCCGGCCAAATTGGAAGTGCAGGGCGACGGTACCCTGCTCGTGTCGTTTCCCGACATTCCAGAGGCGCTGACCGAGGGCACGGCTCGGACCGAGGCGCTGACCGAGGCTGCGGATTGTCTCGTTGCGGCGCTCGGCGGCTATGTGAACGATGGGCGTGATATTCCGCTTCCTTCTCCAGCCCGCAGCCGTCCGCTTGTCGAGCTTCCAGCGCTGGTGGCGGCCAAGCTCGCCCTCTATCGGGCTATGCGCGAACAACAGATTGGGAATGTGGCGTTGGCCAAGCGACTCGGAACCGTAGAAGGGGCGGTCCAGCGGCTGCTCGACCTGGACCACCGTTCGCATATTGGCCAAGTCGAAGCGGCTCTCAAGGCACTCGGGCAGCGCTTGGTGGTGGAGGCAAGAGCAGCGTAACACCGAAGCGTTCTCCTGATGCCATGCACTTACACCGCCACCTACACCAGGATTAAGGCAGGCTATATGGGGCAAGTCGTCGAATGGTCGGAGGTCGTGACCGAGGGCAAAGACCTGTAAGAATGTCGGCGCATGCTCAAAGACGCCCCTGCTCCGGCCTTGCTCCCGTCCTTGGCGCGCAAGGCGGGGGCGGGAATCCCCTGTACCGACCACAACCGCTCGGTGAGGGAAGAGCAGGACGGGCGCTGAGAAGAAAAATTTCAAAGTGAGACACTACCTCCGCACCGGTTCGCTTGCGAAGCCTCGGGCGGGTGGGCTATAAGGGGGCATCTTACTCTGATCGGCATCGGTGTGACGATGCACAGCAAAGGAGGTTCCGTATGAGTGACGCGAATAAAGGTGTTGTCCTGGGTTTCTTTGAGAATTTTTCCGCCGGGAATTTTGACGCCGCGCTGGACCTGATGACCGACAATGCCACGTGGTGGGTGGCCGGCAAGTTCGAGCTGTCCGGCACCAAGACCAAAGCGGAGTTCGGCGAACTGGTCAAAGGCATTGGCGCGGCCATGCCGAACGGCCTCAAAATCACGCCCAAAGGCGTGATTGCCGAGGGGGACCGGGTTGCGGTTGAAGCCGAGTCGTATGGCGAGTTGGCCAACGGCAAGGTCTATAACAACCAGTACCACTTTCTGATTGAATTATCGGACGGTAAAATCAAAGCCGTACGGGAATACCTGGATACGATCCACGCCAAAGAAATTCTGGTTGGCTAATATCTCATGAGGGCGGCGTTCCCGTCGCCCTCATTCTGGAAACGCATACCCACCCGGGAATCTGGAGTTGGAACCCCCCTCACCCACCTGCTCCCTGAACACCAGGCTCCTCCACTGCCGATAGGGGGCATCTTCTACCTTTTCAATCGCGTCAGCCTTAATCCCACTGATTTCTGACTCGCCATCTTGTGTTCTTTTAATGAGGAACACACCGGTGACTTTACAAATCTGACCCTGCTCACACTGGGAAGTGCCCGGAATGAAAATCGGGATCGTACCGCTACCGTCTGTGAGTTTGAACTTCTGGTACGTCCGAGCCCCATAGCGAGTGGTCAGGCTCGTCACTTGTCCGGTCACACTCACGAAGCGCCGATCAAACTGCGCCTGATCGGCGAGCAGTGCCCGTATCGCATAGACCGGAGCCGTGTAAGCGGGGGGTTCCGCCGGCTCGTCGACCGGAGCCTCGGCTACCGACACGGGCACGGGTTCCGGTTCGACGGGTTCCACCGTGCTGGCCACAATTCCGCTCACCTCGCCTGTTCCATCGTTAGTCGGCTTTACCAGGAACACGCCATCAATCTCATACGACTCACCTTCAGTCAGCGATCTGGCTCCACTCATAAAGACCGGGATCTCACCGCTGACATCGTGCAGTTTGAACTTGGTGGAGGGATGGTCTCCGTTTGTCACTCTCAGGGTCGAGACTTCACCCGCCAGGCTGATCGCCAACCGATCAAACGCAGCCGGGTCCTCTAACAGGTCAGCCACCAAAAGACCTATGGGGTCATCCAGAGCCGTCTCCTCCAACTCCAACGGCTCGTCCGCCAGTTCTTGCAACTCGAACTCCTCAGCCGTTTCATCTTCCGCAAACTCCAGCGGCTCTTCTGGCAGGGGTTCTTTCTCCAGGGGAAGAACGGTCTGGCCCACAATCCCACTGATCCGCGTCGATCCGTCGCTGGCCGGTTTGACCAGAAACACCCCGCCAACCTCGTAGAGCTCGCCCTCGGTCAACGTCTGGACACCGCGCATAAACACCGGGATCTCACCACTGGCATCATGCAGCTTGAACTTGGTGGAAGGATTATCTCCCTCTGTGACTCTCAGGGTTGTAACTTCACCTGCCAGGCTGACCTCTCGTCGATCAAACGCAGCCGGATCCTCCAATAAATCGGCCACTAAGAGACCTGGGATGTCATCCACAGCCGTCTCTTCAGATTCTGCCAGCTCGTCCGTCAGCTCTTGCGACTCGAACTCTTCAGCCGTTTCCTCTTCCACAAATTCCAGCGGCTCTTCTGCCTGGGGTTCCTCCTCCAGGGGAAGAACGGTCTGGCCCACAATCCCGCTGATCTGCGTCGATCCGTCGCTGGCCGGTTTGACCAGAAACACGCCATCGACCTCATACGCCTCACCCTCAGTCAGCGCCTGGACACCGCGCATAAAGACCGAGATCGTCCTTTCCGCGTCACCGAGCTTAAACTTGGTGTACGGTTTTTCGCCTTCCTCAACGATAAGGGTCGTGACCTGACCGGCCACTTTCACTTTTTGCCGGTCAAAGGCCGCCGGGTTGGAGAGCAGTTCGTCAACACTTTGGGACCAAGTCGGCACGGGCAGGAGCAGAACGAGCAGCACCGCCAGCCCCACGGCGCTCCGACGAAAAAGGCAGCCCTCTGGGGCTGCCCCTACCCTTATGTATGGAAGGGTTGTCAACCAACGTATTCGCAATGTGTCTCCTTTGGACCGCCGTCTGGCCTAGGGCCAGAACATTTTCTTTGCCGCGCGTTTCAGCTCGGGCTGAAAGTCGGGGTGCGCAATGCTGATCAGGGCCTCGGCGCGCTGGCGTTGCGTCTTGCCTTGAAGATTCACCATGCCAAACTCGGTCACCACGTAGTCCGTATACTGGCGTGGCGTCGTCAGCGTGCTCCCCGGCTCCAGCATGGGAACGATGCGGGACAGCGAGCCTCGGCGCGCCGTGGATGGCAGCACCATGATGGATCGCCCCCCCTCCGAATACATCGAGCCCATCATAAACGTCATCTGCCCGCCGATACCGGAGTACATTTGCGGGCCGAGCGACTCGGCTGCGGCCTGTCCGGTCAGGTCTATGGACAGGGTGCTGTTCACCGCGACCTGACTCTTCTGGGCGGCAATCGTCAGCAGCGAATTCGTATACAGCACGCTATACAACTCAAAGGCCGGATTGTTATTGACAAATTCCAGGTCCGCGCCGCCAACAACCATGGCCGCGACCGCCTTGCCCTTATGCATCGATTTATATTTGCCGGTCGCCACACCGCGCTTGACCAGTTCAACATGGCTGGCGGTCATGATTTCGCTATGAATCCCCAGATCGTTCCGGTCCATCAGAAACAGACCAATGGCTTCGGAGATCGCGCCAATGCCCATTTGGACGGTGTCGCCGTCCTTAATCAGGGTTGAGGCGAATTCTCCAATGACCTCTAAGGTGCCCTGTTCTTCGTCCGGCGGCGGCGGGGTCCCAAGCGGAAAGGGCTTGGTCTCTTCAACCAGATAGTCGATCTCAGACACATGGATCCAGTTGTCGCCGTGGGTCCGAATGCAGGCGGGGTCAACCTCGGCGACAAAACACTTGGCCGCCCTGGCTACGTCCTTGTTATACCAGAGGGCGCTACCAAAGCTGCAATAGCCCTTTTCATCTGGCGGTGAGACCACGCCAAAGAAAATATCGGAGTTCCAGGTATTGGTCCGACCCTGTTCGGCCTGCTTGGCGTACTGAGGGTAATCGAGCGGCATGAAATCCACATAGTGCTTTTTCATGCCCTCCCGGCAGCCCGCCCCGACATAATCAACGATCCGAGTGAACGAGGCGTCATAGACAGCGTCGTTCCAGATGGGGTGCTCATACAGCGGATAACACTGGATAAGGGTCACCTGTTCCAACTCTCTATTCCGCGCCGCCAGGGCGTCCAGAATGGGGATGGGCGGTTTGCCGATGTGCAGCCGGACTAAACTGTCCGACTTGACGAGGCTGGCGGCCTGTTCGGCTGAAATGAGCTTATCCTTATACGTATGCTGCCAGGGTGTCATACTTTACCTCCCTGTTTCTGTCTCCCATTACCCGACCAAACTATGCCCGCCATCAACGAAAAGCGTCGTGCCGGTCATGAAGGTATTGGCGTCTGAGGCCAGAAAGATAATCGCCGGTTTGAGTTCCTTGGGGTCGCCAACCCGCTGCATGGGGATTTTACCGATAATTCCCTTGCCGCCCTTGGTCTCCCAGAACTCGTGGTTCATCGGCGTGTCAAAATAGCCCGGACACAGGGCGTTCACCCGGATATTATCCCGGGCCCATTCAAGCGCCAGGGTACGAGTGAAAGACACCAGGGCCGCTTTGGTCGCCCCATAGGCGGCCATATAGCGCGCAACAATTTTCGAGAACAGGGAAGACACATTGATAATATTCCCCTGCTTGCGTTTGGCCATCTCGACCCCGACATGCTTGGAACACAGCACCGGACCCTTGAGGTTGAGGTTCATAAAGCGATCCCACTCTGCTTCGCTCAGATCGTGTACCGGGGTCGTCCCGCCGATACCGGCGTTGTTAACCAGAATATCGATCTGACCGAATTCGGCCATGACCGCTTGCACCATGGCCTGAATCTCAGTGTCTTTGGTGACATCCGCAGCAACGCCGATCACCCGGCGGCCGGTGGTTGCGTGGATGGCGGCCGAGACGGTATCGAGGTCGGCCTGCGTACGGCTGACGAGCGCCACATCAGCCCCGGACTCAGCCAGGGCGTAGGCCATCTGTTCACCCAGACCCTTGCTACCGCCGGTGATAATGGCCGTTTTCCCGGAAAGATCAAAATATGGAGAAGTCATGGACATCCTTTAGGGGCTGGGGATTGGGGATTGGGGGTTAGGGAGCCAATCCCCAACCCCTAACCCCTAATCCCAATTCTCAGCAACCCAACTGGCGGGCAATCACCATGCGCTGCACCTCACTGGTTCCTTCACCGATGGTGAGGATTTTTGAGTCCAGATAGAAACGGGAGACGGGCGATTCGCGCATATAGCCATACCCGCCGTGAATCTGGACGGCTTCCTCTGCCGTCCTTACTGCGATTTCAGACGAGGCCAGCTTGGCCATAGCCGCCTCTTTGGCGTAGGGCTTACCCTCGTCGCGCAGCGTGGCCGCACGGTAGATCATCAGCCGCGCCATCTCAGCCTGGGTGGCCATGTCGGCCAATTTGAACTGGATGGCCTGATGAGAGGCCAGGGGCTGACCAAAGGTTTCGCGTTCCAGGGCATGCCTGAGCGATAAATCCAGGCAGGCCTCGGCCAGCGACAGACCGAGCGTGGCGACTGAGATACGCCCGCATTCGAGCGTCTTCAAAAACGCCCGAAAGCCCGAGCCCTGCTCACCCAGGAGATTGTCACGCGGCACGCGGACGTTCTCAAAAATCTGCTCTCGAGTATCGACCGTATGCCAACCTATTTTTTTATACCGCTGGCCAACCGTATAACCGGGTGTATCTTTGGGAATAATCAGCGCGCTGTATTGTTTTTTGCCGTTGTCGCCGGTGCCGTTCGTGGTGAGTGCGACCAGGCCGTAACTCAGCGGCGTACCCGCGTTGGAGATAAAGCTCTTGGTACCATTCACCACCCAGTCATCGCCCTCAAGACGGGACGTGGTCATGATGTTGGCGGCATCCGAACCGGCCTGGGGTTCGGTCAGACCGAAGGCTCCGAGGTGGTCGCCCTTGGCCAGAGGGGTCAGCCATTTTTTCTTTTGCTCTTCCGTACCAAAGTGCAAATACGGCAGCGAGCCGATGGTCAGATGGGCCTGGAGGGTGGTGGCAATCGACTGATCGACCTTGCCCAACTCCTCAATCGCCATGACCATGCCCATGGTGCCGGCGTTGGAGCCTCCGTACTCTTCGGGGATGAGCAGCCCCATCAACTGCAACTCGGCGAGCTTGTGAAAAACCTCTGTCGGGAAATGCTCCTCAGCGGACCACTCATCCGCATATGGAGCGATTTCTTTTTTGGCGAAATCACGACACAGGTCGCGGATCATGGTCTGTTCTTGCGTGAGTTCAAAATCCATGGCCGTCCTACTCCAGCACCGTCAAACATTATGCCCGTGGCGTCTCGGGCGTTTTTGGCATCTTGGCTGTGGCCCTCGGGATTGTCAAGGTAAAGCTCCCGCCACCACGGCAATAGACGGCACGCGGTCGAGAGGATAATAAGCCTCTTGTACAAACAGGACTCGTCTTGACTTATCCCCTCTTGAAAGGGGTGCCGCGTAGCGGCGGGGTGTACTTTGATCGGCTGGAGAACCCACCCCGGCCTTCGGCCACTCCTCCAGGAAGAGAATTCAATAGCGAGTCAACTCCATGTCCTGACAAACGAGAGGAGAACACCATGGCCCGTCCCATTCAATTTGGTCTGTTTCAGCCCCAAATCGGCCTACCGTTTCCGTTGCTCAAGGAACGGGCCCTGGCCTGTGAGGAGTACGGGTTTCACTCCATCTGGTTTACCGACCACATGTGGCCGCGCGGGATGACTCAGGTGGATTTCCTGGAGGGCTGGACGGTCATGTCGTCCATGGCCATGGTTACTTCCACGCTCCGCGTCGGCGGTCTGGTGCTGTGCAACTCGTATCGCAACCCCGCTTTTCTGGCCAAGATGGCGGCCAGCCTGGACAACATCAGCCAGGGCCGGGTTGAAATCGGCCTGGGAGCCGGCTGGATGAATGAGGAGTATGAGGCCTACGGCTATCCCTTTCCGTCCGGCGGCACTCGAGCGGACCAGATGAGAGAAGGCGTCGTCATCATGAAGAAGATGTTTACCGAAGACGCCGCCTCGTATGCGGGCGAACACTACACTATCGCGGAGGCGCACTGTAATCCCAAACCAGTTCAGAAGCCCTACCCGCCCATAACGATCGGAGCCATGGCTGAGCGCAAGGGACTCAAGATTGTGGCCGAACACGCCGACCGCTGGAACTGTCCGGCAGCCGCGGCTCATAAAATCGAGCAGAAGTGGGCAGTGATTACCGATCATTGCAAAACCATTGGCCGCAGCCCGGACGAGATTGAAATCTCCGAACAGACGCTGGTTGCCCTGGGCAAAGACAAAGCGGATTTTGACCGGAAATATCCGCTGGCCAAAAAGACCCTGGGTCGGCTGGCCAACCTCGACAAATGCGGCGTGTGTGGCGACCCGGACGGCGTTATTCACGCCTTACAGGAGAAAAACAAGAAAGGCGTGACGCTGTTTACCATGATGTTCAGCGATATGGCGCAGGACGATTTTCTGGCCACGCTCAAGATTTTCGCCAACGAAGTCATGCCCGCCTTCCGGTAAGCCACCATGAATCAGCAGCCAAAATCCTTTGACGACGTAGAGATCGGCGACGAGATCGGACCGGTCTGGAAAACCCCGACCAAGGAGACGGTCCTGCGCTATGCGGATGCGGTCCAGATCAGCGGCCTCAAATTCTTCTTTCACCAGAAGGATGCCGAGCAGGCCGGGCTAACCAAGCCGATTATTCCCGGTCCTCTGAGCACCACGTATCTCTGTCAGATGCTCAAGGACTTTTTTGTAGGCTGGCGGCTGCGCAGCCTGAACACGACGTTTCGCACGCCCGTGCGCCACGGCGACACGATTGCGCTGTGGGGCATGATCACCGAGAAAAACGAGGAAGACGGCGTGCCAACCGTGTACTGCGACTTGGTTGTAGAGAACGAACACGGCGAGCGCGCCATTACCGGCACCGCCGTGCTGGTGCCGTACCCTTTGCAGTAATAGGCACGCTTCCTCTCAGGCCGCTATTTCATCTTGCGAATCACCGCTCGGGCGAAGGCGTCAATGGTTTCGCGGGCGTCCGTGACCGGCTGGACCGCGACCTGCTTGATACCGGCTTTCTTCATGGCCCGGACCGATTCCAGCACTTCGTCCTTGGTACCGGTCAGCGTGGTGGCCCGAATCATCTTCTCCGTGACCAGCGGCTCGTGCTCCTTCTTAAATCCTTGCAGATAATCGGCGTAGAGCTTGAGGTGGCGGGTTTCGATTGGACCCTCAGGCGCCCGGTAGGCGTTTTTGAAGGCCATCAGGTCGTCCCGCACATCAGCCGGCAGGTCCTTCGGGTTGGGGCAAGAAAAGGCAAAGATATTGCTTGAGGACGAGACAAACGGGCCGACGGCTCTGCGGACTTTCGAGGTTTCGAGTTGCTCGCCCTTATTGGTGAGATGGAAGGCCGTCATGCACAGAGTATAAATCCGCTTCGGATTGCGCCCGGCCCGCTCGGCTCCGGTCCGGATGTGGTTCATCACGAACTCAATCAGGCTGGGGCTGACGGCGCCAAACAGAATAATGCCGTCGGCGATTTCACCTGCAAGTTCTAAAGTCTTGGGACCGCTTGCCGCAACATAAATCGGCACTTTTTTCCTGATGTTGATCCAGCCGCCCTTGGGGTTGAGGAACTTCACCATGCGGCGACGGTGGCCCTCCTGGTAGGGCGTGGTCTTGCCCGCCAGCAGGTCGCGGCAGGTCTCGACGTGCTCGCGCATGTCTATCAGCCTGGCCGCCGGCATACCCAGAGTCCGCCGGGCGGTATTCCCCGTTCCGATCCCGAGGATGGCCCGGCCGGGCGCCAGTTCGTTGATGGACGCAATCGCGCCGGCCGTGACCGGGGCAATACGCGAGGCCGGGTTGGTCACTCCAGGCCCCAGCTTGATCTTTTTCGTGTTCACCGCGCACAGGGCCAGGGAGGCATAGACATCGCTGAACAACATTTGGGAATCATACAGCCAGGCGTGCGTATAGCCGCGTTTTTCCGCCAGCATGACGTCTTTATAGACATGCACCCCACCAGGAAACACATAACCGTAGTCCATTCTTCACTCCTCCAGTACGACGTTCACTTTCGATTACAGCCCTTGGGTCACAGTGCGCAGATCGGATGCGGCTTCAAGCGCCCGGATCGCCTCGCACACTTGGCTGGCGCGCGAGTCTGTCCAGACCGCGGTCGCAAGGTCGGTGTATTTCGCTGTCAGCTCATCCCACGACAACGGATTTTCCGGGTCGCCTTTTGGGAAACGCACCTGAGCGGAGACTTCCCGTCCAGTATCCAGAGCAACGCGCGCCCAAGCTGGCCATTCCCTGGGATAGTTTTTTTCCAGTTCCGGGTCACGTTCATACCCGACCTTGGCCATGAGGGCACCGACTGCGGCATCTTCCAGCATGGCGTCGGAAAATTCATCCAGCCCGGCCCGCCGTTTGAGCAGCGCCACCGCAACACCAAAGGGCAGGCTGAACTGGGCCTCAACCACGTTCGTGGGACGATATTTGCGCTCGGCCGGCTCACAGATGACCGGGATGCCGGTTTCGAGCATACCGATGGTAACCTGCTCGACCTGCTCGGGTTGCACCTCGTGTTCCCGTACAAGGCTGAGCACCGCGTCAATCGGGGCCTGGGTGTAGCGGCAGCAGGCGTGCGGTTTGACCGCGGTTTGCAGAATCTGAAAATCCTCGCCCAGACCCTCGCTGATTTTTCTTGGCTCGGGCCGCACACCATACGCCTTGAGAAAGCCGTCCCGTCCTTCGAGGATCGTGCCCGGACCGATGAAGCCCTCTTTTGCCAACAGAGCGGCATGAACACCGCTGAACGCGGCCCAGCCCGGATGAAAGCGTTTTGTCCAGGCCCCCTCGGCCAGGAACTCCATCGACCCGGCAGACTGACTACCGGCAATACCAAGGGCGGACAGCAGTTGGGCTTCACTCAACTCCAGCAGCTTGGCCGCGCTGGCCGCAGCGCCAAAGGTGCCGCACGTCGCCGTCGGGTGGAACCCGCGGCCATAGTGCTCGGTCGGTTTGAGAGCCATGGCCAGCCGGGACGCGACCTCAAAACCGATCACGCTGGCGGTAAGAAAATCCTTACCACTCGCGCCCACCTGCTCTGCCACGGCGAGTGCCGCGGAAAAGACCGACACACCCAGATGAATCGATCCGGCCTGATGGGTGTCGTCCAGTTCCAGGCTGTGGGCGGACGTGCCGTTGGCCAGGGCCGCGTACGGGAAGTTCGCCTTCCCCGCCCGGCCCAGGATCGTCCCCTGCCCGACCGGGGCCAAGCTGTCAGCCATACGGTAGAGCGGCTGGCTGGAATCGGACAGCGAGCCACGCACCGCAACGCCCAGATAGTCGAGAAAGAAATATTTGGCCCGATCGACCACCTCAGCCGGCAGGCTATCATAATCGAGCCGGGTACAGAATGCAGCCAAGTGTTGGGTCAACGGAATTTCCATAGACTCCCCTCCCCCTCTCCCCCTCGGGTCGGGGTGAGGGTCACTGAAAAAGCAACGCCCTTACAACTTGGGAATCACTTTTTCGCCAAAGGTACGTATGGCTTGCAGCGTATTCTCGTGCGACGGACCGCCCGGCTGTCGAAAGCGCATGATCAAATAATCCGGCTGAATCGCTTCTTTCCACATCTGGAGTTGCTCCAGACAGTCTTCGGGCGAGCCCACAATCAGCCGCTCCTTGGCGGCTATACCAAAGCTCAACTCTTCGGGCGTCTTGACGTCCTTGATGTGTTCATCCTGAACATAGGCGTCATACTGAAAGTAGAAGCGGTGGGTATACATGGTCGGCCCACTCGCGGCTTCGGCGTCGGCCATGCTGTCGGCCAGCACGGCATCGCGCATCAGGCAGATATACGGCTTCCGACCGGCCTTTTCCGCGGCGGCCCGGTAGCGGGTGGCATAGTCTTTAATGACTCCAAGGCTCTGCACCGGGTCGGCGATCCAGCCATCCGCCAGCCGCCCTGCCCGGCGCAGCCCGACCGGCGTCCAGGACGCCATCCAGATCGGCGGACCGGACTGTTGACTCGGACCGGGCGTAATCAGGGTGTCCTGATAGTGAAAATGCTTGCCCTCAAAAGAGAAGCGCTCCCCGGTCCAGCTCTTGCGGATAATATCGATGGCTTCTTCGGTCCGGGTGGCCCGCTCGGTGATCGGAATCTCGAACGCGTCGAAATCGTGCTGCTGATACCCCACGCCAAGACTCAGAACGAGACGCCCCTTGGTCGCCTGGTCAATCACGGCGCAGTCTTCCGCAACATGGACGGGATGGTGGAGCGGCATCAACAACACGCACGTGCCGACCTTTATGCGCTCGGTCTTCATCCCGACTAAGCCGGCCAGCAGCAACGGATTGGGCAGATAGCCGTCCTCCTGCTGGTGGTGCTCGGTCAGAAAACAGCCGTCCCAGCCACTGGCCTCTGCGGCCTGGGCCTCGGCAACAATTTCATCAATCACCCGTCCCATATTCGAGCCGGACGGGGGGTCTTGAGTACAGGGAAGATAGCCAACTGGCAGCATACGCGTTCTCCTTTTGGGTTCGTAGTAGAGGCTGCCTAGAAAAACAAAAAGTCTCTCGCTTGTCTATCGCCGGGGCTCGTCGCAGGCGGGTGGTCGAAGATCGGATGAGGGCTGGGGAGGAGTACTCCAAGCCAGGTTTACAGGTTGAGCGAGCGGCGAAGCGTAGCAACCAATGATTTCTTGAAGCCTTCGTCATCGTCTCTGGACCAGAGAACCGTTGTGCAATGATTAGTGTCGAAGTGGGTCCCCTCCTTATCAAATTTTGCTTTCTCGCAGATATAGAGGACAGGCTTGCCTAGCCCCTCAGCATAACCCGCCTCCCAGTAGGCCCCTGAGTTGTCGTGCGTAAGATCAACGATGACGAACGCCGAATCCCTGATCCGGGTACGCATGATATTGTCGATGACTCCAGCACGTCCCACGTCATTCATATCAACGAGGTCGTAGCCAATACCCTCTTTCACCGCAGGCTTCACAACGTCTTTCACAAAAGGGTCGAGTTCGGGGTCATTAAACTTCATGGCCATGAAGCCAGAATTCCCCTTGAACTCACCGCGCTTCTCAGCCTCGTACCGTTCCCACCCGTCGAGACTGAGACTGACGTTAATAAATTCTGGAGAGGGATGTCCTGTGAGATCAGTCGTAAGGATCTTTCGCTCTTCCAGCTCCTTCGCTAGCCGGACAGCAGACTTACGATTGAGCGCACCAATAATTGCGTGAAAATTGTCAGGAAATTGTCCAATCGCATTACCGGATCGAGATACTTCGTCACCGATATATCGGACCATATTCGCCGTCTGCGCTACAGGATTTGGTAGCGTGCTGTTTTCAAGCAGATAGCCCAACCGGTCTGGTGTGATCGTCAAGGGTTTACCTGCCCGCGACGCAGTACACAACTTATGGGATAAAAGCGCTCTCTGAACCGGGGCTAAAGGTCGCTTATCATGCTTGATCTCTTCTATAAAAAGCAGCGGTCCAATTGTGTACCTGCCACAGACTTCGCATTCGAAATCAACAAAGTGATTTTGACTCGCTAAAATTTCTCGGCACGAACTGCCGTCTGCATTCTGGCAGACGGGACATTGGATCGTATCGTTCATTGCGTTGCGGCTACCCCTCCGTATTCTCAACAAAGATACCCTAGCCCTTTAATTCCTGGCTCCACTTAGGCCATGTCACGCTCCCTATGAGAAGTGATGGCCTACTTCCGCGCCTCGGCAATATGGTGCCGCGCGGAGGTCAGCGCTTTTTCGTCCACAATGCTCACTACCGCCTCAAGCAGAGCATCAACCAAACCGTCATCGCCCCCAACACGGAGCAGGGCTTTGTAGTGAAACGCGATCTGGGGCGCACCCTGGGCAATCAGCGTGCCGAGCACAATAGCCTCGCGTTCGATCAGGAGCAGCCCGTCTCGACCAAAGACCCGACCGAAGTCGTCATAGCGCACCCATTCGGCCAGTTCGGGACTGATCTGATTGAGCTGCTGGATCAGCTTTTTGTTCTCCTCGCTGCCGCCGGTGAGCTGCTCTTGAATCTGCATACCGCGTTCTCCCCAGATGGTTGGGGCGTACTCCGGCCAGGGTTCGGTCGGCTGCGGACTCTGCCCCTGGGAACGTTGGCTGATGTAGTCGGGATACACCTGCTGAAAGCGTCCCAGTGTACTCAGGGTCCGCGGATAACCGATGTAGGGCAGCAGGTTCAAGACGGCCTCGTACATCTGGAGTTCGCTGAGTCCGGCGTCCTTACCCTCGCTGAAAAGTTGCTCGGCGGTGTCGAACCGACCCGAAGCGCCGGCGGCGGATATCTGACATAGCGCAACCAGAGTGGTCTGGTTGTAGGCCGCGTTTTGGGCGTAAGCGGCCAGCGGCAGCAGGCCCACAGCACAGACGAGCCCGATTGTCAGCCTCCGGCTCGTCCTCCAAAGACCCGTCATTTTGTTCCGCTTCTGCATACGTTCTCCTTGTCATCAGCTACCCGTCCGTATTCTCAACAAGGATACCCTGGTCCTTTAATTCCTGGATTCGCTCGGCCGTATAGCCGCATAAGCCGCCCAGCAACTCGGCCGTATGTTGGCCGAGACGCGACGCCGGTCCGGGGATGCGCGGCGGGGTTTTGGAAAATTTGTGGGGGGATTGGAGCAGCTTCAGCTCGCCGTAGTCCGGGTTGGGCATGGTTTCGACCATGCGTTTGCTTAAATGCGGGTCTTCCGCGAATTGGCCGATGGACAGAATCGGGGCAACCGGCAGGCGGAGCTCATCGGCCATGATCCGAATCGCCTCTTCGTCGCTCGACAGCGATTGCAGCCACTCTTCGATAACGACCCGCAGGGCGTCCGCGTTCTGAATGCGCCAGCGGTTGGTCTTGAACTCGGGCGAGGTCAGGAGTTCCTCGTGTCCCATGCGTTTGACCAGGGTCACCCAGTGGTCCTCGGTAATCAGCCCGATGGCGATATAGCCGTCCTTGGATTTGAACGCACCGTACGGAAACGCCCCGGCCCGCTGCGAGCCACCACGCTGCGGGTCGACCGCGCCGTCGGTCACGCTATAGGCCGCCAGCGCCCAGTCGTGCGAGTTATAGGTGCAGTCCACCAGGGCCAGGTCGATATGCTGGCCCTCGCCCGTGCGCTGACGGTGAAACAGGGCTGCCATGATCGCGCCAAAGGCGTTGAGCGCGGTCATGTGATCGCCAATGGCCGAGGCCGGATAGGCCGGATAGCCGTCCGGCTCGCCGACCAGATGCAGCAATCCGCCGGCCGCCAGGGCGACCAGGTCGTTGCCGATGCGGCGGGAGTATGGTCCGGTCTGCCCATAGGTCGAGACCGAGCACATAACGAGGCTCGGGTTGACGGCGGACAGGCTGTCGTAGGTCAGGCCGTAGCGCTCCATGATACCGGGCGTGAAGTTCTCGAACAGCACGTCGCAGTGCCGGACCAAATCCTTGATAACGGCCTGGCCGGCCGGGGTTTTGATGTCTACGCACAGGCTCTTCTTGCCCCGATTGTGCATGATGAAATAGCTCGGTGTGGCGCCATCCTTACCGTCCTTGGGCACGATACGGATATGCCGGCTGTGTTCGCCTTTGGGTGGGAGTTCAACCTTGATGACCTCGGCCCCGAGGTCCACCATCAGCCGCGTGGCCTGCGGTCCGGCCAGCCATTGGGTCAGGTCAAGAATACGAACCCCTTCAAGAATCTGTTTCTGTTCGGTCATGTCACACTCCCTTAGATAGCCTTGCCGGCCGCAAACCCACCGTCAATCGGAATCGTTGCGCCAGTCATGAAGTCTGCGTCCTCGGACGCCAGAAACAGCATCAACCGGGCGATTTCTTCCGGCTGAGCCCAGCGGCCGGCCGGATGCGCCTTTTTGAGCGAGGCTACGATATCCGGCTTATCAAAATAGCCCGCAGTCATGGCGGTCTCGACCACCCCTGGGGCAATGGCATTGACCTGAATATGCTTATCGGCCAGTTCCATGCTCATCTCCTTGGTCAGACCAACCACCCCATGCTTGGACGCCACATAGGCCGCCCGGTTCGGTACGCCCACGAGACCGGCGACTGATGATAGGTTGATGATTTTTCCACCTCTACTCTGCGCAATCAGGTGCCGGGCAACGGCTTGACTGCACAGAAACGTCCCGGTCAGGTTCGTGCCGATGACCTTCGTCCATTCTTCGGCGGGCAATTCCAGGAAGGGGACGATCTCACGCACCCCCGCGCTGTTTATCAGCACATCGAGCGAGCCGAGTCCGGCCACGGCCTGCTCGACCACGGCCTGCACCGAATCCGGTTGGGTGACATCGACCTGGAGGGCCACGGCCTTGCGGCCTAATTCCTCAACCGCGTTGGCGGTTGCCTGGGCCGACTCAAGCCGGAGGTCCGCTGCGGCAATCGCAGCGCCTTCCGTGGCAAAGGCCAGACTTGCCGCCCGCCCGATCCCGCTCCCCGCGCCGGTGATCAGGACACCCGTATTTTCAAACCGCATGAATTCCTCCTTTTTGACTTCCTATATCCTAAACGCGTTTGCTTTTTTAGCCTGTCGGGTGCTGCTGGCGTGGAATTGTATGACGGCGTCATACGCGTTATGCTCGTGAATATCCATTCCACGAGAGGATGTCATATGCGAGTCAATGCGAGACTGGATGACGAGCGGGCGGAGAAGTTGCGGCAACTCCAATCGCTGACGCGACTCAGCACGAGCGAAATCGTCAAGCGCGCAATCGACCTCTTGTACCGCCAACAGGCCGGTCGGTCCCGCGACAAGCTCGACGCCTTGTTGAGCAGCAACTTCGTGGGCTGCGCCGAAGGTTCCGAAGATTTAGCGAGCCAATACAAGCGTTACCTCATACGTGACCTTGAGGAAAAACATGGTATTGGCTGACACCGGCTATTGGCTGGCATTGGCGAATAGCCGAGACCGCTGGCACGAAGCCGCGCTTGAGGCCAGCCGTGGCCTTGACGAAGCCCTCGTCGTCACTTGGCCGGTGGTGACGGAAACCTGCCACCTCATGCTCTCGCGATTGGGGGTCCGCGCAGAATTACGCTTCGTCGAGCAAGTGTGGAAAAATGTGGACATCCACATGATCGGACAGGGACATCTCGGCGCTATCCACGCATTGATGGAGCGCTACGCGAATCTGCCTATGGACCTGGCGGACGCCTCACTGGTGGTGGCGGCAACCGAACTTGGAGAAGGCCGGATTCTTTCCACAGATCAGCGCGATTTCGAGACATACCGCTGGAAGGACACACAACCGTTTCACAACCTGCTGCGCCCCTTCGCGGCATAAGTCCATCCCTACAGACGATCTACTCGGTGCGCATCACCACCAGGAGCAGGACATTCCTTCCCCTACTCCCGAAAGCTCGGCATGATCTCCTTGGCAAACAGCTCCAGCGAGCGGGTCGATTTCTTGGGGTCCATGCCGGCCAGTTGCGTGCTCATAATGAAGTGCGTGCATTGGAACTCGTTTTTGAAGCGTTCCATTTTTCGGGCGACCTGGTCCGGCGTACCGATCATCACCGCCTCCCCAAAGGCCGAATGCCGGAGTTCCTCCGGCTTGGTGTAGGTCCACACATCCTTATCCCCAGGCGCATCATTCGCCTCGGCCAGAATATGGCCGTAGAACTCCATCATGCTGAACAGATGTTCCTGGCAGTCCTCCCAGGCCTGGTCTTCGGTTTCAGCCAGATACACCAGGCGCAGTTGCGCGATATTGAAATCATCCGGGTTGCGCCCGCATTTTTTCAGCTCGTCGATATACCATCCCGCCGGGTCGGGTCCGATGGTTGCCATGAGATGACAGCCCAGCCGGGCCGCGCTACGAGTGGCCTTCTCGGCCCGCGCGCCGATCCACAGTGGCATGGGACTCTGTACCGGCTTGGGACTCAGGGTCAGGTCTTTCACCTGGGTAAAACGCCCGTCAAACGTGACCGCATCTTCAGTCCAGACTTTTTGAATCAACTCGACGCCCTCGCGCAAACGCGCCGAACGTTCTTTGCGCGGCATGCACAAGGCATCAAACTCCATATACGAATAGCCCTGCCCAACCCCCAGGTCGAAGCGGCCGTTTGACCAGATATCGACACAGGTGGCATCTTCCGCCACCCGAATCGGATGCTGAAACGGCAGCAGCAGAATAAACGTTCCAATCCGAATGGTGCTCGTTCGGGTGGCAATCGCCGCCGCGGTCGGCAGCAGCGACGGATTATAGCCGTCCTCGGTAAAGTGGTGCTCGGTCAGCCAGACGTGGTCGTAGCCGAGTTCCTCGGCCCGAACGGTTTGGTCTAAGATCGCGTTATACAGCTCGGGAAACGGCCGCGCCCAAGGCTCCGGGTTCCGAAAATCCTCCATAAAACCAAATTGCATAGGATCGTCCTCCTCTCCATTTACGAATTGATAGCTGTCCGATTCCCCAGCCCCAACTCCCAACCCCTAATCCCCAACCCCCGGCCTTCTTTCTCCCACCCGCGTGGCCTGCTCAAACGCATAGGCCAACTGAAGTACACCCAGTTCGTTCTGGTGCCGGCCGACGATCTGCACACCAACGGGTAGGCCCTCTGGGGTGAAGCCGCACGGCACGGAGATAGCCGGCAGGCCGGTGACGCTGATGTAGTAGCACGAGCGCATCCAGTCCAAATACGTCTCCATCTGTACGCCGTTGATCTCACGTACGTAGCGCTGTTTGACATCAAACGGCGGCACCTGGGAGACGGGCAGAATCAGGAACTCGTACTGTTCCATGAACTCCCGCACCCGATGATAGAGCAAGGTGCGCTTTTTCTCGGCCTGCCCGATCTGTGGGCCGGTGAGTTTTGTGCCTTCCTCGATATTCCAGATGACCGTGTCCTTCATTTTATCCCGGTGTTCAGGCAGCAACTCGCCCAAAGACAGATCAAAATACCATGCCCGCCAGACGCGGAAGACCTCGTCGGCATCCTGAAAATCAGGGGTCGCCTCCTCAATGACGCAGCCCAGGTCCGTAAACGCACCACGCCGGCTTTCGAGCACCGCAGTCACACGGGCGTCAACCGGTAGGCCGCCCAGCGTCGGACTCCAGGCAATCGGGGTATCTACAAAGGAGCGCTCAAGCGGCTGAAGGAACTGCTCGCCCGATTCGGTGTTGGCAATCGGCACCCTGGGATCTGGCCCGGCCATAACGCTCAACAACAACGCCACATCCTGCACGGTACGTGCCATCGGCCCCTCGACGGCAAACGGAAACCAGCCGACCCGGTGCGGCCAGGTCGGCACGCGGCCGGGCGAGGGTCGGAACCCGACCACATTACAGAAACCGGCCGGGTTGCGCAGCGAGCCGCCCAGGTCGCTGCCATCGGCAATCGGCAGCATCCCGGTCGCCAGCGACACCGCGGCCCCACCGCTGCTGCCACCACAGGTCGTGGAGAGATCGTAGGGGTTGAGCGTCTCGCCAAACACTTCGTTATACGTTTGCGAGCCGGCCCCGAATTCGGGCGTATTCGTCTTGCCGATGGCAATCGCGCCGGCCGCACGCAGGCGTTCGACAATAATCTCGTCCTGGTCGGGAACAAAGTCGGCAAAGATCGGCGAGCCGAGCGTAGTGCGTACGCCTTTAGTCAAGACCAGATCCTTGTGGGCAATGGGCAAGCCGTGCAACGGGCCGACCTCCTGGCCTCGCCCGAGCGCTGCATCGGCCTCGGTCGCCCGCTCCAGTCCATGCTCTGCCAACAGGGTCACAATCGCGTTTACCCGCGGATTGATGTGATCGATCCGCGCTAGGTACGCTTCCATGACTTCCCGGCACGACACCTCGCGGGTGCGTATACGCCGAGCCAGTTCGGTTGCACTGAGAAAGCAAAGTTCGGCAGCAGACATACTCCCCCCCTCGGACGAGCCCGTCCTTTCTATTCGTCCGAGCAGCCTAGCGTCAGTACCATCAAAGGACAACGGCGCTTGAAAGGTGCACCAATATGCAGTCCAATATGCATACCCTTAACCGCGAAACGGGAGGACAAAATGAGCCGGCCTTTTCCTGACGATCCATTTCTCCAGGGGAATTATGCCCCCTGGCCCATGGAAGGCGAGATTCACGACCTGGTCGTCACGGGCGAAATCCCAGCCGAGTTGAACGGCACCCTGTACCGGAACGGCTCAAACCCGCAGTTTGCACCCCGCGGACAGTATCACTGGTTTGACGGTGATGGCATGATCCACGCGTTTACCTTGAGTGCAGGCAAGGCGCATTATCGAAATCGCTGGGTCCGAACGGAGCGGTTCAAGCTTGAACGCCAGCACGGAGAAGCGCTCTTTGCCGGCCTCAGTGACCTGAGCAATACGGACGAGCGCGCCCAAGGGGTTTTTCCGAATGCGGCCAATACGAATATCATCTTCCACGCCGGGCGACTGCTCGCCCTGTGGGAAGGTGGCCCGCCCTATGAACTTGATCCATCAACCCTCGACACCCTTGGTATGTACGATTTTAACGGCAAGCTCCAGGGAGCCATGACCGCTCATCCTAAGGTCGATCCGGAAACGGGCGAACTCCTCTTTTTTGGTTACGGGCCATTTCCGCCCTATCTGCGCTATACGGTCGTCTCGGCGGACGGGGAGATTACCCGGAACGAAGAGATTCCCCTGCCGGTGCCGACCATGATGCACGATTTCATTGCTACCCGAGAGCACATCATCTTCATGGTTTTTCCGGCGACCTTGCGCCCGGAAAATCTGGCCTCCGGTTCTCCTGTGCGCTGGGAGCCGGAACTCGGAACACGCATCGGGGTCATGCCCCGCGACGGGGGGAGCGAGGATATCGTCTGGTTTGAAACCGACCCCTGCTTTGTGTTTCACGCCATGAATGCCTACACTCAAGGCAACACGGTCAGCGCTGATGTGTGTCAGTTTCGCCTGCTGCCCCTGTTTCAGGTTGACGGAGAAGACCTGGAGACCAATATCCCGGTCTTCACTCGCTGGTCGCTTGACCTGACGGCCCGCTCGATCATCCAGGCACAACGGGACGACCGGCTCAGCGAGTTTCCTCGACTGGACGAACGCTACGCGGGCTTGCCCTATCGGAAGGGGTACGCCGCCGGCCGAGAAGGTGTCGTTCCTCCCTCGGAAGGTCTTTTTAATACGGTTATTGGATATGACCACGCAAAAGATCGGTCCCATACCCATGCGTTCGGCCCGGACAGTTATTCTTCGGAGCCGATTTTTGTCCCGCGCTCCGCACGGTCAGCCGAAGGCGAAGGCTTTCTGCTCGTGGGTGTGTACCGCAAAGGGGAAAATCGGAGCGACCTGGTCATTCTCGACGCTGAAAATATCGCGCACGAGCCACTGGCCACCATTCACCTTCCCCATCGGGTGCCGTACGGCTTTCACGGCAATTGGGTTGAGGGGTTAGCGGTGGAGTAGCGCTTCCGGCAGACTGATATCGACAACCATTTGCATTAAGGGCGACCCTTCTCTCGGGCGGCACGGAGCCTTGCCGCGTTCACGGATGGCATTTTGGTTCGTACTGCGAGCAAGGCGTCAATCGCTTGAGAACGGGGCTGAAGATGCCGCTGTTCTTCAATGGCATTCTGGTTCTTTTTTGCAAAGGTCTTGTTGGGCGTCGACATAGAGGTATGACTCCTAAAGGGGAAAGACCACGACTTGACCCGCCTTCACGAAAGCCGTCATGTATAGAGTGTGGTAACTCACAAAGCAGTCTGCCGGCGGGCCCTCCCACTCATATTATTCGTCATTGTCCCATCTGTACATGCCTACCGGGAAATCACGGTTGAGGACGGCGGCAGCATCAGCGGACAGGTCGTGTTCGACGGGCAAGTGCCACCACCAACCACCCTGCCTGTCCATAAGAACAGAGCGGTCTGCGGGGAAAGCGTGCCGGATGAGAGTCTTCTAATTGATGCTCACGGAGGACTCAGGAATGTCGTTGTCATCCTGGACGGCATTCACGCCGGGAAAGGTCACCCTACCCTTCCGGCACTGCTGGACAATAAAAACTGCACCTTTGTCCCGCGCGTCCAAACCATAGCCGTCGGGCAACCGCTCGCACTGCGGAACAGCGACTTCATCCTGCATAATGTCCATGCCCGCCGGAATGGCCACAAGACCATATTCAACCTGGGTTTACCGTACTGGTCCGAGAAAACCTATCGCTTTACGCAACCGGGTCATGTGCTGGTCGATTGTGATGTGCTGCATACCTGGATGCAAGCGCATATCATTGTCACCGACCACCCTTATACCGCGGTAACGGATACCGCTGGCCGGTTCGATATCAGCCACATCCCGCCAGGAGAGTACGGCTTACGCCTGTGGCACGAGCGGCTTGGGGAACAAACTCGGTCGGTGTCCGTCCGCACGGCCCAGGAGACCCGCGTCCGGCTGACCTATACAGCCAGGGCGCAAGGGGATAAGGGACACTGAGCTTGCAGAGGAGAAAATCAATGTCAAATAATCCAGTGTACTATGAACTGAGCGATGCAATTGCCATTCTGCGTCTCGACGACGGCAAGGCCAACGCGGTCAACCACGCGCTGATCCAGGGCGTGAATGATGCTTTGGACAAAGCCGAGCAAGAAGCCAAGGCGGTCGTCTTAACGGGCCGGCCCGGTCGCTTTTCCGCGGGATTCGATCTCACCGTCCTCCAGTCCGGGCCGGAGGCCGGCCGTACCCTCGTGACTGCCGGTGCGCAAATGCTGCTCAAGCTGTTCACCCATCCCCAACCGGTTGTTGCCGCCAGCACGGGCCATGCTATTGCCGCCGGCGGTTTTATGCTGCTCGCCAGCGATACCCGTTTGGGCGTCCAGGGCGATTTCAGAATCGGACTCAACGAGGTCGCCATTGGAATGACGCTGCCGGAGTTTGGCCTGATGTTCGCGCGCGAACGGCTGTCCAAGCGTCACTTTACTAACGCGGTGATCCAGGCCCGCTTGTACAGCCCGGCCGAGGCCGTCGATGTCGGTTTCTTGGATCGGGTGTGCACGGCTGACGCCCTGCTAGACGAAGCGCTCGACGAGGCCCGTCGCCTCGCAGCGCTCGACCTGCCGTCCTACGGCCGTACCAAGGGACGCGCCCGGAACGCGCTGGCCGGGCAGATACGCAGCGGTTTGGATGAAGATATCGCCCGCTTAATGGCCTAGGGGCGATTTGAGAATCGCCCCTACTTCGACAACTGATCTGTCGCGTGACCGTTCAGCCCTGTTTCGACTGTCCCCTCCGACAGAATCGTG
Source organism: Candidatus Binatia bacterium (assembly GCA_022820725.1). Lineage (GTDB taxonomy): Bacteria > Desulfobacterota > Binatia > Bin18 > Bin18 > Bin18. Next base: position 50,087 of record JAJEFA010000002.1, read on the forward strand.
GCGGCGGTCTCTTCGACCACGGTTCCCTTGAAAAAGTCCGGGTTGGCCTCGCCCCAGAAACGGATCGGATTGGTACACATAAAGTCACGAAAACCAGCGTCGCTGACCAGACCCTTTTCAACCAGCTCATAGGCTTCGGGTACCACGTGGCTCATGTTCGCCACGTCAAAGTGGCCAATATCCGAGCCGAAGAGTGCGTTAAGTTGCGCTCCAAACGGATTGCACTGCCGGTTGAAGGCCCAGGCGTTCATCTTGTCGTCCGACTCACAGCCAAAATAGAAATTCTTGACAAACAGGTCGCGAATATCCGACGCCTGGGTGATCTCGCAGGCCGAAAAGTCGTCCAGATTATCGATGCCACCGACAGCGGTCGCGCCCGATGTGTTCAGTACGGTGTCCAGTGCCGCGTCGCCCTGCGTGAATGCCTCGGCCATATCCGTGCTGCCGTATTGCCGCACCAATTCGCCCAGCAGCTTCTGATCGAGATTGGCCGGATCAACCTCTGCCAGCGCCTCGATATTGCGCTTCTCCCAGTGTTCGATCAGGTCGGCGTATAACTGACACGCCCAACCGACTCCACCCTCCAGAAAGGCGAACTTGAGCGTGGGGAAACGCCGGGTCACGCCACCGAGAAAAAGGGCTTTGCATACAGCTTCGTTTGCCGCGGCAAAATGGCCAATATGGTTATACACAAAATTGGAGGGTGAAATCCGTAGCGCATATCCGCGCGAGCCAGTATGAAACGTCGGCGACAGGCCCCGTTCAACACACATCTCCCAGACCGGGTCGTAGTCGTATTCGCTGTCCAAGCCCAGTACGTCACGCCACGTCAGCAGCTCTTCCGTGCCTGGATAGTGCTCGACCGCAGCGGGAATGGGCCGTTTGATCATACTACCCAGCATAATCACCTTCATGCCGAGCTGCGCGGTCACATAGTCGATTTCTTCCAGGGCCTCCTCGGGCGTATTCATCGGAATCACCGCCGTTGGAGTCATGCGGTCGGCATAGGCTTGAAAATAGTCCGCGCTGAAAATATTGAACGCCCGGCAGGCGGCTTTCCGCAGTTCGGTATCGCTGCCGCGAGTCAGCCCCAGACCCGCGGTGGGATACAGAATGGTGAAGTCTATGCCGAACTCGTCCAGGCGTTCATACAGCAACTGGGGCATCATGGCCGTTGCCCGGTCGCGCGTATTTTTGGTTGGAATCCCCCAAAAAGCTTGCTGCGCGGTCCGCTGGCGGCGCCGTTCGGCCACCGACAGGCTTAAATGTTCTTGGACCAGGGTGGTGAACATCGAGAAACCTTCGACCGCCTTGGTGCCGCCGATCTTTCTCAGCTGTTCGCGCACCAGCGGCCCAAACTCCAGCCAGTGTCCGTCCGCGTCTATAACCGGATGCTGCAACCGGGCGCGGATGCCCGCTCCGTTTGTCTGGCCATTACTGCTCATAAACAACCTCCCCGAGAGAGATACCGCCCCTCCAACGGTTGATTCTTTTCTAGAATAGAGTGAGTCGAGTATAGGAAGTCAGACGGACATTTACAATGCTTCGCCCGCCGGCTCTCCGTTCATCGCCAGAGTGGCTGTCCTCTTGCCCTAACCCCTAATCCCCAGCCCCCAGTCCCTATACTATGCATGAACCGGCGTGAGCCCATCCAGCAACGCCTTCGCGGCTCGCAGGTCGGGCGTATCGAATCCCTCGGTAAACCATCCGTAGATATTTGACAGGAGTCGATAAGCGTCGTCCGGCTTGCCGTGCGTTTGCCAGAACGCGGCCAGGCGGGTTGCGCTGCGGAGTTCCAGGGATCTTGCCTGCTGACTGCAGGCGATCTGGAGAGCATCCTCAAAACAGGCTGTGATTTCCTTGCTGTTGTGATCCGTACCGTCTTGGGCCGCGAGTAATAATTCTCCCCGGGTACGCAGCAGTTCGGCCTGCCACCATTTTTCGTTACTCTTGTCCAGCTCGGATTCTGCCTGGGACAACACGGCCAAGCCATCCCCAACGCGACCGAGTTTGCCATAGGCCTCTGCCAAAGGCAGAGACACCTGACCGAGTTGCCGAATACCGGACTCCTGCCAGATGCGCTGGCCCTCCAGCATATCGGCAATCCCCTCTTCCACCTGGCCCTGTTCTGCCAGGGCCCACCCGCGCAAATAGGTCCCAGCGGCGTGAAAATAGGGGAAGCCCTGCTCACTCGCCAACGCGACCACACCCTCTGCCTGGGTTTGGGCCAGCGCCCCTTCTCGTCGAAAGCGATGGACCGCCGTTCCAAAATGCAGGGCAAAGACCAGACTGTAGGGATGCGCAATCTGCCGTGCGAGCGCAATGGCTTCCCGGCTGCGCTGGAGGGCTTGATCGGGATAGCCAAGATGCCACAGCATCCAGGCCAGAAAGGCCAGACTGGCAACACCGGGATCCTGGCCTATCACGCCCTGCGCATTCTCCGGGCCGTGGATACTCGGGTCATACATGTCCACGGCGCGTTCCAGATGGGCTCTGGCGTCGGCAAACGCTCCGAGCCGAAAGGCAGTCAGTCCAAGCGCCTGCTGGGCGGGTAGGAATTGATCGGAGTCCGGCATGCACTCGGACAGACGTTGGAGCTTTTCGGTCATTTCCCCTGCCGCGGCATACTCTCCGCGCACCAGATGAAAACGCCATAAACCAAAAAGTACGGGGAACTTCTGCGGCAGGTCTCCAATCGCCCGCGCCAATTCGCGAGCACGCGTATACACGCGCTCCACTTCGGGCGCGGCATAGCCCCTGGTCGCCATCAGGCAGGAGCCGAGCGAGATGAGCAGGGTCAGCTCTTGCTGCGGACGGTCCGGGGTGTGGGGCAGTGCTGGTAGCAGGTCTAGCGCGTGGTTGAAATCCTGAATTGCCTCAGTATAGGCCGAATTCTTCAGCGCCAGCTCTCCGGCACGCTGAGAATACTCAACGGCTTTCTCTGTATTACCGCTCTGGGCGGAATGATAGGCGAGTTCCCTGAGGCGACGATCATTCAACTGCCCGTGGAACAGGGACGCAATGGCTTGGGCCGTCCGGGCGTGCACTTCCTGGCGGCGCTCGGACAAGAGCGAATTATAGGCCACATCCTGGGTAAGCGCATGCTTAAAGGTGTATTCGACTTCGGGAAAGGCCGGCTGCTCATAGATGAACTCCGCCATTTGCAAACGAGATAACAACGGCACGAGCGTATCCTCGTCCTGTTGGGCGACCTGGGTCAGGAGGCTGAGCGAAAACTCCCGGCCAATTACCGCGGCGGTCTGGAGCAGTTCTTTTTCTGCGGCGCCTAATTGGTCAATCCGACCGGCCAGAACACCCTGGACCGTCGCCGGGATATGGATCTCATCGAGCGGCTTGGTCAGGGAGAGGCCACCCATGCTGTGGACCAGGACACCCTGGTCAAACAGCACCCGGACCATTTCCTCCATGAAAAATGGCGTGCCCTCTGTTTTCTCCAAGATGAGCTGTTTGAGGGGTTCGAGCGAGGAGGCTGTAACCGGCCAGTTTGCCTCGTCAAGGAGCGCGGCCAGAAGTTCTTTGGCGTCCTCCATATCCAACGCGTCGAGCCGAAGCTGGCTGTAATAGGTTTTGCTTCCCCACTCGTGCCGGTACTCCGGGCGGTAGTTGACCAACAGCAGTATGGGCGCGGTAGCCAGGCTCTCGCTCAGGGTATCGAGAAAGGCCTGTGTATCCTCGTCCAGCCATTGCAAGTCCTCAAAAATCAACATCACAGGCTGGGTGAGACTCTCACGCACAAGGAGTCGTTTAATGACATCGAAGGAGCGTTGTTGGCGGATGTGGGGATCCATCTGCTGAAGCGCCGTGGCGAATTCCGCATGACCCAAGAGGCTTAGCAGATAGGGCAGTCCGTCTTCGAGTTCACGATCGAGCGCAACCACCCGCCCGGCGACTTTTTCGTGCAGCGTCCGCTCGTCGTCCTGAGGGCGAATATGGAAGTAATTCCTCAGTAACTCGATCAAGGGCAGATATGCATAGCTGCTACCATGGGCAGCGCAAAATGTTTCAAGGACAAGGCAGTGCTGCTCGGACAGCACCTTGAATTCGTGAAACAGCCGGGACTTGCCAACTCCTGGTTCGCCCACCACCCCGACCATCTGCCCCTGTCCGTTTCTCGCTTGTTCGCGGACCTGTTTGAGATGTTCAATTTCTTTCTTGCGACCAACGAAACGAGACAGGCCACGCGAGGCTGACACTTGGAGCCGGGTGCGCAGGGCGCCAACCCCGAGGAGTTCGTAAATCCGTACGGGCTCGCTGACGCCTTTGATCTTCGCCGCGCCCAAATCCTTGAAGTCAAAATATCCCTCGGTAAGCTGATGGGTATACGCGCTCACGACCGTTGTACCCGGCGTGGCCAGCCCTTCCATGCGGGCCGCTAAGCTCGTCGAATGACCAACCGGAACATAGTCCGTGTGCAGGTCATTTTTCCGAATGGAGCGTACCACGACCTCGCCAGTATTGACGCCCACCCGTATCTGTAGATTGACCCCTTTGTCATGCCGGAGCTGCTCGGCGTAGGCCCTGCCCTCTTCTTGCATGCGGAGCGCGGCAAACAGCGCGCGCTGGGCGTGGTCTTCATGGGCAAGAGGCGCCCCAAAAAGGGCAAAAATACCGTCGCCCATAGACTGGGCTACATAGCCTTCATAGCGATGCACGGCGGCCATCATGAGTTGCAGGGCCGGGTCAATAATGGAGCGTGCATCTTCCGGGTCAAGATCCTCGATGAGTTCCATCGAACCCTTAATATCGGCGAACAGTGCGGTAATGGTTTTGCGCTCACCGTCAACCGCCCCACGCGCCTCGAGCGCGGCCTGCTCGGCGTGGATACGCTCGGCTAGATGAGGAGGAGTGTATGTGTGGGGGCTGAGAGTTGGAGATTGGGGATTGGGTGGCTTGGTGAGTGCCGCTCCGCATTCCATGCAGAATTTGGCTCTGGCGACATTCTCACAGCCGCAGTTCGGACAGCGGTTCTGGAGCGCGGCTCCACATTCAATACAAAACTTTGCACCGTCTGGATTATCGGTGTCACACTGGAGACATCGCATGGGCTTTCATCTCGCAGGTAGCGACAAGGACGCTACTCCGGCGTGCGGAGCTTATAGCGTTGAATTTTTCCGGTTGCGGTCTTAGGCAGGTCGGAGACAAACTCGACCCAACGCGGGTACTTATGCGGCAGCGTGCGGTCTTTGACAAAAAGGCTCAGTTCCTGGGCCAGGTCTGTTGAGGCGGTCTGGCCTGCCTTGAGCACCACAAACGCCTTGGGTTTGATCAGACGGTTGTCGTCTTCCCAGCCGACTATCGCCGCCTCCAGCACGGCCGGATGTTGAAACAGGATGCCCTCGACCTCGGCTGGCGAAACCCATTGGCCCGAGACCTTAAGCATATCATCCGCCCGGCCGCAGTAGGCAAAATATCCCTCTTCGTCTTGGACATAGGTATCGCCGGTATTCATCCAGTCTCCCAGCATGGTTTGCGCGGTCTTCTCAGGGTTGTTCCAGTAATAGGCGGCCCCGGACTGCCCCCGAATCAGAAGGCGGCCCATCTCGCCGACAGCCACAGGCTGCCCGCTTTCACCCACAATCTTGGCCTCGTAGCCAGGAATCGGGCGGCCGCTGGTGCCTGGCTTGTAGTCGTCCAGCCGGTTGGAAATGAAAATATGCAGCAGTTCGGTCGAGCCGATCCCATCCAGAATCGTCAGGCCGGTACACTCCTTCCAGCGCCGGAACACTTCGGCCGGCAGCGCCTCACCCGCCGAGACACAGGCGCGTAAGGACGGAAATGCATGCGGGTCGTGCTCCAAGGCGAGCAGTTGGGCAGCGTACAAAGTCGGTACCCCGAAATAGAGCGTGGGCCGAAAACGTTCGATTATTTCAAACGTCATCTCCGGTGATGGGCGCTGGTCGCTTAAGACCGCGGTTGCTCCGCACCACAGCGGAAACGTCATGGCGTTACCCAGGCCGTAGGCAAAGAACAGCTTGGCCGCGGAAAAACATACGTCCTCTTCGGTCATACCCAGCACCGCTTGGGCGTACTGGACACAGGTGACCACCATGTCCCGCTGGCGATGGACCGCGCCTTTGGGCCGGCCGGTCGAACCTGAGGAATACAACCAGAAGCAGGCGTCTTCGGCCGCAGCCGGCACGGGCTCCAGTTCGGCAGACGCGGATCGCATAAGGGCTGCGAAGGTCGAGTCCTCCCCTGCGACGCATACGGACTGCGGAGTATGTTCGGCCCCGGCAAGGGCGGGTTCTACGGTCTGCGCATACTCCGCAGAATAGGCCACCAGCGTACACTCGGAGTCATCTATCATATATTGATAATCGGCCGTCCGGAGCAGCGTGTTGACCGGCACGGGCACGATTCCGGCCTTGATAGCACCCCAAAAGAGAAAGAAGAATTCGGGGCAGTCTTTCACGATCATTAGCATCCGGTTTCCGGTTCCGACGCCCATCGAGCGTAGAATATTGCCACACCGGTTGACCTGCGCGGCAAGCTGGCCATAGGTCATATCGCCATGGACCGTGCGAATGACAGTCTTCTGCGCCCGCCCTTCTATCAGATGCCGGTCGATAAACGGCACGGCCACATTGAACCGTGGAGCAAACTGAATGGAGGAATCTGCCGGGTCAATAGCAACGGTATTGGCCTGCATGTCTACTCTCCCTTTGGACTCTCTGCCCATTGCACATAAGGAAAGTCGAGGGGTTGATTGTTGATCCCGCGGGCCGGCGGAGCAATCCAGCTGGCCATTGTGCCCGGTTCGGTGACTGGCTGCATGAGCGAAGACACAAAGGCGTGATCATCCTCGGTCGGCAGCCATGAGGCGCACTGGCGCTGCCACTCCTCGGCTGTCACCATCTCTCCCTGTGGCGATATATGGGCATCGGAAAAGGCACCGATCTTGCGGTGAAAACCTCGATGAGGCAAGTACAGCGGGCTCTCAACCCCCTGCCGTTCAACCACCTTGTTCCAACGATCCAGCCCCCGCTGCGAGTCGGCAATATAATCGTCGCGTAAGCGTTCGTTAATGGCGAGCAGAGCCGGAACATCCTCACGGACGATAGTGCCGGCTGCGGGATGCTGGACCGGCCAGGTCAGATCCGAGAGGCGATGGTCGTCATTGATGCGGGTTTCGTGATAGCGGCCTTTAAGGCCGGTTGTAAAATAGTCGGCGGCGTTAGTCGAACGTTCCTGACCGAACAGGTCGAGTGAGACGCTATAATGAAAATTGATGAAGCGCTGTAAGGTCGGCAGGTCGATAGCCCCGGCCGCGCGGATGCGCGCAGGGTCGTCCGTCTTGAGTTCGTTCATGACCTCACACGTGCGTTGGATAATTCGCATCACTCCGGTTTCACCCACAAACATGTGATGCGCCTCCTCCGTCAGCATGAACTGGCAGGTCCGGGCTAACGGGTCGAAGCTGGATTCGGCCAACGAGGCGAGCTGATATTTCCCGTCACGATCAGTGAAAAAGGTAAACATGAAGTAGGACAGCCAGTGCGGCGTCTCTTCGTTAAACGCCCCCAGGATACGCGGTTTGTCCGCATCCCCGGAATGGCGCTCCAGCATCATCTCGGCTTCTTCTCGGCCATCGCGACCAAAATAGGCATGCAGGATATAGACCATAGCCCACAGATGACGCCCCTCTTCAACATTGATCTGAAACAGGTTGCGCAAATCGTACAGCGAAGGACAAGTATGGCCCAGATGGCGCTGCTGTTCGACGGAGGCCGGCTCGGTATCCCCCTGAGTCACGACCAGACGGCGTAAGAGGCTGCGATATTCGCCTGGGATTTCCTGCCAGACCGGTTCGCCAAGGTGGTCCCCAAAGGCGATACGACGCTCCTCCTGCGGCTTGGCCAGGAAAATTCCCCACCGATAGTCGGGCATTTTCACATAGTCAAAATGGGCCCAGCCGTCGGACTCGACACTGATAGCCGTGCGCAGGTAGACGTCATACGCCTGCGTCCCCTCCGGACCACAGCTATCCCACCAGCGTAAATAATTCGGTTGCCACGACTCCAGTGCGCGTTGGAGTCGGCGGTTCTCAGCTAGGGCAACATTGTTCGGAATGCGCTCAGCATAATTAATCGCCATGTCTACACCCTCTGTTTCCGAAAACGGCTCTGTTTCCCCGTGCCGTACAGCGTCAACGCCCCGTCTTCGCCAACGGCATTCGGTCGCTGAAAAATCCAGTTTTGCCAGGCACTCAAACGCCCGAATATTTTGGTCTGGAGGGTCTCCTGACCGGCAAAGCGCAGGCTGGCCTCCATACCGGTGAGGGCATCGGGCGAGAAACTAGCCCGTTCTTCCAGGGCCAGCCTGACTTCGTCTTCCCAGTCGATATCATCCGGAATAAAGGTGACCAGCCCAAGTTCGTCAGCCGTCTCCGCGTCGATATCCTGCCCCATATACGACCGCAACTCCGCAATATGATCCGGTTGCGCCGGGAAACGACTGGTCAAGCGCGTTCTAGCGGTATTCATGGGCAGCGGCCCAAAGTTCATGGGGGTCAAACGAAGTGCGGCCGGAGGCAGCTCACTGCCCTCAAACCTGCCGTCCAGCATATACGACCGGTCGGCAGCCAGCACGAGTTCGAGTAAAGTGCCGGTGAAACAACTGCCCGGCTCGATCAGGGCGATTAGGCTCCGCGCGCTCACATCCAGACGCTGGAAGGTTCGCTTGAGATATAAGGTAATCTCGCGGACCAGCCAGTCAGCGGCATGCTCGGTCAGGAGGCGGTCAGCGGCTTCGACCTGCGCGGCCTCGCCACTGGTGCGAAACACCCAGGTCCCGATATCTTCTTCATTCAGCCGCAAGTGCAGAATGGCATCGTCCAACTCACGCGCCAGCGCCAAGGGCCAGAAGCCCGCACCGGCAGCGTGGACGGCTTCCACTGTGCGCGGCAGGTCTCCGCTTGGCGCGTGGACCGTGAATGAGGCGGTCCGCAACCCTCGGTCCAGCTCGATTGAGATATGCTCATAGGTAATGACCGTCTCTGCCATGGAGCGGGCCAGGGGAGTCAGGGCAATGCCGACCGCATCCGCGGGGCGGTCCGATTGGGTAGCAAAGGCCACCGCACGAGCGTGAACCGTTTTCTCAAAACGCGAGCGCGGGGCGATTTCGTCAACCAGATTCCACTCCTGAGCCCGTTTCCCACGCAGGCCCTCAGATGTTGTACAAAAGAAATCGGCCCGATCACGCCGCACGTGCCGTTTGTCGACAAGCCGCGTCAGACCGCCGGTTCCGGGCAAGACCGCAAGTAGCGGTAACTCGGGCAGGGACACCGCGCTTGAGCCATCGTCAATGAGTATAATGTGCTCACACGCCAGGGCCAGTTCATACCCGCCGCCTGAGGCCGTCCCATTCACGGCGCAGACATAAGTTTGTCCTGAGTGAGCGCTGGCGTCCTCGATGCTGTTGCGCGTCTCGTTCGTAAACTTGCAGAAGTTGACCTTATGCGCGTGTGAAGACTGGGCCAGCATGCGAATATTTGCTCCGGCACAAAAGACCTGCGGCTTGGCCGAACAGAGCACTACCACGGCGACTTCGGGATGTTCGAAGCGAAGACGCTGAACCGCGTCGCAGAGTTCGATGTCCACACCCAGGTCGTACGAATTGAGCTTGAGCTCATAGCCCGGAAACAGGGGAGTATCTTCCCGCACATCCATTGCGAGCCTGGCGATTCGGCCATCAATCGACAGTTTCCAATGCCGATAGTGCTCGGGCCGGGTCGCAAATTCGATGCTGCTTGAAGTTGAGGAGGCAGGCTCAGTTTGCATCTCAGGTCGCTGCGCCTGTTCATCAACACGTACGGCCGTACTCATAAAACGCCTCGTCTTGCGTCTCCGTCCGTCACTCTAACGTCATTGAAGCGTCTATGCCACCAGCCGGGTTTTACGTATTGGGCGGCTTGGGTCGGGGGATTGTTTTTTCGGCGTTTGGTACTGCGCGGGCGTCTTGGACAGATAGGCCGTGCCGGCCACAGTGTGATCGGAGGAGGCGAGACAGGCTTGCTGCCCTTCAAGATAGGCGGACAGAAACTGCTCATACGGAAGATCATAACTCTGGACCAGCAGTTTCTTTGATTCCCGAAAGGCGGTAGGAGCCGTTTGGAGGAACATGTCCGCGGCGATATGCAGTGTTTTTCCCAGGTCTTTGGCTTTGACAACTTGGTCTACAAGTCCCCATTCCAGCGCTTGTTTGGCCTTGATCTGCGAGGTGGCCAGGGCAAGCAGCCGCCCACGGCCCATCCCAACGACACGGGGCAAACGGAACGTCCCAAGACCGGGAATAATACTATGCCGCACCGCAGTGAGGCTGAAAAAGGCATTATCCGCGGCAATCCGCATATCGCAGGTTAATGAGAACTGAAGCCCCCCACCAATGCAGGCCCCATGAATGCCGCAGATCACGACCTTATCGTACATGGTCTCAAACAGACGTAGGGTCTCTTCCCATTCTCGGAACCAAGGTATCTGAATCTCATCCTGGGACACAGCCTTGAGATCAATGCCCGAACAAAACCCTCGTCCAGCCCCGGTGACAATAACCGCTCGGATGTCTGTGGCCCGTACCAGGTCCTGGCCTATGGTATGAAGCTCTTTCACAAAGCGCCCATCCGTAGCATTCACAACCTCGGGTCGGTTAAAAATAATACGCGCAATGGGCGGGACCTTTTCTAAAAGGATGCGAGCCATTTTTCTCTCCAGTTTCTTAATATATCATTTATAAAGTGTATAATATATAGTTTGTTATATTACGTCAAGCAAAATATTATTGCCTGACATATGATTTGTGAGATATGCGTCCACGTTCCCTCCTCTTCACTCTGTTCGGCGACTTTGTTCGTAATTACGGCGGTGAGATCTGGGTCGGCAGTCTGATCCGCCTCATGCAGGAGTTTGATATTGCTCCACAAGCAGTACGGGTTGCGCTTTCACGCATCACTGCCGACGGTTGGCTACGCAATCGTCGGCTTGGCAGGAAGAGCTTCTATGGACTGACTGCTCAAGGCAAACGGCGCATGGCTGAGGCGGCGAGTCGGATCTATAAACTCGATAATCTGGCCTGGAATGGTGAATGGCTGATTGTGACCTACACCATTCCAGAGAAACGCAGAGTCGTTCGGGATAAAATTCGACGTGAATTAAGTTGGACCGGCTTTGGCCAACTTGCCAGCAGCGTGTGGATCAGTCCTCGCGACCTGCGACCGCAACTCATCGAAATTGCCGAGCGCTATGACATTGCGCCCCATCTCGACTTCTTCACCGCTCACTACCGTGGTCCGGCAGAGAATCAGCGCCTCATTGACAAGTGTTGGAATCTCGATGCGATCCAGCAGGGCTATGCGGCCTTCATCAGTGTATACCGTGGCAAACTCGACCAGCAGCAGCCTCTCTCTGATGAACGCTGTTTTTGTGAAGAGATCCAACTCATTCATGAATATCGCAAGTTTTTATTCAGTGACCCTGGCCTGCCGGACGATCTCCTACCTGACACTTGGCGCGGGCGCGAGGCCGCCCACATCATGCGCGAGTACTATCAATACATTGCCCCGGGAGCCCATCGTTTTTTTGAGAGCGTTTTTATCGGGCACCCGGATAATGCCGCCTTCATCAAAAAGCTCGGGAGGCATCCCCGTCTTGATCCGTTTGCGGAAGAACTCCGTCGTCAACAGCAGCAGTACTCCGCTGTCAATCTCTAGCTCGCTCAGCCGTTTGCCATCCAGCGGGAAACCGCGGTAAGGTCGGTCGAAATCTCATATAAGGACGATACACCATGACTCGACCGATAGGCCCAAGCCCACAAGAGCTCCAACATGCGCTCTCTGAGGCGGCGGCGTGGGTCGCGTCCTATTTACAGCAGGTCGGCGACCGGCCGGTCCTGGCACGTGTCTCACCGGGCGATATCGCGGCTACCCTGCCCGAGAGCTCACCCGAACACGGCGAGTCGCTGGAGGTCATTCTCAAAGATATAGACCGCCTCATCCTGCCTGGCATCACACACTGGAATCATCCAGCCTTCTTTGCCTATTTTGGGATTAGCGGGTCGGGCCCTGGGATTGTGGGCGAACTGATTTCCGCAGCGCTCAACGTCAATGCCATGCTGTGGCGCACCTCTCCCGCAGCAACCGAGTTGGAACAGCGCACCCTGCAATGGGTCGCCGAGATGCTCGACCTGCCGACCAACTGGTTTGGTGAAATCACAGATACGGCCTCAGCCTCCTCCTTATACGCGCTGGCCGCAGCGCGTGAGGCATCAGGTCTGGACATTCGCGAGCACGGTATGGCCGGTCGTCCCAACCTGCCACCACTGGCGATATATACTTCAACCCAGGCACATAGTTCGATTGATAAAGCCGCTATTGCGCTGGGTATCGGGCGGCGTTGGACCAGGCATATTGAGACGGACGACGCCTTTCGAATGCGACCGGACCGCTTGGATCAGGCCATTACGAACGATCTGGCGGCCGGAGTCAAACCTATCGCCGTTGTGGCAACGGTCGGTACGACCTCGTCAACCAGTATTGACCCGATTCCGGCCATTGCCGATATTTGCGAACGGTATCAGGTATGGCTGCACGTTGACGCCGCCTATGGTGGAGCCGCAGCCTTAGTCGACTCACATCGAGACGTACTGGCCGGCTGTGAGCGCGCCGATTCGTTTGTCACCAACCCGCATAAGTGGCTGCTGACCCCCATCGATTGCAGCCTGCTGTATACGCGCCGGCCCGACGACCTCAAACGCGCCTTTTCGCTGGTGGCCGAGTATCTCAAAACCGACGAGCAGGATGTAGTCAACTTTATGGACTACGGCCTGTCTCTGGGCCGGCGCTTTCGGGCGCTTAAACTGTGGATGGTCATCCGTGCCTATGGCCGGGCCGGGCTGGCCTCAATGATCAGGGGCCATATACGGGAAGCACACTGGCTGGCTGAGCAAATCGACGCCGCACCAAACTGGGAACGGTTGGCGCCAGTCCCGTTCTCCACCGTCTGTTTTCGTCACCTGCCGACCGACGGCCACGCCCCAGACGAGCATAATGCAGCCCTCATCGACGCGGTGAACGCCAGCGGACAGGCATTCCTGTCACATACCAAGCTGAACGACCGCTATGCCATCCGCGTCGCCATCGGTAACCAGGCCACCACGCATGAACACGTGGCGCGGGTGTGGAAATTATTGCAGGCTGCGACAGCGCAGTCGGCATAAGAGACGGCTTTACGACGTCTGGCGCGTATTGCCGTTTTGCTCTGTTTGTTCCGATGGAGACGGACGTTCCTTGAGACGGACGCTCACGCTCGACGGGTCCATACCGGCAACTTGGAGGCCGAGCGGGATGTTGACATCATGCTCGGTCAGGGGAAAGCGGCTCCGCCCAGCCTGAGCGCTTGAGAGATCAACCTGCGCCCGTAGGCCCCGCGGGTCAAGCAAGGCCAACAGTTCACGCGACCCTCGTACCCGCAGGTATACCTCTTGGGTATTCTTGCCAGTCATGTCCAAATGCCCTGGTATGTTGTAGTAGACCACAGGAACTGCAAACCCGACCTCAGTGTTTTGCGGGCCAACCAGGATCAGCCAGAGGATGCAGACCGCCGCCAGAGCACCCAGTTTGGGACGGATATTGGCCTCCAGCATGTCACGCCACCGCCATTGGGCCCGCCGTTTCTTGGCACCGGAAAGACGCAAATTCAGCCAGGTCAACAGCTCGGACGATCCCGGTAGCGTCACCATGCCGCCCCGATCGACGACGGAGACCGCGCCCCGCTCTTCCGAAACAACGACAGCCAGCGCGTCAGAGCGCTCTGTAATCCCCAACGCAGCCCGATGACGGGTCCCATACGTATAGGGCAGCGAGCGTGATTCTGAAAGCGGCAAGATGCAGCCCGCCCGCCAGACCCGCCCTGCCCGAAGATAAATGGCGCCGTCGTGTAGAGGGCTGGAAGGCGTAAACAAATTATCCAGGAGCAAATCGCTGACTTCGGCATCAATCCGGACGCCGTGGCTCCGCAAGAGAGGTTCTATCGGGTCGTTCCGCTCAAAAATGAGGATTGCGCCGTGACGCTTTTTCGCCAGACTAAAACACGTGTCCGCTATCGTGACCAGGAAGTCAGCAATCCGGGCCTCAGCGGGGGTCCGACGAAAAATCCTTGGGGTGGAGAGGACAGGATTGACCTGCTCAAGGATCTGACGAATTTCAGCCTGGAACACGACGACGACCAGAATAAAGGCCGCAGCCCAAATACCGCCCAGTACCCAAGTGGTCAAAAAGAGCCCTGCTTGGCTGGCGAGGAAATAAAATAAACCGAGTACGGCCAGCCCTACTCCTATCCGTGCGGCCTGCGTTCCACGAAAGCGGATATAAGCTTGGTAGACGACAAACGCCATACAGGCGATGTCAATCCCGTCTCGCCAGCGAAACTCCCAGCCGAGAGGGAAGAAATCGAAAAATTCTGTCACGCCTTGTTACTCGGTGTAGTTCTCGTAAAAAATATAGCTGGTTGAGTAATCACTGAACTCAAAATAGACCTTTTTTTCGCCTTCATCGACCCGGAAATTCAGATTCTTGTCAGCATAGCCATAGCCAAAGCGGTAGGGTCTGGCCGTACTGCCATCACCGGTTGCGGCTGCAGTGCTGAGTTTATCGATCTCGATAAAACGCAGCACCAGCTTTTCTCCAGCATAAATATCCAAGACGCCGTTGGTTCCCGTCCAGTTTTGAATGGAACGACTCAGCATGTTCTGCGATTCCTGCGTACAACCAGAGATTCCTCCTACCAGCCCACACAGAAAAAGTCCGATGACAATGATTCGAGAGCACTTCCACAGACACGGCATAGGGAATTCCTTACACACGAACATCTCTCCTCGTTCAGATTACCATTCCTCCTCACCACACGCAAAATATGTTGCAGTTTTTTGCTCTCCTACACCTTCAGACCATGCACTCTTGACCCTGCTCCAGGGAACCCATACTGAGCGGAGAGGGCTGTTGTATGGCTGTTCCCCTGCTCGATCTCAAAGCTCAATACGCCGTAATCCGGGAGGAAATCCGGGTTGCGGTGGAGCGCGTGCTGGAGTCTCAGCAATTCATTCTGGGGCCGGAGGTTGAAGCCTTTGAGCGTGAGATTGCGGCCTACTCCGCATGTCAGTACGGGATCGGGGTCTCGTCCGGTACGGATGCCCTGCTGGTCGCCTTGATGGCAATCGATATTCAGCCGGGGGATGAAGTCATCACCTCGCCGTATACCTTTTTCGCCTCAGTCGGGAGTATCGCCCGTCTCGGAGCGCGGCCGGTCTTTGTTGATATTGACCCACTGACATATAATCTGAACCCCGCTCGGATCGAATCGGTCATTACCCCACGGACCCGAGCCATTATCCCGATCCATCTGTTTGGCCAGATGGTGGACATGGATTCGGTTCTTGAGATTGCCGCTCGTCGAAATCTTTTTCTGATCGAAGATGCCGCGCAGGCAATAGGTGCGGAATACAAGGGCAAACGAGCGGGCTCGCTTGGGCATTTGGGTTGTTTCAGTTTTTTTCCGTCTAAAAATCTCGGTGGATACGGCGACGGCGGGATGGTGACCACCAATGACGCACAGCTTGCGCAACGGGTCAGACAGTTGCGGAGTCATGGAGAGCAGTCCAAGTATGAACATACTCGGGTGGGAGGAAACTTCCGCCTGGACGCCCTCCAGGCTGCGGTGCTGCGCGTCAAACTGCAGCATGTAGACGCCTGGACAACGGCCCGGCAGCGCAATGCCGACACGTATCGCCAGCTGTTTGCCTCCCAAAAACTCGAAGAGCTGAGCCTGCCGGTCGAGGCTCCGCAACGCCGACATATCTACCATCAGTTTGTTGTCCGGAGCACCCACCGGGATGCCCTATTAACGACGCTCCAGCATCAGGGGATTGGCGCCGCCATTTACTATCCAACGCCGCTGCATCTCCAGCCCTGTTTTGCCTCTTTGCACTATCAGCGTGGTGCATTCCCCCACAGCGAATACGCCGCAAGGCACAGCCTGGCTCTGCCTATCTACCCGGAGCTCGCTCCGGCCATGCAAGAAGAGGTAGTGCAGGCCATCGCGGCTTTTCATCGCAACTAGAAAAGCTCACAGCCCTGTTTACTTTCAGAAGAAAGACGATACTCGACTGAGCGTCTCCTCCAAACATTGACAGTCCATCTATGGAGAGCGATAATTCTCCATGTTTTGAATTCGTGCAGGAGGGGTACACCATGCGCAGAAATTGGATCGATCTCAATAGTGATATGGGCGAGTCGTTTGGTAACTTCGTGCTTGGCCGGCCGGAAGAGGTCATGAAGCGCATCTCCCACGCTAATATTGCCTGCGGCTTTCATGCCGGAGACCCGAGTTGGATGAGTCGCACAGTGGAATGGGCTAAGCAGTACGGGGTCACCGTGGGTGCTCATCCCGGCTTTCCTGATTTGCTGGGCTTTGGCCGACGGCTGATGAACATCACCCATCAGGAGGCGACCGATTATGTCGTCTATCAGGCCGGCGCCCTCAAGGCATTTTGCGAAATGCACGGCCTCACGCTACAGGCCGCCAAGCCACACGGCGCATTCTATTCGTGGGGGATACAGTCCGAAGACAATGCCCGCGCCATTCTGGAGGGTTTTCAGGCTGTTGATCCACACATCATTGTCTATCTCCCTGCCCTGCCCTCCTTTCCGCTGGTCTCTACTGCAGAAAAGATGGGGTTTCGGGTTGTCAAGGAATTCTATCCGGGTCTCAACTACGACGAGACTGGTGCAATTACCGTCAAGCGCTCGTATGGCACCGAGGATGTGGAAGAGATCGTTGAGTTGGTGCTGCGCTTTGCCGTTGACGGACAGACAACCGCAGATAGCGGAGACGTGATCGACGTTGAAGGCGAAAGCGTGTGCGTCCATGGGGACGTGGTCAATGCGCCGGAAGTCCTTGACGGACTGCATGCCGCCCTCCAACGAGAAGGCATAGCCATTCGGAGCGCGATTCGTACCGAGAGTGCGGACATTCTGCCTTTGCAGGAACGAGCGAGCGCCTAGCTTCCGGCCGGTAGAACTTCTCGGCGATTCTGCTCGGTAGGTGTGGAACAGGGTGGGGCCATGTCAGAGACGCGCTATGACTACGGTGGCGATGAATACTTGCTGGTGGTCTTCAGCGAGGCAATGGACCTCGCCATTAATTTCAAGCTGCTGTCAATCTGCCGCGAAATTGAGCGCCGCCGCATCCCTGGGGTCATTGAGGTCTGTCCGGCCAACGCTTCCTATCTGGTCCATTTCCGTCCCGAAGAGACCCATCCCGACGCCTTGATCCGAACGCTCAAAGACCTCGAACGCGAGATTCAGTCCGCGGAGACGCTGACCTCCCGGCTGGTCGATATCCCGGTACTGTTCGACGATCCCTGGACCCAGGAGTGTGCCAAACGCTTTGCCGACCGGCATCAGGACCCGTCGGTGTCCAACCTCGAATACCTGATGCGGGTGAACGGCTATTCCTCCAAGGAGGAATTCATTACCGCCTACTGCGACCGGCCGTTCTGGATCTCCATGGTCGGCTTTGTACCCGGCACGGCCTGGTGCTATCGCATGTGCCCACCCGAACAGGCCATTCAGGCACCAAAATATATCCGCCCGCGTACGGACACCCCTGAGCGCGCCGTGGCCCATGCCGGCGTGTTTCTGTGCATTTACCCAGTGCAGGGACCAGGTGGGTACCAACTCATCGGCATGTCAGCGGTGCCCGTGTATGACCCAGAGGAGCATCTGCCAGATCTCAAAGGACGCTATATTCTGGCCAATGCCGGGGATCGCTGGCAATTCCGGCCTATTGATATGGACGAGTATAATGACATCCGCTCGGAGGTCGAAGCCGGCAGCTATCGCTACCGCATTATTGAGCAGGATTTTCGTCCGGACGAATACATGCGCGACCCGGAGCACTACCTCAAACACCTGCGAGAAGAAGCTGCTCATGCTTAGCATCCTTGAGCCTGGCCTCTTGACTACCGTCCAGGACCTTGGGCGTCTGCACTGGTACCATATCGGCATGCCGCCTTCGGGCGCGCTGGACAATTTCGCCTTCCGGGTCGGCAACCTGCTGGTCGGCAACCCGGAGGACGCCGCAGGGCTGGAAGTGACCTATTCCGGTCCGTCGTTCGAGGTGACGAGCGAGGGTTTGATCGCGGTGACCGGAGCGGACATCGCGTTTACGATCAACAATCAACCCGCGGCACAGTGGCGCGCTCACGCCTTGCATCCCGGCGACCGCGTCAGCCTGGGTGGAGTGCGTCGCGGGGCACGAGCCTATGTCTGTCTGGCCGGTGGAATTACGGTGTCCGAACGGCTCGGCAGCCGCTCGACATATATGTTGGGCCGCTTCGGCGGCCTGGACGGACGCAAACTTGAGGCCGGTGACTGTCTCCCGCTCGGCACGGCCCATACTTCACCCGACGCGATGCTGGGACGCACCTGCGACCCGGCGCTGATCCCGGCTCTACAAAAAGAGCTTGAGGTCCGGGTGGTGATGGGCATGTGCAGCCACCGTGTGGCACCGGACAGTCTGAAGGACTTTCTGGCTGCGGATTGGGAAGTCTCGACCGAAGCCGATCGGATCGGCTATCGCCTCAAGGGCCCGACGTTCGAGTTCAACGCTGGCGAGCAGCCGTTTGGCGCGGGCGCCGACCCCTCCAATGTGGTCGATCTGGGCTACCCCATCGGCTCGATCCAGATTCCGGGTGGGCTAGAGGCCATCGTCCTCCTGAACGACGCGGTGACAGGCGGAGGCTATACCACCATAGGCACGGTCATCAAAGCAGATCTCGACCTGATTGCACAGGCCTCGCCCGGTGGCCACATCCGCTTTCATGAGGTCACAATTAACGAGGCGCTGCAAGCACGCCGAGAGCGCGAGGCGCGTCTGGAGTTGGTTCGGCTAGAGTTGGGTCTGTTCGATCAGGCCAATCTGCTCGGGCAGTAGAAGACCTCAGAGTCGTTATTCTCTCAGCGTCATCACGTACACCCCGGGGTTGTCCAGCCGGACCTGCCAGCCGGGAAAGACCACGATGGAGGTTGTGATTTCCTCAATAATTGCCGGCCCAACGACCACGTTGCCCACGAGCAACTTGGCGCCGTCGTAGACCGGCGTCGTCACGAAGGCATTGTTCTCTTCAAAGAAGGCCGGGCGTTCACCGGCCTGGGCGTGGGCAGGGTCAGGAGTTCCACTGGCGAGTGGCGGCAGTTGAGGCCGCACGACTTTGCCTACGACGGTGGACTCCAGATTCATAATCTCGACCGCATTATCTCGCTCGCAATAGGTGAACAGTTCTTCGTGACGGGTGTGAAACGCCTCGGCAATCGTGTCGATATTGCTGGTCGAGATGTCTTCCGGCGGGATATCAACCTGGCATTCATGGACCTGATCGACGTAACGCATGTCCAGCGAGCGAGAGATTGTTATCGCGTTTGGGTCCACCCCAGCGCTGCCCAGATCGTGCCGGCCCTGCGCTTCCATGGCCGCAAAGGTGTCGTTGAGCTGCGCGTAGTCCACGGCATCCAGGCGGACCGCGCTGGACGACAGATAGCTGTGTTTCATATCCGCCAGGATTTCACCGAACGCACAGAATGCGGAGGACACCTTGGGAATGAGAATGGTCGGAATGCCGAGTTCACCGGCTAACCGACCGGCATGGGCCGGACCGGCTCCACCGCCAACAACCATCATGAAGTCACGCGGATCATAGCCACGTTCGATTGACACCCGCCGAATACCGCTGACCATATTGGAGTTCACCAGGGTGAAAATCCCCTGGGCGGCTCGTTCGATATCCAGCTTGAGCGGGCCGGCAATCTCGTCTGTAATCACACGGCGGGCCGCCTCGGCGTCGATCCGCAGCCGACCGCCCAGTAGTGCTTCCTGGTTCAGATAGCCCAGCACGACCAGGGCATCGGTCACGGTCGGGCGCTGTCCACCCTGGCCATAGGCGGCCGGTCCCGGCTGGGCACCGGCGCTCTCCGGCCCGACCTGCAACAGACCCATACGGTTCACAAAGGCGATACTACCGCCGCCCGCTCCAAGGGTCTCGACCTGCAGCATGGGGATGCCGATCCGGTAGCGCAGAAAATCAACATCCTTGACGATATTCGTCTTACCGTCCTTGCTCAGGCTGATATCGAAGCTGGTACCGCCCATATCCACCGTGATGATGTCACGCGACCCGTCTCCAGTGAGCTCTTTACCTTCATGAAAGAACAGGCCGGCGTTCGGCCCCGCGGCCGGTCCCGAGTTCAAGGCGTAGATGCCCTTGTCGGCCAGGAAGCGACCGGAGGTCAGACCCCCATTGCTCTGCATATAGCGCACCGGATTATCGTATCCCAGGTCGCGCAGCAGGGCCTCCATGCGCTCGACATAACGCTGGATGAGCGGCCCGATATAGGCGTTCATCACGGTCGTGCTGGTCCGGGTGTACTCGCGGATCTGGGGCAGCAGATCGACCGACAATGTGACGTAGGTCTCAGGCATTTCTGCCCGGACCAACTCGGCGATGCGCCGCTCGTGTTCGGGATGCAGGAACGACCAGACCAGAGAGATAGCCACGGCCTCGACACCCTCTTCCCGAAAGCGGCGAATACCGCGCCGGATGTCGGCTTCGTTGAGCGGAACACGGACTTCACCGGTGCTCAGCACGCGCTCTTCGACCGGGAACCGCAGGGCGCGCGGAACCAGCATGGTTGCTTGAGGGAAGTCTGCGTCGTAGCGGTGTCCGTCTTCCTTATGGCCGAGACGAATTTCGAACGAGTCTTCGTGACCAGCCGTGCAGAACAGGCCGGTCCTGGCCCCCTTATGTTCGATCAGGGCGTTGACTCCAACGGTCGTGCCGAGAATGACCAAGTCGCAGTCCCGCAGAAAGTCCGCCACGCTACAGCCAAGGTCCGCCCCGATCTGCTGCAGCCCTTCGCGCACGGCACTGGGCGGGTCGTGCGGTGTAGACGGCGTCTTATAGAGACGGATACCTTCACCGGCCGAGGCTAGAATAAAGTCGGTAAACGTCCCGCCGGTGTCGATGCCGAGACGGTAAGCATGCTGTGACATGGTTACTTTCCGGCCACGAGCTTCTCTTGGACGCTAACTGCGTACGGCCGGTACCCCTGCGAGTCGTCCTCGACCCGGACGCCGTACTCTTCCCAGGCGGCCTGGACGGACACGAAGCCGTTGCGCACATCTTCGAGTACCTTGTCGCGGTCGCGTTCACGCGGGTCACCCACGCCGCCGCCGCCAGGGTTCTGGTTGGCGAAGCGTTCGCCCGGCTCGATTTCGGCAATCCGGTTGGTCTTGATCTCCTCGACGCTGCCGTCTTTCTTGTAATATAGCGCCCGTCCTACCTTGGGCTCGCACAGCTTCGAGACCGCGCCGAGCGCGCCCTGAGCCGGGTAGCGCCGTCCTTCGCCGAACATGACAACCGTCATGGGATCGCGGAGCGGTTCGACCTCCCAGTGCGTGCCCGAACCACCGCGCAGCTTCCCAGCCCCACCCGAGTCCGTCATCAGACCGTAACGGTGGATAATAATCGGATATTGGTACTCAAGAATTTCAACATCGCCACTCGTCAGAGCACCAAAACAGCACTGCGGCCCCACCGCCGGCCAGCCGTCCGTCTTATGCGAGGCGCCGCCACCGCTGATGATGGTGGCCAGGATCATGGAAACGTACTCTTCACCCGAGCGGTAATCCTGCCCGGCAATGTTCAGGCCGTTTGAATGTCCCCAGGAAGCCACCGCCTTTTCGGGCAGAGCTTGTTCGAGCGCCATGCGGACGGCGTCCGTAATCGATTCTGACGGGGTGGTTGTGCAGTTCGCGTGCGGCGCCGGTTCTTTGGCATTGGTGAGGGTGCCTTCCGGGCCGACATCAACCGTAATGGGCCGATACAGCCCCTCGTTATACGGTGGGGGCAGTTGGGCGAACATCATCACCCCGAGATACACCCCGGACAGCGAGTTGGCCGCATAGGAGTTGATGAAATACGGAATCTGGGGCGGGCTCGACAGCGAGACGGCCAGGGTGTCTCCGGTGATCTCGACGGTCGCGGCAATCTCGATATCGCCATAGCCGTGTCCGGCGTCTTCAAGAACGGATTTACCGTGGTAGGTCCCGTCAGGGATGGCGCTGATAAATGCCCGCATCTGGTGTTCGGCCAGATCGAGCAGTTCCGCCATACAGGCCATGACTACATCTCTGCCGTATTTCTCAAGCAGACCGATCAGGTTGCGCTCGCCAATCGTGACCGCGGCAAGCTGGGCACGCATATCGCCGGCTTGGAGTCGGCGGGAGCGGACATTAGTCAGAATAAAATTCACCACATCTCTCCGCTCTACCCCGCGGTCCCGTATTTTCAGCGGCGGGATGCGCAGGCCCTCGGCATAAATCTCTTTGGCTTCGGGGTTATAGCCGGCGGGTACGGGGCCGCCAATGTCGGTGACGTGGCCTTTGCTGACCGTCCAGAACGCGAGCTCGTCCTGGTAGAAGACCGGCTTATACATGCAGCAGTCAACAATATGAGAGCCGCTCCAGGCGGGATCGTTGTGATAGAACACATCCCCCGGATGAATATCGTCGCCGAAATAGTCGGCAACGGTCCGCAGGGCTGGCATCAGCGAACCTAAGTGAATGGGGATGTCCTGGCCTTGCAGAATCATCTCCCCGCTACCGAGAAACAGGGCATTGGAGTAATCGCGCGCAATATTGAACACGGACGAGCGCGACGTTTTCTCGATGGTCAGCGTCATCTCACGCTGGGTTGACTCGAGCATGCCCTGGACAACCGCCAGGGTAATCGGATCGGTCTTTGCCATACTATCCTCTCTTCGCTTTGTTACGAGCGAGATAAGCCTCTTGCATATCGTGGGCAACATAGCCAGCCTATTTCCCCTCAGCAAGCCGTATTTGGCACGCTGGGCGAGTTTCTGCTATCTCCTCAGGAGGAAAACAACAAGGAGGACGACATGGGCCGTTTAGATGGAAAAGTCGTGATCATTACCGGAGCCGCGCGCGGTCAAGGTGCGGTGGCCGCCCAGACCTTTGCGCAAGAAGGCGCGTCCCTGGTGATCAGCGACATCCTGCCAGAGGTCGAACACACCGCCACACATATTCCTTCAGCCGGAGCCCGGGTCGAATGGGTCCAGGCGGACACCGCGGCCCCGGACGGGATTAAGGCGGTTGTCGAAAAAGCTATGGCAAGCTTTGGTCGCATCGATGTTCTGTATAACAACGCCGGGGTTATTTTGGGCAAACCGTTTCAAGAGACCACCCTGGAAGAATGGGAACGTATTATTCGGATCGATCTGACCGGACCGTTCCTGATGAGCCAGGCAGTGGTCGCGCATATGGAGAAACAACACAGCGGCTCGATTATTAATATTTCATCGGCAGGCGGTATTCTTGGCTATCCGCAGATGTCGGCCTATGGGGCGGCCAAAGGCGGGCTGGTGAATCTGACCCGTTGTATGGCGGTCGACCTGGCTCCGTATAATATTCGGGTCAATGCCATCTGTCCGGGCGCAATCGATACCCCCATGCCGCGCGAGTACATCAAGAATATGGACAACAAAGAGGCCGTGTGGCAACAGATTGCCGACACGCATCTGCTCAAACGCTTTGGGAACTCGCACGAAGTAGTCTCCCTGGCCCTCTATCTGGCCTCGGATGAGGCGAGCTTTATGACGGGCGCGGTCATTCCGGTTGATGGCGGCCACAGTGCGCACTAGGCCCTTCGACTTCGCTTCGCTACGCTCAGGACAAACGAGTTTGTAGGGGCAGCCCCCTGTGGCTGCCCTTCTGGGTGTGGGCCGAGGGAGTTGATTCTGTCGCATCGGGCACGATACTGTCTGCGTCTACTGGAAATGAGCGCACTATTATGATCGAAGCCTCAGGTCTGACGAAACTCTACGGAACGTTTCGCGCCATCTCGGATGTGAGTTTCTCTGTTGACCACGGAGAGATCGTGGGACTCCTCGGTCCGAACGGAGCGGGCAAGTCTACGACCATCCGCATTCTCGCCTGTATTCTGTCTCCGACCACGGGCACGGCCCGCGTTGCCGGCCATAGTGTGCTAAGCGAATCTCTGGCCGTCAGACGTCAACTCGGCTATATGCCGGAACACGTCTCACTCTACCCGGAGATGGAGGTGGCCACCTATCTTGATTTTGCGGGCAAGCTCAAAGGGCTGGGCGGCACGGCCCGGCGGGTTCGTGTATCCCAGGTCATTGAAGAACTGGACCTCGGCTCTGTTACCCGCGTCTACATCGGGACGCTTTCAAAAGGCTACCGCCAACGTGTCGGTCTGGCCCAAGCCATGCTGCACGACCCCAGCGTACTTATTCTTGACGAGCCGACCATCGGCCTTGACCCTGAGCAGGCAGCCGAGTTTCGACAGCTCATCCGCGGCATGCGCGGGAATCGAACCGTCTTGCTGTCTACGCATATTTTGCCTGAAGTACGTATGACGTGCGATCGGGTGATGATTCTCGCCAGAGGCCAGTTACTAGCCCTGGATACCCCAGACAATCTGACGCACCGGCTGCGCGATGCAAGTGAGGTTGTGGCCCATATTGAGGGCCCGCAATCCGAAGTGGAAACCCTCCTGCACAGTCTGCCCGGTGTCCATGAGGTCCAGGTGACCTCCCAGGGGAATGGTGGTGCGACCTCCTATACGGTCCGCGCCGCCCAGCATGAAGACGTCCGGCCCAGCATTGTGGAAGCCGTGGCTGGACGTGGCTGGCGTTTATTTGAGCTCCGCTCCCGGGAGATGGACCTTGAGGAAATCTTTCACCGGGTGGTTGATCAGCCGCAGCCATAAACAACGGTATCAATGAGACCGGCGTATGGTTCTCCGCGCAATTTTTATTAAAGAACTTCGCTCTTACTTTGGCCTGTTTCTGGCGTATGCCATTGTGGCGGTTGCCCTGGCCTTGAGCGGTTTCTTTTTTTACACCGACATCAGCTTTTTTATGATGTGGGGCGGCCAGAACTTGGCGCGGGGCTTGTGGGAATTCTTTTTCCACGATCTCCGCTATGTCCTCCTGTTGCTCGTCCCAGCCATCACCGCACGCTCGTTTGCGGAAGAAAAAAAGCTCGGAACCCTCGACCTGTTATGGACCTACCCGATTCCGGAGAGCAGCGTGCTGCTGGGGAAATTCCTGGCCGCCGCCACTCTACTGCTGGTCGTTCTGGGATTAACCCTGGTGTATCCTTTCGTCCTCTCGCACTGGCATCCCGAGGTCCATTGGCCGGCGTTAATACCCGGCTATGTCGGTCTGCTGCTTATTGGCTTGGTGTTTATCAGCGTGGGCCTGCTCTTATCAGCGCTCACCGACAGCCAGGCGATTGCGGCCATGGCAACCCTCGGCGTGCTCGTTCTGTTCTGGTCATTGACGTGGAACGAGCAGGCCATGAGTGAAGCCTGGCTCCACGTCCTGCTACAAATTTCGCTTTTTGATCGCTTTTACAATTTCGCCCGCGGTGCGATAGACAGCCAGGAAATCACCTTTTTTCTCTTCTTTTTCTCATTCTTTTTGTTACTGACCTGGCAGGCGCTCCGAGCGCGGCGGTGGCATGGCAAGGGGGAGTTCTCTTCGCTGGGGACGTTTCTCGCCACACCAAGTCGAAAGCAGTGGGTCACGGTGGCCGTTCTTGATCTGCTTATTCTGGCCGGTCTGGTCGGCCTCCAAACGCTCTCCATTCGCAATAATCAGCGCTGGGACTTCACCCCCACGCAGACCTTATCCCTGTCAAAGCAGACAAAAAGCCTGCTGGCCGACCTGGACAAAGACGCGCTGCTGACCCTGTTTTTTGGTGGTTCTCCGGATGCATACCAACGCTATGAGGATGTGCTCAAGCGTTTTACCGCAGAGAACGCCTACTTCCAGTATCGCATTCTGCACCGGGACCGGAACATCGGGCTAGCCCGGCAGTACGGGGCAACCCATTACGGCACCGCAGTCCTCGAATACGATGGACAGCACAAACTCCTGCCGGGTGCGGGCGAGAAGACCATCACCGAGGCCTTGTTTCAGTTTCTCCGCCAGGAGCAAAAGACCATTTATTTTGTTGGCGGCCACGGCGAAAAAGACCCTCGGAGCGGCCAACCGCAGTTGGGCTATAGTGCAGCCGCTTCAGCTTTACGCAACGAAAATTTTATTATCCGTCCCGTCTTCTTGGCTCGGACCGAGCGCATCCCCGAAGACGCGGCTCTCGTCGTGGTCAGTGGCCCGCAGACCGACTTCTTGCCGGACGAGCTTGAGCGCCTTGCCCGCTACCTCTCGGCAGGCGGGAGCCTCCTCTTCATGCTCGATCCCATGCCGGCACCCAACCTGACTGCTTTCCTCGCCCAGTACGGTATCGAGCTTGACCAAGATGTTGTCTATGATCCACAGAACAGACTCTTCGGTGGTGACGCGCTGAGCCCGCTGGTGTCATTGTATAATACTGGAGTCGAGATTGTCAGAGACTTCCAGGTCGGCACGATTTTTCCCCTGTCCCGTTCGGTTGAGCCGGCCGACCCATTGCCCGACGGCGTGCTCTCGGCCCAGCCGTTCTGTCGCACCGGACCGGGCGCATGGGCTCGCTTTCGCGCCGGAGCCGACTCACCCGAAGGCGCAGTAGACTTTGAGGGCACCAAGGCCCGGCCAGGGCCGATTTCCCTGGCGGTGGCCGCAATGCTTCGCCGCGATCAGGCGGCCAGCCCGAATCCGTCGGACCAGCCGACCAACGGCACCGCACCACCCGCCTCTGCTGACGCGGAGCCGGGTGGCCGCCTGGTTGTATATGGAGACAGCGATTTTGCCAGCAACTCCAGACTGTCCTTGCTAGGCAATAGAGACCTCTTCCTCAACACGGTGCAATGGCTGGTGCAAGAAGAGGGGTTTATTACCGAACGCCCCAGGGATGCCTCCATTCAGCAGAAAATTTCCACCTTGGTGCTCACCACGGAACAGACGCGGCAGTTGTTCCTCATCACCATTATTGCCGAACCCGGTGTGATTCTTCTGCTTGGCATGCTGGTTGCCATCTCTCGACGCAGACACCGGCGTTAGGCAGGAAAGGCTCAATCATACGAGCCTCACGTATCCGCTCTCCAGAGATTATTCGTCAGCTGTGGCTGGCTTCACGTGCCATTCAGTGAGCCAGAGGCTGACCTTGCCCTGGCGCGGGCCAGCCTCATCACCCAAGCCGCCCAGAATGGTAAAGGATTCATCCCGCTGGACCATGCCAACACCAGGGGCATACAGCGTC
Source organism: Candidatus Binatia bacterium (assembly GCA_022820725.1). GTDB lineage: Bacteria > Desulfobacterota > Binatia > Bin18 > Bin18 > Bin18. Next base: position 77,398 of record JAJEFA010000002.1, read on the forward strand.
ACGGCCTTGGCTTGGCCATTGCGGCTCCAAAAGGTGACTTCGATACAATCTTCAAATACGCCAGCCGGCACCGCAGCCAACGCATTCAGCCCGGTGATTTCGTAGCGTCCGGCCGACGTTTTCCAGGTTGCCCCTCGTGTGAGTGGCGATTTGAGGATGAACTGCGGCTGCCCGTCTTCGGACGCGGTGTCGCTCGTCTGCATCACGACCCCGGTGGACGCTGCGGAGACAAACTCCGCAGGAGCGTCCTTGGCCAGGAGACTCTGCTGAATGCGCAGCACATAGCCCGCCCCCTTTCGGCTGGCCACCTCCCAGGTCTCGGTTACGGGGCTTGTTGGCGTGCCTTCGCTCGACTCGTATTGCCAGCGATTGGCGACCGACAGGGGGAAATAGTCGCCGGGCAGTTTGGTTGCCTGGCCGGTCGCCGGGCTTGCCCCCACAGTCAGCAGCAGGGTCCCTAAAGCAGAATAGACGCACCATCGAATTACCCTCCCCCTAGCCCTCGCCCAGGGAAAGGGGGCTATACCCGGGTCTGGCAGGAGTCGGACATTGCCGATACTCGGCCTTGTGTCAGTTTTCTTTGTGCCCCTATAATCACCCATCTTTTCGTGACAAGAGCCCTATGGAGCGCAGCATGGAACGCATTGTAGACATCGTAGCCTACCCGACCTCTTTTCCTCTACCCCAGAATGCGACCGTTCAGCTTGGTATTGGTCGCGCTGTCAAACGCGACGCCGTTGTGGTCAAGGTCCACACCGAAAATGGACTGATTGGCTATGGTGAGTCTCACCACGCGCGGGCTCCCGGCACGGTCGCGCATGTCGTGAATACGACTTTACGCCAACTCGTGCTGGGCATGGATGCATTCGACACCACAGGAGTGTGGGAACGTGTCTACACCATGCAACTCCAGAGTCACGGCTTGGGCGCTGGGGCTGCCATAGCCCTGAGCGGCATTGATATGGCGTTGTGGGACATTCGCGGGAAGGCCTCAGGCTGGCCCTTGTACAAACTCCTCGGCGGCTCGGCCCAGCCAATTCCTGCGTATGCAGGGGGTGTGTCCTTGGGCTATCAAGCGCCGGAACATCTGGTGGAAGAGGTGCGTGCCCTGACGGAGTTGGGCTATAGCGCCGTGAAACTCCGCGTTGGAGATACTCCACAGCGTGACCTCGAACGGGTCCAAGCTGTCCGTGCCGCGTTTGGCCCTGACCTCACCTTATTGGTTGATGCAAATACCGGCTATTGCCTTGAAGATGTCCGTCAGGTCATGTCGCGGTTCGACGAACTCGCGGTCGGGTGGTTGGAAGAACCCTTTGCGGCCCACGACTACCGGAGCTATGCCACCGCGGCGACTTTTGGCCATATACCGCTTGCCGCGGGGGAGAATCATTACACTCGGTTTGAGTTTGTGCGGCTTATCGAAGATGGCGCTATTCGTATTCTACAGCCGGACTTGTCAAAGACAGGTGGTGTGACTGAGGCTATGCGCATCGCTGCGTTAGCTTCAGCATGGAAGCTTCCGATCCACCCACATACATCGATGACCGGGATTAACATGGCTGCCACTATCCATTTTCTCGCTGCTATTAACAACGCTGGATATTTCGAAGCGGATGTTTCTCAGAACAATTTATTTCGTGATGAACTCGTCTCTACACCGTACAGGCTTGATGCCAAGGGCTGTGTTCTCCCCCTTGAAAAGCCGGGAATAGGAGTAGAAGTGGACGAAGATTTCCTGAGTGTACACCCCGTGATTGAGGGACCTAGCTACGTCTAATCTTCCAAGTTACGGACCGGAAAATGTCAGTCGTGATCTAGGCGTCCGCTATCTGCTAGAAGGCAGTGTCCGTAAAGCTGGCAAGCAGCTGCGCGTTACCGCGCAGCTTATTGACGCCACAACAGGCTATCATGTCTGGGCCGAACGATATGGCCGGGACCTCGGGGATATCTTTGCTCTTCAGGATGAAGTGACAGCACGGAGAGTTTCCGCGTTGGCCATACAATTGCCAACTGGAGAACAGGCCCGGCTCGAACGTACGGTATTCGGCGCTCAGAGCCACCTTGCCGCAATGTATAGCACACCGGGAAAATAGTAGATGACCAAGCTGAGATTCTTGCCGTTGCGCGCGAGCGTTCATTGTATCAGGACGAAGCGGTGTTGGAGACGTGCGTATATGAATCGCTTGCAGGAAGCCGAGTTGAATTAGAGACAGAGTGATCCTTTAATCCATCATTTTTTCCGCAAACTCTTCAATAACCGCAAGAGTCTTTTGCGTATCCGCCGCCGTCATAAACAGGATCAACTCTCGCACCCCCAACTCGCCGAGCTGGGGAATGACCTCTGGCTTGCGGAGTAAGGGTCCGGCGGCGCTCAGGGCCGAGACGGAGAGGTCAGCATAGTCCCGCCCGCGTTCAGTCATGAGAGCTTGTAATTGTGGGACGCTTTTTGACAGCACCTTGAGGGAGGCCGTACCCGGCTGCCACCCGTCTCCCAAGTCGGCCACCCGCTTGAGGGCCGGCAGACTCTCCCCACCGAAAATAATGGGCGGATGCGGCTTCTGGACCGGCAGGGGAACATTGTGAATGTCTGAAAATGTCAGGAACTCACCGGAGAAGCTCGCGGGCTCGGCCTGCCAGGCCGCCTTCATGACGTGCAGATACTCTCGGGTTTGTCCCGCCCGCCGGGCGAAGTCTTCCCCTAAAGCATCGAACTCTTCTTTGAGCCAGCCGACCCCAACCCCAAATTGAAAACGACCGTGTGACAATAGATCGACGGTGGTGACGGCCTTGGCAACCACCAGCGGATTTCGATAAGGGATGACAATGACGCTCGTGCCCAGCAGAATCCGCGAGGTTGCCAGGGCCAGACCTCCAAGCAGGACAAAGGGGTCGGGGAACGGAGCCCGGCGTGGAAAGCCGGCGGCTCCGTCCGCCGAATATGGGTAGGCCGCCTCAATTTTTTCCGGAATCACGATGTGGTCTCCCAGCCAAAGCGAGTGGTAGCCAAGCTCCTCCGCCTTTTGGGCGACCTGTATATAATCGTCCGCCTGGGGGTCGGCGTTGACGCCAATGGAATAGTGAATACCGAATTTCATACTGGTCCTCCTCATGCTGTACCGTCTGGGTCACACACATCATATCCCCACCATTGACGCAAAGGACACGGCGCGTCATCGTGGAGGCAGAGACACCTACCAATAGAGAGGCAAACGCATGGATGGAGCTATCGATATCGTCTGCAATCTTTTCACCCCACAGGAGGTCCAGCAGGGCCAGACCGGGGTGGACGAGTATTTTCTCGACCAAGTCCGATTTCCAGCCGAGTTACGACCTGGCGTCCCGTTAGAAACCTATCTGGAGAAAATGGACCACGCCCGGATTCAGCGCTCCCTGCTGATTGCGGTTCGGGCCGGCGATCTGCGCATCAAGGGCTCATTCGAAATTCCGTACGCACGGGTGGCGGACATCTGCCAGCGCTACCCGGACCGCTTTTCCGGGCTGGCCGGGGTTGATCCCACCCGGGGGATGCAGAGTCTGCGCGACCTGGAATACGCGGTCAAAGAGTATGGCTTTGTTGGTGCCCATCTCTACCCACACTGGTTTGGCTTACCGCCCGACCACGCCCGCTATTATCCCATTTACGCCAAGTGCTGCGAGTTGGAGATTCCGATTATGATGCAGGTCGGCCACTGCCTGCGCTATCAGCGTGAGCGGATTCTGCCGAGTGTCGGCCGGCCGATTACGCTAGACCAGATCGCCATTGATTTTCCCGAGTTGGTACTCATCGGGATTCACCTGGGATATCCCTGGACTGAGGAGATGATCTCGGTGGCCTGGAAGCATGAGAATGTCTATATCGGCTCGGATGCCTATGCACCGCGCCATTGGCCGGAGTCCTTTGTCCATTTCATCAATACCTGGGGCAAGGACAAAGTCCTGTTCGGGACGGACTGGCCGGTGATTGACCCCGAACGGGCAATCATGGAGATCGATACGCTCGAACTCAGACCGGAATCCAAGCAGAAATTCTTGCGCGATACGGCCTTGCGTCTATTTCGTCTGCCCGAATCGCCCGCAACCTAGAAGAGTGCCGTTCTTGATCCAGGAGCAATCACGGTTATATTCTCTACCCTCAATAAGAGTGCTGATCCGTTGCGGAGAAATATGGACGCTGACCTATGGCAACGACCGACACCCCCCAATCCACAGACTTTATTCGGACGATTATCGCCGAAGACCTGAAGACCAATAAACATAACGGCAGAGTCGCAACCCGCTTTCCGCCCGAACCGAACGGCCACCTCCATATCGGGCATGCCAAATCCATCTGCCTGAACTTTGGGGTGGCGCTGGAATACGGCGGGACGTGCAACCTCCGCTTCGACGACACCAACCCGACCAAAGAAAACATCGATTACGTCGAATCCATTAAACGGGACGTCAAATGGCTCGGCTTCGACTGGGACGACCGGGAATACTACGCCTCGGACTATTTCGAGCAGTTGTATGCCTATGCCGTCCAGCTTATCAAAGACGGGAAAGCCTATGTGTGCAGCCTGAGCCCTGACGAAATCCGCGCCTATCGCGGCACCCTGACCGAGCCGGGCCGAGACAGCCCCTATCGGCAGCGCTCGGTTGAGGAAAATCTCGGCCTGTTCGCCCGCATGCGCGCCGGCGATTTTCCGGAGGGCGCCCACGTCCTACGGGCCAAGATCGATATGGCCTCGCCCAACATCAATATGCGCGACCCGACGCTGTACCGGATTCTGAAGGCTACGCACCACCGCACGGGAGAGAGCTGGTGTATCTATCCCATGTATGACTTCACCCACTGTCTGAGCGATGCGCTTGAAGGGATTACCCATTCGCTGTGCACCCTTGAGTTCGAGGATCATCGTCCCCTGTACGACTGGGCGTTGGACGTCCTCCCCGTTCCGAGTCATCCTCAGCAGATCGAATTCGCCCGCTTAAACCTGACCTATACGGTCATGAGCAAACGCAAGCTCCTGGCTCTGGTGACGGACAAATACATGAGCGGCTGGGACGACCCGCGTATGCCGACTCTGGCCGGACTCCGCCGCCGGGGCTACACACCGCAGTCGATTCGGACCTTCTGCGAACGCATCGGCCTAGCCAAACGGAACAGCACGGTGGACTATCCCATGCTCGAACACTGTATCCGCGAAGAGCTGAATCGAACCGCGCCGCGGGTCATGGCGGTCCTCCGTCCCCTGCGGGTTATCATAGACAATTATCCTCAAGACCAGGTCGAATCTCTCGACGCGGTCAATAACCCGGAAGATGCCAGCGCCGGCACGCGGCAAGTCCCCTTCTCGCGGGTGGTCTACATTGAACGTGAGGACTTTCGTGAAGACCCGCCGCGTAAATTCTTTCGTCTCGCGCCCGGACGGGAAGTGCGCTTGCGCTACGCCTATATCATTAAATGCGTCAGCGTCGTCAAAGACGGCACCGGAGAGATTACCGAAATCCACTGCACCTACGATCCCGAGACGCGTAGCGGCGGGCCGGCTGCTAGCCGGAAGGTCAAAGCCACCATTCACTGGGTGTCAGCCGAGCAGGCCGTCACCGCCGAGGTCCGGCTCTATGATCATCTTTTCACTAAACCCGACCCGGATAATGTGGAAGACGGTCAGGCGTTCACCGACTATCTGAACCCGCACTCGCTCGAAGTCCTGACCGACTGCAAAGTCGAGCCGAGCCTGGCCCAGGCCGAGGCCGGTAGCCGCTTTCAGTTTGAGCGGCAGGGCTATTTCTGTGCGGATACGGTAGACTCGTCTCCGGGCCGTCCGGTCTTTAACCGAACCGTGACCCTGCGCGACACCTGGGCCAAAATCCAAAAGGCGGAGCAGCAGAAAAAGGCGTAAACTCGCATGGCAACGTCGCTCCGAGCGCTTCACTTTACGCCAACTGAGCCGGCCGGTGCCGTCTCTGCGCTCCTCCTGCGGCCCACGTCCGCCCGCGCTTTGCTTGTTCTGGGCCACGGTGCCGGAGCCGGGATGCGACACCCTTTTATGCAGGCCGTGGCAGAGCAGCTTGTCGCCCAGAAAATTGCGACGTTCCGCTATCAGTTTCCGTATATGGAAAAAGGCAAGAAAAGTCCTGACTCCCAAACGACCTTACGCGCGACCATCGTCTCAGCGGTTGAGACGGCCAAAAAAGCGGCCCGAGGGTTGCCCCTCCTGGCCGGCGGGAAATCCATGGGAGGACGGTTGACCTCGCTGGTTGCAGCCGAGGGTCGCCTGCCGGACGTTCAAGGACTGATCTTTTTCGGCTTTCCTCTCCATGCGGCAGGCAAACCGTCGAGCGAGCGGGGGGCGCATTTAGCCGAGGTAAACGTCCCTATGCTCTTCTTACAAGGAACACGGGACAGGCTGGCCGAACTCGATTACATCACGCCCTTATGCCGCAGCCTGGGCAAGCGAGCGACCCTCCATGTTGTTGAGGGCGGCGACCACTCCTTTCACGTCCTCAAACGTTCGGGGCGAACCGACGAGGACGTGCAAAACGAGTTGGGTGAGACCGTGGGCGCGTGGGTCTCGTATTTGTAGCAGGACCCTCGTATCCCCTCCTTGGATGTGTGATACGCTATTGTGTCGATCGCCCCCAGCGGGGCACGCTCCGTAGGGGCAATTCATGAATTGCCCCTACACCGGCAAGACAAGCCGGGGCCGCCACCAGCCCCGTGAAGCCCTTCCCAAGAGGGGATGGGGGGCCAAGGTTTGCGCCAAGGTTGGCCCCGCCCCTGTGACTATTCCTGCGTAATCAGGATATGCCCGGGTTGGACCCGGATACGGTCGAGCCATATCCGAATCGCCTCAAAACGCTCCAGTTCAAAGCCCCCCTCGTGGGCGACGTGGGTGTAGGCGTATAACGCAATATCCGCAATCGTATAGCGCTCGCCCACAAAGAAGGTCCGTTTTGCCAGGTGCTGCTCCATGACCTCTAGTGCGGCATAGCCGAGGGGACGTTTTTGCTCCAGTCCGGCGCGCCGTTCGTCTGTCAGCTCACCGTGCATCAGCCAAAAGCGTGACGTGGCGATGTTGGGCTCATGGCTGTACTGCTCAAAGAACATCCACTGGAGAATCTGCGCCCGAGCCAGGTGGTGGTCGGGCAGGAAAGCGGTTCCCTCGGCGAGATAGAAGAGAATCGCATTGGACTCGGACAGACAGGTCCCATCCTCCAACTCCAGGACGGGGATACGACCGTTGGGGTTGATCTTCAGAAAGTCCGGCGTACGCGTCTCGCCCTGGAGAATATCGTGCTCAATGCGTTCAAAGGGAATCCCAAGCTGAGTGAGCAATAATCGAACTTTATACCCGTTTCCAGAAGACAAATAATCGTGCAGTTTGAGCATGTCGCACCCTCCGTCTCTCAGCCAATGATCTGTGATTCCCGCACGGCGTCAAGAATGGCCAGGCGGGTGGCTTCCGCGGCTATCGTCCCGACCAGGGTGACATCACTCCGCACCTGTCCGGCAGACACGCTGAACACCAAGTCCCCGTCCCACGGGCTCAAGGCGGGTGAAAGCGCCCGGGCAAACCCGGCGGTAGCCATTTTTGCTACGATAAAGAGGGCCTCCTGGTTCAGGGCCGCATTGGTGACAACCGCGACCAGGGTGGTGTTTTGGGGGAGTGAGGTTCTGGCCTCGGCGCTCCCGCGCAGCAGATGCTGTTCGATGTTGAGAAACCGCCCGTGCGCATCAACCGCGCCGGCGATGATTTTGCCGTTTTCTCTGACATCACCGAAGGCGTTCACCGCCGCACAGGCCAACACCTTGAGTTCACCTGTCTGTATATGTCCGACACCGAACCCGCCGGTCATGGGGCGGCCGTTCTCCAATCCCTTACCTACAGTTGCACCGATTCCAACGCCGACTCTCCCACGTGCATATTCGCTATTGGTGGCAGCTTTGCAGGCGTCATACGCATCCTGGGCCGCCGGATAGACCGGCTCACCGTAGGCGAGATCAAAAATGCACGCGGTTGGCACAATCGGCACAATCCGACCGGGAGTGGCCAGTCCCCGGCCCTGTTCCTGCTGATATTCCATAACACCAGTGGAGGCACCGAGCCCATATGCGCTCCCGCCGGTAAACACCAGCGCGTCGATCTCTTCAACCGAGTTTCCCAGATTGAGCGGGACAACATCACGCGTGCCTGGGGCCGAGCCACACAGATGATATGCACACACCACCCGCTGCGTGAAAAGGAGAACCGAGATACCCGTATTCCCCGCCAAGCTCTTGTGCCCAATCAAGAGATTTTCAAAATGCATTCCCTGTCCCCTGTGTCATACGCGTAACGATCCCGGGCCGAAGGATGCGAGACTAGGGACAGACCTGCCTCTCGTCAACCAAGCCCTCGTAGATATTCCCTCATTTCGCGGTAAAGCCGCCGTCCACCATTAACAGACTGCCCGTGACATAATCCGCCTCTGACGAGGCCAGGAAAATCACCGGGCCGACCATGTCGGGAATCGTTCCCCAGCGGCCGAGCGGGGTGAGGGCTTCGACGGTAGATTTGATGTCTTGATTTTCGTGAAATGGGCGGGTCATGGCCGTCGTCAAGAAGTTGGGGCAGACCGCGTTGACGTTGATCCCATGCGGGCCATAGTCCACCGCGAGTTGACGGGTGAGGTTTGCCGCGGCAGCCTTGGAGGCGCAGTAAGCCGGTTCCTCGGGTAAGCCGATCACCCCGGCAATCGAGACGATATTGACGATTTTCCCCCCGTCGCCCTGCTTCAGAAACTGGCGAATGGCTTGCTGGCAGCCATTCCAGACGCCTTTGGCATTCACCCCCATGGTAAAATCGTATTCTTCTTCGGTCTTTTCGTGGATAGGGGCTAAGCGCGTGAACACACCGGCATTGTTGACCATGATGTCAAGTCGACCAAAGCGCTCCACCGCCTGCCGAATGACCGCTTCGACCTCGTGGCCTTTGGTCACGTCCGCTTGCACAAAGCAGGCCTGGCCACCCTGGGCCGCAATCACCTCTGCGGTCGCCCGCCGGGTGTCGACATCATAGCCCTCGGGTCGGGCATCAGACCGGATGTCTGAGCAGACGATTCGGGCTCCCTCGGTGGCGAAGCCTATGGCAATGGCCCGACCGATGCCGGAGCTGGCGCCGGTAATGACTGCGACTTTTTCCTGCAAGCGTCCCATTCTTTATCTCCTTATTTCTCTGAACTTTTGTCTTCTTCTAGGTTTCACCCCTCTTTCCGGCACTTGATACCTGTCCGCGGAAAAGAGTACAACATGCTGGAAAGGGAGTCGTAGCGCCTCGACAACTTCTGCCCACCTGATATTGAGACGACATGACTCGAAGATCACGCTAGTCGGAGGATATCAGCGTGCGAACAATTACCCTGTGTAGTGGAAAAGGTGGCGTCGGAAAGACCTTGCTGGCAACCAGCTTAGGCAAAATCATCCAGCGGCAAGAGAAGTGTAATGTCTTGCTCGTTGATTTGGACTTGTCCGTCCGCGGTCTTACCCTCCTGGCCTTTCAAAACAAGTATGAACTCGATCAGCTTCCGTTCTCCTTAACCGATTATTTTTATTTGGAGGATGGAGATCAACCGGAACTCCTGCATGCACTCCACAAAGGGCTCGTGCAAAACAACAGCAATGGCGAGGAGAGCCAAGAGGTAGCGGTTCAGGCCACTGCTGGACACCACCCGACCTACGAACGGTTGGACGGGCTTTTTATCATCCCCTCTTCGACCGAAAATGAGCGACCCGACTGGATGCCCCTGCACCACTTAGAGCTTAACGAAACGATCGATAAACTTGGTAAGTTCTACGAGTTTGCAACATCGTCGTTACCCGTTGATTATGTCATTTTTGACACGCAAGCCGGGCTTGGGAGTTTGAGTTTGGCGGCTACGACTCTGAGCGATATGAACCTCATCGTGTTGGAAGAGGACGACATCAGTTGGCGAACCGCGCTCAATGCCTTTATGGAAATCTCAACGCTCAACAAACGACTCCAGCGAAAATCCCACAGTTATTTCCTGGCCAACAAGGTCAGTTCCAGCATGCTGGACGCGGCGGATAAGCTCAAAGCCTTTTCGTTTCTCCCCCCCGTTCCGTTTGATGCCTGGGTACAGAAACTCTTTGCCCACGCCACAATCACCGTGCTGGAAAATGATTTCGAGGGGAGTGATTTCTTCAAGCAAGTCGAATCGCGAGTGTGGCAGGAGTTGGCGGTCATTCTGGGCGTGCGGCAGCAGACAAGCGGGAACGGTCCGCGGTCTTCATGGTGGCGAGGATAGCCTGTAGGGACGACCGTCGCAGGCAGCGTTCCTCACCGTCCCGTTCCAGCGAGCCCTCTCTACTCCCGCTCCAACCATACATCCGGGCAGGTCACCACACTGTTCCGTTCAAAGATCGCGTCGATTTCGGCAAAGTCCTCTTGCCTGATATCCCATCCCAGGGCACCTACATTGTCTTCTACCTCGGTCGCTTTGCGACAGCCAACCAGGGCCGTGCTTACCACCGGATGTGAGAGTGTCCAGCGCAACGCAAACTGCGGCAGGCTTTTGTCATAGCTGGCGGCCAGACCCTTCAGTTCTTCCACCGCTTTAATGTTGTTGGGAAAGTGATCCGGGCCGAACATGGTCTGGAACAGATTGATACCTCCCATACGGCCCTGACGCGCCCGCCAGTCCCCTTCATCAAAGGTCATATCCGCATGAAAGGTTCCGCTCAGCAGCCCGTAGGCGAGCGAGCCATAGGCCATAACCCCCATATTGTTCTCACGACAGTAAGGTAGAATTTCCTGGTCCATACGGCGGTCAAACATATTCCAGCAGTATTGAGCGACATCCACCCGGCGGGTTGTCATGCTGGTTGCAATCTGCTCACGCCGGAAGTTCGAGATACCGATGGCCCGCGCCTTGCCCTGCTGCACGACGTCGTCCAAGGCCCGCATGGTCTCTTCAAAAGGCGTGTTCAGATCCGGCCAGTGGACCATATACACGTCCACATAGTCCGTGTTCAGGTTCTTCAGGCTCTTCTCGATCGAGACCATGACACGCTCGCGGCTACTGTCCCGATAATTCGGCGCTTCTTTGTAACCAATACCAAACTTGGTGACGACAATGGCATCTTTTCGACGACCACCAAGCGCCTTGGCCAGCGAACGCTCCGAGGCCCCAAACCCATAGGCTTCGGCGGTATCAAAACACGTAATGCCCAAGTCCAGGGCGGTATGGACCGCGGCAATAAACTCCTGTTCTTCAATTGACCCGTAGCCGCCACCAATCTCCCAACAGCCGACGCCAATGGCGGACACTTCGATGCCGGTTTGTCCGAAAGGGCGATATTCCATGAGCGAATCCTCTCTAGTGCATTTCGATGCCACCATCGACATTGATGGCCTGCCCAGTCACGTTCTCAGCCACGGCCAAGTACACGGCCAGTTGCCCGATATCGTCCGGGGTTTGGGGCCGGCCCTGCGGGATCACGTTCTTGACCCAGCGTTGCCAGGAGTCCTCCTTGGATTCGTCCGGCTGTTTGAGCGACTCGGCCAGGTATTCCCACATCTGGGTGCGCAAAATACCCGGACAAATGGCGTTGACACGGATATTGGCCTGGGCCAACTCTTTGGCCAGAGAATTGCTGAAGCCCACTACCGCAAATTTCGAAGCGCAGTAGTGCGCCAGACCACCGAAACCATTCTTGCCCGCGATTGAGGCAATATTGATAATCAGGCCTCCACCTCGGTTTTTGAGGGCGGGAATCGCCGCTTGACAGGAGAGAAAAACTCCTTTGGCATTGACTGCAAAGGTCAGGTCCCAGGCTTCTTCGGACATGTCTTCGACCTTCACCATATTCACCACGCCAGCGTTACAGACCATGATGTCCAGGCCGCCCAACGCACCCGTGGCCTCCTCGACCATACGCAGCGTATCGTCTTTCTGGGTGACATCGGCCTGAATCGCGACTGAACGCCGTCCGAGGGTAATAATTTCTTCCGCAGTTTGCTGCGCCTGCGTAAATCCTCCGACCGCGGTCGCGCCGTACTGCTGGGCCGTACTCGTCATGGTTTCGATGTCCGACACGGCCACATCAGCTCCGGCGTTTGCCAACGCCAGGGCGATACCTCGCCCAATCCCCCGGGCTCCGCCCGTTACCAGGGCCACTTTTCCATCCAGTTGTGCCATACGTCTTCCTTTCTCTGTCCGCTTTAGAAGCCGGCCGGGCGCGGACACCCGCCCATCATTTCAAACAGATGCTCCGCCACGTGCAGGGTGGTGCGGTCTTCAAGATAGGGACCGACGATCTGGATACCAATCGGCAATCCATTATCGAGCTGTCCCACCGGAATCACCGTGGCCGGCAACAGACAGGCACCGGCCGGCGCCATCCACGTCACCAAGTCCCAGTACGGGCGCTGCTGCCCGCCAACCAGGGCCGTCCGTCCGGCTTGGGGCTCGGAGTGGTCGTGCTTGATCGCCGGACACGGCATGACCGGCAGCAGCATCACGTCCCAGTCCTGGAAGAACTCTTCCCAACGTTTACGCATCTGCATCCGGCGTTCGTTATAGCTCAGCCATTCGCGATGCCGCATGGCAAACAGCCGCCGGGTCTGGTCCGTCGAGGTGTTGCCACCCGACTGCGCGAACTCTTCGATTTTGTCCCGCGAGACACCACCGGACAACGCGGATTGCAATAGAGCCATAAAGGTCGCCGCGATTTTTTCCAAGCTGAATTCGGGCCGCACGTCCGCACTCACCGTCGCCCCCGCACGAGCAAGCACGCTAGCAGCATTTTCCAGTAGGGTCTGTACTTCCGGCTCGACCGGACAACGGGGGTCGTCCAGCCAAGTCGCAATGCGGTAGTCCTTGAGTGCCTGTCTGCGCGGAGCCGGCAGCTCCAACCGCCACGCCGGCTGCTCCCAGCGATTGGGGCCGGCCATGATATCGAGCCCCAGTTCCAGATCTTCAACATTCCGGGCCATAGGCCCGGCAACCGCCAGGTCTGCCAGCGTCAGGGTTCCCGGCGGGCCCGGAATCTGCCCGTGGGCGGGCACAATGCCATAGCTCGGCTTGTGGCCGGTAACACCCGACATATGAGACGGCAGGCGAATCGAGCCGCCAATATCGCTCCCCAACTCCAACGGCGTGAAGCCACAGGCCAAAGCAGCCCCCGAGCCACCGGACGAGCCACCCGGCGTGCGCGTGGTGTCGTGCGGATTATTAGTCGTGCCGAAAATCTCATTATAGCTCTGTAGATCACCCGCGTAGATCGGCAGATTGGTCTTGCCGTAGATAATGGCCCCGGCTTCGCGCAGTCGGGCGACCGGCCAGGCGTCTTCCTCTGGGATGAAATCCTTGAGTTCCGGCGCGCCCGACGTCGTCCGCATGCCTCTGGTTTGATACGAATCCTTGATCGTCATCGGCACGCCGTGCAGCGGTCCACGGGAGGTGCCGCGGGCCAAATCCGCATCCGCGGCATCGGCCTCTGCGCGCGCCCGTTCCGCATCGATCGTCACGACGCTATTAATGGTCTTATCGAGCGCTTCGACCCGAGCGAGAAAATAGTCGACGGCTTCGCGGCTTGAAACCTCCTTCTTCTGGATCATGGCGGCGACTTCTGTGGTCGTCGCATAGGCAAGCTGAGACAGATCAGACATGGCTCCCTCCTTCTTCAGGCTGCCGTTAGCATTTGGCTTGTACCAGGCAGCAGCATCTTGCCACGCACCCGGCGGGGACACAAGCTTGCGGAGGTGATACGTCTAGCGCAGGTCGGGCGAGCGGAGCCCGACATCTCACTCACACAGGAGGCAGTATGACCGCGACACAAGAGACCCTCATCGACGCCCTCTATCACGCCCGCCGAAACGGAACCCGACCAGCCTATATTGAGCCCATCCCTTCGGACCTGGACGAGGCGCTCGCCGTCCAACTCCGCGTTCTCCGGCGCTTTGAGACCGCAGGGGAACGTCTTGGCGGCTGGAAGGTCGGGCTGACGTCGGGGAAAGCCCGCGACCGGATGGGAAAAGACGTGCGGCCGTTTGGCTATGTCCTCCGGAGTCGGGTCTTTTCGTCCAGAGCGACCCTCCCCGTTGCTTCGATTATGCGCTGTCATATTGAGCCCGAACTCTGCCTCATAGTCGACTCGGCCTTGTATGGCCAGGGCGTCGACCGCGAGCAGGCCAAAGCTGCGGTTCGGGCCGTTGCACCGGCGTTTGAGATCAACGAGGTTCGCGTCCAGCCGGATCAGGGCTCCATGTCTTTGGTGGCCGACGGCTTAGCCCAGTGGGGGATCGTCGTCGGGCCGGAAGCCCCGGTCCGAGACGGGCTGGTCAATACCACGGTGACATTTTCGCATAACGGCCAGGTAGTCGAGACCAAGACGCCGGGTACAACAATGGATGATCCCTATCTCTCGCTGTCACGCCTGTGCCACCGCCTGCATCCATTCGGTCTGGGTCTGGAGCCGGGCCAACCCGTCATTACCGGTTCATTTTGTCATCACGCTGTCACGCAGCCGGGGAGCTATAGCGCAGATTTCTCCGACGTCGGAGCCGTGTCGGTTCGGTTTCGCTAAGCACACTGCCTGCAGACGCCTAGTCTCACCCCAGTAAATTCTATAGGCTGCGCAGAATGACACTCGCCAGGGCGAGAATCCAGACACCTGAGAAAGAGAGAAGAAGATGAGCGAACACACCAACCCGAGGGTATTTTTTGATATCACGATCGGAGATGATGCAGCCGGACGGATCGTTTTCGAACTCAGAGCCGATGTGGTTCCCGAAACCGCAGAAAATTTTCGGGCGCTGTGTACTGGCGAGAAAGGGGCCGGTCAATCCGGTAAGCCGTTGCACTACAAGGGCTCAACGTTTCACCGTGTCATTCCCGACTTCATGTGCCAGGGCGGAGATTTTACCAATGGTAACGGCACTGGGGGAGAGTCCATCTACGGCTCCAGGTTTGCCGATGAGAACTTTCAACTCAAGCATACCGACCCTGGCTTGCTGAGCATGGCCAACGCCGGTCCTGGGACGAATGGCTCCCAATTCTTTATCACCACTACCCAGACACCCTGGCTGGACGGCAAGCACGTGGTGTTTGGCAGTGTGGTCGAAGGCATGGACGTGGTTCGCGCCATGGAAGCCCAGGGCAGTCAGAGCGGGCAGCCCAGGCAGCGTATTGTGATTGCCGATTGTGGCCAGCTCGACTAGGTACGGTTCGAGCAAGGCTGGACAGGACCGACGTATGACGAAAAGGAGAGGTGGACAGTATGCCGACCGTCTCTGCCAATCGATGTGAGATGTATTACGAGGTCGATGACTTCACCGATCCCTGGATAACGGACAAGGAGACGGTATGGCTTCAACACGGGGTCGGTCGGAGTACCAAGTTCTGGTATCACTGGGTTCCTCCGCTGGCGCGCCGCTATCAGGTGATCCGTCGCGATATGCGCGGACATGGCCAGTCTGCCGACCCCGGTCCGGATCATCGCTGGTCATTGGACGAGCTGGTCACGGATATGCACGACTTCATGGACGCGCTTGGTCTCCAGCAGGTGCACTATGTGGGCGAGTCCATTGGCGGCATCCTCGGTGTGCTCTTTGCCACACGCTGGCCGGAGCGACTCAAGAGCCTGACGATTTGCAATTCACCGACCACGATTCACCCGGCAGGCACACGCGCCTTGTCTGGCGAGCAAGGCAACCTGCACAAGCTTCTGGCCTCCGAAGGTTCTGTCGGCTGGGGTCGTGTGATGATTGAGCGCAAGATCATCAGCGGCAACAGCCCGGAGCACATTGAATGGGTGCTCAAGGAGTGGGCGAAAACACCGGCCCATGTTCTACAAGGGATTACCAAGACGCTGGACGGTGCGGATACGGCGCCGCTCCTGCCTCAGGTCAGCGTCCCGACGCTGGTGCTGGCTCCTGCCAACAGCCCGATCACACCTTTGACCGACCAGCTCTCCATGCGCACGGAGATTCCCAACGCGCGGATTGCCATTGTCGAAGGCCCTGGGCACGAAATCTATGTGGATAGACCCGAGGAGTGCCTGAGCGCCTTACAGAACTTCCTGGAGTCGCTCTAGCCGTGAGGCTTTGAGCCACTGCGCCCTGGAGGTCAGAAAGCAGGGCGGAAGGGGAGAGCGACCTTCCGCCCTCAGCGGTGCGGCTAACCGCCCATACTGCCCATAAACACCGCGACACACAGTACGACGCCACCGATATACGTGCCGAGAGCACCGACGACACGGAGAGGATGAGGTTGCGCGAGCGTCGAGCAGGCGATCATGCCGATGGCGTGCAGATAGCGACAGGCGGTCACCAGTATCATCGTCCACATGACCCAGGCCGGGACGGCCTCTGCGCCCATCGCCGCGATGAGCATGAGCAGGGCCAACATGGGTGCGTACTCGGCTGCGTTGCCGTGTGCACGTACCATTTTATATAAGCGGTCGGCGGGGTCCGCATTGACACCACTGGTGGTTTCCGTTTTCCCGCGTGTCATAGAAACCATAAAGCCGAGTACAAAGACCAACAAACCCAGTAAACCGGAACATAGGACTGCCGTTTCCATATGCGCCTCCTTCGTGTTGAACACTTTAATCTGGGAAGTATGCTGCTCTCCGCGACCTCTTACCTGGGGCCTCCTGTATCGTGCGTCCGAAAGGTCATTCGAGTCAAGGCTTGGGGGGAAATAGTTGTCAGGACAAAAGCGGAATCTCAGTCATTTCTCGCAGGGATCCACCAAAACGCTATCCCCGGTAGCGTGGCTGATCATACGTGTTTTCTTCTATCTCCCTTTGGCGTAGAGTATGGCTGTACGATGACGTACTGAGGAGGGCAGCATGACCAGCGTATCACAACTCGGGTATTTGGGACTGAGCGTCAGTGACATGGCCGCCTGGGAACAATTTGCCACCTCGGTGCTCGGGCTGGCCGTGAGCGAACAGGCCGAGGACGGCTCGCTCTACCTGCGGATGGATGAGTACCACCACCGCTTTCTGGTGCATCCGACGGGCAAGGATGACCTTGCCTATATTGGCTGGGAAGTTGCCGATGAGCACGCCTTACACGCCTTGACGGACCAGCTTGAGGTAGCCGGGGTTGAAGTCACCCAAGGCACGCCTGAAGAGCGGGCGGTCCGCCGGGTGGCCGGGCTGATTCGCTTCCAGGACCCGAGCGGTATCCCGTCAGAGATCTTCTATGGCCCACTCGTCCATTTTGATAGGCCGTTTCAGTCCCCACGGCCGGTCTCGGGCTTTAAGACCGGAGAGCAGGGCTTGGGACATTTTGTGATCCTGGTCAATGACGCCGAGCAGAGCATCAACTTTTATCGGGATGTCCTGGGGATGCGGATCAGCGACTATGTCCATATCACACCCGCTCCGGGCACAACTTTTCAGGCCACCTTTTTCCACTGCAACCCGCGTCATCATTCGCTCGCCTTTGTCGAGGCTCCCAACCCGCCCAAGCGTCTGAATCATTTCATGTTGCAGACGCAGTCGCTCAACGATGTTGGTTCGACCTATTATCTATGCCAGGACCAGGATGTGCCGATTACGATGAGCCTGGGTCGTCATACCAACGACCATATGACCTCGTTTTATATGCAGACGCCGTCCGGCTTTGCGGTCGAATACGGCTGGGGCGCACGGGAGGTGGATGACGCGACCTGGCAGGTCCAGATGCACACCTCGGGCAGTATTTGGGGCCATGTCCGGCGGACCCCCGGTCTGGGCGGGGTCGCGCAGGAGCAGGCCTAGGAAGCTATACGGTTCCGATTATTCGGGAAGCACCCAATTAAGAAGACCCCTCTCCCTCGGGGAGAGGGGACGAAGGATAGGATTACCACAGCCTCCTCAGGACGGCAGATTGTCCAGGTAAGTCCGGACAATACGGTCAAAGGTTTCGGGCTGCTCCTCATACGTCCAGTGGCCGGCTTGGGGAATGACTTCGAGCTGGCAGTTCGGCATCCGGTCGCGGAAGTACTCGGAGTATTTGACCGGCGTAAAATAGTCTTCGTCTCCGCAGATGGCGATCGACGGGGTATGGATGTTGGCGACTCGACTCATGCAGTCGAACATGTCGTCACTAATCCAATCCTTATACGTCACCTTCGGATCAGTCTCCGATGTCAAGGCATTGAGCGTATCGACGATGGACTGGGGTGTGCTTTTGGCGAAGCCTAAACGCGGATCAATGGCAATCCCGGCTTCACCCGCAGCCAGTTGGCGCGAGTTCTCGAGGACGTTCGGGTCCACCCGCAGCCGTGCACCCGTGTCAACAAGCATCATGCCGCTGAGACGGTCCGCATAATAGATGGCTGCGGTCAGGGCGATGCCGCCACCGAGCGAATGCCCGGCGATCACAAACCGATCCCAGCCCAAATGGTCGGCCAGCCGGACCGCATAATGGGTGTAATCCGCCGCGCCACGAAAACCGGTACCGGACGATTGACCGTGCCCCGGCAGGTCCATCGCCACAGGCGTATGCCGGTCCGCTATCGCCCGCATATGCCTGTGCCACACCCGGCCATCACAGCCGGTTCCGTGGACGTATAAGACGCGCTGTCCGTGTGGGTCGTTATCAGTGGTGTGGTAATGTATCCGCAGTCCGTCAATATCAGCATATCCCATGCGTTCTCCTCCGTTGGCTGTCTGCCTGGCTATGCAGAGACACCCGTATCAGCCGTCAGCCCGGCCGCTTCAATGCCGGCCACGGCACATTCCTCATCAATGTCCGAGGTATCACCCGATATCCCAACCGCCCCGATAATGGACTGAGACCCATCTCGGATCAGCACTCCACCCGGCACCGGCACGAGCTTCCCCTGAGCGACCGCCGTCAGAGCCTGTACAAAATGAGGCCGCTCGGCCGCAACACTGCCCAGCACTCGAGACGAACGGCCCATGCCCAACGCCCCCCATGCCTTGCCGATCGCCACGTCGGTACGCATCAGGCTGGTCTCGTCTTCGCGTTGAAAAGACTGGAGCTGTCCGGTCTCATCCAATACTGCGACCGCGAGTGGAGAGGTATTCATAGTACGTGCCTTTTGGAGTGCCGCGGTGACAATCGTATTTGCCGTTTCAAGGTGTAAGCGGGCCATAGCCTCCTCCGTGTACTCGTTTTCTTCCAGTGTCACCCCATGGGATCGACGTCGGACTGACCGAGCAGGAACTGCCCGTAGTTTTCATAGGATGAATCATTGACCATCAAGTGGGCCGCGGCAGTGTGCAAATCCCGCAAGCAGCGCTGCAATACGTGCTCCAAACGCACTGCACTGCCTGCACCAGCGCGAAAGGCGTTGGTCGTGATCTCGAGCGCCACGTCCGTGGCCAGGGTCGCGACGCTGCGCATTTCAGCCTGGAGCGCCGGACCCGGCAATTGGCCGGCGCTGGCCGTCTGCCAGGCTTTTTCAAGGATGTCGATAACGACCAGGCGTGTTCCTCGCAGCTTGAGGTCTGCCTGGGCTGTCATCCGTTGAACGACGGCTCTGTCACTCAAACGTTGTTGGGGTCCATAGCCACGTTTTTTTGATTGGGCCAGATCGATAATCGCGTCAAGCGCACAGCGGGCAATTCCCAGTGCAAAGGCGGCGTGTTCATTCGCCACATAGCCCGGCCAGCCCATGAGATATAAGGGCCCGCCGCGCTGTGGCGGCGTACTGCCCACGGCAAAAGTAAACGCCTCGGGAACAAACAGGTCCGAGACCGCGTAGTCACAACTGCCGGTACCTTTCATGCCAAGCACATGCCAGTTGTCGATGACCTGGGCTTGGGCAATCGGGAAGACCACAGCCCGCGCCTCGGGCATCTGGGAGTCACGCTCGACCAGGGTTTGAACCAATACCCATTCGGCATAGCGGATGCCACTGCCCCACGACCAGCGACCACTGACACGGTAGCCGTTCTGCTCGGGTACGGCCCTGCCGGGCATCAAGCCGCCCGCCATGGTCGGGACATGACCATGTGGGAACATCGTGGCGATGGTTTCGTCTGGGAGAAAGGCGCCGGCCATGCCAACAATGGCAGCGCCAATGAACATGCACCAGCCCGCAGACGGATTGATCCTTGTTACCGCCTCAATCACTTCCAGTTGTGTCACCGGGTCGGCCTCGGCCCCACCGAGTTCCGCCGGCAATTTCAGCTTGAACAGGCCGGCCTCGCGCAGGGCCGCTACCGAGGCGTCGGGCAGCGTCCGGGCCTCATCGGCTTCGTCTATCTGGGCGGCAAGCGTTCCACGGACTTGCTCGACCGCCTGCAGGAGCACCTGCCGTTTCTCGGCCCGTTCTGCGGGGAAAGATACCGGCATGAGCGAACCTCTTTTACTCCTCTGTGTACGTGTCGAGTTTTGGGCCGGTCTTTGCCTCAGCCATCACACGTTCCTCTCTCTGGAACCAGCGAGCTTATCAATCGCTCCGAGTAAGCGGTTCAGCGAATCGGGGTCAATCAGGCGATGCTCGCTGCCGGTCCGAATTAAAGCGGAATCGGACAAGCCACTCTGGCGGACCAATTCGACACTGTGAGCAAAGGGAACGGCCTCATCAGCCTCGGCGTGAAGGATCAGGGTATTCGGCTTGACGGTTGTCGCCCGGCCCCAGCGTTTCCAGGCCGGGCAGAGCAGCACGAGCGGCGTTTCTCCGCTGTCGATGTTGATCGCGACCGCACCCCCCCGGCTAGAACCCACAACCACCTCAGGTTGCTGACGGTCAAACTCGGCCTGGGCAATGCGCACACAGGCGTCAAAGCCGTCATTCGGCAGAAGGGGATTACAAACTTCAAAGCCGTTGGCCTGGAGAAACGTCGGCTTGGTCCCTCCAGGGGTTGCGCCAAAGCCGTGCAGAAAGAGGATTTTCATTGCTTGGCATCTGCTCCGCGAAAATCGGGCCGAACGGAGCAGAAAGGCGGGACAGGAGAGCTCCCCCTGCCCCACGGCAACAAGTCTAAAACACGGCAATAGGGTTCACCGGCGAGGCCGTCCCCTTGACCAACACCAGTGGGGCCACCGTCAGCATGAACGTCCAGCGTGAGCGTGCGGCACAGGCCGCGCTCAGGTCATCCAACAGACAATTGTCGAGCAGATGGATACCCATGGCCACCAGGGTACACGAGTGGATGGGCATGATGAGATTGTCATAGCCACTCGGCACCACATCACTCACTCCGTCACAGCCCAGCACGGCAATTTTTCGCTCGTGAATCCAGGGCAGGCAGGCCGCGCCCAGCCCGGCCAGGCCATCCTGAAGTGCATCCCAGTTGCCCTGGGATTTTTGGCGCACGTGGCGTCCGGTTCGCACAAAGAGCACATCGCCTTCTTCGACTTTGAAGTTTCCCGCCTGCTCCGCGGCTTCCAGGTCTGCCGGCGTAATCGCCTCACCCGGTTCCAGATAGTCGCGGTTCTTGAGCGGCGGGATATCGATCAACACCCCACGCGACACAATGCCGTTTTTAATGGAATGAATCGCCCCGTTCAGCGCGCCCTGGGCGGTCACGTCCGAGGAAGGATAGCCGTTATACATCTTATCGTTGTGAAACACGTGGCACAGGGCATCGATATGCGTGTTCGCGACCCCATGCGGGGCAATGGCAAAATAGTCGGCGCTGTACGGCAGGGGGACCAAGCTCTCCTCCCCCGGTGCGCCGGTCTTCATCATCAGATGCATGACCGGAGTCGGATTATCCGGCCCGTGATGCGTCGCCAACGGCAGAGACAGCGACACCGAGTGGCCGTCTTGCACCCCGGCTGCGGCCTGCGCGCGTTTCTCAGGCGTAATATAGTTGAGCGCGCCAAGCTGATCGTTTGCTCCCCATTTTCCCCAGTTGCTCAGGGCCGAGAAGAATTCCTCTACCTGGGCTTCAGTCAGATCATCGTTGACAGCCATAACGTCCTCCTTTTTTCGTTCCGTCTCGTTCCACGCTTTTAGCGTAAAAGCGCGGAAAAGAAAAAGAGGCTCAGGGACGCACGAGCCAGGGCTCGTTTTTACATTGACAGGCCGCCCCGTTTGGTTCGATAATCGCCTCGGACTTGTTGTATTCACATACCCAAAAAGGAGGCTGCCGTGTCATATGACATCGTCCTAAAGAACGGGTTAGTTGTTACGCCGAACGGTGTGATCCGGGGCGGGATTGGTATTGAGGGGGAACAGATCGTCGCGGTCGGTGCGAGCTCAAGCCTGGGTCAGGCCAAACGCGAAATCGACGTTGCGGGCAAAATCCTGTTCCCTGGGACGTTTGACCCCCATGTCCACTTCGGCATCTCCGACCGTTTTGGCGATGAGGCCATGGTCGAAGATTTCTTGCGCGACACCAAGGATTGTCTGATCGGCGGAGTCACGACAATTGCCACCACTACCCTGATCGGCAAGGATCCGATGCTGGACCTGTTTGACCAGGCTGTCGAGTGCGGCACCAATCATTCCTGGTGTGATTTCAAGGTGACCTGCGTGGTCAACACGCTCGATCAGGTCGCCCAAATCCCGGCCGTGGCGGCAAAGGGCGGGGTGTCGTATAAATTCTTTACCGGTTATTCCGGCCCGCAGGCCGAAGCCTTTGGTATGAATCCAGACGGTATCACGCCCTCTTTCTTTCATGCGGCGTGCGAACAATTGGCTCACTGTGGGCCCCCGACCTTTGCCAAGATTCATGCCGAAGACCCGTACGTCCGTGGCATCCTCATCGATCGTTTGCGCGAAATGGGCCGCGCCGATCAGCTCACGGCCTGGGCCGAGTCCAGTCCGGAGTGGGCTGAAAGTGTCCAGGTCTATACCTATGGGATGATTGCTAACCAACTCCGTGTTCCGATCTACCCAGTACACATCAGTGCCGCGCATACCGTGGAGACAGTCAAGCGCCTGCACGCCGAGGGGCTGAACATTGTGGGGGAAACGGTAGCCTGTTTTCTCAACACCACGGCCCCGGAAATGGATGCACAGGGCATGGGCGGCAAAGCGAAAATTCAGCCGCCGATTCGTTTTGAGAAAGACAAGGAGCGGCTGTGGCGCGGGCTTCAGGAAGGCACCCTGTCTGTGGTCGGAACGGACAGCCTGACCTACTCCTCGTCGTTCAAGACCGATGGGGATTTCTGGGACTGTCGCGTTGGCATTAATCTTCAGGTGGCCGATACCCTGCCCCTCCTGTTCCACGAAGGGGTAAACAAAGGCCGTATCGATCTGGTGACCCTCTCAAAAATCCTGTCCGAAAATGCGGCCAAGCTGTACGGTCTCTACCCCAAGAAGGGGGCCTTGGCCATCGGCTCTGACGCGGACATCGTAGTCCTCGACCCGGAAAAGGAAGCTGTGCTGGGAGTCGATCGGATGCGGTCACGCGCGGATTATTCCTTGTGGGAAGGCCGACAGGTCAAGGGTATTCCGGTAAAAACCTTCCTGCGTGGCCAGTTGGTTATGGAGGACGGCGAGATTGTGGCCGAACAGCCAAGCGGTCGATTTGTTGAGCAGGTTGTTCGACCGCGTGGATTATAAAGAAGGAGACGGCTATGGCTCAGACTGAAGACAAAAATGCGATTTATGAACATGCCCAACTCGGCCATAAACTCGGCTTTGGGGAAAAACCCGCTCTGATTGTGGTGGACTTTCAGCTGGGCTTTACCGTTCCGGAACAGTCCCCGCTGGCCGG
This sequence comes from Candidatus Binatia bacterium, assembly GCA_022820725.1. Lineage (GTDB taxonomy): Bacteria > Desulfobacterota > Binatia > Bin18 > Bin18 > Bin18. The sequence goes on from JAJEFA010000002.1 coordinate 101,024, forward strand.
CAATCTCGACGCCGAAGTCGCGGCGACAAACGAGCTCATCGCCGCGGCCCGCAAGAAAGACATTCCGGTTATTTTTACGGTTGTGGGCTATGACCCCCACCGGCAGGACGATGCCGGCCTGTGGCCCGAAAAGGCGCCCTCTCTACGTATGCTCACCATCGGGAGCGATCTGGTCAAGCTCGACCCGCGCCTCAACCAGGAGCCCGGTGATCTGGTGATTACCAAAAAGTACGCCTCCGGCTTCTTTGGTACTTATCTGGCCTCGACTCTCACCATGCAGTCGGTTGATACCGCCATCGTCACCGGCTGCACCACGAGCGGCTGCGTCCGCGCAACGGTGATGGATGCCCTGGCCAACGGCTTTCGACCCATTGTGCCGATTGAGTGTGTCGGCGACCGGGCTCAGGAGCCACACCAGGCCAATCTGTTCGATATCGGCGCGAAGTACGGGGATGTCATGCCGCTTCAGGAGGTGTTGGAGTATCTGGAGCAATTGTAACCCCGCAGCGTGTTGAGTGCCCTGCTCAGGCACTTCCCTTCGTCCCCAGGCTGGGTTAGGTTGTCGGGCGGTTGCAGTCGAGTATCTGGAGGAAAACCTATGTGGGGAGTGAAGCAGTTCGTTATTTTTTCCGTCGTCTTACTGGTCAATCTGCCGGGGTGTTCGGAGGCGGGTGGCGGAGCTGCTGGAGGGCCGGTGGTGCTCATGGCAACGTCCAAGGGAGAGGTGAAGATCGAGCTGTTTCAAAAAGAAGCACCGGAAACGGTCACAAACTTCCTCGCCTACGTCAACGACGGATTTTATGACGGGACGATTTTCCATCGAGTGATTCCCGGCTTCATGATCCAAGGGGGCGGCTTTACCGAGGCCATGCAGCAAAAGCCAACCAAGCCGGCCATCAAGAACGAGGCCGCTAACGGCCTGACCAACGACACCGGAACGCTGGCCATGGCCCGCACGAATGTGATTGATTCCGCCACCTCGCAGTTCTTCATCAATGTCAATGATAATGACTTTCTGAACCATAAAGATACCTCGATGCAGGGCTTCGGATATTGTGTCTTTGGTCGAGTCATTGAGGGCATGGACGTCGTGAGTGCCATCGAGCGAGTCACCACCGGGCGGAGGGGGATGCATCAAGATGTTCCGCAGGAGCCCATTATTATTCAGTCGATGAAAGTTGTCTCTGAAGCGCAGTATGACGCCGAGAGCGAGTCGTAAATCCAATACGTATCGGAGGTAGTATGCGTTTGCACACACGTTTTCATTGGTCTTCCTGGGTTCTCCTGGCCGTGCTGGGTGGCACGTTCTTGTTCGCTACGCCACAGCCGTCCGCAGCCGAGCTGTCCGCGGAGCTGAAACAGGCGCTGGACTCCAGCAAATACGTCTATATCCAGTCCGAGCGGAAGAGCGGCGAGTTGGGCTCAAAGGCCGAGATCTGGTTTTTCGAGCATGATGGAGCCGTCTGGGTAGGGACGCCAGTGACAACGTATCGCGTCCGGCGTATCCAGGCCGGGCGCACAAAAGCCAAAATCTGGGTTGGCTCACGCGATGGACAGTCGTTTGAGGCCACCGGCTCTCTGGTGAAGGACGATGCCATCAACGAAATCATGTTCAAGACCTTTGCCGAAAAATACCCGGACGGCTGGCCGCAATATGAAGAAGGCTTTCGGAGCGGCTTTGCCGACGGCTCACGCACCCTGGTGCGCTATGACCCAGCGGGAGTGTAGAGTCGGCACCCCCCCGTGACAGCATTAGGTTGAAAAAGGGCGGAGGAACTCTCCGCCCTTCTGCCGTTTCCCGGCGGACAGACGCACTAGGGGAATGGTAGAGAAGAGTGATGATGGCGCAAAGCAGGGGCAACTGGTCGGGAACGCTGGGATTCGTACTCGCCGCCATGGGCTCGGCGGTCGGCCTGGGCAATATTTGGCGCTTTTCGTATATCACCGGTGAAAACGGCGGGGCTGCCTTTATTCTCGTGTATATTGGCTGCGTAGCCGCAGTCGGCATCCCTCTGCTGATTGCCGAATTGCTCATTGGCCGACGTACGCAGCGAAACGTCGTCGGCGCGCTCTCCGCATTACGACCCGGCTCGGTGTGGCCCATCACCGGCTGGCTGGGTGTGGCCACCGGCTTTTTCATTTTATCGTATTATTCGATCGTCGGCGGTTGGGTTTTGGACTACGTCGTGTTGTCCGGCCTGGACAGCTTCAGCGGGCAGTCGGCACCGGCCATCGGGGAGCTGTTTGACTCGCTACGGCAGAGCGGGTCGCGACAGGTGTTTTGGCACGCCGTGTTCATGGTCCTGACCATCTGGTTTGTCTCGCACGGCGTGGCGCGCGGCATTGAGCTGGCTAATCGGGTCATGATGCCCACCCTCCTCCTGTTGTTGGTGTTCTTGTTGGTCTACGCCTGCACGACGGGTGGAGCCGCGCAAGGCATCGCGTTTTTGATGACGCCCGACTGGAGCAAGATCGGTCCTCAGACGATGTTGCAAGCGATTGGGCAGGCGTTTTTCTCCATCGGGGTCGGCATGGGCGTCATGATCACCTACGGCAGCTATCTGGGACGCCAGACCAGCCTGCCGCGCGCGGCGCTGATCGTGGCCGGCTGCGACACGGGGGTCGCCATCCTGGCCGGGTTCATGATTTTTCCGCTGGTGTTTACATTCGCGCTGCAACCCGACGCCGGGCCGGCACTAATTTTCAAGACCCTGCCGGTCGCATTTGGCCGTCTGCCGTTCGGCAACCTGCTCGCCCTCCTCTTTTTCCTGCTGCTGACGTTTGCGGCGCTGAGTTCGGCCATTTCCATGCTGGAAGTCGTTGTCGCCTATTTTGTCGATGAGCGGGGTTGGAGCCGCGTGGCGGCCAGTTGGATAGTTGGCGGTGTGATCTTCGCTCTCGGCATTCCCTCGGCCCTGGAGGGAGGAGTCTTCGACTTTATCAACATCGCAACAAGCGACTATATGCTGCCCGCCGGCGGGCTGCTGATCGCCGTATTTGCCGGCTGGTCGCTGACGCATCAAGAACGGCAAGCGGAAATCCCGTCCGGCGATCTGAGACCGGTCCTCTATCTGGGATGGGTCTTTCTGCTGCGCTTTGTTGCGCCTATTGCCGTGACGGTTATTTTGTTGCAATCGATCGGATTGTTCTAGTGTGAGTACACACGAAACCGCGTGCTGCATCGTTGGTGGTGGCCCGGCCGGGGCCATGCTCGCCCTCCTGCTGGCGCGTCAGGACGTGCCGGTCACGCTGCTTGAGAGCCACCTCAATTTTGACCGTGATTTTCGCGGCGATACGCTCCATCCGTCGGTCATGGAGATCCTGGATTCGATTGGCCTGGCCGAGCGTCTGTTGAGCCTACGGCATGCCAAGATCGACCGCCTCTCTATCCAGACGCCCGAAGAATCGCTCCAGTTGATTGACCTGCGTCGCCTTATGACACCCTACCCGTATATCACCCTGATTCCCCAGGTCGATTTTCTGGACTTCATCACCGCCGAGGCAAAACGCTATCCCCACTTCCAGCTTCAGATGGGAGCCAACGTCCAGGAGTTGGTCAAAAAGAACGGCCATGTCCGGGGCGTGCGCTATCGGACTGTGAATGGGGACTGGCACGAGGTCCGCGCTCAGCTCACGATTGGGGCGGACGGCCGTTTCTCTCGGCTGCGTCGCCTTGCCAAGTTGAAACCGCAGACGTCCCAGCCGCCGATGGATATGCTATGGTTCCGGTTGCCGCGTCAACCGGACGACCCGGTTGATGCCGGTGCGACGCTCCGTATTGGACAGGGACGTCTGCTCGTCCTCCAGAATCGGTATGCCCATTGGCAGATCGGCTATGCCATCCTTAAGGACAGCTATAGCCACGTCCGGGCGGCTGGTCTGGAAGCCCTGCAGCGGTCCGTCAGCGAACTCGTCCCCTGGACTCACGACCGTGTGGACCAGCTCTCGAACTGGCAGGATATTGCCGTCCTGTCCGTTGGGGCCGACCGGCTTTCGCAGTGGTATCAAGCCGGCCTGCTGCTGATAGGCGACGCAGCCCATGTCATGTCTCCGGTCGGCGGTGTGGGCATTAACTATGCGATTCATGATGCTGTGGTCGCGGCAAATATTCTGGCTCGGCCGCTGCGGAGTCGCGCTGTCCAAGAGCGCCATCTGGCGGACATACAGCGGCAACGCGAGTGGCCCACGCGCGTTATCCAGACGTTTCAGGCACAGATTCAGCAGCGTCTTATTGCCCCGGCATTACGCGGCAGCGCGTCTTTTCGGCTCCCCCTGTCCATGCGGCTGGTTCCGCGGATTCCGCTGCTGCGCACTCTTCCCGCCGCGCTGATTGCCTTTGGACCAAAACGGGTCCGCGTGGAAGCGTAGAGACAGCAAAGGACGCCGTTTCCCCGCATGAGTTGACCGTGATACCACTATGGCTGCCAGAGCCCTGCTTATGGCTGGCTCAAGGGAGCACGCCCGACCAGTAGACCGTTTTGTCTGGGCTGAGGGAGTGAGGAGGAGTCATGGATTGGAATGCCCTGATAGCGGCGACGCTCACCATCTATAGACGTGCGGCAAAAGAGACGGTCGAGAAATTCGGAAGAGGCTGGTGGGTTGCCCTCCTGCCACTGGTGTACACGCCGCTCATCATTCTTGCGGCAACCTTTTTTGGGCGGATGGGCTTTGTCGGGGGGCTATTGGTTGGGCTGGTCATGGTCCTCTGTACCAGTTCGTACTTGTACTTTATTGACGGCATTGTGCACGGCCAACGCGTCCAGCCACAAGAATTACTCGATAGTTGGCGGCCTCACTTTGGCTCGGTTATCAGCATTCTCTTCTTCCTGATGTTGATCCGCCTGCTGTTCTCAATGCTGCCCGGCGGAACTGGCTCTCAGTCCCTGTATGTGCTCGTCCACCTCATTCTCCCCATCCTGCTCAGCCCGGTCACGGAGGTCATCTACCAAGGCCGGACTGACGGCTGGGCCATGATCCAGGAGAGCTTTGAGTTTCTGCGTGAAAGCGGTGTGGAGTGGTTTGTGCCCTTGGTTGGGCTGGTTGTGATTGTGTCGATTCTCGGAGGTTTCCCGCCCATTGCCCTGGCCTCGTCGCTCTTCTTTCCGCTCGATATTCTGGCCATGCCCATGCAGCTTGGTCGATCAATGTTCCTACCCTTTGGCATCGGGTTTTGGAATTCATCGGCAGAGATTATCTGGGCCGCAGGCTGTTCTTTTTTCCTCTACGTGGTCATGGTTTTCCGTGGCCTGTTGTTTCGGGCGCTCGCCGGTGGAACCCGCCGGCAGCGTATCTTCCGCGCCCGCCTGGACTAGAAACAAGTCTTACTCAATGGGGCCGAGTTCTATCTCTTCTAATATCTCCTCTTCTTCAGGGCTGAGTTCGACATCTTCTAGTGCATAGTCTTCCGCAGGGTCGGAGTCCAGGTCCTCCTCTAAGGCACTGAATTCCGTTTCCTCAAACTCGTCCTGCTCTTCCAACTTGGCTTCGTCTCTTTCTTCAAAGTCTTCGCCTAAGGCCTCTTCCAAAGGGCTCCATTCCGTTTCGTCTTCTACGGTCTCAAAGGTCTCGTCCGTCTCTCCCGTCCATTCGGCAATAGATGCCAGCAGTGGCCTGGCCAGGGCGGTCGGAATGCCATAGGCGGCTTCGGGTCCGGGCTTGCCCATGGTCACATAGGACGCCTCGTCATCGTCTTTGTCTTTGAAGAACACCCCGGACATGATCCTGCGCCCGCCGACAAACTGAACCGTCTCAACGCGGAAAAACTTCCCGGTCACCTCACCATTGATATTTCTTTGGTCCCCCAGGGCGCTGACCTCCCAGCCGTTTTCCTCCGCCACGTCCCGAAACAGCATGAGCGCCATTTGTGGCGAGACGTTCAGATTCAGCTTCTCACCCGCCTTGATCCGCTCTTCTTTTTTCGGCTCTACACCCGGAATGATGGTTGACACGGATGACACTGTTGACTTCACAGAGCCACAGCTTACGAGACCAAGGAAGCTCAGGCTCACCGTCCAGACGACATTGCGTGCTATTTTCATGACCGCTTTTCCTCTCACATGAGGACTGATGCTTATACGTGTTGAGCCCGCTCAACAATAGGCGCGAGTTGCTGAACGGCTTCAACACCATTACCAGAAGCCGCTTGAGCCGCGGCCATTATCACCCGAGTGACGCCGGCTTCCTGGTAGCGTTTGAGCGTATCGCCATCCAGACCGCCCTCGGGCGAAGAGAGCAGGAGAACGGAGAATTCAAGCGCTTCAGGGTCACGACCGGCCTCCCTGGCCAGTTGTTTGATAACAGGAATGTCTTCCCTAGCCTGCTCTGGCGTGAGCCCTCCAGGGCACCAGCCGTCGGCATAACGCGCCACCCGCTTGAGAGCGTAGCGTCGATCATGCGCGCCGAGAAAGATCGGCGGGGTGGGCTTTTGGACCGGCTTGGGAAAGAGTTTGACCGATGGGAAGCGGACAAACTCGCCGTCATAGCTGGCCTCCTCTTTGGTCCACAGCTCTCGGAGGGCTTCTACCGATTCACGCAGATGCTGCCAGCGTTTAGGAAACTGCACGCCCATAATTTCGGCTTCCTCAGGAAGCCAACCGGCTCCAACCCCGAAGAGGAGTCGCCCGTTCGAGTACAGATCAATACTCGCCGCAGCCTTTGCCGTCGTGATGGTGTTCCGTTCCGGCAGGAGGCAAATACCTGTTCCCAGACGAATCGTTTTTGTGGCCTGCGCGGCCGCTGCCAAGGCCACAAACGGGTCAATCAGATGGGCATAGAATTCAGGGATTTTTCCATCCGGGGAGCGGGGATAATAGGTCGTGGAGTGCATCGGTATGACTAGATGCTCGGCAACCCAAAACGACTCAAATCCGAGACGTTCGGCCTCCAGGGCAATAGTCCCCGGCTCTCCGGACTGTTCGGTTAAAAAAGCGAGTACCCCGATCTGCATGGCTGACCTCCCTTACCTGGCAGCAGTTTTTCTGTAAGAATTTGACCTTAGTAGGAAATGGCCGGAGACTCAATTGCGGCATTCATCCCACTATCCAAAACGTAGTTTTTCTTTTCCCTGTATGCAGCATCGTATTCGCTTTCTCTCTCTTTGTCTGTTGTGTTTCATCGGTAGTTCAGCCCTCGTCTGGTCCCAAGACAACGCTGACGAAACGCCGATTAGCCCCCCAAGCTTGCGTCAGCACCCTGATTCACCAGCCGCAGACGTTTCCCCCTCCGCGGACGTATCACCCTCCTCCGTCTTTCTGCGCGGCTACCACGCGTTTCAAAACAAAGACTGGGAAGCTGCGCACACGGCCTTTGAACATGGGCAACAACACGAGCCCCTGCTGGCCGACTACAGCTTGTACTTCTTAGGGGAACTCCACCTCAAAGCTGGTCGCCCGGTGGAAGCGCGCGCTGCTCTTGAGCGGCTTTTAGGCGAGTATCCGACAACCGTCTGGCGGAGTAACGCAGCCCTGGCCTTAGCCCAGCTCACCTTTGCGGAAGAACAATGGGAGCCCACGCTGGCCTATGCCAAGCAGGCGCGACAAGCTCCGCTGGTGACCGATACAGTCCGGCATCAATGCACACTCCTCATTGCCCAAACCTACGAACAACAGGGGAAGCGGGCTCTCGCCTATCAACGCTATCAAACCCTGCGGACAAGCACACCACGAACGGCAGTCGGGGAAACGGCTAAAGCCCGAGTCGCCGCGCTTCGAGAGCAGCACCCGGAAGATTTTCCACTCCAAACGGCACGGGCGCAGTACGACGAGGCCAAGTTGTTGGTGAAGGAGGGAGATGTTGAAACGGCACGGAACCTCGCCGAACAGTTTCAGAACCGTTTCTCCACCAGTAGCCTGAGACCGGCTGGCCTGCTCTTACTCGCAGGGCTCTATAAGAACCTGGGGCAACGAGAGGCAACTATCGCCCAGTGGCAGGAGGTTGTCGAGCGCTATCCAAACACTCCGTTTGCCCCCAAAGCCCTGTACCGCTGGGCACGGTTTTTCTGGAATCAAGACGAGGATGACGCGGCCCTATTACTCTTCAAACGGCTGACCAAAGAGTATCCGCACCATGACTTGGCCGCAGAGGCGTGGAATGCCAAGGGACGCATCTTTCAATCCAGGCAAGACAACGCCAGCGCCGCTTCGGCCTATCAACATCTCAGGCAGCAATTCTCTCGCACACCATTGGCCCTTGAAGCGCACTGGCGCCAGGGCTGGATGGCCTATAGCCAAGGGGAGTATCGAACCGCGCAGAAGATATTTCAAAAACTCGCGCGATCCGTGCCTGGGACCGTCGAAGGCATACGCGCTCTGTACTGGCAGGCGCGTGCAACCGGGCGCTTAGGTCAATCCGAGGAAGCGACCGCCGTGTATCGACAGCTCCTGCGTCGCTATCCACATGGCTATTATGCGCTGTGGGCGGAAAAGCGTCTGGGAACGACGCTATCGGCTCTCCCTCGTCAGACTCCGCCAACCTCCTCTACCCCTCCCCTCTCTACGATCCAGGACGCACACTATCAGCGCTACACCACCCTCGTAGACCTTGGACTCTTGGATATGGCGCATCGTGAGCTCGACTTCGTCCGCCACCGCGCACCACGAGGAATATCTTGGACAAAATTCTTTATCTCCGCATATCGACGCGTCAACGACTATACCTCGGTGTTTCGGTTGCTATCGCGGCTGAACCTGCATAGCGCAGTCAGACAGACATATCTCTACCCACAAGCCTATTGGAACCTCGTTCTCACACACGCCGAAAAAAATGGCCTTGATCCCTATCTCATTATTTCCCTCATTCGACAGGAAAGTCTGTTTGACGCCGCAGCAGTCTCACGAGCGAACGCTTATGGACTGATGCAACTCTTGCCTACTACCGCAGCTAGACTCACCGACCTGCCGCTGAACGGCGGGAGCGCTTTAACCGACCCGGCGTTCAATATTCACCTCGGGACAACCTATCTCCGTGGACTCTTGGATCGCTATCAGGGGAGCCTTATTTTAGCTTTAGGCGCCTACAATGCCGGCGAAAAGGCGGCGGACAAATGGCTCGCGCGGTTTGGAGAGCTGGAGCCGGACGAGTTTGTTGAGAATATTAGTTACGGCGAGACCCGCCGCTATGTGAAGCTGGTCCTGCGCAACTATCGAACGTACATACAGATGTATGGGAACGGAGCAACGGTCGCTGATATCCGCTTGCCTTAACCATCTTGCAAAGCCGTGAGGAGCTTGCGTGGCAGCCCCCCAAATGCGCCATTCGACATCACCAGCACGACATCACCGGCCCGGCACTCCTCGGTAAGACAAGCGCAAAGGTCAGACACACTGCGGCCGGCATAGGCATGTTTGCCACGGGCTTGGAGGTCGGCGACGAGTTCCGCCGGGGCGAACAGGTCAGCGGCGACAAGCGGGTCTTGCGGCTTGGTGAATACCGGGCCGAGCAGGGTCCGGTCGGCGCGTCCAAGCGCTTCGGTCAGGGGTTTTTGAAAGATCTTTCTCCGACACGTGTTGGAACGCGGCTCGAAGACGGCCCAGACCCGACGCTCAGGATAGCGTAGTTGGACGGCTTCGATCGCTACAGTAACGGCAGTGGGATGATGTGCAAAGTCGTCAATAATCGTAATCCCCCGGGCTTCTCCGACCAGTTCCTGGCGACGCTCAACCCCGAGAAAGCTGGCCATACCGGGCGCAACATCGTGGGCGGACAAGCCGACCATCGCCGCCAAGGCACTCACCCCCAAGGCATTCCGCACGTTCATACGTCCCATCAGCGGACAGGTGAAATGCCCCCAGGCGTGTTGGCCTCGCATAATCGTAAAAACCAGCTGGTGGCCATCGTCCCGGATGTCGTGCGCCTGCCAGTCCGCCTGTTCATTCAACCCAAACGTCACAAACGTTTTTCCGACCGACCGCGCAACGTTCAACACCTCTGGGAAATCATTACAGGCAACAATCGGAGCGCCTGACGGGAGGATTTCAAGCAGCCGTCGAAAGGCGGATTTAATCTGGTCGAGGTCCTGATAAATATCGGCATGGTCAAATTCAATGGCGTTCAGGAGAACCGCCTGCGGGCGATAGTGCAGGAATTTCGGGCCCTTGTCAAAAAAGGCCGAATCGTATTCGTCGCCCTCAATCACGAAATCTTGACCACTGCCCAGGCAATAGCCCTGGCCGAAATTCCGGCTGATTCCCCCAACCAGCAATCCCGGTGACCGGCCAGCCTGATCTAAGACCCAGGCCAGCAGCGCCGTTGAGGTGGTTTTGCCATGCGTTCCAGCGACAACCAATGGGCGTTTATCCGCAAGAAAGAAGGCGCCGACCGCCTGCGGGAAAGAGATATAGGAAATGTTCGTGTCCAATAAGGCCACAACTTCGGGATTCGTGCGAGAGACCGCATTCCCCACAACGACGAGGTCTGGCGCGGAGCTCAGGTTTTCTCCTTGATAGCCCTGAATGACGGGGATGTCCGCATGAGCGAGAAAATCGCTCATCGGGGGATAAATTTCCCGGTCCGAGCCGGTCACCCGATAGCCGCGCTCTTTCAGCATGGCAGCCAGCGTTGCCATGCCAACGCCGGCTATAGCAATACAGTGGATGTGACGGATTCCCCTCAGGTCCGGTTCAGTGACATGCGGCATACAAGGCTCGGCTCACGCAGCCATGTTCAGCCTACGATTCACGAAGCTAACGGGAGGGTGCCGGAGTCTCCTGGGACTGCTTCGTCTTGCGTACCCGGATGTCCTGTTGCCTCAGGCGTGGGTTCACTCGTCTCCTGTCTCCCCGCGTCAAGCACCGTTTTCATGACGGCATTATGCAGGATTGGCCGAAAGGCGGTGATCTTTTCGTTATCCCGGCGTGGATGGACTCGGTTGCTCAGCATAATGATGTGGATGTTCCGCTCCAGATCAATCCACACCGAGGTTCCAGTAAAGCCTAAATGGCCAATGGAGCGGGACGAGAAAAATTCGCCAGCACTTGACCCCTGCGGTGAGGGTGTGTCCCATCCGCAGGCCCAAGGCGAATCCGGCACTGCAGTGTTCACGGTCCAAAAGTCGCGCACGACATCGGCTGGCAGAAAGGGATGGATGCCAGCATGACATTCTACCAGGGTGCTGACCAATCGATCGACCTCATCAATCGGGGCAAAGAGACCGGCATGACCAGCGACTCCGCCCATGGCGTAGGCGTTGTCGTCGTGGACCTCACCGCACAGGATACGTTCGCGCCACGGACAGCGTTCGGTCGGAGCGATCATCTCGGTGGCCGTCTCATATTTTTTCTGGCGCAACGTCTCGACATTAACAAACCCAATAGCCTGCAGGCCGAGCGGACGATAAATTTTAGTCCAGCAGTATTGGTCAAGACTCGTGCCACTCATATCCTCAATCAATGCACCGAGCAGCATGAAGCCAAGGTCGCTGTACAAGGTACGCGTGCCTGGTTCATATTCAGCTTTTTCTCGCTGGATTTGGGCATAGATAAAATCCCGGGCGCTTTGTGAGCCCAGCGTCGCCAACCGGGAGACCTTCTGTTTCTGCGCTCTGAGCTCTTCGTAGTATGGCCGCCAGGCCGGCAGCCCGGACGAATGAGAGAGGAGTTGCCGTATGGTCGTCGCCATTTTGCCACACGTCCCAAAGTTTGGGAAAAAGCGACTGATCCGGTCATCGAGCCGGATTTTCTTTTCCGCCACGAAGCGCATCAGGGCCACTGTGGTTGCCAGCGGCTTGGTGAGTGAAGCCAGATCAAAAACCGTGTCTTCGCTGAGCGGCGTGCGCTCAGGCTCCAGGCTCCGATATCCGTGCGCCTTGCGATAGACGACCTCTCCGTCTTGCCTGACTAGGACGACAGCTCCAGGAAACGTCCCATCTCGCACCGCCTCTTCTAACACCACATCCACCGCCGAGAAGTCCATCTTCCCTCCCTCCGCTTATGTTACTGCAGATTCAAGGAATACTAACTGCTGCTGCCCGACATCGAGGCGAACACGGGTACCCAACGGTAGGGCGAAATTCTCTCCACCGTGCCCGGCCGGCAGACCAAACCCAACTGGATAGGAGTAATCTGCAAATGCGTCAGCAATAACAGACAAGAGCAAGGCCGGATCATCTTCCATTCCCCAACACCCTTGCATATCCCCAAACACAACCCCCGCCAGATGTTCCAATGCACCACCCTGCTTGAGCTGGACTAACATCCTGTCAATACGATACGGCTTTTCGCCGATATCTTCAAGGAATAGAATAGCGCCTCGTGGATCAAAAGCAAAGGGTGTTCCCAATGTTGCGACAAGGACGGACAAACAGCCGCCCAATAACGGCCCCTCGGCAACGCCAGTTCGGAGGGTCGTCGAGAAGGGCAGAGATGCCTCGCCTGTACCGCGAGTCAGGAGGTTGAACAGATGCGTGCGGGAGCGTTCGGATAGGCCTTCGGCGAACTCACCAGCGACAAGAGGCCCATGAAAGCAGACTAAGCCGGCCCTTTGGACAAACGCATTCAGCAGCAGGGTGACATCGCTATAGCCGACAAAAATTTTCGGCTGCTGCGAGAAAATCGCAAAATCGAGCAAGGGCAAGAGCCGACCGGAGCCATAGCCTGCTCGGCTACAAAAGACCGCCTGAACACTCGGGTCCGTGAACATGGACGTCAACTCTTCAGCCCGAACTCGGTCCGTTCCCGCGAAGAATCGGTCACGTTGGAGTGCTTGGGCTCCAACCTGGACCGAAAATCCGCACTGCTGAAGCGCGAGACAACCCTGCTGCAGCTTATCTTCTTGGACGGCAGCCGCAGGAGAGACAATGCCGATCCGATCGCCTGGATTGAGCCGGGGTGGCTTACGTATGGCCATCCGTTACCGTGCACCAAAGAAGCGCTGCTTGTCCTCGGTGACCCGCGTCTCGTACTCCCGTTCGAGTACGGCGCTGGGCACGTAGAGGGGTTCAAGGCGTTGGCGCGTCTCCCAGACTTGTTCGCAGGCGGTGACGAGATGCTTCAGTTGTTCGGGGAACAAACCTTGAAAGCCGTCCGATTTGGCAATGAGCGGATTGGGGTGGCATTCGACCAGGACAATTGAGGCACCGGCCATAATACCGGCCAGGGTCATGGGATGCACCAAATCGCGCAAGCCGGTTCCGTGCGAGGCGTCTATGGCAATCGGCAGACAGGACAATTGATAGTGGAAGGCCGCCACCCCACCGAGGTCCAGGGTATTGCGCGTATATTTATTGGCGCTCAGGATTCCCCGCTCGCACAGGATGACATTTTCCTTGCCCAGGGCCATCACCCGCTCGACCCACAAGAGATAGGCTTCCATGTCCAGTGAGTTGCCGCGTTTATGGATGATGGGCAGCGGCGTATCACGCAAGCGGTTCAGCAATGCCTGATTTTTGGCATTGGGCTCCCCGATTTGGAAACAGTCCACTCCTAGATCTTCATAAAGAGGCACGTCGCCTGGGTCGAGAACTTCAACAACGGTCGGCAGCTCGAAGGCTCGTCCGGCTTTGACGATCAGATTGAGTCCGTTACGCAGGGCCTCGTCAGAGCTCGACCCGATCCCTTCCCAGCCGCTATACGGACTGGAACGGTATTTGACCACCCCGCCACGCAGCACTTTCCCCCCGGCTTCTTTAACAATCCGGGCGGCTTCCATAATCTGGGCTTCACTCTCAACCGAACACGGACCGGCAATGACCGTCATTTCGTCGCCTCCAACCTCGACCTCACCGATCCGGACGCGGTGATGAATGAGGTTGCCGGGCGAGCCTTTTTGCGCCGCGCGTTTATATGCTCGTGAGATGGGAATCAGAGTCTCTACGCCACCCATTTCCTGGACTTCGCCAGTCGGCAGGCGGGTAATGTCTCCATATACCCCGATCAGGGTAATCTCCTCGCCAATCATTTTGCCGGTTTTATAGCCCCAGCCATGCAGCTTTTTTTCAACAGCGGCAACTTCGTCTTGGGTTGCCCGCTTCGTCATTTTAATCAGCATAGTTACACCTCAACGTTTGCTTGCTCCAGCAAGAGAAGAGAAAAGACAAAAATAGACCTACGATAAGAACAAAAAAGATGTGCCCCCTAGGGGGCAAAATAGAAAGCGAAGGAAAACGGAAAAGAAGAGAACTGGTCCGCCATCATCTTTCTACCACTACCGCTTCTGCTGAAGCGTTGTCAATATGGCGGACCGGGAAAACAGTCGCCGCTTACCGGGGCTGCAACGTCATCATCACCGGTCGGTTCGGGCGCAGGGTAAAAATAGGATCGGGCTCGACCGCGCAGCCGGGAATCAAGTGCAGCCGATATTTTTGGCCTACGGTTGCCAAGACAAGCTGGGCTTCCATGAGGGCAAAGATATTGCCTATACATTGATGTGGGCCACCGCCAAACGGGAAGTAGGCATAGCGTGGACGTTCGGCCACTCGTTCAGGCATAAAGCGTTCGGGTTCAAAGCCCTCCGGATTATCCCAGATATCAGGCCGCCGGTGGGTAACGTACGGACTGACGATCATCATGCCGCCCTTCTGAATCTTGAAGCGACCAATCACATCATCCGCGACGATGCCGCGACCTATAGCCCAGGCAGCCGGATACAGCCGCATGGTCTCTTCAATAATCATGCGGGTGTATGGGAGCTGGGGCAGGTCTGCGGCGCTTGGCGCACGGCCACCGAGCACTGTATCCAATTCAGCATGCAGCCGACGTGCGACCTCTGGGTGTTTGGAAAGGAGATACCAGGCCCAGGCCAGCGTGACAGCGGTCGTTTCGTTGCCTGCTCCAATAAAAGTCGTGACCTCAACGCGGAGTTCCTGATCGGTCAAGCCTTCGCCAGTCTCTTCGTCTCGGGCGGCCAGTAACATGCCCAGCAAATCGTGAGGGCCGTCTATGTTCAGCGCGAGGTTCTTGCGGCGTTCCCGAATAATGCTGAAGACTCTCTCATCGGACAGTCGCACGGCTTTCCGAAGACGTCGATTGGCCGGAGTTGGGACCCAGAGCGGCAGAGAAAGCGGACGCCGCGTGCGCCGACTCAGATACTCCAGAGTGATCCGCGACCACTGCCGCATCTCATCGGTATCGGTCGCACCGAGATCGGTGCTGAACAGCGCCCGGCCGACAATCAGCGTGGCCAGGTCCTGCATTTCGGCCATCACATCAAGGGGTTTGTCTGCCCGCTGGACTCTGGCCCAGTGCTCCAGCATGGTCGTGGTCTCCTCGACCATGGTCGTCGCAAAATTCTCAATCTGCCGGCGGTGAAACGCGGGCTGGGCCAGCTTTCGCCGTCGGCGCCAGACCGCACCCTCGCTGGTGATGAGGCCGTTGCCAAAGACCTGCTTCACCACTTCATTGAAAGCAGATTGTCTACTGTAGTTATGATTATTGCTCTGTAAGACGTGTTGGACGTAGTCTGGATGACTAACAAAGTAAAACTGCCACGCCCCAGCCCCCATACGGACCACGTCTCCATACTCTCGCGCCAGGTCCATATAGATACGCGTCAGGTCACGGGGGGAGCCGAACACGAGAAAAGAGAGGAAGCCGAGGAGATTGGCGGGCGGGCCGGGAGGGTCGATTATCGCTTGTGGCTGAGCGGGCCGTGGGTGAAGTTTGGGTTCGACCGCTTGGGCATCGGTTGGCATCTGCTGCCTCCTTGGGGATATACGCTAGGACTCACATCAGCTAAACAGTCTTTATTGGTATCTTGTCTTGCTGGTAATGAGCTTAACACGGGGAGTAGAGAAAATCCTGGAAAAGCAACGCTATTCCGTAGTGTTTTGGTAGCATCACCAGTGGCCCTAGATCGACATTACATCTTTCCACTCTTTCGTCTCGATCCAACCAAGGCCTGTTTGTGGCGAAGTGCCCAAGTTACTCTGTCACTTCCGGAAAAAGTCCGGGCATCCAGCGCGAGGCAAGCTTTGCCGGAAAAGCTAAGCGTAGCGGTGCTCGCGAGCTTTTCGATACCAGTATTTCGTGCTCAAGCAGGACGGAAGTCACCCGGCGCGCCTGCCGTTCCATGGTCCCTAGGATTGCGGCGACGTCGCCGCGCGGCAGTTCCCCCCGGAACAGTACTGCCTCGAGCACGGCCCCTGATTTCGGCGGCAGGGTACCTGCGCGCACCTCCTCTTCCACCCAGATCAGAATTCGGTTCCGAAGCCGGTCCGGAGCGACCAGTTCTTCCATGAATTTCACTTGGTCGATACAGACACGGAGAAAGAACTGCGTGAACTCGGCCAGCGTCTCTTCGCTCAGATTGCCACGTCCGTCGAGGTCGTTACGGCGGGGAAGATCGCAAGCCGCAAGCTGCGCCTTGTAGCCGGTAACATTGCGCGCGAGGCCGCGCGCGATCGACCAGACGCCGCCCGTGTCGAGCGTAGCCCTCAGCATGGCGTAGGACATCAGACGCGCCACACGCCCGTTACCGTCCAGGAAAGGGTGGATCCACAGCAAACGGTGATGTGCGGCGGCCGAAGCCAGGATCGAGTCCGTCATACCGAGATTGCCGTAGACGGCCTCGAAGCGTTCCAGGAAGCGAGTAATGGCCCCTGGGCTTATCGGGATATGCTGGCCAACCTGGACGTGGTGATCGCGTAACGCGCCGGGGACGACCCGGAGGAGCTGTTTTGTATCAGGCCCTTCGACCCAAAGTAATTCCTCCGGGAGTCGTTCGCAAAATCGCCGGTGGATTTCCATGAGCTCACCCGCCGTCACGGCGCGGCCCTCGATCCCGCCGTCGTCGATCCATTCCTGGACTGCGATATGGGCCTCGGCCTCAAGCTGGAGACTGCGTATTTCCGGCTCAGTGCTGTAGTCGCCCTTCAGCGCGCGTTCGATATCGACTGGGTGAGTATTGTGTCCCTCGATCAGGTTGCTGTAATAACAGTTTATCGTCCGGAGGAGCGTCGCAAGCGCCGTGTGTACACCCTGTGGCAGACTGCGGGTGAAACCCGCGGAGCGCGCGGCCAGTTCAACGGCGAGGTCAGTCAGCCCGGTTCGGTGCCTTGAGCCTTCTGCGATTAGCATAGGCTCCATCAAGGCTGTATTTTCCTTTCGGTCTTCTACCTTGCTAGAGACCGTAGGAATGGCCGGTTCAATGTCCTTTTCGACACCCTTCATAGATTAGCAATATCACAAGGTTGCTTGTTATTCTATCACACCCAGACCTTGAATATGACCTCTTTCAAGACCGCTTACTGAGGGGTAGGGAGGCACCTTCGGCAAGGACTTGCATGTCACCCACTTTCAATCGACAACCGCGTGGCTTTCTGAAGGCGTCGATTGGCTGGTTCACAGAGGGGGTTACGACTGCGGACCTCATAGCCACGCAGACATTGCAAAACGTTTGACCGTCAGCCATTTGCCCAAGTGCGGTCGTTTGCGTTCCGAAAAAGAATGATTATTGAAAAGAATGGAACGCTCTAGGCACCGGAGGGGTGGACTCCGTCTGCCTGGCCCTGTTTTGATGCCGGAAGAGGAGAAAACAATGGGAGAACAACCGAGTCAAACCGCTGAGACCTTTGCCTTTCAAGCGGAAACCAAACAACTGCTGAATCTCGTTATTCACTCGCTCTATACCAATAAGGATATTTTCCTGCGCGAACTGATCTCGAACGCGTCGGATGCGTTGGACAAACTACGCTTTGAGTCGCTGACGAAGCCGGAGCTGTTACCGGACGCGGCCGCGCTCGAAATTCGCCTGGAGACGGACAAGCAGAACCGCACCCTCACCATTACTGACAACGGTATTGGCATGAGCCGCGACGAGGTGGTGAGCAATATCGGGACGATTGCAAAATCCGGTACACGGGCCTTGCTCGAACAGGTCCGGCAGGACGGGCAGTCGCCCGAAGCTTTATCCGAGCTGATTGGCCGTTTTGGTGTTGGCTTTTACTCGGCGTTTATGGTGTCGGATAAGGTCACTCTGGTTACTCGTCGCGCGGGTGAGGACACCGCCACGGAATGGGAATCCACGGGAGACGGCGAGTATTCACTGCGAGCAGCCGAGCGTCCTCAGAGTGGGACCTCAATCACCCTCCAGCTCAAGCCGACCGACCCTGAAAACGGGATTGAGGATTTCACGAACTCTTGGGCACTGAACAGTATTGTGAAACGGCACTCCGATTTTGTCACCTATCCGATTAAGAACAAGCAGGAACGCGAAGAGATCGAACGGGATGATGAGGGCAAGCCCAAGGAAGGCGCGCAACCGACCATCGTGGTGGAAGACAAGACCCTCAACTCCATGAAACCCATCTGGACGCGGACACCGTCTGATGTCACAGAAGACGAATATGCCGAATTCTACAAGCATATTGCCCACGACTGGAATCCACCGCTCAAGACGCTCAATTTTCGGGCCGAGGGACGCTTTGAGTTTCAGGCTCTGGTCTTCTTGCCCGCACAGGCCCCATTTGATCTCGCCTTTCATGCTTCGCCGTTCGGGCTTCAGCTCTACGCCCAACGAGTCATGATCATGGAGCAGTGCGAAGACCTCATTCCGCGCTATCTCCGTTTTCTGAAAGGTGTGGTTGATTCCGCTGACCTACCGCTAAATGTTTCGCGCCAACGGCTTCAACAGGATCGGCATATTACCCAAATCCGTAATTGGTTGACCAAAAAAGTGCTGGACTCGTTGAGCACCCTCGCCCAGCAGGATACGGAGACCTATCTCAAGTTTTGGGAACAATTCGGGCAGGTCCTCAAGGAGGGACTGAGTACGGATTTTGAGAACAAAGACCGTATCGCCCCGCTGCTGCTCTTTTCTTCCTCCAAAGACCCGGAAAAACTCGTCGGCCTGAAAGATTACGTCGAACGCATGCCTCTCGCTCAGCCGGAGATTTTCTATTTGACTGGCGAGTCACGCAGCGCGGTTGAGAACTCTCCACATGTGGAAGCCTTTAAGGAAAAAGGCCAGGAAGTCTTGTATTTGATTGATCCGGTGGATGAGTTCGTCGTGCAATCCCTGACCGAGTTCGAGGGGAAAAAGCTCAAGTCCATTGGGAAAGGCACGGTCCACATCGGCAGCGAGAGCGAGCGGGAGGCGGCGGAGCAAGAGCTCAAGCAGAAGTCCGAGAGCTATACGGATTTACTCCAAACACTCCAGAAAATGTTGGACGAACATATTAAAGAAGTCCGCCTATCCAATCGGCTGACAGCATCTCCCGTCTGTCTGGTCAGTGAGGAGAGCGACCCGAGCCCCCAAATGGAGCGGCTGTTACGCCAAGCTCAGCAGGACCTGCCCAAGCAAAAACGGATCATGGAACTGAATCCGACCCACCCCCTCTTGGAGAAACTCCAAGAGCGCTTTCAACATGACAACGACGACCCACGCCTGAAGACCTACGCCGAATTGCTGTTTGGCTATGGTCTCCTGGCCGAGGGGTCGGAACTCCCCGACCCGGTGCGTTTCAATACCCACTTGGTGGAACTGATGGCGACCAACCTGTAAGTTTGGGACCGGTATGCCTTTTCGCATTGGTCAGGGTGTGGACATTCACCGGCTCGTGCCGGGGCGCAAGCTGGTTCTGGGCGGCGTTGAGGTTCCGTGGGAGAAGGGACTCCTGGGCCACTCCGATGCCGATGTCGTCTGTCATGCCCTGAGCAACGCGCTCTTGGGCGCCCTGGGCGAGGGAGACATCGGCCAGCATTTCCCGGACTCTGATCCCCGCTATCGTGGCGCGTCAAGCCTTGCTCTGCTGCGGGTTGTCATGGAGAAAGTCAAAGCCCAAGGCTACCGCGTGTGCAATGCGGATTTGACCATCCTGGCACAACGGCCCAAGCTTGCCGCTTACAAAGACGCCATGCGGCACAATATGGCGGAGGTCCTGGAGGTCGAGCCATCGGCTATGAATATTAAGGCGACCACGGGTGAGACCCTGGGCTTTATCGGGCGCGCAGAAGGCATGCGCGCCGAGGCTGTTGTCCTTCTGGAATCCACGCACACCGGGACACTCGACTAGGGCTGTGCCGCCCCGTCTAGGACCGAGGCCTATTTGAGCGGTTTGGCGGAAAAGCCGTCGTCGCTATACGACAGCAGCGCCCGTTTGCTGTTGACCACCGTCTCCAACACGACCTCATGGCCCCACAGGCGATGCAGGTAAGAAATCGCTTTCTCCGCATATTCGAGCTGGAGGTCGCGCCCTTCATGGTAGTGTTTGACGTACAGGCTACGGTTCTGATTGTAGTCCGCGTCTTCAATTTTAATGACCGGAACCCCGCCCATACCCACGTTCTTGATCAGGGTCTCCTTGATGCCGCGCCAGCCTTCCTTATCTGAAACCTCGGAGATCACCAGATCCTCGCCGCGCGGTTCATATTCGAACATATCCATTTCGCGCATGAGTTCTTCGGTCAGAAAGCGGCGCAGGAAAGAGGCATCCCGGTCCACCTCACGGGCTTCGAAAAGCGCTTGCGTGCCGGTTTTGGTTGGCCGGCCGTATTTTTCGATCTCCTCCGGGGTCGGATCGTCGTGGCGGCGTTTAATATCATCCCACACTTTGAGCCCCAGGTAGTAAGGATTCAGGCCCTTGGGAAAGGGGCGCACAACCTGGTTATGTCGGACGAGAAATTCAAGATACAAGTCTTGGGGGAGATCGAGGCTGTTCATGATTTCGCGGTGCCAGTAGCTGGCCCAGCCCTCGTTCATGATCTTCGTTTCCATCTGAGGGATAAAATACTGTCCGGTCTCGTGCACAATGGTCAGCAGATCACGCTCCCAATCGCTCAGCTTGTCGTTGTGATCACGAATAAACAGCAAGAGATCTTCTTCTGGAGAAGCCGGCAGTTTGTTGAGGTCCGGGGCTTCGATATCTTTCTGCTGGTGCAGGTCTTCAAACGGATCATCCGCAGGACGCGCGGCCTCTATCATCCGTTCCCGCTGCTCTCGGAGCGTGAGCTTTTTGATCGCAAGATTCCGCCGGCACTGCAACGACAGACCGTGGGCGGCATCCAGAATCCATTCGACCTTTTCAACACCAATGGACGGGTCTTCAAGATAGGAGCGGACCCGGTCGGCATGGACCTTAAAACGACTGATGGTATGCTCGGCCTGGGTACTTTTGAAGGTGAAATTGTTTTTGAAAAAATCGTTATGGCCGTAGACATGGGCAATCGTCAGGATCTGGAGGCAAAACGAGTTGTCGGTCATCAGGTAGGCGATTGACGGGTCAGAGTTGATGACCATCTCATACGGCAGGCCGGACACCCCGTAGTCGTACATGGTTTTGAGCTTTTCAAAGCTCTTCCCATAGGACCAATGCGGGTAATGCGACGGCATGCCCGAATAGGCCATATAGCCCAGCATCTGGTTGTGGTCACAGACTTCAAACTCTTGATCAAAACAGGATAAGCCGAATTCCTGGACCTTGACGCGGATTTTTTCGTCCCAGCCCTCCAGATCTTTCACGTCCCACTCAGCCATACCTGCTCCCCGGCTACCCTGTTGCTCTAGTACCCCTATTGTTCGGCCGCCGCGCGTGTTTCCGTTGCGATCGGAGTACGTTCTTTGGACATGAAGGTCTTAAAGCTCGGCCAGATGTCTTCTTTACGTTCGATCAGGACGGTCTGAAAATTATCGGCTTCCAGGCGGCGGAAGATATTGAGCATGGAGCTTTCGTAATAGCGCGATCCGAGCGGCTTGATCTCCCCATAACCAAACAGATTACACAGCTCGCACAGCTCTTGGGCAGCCTTGAGAGCCGCAGGATTATCGGAGTCAAAATTATCTCCGTCCGAACAGTGAAAGGCGTACAGATTCCACAATGACGGATGATAGCGGGCCTGGATCACTTCGAGCGCTTTATTATATCCGGAGGAGATGAACGTCCCGCCCGACTCCCCCTTATAGAAAAATTCTTCCTCAGTGACTTCTTTCCCCTCGGTGTGATGCGCAATAAAGGCAATCTCGACATTACGGTATTTGGTGCAGACAAATTGGTACAGCATGAAGAAGAAGCTGCGCGCCAGATATTTTTTCAGGGTATCCATCGACCCCGAGGTGTCCATGATACACAGGACCGCGGCGTTGGATTCCGGGCGGACATCTTCGACCAGATGGCGATAGACGAGATCTTCTTTACGAAAAGGGAAGCGCTCTTCCGTTTGATCGTCGTCCTGTCCGGTAGAAGCCAAGCGGCGTTTGATACGGGATTTGACCGTCCGTTTCTTGTCCAGCCGAATCCGGATGCCGGCTTTCCGAAAGCCCTTGCGCTTGCTGATGCGGTCGGACATGACCTCGCGCAAAATTTTGCGTTCCATGTCCGGCAGTTCGAGGTCCTCGAACATGATCTCGATCAGCTCTTCCAGGGTCACGTCGGTCTCATAATAATCGACACCGGGCTGATCACCAGCTTTATCCTCGCCCTGTCCTTGGCCGGTTCCATCGGTCTTACCAATAACCTGGCCCTTTTCCGAGTTGCCGTCTCCCTGTCCAACGCCGGATGCGTTTTCGCCGTAGATAAAGCGATATTCCTTGACCCCGCGGATGGGCACCTTGATGACTCTATCTTTGTTCTTGCCGATGATGGACTCTTCGGCAATCAGGTCGGCGATGTTCTCGCGCACCGCCTCTCTGACTTTCTGCCGGTGCCGTTGCCGGTCGCCGGCACTCCGGTCGGAGCGCAACGCATCAGACGACGAGTACGGACGAAAGATCGCATTGATTGTCGGTTTCATACCCTGCACCGCCTCACCTGCCAGTCTTTACGGGAGACGATTCAATATTGGGAGCGATATTGACAAAGTTGTGAGCTATTCGTCGTCAATTTCTCCATCTGAATCACCCCAGTTCCCCCAAGGCCCAAACAACGATCCGAGTAATAGTCTTATAGTCTTCCAGCGAATCCTTTTATTTCTTTTCTCCGGGCCAAGAACAATCTGAAAGATACTGATATTCAAATTCCACTCGTTCTTCTTCATCCTGCCTCCTCGTTGAATAATGAACTTTCACTAACGAAGAGGGCTTCTGGCCTATCCGAATATTTCATCCAGATGCAGTTGACATTCGCTTAACGTTCACTATACCTGGAAAAAGATGAATGACAGGTAGAAGCCCTCGCTTCTCTTGTTATTGAGAGCCCAACGCAGCCACGTTGGGCTCTTTTTTTGTTCGGTTAATCTTTCCACAAATGGTTGGCCGCGTATTTTAAGATCACGTCCACACTGTCTTCCGGATAGCCGAGTTCGATCAGGCGCCGCACCATGGCAGCGTGCTTTTGCTGCTGTTCCTCGTCTCGCGTCCGCGCCTTGGTAATAATGCGGCTGATATCGCGCACGGAGCTCATCAGCTTTTTCTCAATCGCGTCCTTCAGCGGCTCGTAGCTCTCATACCCAACTTTTTCTCCGCGTCGTAACGCCGCCCAGAGATAGGCAATCACCTCTTGGCGGAAGCCGTCTGCTGCCGAGCCAATAATCGCAATCTGCTCCTCAATGGATTTGAGAAAGCCCTCGTCCGGCAAGAGTTCTTCCTTGGTATTGCGGTCTTTGACCTTGGTCTGGTTCACATACGCCTCGGCGTGGTCCAGATAGTTCTGAAAGAGCGATTCGGCTTGTTCCTGATAGGAATAGACAAATGCTTTGGTGATCTCCTTCTCCAGAATTTCGAGGTATTCTTTATGAATCGTGTCTTGGAGAAACTCCAGATACTGCTTGCGCAGATCGTCGGCAATTTCCATTTCCTTGACCATCCGAATCAGGGCCTCACGCACGCTGATCGGGTTAATCGAGGACCCACCGTCCGACAGGGCGTTGTCAAGCGCTTTCATGATAAAACGGGTGGAGATGCCGGACATGCCTTCGCGCTTGGCATCCTCACGTAGTTCTTTGACGGTGATCTTTTTGGTACGGCCTTTTTCAACCACTTCTTCGCCATTGTACAGGCGCAGCTTGGTCATCAGATCGCATTTTGGCGAGGGCTCTAAACGTGACAGGATGGCGAACATCGCCGCGATTTCGAGCGTATGCGGGGCCACGCTTGCCCGGAAGTCAGAGTAGTGCAGCATCTTTTGGTAGATTTTGACCTCTTCCGACTGGCGCAAATTATAGGGCACCTTGACCACAACAATGCGGTCCAGAATCGCCTCGTTGGTATGGTCGGCCTTGAACTTCTGCCACTCCGCCTCGTTCGAATGGGCCACAATGACCGTGTCGACAAAGACCGTTCCGTGGCGACCCGGCGCGGGCACGAATTTCTCCTGCGTGGCCGTAATCATCGCGTGCAGATATTCCGTCTCGTTCTTGAAGACCTCAATGAACTCGACCATGCCGCGGTTGCCGACGTTGAAGGCTCCGTTCAGTTCGAGCACGCGCGGGTCGCCTTCTGAATAGCGGTCCAATTTTGAGATGTCCTCTGAGCCAATCAGCACCGAGGTGTCCTGATTGTTGGGATCAACTGGCGGTACGACCCCAATCCCGCGGCGATTCCGCTTGGAAAAACCAACCGTGGTGACCGGCATCTCTTCATAGCGGTTTTTGAACTCCTCCCGCAGGCGCCAACGGGTCACCGGACAGAGATCGCCCTCAATCCGCACGTCGAGCATCTTCTCGAATTCTTTGCGCAAATGGCGGGGAATGAGCAGGAGCGGCTCTTCGTACATAGGGGAACCCGCAATCGCATAGATCGGCTCCAACCCTTCCAGCCCGCGCTGGAGCTTCTCAACAAGCGAACTCTTCCCGGCCCCAACCGGTCCCATGAGATAGAGAACCTGGCGGCTCTCTTCTCCGCGCATGGCCGCAGACTGGAAGTAGCGCACGATCTGGGCCAGGGTTTCTTCAATGCCGAAGAACTCGTCCTTGAAGAAATTATAAACTTTGAGTGTCTCGTCCTTAAACAGCCGTCTGACCCGTGGATCATCGGTCTCGTTCACATCAGAGACCCCTTCGCGCATGATCATGTCATAGGTCCGCGCATGGGCGTGCTTGACCAGCGAGGGGTCTTTCCTGATCTTTTCCAGATACTCGATAAAGGTCCCACTCCAGTGTTTGCTCTCTTGATTCTCCCGGTCTGCCTGGATCATCCGCTCAAAGACATTTTGCTCGGCTGCCATAAAGCGCTCCTTGTATGAGTGCAAGGGGTTGCGTTGACAGTTACCCACCACCTCTTGGGGGCATTATAGGAAGTGGGAATGGCGAATCAAGACCTAGATTCGGACCAGACGAACAAGAGGGATGAGGAATGGTCCCAACGGGATTTGAACCCGTGTCGCCGGCGTGAGAGGCCGGTGTCCTAGGCCAGGCTAGACGATGGGACCGCTCGGGAAGCTGAGGTGGTAGGACTCGAACCTACAATCGCCTGATCCAGAGTCAGGTGGCTTACCAATTAGCCCACACCTCAGTGTGTTTCACAATAAATAAGCCACTATAGGAAGTCAAGATTCAGCCGCAACTGGCGGCTCCGCCAAAACACGGTCAATCCGGGCAAGGCAGCGTTCCTTTCCCAACACCTCCATGACCTCAAAAATCCCAGGACTCGCCGTCTTTCCGGTGAGCGCGACCCGGACCGGTTGGGCGATTTTGCCTAATTTGACCTGCTCGGTTTCCATAAATGCAGTGAATGCTTTATGGAGTGTTGGTTCATCCCAGACTGTCACATCGTGCAGTTGGGTCCGCAAACGCGCCAACAGCGGAAGGGTAGCGGCCTTTAGAAATTTCTTCGCCGCCTTCTCCTCTAACGTAATATTATCTGACAGATAGAAATGGGATTGCGTTCCCAGCTCCACCAGCGTTTTCGCCCGGGGTTGCAGCGTTATCACCATCCGTGCCAGCCAGCCGTCATCAGGCAGGGGACGTTCCGTTGCCGGGAGAAAGGGCTTCACTTCCTGTGTCAATTGCTTGGCAGGCCGTGCATTAAGATAGTGCGCGTTCAGCCACTCCAGCTTTTCCTGATTAAAGACACCGGCGGATTTGCCGACGTCTTCGAGCTTGAATTTTTCTTCAAGCTCCTGCCACGAAAAGACTTCGTCGTCGCCATGCGCCCATCCCAAGCGGGCCAGAAAATTCACCAGCGCATCCGGTAAATAGCCCGCTTCTCGATAGGCACGGACGGCGGTCGCTCCATGGCGCTTGCTGAGCGGTGCCCGGTCGTTGCCCAAAATCAGAGGCAGATGAGCGAAATGGGGGAGCGAGGCGTCCATTGCCTGGAAGAGCAGGATCTGACGCGGCGTATTCGTCAGATGATCATCACCTCGAATAATATGGGAAATATGGAGGTCGGCGTCATCGAAGACTGAACAGAAGTTATACGTTGGTGAGCCGTCGGAGCGCACCAGAATCAGGTCGTCCAGTTCCTGATTCTGAAACACCACCCGCCCCTTCAGCAGATCATCAACAACAGTCTCGCCTTCTTTGGGGCTCCGGAAACGCACCGTGTAGGGACGAGACTCGCCCGGCGCGGGCAGATAGTCCCGACAGGTCCCGTCGTAGGCCGGACTGCGCCCTGCGGCCAGTGCGGCTTTCCGTTTGGCCTCAAGCTCCTCGGGGGTGCAAAAACAGCGAAAGGCTCGCCCTTGGCTGAGCAACCGCTCTCCCATGTCCTGGTACTGCATCGAGCGCTGGCTTTGGTAGTATGGACCCTCGTCCCAAGCCAGACCAAGCCAGCGCATCGAATCCACAATATCATCGTGGAATTCCTGGGTAGAGCGCTGCATGTCGGTGTCGTCGATGCGCAGCACGAAAGTCCCGGATTGTTGTCGCGCGGCCAAGAGGGCAAACAGGGCGGTCCGGGCTCCGCCAATATGCAGGAAACCGGTCGGACTCGGGGCAAAACGTGAACGAACGGCTATCATGTCCGAACGCTACCCACGGGCAGCCGACAAGTCAACGCCGGGCGGGCAGCATGCCCGACTCCTGGTATCGGTCCGCAGGGTGGAGGGGGTTTGAGTTCTTGAAGGGTATCAGGTAAGGTGCGCTGAGCTGAGCCGATAGCTCAGTTGGTAGAGCATCTGCCTTTTAAGCAGAGGGTCCCGGGTTCGAGCCCCGGTCGGCTCATCCCTCTTTTACAATCCATTCTGTCCCCGTCGTCTAGCCTGGCCCAGGACACCGGCCTTTCACGCCGGCGACACGGGTTCAAATCCCGTCGGGGACATTTTCCTTACACAAACATCCCCAGAGGCTCGAACTCCTCTCGGAGCAACGCCTTCGTATCATCATAGCCCAGCCATTCCTGAATCAGGGTGGCGTAGACACGACGGAAGTCGGTCGTATAGCGCAGGTTGCCGTCGTCCAAATCGGTCAGGCTGGGCGGAGAGCTGTAAAAGCCGCCTTTGACTTTTTCACCGATGACGTACACCGGCGTGGCCGTACCGTGGTCAGTGCCCTTACTGGCATTCTCGGGGACACGCCGGCCAAATTCGGTAAAAACCATGATCGCGACATCATCGGCCCGACCGATACGGTTGAGGTCTGCCATAAAACCGCGGAGGGCGTCGGTGGTATAGGTCAGGAGGCGAAAATGGAGATCGTTTTGGTGGACGTGGGTATCAAAGACATTGCCCGCATAACTGACGTAGTACAGTCGGGTCGGTATCTCGGCCTTGATTAAGGCCGCGACCTTGCGCAAATCAAGCCCGAGACCGGCCGCCCGCACGCCATAGTCGACCGGGGTCTGATAGTCCGCCCACGCCTGACGCACAAAGGCCGCACTTTGTGTTGCGTTTTCCGCCAGGCCAGTCAGGAAGTCCAAGGAGGCGTTGGGTGTCGCCCGTTTATCACTCAGCCGGGGAAAAACCGGTTGTTGCTGGTGAACGCCATTCCGTTTAAATCCTTCGGGGTCATAGAAGACCAGGGGCGAGTGGAGGCGGCTGCGCACGGCCAGGGATTGCGCAGTGGCAATATTGACGAGATAGTTGCGCTGCACCTCGGGGTCGAGCGCATCGGCCAGGCGGCCTAACCAGCCGAGCTTTTCGCCCGCATGAGGGCTGCCCGTATGCCAAAAGCCCATGGACGCAAAATGCGACAGGATCGGATTGTCGTATCCGCAGGCGTGGACAATAGCCAGCTTGCCGTCTTTGTAGAGATGCTCGAAGCCGGCCATGGCCGGATGAAAGCCAAAGTGCGCGTCAATCTTCCGCACATCTTGGGCCGGAATACCAATGGTCGGGCGCTGTTGGTAATAGGCATCGTCGCCATACGGAATGATCGTATTCACCCCGTCGTTCCCGCCTGAGAGTTCAACCACGACAAGAATGCGTTCCGGATGCGTATGGGGTGACGTCGCAGCCTCCGTTTGCTTTGCCAGTACCGAGAGCGGACCACGGGACACCAGAGGGGTACCGAGCAGTCCGGCCCCAACGCCGAGGCCGTACATGCCCACGCGGAGGGCGTCGCGCCGTGAGAGTGACCTATTCAATAGAGACGTTTTTATCGAGGTCTTAGCCATACACCTTATCCTTCGTTGTTAGCCTAGCTGATATTCCGGCGTACTCATAATGAGATGGACCAGATGACGGACCGGCTCCTCCAGATAGGTCATCGCCGGTTTGATCTTCTCTGTCCCCAGTTCCTGGGCGAGGAAGTCGATAAGCGCTTGTCGATCGTCTGCCGCCGGGGGAACCCGCAGCAGACGGTCAAGGAAATGGTCGACAACCTCAGACGTTGTTGCCAGCCCAGCCTGGCGAACGATGCTGGTCATGGAAAGCTGGGCGGCAAAACGAGGAATGGGTTTCACCCGACGAAAGGCTTCTTGCCAGCCGTGCGTGCTCCCGTAGCGCGTATTATAATCTTCGTCCGCCCCCGCCATCATATTAAACATAGACATGGACTCGGAGCCTGACGGCTCCATGGCGTTGCCGGACATGGCGTTATCATCGGTCTCAATCGTTGCCGCCGTAATCTCATAGCCTTGGGCAATCTTGGTCGCCACCTTTTGGTTGGTCACCGGCATCCAGCGGTCCGGCGGCCGAAAATTAACCATATCGGGAAAGAAGACCGCGCGGGCGAAGTTTCCACGTTCAAGCAGCAAGGCGGGCGTAATCCAACTCCGCCCCCCCTCCCAGCCTGCGACATTTGGCGGATGAAAGAGTTCTTGGCCCAAATCGCGAGTGGTCGTGTTGAAGTCGGGTACTCCGGGGATATTGGTCAGCCCGAGTTTGCGATAGGTCGAAACCACGAGATGCGCCGGGCCTTTGATCTGGGTTCCGTAGGCTGGCGGACTGTAGAAGTCGCGCGCGAGAAAAATCGTCGTCAACAGCGGTGCGATTTCATAGTGATGCTCTCGCAGGATCGCACCGAGTTGCGCTACCAACTCGGGCGCGGGATTTTGCCGGACAAAATAGCGATATAACTTGGCCGCAATGAAACGGGCCGCCACCTCCTGTTCCAGAACAATATCAATAATATCGATACCGTCATAATTCCCGGTACGTCCGAGGAAGGTCTTCTCTCCTTCGTCGTGCAACTCGGGTTTGACGACAAAGTCCAGCCCGACATGGGTCCAGCCGGTAAACGCCCGGGAGGCCTCGCGAATATCTGTCTCGGTGTAGTTGCCCACCCCCAGGGTGAAGAGTTCCAGGATTTCTCTACCAAAGTTCTCGTTGGGGTGGCCTTTGATATTCTCCCCCGCATCCAGATAGACAAGCATGGCCGGGTCCTGGGCGACACCGATGAGGAGATCACGGAAATTCCCATTCCCCCGTTGCCAAAACAATTCGAGCTGTTTGAGGAGCTTGCGGTAGTCCCGCACCTTGGTGTCTGAGGTCGCAAAATGACCGTGCCAGAACAGGGCGAGTTTTTCCTGGAGCGGGCGCTTTGTCACCAGCATACGCTGAGCCCACCACTGTCCAGCCCGCCGCATTTCCAGCGCGTCGGCCCGGAGCCAATAGAAAAAACGATCGACAACGGGCTGGAGCGGACGACTTCCGCCGGGTTTGACCTTGACTCCCATGGCCTCGCCGTTGACACGAGCAATACGCACGGCATCAGCGCGGCTTTTCGGAAACGGGTCAAGCGTTGGATCGAACACCCCAGATTCATCGAACGGCGGAACGTGGCTGTTGTCGATGTCTTGGTAGTGAACCAGATGACGAACGGCGGCGGCTGGCGTCATCGCAGCCAAGTGGTCAACTTCTTGAGGCGAACCGCCAAAACCGGCCCGCTCCAAGAGATGGGCAGCCCGGTCCCGACTCCATTCTTGGGCGGTTATGGGCGTCAGGTCACCCATCCACGAGGCTGGTCCGGCTCGAAGATTCTGCTTCTGGGGACGAGCCTCTTCGGCGAAAAGGAGGGACATCAGAAGGACGAAGAACATGCAGCTTCCAGCCCCTACCCTCCTGACGGGCCGACTCAGTCTCCGGTTCCAATTCCATTGCATTGGCTGATCTCTCCTACTCCAGATATATACTCGCTGATCCGGCTGCACCACAAGATACCAAGAAAATTCTCCGCTTGAGCGTTCTCGTGCGTCGTCGCTCCCTTGCCTTGATGGACGAGAGAATATATCCGCTTAGCCAAGCACCAGGGTATCATTTTGTAATAGGCGACAAAGACGTGGAGGGATTTTTGTATGGCACATAACCTGTTTGATTCTTTGCAAACCTTTACCACCGCGACCGGAAAAACCAGCCAATTTTATGCCCTGCCCCAACTTGAAAAAGCGAGTGTCGGACCAATTTCTCGTCTTCCGATCAGTCTCCGTATCGTGCTGGAGTCGGTCCTCCGTAACTATGACGGCCAGAAAATTACTGAAGAGGACGTCCGGACCCTCGCTAATTGGGGGCCGACAGAGACCCGCACGGCGGAAATTCCCTTTGTGGTAGCACGGATTATCCTGCAAGACTTTACTGGCGTTCCCCTGCTGGTCGACTTGGCCGCCATGCGTTCAGCCGTAGCCAGGCTGGGCAAAGATTCCAAACTGATCGAACCTCTGGTGCCCGTGGACCTGGTGGTCGACCACTCGATTCAGGTCGATCACTCAGGGGTCGGGAATGCTTTACAACGGAATATGGAGATCGAATTCGAGCGCAATCGGCCCCGGTATCAATTTCTGAAATGGGGCATGCAGGCGTTCGATAGTTTTCAGGTCGTGCCGCCGGGGGTCGGTATTGTCCATCAGGTCAATCTGGAATACCTGGCCAAAGGCGTCCTCGAGAGAGACGGCGTCTATTATCCGGATACCCTGGTCGGCACGGACTCGCATACCACCATGATTAACGGCCTGGGGGTGGTCGCCTGGGGAGTGGGAGGCATTGAGGCAGAGGCCGGCATGCTGGGGCAACCGGTGTATTTTCTCACCCCGGACGTCGTTGGTATGCATATGACCGGCCGCCTGCGTGAGGGGGTCACCGCGACGGACCTCGTACTGCACTGCACCGAGATGCTCCGCGCGGCCAAGGTCGTAGGGAAATTCGTGGAATATTTTGGCGAAGGTGCAGCGTCCCTGCCCCTGACCGATAGAGCAACGATTGCCAATATGGCGCCGGAGTATGGTGCGACCATGGGCTTTTTTCCGATTGATGAGGAAACCTGCAAATACCTGACGGCTACGGGTCGAACCGAGGAGCAGGTTGATGCGTTCCGGAGCTATTTCCAGGCCCAGCAGATGTTCGGCATCCCGCGCCATGGTGAGGTGGATTACAGCCAAGTGCTGGAACTCGATTTGGCCGATGTGCAGCCCGGTCTGGCCGGCCCACGTCGTCCGCAGGACCGGATTGATCTCCCGGACATGAAGGAGACCTTCCAGGGACTCCTCACAACGCCGCTCAACGAGGGTGGTTTTCAGGCTGACCGATCAACGCTTGACCAGCGCCATGGCGTGCCGAAAGACGGTCCTTCGAGCTTCGGCGATATTGGACATGGTGATGTGCTCATTGCTGCGATTACTTCATGCACCAACACCTCAAACCCGAGCGTGATGTTGGCAGCCGGACTCGTGGCCAAAAAGGCGGTCGAGCGCGGCATGACGGTCAAACCGACGGTAAAAACCTCTCTGGGTCCGGGCTCGCGTGTCGTAACGGAATATCTGGAGAAAACCGGATTACAACAATATCTCAACCAAGTCGGTTTTCAGACCGTGGGGTATGGCTGCACCACCTGTATCGGGAACTCCGGCCCCCTCGACTCGGAGATCGAACAGACGGTGGTACAAAATAATCTTGTGGCGGCCAGCGTCTTGAGCGGTAATCGCAACTTCGAGGCCCGCGTCCATCAAAATATTCGAGCGAATTTTCTGATGAGTCCACCGCTCGTCGTGGCGTTTGCCCTGGCGGGTCGGGTTGATATTGATCTGACCAGCGAGCCCGTGGGCCAGGACAAAGACGGAACCGCCGTCTATTTGCGCGACCTATGGCCGAGCGGGAATGAAATTCAAGACCTGCTGGCGTCCGCCATGGACTCAGACACCTACCGCCGGTTGTATACCGACTTTGAAGAGCAGAATCCGCTTTGGAATGACATTTCCAGTTCAACTGGTGCGGTCTACGAGTGGAACACGGAATCGACTTATATTCAGGAGCCGCCCTTCTTTGAGGCTTTCGGCCTCCAGGCCGGAACGATTCAAGACATTACCGGTGCCCGCCCACTGGTCGTGCTGGGCGATTCCGTCACCACCGACCATATCAGTCCTGCGGGCGCGATTAAGCCGGATGCGCCAGCCGGACGGTATCTCCAGGAGCATGGAGTTGCGGTTAAAGATTTCAATAGTTACGGCTCGCGCCGCGGTAACGATCGCATTATGACCAGGGGCACGTTTGCCAATGTGCGGATTAAGAACTTGATGGTGCCCGGAATTGAAGGTGGGGTCACGCAGTATCATGCGGCTCATGGGAATGGTGGCGAGCAAATGGCGATCTACGATGCGGCCATGAAATATCAGGTCGACGGCACCCCGCTGGTCGTGTTGGCCGGACAGGAGTATGGCACGGGAAGTTCGCGTGACTGGGCCGCCAAAGGGACGCGGCTGCTTGGGGTGGAAGCGGTGATTGCCCAAAGCTTTGAGCGGATCCACCGCAGCAATTTGGTCTTTATGGGCGTGGTGCCCTGTCAGTTCAAAGAGGGCACCAGTGTGCAAACGCTGAGCCTGAACGGGACCGAGACCTTTGATCTCATCGGGCTCAACGCTGGCCTCAAACCTCTGCAGGATGTGACCTTGGTCGTCCACCGTGCCAACGGACAGTCGACACAGGTCCAGGTTACCGTTCGTATTGATACGCCCATTGAGGTCGAATACTACCGGCACGGGGGCATTTTGCCCTACGTGTTACGGCAGTTGGTTGCCTGATGTGACGGGCAATTCTTGCATTGCCCTTCTCCGACCGTCCCCTCCCGGAGGCTCTTACCGAGTGCTGTCTGCGGGCACTTTTCACACTTGCAAAGTGCCCGTTTGCTTCCTATGATCCGGCCAGACATGGTCTTACGAATCTGCTCTCTTCTTTTGAGCTTCTTCCTCGCTTGCCTTGCATTCCCGCAAAAGGGTCAGTCCACGACTGACCTGATGGACCAGTATCTCTCTTTATCAGGCACTTTCTCTTTTGTACGACGGGCTCCGGAGAAAGCGGAATCACAAAAGATCGTGCTGAGCGTCTTTGAGGACTTTCTGTGTCCTCATTGTTATGACGTCTTTTCCAACCTCATCCCCGCACTCAAGCAAAAATATCCAAATCAGTTAGAGATCCGATTTCACGCGGTCCCGATTGTCCATGCGTCCTCTCAAATTCCAGCCCGTGCTTATGCCATCTCCCACGAGTTGGGGCTGAGTGAAGAGATGCAGCGCGCACTGTTCCACGCGCGCTTTGAGGAAGATATTGATACGGGCAGCCGGGACGGCATCGCCCATGTCGCCCACCGCATCGGTCTCGATCCTGAATTGCTCCTGAGCCAGCTCGATGCAGACGGAGGGAAGGCCGGGCTTGAAGCAGCCGTTGCCCTGGGGAATAGCTATTATATTGAGGGAGTCCCGACCCTGATCATCGACGGGTGGATACGGGTGCAGGATCTCTCTCCTCAGAACATCGAAACAATTATTGACGGGCTGCTTGAACGCAAACGGGGAAAACCGTGAGTCCAAAGGAGAGCTGATTTTTCCCCTCTGGAGAAACAATCGTCAACTCGTCGGCACCCGCTAGGACCGCAGTGCAACGGAAAAAGGGGACGGCATGAGCACTGAAGAGCGTGGCTATCTATATACACTGGGAGAGCAGATTATTGCGCGGCGGAGGCTTGTTTTGCTGTTCGTTACCGTCGCCACCCTGATTTTCGCCTCGTTTGCCGTCCAGCTCGACCTCGTCACGCGGTTCGACGAACAACTGCCGGAGAACCACCCCTTCATTCAGGTCCACAAAACCTACGCACCGACCTTTGGCGGAGCTAACACCATCATGCTGATGTTGGAGGTCGAAGAAGGTACCATCTTCAACCAGGTCACGTTGACCAAAATTTTCAATATGACCCAGGCGTTGGAGCGGGTGTATGGCGTGAATAATGAATTGGTCAACTCCATCGCCCACCGAACCAATCGCCGCGTGATCATGAAAAGTGGCGGAATGCAGGAAGTCGAGCCGGTCATGGAACGGGCACCCGAGACCGAGGCAGAAGTCGAGCGCGTCCGTCGGATCGTGCATTCCTCGCGGAATTTATACGGCGTGCTGGTTTCGCTGGACGAAAAGGCCGCCCTGCTCAATGCCACCTTTATCGAGCAGCGGCTCGATTATCGACGATTGTTTGAGGAAGTCCGGCGCTCTGTCGTTGAACCGTATGAGGATGACAACACGCGGATTTATCTGGCCGGTCAACCGGCCCTGTACGGCTGGGTGTATTTCTACGCCAAGCAGGTCTATGTCATTTTTCTGGCAACGACGGTGCTGCTGTGGCTTATGCTGTACTGGTATTTTCACGATGTTCGCGGGGCGCTACGGCCGACCTTGACCGGTGTCATCTCGGCCATTTGGGGGCTGGGATTTATCAAGATGATCGGCTTCAGCCTCGACCCCCTCACCCTCGTCATTCCCTTCTTTATCACCGCCCGGGCGGTCAGCCACTCCGTTCAGATGCACGAGCGCTATTATGAGGAATATCGTAAGGCAAATGGGCAAAAAGAGCCGGCCATTGTTGCCTCGTTCGCCGAGCTGTTCGTGCCAACCCTGTCGGGTATCCTGACCGATGCCCTGGGCCTGCTGGTGATCCTGTTCGTGCCCATTGTGCTCTTGCAGAAACTCGCCATTAGTGCGGCGGTGTGGATTCTCGCCATTACCGTGAGCGAGCTCTTGCTGAACCCAATCGTCTATCACTACCTGCGTGAACCCGACATCCGAGTCGTTGAGCGGCGTGAGAACGGGCTCTTCAAGCGGATCGTCTCGACTGCTGCGCATTTTCTCGTCTCACCGGCGGGTAAAGGGGTGACGCTCGCCGGTTGGGCTGTTGTTTTGGTCGTCAGCGTCTACTTCTGGCAAAATCTGGTGATTGGCGATCCGACCGCAGCTACTCCGCTCCTGTATCGTGACTCTCCGCACAATACCGCCCATGCCCGCATTCAGGATACCTTTGGCGGGGTCGAGCAGCTTATGGTTGTGGTTGAACGTAAAGAGCCGGAGAAAAAAGAAGAGACCGAAGACGCAGAAGGCATGAGTGCGATCGACCGATTTCGCCAGCAAAGCGAGGAACCTTCGTTGGCGACTCCTGAGGTCCTGCCCTGGATCGAACAGTTTCAACGCGCCCTCGAACGCGACCCATCGGTGGGGTTGAGTTTCTCATTTGTGGATATTCTGTCGGTCGTCAACGGCGCCATACACGAACAAGAACCCAAATGGGAGGTTCTCCCCCGACGCAGGAGTGAAGTCCAGGTTTTGCTCGCCTCTTACTTCTTTGGCACCTCATTCCAGGAGAGTGCGCAGGTCATTGATCACAAATATCGCTCTGCGCCCATCCGCTTCTTTCTGACCGATCATCAGGGCGAAACGATTCGGCGGGTCATTCAGCGAGCTCGTGACTATATTGATGCACATCCCAGCGACGTTGCTCAGTTTCGCCTCGCTGGTGGCCCGATTGGCGTGTTAGCCGCTGCTAACGAAGAGTTGTTTCGGAATGATATTCTCGTCAATATTCTTGGTTTTGGGACGATCTTCCTCGTCCTCGTTATCACCTACCGCTCAGTCATGGCCGGGGTGTATATGATTATCCCCCTCCTCGTCGCAAATGCCGTCATTAACGCCTATATGGGGGCTCGCGATATTGGCATTAATATCCATACGCTACCGGTCGTGACAGTCGGAGTCGGATTTGGCATCGACTACGCCCTGTATATTGTGAGTCGTATTATCGAAGAACATCGGCTGGGCAGAGGGCTGGATGACGCGGTCAGGACGGCCCTCGCAACGTCCGGGAAAGCGGTGACCTTTACCGCGCTGACCATGCTCCTCGGCACACTGTTCTGGACCATGTCCAGCCTACGCTTCAGCGCTGAGATGGGACTACTACTCGCGCTCTGGATGGGAGTCAGTTTCTTGGCAACCGTGACACTGTTACCCGTTCTGGTCGCGCTCTTTAAGCCACGCTTTGTCACGGTGCAAGCAGCCGCAGCCACACACTGATTGCTTTGTTTCCGATAACTTTATGGAACAGAATCGAAGGAGACGCTTTACTCTCACCGGACAACGCACCCCCTCCCGGAGGATGTGGAAAAAGCCTCTTCTGAAACTATTGACGAAATGTGTACGCTTATAAAGATAAAGCGGTCTGACAGAAAGGAGACAGTGATGAGCCGATCCCCCCCTACACTGACCAAACAGTCGCCCCCGTTTGCCTCACAGGAATGTTCTGAAAAAGGAGAGGATTTTATGAGAACCTATTGGTGGACCAGAATCACCTGCGCACTCGCGCTCGTGGGCGCTATGGGTCTATCAGCCCCGAGTTGGGTAGCGGCCGATGTCAATCCAGGGGACACCGTTACCAAAGACAATATGGCTGAGGCCGCTGATCTTCTTATCCCAGGTATCCAGTGGTTTGTCGAAAACGGCATGCCCATCCAGGTTGGCGAGTATAAAAAAGTCAATTTACCGAAACTCTATGCGGAAGCGACCGAGAAATATTCCGGCCAAGTCCAACTCTCGGCGGATGGCCGTGAGATGTTTAACTATGTGGCCGGTGTTCCGTTCCCAAATATCGACCCCAACGATCCGATGGCTGGGTCGAAGATCATGTGGAACCAAGAGCAGAAACCCGCCTATGTCGACAACGTCGGGACAGAATGGATCGTTGAATTGGTCAATGCCAGAGGAGAGATGGAGCGGATGTACGGCTCCCAGTTCTGGCGTCGGATGATGTGGACCGGTCGTCTGTACACCGACCCTAAACCGGTTGTCCCCAACAACCCGCCTATGCGTTATACGGAGCAGTTCGGCCCCCTCTTTATCCCGAACGACCTCAAGGGTGCCGGTGTGCTGAATACGCGCTATCTGCCGACGAATATTCCAGATGACTCATATATGTATCTCCCCGAGCTGCGCCGGGTGCGTCGTATTAGTGTCGCCAACCGCTCTGACGCTTTCTGGGGAACGGACATGGACCTGGATTCCCTGTGGGGCATGAATTCCAAGGTGGCGTATTGGAAGTTCCGCCTCCTGGCCGAGAAGCAGATTCTGGCCCCGGTTCACATGGGCAAGTACGGAACCCGTGATGTCTGGTGTGCGCAGCCGGACGGCAGAAGCGGCCCGATTGCGTTTATGCCGTGCAATATCAACTGGGAGAAGCGCAACGTCTATGTTGTTGAGGGCCTCCCGGCGGCCTACAGCCAGTATGCCTACTC
Source organism: Candidatus Binatia bacterium (assembly GCA_022820725.1). GTDB lineage: Bacteria > Desulfobacterota > Binatia > Bin18 > Bin18 > Bin18. Next base: position 138,728 of record JAJEFA010000002.1, read on the forward strand.
CAAGCGCATCTTCTATGTGGACAAAGACTTCTGGGCGCAGAATTTTTCCGAAATGTACGACAACGGTGGTGAGTTGTGGAAACTCTGGTTTAACATGTATGAGTACGGCCCGAAGCCGTATGAAGGGTATCCCACAAAACCCCTCCGTGGTGGCAAATACAACTACACGGATGACTGGGCCTTTACCCCGCACGGGATGATGGCCGACCTCCAGGTTGTCCACTCCACCAAGTGGGATGCACCGTCCGGTTACGAGAAGAGGGAAGACTGGGTCAACGAGTGGTATTTCAACGAAGCGGTCGAAATCAACACGGCCGCAGCGTTTTCGGTGAACTTCCTCATCCAAAGCGCCCGTTAACCCGACAGCCGGTAGAGAGGGAACCATCAGGTTCCCTCTCTCGTGACAGCCTGACCAGCGGCTTTTTCTCCATTTCCTTTTTTGTTAGGCTGGCCGCACTTTCATTTTGTGGAGGGGGAGGGATTCATGGCGAGCGATACAGAACAGACAGGCGGGGACAGTGGCCTTTCCAAAGCAGTATGGTATTACATCAGCGTGGGAGTGCTGTGGATTGGGCTATTGTTCACAGGCGTGGCCTTTGAACGTCTCGGACTGACGACATCCTACCTGACGGGCCTGCTCCCAGGTGAGGTCAACACGCTCAAGTCACAAATTGCCGAATATGAGAGCATGAACCAAAACCTGACGCACGAGAGAGATCAAGCGGTCAAGACGAGCGACACCCGTGAGCTCGAGTTGAGTAAGCTCAGACGAGTGGTCCAAGAGCTTGAGGCGGAAATTGATACATTAAAAGCGGCGCCCGCCGCAACGTCTACGCCCGCAGCGTCGTAACCAAGCGCGCTCGGTACGCGACCCCCTTGCAGTCAAGGGCGAGAAAATCGTTGGACTGTTAGGGCCTTTGCAAGGTTTTTATGATTGGCGTTCAGAACGTGACAAAATATTATGGGCAGGTATGCGCCCTGGACGGCGTCTCCTTTACGGTCAAGAGTGGGGAAATCGTTGGGCTGTTGGGACCGAACGGTTCGGGGAAGACCACGCTCATGCGTATCCTGACCGGATTTTTTCCCGCAACCGAAGGCTCGGTTCACGTCGCAGGGCTTGATGTGGCCACGTCCTCGCTCGAAGTCCGCAACCGTCTGGGCTATCTGCCGGAGAACGTGGTCCTCTACCCGGACATGTCCGTTCGCGCATTCCTGCACTTCTGCGCCCGGGTCAAGATCGATGGGGCGGTGCAGCGCCGCACCAATGTTGAGCGTGTCCTCAGTGAGTGCGCACTCGAACCTATGGCCCACCGCCAGATGGGAACGCTTTCAAAAGGCTACCGCCAGCGAGTCGGGCTCGCCCAAGCCCTGTTGGGCAATCCCGAAGTCCTCATCCTGGACGAGCCGACGGTTGGCCTCGATCCGAATCAGGTTATCGACATCCGCGAACTCATCAAGGGACTGGGCGGAAAGGCAACTATCTTGCTGTCCAGCCATATCCTGCACGAGGTGGAGCTGATGTGTGAACGGGTGGTCATTATTGATAAGGGTCGTATTCTTGCCGAGGACACGACCGACCGCTTAAGCGAGCGCATCCAGGGAGCGGCAAACGTACGGGTCCGGGCAAGCGGACCGCCCACCGATATACTCAATGCGTTGCGCGCACTCAAAGCAGTCGATCAGGTCATTGAACACGACGCGGAAAGCGACGGACCGGAGGGGGCGGTCTTTACGGTCCGGTCCTCCAATCACGACATCGCTCGGGAGATTGCTCAGACGATCATCCATAATGGCTGGGCGCTGCATGAGCTCAGACCGGTGACCCTCGACCTTGAGGCCCTTTTTGTCCGCTTGACCAGAGAGGAGCGAAAGGAAGCAGCATGAAACGTCACAGCGCCCGCCATATCTCGGTATTGGGGTCGCGCACTCAGCGCCAGCGGGCGAAGCATGGATAAGGTGTCTTTCCGATAGGGTAAAACGATGTTTGTAAATTTTTGGGCCGTTCTGAATAAGGAATTACGTTCCTATTTTCTGTCGCCGTTTATTTATCTGATCTCAGCGGTCTTTCTGCTGCTGAGTGGCTATTATTTTTACTCGGACCTGGTTTTCTATGTCCAGTTCGGCTTTGGGATGAACATCATGGAAAACTTTTGGCAGTTGATGTTCACCGACCTGCGGCTGGTCATCATGCTCACGGTCCCCTTCCTGACCATGCGTCTCTTTGCCGAAGAAAAGCGACTCGGCACGATCGAACTCTTGCTGACCTATCCGATGCGCGACACCGACCTCTTTTGGGGCAAATTTGCCGCGTGTGCGATCGCCACGCTGTTTATGCTGTCGTTTACCCTGATCTACCCCGTGCTGATGTTTTTCCTGCAGCCGTTCGACTGGACGCTCGTCTTGCCCGGCTATGTTGGGCTGGTGATGCTTGCCCTGTCGTTTATTGCCTGTGGCCTGTTTATTTCGTCGCTCACGGATAACACTGTTGTTGCCGGGTTGGGCTCACTTGGGGCATTGCTCTTTTTTTGGATTCTGAGTTGGAACGACGGGGCGACGCAGTTCGGTCTCATCAGTACGATTGCCTCCGTCTCCATGGTCACCCACTTCCAGAGCTTTGCCCGAGGGTTAATCGATTCCAAAGAGATCACCTTCTTTTTGCTCTTTATTATCTTTTTCAGCTTTCTGACTCTTCGCTCTCTGGAAGCGCGACACTGGAAGGGACGCCGATGACGGCCAATGTTCGCAATGCGCTCAAACTCGTTGTTGGAACCCTCGGGTTCTTTGCCCTGATCGTGTCGGTCCAGTCTCTTCTCTCCGAACGGAATCAGCGGCTTGACCTGACCCCACAGAAAAAATTTACGCTCTCGCCACGGGCGCAACAGGTCGTGTCCGACCTGAAACGCGATGTCCAGGTCATGGCCTTTATTCACAGCGACCGTCCGGAAAACTTCTTTATCGAAGACATGCTCAGTCGTATGGCCGACCTCTCCCCTCACTTCAATTACAGCATTATCGATATCAACCGGAACCCGGCCCTGGCTCGGGAGTACCAGGCGACCCAATACGGGACGATGGTGTTTGAGTCGAGTGGGATACGCAAAGGCACACTGCTGGGGAGAGGCGAATCCGCGGCCATTGCCACCCTGCTTCAGGTCACACGCACGCAGGGCGATAAGGTCATTTACTTTCTGACCGGGCATGGAGAGGCAAACCTGGCCGATGCGTCTCCGACTCGGGGCTACAGTAAACTCCGGGGAGCCCTGGTTGACGAATTCTATGATGAGAGAACCCTCTCACTCGGCGAGAGTGGAGCGGTTCCAGAGGATGCCACCGTGGTGGTCATCTTCGGCCCAACCTCGGATTTTCTTCCGTTCGAACTCGAAGCGCTGGACGCCTATGTGCGGCGTGGGGGAGCCCTGTTTGTCCTGCTCGACCCAGACAGTTCGCCTTCATTCGCCACTTTTCTTGAACGCTACGGCATTCACCTGCCACCCCTGATTGCGGTCGATCCCACGAAGCGTCTCTATGCCGGCGAGATGTTGACCTTCCGGGCTTCCGCGACGAGTAAACCGCACCCGATGATCCGCTCGGTTAATGCGCCGCCTATTTTTTCACTCGCCCGCGTCGTGGAGATGGAGCCGGACCGAGCAAAGGGCCTGATTGCGACCGCTATCCTGGCGACCTCACCCCAAGGCTGGGCCAGCGCGCAGGAAAACATCCCGCGCAGTGGGGTGACGACGTTTGAAGAGGAGCGGGACGTGCATGGCCCCATTCCGATTGCCGGTGAAATGACCATTCAGACCGGAGAGACGCTGGGACACATTGTGGTATTTGGCGATGCGGATTTCGCCAATAATAACTTGGTCGAACAGGGTGGCAATAAAGATCTCTTCATCAATGCCATCAATTGGCTGGCCGAAGACCAGGGGCAAATGGCAGCCAGACCGGAAACCCAGCAGTCAGGTGTCAATCAACTCTTTCTCTCCTCGGATCAAATCCAGACCGTGCTGGTCACGAGCACCATCATCGTACCGGGCTTCTTCTTGTTGATCGGGGTCGGCGTCTTTCTGGGGCGGAGGTATCGCGGATGACGTGGCGGCGTGTTGGCCTCTATTATCTTTTTGCTATTGTCCTCGGGGGGTATTACCTCCTTTTTGAATGGCGTCCGGGCGGTCCGGACGCCCCGATTTTTGAACCGCGTCCGGTCCAGGAGAGTACTTTTCTGGCACTCAAACGGAGCGCGATTCACAAACTTTCCATCAAGCGCCAGCAACACATTTTTGTCTCGCAACGCAGCGAGGGCCAGCCGGGCGAGGCGACCGATGAGTGGCAGGTGCTTGAACCGACTGGGGCGCCGGTGACCTCTGCACTGGTGAGCGGCTTTATTGAAAATCTCACCCCGGACAGGAAGGTCCCTATCGTTCACGAGGCTCCGGAGGACTTGGCGTCGTACGGCCTTGCCCCACCCGCTTCAACCATTATCATCGAGGGCGAAGGCGAACCCAGCAAGGAAACGATCTTTATTGGGGGCTATAATCCGACACAAACGGCAGTCTATGCCCGTAAAGATGGCTCTCCCGAGGTCGTCCTCTTGGGCTATAATGTAAAATATTATGAAGAGCTGATCTTTCAGGCGACACAGCGTGATACAGAAGAGCGTTCCTAGCCGTCGGCTGAGCAAAAAGAGCCAGATGAACAAGCGCGCGCGTTCAAGACTGCTCAGCGTGCCTGTCCTCTATCTCTGGTTCGCTGTGCTGTCCGGCTGCCAGCCCGAAGTCGTCAGCATTCAGGACGACCTCACGGCCTATATGGATCAGGCCCGTCTATGGGCAGCAACCGAGGCGAAAATTAACAACGCGATTGCCAGCGTCAGAAAAGACCAGTTCGTGCATGATGACTTTGTGCTGGAAACCATGCGCCCGGCAGTCGGGATCGCCCGGGAGTATGTTGTCGAATTAGAGCGCTATGAACCGCAGTCCCCGGCCCTGGTACAGGTCCACCAAGGCTATATCGAATCCTGGCGCGCCCATGAATTTGCTCTGGTGTCAGTCGTTGATGCCGTTGAACGACAGGATTATATTCAGCTCTCACGGGCGAATGATGAGTTGCTGGAGGCACAACGCTCTGTTTCGGACGTTCTTGCCGCCCTTGCGCGTCTCCTCCGTGAAGCCGGCCTGACCCCGGACACGCCAACCGGACGACCGCTCGAACCCCCAAGCCAGGGATTCAGCATTGACCCGTCCTCCTAAAGACCCCTCCCCCAGGACGGCCAAAACACGTTCTCATCAGAGTGTTCCAGAATCCCTCGGGTTCCCCCCTTCCGCAGTAGTAGAAAAAAACCTGCCGTTGAGCTATTGATCCTTATCCCCACGCTCCATATTACAGTGGGGAGGAAATTTCACCAGGGCAGTGGTCTCGAAAGGAGGCTTATATTATGAAGCTGAAAGCATATTTTTCCGCCGCGCTTGTATGCGCGGCCGTAGGGAGCTGGGTCGTCCCAGCCGCCGCTCAATTCCCTCAACCGGGGGATGTCGTCGATCAGAGCAATATGGCCGAGGCGGCTGATGTTCTCAATCCAACGGCAAACTGGATGATCAACCAGGGCATGAAAATGAAGGTCGTCGAGTATCGCAAGTATGAGTGGCCCAAGGCGTACTCAGAGGCGACAGAAAAGTTTGCCGGTCAAGTGAATTTGTCAGAAGATGGTCGGGTGTTGACCAACTACGTTGCCGGGTGCCCCTTTCCCAACATTGACGTCAACGATCCTCTCGCTGGTGCCAAGGCCATGTGGAACCACGAATATTTTCCTGATTTCACGGACAACGTGGGTTGCCCCTGGATTCTCGAGCTTGTGAACTATAAGGGCGAGATGGAGCGTTTCTACGCTTCGCACTTCTGGCGACGGATGAAGTGGGAAGGTCGGCTGTACATGGACCCGAAGCCGATCGCGCCGTTTAACCCACAGATTACCTATACCGAGCAATGGGGACCCCTGTACGCTCCAAACGATCTGAAGGGCGCCGGCGTGCTGAACTTCCGGTATACGCCGCTCGAAAATCCGGATGACTCCTATATGTATCTGCCCGAGCTGCGCCGCGTGCGGCGTATCAGCGTTGCGAACCGCTCGGACGCCTTCTGGGGCACGGATATCGATATCGATTCGATTTGGGGGTTCAACGCCAAGCCCGGATACTGGACGTGGCGTGTCTTAGCCGAGAAAGAGACGCTCATGTCGGCCCACTCAGGCCATTATCAGAGTCGAGCTGTCTGGGCGGCGGCCCCGGACGGTCGGAGCGGTGCGACCGCCTTTCTGTGGTCAGACCAAGTGAACTGGGAACGTCGGCCGGTATGGGTCGTTGAAGGCATCCCGACTGGGTACAACCAGTATGCGTACTCCAAGCGGGTTATCTACCTCGACAAAGAATACTTCAACACCTCATGGTCGGAGACGTATGACCAGGGTGGTGAGATATGGAAAACCTGGACTCAGCTCATGAACATCTCGACGAAGCCCTCCGACAAATATATTGCCGCGGACTACGATGAGGAGCAGGTCTTTACCCACAACGGTCAGGTGATCGATATGCAGATCACCCATAGCTCCAAGTGGGACTGCCCTCCGGGGTATGACGAGTACTACGTGCCGAAGTACGACTGGTATTTCAATACCGCCAAAGAGTGGAACACGCCTGAGGCGTTCACCGTGAATTTCCTGATCCAGAGCGCTCGCTAAACGTCATAGCCCCTGCCCTGTTGTGACGAAAAAATCCCCCGTACAACCCTGTACGGGGGATTTTTATTTTGATAAGAAGGTCCTTCATTTTGAGGAGGAAAGCAGCGACAAGGTCGAGGCGACCATACCTGATCGTCTCTTGACTTTTGTCGTAAAAAAATGCAAAGGACGGAAGGCACGAAATCCTATTGGGGACCCCGCGTGCAAGTCGTCCATAACCAAAAGGGAGGTTACCACGTTATGAATACCGATAGGGCCCACTTGGCCCAAAGATGCGCCAGCCTTTTCGTCGCGCTGTTTACTCTTGCGACCCTACTCGGCTTGGCGGGCTGTCATGGAGAGCAGCCGACCGCATGGAGCACATCGCTGCTTGCCCGGACCGACAAATTTCTTGGCGTCGCTCACGTCACGGGCGATACCTTTGTGTCCGTGGGCTACGCCGGTCGCATCTTGCGGACTGAGGATGCAGGCAACACGTGGGAGGACGTTGAGAGCGGTGTGGTCTGGACGCTGAACAACGTCAGCTTCGCAGGTGAGCATGGCTGGGCAGTCGGCCATAATGGGGCCGTCATCCACTCCCGAGACGGTGGGAAAACGTGGGCAGCGCAGACCGCCGATACGGACAAGACCCTGATGGCGGTCTCCTTTGTTGACCAACTGCACGGCTGGGCGTGTGGTGATGAATCAACCTGGATGTGGACCGACAACGGCGGAGAGACCTGGAACGTCGAGCGTATGGACGTGTCTCAGATCGGCTTGTCCGAGTTCACCAGTCTCGCCGTGCCTGACATCATCTATTACAGCGTACAATTTCTGGACAAAAATATCGGCTGGATGGTCGGTGAATACGGCAATGTCCGGTACACCACCGATGGCGGTAAAACCTGGGGCGCGCAGCACAACACTCTGCTCGATGAGCTCGTTGAGCAGGGGGGCGTGCGGGACGTCATGGTGATGGGTGCGTTTTTCAAGGTGCATTTTAGCGACCCCGATAATGGAGTGATGGTCGGCGCTGGTGGGGCTATTGCGAAAACCACTGACGGCGGTCAGAAGTGGACCTGGATAGCGCGTGAGGGCAGCAATGCAGATGTTCCGGCACTGCATCTCTACGATGTTGATACGCCGGGTGGGAACGGTCGCCTTGTCCTCGCTGGCATGAATGCGGTTGTGCTTGATACCACCGACAGCGGGGCCAACTGGGGTCCAACCCAGACACCGGATGGCGTCTACACCTGGATCAATGCTGTTGCGTTCGGGGAAAATGGCAAGGGCGTTCTGGTCGGCGGGAAAGGCACCATCATGACCACCGGCGATGGAGGCAAGAGCTGGCAGCTGGTTGAGCAGGAAGTAGTCGAGGAAGAGGCTGCCGCGCATTAGTTCAGCGTCTGAACGCCGGCGCACTGCAACATCACGTAGAGTGAAAGATTAGCAAAAAGGAGAAAATCGTGGCTGAGAGAAAGATACCGACTATTGAAGAGCTCGAAGCGCATTCCAGGGATCGTGCCGCGCTCTATCGTTTGGGAGAAGGCCTGATCCGCAATCGTTTTCTGATCACGATCGGGGTATTACTTATCACCGGTTTCATGGCCTGGCAGGCGTTGTCGATTGAAATGTCAACCAGCTTTAACGACCTGCTGCCGTATCGACATCCCTTCGTCCGCGTGCATTTTCGTTTTGCCGATCAATTCGGCGGGGCGAATAATGTCAACGTGATGCTGAAAGTGGACAAGGGCGACGTTTTCACAACGGGTCTGCTCAGAAAAGTCTACGATATGACGCAGGCCATGGACCGCGTCACCGGGGTGAACCACGACCAGATTGAGTCGGTCGGTCACCGCACGACGCGCTATCTCACCGTGTCAGGAGGAACGATCGCCACCCCCCCGGTCATGCGGCGTCCACCCAAGACGGACCGGGAAGTCGCTGAAATCAAGGAGATTTGCTACAATACCGAAACCATCTACGGCCAGTTGGTCTCCCTGAACGGTCAGGCCCTCCTGCTGAAAGCCAACTTCATTGAGGGGAGACTTGACTACAGGACCGTCTTTGAAGAGATTCGCCGGACCGTCAAAGAACCGTTTGAGACTGCCGAGGAGACGATCTGGGTAGCCGGTGAGCCCCAGCTTTACGGCTGGATCTATTACTACGCGAACGAGGTGTTCTACATCTTCCTCGCCGCGGCGGCAGTGTGCTGGATTTTGCTCTACCTTTACTTCCACGATTGGCGGGGGGCATTGCGCCCGACCATCACTGGCGTTGTATCGGCCTTTTGGGGTCTGGGGATCCAGGCCATGATGGGCTTCTCCATGGACCCGCTGGCTTTGGTGATTCCATTCTTTGTCACGGCCCGGGCCATAAGCCATTCGGTGCAGATGCACGAGCGCTATTATGAGGAATACCACAAGTGGCAGTGGAATAAGGAAAAGGCGATTGTCGCCGCGTTTGCCGAATTATTCGTACCAACCCTGAGCGGTATTATTACCGACTCACTGGGCATGCTCGTCATCGTGGTTGTGCCGGTGGTCATCCTGCAGAAGATCGCCATCTCGGCCTCGATCTGGGTCGCCTCGGTTGCGATCAGCGAACTGCTCATGAACCCGGTGGTGTACTACTACCTCAACGCGCCTGACCCGGAAAAGGTCCTGAAACGCGAGAACGGCTGGTTCCAGCGTTTTGCTGACAGTTGCGCAGCCTGGATCACGACTCCCAAAAACGCCAAGATGATTGTTATCTTCTGGGTTGTTTCCTTTCTCATTGCCCTGACCCAGATTCGGCACCTCACCATCGGCGACCCGACCGCAGCCACGCCGCTGTTGCATCTGGAGTCGCCGTATAATCAGGCTCATATCGAGATTCAGAAGTATTTCGGTGGAATTGAACCCCTCATCATTGTGGTTGAGGGACGAGACAAAGAAGTGCTCAAGAACCCCGATTTATTGCGGCAACTTGAAAAATTTCAGCGTCACATGGAACGGGATAGGGACATCGGCTACAGCTTCTCGCTGGCTGACATCATTCAGGCCATTAATATGACTTTCTATGATATGCAGCCACGCTGGGGGTCCATCCCGGCCAGTGCCCGGCGGGTGAGTTCGCTCTTCTTCTACTATTTTGCCGGAACACCGCCTGGCGAGTCGTCGAAATTTCTCGATCCGAGCTATACGGTTTCGCGGGTGACATTCTACTGCGCCAATCACCAGGGAGATAATATCGCCCGGATTATTCAGGAAGCGCGGAAATTCGTTGCTGACAATCCCCTGCCCAATGCAGACTGGCGTCTGGCCGGTGGTTTGATCGGGGTGACGGCGGCGGCGAATGAAGAGATCCTCAAAAACAACCTGTATATGCATGGCCTGGGTTTTGGGACGATCTTCCTGATCGTGATGTTTACCTACCGTTCCCCGGTCGCCGCAGTTGTGATGATGATCGGCCTGTTTCTGGCCGACGGCGTGGTGAATGCATATATGGGCGTGCGGAATATTGGCATCAACTTGCAGTCTCTGCCGGTGGTGACCGTCGGGGTCGGATTTGGCATTGACTATGCCTTATATATCGTCAGTCGAGCGGTGGAAGAATATGACGGCGATATCAACGACGCCGTCCGGCTAGGGCTCGCGACCGCGGGGAAAGCCGTGGCCTTTACTGCGGCAACCCTGATCACCGCGACGATCCTGTGGGCGTTCTCGAACATCCGGTTCTGCTCGGAAATGGGCCTGCTGCTGGCGTTGTGGATGGGCATCAGCTTTCTTGGCGCCTGTACCTTTGTCCCGTCGGCATTAGTGCTCTGGCATCCGAAGTTCTTTGTTCGTGCCGCCAGAGAAGGTATTATTGCCTAAAACCGCTATCCCTTCTTTACTGAAGGCAAAAGAGGCAGCCTCATGAGGCTGCCTCTTTTTTTGTCCAAAGACTGTAGTGGAGGCACTGGAGCAAATCACGATGCTGTGTAGCGCGGCTCTCTCCTTCTTTAGGAGTGCGGGCTGGAAGCCCGCATGGCGACCAGGATGGCCGCCCTCCCAGGCAGCGGGAGGGCGAGCGGCCCGAGGCGGGGCCGCCGGACCGGTCCCTGGGAGGCTCACGCCACAATATGCATCACCCCCCCATTGATTGGCTGGGGCCTCTGGCAGATACAACACGCGGCCTCCGCCCGGAGCGGTCAGATGGCGCAGTTACAGAAAGAAAGCAGTCTGACTCAAGCGACGCCCCACAGGAGCGGCAGCCCTTTTATCACCGAAATCTCTCAAAAAAACCGTCTGTGTGCGGGAATGGACAGGGTGGGACAGGCGCGTGGTCGCAATAGCCACGCGCGAATGAGTGCAAAAATGCGAAAGGGCGATCTGGGAAACAAAGCGGAGGGCTTTGTTACTCGCTCTCCAGATCTTCTCCGCCTTTTTGCATCGCCCCTTCAGGGTTTGTCAACAAGGACTCCCCGAGGGCTTTGGGGTTCGCCGCCAATCCGGGATCCCGGCTATCCTTATTGGCCTGCTTGTACTGATCGACCAAAGACGGTTTGGGCTCAGCATCCTTGACCTCTTCGATGGGGGGGGCACCGAGTTCACACCCACCCAGCACGACAATCGACCCAATTCCACATGCAACGAGCCCGTTCCGCAACCATTTGCCGTAATGAGAAAAAATATCCTGCATGGTGCGGTCTATTAAAGAAAGCTGCCGCATTTGTCAAGAGCAGAACCACAAGAGCAGAAACATTGGAGAATACCCGTTTAGGCGGTTGCAAAACATCAAGAATAACGCTAGAAGCAGCGTGGATATGAAATAAGACTTCTGTCTGATGCTTTGCATAAGGATATGGGGAAAGGGGGTGGCTGGCCCACAACCGGGACAATACAGCGTGAGGCACAGTAAGGAAGAGAGTATTTTAGGGAGGATAACTTTTTGTTACAGGAGGGAAGGTTTATGACCAAACACAACAGGAAACAGCGCTCGGGCCTGAGAGGATTGGTGGCCGGGCTGGCTGTCGTAGCGGGACTCGTATGGCTCACCAGCCCCGCGCACGCGACGATCCGAGTGGGGGATTCAGAAATCCAAGTCGTGTATGAGATGCAGCACGCCTTTCAATTTGACGGCAGCCCCGGCGACAACTTCTAGTGGGTGCAGTGGCGTAACGAACTGCGCGTGGAGTACGAGTATCAAGATTTGGTGTCAACCGAAGGCGGACTGTTCGGGAAGAACATCAAGATCCCAGGGGTGCGGCGCGCCGACTTCTCCTTTATGTATCGGGGCCGTTTTGACCCCGTCTACGAAGTACGCGACAAGTACGACGATATGTACTCCCACCGCATCAAGCAGTTCAAGTCCTTCACCTTTCCCGAGAACGGCTTCCGGGAAATGAACCTGGACGTGGACTTCGGAGATGTGATGGGCCATCGGCTGTCGATGAAGCTGGGGAAACAGCAGATCGTGTGGGGGGAATCCGACCTGTTCCGCTCCATCGATATTGCCAACCCCTTGCGGCTGGACCAGAACCAAGCCGTGGGCGAAGCCTTTGAGGACTTCCGGAGTCCCATCTGGGCCGTCAAGTTTCTGTACGACATCGGGAACGTGGGGACCCTGCTGTCCAACGTGGGTCTGGAGTTTTTCTACACCCCGCGCTGGCGATCACTCGTGCAGCACCTGGTCCTGGAAGGCGGCTGGGGCGGTTTGCGCTACGATGACCCGAATTATATTGGCGACGTAGAAGACTACTTCGATTCGCCGACCTCACCTGGCACCTTAACCACGAAGGGCGTCCCCTGGGGACCCTACCATGACTACGCCCGGAGTCGTCACCCCTGGTCCGTGTTCCGGGTCGGGCGCAATCTGGCGAACATGGCCCCGGACAGCGGGTGTAATGCCGATGTGCCGTGTACGGACGACGCTGCCGGTCGTAACACCAACTTCCTGTATCGGATTGGCGGCGGTCGCCATACCCACCATATCCGCGGGACGAAGTGGGCTAACAGCATGGTCGGCGTGCGGATGATGGGAAAGGCATTCGACAATTTCGACTTCACCCTGAACTATATGTACAAGCGCGTCGATCCGTATGCCGTGTTTGACCTGCCGTCCTTCTTTGGCGTAGACCATGACGACGGACTCGGCACAGTGGACCAGTACGGCCGGCGACTCGGCTCCTTCAGCAACACCCTGCTGGGTTCACCTGGAGGGTTCTTTGCGCATGACCCGTCCAACCCGAACAATATGCTCAACTTCCGTCGCGCCCTGGACCGGTGCTTCGAAGAGAATCGAGCTTCGTTTTTCAGCGGGGTCGATATGTTGGGCTACAGCCAGGACGGCAACCCGGACAACGACCGGGCTGCGACCGCATGTTTCGAGGTCGCCCATTCGTATCCGTGGACGAACGTGTTTGGCTTCACGGTCACGTATAACGACTTCGACTACACCGGTGCGGTGTTCCGCCTGGAGCAGAGTTGGTCCACCAATGAGGGGCGCAACTGGGGCGGCTCGAACTATGGCGGCCGGTCTCAAGCGCACTTTGACGCGAAGTTGCAGCACGCTCGGGAGGTATATCTGGCCAGACTGGATGACAACCCGGAGTACGCCGCGGCGGTTGATACGTATGCCGCCGAAAACGGGGTCGACCGTCACGGTGCAGTCTTCGGCGCACCGGGCGTTGACCCGCTCATCACCGGACCGCACAGCGATGGTGAGGGCCATCCTTGCGCACCCGGTGTGAACGTGTGTCCAGGTAAGAAGATCAACGGCGCGCGGATCAAGCAGGGCTCGTCCGTATGGCGGAGCATGATCGGATTTGACCTGATTCAGTCTATTCAGTCCTTTCCTGGTATGGCTTGGACGCGCGGCCTGCCGGGCGGCATTGGCGACCAGGCGACCTTCTACACCTTCCAGGCTCTGACCACCTACCAGAACGACAACCGGCCCTCGGGTGTCAACGCCTTCACCAACGCACCGCGAGACCGGCACCATCGGTTTAATCAGTTGTACACCTTTGGCCTGTCGGGTTTTTACTTCCGGGGCAAGCTGGAACCGCTGTTTGCGGTCGCTTACTCGGTGAACTCCAAGCATCCGCTGATTCTGGCCCAGAGCTACTGGCACGACTTCCTCATCCGCAACCTCGACATCTTTGCCGGCACGGTCATGTATATGGGCGGCCGCAACGATACCGATGGTACGGGGCTGCACCTGTGGGCAGACCGCGATCTGTTCTGGATTCGTCTCCAGTACTACCTGCTGTAGTCACAACCGGAGAGGTGCAACGCCTCTCCTACAAATTCGGTCTCAAAACGGGAGGCTCCTCAAAAGGGCCTCCCGTTTTTCCGTTCGGATACATGGTTCATCGTTGTCATATTCGCTTAACATTTTCGCTTGACATTCAGGCCCTGAAAGTACTATCCATAGGGGACCAAATCTTTTCAAAGGAGGGAAGCCTATGGTCGAACGCAACAGGGGGCGAAGGCGAAGGGCAGGCTTGAGGGGATTCGTGGCCGGACTCGCCATCGTAGCGGGGCTCGTGTGGCTCACCAGCTCTGCGCACGCGACAATCCGAGTGGGGAAATCGGAGATTCAAGTCGTGTATGAGATGCAGCACGCATTTCAATATGACGGCAGCCCCGGCGATAATTTCGAGTGGGTACAGTGGCGTAACGAGATGCGCGTGGAATACGAGTTTAGCGACCTCGTCACGCCCGAGGGTGGGTTGTTCGATAAGAACATCAAGATCCCATTCGTCCGGCGCGCCGACTTCTCCTTTATGTATCGGGGCCGCTTTGACCCCGTCTACGAGGTGCGCGACAAGTATGACGACATGTACCCCCACCGCATCAAGCAGTTCAAGTCCTTCACCTTTCCCGAGAACGGCTTCCGGGAAATGAACCTGGACGTGGACTTCGGGGATGTGATGGGAAACAACCTGTCGATGAAGCTGGGCAAACAGCAAATCGTGTGGGGAGAATCCGATCTGTTCCGCTCCATTGATATTGCCAACCCGCTACGGCTGGACCAGAACCAGGCCGTGGGCGAAGCCTTTGAGGACTTTCGGACGCCCATCTGGGCCATCAAGTTTCTGTATGACATCGGGAACGTGGGGACGTTGATGTCCAACGTGGGTCTGGAATTCTTCTACACACCCCGCTGGCGACCTATCACCCAACACCTGGTGTTGGAAGGTGGCTGGGGCGGTCTGCGTTACGATGACCCGAGCTTCATTGGCGATCCGACCGATTACTTTGATTCACCGACCTCACCGGGAGTATTGACCACCAAGGGCGTCCCCTGGGGGCCATACCATGACTACTCCCGGGTTCGTCACCCCTGGTCATTGTTTCGGGTCGGGCGTAACCAAGCGAGAATGGCAGGTGACTCCGGGTGTAGTGGTTCAGGACCGTGTACGGACAATACCGCCGGTCGGGATGGAAACTTCCTGTACCGCATTGGCGGCGGGTCGAAAACTCACCACATTCGGGGCACGAAGTGGGACAACAGCATGGTCGGCGTGCGGCTGATGGGGAAGATATTCGACAACTTTGACTTCACCCTCAACTACATGTACAAGCGCACCGATCCAGGCGGTGTCTTCCATTTTGATACCTTTTTTGCCGAGTCACCGCTAGATGCGGATGGCAAACGGACGGTGGGTTTAGACGCCCGACCGCAATCCCCCGGATGGGGAGGGGGTGTCCCAACGGAGGGGAGATTTGCGGGGAGATATGTCTCTCCCGGGTTGTTTATCCATGACCCGACCAATCCGAACAATATGCTCGCCTTCCGCCGTGCGCTGGACCGGTGTTTCGAAGATAATATTGCGACGCACTTCGTCAACGTCGATATGTACGGCTACAGCCAGGACAGCAAACTGGATAACGACCGGAATACGACCGCGTGTTTCGACGTGTCGCACTGGTATCCGTGGACAAACGTGTTTGGCTTCACGGTCACCTATAACGACTTCGACTACACCGGCGCGGTGTTCCGCCTGGAGCAGAGTTGGTCGACCAATGAGCCGCGCAACATCGCGCCGGTCGCGAACGGCGGTC
This sequence comes from Candidatus Binatia bacterium, assembly GCA_022820725.1. Lineage (GTDB taxonomy): Bacteria > Desulfobacterota > Binatia > Bin18 > Bin18 > Bin18. Next base: position 154,472 of record JAJEFA010000002.1, read on the forward strand.
GGGACCAGGAACACTACGACGCGCGCGTAGCTGCGGCGCAAGCCAGGGCTATGGCAGAGGGCAGGACGGGCTCGCAGATTCCGACCCATCCCTTTACGGACGGCGACGGCAACCCGTGCGCCGAGGGGCACGGCAGCTTCTGTCCCAGCCCACGCCAGCGCCTTGCGCGGATTAAGACCGGCACCTCGGTGTGGCGGAGCATGATCGGCTTTGACCTGATTCAGTCCATTCAGTCCTTTCCGGGTATGGGCTGGGCGCGCAGTCTGCCGGGCGGCATTGGCGACCAGACCACCTTCTACACCTTCCAGGCCCTGACCACCTACCAGAACGATAACCGCGCAACAGGCCTGAACGCCTTCACCAACGCGCCACGAGACCGGCACCATCGGTTTAATCAGTTATATACCTTTGGCATGTCGGGCTTTTATTTCCGGGGCAAACTGGAGCCGCTGTTTGCCTTCGCCTACTCCGTGAACGCCAAGCAGCCGCTACTCCTGGCCCAGACCTACTGGCACGGCTTGTACTTCCGCAACCTCGACCTCTTTGCCGGCACGGTCATGTATATGGGCAGCACCAACGACGTCGATGCCACGGGGCTGCACCTGTGGGCGGAGCGCGATCTGTTCTGGATTCGTCTCCAGTACTACCTGCTGTAATCACAACCGGAGAGGTCAAACGCCTCTCTTACAAACTCGATCTCGAAAAGGGAGGTTCCCCAAAAGGACCTCCCTTTTTTCTTTGGGTGAAATATGGGAAGATGCCGCCTGCTTGAGCAGGATCAGGACGAATCTAAAGGAGGAGCAGAGATATGGCAACAGTTGATGGCGGGACGCTTATTGGACGGATATTAAAGGAACAGGACGTGAAGTATATGTTTGCCGTGAATGGTGGACACACCTTCCCCATTCTGGCGACTCTCAGAGATAATGGCATCAAACTCATTCATATGCGCCACGAGCAGGCCACCGCCTATGCCGCGGATGGCTATGCCCGTGTCACCGGCAAACCCGGCATCTGTTGTGTCACTGCCGGCTGTGGCCTGACGAACGCGGTGACCGGCCTGTGCGGAGCCGGCCTGACCAATAGTGCGGTCGTCTGTCTTGCGGGTCAGCATCCCACTACCGAGGACTTTATCGGCTCTTTCCAGGAAGCCTATGGCTCAGATGTGGTGAGTTCGTTCTCGAAATTTGCCAAGCGCGTCCTCGACTGGTCAACCATTGAAATCGACCTGCGTCAGGCGTTTCGTGAAGCGACCTCCGCCCCCCAAGGCGTCTCCCTGCTCGAAATTCCAACCAATATTCTCTACCACCAGGAGGACGAATCCAAGCAACGCAAAGGCGCAAAAGTCTATGGTCCGGATGAACTCCGCTTTCAGGGCGACCCGCGCCAGATTGAACGCGCGGTTGAGCTTATTTTTCAGGCGCAAAAGCCGCTCATTGCGGGTGGAGACGGGATTTTCTGGTCCGGGGCCGAGGCGGAACTGAAAGAGCTTGCAGAACTCACCAGCACCCCGGTGTACTGCCGTCGTGCCGGCCAGGGTGCGGTTGACGAAGACCATCCGCTCGCCGTTCGGGGGGCGTGGAAAAAGCCGTTTACGGGCCAGGCTGACGTGGTGCTGGCGATTGGCTTCAAATTCTGGAGTGGAGAAAAATTCGGGCAGCCGCCGACCTGGAGCGATAAAGCCACCTATATCCAGGTTGATGCCACCACCCAGCGGGTTGGCTGGCATGTCCCGGCAGAAGTCGGCATTGTCGGCGACCCCAAGCTGGTGCTACGTCAGATGATCGATACAATCAAAGAGATGCAGCTTGACTTTAGCGCCAAGCGCGAGAGTCCGTGGCTCCAAAACATGGTTGAGGTGCGCGAGAACTATAACAAGCTCATTCAGGACCGTGAGCAGCAGCATCACAGTGCCACCCCTATTCACCCCGACCGGCTGGCCAAAGACCTGACCTCTGTTATCGACACAGACGCCACCCTCATCATCGATAGCTTCACCCTGAGTGGTTATACGAGTCAGTGGTTTACCGCCCACGAGCCGGGCCAGATTGTCGATGCCGGGCCACTCGCCCCGGTTGGGCACGGCGTGGGTATGGGTATTGGTGTGCAGCTCGGGCGTCCGGGCAAGCAAGTCATCGTGGTCAGCGGTGACGGTGGCTTGGGTATCGGCGGGATGGATATGGAGACCGCAGCCAAATACGACATCCCGATCATTACCCTGTTGTGGAACAATAGTTCGTGGGGACCGACATTCGAGTCCATGCCCCTGCTCAAAGGCCGCACCGACCCGTTCGATATGATTAAGGACATTCGCTACGACAAGGTGTTTGAGCCTATGGGGGTCTACACCGAGCATGTGGAGCAGCCGGATGAAATCATTCCGGCTCTGGAGCGTGCGCTCTCATCCGGCAAGACCTCGCTGATTAACGTGTTCGGCGATAAGAGCGTCGGTCACCCGTCGCTCGGCGGAAATTTGTTAGGCTCAACCCAGGTCTAGAGAGAGTCGGTAACCGAAAGAAAAAGGGGCAGGTATGATGCCTGCCCCTTTTTTATGGGTCCGTCTACTGATCAACCGCCCTACCCGTCCTCTTTCCGCAGCACAATTTCAATTTCATCAAGCGGAGAAATACCGCGATTGCGGATATGGCAGTGCCACCCGGCAAACTGTCGCAGATACGTGAACACTTCCCGGACCAGGCCGGGCTTTACCGTGCTTTCCCATTCGTCCAACCATTCGTCGCCCTCAAAATCTTCATCGTCCCAGGCCTCGGGAGGAATGTCCGCACTCAGGGAGAAGCGTAGATTGAACGTGTGCTCATCCTTTTCTGCCATAGAGCGCCTTTATGCCACTCCAAGTGCCGCTAGGTCTTCCAGATAGGTTTCAGCCGGTACCATGCCGATTTGGCGCCGTTTCCCGCCAATCAGGACGGTCGGCACCGCACTCACGAAATATGTCTCCACTGCGGCTTCACACTGCTGACGTACCCGGTCTTGGAGGGCTGTATCTGCGATATCGTTCAGGAAGACGTTCACGTCCAGGCCTGCCTGCCGGGCAACCTCAACGCAGGTCTCTTTTTCAATCAGACTCTTGTTCTCAACGAAAAAGGCTCGGAAGAGTCCAGAGTGAAAACGGAGGAAGGCGTCTTCGCCCTGGCGCTGGGCGGCCGTACCGGCTTCCAGACCAGGCATGCTCCAGCGCGGAAACTCTGCGTGCGGCCACATGGAATATTCCAGGCCGTCCGGTTCAGCCAGAGCCGACGCCCGCCGCCAGGCCTGCTCCACATAGCTGTCCTTAAACTGAAACGGGCGGGCCTCATAGTGCGGACGTAAGGCAAAGGGATGCCATTTGACGCTGACGCGATCACCAAAGCGTTCCTTGATCTTGCGAAGCCGCTCCGCGGCCGGAAAGCACCACGGTCACAGATAGTCCGAGAACTCGATGATCTCAATTGGTGTATCCATACTGTTCCCCCCCCTGTTGTGTTGTCTCAGTTCTATCCGAAACAGACCACACCGACCAGAGGTTGGCTCAGTTCCCTTGCATTTTCCCACAAACAGCAGTACCACCATAAAGATACGGGATACCCCACGGAAGGAGAATACGTCATGCGAGTCATTGATGGAGACGCCCATTTTCTCGAACCGCTGGATCTTTTCCAACGCTATATCGACCCCACCTATCGCGAGCAGGCGATGAAGATTGAAACCGACCGGGTCAGTGGAGAAAAAAAGTTTCTGGTCAACGAGAAACCCATGCAGATCTTTGATGTGGAACAATTTCTGAGCGCGGTTGCCGGCTACGGCCAAAAGGAGCAGGGCCGGGACCTGAACACCTTCGACCGCTACCATTATTATAGCACCGAGTGGTCAGACATGGGGCAGCGGGTGCAATTCCTTGATGACGAGCAGATGGCCTGCCAGGTCATCTACCCGACGCTCGGCCTGTTCTGGGAGGGCGAGGTAGACAACCCCTATCTGGCCGATGCCCACTGCCGTGCGTATAACACCTGGACGTTTGAGGTGTGCCACTCACACAAAGACCGTCTCTACCCCGCGGCACATATCTCACTCCGTGATCCACAGTTGGCCGTGCAAGAAATGGAACGTATTGCCAAGCTTGGAGGCCGAACGATTTTCGTGGCGGCCGCACCTATTGACGGCAAGAGTTTTGGTTTACCGGAGTACGACCCGGTCTGGGCAGCAGCCCAGGACCTCGACCTGAGTATCGGTCTCCACCTCGTTGGTCATAAAAACTACACCGGCAGCGAGTGGTTTCGGGATCGCGACCCTGGCTTTATGTATCTGACCATGAGCATCATCCAGGACCCGCGTCATGCTGTGACGTCGATGATGTATGACGGGGTGTTTGAGCGCTTTCCCAAGCTGCGGGTCGCGACCATTGAAGCCATGGTCGGCTGGATAGGCGAATGGCTGGAGCGGGTGGACTATCGCTACAAGTATATGGGCCATACCTCACAGATGAAACGTCCGGCGAGCGAGTACTTTGCCCGCAATATCTGGGTCAATGGCGACCCGGAGGAAAAGATGTTTCCCATGATGGTTCAGTTTGCTGGCGACGACCGCTTCTTTATCGGATCCGACTATCCGCACGCCGAGGGATTTGTCGATCCGGTCCAAAAGGCGCGGGATGTCCTCTCCTCCCTGCCGGCAGAGTCTGTGGATAAGATTCTGGGCACCAACGCGGCGACCTTCTACGGCATTTAAACTGTACTGAGGGGTCAGGCATGGGACTTGTCTCCATGCTGGCCCTTCAGCCTTGCAGCAGTTGTACAACCTCGTCGTGCAGCCATCCGTTTGAGATCACCGCGTCCCCGGTATAAATAGACGGTGTTCCAGCAAAGTCGGAGAACCGTCCGCCTGCCTCGGTTATAAGAATTTTGGTTGCTGCCACGTCCCAGGGCTTGATCTCCGGCTCCAGGACGACCTCGGCCAGTCCTTGCGCCACCAGACTATGCCCTAACGCATCTCCAAACCCTCGCTGTCGCGCAGTTGCGTCAACCAAGCGCAAAAAAGGCTGCCAACAGGGACGAGCTTTCAAGTCATTGAGACCGCCATGAATCAGCATGGCGTCGTGCAGTTGGGCGACCTCCGAGACACGTACCTGTTTGCCATTAGCAAAGGTGCCCTGCCCTTTCCGGGCGTACAGGAGGTCATCAAAGGCCGGTGCGTACATCACCCCGGCGGTGATCTCGTGGTCTTCTTCAAGGGCGATAAGCGTGGCAAAAAAGGGGATTCCGCGAATAAAATTTTTGGTGCCGTCAATCGGATCGATAATCCATCGGGCTGAGCTGTTTCTCTGCCGCTCGCCGAGTTCTTCGCCCAGAAAGCCATAGTCCGGAAAGTGGGCCTGGAGCACGTCAATAATACGCGCTTCACATTCCCGGTCGGCTCTGGTAACTGGGGTGCGGTCGGCTTTCAGCTCAACCGTCAGATTGGTTTTGAAATAGCGCAGAGCAATTTCGCCAGCGGCATACGCAGCCTTCACCGCAGCGTGTAGAATAGGGTCCACGCTAGAGCAACCCCCGGACTGCCCCACCGTCGATCTGGAGACTGGTTCCAGTGATATAACTGGCCGCCTCCGAGGCCAGAAAGACAATGCCATTGGCCATTTCTACCGGCTCACCGATCCGGCCAAGCGGCACATCTTTCCCGCCCTCCTCCAGGGCTTGTTCCAATGAGATACCGGCCTTTTCTGCCCGGATGGCCAGCGCCCCTGTGAGGCGGTCGGTGAGAATGCGGCCGGGCAAGACCGTATTGACCGTAATATTATACTGGCCGACCTCGCGCGACAGCGTCTTTGCCATGCCGACCACGGCCGGACGCACACCATTCGACAGGATGAGACCGTCAAGCGGTTCTTTGACCGACATAGACATGACGCTGACAATACGGCCCCAACGCTGCTTTTGCATATAGGGTAGCGCTTTCCGAATCAGCCGGACGGTGCTGAGAAAATTAAGCGCAAAGGCCTGTTCCCAGGCAGCATCATCCATGTCTCCAAAGCCGCCCAACGGCGGGCCGCCGGTATTCGGCACGAGGACGTGAACGGTGCCAAATTTTGCAACCGTCTCATCGACCAGCCTTTCTGCTGCTTCGGCTTGCGCGAGGTCTCCGGCCACGGCGAGTATCTCAGCCCCTGTCTCGCTTTGCATCTCGCTCGCAGATTTTTCTAAGAGTTCCGGGTTACGGGCGCAGACGACAACTTTTGCGCCTTCTTTGGCAAACGCCAGCGCAGTCGCCTGGCCAATGCCCTTGCTGGCACCACCGACAATGACAACTTTATCTTTGAGACCGAGATCCATATGTCTCCCCTCGTTCGTTCTGGTCGCGTCTTTCGTGCGGCCTAGAGATAGCCCTTTTGCTCGTAAAATCCGCGGACCGCTGACTCAAAACCTTGCGGATTATCTCCCATGACCGAATGACCAGCCTTGGGTACGAGGGCAAACTCAGAACCAGGGATCAGTTCCTGTAAGTCGCGGGCGCCATCCAGGGAAAAGACATCGCTCTCGCCGCCCTTGACCACCAAGGTCGGACATCGGATTTTCTTGACCGCCGCAGACAGTTCTGCCTGCATCTGTTTGACATCAACCTTCCGGTGGCCGTCGCTGAAATACGTATCGTATTTCCAGGTCCACTTGCCCTCTGGAGTCTCTTTGAGATTATACACCACCGTATATTTCCGAATGACTTCGAGCGGACGCCTTGGATTAAAGCGATGAATCACCTCTGCCGCCTGATCCAGAGAGTCGAATTCACGGTAGTTTTTCATAAAATCACGAATATGCTTGACACCTTTAGGCTCTACCCGCGGACCGACATCAACGACGACCAGGGCTTCGACTTTGTCAGAGTATTTTGCGGTGAAGGCGAGCGAGTTTGCTCCTCCCATCGACATGCCGGTCAGAAAGAAACGATCCAGACCGAGCGCATCGGTGAAGGCATTGGCATCCTCGACCATGGTGGCGCGTGAATAATCCTTATCGGCCGCCCAGTCCGTATCCCCATGGCCACGCTGATCAAAAGCCATCACATGAAAATGCTCGGACATGGCCGCAGCGAACAGATCCCAGGTATGACAGGTCTGCCCGACTCCATGCAGCAGGACTAATGGCGACTTTTCCGGGCTACCCCAGTCGAGATAGTGAAATCGCAATCCGTTCGCCTGAACGTAGTGATCCGTGAACTGTTTCGCGTCCGGGGTTGATTCTTGAGCCGCCATGTATCGTCCTCCTTTTGCGCGCGTCCCCTGCGTTATTGCGGGGCCACAATAGAGGAAAATCTACGGAGGGGAAAGGTATTAGAGCAGTGACCGTACCACCTCGGGCGTGACTTCTCCGAGGTTGGATAAGACGAGAACTGCCTGACTAAAGTCATTGTTTCGAGTGTATACATTCGGTACGGCGATGCAGGCAATGCCAGCTCTGGCAGCCGCCGTGACACCACGATAGGTGTCCTCTACGACTACGCACCGCTCGCGAGCCAGCCCGAGCTTTTTGACTGCAGCTAAAAAGGCATCCGGCTCAGGTTTCGCTCGTTCATAATCCTGACGGGCGACCGTGTGATCGAAAAACCGGTCAAGGTCAAACCGCCGCAGGACGAAGTCTAAATGTTCACGGTTGCTATTGGTTGCGACAGTGAGCCCAAAATGATCGGACAACCGTGTCAGGGCTTCCTGCACATAAGGCATCAACGTCGCTTCCGTTTTTAATAACCGAAGAAAAATAGGCGAACGCAACTGGCGCAAGGTGGCTGGTGCGACCGGCAAATTGTACTTTTCTACGATATATTCGGGTCCGATCCCCTGAGCGATCCAGTACTCTTCATATTCTCGCTGTGTCACGGTGACGCCATACGGCTTGAGCACTTCGCTATACGCGCGGTAGTACAACCCCTCAGAGTCAATGAGAACCCCGTCCAAATCGAAGATTATGCCAGCATCTGCCATCCCTCACTCACTTTCTCCAACTCATAATTCATTCGTTTTCCGTTTTGTAGTATACTCTTTGGCTATAAGCATTCAGTATTGATACTGAATGGTAATTGATATGCCGAATGGCATAAAGGAAAACAATGCTATGCAGCATAGAGCATTACCGCTCAGAAGAAATTCTGAGCGCTCCCTGAAAGCGGACCAAGACGATCCGTCCGCGGCCTGGGTTGAGATATTTCAGGAACTGGGCTTTCCAGCCTACCCTGTTCGGGTCGAGGGGGACATGGTCTGTATTATGGCCCCAGCAGCGGATTGTCCGCGTTTACTCGAAGAGGCAATCCGTGAGCCGCTGATTCAACATGGCAAAGCCTTAGGCTATCGGTTTATTACACTCGATATTGGGCACTTCGTGGAATAACGGGGACCTCGTTTACTTCTTATCGAGGTTCGTCCGGGCCTGCTCCCAGTCCTGGCCGTTGAAGAGCTCGATTTCCAGCTCTTCCAGATTCACGTCATCCACACAGCGCATATTCACATCGATCATATTGGGGTGTGAACGCGGAATATAGTACGAGGAGATCCCACACACAGGGCAAAAATAATGCTTGGCCGTCTTGGTATGAAATTCATACAGGCTAAGAGCGTCTGGAGAAGACAGCAATCGAAACTGCTCAGGCTCGACGATCCAGTGCAAAAAGCCCTTCTTCCTACAGATTGAGCAATTACAGTCCAGTACCCGGTTAATCTGACCGGAGACCTTAAATCGGACACGCCCGCAATGACAACCGCCCGTGTAGGTTGGCATATTCGCCTCTCATTATCCTCGAAATTCTCCGCGGAAGACTCATACCTCCCCTGCATAGCAAGAAACAGGGAACCAGAGAAGCTGTCAGGCCCTTGACCCTTTGAGTCCCCAAGCGATATGAGGGAGCAGATCGGGGTGTGGCGCAGTCTGGTAGCGTACTCGCTTGGGGTGCGAGTGGTCGGCCGTTCAAATCGGCTCACCCCGACCATGTTGACTACGTGAGGAAAGGCGATCACACAGGTGGTCGCCTTTCCTTTTTTCCGGCTTTCTGGTGGAATATCACTATGGTGATTCTGGTGTCGAACGACGACGGTATCCAGTCAGAAGGCCTCCGTTGCCTCGAAGAGGCACTCATGAACGTTGGTGAGGTCTATACCGTTGCTCCCGACAAAGAGCAAAGTGCGGTCAGTCATTCTCTGACCCTCCATCGACCCTTGCGGATCGAAGAGGTCGCCCCACACCGCTTTGCCGTCAACGGCACCCCAACCGATTGCATCAATATTGCCGTCAAAGGGTTCTTACCCGTTCGGCCTGACCTCGTGGTTTCAGGTATCAATAAAGGGCCGAATATGGGAGACGATATTACGTATTCGGGCACGGTTGCCGCAGCACTGGAAGGAGCTCTTTTAGGCATTCCGGCCATTGCCGTTTCGCTGGTAACATTTACAGCCCCATACCATTTCCAAGCGGCCGCCGAGTTCTCGGCTATGCTGGCAACAGAAATCCAGACCCCTCGTTTTCCAGCGGACAGCCTGCTGAACGTCAACGTGCCGAACCTGCCGCGAGACCAGATCAGAGGCTATCGTTTTACCCGCCAAGGCAAGCGGCATTACGGCGAGAATATTGACGTGCGTACGGACCCGAGAGGCAGAAAATACTACTGGATCGGCGGTGACGACCTCGGCTTCGATCCCATTGAGGGCTCGGACTGTGTCGCCATCCACGACAGCTATATTTCAGTCACCCCCTTACGCGCGGACCTCACCCACCAGAGTGCCCTCAAAGTCCTTCAGGATGTCCGGCTGCCCTGGCTTCAGGAAACGGATTAGCCGACATTCCATGCAACAGATCTATCTTGACTATAATGCAACGACACCCATACGACCGGAAGTCGTAGAGGCCATGTTGCCCTATTTCTCAGGGACGTTCGGCAACCCGTCAAGCGTGCACTGGGCGGGTCGTCAAGCCAAGCAGGCCCTGGAAATGGCGCGCGATCAAGTGGCGGAGCTGATTGGAGCCAGATCTTCGGAAATACTGTTTACCAGCGGTGGGACAGAGAGTAATAATCTGGCCCTACATGGGGTGCTCAAGCCTCGGAGAGCAACCCCCTTTCGTGTCGTGACCACGCCCATCGAACACTCGTCTGTCCTGAAAACAGTCAAAGCCCTCGGTACCGATGTCACGTCTGTTGAGATGGTAACGCTCGCGGTAAATGGCCAGGGACGCGTCAGTCCGAGCGCCCTTGAAGCTGCCCTGACCCCGGACACCGCCCTCGTGAGTATCGGCCTTGCCAATCACGAGATTGGTACCCTCCAGCCTATCCGGGAGTTGAGCCCCATGATTCGCGAACGCGCTATTCCGTTCCATGTGGATGCGGTCCAGGCGGCGGGAAAAATCTCCGTTGATGTGAACCAACTCGGGGTCGATATCCTATCTCTGTCCGCGCATAAAATTTATGGCCCCAAAGGGATTGGGGCGCTATATGTACGGCAGGGGACAACGTTGTCTGCGGTTTTTCACGGTGGTCCTCAGGAGCGGGGAAAACGGCCCGGCACGGAGAATGTGGCTGCCGCCGTCGGCTTTGGCTGCGCGGCTCAACTCTGCGCCCAAGATATTGAATCGACGCACCCGTGTCTGATACATCTCATAACTCGCCTGTGGGACGGCATACAGCAGCATATCCCGGATGTCGTCCGGCATACGCCAACGCAGGCCTGCTTACCGAATACCCTGAATGTCGGCTTTGCAGGAGCCTCGGGCGAAGGCTTAATGATGGGTCTTGACCTTGCCGGCGTTGCCGTTTCCACCGGCTCTGCGTGTGCGGCCGGGTCGGTTGAACCGTCGCATGTACTCCTGGCTGTAGGCTGCGACGAAGCCGGAGCCAAGAGCGCGATTCGGTTCAGTGCGGGCAGAGAGACGACTGAAGAAGACATCGAAGCGGTGATACGGATACTGCCCGGCATTGTAGAACGAGTCCGAAAGGCAGGTCGGAGCGGGTGATAGAAATAGCCGCTCAATTCTCTATAAGCATTCAGTATTGATACTGAATGGTAATTGATATGCCGAATGGCATGAAGGAAAACAATGCTATGCAGCATAGAGCATTACCGCTCAGAAGAAATCCTGAGTGCTCCCCCAACCTTCAAGAGAACCACGGCACCCGCGTCCTTGCAGCGCTGAGTGGCGGGGTGGATAGCGCGGTCGCAACGGCTCTGCTCGTCGAAGCCGGCTACGAGGTTATTGCGATTTCCATGTTGCTCGCCGGCTCGACCGAGGGCCATGTCGGCAGTTGTTGCTCTATTGATGATTTTCAGGATGCGCGCCGCGTCGCTGAGCAGCTCGGCATTCCGTATTACGTCCTCAACCTGAAAGAAGCCTTTCAAACACGCGTCATCGATGTTTTTACACAGGAATATCAGCATGGTCGGACACCGAATCCCTGTCTGCTGTGCAACCGTGATCTCAAGTTTGACCTGCTGTGGCAACGCGCACGCGAACTCGACGCCACGTATGTGGCTACCGGCCATTATGCCCGGATAGGTTGGGATGAAGCGACCCGGACGGCTCACCTCCTACGCGGGGTCGATCCGTATAAGGATCAATCGTACTTCCTCTTTACCCTCAATCAGGCTCAACTCAAACGCACCCTCTTTCCGGTTGGCCACCTGACCAAAGAGCAGGTCCGGACCAAGGCCCACGCGCTGGACTTGCGCGTGGCCGAGAAGCCGGAGAGCCAGGATATCTGTTTTGTTCCAGATGGGAATTATGCCCGCTTTCTCGAACGGCGAATAGCCTCCGATCGTGTGATATCAGGAGAAATTGTCGATCAGGCGGGGCAGGTTTTAGGTTCGCATGCTGGCATCCATCGCTTTACGATCGGCCAGCGGCGGGGCCTGGGGCTCGGCGGATTGACTCAGCCTCATTATGTCACCCATATTGATCCTGCATCCGGCCGCGTGACCGTTGGCACACAGGAGCAACTCAAGCGGCACGGCCTACGGGCCAAAGACGTCAATTGGGTATCGGGCGATCAACCGGACTCCGTTCAGGTTGCGGCCAAAATTCGCTATCGTCAGGATCCCATTGCCGCAACGGTCAGCGTCACCACTTCCACCACCGCAGAGGTGTGGTTTCAGGAGGCTTCTCCAGCGATCACACCGGGACAGGCGGTTGTGTTTTATGACGGAGACCTCGTGCTAGGCGGGGGCTGGATTGAGGGCCCTCTCCCGTAAAGGACGTTGTATTCATGTCGCTTGCTGCCTCACTTGACGTGACCTCTTCACCCCACACCTCGCGTCGGGTTGCCATCACCACCCTGGGCTGTAAGGTGAATCAGTACGATACGGCCACGCTGCAAGAGCGTCTCTCGGCCGCTGGTCACCAGTGCGTCTCTTTTAGCGATGCAGCCGAGGTCTATATCGTCAATAGTTGCACGGTCACCAATCAGGCGGACGCCGAGAGTCGCCAGTTGGTCCGCCGGGCGAGGCGGCGTAACCCGGAGGCCCAGGTCATTATGACCGGCTGTTATGCGCAGGTGAGTCCAGATGCCGTGGCCCATATGCCCGAAGTGGATTATGTTGTCGGGCTCAATCGGCTCGACGACCTGGTTCGCCTAGTCGCTCAGGGGGTCTCCACCCCGCAGCCACCAGACCAGAAGGTTTTTGTCAGCAAGCTGCGAACCGCCAGGCATGAATCCACGCCAGAGATCAATACGTTTGGAGCAGTGACCTTTCAGGGTCAGACTCGAGCGTTTCTCAAAGTTCAGGAAGGGTGTGACCTTTTCTGTACGTTTTGTATTGTGCCCATGTCGCGCGGGAAAAGCCGCAGTATCGCTCCGCGCGTCATCCTGGAGCAGCTCGACCGCCTAGCCGACCAAGGCTTTCAGGAAGTAGTCCTGACCGGTATCCATCTGGGCGGCTATGGCGCAGACCTCCATCCCCAGGTCAATCTGGCCTGGTTGCTCGAAGCCCTGGAGGAACAGCGACCGGTTCCGCGTGTACGTCTGAGTTCGCTCGACCCGCATGAAATCAGTCCCACCTTGATACAACTCCTCACCCACTCGGAGATCCTGTGTCCCCATTTACATATTCCTCTCCAATGGGGGGAAGATTCCATCCTGGCTCGAATGCGAAGGCGATACGATACCGCCCTCGCCAGAGACATTCTGACCGAACTGCGGGAGCGATTACCACACGCGGCCTTAGGGACAGACCTTATCGTCGGCTTTCCCGGTGAGGGCGAGACGGAATTTTCCCAGGGAATGGACTTTTTGGAGGAAAGCCCTTTTACGTATTTCCACGTATTTCCCTACTCAGTCAGGAGTGGGACGACCGCGGCAAAGTTCACAGACCGAGTTCCCCCATCCGTTATCCACGAGAGAGCGGGGCTGGTTCGTGCCCTCGGTGAACGCAAGAAAGCGGCATTCATCCGTCAGTTTGAGTCTGAGACTTTGCCGGTCCTTTTTGAGCATCAGCGGGACAAATCCAGCGGGCGACTCAAGGGCTATAGCCGCAACTATATCAGAGTCTATGCGGACGGCAGCGATGACTATATGAACCGAGAAGTTCCAGTGAGAATGACGCGGGCGGATGATGGGTTGCTGTCCGGTACTATTCTTCAGGACGCCGCATGAGGAATTGTGCTCGTGCTTTAAGACCCATGTCTGATCCAACCGACATCACCGTCCTTCAGTCCATCCTTGGATATACGTTTACCAACCCAGCTCTCCTCCAACTCGCCCTAACGCACCGGTCTGCCCAACTTGAGGAGGGCGAAGAGCAAAACGAAAAGCTGGAATTCTTAGGTGATGCCGTTTTAGGGCTTGTGATGAGCGATCTTCTTTTCCGCCAGTTCCCCCAATATCGTGAAGGAGACTTATCGAAGATGCGTGCCTCGCTGGTCAATGCGGAAGTGCTCGCAGTCAAAGCTCAGACCCTCTCTCTCGGAGACTGGCTGCGTATGGGACGGGGCGAGGAGCGGAGCGGCGGTCGAGGCAAACCCTCCATCCTCGCCGCGGCGTACGAGGCCGTGCTGGGCGCCATCTACCTTGATGGTGGCTTCCCTCCCGTCACCCAGCTTGTCGCCAAGAATTTTGTTGAAGACCTGCAAGAGACAGAGCGGATGGCCGCGTTTGACAGCAAAACCCGTCTGCAGGAAATTACCCAAAAAATATTTAAACAAACTCCGTCCTATGAGGTCATCAAGGTGAACGGACCTGACCATGAAAAGCGGTTTGTCAGCCAAGTATCCATAGCCGGGGAAATATACGGCCGGGGTGAAGGACGCAGTAAAAAACGTGCCCATCAGGCAGCGGCGTCCCAGACTCTCGAACTGCTTAAGCATAAGAATCTCACGTCGCTGAAAGACGTATAAATCGGGACATGGTTTATTCCTTTCTGCGCCCGCTGTTTTTCGCCCTCGACCCTGAACACGCCCACCATCTGTCGATCAATGCGCTGAAACTGCTCCAAACGTCCCAACGGAGACCAACGCCAGCATTCAGCCATCAACGGCTCGCCCAAGACCTCTGGGGCCTTCGCTTCCCCAATCCCGTCGGTCTGGCGGCGGGCTACGACAAAAATGCGGTAGTTCCCCTGGTCTGGTCCACCTTGGGATTCGGGTTTGCTGAATTGGGCACAATCACAGCTCAAGCCCAACCGGGCAATCCAAAGCCGCGTATTTTTCGTCTTGCTCAAGACAGGGCGCTCATTAACCGCTTGGGTTTTAACAACGATGGTGCGCGCGCCATCGCCCAGCGCCTGCCGTCTCTTTTATCTCCTCAAAGTTCTCGGCCCATTCCTTTGGGATTCAATATCGGCAAATCAAAAATCACCCCCCTCAGCGATGCCGTAGCGGACTATCTCGAAAGTTGCAAAAAACTCCTCCCTTTTACAGACTATCTGGTTGTGAACGTCAGCTCTCCCAACACGCCAGCACTCCGCAAACTGCAAGAGGCCGAACGGTTGGGTCGACTCCTCGAAGCCCTGCTTGCCTCTATGCGACAGTTCGCCGAGACGGAGCATACTTCTTCCAAACCCCTCTTGGTCAAAATCGCCCCGGATCTCGATACGGCTGCAATTGAAGAAATCGCCCAGCTTGCTCTGTCGGTCGGTGTCTCCGGCTTGATTGCGACAAATACCACTGTTGAGCGGTCCGGACTCCGCGCAGGGTCACCTGAAACAGGGGGTCTGAGTGGCCACCCCCTCGCAACACGCGCGCGCGCAGTACTGCGCACTGCCTACCGCGCGGTTGAAGGCAGGCTGCCCATCATTGGTGTGGGCGGGATATTCTCGGCAGAGGAGGCATACGAGCGAATATGTGCCGGGGCATCATTGGTCCAGATTTACACCGGACTGATCTATGAAGGTCCTTTTCTCGCCCAACGTATTGTTCGAGGGCTGGTACGAATTGTAGAGCGAGAAGGGCTGCCCCATCTCCGAGACGTAGTCGGCAGAGACGTTTAACACACCCTGTCTCGACCTATCTCCAGCCGTCCTCCTGAGCTTCCATACCCTGACACCCCGACGCTTCGATTCAGTCAACAACGCACGACTGAGCTAAATCAGAAAATAACGCCCAGCGCTCAATGCTGCGCGGCTCCTCAATAAGACCGCTGGTCAGACCCACGAAGGTGAGATCCCGAACCGGGTCGGCCCAAGCCATGATGCTGCTGGCACCGGCATGTCCGTATGCCCGTGGTGAGGCGAGCGTGCCAAAATATGAGGGGAAGATACCGCTCCCGCGCACCCAATACCCCAGGCCGCGATTCGCCGGGGCGAACGGCCATTGTTTGGCCACACGTATAGGTTCGATCAGTCGGTCTTCCATATCACCGGTATGAATTGTGGTCGCTAGCTCAACCAGGGCTGGACTGAGCAACCGGACACCGTCAAGCTCACCACCGTTGAGCCACATTTGATAGAAACGGGCCAAATCAGACACGGTGGAATACGATCCGCCGCCCGGAATCGCCGCGGCCTGCACTTCGGGGGCGTTGAAGGCTTCCAGAAACGACATGGGAAATGGCACACCACCCTCATCGAGCGCTTGGACTGGCACACGACGCTCTTGCATATCGGGCCGGACGCCCATATGAGAGTCGTGCATGCCTAATGGGCCGTACAAATCTTCTTCGCACATTTGAGCAAAGCTACGCTTGCCACCGTCTACCCGGCGGGCGATCTCAGCCAAAATCCACGACCCCGTCAGCGCGTGATAGTGGACAGCTTTTCCCGGTTCAAACTCTAGCGGCTGGGCGCAGATGCGCGCGATCGTGGCATCCCAATCTCCCCACTTCGACATCGGCCAGTCCATAGCCATGGTTGGAAATCCGGCCGTATGGGTCATCACCTGAGAGACGGTCACGCTCCGCTTACCGGCGGCGGCAAACTCTGGCATATAATCCGCGACCTTATCAAACAGCTTGACCTCCCCTTGGTCAACTTTCATGAGTAACATCGTCGCGGTAATCGGCTTAGTCGTCGAAAACAAGCAGAAGATGTCATCCGTTTTCGCTACCCGACCCTTGGGCGGCTCTGAGTGACCAAGCGCGCGGGCGGCAGCGATCTTGCCGTGCCGGGCGAGCAGAAACGCGCCACCAAACAACCACCCTTCCTCGATTTTACGTTCCACTACTGAAAAAAAACGTTCGACCCGGGCCGGGTCCAGACCAACTGCTTGGGGTTCAACTGTTTGCATGTTTCATCCTCCGTTTTGACAAGCGCCGGTGGCACTCTGGCTAAGCCTCTGGTGGCGTTATCGTCATTCCCATAATGTTATAGCCACCGTCAATATGTACGATCTCCCCCGTAATTTTTTCAGCCATTGGACTGCATAAAAACAGCGCCACTTTGCCCGCATCAGTGTTCCGAATTTCCTCTCGTAACGGCGCGTATTCGCGCATATGATTCTGCATGATCTCGAAACCGGGGATACTGGTTCCCGCTTTGGTTGCAGTCGGACCGGGTGAAAGGCCATTGACTCGAATACGATGCGGAGCCAAGTCAAAAGCAAGATTCTTGATGATATTGTCGAGCGCGGCCTTGGTAATACTCATGAGCTGGTAGCCGGGAATAACCTTTTCGCCTGCGTAATAGGTCATGGCCAGAATGCATCCACCCCGGTCCTTCATGAGCGGGAACGCACCCCGTGCCAGCGTAATCAGCGAATACGCGCTGACATCCATGGCCAAGGCGAAATCCGCGCGTGAGATGTTCACAAAGCGCTGCCCAAAAGACGTTGGCGGGGCATACGCAATAGAGTGAATCAGATAGTCCAGATGTCCGAACTCCTGCTCGACCTGTGAGAAAAGTCTTTCCACCTGTTCGTCCTTACTCACATCGCACTCAGCAATCAGCGGATTATTCAGTTGGTCCGGGATATCTCCCATCATACGTCGGACGGCTCTCCGCTGAATGGAGAGGGCAATCCGAGCGCCACCGTCGTTGAGCATCTTGGCGATGGGCCAGCCTATGGAATTTTCGTCCAGCACACCCGCGACCAGAGCGGTTTTCCCAGAGAAGTCAAGTAAGCTTCCCACATTTTCATTACGATCAACCATTCTCCCTCCGGTTTCCTCCATACGGCCCTTGCACCCTGGAATACTTCACACAAACTTTCTGCGGTGCGGAAAGGTAAGCGCTAGCAGAATAAGGAGTATCACAGCATAGAACAGCCCAAAGCCAACGATGCGCTCGGACTCGTTATAGACCCGTGCCCATATCACGTATGAGATCAGCATATAACCAACGCTGAACACGACCAGATGCCAGCCAAAACGTCGCATTGTCCAGAGATGATACGCGAGGCTGCCCGCAACCAGCAGTTGCAAGGCGTGCATGAGTTGGGCAGACAGACCGAACACGCGAAAGCCCAAAATGACACTGACTGGACCTTCAGCATAGGATCGCTCAAACGGGGCAATAATGTCCCAGACAATAAACAGGCCCGCATAGGCGGCCACCAGACACGCCGCAATAGTCACCATAAGCGGACGTGTCGGACGAGACGGATAGCGGGGCTGAGTGTGCGTCGCAGCCATCAAGCACAAAGACCCTCAAGGGTCTCCTTTCCCGGTGTTTATTGCCCGGTGAATCGGGGTTCCCTTTTCTCCACAAAAGACTGAAGCGCTTCTCTATGGTCTGCCGTATGAAAACAGTGTTTTTCTATTGACAGTGAGGTATCGAGAACGAGGTTGACCGTGTCACGGAGAATTTTATTCACCGAGACCTTAGTCCCCCGAATCGCCATACGCGGGCCATTCGCCATTCGGGTCGCAAAGGCCAGGGCTTTTTCCATAAGCTGATCCGCGGGAACGACATGGTTGACGAGACCGATACGTTCGGCCTCTTCGGCTTTCACTAAGTCGCCGGTCATGAGAAACTCCTTGGCTTTAGCCGTCCCAATCAACCAGGGCCAGATAATGGCTCCTCCGTCTCCAGCAACCACTCCGACTCGGACATGAGGGTCACCAATTTTTGCGTTATCCGCTGCATAAATGACATCGGAGAAGAGCGCCAGAGTGGCGCCTAAGCCGGTTGCCGGACCGTTGACCGCGGCGATAATCGGCTGTTCCACTTCCAGCATATCGATAATGATTTTGCGCGCCTCGATGAAGAGTGCATCCAACTGCGCGGACGTCATATCCTGGAACCACTTGATATCGCCGCCCGCACAGAACGCGCGGCCTTTGCCCGTCAGTACCACAGCCTCCGTCTCAGTATCCTGAGCGATATCGGCAAAGATCTGGGACAGTTCGGTATGCAACTGGGCGTTAATGGCATTCAGGGCTTGCGGACGGTTGAATGAGACCGTCAACACCTTCCCTGCGCGTTCTGCGTGGAGACATTCGTAACGGCTATAGTCCATCGACTCTCCCTCCTTTTCTTCTTGACTAAGGCAGCCTATCATCAGGGCGGCTTATTATCGGTCAGGCAGCATCAACGATCAAGGGAAGGTGCTATGCGGATTTACTTTTGCCGACAGGGTTTGACCTATGTGTGCCGTATCCTTCAGCAGGAATTGCCTGAGGATGACGTTCTTGATTGCCCACCCGATGCCGTTCCAGAAGCAGCCCGGCACGCGGATGTCTTGATCCCCACGGTCTCACCTATCGGCAGCGATGCGCTACAGTCGCCTCGGCTGAAGCTCGTTCAGCAGTACGGTGCAGGGTTGGACTCGGTCGATATTCCGGCGGCCACCGCTGCGGGTATCTACGTGGCGAATGTGCCAACGGCTGGCACTGGCAATGCCGAGTCCGTTGCCGAGCTTGCTCTGTTTTTCATGCTTGGTCTGGCCAGAAAATACCGGCAGACTCAAGAGAGTATCCAAAACAAGGTCCTGGGGTCACCGATGGGGCAAGCCCTCAAGGGCAAAACCGTCGCCATTATTGGCTATGGCGGTATTGGGCGGGCTCTTGCCCGGCGCTTGTCCGGCTTTGAAATGCATATCCTGGCCGTTTCCCGTCGGGGACCAACGACAGACAAGTCGGATGACGGTCCGCCAATCGCCCGTCACGTTGCGCAGGATGGATTTCATACCGTCCTGCGAGAAGCCGATTTTGTCATTACTGCTCCCCCCCTGAATGACGAAACGCGTGGCCTCATGGGCCAGGCCGAGTTCGCTTGTCTGAAACCGGAAGCCTTTGTGATCAACGTCGCCCGTGGGCCGGTGTTAGACTATGCGGCCCTGCTTACCGCTCTGAGAGAAGGCCGCATTGCCGGCGCGGGTCTGGACGTGTTCTGGCAGGAGCCCTTTGATCCGAACGACGAAATTTTCCAGTACAACGTACTGGCGACCCCGCATATAGGCGGCGCAACCGATGTCAGCCTTCAGGGCATTGCCAATCGCGTAGCTGAGAATGTGAACCGGCTGCGCGAGGGTGAAATGCCCCTGAACTGCGTCAACGTAGAGGTGAATCCGAAGGGGTAAACACAATCTCCAGAATATTCCCGGCATCCAGGTATAAGGGGATCGCTGAGAACGTCTCTCCGCGTCGAAGTTGCTCCACAGGTTTTGTGTTTTTAGGCTCCAGCAATAAAAAAGGCGGAGAGGGTTCTCCTCTCCGCCTCGTATCGGATCGGGTTGCTGAATGAATGCTACGACCGTTGCTCTGACGGGATGTATGGGGAGTGATGCCCCCCGGTGTATACTTGCGTCGGTCGAAAAATACGGTTGCTCTTGAGTTGCTCGTGCCAGTGGGCCAACCAGCCAGCCACCCGGGCAATGGCAAAGATCGGTGTGAACTGGTCGATGGGAATATCCAGCTTGTCATAGACTACGCCGGAGTAAAAATCGACGTTCGAGGCAATTCCTTTTGCCCCGACCCGTTCGCTGATGATCTTCTCAACCTCTTGGGCGACCTTGTACAGTGGATGCTCACCTTTGGCCTCAAACAGCTTGAGGGCCAGCCCCTGCAGGGCGTTCGCCCGTGGGTCCTTGACCTTGTATACCCGGTGCCCCATGCCCATGATTTTCTGTTTGGCCGCCAGACGCGCTTCGATAAACGACCGAGCATTGTCCACTGTTCCGATCTCCTGGAACATCTTGAGCGCTTGTTCATTGGCTCCGCCATGCAGGGGACCGGTCAGGGCACCGATGGCCGACGACACCATGGTGTACGGGTCAGCCTCGGTAGACCCGACGACCAATCCGCTGAACGTCGAAGCATTCATTGTGTGCTCAGCGTGTAAAATCAGACATACGTCCATAATACGCGCATCGAGCGGGTCGGGCTCCTCCTCGTTCAGCATCCACAGAAAATTCGCCGCATGAGACAGGTCGTCCCGGGGCCGGACTGGTTCGTCGCCGTGACGCATGCGCTCAAAGGCCGCCACAATGGTCGGCATTTTGGCAATGAGGCGAATGGTCGACCAGTAGCGCTGCGTTTCATCTCGGATATCCCGGGCCGGATAAAACATGCCCATGGCGGCCACTGCGGCCTGGAGCATGTCCATGGGATGGCCGTTTTCCGGCATGCATTTCATCATATCGAGAATGCGATATTTGACCCGCCGGTGGGTTCGCAGATCTTGATCAAAGTTCTTGAGTTCGTCACGAGTGGGCAGTTTCCCAAACAGGAGCAGATACGCCACCTCCTCATACGTACTCTTCTCAGCCAGCTCCTCAATTGAGATGCCACGGTATTCCAGGATGCCCTCCAAGCCATTAATGAAGCCGATTTCGGACTCCATAATGGGCACCCCTTCAAGTCCGGGTACCAGTTTTTCCATAGTCAGCCTTTCTACACGTTCACCAATCTTCCACACGCCGGCCAGGACATGAACTTAGCCCATCTGTTTGTTAAACGATTCGAGATCAAAGTAATCGCGCCAGGCAGAGATCTTACCATTCGTAATTTCAAATATGCCCGCTACCGGCAGGGAGATCGTCTTTGGTCCCATGACGAAGATATCAACCCGCTCGTTCATCACCACATTTCCCGATGAGGTAGTATGCTTGATTTCGAACTTCGCACTTTGCACATTCTTGAGGAAGGGCTCGGCAAAGGCGCGGATTGCAGCATGGCCGACACAGGGCTCCATGGGGATATTGTGATAGAAGCAATCTTCGCTCAGATAGCCCAACAGTTCATCCACGTTCAGGTTTGACCAGGCGTTACAGAAATCCGTAACCAATTTTTCGTTTTCTGCGCTCATACAGGACCCTCCTTCGATACTAGTTGGACGCTGGGACCCCAGCTGCCTTGTTATTCCTATCGGAAATGGGCCATGCATAGCAAGCCTCTATCTGATTCGGTTTTTCAGGTTGTGTTGACGCCCGAGCAAGCCTTGTTTACCTTGCACAGATGGCCGACTTCTATCACCCTTTTGCTCCAACCGCAGACACACTTCGTGCCCGCCGGCCTGAAGTCAGTGAAATCCTCCCTAACCTCTTTGTTGGAGAATACCCGAGCGTTGCAGACGTTTCGTGGCTCAGGCAAACCTTCGGAATATCTGCTGTTTTAAGCCTCCAGGATGCTGAGGACCTCACCCTGAAGGGACTGGATATTACCGACCTTCATCGCGCCTACCGCACCAATCAGATGACATTCTTCCGAACGCCGATAGCCGATTATGACTGTGACAGCTTGGCTGTGGCTCTGCCCCAGTCCCTTGCGTTACTCCAGGCCAGCCTCCAGAGTGGCAAGCGAGTGTTCCTCCATTGCAATGCCGGCTGCAATCGTGCCCCAACGGTTGCGATTGCCTACCTGCATGCTTATCACGCCATGTCCCTCGAAGAAGCACGCGACTTTTTTAAGGCGCGTCGTCCCTGCGGTCCCTATATGAACGTATTGTATCGGTATTTTGGCCTAGAGACGGGAGGCGAACGCTAAAAAAAGCTCGTAAAAACACTGTCCGCCACCAGCAACCCCTTGGGTGTAAGTCTGACCTTTCCTGCACTCTGGGTCATGAGCTCTTCGCTCACCATATCGGCCGCGTGCGGAAACTGCTCAAAGAAGGATCGTCCAAACCGTCTCGCAAATTCACTCAAGGGCATGCCATCCATCTGGCGGAGATTGAGGAAGAGAAACTCGCCCCGCGCCTGCTCTTCGGTCAAGTGTTCGACATATTGGTCTGCCTGGCCCGTAGCGAGCGCCTGCTCCATATAGGCTTTTGGATTCCGTATATTGCTCCAGCGTACCCCCCAGCCAGGTGTACACGAGAATGAATGCGCTCCAGCTCCCAGTCCAAGATAGGCACCACCTTGCCAATAGCGCAGATTATGTTGAGACGCGTATCCGGGTCGGGCAAAGTTGGAAATCTCATACCGCTCATAACCGTGGGCCGCACAGACCGATTGGACTTGGGTATACATGGCGACCTCGGTCTCTTCATCCACCGGTTGCAATATCCCTTTTTGTCGCATTGCATAAAATGGGGTGTTCTCCTCATAGGTCAAACCGTACATCGAAATATGCTCCGGTTCACAGCCAAAGACCTGGTTGAGGTCGCGCGTAAGCAAGGCCAGCGTCTGATTCGGCACACCGAATATGAGGTCGATATTCAGATTGAAAAACTTGGCTGCTCTGGCAATCTCGATTGACCGCAGCGCCTCCTCTCTCGTGTGGAGTCTGCCCAGCGTCCGCAGCACAGACGACTCAAATGACTGAATGCCGAGACTCAGTCGGCTTATCCCGAGCGCCCGATATCCGGAGAGTGTATCGAGCGAAACTGTAGCCGGGTCGGCTTCAAGCGTTATCTCCACGTCGGGAGCGAGCCGACAATGCTTGGCGACGCAGGTGAGGAAGCGCTCCAGCAATGCCGGCTGAAAGAGCGATGGTGTTCCGCCACCAAAATAAATCGTTTCCAACGTTTCATCCTGCCAGGGCGGAGCCTGCACATAGCGAGCAAACTCTTTGCACAGGGCATCGATATAACGCACCTCAGGCCAGCTCTGTGCGGCGTAGGCGTTAAAGTCACAGTAAGGGCATTTGCTGAGACAATAGGGAATATGCACGTAGAGGGAAAAGGGCACGGTTCAGCCTACTTCCCATATTTTCTCAGGACGGCAACCACAATACCGCGTACTTCTACCTCTTCTTCCCGCACAAGAATCGGCTCCATGCTCGGGTTGGCGGGTTGGAGGCGAATCCGTCCATCGGCTTGTCGATGGAATTTCTTAACGGTGGCCTCACCATCGATCAGGGCAACAACGGTTTCTCCGTTGTCCGCGCTAGGACGCGGCTCAACAACGATGAAATCACCGTCGAGAATGCCCTCACCAACCATCGATGCGCCCCGGACACGGAGCGTAAACGCGTTGTGTGATCGACGGACGAAATCAACGGGCACGGCGAGTCTCGCCTCGGTTTCCAAGGCTTCAATGGGCGAGCCCGCCGCCACTTCCCCTAGCAGCGGCAGCTCAACAGCTTCGACTGACTTCTCAGGCGGGGTGAGTTCAATGGCTCGGCTCAGGTTCCACGTTCTGGTAATCAAACCCTTACGTTCGAGATTACTCAGATGCTTATGGACTGTTGCCAGCGAGGAGAGGCCGAAGTGGGCACCAATTTCCTCAAGGGTTGGTGCATAACCATGTTCTTCAACATAGGCGGCCAGATAGTCCCAGATTTCCTTTTGTCTTCGGGTCAGCGTCATCATGCCCTCTTGTCAGCGTTATGCCAGCGAACAGAGGGCGAATCAAGCTGACCAGCGCCACGCTCCCCCTCTCGGCCTGTTTCCATTGTCAAAGCCGAGTTTTAGTGATAGGGGCTGCGTGGGATACTGAGTGAAACGAGTCACGCGATGCGGTATATCGTTCTGATATTCGTCAACCTGCTTCTTCTTATTCAGCCGCTCTCCTCGGTCTTTGCCAAAGAGCCCTTAAAAGACAGTCTGGAAGAATTTATAGCCGGCGTCCAAAAGGTCATAGAGCAGACGGAACCTGTTTTTCGAGACAGCATCTTGCTTCAGTGGGCAAAGCTGACCTTTGGGATACGGCATATGACCTATATTGTGGACACCCGCGATCCGGAAAAAACCCTCGGTATCGTCACTTTTACCTGCAAGGTGACACAGAGCGACTTTTTTGAGACCAAGGAAGAAGCCGAACAGGCGCCCATCAAAAATATGATTCCACGCCTTATCCCATGTCGGGCAACTTATGAGTGGAAAGCAGATGGGTGGGAGTATACTGGTGGGGCAACCTATATCCGCGGCGGCGACTGGAAACCCATCCCGACCGATAAACCCGAGGCCTTTCCCCAGCTCTACTTCGACCTGATGAAAGGTCCGCCCAACAGCCCGACGGAAGAGGCGTCACCGGAGCAGTCGTCACACACCCCCAGGCAAGAGGTCGCGACTTGATTTCGGGAATCGATGGTCATATGGCAGATGATTTTCGTCCCGCAGCAGAAGCACTCCACTCTGTACTGAGGAGTACCGTTTGCGGATGACGGACACACGAGTGCACGACACGGGATATCATACCCCCAAGAGAACACGCTGATGGCTCCCCCACCAGGTTCTTTCTCATCGTCTCATCAACAGGGCATCCCGCTTCGGGCCGGTGTGGTTGGCGTGGGCTATCTGGGACGCTTTCACGCCCAAAAATATACACGTCTGGAGGGCGTCGATTTAGTTGGCGTTGTCGATACGAATGCCGCGCGAGCTGAAGAGGTCGCTCAGGAATGTCAGACCTCAGCCCAGACCGATTATCGCGTGCTGTTTGGGAATGTAGACTGCGTAAGCATCGCCGTGCCAACCCAACTGCACGCCGCAGTCGCTCAGGATTTCCTCGCGCAGGGTATTGACGTCCTCGTTGAAAAACCCCTTACGGCAACAGGCGCCGAAGGCCGTCGCCTCGTTGACCTCGCGGCTGAACACGACTGTATACTCCAAGTCGGACATTTGGAACGCTTTAACCCTGCCCTCCGGTCGTTGACCGGTATATTAACGGCACCACGCTTTATTGAGTGTCATCGCGTCGCGCCCTTTATTGAGCGCGGGACAGATGTTGATGTGGTGCGGGATTTAATGATTCACGATTTGGATGTGATTCTCAGCCTCGTCCGCTCACCGGTTGTCTCCCGCGAGGCATTCGGCGTGCCCGTTCTGACAGACGAACCGGATATCGCAAATGTCCGCCTGCGGTTTGCCTCAGGCTGCATCGCGAATATTACCGCCAGCCGGGTGGCACTCAAGCGAGAACGGAAGATGCGCGTTTTCCAGCCCGACACCTATCTTGTTGTGGATTATGGCGCGCATACCATTCGCATTTGTCGCCGGGAGCCCGCCGCAAGCGAGACAGCCATGCCCAACCTCTCTTTTGAAGAGCGCGCCGTGGGGGGAGAGGACGCGCTAGAAGAAGAAATCAGAGCATTTCTCCACTCCGTCCAGGGTCGAAGCACGCCGCTCGTCAGTGGTCTGGACGGCCTCCAAGCCCTGGAAGAGGCTGAGCACATTGTTGAAAGCTTGGAGATTCCCTAGTGCGGATTCTGCTCGTTGCCGGGGAAGCTTCAGGGGACGTACATGGAGCCGATCTTGTCTCAGCCCTGAAAGCGCAGCAGCCGCAGCTTGACATCTTCGGGGTGGGTGGACCGGCTCTGCGAGCGGCCGGTATGCAAACCCTGGTCGATTCGGCGGCCATCGCCGGTATGGGTTTATTCGAGGCAGCCGATAAGCTCACCGCCCTGTGGCGAACCTATCGTGAGCTGACCCAGGTCCTGCGTACCCATCCCCCGGACTTGTTGGTGCTGATTGATTTTCCAGAGTTTAATCTGCGACTGGCAAAAGTTGCCAAGCGGGTCAAGGTCCCCGTTTTTTACTATATTAGCCCTCAGGTCTGGGCTTGGCGGAGGCGGCGGGTCTATACGATTGCCAAGTGGGTGGACCTGCTAGCCGCCGTGTTTCCGTTTGAGCCAGACTTTTATACTGCGCATGGCTGCTCGGTTGAATTTGTGGGTCATCCGCTGGTGGGCCGCGTCCGGTCGACCCGTTCTCGGGCCGGTACCCTACGTCGCTACTACCTTGATCCGGCTCGCAAGACGATCGTGCTGCTGCCGGGCAGTCGAGCGCAAGAGGTGCGCTATTTGCTCCCCCCGCTCCTTCACGCAGCAACCACTCTGGGCGATACGTATCAATTTATTCTCGCCGTCGCCTCAACGCTTGACCTCGACCAGATCGAAACAATGGTCTGTTCCCACTCGGCCGCAATTCGAGTTGTTCAAGGGGACACCTATAATATCGCGCATGCCGCCGACCTCGCTCTCGTGGCTTCTGGCACTGCTACGCTGGAGATGGCGCTGCTCGAACGACCCATGGTAATTGTGTATCGTCTAGCTCCAGTGACCTATGCCCTGGCTCGCCTGTTTGTCCGCGTCCCCTTCATTGGCATGCCTAATATCATTGCCGGGCGACAGGTCGTACCTGAGTTGATTCAAAGCGCCGTCACACCAGAGCGGATTGCTGCGGAGGCACAGCGGTTGCTAACCGATGCCCAGGCATATAGCGTT
This sequence comes from Candidatus Binatia bacterium, assembly GCA_022820725.1. Classification (GTDB taxonomy): domain Bacteria; phylum Desulfobacterota; class Binatia; order Bin18; family Bin18; genus Bin18. Next base: position 181,397 of record JAJEFA010000002.1, read on the forward strand.
GCCCAAGAAGGGTTACGGGAGGTACGGACCAAGCTCGGAGAGCCGGGGGCCGCCCAACGTACGGCGAACTTGATTTTCAATCTGTTGGCCAAGCGCTCATTGAGTCTCGCGGAGTTATGACTGTTTATCGGCGTCTGCTGTTGTATTTGCGACCCTACCTCTACCGTGCGTTTCTTCCCGCAGTCGTATGCATGGTCTTGTTCAGCGCCACAAACGGCGTGCTGCCCTTTCTGGTCGAACATGTGTTTGACGACATTTTTGCCGATAAGAATCTCAGCGCCCTCAAGACCCTCCCTCTCATTATTATCCTGACCTTCAGTTTTCGGAGTGTGTGTAATTTTGGTCATATCTATCTGATGGAATACGTGGGCCAGCGGATCGTTGAAGATTTACGTAATACCCTGAATGCCCATCTCCAATCGCTCTCCCTGTCTTTTTTTCAGCGCCATCCAACGGGCACGCTGATATCGCGGGTAACGAATGACACCCTGCTCGTTCGCCAGGCGCTCACCCAAGCCACGGCGTCAATGATGCGGGATGCGACAACGCTGATGGTCTTGGTGACGGTAGCGTTTGTCAAGGATTGGGTTCTCGCCAGTATCGCCTTCATTGCCTTTCCCGCAACCATCCTGCCGCTCATGCGGATTTATCAGAAGGTCCGTCGTTTGAGCCGCAAAGGCCAAGGCTCACTCGGGTATTTATCGGCACTCTTACAGGAAACCATCCAGGGGACGCGCGTGGTCAAGGCTTTTGGCATGGAAGACTATGAACGACAGCGCTTTGCCGCCGAAAATCACAGGCTGTACAAGCATGCCATTCGGGCGGGACGACTCAAGGCATTTGTCCCTTCCATGGTCGAACTCCTGGCAGCCTGCGGCATTGCCGGGGTTGTCTGGTATGGTGGACTGAGCGTTATTGAGGGAGCGCGTACCCAAGGTGAGTTTGTAGCGTTTCTGACGGCCATGCTGCTGATCTATCAGCCCTTCAAGCATCTCACCCGAACGCAGACCGCTGTGCAAAACGGATTGGCCGGGGCAGAACGGTTGTTCGAGGTCTTGGACGAGCACGGTGAGGTTCAAGATCGGCCGCAGGCGCACAGCCTGTCACGCTTCAGGCACCATATCCAGTTCCATGATGTCTCCTTTCGCTATCAAGAGGAGTGGGTCTTACGACATATCAACCTCACAATAGCCGCAGGGCAGGTCGTGGCCCTAGTCGGTCCCAGTGGGGGCGGCAAGAGTACCCTGGCCGATCTGATTCCACGCTTCTACGATGTCAGTGAAGGGCAAATTGCTGTAGACGGAACAGATCTGCGCGACCTGACCCTCGCCTCATTGCGTTCCCAGATTGCCGTGGTCACCCAAGCCACTTTTTTGTTTAATGACACCGTACGCAATAATATTGCCTACGGCATGCCGCAACGGCCCGAGGAAGAGATTATTGCCGCGGCCGAGGCCGCGCATGCCCACGACTTCATCATGGCACTCCCGGAGGGATATGAGACCCAGGTCGGCGAGCTTGGGGTACGACTGTCCGGAGGGCAGCGCCAACGGCTCGCTATTGCCCGGGCGCTCTTGAAAAATGCGCCCATGCTGATCCTTGACGAGGCGACCTCTTCCCTTGATAACGAATCAGAACGCCTAGTCCAAGATGCCATCGAGCGCCTGATGGTTGGGCGGACCGTGCTAGTGATTGCCCACCGCTTATCAACCATTCAGCAGGCCGATCGAATTGTCGTCTTAGACAACGGGCACATCATGGAGGAAGGCCCGCATGAGGAACTCTTGGCGCATAACACCCACTACCGACGCCTCTACGAGCTTCAGTTTCGCGCCGAGCCGCGTTCGGCGGCCTGACACCTATGCTGAATTCAATTCAATCTCCCGTCGGCCCTGCCACGGCTGACTCTGCACCCCATCCGTTCAGCCAACAGCCGCATTTTCCATTTAGCGAAGAGTTCAAAATTCGTCTCTGGGCAGGTCTTACCTTTGCTCTGCTGTGGTTCCTCAAGGTGACGACCAGAAAATGTTATATCGGTACGGACGATTTGTTTGCGCGCTGGGAGCGAGGCGAACAGGTCATCCTGGCCTTCTGGCATAGCCGTATCGTGCTCATGCGCTTTGGCTATCGCGGCCAAAAGGCCTGTATCATGAATAGTATCCACCGTGACGGAGAAATTATCACCCGTGTGCTCAAGCGCTTCGGTATTGCTGCGGTCCGAGGCTCGTCTTCTCGTGGTTGGGTCAGCGGGCTGAAAGGTCTGATCGAGGCGTATCGACTCGGTTACGACCTCATTGTTGTTCCGGATGGACCTCGTGGACCTTACCAGCAGGCCAAATCCGGCGTACTCCAGCTTGCCCGCGCCACCGGCGCTCCTGTATACCCGACCACGTATAGTGCGGCGTGGCATATCAGAATTGGGAGTTGGGACCGTCTCATGATCCCCTTCCCTTTTAGTCGAGTCGTCTACGTAGTGGGGTCACCTATCTCCGTTCCAGCAGAGACGACCCCCGCGCAACTGGAACAGAAACGACAAGAACTGGAAAAGCGTTTACGGACCATCACCGGGCAGGCGGACACGTATTTCAAGCACTCATGAGTCTCGCGGTCTACAATGTTCTTTTGACGGCTCTCATTATTCTCGCTTTTCCTTTTGCGGTCATGGCGCTCATTCTGAGGCCACGCTATCGCATCGGTTTGGGGCAACGACTCGGACGGCTACCTTCGAACATTATCCGGCTGACACGGGGTACGGCACCGTTCTGGCTCCACGCCCCCTCCGTTGGCGAACTTCTCGCCACTCGGCCTTTCTTATCCGCACTGAAAGAGCGCTTTCCAGACACGCCGCTGCTGGTTTCCGTACAAACCACAACGGCCTATCAAACCGCGATCGAACGATGTCCTGAAGCAGATGGGGTGTTCTATTTCCCACTCGACTATCCACTTGTGAGTCGCTACGTCCTCAAGCGTATCGGACCACAGGTATTCTTTTTCACCGAAACAGAGATGTGGCCGAATATGTTGGCAAGCCTAGCCCGTCGGCGCATAGCGACCCTTCTAGTGAGCGGCCGCTTCTCCAAACGCGCACAGCGACGCTATGGTCTGCTCTCCCCTGTCTTTCGTCCAGTCTTGCAGAGCATTACCGCATGTTGCATGCAGACGCAGGAAGATGCGCAACGCCTTATTGCTGTTGGAGTGGACACTCGGCGTGTTCAGGTAACAGGAAATTTCAAGGTTGACGGCGTGAATGTCGGCGGAGAAGCCGGACGGGCAATTTTAGCCCAAGCAGGCTTGGACGACCGGCCGCTGCTTATTGGCGCAAGCACCCATGAGTCCGAAGAGGAAATTCTCCTCCAGGCCGTTCGGGAGCTTCGAGGCAGTCTGCCCCACCTGCTGCTCCTTCTTGCCCCCCGTCACCCAGAGCGTTTTTCTTCAGTCGAGGCGTTATTACAACGGCAGGACTGGCGTTATATCAAACGCAGTGCGAGCTCTACGCCGGCCCCCCCTGATACCGAGGTGTTTCTCTTGGATACACTCGGAGAGCTTGCCAGTTTCTATGCTGCGGCTTCCCTCGTTTTTGTGGGCGGTAGTCTGATTCGAGGTCCCGGCGGGCATAGTATGATTGAACCGGCCCTTGTCGGAGTCCCGGTCTGTTTTGGTCCGTATACGCATAATTTTTCGTCGATTGTCGCAGAGCTGAAAAGAATCCGGGGAGGGGTTGAGATTTACGACGCACACAGTTTGTATAACGCCGCTCTGCCGTTGCTGACCGATGCCGATCTCCGACAAAAGACAGGAGCGCTGGTACGCAAAACCATTGAGCAGCAACAAGGCGCGGTTGAGCGCACCTTAAGCATTGTCCTTCAGCACTGTCCGACCTGCGCTCCTTCCCACCCCTAGCCTGCGTATGATTTCCCTCCAGCGTCTCGCCCAGAAAATCTGGACTCGTCAGGACGTCCTCGGCGTACTGGGTTGGCTGGTGGCCGTTCCACTCTCGATCCTGTTCTCATTCGTCGTCCGAGTTCGTAATTTTTTATACGAGAAGGGTATCCTTCGCAGTGAACAGCTTCCCCTTCCCATCATTAGCGTAGGGAATCTTACCGTTGGCGGAACGGGGAAGACGCCCTTCGTTCTCTGGCTTGCTCGTTTGCTGTACGCTCGGCATCACCGGGTTGCCATTCTTTCAAGAGGCTACAAGGGACAGAATAAGGGAGTCACAACGGTAGGTACGGATGGTCGGGCCCAGGCAACGCCGGAGGAGGTTGGAGACGAAGCCGTGATGCTAGCCAGAACCTTTTCCGGTGTCGTTCTGGCCGGACGCGACCGCGTCCGATCGGCTCGACTGGCCCAAGAAACCTATGGCGTTGAGGTATTGATTCTTGATGATGGTTTTCAATATCGACGCTTAGACCGTAGCCTCGACATTCTGCTGCTTGATGCTCAGCAAAAAGAGACGTGGGTGCTCCCCGCCGGCCCATTCCGTGAACCGTCTACTGCCATACGTCGAGCGGACTTGGTCGTTGTAACGAAGGGAGAGACAGTGCAGGAGCAACAGGACTACGCGGCCTCCCTTCACATACGGGAGAAACCTCTCTTTTTTGCGAATCCATGTCCGACCGCACTTGTGCACTCCACGCATGGTGAGTGGCAAGAGTTGCCCTTATTTTTCTTGGTACATAAGAAGGTGATGACGGTCAGCGGTGTTGCAGTTCCAGATCTGTTCCACCGTTTTATCAGAGAAGCAGACGCAGAAATTATAGACATGATGGTATTTCCAGACCATCATGTCTATACAGAAAGAGACTGGCAAACGATTATATCAGCCAGCCGAGCGTGTGATTTCGTAGTGACGACGGAAAAAGATCTGGTGAAGCTTGAGAAGTTTCCGTTTGCTACGGATAAGCTCGTTGCTCTCCGTATCGATATGGAGGTCAACGATGTCGAGCAGTTCTTAGCGTTTATTGAGTCTCAACTAAAAGGAATGGGAAAGAAAAAAGACGGAAAGTAAGAGGACTATGGCAGCTCCGTTTCTTATTCAAGCGGTTTCCGACCTGCTGGCTGATATTCCTGACGAGGGGAAAACCCTTCTCGATGTCAGCTGTAAAGAGGGGGACGTTTTAGCATCGTTACAACATCGACGTTTCACGCTTCGGGGGACTAACTTTGAAGCGAGTGGACCAAACAAGAACGGGCTCCCTATTGATGACGGCGTGGACCTGCGAGAGCGGCTGCCCTACGACGATGCAAGTTTTGATGTAGTTTTGCTGGTTGAGGTCATTGAACACCTGTCCGACCATCAAGCGGCGCTGGGCGAGTTAGCGCGTATTCTCAAACCTGGCGGATCGTTAATTCTGACTACACCCAATGTTATGCGCCTGAACTCGCGGGTACATTTTATGCTCAGCGGCTACCACAAGACCAAACGGCGCTTTATTCCATTTGAGACTCCCCTCAACCACGCCTATCGGTTTCACAACTATCCGATTGAGCTGCCGATTTTATACTATCTGTGCAAGCAAAACGGGCTCAGTCTGGAATGTATGGGCCACAGTAAGGTCAAGCTCTACTCGCGGTTCTTGCTGGCGACACTGGGTTTACCCGTGGTGGCCTATACCTGGTACACGCTGTGGATACGCGAGAAAAATTCGAACCAGCGACAGGAAAACAGAAAGCTGCTGCGCTGGCTGTGTCACCCCCGTCTTCTGATGGAAGACAATTTAGTGTTACGGCTCCGGAAAGTTGAGACCTTTTAATGGAGCGTCTCCTCGTTGCCCAGACCGGCTTTCTTGGGGACGTGGTTTTGACCACTCCGCTCCTCAGTACCCTGCGGCGCGAACTCACCCTTGAATCGCTGACCGTCCTCACGACCCCCCAGGCACGACCGCTCGTCCAAGATCACCCAGCGGTGGACAACGTTCTCGTCGATAGCAAGCGTGAGGACAACCGCGGGTTTTTCGGCATGCTGCAAATGGCTCGCCAGCTCCAACGCCAGTACTTTACGCTGGCGGTCGCACCGCATAAATCACTTCGGACTGCCTTGCTGCTGGCCCTGTCTGGCATTCCCCACCGTGTTGGATTTCGCCAAAGTCCCGGCTGGTTCTTGTATCATCAGACTGTCCGGCGAGACACCGACCGACACGAAGTTGAACGTATTTTATGCATTACGCGTGCTTTTGGTCTTGAGCCCGAATCCTGCGACCGCACACCATATGTCGCCTATCCCCCAGCAACCCGGACCAATGTCCAACGATTCTTTGACGAGGCCCAGATCGCCGACTCCGATCCGGTATTTATCGTGTGTCCGGGCTCAGTCTGGTATACCAAGCGCTGGACAACGGCAGGCTATAGTGCTTTAGTTCGTTCGCTGGCACGTGACTATGGACGCGTGGTGTTGTGTGGCGGCCCAGATGACGTGCCCATAGCGCAGGAGATCGAAGAGCAGGCCCAGGTAGCGGGCCTGCTCAACCTTACCGGTCAGGCCGACCTACAAACGTTTATGGCGCTCATTGATCGGGCTCAGGTGGTCATTAGCAATGACAGTGCCCCTATGCACCTTGCCGTTGCGCGGCAGATCCCGGTTGTTGCGATCTTTTGCGCGACAACGCCAAGCTTGGGGTACGGCCCATATAGCGATAATGCGGTGATCGTTGAAAAAAAGGAGGTGTTTTGTCGCCCCTGTCGTCGGCATGGTGGCCCTTCCTGCCCACGTGGCACTGAAGAATGTATGCAACTGATAACGGTCCATGACGTATTAACCGGGGTTGATAGGCTTCTCAAACGATCTGCGCCTCATCCTGTGCAGATAAGCCACGACCAATAGTGTTACCATGACACTCCGAGAACGCTTTGCCACACTGAATGCCACAACATCGGCAACCGCCAAAGAATGGGCAAGGCAAAACAAGCCGGTGAAATCCCGGCATTTTATCTTTCCCCCTCTTGGCACGTTCTTTTCCATTTATCTTGGCAAGGGTGAGTGGCGACACGGAATGAACGGTTTGACAATAGCGTTGTTCGATTCCTACGCCGTACTTGTCACCTATGCCAAGCTGTGGGAAATTCAAAATGGACTGATAGATGAGATCCCTGAACCTCAAGGCAGCGCATCCACCCCTTCCAGTCATTCACACTCGGACGCGGCCTCGGGGTAAGCTTCTGCGCACACGTCCCTGATACGATGTTCGCCATCTCCCGTTCGCTGACACCCCCAAGCGGATTTGCTGAGCATGAGACCACCGCCTGTAGCTGGTGGCTCAGAGATGGACAAGGGGCTGCACTGCTCAAAGCCCTAGAAGTCATCAAAGCCGGCAGGGCTGACTGTCTCCAGGGCGGGCGAGGTATCATACAGCGTGTTCCGTTCGACGCCCAGGGTCCGGCTATCGTCCGACGCTATCAGCGTGGGGGCTTGGTTCGCCATTTTGTACGCGACCGGTATTGGGACCGCCCACCGCGCCCCCTTGTCGAGCTCTGCACGGCGGTTATAGCCCGCGAACGTGGCGTACCAACGGTGGAAGTCTTGGGCGCTGGGGTTGAGTGGCGGTCTTTTGGATTGTATCGAGGAACCCTCATCACTCGTGAAGCCCAAGGGTTTCTCAACTGGCGGGAATGGCTGCAAACCAACCCGCCGGTTGAGGAACGACAGGCTGTTACTGAAAAAATCCTACAGACGATCAATACCATGCATGAGAGTGGCATCTCTCATGCGGACCTCAACCTCACGAATATTCTCGTTCGGAATGACTCTGACCATTACGAGGTGCTCATTATCGACTTTGACCGTGCACGCATCTTTCCCACGCCACTGTCCTCTTCCCATCGCAAACGAAACCTTGCTCGCCTTCGACGCTCAATAACGAAATTTGACACCGAGGAGTAGTTGCTTGAGCAAGGAGCAACTCTTGAGGGACAATAGAGGACTGTACGACAATTCCGACAGGATCAAAAGGAGTGATTTCGCTTATCTCTTCGTTTGGCTTCCCACCTGGGGCCAGGAGACGGAGAAACACATTTATTATATCATCCGTAGCGTGACGCGACCCACTGTTGCTATCCAACCCGCTCGTATTCTCATCCTTCTCTTCGGTGCAATTGGGGATGTGACCCGGGCGCTGCCCTTACTCACTCGAGTCCGGCGGGGCTATCCACAAGCGCATATTGCCTGGGCGGTGGAACCAGTGGCGGCTCCTTTACTTGAAGCACACCCTGCCCTCAATGAGATCTTACTCTATAACCGAACTCAAGGGCCTCGGCAGTTTTGGCCCTTTCTTCAAATGATTCGGTCTAAACAGTTTGACTTGGTCCTCGACCTACAGCGCCATGCCAAGAGTGGCTTGGTCAGTCTTTGGTCGCGGGCACCGGTTCGACTGGGGTTTCATCGTCAGAACACTAAAGAAGGTAATTGGCTGTGTAATACCCACACGATTGATCCCATTCCAGACTTTTCTCTCAAACTTCGACAATATTTGCGTTTTGCGAATGCTCTTGGTCTTCCCGACGACGGGATAGCATTTGATCTCCGGTTGCGAGAGGAAGAAGAGCGCTATATCGATACCTTACTCGCCAATACCCCGCGTCCTTATGTGACCTTTTTTCTTGGTTCGCGCTGGCCAAGTCGGTTCTGGTTTCCAACGGTAACCGCTCAGGTGGCACGAACCCTCCAGCAGGAGTATGATATGGGCACAGTGTTGATTGGGGGGCCAGGAGAGGTAGTGTTTGCGAGCCAGGTTAGCACCGCGCTAGGGGAGGCGAAGGCAACCGATTTGAGTGGAAAAACCAGCCTGCGTGATCTGATTGGTATTCTCTCGCGTACCCGGCTGGGCATTGGACCAGATTCGGGCCCCATGCATATTGCCGCAGCAGTGGGAACTCCCGTGATTTCCCTGTGGGGTGCCACGAGTCCTACCCGCTCGGCACCATGGGGTTCGGAAGATCTTGTTCTGTGTGGCTCAGCGGCATGTAGTCCGTGTTATACGCGAGACTGCAGAATTCAGCGCGCCTGTATGCAGCGCATTACCCCGGAGCAGGTTCTTGAGAAAGCGCGTCACGTCCTCAATCGTGTCCAGACGTCCTAAGCACGGCCCAGGAAGCAGGGTCAACCGGCATATCTGTATGAATCGTCCGAATATCCTTTTTCTCCTCATTGACTGTTTACGTGCCGATGCTGTTGTCGGCGAGGACCGAGGCGCACAGACGCCGACCCTAGACCGCCTCGTTCGTTCCGGTGTGGCCTGCACGCAGGCCATTGCCTCGGCTTCTTCAACAACGCCCTGTGTAGCCAGCCTGCTGACCGGCAGCTACTCCTTCGTGCACGGCATTCGTTCCATTTTCGGGCTGAAACTGAATCCTGAAGTCCCGTCTTTGGTCAACGCCTTCCGGACCTATGGCTACCAGACATGGGCGGAAGTGAGTGGCCCCCTCTTTCCTGAGACCGATCTGGATCGCGGGTTTGACATCTATCACTGCCGAGAGGGGTCAGCCTATCTATCCACGAATTGGGGTATAGATTTTCGGCAGCGCTTACAAAACCTAGCGGCGCAGCAGCCGTGGTTCGGATTTTTACACTTATGGGAACTGCATCATCGGCGGCATATCCTGCCGGCATTCCGAAGCCTAACCTACGGCCGGAACCGCTACGAGCGCGCGTTATCGTGTCTGGACGCCGAGTTGGACAGACTCCTCGCCGTGCTCCCCGATAATACGCTGGTCGTGGTTCATGGCGACCATGGCGAACATGTCGTCAAGACAGACCTCCAATATCGCTGGTATCGCCTGGTGCGCGATCTGTCCGGACGGAAAACGACCAAACGTGAAGGGCATGAGATGGACGTCTCCGAGGAACTCGTCCGCGTACCGCTAGTCTTTTCAAGGTTGAGAACCGGGACAGACTCCTTGCGCCTGCCAGCGGACAAACTCGCCCCCCAACTCGTCCGCCAGATCGACGCGCTGCCAACCCTGCTAGATCTCGTTGGCGCCCCGGTTCCGTCCGGGATTCATGGCACGAGTATCAAGCCGGCACTACTGGATGATACTCCGCTCGGCCTGGAAGCTTATATAGAAGCGTTTTTGCGCGTTCGTTCAGATCCGCGCGATCAGCGGGTCGGCTGGCGTACGCCCGAGTGGAAATACATCTATGCCCCCAATAATCCGCGTATTCCTGCAGAGCTGTATAATCTTCCGAACGATCCGTCGGAACGGTACAACTTGGTCCACCAACGCCCAGATATGGCTGAGCTGCTTCGGCACCGGGTCGAGGACATCCGACACGGATCGCGTACTGCAACACCAGAGTTCGTCATGTCAGAGACGGAAAAGGCCGACCTTGAAAAGCGTCTGACCGACCTCGGCTATATGTAGGGAAGCTCGTCGTTGTGAGCGTTACGAGTTCCGTCAGCACGACAGTGCCCGCCATTATCCATTCACATCTGGATGCTGCGCGAATCACAGACCTTATTTCCTCACAGCCAATACACTGGCAGTGCACCCGTATTTTCAAACAGGACGCAGGTACGGCCGTGACGCGGATGTCCGATTCGACCCAGTCCGTCGTGGTCAAGCGCCACCAACTGACCCACTGGCGTCGCCGGGCGGACGCCTTGATCCACGGCTCTCCGGCTCGCCGGGCGTGGCGTGGAGCGCAATTATTACAGGCGCGTGGCTTTCCTGTTCCTCAACCACTGGCTGTTGTGGAAAAACGGAAAGCCGGTTTGGTGCAGGAAAGTGTCTATATCAGCCAAGCGCTGCCACATCCTCCCCTTTCGGACTATTGGCGGGAGTCTGCGCCGCACTGGTCTGTGGCGCAGCGCCGTTTTTTTCTTCACGAACTGGCGCTCTTTGTACGGTCTTTTCACGCGGCCGGTTTGTATAGCGGAGACCTGAGAGACGCGAACCTGCTCGTGGAAGAGTGCGAAGTGCAGCATGGACCGAGGTGGCTGTTTTGCCTCGTTGATCTTGATCGCCTCAAACACCATCCGAGCCTGACGCTGCGGCGGCGTATCAAAAATCTGGTGCAGCTCGATCGGACCCTAGGCCGTCGAGCACGGCAGACTGAGCGCCTGTTCTTTTTGTATACCTATCTCGGCCCTCCTTTGCCGTCATCTAAGCAGCGCCGCTCCTTGCTCAAAACGTTACTGTCCGTGCGTCGCCGGAAAGACCGCGAGTACGCCAAACGAAAACGGCGTCGCGTGCTGTCTATAGCCAGCGTGCAGACATCCGGCGCGAGCCACACCCTCAACCTGTCTCCTGACGGCGTTCCCCGGCGTCCCATCTCGTGCTGTATCGTCTGCTTTAATGAGGAGCAAGCGATTCGGCGCTGTCTTGAAAGCGTCAAGTGGTGCGATGAGATCATCGTGGTTGACTCGTTTTCCACCGATAAGACCGTAGAAATCTGTCAAGAGTATTCAGCGCGTATCATTCAGCGTGCGTGGCCGGGCTATGTTGAGCAAAAACGTTTTGCGCTCTCTCAGGCAGGCCATGAGTGGATACTCAATATTGATGCAGATGAAGAAGTCAGTCCACTTCTTCAGAACGAAATTCAGGCTGTATTGCAACAGGATGACCCCGCAGTCGACGGATTTTATATACCGCGCCTCGTCCACTATTTAGGACGCTGGTGGTGGCACGGCTGGTATCCGAGCTATCGGCTCCGGCTCTTTCGGAAGCACAAGGTCAGGTGGGGAGGTGTCGACCCCCATGAAAAAGTACTCCTGCATGGCTGCTCCGAGCGTCTGAGCGGCAACCTCCATCACTATACCTATACCGATATCAGTGACCATCTTCGTACTGTGAACAGCCTAACAGATATCTCGTCCCGTGAGCTGATACTGCGAAAGCGCCAGAGGCATCTGAGCGATATATTATTACGCCCGTTGTGGCGCTTCCTGAGTTTTTATTTTCTCCGAGGCTGTATCAGAGATGGGCTTCCTGGCCTTTTTGTTGCCACGACCTCGGCATTCTACGTTTTCCTGAAATACGCCAAGCTGTGGGAGCAGGTATCAGATTCTGCGCAGGGCTCGCCCCGGAACACTTCTCATGACACGCCGGTTACGGATCCTGCACGTTGACCCGGAACGGCATTGGGGAGGCGGAGAGGCTCAGGTGTTGGGTCTGACCCGCTACCTTGACCGCGCTGGCCACCTCTCCCATGTTGCAACTCCGCTGCACGGCGCCTTGGCTCAGCGCCTCCAACACGACAACCTCCCTGTTCGGCCTCTCTCGATCCGTAATCATCTTGATGGTCTGGCCGGATGGCGGCTGCGTCGTCTGGTCCGTAGGGAACGCTACGACCTGGTGCATTTCCATACGGCCAGAGCACATGCACTCAGTCCGTGGCTCCACGCCCTGCCAGCCCGCCGTCTGGTCACACGTCGGATGGATTACCCGATCAAGGTGGGCTGGTTGAGTCGGTTTCTGTATGGCAGACAGGTTGACATGGTCATTGCGATCTCCTCAGGTGTGGCGGCCGCGCTGGAAGCCGTACATATTTCCGATAAAGCTATCCGCATCATCCCGAGCGGTGTTGACACCAAGCAGTTTCTGCCTACGGCCTCCCAGCGCATGGCCATTCGACGCCAATACGGACTCAGCGCAGATACCACAGTGATTCTCATGGCCGGTGCGCTGACGAAGCGGAAATCACCGCATACGCTGATCGAAGCAGCAGCCCAACTCCGCTCCCGCTGTCAGCAGGGTCGGTATGCTAAGCAGACCGGCCAGACGCTATCTCCCCATTACCTCATCTGCGGAGATGGTCCCCTCTGGCAGGAACTAGAGGCCCGTGTACACACGCTTGGCCTAGCTTCCGTGTTTCACTTTGCCGGATTTTGTCGAGACGTGTCTGCCTACTTAGCCGCCGCAGACATTTTTGTTCACACCCCTGTCTGGGAAGGTTTGGGCGTCGCCGTTATTGAAGCGCTGGCGGCGGGTCTCCCAGTGGTGGCAAGTCGTGTTGGCGGCATTCCTGAGCTCATCACCGATGAAGAAACAGGTCTCCTTATACCAGTCCAAGACTCCTCGGCCTTATGCAATGCGCTCATCCAATGCCTGCGCCATCCTGACTGGGCGAAGACTTTGGGCGCCCGTGGACAAGCCAAGGTCCGTACGCATTTTGATATCGAGACAACCGTGCGCGCTAATGAAGCCCTCTATTATGAACTCCTGGCTGCACGCTGTGAGCGACAGAGAGGATCGCCATGAAGCCTCCGTCTTCTCGTCGCCGTCAGTCGTTCGTGAACCTCACCTCCTTACTCCCACGCTTCTCACGTGTTCGGGTGCTGGTCATTGGCGACCTCATGCTGGATCGTTACATTTGGGGCCGGGTCAACCGTATCTCCCCTGAAGCACCGGTTCCTGTCGTGCGAGTCACGCGTGAGAGCCTGCACGCCGGAGGAGCGGGGAATGTGGTGACCAATATCCGCGCCTTGGGCGGTCATGTGACAGTCTGTGGCGTCGCGGGAAAGGATCGGGCGGGCCGACTTCTGCGACGAGAATTGCTGGGACAGGGTGCAGACGTCGGGGGTATGGTAACCAGCAGTCCATATAAGACGATTAGTAAAACCCGTATCATTGCTCACAGCCAGCAGGTCGTCCGACTTGACCGTGACCCGACCGATGGCCCGAGTGCACGCGTACGATCGCGACTGCGAGCCTTTATCCAGCGCCATATCCACAACTTTGATGTCTGTGTGGTGTCGGACTATGGCAAAGGGCTGATTGAGGCCGACCTGCTTGACCTGTTGGCCACACTACGAACGCAACTGGACTTTGTCTACGTGATCGATCCGAAACGTCAGAATTTCTTTCATTATCGCAGCGCGAGTCTTATGAAGCCGAACAAAGAAGAAGCGGGACAAGCCGCGCAGATCGACCTTGTGGACGACACCGCCTTGCAACAGGCCGGTACTCAGCTTCTTGATCTCTGGGACACGGAAGCTGTTCTTGTTTCTCGCGGGGAAGAAGGCATGAGCTTATTTCGACCGGATCGTCGCGCGGCCCATTTCTCAACCACCGCCCGCGAGGTCTTTGACGTCACAGGGGCAGGCGACACGGTCGTTGCCGTGTGCGCGCTCGCCCTTGGAGCCGGGGCTGGACTCGAAGCCGCCACCATTCTCGCCAATCACGCGGCTGGAATTGTCGTCGGCAAGGTCGGTACGGCAACCGTCACTCGGGAAGAATTGAAAGCCGCATTAAGGATACCCCTGTCATGAAAAGTATGACCGGATTTGGAAGCGGGAGCTTCGCCTTTTCGGGCGGACGTGCGACGGTCGATATCCGTGCGGTTAATCACCGTTTCCTCGAAGTCAAACTCCATCTGCCCCGTGGCTTTCTCACGCTTGAGGACGAATTGCGGGCAATGGTTACCGCACAGGTCAAGCGTGGACGGATTGAAGTTTTCCTCACACTCTCAGGACAGACGGCGCGCTCGTACGCGGTTGTTCCCAATATCGAGCTTGCACGAGCGTATACCAAGGCTGCGAAACAACTCAAGAGTACATTCGACCTCGAAGGAGACCTGACGCTTCATTTTTTTCTGTCTCGGCCAGAAGTGTTCCAGGTCGCCGAAGTACAGCAGCCCTCTGGCACCGAGATTAAGGCGTCAAAGAAAGCACTGCAACGTGCGCTCACCGTGCTGGAGCGACACCGCCGGCGCGAAGGAAAATTTCTGCAGCGCGATCTCCGCAGGCGGATTGCGACCCTCGAAAAAATACGTCGGAGTGTCGGGCGGCGTAGCGTACACACCCGACAGGCCACGAGAGAGAAATTGGCGGACAAGGTCACCGCGCTTTTGCCCCATCTCGACTCTGACCGCCGACGCGTCCTGCAGGATGTGGCAAGCCTGGCCCAAAGGAGTGATATCACCGAGGAATGCGTCCGCCTCCAAAGCCATCTTGGCGCGTTTTCCGACCTTCTCCGACTAGCCGATCCCGTTGGAAAACGGATGGACTTTCTCCTGCAAGAAATGCAACGGGAGATCAACACAATCGGCGCAAAGGCAGATGATACGTCTATCCGCCATCTCGTCGTCCAGGCTAAGGAGGAGGTAGAAAAAATTCGCGAACAAGTGCAGAATATAGAGTAACGTATGCTGGATGACGCTGATCAATGCTTGAGCTTTTCTCGGCGCGGAATTCTTCTGATCTTGTCAGCCCCCTCTGGGGCTGGGAAAACCACCCTGGCGCATGAACTGATTGCGAGAACATCGAATCTCGGTTGGTCAATTTCGCATACCACCCGACCCCGCCGGACGGAGGAAGTGGACGGCAAAGACTATCACTTTGTGAGTGAGGAGACTTTTCTTTCACTTCAAGATCAGGGAGCCTTTGTCGAATGGGCTCAGGTCCACAAAGCCTATTACGGTACGACACGCACGACTATTGAGAGCACGCTCAACATGGGGCAAGACCTCCTCTTGGATATTGATGTCCAGGGAGCTGAACAGCTCAGGGCGTGCTATCCAGAGGCTGTGCTCGTTTTTATCCTGCCGCCTTCGTGGCAAAAACTGGAAGACCGCTTACGTGCGCGGGGAACTGATGAAGAAGAAGCTATTACGCAACGCATTCGGCGTGCGCAGGAAGAGACTCGGGCGTTAGCACGCTATGACTATTGCGTCATCAACGATCAGCTCGAGGCCAGTGTTGGGGCGTTACACGCCATTCTCTGTGCAGAGAGAGCTCGCGTCTCACGCCTGGACCTCTCTCTCCTACGTATCGCGCCTGCTCACTCAACGTGCGATACACCGTCATAGGGACCGAATGAACCAGCACCACGACTTGGACAAAATTATTACGAAAGTCCAGTCCTACCATCCTGAGGCGAAGGTCGGCCTGATCACGGATGCGTACACGTTTTCGGAACGTATGCATCAGGGTCAGAAGCGCCACTCTGGCGAGCCCTATTTTATCCATCCGGTGGGGGTGGCCGAAATTATTACCGCTATGAAGCTCGATGTGCCGAGCGTCGTCACCAGCCTACTGCACGATACAGTAGAGGATACCTTAACTACTCTCGATCAAATCGAGCAGCATTTCGGTAATGAGGTCGCCGCTCTGGTCGATGGGGTGACAAAGATCAGTAAAATTCACTTCACCACTCGCGAAGAGCGTCAGGCCGAGAATTTCCGGAAAATGATTTTTGCCATGGCCCAGGATATCCGCGTTATTCTGGTAAAGCTCGCCGACCGCACCCATAATATGCGCACCCTCTCCTATCTCAGCGAGGATAAACAGCGGGAGATTTCGTCGGAGACGCTCGAAATTTATGCCCCGCTGGCCCATCGTCTGGGCATCTATTGGATGAAAAGCGAACTTGAGGATAACGCGCTCCGCTATCTACACCCGAAGGTCTACTCCGAGCTGAAGCGCAACATTATCAAGAAGAAGAGCGAGCGGAAACAATACATCACCGAGGTCATTGACATCCTCAAAAAGACGTTGGCCGAGGCCGACATTGCGGCTCAAGTCTCCGGTCGCCCAAAGCACTTCTATTCTATCTATCAAAAAATGCGGTCTCAGAATCTGGTCTTCAGTCAGGTTTATGACCTGGTCGGCTTCCGTATTGTCGTCCCCTCCATGCGCGAATGTTATCAAGCGTTAGGCATAGTCCATAGTCACTGGCACCCCGTTCCCGGCCGTTTTAAGGATTATATTGCCCTGCCCAAAGCGAATATGTATCAGTCGCTCCATACTACCGTCATTGGACCGCATGGCGAACGGATGGAGGTTCAGATTCGGACCCGCGAGATGCACCGGGTCGCAGAGGAAGGTATCGCCGCCCACTGGACCTATAAAGACGGACAAGGACAAGAGGAAGCGCAGCGTTTCGCCTGGCTGCGCCAACTGGTTGAGTTGCAACAACACGTACAGGACCCTCAAGAATTTCTCCATACCATCAAGGAAGATCTCTTTACCGAAGAAGTGTACGCCTTTACCCCGCAAGGTGATCTCAACAGCTTCCCGCGCGGCGCATCGGTTATCGATTTTGCCTACCGCGTTCACTCAGAGGTCGGCAATCACTGCACCGGCGCTAAGGTGAACGGACGCCAAGTCCCGTTGCGCTATCAGCTCCAAAACGGTGATGTCGTCGAAATCGTCACAACCAAAAACCAATCGCCCAACAAAGACTGGCTGAAGATCGTCAAAACCCCGAAGGCTAAAGCCCGAATTCGACACTGGCTCAAAGAAGAACAGCGAGAGCGCAGCGTTGCCCTTGGGCAAGAGCTCCTTGAGCGTGAGTTAGTCCGCAATCACAGCTCACTGACGACGATGCGCAAACAACGCCGAATCGGACTAACGCTAGAGGCGCTGGGATTCAGCGATGAAGAAACGCTTTTTGCGGCCCTGGGTTACGGACAAGTGACAGCAGGACAGGTGCTCAGCTATCTCCTTCCTCAATCCACCGAAACGCTCAATCGGACGACGAACACCATAGAGCTTGAGAAAGCGCGCCAGAAACCTCCATCAGATGACTTAAGTGGAGTGAAGGTTGGTGGAATCGAGAATGTCTTGATTCGGTTCGGACGCTGTTGCAACCCCCTCCCTGGGGAACGCATTGTGGGCGTTATCACGCGAGGCAAAGGCGTCACCGTTCATACGGTTGCCTGTCAGCGTCTGCTGGAAAGTGACCCCCAACGACATATTGCCGTCAGTTGGGACCCTACTGCGGATTATATGCGTCTCGTGAAAATCGAAGTTCTGTCTGAAGACCGCCCCGGTCTCCTGACCAATATGAGTAAAGCGATAAGCACCGTTGGCCTCAATATCTCCAGTGCCGATGTCCGGACTCTGTCGGACAAGCGCGCTCTCAATGTCTTTGAGGTTCTCATCCCCAGCGCTGATGATCTTCAGCGTGTCATGCGCAACCTGGAACGGGTCAGAGGCGTGGTCAAAGTGTCACGCGTGCCCTCCTAGGGGGCGTTATATCCGGCCTCTTTCCTTTGGGAAGCGGGATCAAAAAAGGGGACGGCAGCCGAATGGGCTAGAGAGACGGAGGGGGGGGAAGTGTAGAGGCTTTTACGCCGCTTTCACAATTTTTCCAGAACGGATACAGCGCGTGCAGACGCGCAGGCGTTTCACCGAACCGGCGACTCTTGCCCGCACTCGTTGCAGGTTCGGTAGCCAGCGGCGTTTCGTCTTGTTATTTGCGTGACTCACATTATTGCCCACTGCGGGGCCTTTTCCACAAATTTCGCATTTCTGGGCCACAGCCATCCTCCTGAAAGCATCTGCATATACCACAGGCACGGCACGCGCGCAACACGGGGGAACCGAACTGCTATTCCTGATAGGCAACAAGAATACGTTTAATTAGATGTGTCGTTGAAAGGCCATCCTGATGACGGACCGCAACGACCTGTCCACCAGCGTGTTCAACAACTTCTTTTCCCACAATGGCCTCGGGGCTCCAATCTCCCCCTTTGACGAGGACGTGCGGTTGAAGCCGACGAATTAAGGCAAGCGGCGTATCTTCTTCAAACAGGGTGACATAGTCAACGACCTCAAGAGCGGCGAGCAGCGTCAAACGACTAGCTTGATCCAGAATTGGCCGCTTGTCTCCTTTCAGCCGTTTGATCGAAGCATCGGTGTTCATACCAACCACAAGGATATCGCCAAACGTCTTTGCCTGGGCCAGCATATAGACATGACCGCTATGCATGAGGTCGAAACAGCCGTTGGTAAAGACGATACATTTACCCTGGTGGCGGAGTCGAGCCAGCTGCTCTGTCAGCTGTTCTTCGGAAAAAATCTTTTGCATAACGGTCTAATGGCTGTCTTGATCAGACTGTTCCAGAACAAACGAGCCCAGACTTGGCTCAAAACGCACTCTTCCCAGCTGACGTAATGCCAACCAAAGACAAGGAAAACCGAAACTCAACCTCATCAGGGTTCACTTTCTCAACAACTCCGAAATCAAACGTCCAACACTTCTGCGGCGAGAGGACACGAAAGAAATAGCGCGACCCGATAAACGCTTTATCATTCAGATCATAGCGCGTGAAATAGGCGACCGTCAGGTATTCATTTAAACGGAGGACAACACGGGAATTGAGCTCTTTCAGGAGCCGGTCGGCAATGGTCCGGTACGAAACTCCAATACTCGTCCGTCGCTGCAGATGGCGCAGCAACGGGCTCGTCTCAGGGAACGGGCGCGGGTCCTGGAGGTATCCGCCAATGCGGGCGGCAATCATGTCTCCTTGATCAACATCATACGTCGTCTCCGCCGCGAGGGTAAAGGGCGAGAAGGGACGGACATGCGCGCTGATGTCCACGTCAGAAAAATGCTGATCCGTCTCACTCAGGCCAAATCGCTCGCCTTCTTCTCGCAGCCGTCGGCTCGGGTCGTAAGCCTGGGTCACCGATACGCGGAGCAGTTCGCGGACGCGAGCCTGCCGATTGGAAGCGCCGGGGAGCGGATCAAATTTCCCAAGGAGTCTGTTTGCAACACCATAGACAAAGAGGCTACGCCGGTTAATCCGGTCGAGCGCATCATAGAGCGGAAGATCATCTTGACCAACCCGGGGGACATAGGAGAACGAGACATGAGGCTCGATAACGTGCTGGAGTTTACTCACCCGTCCCCAACCAACATCGAAAACCCGGGAGAGGCGTGTTCCGAACTCAGCCTGTAACTGGACCGTCTCCCTGGTCTGCGTCTTCTTTAGGCGTCTGGAGCCAGGTACGACTGGTCGCCCCCGAGCGCGGGAACTCATATGATATACTGTCTCCCGTCCAGTCGCCGTCACCGCCCCATAGATATACCTGCCGAGGGAGAAAGGGAGCGATACCCAGGGAGCGAGATCAAAGCGCTGACCATAGTAGCCACGGTTCCGAAAAAAGTGACTACCCTGCATGGTCACCCCGGCTTCAAGACGGTCGTTCCAGAAACGGTGGTGACCCTGAAAATTGACCTGAGGCAGAACCTGAAAGGCGTCATCCTGGTCGTTTCGCAAATCCTGATAATAGCGCGCCTCGGAACGGAGCTGAGCGTTCTTCCAGGTTTTCAGACCACCGGCTCGGGAAGCAGTAAACCGCCGTGAACGGAGCTGATGATCTTCAAGCCCTGGATGGAAGGAGACATTGAATTCACGCAAGAAGAAATCATCGCTCACAAAAAAGAAATCACTATAGACCTCTACGTTATCGGCCATACGCTGCCGATGTGCCCCTGTAACACTCCAGCGATCAACAGGTGAGGTCGTTGAGGCCGGTCCTCGAATCTGTTCATTAAAATACGAGGCGGAGAAATCGCCCTCCACCCGCTCACTGGGCGCATAGCGGTATTCTCCCAAGAGGCCAACCCGGGCAGAGGTTTCAACATCTGCTGTGAACGTAAAGTCCTGACTCTTACTGATTGCCCAATAGAAGGGCTGTTCCCACTGGAAACCGCGCTTACTCGAAAAGCCGATCCGGGGTGCGAGCGCGCCACTTTGGCGGTCCTTACGAACAGGGACCGCACCATAGGGGATATAGAGAAGCGGGATGTCTCGTGCCCGCAGGAGCCCACCACGAAGCTTACCGGTTCCGGCAAGGGTGAGATCAAACTCGGAGGCGTCTAGTCTCCAATCTGGCTGCTCGTCGGGTTCACACTCACATGTTGTTATCGTTCCGTCTTCAACATGATAGGTCTGACCGTACGATTTTTGGAGCCTTCTACCGGTAATCGTATATTGACGCTGGGGCATGTGAATGACGCCATCTTCAATTTCGCCTGTTTCATCCGTGAGTTCCAGGCGTAACGCCTCAGCCTGTATGCTTCCCTGGGGGTCTTGCAGCACGACATTTCCGCGGGCCTGAAGTTCATTCCTGATCCGGCTTACGCTCACCGTATCTGCGGTGAGCGTCGTTTGGCCTTTGGTGACAACAACGTTTCCTTGCGCCGACACCGTCTCCCCGTCCTCTTCATAGCTCAGCGTGTCGGCGTTGACCTCGACCGGTTCTTGTGCAGAGACGGCCTCTGCCTCGATGAGCCAGGAAAGCGTGAGCAGGAGAAAAAAATAAAAGATTCTTGGCATGACCACCTACACTCTCTCAGGCCAGCAGCCGTTGGGTCTGGGAGATCGTGAGGGCAACACAGGCTTCGGGAAAGAGCGGCAGCACTTCTCCAACCAAGAACAACGAGCCACACACCACAAGAACCTCTTGAGGCCCGATTTGATGGAGCAGTTGGCGACAAGCTTCCGCAGCACCCTCAATGGTACGAACGGAACAGTGAGCAGAAAAGGCCTGTTGCACCGTATACGGATCTTCGGCTCGTGGCTGCGCAACCGCTGTGACAACAACTGCGGTAGCGACCTGTTCCAAGGCGGCTGCCATCGGACGCCACTCCTTATCCCGCATAACTCCAAAAAGAAAAATAGGCCGCCGATTCGGAGCGAGGTCGGGGAGTTCAGCCAGTAACGCGTGAAGAGCCTGGATATTATGCGCCCCGTCAAGAATGACAAGGGGGTGTGTCGACACAACATCTAACCTACCCGGCCAGCGTACCAACTGTAATCCCGCACGAATTTGAGCCTCTGTCACCGGGAAGGAGTCCTGGAGATATTCCAGACTCGCCAAAGCAACTGCGGTATTGTGTGCTTGAAATTTCCCATTCAGAGAAAGTTGAAGACCCTGATATTGACGCTGCTTTCCATCGTAGCAATACCGGCCGGAGGCGGCTTTCTGAAGAGTAAAATCCTGGTCATATGACAGAATCGCGCTCCCTTGATCTTGAGCCTTGTGATATAAAACGTCACGGCTCTCCTGATCGAGCTTCCCGAGTACGACGGGTACCGCGGGCTTAATGATTCCACCCTTTTCACGCGCGATACCGGCGAGAGTTGACCCCAGATACTGCTGGTGATCAAGCCCGATACTCGTGATGATGGACACCAAGGGAGTGAGAACATTGGTGGCATCAAGTCTTCCACCCAAACCAACCTCCACTATGGCGATATCAACACGAGCTTGGGCAAAGATACGAAAAGCCAACACCGTCATCATCTCGAACGGAGTCAACCGAATGCCCGCCGGTTCGAGGTCGGACTTAATTGCCGCCACCGTATCCACCACCTCGCGTGGAGAGACCCACCGCGGGCCAATCCGAATCCGCTCACAAAAATCGATCAGATGTGGAGATGTAAACAAGCCCGTCTTATACCCCGCGGCGCTGAGGATGGCGTGCAATATGGCTGCGGTAGAACCTTTCCCATTCGTGCCAGCTATATGAACGCTGGGGAATTGGTGCTGCGGGTCATTACTCAAACGAAGCGCGAGCATGGTCCGCTCAAGCTTGAGGTCCATACGCTCGACTTCAAGTCTATACAACCACGCCAATGTCTCTGAGTAGTCGGACATCCTGTCGCTCTGAATAGCAGATTACAGGATGGGGCGTTATGGGGGAGAGTGCGACGCTTTTGGGGTTGAGTCAGGGGTGGGTACAGGATTGCATAAGAGACCAAGCAACTGGCTTAACATCCCACGCAAATCCTTACGCTCAACGACAAGGTCTACCATACCATGGTCCAATAAAAATTCCGCTCGTTGGAAACCCGGAGGAAGCTTCTCCCGGATAGTCTGTTCGATCACGCGCTGTCCGGCAAAGCCAATCAAGGCTCCTGGCTCAGCAATATTGATGTCACCCAGCATACCCAGTGAGGCGGCAACGCCACCCGTTGTGGGGTCCGTCAACACCGAGATATACGGCAACCCAGCTTCTCGCAAACGGCCAAGCGCCATAGTGATCTTTGCCATCTGCATCAGCGAGAGCACTCCTTCCTGCATCCTGGCACCGCCGGAGGCAGAGAAGAAAACAACAGGTAGTTGTTCGGTGCGAGCGTGCTCGATAATTCGGGTCAGTTTTTCCCCCACGGCAGCTCCCATACTGCCGCCGAGAAAAGAGAAGTCGAAACAGCCGAGGGCAACACGACGCCCGTCAAGGGTCGCCACCCCGCAGACAACGGCTTCGGTACGTCCCGAGCGGCTGCGCGCATCAGCTAACCGTTGGGCGTAAGGTTTCCGGTCGATGAAGGTGAGAGGATCAGTGGAGTGCACGTGCGGTGCATACTCAATGAACGAACCGCGATCGACAATGGTGAGCAGTCGTTGTTCGGCGGTCAGTCGGAGATGAGCGCCACATTTGGGACAAATAAAAAGGCGGCGCTCAACCTCCTTCCGAAATAAAATTTCTTGGCACGTCGAACATTTGAGCCAAATGGCCTCCCCCTCCTCTTGACTCACCGTGGCTGCCGGTTCTGCCATACTCACTCTTTCCTCAGTGCCCTTCGCCTGTCGTCAAGATTGTAGTGGTGGGGCGATGGTCGTCCCGATATCGTTTGGGGTCTCGATGCTGCGGAGGGCTGTTTTGAGCTCGGCAATAAGCGCTCCCACACGCGGTACCATGTCCGGTCGTCCCAGCGATTGTTCAATGACCTGTGAGATGGCGCTTCCGACAATAGCGGCGTCAGCCACGCCCGCGACCTGTACGGCATGTTCTGCTGAGGAGATACCGAACCCAACACCAACGGGAACTGGGGAAATGGCGCGAATACGTCGAACCATATCGCTCAAATCCGCTGGGAGTGCCGCCCGTACGCCCGTCACGCCCGTCACCGCGACATAATAGATAAATCCGCGTGCACGAGCCAACACTTTCTGCGCTCGGTCCAGCGAGCTGGTCGGAGCGAGAAGAAAGATCATGTCCAAATCGTGGCGATCCGTCTCCCGTTTCAACTCCTCTGCTTCTTCAGGCGGGAGATCAACGCAGAGTACACCATCAACGCCTGCCTGACGAGCATCGGCGGCAAAGCGCTCTCCACCGTAGCGCCAGATCGGATTATAATAACCAAAGAGCAGGATTGGAATCGTGAGCGACTGTCGTAAACGACGCACCAGTTCAAAGACGTGGGACAACGATGTACCGTGCTGCAAGGCACGTTCCGCGGCGCGCTGCAGGGTTGGCCCATCGGCCATCGGGTCAGAAAAAGGAACACCCAGTTCGATGATGTCAGCCCCCTGTCGGGCCATTTCATGGACTAACGCGAACGTCGTCTCCATATCGGGATCCCCGGCAGTGATGAAGGGGATGAGGCCGACCTCTCCGCGAGCCTGCAACTGGGTAAAGGTGTCGGCAATGCGCGTCATAGAGCGTTTTCACCAAGAAAGCTTGCCACGCTTTGGAGGTCTTTATCCCCTCGACCAGAAACATTAATCACCACAATGGCCGTGGCAGGCAGTTGCGGGACGAGGGTTGCAGCATAGGCGACGGCATGAGCACTCTCCAAGGCGGGAATAATCCCCTCGGTCTCAGCCAAGAGCCGCATCCCCTCGACTGCTTGCGCGTCCTGGACCGTCACACAGCGAATGCGCTGCTGGTCATTCCAATAGCTCAATTCTGGTCCAACACCGGGGTAGTCCAACCCCGGCGCAAGCGAATGCGTTGCGGAAATCTGGCCGGTCTCGTCCTGGAGCACATACGTCTTGCTGCCGTGTAACACGCCAGCGTACCCATTTGCCATTGAGGCAGCATTCTGGCCTGCACCGAGCCCCCCGGCCTCAACCGCAACCATGTGGATTGCGGTTTCGGGGAGAAAAGGAGCAAAGAGGCCCATCGCGTTGCTTCCACCCCCAACACAGGCAATGAGATAGTCCGGCAAACGACCTTCGTGCTGCACGATCTGCTTTTTGGTCTCACGTCCGATAACGGACTGAAAGTCGCGGACCAGCATGGGATACGGATGCGGACCGGCGACTGTGCCGATGACATAAAAAGTATGCGCCACATGCGTAATCCAGTCACGCAAGGCTTCATTCATCGCGTCTTTCAGAGTTTGGCTGCCAGAAGCGACCTCCCGCAGCGTTGCTCCCAAAAGTCGCATCCGGAAAACATTGGGCGCTTGGCGCACGGTATCTTCACAGCCCATAAAAACTTCGCACGAGAATCCAAGGAGAGCCGCAACGGTCGCCGTTGCAACTCCGTGTTGGCCGGCCCCGGTTTCGGCAATAAGCCTCTCTTTTCCCATGCGTTTGGCCAATAAGGCTTGGCCAATAGTATTGTTGATCTTATGCGCGCCGGTATGACACAGATCTTCACGCTTGAGATAGACCTTTGCTCCCCCAAGCCGCTCGGTCAAGCGGGCGGCAAAGGTGAGTGGTGTCGGCCGGCCAATATATTCACGCTGGAGGGCGCGGAGTTCTCGCTTAAACGTCGAGTCTCTGCGGCATTGGCAATAGACCTCTTCGAGCTCAAGCAAAGCAGGCATCAGGGTCTCCGCCACATAGCGGCCACCATAGAAACCAAAATGTCCATGCTTATCAGGCAGTTTTGGCATTGTTGATGAACGCGTGCAGTTTTTCTGCGTCTTTCCGTCCGGGAGCCGACTCAACGCCACTAGCGACATCGACGGCCCACGGACGCACGGCCTCAACCGCGGCAACGACGTTCTCTGTATTGAGCCCCCCAGCCAAAATCGTCCGATCCAGGATCAACCGAGGGAGGGTCGCAGCATGCTTCCAGGCAAAAGCCTCACCCGTCCCTCCGTATCCGCGAGGACTATACGTGTCAAGGAGGAGGTAGTCAGCCTGAATCCCTTCAAGTTGCTTAGGAAGAGACATCTCCGAGCCGACCCGAACCACCTTGATGGTCGCAACCGACCAGTCCTTCAGGGCGGCGGCGTCCTCATCACCGTGAAACTGAATCGCGTCAAGCGAGAGGGACCGAACATAGGCAGCGATACGTTCCCGCTCCGCATTAACGAAAACACCCACACAGCGAATATGCTGAGGCAGAATGCTCCGGATCGCTTTGGCAGTGGGTTCAGAAACACAGCGCGGGCTGGGCGGGTAAAAGTTCAGGCCAATCAGATCGGCGCCAGCCTGCACGGCAAGCCGGGCATCAGCGACCGTCGTAATACCACAGATTTTGACGTGGACGGACATGAGTGGGCTATGTGGGGTGTCCTAACAGCGAGCGGAGCGGCTCTCCGGGGTCTGGCGCCGCCATAAAGGTCTCACCGATTAAGAACGCCCGCACCCCCTGAGCCTCGAGTCGGTCTAATTGATGTCGGGTTGACAGCCCGCTTTCAGACACCACCAGAACATCGGAGGGCAGCCCTTGCACCAGACGTTCAGTGGTCTCAATCGTCGTATGAAAGGTACGCAGGTCTCGATTGTTAATACCTAACAGGGATGCTCCATGGGCCAGAGCGCGCTCACATTCCGCTTCATCATGCACTTCGACCAGACAGTCGATCCCCAGCGTTTGCGCCAGATGCATCAGATCGTGCAGTTGGGCGTCTTCGAGAATCGCAACAATTAAGAGAATAGCACTCGCTCCGTAGGCACGCCCCTCGTACACTTGGTAGTCATCAAAGACGAAATCTTTTCTAAGGAGGGGGAGTGCGACCTGCTGGCGAATCCGCTTGAGATACTCGAGGCTGCCCTGAAAAAATTTCTTTTCCGTGAGCACAGAGATAGCGGCTGCTCCCGAGGATTCATAGGTACGGGCGAGAGCAAGGGGATCAAAGTCTTGACGGATCACACCTTTGGATGGAGATGCCTTTTTTACCTCAGCAATAATCGTCCGCCCGTTCCAGGCAGACAAGGTCTGGAAAAGACCGGGCGGCTGAGAGTGGAACAGCGGCATGTCTTGAAGCTGGCCGAGTGATATCTGCTGTTTTTGGAGCGCGATTTCCTCGCGTTTATAGGCCACGATGTCATCAAGAATCATACCGTTTCCCTGTGTGTCAGCGGGATAAACCGTTCCAGCGTCCGAGCCGCGGCTCCACTGTCAACCGTGGTCCTGGCAAGCGTCATCCCCTCTCCGAGTGAAGCAGCCGCATTCCCAGCATAGAGGGCCGCTCCAGCATTGAGCAAGACAACGTCCCGGTGGGGACCTGGAGTTCCAGCTAAGACCGACCGAATAATATCTGCCGACTCCTGGGCACTTGAGACCTGCAGGGCGGTTAACGGACGACACGGGAAGCCGTAATCCGGAGGATTAATACTATACGTCCGTACGCCCTGTGGCCTCCACTCAGCAACTTGCGTCGGGCCGCTCAGCGATACTTCATCAAGTCCATCCTCTCCATGCACGACCAAGCCGTGCTGACAGCCTAATCGTCCGAGTGCCGCGGCTAGTGGCTGAACCCAACGCTGGTCAAAGACGCCAATGAGTTGATATTGCGCTCCAGCCGGGTTCGTGAGGGGCCCGAGGATATTGAAGATGGTCCGTATCCCAACTTCCCGACGTGGGCCAACGGCATGGCGCATGGCTCGATGAAAGGCCGGAGCAAGCAAAAAACCGAAGCCGACTTCCTGCATGCAATATGTCGCTTGCTGTGGAGACAGCTCAATACGCGCACCGAGGGTTTCTAGGACATCGGCACCGCCAACCGTTCCAGACATCGCTCGATTGCCATGCTTGGCTACACATAGACCCGCAGCAGCAACCACAAAAGCGGCACAGGTCGAAATATTAAACGTATGACAGCCGTCTCCCCCAGTTCCGCAGGTATCAATAACCGCGCGTCCCGGACGAACTGGTGTCGCCATGGCGCGCATAGCTCCAGCTGCTCC
Source organism: Candidatus Binatia bacterium (assembly GCA_022820725.1). Taxonomy (GTDB): domain Bacteria; phylum Desulfobacterota; class Binatia; order Bin18; family Bin18; genus Bin18. Next base: position 208,939 of record JAJEFA010000002.1, read on the forward strand.
AGAGATCTCTGCAACGGTCTCACCCTTGATGTGGAGCGCGGTCAGCAGAGCCCCAATCTGAGCCGGAGTGGCCTGCCCATCCATCAGATCGGTAATGACGGCATACATCTCTTCTTCCGTCAGATCTGCTCCGGCAGCCACGTGGGCAATGGCATCTTTGACCGTCATAGATACAACACGAGGGGTTAATCTGAGACCAGGTAGGCCTGAGCGAATTTCTCTTCGCGTCGAAAGCGAGCCGCCACGCGTTGGGCCTCTTCTTCGGCAAATGTTCCGACGCGCAAACGGTACAATATTCCTCCGTTCTTTGTCAGTTTGTTGACGGAGACGGTATAGCCTCGCTGACGCAGTTCCGCAGCGATTTGACGCGCCGTATTCTGGCTCTTGGTGACATGAACCTGGATACTCCACCCGCCCAATATCTGCAGCTCTTTTTGGTCTTGTGCTTTGACTTCGCTTGGAGCAGGGACAGCCAGCGCGGCTTCTCGTTTTTTGTTTTGCGACACCTGCGCTGAGTTCATAGCCACACGCTCTCTGGCGGACGGATTTGAAGAGGTCGTCTGTGACTGACCGTTCTCAGCCTGCTTCTCTAAGGTCCTCTTTGAAGTCAGCGGAAAGGCCTGGGGCGCAGGACTCACTGACACGTTGGAGTCAGTATACTCAACCGGAAAGCGTACGGTCCGGGTTTCTTGGGCAGTTCTATACGCCTGCACTTCTTTTCCAATATAAATCCCAAAAGCAAAGACAAGGAGAAAGCTCACCACGACACTCACGCATACGATACACCCCTGGGGGAGATTAAAGTGAAAGGCATACTGCCGAACAGCCATGGCAAATCCTTCCTCCTATTTCCTCATATGCACCCGACTCATCTGAGAGAACGACAAAGGGGGAGCGCTGCTCCCCCTGCCCGACTCGTCCGCTGAGGTGTGTGATTCGAGAAGCTATCCAGATGCTCGATCACTCCGGCTGGCACACCGACCCCCGACCTTGTTTCTATACGCTTCCAGTTTCTCCTCCCGCTGAGGGAGCACTTGCCCTTTCCGTAAATTCGACTAGGGAGACTGGAGCGGCATCCCCACGGCGAGGGCCTATCTTCAGCACCCGTGTGTATCCGCCTGCCCGCCCCTGAAAGCGCGGAGCAACTTCATCAAACAAACGTTGTACCAGTTTTCGGCTACCAAGATACGAGAAGGCAAGACGGCGCGCATGGACCGAATTCTTTTTGCCAAGAGTTACCAGACGGTCCGCCCAGCGGCGAAGTTCTTTGGCCTTCGCATCAGTCGTTCGGACTTGTTCCCGCAGCACCAATGCTTTCAACAAGTTCCGCAGCAGCGCCTTTCTGTGCGCCGCCGTCCGATTCAGTTTTCGCCCTGCTTTCAGATGTCGCATCGTCCTCGTTTCCCTGTTGCTCTGAGACTCTGGCTAGGCCAGATTCCCCTCGCGGGAGACGCGCAGTCGGTCCAACTCCTCCCGAGGGGGAAATGCTTCCAGATGCATTCCAAGTTCTAACCCCATCTCATGCAGTAATTCTTTAATCTCGTTGAGTGATTTCCGCCCAAAATTTTTCGTTTTGAGGAGTTCAGGCTCAGCCTTGACAACGAGTTCTCCCACGTATCGGATATCGGCACTTTGGAGGCAATTAGCAGAACGAACCGAAAGTGCCAATTCTTCAATGGGTCGAAAAAGATTTTCATTCGTCGGCGGCTGGTCTTCCTGCCCCAGGCGCTCCTCTTGGCTGTCGATCTCTTCTGTCGTGCCAGAAAAAATCGAGAGCTGCTCCTGAGCGATCCGGGCGGCCTCGGCCACTGCTTCTTTCGGCTCAATGCTACCGTCGGTCCATATTTCAAGCGCCAATCTTTCGTAGTCCGTCCGCTGACCAACACGCGCGTTGGTGACGGTTACATTGACCTTGCGAACCGGGGAAAACACCGCATCAAGGGGAATTGTTCCAACAGGGTCCTCTTCGGGCTGATTCCGGTCAGCCGCCATATACCCGCGCCCAGTGCGAATCTCGGCTTCAACTTCGAGCCTTCCGTCTTTACTCAGTTTCGCCACATGGGCTTCTGGATTGAGAATGTCAACCTGAGGGCCCACGACCAAATCCCCAGCACTCACACTCTTCGCACCATTGACCCTTAGGGTAGCTGTTTCCATATCGCTGTCGCGGAGACGAAACCGGATTTCTTTGAGGTTCAGAAGGATATCTGTGACATCTTCTGTGACACCGGGAATCGTCGAAAATTCATGCACGACGTCTTGGATCCTGACCTTAGTGATGGCTGCCCCAGGCAAGGAGGAGAGAAGAATTCGTCTCAGGGCATTGCCTAACGTTGTCCCGAATCCACGTTCAAAGGGCTCGCCGATAAAACGGCCATATGTGGGGGTCAGGGTTTTGTCTTCAACATCGAGTGTCTTGGGCTTGATGAGATCACTCTCCTGCATGCTGCTCCCTCTTTCGTCCTGCATCCATGCCTAATACGATCCGCTACGCCAATCCATTGAGCTAGACTTTCGAGTATAGCTCAACGATAAGCTGCTCGTTGATAGGCAGGGTGATCTCCGACCGGGCCGGTAGGGCACGGACTTTTCCAGAAAAAGAATCCGTTTGGACCTCAAGCCATTCTGGCACTCCGCGTCGCTGGGCAAGCTCGACGGATTCTTGGATACGAGTAATTTTTCGGCTCGCCTCCCGTACTTGCACTTCGTCTCCGGCCCTCACACAGTACGATGGAATCGTCACTCTTCGTCCGTTGACGTGAAAATGGCCGTGACGTATCAACTGGCGAGCCTCTGAGCGTGAAGTCGAAAATCCCATCCGGTACACCATATTATCGAGACGACTCTCAAGAAGAATCAAAAGATTTTCCCCGGTGATTCCGCGTTGGCGCTCGGCCCGCGCGAAAAGACGACGGAACGGCCCCTCAAGCGTCCCATAGATGCGTTTCAGCTTCTGTTTCTCTCGTAACTGAACGCTGTACTCGGTCGCCTTTCTTCCTCTCCCTTGGCCGTGCTGTCCCGGTGGATAGCTTCTTCTCTCGATTGCGCATTTATCCGTGTAACACCGCTCACCTTTCAGAAAGAGTTTCAACCCTTCTCGACGGCAGAGACGGCAGGATGGACCTCGATAGCGTGCCACAAAAACCTCCTGATCTATATCAGCTTCCAGCTCGCACACCCGGTCTCTTAGACTCTACGACGCTTGGGCGGACGACAACCATTGTGAGGGATAGGCGTGACGTCTCGGATAAGACTCACCGCAAACCCGGCAGATTGTAGGGCGCGCAGAGCCGATTCTCTCCCAGCACCGGGCCCCTTTACGTGCACCTGAACCGAGCGCATACCAGCATCAGCCGCTTTACGCGCCGCGCTCTCCGCCGCCATTTGGGCGGCAAACGGCGTACCCTTCCGTGACCCCTTCAGTCCGACACTCCCCGCGCTTGCCCAGGCCACAGTATTTCCTTGCGGGTCGGCTATTGTCACAATGGTATTGTTGAAGGTCGAATAGATATTCACCACACCTTCTGGAATGTTTTTCCGAACTTTCTTCTTCCGTGAGACAGACCGCCTCGCCGCTTTTGCCATACAGTGACCCTCTCCTCGCGCCGCGTATTATTTAGGAGTAGGCGCGACTTTCTTACCGGCAACGGTCCGTCTCGGCCCCTTGCGCGTCCGAGAATTATTTTTTGTCTTTTGACCACGGACCGGCAGATTGCGGCGGTGGCGGAGACCCCGGTATGCCCCAATGTCAATATAATGTTTAATATGACTCGCGACATCCCGCCTGAGGTCTCCCTCAACCCGGTAGTCTTGGTCGATAACCCGCCGAATATGTGCGATCTCATCATCCGCTAATGCGTCGGAATTAGTGTTTGGATCAACGCCCGCCTCGGTCAGGATTTTGAGGGCGGTGACCCGTCCGATCCCATAGATATAGGTGAGACCGGTACCGATTTTCTTGTTCCGGGGTAATTCGATACCCGCAATCCGTGCCATACGCCCTCTCCGCTCTTATTTTCGTCCGCGTCGGGAAAATACCTAGCCCTGTCGTTGCTTGTGCCGCGGGTTCTCACAGATGACCCGTATAATGCCTCTGCGTTTAATAACCTTGCATTTTCGGCACATTGGTTTCACAGAAGCCCGGACTTTCATGCTAACCTCATTCCTATTCTTACCTGAAAACGGTTCCGTGTATGAGTACCGTTCTCTTACATACTACTGAGCACCACTGGTCCATCTGCCAGGATCGCAACCGAATGCTCGAAGTGCGCTGAGAGACTGCCATCTTTTGTCACTGCAGTCCATCCATCCTCTAGCATCGCGACTTCCGGAGCACCCATGTTCACCATGGGCTCAATCGCGATGACCATTCCTTCGCGCAGGCGGACACCCCGGTTCCGCATACCATAATTGGGGACAGGCGGGTCTTCATGCAGCCGACGCCCAACCCCATGTCCAACAAATTCTCGCACGACGGAGAAGCCATCTCGCTCGACATGCTCCTGAACTGCGGCAGAGATATCGCCAAGACGATTGCCAACACAGGCACGGCCTATTCCTGCTTCAAGAGCGACGGCAGTCGTCTGTAAAAGCTGTCGGGCAGACTGGCCAACCTCTCCAACCGCAAAAGACACCGCGGCGTCACCATAAAATCCGTTATACACTACACCAAAATCCAGGCTAACAATATCCCCGTCTTGAATAATCCGCTGGTGAGAGGGGATACCGTGGACGACTTCGTTATTCAAAGAGATACAAATATGGGCCGGGAACGGAACAGAGCCATTCCGAATCGTATACCCTTTAAACGCAGTTTTCGCCTTCTTTTTTGGAATCCATTCTTCCGCGATACCATCAAGCTCTCCGGTTGATATCCCTGGCCGAACACGCTGTCGCAGTTCATTCAGGATTTCCGCAACAATGCGATTCGCGGTCCGCATTGTCTCTATCTCTTCAGGGGATTTCAGAAAAATCATCGGTGAGAAAACAGGACAGTGCTCTCTACCCTCGCCTCCCTCTGATGCGCCCGCGCTTCATAAAGCCCTCATAGTTTCTCATGATGAGCTGTGTTTCAATCTGAGCGACGGTGTCCAGAGCGACGCCAACGACAATAAGCAACGCCGTCCCCCCAAAGAAAAACGGCACATTAAAAGACCCCACCAGGAGATTCGGCAAAACACAGATGATGGAGACATACAGCGCTCCGGTCAACGTTATCCGACTTAGGACCCTATCAATATAGTCCGCCGTGCGTTGCCCAGGACGGATGCCAGGAATAAATCCGCCATTCTTTTTCATATTGTCGGCAACGTCAGTAGGATTGAAGACAACAGCAGTATAAAAATAGCAGAAGAAAATGATCATCGCGACATAACTGAGGTTATAGATCGACCCTCCCGGCGTCAGTACATTTGCAACGGTTTGAGCCCACGGATGGTCGGCAAAACCGGCGATGGTCGCCGGAAAAATCAAGACCGAGGAAGCGAAAATTGGGGGAATAACTCCAGCAGTGTTCACTTTCAGGGGCAGATGAGAGCTTTGCCCGCCATAGACTCTTCGGCCTATGACTCGTTTTGCATACTGTACCGGAATACGGCGCTGCCCGCGTTCCATAAAAATCACTGCGGCAACGATGGCGACCATGCCGACTAACAGGAGGAGTAACAAAAGGATGCTTAATTCGCCCTCTCGAACAAACTCTGTCGTTGCGGTCACCGCCGAGGGAATACTGGCGACAATACCGGCGAATATAATGAGAGAGATGCCATTGCCAACGCCACGCTCGGTAATCTGTTCGCCTAACCACATGATGAAAGCAGTGCCGGCGGCCAGCGTAATCATCGTCATGAGACGAAATCCCCAGCCTGGATTAAAAACAACTAAGCTCCCACCGGGCGCCTGAATCTGTTCGAGTCCGATGCTGATAAAGAGACCCTGGAGAAGAGCTAAACCGACCGTGCTGTAGCGTGTGTACTGGGTAATCTTCCGCCGACCTTGTTCCCCTTCTTTCGACAGGCGCTCAAGAGTTGGGACCACGACGGTGAGGAGTTGGAAGATAATGGAGGCACTAATATAGGGCATAATGCCCAGGGCAAAGATAGAGAAACGCTCCAGAGCCCCGCCAGAAAAAAGATTCACCAAGCCAAAAACAGTGCTGGCCGCTTGCTCGAAGAACGCCGCCAGCGCCTCTCCATCAATACCTGGAGTAGGGATTGCCACACCGATGCGGTAGACGGCGAGCAGGGCAAAGGTAAAGAGGAGCCGACGACGCAGATCTGATATCTTTGTCGCGTTTTGTAAGCCTTCGAGCATGACTACCCGACCTCGGCTGTCCCTCCCAGCGCCGTAATCTTTTCACGCGCTTGCGCACTAAAGGCGTGAGCTCTGACAGTTAGAGATTTTGTCAGTTCCCCCTTTGCTAATATTTTGACTTTACACTTACGGCCACTCACGAGACCAGACTGACGAAACACCTCAAAATCAACGACACTACCCGCCTCAAAGCGCTCCAGGCTCCCGATATTAATGATGGTGTACTCTTGTCGGAATGGATTGTGAAATCCTCGTTTGGGTAACCTGCGGGAGAGCGGCATTTGTCCACCTTCATAGCCAGGTGGGATATTGCCACCAGAGCGCGCACCGCTTCCTTTATGCCCACGGCCTGCTGTTTTGCCGAGCCCGGAGCCCGGACCGCGACCGACCCGCTTTCGTTTTTTCATCGACCCGGAGGCGGGCCGCAAATGACTAAGATCCATTCTCGCGCACCTCAATAAGATGGGATACTCGATTCACCATCCCTTGGAGTGAGGGCGAATCGTTCCGCAGCACAGTCTTCCCAACGCGGGTGAGTCCAAGACCACGCAGGGTCTCGCGTTGACGCCGTGTGCCCCCAATGGCACTCCGCTTCAAGGTGATGGCTAAGACCTGCCCTTTTCCTGCGTCGGCCATGCCCTATCCTTTCATACTCAGCGCGGGTTTCCCCCTCCGCTCGGCAACCTGCTCCGGACCGTCCAGGCTCTCTAGGGCAGCCAGGGTGGCCTTTACGGAGTTATGCGGATTCGTCGATCCGAGGCATTTTGTGAGCGCGTTCCGTACACCGGCCAGTTCCATAACGATACGCACGCCACCACCCGCGATGAGGCCGGTACCGGCCGCGGCGGGTTTAAGTAACACCTTGCCCGCCCCGTGCCGACCAATAACCGCGTAGGGTAGGGTATCTTCGACGAGCGGCACGCGAATCAAAGACTTCTTCGCGTGCTCAACACCTTTCCGAATGGCTTCTGGGACTTCGTGCGCCTTCCCCAAGCCGTAGCCAACATGCCCTGCACCGTCCCCGGCCACAACAACGGCACTAAAACTGAAACGGCGCCCACCCTTGACCACTTTACTCACGCGATTGATATGGACGACCTTCTCTTGAATATCGAGTTCGTCAGGATTAATCCGATCATCGTCAGTCGCCACAGGTATACTCCTTAGAGTTGTAGGCCAGCCTCACGCGCCGCGTCGGCGACCGCGCGGACCTGTCCATGAAAGAGGAATCCGTTCCGATCAAAAACGACGGTCTGTATCCCCTGCTCTTGACACTTTTTCGCAATGAGCTGCCCCACTTCTTTTGCCGCAGAGACCGTCGCCGCTTTTTGCTGCATCCGTTCCTTAAGGTCTGCTGAAAGGGTTGAGACGGACGCTAAAGACCGACCACTTTCATCAGAGACCACTTGGGCGTACAGATGCTTATTGCTGCGATAGATGCATAAGCGCGGTCGGCTGTCCGTTCCACGCACTTTCCGTCTGATCCGCTTTCGACGGAGCAGGCGACTCCGCTCACGAGGGTTCGTCCCGGCCATTCCTATCCTCCAGCAGCAACAGCGGTCTTTCCAGCCTTTCTCCGCACATGCTCATCTATGTATTTAATCCCTTTTCCCTTATAGGGCTCAGGTGGCCGGAGCCGACGGATTGATGCCGCGACTTCTCCGACAAGTTGTTTATCAATGCCCTCAATTGTAATCTGCGTCTGGCGATCGACCTTGGCACTGACCCCTGCAGGCAGTTGGAAGAAAATAGGGTGAGAAAACCCGAGGTTCAACTGGAGGATATCCTTCACCGCGTCGGCCCGATATCCGACTCCATTAATTTCCAGCACCTTTGAAAACCCGGCCGAGACCCCTTGAACGGCATTGGCAACAAGCTTCCGAGTGAGCCCTTGCCGTGCTTTAGAGCGGCGAGAATCATCTGCCCGGATCAACAGCACACTGGATGTCGTAATTTCGACCGAGAGTGCAGGGTCGACCGGCACGTCTAGAGCTCCCTTTGGCCCTTCAGCCGTTAGCGTTCCCTGGTCGTATGAAACTTTTACCACATCCGGTAGCGGGACCGGCTTGTGTCCAACACCAGCCATATGTCCTTTTCCTCTTTCTCCTTTACCACGCACTACACAGGACTTCCCCACCGACGTGAAGCGCGCGGGCCTCCCGATCAACGATAACGCCCCGAGAGGTCGACAGAATGTTCACTCCAAGTCCGTTCCGCACGGCGGGGATCGCATCTGCCCGTACGTAGGTTCGTAGGCTCGGCTTACTCACGCGTTGCACACCATGGAGTGCGGGGCGTCCTGTAGCATCATATTTGAGTTCAATGATGAGACAGGGAAATCCGTTATCCTCAACGTTACGATAATCCTGGATGAAGCCTTCACTGACAAGGATTTGAACAATAGCTTCCTTGATACGGGAGCGCGGCACCGAGACGGTCTTTTTCCGTGCCCGTAGCGCGTTGCGGATACACGTCAACAAGTCGGCAATAGGGTCAGTCTGCATAGTCCTCTCCCCTACCAACTTGCCTTGGTCATGCCAGGAATTTGGCCCTTCAGCGCATAGGTCCGCAAGCAGATACGGCACATACGGAATCGACGATAGAAACCGCGCGAGCGACCACATAGCGGACAGCGATTATATTCCCGAACGCGAAACTTTGGCTTCCGTTGTGCCTTTACGCGCAAACATGTTCGTGCCATAGCTCTTAACTCCGAAAGGGCATACCAAGGGCCCGCAGTAATGCACGCCCCTCTATATCTGTTTTTGCCGTCGTTACCATAGAGACGGTAAACCCTTTTATTTGATCAATCTTATCCAAATTTATTTCAGGGAAGATCGTATGCTCCCGAATCCCGAGAGAATAATTCCCGCGACCGTCAAAAGAACTATCGGATATGCCTCGAAAGTCTCTCACGCGGGGGAGCGCGACATTGACCAGGCGGTCAAAAAATTCATACATACGCTCCCCACGTAACGTGACCGCACAACCGATCGTCATGCCTTCCCGGAGTTTAAAATTCGCAATCGATTTGTGAGCCCGAGTGACCACCGGCTTCTGTCCCACAATCAGGCCAATTTCCTCGACACTACTTTCGAGCAATTTGGCGTTTGTGGCTCCTTCTCCCAGCCCCATGTTGACAACAATCTTTGACAGACGAGGAACCTGCATCACGTTGGCACACCCCAACTCTTGCTTCAGAGCAGGCAGTATTTGTCTGTAGTAGAGGTCTTTAATACGAGCCATAACTATTAGTCCAACACATTCCCAGTTCGCCGACTCACCCGCATTTTCCGTCCATCAACGACCTTGAACCCGACCCGAGTCGGGCGCCCGTCTTGGGGGTCGACCAGCATCAAGTTTGAGAGATGAATGGAAGCCTCTTTTTCCAATATTCCGCCAGAGTCTTGTGGTCCCCGCGGCTTGACGTGGCGCTTGACCATATTGAGGCGCTCGACAACGGCTCGGTCCTGTTTCGGCTGTACTCGGATGACTTTTCCGATTTTCCCCCGCTCTTTTCCGGCGAGAATCATCACAGAATCATTTTTTTTAATGCGTGCAGCCATGGCCGGTCCTAGAGTACCTCTGGAGCGAGGGAAATAATTTTCATAAAACGCTTCGCCCGTAGCTCCCGCGCCACGGGCCCGAAAATACGAGTTCCAAGCGGCTCACGCTGGTTATCGAGCAGCACAGCGGAATTAGTATCAAAACGGATATACGAGCCGTCTGGACGGCCGAGTTCCTTAGCCGTCCGGACAACGACGGCGCGCATCACATCGCCTTTTTTCACTTTTGCATTGGGAATAGCTTCCCGGACCGAGACAACAACTTCATCACCAACCGACGCATACCTCCGACGTGTCCCCCCGAGGACACGAATACACCGGACGCGGCGCGCCCCCGAGTTATCGGCAACGTCAAGCACAGATTCCACCTGAATCATACGCCTCTCTCTTTACTGGACAGACCCTGATGTTTCCGACTTTAATATCGCTCGTATGCGCCAGCGTTTATCTCGGCTGAGGGGTCTCGTTTCCATGATGGTGACAATATCTCCGGTCCGGCATTCGTTGACAGGGTCGTGCGCTTTATATTTTTTCCGTTGGCGAATATACTTCTTGTACATCGGATGACGGACAAGCCGCTCAACTTGGACCGTGGCAGTTTTGTCCATTTTATCACTGACGACGACCCCTTGTCTGACTTTCCGGTTTCCAGGCACACCTAGCTCCGTTCTTTACTCGCGGTGCGAATACGTTCGTGTTGTATGGTCTTTACCCGAGCAATATCTCGACGAATTTTTCGGATTCGCATGGCATCTTCAATTTGTCCTGTCCCTCTCCTCAAGCGGAGACGAAAGAGTTCTTCGCTCAGGTCTCGTGCTTTTCCCTGCATTTCTTCGTCGGTCAAGTCCCGGACTTCACGCGCTCGCATAGGTCGCTCCTAATCGCTCTCGTATCTGCGTACTGACAGGCAATTTATTGGCAGCAAGCCGCAGCGCCTCACGGGCAGTCTCGCGAGGGACTCCCTCGATTTCGAAAAGCATACGTCCCGGCTTGACAACCGCAACCCAAAATTCGGGCGATGCCTTACCCTTCCCCATTCGTGTTTCTGTCGGTTTTTTGGTCACTGGCTTATCGGGAAAGACACGTATCCAGATACGCCCCCCGCGGCGGACATGACGGGTCAAAGCAATCCGGGCGGCTTCTATCTGTCGGGCGGTCACCCATCCACGTTCTGTCGTTTGCAAGCCATAGTCGCCAAACGAGAGGGCAGCACCACGGTGGGCGTTTCCGTATATACGCCTCCGTTGCTGTTTTCGGAACTTCGTTTTCCTGGGCGAGAGCATACCTAGCGTCCTTTACGCACTCACAGTTGAGCGATGCTGCTCTTCTTCATTCGTGAGGACTTCGCCTCGGAAGATCCACACCTTCACCCCAATCACACCATATGTGGTCCGGGCTTCTGCCACCCCATAACTAATATCAGCGCGCAAAGTATGAAGCGGAACCCGTCCTTCTCGGTACCACTCGGTACGGGCGATTTCCGCTCCACCGAGTCGTCCCGAACAACGCACCTTCACTCCTTGTGCCCCCATGCGAATGGCGCGTGTCACACTCTCCTTCATGGCACGCCGAAAGGCCACCCGTCGCTCAAGCTGAAGAGCGACGTTTTCAGAGACGAGTTGTGCGTCCAGGTCGGGACGACGTACTTCATGAATATTCAGATAGACTTCCCTATCAGTCTGCTGGGTGAGGTCGGTTTTCAGCTTTTCGATCTCCACCCCCTTTTTCCCAATCACAATGCCGGGGCGAGCGGTATAGATATTGATTTTTGCCTTGTTCGCGGCACGCTCGACTTCAATTTTCGCAATCCCGGCATGATAGAGACGCTTCTTAATGAACTCCCGGATACGAATATCATCGTGCAGCAGCGTGGCATATTCTTTCTCTGCAAACCAGCGAGACTCCCAGCCTTCGAGCACGCCGACCCTAAACCCTTTCGGGTGTACTTTCTGCCCCATCCTATTCTTCTTTCGTCTATTTCTCGTCTACAATAATCGTAAAATGACTCGTACGCTTTCGAATCGGTGTTGCGCGTCCATGCGCACGTGGGGTAAAGCGCCGAAAAGTTGCTCCCCCGTTTACGGTGGCCTGTTTCACATACAATGTATCAGGATCAACATTCTGCGTGTCTGTGGCGTTGGCAATGGCGGCTTGGAGCGTTTTTGTAAAAACACGAGCCGCCTTCTTCTGGGAAAAGCGCAGGACCATCAGCGCTTCTTCGACCTGTTTCCCACGGATGAGGTCCGCCACTAAACGGGCTTTCCGCGGCGCCATTCGCACATGACGAGTGATTGAGCGAACCTCCATAGCTGCTACCTTCTATCTCCTTTTCACATCGCCCTTCTTATCCCCGGCATGGCCATAGAATGTCCGCGTTGGGGAGAATTCACCGAGTTTATGACCGACCATATTTTCCGTCACATAGACGGGGATGAATTTCCTTCCATTGTGCACAGCAAATGTCAATCCAATCATTTCGGGGATAATCGTGGACCGGCGGGACCAGGTTTTAATCACTTTTTTATCACCGCTTTGCACGGCCGTATCGACCTTCTTCAACAAGTGGTCGTCAATGAATGGACCTTTTTTGACTGAGCGGGGCATCTTATTTCTTTCTCTTTTGGACAATATATTTGTCTGACTTTGAGCGTCGTCTGGTCTTATACCCTTTGGCTAGTACTCCCCAGGGACTCATGGGATGATTCCCTTTACTTCTTCCTTCGCCTCCCCCAAGTGGGTGGTCTACCGGATTCATGGCAATGCCCCGCACGCGCGGCCGATGGCCAAACCAGCGGCTCCGACCCGCTTTCCCGTACGAGACGTTCTCATGATCAAGATTCCCGACCTGACCGATAGTCGCTTTGCAGTTTTGATGCACCAGCCGCATTTCTCCCGAAGGGAGCTTCACGGTTGCATACACGCCTTCTCTGGCCATCAGCTGCGCAGCGGTCCCAGCACTTCTGACAATCTGAGCCCCTTTGCCTATTTTCAGCTCAATGTTGTGGATAATCGTACCAACCGGAATACATCGTAACGGCAAACAATTACCAGGCCGAATATCCGCCGATTCTCCTGACATGACAACATGACCAACAGCCAGACCAGCAGGGGCAAGGATGTAGCGCTTCTCTCCATCCCGATAATGGAGTTGAGCAATATGGGCAGAACGGTTTGGGTCATATTCTATAGCAGCAACCTTCGCCCCAATACCGTCCTTGTCGCGGCGGAAGTCTATCAGACGATACCGTCGTTTATGGCCACCGCCCCGGTGAAGGATAGTGAGTCGCCCTCTATTATTCCGCCCACCATGCTTATGGAGGGGCGCCAGCAAGGACCGCTCCGGCCCTTCTTTTGTCTTCGTGATCTCGCTGAAGCTAGAGACACTTTGGAAGCGTCTCCCAGCAGACGTTGGTTTGTACTGTCGAACAGCCACGAGTTACGCCCCTTCAAAAAAGTCTATGCGGTCGCCATCACGTAAGGTGACATAGGCCTTCTTCCAAGCTGCTTTTCTGCCCTGCGACCGACCAACGCGCCGATGTTTGCCAATATATTGAATAGTCCGCACTTGTTTGACTTTCACGTCAAAAAGCGTCTCAACTGCGTTTTTAATACTCACCTTGTTGGCCTGCGGGTGGACACGAAAGACGACCTGATTACCGACCTCACTAGCGAGAGTTGATTTCTCGGTGATCAATGGCGAGACAAGAACAGAATAAACATCCATATTACTCCCCACCTAATCGCTCACTGATCTGTTGCATCGCCGCTTGTGTCACTAATACCTTTCGGTAGCGAAGCAGGTCATACACATTCAGCCCTGGACTCAGCAGAACTTTTACCCCAGGTAAATTGCGTGCAGATTTCTGGACGTTTACGTCTGCATCCGCCAAGACAAGCAAAACGCTATCACCCATCTCAAGTTGCGCGAGCAGGGCGACCATCTGCTTTGTTTTTGGTTCATCAAACTGAATGGCGTCGATAACAACCACCTCGTCTTGGCGCAGCTTCTGCGCGAGGGCAGCGCGCAGGGCGGTCTTCCGGGCTGAGCGCGGCATCCGGTACGCATACGAACGTGGCTGGGGACCGAACACCGTCGCGCCACCAACCCACACCGGAGACCGGTTACTGCCTGCCCGTGCCCGTCCCGTCCCTTTTTGTCGCCACGGTTTTCTTCCTCCACCACGGACCTGTGCCCGCGTCTTTGTCGCCGCCGTCCCAGAGCGACGATTGGCCAACTGCATTCTTACCGTTTCGAACAAGAGGTGCTCTCGCTGCGGCTGCTCGGAGATTACAGCGGGAAGAGGGATCTCTCCAACCTTCTCGCGTTGGACGGAGAGAACGCTAATAGACGTTTCCTGGGCTGCCATTGGTTATCCTTGCTTATGGCTTATGAATGAGGACAACTTGTCCTCTCGCACCTGGTATAGACCCACGCAGGAAGAGCAGATTTTCATCTGGCTGGACGTCAACTACTTGCAGGTTTAACGCCTTCATCCGATCATTCCCGTAATGGCCTGCCATTCTTTTCCCTTTGAAAATTTTCCCAGGATAAGAGCGGTTTCCAATAGCCCCACCATGGCGAAAGTACTCATGTGTTCCATGACTCTTCGGAAACCCGCCCATGCCGTGTCGTTTCATCACTCCGGCATAGCCCCGACCTTTTGTCCGGCCAACAACATTGACCCGATCTCCAGACTGGAAGACTTGTGCTACTGTAATTTCACCGCCGACCTCGTAGCCATCGGTGTCATCTACCCGAAACTCGCGCAGAACAGCGAAGGGACCGGCACCAGACTTCTGAGTATGTCCTAAAACAGGCTGAGAAACACGTTGGGGTTTTTGACTTCCAAATCCCAGTTGGAGCGCAACATAACCATCTTTTTGCTGAGTTTTCTTTTGCACCACGGTACATGGTCCAGCCTGTATCACCGTAACCGGAACGAGGTCCCCCTCAGCGGAAAAAACCTGAGTCATGCCGAGCTTCTTTCCTATTAATCCTTGCATCGTCTCCTCTCCCGCTACTCCAGCTTGATCTCAACATCGACTCCGGCGGCCAATTCCAGTTTCCCGAGCGCGTCAATAGTTTGCTGAGTTGGGTCAAGGATATCGAGCAAACGCTTGTGGGTTCGTATCTCGAACTGTTCCCGCGACTTTTTGTCAACATGGGGTGAACGGTTTACCGTGAACCGTTCGATCCGCGTAGGAAGCGGGATAGGGCCAGCGACCCGCCCCCCGGTCCGCCTCACTGTTTCGACAATCTCTCTGACCGATTGATCGAGTACCCGGTGGTCATAGGCTTTGAGACGGATACGGATCTTTTCATTCATGATAGTGGTCATAGGACCCTACTCCAAGATTTTGGTGACAACCCCGGCCCCCACCGTGCGACCACCCTCCCGAATCGCAAACCGTAACCCCTCATCCATCGCAATCGGTGTCAATAACGCCACCGTCATCTGCGTGTTGTCCCCCGGCATCACCATCT
>JAJEFA010000017.1 GCA_022820725.1 Candidatus Binatia bacterium
TTTGCCGGGGAGGCGCTCCTTGAGCTGCGCCCATTGCTGGGGGCTCAATCCATACCGCTTCACCATGCTCCCTCCTTCGGTTGGCTTGCATGGCTTTATAGCTTACTCCCTAGCTCTGTGTTAATTGTCGATTCGCCCTAGTCATCATTCGCCAGGGAGAGCAGAATTTGCAACAGATACCAGAACATCAGGGCCACACCGGCAAACAGCGCCAGCGAGGCGGCGACGTGCTGGTCGGTTCGATAGTGGTGAATAATATTCGAGGTCGTATACAGAATAGACCCGGCGGCAAAAGCAACCATAATGGTGGAGAAGAACAACCCCAGGCTAAAGCCAAACAGCATGCTGGCCAAGATCACTCCCAGGGCGACAAATCCGCCTACAGAGAGAATACCCCGCAGAAAAGAGAAGTCTTTACGGGTGGTGAAGGCCGTGAACGTCAGCCCGCCGAACAGCAGCAAGGTCATCAGGCCGGCCGTCGGAATCACATCCGGCGAGCTATAGTGCGTCGCAATATACAGCATGGGGAGAAAGATGACGGCCTCGGCCCCGATATACAGACCCAGTCCCAGGTATTGCATCTGCGGTGAGGCATCAGACTGCGCCCAGCGGTCTGCCAGCCAAGATACGCCCATGAATGCGGCGAGCACGACGAACCAGCCGTAACCTCCAACCATGGTCTGGACCAGAGCGGGCGCAAACGACGACTGCAACAGGAGATTTTCAACCAGGATAAAGGCCAATATTGCCAACGCGAGGTGGGTGTACGTGCGGCGAATAAATGCCGCGCGAGCCACTTCAGATGCATAGGCCGCGGGCTGGGAATACGTCATCGTTGAAGCCATACCTACCTCCGTGGAGTTGAGAATTCTTTTCTCAGGCTAATGCCCTGAAAAGGGACAGTCAATGCCGGACCGGGATTGGAAGAAAGCGTTGTGAAAAGGGGGGAGTTGGTTCCCTCGACAGTAGAGCAAAAAGAAGGGGCAGCCTAGTGCGGCCACCCCTCTCTATATCGACAGCAAAAATAGGCACTCTCCGCGTTTATTGAGCAAACGCGGCTTTCAGCCCCTCAGCCGCTTCTGCCAGGGCTTTCTTCTGGGCGTCAAGATGGAAGAAACTGAAGAAGCCGTGAATCGTTCCGTCGTAGCGAGATATTTTGATATCCGCGCCGGCGTCCTGGAGCTTTTTGCCGTAGGCCTCGCCCTCGTCGCGCAGGGGGTCAAACTCGGCTGTGATCACCAGCCCCGGCGGCGGACTGTTGACGTATTTGGCCAGGAGCGGGGAGGCGTACGGGCTCTTTCCGGCCTCGTCGTTTTCAAGATAATGGTCCCAGAACCACACCATGGAGTCTTTGGTCAGCAGATAACCTTCCCCGTTCTGCTTGCACGACTCGGTATCAAAGGAATGGTTGGTGACCGGATAGAGTAGAAGTTGGTAGGCGAGCGAGGGGGCACCCCGATCGCCAGACATGAGTGCTACTGCTGCGGCGAGGTTGCCGCCGGCACTATCACCGCCCACCGCCACCCGTTGCGGGTCTCCACCAATAGAAGCAACATTGAGCACCGCCCATTTGGTCGCTTCGTAACAATCCTCAGGCGCCGCGGGGAATTTGTGCTCCGGAGCAAGGCGGTAATCGACGGCAATCGTAATGCAGCCGGCGGCGTTGGTCAGGACGCGACAGGTTGCATCGTGGCTTTCGAGGTCGCCGACCACCCAGCCGCCCCCATGAAAAAAGACCAGAACGGGAAGCGGACCGTCTCCCTCGGGCGTATAGATCCGGACCGGCAGGTCGCCGTTCGGGGTCGGAATGGTCCGGTCTTCAACCTTGGCAACCGGCTCTGGATTCTCAATCTGGAAAAGCTGCTGAATGGCCTGGCGTGCCTCCGCAACCTCCATTTCGTTAAAGCCGCGGCCACCGGCGGCCACGATTTGATCAATAAAAGCTTGTTCTTGCTGACCCAGGGGCATACTTCCCTCCTTGCTGTGATTCGCGCTGTTCCGTGTCAATAGGTCATGACCGGAATGAGATGTTTATCTGGAGTGGGTGGTGTTTTTCAAGAGGGCAATCGAGGCGGGCATGCGTACACGCATCAGATGGCTGAGGCACGCCCGTCGCCGACTCTGGCTGACTGTAGGAAGAGGGGCACGATTGAGACTGAACCCTAGGTTCTCTCTTTTCAGCCTGAGACCTTAGGGTGTTGACCGGGCGTTCGCCTGCCCGTTTACCCAACGGGCAAATTTGTCTGTTTCATTCCGGGCCTGCCGCCACAGGAGCTGAACCGCGCGATCCGGGTCCCAACTGCCAGGTCGCTCGATAAAGTCAAAGCCCAGTTTATCCGGCGAGTCTTTAATGCTCGAACGAAGAAACGGATATTTATCCACCCAGGCGGTGACAGGCGAATCGTAAAAATAGGGAACAGTTTCCGAAGTAAAGCTTACGGCCCGACCCTGCCGGATGTCTTTCCGTTCACTGCTGATGTAGTCATGCTTATACTGACGGATCGCACGAGCCGTCTCATAATAGCCAAAGAGGACTCTGGCACCGGCCACCACGCGCTTTTCTGCATCTCCTTGGCTTTGGCGGCTCAAGCTGCGGATACGATTCCTGGCTTCTCGTATGCCCTTCTCGTAGACCGGAAGTGGACCGGACAGCACGGCCAACGTTTCCAGCCCGCGCAGGGTGGCGAGGGCTTGGTCGCCTATGGCTTCCGTTCTCGTTTGCACGCCTTCCGGCAACGGTGCCGCCAACATGGTTTGCAGGCTGGCGACCGCCTGTTTCTCCTCTTTCTTCTCTTCTATCCGTTGCCAGATTTCGGGCTCAAAAAAGATCGGACGCCGTTTCCCCTTGCGGGCGACTAACAACAGGACGGCCTTCTGCTTTTTCTGAGCGTCACGGACTGCGTTACGGTAACTCTTACAGTTCTGAATAGGCCAACTATTCACCTGCTCAAGGATATCGCCCTTGCGCAACCCAACGCGTGAACCTGGGGTGAGTTGGGCAATCTCAGCAATGGGGAGGCCCGGTGTATCTTCTTGCTTGGTTGGGCGGAGAGTGAGGCCCAGATACTCTTGCGCTTCCTGGCAAGGATTTGCTCCGACGGGAGGTGGCTGAAAAAAGAAACTCAGTGTGATTACGGTGGCAAGAACAAAAGCAGAATATTTCACGATGATTTTCCTTCTCTCTTAGCTACCCGTATTTTATATATGGGAGCCGGTCGAGTCCGGTCAAGGCATATACCGACCAGCCAGCGGGGCTATCTCTCTCCCCAGCGGAGCTTGCTGCGCAGGACATCAAAAAAGGTCCGATTGGGGGAGATGACGAGTGGGACGGTCACGCGGGAGCGTTGGATAGATACGGTGTCCCCACTCTTGAGCGGATGCCCTTCTTGGCCATCCAATGTCAGAGTGACGTCCTCATCTGGAGTCTGGATCACAACATTGATCTCGGCTTGGTCTGGGAGAATCACCGGACGGTTTGTCAACGTATGCGGACAGATTGGCGTCAGCACGACAACACCAAGCGTGGCATCAACGATCGGTCCGCCCGCCGCCAGTGAATAGGCGGTCGAGCCGGTTGGGGTGGCGACAATGAGCCCGTCCGCTTTATAGGTACATAAATGTTTGCCATCCACCCAGGTCGCCAGGTCCATAATACGGGCCAGTGCGCCTTTATTAATGACCGCATCATTCAGCGCCTGAAACGTGCCAACCGGCTGCCTGTCTCGGATAAGCGTGGTGGTGAGCAGGCTGCGTCGCTCGATGGCATAATCACCAGCGAGGATACGTTCGAGCGTGGCGAACAGCTCTTCGGTCGTTGTTTCGGTCAGAAAGCCCAGCCCGCCAAGATTGACGCCAAGAATCGGTACGTCCCGCGACGTGGCCCGCCGGGCAACGCTGAGCAGCGTCCCGTCACCGCCCAGCACAACAACCAGGTCGGCCTGGGCCATGATCTCGACTTTACGCCACCCCCGCCCAAGGCCCAGTTCTTCACTGGTCCGGTCCTCCGGCAGAATGCTCTTGCCACGCTCTTGCAACCAGGCAACCAAGTCGCGACCCAGCGCAATTGCAGCTGGCGTATTGACTTTGATGACCAGACCGATTGTCTGCATATATCGAGCGGAGCGGTGAGGGCGCTCCCTTTTCTCCGTGCCTCGCGTATAATGGCCTACCTATGGCAACCCGTCAGCCTCATCTGAAGGACCAGCACAGTTTATTCGCTCATAGTGCCGAAAAGGAAGCGGCCAAGAAAGCCCCTCTGGCCGAGCGGCTGCGACCCCAGACGCTGGATACCTATATTGGCCAGACACATCTCCTCGGTCCGGGCCGCCTCCTGCGTCAGATGATTGAGCAGAAAACGCTGACGTCTCTGATCCTATGGGGGCCGCCCGGCAGTGGCAAAACGACCCTGGCCCGGGTGCTCGCCCAGGCTGTCGAACTTCCCTGGGTGAGCTTTTCGGCGGTGCTGTCCGGGGTCAAAGAACTGCGTCTCATCCTGGCGGATGCGCAGCGGCACCAGCAGCAAACGGGGCAGTCAACCGTCGTATTTGTGGATGAAATTCACCGCTTCAATAAATCTCAACAGGACGCCTTTCTGCCACATGTAGAACAGGGGCTGATTATCCTGATTGGCGCAACAACGGAAAATCCGTCTTTTGAGGTGATCGCTCCCCTCTTGTCACGCTCTCGCGTGGTGGTGCTGGAAGCGCTTGAGGCAGAGCAGCTTGTCCAGATTCTGTCTCACGCCTTACAGGACGCGGATCGCGGCCTTGGGCACTATCAGATTGAAGCGGACGAAACCGTGCTGCGGACCATTGCCGAGTCCGCGCAGGGAGATGCTCGGATCGCCTTAAACACCCTTGAGGTCGCAACGACCCTGGCGGTCCAAAAAAAGGCCACACGCCTTGACGTGGCTCTGGTACAAGAGGCCACCCAGCGGAAGGCCATCCTGTACGATAAGACTGGGGAGGAACATTATAATATCATCTCCGCCTTCATTAAGAGCTTGCGCGGGAGTGATCCCGATGCGGCCTTATACTGGATGATGCGTATGCTGGAGGCCGGGGAAGATATCCTCTTTATTGCCAGACGGATGGTCATCTTTGCGGCCGAAGACATTGGCAATGCCGACCCGCAGGCATTGTCTCTTGCCATAGCGACCAAGGAAGCGGTGCATTTCATCGGGCTGCCGGAGGCGCGTATTCCATTAGCCCAAGCCGCCACCTACCTCGCGGTCGCGCCCAAATCGAACGCGTCATATAAAGCCATGACCGCTGCCCAGGCAGATGTGCAGACCCATGGTCCTTTGCCCGTTCCGCTCCATTTACGGAACGCGCCGACAAAGCTGATGAAAGACCTGGAGTATGGCAAGGGGTACCAGTATGCGCATGATTACGAGGATGCCGCTGTGACCCAGGCCCATTTACCTGAGAAGCTGACCCAACGACAGTATTATCAGCCTAGCGACCGCGGCCATGAAAAAGTCATGGGCGAGCGGCTGAAGGCATGGCGGAAAAGGCGAGCAGACCCTCAGGACTGAAACGGAGCGGATACCCGATGCCTGGGGCGGGGCAGCGTTTGCAGCGGTGCTGTCATACGGAAGGAGGAGAAGCATGGAATACGCATCACCAGAACCTTTTACGATTGCCATTCCGGATGCGGTGCTGGCTGACCTGGAAGATCGACTCAGCCGTGTGCGCTGGCCGGGCGAGCTCCCCCATTCAGACTGGGATTACGGCGCGAATCTCTCCTATATTCAGCAACTCGTTGAATACTGGCGCACTCAGTATGACTGGCGTGCCCAGGAACGGGCGATGAATCGCTGGGCTCATTTCAAAACTACTATAGACGGACAGGGGATTCATTTTATCCATGTACGGGGGAAAGGCCCTGCACCGCTACCGCTGATCATTTCGCACGGTTGGCCTGGATCGTTTTATGAGTTTATGGAGGTGATCGGGCCGTTGACCGATCCCGCTGCCCACGGCGGTGACCCGGCCGATGCATTCGATGTGGTGGTGCCGTCCCTTCCGGGCTATGGATTTTCCGCTCCCCCCCAAGAGCGTCAAGTCAATATCAGTCGCATGGCCGAGTGGTTCGCCGTCTTGATGAGAGAGGTTCTCGGCTATGAGCGTTACGGTGCCCAGGGGGGCGACTGGGGCTCCATGATTTCGTCCCGGCTGGGTTATGCCTATCCGGACCAACTGATCGGTGTACATCTCAATATGGTCGGGATTGCGCCCCATCCGGCCAACCGTCAGAATTTGAGCCCGGCGGAAGAGGACTTTCTGAAAAGCATGAGAGCTTGGCAACGAGAGGAGCGCGGTTACCAGGAAATTCAGGGCACCAAGCCTCAGACCTTGGGCTTTGCGCTCAACGACTCGCCGGTTGGAGTATGCGCCTGGATCGTTGAAAAGTTTCGGACCTGGAGTGACTGTGGCGGCAATCCAGAAAACTCCTATACCAAAGACCAACTGCTGACCAATGTCATGATTTACTGGGTCACACAAACCTTCCATTCAGCCTCCCGCATTTATTATGAGGAGCGGCACCATCCGTGGCGGCTGGGAAAAGACGAAAAAGTGAGTGCCCCCACCGGGATCGCCGCTTTTCCAAAAGAGATTGCTTGCCCTCCGCGGGAGTGGGCCGAGCGGGCGTATAATATTCAGCACTGGACTGAGATGCCGGCCGGCGGCCATTTTGCGGCTATGGAGCAGCCTGCGTTACTGGTCGAGGATATTCGGTCGTTCTTCC
Source organism: Candidatus Binatia bacterium (assembly GCA_022820725.1). Taxonomy (GTDB): domain Bacteria; phylum Desulfobacterota; class Binatia; order Bin18; family Bin18; genus Bin18. The sequence continues at coordinate 6,751 of JAJEFA010000017.1, forward strand.
GCAGTCTGCGTTAAGGTCGATGGCCGACCACCACAAAATTATTCTCTACGGCTCACGGCGCTCCCCTTTTGTGGAAAAGGTCTATCGGGGCCTGATGCTGAAACGCCTGCCGTTTGAGATCCACGAGCCCCATACGTTTCAGGACCTCCGTCGGCATAATCCCACGACGGGCAAGATGCCGACGCTTGAGCTGGATGGACAACTGCTCTTTGATTCAACCTTTATCCTGCGTGCGCTTGACGCCTACCAGCCGGGCCCGCCATTGCTGTCAGCCGATCCACTGATTGCCGCGCAACAACGGTTGATTGAGGATTGGGCGGACGAGTCCCTGTATTGGTATGGCATGGCTCTGCGGTGGACGGTCCCGGCCAATGCCAAACGTGCGCTCCAGACCTTTGTGTCCGCGGCACCGCCGCTGCTCCGTCCTCTGGTCAGGATCATGGCTCCACGCCTGATGCGGTCACAGGTTCGGTCGCAAGGGACCGGCCGGCTGCCTGCGGACGTGCTGGTGCGCGAACTCGATGGACACCTAGCGGCCCTGGTCAAAATGGTCGGACGTGGTCCCTTCTTTTTTGGTCTGGACCGGCCCAGCGTTGCCGATCTGGCCGTCTACGGACAATTATTTTTTCTGTACGACAAGGCCGTCCCCGAAGGCCGGGCAACAGTTGAAAACCATCCCGCGCTGACCGAACTCTGTCTGCGTTTGGATGTTATGACGGACTAGAGGCAGAATACTCAGGCGAGCCTGTCCGCAAAAGCGGTGTCAGTCCTGGGCTCGCTGCGGGGTGATCTCAAAAGCGAAGGCCTCTTTATACCAGCCGATCCAGCGAAAGATGCGAGCAAGGAAATATTTGCGAAAGAAGAGTGGGAAAATAGTATCCCGGACCTGCCTCTCCTCCACCCAGACTGCGATACCTTGGAAGTGGGTTGAGCCTATCTGGCAAGTGACGGTCGGCGTCTGTTTCAGGTTCTTTATCCACTGCGAGTTCGAGCCTCGGCCGGACGAGATATAAATTTTGTCCTGGGTGGCGGCAAACCAGATTTTGACTGTGCGTGGTGTGCCGGTCTTTCGACCGACGACAGTCAGTTCAAGGAGCGACTCGCGATTGAGGCTGGCAAGGTCATACGAGTCGTTGACGCCGGTCATAGCATCGCCATCATTCCAGCGGACCGAAGCGTCCCGCCGTGCCCTTGAGATTCCGAGGCTCGATAATGATCGTCCGCTCCGGAGAGGCAACCGTCGTACCGAGACGCCAAGCTTGGACCCCATGATCGGCGGCGATCTGTATCACACGGTCAGCCTCAGCCTCAGCAACGACGACACAGAAGCCAATCCCCATATTGTAGACTTGGTACATTTCCGCGTCAGTGATCTGCCCAACGTCCTGCAACATCGTGAAAAGCGGGGGGGGCGGTGGAAGGGTATGAATATGGTATCCCACTGCGGCCGCGGTCCGAGTGAGATTGAAGAAGCCGTCTCCGGTGATGTGAATCAGGGCTTTGAGCCGAACGTCGGCCGCAAACATGGCGGTGATTTCCGGAACATAAATATGGGTTGGCTCCAGCAACTCTTCTCCGACGGTGCATCCAAGTTCCTGCAGATAGCTATCGACCTTGAGGCGGGCATCCTTGAACAGCACCTGCCGGGCCAAGGTTAAGCCGTTACTATGGATGCCACTACTGGCGAGCCCGATCAGCGTATCGCCTGGCTCGACCTCTTTACCGATAATAATACGGTCAAGCGGAACCGTGCCGATGGCGGTCCCGGCGAGGTCCAGCCCGACGCCGTCCCGAACACCGTGAACCATTTCCCTGAGTTGGGCAATTTCTCCGCCGGCAATATTGACCCTGGCTTGCTCGGCACCACGATGCAGCCCTTGACCCAATGCGTCGAGCACATCCGGCTGCAAGCTCTCGACCGCGACATAATCCACAAACGAGATCGGGGTCGCGCCAACGCACAACAAATCGTTGACGTTCATGGCGATGCAGTCAATGCCAACCGTATCGTATTTCCCCAGCAGCTCTGCCACCAGGAGTTTGGTTCCAACCCCATCGGTGGTAATGCCAATACCGAGATTGAGCGCGTCGAGACGAATGATGTTGGCAAAATATCCAAGGGGCAGAGCGGGTCGAGCAGTGGGGTGAAACGAGAATGTTTGTTCGACCCAGGCACGGAGTCGATTTAAGCCTTCTTCGGCCTGTGCGCTATCGACGCCTGAGGCGGCATACCGTGGGTCTCTCGCGTGCTCCATTATGGTGCCCCACTCTACCGAATCTCTTATCCGAAGGCAATTATGTGGCTTTGCTCTTGACTCCATACTGAGCCACGCTCACTATGAAAGAGAGTCCACAGGTCCGTTTTATCAGCTATGTATGAAGCCTTTTACGGTTTTCAGGATAATCCGTTCCGCCTCACCCCAGACCCTCGTTACCTCTTTCTGAGCGCCAATCACCAGGAAGCCCTTGGTCATCTCCTGTTTGGGGTGAATGAGGGCAATGGCGTGGTGGTCCTGACCGGAGAAATCGGTGCGGGGAAAACGACGCTCCTACGGACCCTGGTGAGCGAGCTTGATGCATCGGCCACACTTGCGTATCTTTTTAATCCCGCGCTGTCCGATGTCGAGCTCTTGCAAGCGATCAATGCTGACCTTGGACTACCGGCCGACTCGACGAGCAAAAGAGAGTTAACAGACGAACTCAACCGTTTTCTTCTCACCCAACAGGCTGCGGGACGACGGGTGGTGGTGATTATCGATGAAGCCCAGAACTTGGCAGCGTCGGTTTTAGAACAACTCCGCCTCCTCTCTAACCTTGAGACCGAACAAGAAAAACTGCTGCACATTATTCTTGCCGGACAACCAGAGCTGCGTGAAATTCTGGCCCGGCCAGAACTTTCCCAACTCGATCAGCGCGTAACTCTACGCTGGCATCTTGAGCCGCTAGGCGTAAAAGACACTGCAGCCTACGTCCGACACCGACTCAGCGTTGCCGCAGATGGACGAGAAGTCGCGCTTTTTTCGCCCGCGGCCCTGCGCCAGGTGTACCGCTTTTCGCGCGGTATTCCACGACTTATCAACATCCTGTGCCACCGTGCGCTATTAGTTGGCTATACTCAAGAAGAGTCGCACATACAGTCACAGACGATTCGACAGGCTATCAGGGAATTACGTCGCCATACGATTCGTAATTCGCGTTTTCGCTGGTCACCGGCCACAGCGGCGATTGCACTCGCTATTGGCGGATTCCTGCTGGCCTGGGGAAGCTTTGATATTCCTGCGGCGTGGAATCAACTGGATAGGTGGGCATCCCACGAAGAGGCACAACGTCCTCCTCTAGCGAACACTTCCCCTGTACTGGAAACACGGCCAGGCGCTTCTCAGGAAGCACAGAAAGGGGCGGAAACGCCGCCCTCCACTTTGGAGCAGCCGACCGTAGACCTTGGGGTTGCAACATCCTCCTCACAGGAATTATTCCACGTCCTCCAGCAGGACGAGACGCTGTCCAGTGCGGTACGCGCAACACGCGAGCTGATTGCCGCGTGGCAGGAGACGCCTTTGGAAGAAATTGAGTGGCAAGACGGTAAACTCGACCTTGCTGCCATTGCCGCTGCTCGTCAGCTTGAGTATCTGCCCGTGCGGAGTGATATCCGCCTCCTGACTCTGCTGGACCTGCCAGTGATAATTGGTTTGACTGTTCCACCTTCTCAGCAGACGCACTTTGCTTTGATCCGCCAGGTGACAGATACCCACTGCCGTATCCGGCTGGAGAGAGATTACGTCGTGCCACTCGAAGCGATTACACATCGCTGGGTTCGAGAAGCATACGTCTTTTGGAAAAACTACGAAGAGATCCGAACAACGCTGGCTATGGGCAGCAGTGGCCCGGCGGTTAAGAAGTTACAAACCTTATTGGCCAACGTCCCCACGCCGGCCCATATGGGAACCTTGCTCGTCCATCAGGCGGGAAGGGCAACGCCGTTTTTTGGACCACAAACGCAAGACGCAGTAGCGCAGTTCCAGAAAATGCAGCACCTCGTTCCCGACGGGATCGTTGGGCCACAGACCCTGATTCTCTTGTACCGTCGCCTCCCCGAATATGCGCCACCGAGTCTGAGTCGAAGAGAGCAGGTTGAAGATGCGTCTGCTGTTCAGCTTCCAACGAGGATGCGGCAAGGAACAGATATTCCTCCTCGGAGCGAGCGGGTCGAGCCCATTGAACAACTTGAGCCTGTAGGGAAGGAAGCATGAGCACGATCCTTGACGCCCTCAGAAAAATTGAAAGAGAGAAACAAGGGCAGGGCGGCCAGATCCGGACTCGCGTACTGACAGGCCCTCCTCGGCCTCTCTCTCCCACCCCGCCGTACCGGTCTCGGCTGTGGGTGGCTGGTATGAGTTTTCTTCTGGCAGGATTTATTGTAGGCGCATGGATGACTCGTCAGGAAGAAATCCCTCCAGAAGAAGGGGGAACGCCTCTACAGCACCTCTCAAAGGAAGTGGAACGCCGCTTTCCGCTACCGGTTATGCCTGAAGATTTCGGAGGGTCCGAGAAAACAGTCTCTGCTGTTACGGGGGGGCAAGTCCAAGAAGAACAGCGAAGAATAGGGAGCGTCACCGGCCCCTTTCTGCCTGAACACCCTCTTGTTCTCTCAGAGCCACCGCCTCTCCAGGATTCCCCCTTTGTCTCCTCCCCCCAAGTCGCGCTACGCACGTCGCTTGTGGACACCACCCCTCAGGGGTTTTCTGAGCCTGGCGGAAAGAAAGCCCACCAAGCACCTCAAAGACGCGAAGCCAGCGGCCCACACGTTTCCGAGACGGCGGGTGAGGGGCGTGAGACGACTCTGGAGAGTAGACAGGAAAATCAGCGAGGGGGGGAGCAGGCCGGGGAGGCGGAACACTCTGAACAAGAGTGGTCGATTGAGCCAGGGAAGCCGGCGGACAACGGAGAGTCGGACGAACCGGAAGATGTCTATGCTCCTGCCCCAGCCAATTCAGCGGTCAGCTTTCTTCAGTGGTCACCCGAGTCTGCGCGACGAAAGGCCTTTGTCAGGGTCGGAGGGAGCCCGTTGACCCTTGTTCACGAAGGCGATGCTATTGGCGGCTATACGGTCGCTGAAATCCGGCCAGACTCGGTCGCCCTTCGGTCTGGTACGACCCGCTTTCAAATCCGCGTTCGCTAAAGCTTTGACAGCTCTCTGCCTGAGGCTGACGGGGGGGAAGAATTACGAAGCTGCGGCCTTTCTGACCTTCGCCTCTGCCTTGAGTTCTTTGATGCGGCGCTTGAGTGCTTTTTCGCGACGTCTGCGGCGTCGACGGATCTCCTGGTCTCTTTCTCTATGCATGGTTTCTCCTGACCTTCTCTCCGATTGCTCTTGCGGGTGTCTCCTTAGACTTGAGGCATATACTATACTCGTCTCAACCCGACCTGAAAACAGGGTCAAACTTTCTCGGTGGGAAAAATCCTAGCCACTAGATATTGTAGACCATATATTTTTCTGCTACAGGAAGTTGTGGATGGTCTGGGGTAACCATACCCGCATCCAAACGAACGAGTGGGTGGAGTTGGTCGTGTCACAGGGGGGAACCTCGTTATTTTCCATAAAAGGGCTCAAAGAAGGCCCGACCCTTCTCTTTGATGACCACGCTCCGTTTGCCGATGTAGTTGCAGCGGTTGAGGAAGAATTAGCGCGGGCGAACGGTTTTTTTCGTGGCTCTCCTATCGTCCTACACTTCGGGGATCGTCCCCTGCAAAAAGAAGAATGGTGGCACCTGAAGGAGACCCTCCATCGAGAAGGGGTGCTGCTGCGCTACGTGGTTTCAAACGATGCCACCAGCAGGAAGATGTTATACAGAGAAGGGTTGTCCGTTCGGGAGAGTGTGCCGCTGCCCCGGACGGAGAAAACAGATCAAGACCCTCCTCCGCCCGAAGGACAGCGGGCATCATATCTGCGCCACGGGATGCGGGGCGGACAGAAAGAAGTTTTTGATGGGGATGTAATCCTGGCTGGGGATGTGAACCAAGGAGCGGAAATCATCGCAGGTGGGGATGTGGTTGTGATAGGAACGCTACGCGGAGTTGTCCACGCCGGCTATCCCGATAACGACAAGGCTGTGGTGATCGCGCTCAACCTGACGCCGCTACAACTCAGAATTGGACCCTTGATCGCCATTCCAGAAGAAGGGCAAAACCACCGCGGTGTACTCCACCCGGAAGTCGCTCGGGTTCTGGATGATCAGATCGTGATTGAACCATATAACGGGAAGCTATAGGAGAGGTGAGCCATGAGTGGACGAGCCATCGTCGTTACCTCGGGCAAGGGGGGGGTCGGGAAAACGACCGCAACCGCAAACATCGGCCTGAGTCTTGCCAGCCGGGATCAAAAGGTGGTGCTGATTGATGGGGATATCGGGTTGCGCAATCTTGACCTCATTCTGGGCGTCGAAAACCGGGTCGTCTACAATATTGTTGACGTGGTGAGCGGACGCTGTCAGCCCAGGCAGGCACTGGTCAAGGACAAGCGGATTTCGAGCCTTTTTCTGATTCCAGCCTCGCAGATTGACCAGAAGGAGGCGATTAATGCTGACCAGATGCGGGACTTGTCCACTCAGCTGAAGGAGGAATTCGACTTCGTCCTCATAGATTGCCCGGCCGGAATTGAGCAGGGGTTCCGAAACGCGGTGGCGGCGGCAGATGAGGCGATTGTGGTGACGACGCCAGACGTCTCCCCAGTCCGTGACGCAGACCGCGTCATTGGTCTGCTACAGAGTTCGCTCGGCGAACCTCAGCTCATTATTAATCGCATGTCTATGGCCATGGTAAAGCGGGGGGACATGCTCGACCAACAAGATGTGTTGGACATCTTGGCCATCCGCCTCCTTGGGATTGTCCCCGAAGATGAAGCAGTCGTGATTGCCGGTAACAAAGGGGCTCCGGTCGTCCTGAATGGCGGCTCGCCGTCTGGCGATGCCTACGGGCGTATCGCGCGCAGGATTCTTGGGGAAGACGTTCCGATTCCCGAGCTGAACGGCCACTCTAGTTTCGCCAAACGGCTCGGCCAATTCATCTTTGGGAGATAAGCTATGACATTAACGGAACGTATCCAGCTCTTTTTTGGCAAAAGCGGAAGTGGCAGTAAGGACGCTGCAAAGAATCGCCTCCTCCTGGTCTTACAAGACGACCGACTTGGCTTGACTGGGGAAAAGAAGGAAGCCTTGCGGAAAGATATCCTTGCGGCAATTCGGAAGCATCTCGATATCGACGCGGAGGGCTTCACTATGGAGTTTATGTCCAGCGCAACAGATCAGAAGGAGATGCGTGTCACAGCCCCCGTACAGCTTGGCCGAGGGGCGGTGAACCTCTCAAAATAAGGCTGGTTGAAAGCTGGTTGGCGTAACAGAGCGGACCGAAAAGGGCGGCGGAAGTCGCCCTTTTTTCTTGTGCCTCCTCTTTCCTTCCAAGGAGGGACGGTTTTGCAATGTCTATAAAATATATCGGGACAAGTCTTGATCTTTGACAATTGCTTCTAGCTTGTCCCGGACATAATTGGCATCAATCGGCAGCTCCCGCCCGCTCAATTCTGGAGCGTCAAAAGAGAGGTCCTCGACCAGCCGTTCGACTACCGTATGCAGTCGCCGTGCTCCGATATTCTCAGTCCGTTCATTTACGGTGGCGGCAATCTGGGCAATCTGCTCTACAGCGTCAGCCGTAAAGTTGAGCCTGACGTCTTCGGTATCGAGTAAGGCGACATACTGGGTCAGTAACGCATTTTTCGGTTCGGTCAGGATCCGAACAAAATCTCCGTGCGTCAGAGATTCCAGTTCCACGCGAATCGGGAAACGCCCCTGAAATTCCGGAATCAGGTCTGAGGGCTTGGCGGTATGAAATGCGCCCGACGCAACAAAAAGGATGTGGTCGGTGCGGACCATGCCATATTTGGTATTGACGGTACAGCCTTCGACCAGCGGCAGCAGGTCTCGCTGAACACCCTGGCGAGAGACGTCTGCGCCGTGGGTGTTCTCTCGACCGGCAATTTTATCGATTTCGTCAATAAAGATGATACCAGTCTGTTCGACCCGACGAATGGCCTCCTGGACGACCGCGTCCATATCAACCAGCTTGTCGGCCTCTTCGACTGTCAGAATCTCGAGCGCTTCCGGGACCTTCACGCGGCGTTTCTTGGTTTGCTTGGGCATCATATTGGAGAACATCTCTTTGAGCTGATTCTCCATTTCTTCCATGCCCTGCGGAGCCATGACTTCGACAAAGGGGGTGGCAGAGCGGGTAATTTCAAGCTCCACCTCCCGCTCGTCCAGCTTTCCTTCGTGGAGCATGCGTCGCATTTTTTCCCGTGTGCTATTCCTGGCGCTTGTGGCTCCCTCCTCACTCAGGCTGGCCGCGGACGGCGTTGGAGGAAGCAGGAGGTCGAGGAGCTGCTCCTCCGCCTGAGCGTGGGCCTTGACCTGGATCCGTTCTTTTTCTTCCTGCTTGACCAAGCCGGCGGCCAGCTCTGTCAGATCCCGTACCATAGATTCGACATCGCGCCCTACATAGCCGACCTCGGTAAACTTTGAGGCCTCCACTTTGATAAACGGCGCCTGGGCCAGACGCGCCAAACGGCGGGCGATCTCGGTTTTGCCGACCCCGGTCGGACCGATCATCAAAATATTTTTCGGAGCAATCTCGTCCCGCAAATCTTCCGGGACTTGCTGCCGTCTCCAGCGATTCCGCAACGCAATCGCAACGGAACGTTTGGCTTTCGCTTGGCCAATAATATACCGGTCCAACTCGGAGACGATTTCTCGCGGGGTCATAACCGGGGGGCCTGCGTCTTGAACAAGTACGGGCGCCCCGTCGACGACATCCGTCATCTTATAGTTCCTCCACTACAATCTGGTCGTTGGTGTATACGCAAATAGCTCCGGCGATGCGCATGGCCTCCTCAACAATCCGGACCGCATCCAGAGGCGTGTGGGCGACTAATGCACGAGCTGCTGCCAGAGCATAATTGCCACCCGATCCAATAGCCAGAACGCCGTCGTCAGGCTCAAGCACATCTCCGCTCCCGGAGATCAGTAGAGATGACTCGTGATCAACGACCGCCATCAGCGCTTCAAGGCGACGTAAGACCCGGTCCGCACGCCAGTCCCGGGCCAGTTCGACCGCGGCTCGCCGGAGGTTGCCATTATATTCTTCCAGCTTCCCTTCGAATTTTTCGCACAGGGTAATGGCATCCGCCGTCCCGCCTGCAAAACCCGCCAGAATACGATCCTTATACAAGCGGCGGACTTTCCGTGCGGCGTGCTTGACGACAGTGTCTCCGAGGCTGACCTGCCCGTCTCCCGCCATGGCAACTTTGCCGTCACGGCGGACGGTGAGAATAGTTGTTCCATGCATAGGTGCGCTCACCGTATGTCCTCCAACCACCGGATATTCATAGCATAGGGTCTTGAATGAACTATTGCAGGCGACGTTATAGAAGACGCAGGGGCTGAGTCACAAGAGGTCGGCTTAGGCCCGCGGGTGCGCTTTGTCATACACTTGGGTGAGGCGGTCCAAATTGACGTGGGTGTAGCGCTGTGTGGTGGACAGGCTGGAATGCCCCAACAGCTCCTGAATCGCCCGCAGGTCAGCTCCCGCATCAAGCAAATGTGTCGCAAAGGTGTGGCGTAGTGCGTGGGGACTGATCTTGTGGGCCAGACCGCACTGCTTGGCATAGCTGGCGACAAGTCGAGCAACGCTCCGAGGAGTTAAGCGTCCACCGCGTTGGTTGAGAAAAACCGGCTTGGCGTCACCTGCCGATACGTCATGAGACGTCGGCTGATAATTATTGCCGAGCAAGGCCGGAATCTCTGCCCGATACCGGTGTAGCGCGCCAAGCGCCGTGTGGCCAATCGGCACAATCCGTTCCTTCTGCCCTTTCCCCTTCACCCGCAGAACTTCAAGGTTGGGATCGATATCCTCCCAGTTCAGGCCAGTTAATTCACTGACGCGGAGCCCGCACGAATAGAGCACTTCGAGTATGGCCCGGTCACGCAACTCGGCGGGGGTATCCGGTGCGGGAGTGTCCAAGAGCCGAAACATGTCGTCAACCGGGAGATAGGTCGGAAGGGGGTGGTCTTGCTTGGGCGAACTCAGGTGCAGGGTCGGGTCTTGGTCAATCACGGCCTCGCGCAGCAAGAAGCGAAAAAAGCTCTTGAGTGCCGAGAGCTTCCGACTAATCGAACTCTTCGTATGCTGTCGATACAAGGTGGACAAAAAAGCCTGAATGCTGTGGTGACTGATCTGGGTGACATCGACCTGGCCGGGCTCCGCCTGTTCTGTCGGCTTTTCGACAAAAGCGAAGAATTGGTGCAGATCGCTACGGTAGTTCCGCAGGGTATGGGTAGAGACATTTTTCTCTACCTCCAGATAGACGGTATAGCGGTCAAACAATTCGTGGAGTTCTGGCGTCATTGGAATTTCAATTTATTACCTGCAATGGTATCAACAAGTCCGGTTTGAAGAAAGTGAGGAGAGAGACGGCCTGCGATGAGAAAACGAATGGCGTGCCGGGTAGTATAGAGAAAGAGCAAAACAGGGGCGGTTGTGCGAGTCTGTTATCAGTGCCAGACAGAAATATCTCTCGAAGAGCCCATTGGACGACGCGACACGTGTGCAGGGTGTGGGGCTGACGTGCGCTGCTGTCTCAACTGTACCTTTTACGACGTGCGTACTGCTGATGCGTGTCGTGAACCGCAAGCCGATCTCGTCCAGCATAAGGACGCTGCAAATTTTTGTGAGTTCTTTGCGCTCAAGAATACGCAGCCGAGCCCAGCCCGTCCGTCCGCAGCAGACGCTCGGGCACAACTGGACGCCTTATTCAAAAAAAAGTCCTGACAGAGTTCCTGCCATGACCGCTCGGCGTTTCCCTCCGATGCTTTTTTGCTTTGTCTGGCTTGTGCTGCTGGGGGCCTGTCAGCCTGATCCGAACACGGCCCAAGGGACAGCCGAACTCTTTCTCGATGCGCATTATGTGCATATTGACTTGCCGACCGCTAGAGCCTATTGCGCCGGCTTTGCCCGTAACCGGGTAGAGGAGGAAATGCGACTGACCGAGGGCCTGACCATTGATGCAACAACACGGCAGCCTCGGGTGTACTATGAACTGCTTGAAGAAACACCACGCGGCGAATCGAGTGTGTCTTTCCTGTATAAGGCAGATTTTGACGTTGACGGAGCCGGACGATTTACCAAGAATATTGTGTTAACCCTGCGCAATCAGGCCGAGGGCTGGCGGGTGATCAATTACCGCGAGTACGACTAAAACCCTCCTGTGGTTGACAGGCAAAGACCAGGGGCGAAGGATAGTGTGAAGGTGGCAAAGCAAGAAAGGTAGAACGAGACTAAGATGACAAGGGTCGGAAAGGAGGAAATGATATGCAGGATAAAACCTATGTCATTACTGAGATCGTGGGCACCTCGGAGCAGTCGATCTCGGCGGCGGTAAGCAACGCGGTTGATCGCGCCAACAAGACACTCAAGGCACTCGACTGGTTTGAGGTCAAGGCGCTCCGCGGAACAGTCGTGGATGGTAAAGTTGGACAGTATCAGGTTACGCTTGATGTAGGCTTTCGCTATTTGAGCGATGAAGAAATGAAGGCTTGGGCAGAAGGGTAAGCCTTCTATCAATCCTGGGTGTAGAGACGAAAGGGAGGAGCCATGTCAGACAAAACGTATAAGCTCATTGAGTTGGTTGGGGTATCGGAAAACTCGATTGAAGAAGCCATCCAGAATGCCGTTGCCCGGGCAAATCAAACTCTCAAGAATTTGGATTGGTTTGAAGTCGTTGAAGCGCGCGGTGTGATTCAGGACGGCACAGTCAATCAGTTCCAGGTCAAGATCAAGGTTGGATTTCGATTGAATATGTAAGACCAATCTGAACTGTATAAGAGAGGGCAGAACTGCTTCCACTTCTCCGGGCAAGGCGCTATAAACGAATCGATCCGTGGGCGACTGGTAACTGTGAGAAGCATAAGCATTGAAGGAGATGCATGATGGCGTTACACATTGGCGAGGAAGCTCCCAATTTTACGGCGGAGACCACAGAGGGAACGATCAACTTTCACGAGTGGATCGGAGATGGCTGGGCTATTTTGTTTTCACATCCCAAAGATTTTACTCCGGTGTGTACAACGGAGTTGGGCTATATGGCTGGCCTCAAGCCGGAATTTGATAAGCGCAACTGCAAAATCATCGGTCTGAGCATTGACCCGGTCGCCGATCACACGGAATGGGTCAAAGACATTGAAGAAACTCAGGGGCATTCCGTCACCTATCCCTTGATTGGCGACACGGACCTCGCCGTTGCCAAGCTGTACGACATGATCCACCCGAATGCGAGCGGGACTGCCAAGGGACGGACGGCGGTCGACAATGCCACCGTTCGCTCGGTGTTTGTGGTCGGGCCGGACAAGAAGATCAAGCTCATGATTACCTATCCGATGAGCACCGGGCGGAACTTCGACGAGGTTCTGCGCGTATTGGATTCCTGTCAGTTGACCGCCCAACACAAAGTCGCCACTCCGGTGAATTGGAAACAGGGCGAGGACGTGATTATTGTCCCTGCGGTCTCGAACGAGGAAGCCAAGGAAAAATTCCCCGGCGGTTGGAAGGCGCCCAAGCCGTATCTGCGGATCGTACCGCAGCCGCAATAAGACCGCTCCTGCGAGCAGTGAGGGGCCGCTGCCCAGCGACCCCCCTGTCCATGTCGGCTATTAATACGTTTTCAATATGCGGCCGTATGGCAGGTGGGCGTTAAAAAAGCCATAGCGGCACTGCACCACTTCTTTGACCGCTAACTGGTGCCAGGGATCGGCTTCCGTTGGGGCATTATAGACCAGCGAGCCCGGTCCACTCCACACCTCGGCAACGCCGTCGGTTCCCACGACAGGGGTGACGGCAAAATGACAAGAGACAAGCTGCGCCAAGGCCGGCTCCTCGCTTTCTTCCGCGCTGGGAATCACTTTGAGGGAAACAATGGGCGGAAATTTGAAGCTCTCGACCGGGGCGTTGCGAATCGCCCGCATGACGGCCGTCGCCAGCCGGTTACCCGTAGGCCGCTCAATGATGCCCATGAATTCTTCATGTTCCTGGGTCACGTCAACGTGAGCCAGCTTTTTAGCATAGCCCCAGATCTCACGACCCGCGATCAGCGGTGCTTCCTGAGTGACGAAAAGATTCGGCAGATAGGTCATGGGCTGACCTTCCCAGGTGCAGGCCAGTCCCAGAATCGCCTCATTATATGGCCCAAAGGTCGAGAAGTGGTATTTGGCAATAAGGAGGCTGGCGGTCGCCGGCTCAACTAGGGCTAATCCTTCTGGGAGGAGGCGCAGGGCACCATCTTCATCGGTCTGGTAATCAACGATAATCATCTCCATATTGCGGTAATAGAAGGGTGGAGACTGGACTGCAGGTGCGGTCACCGGCATTGAGGGACCGAACTGACTTTTTGTGAGCTGTCCATACTTTGCCATACTGCTAGCCTCCTTGCGGTCTGACTGAACCGTGACTACGAATCAAAGAGTAAACGTGTCCAGCTTTGTCTGTATTGATGGAGGATACGTTTACTCTTGCATGCCGTAGCACTTCAGCACGTTCTTTCCCAATATGCCCTCTCGGGCCGATTCGGCCATCAGGTTTGTGAGTTCAACCAAATTGGGAATATACTCGGGTGGATGGTCGGCATGCGGAAAATCGCTGGCCCAGAAAAATCGATCTTCTCCAACAAAGGGGATCACCCCGGCGAGTGAACGTTCATCCGGGTCGCCCGAGATCCAGCACTGTCGGCGGAAATACTCGCTCGGTTTGTCTTTCAGCCGCACGCTCTTGCCCAGTGGCGAGTCGTAGACCGCATCCATGCGTTCCAGCCAGTATCCGATCCAGCCCGCGCCCACTTCCAGGACAATGACTTTGAGCTGCGGGAACTTGTCGAACACCCCATACTGAAAGAGCGAGACAAAACCCCCTCGAATGGCATCTCCCCCGGCGATATTTTGGTAAAACGCGGTCGAGAAACTCGTCATCCGGCCAAAGCGGGTTGGGGCCGCCCAGTGGGGCTCAAACGACGGGTGAATGCCAAACGGCAGACCGAGTTCTTGGGCCGCGGCAAACACGCGGTCGTGATCGGGATGGCCATGAGCCTTGCGGCTCCAGATATACGGAGCCACAAAAAAGCCCTTCATCCCATCCTTGGCCGCCCGGCGCAGCTCTTCTTCCGCTAGCTCGGGAATGCCAATGGGGATATGGGCAATGGGGAGCAGGCGTCCACCCGAGTCTGAGCAAAAATCCACCAGCCAGCGATTGTACGCCCGGGCATAGGCCATCGACAGCTCAAGGTCTTCGCATTCGGGTTCCCATAACAGGCCAAGCGTGGGGTAGAGAAACACCTTCTCGATATGCTCAATGTCCAGACGTTGCAGCCGCTCTTTCGGATCCATGGAGCCAAACGAGGCGTTATCAACATAGCCAGAGCCGGTCGGCTCGCGTTCATACTCAATACCCCCAAGCTGGTCCATCACCCCAAGCCCCGAAGGTGCCCCCTTCCGGGTCATTTTGGATGGCTGACCGTTGACCTCAAGATATTCCAGGCCGTCGTCGTCCTTCCGAATACGGACCGCGCGGTCACGATATTGAGGTTCCAGATATTTTTCCCAGAGATCGGGCGCTTCGAGTATATGACCGTCGGCATCGATCACACCTGACATGGGGAGACTCGGTAAGGCTTCAGGGCCGGGCATGCACATCCTCCTTTTATGTCCCAGAACTCGAACGTTGCCGCTTACGAAAGAGCTCTTCTCCTTCCTCAATCTGCTCAGGTTCCATAAGCTCAACAATATACTCACGCACTTTGAGCACTTCATTCTTGTGCTCGCCCGAGGCATTGGTCTCCGCCAGACTGATCCACATATAGGCTTGGCCATAGTCCAGCGGCGTCCCCTGGCCCCTGGCGTAGCGCAGTGCCAGATTATACTGCGCCTGGGCATCATCCTGATTGGCCGCCCGGCGATACCAATTCGCCGCCTGGGTGTCGTTCTGTTCGACCCCTTGCCCGGTCGCGTACATGAAGCCCAGATTGATCTGGGCTTGGGCATGGCCCTGGTCGGCCGCCTGGCGATACCACTTGGCGGCTTCGGCCGCATCCTGTGCCACCCCTTGGCCGGTGCGATACATCAGCCCCAGATTCCACTGTGCGTCGGCATGGCCCTGGTCGGCCGCCTGGCGATACCACTTGGCGGCTTCGGCCGCGTCTTGTGCCACGCCTTGGCCCGTATAATAGTGGAGCCCCATAAAATAGAGCGACTGCGGAGAGCCCTGTTCGGCAGCCTGACGATGCCATTGCAGCGCCTGGGTCGCATCCCGGTCAACGCGTTGGCCCAGGCCGTAGAGCACGCCCAATTCCGCCTGGGCATGCATGATTCCCTGCTCGGCCGCTTGGGTGAGCTGGGCAATCGTCATTCGTGCAATCAGATTATCGCGGGCACCCGCGTATTTTGCAGCAGTTGCTTTGGCGGCATTGAACGAATCACGGTCGCCTTTATAAACGGCCAGCTTGGCCGCGCTATCGGCCGCCTGGTTGATCAAGAGCAAGGCCTGGACGTCATCCTGCTCAATTCCCTTGCCCGATGAGTACAGAATACCCAGGTCGTACTGGGCTGTCACATGGCCCTGCTCGGCGGCTCGGCGATACCACGCTATCGCTGTGTCCATATCCGCTGCGACGCCAAGGCCGTTGGCATACATAACCCCCAGGTTCCACTGGGCTGTCGCATGGCCCTGCTCAGCAGCTTTGTGATACCACACACTGGCTTCGGTATAGTCTTGTGCGACCCCGTAGCCATTATCGTACAGGAAGGCGAGGTCGTACTGCGCCTCGACGTCACCGGCCTCGGCCCGCGCTCGCAACTCGGCAGTTCTGTCTGTTTGCGCCAGGGCTACACCACAAATACATACTCCAACACTTACGAGTATCCAGCGTGCTATTGTCTGCATACCAGTTGTCCTACCGTACTCCTTCTCAAATGAGAAGAGCGGGCAATGTCTCCCCATCTTACGTCTCGGAGTATGCGTTATTTGACAAGATCAAACAGGCCCGTACTCGCGGATCGCCGATTCCAGACAGCGGGTGACTATCGGTCTTTCTGCATTGCGGTGAACTGGTGACAACCGCACAGACTGATACGACAGCGACCGGTCCAGGCGTATTCGTGTACCAGAGCCGGATGGCCACAGGCACACCGGGAGAGACCTGTACTCGTCGGGTGCGGTGAACCTTCGATTTTCGCCCACTGCCGCTCCAAATCCTGCCGAATCTCTTCATCCCGCGTCATTGTTGAGAATTCGTATCATGTGTGCAGGGCGTCTATCCAGTCAGGTAAGGGTTGATCTGGCACGTCAGCGCTCTCGGGTAAGAGTTCAAGCACGTCGAGCGACATGCGGTAGCGAATCCGTCCGTGCCACAAATACGGTGTCCTCACAGAATTGCTCACCATGCCGCCGTGAAGGGCCGGGTGGGTGCCCTGAGGAGGAGTGGCCTCCACCCATAACTCTGTCCCGCGATACCGACGAACCCAGGCGTGTGAGTCCGGGTGGATACTGTCCCAACTCTCCGGCTCCACAATCCGGGCTTTTTGACAATACATCATTCTTCCCCGTTTCCTTGTACCTCAAGAGGTATCCGTGAGAAAAGATTGCCCGGTGTTCTTGATCGGACGCGTGCGTTCAGGTTACCCAGAGGGTCGTCGGACATCTCTTCGAGGACACGGGAAAAAATGAAACACAGCGGGAGGAAGCGATATGGACACTTTTCAATATGAAACCGTTCTGAGCACGCTCGGCAACAGCGGGGTCCGCACCATAGCCCTGAATCGGCCCGAGCGCCTGAACGCCATGAACGGACAGCTCATGATCGATATTGCGCGCGCATTTGACGAAGCCAATGCCGATCCAGGGACCCGGGCCATCATTTTTACCGGCCAGGGCCGAGCCTTTTGTGCCGGCGATGACCGGAAGGCACATCGTCAGCCTGAAGGCGAAGGAGAGGCCAGAGATGCCGTGGACGCGGTCCAGCGGGCGACCCTGGCGATTGTCTTTGGCGGGAAACCGGTTGTGGGAGCCATCAACGGTTGGGCAGTCGGGGGTGGATTCGAGTTGGCGATCAATTGTGATTTCCCGATCTGGGCGGAAAGCGCCCGGGGGTTTTTCCCTGAGGTGTCGCTCAACGCCTTTGTGACCGGCGCCGTCTCATCGCTTTTACCGGCCCTGGTTGGGCTGAACAAAGCCCGAGAAATGCTATTTCTGGGCGAACAGTACGACGCCCGCACCCTGCTGGACCTGGGCGTGGCGTGGCGCGTCGTTGCCGATGATCGGCTGCTCGCCGAGGCGCACAGTGTGGCGGAGAAACTGAGTAGCCTGCCACCTCTGGCCGTCCGAGCGATGAAGCGCGTACTCAATCAGTGCGCGGTCAGCGATATCAACACTGCACTTCGACTGGAAACAGAGGCGACCGTTGCCAGTTTTCTCGACCCGGAAACAACCGAACGACTCAAGAATTTCTAGTCTGGGACGCGGCAACAGCTACCCACCGGCTACGGATGACAGCTCGACTATCCCTACTCCTTTTCCCTCTCAGGGTTGGGCACCATCTTGCCGTGACCGGGAATAATCCAGTCCGCGAGCTGTAAAACCTTCTCTCGACTCGCATTGAGTGCCTCTTGGTTCCAGGTCAGCGGGGCGTCTCCGGGTGTGATGTCCGGGAATGCCCAGGTATGGGTCAGGACGTAGGTCCCCTGTGCCGTCTCGACGACCAGCGACGCGTCTTCTTCGGTATGTCCCGGGGTTTGTATCACACGTATGCCGGGCGCAATGGCATACTCATCTCCATGATCTTCCCACAGATCGCCGCTATACGTCGCCCAAAAATCGACCAGTCGGGCGTTGGGGAAGAGGGCAATATTTACGGTATGGTCGGGATGGTGATGGCTGATAAAGACATGGGTGACATCCTCAACTGAGACGCCCTCTTTTTTCAGCGTGTCAAGGATGAGAGCCCGCTCTGCAACCATACCGGGATCGGCGACCAACGTGACACCCTCGCCTCGGACCAGGGCAACCGTACCCGCCACATGCCTGGCCCCGTCATCAGCCACACCGGGCATGGGCTGTCGCCCTTCTATCGGCTTGACATAGCCCTCAAGCAGAACGGTGACGGTGTTTGTGTTTTGCGCTTCTTGTCCCTGTACTCCGAGGGGCGTACAAACAAACACAGCCCCCATGAGTCCACCCAGAGCAACGAATCGGCATCTTTTTGTATGCATCATATTTCCCTCCTGTATGATCCTTGACATAGCACTCCGGTCTGTGGGGGACTAGTCGTCTCGTTTCTCGCTTTTTTTGTTCGGTGTAGCTATTATCACTGGCAGCGGGACGACGACGAATGTAGCGCTACGAGTAGAAACAGGAGACGCATATGAGTGACCTCTCCTCTGCCGAGATCTTACGCCTGACTCGGGAGTACGGCCTTTACGAATGGGCGGCGCAGAAAGCGGTGAAGCCACTCAGCGTTGACCACGCTCAGGGCGTCTACTTCTGGACGGTCGACGGTAAACGTTTTCTTGACTTCAACTCGCAACTGATGTGCGTCAACATTGGCCACGGTGATGAGCGTGTCCTGACCGCCATTCGGGAACAATCCGAGAAGCTGACCTATGTGATGCCGCATCTTGTGACCGAGCCACGGGCCAGGCTGCATCAACTCCTGGCCGAAGTCAGCCCCGGTGCCCTCAAACGATCCTTTCTGACGCTGAGCGGAGCGGAGGCAAATGAGCATGCCGTGCGGATCGCTCGCTTGGCCACTCAGCGGCAGAAAATTCTTGTCCGCTATCGTTCCTATCACGGCGCAACAGCCGGGGCCGTCAGCCTGACCGGAGAGCCGCGCCGCTGGGGAACTGAACCCGGTATCCCCGGTGTTGTACGGGCCATGGACCCCTACCGCTATCGGTGCCGCTGGTGTCAGGAGCAGTCAGCCTGCAATCTCGACTGCTTGAATCATGTCGAAGATGTCATCCAGTTTGAGGGTGCGCACTCGATTGCTGCCGTGCTGATTGAGACCGTGACTGGCACGAACGGCATCATCATCCCACCCGACGGTTATCTGCAGGGGCTGCGCACCTTGTGTGATAAATATGGCATCCTGTTGATCGCCGATGAGGTCATGAGCGGCTTTGGCCGGACGGGGGAGTGGTTTGCGGTCGATCACTGGGATGTCGTGCCTGACATCATGACGGTGGCAAAGGGCTTAACGAGCGCCTACCTGCCGCTTGGCGCCATCATGGTGAACGATGAGATCGCGGCCCATTTTGAAGACAACTTCCTGTATTCCGGATTGACCTATGGGGCACATCCGGTCTCCTGTGCCGCTGCGGTTGCCACCATTAAGGTCTACCAGGAAGACGGTCTGATCGAGCATGCCAAAAAGATGGGGACCGTTCTGGCGCATGAAATGGAACGTTTACAGAAGAAGCATCCCTCGGTTGGAGAGACCCGTTCCATCGGCCTGTTTGGCCTGTTCGAGCTGGTCAAAAACCGCCAGACGCGCGAGCCGCTGGCTCCCTTTAATGCGACGGCTGCCGAGATGGGGTCCATGGCTCAGCTCGGTACGTTCTTTCGAGAGAACGGGCTTTTCACCCTCGTTCGCTGGAACACTTTTTTTGTCAATCCGCCGCTGTGTATTAGCGAAGAACAACTCCGTGAGGGATTGGCGATTATTGACCAGGCGCTCGATATTACCGACGCGACCGTCTCGGCCTGACAGTTTTTCTTGGGAGTGGGCGCGTATGAACACCAAATCCTCTGTACCGATTGGAACCTGGGCGTAAAGATGAGGATAGCATGAGAACAATAACGAGGAGAGCGCTGCTCCGTTCCGGTCTTGCTTGGTGTGCGGTCGCCCCCTGGCTGAAGCCCCTGAGGGCGGACGCTGACACAGACGCCGGCCAACCTGCCCCGCAGATGGCACCTGGCGTGACCGACACCGAGATTGTTCTGGGCATGTCTGCGGCCTTCTCCGGCCCATCCCGGGGGTTAGGTATCGAACTGTATCGTGGCGCCACCGCCTACTTCGACCATGTGAATGAGCAGGGAGGAATCGCCGGCCGCAACGTGATGCTCAAGACATATGACGATGGCTACCAACCCGCCCCTTCTGTTCGGAATACCCTGAAGCTGATGCTGCAAGACCAGGTGTTTCTGCTCTTCGGCTACGTTGGCACCCCAACGGTCACGCGTGTCCTCCCCATGCTCAAGAAGTTCCAGGACCGGAATTTCTTTTTGTTTTTTCCCTTCACCGGCGCCCAGCCGCAGCGGGAACCTCCCTATGGCGACTTCGCGTTCAACCTGCGTTCCTCCTATCGCCAGGAAACCGCCGGTCTGGTCGATAATTTCGTGCGCATCAACCGAAAACGTATCGCCGTATTCTATCAAGCCGATGCCTATGGGCGTAGCGGGTGGGCCGGTGTCAGGCGCGCCCTGAAACACTACGGAAGACAGATTGCGGGCGAGGCGACCTACCGCCGTGGCACAAAGTTCACCGCCAGCATGCGTAGGCAGGTCGAAATCCTCAAGGCGTCACAGCCCGAAGCCGTGATCTGTATCGGTTCCTACGCGGCCTGTGCGGCCTTTGTCCGCGACGCCGTCAACCTCGGTCTGCAAGTCCCGATTGCCAACCTGTCCTTTGTTGGCAGCGAGAATCTCTTGAAACTCCTCACGCACTGGGCGCTGACCGAAGAGCGTGGCAACAGCGAGCAGTACACGCGACTCCTCGTCAACTCCCAAGTGGTTCCGAGTTACGAAGAGGCCTCCATGCCCGCCATCAAAGAGTATCGCGACTTGATGCGCCGCTATAACCCGCAGCCACCCCTAGAACTGCTGAAGGAACCCTACCTGCCCTCCGAGCATAGCTTCGTCAGCCTCGAAGGATTTATCGACGCCAAATTGATGGTTGAAATTCTGCGCCGGCTTGGGGACAGACCGGAACGGAGCCAACTCCAGCAGGCAGTCTTCACCGTTCAGGATTTCGATTTGGGCATTGACGAGCGGGCCTCCTTCGGTCCCGACCGTCGCCAGGGGCTACAACAAGTCTACTACACAGTTGTTGAGGAAGGCCGTTTTGTCCTGCTGGACAATTGGGAAGACAGGTTTGCCTGACATGAAAATCCAAAAGCTCTTTCAGAAAACCTTATTTGGTGTTTTCTCTCTGTTTGGTCTGATTAGCCTGTCCACCTCCGTACTGTGTATTTATACCGTGGATACACATTTGTCCGAGGAATACGAGAGCAATAGCAAGGACATCGCCAAGACCATTGCCGATTCCAGTGTGGACATTCTCTTAAATCGAGATCTGTCGGCGCTACAATCGCTTATCGATCAGTTTGTCGAAATCCAGAGCATACGCTATATCTATATCGCGGACGAAGAGGGCGAGTTTGTCGCCCATACGTTTGTTCCCGGTGTTCCCGAAGAAATTCGTACCGGAGACCGGAATAACACGGCGACTGTGGAACGCAGCCTGCCTGGGATGGGTGATTTCGTGGAAGTGGGCAGTCCGATTCTGGCTGGCGTTGCTGGCACCGTTCATGTCGGCATGGACACCGATCTGATTGCGTTGAAGATCCAGCGAGCAATCGGTCGCCAAGTCTACCTTATCTCCATCATCCTTGTCGTTGGTGTCCTAGCCGCTATCTGGTTTGTCAACTTGGCAGCGAAGCCCTTGGGCGATCTCCTCGCCTACGCCGTTACCCTCGCGCGTGACCGGGACAACGGAGCGGACGACACGCTGCTGGCCCGCGACGACGAAGTTGGACAACTCGCCCGCCTCTTCCTCTATTTTTCAGAGGGCGTGCCTGCTGAAGGAGAACAGCGCGTATCGTCTGGAAACGATGGATAGGACTTGACCTCGGAGGGTTTCCGAACAGTGTCTGGAGCGCGCGGGCGGCGGGCTCGCGCCTCGTGGTTACGGTTGATTGGCGATTGAGGACTCTTGGAAATGGCGCAACAAAAACATATGCCGCGCGCGATGATCGCCCTGTTGTGTACGCTCCTGCAAACCTGCTTCGGGACTGTCTATGCGTGGAGTTTCTTTCAGACACTCCTGGTCAGGCAGCTTGGCTGGTCGTTCACGGAAACGGCCTGGGCCTTCAGCCTTGCGATTTTTTCCCTGGGTATCGCGGCAGCCTGGGCCGGCACCATGCTGCCGCGGTTCGGCCCGCGCAAATTGGCCGTGGCCGGAAGCCTCATGTTCTCGGGTGGCTATGTGCTCGCCAGTCTCGCCCTACACCTGGATATTATTGAGCTCTTTTATCTCGGCTATGGGGTGATCGGTGGTGCGGGTATCGGGTTTGGCTATGTGACGCCAGTCGCCACCGTGGCGAAATGGTTCCCGGACCACAAGGGCTTAGTAACCGGGATCGTCGTCATGGGCTTTGGTGTGGGTGCGTTTCTTTTGAGTAAGGTGCTGGCCCCACTGCTCGTGCTGCAAGCGGAGGGTGACCTGGCGCTCGTTTTCTTGTGGCTGGGGGTTGTCTTTGCCTGTATTTTATTGCCATCCAGCTTTGCCCTGAGCGACCCCCCGACCGCCGTGGCCACTGTGGCAGACGGTCAGCGAAGCGACGAACTCGACTCTGCTGCCCCCTACCTCAGATCCTCGGCGTTTATCTTCATGTGGGTTGTCTTTTTCTTCAATATTGCTGCGGGCATCTCCGTCATCAGCTTTCAGTCGGAACTCATGCAGGAGGTATGGGGCTTCGCCGACCCGTCCTTAGAGCCGGCAATACTGGTCGAATACGGGGCGACCCTGATCGCCGTCAGTTCGTTGTGTAACGGAGTCGGACGGCTGTTCTGGGGGCTCCTCTCGGACCGTATCGGTCGCGTCCGGGTTTTCAGAATTCTGCTCGCCAGTCAGATGATCGTCTTCGGTATCCTGATGACCGAACGGAATCCCTGGATATTTGGGGCTCTCGTTTGTTATGTCCTCCTATGCTTCGGTGGCGGCTTTGCCACCATGCCTTCTTTTGTGCTCGACGTTTTTGGGACGAAGAAGATGTCCACGATTTACGGAACAATTCTGACTGCATGGGCGGCGGCGGGGATCTGCGGTCCTCTCTATGTAGGACATTTGAAAGACCAATATCCCGACCGGGCTGTCATGTATTGCTTTTTGATCGGCATTTTTATGCTGGGCCTTGGGTATGTCTTCTCGTATTTGCTCAATGATGAGCGTATTCGCCTGCAGCGTCCGACCCTGGAAGGGACGCTCCGGCAGTATGGTATTGCGTCCCCCCGGCGCGCACAGAGCCCGCTCCCCAATACCTGAGTGGACAGCGCTGCCACTCATACCGTACACTAGCCGTATGGAGTATGCGTGTTCGCCTGATGACGGTTTCGAGGATGAGGATGATGAGGATGAACGCTGTCCGTGCGTCGTCCTCATTCGATGGCCGCGGCCACCCCTAGTAAAGCCATTCCAGCTCAAATAATCGAGTAACCGGACTGCCTGCCCCTGATAATCAAGTCCCATGCCCGGCTTGCCTTCCAGGTCTGTTCTCTCTATACAAAGCGAGGAAGGTAACCCACGCGGTCAGGAATCATGCTGGCGGAGGGTGTGGTTTGGTTGCATAGCCGCGCCCGCGTAAAAAATTAAAGGAGAAACGCCATGGCTGAGTTTGATGTTCATATTAAAGGGGGAACGGTTGTTGATGGGACACGCGTCCCGCGCTTTCAGGCTGATATCTGGATTAAAGATGGAAAGATCGCCCAACTTGGCGGTCGGGCGACCAGTGGAGCGAAGAGAGTCATTGATGCGAACGGACTCATTGTTGCCCCTGGGTTTGTTGACCTGCATACCCATTATGACGCGCAGATCCGCTGGGACCCCTGGTGCACGATTTCCGGCTGGCACGGCGTGACGTCGGTGGTGCTTGGCAACTGCGGCTTTGGCTTCGCCCCGGTCAAGCCCGAGTTTCAGGAACGCTCCATGCTCACCATGACGCGGACGGAAGCCATCCCGTACGACTCCATGAAAGAAGGCATGACCTGGGACTGGGAAACCATCCCTGAGTATCTGGACTCGCTGGACCGCTCCGCCAAGGGCGTCAACTGTATTCAGTACATGCCCACTGCGTCACTCATGACCTATGTCATGGGACTGGAGGCCGCCAAGTCTCGCGTGGCCACATCCGCCGAAAAGGAAGAGATGCAGCGATTGCTGCACGAAGGCATGGATGCCGGACTGTGCGGCTTCTCCATTCAGCGGCTCGGCCCCGACTCAACGCAGGCCGATTATGATGGCTCTCCTATGGTGACGGACATCATGGCGGATGAGGATATTCTGAGCTTGGCCCAAGTCCTGCGGGAGCGAGACGAGGGATTTATCCAAATCACCCAGTCCACCGGACATATCAAGGCCGACCTGGCCTTTCTGGAAAAATTGGCGGATACCGCCCGCCGACCCATTCTGCACAACGTCATTGTTGCGGCCCGCAAGGACCCGAAAGTCCACCGTCGGAGCTTGGACTGGCTGGAGCGCTGCCGGGAGAGAAACCTGCCGATCTATGGTCAGACCGGAACGCACCGGACGGGTTTTGCGTTCACGCTGGAACACTGGAATCTGTACGATGCCAGTCCGGCCTGGCGTGAGCTGACGACCGGAACCAAAACCGACAAGCTGGCCAAGATGAAAAACCCGGCTCTACGTGCCGCCGTCAAGCGCGAGACCGAAGAAGCGGACCGTAAGCTGCAAGTCATCCAGGCCGGCGTGGGCGGTCCGATTCCAAGACTGATCGTCCAGACCGCCAACAATCAGGCCGAGTTGGAAGCCTATGTGGGGAAATCCGTTGGTCAGATTGCAGAAGAAGAGGGGAAAGACCCCATCGACGTCATGCTTGACCTGTCGGTTGCCGGTGATCTGAATGTCGAATTCCTGGGACCGGACCGGGGTTTTAATGCTCAGCATACGGCAGAGATGATCAACGACTCGTATTTCACCGTTCCGGGAGCCTCGGACGGTGGCGCCCATACCAAGTTCTTCACGGGCGGCGCTTTTACGACTGACTTCCTGCGCTGGCTCGTCCGGGATGAACAACTCATCAGCCTGGAAGAGGCCCATTACCGGCTCTCCGCCTTGCCGGCGCATGCGGCCGGTTTCCGCGATCGCGGCGTGTTACGCGAGGGTGCAGCAGCCGATGTGGTGGTCTATGACCTGGACGAACTGGACATTGAGCCGAACTGGATCGGCGAGATTGTGCACGACTTCCCTGGGAATGAGTGGCGCCGGGTTCAGCGGGCCAAGGGCTATCACGCCATTCTGGTGAACGGGGTCCAGACGTTCGAAGACGGCGAGTGCACCGGGGAAACTCCGGGCCTCCTGCTTCGCAGCGGGCGAGGCTAAGCACCGTTTCCCTCGCGTTTCTCACAACGACGTGGTCGTCCGTTATTTCCCGGTGATTTATAGAGGGGTCGGGGCGGGCTTCAAACCCGCCCCGACTCTGTTCTGTCCGCGCTCCGTCTGGTATACTTGGATTACTTTCCATTAAAAAACGCATCCCCGCGAAGGAGGTGGAGAGCATTGAGAGATGAGGCGATGAGTGCGCTTCCTGTAGTTGTTCGACCGACTGCTGAGCAACTGCCCCCCGCACCTTCCTACCTCCTGTGCCCGGCCTGTTTCTGGAGCGGTCCGCCGCAGCCTCCCAGGCGCGGCTCTCTCGTCATTGAAAGTCTCTTATGGGGACTCGGCGTGACAAGTATGGGCCTGCTGCTGTTGGTGGGGCAGTTCGTCCAGCTCCTCGTTGCGCTATTGTGTCTGCCTGGTTTGGGATACTCAGTCTGGAGACGATCCCGCCGTTCCACCGCCTGTCCTCAGTGCGGGAGCGGACCGCTGCTCCCTGAGGATGCCGTGTATCCCCCAGCCTGCTCTCATTTTCTTTTTAGTACGGAGCCGAAGCGTGCGCCGGGCGAAAACCGTGGATGGTCGGCCGCCGGCAAAGACCCGGCCCATCCTCCAATGCCGCTTCTTGAGTCAGCACCAAAGAGCGGAGGGGTGCCAAGACAAGAGTCAGAGTCATACGCCCAGGGCAGGTGAGCAGCTACTCCAAAAGGGGACATCCCGTGCTCACCGTCCGGTATTCGGGATTATAGCCTGCGGGAACCCCATTGCTATGCGTGATCTCTGCCCCCTCCCCTCAACGAAAAGAGGCTCATATGTGGACCAACGTGACACGCGCAACAAAGGCCGTGACCGATTATCAGTTCCGTCGGCTCATTGTCGATCTCGGACACGAGCATATTCAGCAGGAGGTCGTTCCCTGCCGTGATCTGGACGACTTCCTGGGCGGTATGGGGCGCGCGTTTCGCGTGCTCGAACACTATGACGTTGAGGACGCCTATGCTCCGGACGCGCCGCTGGTGATGAACCTGGGGGTGTTCTCCGGTACACCGCTGATGACGGGCTTGCGCGTGTTCTTCTCCGCCTACAGTCCGCTGAAAGTCGCCAATAACGGCAAGCCCTTTGCCATGTGGGCGACGGCGTCCGGAAAATTCGCCACAAAAGTTCTGGCTGCCAGTGTTGATGAAGTCATTTTTCTAGGACGGGCGACGCGTCCAGTGTTACTGTTGATACGCCATACCAACGATGCCGGTCTGTCCCTCTCGCTCGAAGATGCGCGGAGCATCACCGGCATGACCACCCATGATAAAATTCTCTCCCTGACCGATCGGTACCAGGATGCGCACGTTGCCGTCATTGGCCCCGCCGGAGAACAGTGGCAACAGAACTGCTACGCGTCTATTGCCTGCAGTACGGTGAATCAGATCCACTCCCGTGACTGTAAGCCGCGATTTGCCGGTCGAGGGGGCATGGGCAGTATCATGGGATCTAAAAACCTGATCGCGATTGTCGCCCAGGCTCCAGACCGGACACGCGGCAAGCTCTCTCCCGCCCTGCTCGCGGCAAATAAAGAGATCAGTCGAGGCCCGGGGTCAGTCAACTATCGCGATGCCAGGAAGGGCGGGAACGGTGGGACGTGGCGTAATGTCGCTGGCCTGCATCCGGTCGGGGCGTTACCCGAGAAGAATTTTTGGCCACAAGGCACCGAACAGCCCGTGTCCCTGTATCGGGACTCGATGGAAGACGCCTACTGTATTAAAGACGAGTCGTGTTTTCAGTGCGGCATTGCCTGCCATAAAAATATTTACTCCGTGCGCGAAGAGAACGGACGGCGCAAGCCTGGAAAATTTTATACGAAGTTTGATTATGAGCCCCTGGACCTGCTGACGGTGAACCTCGGCATATATGATCCGGGGCAGTCTCTCGAACTTGTCGAGCTGGTCGATCAGGTTGGCTTTGATGCGATTAGTCTGGGCGTCACCTTAGGGTATATTATGGACCATAACGCCCGTCATCCTGAGCGACCGATTGTGGGTGGCCTGTCGTTTGGCGATTTCGCAGCCACCCGTCACGCGATTGTTCAGGCCGCGGCCGGTGGGGTGCCTGAGATTGGACGCGGAGTGAAACGCCTGTCCGAGCAACTGGGCGAACCTGCCTACGCCATGCACTGCAAGGGTCTGGAGCTGCCGGCCTATCTACCAGAAACAAACCCGGGCTATCCGTTCGCTATTGCGGGCGGCCATATGGGGATGCGGACCTTCCTCCTGCTCGTAACCGAAGGGAAGACCGATCTTGATTACTGGGTTGATGCCATTGTGAGGCGTGGCATTTATTACACCCGGGATGATGTCATTGGACTCTGCAAATTTGCCGGAACGCCGGATGAGGTGATTGAACCCGTTTTTCAGGAGCTGTACGGAGTGACGGTCACGCGTGAGGATATGCAGCATGCCACCCAGCGCGCCTATCTGCGGGGGCTCTTATTAGAACGGAAGCAGGGTGCAACGCTGGACGACTATGTGTTGCCCGCTCGGGTCTATGAGCAGAATCCGCACGTGCAGCTACCTCATTTTCTGACGCCAGACTTTTGGGACCAATTACGCGCTCGCGTTCTCCGGGCGTTTGATGAACAAATTGTCTCCTATGGTCTGCGCCCGGCCGCCTGAATATGACGTTGTGACACACTGTATCCGGCTGTCCAAGTCGCAGACGGACCGTCGTCCTGTACGGGCTATTGCCTTTGACCTCGACAGTACGCTCACGCGACCCTATCTGGACTTCACACGACTCAGAGCCCAACTCGACCTGCCCGAGGGCGACATCCTTCACTGGGCCGACTCTCTCCCGCCTCGCCAACGGGCTGAAGCCTTTGCCACTATTGAGGCATTTGAACAAGACGGGGTCGATCATGTCGCCTGGAACGACGGCGCGCAGGAAACGCTAGCAGCCCTCCAGGCCCGCGGCCTGCCGGTCGCCATTATTACCCGCAACAGTCGGGCTTCGCTCACCGCGGTATGTGCGCACCTGGGCATCCGCGTCGACGTCCTGATTGCCCGAGAGGACGCAACTCCCAAGCCGGACCCGGCCTGTGTCCGGCTGGCAAGCGTCCGCCTGGGTGTTCGCGTGGAGACCTTACTCATGGTAGGAGACTTTCGGCACGATACCGAGGCCGGCCGGGCGGCGGGTGCCATGACGATCCTTCTGACCAACGGCAGAACGCCGACCTGGACGGTTGAGGCCGACTTGGTGATTCATCGCTTGCCCGAGCTCTTGACCTATATGGAAAAAGAGTAAACGTGTCCGCTGGTAAACATGCAGATGTTGACACGTGTACTCTTTTCTGGACCATCAACATAATACAGGAGGACACCCATGGAATTTGCCATTGCCTACCCGGCTAAACCAGATGCGTGGAAAGATATTGCTGTGGCTGAAGACAACGGCTTCAGCCATGCCTGGCTGTACGACTCCCAGATGATTTATAGCGATGTGTATGCGTGTATGGCGCTTGCCGCGGAGCACACCGCTACGATTGTTTTGGGGACTGGCGTCGCTATCCCGAGTAATCGTATCGCTCCGGTGACCGCCCACTCCATTGCCACCATCAATCAGCTCGCACCCGGTCGGGTCATCCTCGGGCTGGGAACCGGATTCACCGGACGCAATACCATGGGCCTCCCACCGGTCTCGCTCACAAGCATACGCCACTATATCGAGCAGTGCCGCAGCCTGCTCGGGGGAGAAGAGGTGCTCTTTCAAGACAACGAAGGCGATGGGTCACGCCAACGCTGGATTCGCTTCCTGCACCAAGACCACGGCTATATCAATCTGAAAGATCCGATTCCGATTCACTTTGCGGCCAACGGGCCAAAGGCCCTGGAACTGACCGGAGAGATTGCAGATGGTTGGATTACGACTATTTCTTCCCCGGACACCTTGCGCAAAAACCTGGCGGTGGTCGAAAGGGGAGCGGCCCGGGTTGGGCGCTCAGCCCAAGACCTGCCCAATGTTGCCCTGACCACAGCCTGCGTGCTGCAACCGGGAGAATCGGCGGCCGCACAGCGTGTCATGGACCGAGTTGGTCCGTTTGCCATTGTGGCCCTCCACGCCTTGTGGGAGCAGTCCGCAGTCACGGCTAATATGCCGCCCGCCATGGAGCCTCTCTATCAGGGCTTTGCCGACTACGTCGCGCAGATGCACACACCGGAAGACCGGCGCTATCTCGAGGTCCACGAGGGCCACCTGATCTACCTCAAGCCGGGGGAGGAACGCTACTGTAACGAAGACCTGATTCGCGGGATGACGCTGACGGGAACGGGCGAAGAGATCATCGCCCGGCTCAAGGCGCTCGAACTTGCCGGCCTCAAGCAGGTGGCCGTTCAGGTGGTGAACAATGGCCGCGAAATGATCGAAGAATTCAGCCGCGAGGTCATTGCGAAATACTAGGGAGACTATGACACAAGACTCTATCACGCTTGGTATCGCCATTTCTTTGAGTGGCCGCTATGCCCTGCTCGGGCGTCAGGTCCTTGAGGGACTGGAGTGCTATATCCGCGATGTGAACGCCGTCGGTGGGATGCGGCTCGGGTCCGAAAATCGAGAACTTCCCGTCTCTCTGATTGTCGAAGACGACGAAAGCGACGAGACTAAAGTCCGCAGTCTGACCGAGAAGCTGATCGCCGACGATAAGGTTGATCTGCTGATGGGGCCCTACGGCAGCGGGCTGACCCTTGCCGCCGCAGAGACGGCTGAGGCCGCCCAGCAGGTGTTATGGAACCATAGCGGGTCGGCCGACGAAATCTTCGAGTGTAATCTCTCCTGGGTCGTGGGTCTGTTGAGTCCTGCGTCTCAGTACCTTTGCGCCATTCTCGAACTGCTGACAACGCTCGACCCTGAGGCAAAACGGGTGGCCTTATTGAGCGCCAAAACCGGTTTTGCCACCGATATGGCCAGCGGCGCACTGGCCTGGACTCAAGCGCACGGCCTGACGCTCACCAGCCACCAATTGTATCGGTCCGGGCTTGACGATTTCAGCCCCATGCTCAACCCGCTCAAGGACGACCCGCCGGACTGGCTGCTCAGTGTTGGCCGCGTCGAGGACGACTTACGGCTGGGCCGGCAGTTGTGTGACCTGCGGCCCCGGCTCAAAGCCGCCGGGCTGGTGGTGGCGGCCATTACGCGTTTTAAGGCTGAGCTCGGCGAGCGGGCCGACGGGTTTCTGGCGCCGAGCCAGTGGGAGCCGCAAGTGGAGTACGGGGTGGACTGCGGTCCGTCAGAGAATGAATTTCTGACCCATTACCTCAAAGGTGCAACCGTGCCCATCGACTATCCGGCCGCCCAAGGATACGCCGCCGGCGTTATTGCCCAGCGCTGCGTTGAGGAAGTCGGCGGCGTGGATCAACACGCCCTGCGCACGGCCGCGAGTCGTCTGCGGTGTACGACCTTCTACGGCCCGTACGCCATTGACGCGCAGACCGGCCGCCAGACCGCTCATCCCATGCTGGTCACCCAGTGGCAGAAGGGCCGGAAGGAAATCGTATGGCCGCGCACGGTAGCTGAGGCCCAGCCGGTCTATCCGGGACCGTTGTGGGAGTAGAGAGGATGGGCAATAGTGAGACGGTCGTAAAGGGCGATGGAGACGAACTATGAGTACACCACAAACCGAGCAGCGGGGAGCAGGTGACTACCGTCTTGATGTCACTGATTTCGGCCCGATTGCCAAAGCGAGTGTGGATTTACGCCCGCTTACGGTGTTCATCGGCCCAAGCAATACAGGCAAATCCTACCTGGCGATCTTGATCTACGTCCTCCACAAAACATTGCACCACTGCTTTACAACCCCGCGTCGAGCCATATCAACATCTCCTCAATTCGACAGGGATGTTCAAGAGTGGGCGCGCAGGGTTCGCTTGTCCTCAGTGATGCCGGAGTTCCCTCAGTCTCTCAATGATAAATTGCGTGATCGATTCGAGTATCTCCGAGGCATGGAGAAGCGACTGCTCAACGAGATATGCCGGTGTTTTGGCCTTTCGGAACCGGTGGAAATAGTTCGTCATCAAGCCTCGACCAAGCAGGCGCATATCGGACTGTCCTTTGGAAGCGAGGAGCCGGAAATTCAGTACGACGTGTTTCTGTGGAGACATTCCTTGCCAGAAGGGCAGATCGCAATTGATGGGAAAAGGTCAAGTCGGCTTGATCCTTACGCTATCGCAATACAAGAAAGGCAGGAATCGGCAATCAGGGAGGCGCTGTTCCGTGACCGTTCTCGTGATTTTTCTACTGAAGAGATATTCTTCGCTATCCTGGACTACCTGGCTAGGATTCTCCTGCCGCCCGCGTTCCAGGATATCTATTATCTGCCAGCCTCCCGAAGCGGTATCATGGATATCGATAAGGCGCTTGTGCGTGCGCTCATACAGAATGCTGCGACAGTCGGCTCGCGCCCTTCAGCAAACACCCCAATGTTGTCTGGTGGGCTAGCTGATTTCCTGGAACATTTGGTACAGATGCCGGTAGAGCGTCCCCAACAGTACGGCCACGCCGAGCGTTTGGAACGGGATATCCTCCAAGGAGCCATTCGTGTGGAGCGCACCGTCAGCGATTACAACGAGTTTTTTTATCGTCCTGATGAAGAAGGGGATATCGACCTGCCTCTGATACGAGCGTCCTCAATGATTTCTGAGTTGGCGCCTGTTGTGTTGTATCTGCGCTATCTGGTGCAGCCTGGCGATGTGCTTATCATTGAAGAACCGGAATCCCATCTGCACCCCGCTATGCAAGCGGTTTTTGCCCAAGAGTTGGCACGGCTTGCTCGTTCTGGCATTCGGGTTGTTGTCACCACTCATAGCGAATGGCTGCTCGATCAGTTTGCCAACTTAGTGCGGCTCTCCGCGCTTCCCAAAGACGAGCGGAAGGGGATTCCTGGAGCAGATGTAGCGCTTCGGCCAGAGCAATTTGGCGCGTGGCTGTTCAAGTCGGAACAACGTCCCGGGGAGTCTGTAGTCGAAGAAATCCGAGTCAACCCGGAGGCTGGGGGACTGCTGACCGGCTACGGTGATATCGCCGAACAACTCTATAACGAGTGGGCCGAAATCGGGAACCGGATGACAGAAAGTGGCAGGTGATGTGCGAGTTGGTCGAAGTATTAAAGAGCAAGACTTCCTCAGAGTGTCATGTCGGCAAATGTACGAAAGAAGGATGTAACGTATCACTGGAGGATACCCCATCACCGCATCTGCTGATTGATATGGATTACAGCGCTTTGGAGATTCCACCAGGCAGTAGGCGTTGTGACTTCCTGTTCGTCGGCTGCGAGGGGACTAGGGGAGCCGGTTGGGTCGTTCCGCTGGAATTGAAAAGCGGCAGTCCGAGGGTGACAGATATTGTCGAACAGCTACAAGCAGGAGCACAATTTGCAGAAGCTCGGATTCCAGTACAACACAAACCAACATTCCTTCCAGTTGCCGTTTATGGGGGAAAACTCCATCGCGCCGAAAGAGATAAGCTCAAAAAATCTCAAAATAAAATCTCTTTCCGTGGCAAAACGTATGAAATCAAACTCATGCGCTGTCACACACCCCTGAAAAATGTCCTTTCAAGAAAGGAGAACGTGAAATGAGTCACATAAGAGCCGAGTATATCTGGATAGACGGCAACAAGCCGACTGCCACATTACGCTCAAAAACAAAAATACTTGATGGACCCATTAGCAGTCTTGAGGACATTCCTCTATGGGGATTCGACGGTTCAAGCACCATGCAGGCCGTAGGGCATGACAGCGATCGCCTGCTCCGCCCCATTTACTATGCACCCGATCCCATCCGTCGCGGCGACAATATCCTGGTCATGAACGAGGTTCGGCTCCCGGATGGGTCCGTGCACGAGTCCAACACGCGAGCCCACCTGGTGAAGCTGCAAGACAAGTATAAAGAGCACGAACCCTGGTTCGGCATTGAGCAGGAGTATACGTTTTTCCGAGGCCGCTCGCCCCTGGGTTGGCCGGAGGGGGGCTATCCCGCGCCTCAGGGACCGTTCTATTGCGGTGTTGGTGCCGATGAGGTCTTTGGTCGAGAAATTGTTGAGGCTCATATGAATGCCTGTCTGGAAGCCGGGCTGGCCCTCTCCGGCATCAATGCCGAGGTCATGCCCGGACAGTGGGAGTTTCAGATCGGTCCCCTGGGCATTCCTGAGGTGGCGGATCAATTATGGATCGCCCGCTGGCTGCTGTATCGCATCGCCGAAGATTCTGGGGTCAATGCCACGCTGCATCCAAAGCCGATCAAAGGCGATTGGAACGGTGCCGGTGCCCACACAAATTTCAGCACCAAAGCCATGCGCGCGGAGGGGGGCCTGCGGGTAGTGAGAGCCGCCTGCGAGGCACTGGAAAAACGACACGAGGAACACATTGCGGTGTACGGCGCCCACAACGAAGAACGCCTCACCGGCCTGCATGAGACGTGCAGCATCCACGAATTTCGCTACGGCATCAGTGACCGGGGAGCCTCGGTCCGCATTCCGATGGCCACGGCCAACGAGGGACGCGGCTATCTGGAAGATCGCCGCCCGGCCGCCAATATGGACCCCTATCAGGTCTGTGCCGCGCTGCTCGAAACAACGTGCGGCTGAACCCGGAGATAATACCCCTACGTTCTCGCCCGCTCTGAGGATCGCTATGCTACACACGCCAATCTGTCAGGACCTTGGAATCACCTATCCCATTTTCTCCGTGGGCATGGGCGGCGGGATGGCCGGCCCGCAGCTCACGGCTGCGGTGTCCAACGCCGGCGGGTGTGGCGTCTTGGGTATGGGTGGTTTGCCCGCACCTTATATCCAGGAACAAATCCGGCAGGTCCGTGCGCTGACCACGCAGCCCTTTGGTGTCAATATCATTCTTCCTCTGCTGCAAGAGGGACAGATTGAAACCTGCTTCACCGAAGCCGTTCCCCTGCTCGTCCTCTTCTGGGGTGACCCTGAACCCTACGTCAAAGAGGCCCATCGCGTCGGGACCAAGGTCTTCCTCCAGGTTGGCTCAGTTGAAGAAGCCGTGACCGCGGTAAACGCCGGAGTTGACGGTATTATCGCCCAAGGTGTTGAAGCGGGCGGGCATGTCAAAAGCACCACCTCGCTCTCAACCATCGTCCCGGCCGTGGTTGAAGCTGTCGGACCCGTACCGGTTATTGCTGCGGGCGGTATTGCCACTGGCCGTGGGGTTGCGGCGGCCTTCACCCTGGGTGCGCAGGCCGTGTCCATGGGCACACGCTTTGTGGCCAGCGAAGAAATCCAGGTCATGCAGGCATACAAACAGCGCATTGTTGACAGTACGGCGGAAGACACGGTCTACACCAAACTCTTTGATGTGGGCTGGCCAGACGCCGCCCACCGAGTGTTGCGCACCACGGCGATGGACGAATGGGAAGCCGCAGGTTGCCCGGCCAGCGGTCAGCGGCCTGGAGAAGGCTACGTCATCGGGACGATGCCCATGGCCGGTACGTCCGTAGAGCTGCCCAAATACGGCATCTTCCCGCCCATGCCCGGTTTTGCGGGTGACCTGGAACAAACTGCCCTGTACGCGGGCGAATCGTGTCGGTTGATTCATGACATCAAGCCTGCCGGCCAAATCGTGCGCGACATCGTGTCCGAAGCCGAAGAGATACTCAACCATCTGCACGCCTGAGAGCCGCAACGGAAAGAACGCTCGGAGAAGACACGCGCGACCACCTCACGGGAGGCCATACACTCGGTCTCTCCGATGACTAGAGCAAATCACGCTGCGGTGTAGCGCGTCTCTCTCCTCCTTCTTTAGGAGTGCGGGCTTCCAGCCCGCATGGCGGCCAGGATGGCCGCCCTCCCAGGAAGGGAGCCTCACCCATCCCATCCCCGGACGCTTGGTGCCGGCCCTTGTCCTTCCCGACGAGCGCATACTGGGACAGCTACAACTTATCGTGAAACGCCCTAGCGGCGGCGCTAACTTGGGGTGTATAGCCGGTCTATAACGGATTCTCCGCCCTTCATTATTGACGGGAGATAGACAGCACGCTAGTGGAGACGGGATGAAAGAGTCGTTTATTCTTCTGCTGTGGTGGGTGCTGTTCGGTGGCTCACACATGCTCATGTCCGCGCCTGGCTGGCGGCCGAAACTGGTTGCCCGGCTTGGTGAGTGGGGCTTCTTCGGAGTCTATTCTCTGATTGCCATCGTCACCGTCGTACCCCTGTGCATGTACTACGGCGTACACAAGCACACCGGCCCACAGCTCTGGGTTACGCTGCTCCCCTACCTGATAGCCCGTGATGTGAGTGTCCTGCTCATGGGGCTGGCCTTTGTCCTCTTCGTCAGTGGCCTGGCGGCCCTGACGCCCAGCTCCATACTGGCCACCACCGCACCCCAGGCATATGGCATCACCCGGATTACCCGCCACCCGGTGTTTGCCTCGTTCTTTTTGTTTGGTGTGGCGCATTGCCTGATGAATGGCGCCCTGAGCGATATCGTCTTCTTCGGCGGTTTCGTTGTCTACTCCTGGCTTGGCGCGTGGCGTCAGGACCAGCGTAAAGCAGCCGAGTTGCCCGGCTATACAGAATTTCGGCTATCCACCTCCTTCCTGCCCTTCGGGGCGATTGTCAGCCAACGGCAGCCGTTTCCCCTTGGAGAGCTACGTTGGGGGGCGATCATCCTTGGCGTAGTCGTATTCTACCTGGTGCGGACCTTTCACCCGAATATATTTGGTGGGATTTTGATGACCCTCTAGGGTATTCACACTATGCTCCCAGAGATGTTTACCCAGGCCTGGAACTGGCTCCTCGGCCTGTCCAAGGTCCAATTGATTCTTCTGGGCGGCGGTATCGCCCTGCTCGTTGCGCTCAGCAAAGTGCTCCGCTTACTATTCTTGACGCTTGTCCTGCTCTTCTTTCTGGTCGTAGTTTTGCCGCAGTTGCTGACGCGCTATGCCGAGTATCCGTTTCCAGAACTCCCGCCGGGCGAGCGTGTTGTTCCTCAAGACTGAAGTGTGAAAGGAGACGTATAATGGAAGCTGAAAAGAAACTCGAAGAACTCGGACTGACCCTGCCACCCATTCCCACTCCGGTGGCCAACTATCTGCCCCTGGTGCGAACCGGCAACCTCCTGTTTGTCTCCGGCCACGGTCCCGGTGTGCTGAAAGATGGCAGCGTGTCGTTCATCCAGGGCAAGCTCGGCAAAGACCTGGATGTTGAGCAGGGCTATGAGGCGGCCAAACAGGTCATGCTCAATATCCTGCAATCCATGAAGCAGGAACTGGGAGATTTGGACAAAGTCCGCAAAGTGGTCAAGTTGCTCGGCTTCGTCAACTGCACGCCCGACTTCCCCGACCAGCCCAAAGTGATCAACGGCGCATCCGATTTGCTCGTCGCCCTGTTTGGCGAGCGCGGCCGTCATGCCCGCTCGGCCGTGGGCATGAACCAGCTTCCGTTCGGCATCGCCGTTGAGATTGAGATGGTTGTGGAAGTCGAGGACTAACGCGGAGACCCACGCGTACCTTTCGACACGGGATCAGACCGCGGCAAACTGGGCCACCAGCGCGGCGTTGGATTCCGCTTTCTCAAAGGCGGCCAACACTGCCTGGGTTGCCTCCACGGTCGGCAGCGCGGCAACCTGCCGGCGCAGCAAACGGGCCATTTTGAGCGTATCGGGGTCGAGCAGTTGTTCCTCTTTGCGGGTGCCCGAGGCCGCAATATCAATAGCCGGGAACAGCCGCCGGTCGGCCAGGCGCCGGTCAAGCAGCAACTCCATATTGCCCGTCCCCTTGAATTCCTGGGCAATGACCTCATCCATGCGACTGCCCGTGTCAACCAGGCAGGTCGCGACGATGGTCAGCGAGCCGCCTTCTTCAAGCTGTCGGGCCGCCCCAAACAACCGTTTGGGGATTTCCAGCGCATTGGCATCAATCCCACCGCTCATCGTCCGTCCGGTGGCCGTATTGAGATTGTGGGCACGGCCCAGGCGGGTCAGCGAGTCCAGGACAATGATCACATCCTTATCCTGCAAGGCATTTTCAACCGCCCGCTCCAGGCATGTCGCGGCGGTCTCCAGATGTTCTTCCAGCGAACGATCATTCGAGGACGCAAACACCTCAGCCGGGACGGCCCGGCGAAAGTCGGTTACCTCCTCGGGCCGTTCGTCAATCAGCAGGCTGTACAAGATGGCTTGCGGAGCCCCGGCCGCCGCCGCCACACACAAGTCTTTTAAGAAGGTCGTCTTCCCGGTTTTAGGTGGCGCGAGGATAATAGCGCGCTGGCCAAATCCAATCGGACAGAACACATCCAGAATCCGAACCGTCAGGGGTGTATCCGGTCCAACAAGCTGAATCTTCCGGTCGGGTGCAATCGGGACTCGGCTTTGAAATTCTTGCAGCGCAGCTGACGGTCCGGGTGGCCCGTTCTGCCGTCCCCGCTGCCTCTTATGTGCCCGATGATTCTGTCCCCCGGACTGCGTTCTCCCGCCTCTCCCCCGCCGTCGGTTCTTACGCATGATGCTTCTATTGTTCCTGATCTCCGCACCGTCTACAAGTTCGACCGACTACAAAAAGAAGGCTGCGTTCGACTGTCTGAGTTCCCCGTTTCTCGGGTGATGGTGAGCTGGGCTAGCGCGTTCCCGCCCGTCGACGCAGCCATTCCACGCTCAGCATGAACAACAGGGAGAAGGCAATCAGCAGAGTCGCCACGGCCAGAATCGCCGGACTGATCTGCTCACGGATACCAGTCCACATCTGGCGCGGTACGGTACGTTGTTCCAGGCCGCCCATGAACAACACCGTCACCACTTCGTCGAACGAAGTGGCAAACGCAAACAAGGCCCCGGAAATCACGCCCGGGGCGATCAGCGGCAGCACGACGCGCCGGAACGTCCGCAGCGGTCCGGCGCCCAGACTGGCCGCCGCACGGTACAGGTTGGGATCAAAACCGGCCAGCGTCGCGGTCACCGTGATAACGACAAACGGCGTGCCCAGCGTGGCGTGGGCCAGGACGAGCCCCAGGTGGGTCTGAGTCAGACCCAGGTTCGAGTAGAAGAAGAACATCCCTGCGGCCGAGATAATCACCGGGGTGATCATCGGCGAGATCAGCAGGCCCATGATGGCCGAGCGGCCCGGCAGGGCGGGATGCGTCAGTCCCAGGGCCGCCAGCGTCCCAAGCGTGGTCGCCAGCACGGTGGCTGCCACGCCGATGAACAAGCTGTTGAGCAACGCGTGCCGCCACTCCGGGTCACCCATCACATTCTGATACCAGCGGAGCGAATAGGCCGCGGGCTCCAGACGCAGCATCCCTTCGGTGAAGGTAAAATAGGGTTCGGCGTTAAAACTGAGCGGGACGATGACCACAATCGGCGCGATCAGAAACACGAACACCGCGGTGCAGAAGGCCAGATAGGCAGTCCGGCCGGCGCGCTCCCAAAGTCCTCTCGGTGGCATCTCAACCCAACCTCATACGTTCGATGCCCACCAGGCGGTCGTACACCAGGTACAACACGAGGACGAAGGCCAGCAGCAGGCCGCCGATTGC
Organism: Candidatus Binatia bacterium; assembly: GCA_022820725.1. Lineage (GTDB taxonomy): Bacteria > Desulfobacterota > Binatia > Bin18 > Bin18 > Bin18. The sequence continues at coordinate 45,746 of JAJEFA010000017.1, forward strand.
CGCGGCCAGCCCCCAGTTCAGAGAAGTCTGCATATGGTAGGCGATCATATTGGAAATGAGCTGACCGCTCCGTCCGCCGACCAGGGCGGGCGTGATGTAATAGCCGATCGCCAGGATAAAGACCAGCAGCGAGCCGGCGCCAACACCAGGCAGAGTCTGCGGCCAATAGACCCGCCAAAACGCCTGAATCGTGCTTGCACCCAGCGAGGCTGCCGCGCTCATATGCAGCCGCGGGATGGTGCGCATGACCGCGTACAGCGGCAGCACCATGAAAGGCAGCAGGACGTGGGTCATGGCGACCATGGTGCCGGTCATATTGTAGATCATGGCAAGGCGGCTCTCGTCGGCGATCAGGCCAAGCGCGACGAGCGTGCTGTTGATCACGCCCTGGGTCTGGAGCAGGACGATCCAGGCAGTCGTGCGTACCAGCAAAGAGGTCCAGAACGGGACCAGCACCAGCAGCAACAAGAGATTCGCCCGCTGCGGCGGGGCATGGGCGATCAGATAGGCGACCGGATAACCGAGCAGCAGGCACAGCCCGGTCAGACTCAGACTCACGACCAGGGTGCGCCACAGCAGCGACACATAGACGCGATACTCGTCCGGTCGTGGGGCGATGTGACCATCGCTGCGACGCTCCAGGTCCAGAGCATGCAAATAGTGGCGCGCGGTAAAGCGCTCGCCGGCGCGGCGAATCGCGTGCCAGGTCTGCACATCGTCCCAGGCCGCGTGGATGCCGACCAAAGTGTCGCGCCACGCCGGACCCTCCGCTTCGCGCACCCGCCGCGCCGTGCGGGTGAGGACGCTCCGCAGTCCGCCGCGCACGCGGTTGATACGGGTGGCGACCCGTCCCAGGCTGCGCTCCTGCCGGGCTGTGCGCAGTTCACGGGCGATGGTCTCGAACACCGGCTCGGGCGGAACGTGTACGCCGTCCCAAGCCTGTAATAGCCTCAGGGTTTCAGGCAGGGCAGCAGCCACCACCGGGTCATACACGCTACGCGACAGCATGGTCGCCAGCGGCGCAACAAAGGTCAGTCCGATAAAAGCCACCAGGGGCAGGACCAGCCCCACGGCGCGGAGCTGTGGACCGAAAAGAGCAAACACGCCACCATCTGCCGGTCTCTTGGAGGACACGTGTACCCTTTTTTAACGCGCCAGCCAGGCGCTGAAGCGTTCGTTCATCTCGTCGCCGTGATCGCTCCACCATTCCCAGTTGTTGTGCAGGGCGCGGGCCGTGTTTTGAGGCGAGGTTGGCATATGCGGCTGCATCTCCACGCCGGTTTCCAGATGGGTGGTAATCAGGGCAGTACCCGACCGCCGGGCCGGGCTGTAGGAAATATAGCGGCCGACCGCGACCAATGACTCGGTCCGGGTGGCAAAGGCGAGGAATTTCCGGGCCGCTTCCAGTTTCGGCGTGCCGGCAACAATACTGAGGACACCGTGGTCCAGCACCTGGCCGTCCCAGACAATCACAAAGGGCTGGTTTTCCAGCACCTGGGCGTTGAAGATGCGGCCGTTATAGGCCGTGCTCATCACGACCTCGCCGTCGGCCAGCATCTGCGGTGGCTGGGCCCCGGCTTCCCACCAGACGATGTGCTCCTTGATCGTGTCGAGCTTCCGGAACGCCCGGTTTACGCCCCCGGGTGTGCCCAGCGTGGCATACACCTGCTCCACGGGCACGCCGTCGGCCATCAGCGCGAACTCCAGATTAACCAGCGGACTGCGGCGCATGCCGCGACGGCCGGGGAATTTCTCCAGGTCGAAGAAGTCCTGGATCGTGGTCGGTTTGGGGCCGGCCAGGTGGGTCGGGTTATAGGCGTACACCGTGGAGTAGAACAGCATGCCAACGCCGCATTCGGTCAGCATATCGGGCAAGAAATCGTCCACCGCAGGGCTCCCGTCCGGCGCCGGGGGCAGGTCGGCGGCAATGACCGGTTCGAGCAGCCCCTCGTCACAGCCCCGCGCCGCATCGGCCATCTCCAGATCAACCAGGTCCCAGTAGACCTTACCGGTCTCCACCTGAGCCCGGATTTGGGCCAGGCCGCCATTATAGGATTCCAGGCGAGTCTCAATCCCCGTCTGTGCGGTAAAGGGTGTCAAAATCGCCTTCTGGCAGGCACGGGCGTAGGAGCCTCCCCAGGAGACCACGGTGAGGGATTCGCTGCCGGCAGCCGGGCGGCTCCAACTCAGGCTGGCCAGCAAAACGAATGCCGTGGCATGAACCACTTGGCGGATTCGGCTGCGATATGGGCGGGATGTCATCTATTCCTCCTCAAAGAGTAAACGTGTCCTCCAATAGACATGAGATGCTGGACACGTTCACTCTTTCTCGTCCGGTGTCAAGGCACGGCAATCGATCGGCGTCCAGCCGACCTGGACCCGGTCTCCCGCCAGCACAGCGCCATGACCGACGATATTCGGGATCTTGATAATGAAATCCGTGCTGCCACACACGGCCACCCGCAGGCGCAGATGATCGCCCAGAAAGGTAATGTCCTGAATATCGGCCTCAAACCGATTGCTGTACAGCTCCGGCTTGGGTGCGAGGCAGACCCGTTCCGGACGGATGGCCAGGGTGACCGGGTCACCTGGTTTACACGGCCCGACCTGAAAGGCCTGGACGATCTGGCCGCCGGCCTCCACCCGTGAGATATCGTGCTCAACGCTAAGGACCCGCCCGTGCAGCAGGTTGTTTTCGCCGATGAAGCTGGCAACGAACGGGCGTTCCGGTTCTTCATACAGCGTTTCCGGCAGGGCGACCTGCTCAATACGGCCGCGGCGAAAGACGGCAACCCGATCCGACAGCACCATCGCCTCCTGCTGGTCATGGGTGACGTAGACGACCGTGACCCCCAGGCTGCGCTGAATACGCCGAATCTCATACTGCATTTCTTCGCGTAGACGGCGGTCAAGCGCGCCGAGCGGCTCATCCATCAGCACCAGGCTGGGCTCAACCCCCAGCGCCCGGGCAATGGCCACCCGCTGCTGCTGACCACCGGACAACTCGGTGGGCCGGCGATCCTCAAGGCCCTCCAGACGCACGAGTTGCAGCGCCCGTCGGACGCGCTCCCGGCGTTGCTGTGGATCGATCCCGCGCACTTCGAGCGGAAACGCCAGATTGCCGCCAACCGTCATGTGCGGAAACAGCGCATAGTTCTGAAAAACCACGCCAATACCGCGCTTGCGCGGCGGCAGATCGTGCACCGAACGCCCACGGATACGGATGGTGCCCGAAGTGGGTGCTTCAAAGCCGGCCAACATCATCAGGCAGGTGGTCTTGCCCGAGCCGGAGGCCCCCAGCAGGGTCAGAAACTCCCCTTCGTGCACGGTCAGGTCCAGGTCGCGCACGACTTGGATCTGACCGTCATAGCTCTTACTCACATGCTCGAATTCGACGTGGGCATTATGGGTTGACGCCATGTTGATCCTGTGCGGCTTTCCGGACCTGCGGATACGGACGACCCGTCCCTTCCAAATGGCAGGTATCCTGACGTATTCGAGCGAGTGGTGTCAAGTTCGGTCCGATGCGGCGTCGCCGGGTGGGTCTGTCTGCTGACCTGTTCTGATGCCGCGTTGTTCGTCCACCGTCAACAGCAGCAAGCCGCCAAGAACGAAAAATCCGACCACCGTGGCCACGCCCAGGCGTTGACTGCCCGTCGCCTGGGTCACGATGCCCAGCAGCAGGGGACCGGCAAAGGTCGTAATTTTACCGGAAAAGGCGAACAGGCCGAAAAAGGCAGCTGAGTGCTGCTCCGGTACGAAGCGGGACATCAGCGTGCGACTGGCCGACTGATTCGGTCCCACAAACAGCCCCAGGCTCAGGCCAGCCAGCCACAGCCAGCCGACGCTGGGCGCCCATACCGCCAGCAGGCTGAACACTGTCAGCGCTACCAGCGTCACCAGGATGGTGCGCTTACCGCCCAGCCGGTCATCCACAACGCCGAACACGCAGGCGCCAATGCCGGCCGTGACGTTGAGGGCGATACCAAACTGAATGACCTCCGGCAGGCTCATCCCGAACGTACCGGCCGCGTAGATGCCGCCGAAGGCGAAAATGGTGATCAGCCCGTCGTTATACAACAGCCGGGCGACCAATAGGCGGGTAATGTCCGGATAATGACGCAACTGCCTGAACGTACGGCTCAGCTCGCGGTAGGCCCCCATGTGGGGTTGTAGGGGCAATTCACGAATTGCTCCTACGGACGGCTGGCGCGGAGCGAACACGAACAGCGGCAGGCTGAACAGCGCAAACCAGCCGGCCGCCAGCAGGCAGACCGCCCGGTAGTTGAAGCCGGCCTCGGTGCTGATGCCGAACAGGGGCTGCTCGCGCGCCAGCACGGCCAGGGCCAGGACCAAGCTCAGCAGGCCGCCGGCATAACCCAGCCCCCAGGCCCAGCCCGACAGCCGGCCGACCCGCTCGGCCGGGACCAACTCGGGCAGAAAAGCGTTGTAGAATACGGTGCTCAACTCGAATGCGACATTGGCGACCACGAACAGAGACAGTGCTATCAGCCCGGCCCAGACCCAGTCCGGATGCACGCCGGTCAGGCCCGCACTGGCGACACAGCACACCAGGGTACACACCCCCAGACAGGTCAGCCGCCGGCCACTCCGGTCGGCCAGCGCGCCGAGCGGCGGCGCCAGCACTGCCACCAGTATGCCGCTCAGGCCGACCGCGCGTGACCACTGCGCCGTACCGGTCACCTCGTCCGCGGCAATGGCAGTCGTGAAATAGGTGGAATACACAAAAGTCACCACCAGGGTGGCGAACGCCGAGTTGGCCCAGTCGAACATCGACCAGGCGGCCAATGTCCGTCGGGGCTGGGCGCGGGTGGCTTGCATGACCGGTCACATAGCAGGGAGTCGGCTCTCTGACGAGAGTCAGTGACGCAGGAGGGCTAGGCCGGCAGCTACCGATGAATAGCTCGATCTCATTATATATTCCAACTAGTCTACCAACAGCCTGAAATTCTGAAGGTTTGTTTATGTCCAGAATCAGCGCTTTCGAGGCAAAAACCCACCTGCCGCAACCGTTCTCGATTACTCGGTCACCATAAAATAGGAAATTCCGAATACAGCTGTGTTGGCGCGGAGCCGTGAGGGACCCCCTCACCCTGGCCCTCTCCCTCCCAGACGTGTGCTGCAAATGAACCCGTTTGGCGGTCTCGCCCTCACCCGGCCCGGAGGGAGCAACCGACACCATAGGCGGCACATGAGGTAGTGGCCCCTGTGCGGGCTGATCCGTAGGGGCAATTCATGAATTGCCCCTACAACGTCACGCCGCCCATAGACGGGCGAGGCAAACGAACTTGGCTGACGGTTGGCAGACGCTTTTTTCCGCACCCTGGGAAAGGGGGCCGGAGGTCGGGTGAAGGCGCTGCCAGCACCCCGGAGAGGGGGCGGCGGCCTCATATGCATCACACGTTCCCAGGGGAGAGGGGATATTCAGGACAGGGGAGCATATAAACGGCGGCCGGACAGTCGCCCGCCCAGGCCGTTGGTGCATCAGGCTCCCGGGGGCCGGTAGGGCACGCTTTTGCCTATGGCCTCGTCCACGGTCTCGGGTGTCACGAGCACGGTGATACCGATGTTGAGGGCGCCGGCGGCGCCGATCGTCAAGGACACGGCCGATGCCGTGGCGTCGTCGGGAAGGTCGGCAATGATGTACAGGTCGGGCTCCCCGAAGGCGTAGTACAGCACCTCCACGCTCCCACCCATGCCCTCAATGGTCTGGGTTAATGCCTCCCGTCGCCGCGTGCCGCCTTCCTTCAACAAACCGGTCAATCCCGACTGCGTGTACGTTGCGTGAAACATGTATTTGCCCATTGGATTCCCTCCGTTTCAATCCTCACCGGCCCGTTCAGGCCGGTGCTTTTACCAAGTGGGTATTGTACGCCAGGAGTCTCAAGTGTTTCAATCCTCACCGGCCCGTTGAGGAGGGAGCGCAAACTGCGGAGCTTCTGGAGGAGTGAGTCGGCGCGTCTCATTTGCATTCGCGAGATGGGGTGCCGTATGATCCCGAAAAAAAGGAGGCTGCTTATGCCCGTGCGTATGCCCACTCCTCAGGATTTGCGCGACGCCGGTCGGCGTTTTGGTTTTGACGTGCATGACGAAGAGATTGACGGCTTCTCGCAGTATATCCGCGAGATGCTGCCGGCCTACCGCCGCCTTGACGAATTGGTTGCGCCCACCGTTCCGGTCAAGTATCCACGGCGGGATTTCGGGGCGCGGCCGGCGACCGAGGATAACCGGGACAACGGCTGGGCGTGGCGGTGTTCCATCCCTGGGGCGCCCGACGGTCCGCTGGCCGGTAAAACGGTCGGGCTGAAGGATCATGTGCGCGTGGCGGGTATTCCCATGATGAACAGTTCCAGCGTCATGGAAGGCTATGTGCCGGCCGAAGACGCGACGATAGTCACCCGCCTGCTTGACGCCGGGGCCGAGATCATCGGCAAGGTGGTGAATGGCTCGCACTGTTTCGACGCAATCGGGCTCAGCATCTACCCCGGGCCGCAGCCGATCAATCCGGCCACGGGTCGTCACTGTGCCGGCGGGTCGTCAAACGGCATCGCGGTCGTGGTCGCCAACGGCGACGCGGATATCACCATGGGCGGCGACCAGGGCGGCTCGATTCGTATTCCGGCGGCCTGGTGCGGCATTGTGGGCCTCAAGCCGACCTTTGGTCTGATTCCGCATACCGGGCTGGCCGGTCTCGATCCGACGGTCGATCATACCGGGCCGATGACGAAGACGGTGCGCGACTGCGCCCTGGCCTTGCAGGCCGTGGCCGGTGCGGATGGCCTGGACCCGCGCCAGAAAGACGTCCAGGTCAAGGATTACACCGCCCACCTCGAAGAGGGTGTCGACGGTCTGCGGATAGGCGTTCTCACCCAGGGTTTCGGCCACACTCAATCCATGCCCGAGGTGGACGCGGCCGTGCGCGAGGCCGCGCGGGTGCTGGAGCGTGTCGGGGCGACGCTGGCTGATGTTTCGGTTCCGATGCACCCGGACGGCAACGCGATTCTGTGGCCGCTCATGATTCAGGGCGGGAACGAGACCAATAAGCAGGATGGCTGGGGACACGGCTGGTCGGGCCACTACGCCCTGGATCACGTCAACTTCATGCACCGGGCCGTAAAAGCGCGCGCAAACGATCTGCCGCTGGGTCTGAAGCTCGTGCTGCTGCTCGGCGAATACACCTATCAGCGCTACGGGATGCACTACTATGCCAAGGCGCAGAACCTCACCCGTGCACTGCGGGCCGCCTACGAGCGGGTCTTCGAGGACGTCGATGTGCTGCTCATGCCGACGATCCCGTTTACCGCCCCGCCCATGCCCGAAGAGGCACTCTCGCCGTATGAGTTTCTGTCGATTTTTGCCAACATGATCCATAATACCGGGTCGTTCAACGCGACCGGCCATCCGGCGCTCACTGTTCCCTGCGGCGAGCACGAGGGGCTGCCGGTCGGCCTGCAACTGGTCGGCCGGCACTTTGAAGACGACGTCCTGCTGCGGGCGGCGTATGCCTATGAGCAGAGTTGAGGCCCCGGCAACGAATCAGGTGGGTCCCGGCTGACCGACGAGTTCCCGGGCGAGCCAGCGGTAGAACTGGGCAATGGTCTGCTCGAACGGACTCAGCGGCCCACGTGCCGCCTTGCTCGAATGCATCGCCCTGGCGAGTTCGGTGGTCGCCAGCTTGTCCTGTTCGTTGACGCGTTCCATGACTCCGCGGCGCTGCTGGCCGATATCCGGGGCGACTTCGAGCAGGTCCGGCGACGCCAGATAGCCGCCCAGAATCCCGGTGCGCTCGGGTCCCTGCGGGTGGAAGCTCAACCAGTTGTTGCCGTTGGGCCGCATCGCCATGGTAAACGCCGGCCAGACATAGACCAGATACCCGGTGGTGAGGTCTTCTTCGGTGAAGGTGTCCAGGCGTCCTCTGGGTGACATGGTGTGGCCACCGGATTTGAACGACTCGTTCATGCCGCAGCGCATATGGGTGAAAGATAAATCCGCGGGCGGCGGCGGGGTATACGAATTCTGGCCCGGCATATAGTCCTGCACCGTGTCGCTGTGCAGCCCCATGTGGTGGTAGTACTCCATCGAGTTCTCGGCAGAGAGCTTCCAGTTGCCGTCCCAGACGGATTCATAATGGAAAATCTCGTGTTGCTCAGCCACGCGATAGTTGGCGATATAGCCTTCGAGCGTTCGCATTTGGGCGGCGAGCGGGGGTGCGTCTTCATTCAGGTTGACGAACAAGAAGCCGAACCATTCTTCGAGCCGGTAGCGCGGCAGGCTGCACTGCTCGCGGTCGAAGCGGCCCGCGCCTGCCATGTGCGGCGCGGACAGCAAGCGGCCGTCGGTCGCATATGTCCAGGCGTGGTAGGGGCAGACGAACCGGCGCGTGCTGCCCGAGTCCTGTACCAGCGGCATGAAACGGTGCCGGCAGATGTTTGACAACGCCCGGATCTCGCCGTCGTCGCTACGCACGATGATGAGCATGTCGCCCAGAACATCGAAAGCGTAATAGTCGCCCGGATTGGGAATATATTCCGCCCGCCCGACACACATCCAGGCGTGCTTGAAAATTTTCTCGATCTCCAATGCGTACAGCGCGGACGACCGGTAGGCCGCGGGCGGCAAGCTGAGGCAGTCGGTGTCGTCGAGCGTGAGATACTCGCCGAGCACCGCGAGCAGTTGGGCCAGCGTCGGCTGGGGCGAGACCATACGCATATTCAAGCACGAAACCGGCCTCAGGAGAAGATCTTGTGGACGCGGCGTGTCACCGACTGCGTTGATAGAAAAACAGCAGCGCGGCCAGCACGGCAATAATGCTCAGCCCGGTTTGCAACTCGTCCGGCAGGCCAAGCCCGAGGCGGCTGAAGCCCAGACTGGCGGCCAGCGCAATGCCCACGCCGGTCAGGGCCTCGCCGGCAATGGCCCCCGAGGCCAGCAGCACGCCGGGCTGAGAGGCCGCGGTTTCTGAGGACGAGGCTCTCTTGCGGTGCAGGAGAGCGGACAGCAGGCCGCCCAGAAAAATCGGAACGCTCAGCCCGAACGGCAGATACATGCCGACCGCAACCGGCATGAGGTGGAGCCGGAAAGCCACACCCCGTCGGGCGAGCAGCCGGTCCACCCCAACCAGGACGAGACCAATCAGGGCTCCGGTCCCGACCAGATGCCACGGCAGCTGACCGTCACCGAAAAAACCGCGCGCCAGACTGGCAAACAGTTGCGCCTGGGGAGCGGCGAGTTCCTTACCGCCAATGCCGCCGGGCGTGTAATCATGGAGCAGTTGCAGGACGGGCGCCATAATCAGCGCGGCCACGGCCACGCCGCCGATCTGCATGATCTGCTGGCGGCGGGGCGAGGCGCCGACCAACTGGCCGGTCTTGAGATCGTTGCACACATCACCGGCTGTACAGGCCGTGCAGCACACCACCGCGGCCACACCCAGGATGGCCAGCATGCCGGTCGTGCCCGTAAAGCCAAACAGGACGAGCATCAGCCCGGTAGCCAGTACGGTGGTGATGGTCATACCCGAGACCGGGCTGTTGGAGTTGCCAACCAGACCCACGATATAACTGGCCACCGCGGTAAAAAAGAGCGCCATGATGAACATGATCGCGGTGGCCGTCAGGGTCACATCCAGCCGCCCGGTAAACAGAAAGTACACACTGCCGGTGAGGACCAGGCAGCCCAGCGTCAGGGCGCTGATCCAGGCGAGCGGCATATCCTGAGACACGTCCTGAGCCTCTGTCCGGGCAGCCGGCAGCAGCGCCCGGACGGCTTCACCCAAGCCGCTCCACACCTGCCCAATGGTCACCACGCCACCTACGACCATGGCGCCGACCCCGATATAGCGCACCTGCTGTGACCACACCGCGTAGGCGCGTTCAACCGGATTTTCGGGACTGGAGACGTCCGCACTCAAAATGGGCAGGGTCAGCAGCCAACCCAGCCCGCCTCCCAGAAAGACGAGGGCCGCGATATTCAGCCGGACGATCATGCCCACACCCAAGAGGGCGACGGACAGATCGCTACCCAGATAGACCACGCTCTTGCCCACCAGCCAGGCCCCTTCGAGCGTCCCCTTGAGTACGCCGACAAAACTCACCAGCGCCTTGAACACAAAGCCAAACAGGGCTCCCTGGACAACCTGGCGGGCGTCCTGGTCGCCGGCCCGTTGACCGGTTTGCAGTACCGCGGCACACGCCACGCCCTCGGGAAAGGGCAGGGTGTCGGCGCTGACAAACACCCGGCGCATCGGAATCATGAGTGCAATACCCAACAGGCCGCCGGCCAGGGCAACCAGCGTGGTCAAGACCATATCGAACTCGTGCCATACGCCGACCAGGACCAGGGCCGGCATGGTAAAAATAATACCGGCGGCCAGAGACTCGCCCGCGGACGCCGCAGTCTGAGCCTGGTTGGCTTCCAGCACCGACTGTCTGCCCAGCAGGACGCGCAAGAGCAGCAGGGAGACCACCGCAGCCGGAATGGAGGCCGACACCGTCATGCCGACCTTGAGGCCCAGATAGACGTTTGCCGCGCCCATGACCACGGCCAGGGCCAGCCCTACAGAGATGGAGTAGATCGTCAGTTCCTGCCGCATGGGCTGTTACTTAGCCTGTTCCGGGCTGCCTCGAAAGACTGGCCGTGTTCTGCTCCCTCGCCCCTGACGTGTGCTGCCTGTTGTTTCGCGGGTCCTCGTCGGGGTGGTGCTCCAGGAGTGCGGGCTTCCAGCCCGCAAGGCGGCCAGGATGGCCGCCCTCCCAGGAAGAAAGGGGAAGCTACCGGGCCGGGGCGGTCCTCTTGCCTCACCCGTTTGAAAGAAGAGAGATGTGGCGAGGGGGAATATCCCCACTGAGACACGCTGCCTGCCCAATGTCTTGCCAGCGAGTGGGAAAGATTTTACAAGCGTATGATGTCCTACCGTCTTGGTGTAGACGTGGGCGGTACCTTTACCGACTGCCTGCTGATTGACGAGGAACGTGGCAGTGCCGTTACGGCCAAGGTGCCGTCAACACCGGCTGACCCGTCTCTGGGTGTGCTCAACGGGATCGCCCTGGTCTGCGAGCGGGCCGGGGCGGACGCTCGCAATATCGCCCACGTGCTGCACGGCACCACCGTTGCGACCAATGCGATCTTGACCGGCAGCGGTGCCCGGGTCGGCCTGGTGACAACCCAGGGTTACCGCCAGGTGTTACAGATCGCGCGCTCCTTTGTGCCCGGCGCGCTGAGTGGCTGGGTGCTGTACAACAAAAGCGAACCCCTGGCCGCGCTGGAATGTACGGTCGAGGTGTCCGAACGCATCAGTGCCACGGGCGAGATCGTGGACCCTCTGGACGAAGTCCAGGCCCGCCAGGCCCTGCGCAGCCTGCGCGCCCGGCAGATCGAATCCCTGACCATCTCTCTCATCAATGCCTATGCCAACGGCACGCACGAACAACGCCTGCGTATCCTGGCGGCGGAAGAACTGCCCGGTCTGCCGGTTTCCCTGTCGTCCGAGGTCATTCCGGAAATGCAGGAGTATGAGCGAACCATTACTACGGTGGCGAATTCTTACGTCCGGCCCGTGGTGGAAACCTATGTGCGCAACATCAAGACCGAACTGGCCAAGACCATGCGGGAGCCCAAGCTCCACATCCTGCGCTCGGATGGCGGGCTGGCCTCGGCCCAGGCTGCCGGCCATTACCCGGTGAATTTGCTGATGAGCGGACCCGCGGGCGGGGTCTCGGGAGCCATTTGGGTAGCCGGTCAGGCCGGATATCAGAACCTGTTGACGTTTGATATGGGCGGCACCTCGACTGACGTGGCCCTGGTTCAAGACGGCAAGGCCCAGCTCCGGCGTGAGACCACGGTCGGAGATGTGACGGTCCGGGCGTCCTCGGTTGATGTGCGCTCGGTAGGGGCGGGCGGTGGCTCGATTGCCCACGTGCCGGAACTCACCGCCGCGTTGCGGGTCGGTCCGCACAGTGCCGGCGCCGACCCCGGCCCGGCCTGCTACGGCCAGGGTGGTCATGAGCCCACCGTAACGGATGCCAACCTCGTGCTTGGCTATCTGCCGGCAACAACCCGGCTGGGCGGAGAAATGGTTCTTGATCTCGCTGCGGCCGAACAGGCTGTCGGTACGGTCGCGCGCGGTATGGGCATGTCGGTCAAACAGGCCGCGGCCGGCATTATTGATATTGTGAATGAAAAAATGTTCAGCGCCCTGCGGCTGATCTCGGTCCAGCAGGGTATTGATCCGCGCGACTATGCGCTGACCGCCTTTGGCGGGGCAGGCCCTTTGCACGCCAACGCCCTGGCCAGGCTGCTCGGTGCCTGGCCGGTGATCATTCCCAGAGGGCCGGGCGTGCTGTGCGCCTATGGGGACGCCACAACGCGGCTGCGGAACGAAACCTCCCGCACCCTGCTGCGCCCGTTCTCGCAGCTTGAGACGGTCGACGTGATTACGGTATGCGACGAACTCGCCCTGGCCGCAGCCCGTGCCCTTGACGCCGAAAACGTGCCGCGTGCAGACCAGACGACCAGCTTTGAGGTTGATGTCCGCTACCACGGCCAGGGGACGCTGCTCACCCTGGAGTTGGGACGGCAGGAGTTGCGGCACGGGGGTTTGGCAGCAGTTGGGGAACGGTTTGACCGCCTGCACGAGCAGTTGTACACCTTTGCGCTCGACTCCGACCGCGAACTGGTCAATATCCGGGCCGTTGTGCAGGGCACGGCCACCACGGTGACGCCCTATCGCGCCGAGCCGGGAGACGGCAATCCGGCCCGCGCGGCAATGGGGGAACAGCCGGTGTTTCTCAACAATACGGACCGGCCGGCCGTGGTCTACGACCGGGCACGGTTATGTGCCCAGGACGTCATCCGCGGTCCGGCCATTGTCATGGAGATGGATTCGACCAGCTTGATTCTGTCCGACCATATCGGTCGGGTTGATGCGTATGGCAATATCCTGATCACCCCGGAGGTCCGAACGCCGGGGGGATAAGCCAAGAGAAGGAGTAGAGACGATGCCGGCCACGATTATTGAGACCAATCCGCAAGCGCATACCCCTCTCCCGCGCGTTCCGGTCGATCCGATTACGCTCGACCTGATTGAAAACGGCCTGGTGGCCGCGCGGGAACAAATGGACGCCCTGCTGTTTCGGACCGCCATGTCGCCCATCATCCGCGACCAGCGCGACGGCTTTCCGGTCATTACCAGCCGGGACGGCAAACTGCTGGCCGGACAGTTCGGCTCGCCCGTACACGGCTTTACCGAGCGGTATGACGGCACGATTGAGGAGGGCGATATCTTCCTGACCTCGGACCCCTATGAGTGTGACGGCGCCATCAGCCATGCCAACGACTGGCTGGTGTGCATGCCCGTATTCAAGAATGGCCGGCTGATCAACTGGTCCGCCATGTTCGGGCATATGGCCGATATTGGCGGTAAGGTGCCGGGCAGCATCCCGACCGATTCCGAACAGATCTTTGAGGAGGGGATCTGTATCCCACCGGTCAAAATTTTCAGCAAAGGCGTACTCCAGGAAGAAATCCTGCGCGTCATCCTGCATAACTGTCGTATTCCCGAGTGGAATCGGGGTGATTTTCATTCCATTGTGGCGGCCTGTCGGATGGCCGCCAGCCGCTGTGTTGAAATGGCCGAGCGGTTTGGCGAAGCGGTCTATGTCTCCGCCCTGCACGATCTCCTCGACCGCAACCGGCGCGCCATGCAGAAGCTCATCAGCGAGACCATCACCGAAGAGAAGCGCTACTTCGAGGACTATATCTGCGATGACGGCATGGGCATGGGGCCGTACAAGATTGCCTGCAGCCTGTGGCGGGAGGGTGAACGGATCGTTTTTGACTTCGGCGATACCGACCCGCAGTCGGTCGGCGCGATCAACTTTCTCCTGAGCGAGCAGATGTTCCGGATGTTCTGCGGCCAGTTCATGATCAATTTTTTCGATCCCCAGATTCTCCTTAACGACGGGTTTTTTGACCTGGTCGATGTCCGTATTCCCGAAGGCTGTTTACTCAAGCCGCTCAAGCCCGCGGCCCTGTCGAGTCGCACCCACGCCCTGGCCCGCATCTTTGACGTGCTGAGCGGCCTGTTGGGCCAGTCCAACCCCGACTATATGTGCGCGGCCGGCTTCTCGGACAGCCCGCATCTGATGTATTCGGGCTACGACCAGGACGGGGACTGGTTCCTGCTCTTCCAGATCGGCTTTGGCGGTATTCCCGGCAAGCCGGGCGGCGACGGGCCGGACGGTCACTCCTTATGGCCGAAGTTCATGAACGTCCCGAATGAGTTTATCGAGAGCTATTTCCCGGTGCGGATTGAGTGTTATGAGACCATACCCGACAGCGGTGGTCCGGGCCTGCATCGGGGCGGCAACGCCATGAATGTGGGCTACCGCTTCCTGGCCCCCGGTGTGGTTTCCATACACGACGACCGCTGGCTGACCTATCCCTGGGGGGTGCGGGGCGGCCTGCCGGGCGGTCGGAGCACGAAAATCATAGAACGGACGGATGGCCGGCGTGAGCTGCTGCCGTCCAAATGTGACCGGGTGCGGGTCGAGGTCGGGGACAAGCTGCTGTTCAAGACCTGGGGCGGTGGTGGCTGGGGCAATCCGCTGGAGCGGCCAGCCCACAAAGTCGCGGCTGATGTGGACCGAGGATTGGTGACGCGGGAAGGGGCCAAGCGCTACGGCGTGGTCCTGCGGGACGACCTGAGTGTGGATGAGCCCGCCACAACCGCGCTGCGGGTCGAGCTGGCGCGGCAACGCGGTCCAGCACAGCTGTTCGATTTCGGTAGCAGTATTACCGAGCTGAAAGCGCGCTGCAAACAAGAGACCGGCTTCGACCCCCCTCAGCCGCCGACCTTTGCCGCCTGGGTCCGGGCGCGGCAAGGACAAACACAGGCGGTGGGCCGTCCCAACGGAAGACAACCTGTGTCCACATCAACGGAAACGGAATATACCGGTGAGATTCCTTTGTCGGAGCCGCGCGCGAAGTAGCGAGAGTTTCCGGATTTCTGGACCCTTATGGAAGGGTGTCGATTACAGGAGATAATATCGGGGAAAGGGGTCAAGACAATGGCAACAACAACAGTCGAAATACCCGATGAGCGCATGCCGGACCTGGAGGCATATAAGGATAAGTTGGGGGAATTGCTCTTACTCGGACTGTCACAGATGAAAATCCAGGAAGCGCTCATGCTGTATCAGCGCGGGCTTGTCTCATTTGGACGAGCGGCAGAGCTTGCGGGCTTGTCCCAACACGAGATGCAACAACAAACCCAGGCGTTTGGCGTGTCTCCACGCTGGACAGAAAAGATGGTGGAAGAAGAACTCGGGTGAAGGTCGTTACGAACTCCGCTAGAGATATCAATGATATTTGGATTGCCCCAGGGCTCTGTCAGTCCCGTAGGTCGGCTTAGCGAAGCGTAAGCCGACACCCCCCTATTCGCGTCCAACCTCTCCGTCCCATCCCGGCTCTGTACTCCCCCAGTCTTCCTCATACAGTCCGTCTCGCACATGCTGCCGAAAACTGGAATACGGCCACGCCACCGGCTTGCGAACGTAGCCGTGTTTCACCGGATTGTAGTGAATATACTCCACATGCTGGCGATAGTCTTGGTCATCCCGGATGAGATGTTCCCAATACCGCGCTTGCCAGAGCGTCCGCATGATGGGGCGAGGGGAACCGATCCTAGAGCGTTGAGTGACCCAGGTTTTAATCAGCCGCCACCGCGTCGGATAGTCCGCATCCGCCGCCGGTAGGGTCCACAGACAATGTAGATGATCCGGGAGGACGACCATAGCATTGACGGTAAAGGGCCGTTTTTTGGCGACGTGCCGAAACGCTTGGTGCAGGAGGTCACGGGCCAAAGCGCTGCGAAACACGGGGCGTCGGTGGGCGGTGACAACGGTGAAAAAGTAGGTTGCCCCAGGGATAAAAGCGCGGCGGTAGTGCATAGCAGGGATGTCGGATTACGCTCCGCTAATCCGACCTACAATCTGTAGCCGAAGCCGATTGTGCGGCCGATACCAATGATCACGCCGCAGGCAGACCTGGGAAATAGACTATCACTCATGTACGTATGAAGGCTGGTTCAGACTCCAGTCATACTCGTAGTCCACTGACCCGGCAAAGTCCTTGAGCCGGGTCGCGAGCCCCGCCTCGGCATACTGTATGAGGTGGGCCAGCACATTCTCCTGGCTGTTGCCGAAATCCTCCACATACCAGTTATAGATGCTCGAAATCACCAGGAAATCGTCGTCCACGAAATCCACCCCGCGCGGATGATTGACATAGGCGCGCGCGCTGGCGTCGAGCAGTTCCTCGGTGTTGGCCGCGGTAAAGACCGTTGGCGATTGATTCGGACAGCCGTAGCTGGCGCAGTTCACCGCGTAGTGAATCCGGTTGTCGCGCCAGATGGGCCGCAGGATGCCGTGTTCGATATTGTTGAGCGTCAACTCCTGGCCGGCGACCTGAGCATGAACGTCGTCCCACGGGCCGGATAAGGGGATCCAACTCTCGTGGATGGCGCGGATGGAATCCACAGGATAGGCGTTGACGACCACTTGTACGGTGAGCGCGTTATAGAAATTGATCCAGTAGGCTTTCTGTTCGGCTCGGGCATAGGCGCGCGGATCGTGGGCCTGCAAATGTGTTAAATAGTCGGTCAGCTTGGTCCTGTCCTCGGCGCTGGCCTTGAGTGCGGCATAGTCGAAGCGGTTGACACCTGACGGGTGGGAGCTGAGGTAGGTGGTCAGGAGGTTCTGCCAAGTGCTGTGATCGATAGTTTCAGTATTGGTTTCGTCGCTCGCATTCCAGAACTCGAGCAAGGCCGATGAAGGCGCGGCCAGGACGAAGCTGGGAGCGAAGACGAGCAGGGCTGCCATGGTCAGCCTCAGCCAGCCTCGGCGTCTCGCCAGTTCCGTGGGTTGAGGATGCTTCATAGTCACTTCTCTCCTTAACACTCATGTACTATCTGATTCTTTACAGAACGAAAGACCTGTATCCAGGGCCGGTGGGCCGACTGTAACCCTATTACTCCGCACGTGTCTGCCCGTTCTGACAAGGGGGCTTGCACTCTATCTCATTCTCGCACTATATTGCGGAACTGTTAAGTCATGCAGTCTGTTTGCATGGAAAATAATTGAATAGAACCTCGTACTTACTCCCGGTTCACATTATGGTCGTCAACAGCACTCTCTATTCTTCTTCGATTCTCCGAATCCTATCCTGCCCCTAAAAGTTCTGGGAACACACAACACTGTTGTAGGAGGAAACCATATGAAAGCGATGATTGGTGTATTGGCCCTGGCTGTTCTCGGAGCCCTGTGGCAGGTGTCCGCGTCCGCATCGGGCTCTATTTCGATAGGCGGAGGCATCAGCCCCCGAGACGCATACACGCAGGGCAAGAAGCTCACCTTCAAGAAGCTGGTGTGCTCCTCCTGCCCAATCCAGCGGAGCGAGTTGGACCAGACCCGGGCCCAGAGCCTGAAGAACAGCCTCGAAGCGCGTGATGCGGAAAGCAAGCCGGGCACGCCGGACGACGAACACATCCAGGTGCTGTGTCCGGGCAGCCGCGGGGCCGATTGCGGCAGTGTGGACGAACAGGAACTCGTCCATTATTACCTGACCCGCCGCTACAAGCTGTAACTGTTTGCTCCTGCGGCCACGCCACGCCCCTTCGCCGCCTTACCGATGAAGGAGAGAGGTCTCTATTATGCGACTATCCCGTACTCCGGCCTTTGCTATAGCAACTTTGGCCGTTTTCCTTTTCACCGCCGCGCCGGCACGCGCGGGTTCGCCCTGGCTCCCCGCACCGGGGGCCGGAGATGTCAACCTGTCGTACACCTACCAGACTGCGGACGAATTTTATCGCAACACCACAAAAGTCCCGACACCGGGGAACGTCGACGAAGACCTCGTACAGCACACAACCTATGTGGAAGCGCGCTACGGGTTGTTGGATAATCTCGCCATAGACGGGCGCATCGGCTATGCGCAAGGCCACTATGGTTTTGACCCTTCCCGCGGCGCCGGCGCGATCAGTGAGAAGAGTCCCGACGGGTTGGCCGATGTGAACCTGGGCATCACCTATCGGCTCCTTGACGAGACGATCACCGAGAGTCCGTTCCTGCCCACTCTCGCCATACGTTTCGGCGGGATCATCGCCGGAGACTACGAAAGCGGCGACATCAATTCGATTGGTGATGGTGGTGACGGGTTTGAGGTCTCAGGCATGGCCGGCAAGTTTATCGGCGATATGTTTGTTCTGTCATCGGAGTTCGGATACCGCAACCGCACCAACGATATCCCGGACAATCTCTTTTTGAACCTGTCCGGCGGGATCATCCTTTTCAACCGCGTCGGTTTGAATATCAGCTACTATCGCGTTGATACCCCGTGGTCCAGCTTCGACATCGGTGATCCCGGCTTCTCGCCGATCGGCAACGTTTTTCCCGAACTGAAAGAGGAGATGGAACTCATCGGTGGCGGGTTCACTGTTGCGGTAACGGACAGCATCAACCTCGGGTTTCAGTACGCGTCGGTTATTGAAGGCCGGAATACCGCGGCGTCCGATGTTTTCAGCGTGTCGCTCGGCTACTCGTTCGACACCTATTGAGCCTTCCTCTTCCACCTGATGCGCTTGCTTGAGGTTTGCTGCAAGACGTGACGGAGCGAGAAGGCATGGGAAACGATAACTGAAAGATGGCTTCTCTATACGGTTCCCATTTGGTGGACCACCGCTTCGGCGTCTTTTTGGAGCATCTGACCCGGACGGTCGCGATGGCAGGCGGCCTGCTCCTGATCGGGGTCATGGCGATGACCGTGATCAGTATTCTCGGACGCTACCTCTTCAATGCGCCGATCCCAGGCGATTACGAGATGACCGAGCTTGCCTGTGGGGTCTCCGTGTTTGCCTTCTTCCCCTATGGTCACCTGAAGAATGCCAACATCGTTGTCGAGTTCTTCACCGCTCGACTGCACCCGCGTTTCAAGACGGCGTTGGACATGGTGCACAGTTTCGCCTTCACGGTGGTCGCGGGTCTCATCGCTTGGCGCCTCTTCGTCGGTGGAATGCACAAACTTAGGGATGGCGAGACCACCCTGTTTCTCGGCCTCCCGATCCATTGGGGCTACTTCCTGGCGCTACTGGGAGCAGGATTGTTGACCGCGGTCTGCGTCTGGGTGTTCTCCCGTCATCTGCGCGCATTCAGGCGATGACCAATATCGAGTTCGGTGGGCTCTTGTTCGGCATCTGCGTGGTGCTGATCGCTTTCCGGATGCCCGTTGGGGTCGCCATGTTCGTGGTCGGCGGTTTCGGCTTCGCCTCGTTGGCAGGATGGTCGGCGTTTCTCAACCTCCTCAACACCGCCCCGTTCAGTCGGGTGTCGAGCTATACTCTTTCGGTGCTGCCGCTATTCCTGCTGATGGGTCAGTTTGCGACCCGGGCGGGGCTCACCCGCTCGCTGTTCACCGCAGCTCGCGCTTGGGTGGGGCATTATCGCGGCGGGCTCGCCATCTCGACTATCTGTGGATGTGCGGCGTTCGGGGCTGTCTGCGGCTCGTCGATCGCGACCGGAGCGACGATGGCCTCGGTGGCGCTGCCCGAGATGAAACGCTCCGGCTATTCTGGGGCACTGGCTACCGGTACGCTGGCCGGTGGCGGTACACTCGGCATCCTGATCCCTCCTTCGATCATCCTGGTGATCTACGCGATCATTACCGAACAGTCGGTCGGCAAGCTGTTCCTCGCCGCGCTCATCCCCGGTCTCATCACGGTGCTTGGTTATTCGATCGCGATCAGCCTCTATGTCCGGCTCAAGCCCGAATCGGCTCCGGTCGCGCCGGCCGTGCCGTTCAGTGAACGCGTGCGCAGCCTAGGTGCGGTGCTACCGGTCGCGGCGATCTTTCTGCTGGTCATCGGCGGCATCTATCTCGGCGTATTCACCCCGACCGAGGGCGCTGCCATCGGGGCTGCGGCCACCGCCTTGGTCGCAGTTGCCTCTGGCCGGATGAGTTGGGCGAGCCTTGTATCGAGTCTGCTCGATACCGCGCAAGCCACCGCGATGGTCTTCATGATTTTGATTGGTGCCGATATCTATAGCGCCTTTCTCGCGCTGTCCCAGATTCCAGTCGAACTGGCGGACGCGCTTACGACATCGGGACTGGCACCAATGTCGATCCTGATCGGTATTTTGGTCGTCTATTTGCTCCTCGGCTGTGTGATGGACAGCATGGCCATGATCCTCCTCACAGTGCCGGTATTCTTCCCGCTGGTCACCGGGCTTGATTTCGGCTTCACCGAGGAGGAGATGGCGCTCTGGTTCGGGATTCTGACGCTGATCGTCGTCGAAATCGGGTTGATCACCCCGCCGATCGGCCTCAACGTCTACATTATCAATTCGCTGGCCGAGGGCGTCCGACTTGGCGAATCGTTCCGGGGTATCGTCCCGTTCCTGCTGAGCGACTTCGTCCGAGTCGCGATCATTCTGGCCCTACCCGCAACCTGCCTCTGGCTCCCGGGGTTGCTTTAGTCGCTATACTTAGCGACCAAGCGCCTGGCATCAGCGATCAGAGCCCGTCCATCATACCCCATAGCGCTGACCTTCTCGATCCAGCTATCGACAACCGTCTGGGTCACCTTCTCCCAGCGCGCCCTCTCTACTTCGGAGAGCGACAGAATCGGATCGTCCCGCTTGACGGCAATGGCGCGGCCTGGCTTCTCGTCGTCCTTCCATATCCGGCCGAGTCGTTTGGACAATGCCATCCCCGTGCTGTCGTCGATTATGGCTCTGATATCCTGCGGGAGTTGATCGTAGCGCTGCTTGTTCATTGTCATCACGAACACGGCGCAGGAGAGGAAGACCTCAGTGTGGTATTTCGTCACTTCGTGCAGGCGGAGAGGACGCAGGATGGTCCAAGGCATCCAGGTTCCGTCGACCACGCCCAGGGACAGCGCCTCATAGACTTTGGGGGCCGGCATACCGACCGGGATGGCGCCGAGCGCCCTGAGCATAGCCGCGCTAGCCTGCGAAGGGGCGCGCATCTTCAACCCCTTGAGGTCCTCCAAGGTGCGAATCTGTTTCCCGGTGGTGTGGAGGTGGCTGCGTGCGGTGGTATGAAAGACCAACGGTTGGGTGTCCTGATATTCGTCCCGCATCCACTTCCGATAGAACTCGGTCAGTGCTTGGCTGGTCGCGACTGCGTCGCCGGCAACGGAAGGCAGTTCGAATACCTCCGTCAGCGGAAACCGCCCCGGCGAGTAGCCGGGCAGGGTCCAGATAATATCAACCACCCCATCACGCGCTTGGCCATAGAGGTCCGACGGCTTACCGCCGAGCTGCATGGCCGTAAACACTTGGATCTTGACTCGATTCCCGGACCTCTCCTCAATTGCCTGAGCCCAAGGCTGTATGAACAACCGATTGGCGATCGCCTTAGGCGCGCTGAAAGTGTGCAGCCGAAGCGTGATCTGCTCCGCGTCTACACTGCGCGAAGGCGTGCAGACTATGCCCGTGCAGAGCGCGGCAAACGTCGCCCATCCCGTGACCCCTCGGAGCATAGTCATCTGTTCCCTTTCTGATGTTGAGTGGAATAAATATCGGCTCTGTAGAGGATATTCATGAACTCTCCTGCCCCCGCTTTGGCTCATCTCGGCCATTTGAGCATGAGCTGCGTTATCGCGAGATACATAAAGGTCTCAGAGGTGACAGGCAAGCGCAGTATGCCCTGGAGATAGGGCGTCCTCGAGTGACAAGCCGCCCCCGCCTACGCGTTGTCCGCTCAGATCAACGCGAACTACCCGAAGCGATCGTTGAAAGGGCACAAACGCGGTGCTAGGTTTCTAGGCCATGCCACCGAGAGGAGATGTTCCTATCGTTGCATTCCTCCGCACTAAGCCCAATATAACAACACCGGCCCGCAATAGCCGCCTCGTCCACTGGAACATAAGGGGGCTGGTATGAGTACACACGCGTCCAGGCCAGGTTCCAGTATTCGCTACCAGCCCGACGAGAAACTTCCGGCGGCGCTTGCCCTCGGCCTCGCTCTGCAACTCGCCGCTCTCCTTTTGCCCGGTATCGTGTTGATTCCAACGACTATGTTCCAGGCCGTCGGCGCGACCGATGTCTTCCTGTTATGGGCCGTATCTGCCTCCGTCATAGCCTGTGGTGTAACCACGCTGCTGCAAGCGGTTCGGGTCGGCCCGGTCGGCGCAGGCTATATTCTGACGACAGGACCACCCGGAATCGCTATCGCGGTCAGTGCCATGGCGGTCGCCGCGGGCGGTCCGGCCTTACTCGCCACCATGGTCTTCATCATGGCTCTCTTCCAGTTTGTGTTCTCCGCGCGTCTTTCGCTGTTCCGGCGGCTGCTGACGCCGACCATCACGGGAACGGTGCTCATGCTGACGCCGGTTACGGTCATGCCGATTATTTTCAATCAGTTGAAGAACGTGCCGGACGGAACCCCGGCGTTGGCCGCTCCGCTGAGCGCTCTGGCGACCCTACTCGTCGCTGTTGGTATCATGCTGAAGGCGACGGGGTCGCTGCGCCTCTGGGCGCCGGGCATCGGTATTGCCGCCGGCTCAGCGATCGCCGGGGTTTTCGGTCTCTACGACATCGACCGCGTCGCTGAGGCTTCGTGGATTGGCCTCCCGAGGGCTGAATGGCTGGGCTTCGATCTCAAATTCGGGACGGCTTTCTGGGGGCTTCTTCCGGCGTTTCTGTTCATCGCCCTGCTCTGCACGGTCCAAACGATCAGCAGTGCCGTTTCCATTCAGCGCCTATCCTGGCGTCAGCCCCGGGCGGTGGATTTCCGAGCGGTG
The DNA here is from genome assembly GCA_022820725.1 of Candidatus Binatia bacterium. Lineage (GTDB taxonomy): Bacteria > Desulfobacterota > Binatia > Bin18 > Bin18 > Bin18. The sequence continues at coordinate 68,583 of JAJEFA010000017.1, forward strand.
CAAGGGGCGGTCGCCGCAGACGGCGTCGGCAATCTCCTGTCCGGCCTCGCGGGAACAATGCCGAACGGGTTCCGTCCGACGGGCGCGGCGATGGCTGAGCTGACCGGAATCAACTCCCCCAGTGTCGGAGTCGTCCTCGGGGCATTGCTCATCACGCTCGCCTTCCTGCCGAAAGTGCTCGCCGTATTTCTGGCGATACCCAGCCCGGTTATCGCCGCTTTTATTACTATAACGATGGCGACGATTTTCATCCTGGGTATAAAGATCGTCGTTCAGGATGGGCTCGACTATCGCAGGGGCTTAATCGCCGGCGTCGCGTTCTGGCTTGGAGTCGGCTTTCAGAATGGCGTGATATTTCCCGAGTATGTATTGGAGTTCGCGGGAGGTCTATTGCGGAACGGGATGATAGCCGGCGGCCTCGTCGCCATTGCCATGACCCTCTTCGTCGAGCTGACGAAGCCGCGCCGCAGTCGGCTTGAGGTGGAGTTCGGCCTCTCGGCCCTGCAGAAAATCAGAGATTTTCTCGGTGTATTCGCGTCCCGCAACGGTTGGGGCATAACCATGGCGGATCGCCTCGACGCCGTCGGCGAGGAGGCGTTGTTGACGCTCCTCGGACAAGATGAAGCCGAATAAGAGCGTCAGCGACGGCGTTTGCTCCTGGTTGCGCATAAGGAAGACGGTGCGGCGATTCTCGAATTCGTCGCCTCGATGGGCGAGGAGAACCTTCAGGATCAAATCGCGTTGCTCAGCGAGCAGCCCGCCGAAGATTTGATCGAGCGGGAAGTCTCACTTCGGCTATTGCGGCACCTCGCGTCCTCGGTTCGCCATCAGCAATACCATGACGTTGACATCGTGACCGTTCGTGTGGCAAGTCCAGGCGGGTAGACGTGAGGCGACCACGACTTCACCAAGTACGTTTCTCAACGAAGGAGGATACGTTGATGTATTTCGTGATTTTCATAACCGATAAGCCAGGTGTAGGGCAGACGCGGATCGATATGATGGACACTATTCGTACCTATCTGCATGATCACCCTGATCATCCCGGTGTCAGCCTTCATCATGCGGGCCCGACGCTCGCCGACAACGGAGAGACCATCAACGGCTCTCTCGTGGTGGTCGAAGCGCCTTCGCTTGAGGCGGTGCGAGCTTTTGTCGCTGACCATCCCCTCAACAAGGCGGGTCGCCTCGCCGAATGTCAGGTGCGCCCGTGGGACTGGCGGACGGGGCGTCCCGCCTAGAGCAAAATTCACATGAGTATAGCGTCCAATAGCCTACAGGTGTGCGCTTGGGGGCTTCTTCCCGGCGGAGTGGGCCAGTTCTCTCCGATACTATGGATAGCCTCTCGCTACATCAGAATGAAAACTGCTCTAACCTTCCGTGTATGGCGCGAACGGGGCGCGTAGTGCCACGTTTCGTAGCAAGGGCCTGTGAAGCCGAAGGCCGTCTGCAATCCGATTCTCGTGATGGCAGACGGCGGAGCCGCGTTTCTTGTAGCCGCAAGGCGGTGGTGGTCAACTATTCGGTTGACGGCGCGCCTTGTCTGCAGATACGCCCGAACACGGGCCAGGCCAGCGCCAGCCCAATCAGTCCGAATTCCAGCAGGCGGGCCCAGAGCGGCTGCTGATAGGCTTGCAACTCGTAGTCGTTCACATTGAGCCCGGTCACATACGAGATGAGGACGGCCATGGAGGCCGTCCAGGCCCACACGCTAGGGAAGATCGCCGCAAAGGGCAGCAGCCAGAGCAGATACCACGGATTGATGACCGGAGACGCGGCCAGCAGCACGCCGTAGACCCAGTCGCCGCGCGGAACGGGCTGTCTCTCGTCCCGGCGATACTGCCAATAATACCAGCCCCAGAACAAGGCGCAGCCCAGCCCCAGCACGAGCTTGGCCTGGAAGACCGGTAGCGCCAGTGTCAGCAGCCCAAAGGCCGCGGAGTTAAACTCCCACTCCCGGGCAAAGACCAGCAGCGAATACAGGTCCGTGCCGCCGCCCAGGGCGAACGGTGCGTACAGGGCCGCCAGCGTAGCGCCGAACAGGACCCAGTGCCGGATTGAGGCACCGACCAGCACGAACGGCACCAGCACCAGGGCAAATATCTTGGCCCCACAGGCAAGGCCCAGACACACCGCGGCGCTCCGCCAGCGTTGCTCCCGGGCCAGGACAATAGCGGCCAGCAGCAGGCCGATACCGATGCCGTCCGGATGCGCGGTGAAGGCGATTTCCTTGACCACCAACGGACACCAGGCGTAGAGCATGACGTTTCGCGCCGGCGCCAAGCGTAGCAGCAGGGCCACAGTGGCAAGGTCAATGACAATCAGCAGGAGTTGTAAGGCCGCGATGCTGCCCGGCCATAGCCAATAGCCGAGCAGGAAGACGAACTGTGTCGTCGGAGCGTAGATGGTTGGCAACCCCGGGTGGTTTATCCCATCCAGCACAGTGTGGAATGCGGCGGGAACGGTCGGGTCGGTAAAAAACGTTTCTGGGACGGCGGCGTAGGGCGTGCCGGTCGTGGCAAAACGATAGCCGTCCCACAGGTAGCGATAGAAATCGTCTTCAAACAGTGGTCCGCCGACCAGCCCGCAGATTCTGAAGGCTACGGCCCAAAAGAGCAGGTGGCCGAGCGGGAACGGTTCGTCACGCCGGTGGCAGTACAGGAAGAGGCCGAACACCGGCAGGCCGGTCCAGGCCATCAGGATGAAGAGGGCGACCAGGTCGGGTTCGCCAGGGGGCCACGCCAAAAAGGCGAGGGCAGCGTAGCCCAGGGTGCAACTCAGGCCGACCGCGTCCACCATCCGGCGCGTCGCTACGCTCGGTTGCCCACCCCCGTTTGCGCCGGCTCTCGTCTCAAGCATATCCCGCCCGGCACGACAGGTCGTTACGTGCTCATGATCCGTCGCGTTTCTGTCCCCAGGTATCCCAGTGGGTCAGTTGGGCGGCCGGAATCCGCCGGGCCGCCTTGAAATCCGTGCCCGTATAATAGGCCACGGGTAAAAGTACGCCTTGTGTCACGTTATCGGGAATATTGAGCAGCTTGGCCGCTTCGTCGGCGTGTTTGAGATGGACGGTGGTCCAACAGCAGCCCAGACCACGCGCGCGGGCGGCCAGCATGAATGACCAGGCCGCGGGCAGAATGGAGCCGTAGGCCGTAGCCTGATCGAAAAGCGGCACGTCCCGGACCTGATCCTCGATGCAGAACAGCACATGGACCGGCACCGCATGCAGATGATTGACCAGATAGACGGCGGAGTCGATCATACGCTGGAGGCCGTTTCCCGAGGGAGGTTTCCCCCGAGCCCCCTCAAGGGTCGAGGCGGGTCCTGTGGTCCCATACGTCGCGTCATCGGCCTGCTCCCAGTAGGACTCAAAAGCCTGTTTGTAGAGTCGCGCGATACCGGCCCGTTTTTCCGCATCGCGAATTACTAGAAAACGCCACTTCTGGGTGTTGGTGGCTGAGGGGCTCTGCACCGCCACTTCCAGACATTCTTCGATCAATTCCGGTGGGACCGGACGGGTCAGATCGAGACGTTTTCGGATGGAGCGCGTGGTGGTCAAAAGCTTGTCGCATACACTCAGGTCCAAATCTGTACTCATAGCTCACCTCGGTCGGAAAAAATCACAAAGCGCGGGTGAGAACAACTCGTAGTAGTGGTTCAGTTTGCTTATTCCCCCCTCACCCCAACCCTCTCCCAGAGGGAGAGGGGCTTTTTGACCCTCGCCCCTTGGGAGAGGGTGGCCCGCAGGGTCGGGTGAGGGCGCGAGCGGACGGCCCGTAGGGAGTAATCGACACAATATGCATCACACGTCAGGGGAGAGGGAATGAAGCTCGTAGGGGCAACCCCCTGTGGTTGCCCGGCCCCCGCCTGGCCCGGTCCCCCTCGGCAAGGTGCCGCACACGTCTTGGGAGGGGGGCGGCGCTCCGCCAGCAGAGGGCATGAGCGATGCGAAGCTGAACCACGACCCAACTCGCACACCGGTTGACATGCTAACGGTGTTGACAAATGAAATTGATAATGATTCTCAATTTCAACAAAGAAGTTTGGACAGGAGGAGGTGAGACAGCAGCAGACCTGTCGGCAGTCGATTATGAGACACACACGAGCGGCCCGAGGACGGAATCCCAGCGCCCATCACATGACAGAGAGGAGACAGACCATAATGTGGAAAAGCATGTGGCTTTGGGGGGCGCTGGCTCTCGTACTGGGCATTCCTGCGGGCGGCTATGCCGTAGATGAAGCGCGGATACAACAACTCGAACAGCAATTACAGGCCATGCAGAACGCGATGTCGTCGATGCAGGGCGAGCTGGAAAGCCTGCGGGCCGAACAAGAGCAGGAACAGGAGCGGGAGGCGGAACAGGCCCGCCGCCAGGACGTGCTGGCCGAGGAAGTGGACAATCTGCGCACCAGCCTGACCCTGCCCGACTTCCAGCCCCTGACCATGGAAGACAGCCGGTACGGCCTGGGACCGGCGGCCTCCAAGATTTACGGCGTCGAGCAGGGCTTGTCGATCGGCGGCTACGGCGAGGCATATTACCGCAAGGATGTGAGCGATAAGACGCGGAGCGACCGCGACACGACCGACTACCTGCGCTTTGTGCTGTACACCGGCTATAAGTTCACCGATCGTATCATCCTGAATGCCGAGTTGGAGTTCGAGCACGCCGGGACGGGCGCCGGCGGCTCGGTGTCGGTCGAGTTCGCCTATCTCGATTTCCTGATGTGGGACTGGGCCAATTTCCGGGCCGGCATGTTGCTCGCCCCGCTGGGCATCGTCAACGAGTTGCACGAGCCCGTGTTCTTCAACGGCGTGGAGCGACCCGAGGTTGAGCGGCGCATCATCCCCTCAACCTGGCGTGAGAACGGCATCGGCATATTCGGCGAACTGCTGCCGGGCCTCGAATACCGCATCTACGGCATGAACGCGCTTGAAGGCGTGGCAAGCAGCACGTCCAAGTGTACGCCTGACGAGGACGGCAACTGTTTGACCAAGCCCTCGTTCAAGCTGAAGGAGCACTTCCGCAGCACGCGTCAGAAGGGCGGTAATGCCGTGGCCGAGGATATCGGGCTTGCGGCGCGGCTGGACTATACGCCCATGCTGAACCTCAAGTTCGGCGGCTCGGTCTACACCGGCAAGTCCTCCCACGATAGTCAGTACTACGAGTGTGTGGACGGGAAGTGTGGCCCGGTCAATGTGCCCGGCGCGCGGCTGACCATCTGGGAGCTGCACGCCATATACGGTTGGCAGGGGCTGGACCTGCGGGCGCTGTTCGCCATGTCCCACCTGAAGGACTCGGACGAACTCAACCGCATCGGCGGCGGTGGTAAGATCGCCAAGGAGATGTACGGTTTCTACGTCGAGGCGGCCTACGACGTCATGCCGATGGCGTTGGGGAATACCGTACAGCAATTGTCGCCCTTCCTGCGTTTTTCCTATATTGACCAGCACGCCGAGATGGCTGGTGACTGGGATGCCAAGGGTCGGTACGAGCACCGCATCTGGACCACCGGTGTCAGCTATAAACCCCACCCGAACGTTGTGCTCAAGGTGGATTATCGCAACTTCGATACCGTGGATAACGACAACGAGCGCGAAGACGAGGTCAACTTTGGTATCGGCTTTGTTTTCTAGAGTCCGTGTTGCTCAGTACGTTCTGAGCATGGTGGCACTGCTGGGCAGTGCCACCATTATTGAGGCCCAGGTTTTTTATTCCAAGGCAGAGGCATTACAGGTGGCATTTCCCCAGGCAGACCGCGTCGAGACGCAAACCTTCTTCCTCACCTCGCAGCAGGTCAAACAGGTTGAGACCCTGGCGCAGGCCTCGGTCGATTCCAAGCTGGCCACCTTTCACGTCGGCCATACGGCCGATGCCGTGCAGGGCTACGCCTTTATTGAGACACATATTGTGCGGACCTTTCCGGAAACCTTTCTGATGGTGGTGTCCCCCGACGGCACACTGCAAAAACTCCTGGTACTGGCCTTTTACGAGCCGGCCGAATACCTGCCGTCGGATCTCTGGCTGGAGCAGTTCGATCAAAAGCGACTGACGCCTTCGTTACGCCTGCGGCGCGATATCCACGGGATTATGGGCTCCACGCTGACCGCCCAGGCCGCGACCCAAGGCGTGCGCAAAGTCCTGGCCCTTTTTCAGGTCTTGATTCAGGAGAAGCCCCCTCACCCTGGCCCTCTCCCTCAAGGGGAGAGGGGATGAGATGAAATGCGCTTTGTGATTACCGGCGAGTGGTCCAGAAACCGGCTGCTCCAACTCATCATCGTTATCTTCGTTATCTATGTCATCGGCCTGTGGCTGACGAACGCCCTGCTGTACTTCCAGAAGATGAACCTGAGCTATGTCTCGGTGACCGAATACTATCTGGGCTCGGAAGAGCGTTTTCTCCAGCCGCGCAGCTATCAGGGCATGCTGGAAGTGACGCATTTTCATTTATTTGCCATGGGCCTGCTGCTGCTGACGCTAACGCATCTGATGCTGTTCGTGCCTATCTCTCCGAACCTGAAAGCCTGGCTGATTATCATTCCTTTTTTCTCCGCCCTGATCGATGAGGGCGGTGGCTGGCTGGTACGTTTTGTCCACCCCGGTTTTGCCTATCTGAAAATTGCCGGCTTTCTCGCCCTGGAAATCAGCCTGGCGGTGCTGGTCGTGATCAGCCTGTGGTCTATCTTTCGGGGCTCGCAAGAGCACTACCGACAGCAAAGGCCGCCCGCTGCGCGGCGGGACAAAGTCGATGTGGAAAACGTCGGTCTTGGGGCCGCGGGGGAGATGGTGGAATGAGGAAGAGTAGGGATTGGGGGTTAGGGATTGGGGGTTGGACGGTCGTTGGTATCGTCAGCCTCCTGGTCTTTGGCAGTCCTGTCCGGGCGTGTGAGACCGACGGCCGCTATATTATGGGTACGGTTTTTCAAGCCACGCTGTGCCAGGCAGAGCCCCCTTCTCAAGGAAAGATGAGCGCGGTATGGCACGAGGTTTTTACCGCCGCGCAGCGGTTTGACGCTCTTTTTACCACCTATGCTCCGCACAGCCCGCTCAGCCATTTGAACGCCCGGGCCGGGCAAGGGCCCCAGGCGGTTCCGGCCGAAGTCAGCGAGATCCTGCGGCTCTCGCAGCACTACGCAGACCTGACCAATGGTGCTTTCGACATCACGGTGCGGCCGCTCCTGAGCTTGTGGCGACAGGCGGAAACAACCCAGACCCAGCCGACCGCGGCGGCTATTCGCCATACCATGCGGTTCATCGGGAGTCAGAAGCTGCACTTTGCCACGCCTCATCACGTCGGCCTGCCTGCGCCGGGCATGGCACTGGACCTGGGGGGCATCGGCAAAGGCTATGCGCTCGACCGGATCGCCGAACAGCTTCACGAACAGCGACTGACAAACGCCCTGCTCAATTTTGGGCAGAGCAGCCTGTGGGCACTTGGCCGGCCACCTGACGGGGAGGGATGGCGTTTATTGTTACGGCAGCCGAATGGCGAGATCGTCGGCGTTGCCACGTTTTCCGATCAGGCCGTTTCCATATCCGGGAGTCTTGGCCGGAGCATGCAGGTCGAAGGACAGCGTTACGGTCATATTATTGATCCCCGGACCGGCCGGCCCGTGCAGCGCGACCTCTTGGCCTGCGTTGTGGCTCCGAGCGCGGCCCAGGCCGAGGCCCTGAGCACGGCGCTTTTAATTTTAGGGGAACAGGAAGGACTCGATCTCATTGAGCAGCTCGATGGCGTCGAAGGATTCTTACGTGAAGCACACGGCACACAGTGGATGACGACGGGGTGGGAGCGGGTCAGCCGTTTTGTCGCATTATAGTTCTGTCAGCGTACAGAGGAGGGACAAAGACATGCGCACCAACGAAATACTGGCAACCATTCCAAACGAGACATCCGCCTCCGCCCCACCCAATACTGCGCTGGAGGTCGCCGTGGAGCTGCCCCAGGCGGATGAGCCTGACGGACAAGCAGACGAACAGCCGAGCATTGCCTTCCGGCGTCTGACGTGGGGCTCGGGCTTGGGCTGGTGTCGGCAGCAAACCCTGACCCTGACTCCGGCGGAAGCCGAGGCCGTGCTCAAGGCATTACAGAAGAGCCGGCACAAATGGCGCGGGGCATCTGCCACTCCCCAGGGCAAAGTCATCCCTTTCCCGGGTAGTCCATCAAACTGACCCGCTTCCGAGGGGTCTGCCCCGGACTGGATACGGGGACCGGGCCGGGGGGGTGATCGCCCCTCTCGCCGCCCCTCCTGGGAGCGCGGCCATCTTGGCCGCTTGCGGGCTGGAAGTCCGCACTCCTGGCCCCCTGTCGTAGACAGGAACTGTGCAGGGGAGCGTGGGGGCCGCCGAGTCATGTCATGTGCATCACACGTCCCAGGGGGAGGGGGCGCCTCCCTTTCCAGGCTCAATACTCCTGAAGAGCACGGGCCTCGCCCGTCCTGCGCACCGTCTCTGTATTGCTTTGTCGGCTCAGGCGTGCTCAGAAGGTTCCAAGTCTGAAGGTCGAAAATCATGGAGACCGTGTGAGCCACCCGGTGGTCATTATTGGCACGAGCCCATGTCCGAGCGCAGATTTGGCCCTATTCCCGGTTATCCGATCGGCTCCTACTTCGTCTCTCGTCAGGCGCTCTCTAAGGCCGGGGTCCACCGGCCCCGCATTGCCGGTATCTCCGGCAGCGGGCGGACGGGCGCCGATTCGGTGGTTCTGGCCGGCGGCTATGAAGATGGAGAGGATTACGAGCATACCATTTTTTATACCGGCCACGGCGGGCGTGACTCCCAGACCCACGAGCAGATAGGCCATCAGGTGCTCATTCGTGGCAATCTGGCGCTGGCCCAGAACCGATTGCACGGCCTGCCCGTCCGCGTTATCCGTGGGGCAGGGTTCCGTTCTCCTTATGCGCCGGATTCCGACTATCGGTATGACGGCTTGTTCACGGTTGACGACTACTGGCGGGGCGTCGGGCGCGCGGGATTTTTTATCTGGCGTTTTCGGTTGGTCAAAATGGATGAAGACTCACAGCGGCAGGAGCGCGTCGTCCAAGAAAGGCTGCACGCTCAGGAAATCAAGCAACTCTACCACTATCGCTGCCAGATGTGTCGCGTCCAGCTCCGAGGCACCGCCGGGCCGTATGCCGAAGCGGTACATCTCCGGCCCCTCGAAGCCCCGCACAACGGTCCTGATACCCCCGAGAATATGCTGTGTCTGTGTCCGAACTGTCATATCCTGCTGAGCATCGGCGGAGTGAGTATTGCCGATGATTTTGCGCTGATCGGCAGACCGGGGAGTTTATACGTGGATTTTCGACACCGGATCAATATTGAGCATATACGTTATCGGCGACATCACTACCCGCCTGACTCCGAGATGGTTTAGTGTTGGGGAGTGCGGGCTCGAAGCCCACAAAAAGCCCCCTCCTTAAAAAGGGAGAAACCGACAATGCAGGGCACACTACGCAAGATGAAAACGCAGCCGGGGTCGCCCGTGGAATATCGCTTGCCAATCGGCGAGCAGGAGGTCGCCGTAAATTCCCTGCTGGGCAAAACCGTGCGCCTCAGTTTTTCCGGGGAGATTCACTGTGTTGCCTGTGGGCGCAAGACCAAGAAGAGTTTCAATCAGGGGTATTGCTATCCCTGCTTTCAGAGCCTTGCCCAGTGCGATATCTGCATCGTGAAACCCGAACTGTGCCATTACGAGCAGGGTACCTGTCGTGAGCCGGCCTGGGGCGAGGCCCACTGCATGCAGCCTCACTATGTCTACATCGCCAACTCATCGGGCCTGAAAGTCGGCATTACCCGCGGCAGTCAGATTCCCACCCGCTGGATGGATCAGGGCGCGGTCCAGGCCCTGCCGATTTTTCGGGTGCAGAGTCGCTATCAGGCCGGGCTGCTTGAGGTCATGTTCAAAGCGCACATAACCGATCGCACCAACTGGCAGCGCATGCTCAAGGGTACGCCCGAACTCGCGGATTTGGCGGCCAAACGGGACGAATTGCTCGGGCTGTGTCAGGCGGGGCTGCACGACCACACGCAGGCCGCCGGGGAAGGCGCCCTGACGTTGCTTGAGGAGGCGGCCAGCCATTCGTTTACCTACCCCGTGCTGGAGTATCCCACCAAGGTCAGGTCGCGTAATTTTGAAAAGACGCCCGAGATCGAAGGCACGCTGCTGGGCATCAAGGGGCAGTATCTCATATTCGATACCGGCGTGCTGAACGTGCGCAAGTTCGGCGGGTATGCGGTGCGGTTCGAGTCGCCAGACTCTCCCGCCTGAACGGCCGTCCGGAGGATTATTCTCCCAAGACCTGGATCCCGGCCTCGGCGCAGGAAATGTCTTGTTCGACCGACCCACCCCCGACGCCGATTCCTCCAACGACTTCGCCGTCGATGGTAATGGGCAGCCCGCCACCAACCACGGTTGCTCCCTCAAAATGGGACAAGCCCACTAACAGGGCCGGATTGTCTTTGATGGCGTTATAAAAATCAGCCGTGCCAAATCCGAATAGCGCGGTATACGCCTTGCGCTGACTGCCTTCGATGCCGAGGAGTGGAGCACCGTCCATACGGGCGAAAGCTTTCAGATTCCCGCCGTCATCAACAACCGCCACATTTTGCTTGACGCCGAGTTCTTTGGCGCGGGCGATCGCCGCTTCGACCATCCGCGCCGCCAGGGCATGGGTAATCGTTTTTTTGGTATAGGTTGTCTGCGCGCTCTGTTTTGCGTCTTCAGCACTGCCGACCGCAGGCGTCAGCGCGATGGAAGCGGAAACGGCAACACACAAGAGCAGAAAAAACCCTCCGGAAAAGATATTCCTGAGTTGAGTCATGGGATGTCTCACCTTTCTTGTCGCCCGGCGCGTCTCGCACCGGTTTTGTATCCGACCATTATGAGCGAACCTTCCTAGCGCGTCCAGGCCAGCCACTTGGTGAAGAGCGATTTGACCCGTGGGGTCAGCCGGGTGCGATTATAGGCGTCTGCGGCACGTTTTATGGCTTCGGCCTGGGTGGGGTAGGTATGAATGGTCCGGGCCAGGGTGCCGAGCCCCAGGCCGCCGACCATGGCCAGGGTCAGCTCCGAGATCATTTCGCCGGCGTGCCGGGTCACAATCGTGGCGCCCAGAATGGTATCCGTGCCGACCCTGGTATGGATTTTCACAAAACCGTCGGTGTCGCTTTCGAGCACGGCCCGGTCAACCTGTTCCATCTCCTGGTGAAAGGTCTGGATGGCAATGCCCTGTTTTTCCGCCTCATGTTCATACAGGCCGACATGGGCGATTTCAGGGTCGGTATAGGTGCACCACGGCACGGTTAAGGCGCTCGCTTTGGCTCGTCCGACGAACAGGGTGTTCTGGATCACGATGCGGGCCAAGGCGTCCGCCATATGGGTGAACTTATACGGCGAGCAAATATCACCTGCGGCATAAATGCGCGGGTTGGTCGTCTGGAGGCGGTCATCGACCTTCACTCCCTGTTTGGTATCAAACTCCACGTCGACGGCCTCCAGGTTCATCCCTTCAACGTTGGGAGCGCGACCCACTCCGAGCAGGACGGCATCCACGCGGACCTCCTCTCGCTGCCCGTCTTTTTCAAGGTGCAGCACTTTATCCTGACCATCACGCTCCACCCCGGTGATCTGACAGCCGAGCACGAGCGAGACCCCGTCCCGAATCAGTGCGGACTGAATCAGGGCCGCGGCGTCCTTATCCTCGCGGATGAGGATTTGGGGCATCACTTCCAGGAGGGTGACCTGCGACCCGAAGCGGGCAAACGCCTGCGCCATTTCACAGCCGATCGGACCGGCGCCGATGATGGCCAGCCGTTTGGGCAGTTCGGTCAGGGAAAAGACGGTTTCGTTGGTCAGATAACCCGCTTCCGCCAGACCGGGAATGGGCAGGGGCATGGCCCGGGCGCCCGTGGCAATAACCGCCCGACGGAAACGCAGGTGCCGGCCGTCGACCTCCACGCTGTCCGAATCCACAAAACGCCCCTCGCCCAAAAAGACATCCACACCAAGTTCGTCCCGATAGCGCTGTGCCGAGTCATGCGGGCTGATTTCCGAGCGGAGCCGGCGCATCCGCTCCATGACCGCCGGAAAATTCACTTGAGTTCCGGGAGGCACCTCGACTCCGTACTGACCCGCGTCCCGGACATCCGCAACGGCTCGGGCCGCTCGGAGCAGGGCTTTGGACGGCACGCAGCCCACGTTCAAGCAGTCGCCGCCCAAATGCTCCCGTTCCACCAGGGCCACCCTGGCCCCAAGACCGGCCGCACCGGCTGCCGTAATCAGGCCGGCCGTGCCTCCACCCAGGACGACCAGATTGTAACTCGGGGCGGGCTCCGGGTTCGTCCAGTCACGGGGATGGACGTTGGCAACAAGGGTCTGGTTATACGCGTCTTCAGGTAGTGCGATGGTCGTCATGCGGGTCCTCCTGCTGTGTTCCGGGCTCCTAAGAACAGGGTACGCGGGATAGTCCGGTTTACAAGGAGGGGAGGGTAGCGAAAGGGCCCCTCCCGATAGCGGACGCAGCCTCTGACTGTCCCCTCTCGGGAGGGGTGCTGCATATTGTGGCGTGAGCCTTCCGGGACCGGTCCGGCGGCCACCGCTTCGGGCCGCTCGCCCTCCCGCTGCCTGGGAGAGCGGCCATCTTGGCCGCTTGCGGGCTGGAAGCCCGCACTCCTGGTCCCCTGTCGCAGGCAGGCACGGCGCAGGGGAGCGGGGGGCCGCCGAATGTAATTTGCATCACACGTCTCGGGAGGCGATAGAAGCGGCGCGAATAAAAGAAATACCTTGCGCCAAGACAAGCCGAGCTTATAGGATGGGCGGACGCTCAGGAGGGGAGTATGGCCCACACAGCGGATATCGTGATTATCGGTGCGGGTGTGACGGGATCGAGCATTGCCTTCAATCTCGCCACCCGGGGTATCACCAACGTCGTCGTCCTGGAGAAAAATTTTATCGCCTCCGGGGCAACCGGCAAAAGCTCGGCCTGCATTCGCCAACACTATTCAACCGAGGTGACCGCGCGCATGGTGCGGCGCAGCCTGGACGTGTTTGAAAACTTCGGTGACGTGGTCGGCGGGTCGGCCGGTTTTACGCGAACGGGCTATCTGATGGGCGTCCCGGAGCAGGACCTCGACGCGCTCAAAAAGGTCGTAGCCATGCAGCGCCGCGTCGGGATCAACACCCGCTTTATCTCTCCCGAAGAAATCCGCGAAATCGAACCGCGCACACGCGTGGAAGACCTGGCCGGCGGGGCCTGGGAGCCGGACTCCGGCTACGCCGACCCGTCCGACACCACCTCGTCCTTTATCCGACGGGCGCGAGAGCTGGGCGTACAGATCTATCAGGGGACCGAGGTTACCGGCATCCAACTGGTGGGCGGGGCGGTGGCCGAGGTGGTCACCAACAAGGGACGCTTTTCCACGCCCACGGTCATTGACGCGGCCGGCGCCTGGGGCGATCGTATTGCGGCCATGGTGGAGGTGGCGATTCCTCTGACCGTGTGCCGCCACAATATCTGTTTTGTCAAACGACCGGCCGAGGCCGCGGACCGGCATCCCCTGTTTTACGACTTCGTCAGCCAGGTCTACACGCGGCCCGAGGGCGCGGACCTGACCCTGGTCGGCTCGCTCGATCCGATTGAACTCAACGACCGGGTCGATCCCGACCACTACGACCACGGCGTCAGCTACGACAGAACGGTTGAGATGACGGGCCATGTCACCCATCGCTTTCCCCGCTTTGAGACCGGCTATTTCCACAGCGGCTACTCGGGCTTTTTTGATGTCATGCCCGACTGGCATCCCATTCTGGACGCCGTGCCGGGGATTGGCGGCATGTATATGGCTGTCGGATTCAGCGGCCACGGCTTCAAGCTGGCCCCGGCGGTGGGCGAGATGATGGCCGAGTTGATTCTCAACGGCAAGCAGCCGGGCGCGGATATCGACGCCTTTCGCTTTACCCGTTTTGCGGAAAAACAACCCATCCGGGGCATGTACGATGAGGGCCTGATGGGCTAACAGAGACCCAGGAGGGAAGCATGACACAATTACCCCAGGAAGCCGCCCGGACACAGCTACCGCTCTCCCAGGCGCGGCATATGCCAGCGCATTTTTACACCTCGCCCGAGATTTATGAACGCGAGAAAGAACGCATCTTTCAAAAAGAATGGCTGTGCATGGGCCGGGTCGAAGAGCTGGACCAGCCGGGCAGTTATCTGACCTTTCGGGTGGCGGGCGAACCGGTTGTCATTTGTAAGGACCGCCAGGGAGAGATTCGGGCCTTTTCCAATGTGTGCCGTCACCGGGGGACGCAGATCGCGTTCGGCGAGCCCGACAACGGGACCCCGTTTGGCAAAGGCTGTGACAAGGCATTGTCGTGTCCCTACCACGGCTGGACGTATGACCTGGACGGCCGGCTGCTCAACGCGCCCCACTCCGCGGAAATGGAGGGCTTTGATACCAAGGATTTCGGCCTGATTCCCTTGCGGGTCGATACCTGGGCGGGCTTTCTGTTTATCAACTTCGATCCCGCAGCGCCGAGCCTGATGGACGTCCTGAACGAGATGGACTTTCCCCGGACCTATCAGCCCTACCGCTATGAGGACTTTCGCCTGGCGAGCAAGTTCTCGTTCGAGTTGGATTGTAACTGGAAGTTCGTGAACGAAAACCTGACCGATATCTACCATATTGCCGTGCTCCACGTGAACACTTTCGGCCCCTGGCAGCCGCTGGAGTCCTACGAGTTCCGGCCCGTACGGGGTGGCTATCACGGCTATTTCAAGGGTAAGACCCTGGCCCCGAACGGCGACTCCTTATTCGGGACGATTCCCTGGATTTCGGGCAAGCTGGCCGAGGGCGGCTATTCCAGCCATCTGCGGCCGAACATCCCCTGGTTTCCACGCCACGACTTTCTGTGCTTTATGTCGGTCTGGCCGGGCGAGAGCGTTGATAAAACGGTCGGCGTTTCGTATCAGCTCTTTCCCAAGCAGCATTTTGAGCTGCCCGATTTTCGGAAAAAGGTAGCGATCTATGATGACTTTCTCAAGGAATTCCTGGCCGAAGACATCTTGATGATCAAGTCGCTCCAGCAGGGCATGGACTCCAAGTATTTCAAACCCGGACCCATGTCCCGGTTTGAGGTCGCTATTCACAGTATCGCCAACTACTACCTCGAACGCCTGGAGGCCGAGTAATCTGGGAGTGCGGGCTTCCGGCCCGCAAGAGAAAAAGACGGCGGGCAAGATGCCCGTGCTCCCAGAAAGAAACACAGGAGGGTAGCAGAGTGATTACCAATCTCGGACCGGAACTCACCCAAGCCGCGGACGCCATGATCCGCGAGGTCCTGCTGGTACAGTCGGGCGAGACTGTGCTGATCACTGCCGACACGGCTTCGGATATGCGTACGGTTGAGGCCATCCAAAACGCGGCCCGTAATCTGGATACGCCGGTGGCCCTGCTTATTGCTCCGCAACTTCCCTTTCAGGGCGCGCTGGGCGACCCTTATATCTCCGATCCGGTCCGGGCCGCGGTGACGAATTGCGACGTATGGATAGACCTGGCCTTCCCCTATATGGCCGGCTCGCACGCCTTTGACGCGGCCATGCAGAATAAGCGCACCCGCTATTATCTGGCCGCGGGTCTGAACGCCGAGTCTACGGTCCGGCTGTTTGGCAAGGTCAATCTCGACCGCCTGTTCGCCGTCACTGCTGCCTTTGACGCCCTGCTGATGGAGAAACAGGGTGCTCGAGGCCGGATTACCAACCCGGTCGGCACGGACGTCAGCTTCACCCTTGGTGAGCCCATGGCCATGGGCACGGGCCGCGCCAACGGGCCGGGTGCCCTGTTTGTCCCCGGCACGGTCATGATCATGCCCAAGGAGGACTCGGTCAAAGGCGTGGTGAAGTTCGATACCGTCTTCCACGAGTACTACACTCCGCTGGAAGAGCCGATCAGCCTGACCATAGACGGGACCGTGCAGGACGTGTCGGGCGGTGTGGCCGAGGGCACCGTGTTGGAGCGCTCGTTGCGGCGGGCCAGCGGCGAGGGGCTGGGTTATATCATTCACTTCACCTGCGGCATCCATCCTGCCGCGCGCTACACGGGCCACTGTTTTCTTGAGGACCAGCGCGTCCCGGGCTATAACGCGGTCGGTCTGGGCCTGCCGTTCTGGATGCCCGGCGGCGGCGAGAACCATCCCGACGCCGTGCTGTCAAAGCAATCGCTCTGGCTCGACGGCGAGCAGATTGTCAAAGACGGCACCATTGTCGGCCCCCCCGACTTGGCGGAACTCGCTCAGGACCTGCAACCGCTGTACCGCTAAACTTCCCTCCGAGGAGGGAAAGAGGAAACGTGTCAACATCTACCTGCTGTTGAAGGACACGTTTCCTCTTTGTGCCGCGTAGCGGCGGGGTGGGTACCCCTACGGCGTGGGCGTGAGTTCGTACTCGCGTACAAGCGTGTCGGCCGGCAGATTCCATTCTGCGGCTAAGGCCCGGATCATCGGGAGAGTCAGTGGACGGTGACGGTTGAGCACCTCCGAGGCGTGCGGTTGAGATCCGATCAATGCGGCGAAGTCCTTTTGCCGGAAACCGCGGGACTCCATGACATGCTTGATTGCCGAGATCGGGTCTGGTGCTTCTATCGGCCAATGCTCGGCTTCGTAAGCCTCTACGAGGGTCACGAGAACGTCGAGCTTGTCGCCCTGCGGCGTGTCCGGCGCGGTGCCCATCAGGCTGTCAATTGCGGCTAACGCCGCGTCGTAGTCGGCTTCATTCTTGATTGGTTTGACGTTCATATCAAACTCCTAAACTTTAGACACATCGATCGTATCGTATTCGGCATGCGTTCCCACGAAACGCACGAATCCGATCTGGTTCGCATAGTCGAATCGGACGATAAGTCGGTATCTGTTCCCACCGATGTTGAATACAACCCGGTCATTGCCGACGATGCTGGCATTTGCGTAAACAGCCTTTACGTCGGCTGGCGAGGACCACTCGGCCTTCGTCGCTATCGCGTGCCACGCCTTCAATGGTTGTTCTGCCCTACGTTCCTTTTCCCAATATGTGCGGAGCGTACGCTTCGCGATGATCCGCATGGGGGCAATCATAAATATCCCTGGGCGGGATGTCTAGGGACAATTCCGAACAAAGATATATCGAGTTTGAAGACGCTGGCCAGCCCTGCGGACCGCCCCTCCGAGACGTGTGATGCGAGAAGGAACCCACCCCGGCCTTCGGCCACCCCTCCGAGGAGGGGAGCAGCCCACATCCCCTCTTGGGAGTGGTGCCGCGCTAGCGGCGGGGTGGGTTTGCCCCGGCCTGGCAGACCTCTGCGTCTGGTGAGCGTTGGTTCCTGGGAATGTGCATCACACGTCCGAGGAGGGGAGTAGTGCCCATCACCAGTATTTCTGAGAAAGAACGCCGGACCGTCCCGCTGCAAGGCAAGCTGGACCATATGGTTTAACGTCTTTTTCCCTTGACCGGGTTCGGCTGTGCGCGCTAACGTCCATCCAGGCGCTTTCCGAGCTCACGCCGAAATAACAGGGGAGGCGGATGCAATACGGGATACATGTCAATAGTGGGGCGTCCGTGACCGACCCCGCCGTGCTGCGGGATATGGCCCAGCTCGCGGAAGAACTGGGCTGCGAGTCCATCCTGATTGGCGACCACATCCTGCCGCCGCAGAAGATTCAGACACCCTTTCCGGTGAAGATGGATAATCCGCCGTGGCATGTATACCAGGAGCAGGATTGGCCGGACTGTTTCACTACCCTGGCCTTTCTGGCCGCTATCACGACGCAGGTGCGGTTGGGGGTGAGCGTGATTATTCTGCCCTATCGTCACCCCGCGGCCGTTACCAAGATGATCACCACGCTGGATCGTTTGTCGAGCGGACGTATCATCTGTGGGGTTGGTATCGGCTGGCTGAAGGACGAGTTTGCGTTTCTTGGGGTGCCGTTCGAGGATCGGGCGGCCTTGAGCGAGGACTGTCTCAGGCTGATGAAAACCTTGTGGACGGACCCGCATCCGCGTCTCAGCACCGCCTACGGCAGAATTGAGGCTGATGTGAATTTCGGGCCACAGCCCGTGCAGCGGCCGCATCCGCCGATTTGGATCGGCGGCAATACCCTGCCCGCCCTGCGCCGCGTAGCGCGCTGGGGAGACGGCTGGCAGCCGGTTTTTCTCTCGCCCGAGACGATTCAACAGAAGACCGAGACCTTGCACGCCCTGATGCAAGAGGCCGGACGCGATGCCGCCCGGTTGGAGATTACGACTCTGGTCGGCTCGAACGTTTCCGTGGCCCAGGCGCAGGCCTACCAGGCGGCAGGAGTGCAGACCCTATATATGCTGACCACAACGGATCGGCCGGATGAACTCTTTGCGCAGATGAAACAGTTTGTGGCGACCATGCGAGCAGTCGGCAACGGCTAAAGGAGAGACGCTATGACGCGTATTATTGATGCGGACAGTCACTTTATGGAACCGCTCGATCTGTGGGAACAGCATATCGATCCCCAGTACCGCTCGCGCTGTTTGCGGTTTGAACAGGACCCAGAAAGCAAACGGTATGCGGTGGCGGTTGAAGATGTGCGGATTGATCACTCCGGGGATCTCAGCATCGAGGAACTCATGGGCGTTGCCGTCGGCTATGGCCAAAAAGAATCGGGCCAGGGGCTCAAGTCCTTTGATTGGACTCAGGCGTTCAGTCATTCGCTTGAGGACATGGAGCAACGTATTCACTTCCTCGATGTCGAAGGGATAGAAGGCCAGTTTATCTACCCCACCCTGGGTCTGCTGTGGGAGGACCTGGTGGAAGACCCGGAACTCGCCGCGGCCCATTGCCGCGCCTATAACCGCTGGGCGGTTGAAACCTGCCAGGGGCGCCTGGATCGTCTCTATCCTCTGGGCCATATCTCGTTGCGCAACCCTGCCGCCGCGGTTGAGGAGATCAGGCAGTTGGCCAAAGCCGGCGTGCACGGGGTCTTTGTCGGTGCCCTGCCGATCGACGGCAAAAGCTTTGGCCATCCGGACTTTGATCCCGTCTGGGCAACGGCCCAAGAGTGCGACATTGCCGTCGGACTGCACCTGGTGGTCCATGCAAAATACATTGGCAACGAATGGTATAGCGACCGCGATCCCGGCTTTATGTTTCTCAGCATGAACGTCATTCAAGACCCGCGCATGGCCCTCACCACCATGATCTACGATGGCGTGTTCGAGCGCTTCCCGCGCCTGCGGGTCGCCACGATTGAATCGGCCAGCGGCTGGGTGGCCGAATGGCTCGACCGGCTGGACTATCGATTCAGCTATATGGGCCATACCTGTCAGATGAAACGACCGGCCAGCGAATACTTTGCGCGGAACATCTGGATTTCCGCCGACCCGAGCGAACGGACCCTGCCGCATATGGTTGAGCTGGTCGGGGATGATAAGTTTTTTGTTGGCTCGGACTATCCCCACGCCGAAGGCTTTACCGAGCCGGTCAAGAAAACCCGCGAATCGCTGGCTCGTCTGCCCGAAGCCTCGGTCAACAAAATCCTGGGGGAGAATGCGGCCACCTTCTTTGGCCTGTAGTCCATACCAGCCTGATTTCAGCCAGTGCAGTGTGATGAGGCCAGCCGCATGAAACAGCCCGCCTTAGCCGATACGCCGTCTTCCGACCGCGTCCGCCGGTGGGACCTGTATGACCTGGATATGCTTGAACGTATTCAGCGGCGGGTGCTGTGGCTCTCAACCTATATTGTGCATTATGCGAACTTTGTGCGTCCCAACCCGGACGGCCTCAAAGTGGGCGGGCACGAGGCCAGTTCTGCCTCGGTGGTGACATTGCTGACCGCGCTGTACTTTTATTTTCTGCGGCCGGGTGACCGCGTGTCCATCAAGCCGCACGCCTCCCCGGTGTTTCATGCGATTCAGTTTTTACGCGGCGTGCTGCCTCAAGAGAAGCTCAAGGCCTTCCGCCAGTACGGCGGCCTGCAAGCCTACCCGTCCCGCACCAAAGACCCGGACCAGGTCGATTTTTCAACCGGCTCGGTCGGCCTTGGCGCAGTGACACCGCTCTTTGGCGCCCTGGTCCGTGACTACCTGGAGGACCATGCTGATGGAGCGGACCGGGAAGCCGCTCCACCCCCGGACGGGCCGTCCTCGGGCTGGCATATTGCCTTGGTCGGCGATGCCGAGCTGGACGAGGGCAATATCTGGGAGGCGCTGGGTGAAGCCTATACCCAGCGAATGTCGCGGGTGCTGTGGATCGTGGACCTGAACCGCCAGAGCCTCGACCGCGTCGTCCCGGACGGACGCGCCCAGCAGTTGCGGGAAATGTTTGCCGCCAACGGCTGGCATATCATCGATCTCAAATACGGCCATCAGCTCGAAGACGTCTTTCGTAAACCCTACGGGCTCAAGCTCAGAGCCCGGATCGATGAGATGAGCAACGAGGAGTACCAGAGCCTGCTGCTCCAGGACGGCGTCACCATCCGTGATCGTTTTGTTCAGTCCAATGGGAAAAAAGACGCGGCCATGGCCGAGCTGCTGGCCGCTTATGAGCCGGATGAGGTGAAAGAGCTGCTGGCCAATCTCGGCGGGCACGACCTGGAGCGGGTGCTCGAAGCCTTTGCCGGGGCGTTCGCCATCGAGACCCAACCGATTGTGATTTTTGCCTATACGATCAAGGGCTGGAGCCTGCCGCTGGCCGGTAATCCCGCCAACCATGCGCGGCTGCTCAAGCCTGGGGAGATCGAAGATGTCCGCCAGCGGCTGGGCGTGGCCGAGGGCGAGGAGTTTGCCGCCTTTCCCCCGGATAGTGAAGAGGCGCGCTATATCAGCACGCTGCTGGAAGAGGGGGAGGAGTCGGCCGAGGAATCCCGGCGTTCTGCTCCGGTCGCAAGGGCCGTCGGAACGGCCATCGAGATTCCGGCCGGCCTGGGCGGAACCTATCATGGCGTCCTGTCGACGCAGGCCATACTGGGCCGTATTTTTCTGGCCCTCAGTCGTCAGCCCGAGATTGCGCCCCATCTGGTGACGATTTCGCCCGATGTCGCCATGTCAACCAATCTGGGCGGCTGGATTCACAAGGTCGGGGTGTACTCGCGTCGTCAGATGAAGAATTATTTCGGGGAGTCGGATATCTCTCTGCTGATCGACTGGCGCGAGAACCCGACCGGCAAACACATCGAACTCGGCATCTCCGAGACTAATCTGTTTCTGGCCCTGGGTGCTTTTGGCCTGGCTGACGAGCTGTATGGGCAGTCCCTGCTCCCGATTGGCACGGTCTACGATCCGTTTGTGTGCCGGGCGCTCGACGCCTTCATTTACGCGGCCTACTCGCAGGCCAGATTCATTGTTATCGGCACTCCCTCGGGGATCAGCCTCAGCCCCGAAGGCGGGGCGCACCAGTCGCTCATTACGCCGGGCATCGGGGTCCAACTGCCCGGTGTTACGTATTACGAACCGGCCTATGCGCTTGAGTTGGAATGGATCCTCCTGGCCGCGCTGGCCGAACTCCAGGACCGGGACACCGGCAAGAGCGCCTATTTACGGCTCTCGACCAAGCCGCTGGATCAGGCCGTCTTCAATATGGCGCTGGAACGAGACGGGGAAGAAGACCTGCGGCAGCAGGTGCTTCAGGGGGGCTATCGGCTGCTGGATTGGCAGTCCGAGGAAGCCTACCAACCCGGTGTGAACGTTGTCCACGTGTTTGTGACGGGCGCCATGCTGCCGGAAGCGGTCGAGGCCGCCCAACAACTCAGACAGCACGAGATTTTTGCCAACGTGTTCAACGTGACCAGCGCGGATGTGCTGTTCCACGACTATATGGCGACCCAGCAGCAGAACATGCAGGGCCAACGATACGAAAGCTGGGTGGAAGCCCTGGTGCCGGCCGCCGAGCGGAGCGCTCCGGTTGTGACCCTCCACGACGCGCACCCGCATACCCTGTCGTTTATCGGCGGGGCGCTGGCAACGCGGATGACCTGTCTCGGGGTGACTGAGTTCGGACAGTCCGGCACCCAGGCCGACCTGTACCGGCGCTACGGGATTGCGCCCGAGAATATTGTCGCGGCGGCCCGCTGGATCGTGGGGCAGCAAGAATAGCTGATTTTCCTCTTCCTCGTCCCGGAAGCACGTTCGTGCTGGAACGGGAAGAAAGTTCACGGAATTTTGTGATTCGTGAGGTGTGGTAGGCAGATCGGGTCGATTTCTGACAGACATTTGATATGCAGGATCAACAATACGTTATCAGCGGAAAGAGGGCATTTTCATGAAACGCCAATTCTCGCTTGAATATTGGATAGATGATGGCTGGTATATCGGAAGACTGAAAGAAATTCCCGGGATTTTCAGCCAAGGGGAGACGCTCGAAGAGTTGGAAAAGAATATACGGGATGCCTATACAATGGTGATGGAAGAGGAAGTCCCGTCTCAACACTCGGGAGCACAAACGAAAGATATTTCTGTGGATGTCGTGTGAAGAGAGGACATTTTATTCGGGAATTAGTTGACGCGGGTTGCTACCTCAAACGTCATGGGAAGCGGCATGATATTTATGAAAATCCGAAAACTGGCAAACGCGCTCCCATCCCAAGACACTCAGAAATAAAGGAGAGTCTCTGCTCCCTGATTCGGAAGCAGCTAGGATTAAGGCCTTGACTCTCAACTCTCTTGTCCTCGGAGCAAAGACAACCTATGCGTATCGGTCTCGTCACGGACACCCACCTGCCGAGTACAATCCGTGATCTCTGGGACGAAGTCAGAGTCGCTTTTACGGGCGCGGACCTTATTCTCCACGCCGGGGATATCGTCTCCCCGCGCGTGCTGGACTGGTTGGAAGCAATCGCGCCGACGCTGGCGGCCCGGGGCAATAATGACAGCGGCTGGGACGACCCGCGAGTGGAAGACGTACAGCGCCTGCACCTCGAAGGCTGGCGTATCGCCATGGTCCACGACATGGAGCCTGAAGAGCGGCCGATTACCGACTTAACCCAACAGTATCTGCGCGGTGAGCCAGCCGACATTATCATCACCGGGCATACCCACTTTGAGCGCCTGGAGTATCGAGAGGGAGTCCTCCAGATCAATTCGGGCAGCGCCACCCATCCTCATCTGTGGTCCACCCGGCTCGGAACGGTTGGCATGCTTGATATCGTGCCCGGAAGTATCACCGCCCGGATTCTCCGGCTGGGTGAGAGCCCGGAGCTGAAGAATCCGGGCCGGGAATTATTCTTTGACCTGGAAGCCTGTCAGCAGAGTCCGACCGCTTCGTAGGCCCTATCCCCCCAGCGCCCGCAACATTTCGAGCGACGGAGCAAAGAAATGTGCGCCTGACACGGCCTGGGTGTAGTCCATGAGATGGTCGTGCAGACCGTCACCGCTGGCTCCCAGCATGCACCGCAGCATCTTGTCGGTAATATCGAGATCTTTGGTATAGGCAATGAAGAACAGGCCCGCCTCCGAGGTCGTCCCATAGGGGAAACTGTGGCGCAGGATTTCCAGCTCTTCACCGTTTTCCTCTATGACCACCCGGCTGATATGGGCGGTCGGGGGTTTGACCGCGTCGGATAGCTCCTCGCTGTCCGCCTTGTGCCGACCGACGGCTCCTTCCTGCTCGTCCTGTGGGGTGGCGTTCCACTTGGGGAAATTATGCACATAGCGCTGGGTGAAGACGTAACTGCCACCGGCAAAGTCGGGGTCTTCGTCTCCAATCAGGGCCACCTCTGCCCGCTCCTCATCGCCGCTGGGGTTTTCCGTGCCGTCAATAAATCCGGTCAGATCGCGTGAGTCCAGATAGCGAAAGCCGTGGACCTCGTCCAGCACGTCTATCGCTTCCCCGAGCTGACCCCGAATCTGCTTGGCCAGCTCGAAATTGAGGTCCAGCCGTTTCGAGATGAGGTGAAACAGGATATCGCCGCCTGTGCTCGGCGCACTCTTGCCGGGCAGGTCAATGGCGGTGAAGGGCCGCAGCCCCTTGGGGCGACGGTTTGGGGAGAGTACATTCCAAAAGCCCGAGCCGAAACTGACTGTACACACCAGGGCGGCCTCCGGGTCGTGCCGGCCAACCGCCGTTACCAGTTCGGGAATACCCGCGACCAGCCGGGCGACCGTTTCGCGGGTAGTAGTTGGATTGTTGACCTTGGTGACCAGAAAGAGGGCATGTTGATTCGGTTCCGGAATAATGCCTGCCTGCGGAGTCTGTGCTGCCATTTTTCCCTCCTGACGTGAGCTGGATTGCGCCTCCGGTACCCTTTCACTGTAATTGAGGGCGTGAGTCCATACCAGCCAGTTGTAGCTCGGAACAAAAAAACGCTTGTTCTGCGCTCTAACCCAACTCGTCGAGGGTGAGACGAAAACTCGGGACAAAGGTCTCCAGAAAATAGCGCACCTCCGGCAGGTCAATCCGCTCGACCGTCTCCTTGAGCGTTTGTTCGGCCTGGGAAAACTCATGATTGCCCGCGCTGACCTCTTCCAGGCATTTGAGATAGGCGCACAACTTGTCCGCGGCTTTTACCAGTTCGTGGTGGTCGCGGTCAGCGTCAGTTGGCTTAAAGAACGGCTGATAGTCGTCTTTGAGCTCTTCGGGCAGCATGCCGAACAGCTTGTGCACCGCGGTCTGCTCAATGGTCTGATAGGCGGTCTTGATCTCGGGATTAAAATACTTGACGGGTGTGGGCAGGTCGCCGATCAAGACCTCACCAACATCGTGGTAGAGGGCCAGGGTTGCGGCCCGCTCCGGGTTCACCGCGCCGGAGAAGAGACGGTTCCGAATAACGGCCAATATATGGGTCACCAGCGCGACTTGCAGGCTGTGTTCCTGGACGTTTTCCGGATAGGTGCTGTGCATCAAACTCCAGCGCCGAATAAATTTCATCCGGGAAAGATAGGCAAATAAATGGCTCATATGAGACTCCGTATACGTTCCGCTCTAGTCAAAGGTGAGATTGTGTCAGGTTGGGATTACCCCCCATACGCGGAAGAATTGAAAGACCCCCAAGCCCGTCACGACAAGCACAACCGCGCTGCCCGCCATATTGGCCAGTATGCCGTTTGTATACGAACCCAGAAGGTTCTGCTGATTCATGACAAACAGGAGACAACCGGCAAGCAGGGGCAGTAGGCAGGCATTAACTGCCTGGGCCAGCAGGATAGCCACCAGCGGTTGCTGCCCAAAAAAAGCGAGCCCTGTCCCAATCAGGACAATCGCACTCCACACCAGTCGGACCTTGCCTGTATCGAAGTCTACGGACCAACCCAGCACCCCTGCCGTGGCATAGGCGGCGGCCAGTGGGGCGGTGATGGCACTGGTCAGTCCGGCGGCAAACAGACCAGTCGCAAAAAGGAGACGCGCGTGTGGGCCGACGAGGGGCTCAAGCTGTTTGGCTATGGAGGTCGCATTTTCCAAGGCTATGCCTTGGCGAAAAAAAGCCGCGGCCGCGGTTGCGACCAGGGCCAGGGTGAGGACCCCACCCAGACTGATCGAGAGAAACGTATCGCGGCGAGCCTCGCGCAGGGCTTGGGAAGCGAACAGCGTCGCAGGCCACTTGGCCTGGACCGCGCTGGCGTGCAGAAACAAATTGTAGGGAACGACCGTGGTGCCGATCAGCGCCATCACAGTCACAAATGACCCGGTCGGGAGGGTCGGGCTGAAGAAGCCGGCCCAGATGTCCGAGAGTGATGGCTGGACGAGCAGGGCCGTCAGCAGAAAGACCCCGCTCATGAGCAGAACCAGAAAAACCAGCACGCGCTCAATGGCCGCATACGTCCCGGACCACAGCAGCACAAACGCCAGGCCGCCAACAGCCAGGGTCCAGGATGAGGTCGAAAGCCCGGAGACCTCGGCCAGGGCCACCGCCGCGCCAAGAATATTGCCCATCTCAAAGGCAGCGTTGCCGCCGCCAATGCCGACGACCACCAGGGACAGGAGCAGGAGACGGAAGAACGGGGTTCGAATAGCCGTCCGGAGTGCTTCGCCGAATCCGCTGCGCGCAATAATACCGAGTCGGGCCGCCATTTCTTGCAGGACGAGGGTGGCAACAACGGAAAACCCGACCGCCCACACCAGGGCGAACCCAAACTGCGCCCCTGCGACACTGGCGGTCGTAACCGTTCCGGGGCCGATAAAAGCGGCAGCAACGAGCAACCCAGGACCAAAGGGTCTCCTCCGCTTCATACCTGAGTTTATAGCACGTTTATTTGGTGTAAGCTGAGATCAGTGAGAGCGAATATTCTCTTTATGGCGCTGTTTGTGTCCGGCTGCTGGGTCTCCTATGGCATGCCGATGTATTTGTCGGGGGTCCTCTTAAGCCCTGAGGAAGGAATCGGTGATTACCCACGGAGGCTACGCGTTCGTATTGATGCGCAATACTGGACGATGAATATCCGCAGTGCAGACCGGCTGGATAATGGTAAACGGGCGTGGTCCGTTCTCGAGTCGATACGAAAATCTGTTGTGCTCACTGGTACACCGGAATTACTCGCCTCTCTCAAAAGTGCTGATATGCGTGGTCGTCCCCTCCGGCTTGAAGGACGGTTGTACGAACGCCAGCGCGTGTTCGTGCTTGATCGTTTTACTGCTACGCCCACGCGGCTCCTGCGATAACGGCAACGCTTCATCTCCTTGAGGCGTCGTCCCTTTCTCCAGTAGGAGGAAGGCAGGGGAGTGGTCGCAGGTCGGCTGGGCTGACGTAAGTCGACACGGCCGCTACACATCAAGCTGCATTGCGCTAGTAGCGCGCCATGACCTGCTCGGCAAAATCCTTGAACACCGTGCGCGCCGCGGCCATCGGAGGCAGGAGCGTCACTTCTTTCAGCCCGGCCTTTTCGACCGCCCGGAGCTGCTCGATAATTTCTGCCGGTTCACCAATCAGACACGTCGCCTGAATGGCCTCGGGGGTGACAAAGCGGCGCTCTTCGGGCACGAGAAAGGTACAGTGGCCGTTGTGAAGCTGGAGGTAGCGCTTGTCCGCCGGTGTCTCCATCCGCTCGACGTGGGCGCAGTATTCATCCCAGATACCTCTATAGCCGGTGGGGATGACTTCCTCCTGGCCGGTTTGTTGATAGATTTCGTAGACAAAGTGGATGATGGCGGCGACCTGAGAACCGCACATTTCAATAACCCGCTCCGAGGCCGGTGACTCGCCGGGTTGCAGCACAACGGCCGTGGTGAAAGCCGCGGTATGAAAGCTGTCGGGCAAGGTGCGGCCCGCCTGTTCCGCCCCGGCCTGGACCTGCCGCCAGTCGTTGAGAAAGGCTTCCGGTCCGGGTTTCACCCCGGCGACCCAGCCATCCCCGAACTCACCCGTAGTTTTGAGCGCTCGGGGACCGTTGGCGGCGACAATCATCGGAATCGGGTCGTCCAGGTTCAGGAAGTGTAAATCCTGATGCAGAAAACGGATCGTCCGCGTGGTGCCGTTATAGGTGTATTCAACTTCTTCTCCTCGGAGGAGCGTTTTGACCACCCGGAGATACTCGCGGAAGTCTCGAATACGCATCGGCTGCATGCCCATGACCCGCATGGCCGTATGTCCGGTACCGATGCCCAAAAAGACGCGGCCCGGTGCCATGCGATTAATGGAAGCAATGGAGTGAGCGGTGACCGGGGCGATTCTCGTCCCGGGGATGGCAACTCCCGTCCCAATCTGGATACGTGAGGTGTGCTGGGCGGCCAGGGCCAAGGTGGCGTAACAGTCCGACCAGATCATCTGTGAGTCGGGGATCCAGGCCCGGTCATAGCCCAACTCTTCCGCGTACTGTATCAACTGCCAGTCGTCGATCTTCGTGGCCACACAAACCCCGAACTGCACAGTCTCCCCTCCTTCTAGGCAGGTGTCCCTGCCGTGTTGTTCGCCCGCTCGAGACACGCCAACACCCGCTCCGGCGTGAGCGGGATTTCGCTGACCTGGACTCCGAACGGGGAGAGCGCATCGGCGACCGCATTGGCAATCGCGGCCGGTGGCGCAATGGCCCCCCCTTCGCCTATTCCTTTGATGCCTCCCTTGCTGAAAGGTGAGGGCGATTCAATATGTCCGATCTCAACAGGAGGAACGTCTACCGCCGTGGGGACGAGATAATCCATGAGCGTGCCGGTCAAGAACTGCCCATTCTCGTCGTAGATGGCATGTTCATACATGGCCGTGCCGATCCCCTGGGCGACGCCGCCCTGAATTTGCCCATCGACAATGATGGGGTTAATAATTCTGCCGCAATCCTCAACAACGATATAGCGCAGCAGGTGGACCTGGCCGGTTTCAACATCCACCTCGACCGTTGCCAGATGCGTCGCATTGGAGTGCGTTGCCGGCGGGGGCTCATAATGCGAGGTCGCTTCGAGACCGGGTTCTTCGTCTGCCGGCAGCTTGCTCGGGGCGACAAGCGCCTGGTAGGCAATCGTCTTGATCGGCATTAAGGGCGTTCCGTCTTGCGTACGGCGGATCATGCCGTCCGCCAATTCGAGGTCGTCCGGGGGAATCTCGCTGAGCCGCGAGGCCGTACGCAGAATCTTCTCCCGGATTTTCGTTGCCGCGCTGATAATCGCTCCGCCACTGGTCACCGCCGTTCGGCTGCCCCAGGTTCCCCAGCCGTATGGAACCAGAGCGGTGTCGCTCTGAACGACTTTCACATCGGCCAGGGCAACGCCCAATTCGTCGGCCGCCACTTGGGCGAGGGTCGTGCGATGACCCTGACCATGTGAAGAAGAGCCGGTCAAAACGGTGACTTTCCCATTGGCATCCATACGGACGGTGGCCGACTCATAGCCGCCCACCTGGATGCCCATGAGGTTAAAAAACGAAGAACCGGGGGCCGTGCCTTCGATGTAACAGCCCAGGCCCACGCCAAGATAGCGGCCGGCTTTTCGACCGTGTTCCTGCTCCGCCCGGAAGTTGTCATACCCCAACATGTCGAGCGCCTTTTGGAGGGACTCCTGATGGCTGCCGCTTTCGATCTTTGCTCCGGCAATCGTGGTATAGGGATGATCTTCCTGGCGGATCATATTCCGCAGGCGGATCTCTGCCGGATCAAGCTCCAGCCGCTGCGCGCCAAGATTCAGCAAGCGTTCCATGACCAGGATGGCAATCGGCAGACCCACGCCGCGGTAGGCGCCCAGGGTGACCTTATTGGTGACAATGGAGACGGCTTCATAGCGATAGGCCGGGAGCTTATACGGACCGGGCAGCCCTGAGGCGGCGTGCCCGGCTTCCAGGGCCGAACTAAACGGAAAGCAGGAATATGCACCCACGTCGTTCAGAAAGCGCGCTTTCACGCCGAGGATGGTCCCGTCGTTTTTCAGGGCGAGCTCGGCCTCGATAATTTGATGCTTGGCGTGCATGGCGGCTGCCAGATTTTCCCGCCGATCTTCAATCCACTTGATCGGGCAGCCAAAACGCCGGGCGAAGAAGGCGGTCAGGATTTCCTCGGGAAACACATGCGCCTTGGGTCCAAAACCGCCGCCGACGTCCGGGGCGATGGCCCGGATATGGTGTTCGGGAAAGTCCAATAAGAGCGCCAGGTTTGAACGGAGGACATGCGGCACCTGGGTCGAGGACCAGATCGTCAGCGAGTCCGTCACCGGATCAAACGTTGCCAGACAGCCGCGCGTCTCCATGGGCAGGGACATGTGACGACCGGTGGTAAAACGTTCAGCCACAACACAGTCAGCCGCCTGAAACGCGGCATCGACCTCACCCATGTTTGCTTCCAGGGTCTGCATGACGTTGTCGCCCCAGTCTTCATGGGCCAGGGGGGCGTCCGGCTCCAGCGCCTGTTCCATGTCCCAGAGAGCGTCGAGCGGGTCGTACTCGACCTCGACCAGCGCGGCGGCATCCTCGGCGACATAGCGGTCGGTGGCAATAACGGCTGCCACCATCTCACCCACAAAGCGGACTTTTCCCCGAGCCAGGACCGGCCAATCGCAGGACTTGTGAGTGGGCGCATTTGTTGGGTCAAACTCGACCCGCAGCGGCTGTATGGCCTCTGCGATATCCTCGCCGGTGACCACCGCCTGGACGCCAGGGTGGGCCGCAGCGGCACGGGTATCAATGTTGAGAAGACGCGCGTGGGCATACGGGCTGCGGACAAAGGCGACCGCCAGGGTATCGGGCAGATGGATATCATCTACATACTGACTCTTGCCCAGGAGCATACGTGGGTCTTCAACGCGCTTGACCTCAGCGCCGACCATCTTTCCCGTGCCAGCCAGACTGGTTGCCATAGTGTGTTCCTTACATCATTCCTCGTTCTCCGTTGGAGAGCGGGTCAGGGTAGGGGGAGAAATCGCTACGGCGTGAGTCTGGCAGTGTGGTAAAAAGGTGTCAAGGCTTTTGCTTGACAGATCGTAAGAGAACGGTATACGCCACAGGATAGGGCGGCAGCCTATCGGCCCGCTGGTGCGAATTTTCCAAAGGAGCAATGCCATGTCACTCTCAATCAGCCAGACCAATACGATGGTGAGTCTGTTTCGGCAGGAGCTTGAACTGTGCAAAGTCAAGCCGGGAGAAACCGTTGCGGTTCTGTCAGAGGCGGAACAAGCGGTTGAGTACGCCTCGGCGTTTATGATCGCCGCGCGCGAGCTGGGGGTGGATGTGTTCAACGTCAACCTGCCGACGCGGGGCGCGGGCGGAGCGCAGAACGTGGCCGGCGATGTGGGTCAGAACGCCCTGGCCGGGAACGGGCCGGCCATCGAGGCCCTCAAAAGCGCGGACCTTGTCGTGGACCTCATCTTTCTGCTGTTTTCAAAAGAACAGCTGGAGATTCAGGCCGCGGACACCCGCATCCTGCTGGTGGTCGAACCCTTTGAGGTTCTGTCGCGTCTCTTTCCCACCCAGGCACTGCGCGAGCGTGTCGAGGCCGCGGAAGCGCGTTTGGCCAAGGCCCAAAGCCTTCGTTTTACCAATCCGGCCGGAACGGACGTGCAGTACGAGTTGGGGCAATTCCCGATTCTGACCGAATACGGCTTCACGGACACTCCCGGTCGCTGGGACCACTGGCCGGGTGGATTTCTGGCGACCCAGGGCAGTGAGACCGGGGTCAACGGTACGGTCGTCATGGACCGCGGCGACATTCTGTTTCCGTTTAATAAATACGTCCAGGAGCCGATCACCTTTACCATTCGAGACGGCATGATCGTTGATATCGACGGCGGTTTTGACGCCATGCTGGTGAAGAACTATATGGACGGCTTTCACGATCCCAGGGCGTTTGCCATCTCGCATATTGGCTGGGGCCTCAACGATCTCGCGCGCTGGGATTACCTCGCCACCGGCGCTCCCACGGTTGGCATGGACGGGCGGGCCTTTTACGGCAACGTTCTGTTCTCGACCGGTCCCAACACCGAACTCGGTGGGAGCAACGACACGGCCTGCCATATGGACCTGCCCATGAAAGGCTGCACGCTGTATCTTGATGACGAACTCATTGTGCAGGACGGCGACGTGATCCCTACAGAGATGCGGGCCAAAGAGTAAACGTGTCCAGCATCTGCGTATCTATTGGAGGACACGTTTACTCTTTGTGACCAGATAAGAAGGAGACAGTTGCATGCGGACCGTAATTGCGGATAAACGCTGGGCGGAGAAATACCCGGAGATCGGCACCGGCCCGGTTGCGGCCGAACCGCTGATTTCATCGGAGCATTTTGAGCTCGAACGGGAGAAAATTTTTCGGCGGACCTGGCTGAACATCGGGCGGGTCGAGGAGATTCCGAACCCCGGCGATTATATTGCCAAAGACCTGACCATGTGTCGCGCCTCGGTCCTGATCATTCGGGGCAGGGACGGCGAGGTCCGGGGCTTTCATAACGTGTGCTCCCACCGCGGCAATAAGCTCGTCTGGGACGAAAAGGGCACGTGTAAAGGCACGCTCACCTGTGGCTTTCACGCCTGGGCGTATAACACCAAGGGCGAACTGACCTGGGTGCCGGATGAGAAGAACTTTTTCGATCTGCCCAAGTGCGACCTGGGCCTGACCCCGATCCACACCGAGGTGTTCGAAGGCTTTATCTTTATTCATCTGGCCGAGCGTCCACCCGAGAGTCTCCGGGAATACCTCGGCGGGGTGGCCGACCAGCTTGAGGGTGGCGGCTTTGGCGAACTGGCGCTGGCCAAGCGGTATAGAGTGGACGAGCACGCCAACTGGAAGATTGCCCTTGACGCCCAGAACGAGCTGTATCATTTGCCGTTTCAGCACCGTCGGACCATTCCCGAGTTCTGCGTGCTGAAAGACGGGCAATTCACGCGCCTGCTCGACGTCCGTCTGTTCAACCACCACAGCGTGTATTCGTCAGACCCGCCCGAGGATCGCGTCGGCCCGGCCACCGAAAAGCTGGCCGCCCGGTTCAGCGTGGCCGAGACCGAATCTCGCCTGCCCCGCATCGGCTCCTTTGACTTTTACACGATCTTTCCCAATATGGCGCTGCTGCTCTTCCGCGGTGTCTCGCACGACTTCTATATGTCCTATAACTTCTGGCCCCAGGCGGTTGATCGGACCGACTGGGATATCAAGATCTATTTTCGTCCGGCGGAAAACGCCGGCCAGCGTGTCGGCCAGGAGTATTTCACCTGCCTGCTCCGGGACCTGCTGCAAGAGGACGCCACCGCCCACGAGCAGATTCATATCGGGTTGGCCTCGCGAGCCAAGAAGGAGCTGTATTTTCAGGACGAAGAAATGCAGATTCGGTATTTCCACACCGTACTCGACCGCTTTTACGCCGAGGCATAGCCCCCTTCCCTTAGGAGGGCCGACCGAGCGGAGCGAGGGAGAGGGGGTCAAACAGACCGTGAGCGCACAGAAACTACCCGCCGAGTTCGCCGATCTTGAGCCTTTTCTCGACTGGGCGCTCGCCACGGAACGCGAGCGGACCAGCAAGCGCCTGGCCAGCAGCATGGAAGAGATCCAGGCCTTCTACGACTACATGTCTGCGCGTGTGGAAGCCGCTACGGCATATCTGAACGCCTTTCCGCTCGGCACTCTGCCGCCCGAAGCGGAGCGGCTGTTCCATCTGAGTCTGTCCTTAATGGAAGTAGCCAACGCCGTGGAGATGTTTCAAAACCCGGCCGTGATCAACGGCTTTGATGTCAAACGCTTTGCACCAGTGGAGGACGTATGAAATCCGAGTGCCCGATTCAATTTCACGGTATCGATCATGTCGTGCTGCAAGTCACGGATGTCGAAAAAACTTTGCACTTCTATACGACGGTCCTGGGTCTGAGCGTCGAGCGGGTCATCGAGGACATGGGGTTATACCAGGTCCGGTGCGGCCGCAATCTGATCGACCTGCGGGTCCTGCCGAAAGGGAGCACGCTGGCGGAAAAAGACCAGCGTGGAGTCGATCATGTCTGCCTGCATATGCACGGCGAGTTTGACGCCATTGTCCAGTATCTGAAGGACAACGCCGTGCCGATCACCTTCGGACCCGTCGAGTTGTACGGTGCAACCGGCTATGGCACCTCGGTCTACGTCACCGACCCGAACGGCCATACTCTTGAACTGAAGGCGGACTATTCCCAATATCCGCTCAAGACGACCGTCAAAGGCGCGATGGCCGGAGTATCGCGGCCGGTCGCCAACTAGACTGCGCAAAGACTTGGCGCAGAACGTGTTCCGAGGAGGGCCGGCCGTATGTTGCAACCCAACCCGACGTTGACCGCCTTGTTTGCCCAGGAGTTTGCCTGGTGTCAGGTGCAGCCCGGCCAGACCGCGGCGATTCTGACCGAACCGGACTCGTCCGCGCAGTATCTGGCGGCGAGTTTGACGAGTCTGAGCGCCTGCGGGGCGCGGCCGTTTCAGCTCATGCTGCCTATTGACCCGACGCAGCAAAACGATACCGCGGTGAACCGGGGCAATGCCTGCTCCGCGCTCCTGCAAGGATTTCCCGAGGTGGTTGAGATGCTGAAGCAGGTTGACTTCATTGTCGACCTCTCGGTCGAAGGGCTGATTCACTCCGAGGAGCGTGGCGAGATTCTCAAGCACGGCCCGCGTATGCTCTACATCAGAGAACCCGCGGACGCGCTTGCCCGTCTGCTGCCAACCGCGGAACGGACGCAGCGCATCGACCGCGCGGTCGCACGCGCCAAGGCCGCAAAAACAATGACGGTGACCTCGCCGGCGGGCACGGACCTGCGTGTGGACCTGGCGGGCAGTCTGGTGACGGGCTCCCGCGGATTTTGCGCCGAGCCGGGCAGTTGGGCCAACTGGGGTCAGGGGCTGATCGCCGCCTTTCCGGCCTCACCGGATGTGAACGGACTGGCGGTACTGGCCCCCGGCGATATTGTTTTTCCCTTTTATAAATACGTCGAAAGTCCGGTCCATCTGTACTTCACCGACGGGTTTGTGACCGGGGTGGAAGGCAGCGGCGTCGATGCGGCGCTGATCCGGGATTACCTGGACCGCTGGGAAGATCGGGCCGCCCGCGGCGTTTCTCACGTAGGCTGGGGGATGCACGAGAAGGCGTTGTGGCACGCCCTCAGTCTGTACAGCAAGGATGAAGCGATCGGCGTTGACGGGCGTGCGTTTGCGGGCAACTTCCTCTTGTCCACGGGTCCAAACCCGGCGGCGGGTCGGCACACGTTGTGTCATTTCGATATCCCGATGCGAAACTGTAGCGTTTTCCTTGACGGGCAACCGGTAGTGGAAAACGGTGCTATCGTCGAGCCCTCGCTGAAACCGAGCGCCTGAGCCGTACCGGCAGGCGGAGCGGTGACGGCGCACCCGACAGGAGGGGAAGAGCATGGATTTCTCGTTTTTTATTATCAACCAAACGCCAGACGGCTCTTCCATGAAACAGATATACGACGAGGGTCTGGAGCAGATCGAATGGGGCGACCGGCTCGGCTATAGTACCGTCTTTTTAGCTGAGCACGCCTTTTATCATCACGGCAAACCTTCTCCTCACGTGCTGCTGGGCAATATCGCGGCGCGGACCAAACGTATCCGCCTGGGCACGGCGGTCAGCGTCCTGCCGTGGCACAACCCGATTGAAGTCGCCCAGGATTACGCCACGGTCGATCTGCTATCCGACGGGCGGCTGGATTTTGGTGTGGGCCGAGGCTTGTTCAAGGGCGAGTTCGACGGCTATGGCGTCCCCTGGGGAGAGGCCGAGGAGCGGTTTAACGAGAGTCTGGATATTATCCTCAAAGCCTGGACTGGCGAGCCCTTTTCGTATGAGGGCCAGTTTTTCAGCATCCCGGAAGTGACCGTAATGCCCAAACCGCTCCAGGAACCGCACCCTCCTCTGTGGCAGCCCTGCCTGAGTCCCTCGACCATGGAAAAAGCCTTGCGACGGGGGATTACGCCTATTCTGGGTGCCTCACTCACCCCCCTGGCCGACCTCAAGCAACTGTTTGGGCGGCTTGACACTGCCATGAAAAAGACCGGCCGGACCGACTTGCCGCGGGTCGGCCACCCCTTTGTCTATGTGAGCGATACGACCAAAAAGGCCCAGGAAGAAGCCCGCCAGGGCATGCAGTGGTTTCTGGACGACTTTGCCATGATGTTTACCCTGCCCGAGGGAGAAAGCTGGCCGGAGACGTATCAGTTCTTCGAGCCGTGGGCCAAGTATATTCGCTCGTTGAGCTATGACAAAGTGATTGACGAGGACCTGGTCTGGTTTGGCGACCCCGAAACGGTCCGCGCCAGAATCCGCTGGCTCCGGGACGAATGCAAAGTGTCCCACGTGCTGTTGTTCATGCACTTTGGCGGCATGGAGCACGAGAAGGTCATGAAGTCGATGGAGCTGTTTGCGACCAAGGTCATGCCCGAATTTCAATAGTCCGGAGATATAGAGGGTGGGTCACGCAACGTGGACCCGCCCTCCGGGACTCACGTCAGATTATACAGCCGAGCCACGTTGCCCCCGAGTATGCACTGCTGGGCTTCCGGCGATAGCGACGCAATGGCTTCTTTTGTCTCGCCCAGCGCGTCAAGGCTGCCGTCCCAGTGCGGAAAGTCCGAGGCCCATACAAAGCGCTCGGCACCATAGCGCTCGGCCATATAGGGGATCGTGGTTTCATCCGGGTCAAACGAAATCCAGCACTGCCGGGCAAAGTACTCGCTCGGCAGATGCTTGAGGCCGGTCTTATAGCCGATTTTTTGGTACTTGGAGTCCCAGCGGTCCAAGGCGTGCGGAATCCAGCCGGCGCCGACCTCCAGGAGATTCACTTTCAGGGTGGGAAACCGGTCAAAGACCGCGCCCTGAAAGAGTGCGGCAAAGGCCGCCTGGACGTCGGCTACGAGCGGCAGACACTGAAAATACACAAACGATGAATCCATGAAGTCGGTGTTTTCCTGGGCAATCCACTGATGACCGAGAAAGTCTTCATGCACCGCGGTGTGGAAACCGATGGACAAAGCATGGTCCTGCAATACCGCCCACAGCGGATCGTAGGTCCTGTCCCAAAAGGCCCGCTTGTTGGCCGGAGCGGCACATACGAACACGCCTTTATGCCCGAGTTTTGCCACCCGCTTCACTTCCGTGATTGCCGCGTCAATATCCAGCAGAACGATGTGGGCAACCGGGATAAGTCGGGTCGGGTCGGCGGAGCAGAAATCAAGAATCCAGTTGTTGTAGGCGCGGCAGTAGGCTGACGAGAGCTCGACATCGGTAATGCCGGGCTCCCAGATGAGGCCGAGGGTGGGAAAGAGCACCGAGATATCGATGCCATCCGTGTCCATGCGTTGCAAACGCGCCTGCGCATCATAGGCTCCCGCAGGGCCGTCACGGTAGCCAAAACGGCCCGGCTCAAAAATCGCCCGCAGAGGCTGTCCGATGCCTGCCGCGGTCGGGCCTATGCCACGGGTAATGGGCAGCGGTTTATTTTCAACCACGAGGTATTCGACACCATCATCTCCGGTGTCCATCCGAATGGCGCGATCTTTGAACTTGGCCTCCAGATAATTTTGCCACAGATCGACAGGTTCCAGTATATGTCCGTCCGCATCAATGATTTTTCCGTGCAGCATGCTCCCTCCTTGCCCATCGCATGTAGCGTATTTTTGCGAACTGCGCATCAGCCAGGTTGCATGGTGAGGTGTATTTGCAACTTTATAGAAGGGGATCAGGAGTCTGTATTTGACAGAATAAGTTTGAATAAGTAATAATTAGTCAATTTTTTTATGGAAGAAAGCCATGCCTGAAACCCTGCTCAGCACCCGTGAAGTGGCCGCGTATCTGCATATCAACGAAAAGCAGGTGTACCGCTTGATCCGAAACGGCACGATTCCATGTACGCGCGTTACCGGTAAATGGCTGTTCCCACAAAGCCTGGTGGAGGATTGGGTCAAGCAGAATTCTCTGGCGCAAACCACGGCGCCGCACGCTGCGTCCCCAGGAGCGGTCCAGTTTGAACCCGAACGGGGGCTCTTAATCGCGGGCAGCAACGACCTCTTGCTTGATACCTTGATTGACTTAGCCGGACGGCGTTTCCCCGAACACCTTTTTTACACCACCAATCTGGGCAGTTTCGGTGGGCTCGAAGCGTTGAAGCAAGCGAAGACCCACGTAGCGCTGGCCCATCTGCTGGACCCCGAGACCGGCGAGTACAACGCGCCGTTTGTGTCGCAAGCCGGACGCCCCGACCTGGTAGCCGTGACCCTCTGGCATCGCCGGCTCGGATTGATTACCCGGCCCGACGGCAGCCCGGTTCGCTCGCTGGCCGAACTGCCGCGGAAGAAGAAACGTCTGGTGAACCGTCAGGCCGGGTCTGGGGTGCGCTGGTTCATCGATCAGCAACTCCGGCAGGCCCGGATCAAACCGGAACAGATTGAGGGTTACGAGGTCGAAGCCCGGACGCACTGGGAGGTCGGCTTACACGTGCTCCAGGGACGGGCGGATGTCGGAGTGGCCGTCCAGTCGGTGGCCGAGTTGTTGGATCTCTCGTTTACCGAGATGGTTGAGGAGCGGTTTGATTTGCTGGTCTCCAAAGAGCTGTATTTTGCCAGACCGGTCCAAGCCCTGTTGGATGTTGTGACCTCACCTGAATTACAAGAACGCGCGGCTGCACTCGGAGGCTATGCGGTGCGCGAGGCCGGCAAAGTCGCGTTCACTCTATAGCAGCCCCATGCAGGATTTCGGACAAGCCTTCACCCTGGCCTTTCAACTCATCGTTTCCGTCGATCCAACGCTGAGTGAGATTATACTCCTTTCTCTGCGAGTGAGCCTCGGTGCGGTAACTATCGCCAGCGTGATTGGACTCAGTATCGGAGCAATAGTCGGTATTCTTCGTTTCCCCGGACGTGGTGCGATCATTGTCTTCTTAAACGCGCTGATGGGCTTGCCCCCGGTTGTGGTGGGCCTGGTGGTCTATATGACGCTGTCTCACGCCGGTCCGCTCGGCTGGCTCCATCTTTTATATTCTCCGACCGCGATGATCATTGCCCAGACCATTCTGGTTACGCCCATTATCGCCAGCCTGTCACGACAGGTGATAGAGGACTTCTACAGCGAATACCGAGAGCAGTTCTTATCGCTGGGGGTTCCGCCGAAGACGGCCGTTGCCGCCCTGTTGTGGGATGCGCGGTACAGCCTTCTGACCGTCGCCCTGGCCGGCTTCGGGCGCGCTATCGCCGAAGTGGGGGCGGTCATCATCGTAGGTGGAAATATCAAGCACGTGACGCGGGTTATGACTACGGCCATTGCGCTGGAAACCTCAAAGGGGGACTTGGCGCTTGCCCTGGCGCTGGGGCTCATTCTCATCCTGATTGCGCTGAGCGTAAATGCCACCGTGTCGCTCCTGCGCCTCAATGCCTCCAATAGCGCCTATGCCTAGCGACGTAGAGGCCCTGCAACCCGAGCGAGGATCGACCGATACCGCTCAGTCCTTGTTTCCTCTCAACGTTCATCAACTCGTGTATAGCGTGGGCACGCAACGCCTCATTGATGGCATCGATCTGACCATCGAGCAAGGCAGCCGCACCATCATCATGGGTCCAAACGGAGCGGGTAAGAGTCTGCTGCTGCGACTGCTGCATGGCCTGCTGGTCCCAACCGCAGGGGAAATCCGCTGGGGAGAAACCCCACGGATGGACCAGGCCCGGCGACGACAAGCGC
Source organism: Candidatus Binatia bacterium (assembly GCA_022820725.1). Taxonomy (GTDB): domain Bacteria; phylum Desulfobacterota; class Binatia; order Bin18; family Bin18; genus Bin18. The sequence goes on from JAJEFA010000017.1 coordinate 107,609, forward strand.
TCGTGTTCCAGCGCCCGGTTTTACTGCGGCGGTCTGTGGGAGCCAACCTGCGCTTCGCGCTCAAGCTGCGCCGCCACACACGGGCCGAAAGAGAGGAGCGGCTGCGACACATCCTGGAACTTGCCAGCCTCTCACACCTCGTGGACCGCCCGGCCCGAGTCCTCTCCCAAGGCGAACAACAACGGGTCGCTATTGCGCGTGCCCTGGTCCTTGAGCCGGAGGTACTGTTGCTCGACGAACCGACTGTCAGTCTGGACCCGGCTTCCGTTGAAGCGATTGAAGAGTTGATCCTTGCCGCGCATAGGCGCGGGACGAAGATTATCCTGGTGACCCACGATATGGCTCAGGCCCGCCGCCTGGCCGATGAGGTTGTTTTGCTTGAGCAGGGTCGGGTCGTTGAATATTCTCCCGCGCTCCAGTTTTTTCAGCAGCCCAACGCGGCGACAGTCCACATTGATGGCAGCAGCCGGGTCGTTCTGTAGAGAGGAAAATGCATAGACCAACGCCTCGATTGTGGTGCGTGCGAGCCGTCCTCAGCCTGACGCTGGGGTTGCTCTTGAGCGGGACAGGTCGGGCCGAGGAGCGCTTTATCATCCTCCAGTCAACAACTTCAACCCAGAACTCCGGTTTGTTTGACGCCATACTGCCCCGTTTTCAGGCCAAGACGGGAATCGAAGTGCGTGTGGTCGCGGTCGGGACCGGTCAGGCGCTCAAGAACGCCCGCAACGGTGATGGCGATGTGCTGCTGGTGCACGCCAAGTCTGATGAAGAGGCCTTCGTCGCCGCGGGCTGGGGAGTAAAACGCTATGATGTCATGTACAACGATTTTGTGATTGTTGGGTCAGCGGACGACCCGGCGGGCATTACCGGTATGCAGGAGGCCGGCGCGGCACTCAGAAAGATTGCCCAAACCCAGGTCGCATTTGTCTCGCGCGGAGATGAGAGCGGCACCTATAAAAAGGAGCAGGCATTGTGGAGAATCGCCGCGGTTGATCCGCTAGAGGCGAGTGGAACGTGGTATCGAGAGGTCGGCGCCGGCATGGGGGCAACCTTGAACACTGCGGTCGGAATGCGAGCCTACACGCTGGCCGACCGCGGTACCTGGTTGAGTTTTCGGAACAAGGCTGACTACACTATCCTGGTGGAAGGTGACCCGCAGCTTTTCAATCAATACGGAGTGATCCTGGTGAATCCGGCTAAACACCCGCATGTGAAAGCCGGCCTGGGCCAGCGGTTCATCGACTGGCTGGTCGGACCGGAAGGCCAAAGTCTGATTGCCGGCTATACCATCGTCGGCCAGCCGCTCTTTTTTCCCAATGCTCCAGGAGGAGAGTAAACCGGAGGGATAGATATGCTCACAGGAAGCTGCCACTGCCGGGCCGTTCGGTTTGAAATCACCGAGGAGATTCGTGGCTTCATGCACTGCCATTGCCATACATGTCGCAAGATCAATGGCACGGTGTATGGGTCGAGTGCGCTGGTGACGAGGGCGGGGTTCACCATTGTTACCGGCCAGGACGCACTGACCGCCTATGAGTCGTCGCCCGGGAAAAAGCGCTGTTTTTGTTCTCGATGCGGCTCGCACGTGTATGCGTATTTCGACCGTGATCCACAGACCATACTCCTTCGTATGGGAACCTTGGACGATGATCCGGGCGTACGCTCCCAGGGCCATATCTGGGTGAGTCATAAAGCGCCCTGGTATGAGATCCGGGATGACCTGCCCCGCTTTGACGAGGACCCCGACAAACGCTGATCCTACACGGTCTTTGCGCTCACTTATGGGCTGGTTTCCTTCCACCTCTTCATCCCTCATACCCGGCGTGATATAGGCGGCGCATAGCAAAAAACAGGAGGTGTTCACATGTCACAGATTGTTGGTGGCTGTTTATGTGGGAATATTCGCTATGCCTGTGAGGCAGAGCCGATGATGATGGCGATCTGCCACTGCAAAAATTGTCAAAAGCAAACCAGTACGACCTTCTCGATCCTGGTTGCCGTGCCGAAGGGGTCGCTGAACATTGAGGGTGAGCTGTCAGCGTATAATGATCAGGGATCGAGTGGCCAGGCGGTGATTCGGAAATTTTGCGGCAAGTGCGGCTCACCGATTCTGTCTGATGTGGCAGCCTTGCCGACCATGGATTTCCTCAAGGCCGGCACGCTCGACGATACCTCCTGGCTCAAGCCCGAAGCCCAGCTCTGGTGCGATAGCGCCCAGTCCTGGCTCAAGCTGGATGACGACATTGCGCAAATAGCCCAGAATCCACCGATGGACTAGCAGTTTGTCAGGACCCTCTGTTGCCTCGTAGGCTCCTTTCCCTGCATTGCTAGCGATAAAAGTTCCTGAGCAGCGAGGCACTTGCCGGCTGGAGAAAAAGCGTGGGACGGGGGAGACCGACGTGGCAGAGGATATCGAACGTATCCTGTTCACAGAGACGGACATCCGAGCCGGCCTGAGCCGCGTTGCCCAGGAAGTCGCGGCCTATTACCGGGACGCGCCCTGTACGGTTGTGTCGGTACTCAAGGGCGGTTGTCTCTTTACGGCGGATATTATCCGCCGGCTTCCCTTTTCGCTCCGTCTGAGCTTTGCCGCAGTATCGAGCTATGGAGACGGGACAACGAGTGGCCGGCTTAGCCTGGACTATTTCCCGACCGACCAGGAAATCCGGGAGCAGCGGATTCTCCTGGTTGACGACATCCTGGATACGGGCCGGACGCTCGCGTTTCTCCGCACGGCGCTTTTGCAACACGGAGCCCGTGAGGTCAAAACCTGTGTGTTGCTCGATAAGCCCGCCCGGCGGAGAGTCGAGTATGAAGCCGACTTTCGCGCTTTTGTGATTGAAGACGTGTTTGTGGTGGGGTATGGGCTCGACTTTGCCGGTCGTTATCGCAATCTGCCGTATATTGCCATCTTACAGCCCGAGGTCTCTGCCGAGTAAGAATGACAGACAAAAAGAGGGACGAGCCACAGGACTCGTCCCTCTTGTAAATAGCGGACTCGGCTAATAGTTACGACATCGCGGCGTCGAGCGTTTCCACCGACGGAGCGAAGTAGAACGAACCGGAGGCCGGGTTGCTGTACGAGGTGAGCCGGTCGCGTTCCTGACCGTCCATGCCATACATGGCCCGCATCCGCTCGCGCAACGGAGCCTGGCTCTTACAGAAGGCCATGAAGTACAGGCCGACCGTGCCATCGTGGAACGCGTACGGGGTCGAACGGCGCGAAATCTCATCCCGCTTGGGGGTGCTGTCGTCGCCGGTTTTGCCCTCTCTCAACTCGACATGCGAGAGGTGGGAAGGAGAGGGTTGGGGGGACAGGCGGGTTGAGTCGGCCTTGGTCCGGCCAAAGACTTTTTCCTGCTCCTCAACGGGCAGAAGGTTGAAAGCTTCCAGGTCATGAATCCAACGCTGGGCAATGATGAAGCTCCCACCCGCGCCCGGCTCGCCGTCCGGAACGACGGCGACTTCAACATCCCGCTCGGGCTCGGGGTTGCCGGTACCATCTTTGAACCCGGACAGGTCGAGCGAGTCGCCAAAGATGAAGGTCATGGTTTCGCGGGCTACCCGCATATGTCCCTTCAGGGCTTCCCGGGCGTCCCACTGGGCTTTCCAGACCTCATCCTTTTTGTCGCTGTTCAGCCAGAACAGGAGTTCTTCCTGGGTACCCTTGGCTTCCTTGCCACTGCCATCAATCGAACGGAACGTTTCGTAGGGCTGGAAATCGTTGGGCACATCGTCCGTGAGGTCCGAGAGGAGTGATGGTCCGAGGCCAATGGTCAGATTGATGCCTTTGTCGGCACAGTCTTTGCGCAACTGCTGGACCGCAGATTTGATCACACCCATATCAGCGCCATCCAGGCGACTGAGATGGACATACCACTGGTGCTGGCCCATGTTTCTATTGAGAACTGCTGGTTGTGGTGTTGCCATAAGGCCCTCCTTACCTCCAAATTATTAGGAATAAATATGCAGCCGTCTTATCTGAGAGCACTCGGGGCTGTCAAGAGATAAGGCGCTTCTCAAGCCTGCCTCTTGCGTGCGAAGCGGTGAGTCTCTACAAGAAAATGAACATTCACTCAGATGAGGGGGCCGCATGCGAATAAGAAAACGGAGCGTTCTTGCTCTCACCGGTATACTGAGCCTGATAGGGCTGTTGTCAGCCGGCGTGTATGCCCAGGACGGAGATCAGGAACTGCTGGACGGATTTCTGCCGTACCGTAACGGCAGTCCCCAGATTGACGGTATAACACCCGGCATGACGCTGACCAGAGAGAATGTGCAGGTTGCCGAAAAAGTGTTGCCACCGGAGATCGTCCGCGTTGTCCAGGCCGGAGAGTTTGAGATTCCCGTGCAGGCGACAACGGATTTTCCTATCCTTGAGGCCTATATGCAGGCGTCGATTAAACATGCCGGCCAAGTCCAACTCGGCGCGGATGGAGAACTCCAGAACTACACTCTTGGCCAGCCTTTCCCCCGCATTGACCCGGCTGATCCGCAGGCCGGGCTTAAGGCCGCCTGGAATTACCGCATGCGCTATATGGGTGATACCATGACAACCCAAGGCGTCCTGCGCACGGTCAACAGTAGCGGCAATACCGAACGGGCGGTGGACACCCGCTATTCACGCAGGTACGGCATGTTCCGGCCGAATCCGGAATTCAATGTAGCGAAATGGGAAAAGGAAGGGACTTGGTGGCGAGAACACTCGATTGTCATGAGCCCCCAGGATCTTGAAGGGGCTCAGAGTCTCACTTTTCACTACGCGGCGGACACCACCAACCAGAAGGGCTGGGCCTACGACCCGCAGAGCCGCCGTACGCGGAGCATCGTCGTCAATCATCAGTCGTCTTCATTTGAGGCGAATTTTCTCATTGAAGATCATGCCGGTTTTCAGGGTTATCTCCACAATTACACCTGGAAGTATCTGGGCGAGCAGGTGATGCTGATGCCGGGCTTCGTTGGCGGAAACCCCCCGGAGTATGGGGGCAAAGGCGGCTGGTATCCTCAGTCGCCGTGGGAGTTGCGCCAGGTCGTCGTTCTGGAAGCTACCCCCAACGATGCCAGCCATCCGTACGGCATGCGACGTTTTTATATTGACCGGCAGATTTATTCGGTCTTTTGCGTTGTCGTGTATGATCGCGAGGGCAACCATTGGCGGACCCTGCTCCACACGTTTGGCGACCCGGCCGACGACCCGGACAATGCAGAGGTCAAGGGTACGCATCTCCACTTGGGCAATGTGTGGATTGACTACAAAAGCAATCGCGCTGCCTTGTGGACCGCCGACGAAGTCCTGATCAACAAACCGCTCAAACCCAGAAAGTTTACGGTCAAAGAGATGGTCCGTTTAGGGAAGTAAGGTGTAGCTCCCAGCTATGAGGCATAGCGTGCAGGGTCAGCAAGCAGTGGCGAAGAAGCGCACTTCATCGCGCCTGAGACAGGGCGGGCTGTTGTGTGTTCGTAGCCTGGTCGTTGGTCTATTGCTCTGGCCGGCCCTGCTGCACGCCCGCTTTCTGGACGAGTCCCAAACGCTACGCTTTAACGGTCGAGTGTATAACCGGACGGCTATGGCCGTGGAGAACGCGGGCGGCAATACCCGTCTCCAGACGCCGTATAATTCCTTCAATATGCTCCAGAACCGCTCCTTCGTCCAAGTCGAATTACGACACGATCTGGTGGACTTGGTTGAGGGTAGCTATGAGGGCCATCTCAGTGTACTGGCGCCGCTGCTCAAGCCGCTTCAGTGGCTTCAGCTTGAGGACATCAGTTATTTCGTAACCTATCGGGGGGAGTACGACGGTGTCTGGGACTACGGACCCGACGTGTTCAGCGAGCGTTTTCCTCTGCACTCCAACTGTGGTCAGCCCAGCAAACAAAAACGGACCAGTCCGCGTCAGTTTGCTGACTGCTCGCGCGTCAACTCGCGCCGCAGCCTGCGTATGCGCCACCGGCTGTTTGAAGCCTATGTTGACCTGTCATGGGAGGCGCTTTTTTTACGTATTGGACGCCAAAACCTGTCCTGGGGGGAGACCGACGCCTTTCGGCTCCTGGATCAGATCAATCCGCTCGATGCCAGTTTTGGCGGCTTCCTCGTCTCCCTGGATGACCGCCGCGTACCCCTGGACATGGTGCGGGCCGTATACAGCTTTGAGGATGTCGGCCCCTTCTCCGAACTCAATATCGAGGGCTACGGCGCCTTTGACAAGAACATCTCCAGCCCGGTGCCGGTTGGTTCCCCCTGGTCAACCCCGAACCCGCCGGGGATACGTAGTGTCGTCAAAAAGCCGGCCCAGAATTTCAAGGACACCCGGGGCGGTTTTCGCGTCACCGCCAGAGTCGGTGAGCTGACGCTCTCCGCGGCGCATTACTACACGTTTCTGGATGCACCCGAGGTGCGCATTGTCACGCCCAGGACACGCCCCCCGATCAGCCTGGCGGCGTTTGAGCAGGCGGTCAACGCGGGACGGGCCTCTCAGTTCATCGTCGATCACTTCCAGGCCAATGTCCTGTATCCGAAAATTGCGATCTCCGGTCTGACCGCTTCTTTTCCCGTGCCGAAGTGGTATGCGATCATCCGTAGCGAGGCGGCCGTCTTCTGGGACGAACCGTTCTTTAAGAACTCCGGCGCCGCACATCTGCTCGGACCGGTCCTTTCCGGCGGCCAGATCACACCCGGTTACCGCCAGGTCGGGGTCGATCCCATTACCGGCTCGCCGCTGCTGGCGTATGAGAACGATATCGCCCACTCACACGTTGTGCGCTGGGTGCTGGGGATCGATATTAACCGCTATATTCGTGCCCTCAATCCCCAGCAGTCTTTTATTATCAGCGGTCAGATGTTCGGCACGCATATCGTCGATTTTAACGACACGTCGCTGGCGTCAGCCGGGCCGTACGGCTTTGGTCATTTTGCGATTCCGGTGAGCGAGCCGAGTCGCCAGAACCGTTCCCTGGTCAATATCGATCAACACCAGTTTGTGAACACGCTGAGTATCTCGACTTCCTTCCGCTCCGGGGTGATCAAACCCCAGTTGGTCTTCTTCTACGACTGGCAGGGCTCCTGGCTCGTCCAGCCGGGAGTCACGCTGACGCGGGACCCGTTCCGACTGACGCTTCAGTACAACTATCTCGATGGTCAGTATAACGGCATCGGCTTGCTGCGGGATCGGGATAATCTGATTACACAGCTTGAGGTGGTGTTCTAGGCTGGAGCGTGGCGATGAGATCGTCTTCCTCTAGCGATTGCTGCTCCCCGGTTGCCAAGTCCTTCAAGGTATAACGCTGGCGTTCGATCTCGTCCGGTCCGAGAATCAGGGCATAGGGAATCTGCTGAGTGTCGGCGGCTGAGAGCTGACGCTTGAGTTTGCTCTGCTCCGGGTGGACCTCGACGGTAATGCCTGCCTGACGCAGGCGCGAGGCCAGTCCGACTGCCGGTGGCAGCGGAGTATCAGGCAGGACGCAGACCATCACCTGGGCCGTCAGTTGCAGGGTCGGAAACATCTGTCGCTCTTCCATTAAGAGCAGAATACGTTCCAGACCGAGGGAAAATCCGACCGCCGGAACCTGCCTGTTGCTGAACATGCCGACCAGATTATCGTAACGTCCGCCGCCGCCTAAGGAACCGCTGAAGTCGGTTGAGACGACCTCGAAGATAGGGCCGGTATAATAGCTCAGACCTCGTGCCAGTGCCGGGGCCAAACGGATATGCAAACCTGCCGGGGCGTCCATGGTTAAGGACATAAGCGTTTCAATCTCGTTGAGCGCCTGCTGCGCCTCGGGCTGCAATAACTGCCCGCGCAAGGTTTCTAGTACGGCGTGGTTGCTCATCTCCGGGGTGATCGTTGTCATGGCGAGCAGACGTTGGGCCGACTCCTGAGCAATGCCGCGTTGCGTGAGTTCTGCCTGCACGCCGTCAACGCCGATTTTGTCCAGCTTATCAATGGCAATCAGAGCGGACCCTTCAAGACTGGGGTCAATGCCGGCCGCCCCGATCATGCTGCGCAGAATCACCCGGTGGTTGAGCGCAATGGAGAAATTGGAAAAACCGAGCTCAAGCAGCGCGCTGCCGACCGCGTTCATCACCTCTGCTTCGGCCAGTAGCGACGTTGTGCCGGTCAGATCAACATCGCACTGATAAAACTCACGAAAGCGGCCTTTCGCCGGGCGGTCCGCCCGCCAGACGGGCTGAATCTGGTAGCGCTTGAACACCCTGGGGAGGCTGTTGCCGTACTGGGCTACCACGCGTGCCAGCGGAACGGTGAGATCGTAGCGCAGTCCAAGCTCGGCCAGGTCTCCGGCGTCGGGAGACGGTTTTTCCAGGGCGCGTGTCAGTTTGTCGCCCCGATGGAGGAGACGAAAGAGGAGTTGGTCGCCTTCCTCGCCATACTTGCCTAACAGCGTGGTCAGATTTTCGATGGCCGGGGTTTCGAGGGGCAGGAAACCGTAGCGCTGAAAGACGTTCTCGATCTTCGCCACAACGTAGCGTCGTTTTGCCACGGTCTCGGGTAAGTAATCTCGCGTGCCGCTCGGCGGCTTGGTGCTCGGCATACGCTCACCTCGAACAGGAGTGATCCCGAAGTGTATCCGTTCCGAAGAGAACTGTCAGGGCCGTAGGTCGAATGAGCGGGGTATCCCCAACCCCTTAGCCCTGATCCGTCGCCTGGAGGGCTGCGTGGCCCGTATCGGACAAGACGAGACGCCGTTCCCATATACCATGGCTGCGCACCTGGCCGAGTCGTTCCAGGCGGCTGACGATCACGCCGAGCGTCGAGGCATTTGCTTCAATCGCTCGGCCCAAGGTCCGTAGCGTCTGCGGACCGCTCTCAATTTGTCTGAGGATTTGGCGCTCAATGGTGGGAAGCGAAGAGCGGGGCGGTATAACCGCTCCGGGTTCTTCAGTCTCCTCCCAGTGTTGCGCTCCCTGGGGAGTGAGCCCCAGGGTAAAAAATTCCGGCCCCGATTGCGCCCGCCGCCAAACCAAGCCCGCGGCTATCAGTTCCTCGATTAAGCGGTTCCCGCGCGCAGTGTCCATGCCGAGAAAATCGGTCAGTTCGACCATCTGTCCATAGCCATGGTGCAACAGGTCCAGGAGTTGCGCATGCTCGGTGGTAAGGGCAGAGGGCTCATGGTCAACCCCGGAGCGGCTGTCCTGTTGGTTTGCCGGCTGTGAGGTTGCCAGCGAGATCAGAACGATCAAGGGCAGGGTGGTGAGGGTTCCGATAAGGACGGTATGCGTTGACCACGCGGTCACGCCAGTCAGCTGTAATCCCTCGTATACCAGCATGACGACCATCCCGATGAGTGTCCCCCAAAACGCTCCGGTTGCGTTTATCCGCGACCAGCGATGCCCGAGCAAAAAGATCAGCGCCGCCGGCCCCAACATCGCGCAGCTAATGGCCAGCAGAAAATAGGGGCCGCCGGGGTAAAAACTGAGCAGCCAGATGCCGCCCCCGGTGACGACGGTGAGAATCCGGCTGATACGCAGAACCTGCTCTCGCGTTGCCTCCGGATGTAGAAAGCGTTGATACAGGTCACGCACCAGGGTCGAGGTAATCCCCAGGTGGGCGTTACTGGTGGTTGAGATGGTGGCAGCCAAGGCCGCCACCAAGCCGAAGAGCGCCACCCCTGAGGGAAGGTCGCGCATCAGCATGCCGTATGCGCTCATGGGGTTAGCCTCACCCAGAAAGTCTTGGCGATACACACTTCCCGCGTACAGTCCGAGCAGGCCCAACGCCCCGTGGACAACCACGACGACCACGACTCCGCCAATAAGATATTGCCAGCGGGCGACAAACTCGGTGCGGGCGGCTGCGGCGCGCAGCCAGTAGTAATTGCCGCCCCACTGGATGAACATGCCAACCACCAGGGAGACGGTGATAATGCTGGGATAGCTCAGGCGGAGCCACGGAAACGTTCCTGCCGTTCCCTGGGTCAACGGAGCCGGGGATACAAACTGGGCTTGAATCATATCCCAGCCACCAAACGTCCAGGCACAGTAGCCGACCAGCGCCGGCAGGAGGATGAAGCCCAGAATGACCTGTACGACATCGGTCAGGGTCAACGCCCACAGGCCGCCGAGGAGGAGAAACATGACGTGGCCGCCGAGAATCAGCGTCACCATCAGCCACAGCGGAGCCTCAAGAAAGCCGGTCATGATCAGCGCCATGGCAATGACGTTCATGGCGACTAGGCCGGTCACGCCGAGGAGGGTGGCAATGCTGACAACCAGGCGGGTGCGCGCATCAAAGCGCATTTCCAACCACTCCGGCAGGGTATACGCACCGGAGCGACGGACATACGGACAGGCCAGCAGACCGTATATCCAATAGCCGATGACCGCCGGCAGACTAATACCCCATACCCAGCCGAAAAAACCGTACTGAATGGTCAGGCCCGGAATAATACTGGTTACGCTGCCGGCAAACGCGATCCCACAGATCCCGGCAATGCCGGGGAGCAGACTGACCTGGCGGCCGGCCAGCAAATAATCGGCGTCGGTCGAAACCCAGCGTTTGGCATACCAGCCTAGAGACCAGAGCAGGGCAATCAAGATGAGAACGGACAGGACGGATATCAGCACGGACTCCCTCCTTTGCCTGTCCTGATAGCTGAAGAAAGCCAATGGAGGCAAGGCGGAAGGATTACTATGTTGACCGCTCAGCCCTGAAGATTCTGTGGATTGGGTTGCATATTGGCCGCTGACCCAATAATGAGACTCTAGCGAGAAAAGGAAGGGAGAAAACCATGGCTCAGTATGTCTACGCTGGGGCGTCGCAGTTTTCCAAGAACGGACAGACCGCTCCGTCCAGCGGTTTGTGTCGTCAAGGAGTCGGAGAAACGGAGTGGCAGATTTTGAGCCAGGGCCTCCCGGAGCGGGCCGAGATCCGAGCCATTCTTATCCATCCCGACAATCCGCACCTGCTGTACGTCGGTACCCAGCACGGGCCGTACCGCAGTACGGACGGCGGGGCGCACTGGGAGGAACTGGATTTTCCGGATGCCGGGATGGCGGTCTGGTCCTTGTTGTTTCGCCCAAACGATCCCCAGGTCGTGTATTGCGGCACCGCACCGGCGGCTATCTATCGGAGCGAGAACGGCGGCGACACCTGGAAACGCCTGACCTTTGCCGAGCCGGCCGGCATGGTTGAAATGGGTTTTCCGTGTCGCATCATCGGCCTGGCGGCCGACCCGAATGATCCGGATGCCGTGTACGCCGGTCTCGAGGTGGGCGGAATCATCCGCAGTCGAGACGGCGGCGACACCTGGGAAGACTGTACCTCAGCTCTGCTCCAGTTCGCCGAGCAGGATTATTTGAAGAGTCGTATTCTGAGCAACACCGATGCCGAAGGTATGATGGACACGCACGCCCTGGTGCTGAGTGCCGCGCAGCCGGGTAGCGTCTTTCTGGCCACGCGCATGGGTCTGTTCCAAAGCGCAGATCAGGGCCAGACCTGGGCGGATATGGAAATCTGGCGTTCTTCGCCGTTGGCGTACGCGCGTGATATCCAGGTCGCCCCCAGTGACCCTAGTACGCTCTACGCCGCGTTGAGTCCGGGGGCGCTCACCCTGAATGGCTCCGTCTATCGCAGTCCGGACCTGGGTCAGACTTGGCAGCGCTTCGATCATGGTATCTCCCCCCGGAGTACCATGATGACCGTCGCCCTCAATAGACAGGATCCGCAGCTCGTATACTGTGGCACGCGGGAGGGCCAGGTGTTCGGCACTCAGGACGGTGGTACGACCTGGGGAGAGTCCGCGCTGCCGGACGGATGTCAGAACGTCTATACCTTGGCGTGCGGATAACAACCCATTACCTGGGAACGCGGCCATCCTGGTCGCCTAGGAGCGGGCTGGAAGCCCGCACTCCCAGGACCCCCGCCGCATTCCCCCCCCGAAAAACCCTTGCCCGAGCGAACCGTGTAGGCTAGAAATGATGCTCTCAAGTTTCAGTTCACAACACGCAAAAACGGAGGGAATGGAGAATGACCGCAAACGGAAAGTTTCCCTATAGCGGGGCGGTTGATGCCGACGGACACATCCTTGAGCCACCTGATACCTGGGAGAAGTATATTCATCCCAAATATAAGGACCGGGCCATCCGCCTGCACACCAATGAAGACGGGCTGGAGGTCCTGGAATTGGATGGACGACCTGCAAAATATTCCCAGCCGGGACAATTGGCCCAGTTCGGGGCGATGGGCAAAAAATCGGAAGAAGAAACCGCTCCTCACCCGGACCGTACCTATGTGGGTGAGGCGCCCTTTGGCTCGATGTATCCCAAAGAGCGGCTGGCCCGTATGGATCAGGAGGGCTTGGAAAAAGCCATTATCTATCCGAGTCTGGGCCTTTTGTGGGAAACCGAAGAGGTTGAGGGCCTCGATCTCCAGGCGGCCTACGCCGAGGCGTATAACCGCTGGGTGGTTGATTTCTGCTCCGACTCCGATGGCCGGCTGATCCCGATTGCCCATATCTCAATGGGAGATGGGAATGTAGCGGCCCAGGAACTGGAACGGGCGGTGCATGCTGGAGCCAAAGGCGCCTTCTTCGTACCGTTTACGCCAACCAATAAATCTCACGCCCACCCGGACTACGACCCGTTCTGGGCCAAGGCCCAGGAGTTGGACGTCCCGGTCGGTATTCACCCCAGTGGTGAGCCACCCTCCAAGCGGGTACACCAACGCTTCAAGGATATGCAGAAATGGGCGCTGTGGCACTATAATGTGCACGGCGCGCAGGGTCCGCTCCAGGCCTTTACGGCGATGTTCCAGTACGGCCTGTTTGAGCGTTTCCCCAAGATCAAAATTGTGGTGCTGGAATCGGGTGCGGGCTGGGCCGGCTATCTGCTCAACCGTATGGACGCAGTGTTTGACAGCCCCCTGGGCGATACCGTCAATCTCAAAGAAAAACCCAGCTATTATTTTTACCGCAACTGCTGGATTTCCGGTGATCCGGACGAAAAAGCCTTTGGTCATGTGGTGGACTTCGTAGGCGCAGATAAATTCTTCTGGGCCTCTGATTTTCCGCATCCCGACCATCCGGACAACTATATGGACGAGCTGGTCGAACTGGTTGAGCCCATGTCTGAGGCAACGCGGCAGAAGGTTATCGGCCAGAATGCGGCGCAGGTGTATAGCCTGTAAAAGGACGGCGATGAAACTCGAATACCTGTGCGATTACACTGCCACCTTCATTACCCCGATCAGCGTCGGCAAAGGGCCGCTCGGCGAGCGTATTGTGGCCGATCTGACCGGCGGGCATTTCGAGGGCCCGAGGATGAAGGGCAAGGTCCGGGCCAGCGGGGCCGACTGGGCTCTGGTCGGTCCGGACGGCAACCTGCGTCTCGACGTGCGGGCGGTCTTTGAGAGCGACGATGGGGCGGCGATCTATGTCACCTACCGGGCGCGTATGGAAGCCACCGAGGGTATTCGGAAAGCGCTCGCGGGTGGCGGCTCGACTAATTTCGGGGATAATTATTTTATCTCACAGATACAGTTTGAGACCGGTGACGAGCGGTATGCCTGGCTCAATAACCTGATGGCAGTGGGCGAGGGCAAACTCAAGCCCAACGAGGTGACCTATCGGGTGTACGCCGTCGTGCCGGATTAACTTTTCACTCACACGCCTCCTGCCGCAGATGCTCTCTGAGCGTCCGGCCGGTATACTCCGTGCGGTGCAGGCCGCGTTTCTGTAACACCGGTACGACCGTATCAACAAATTCCGTCATTGAGCCCGGCATGGTCGAGGGGGTGATATTAAACCCGTGGCCGCCGGTCTCATCCAGGATCGCTTCCATCTGATCGGCGACCTGTTCCGGCGTGCCGACAATTTGCGGACAGCCAATGGTCGCGCCGTAGATTTTACCGACCTCGCGCATGGTGAGTCGGTCGCGGCCCAGATCGCCCGATTGATACATCTTGGTGAATATCTCGAACAGCCCGCGCACGCCTTCAACCTCAATATCTTCAACCGGCTGGTCCAGGTCATATTGAGACAGGTCGTGGTTGGTGTGACCCGACAGCAGGGCCAATCCGCCTTCGACCGGAACGTGGTCGTTGACGTCTTGCTGCTTCCGGCGCGCCTCTTCCTCCGTTCCTCCGACAATGGCCTGAATACCCCAAATGAATTTGAGGCTGGCGGAATCTCGGCCCATGTTTTTTACCCGTGCGCGCATATCGTCCGCATAGGCTTTCATAGCTCGGGTGGTCAGTTGCACCCCGAACGCGGCCTCGGCGTGCTTGGCGCAGAAATCGCGCCCAGAGCCTGAGGCGCCAGCCTGAAAAAGGACCGGGTGACCCTGGGGCGAAGGCGCAACCGGCGAGATGCCCGGACAGGAGAACCACTTGCCCTTGTGATTGATGGGATGGACTTTGCTGGGGTCAACATACACCCCGGACGTTTTATCCCCCACGACCGCGTCAGGCTCCCAGCTCTGCCACAGTTTGTGACAGACCTGCATGTATTCATCGGCGCGCTCATAGCGCGCATCGTGCGTAACCGTGCCTTCCAAGCCCATGTTGTGCGCCTCACCAACATGGAAGGAGGTGACAATATTCCACCCGATCCGTCCCTTGGTCAGATGATCGAGCGTCGAAAGTTTGCGGACCGCCATATATGGCGGGTAATAGGTGGCGGACAGGGTCACGGCAAAGCCGAGCCTTTCGGTTACCGCGGCCAGCATGGGGACAAGCAGGGTCGGATCATGAACCGGAAACTGAACGGCATGGATGAGGGCTTCATCGGTGCGGGCGCGGTAGTTGCCATAGGTGGCAAGCTGGTCCGCAAAAAATATGGCGTCAAACTTGCCCCGCTCCAGCGTTCTGGCAATGTCCTGCCACATATCGGGTTGAGCAAAAGAGGAGCCGACCGTGCTGTCCGGATGGGTCCACGACCCGACCGTATGATTCATGGGGCTGTGAATCAGAAAAGCATTCAGATGCATAATGTTTTTCACGGTGCGGCTCCCCCTGCGTTTTATGCGCCCAGCATCTCTTGAGCTAACCCCTCTAACTCCGAAATGACCTCCTCTTCCTGCAACTTGTTGAGCCAGATAATGGCGTGTTCCGCGCCGGCCGCTTCCAATGCCTGGACCTGGTCCCGGCTATGCAACTGTCCCGGCTGCCCAAAGGCGATAACGGAGATGGACTGGGGATCACGCCCGGCTTGGGCGGCCAGCTCGTTCAAGGTCTCGCGTCCGTGTCGAATCTCGTCGGGCGAGGTGCTGACCGGCATCCAGCCGTCTCCCCACTCAACCGTCCGTTTGAACACATTCTTGGCCGAGCCACCCAGAATAACGGGCGGATGCGGCTTTTGGGCCGGCTTGGGAAAGCACTTGACTGCGGGAAAGTCATAATACCTGCCGTGATATTCGGACTCGTCCGCAGTCCACAGCTCTTTCATGGCCAGGACCGAATCCCGGGTCTGGGTCCAGCGGCGCGGAAAGTCTCCGCCCATGATCTCACACTCCTCTTTTTGCCAGCCGGCTCCGATGCCAAACAGGAAACGTCCGCCCGAATAGTGATCCAGCGTGGAGATCTCTTTAGCCAGCAACAACGGGTTGCGCTCCGGTACGAGGCAAATCCCTGTGCCCAGCTTGATCTTCGTGGTCGTAGCCGAGGCCCGGGCCAGCGACACAAACGGATCGGAAATAATCCCGATTGTTCTCGGAATCGGCTGATCCGGAGCCATGGGATAGCCCACGGTGGTATGCACCGGCAGAACCGGATGTTCCGGGACCCAGAACGAGGCAAAGCCCAGTTCTTCGGCCTTTTTCGCCACAACCGCAGGATCCGCCGACTCGCCAGACGTGAAACAGAATACGCCAATGTCCATATACTCTCCTCCTTATTCTGAAATACTCACTCTTGTGTATCTGTCTTATTCCATTACCTGCAAGATGTTAGGCTGCCCCTTCTACGGGAATACCAGACCGCATTGTGTCATACCTGCGAAAGCAGGTATCCAGGCTTCGGGGATACGATGAAGTTTTGTGAAATGTACGGTTTCTATTCGGAGTGGAACAGATGGAACCTTATCTATTAATTAAGAAGAGTTTTTCAATCTATATTAAAGATAACTTTCAATATAAATTCTCAAAAATGACATTTTACACGAGTTCACCGGCCAGGCCCGTAACCGGAGGTTCATGTACAAGAGCTATATTGAGCTGTTTCACGATACCGAGTCGGAGGAGGGCATATGATCGCCAACCTCAACCCAGTCCCACCTATCGGCGAGATTATGGAGAAGGGTAAAAAATGAAACTCAAGAAAATGTTCAAGAATTTCGGTTTGGAGAAGATACGGTTAGGCCCAATGGATTGGGAGATTGGTTCCAATTTGAGGAAGACCAAGAAGAATTCCAGATGTGGTCTGTTGGGTATTCTGCTCCCTGACCATCCCGCTTCAGGCAAAGAAGGGTATGATCCTCGCTTGATACCACCATGACTGGGCATCATGCCGATAAGGCTTTGGGGTCAGTGTGACTAAAAGGGATTCACACCGGCGTCATTCGCTCCGTCTGCGCGGTTACGATTATTCGTGGACGGGGGCGTATTTCGTGACCATCTGTACCCACAACCGGGCCAGCCTGTTCGGCGAAATCGTGAACGGAGAGATGCGGTTGAACGATGTCGGGCGGATGATCGCTACACAGTGGCGTTCTTTGTCCAAACGATTTCCAAGTGTTCAACCGGATGCGTTCGTCGTGATGCCGAATCACGTGCACGGCATTATCGCGTCGATCGATGTAGGGGCGGCCCTTGTGGCCGCCCAGGGCATGGCACATAGGATCAACCCCCCAAGACGGGCAACCACAAGGGTTGCCCCTACGAGATCATTGGGCACGGTGATAGGCGCGTACAAATCACTGACAACGGTTGAATATGCGCATGGGGTGAAAATGTTGGGCTGGTCGCCGTTCGATGGTAAATTATGGCAACGGAATTATTATGAACATATCATCCGCAACGAGACGGCCCTGAGCCGGATCCGCCAATACATCAAGGACAACCCGGCCCGCTGGGCCGAAGACCCGGAGAATCCAGCCCGAATAACCCATTTGTAGGGATACCTGTAGTAGGGGCGGCCCTTGTGGCCGCCCAGGGCATGGCACACAGGATCAACCCTCCAAGACGGGCAACCACAAGGGTTGCCCCTACCGCGAACAATCTATGCCACACCCTCAAACCCTACCCCACCTACAAACCCTCCGGTGTCGAATGGCCTTGAAGGGTTGGGTAATACAGCGGGCGCCACCTCTGATCAGGATAGATATTTGGTCAAAAATGTGTAATCTTCATACACATTCTTAATGGGGGGCTGGAGATACGTCATGGCCAGAGTCCAATTGATAATACCCGATGAAGACCGTGACCGTTTCGTCTATCAGGCTCGCAGGGAGGGCTTGACATTGAGTGCTTGGCTGAGGGCTGCCGCCCGTGAACGGCTTGAAGACCGGCAACGCTCCGAGCTTTTCGAGTCACCCGCGGCCCTGGAAGAGTTTTTCAGGGCGTGTGATGCCCTGAAAGGTCCCGAGACCGAACCGGAATGGGACGAGCACCTGAGCGCAATCGCCGAGTCGCGGCGGCGGAACGCAGCCAATACATGATATTCGTCGATACGAATGTCTTCATGTACGCGGTCGGTCGGCCACATCCGCTGCAAGCGCCGGCCCGAGAGTTCTTCGTCGAGTCCAACCGTCGCGGCACGCCTCTGGGTACTTCGGCGGAGGTCTTGCAGGAGTTGGCACATGCCTACCTGCCGGTCGGCCGACTCCAGACGTTCGATGCAGCCCTGGCGTTGGTGGTCAGAGCCGGTGTCGAAGTGTGGCCGCTGGAAGAAGCGGATGTGACGCTGGCGAGGCAACTCCATGACAAGTATCCCACCCTGGGGGCCAGAGACCTTTGCCATCTCGCGAGCTGCCGACGGCGCGGCGTAAAGCAAATCATGACCTTTGACCAAGCCCTGAGCGCCGCTGGACCGAAGCGGGAGGACGCTCTCCGTGAAAGCTGACTCGGTATACTTCAAGGGACATCTTGATCTTCGGGGCCGAGACCCGTTTCGCAAACGGAAGTACACGGCGGAAAAGGAAGGGGAGCCCGGGAGGGGGGTCTCCCGGACTCCAGGGGGGAGGAAATCTGTAGAATCTGCGGACAGGTAGGGCAGCAAGCACTTTTTAAATAGCACTCTAGTTTGGGATACACATACAGTATGGATGTAAAACTGAATATGTGTCAAGCATATTTTGTTTTCTAAGTAAAAACAGATAGTTAAAGATGGACGTGGAACAGGGGAATTATGTAATTTATTCCTCTGGCCATCAGGAGGCAGACTTTCACCTGACAGTTTTGTGGGCCAATCGGAGAGAAACGGCCCTGGCCCTGACGACTGGAATAAGGTAGCGCGGCAGACTTGGACATAGATTGTCCTCAGGAGCACACTCATGATTGAAACCGTTTCCCCAGAAAGCGTCGGACTGAGTAGCATCCGCCTGAACCGTATCTCCGAGCATCTCAAGGGCTATGTCGATGACGGGAGAATTCCTGGTTATCTGGTGCTGGTGGCCCGGCATGGCCAGCCAGCTTATCTGAATCGTTACGGACTACGCGATGTGGAAGCACATACACCGGTTGAAGAAGACACCATTTTTCGCATCTATTCCATGACCAAGCCCATCACCAGTGTGGCGCTTATGACGCTGTATGAACGAGGATTGTTTCAGCTCGATACCCCAGTGTCAGCTTTCATTCCTGAATTTAAACACCTGGAAGTCTTTGAATCCGGAGATGCTCAGCAGTACCACACCACGCTGGCTGAACGTGAAATAACGATTCGCGATCTGCTGACACATACAGCCGGTTTCACCTACGGCTTCATGAACGTTCATCCGGTTGACGCTCTGTACCGCGCCCAAGGAGTTGAAGGGTCGAGTTCCAAGGGAAGTTTACACGACATGGTGCAAAAGCTCAGTACACTCCCGCTACTTTTCTCTCCGGGAACGCGCTGGAGTTATAGTGTGGCCACTGACGTGCTGGGCTATCTTGTTGAGCTGCTGTCAGGACAGCCGCTCGCCGCCTATTTCAGCGAGCATATTTGGGAGCCGTTGGGTATGCGGGACACTGCCTTTGCGGTTGCGGATGAAGATGTCCCCCGTTTGGCCGCAAACTATGAGTATCAAAAGGGGGGCTTTCGTCTCATTGATAGCCCAACGAAGAGCAGGTATCGCGGACAGCCGACGTTTCTCTCAGGTGGGGGCGGGCTGGTCTCAACAGCGAGTGACTATCTCAAGTTTTTACTCATGCTTAGAAATAGAGGTGTATTGAACGGTGAACGCCTCCTTGGCCGTAAGACCGTTGAACTCATGACCGTGAATCATCTCCCGGACAATGCTGATCTGAGCCGTATGGGCCAGAAGGTGTTCAGTGAGATGCCTTTTGATGGGATTGGGTTCGGTCTGGGTTTTTCCGTCACGCTTGATCCGGTCAAAGCCCAGATTCTTGGCTCATCCGGTGAGTATTCATGGGGTGGGGCTGCCAGCACAACTTTTTGGGTTGATCCAGTGGAAGACTTGATCGTCATCTTTCTCACGCAACTGATGCCGTCCTCTTCGTATCCAATCCGGCGTGAGCTGCGGGTTTTGACGTATCAAGCGGTTGTGGAGTAGATTGGGAAAGCGCGGGAAACGAGACCGCCCGCGGGGAGTGAACGACGCAAACAAGGAGGGACGACATGGACCCACATCAGTATATCGTAGAGCCCTCAACCGTACCGTGGAAAACCTTAGATCTTGAGGGCGGAGGAGAAACCCAGCTTCAAATGTATTTGAAAGGCAGAGACGGTGGGCCCGAAGCGATACGGGCGCAAATCTCGGAAGACTATACGGTGGAGCCGCATTTTCATTATGCGGCGCAATTCCAAGTCCTGCTTGAAGGTTCAATGGCCTTCCCGCTGGTCCGGCTGGATGCGCCGGCCGTGCACTATACGGAACACAACACGCCCTACGGTCCGTTCACGGTCAGCGGTGGGCACGACATGCTCGTGCTGCATGCCAAGCCGGGCGGTTTGGCTGTCATGCGTGACAAAAAACGGCGCTGGCAGGCCAACGTCCGTGGACGTGAGCTGACGCGCTGCGCCCATGAAGTCGAGTGGCAGCCTATGCCCGGCTGTCCACACGCGCGACGGAAGCTGCTGATCCCGCCGAGCTTCGGCCCCACTGCCGAACTGGTTGCATTTTCGGCTGGTGTCGAGTTCACTCCTCCGGTCCCAGAGTATGGTCGGTATGAGGTGGTCTATTCGGGTTCGGCCTCGCTTCCCGGTAGGCGGCTGGAACCGAAAGCGCTTCGTTTCATTCCGGGTGGGGAACAGGCCGCGTCGTTCACCGCCGGTCCTGAAGGGGTGAGCATGATTTTCGTGAGCTTTGACCAGGACGCCGACTATAGTGACGCGGGCAGTACGCAAGACGCACTGGACCGCATGGAGCAGTAAACAGCAAGAAGGAGAACAGCGACCATGAAAGCAGAAGAACTCCGCACCCTCCAGGCTCCGCTCAAGGATGCCTATAAAGACGCACCTGAAAAGGCGGTGGTAACGCTGAATGCCGAAGGACGGATCGGCGCAGGCATTACCTGCCGCGTTGAAACGGGTAAGGCATTGGTCGAAGCCGGGCTGCACCCGGCGACTGGTGGGGACGGGCTGGCGGCCTGCTCCGGCGATATGTTGCTGGAGGCCCTTGTGGCGTGTGCCGGTGTGACCCTGCAAGCCGTGTCTACGGCGATTGGGGTGGAGCTTCGAGACGGCAAGGTGATCGCAGAGGGCGACCTGGATTTCAGGGGGACCCTCGGGGTTTCAAAAGAAGCTCCGGTCGGCTTTCGAGACATTCGCCTCCGATTTGATCTGGACACGGATGCCGATGCGGAGCAGTTGGCAACCCTGATTCGTCTGACTGAACGCTACTGTGTCGTTTTCCAAACCATCCAGAATAAACCTGACCTCAACGTCTCGTATACCGTTGTATGAGGGGAGCCGACGACCCAGCTTGCTAATGGAATGGATGCCGTTCGCTATCACGTGGCTCTCCTCACGCTGGTAACCTTTATTCCAGGTATCTTGTTCTGGCCGTTTGCTCACGGTCTGGTCCATAGCTGGCGACAACTTGGGCTCGCGATCTCATACTTCGTGCTGGGAGCGATTCTTATCGCTCTCGGCACGGGCGTCTTCCTGCTGCGTCATCCGCTTCTGGCCGTAGAGTTCGGTCCTCCCCGATGGTTAGGCTGGCCCGCCGTGCTGTGCTTTGGGGCAGCCCTGGTAGTTGAGGTTCAGTGTCGAAAACATCTGACCCTGCGGACTCTGGTCGGCATTCCCGAACTGTCGCCCACGCCGACCAGTCAGTCGCTCCTGGACCAGGGTATCTATGCACGCCTGCGGCATCCCCGCTATGTCGTTGTGATTCTGAGTGTATTCGCGGTGGCGCTTTTTACAAACTATCTGGCTGTGTACCTTCTCTGTCCCCTCGCCTGCGTCGTGCTGTATGGTATTACGCTGATGGAAGAACGCGAGCTGGTCGAGCGTTTTGGGCAGGCATATGAGCAGTATCAACGCCGGGTACCGCGTTTTATCCCCAGGAGGCTCAAGCGCTAAAGGGAGGAGTATGGAGAAGTCGGTTCAATTCTACAGTGAAAGTGTCCCTATGGCAGGCGTCCTTTTTCTGCCTGAGGACAGCTCTTCCGATAGGCCAAGGCCCGGTGTTGTCATATGCCACGGTTTTACTGCGGTGAAAGAAGTCATGTTGCCCGATATTGCCCGGCGTGTGGCTCAGGCTGGGTATGTTGTCCTGACGTTTGACTACCGCTTCCTGGGTGCGAGTGGCGGAGAACCCCGTCGCCAGATTATCCCTGTGCGGCAGATCGAAGATATCCAAAACGCGGTCACGTTCATGCAGCAACAGCCTGAGGTCGATCCGGACCGGATTGGACTGCTCGGCGTCAGCCTCGGTGGAGCCAACGTCAGTTATGCTGCCGGGGTAGAAGAGCGGGTCAAAGCCACGGTGAGCGTCTGCGGTATCGGCGACTGTGGGCGTTGGACGCGTGACGCCTGTCATTTCTGGGAATGGCAGGCATTACTCCGACGCCTGGAGGACAACCGACGCGCGCGCGTCCTGACCGGGCAGGAGCAGTATGTTCAGGCCAGTGAGATTGTGCCTGAGCCGGAGAGTACGGCCGTCCTGTTCGCACAGATTCTCGACCAGTATCCGCAGTGGAGCCGAGAGATCACGCTGACCTCGGGTGAAGCGTTGATTGCGTATCGACCCGAGTCCGTCGTGCATCAGATATCACCCCGCGCGATACTCTGGCTGCACGGCGACGCAGATGAGCGCGTATCCATGGAAGAGTCTCAGTCCATGTATGAAAAGGCTGGAGAGCCCAAGAAGATTGTGATCCTGCCCGGTCTTGGCCACAGTGACATTCTCTCTGGTCCCGGGCTTGACCAGAGTCTGCCGCTCATCAAAGAATGGTTTGAAACACATCTCTAACAAGGAAACCGCATGCGTCAGGTCCGGTGGGATATTGTACTCTTCCTCATGCTCGGCTTTTGCGCTGTCATGCTGTGCTCAACGCAAGTATTGTCTCAGGAGTGGGGCAAGGTTTTTAATCCGTATACGGGTCAGTGGGAAGACCTGAGCCCGCCAGCTCCTGACCCATCAAACCGTCAGTCAGAGACGGCTCCTGTGGAGACCGCTGTGGACGCGCTGCCGCGACCTACCGGCCCTGCAGGAGTGACCGCGGAAGCACCACCGCCGGAACCGGACTACACGCCTGAGGAAGCGGCTCTGCAAATACTGCAACACGAAACCGATGAGGCCACCAAGTGGGTATATGAACGCCCGGACTGTCCGAGCCTGCACTACCACAAGCCCCTTAAAGGAAAAGACGTGTGCTCAAATCCCCTCGGAGACGATGTTGCTATCAGTTGCCCTGATGGAGCGAAACTTGTGACCGACTATCATTCAGCTGGGAGCGACGCCTGCCGCAGTGCGCGATCTTTTTGAGGCACTGGCCGTTACCCCTGCTGTGCACTGGTAGCGGCGGCCGTTCGGAGGGCTTGTAAGGCACTCTGAGAGAAGAGCTTGCCACCCACAACGACTGCCGCAATTTTTTGGGTGTTGGTGATATCCTCCAAGGGGTTCGCTTCGAGCAAGACGAGATCGGCAATCTTGCCCACTTCGACGGTGCCAAGCAGGTCTTGTTGGTCAAGGTACAGGGCAGGATTGCGGGTCGCGGTCTGTAAGGCCTCCATAGGTGTCAGGCCGGCCTCGACCAGGAGGGCTAATTCTTCGTGTAACGATGCGCCGGGGAAGATATACGGAGCCGGTGTATCTGTTCCGGCCAAGAAAGGTACGCCGGCTCTGTGCGCCGTTTTAATCAAATCAAACAGCGTCCGGAAATACTGCTTGCCCGCTGCAATATCCTCGGCAGAGCGGCCTGCGAGCAAGCGTTCTTCCTTCGTCACACGCCAGGCCGCAACCCAGGAGGCGGGAATATAGTCCAGGCGCGGGTCAGCCGGAAATGTGTTTTCGTCAATATGCGATAAGCCCCGCATCCATACGATCGTCGGGCACTGCCACATGCGCTTCTGCGCGAGGCGAGTAAACAGCGCCTCTTCTTTCTCTTTACTCTGGGTACTAAGGAGGCGTTGAACGGGTTCTTTTTTTTGGAACAGATCAAAAATCGACACCGTCTGGATCAGTTCTTCCTCAACCGTTGAACTGCTTTTGAGCCAACCAATGAAGTGCTCCATACTGTGTTGCCCGGCCTCGGACGCCTCCGTGGCAGTGATCTGGTCCGGCAGATGGCCGGCAACTCGCAAGCCGTGCTGTCGGGCCTCCTGCATGACGGCGAAATAGGCATCGCGCGGAATAAGCGACTGGACTTTGATAAAGTCTGCCCCTTGCTGCTTGAGATCTAAGACGGTCTGGCGCCCTTCGGTTGCATTGTGCACACTGACCGATTGGGGGAAGGGCGGGTTGGGGCCGTCCAGCATGGGACCAGAGGCGATAATGCGGGGACCGACCCGCTTGCCTGTCGTAATCTCCTTACGCCACTGGGTGAGGGCCGCCAAGTCGCCGCCCATATCACGAATGCCCGTGACTCCGTGGGCGATGAGCAGCGGCAGAAAAATATCCCTGCTTCTCGGATACGTCCCAATGTCGGCGATATGGGTATGCATGTCCCACAGGCCGGGGATGAGAAAATGATCCGTAGCATCGACAACGTGGGCATCTGAGGGGATAGCGACCGTCCCGGTTTCCCCCAGGGCGCTAATACGATCCTGCGTGAGCACAACGGTCATGTCGGGCCGGGCTGGCGTTCCAGTCGCATCTATCACCGTTACATTGGTAAAGACGACCGGAGCGAGGGGGGAAGGATCATCCTGCTTTGCTTGAAGAGAGTGTAGACTCACCACCAACAGGAATGGGATGAGCGCAGGCACGTGTTTCATTCTAGCCTCCTCCAAACTCTCTCATCTGTGGTGACTATTCTCTCTTTACCTCTACACTTCTTTCCTTCTATACTCCAGCGAAAACATCACAAGGAGGACGGAATGGCCCAGACCTTTGAAAAGCAGAGTGTGACAGACGAACTCGCGCAACAGATGGTAGCCGCGGCTATTGCCAAGGCAAAGGAACTTGGGGTGCCCCAAGTTGTGGCCGTGCTGGACGAGAGTGGGCTGCTCAAGGCGTTTTGCCGGATGGATGGAACACCGTTGGTCAGTATCGAGGTGTCTCAGAACAAAGCCTACACTGCCCTTTTTGGGATGCCGTCGCACGAGTTTTTTAACTTTATCAAGGATGATCCGGCACTCTTGGCAGGGGTGCCGCATATTCCGCGTATCGTGACCTTTGGCGGCGGTTTGCCGATCCGAATTGGAGATGTAGTGGTCGGGGCAATCGGTGTCAGTGGCGGTTCGGTTGAACAAGACATCGAATGCGCCCAAGCCGGCCTCGACGCGATTGCGTAGCCGTCGTGTGCGGTAACTCTTGCAATTGCGGCGTATTCCGTTGCAGGATGGAGAGACCCGTCAACGTGTTGCACCAAATGCCTGAACCGGGTGGCTACGGGGAGGATGAAATATAACCGCAACCGGCTTCTCTGAGCCAAAGGAGGGATCATATGGCAGAGTACGATCTGCTTATCAAGAACGGCACGATTATCGACGGATTGCAGGTGCCTCGCTATCGAGGCGATATCGCAATTCGTGACGGCAGGATCGTTGCTATGGGGAATATCCAGGACACGGCCACGCGGGTGCTTGATGCAACCGGCATGATCGTCGCACCAGGGTTTATGGACATCCATACCCATTACGATGCGGCGCTCAGCGGCGGTACGGCCTGGGATCCGTATGCCACGCTCTCCGGCTGGCACGGTGTGACCACGGTCGCGATCGGGAACTGCGGCTTCGGTTTTGCGCCGGTGCGTCCGGAGGATCGTGACCGGGCGATGCGCCGGATGGAGCGAACCGAGTCCATTCCGTTGTCCTGTATGCAGGCCGGCATGCGCTGGGACTGGGAGACCTTCCCCGAATATCTGGACAGCCTGGACCGTGGCGGGCTCGGTATCAACGCCGCCTCACTCGTCCCGTACTCTCCGCTGCGCGCCTGGGTACTGGGCAACGACGCGGCGCGGGACCCGGACTATAAGACCACCCCGGATCAGATTGCGGAGCTGAAACATTTGCTGCGAGAAGGCTTGCAGGCCGGCGGCTTCGGCTTTTCCGCCAGCTTTAGCATGGCGAATCGCGACTATGACGGCGGCTATCTCCCGACCCATGTGGCACCGCGTGAAGAGTTTCTCGAAATGGCATCCGTCATGCGCGAGTTCAACCGGGGCTCTATCGAGTGGACCATGGGTCATGCTCTCCAAGGGCTGGGAATGGACTTCCTATTGGAGTTGGCCAAGACGAGCGGCCGACCGGTGAACTGGAACGCGATTATCCACGATCCGTCCTCACCCAATACCTGGCGCGAGCAATTGGCCTGGACCGAGCGGGCAAATAAGGAAGCGCCGGTCCTGCCGGTCAATATCTGCATGCCGATTGAGTTTGAGTTTACGCTGGAAACCATGGGCTTGTTTGACCAACTGCCAGCCTGGAACGAGGCCACGGTCGGCAGCCTGGAAGAACGCCGTATGAAGCTGGCCGACCCAGGTCGGCGGGCGGCCCTCAAAGCCGATATGGAAAAGGCCCCGACCGTCATGCCGGGCGAGAATCCCGACGGCGAGCAGGGTCAGCTTCGGATGTTCCGCTGGGACGAGACGTTTATCGATGACGTCCACCTGGAAAAGAACGCCCATCTCAAGGGCCGTACCGTTGCCGAGTTGGCCCAAGAGCAAGGCAAGCATCCGATCGATGCGCTGCTCGACCTGTCCGTAGAAGAAGACCTCAAGACCGAGTTTGCCATGCAGGGCTTCATCAATAACGATGAAGAAGCCCTGAGTACCATTCTCAAACACCCGCTCTGTTTGGTCGGAGCCTCGGATGGTGGCGCGCATACCAAATTCCTGACCCTGGGCCGCTATCCGACCCATTTCTTGACCCACTGGGTGCGCGACAAGCAGATCATGACCCTGGAAGAAGCGCACTGGCGGCTGTCGACCATGGTGGGCTGGGCGATTGGCATTCGAGACCGAGGCTGGCTGCGCGAGGGTATGCCCGCGGACATCGTGGTGTACGATCTGGAAAAGCTGGCCGTGCGACCGATGGAGACGATTAAAGACCTGCCCGACGGCGATTGGCGGCGAGTCCAAAAGGCCGACGGCTATCGGTATTCGATTATCAACGGGCAGATTACGTTTGAAGATGGCAAGTGCAGCGGGGCCCTGCCGGGTAAGATGCTGCGCAGTTATGATATGGCCGCTGGCTAACGTAGCGCGACCCACCTTCGGGTTTTACCGAGGACAAAACGCCGGGTTTCGACCCGGCGTTTTAGTATGCAGTAAGTATTCCGCTGCTGTGTCTCTCAAGGAGGATTGTGGAGCATGACGGCTTCGGAACAACGAGTTATCGACGCGCTTGAAGCATTGGGGCTGCCTTTTGAGCGGATAACGATAGACCCGGCCCATGCCGATACGGCTGTGTTTTGCGCTCACTATGGCTATCCGCCGGAAACGTCCGGCAACACAATCGTTGTGGCGTCCAAGAAAGAGCCCAAGAAATTTGTTGCCTGTGTGGTCCTGGCCACCACCCAGCTTGATGTGAACAAACGGGTGCGCAAGCTTATGGGGGTGTCCAAGGCGTCGTTTGCCTCGGCCGAGGAGATGCACGCGCTGACGGGGATGGAGGTCGGCGGCGTGACGCCGTTTTCACTACCGGCGGACATGCCCTTATACGTTGACAGTCGGGTGATGGAGCTAGAAACCGTTATCCTGGGTGGTGGCGGGCGCAGTCTCAAGATTGGGATTTCGCCAGAAGTTTTCCATAAGCTGGAGGCTGAGGTTGTCGCAGATTTAGGTATTCAGCGGCCCGTGATAGAGACGAAGGCGTAGGGCTCCATCCGCATCGGGGAGCAAAAGGAGGACAGAATTTCCTAGTTTAAGGTCTTGACGTTGATGCCTTAACAAATCTGGGAGCATCATTGCACCCTATCTCCCGCAATAAGAGGGAAAGAGAAATGAACATACCGACACAAATCGCAACGGTGCTCCTGGGCTTCTTGGCGGGTGCTCTGTTGCTTCTCGCCCTGGGGCTGGTGCCCTACTGGCAGGCGCTCGATCCTGCGTCGTTTGTGCCGATTTTTCGTGAGAACTCCGCTCACATCGCCCGCTTCATGATGCCGCTTGGGTTGAGTGCGACGGGCTTAACCTGGTTGGCCTTGGGGTTGGCCATGTGGAAAAAGACCCCGAGCCGAAACTGGCTCCTCGCGGCCTCTGTCTGCGCGCTTTGTATGCTTGCGACGTTTCCCGTCTATTTCAGCAGCGCCAATGCTGCGCTAGCTGAGGGAGCGGTCCCTGTCGCGGAGATATCTCATGCGCTTAGCCAATGGCAAACGGTACATTGGGTCAGAACCATCGCTGCGATTGCGGGTTGTGTCTGTGCCCTCAAGGCGGTTCAGGCAAGCACCCCATAGAGCGACCGCTTTGGGTCGTTTTGAGCCTTCCTGCCAGCCCTTCTGAAGGAGGAAGAGTATGAGTCTTTTTCATATGTATACAGGGGACGACGGACAATCGCATATTGAGGAGCCGGCGTTAAGTGCCCAACCGAGTCAAGAAGCGCCACAAGCAACTCAGGAGATTTTCTTCCGGGAACTCCCGGCCGGGACCGCCATGGACTGGCATAATGCTCCCCGACGACAGTACGTGATTGTGTTACGGGGCCAGATGGAAATCGGCTTTAAGGACGGGTCGGTCCAGCGCTGTGGACCGGGAGACGCTGTGCTCGCCGCCGACTTGACCGGTGGGGGGCATACGACCCGTGTGGTTGGAGACGACCCAGCGATGGTTGGAGTCGTACCGCTGGCAGACTGAGCAGAGGGTGGGCTCAGCTGTCC
This sequence comes from Candidatus Binatia bacterium, assembly GCA_022820725.1. Classification (GTDB taxonomy): domain Bacteria; phylum Desulfobacterota; class Binatia; order Bin18; family Bin18; genus Bin18. The sequence continues at coordinate 136,145 of JAJEFA010000017.1, forward strand.
TTATTGAGGGAGACAACGTCCCTTCTTTTGGTGAGAAATGGAACGCAACGGTACCCTCCGCATCTTTGATGGCGCGGTTGCTCTTATGACCGGTGGAGCCTCAGGCATTGGTCGTGCGCTGAGTGAAGCACTGGGCCGACGTGGGGCGTCTGTTGTTGTAGCCGACCGCCAAGTGGCGCTTGCTCAAGAGGTCGCGGCGGGCATTCAAGAACGAGGTGGCAAGGCGTCCGCGGTTGAACTGGACGTTACGGACTTCACTGCGGTAGACCAGTTCGTCCAGGCGACGGCCCAGGCGCAAGGTCGGCTGGATTATATGTTCAACAACGCCGGCATTGCGATTGGGGGAGAGGTACGGATCTGTCAGATTGAGGACTGGGACAGTGTTCTGAATGTGAATTTGCACGGCGTGGTCAACGGGGTGCAGGCGGCGTATCCGGTTATGCTCAGCCAGGGCTATGGTCATATCGTCAATACCGCTTCCATGGCCGGCCTGCTGCCCATGCCAACGGCTGTCAGCTATGCGACTACAAAACACGCGGTTGTCGGCCTTTCCAAATCGCTCCGGGTCGAAGCCGCGTCCTATGGTGTCCGTGTCAGCGTACTCTGTCCTGGATTTATTCGGACGCCCATCCTGCACGGTGGGAAATACGGCAAGAACTTGCAGCCCGTACCGCCAGAGGTCCAGGAAGAATTCATACGGAAATACCGGCCTATGGAGCCGGCTGTGTTTGCTGAAAAAGTGCTGGACGCACTTGCCCGGAACAAAGCGTTGATTATTGTTCCGGGCTGGTGGAGGCTCTTCTGGTGGTTAAGTCGCCTCTCACCAGCCTTGGAATCTGCTCTCGCTCAACGCAGCTATCGGTCGGTGCGCAAGGTTGTACAGTCTGAGACAGACACGTAGCGTGGGTGGCAGGCCCAAGTCAGGCGACTTGCTCAGCCCCGTTGGTATGTGCTTCCGACAGCGGACACACGCCACCCCTCTCTAAGCCGAGCGCGCGGATAAAACGCCCGTAGCCCACAAAAGCCGTAATCCGAAACCCGAGGTCTATGATCTCAGGCTCGGTGAAGTACTGGCGCAGTTCGTCAAACAGCTCTGGTGATGCTTGGGTATGATCTCCGGCCAACACGTCGGCATAGCGGACGGCGGCCTTCTCACGCGGAGTGAGAATCGTACTGTCCTGGTAGGTGGACAGGTCGCCGATTTGTTCTTCTGTCAGACCTTGTTGCTTTGCCAAAGCAACGCGACCGTTAATTCAAAGGGCGCAGTCGTTGCGTTCCGCAACCTTCAGCCGCACCATCTCGGTCAGCTTCATATCGATGCTGCCACGGGTCTCAAAGATGAGGGGGAAGTAGTAGTTGACGAAAGACTTGAATACCTCAGGGGCGTGGGCGAATGCCTGCAAAAACGCCGAGCCGCCATACTCCTTGTCATAGGTCTGCATGATCTGCTGAACCTCAGGGTCGATCTGCTCAAATGGAACCGGGCTGACATGCGCCATAACACTCCCTCCTTGCTCAGCTTGTGTGTACTCCTTCCGGGGGTGAGGAGGCAAGGGGCACGTCGGCTCTTTTTCTGTAAGAAACGTCCCAACCCGTGACGTCAGGGCAGGAATAGTTTATACTGACCATTCCAAAGCCAAAAGAAATTCAGGATGGTTCAGGTCCCTTGAGTCCCCAAGAACTCCTCAACCAAAAACGTGAAGAAGTCCTCCGCATTGCTGCCAAACACGGCGCGCATAATGTCCGGGTCTTTGGCTCGGTTGCGCGAGGTGAGGCCGGGCCGGAAAGTGATATTGATCTCCTGATCGAGCGAGGACCGAAGACGAGTGCATGGTTTCCTGCGGGCTTGGTCCTGGAACTGGAAGAACTCCTGGAGCGACGGGTTGAGGTTGTGACCGAGAATGCACTGAATCGGCACCTCCGTCATCGCGTCCTTCAGGAAGCTATCCCTTTATGAAAGACGATGCCGTCTACCTGAATCATATATTGGACTGCGTTCATCGAATCGAGGAGGATATTGCGGAAGGACGTGTCCACTTCATGGCGTTGCATACTGTCCAAGATGCGGTGCTGCGCAATCTGCAAGTGCTGGCTGAATCAGCAGGCCGTCTCTCTGATTCGATAAAGACAACACAGCCGGACATCGAGTGGAGGGAGATTAGCGCGTTCCGTAACGTCCTGGTTCACGACTATCTTGGCATAGACTTGGTTACAATTTGGGATATTACCCAGAGTGACATTCCCAGATTGAAGCACGCTGTTATCACAATGTTAGGTGTGGTGCGGGATGAAGAGTCCTGAATCTGCACCACTTCCCCCCCCTTGCTGCTCTCGAAACGTCGAATTCCCTTGCTATCCTTATCTTTCTGTGCGTACGCTCCAAGCTGCCTTTTATATGAAGGAGGAGAAATGATTACGCTCTACCACGTCCCCGGCGCGCGTTCGACGCGTTCTCTCTGGCTGTTGCATGAACTTGGCATTGAGTTTGAACTGGTTGAGATGGCCTTTGACCTCAAGGTGCTGCGCGCGCCCGAATATCTCGCTATCCATCCGCTTGGCCGGGTTCCCTGTCTGGTTGACGATGGGCAGACGATTTTTGAGTCGGGCGCGATCGCGCAGTATTTATGCGAAAAATACGACGATGGCAGGCTTGGACGCGGCCCCGATCATCCGGAGCGGTACGAATGGTTGCAGTGGATACACTACGCCGAAACCGTCGCCGTTCATGGTGCCAGCCTGGTCCAGCAGTCGGTCTTTATTCCCGAAGAACAACGTTCACCTCTTGTTCAGAAATTGGAATCGCGTCGGTTGGAAAAGGCAGTTGAGGTGTTGGACAACCACCTCAAAGATCGGGACTACTTGCTCGCCAGTGGATTTTCCGCCGCCGATGTGAACGTCGGCTATAGCATCTACCTGGGAGATCAGTTCCTCAGCTTTGACGCCTTCCCTACGGCGATGCAGTATTACACTCGACTGCGAGAGCGCCCGGCCTTTCAGGCCTCGGTGCCAAAAAAGGAAGGATAAAGCAGGGGCGGGCCAGAGCGACCCGACCCTGCGTGTTGGTTTACTACGCGCCCGGAATAATAGACATGACGAAATTGGCAGTGTTCGCACGCGTCTCGCGGGCGGCGGTATACTCCGGAGAATTGAAGAAGTCCTTCGCGACTTCGACAGACTCAAACTCGATAATGAGGGCGAGTGGGGCAGCCCATTGGCCCTCGACTGTGTCCGGTGCTCCCCGACCGAGAATCTTACCCTTGTATTTCTGCACGGCAGGGAGAGCAAGTTTTTGGTATTCGGGAAACTTCTCGGGATTCGTAATCTCTGCCTGAACGATCATGTATGCTGACATGTGATATCTCCTCTATTCCGAATTGCTTCACCCTGTATGTCTCAATTCTACAGCGGTGGCAAGAGCCGGGCGTCTTGGAAGCGTTTGAAGCACGCCTGGAAATTGTCCTCGGTATCCATGCATTCGTGAAAGCCCGCCTGCCGCAGCTTGATGGTACTCACCAGCATGGGGGGCGGAGACTGATTTCTGCTGCCATAGCCGAAGGTGAAATCCGCCAGAATAAAGGACTGCCCCACAAATTCTTTCAAGCTGGTGGGTGCACGCAGATCGTACTTCTTGACAATAGCCGCCCACTCGGCTTCATGCCTGGGCATCTCTTCCGCAAGGGAGCATGGCTCTGGTGGACCCACCTCCATACCCAGTGCGTCGGCGATAGCCGGCCACACATTTTGCCACACAAAGACATCACCATTCGTGATATTAAAAATTTCGTTTTCTGCGTTTTCTGATGTCCCGGCCCACTCGCACGCTCGGGCAATCATTCCTGCATCAATCGCCTCGACCACAAAGGGCGGGCCGCCGGGGAAGGACAAGGGCAGCCCGGCCTCCTTGCGCAACGCCGCATACACGCCCAGAGCAGGAATGACATTCATATTGCTGCCCAGCGATTGGCCCAGGATGAGCTGTGGTCGCCAGACTGTCCAGTGCCAGTTTTTGCCAGGCTGCCGCTCGCGCAAATAATCTTCCTGCAGAAAGTAGAAGTTCTCGTGTTGATGACGCGGCCAGCGTTCGCGGGCCGGAACGGGAAAGGGTTCAATATGCACGCCATAGGCTTTTGTACCTTGGAGCAAGGAGACGTGCTGAAGGTCCCGTGCGACGGCTTCCAGTGGAGAGAAGAGATTGTCCAGCATGGCCAGATTGGTTTCCATCTGGTCTTTCTGAAACCAGCCTTCGACCAGACCCGGCTTCTCGTACAGCGCCGCATAGATCAGATGGGTTACGTCCGACATGCGGCCAAAGACTTCCGCGCAGCGGGCCGTATCCGTCAGATCGACCGAAATGACCTCAGCGCCTTCGAGCCCGTCAGGGATACGGCGCGAAACCCCAACCACATCCCAATCGTCCTGCTGCGCGAAGTGCTCGACCGCAGCGTAACCGACCAAACCGGATGCACCCGCCACCAACATCTTTTTCTTGGGCATGGGAAATTCTCCTTCAGAACAGACAAAGCCCGGCGGCGAAAACTCAGTGAAAACATTCTGCCAGCCCGACCGCGGCCAGCCAGTCTTGGACGGTCCGGCGTTCTTCTGCGTTGATTTGATGCGCAATACGGTTGACGAGCATGCGCCGGGATAACTCGGGATAGGGGCGCGAGAGGTAGCTGACCTCTTCTGCATAGGTTGTCACAACAAAGGCTTTCGTGCCGCTGACTTGGGCCTGGGAGTTCGCCAGGATATAGGGCTTATAGGTTGTTGGCATTTCCGAGAGTATCATCTGCGCAAAGGGAGTCGATTGCGGGAACGGCGCCAACTCTCCGGTCCCATCCCAGCGGTCTGCATCTCGCTCGCACCACGCGACAATACGGGGATATCGAGCGACGATCTTTTTTGGGTCAGGGTCCATATAGGTGTGCGCCCGCAGGCCGCCCAGGACGATGGTATCGACCGCACACGGGCGAGCGCCCAACAGATAGGGTGTCTGCTGCAGTTGTCGGTCTATGGCATCAAGAATACGGCTATATTCGGCCTCTGCGGCGCGTTGTTGTTTCTCGGAAGCGGTGCCGGTGGCACGACAGGCCCGCTTTCCCCATTCGGCAATCGGCGCGTTTGTGAGAGCTGCGGCAATGGTTGCCTCGTCCGCGTCCGGCATGGTCGCCCGGGTAATCCGCTCGGCGGCAAAGCGGCTGCTTTCTTCATAATGCCACCGGTAATGGACCATCACCCGGGCCACCCACTCGTCCAAGAACTCTTCAATGGCATGTACGAGGACACCAAGTGGACCGTGAGGAAACATCGCTCGGGCGGGATACCGATTGTCCAGCATCATCATGAGGGGGGTCGTATCGCCGATCATCCAGTTCTCAGGCGTGTGTAAGACCGGGACTTGATGGGTCCCTGAACGGTGCTCAATCTCTTGCCGGTTCGCCTGGGTTTTCGGCTTGCGAACAAATGGCGCGCCATAAAAAATCATGGCCGCTTCGAGTTTGCGGGTGAACAGGCTGAGTTCCAGACCGTAGACGGTATATTGATAGTCCACGCGTTTCCTTTCCTCTGGAGCAGTGTGAGAAGAGGTCTATCATGCGGTCAGACGGAAGTGAATCAGAAAACCGCTGTATCCCGATACTCGTACCGCGGGCGGAGTTTTTTCTCTTCGGCTTTTCTGTCATGTTAGAAATCGATGAAAGATCGTAAGGCCGTGCGTTCTCTTACGATGAAGGCCGGAGGACCATTGCCGGGACTGCTTGTCCTCAGTCTGCTGCTCTGCTGGCCTGTTCTCGCTCCCGCCGAAGAAACGTCGCGTGAGCAAATCGGTACCGTGCTGGGACAGCCGGTGTATAGAGACCAGCTCACGGCAAAAGAGGGTGTCGCGCTCTCGAACGCATTGCACAACCTGTTCAGCCATCCGGTGATGCAGCAGTACCGCGCAACTCACAGCAAGGAGCTGCAACCCACAGAGCGTGAGGTCTCGAACGCGACTGCGCATTTTGATGGCTGGCATAATGAACGTCTCAAGGCTCAGGATCATCCACTCAAAGATCGCCGGGTGGAGATTGAACAAGCGCTGGCCAAGCCAGGGCTGGCGGCGGAGGAGAAACAACGGCTTGAGGACGAACGGCAGGCGATTGATAGCCAGTTCAGACCGCCGGGACGACGTTTTGCCGGCTGGATGGTCGCCAACTGGAAACTCCAGCGTCATCTCTACCAGGAATACGGCGGTGGACGGGTCTTATGGCAGCAGGCCGGGCTTGAAGCTTTTGACGCCATGCACGCCTGGCTGAAACAGCGCGAGAAGATGGGAGACTTTGCCATCTCCGACCCGCTTCTGCACGAGCAGTTCTACGCCTACTGGACAACGGTAGACCACGGCGCGTCGCTGAGCGACGACCCAAGTTTTATTGAACACGAATTTCTCAATCCGTATTGGTTGCGACCGTTTATCGGCGATTCGCTGCAGAAGAACCTGGAGGCGGACCAGCGCCGGTGACGTCACTCCGCCCGCGCTATACCAGCACCTCGTTCTGAATAATTTGGTCCAGCGTCTGCCGCTTGCGGATAAGCATGGGCTCTTGCTCCGTCCCGCGGTACAGTACCTCCGGCGCTTCCGGAAACGAGTTGTAGTTTTTGGAGCTCATGCCGGAGCAATACGCGCCCGAGCCTTCAATCACCAGATAATCGCCGATAGCGGCGTCGTGGAGCGTGCGGGGCTCCAGCGCTTCGGGGTCGCCGGCCGAAGGCGTAAGGATATCTCCGGATTCACAGCAGTGACCGGCAACAATGGCGTCTATGGTCGGCCGTTGCTCCTGCTCGGCTGCATCCGTTGCCGGGACAACAACGAGCGGGTGCTGCGCGCCATACATGCTGGGACGCAGCACCTCGGTCATGCCGCTGTCGATCTTGAGAAAGTCATAGCCGTCTTTCCCGGTGCGGGTCCGGTCCTGGATCGTAGTAATCACGCAGCCGGCATTGGCGACCAGATACGTTCCTGGCTCGACTTCCAGGCGGATTCTTCTGCCCGTGGCCTCCCCAAAGGCCATAAAAGTTTGGACCACAGGTTGGCCGACCTCTTGCAGATCGGTTGAGGTTTCGTGGCTCATCCGGCCCACCTTATACCCACCGCCGAGGTTGAGCGTGTGCGCCTCCGGAAAATGCTCTAACAGGCCAATACTCATACCTGCCACATGCTGCCACACCTCGGGGTCTGAGCCTGAGCCAATATGGGTATGAATCCGGATGACCTTGAGCCCATGCTTTTGGACAATGGCCTGGACGGCTGCTCTGTCCTCGTGCCAGATGCCAAAACTGGCTGCCGGGCCACCCACATTGGTCCGGTTCGTCCCGCCGGAGCCGAGACCGGGGTTGAAACGGATGCCGAGTTCCCGGCCCGGAAAATGCTCGCCAAAATAGCGCAACTGATCCAGCGAACAGGCGTTAAATGCAACGCCGGCTGCGTGCAGCGTCTGAAAATCCTGCGGGAGCTCTTGGGCGGTCAGGGCAATCTTCTGGGCGGCGATGCCGGCTTTCATGGCCCGTTCGACCTCAAAGCCGGAGCTGGCGTCAAAATGAAGTCCCAAACGGTCAAACAAACGGAGAATATTGCCGTTGGGTAGGGCCTTCATGGCGTAGCGCGCCGTCAGGCCGAAGGCGTTTGGAAAGTGCAAAACCTCTTGGGCCGCCTGAGTGAGTCGCGCCTCGTCGTAGACATACACCGGTGTCCCGAACTGCTGCGCGATTTTCCGCACTGCGCTGTGAGAAAGAAAACGGGTGGTCTCAATGGCTTGCGTTGACATTATGCTCCTCTGTATATCGGAACGCGGATAATTGTCGAGGACGGGCAGCCGGCTGGACGAGGAACGTGGCCTTGGCGGCAGATGGTGCCGTCGTTGTCGGCGTCGTGCATATAGATATAGGCCGGATGGCCCCGGCGCACCGGGGCGATGCCGTGGCGACGTGCTTCGGCGCAGGTGATGCGGCCATTGCCGTTATCGTCGTATCGCTCGAGTACGCTAGCCGAACGGGTCCTTGAGGGTCTTCGCTTCCTGACCCCTACGCCCCAGAGGCCCAGGCCAGCCCGCTGGGCCTCGCGTTCATGGCGCCGGAAGCGGTCTCTATAGCGGAACGGGAAGCGTTTTATCAGCCTGCCATACCCATGCTGAATGAGCATCTCGTTGACACAGACGCCGTTTGGTAGATGAACATAGGCCAGAGTGCGCCCGTACTTGTCCGTTCTCTGCTGGTCGTATTGAAGACGTATCTGCTTGCCTTCGACGAGGCGCTGCGTGAACGCGCGCGCCTCCTTGCCGAAGGGCGCGTCCCATTCGGGGGTATCGACCCCAATGAGTCGGACTTCCCCAACGCCTCGAACCTGGAGTGAGTCGCCATCAATCACCTTATCCACGATTTGGGCCTGAGCGGGGGCTGATACGAGACAGGTCAAAATGACCGTCAGGCTGAGCCAGACGCCGGACGCCGCCTTGTGCTTCGCCCGTGGGTTCGGTATGCCTGCTAATGGAAGAAAAGTGTTTCTGACCATAGGAGAATGACGAAAGAGGAGGTCGTCTTATGACTCATCCCCAACCCGTTCGCGTTCACCTGATTGTCGGTGGGTTTCCGCCGGGCTCTCCGGCAGGGCACGATATGGACTATGCCCGGCTACGGATTCTTCAGCTTTTACTACACGAGCAACCCAATGTCACGGCCTCGGTCAGCGGAGACTTTAGCGACATCGACAAATGGCTGCCTGGGTGTCAGTTATTGGTAACCTATGTCGCCGGCCCTTTCCCCAACGAAGCCCAGAACAGCTTTCTCCGGCAGTGGCTCGAAGACGGCGGACGTTGGTTGGGACTGCACGGGACGAGTGGCGGAAAGGCGGCACCGGTGGACAACGACCGACGCGTGCGCAAAATGGTCAAGGCCGACCATCACGCGACCCTGGGTGGTTTCTTTCTGAACCATCCGCCGCTGCGGAAGTTCCAGGTTGATGTGGTCAATCAACAGCATAGCCTGACCAGGGGCCTGCCCGCCTCGTTTGAGGTCATGGACGAGTTGTATCTGATTGAACTCCAGGAGCCGGAAAACTCGGAGATTCTGTTGACCACCGAGCTGGAAAAAGACCCGTCCCCGCCGGGGTTTGGCTTTGTGTACGATGAAGACACGGCCCTGCAACCGGATGGAAAAACGCGGGTGCTGGGCTTTACCCGAGCATTGGGCAGGGGGAGTGTCGCCTATATTGCGCTGGGACACTGCCATTCAACAACCAGCAATATGCAGCCGTTTGTTGATGAGAGTGTCGACGATGACGGAACAACGCCTCGGGTCTTTCGCGGCTCGTGGGACACCCAGCCGTTTGAACAATTGCTCCGCAACGGAATCGAGTGGGGCTGTAGTCTCAGTGCCTGATACGGACGGTCGTGATACCAGCAGCCTTTTCACTTGAGGGAAAAATTGCGCTGATTACCGGTGGGGGACGCGGTCTGGGTCTGGAAATCGGTCGGGCCTTTGGCCGACATGGGGCTCGAGTGCTCGTCAACGGCCGTCGCCGGGACCAGCTTGAGCGGGCCTTGGCCGCCATTACCGCCGAAGGGGGCAGGGCCGAGGCGCTGGTATGTGATATTGCCGACGAAGGGGCGGTGTCTGCCGCCTTCCAACATATTCGAGACACCTACGGTCGGCTCGATATTCTGGTGAACAACGTTGGCCGACGCGACCGTCGAAAACTCTTTGAATTTGAGCTGAATACGGTTCGCCAGCTCATCGACGTGAACCTGCTTGCGCCGTTCAACGTGAGCCGAGAAGCAGGCCGCCTGATGATCGAGCATGGCGGCGGTCGCATTGTTAATATCACCTCCATCGCCGGTCCTATTGCCAATAGCGGGGACGCCGCGTATACCGCGACCAAGGGCGGCCTTGAAGCGTTGACGCGGGCCTTGGCGGCTGAATTGGGCCCGTCCGGTATTACCGTCAACGCCATTGCGCCGGGATTTTTTGCCACCGAGACAAACAGCGACCTCGTTGCGGACCGGAAAATTGCCAACCTGCTGAAACGGCGGACCGCACTCGGACGGTGGGGCGAGCCCGCTGAGATCGCGGGAGCGGCGGTCTTCCTGGCCTCGCCGGCGGCCTCATATATCACCGGACAAGTGCTGGCAGTTGACGGCGGCTTCCTGGCCCATTTCTGATGGTTGATTTTTTTCCTGCCCGACTGGCATAAAGGGAAGACGAACTCAGGAACTGCGGCAACCGGTCCGGCAATGTAGGAGGAAGAGCGATGACGCTTCAGATTACGCCATTAAGTGACGCCCTTGGGGCTGAGGTGGCAGGTGTCGATTGGACACAGCCAGTCAGTGATACGACTGTCTCGACCATTAAAGACGCCTTTTTGACCTATCACCTGGTGTGTTTGCGATCGGAACCGCTGACGCCGGCGGCCTTTGCTCAAGTCAGCCGGTATTTTGGTGAACCCCAGATTCAACTGTTGCGGAATATGCGGGTTGAGAAAGTTCCGGAAGTCTCGGTCTTTAACAGTACGTATAAAAAAGCGGAAGACAAACCGGCCGACTTGCTCTTCGACCGGCGCTCGGGTTGGCATACGGATGACTCCTATTTTGCGGTTCCGGCCAAAGTGACGCTCTTGCAGGCCCTGGAAATTCCTGAACATGGCGGGGAAACCCGTTTTTGTAATGCGCGCGCGGCCTACGAAGATTTATCTACAGACATGAAAGCCCGCCTCGATAGACTGCGGGCCGTTCACAGCTATGACACTATGCGTGCCCCGGCCCGAGCGATGAAGCGCACCAAAGAAGAGGCGGAGGAAACACCGGATGTCGTTCATCCCTTGATTCGCACCCATGATGAGACAGGCCAAAAAGCGATTTATTTTAACTCGAACCGGACTGACCGCATCCTGGAGATGGAACGAGAAGCAAGTGACGCTCTGCTCGATCAAATCCATACCCATATGACGCAGCAGCAATATCAGTATCATCATGCCTGGCGGGTCGGGGATGTGCTCATGTGGGATAACCGCAGCGTGACGCACTCGGTCAATATGGACTTTCCTCCGGGCCAACATCGTATCCACCAGCGTATTCTGCTCAAGGGTTCGGTGCCAGCGTAGGGAGAGGGACAACTTCTCTATACTTTTTCTTCTTGCTTTACTTTTGCTTTGGAAGGTGGGTCCGCTAGACCCACCTTTTTTTTGTGTGGGCATATGGGGTAGGGTGACGCTGCGAAAGGCTGGAGTACAAACTGTATGAAATTTCACGCGATTGCCTATGGCACGGTAGGAACCCGAGAAGAACTCGAACGCGGCATGGCCGGTAAGCGCCCCGAGCTCTACCAGCGCATGCTCAAAGACCTCAAGGAATATGTCACGGTTTGTGATCAAGCTGGCTTTGAAGGCTTTGGGCATCCCGAGCATCATCTTCAGATCGAGGGCATGGAAGCCACCGGCAGTCCTGGTTTGCTGAGCATGTTTATCGGCCAGCACTCCACGCGTTTAAAGGTTGACGTGCTGGGCTATGTGCTCAACACCCACAACCCTCTGCGCGTGGCTGAAGATGTGGCGATGATGGACCACATGCTGGAGGGCCGCCTGAACGTTGCCTTCGTGCGTGGCTATCAGGCACGCTGGGTCCAAAATTACGGCAGCCTGCCCGGCGTCGAAGCTGTCGGTCATTGGAATAAAAAACAAGCGTCCGACCTCAAAAACCGCAGGGCGTTCGAAGAGTCGGTCGCGGTCATCAAGAAGGCCTGGAGCAGCGATACGTTTTCTCATCGCGGCGAGTTCTGGCAGTTTCCGCCCGAAGGCGCAAAAAATCCGCATCCCATGGAAGCCTATACACAGTTCGGCGCCGGGGTGAAGGATGACATGACCATAGAGGAGATCGGCATTGCGCCGCGTCCGTACCAGAAGCCGCACCCTCCGCTGTATGCCGGCTTTACCCATAATACGGAATCCATTCGCTATTGGGGACGGGAAGGCGGAAAGCCGATTATCATTCTGCTGCACGAGGAGTTGTGTGCCCGCCTGCAAAATATCTATCGGGAGGAGGCGGAAAAGGCGGGCCGGACGGTACAACCCGGCACCGAGCTGGCCCTAGGCGGCCAACTCGTCCTCACGGAAAACCCCTCGGAAACGCCGCAGCTCATGGCGGACACCCGCTGGTTCTGGGAAAAGTGGGGGATTCCGTTCGGACTGGGGGTTGCCGAGCCGTTGATCGGGGACCCGGACAGCGTGTCGCGCAAGATCGAGCTGGCCCAGAAAATCGGGACGGACGAAATGTTTTTCCTGCTGGGCGATGGGCTCCTGCCGCGGGATACCATTCTGCGCAGCTTCGAGCTCTTTGCCACGAAGGTGATGCCACGCTTTACCTGAGAGTGACGGAGAGAAAGCCGGATGCACCATTCTGACCGAGCCGGAGAACCAGACGAATTGCGTTCGGCGTTTCCGCGCATTTACGAAATTGCCCGGCAAATTCCCTATGGGCGGGTGGCAACCTACGGCCAAATCGCCCAGATCATGGGACCGCCGGTAACCGCACGAGACGTTGGGGACGCCATGGCCGCCCTGCGGGACGGACAGCCGGACCCGCCCGTGCCGTGGCAGCGGGTCATTAACGCCCAGGGCAGGGTGAGTACCGGGCAACGTCAGCAGATTTTGCTTGAGCAGGAAGGGGTCTCTTTTACTGTCAAAGGTGTGACCGACCTCGGACGCTTCGGTTGGCAGGGCCCCGATCCGGACTGGGCTGAAGCGCATGGATTCCATCCCCTGAAAAACGCGAGTGAGGAGAAGCAACAGCTCGATCTGTTCTGAAGATTACAAGAGGAAAACGATGAGCACATTCAACGTCGATCTGCTCCGCCAGTCGTCCGACAACGGCCCGGTTACCATGATCAACCTGATCAAATATCGAACGCACTCGCTTGACGGTGATGGAACCGGCCGGGAAGCCTACGCCCGGTACACCAAACCGGTCCAGAAGCTCGTTGAGGCGCGAGGCGGACGGGTGCTGTGGGCCGGACCGGTCGCCGAAGCAGCTCTGCAGGAGGGGGGCGATGTGGACTGGGACTGGGCGATACTCGTCTACTATCCCAATCGAGCCGCCTTCATTGATATGGTGGAAAGCAAGGAATTTTTAGAAGCGAACGAACATCGGCGGAACGGGGTCGAGAAGCATGTCATCATGGCCGCTCGAACCCTGCTGTTGGAAGACCTGCCGGAGCAGTGAGTATCAGTGTGTGAGACAATCAACCGAAAGACAAGGAGGATAGTATGAGTGAGGTCAAAATACCGGATAATCTGCCAAGCTGGATTGCCGACCATTTACAGCGCTACCTCGATACGGACGGCGCTGACGGGCATATGTGGGATTCCGCGCCGGTTGGCGGCCCAGGGCTCCTCCCGACACTGTTGTTGACCACAACGGGTCGTCGGTCAGGCAAGACAGGCATCATGCCTTTAATCTATGGCGAGGCTGATGGGAATTATATTGTGGTCGCCTCCAAAGGCGGCGCCCCCAAACATCCCGGCTGGTATCTGAATCTGGCCGCCAACGCGGACGTTGAAGTACAGGTGCTGGCCCGGCGTTTTAAGGCCAAGGCACGAACCACCAGTGGAGAAGAACGGGCTGCGCTGTGGGAAAAAATGGCGGCCCTTTATCCGCCCTATATTGACTATCAGGCCAAGACCGACCGCGAGATTCCGGTGGTGGTGCTGGAGCCGGTGACGGAATAGGTATCCTGGCTTCGCTCTCGCCCATGGATGCAAACGTTCCGCCTATCACCGAATATAAGGAGACAAGCCAATGAGTGACGAAATGCGTCGGGTCGTGGACGAGGCCGCCATCCGCCGGGTGATTGATCGCTATTGTCACGCGGTCGATCGCGGGAATGCGGATGATGTGGCCGCGCTCTTTCACCCCAACGGACGGTTAGTGGTCAGCATTGAAGAGAACGATGGCTATAACGGTCGCGCGGCCGTGCGCGAATGGTATGCGAACTACCATAAATACTTCCGGGCGAAACTGACCCACCTTCGTCACAAGATATCCAACATTCAGATTGATCTGAACGGAGACGAGGCGCGAGTGGTGTCCTATATGGACGCCGACCTCATCGCCAAAGACGAAACCACGCCACGCCAGGCAATTGGCCGATATGACGACCACTTTGTCCGCGATGGCGGGGAATGGTACTTCGCCGAACGCGCGATTGTCGTGTATTACGCCGATGAGCGGCTGGCTGAATTGTTGAGTGCCGATTCGTAGACACTAAGAGGAGGATGGGTCGCCGGACCCCTCCTCCTCTTTTTAGAGACTTCTCAGATCACGTCTCTCCCAGACCATACAGGCGTACGCAGTTCTCTACGACAATCGGTCGAGCCTCATCGGCGGGGACAGTAGCCAGATGTTTCTCCAAGAACTTTCGTGATTCAGGCCAACTGCTGTCGAGATGAGGAAAGTCTGACGACCACATAATACGGTCCACACCGATGAACTCGCGCAGCATGACACCGGGCAGGTCATCAATAAACGTCAGATAACAGTGCTCGTGCCAATACTCGCTGGGTAAGCGTTTGCATTTGACCATGGGGTCCTTTGCCATGGTGCGGCGATGATAACCCCAATCCAAACGGCCCAGAAAATTGGCGGCCCACGACAGTTCGTTCTCGGCGGAAATCAGCTTTAAGCCCGGATGACGGTCGAACACGCCCTCCAGGATAAACGTGCCAAATGCCCGTGCCATACGTACCGGCAGGACCGCATAACCGACCGCCGCGCTTTCTTCGCCCGTCTCATCTCGCGTCCAATTGGTGTTGGCATGCCCGGAGGCAATAATATGGAGACTGAGCGGCATATTAAGTTCGGCCAGCGTCGCCCACAGCGGGTCCCATTGGGCTGCCGAATAGCGCGAGCCGTCGGGCGCATCTTGCGGCAACAGCGCCCCAACCAGCCCCTTCTCCTTGGCGCGTCGGCATTCCCGTATGGCCCAGTCCACATCAAAGACCGGTATGACGGCAATGCCGAATAATTCCTGTGGATGGGTGCTGCAAAAATCACTCAGCCAGTCATTATACGCCTGGCAGACAGCCTGCTGCAGGTCCGGGTCGGGGATGCCAAAGGCTCGCATCACATAATTCGGATACAGCACCTCGGCATCCACCCCGTCCTGACGCATATACTGCACACGGGCATCCGGGTTCCAATCGTTCGCATCCGTGGCGTAGCGCTGATCGCCTGCTGCGGCTGCGGCGTAGGCTTTCTCCTTATTTCTTGCCACCGCGCCCATCGGACGTTTTGCGATATGCGACGGCATGCCCTCGCACGCCCAGATATCTCCCGTGGATTCCGAAATGACACGTGGCCCCCGATCTTTATACGCTTGGGGCAGATAGCGTTGCCATAGATCAGGAGGTTCGATGGCGTGCGAGTCGGCCGATATGACGCGATACTGTTTCATCGTCCGTTCCTTCCTTTGTCCGGAAGACTGAGGGGTTCTGAGCAGCGTGGGGTCACTCTAGCCTATTGCAGTATAGCCATGTCAAGCATCCGGCCTAGTTCAGAGCCGAGTGTAGCTTGAAAAGAACGCTGGAAGTTTCTATCCTCCAGTAAAAAAGCGAAGGGAAGCAAGTATGCCGATATTCGAACGTGGCGAGACCAAGTTGTATTACGAAGAGCAGGGCACTGGATTTCCGCTCTTACTTATCGCACCGGGAGGGATGCGCTCCTCCGTGCCCTTTTGGCAGCAAACCCCCTGGAATCCCATTGAGCAGCTTGCGCCCAGCTATCGCGTGATCGCCATGGATCAGCGCAACGCCGGCCAATCAACCGCTCCGGTCAATGCCGCGGATAGCTGGCATACCTACACGGCAGACCAACTGGCGTTGATGGATCATTTGGGAGTTGAGACCTTCCATGTGGCCGGTATGTGCATTGGTGGCCCCTACTGCATGGGTCTCATCCAGGCCGCACCGCAGCGGGTGGCGTCGGCCATTCTCTTTCAGACGATTGGGCTGTCCGATAACCGCCAGGCGTTTTTTGACATGTTTGACGGTTGGGCCGCCGAGCTGAAGCCTGGGCGGCCTGAGGTGAGCGACGAGGCCTGGGAGTCGTTCAAGACAAATATGTATAACGGCGACTTTCTCTTCAACGTCTCGAAAGAATTTGTCTCCCAGTGTCAAACGCCGCTCCTGGTCCTCCTGGGAAACGATCTCTATCATCCGCAGGAGACCTCCCGAGAGATTGCCGCGCTCGCCCCCAACGCAACCCTGGTTGAGCACTGGAAAGAGCCCGAGCATCACCCGGCCGCCAAGCAGGCGGTCGAGCGTTTTCTGGCCGAGCATACTCCGGGGTAATGCGGAGCGCCGCCTGACTTTTGCAGGCGGGAAGGATTATCGCTAACTCGCCCCGTGCCGCGGCGGAGGCACGCCGTTCAGCCAGTAGTTCCCAATGGCGTGATATTTCCAGCGTACCGGGTCGTGCAGGGTATGGGTGCGCGCATTGCGCCAGTGACGGTTCAGGTTGTACTCCTCCAGGGTTGAGCGGGTGCCGGCCAACTCAAACAACTTGTTTGTTGTCAGCAGAGAGACTTCCGTGGACATGGCTTTTGCCTCAGCCACGGCAATCGAGGCTTGAGAGACGTTCTCCTCGGTTGGTGAGGCGACCGCCGCGTCCACAAAACGGCCCGCCCGTTCGAGCAGAGCGTCCGAGGCATGCACCCGGACCTCAAGCTCACCAATCTGATAAATCGTGTACGGATCTTCGTAACCGTGCTCCTGGCCGCTATCGATCCACGGACGCGTATACTGACGGACAAATGAAATCGTCTCGGCGAGGGCTGCACGGGCGATACCGGCATCGACTGCGGCATGAAAAATTTGGGCGACGGCACCCATCGGGGTGGGACGATCAAACGCAGCCTGGTGATCGATAATATGAAAAGGCTCGACCGCAACATTCTCGAACACTGCGGTCCCGCTGGCCGTGGTCCGCTGGCCAAAGCTCGACCAGTCGTCGATGATGGTAACCCCCGGTGCATCACGCTTGACAAAGACGATGGCGATACGCCCCTGGTCGTCCTTGGCGACGGCAGGCACCCAGTGGGCAAACACCGCCCCCGTGGAATAGAACTTTCTGCCGTTCAGAAGAAAGGTGTCACCGCTAACCGTGAGGCGTGTCTGAAATTCAAAGACCGTTTTGGTGCCGAGCTCGACAAAGGCGTTCCCAAAGCGGTCGCCCTCCAACACCCGTTTGAAAAGGAACTCCTTTTGCTCCTCGGTTCCATCCAGTCGAACGGCTTCGATCATATAGTAATGGTTCTGGGGAATCTGGCCCAAAGACGAATCTGCGGCCGAGATGATGGCCGTGACCTCGGCGGCGGTCGAGAAGGACACTTCCGCTCCGCCATAGGCTTTCGGAATAGTGATGCCCCATAAGCCGCTCTGCGAGAATTCGTCCAATTCTTTACGCGGCAGGCGACGCTCACGGTCGCGCTCGACCGATTCCTGCTGAAAGCGCTCGGCGAGCCGGTGGGCAACGGCCAGGGCTTCCTGATCGTCACGAATAACATGGGCAGGGGCCTCCACTCGCGCCATTGGCGCGGCGATTCGAATATCTTGATCCGGCGGGGTGGTGGCTTGCGAGGCTGCCTGGCTCATATATTCTCCTTGGCCTGCTCTTCTATATCCACGCGTGGCGTGGCGGCTTGACATTATTCAGATAGTAATTGCCGATTGCCTGAAACTTCCACCGGACGGGATCGTGCAGCGTATGGGCGCGGGCATTTCGCCAGTGGCGATCCAGGTTATACTCTTCGAGCGTGGAGCGAGTGCCGGCGAGCTCAAACAATTTATTGGTCGCCTGAACGGCGATTTCCGTGGTCAGCACTTTTGCTTCGGCCACGGCAACCGAGGCTGCGGCGACGCTGTCTTCGTTCGGGCTGGCAATGGCGGCATCGACCGCCCGGCCGGAACGCTCCAAGAGGGCCTCGGCCGCGTGCAGGCGCATTTTGAGGTCTCCGATTTGGGCAATAGAGTACATGTCCTCATAGCCGCGCTCCTGACCGCTATCGATCCACGGCCGGGTATAGCTGCGGACAAAGTGAATGGTTTCATCAATCGCGGCTTGGGCGATGCCGAGATCGATGCCGGCATGAATAATCTGGGCGACCGGTCCGTTGGCGGTTGGGACATCGTAGGCGAGATGGGCTGGAATGACATGGCTGGCCGGGACAAATGCATCCTCCAGGAGAACCGTACCGCTGGCCGTGGTGCGTTGGCCGAAACTCGACCAGTCGTCAATAATGCGGAGTCCCCGATTGTCGCGCTCAACAAAGGCGATCAGGGTCTTCTCGCGCTCATCCGTCGCGGAGACCGGCACCAGATGGGAGAGCAGAGCGCCGCTGGAGTAAAATTTCTGCCCGTTAACCACATAGCCATCTCCCTGGAAACGGATCTGTGTCTCGAAATGACCGGCGGTTTTACTCCCTCGTTCGGAAAAGGCGTTGCCAAGGCGTAGACCCTTCAGGACCTCGCGAAAGAAAAAACGCTTCTGCTCTTCGCTGGCGGACAGCCGGATCATATCGAGGACGGCGAGGTGGTTTTGCGGGATTTGCCCGAGCGAGGGATCGGCTGCGGAGATGATTTTAATCACCTCGCCCACCGTGACATACGAGACCTCGGCGCCGCCATAGGCTTTGGGCACGGTCATGCCCCACAAGCCGCTCTGCGAGAACGCGTCCAGTTCGGCAAGCGGCAGCCGGCGTTCCCGGTCACGCAGCGCCGCCTCCTGTGCAAAGCTTTCTGCCAAACGGTGGGCGATATCAATCGCTTCCTGGTCGTCCTGAATAATATGGGCAGGTGCGGTGGGACGCGGCGGGCCGAAGGCCTCCAGGTCCTTGATCCGAGACGCTCCATTCGTTTCTGAATGGTCTGTTTGTATTACCCCGTCTTCCCTGCTCATGGCCGCTACAACTCCTTTGCATAGCTCTGAAAGAGAACGCTGTAGCCTATCGTTCCCCCTCCTGAGCGTCAACGCGCTGCGCCGACGTGTTGCTTGACTTTGGCCGGGCAGGGTGTCATGACAGGCGCAGAGTGCCAACGCCTTAAAGGAGGGTCAGATGAAACTCGGTATTGAGATGTTTGCTACGGATTATTCTGTCCGGCCGGATGAACTGGCCGTTGCCTGCGAAGAGCGCGGTTTTGAGTCCGTGTGGTACCCGGAACACACCCATATCCCGGCCAGCCGCCGTACCCCTTTTCCCCTTGGGGGCGACTTACCCAAGGAATACTGGCATACGCACGACTTGTTTGTGGCGCTCACAGCCGCCGCCGCCGTCACCACCAACATCAAAATCGGGAGTGGGATTTGTCTCGCCATGGAACGCGACCCGATTACGATGGCCAACGAGGTTGCCTCGGTTGATCAGATCTCCAATGGCCGTCTGCTCTTTGGTATCGGGGGTGGGTGGAACGCCGAAGAGATGGAAAACCACGGAACACCGTTCAAACGACGCTGGAAGGTCTTACGTGAGAAAATTGAGGCAATGAAGGCCATTTGGACCGAAGAGGAAGCCGAGTATCACGGCGAGTTTGTCAATTTCGATCCGATCTGGTCCTACCCGAAGCCCGTGCAGAATCCCCACCCGCCCATCATTCTGGGGTCACATACCTCAAACGGACTCGACCGGGTGGTGCGCTATTGCGATGGCTGGTTTCCCAATGCCCAGGCCTATAAAGACTTGCCCGCAGTCGTGAACGACCTCCGGACCCGGGCAGAAAAAGCCGGCCGTCAACCGGATGAGATATCGATCTCTTTCCTGGGTGCTCCCGAAGATGAGGCGGTCCTGCAACAATATCGCGAGTTGAGGGCCGAGCGGGCGGTATTTTTTGTGCCGTCCGAAGGGAAAGAGACGATCTTTCCACTGTTGGATAAATACGCCGCGTTTATCCCCAAGGTTGCGTAAGGGCGCACGGAAACGCTGCCGGAGCCGGAGGACCACTATGCCATTTACTGCTGTCCGTGACATTCAGATGTATTACGAGCTGCGCGGGACCGGACCGCGCCTGCTCTACATCAGCGGAACGGGCGGAGATCTGCGACGTTCGCCGAATGCGTTTGATTCGCCACTCACCGAACATTTTGAGGTCTTGGCCTATGACCAGCGCGGCCTGGGTCAAACGGACAAACCTGATGTGGCCTACACTATGGCGGACTATGCGGCCGATGCGGATGGGCTGCTCCACGCGCTCGGGTGGGACGAATGCCTGGTCATGGGCATCTCTTTCGGCGGTATGGTCGCGCAGGAATTTGCCCTGCGCTATCCGAACCGGGTACAGCGCTTAGTGCTCGGCTGCACCAGCAGCGGCGGGGAGGGCGGTGCCTCGTATCCCCTGCATGAGCTCGCCCATCTCTCCCCGCAGGACTGGGCTCAGCGAGTGGTCGAGCTGAGCGATATGCGACGGGACGCGGCCTGGCAGGCGGCCAACGGCCAGGAGTTCCAAACCTTGATCGATGAGATGCTGGCCATCCGAGCAGGGAGTGCGGCCGAGCCCGGCGCGGTCGTTGGGGCGCGCCGCCAAATCGAGGCCCGCCAGAAACACGACACCTATAGCCGCTTGTCTCAGCTCAGAATGCCGGTATTGATCTGTGGTGGACGGTATGACGGGGTCGCCCCAATCGCCAATCAGGAAGCGCTGCACCGACAGATTGCGACTTCCCGGATGGCTCTCTTTGAAGGCGGTCATCTATTCTTTACGCAGGACCCCCAAGCGTTTGAGGACATAATCGTTTTCCTGAAAGAGGAAGTGGGGGCCTGACGTCCGGGTTGAGGTATCGTCTCCTATTGATCAACCAGGTCCGCAATATCTTCAGCCGCTTGGGCGACCGTGGCAGTCCGGGTGCACATATCGGTTTTCAAATCGCCCTGCGGACTGCGGTAGGCATATACGAAGTATTCTTTTCCGGTCTGAAACGGAATGCCGCACTGCTCTTGTGAGGCAAGTGTTTCAATAATCAGAGGAGATTCATCCGCCGCCTTAATCGGCGTTGTAACCTCCAGCGTCGCCCGTATGGTCTCAAACTCGTACAGCTGCTCTGAGCCCATCATCTGTTTGAACGAGCCGTACAGCCAGCCATCCGCTTCTATCGTTTCGATGTTGGTCGCTTTGCCGACAAAGACGACGTCTGACTTTTCCATCCCAAAGCTTGGCGACGGAGGCGGAAGACAGCGGCACGCCAGGGCAGCCGCGGGAAGCAGACAAGAAAGGACTATTCCTCCAACGAGCGCGAGCAACATCCTGTCTGAACGAGCCATAGACTCTCCTCCTGTACTGGCCGAAACTGTGCGGCTCAAATGATCCTGACCTTCATAACGAAGAAAAACAAAAGGGTCAGGGAGGATTCCCCGACCCTTTTCACTTCACACGAATCAGTAGTCCTGACTAGTCCAGGTCCATCCGGTACGCCTTGATCGCATTCTCAAAGACGATCTTGCGGGTGATCTCCTCCGGCACACCGTCGAAGTCCTTCTTGATCCACTGACGGGATTCCGGCCAGGTTGAGTCGGTATGCGGGAAGTCGGACGCCCACATGTAGTTGTCCTCGCCAAAGATCTTATAGGTCGCCGGACCAACCGGATCGTCCTGGAACGTCGCCCATATCTGCCGCCGGACGTATTCGCTCGGCTTCATCGGCAGGGGCTCTTTTTCCATGGCGTGGAATTTATCGTAGGCATGGTCCATACGATACATGAAGTGCGGGAACCAGCCCGTGTCATTTTCGGCGGACACAATCTTCAGTTCGGGAAAACGTTCCAGCACGCCACCAAAAACGAGCGTAGACAGGGAACGTTGCACTTCGTGGATCACATTCATGTAGAACAGGCTGATCTGCGAAAAATCGACCTTGCTCTCCTTGCTCTTGCCGGTAATCACGTGGAGTGAGAGCGGCATGTGGAGTTCCGCGGCGGCCTGCCAAAAGGGGTCATACTCACGGCTGCTGTACGGCTTGTCTTCCGGCGGCGAACCCCAGATCATGGCCCCGCGCATACCCTGCTTGTGCGTCCGTTCCAGCTCTTTGACCCCCGCATCAATATCTTCGAGAGAGATCAGGCTGATGCCGTACAGGCGTTTGGGACTATGCGAACAGAACTCCGCGACCCAGTCGTTATAGGTGCGGAAGCAGGCCCGTTGCAGGTCGGCATTGGGCAGCCCGAAGAGCGGCATACCCAGCGTGGTGTAGAGCACCTCGGCTTCGACCCCATCGATCTCTTGGTCTTTGATACGTTCGACCGGGTCCCAGCCGCTCGGACGGGCGGCTTCATAGCCTTTGTCCATATGGTCTTTCAACTCTTCTCCGGACCGTCCGGCTCCGAACCCGCCGGCGACGGGAAAGGGGTCAATGCCGTCCGCCACAAAGATGAAGCCCGGCTTCTTCGGATTTTCGACCACTTTCGGCGCCTGGTCACGGAATTTGTTGTCCAAGCGTTGCTGCCACAGATCGGCCGGCTCCATCATGTGCGAGTCTGCCGAGATCACGCGTAACTTTGCCATATTACCCTCCTCTTCAAAGAAAGCCTTGCTTCCTTAATGATGGTGTATGTACGAATGCCCTATCTGTGGCATACTCCAAAACGGTCTGTCAAGCGGTAGGGCCGGATAGGTTGAGTGAGCGCTCAGTTTTTTTATCCACCCGTCCGGGTCGAGGCTGGAGGTGGTCCTCGTTGCCACAGCGGGAAATCACCCCGTATAATAAAACCAGCGAACAATAAGAAGGCGAGAATCATGCTCCCGAAAGTCTATATCGACGGTCATGTTGGCACGACCGGACTGCGTATCCGGGAATGGCTGGCGGGACGAAACGACATCGAATTACTGACCTTAGCCGAAGCGCAGCGCAAGAGTGATGCCGCACGGCGGGCGGTGCTGAATGAGGCTGACGTGGCCATCCTGTGTCTGCCCGATGCCGCGTCACGCGAGGCTGCGGAGTGGGCCGCGCACACGAACACCCGTCTGATTGACGCGAGTACGGCACACCGCGTCGAGGACGGCTGGGTGTACGGTCTGCCGGAACTCCAGCCCGGCCAACGCGAAGCCATTCGGCAGGCAAAATATGTTGCCAATCCCGGCTGCTATCCCTCGGCTTTTCTGCTACTCGTTCGGCCCTTGCTTGAGGCCGGCCTGCTCGAAAAACAGACGCTGATTTCGATTCATGCGTTGTCCGGTTATTCGGGCGGCGGACGGCCGCTGATTGAAAAATGGGAGGACCCTGAACGGGGCTTGGGCTCATTAGTGTACGAAGCGCCCTACGCCCTGGAGCGGGTGCATAAGCACGTTCCGGAAATGACGCAGTACAGCCTGCTCGACAATGCACCCCACTTCGTCCCGGCGGTCGGTCCGTTCCGCTGCGGCATGCGGGTCCAGGTGCCGATTCATACCGGTCTGCTGCAACGTGGATCCGGCGATACGATCTGGGAAGTCTTACGGGAGCGCTATCAGCACGAGCCGTTCGTACGGGTGCTGCCCAACGAACAGCCCCCGGAAACCAGCGAACGCAGCTTCGATCCACAGGCTTGTAACGACACCAATCGCCTGGACATCCACGTCGCACCCCATCCCGCCGGTCATGTCCTGCTGATTACGATTCTCGATAATCTGGGAAAGGGTGCCTGCGGCGTCGCCATTCAGAATTTGAACCTGATGTTAGGGTTGCCCGAGACAACCGGGCTGCCGGTCTAATTGACCATATTGACCCCTATGACTGATTTGTTTAGGCTGGCCTGCCTCGCTCAGGAATAATGAACTAGATTGAGCCCGCAGATGAGCAGCACGAACCCTCGCGGTTGCCAAATCCATCTTGCCTAGGCGCTATGAGCAAGCGGGAAGCACCCTTTAAGAGACTGATCCAGGAGATACACCAGTCCCCTGAGCAACGAGAGGACTTGTATCAGCAAATTGAGCAAGCCCTGGGAGATAATATTAGAGTCGTCTCGCTTTTTACGTCCTTTACGTTTCCCGTCGTCTTGGAAGACGCAGACGCGGATATGTTAGAAGAGGTTTTAGGGGACACTGATTGGGGCGATAAAGAACTTGTTCTCATTCTCAATTCCCCAGGGGGAAGCGCCCTGGCAGCAGAAAGAATCGTCAATATCTGTAGAAGTTTTAGTGAAAAAAGCTTTCGGGTAATTGTGCCAAAGATGGCCAAGTCTGCCGCGACGATGGTGTGTCTCGGCTCTGACGAAATCATCATGAGCAGGACCTCCGAGCTCGGTCCGATTGACCCCCAAATTTTGATATACGACGAACATGGTGAGCCAGTACGCTATCAAGCTGCCCATGAAATTGTAGACAGCTATAATGAATTAATGGAAGAGGCAAATAAGACAGAAGGACGAATTGAGCCATACTTGCAGCAACTTGCAAGATATGACGCGAGAGACATACGAAAGATCCGGTCTGCACAAGCCCTTTCGGAGAGTATTGCTGTCAATCTACTGAAGAAGGGTATGTTGAAAAGAATTAGGCTCGATAGCATAAAATCGAAAATCAAGCCCTTACTTGACCCGCTCGCAACGCAAGATCACGGGCGTCCGCTATTTGCTAATGACGCAAAGAATTGTGGCTTAAACGTTAAGATAATCGATAATCAAGACGCGCTATGGCGTCTGGTATGGGAGCTGTATATTCGCCTGGATTTTTTAACCTCAACGAGGGCTCCAAAGATTATTGAATCCGTTGATGAAAGTTATGTAGCCGGATATGCCGCCGGCCCAGAGAAGGAGGAATAATCATGGCCAGGCAAAGGAGAAAAACGGTACCTCGAAAGAAGCGTCAGCTTGCTATTGATGAAAGTATCAAGAGATTTTTCCCTCCAGTTTCAAGAATGGATGGAGACCGTTCCCCTGGGTGGGGCTGGAGAACAGACGCTACGCCCGAACAAAAGCGAAACCGACTCACCCGACAGAAGTTCGTATAGGCTTCTGTTCTGAGACTTAGAGAGGCCGCTTAATATGCGGCCTTTTTCTTTTTATGAAGAATTATCGTCCGAAGACAAAGGAAGGAGAAGCGAAGTGAGAAACGCTTGGCGTATACGTCGTTTGGGGTTGTTGCTAACGATTATCCTCGGTTCAGGGCATCTACTCGGGTGCGCCTTCGTCGATCGTCGTGTAACGCTCACTCCACCGACGACTATCCCTCAGACGTTCAGTGCTTCAACCTCGTCTTCTGATAAAAAAGAGATTAGCGTTGCGCGTCCCCAAGATCTTCGTCCGGACCCTACCACGGTCGGGAATATCAGAAATGGGTACGGTATGGTGACCGCTTCAGTTCGGTCCAATACCGACATTCCAATGTGGGTGACGAACTCGGTCATTCAAGGATTGGAGCGTGCAGGATTTCGCGTAGAACGTGCGGAAACTGTTGAGACTGCTCCCACTCCAGTTGCTCTTGATATAGCAGTTTCACGTGCCTTCACAGAACACGCTCCAGGATTTTTCACGATGAAAGCAAAAGGCGATGTGGCCGCGCAAGTCGAAGTCTATAAAGACGGACGTAGGATACACAGACGGACGTACGCCGGAAAAGTTGAGAATCCTGAATTTTTTGTCATGACCTCGGCCAACGAATATCAAACTCTTTTGGATGCAGCGATGAAGGATTTTTTACAGAAAACGTTACCGGATTTAGTACGCGTACTTGATCAGGCGATTGAAGAATCGTCGCAGGAGTAGAACCCATGGCCATGCGGAGTGGTTCCTACCTTGTACTGATGCTCTTTCTTTTACTTCCCGCTTGCGGTCCATCTTTTTATGGGCAAGTACAACCAAAGGCCGAAACGTGGGAGGTTACGCATAAGCGGCCACCGGCCACGCCTCCCATAGCAAAGCAAGTATCCTCTCCGGTTCAGCCCTCCCTACAAACGGTGACATGGAAAGACATTACGATAGGAAAAACAACGCGTCAGGAAGTCGTAGAGCGCTATGGAATGGGGGAGGCTTCCCAAGGCGGCATCCTCCATTCCATTGACTCAATTCCAGCCTCAATCTCTTTTGGTGAAGATAATATCGTACAGTCTGTTCGGATCACACCACCGGTTCAGATGGACGAGGCCGACCTCCTGGCTGCCTACGGGAAAGCCGATTGGGAGCGACGGTCGGACGATTTCCTGCGTATCTGGGAATATGACCAGAAAGGGATGACGGTTGAGTTTGCCTCCGACGACACTCGCGTTGCGAGTGTTGAGTACCGCGAGCCGGAATCCCTCGTTGGAGGGAAAGGAGCACTCGTATCTAAAAATTTGGTTCCATTTCGTCCAGCCCTGACGGACGTAGCGAAGAGTTTGGCGAGCGTCCAAACCGTACTCACACAGTCTGGTAAGGCATTTGCCTGGGTTGGAGCCAACCAGGAATATACTCAGGCCCAGCAGACATATAGTCTGATTCACCGCCAATGGCCAATTGTGACAGACCGAGACATGCAGCGGTATTTGAACGGTGTCATGGACCGGCTGACCTCGGTTACTCCAAAGCCTCCTTTCCCGTGGACGATTCGGGTCATTGATGCGACAACCCTAAACGCAATGAATCTCGGAGGTGGGATCATCCTGATTAACAGCGGACTATTCAAGCATCTCGACTCCGAAGCCCAACTGGCCTATGTCATCGCGCACGAGATGGGTCACCAGATCAAACGACATCTTGCCTCTCTTCAAAGTAAGCAGCAATTTGCTCAACTGCTGATTGGGGCAGCAGCGCTGGTCACGGCAGGAGCAGGGCATCCCGATGCAGCCCGTGCCATCAACCAAATTGGCTCGCTGGCCGCTGGGGCGACGCTGGCTTCATTTAGTCGAGCGCAGGAGATAGAGGCAGACGAGATTGGCCTCTATATTCTAAATGCCGCGGAGTATGACACTCGTGAAGCTGAGAAAGTCATGGAAAAATTCATAGAATTGGAGGGACTACATGGACGCTCTATTCCCCTGTTCGCTACCCATCCAGACCCAAGAGATCGCCTTTCCCATGTCCAGAATTGGCATGGAAGCCATGGCGTTGATGACGAGGATAAACGTCGGTTGGTGACCACGCATGAATTCACCGAATTCAAGGATTTATATCGTTACTAGCAGTATTACCCCTGACAGAGCCCTATCTTGCCTATCGATAGCTGGATTCCTGCCTGTGCAGGCACGACGCAATACGGGCTGTCGCAATGAAAAAAAGTGATCGCTACTTAAAAATCGTCGAGTGGTCGGACGAGGATCAGTGCTATATCGGCCATGCTCCCGGTGTCATGCTGGGCGGCGTCCATGGAAAAGACGAAGCCAAAGTCTATGCCGAGTTGTGTCAGGTGGTTGAGGAGTGGATACAGATTCAAGAAACGGATGGCGATCCGCTTCCGCCTGAAACCGCGCATAGGTCATACTCGGGGAAATTTAACCTGCGGGTCGGGAAGGCGCTCCACGAGCGGCTGGCGGTCACGGCCCTCAAAGCCGACCAGAGCCTGAACGCATTTTGCCTCCACACTCTCGAAAAAGAACTCAATCGCTGACGTTTTCCTCCAGGCCGGCCTGCCGAAAGGCGGCCAGGATACGTTCGAGGTCGGCGGGGTCTTTATACGGAAGCGCCTGGGTCATGGTTGTGAACGAGAAGTCGGGGCTGAGGCGGAGAATCTCCGTTGCCAGCGCCCGGGCTTCTTCAAGACGGCCCAAATCAACCGAGGCCAGGAGCAGATTATAATAGGCTGGCAGAAAATCCGGGTTGTGGGCGAGCGCGCGCTTTAAGACGGCTATGGATTCTTCGGTCTGGCCGAGCACGCGGTAGGTATGCCCCAGGAAGTGCAGATAGATAAACGGATAGCGGGGGTTGAGGCGGATGGCTTGTTGGATGAGCCGCAGGGCCTCCTGTGGCCGCCCGACGAAAGTCAGCGCGCTCCCGAACCAGGCATAATTGTCCGCATCGTTCGGGCCGAGAGCCACCGCCCGCTCAAGCTCGCTAATCGCCCGCTCATGCTGCTTCTCGAACAGATAGATATAGCCCAATAACCGATGCGCGACGGGCAACGAGTCGTCCAGGGCCACGGCCCGCCGCACGAGCGCATGCGCGCGCTGTGGGACCTGGGGGTCTTGATCCCACTGCATGATAAAGCCGAAGCAGTCCGCCCAGCCCAGCCAGGCATAGGCCGCGGCATACTGCGCGTCCAGGGCGATGGCCTGCTCAAAAAGGTGTCGGGCCTGGACCAGCGATTCCCGCGTTGTACGCCAGAGATAGCTTTCCCCGCGCAAGACGAGATCGTAGGCTTGCAGGTTGTCGGTCGATTTTCGGACCAGACGGGTCTGCTCGTCCGGGGTCAGGGTGATGTGGAGGGCCTGGACAATTTGCTGCGTGACCTGGTCCTGAAGGGTAAAGATATCCCGCATTTCGCCGTCATAGCGCTCCGCCCAGACATGGCCGCCGGTGGTGGCGTCCAAGAGCTGGGCATTAATGCGCACCCGGTCATCGGCCCGACGTACACTCCCTTCCAGAACATAGCGGACGCCCAAGTCGCGCCCGACCTGCTCGACATCGACCGCTCGGCCCTTGTAGGTAAACGAGGAATTGCGGGCAATGACAAACAGGCCGGAGATTTTTGAGAGGTCGGTAATAATGTCTTCGGTGATGCCGTCGCTAAAATACTCCTGCTCCGGTTCGCCGCTCATATTCGTAAAGGGCAGTACGGCAATCGAGGGTTTGTCGGGCAGTGGCAGGCGAGGCGGATTCCAGAAGGCCGGGGATGATAAGAGCGGGTACCAGTCTTTGAGGGCGAAGGCGCCAAGACCGAGAATCACGAGGACGACCAGACCGAGGGTGATCAGCGACCCGGGTCCTGGAGGTTTTGGTTCCAGGGGGCGCAGGGCGTTGTCGAGTGTGGGCGGCGCGAGGTCTACCGCCTCCCAGCGCACCTGATAAACCTGAATGGGCTTGGCGATATTCTTCACCCGTTGCTCGCCCTGATACGTGAACACCAGGTCGAGCTTATTCGCTATCTGTTCATGCACGGCGCCCGAGATGCAGATACCCCCGCCTTCAGCCAGGCTTTCCAGGCGAGCCGCGATGTTGACCCCATCTCCGTAAATACGCTCATCCTCAACGATTACGTCGCCGACATTAATGCCCATGCGATAGTGCATCTGTCGATTTTCTGGAAGCTCGGCGTTTCGTACGGCCAACTCCGTCTGAACCTCAACCGCGCATTGCACCGCGTCAACCACGCTCGAAAACTCGGCCAGGAGATTATCGCCGGGAGAATCGACCACCCGACCGGCGTGTTGCTGAATCGTCCGGGCCATCAGCTCCCGATACGCGGTCAGCGTCCGAATCGTGGCGACTTCATCATCGCCCATGAGGCGACTATAGCCCTGAACATCGGCACTCAGGATGGCGGCGAGTTTGCGCCTGACGGCGGACGGGTCTCTCTCTGACATAGGCAGTGGTCGCGTTCCGGGGCGAACTGCCCCTGCTGAACTGGCAAAAGCCCCTACCAAGGGATAGCATAGCCGCAGACACGACTGAAGGCAGCAAGAGGAACAGTATGGCAACCCATCTGATTGTTGGAGCCGACCGAGGCATTGCACACGCGCTGTGTCTGCAATTATGCGAGCGTGGTGAGAACGTGATTGCCGCCTGTTTGAGCGACGCGCCCGCCCTGGCCGCAAAGGGCGCGCGCGTCGAGACGGGGGTCGATGTAACGTCGGACTCGGCCGTCCGCGCCTTGGCCCAGCGCTTGATCGGCACGCATGTGGACGTGCTTATCCATGTGGCCGGGATTTATCTGGACGATGGCCTTGAAGCCTTACCGATGGCCGATGTGCAACGCCAGATTGAGGTGAACGCGGTGGGACCGTTGCGCGTTGTCCACGCCCTCCAGTCCTGCCTCGACCACGGCGCAAAAATAGGCATCGTGACCAGCCGGATGGGCTCCATCACCGACAACACCTCAGGCCGGCTGTACGGCTATCGGATGTCCAAGGCTGCGGCCAATATGTTGGGGGTATCGCTGGCCCAGGACCTCAAAGAGCGCGGGGTCGCGGTGGCCTTACTCCACCCTGGGATGGTCAATACCCAACTGGTGCCCAATCTACCCGAGCACGTGCGCGGCCAACTGATTGAACCCGAGGAGGCCGCGCGCGGCCTGCTGGCCCGGATGGACACGCTGACTCTGGAAACCACCGGAAGATTCTGGCACGCCAACGGCGAGGTGCTGCCCTGGTAGGACGTTCAAACAAGGCGAATATTGAATTCCTCGCGAATCTTTTTTAACGGGACATCGAGATACCGGTCGTTATCCCAGAACGGCCACGGCCGCGCCATCTGTCGTGCTCGGATCATGACCTGGACGAGACGCGGAGAGACGCGGAGCGTCTCCCAGGCCGTTCGTCCATAGCCGACTTGCCGAAAGATGTTATTGGCCTGCGGGAGTCTGAGATAGTCGAGGTATGTCCCGAAGCCGAGCGAGGTGCCAAAGACGCTCCAGGTATCAGCCATCGCTTCCTGGGAGACCGAGGTGTCACAGCCAAAGACCACATGACAGATATCATGGGCACGGAAGAACCGTGCGGCTCGGGAAGGCAGTTCGCTTTCATCGAGAAGACCGGTAAAGCCCGAGCGGTATTCCTCTAAGCCCGCTTGAAGGGAGAGTGTCGCCCCCTGTTCCTGATAGGAGAATGGCTGCACAGTCCCGAGTCCTCGACGCGGTCATTATACAAACGTCGCGGACACGCTGCCAAACGAGGAAAAGGTGGTTTCCCAGGTATCGCCCTTTTCGATAGGTGTCGGCTTGGTCATTGAGCCGGTCATAATGCACTGGCCCGCCTCCAAGGCCAGATCGAATTGCGCTAGATGGTTCGCCAGCCAGGCAACCGTCTGCAACTGATCGTCAATGGCATCTTTGCCCTGCACGCTGGCCACGACCTCGCCGTTTCGTCTGGTCTCCGCGGTCATGGCTCCGAGGTCCACACCCGCCGGGTAGGGCCTGACCTCAGGGCCGGTTACAAATCCCCACTGTGCCACCCCATCGGCAACACCGAGTGGAAGGTCCGCGCCAATATTGAGCCGCATGTCAACCAATTCCAGCGCTGGAGCGGCACCGGCCACGGCAGCCAAAGCCTGTTCGCGGGTCACGCCAGGCCCTTTCAATTCCTGCCCCATAACGATGCACAGCTCGGATTCAATAATCGGCTTGCGAAAGTCGGCGCAGTGAAAGCTGCCTCCACTTTGGAACTGACGACTGGCCAGCAGATAGGCACTGATTGGGGCATCGAGACCAAACATCTGCCGGGTAGCATCGGACGAGAGACCGACCTTCCAGCCGGCGAGTTGTTCGCCCGCGCTCAGGTGTCGTTCCAGAATCCCTAGTTGAACCCGATAGGCGTCCTCAAAATTCAATGCCTTTTCCAAGCCGGGGGGCGGGTACTGCCCGCTCTGGATGGTGTGCCACAGGGTTTCCACCGCTTCGTTGATATTCATCGGTCGCTCCTTTTTTTGGAAAGTCTTCGAGACCCGGCATCACGGTTACGTAATAAACTCGGCTGACGGATGCGCGCGCGGATAGTCACGTAAGTACTGGAAGAATTTACTCAGGGCTTTATCGCTCTTTGTCAGCGTGCCGGGCTGAAAATGGATGGTTTGCATAATAGGCACATCTTCCCCCACAACCTTTTTTTCGAGCTGCATGGCGAATTGGAGGAAGGCTTCGGTTGAGGCGGCATCGCTGTCCGACTTGCGGGCAACGACAATCATGTATGTTGTTGTCCGACCCGGACGGGGCAGACCAAACGGGGCTAAAAAGCCAAACCAGCGTCCATCAAAGATACTGCTTTGATAGAAGATGCTGGTGCCATAAATACCAATCCGATACTCAATCGGCTCGCCATTGGCGTGGCGGCCTTTGAAATCATACAGCATGGAATGGGCCGTCCACTCGATATCCTCATCAGGGTCTTCCTGGTCAAACGTGACGCCATGCAGGGCCTTGATATGCTGCATGTCCGGTGTGTTACAGCACAAGACCCACGGGTCGACTGGAAGAACCCCCTCAAATGCCTCGACCCGTATGGCGAGTTCATCCTCGGGATATGGGAAGTCCGGGAGCTCAAAGAGTGGTGTTGCGCCGTTAAAGGCCCAGATCAGGCCATATTTTTCGGCTGTGGGAAAGTGAAACAAACAGGCGCCGGGTGGTGGCGGGTCGCCAATGCCCGTTTTGACGCAGACGCCGCGTTGGTCGTACTGCCAGTGATGAAAAGCGCAGCGAATGGTATTGCCGAGTACCTCACCCACGGAGAGGTCTGCGCCAACGTGTGGACAGTAGGCGCTCAGCACCTGCGCCCTGCCGTTCTCCCCGCGGAAAACAACGACCCGTCCATCGAGGAAATCCACGCCCCGGACCTGACCCTTGGCCACCTGGCTTGAGAGACACAGGGGAAACCACGATTGCGTGAACAGTCCGTTTGCGCCCTCAGCCGGAATGGGACGACCAAGAAAGCGTCGGCGCGGTACAAGCGGTGCACCGATAGAAGCGGTAGCCATACTGCGCTCCTCCCCTACGCCGGCCCTCCAAAGAGCGGGTGCAACAGGACCGGCGTGACCTCAAACTCCAGATAGCGCGCCAGGGGCAGGCCGGAGAAAATCTGATGGACCTCTTCGTTTGAGTCCGCATCGACAATAAAGAACGAGCCTCCACCGCCGAGCCGGCGATAGGCCGCCAGAATTTTCTTTTGCTCAATGAATTGACGCGCATGGGCCATTTCTTTTTGGATCAGTTCGGCAGCCTGATCCTCAGGGATTTGCGACCGAAGAATTTTGGTTGTCACTACATAGAGCATGGTATGTCTCCTTTCCTGTGAGATATGAAAAACTGCTGCGGCTCTTTAGCGGAATGTCGCCATGATATCCCGGGCAAAATGACGCAGGAGCTGGGGCTCGGTTGACGGAGAGACCGAGAAGACAATATGGGTCACACCCACGGCCAGATAGCCTTCAATCAGCTTGCGCATATTGTGATCGGAGGAGAAGGTCGTCGAGATCAGGACGGACTTCTCAATCTCGTCCGGGTCTCGGTCGATATGCGAGCAGTGGTCAGCCAGGACCTCGATTTTATGCCGGAAGGTCTCTGGCGTGCCGAAGCTGTTCCACATGTCTGCGTGGCGCGCCACAATGCCTAAGGCCACCTTCTCCCCGCCGGCCCCAACCAGAATCGGCGGGTGTGGCTGCTGGACCGGTTTGGGCTCAAAGGGCGCGTCGTGCAGATGGTGATGACGGCCGGTAAAGTTTGCCTGCTGATGGGTCCAGAGTTGTTTAATCAGCGTGATGGACTCGTCCAGGCTGATCAGCCGCTCCCCGGTTGTGGGGAAAGGAATGTCGTAAGCCTCGTGCTCCAACGCAAACCAGCCGCTGCCAATACCGAAAATCAGCCGTCCGTTGCTGATGATATCCACCGTTGTCGCCATTTTGGCCAGGACGGCCGGGTGGCGATAGGTATTGCCCGTCACCATGACACCCAGACGCACCCGTTGTGTCGCCATAGCCAGAGCCGCTAAGGCGGTCCAGCCTTCCAGGCACGGACCGGTTGGATCGGAAAAAATCGGCAGAAAGTGATCGAAGACCCAGGCCGTATCAAAACCCAGACTGTCTGCTTCTTGCCACAGCCTGAGCATATCGTTCCAGTCCCCGTTTTGTTGTGGAACCTGAATGCCGAAGCGGACTGGGTGTGACATGAGAGGTTCCTTTCTTATAACTCCTTGAGGGCGCGGATCGTGTCTTCATCATACATGGCTATCCCGAAGGCGGTCTTGCCGAGAAGTTCCAGGGTCTCGTCGCTGTCAAAAGGATGGAACAGACCGGCCCGCACATCACGATAATAGCGCTCTAGGGGCAAACGCTTAAAATATGAGGCACCTCCCACGGTCCGCATGGCAAGATCAACCACGCGAGCGGAGTTCTCCATGGCCACCATCCTGGCGGCCACGCTTTTGCGGAGCCAGGTGCGAGGCGCTTCCCGGTCAGCCTCGGCGGCGGCTTTCCACAGGCCGGCCCGGGCCGCCTCCAGCAGCATGTCCATCTCGCCGACCTTGGTATAGACGCTGGGCAGATGACTCATCGGTTCGTTGAGCGGGAAACGCGGCCGGGCGCGCATAAACTCCACCACAAAATTGCGGGCCGCAGTAGCAATGCCGATATACACGCTACCAATGGTAAACGGCGCGCGCGGGAACAGATTGGTTATCCCGCCACGGGTGACTACCGGACGCTCCAAGAAGACCGC
Organism: Candidatus Binatia bacterium; assembly: GCA_022820725.1. Classification (GTDB taxonomy): domain Bacteria; phylum Desulfobacterota; class Binatia; order Bin18; family Bin18; genus Bin18. The sequence goes on from JAJEFA010000017.1 coordinate 170,442, forward strand.
GGATTCCGGAATAAAGGCATCTTTGAGTTCGGTACTTCTCGACTCGGTTGAGCGCATGCCCATGGTATGCCAGTCGTCTTTGATGATGAAACCTGGCGTGTCGCGCGGAATCAGAAAGGTAATAATCGTTCCGGTCTGCTTGCCGTCGTGGACACCCTCCTTCCAGGTCGCTTCGGCAAAATATCGATCAAGCGCAATGGACTGGGTGCTGAAGATCTTGCGGCCGCTCACCCGCCAGCCACCGTCCACCCGTTCCGCCGTGGTCCGCGGACGGAGGATGGAAACCGCGTTGTCCGGCTCGGAACCCGAGCCGCCAATAATGAGCCGCTCGGCCGCGATCTGGCGCAGCATAGCTTCGACGGGAGCCGGGCGCTTCCGCTGCCAGAGGTTGATGAGGAGACTCATCACATTGAAATGCATATTGATGGCAAGCGCCGTTGGACCGCAGCCCTGGGCCAACCGTTCCTGTGCCTTGATCCGTTCCAACAGGCTGGCGCCCATCCCGCCCAACTCTTCGGGGATGGTCAGTACGCTGTAGCCGGTCTCTTTCAGCCGCTCGTAGTTCTCATACGGAAACGAGCCTTCTTCATCGTGCTGGGCCGCGCGCGTGGCAAAGTCGTCGGCTAAGGTAGCCGCGAGGTCTATGAAGCGCCGCTCCCGCTCGGTGTGGAACTGCTGCATGCACCCCCTCCTGTGTTCCTGGCTCTCAGCCTTATCATTCTGTGTGAGACGGGGTAAGCCGGGGTGACCGCATTGACAGTCCGTGTGGGCATACCGTACCAAGACCCGGACAGGAGGCAGCATGTCCACATTTGTCCTGGTTCATGGTTCATGGCACGACGGCTCTGCCTGGGAGCCGGTGCGGACGCACCTAGAGGAGAAAGGTCATCAGGCATTCAGCCCGACCATCGCTGGCCACGGCAAGGGCGTTGATAAAAACGTCAATCACGCCCAGTGCACGCAGTCGATTATCGACTTCATCGTGGAAAAAGGCTTGCGAGACATTGTGCTGCTTGGTCATAGTTTTGGGGGAACGATTCTCTCCCAGGTCGCCCCGGCGATTCCTGAGCGGATTCGCCGGCTGATCTTTTGGAATGCGTTCGTGTGCGAAGACGGTAATAGTCTGCTGGATGAGATTCCGGAGCACTATCGCACCCTGTTTGCCGAATTGGTAACGCAGTCGAGCGATCATACCGTAACCCTGCCGTTCCCGATTTGGCGCGAGGCGTTTATCAACGACGCCGACCTGGAGCTGGCCCAGGCGGCCTATGCCCGGCTCTCGCCCGAACCGTACCAACCGTTTTGCGATAAGCTCGACATGAAACCGTTTCACGCTTTGGACATCCCCAAGAGTTTCCTGAACTGTACGGAAGACATCGCCCTGCCGCCTGGAGAGTGGGGCTGGCATCCACGCATGTCGAACCGCCTGGGGCTGTATCGACTGGTGCAAATGCCGGGCAGCCATGAGGTGATTTTCACCAATCCGATTGGCCTGGCAGAGAAGATCATTGAGGCCGGACGGGATTAGGGGGACGCCCGCCGACAGGCTCAGCCCGGTCTCACGCATTGTCCGTGCGCGTGATAAACTCCTCTCAAGGACTAGGGTAGAAGAATCCACCAATGGCCGCAAACGATCAGTTGAGCTTGTTCGATACAGACACGGACTTTGCTTTCTCCCTATCCTCGGACGTGGAAAAGACGCTAAATAAGCTTGCCCGAGCTGATGGAACCGAATCGCGGGGGGCAGTCTTTACTCGGGTTGAGGTGGTGGAGTTTATGCTCGATGTGGTGGGGTATGTTGCGGACGCGCCCCTGCATCGGAAAACTGTGCTCGAACCTGCGTGCGGCGGTGGGGACTTTCTGCTGCCGATGATTGACCGTCTCGTTGCATCCTGGCAAAGCTCACAGCCCGAGAAAGACAATGTCGTAGGCGATCTGGGGGATGCCCTGCGGGCCGTGGAACTCCACCTGATAACATTTACAGATACTCGGCAAAAAGTGATCGGACATCTCGCCGATAAAGGTATTGATCCCGTCTCGGCGGAAGCGCTTGCCTCACGTTGGCTGCGGCAGGGAGATTTTCTGCTTGAACCCTTTACGCAGCATTTTGATTTTGTTGTCGGCAACCCGCCCTATGTCCGTCAAGAGTACATTCCAGCGCCGTTATTAGCAGCGTACAAACGGCGCTACGCCACGCTCTATGACCGGGCCGACCTCTATATTCCATTTATCGAACGGGCTTTGACACTGCTGAGCCAAAACGGAACCCTGGGGTTTATCTGCCCTGATCGTTGGATGAAGAATCGCTACGGAGGGCCGTTGCGGGCACTGGTCGCCCGCGATTACCATTTGCGCATCCATATCGACATGGTTGGAACCAATGCCTTCCTTGACGAGGTCAGCGCGTATCCCTCGATTATAGTCTTTGAGCGTTCGCAATCAGAACCCCACTCTCAATCTCGCCTGACCCGCATCGTCCGCAAACCGAAAATAGACAGAGAGTCTCTCAGTACATTGACACGGGAACTGTGCTCCAAGCACGTTGTGAAAAATTCCGAAGTCCAAGAGACCACAATCCAGACCAACGGCATGTCGCCCTGGATACTGGAATCGAGCGACCGAATCGCCCTGCTCAGGCGGATCGAACGGGAGTATCCGACCCTTGAGGAAGCCGGCTGTAAGGTCGGAATCGGTGTGGCCACTGGCGCGGATAAAGCCTTTATCGGTCGGTACGACGATCTCGACGTTGAGGATGACCGCAAGCTCCCGCTTGTTACGACCAAGGACATTCAAAGCGGAGAAGTCCAATGGCGAGGGAACGGCATCATCAACCCTTTCGCGGATGACGGTAAGTTGGTTGACCTCGATAGCTATCCCAAACTGAGGGGCTATCTGGAACAGAGAAAAGACCGTATTGCCGGGCGGCATTGCGCACGGAAGAATCCCGCAAACTGGTATCGCACGATTGACAGAATATGGCCCTCGCTTACGAAGCGGCCCAAGCTGCTCATCCCCGACATCAAGGGTGAGGCGCATATTGTGTATGACTCGGGACACTTCTATCCGCATCATAATCTGTATTACGTTGTTTCCGATGAGTGGGATTTGCGCGCGTTGCAGGCGGTTCTCCTGTCGAGCATCACCAATCTGTTCATTGCTACTTATTCGACCCATATGCGCGGCGGCTACCTGAGATTCCAGGCGCAATACCTGAGACGGCTCCGCCTGCCGAAATGGGCCGACGTGAATCGGAAGCTCCGCACACGCCTCGTGGAAGCCGGACGCGCAAGAGCGATAGCTACCTGTAACCAAGCCGCTTTCGATCTGTACGAAATTTCACGTAGCGAGCGTCACGTCATTGGAATGGACGGCGCGTAGATATGGCACTGGACCTGGCGAACTACGAGCGAAAAGCGCGGGAAGCCGTCAGAGCGTTCTGGATAAACAGAGACGCCGCTCGGCTCAAACAACAGGAGTCGGGGAAAACCGACCTTGGTGAACGCGCCGGTGTGACGGCAGGGAAAAATATGGATGGCTTCATCGATCTCATCGCCGATGTCGTTCGAGCAAACGGGCTCGAAGACGCGGAGATTCATCAAGACCGTGCCGTACTGACATTGCCGGGGTTCTTTCGTCCAACAAAACTATGGGACCTGCTCGTCCTGTACAAAAACGAACTCATTGCGGCAATCGAACTCAAAAGCCAAATCGGCCCGTCATTCGGCAATAATTTTAACAACAGAGCCGAAGAGGCTATCGGGACGGCCCATGACTTTTGGACGGCGTATCGCGAAGGCGCTTTTGGAAACCAGCCCCGACCCTTTGTTGGCTGGCTGATACTGGTCGAAGATGCGGAAAAGTCGAGGACACCCATAAGAACAGACTCTCCGCACTTCGCGGTCTTTGAGGACTTTGTCGGTGCCTCGTATGCAGAACGCTATGACCTGCTCTGCCGGAAGCTGGTCAGGGAGCGGCTTTACACGACCGCGTCTGTAATCTCATCGCCACGCGACGCGGCGGAGACCGGTGACTATACGGATATTTCGTCGCTGACCGGCTTAAAAACACTGGTCACAACCCTGGCCGGCCATGTTGCCGCGGAAGCGGCCCGGCTGTCTTAGGGCAGTATGAAAATCGGCGTTGGAGCGCTTGTAGGCCCGGGCGTCGAGGCCGGGCGGGATTAGGGTCTCAGGTGGGTGGGCGGTATGCAGTCTCCGTGATCCCCGAGTTTCGCTCGTTCAGGGAGCCTTGAGAATATCCAGCATGTTCTCAATCATGCGTTGGGTTGCGCCCCAGATTTTATAGCCCTGATAGCGATAGGTCCGAATGGGAATGGTCTCGCCATTGTATAGCCAGGTTTCCGCATTCAGGTTGCCGCAGTCGGCGAGAAACGTGAACGGTACGGAGAAAATCTCGGCTACTTCCCAGGCGTTGGGTTGAAAATCGTACGGGTAGGGAATCTCCCCAACATAGGGCGTGACCACATAGTTGCTGGCCATGGTGCGCAGGTCGTCCAGGGGTCCAATCAACTGGACGTCCGACGGGCGCAAGCCCAGCTCTTCTTCAGACTCTCGCAGGGCGGTGTCCAGGAGAGATGCATCCTTTTTGTCCGCTCGTCCGCCCGGAAAAGAAACATCGCCTTTGTGGGTCGGCAGGTTGGACGTGCGGAGGGTAAACAGGAGATGGTAGTCGCCCTCACGCTTGAAGAAGGGGGCCAGCACTGCGGCGCGCTTGGCGGTCGTATCAGCGTCGAGGACACGAATTCGATTCCGAAGACGGTCCTTGAGGAGCGTAAGGACATCCATTTGCATCTTTGCCAGCCCATCACATCCGTGGTGGTGAGGCAAGGAAGCGTCTTGTGAGGGCCCATCCTCAGTTGTTATTGATGTGGCTATAACGGCGCGAGATGGACCGAACGCTCAAAGGAGACCGGCACGGTCTGTCTCGATAGACGTGTCTCAGGAGTCTGACAGACATAACCAGGTTAAGAGGTTGAACCATATGGAAAACCCGTCAAGCGATAAAATGCGCCTGGGCTTCTGGACGCCAGTGTATGGCAATTGGATCATCTCAAAAGATCCGGACACGATGGATGCCTCATTTGCGTATACCAAGCGCCTGACACTGCTGGCCGAAGAGTTGGGCTTTGCCACCGTGCTGCTGGCCGAGCATACGTTTAATCCGTTTGGCCCTGAGCTGAATCAGCAGGACGCGTGGACGACCAGTGCGGCCTTGGCCGCGATGACCAAGAACATTGAACTCATGCCGGCCGTGCGTCCGGCCTTTAAGCATCCGGCAACAGTGGCCAAGATGGCCGGTAGTATTGACGAGATTAGTGGTGGCCGCGCCGCGCTGAACCTTGTGACTGGCTGGTGGCAACGTGAATGGGAGGCGATGGGATTACCACCCATGCCGCACGATGATCGCTACGTCCGATCTGAAGAATTTCTCACGATTCTCAAAGGCCTGTGGACCCAGCCGCACTTTAGTTTTGAAGGGCGCTATTATCAGATCGACGATATTACCCTGGCCCCGTCTCCCATTCGTAAACCACACCCGACCATTTACTTTGGTGGAGAGTCTGACGTGGCTCAGCGTTTGGCGGCAAAGCTCGCCGATGTGTATCTCATAAACGGACGTCCAGTAGATGAAACAAAGACGTTGGTCGATCAAGTTCGTGCCTCTGCGGCAGAACAGGGCCGTGAGGTACAGTTTGGTATGAGCGCGTTCGTGATCTGCCGTGACTCAACGACGGCAGCGCAAGAAGAACACGCCCGGCTGCATAGCCTACGCTATGAAGAACCGATCGCTGGCGTTGACCGTAAAGCTGTCATGACTCGGACGTACGGATACGCAGTCGGCCATATTGGTACAAACGGCGGAACAGCCGCCGGCATGGTGGGTACTCCTCAACAGATCGCCGATCAGTTCCGTGCCTTTCAAGCCATTGGCGTGACCACTTTTCTCCTCCAGTTTCATCCCATGTTGGAAGAGATGGAACGCTTTGGGGAATACGTTATTCCGCGTCTCTGTGTGTAACGGAACGCTTCCACCCCTTTTTATTCGCTCGGTTCTGCTCGAATCGGTAGCGCCAGCGGACGGATCGGCGAACCGGTTGCGCCGCGCATTTTGATCGGCGCTGCGATAAAGGCGAATTCATACACTTGGTCCTTGGCCAAATCCTCCAGCCACAGCAACTCAAGCAGACATACCCCCCGTTCGGTAAACAAGTAGACATGCACACTGTCTTTTGCCATCGGAAATTTTTCGACTCCCATATTATCCGCCCCAAGAATGACCGCTCCATTATCGACCAGCCAGGTGGCACTTTCTTTGGTAAGACCTGGGTCGTTATGTACGAACTTTTTGGGGTCGGGCCAGACCGTCATGCGTCCGGTGCGGATTAAAACGGCATCATTCTTCTGTAGGTGGACGCCTTGTTTTTTCATCACTCGCTGAAGGTCTTCGACCGTAATCTCATACGAGGGCGGTAGCATGTCCATGCCCTGCTCTCCCGCAACATCAATAAGAATCCCGCGCGTGATAATGGGCGGGATGGCATCCACTCCGGCCTTGGTCCAGCCCTTGTCGCTCAAATAGGTCGAGGCGTCGTAGCCGTTAAAAATTTTCTCGCCTCGTCCGAGGTGATTCAGTGCGTCAATATGGGTACCCGTGTGAGCGGACAGGGTATAGGCATCATCGTACAAGGCGAGGTTGGGCGGACCGCCGGCCGGGGCCAATTGCTCGACCCGCATCCCGCGCGGCGTATGTGTCATCCACATATGAAACGGCGGGTCGCCCAACCCGAAGTCGGCCAGGCCGGGCATTCCCACGAAGTTTGTCACGCTGAGGTCATAGGTTTTACCGCTGCTGACACGTTGCAAGACGGCCAGGGTATTGGCCTCGGTTAACTCGTTGAGGACGCCGATTTCATCGTCCGGACCATACGGACTCCTGGCCACGTCATCGGCTTGAGCGATAGACCAAGTAAGGAAGAAGACAAACACACTCGATAAAAATCTTGCTTGAAGACCGGCCCACCAGATCTTTTCCGTGCCCATTTTTGCCCTCCTGTTGCTTTATAGCGATAGGTCACAAGAGGGTATGGGAGTTCCTACGCCCCTACAACCAACGTTTTCCTTGACACTCAACACACGACAGAGCTAGGGTCCGGCTCAGGGGACATCCATCCAAGTCGAAAGGAGAAAGTTATGCCCAGCGTGGTAACTGGCGATGATTTGAGGGCGGCGCGACGACCGCTGTCTCAAGCCTCCATGCTCCCGCCTGCCTGTTACACCTCGCCCGAATTTTATGCGCAAGAAGTCGAGCGTATTTTCTTGAAAGAATGGCTCTGCGTCGGGCGGACAGACCAGGTAGAGAAGCCGGGAGATTTTTTTACGCTGATGCTGCTGGGCGAGCGCCTGATTGTTGTCCGAGATGAGGACCATCAGGTTCGGGTGTTATCAAATGTCTGTCGGCATCGCGCCACTCAAGTGGTGGAAGGACACGGGAACCTCCCCCGGTTTGAGTGCCCCTACCACGGCTGGACCTACTCGTTGAAAGGCGAACTCATAGGCGCGCCCGAGATGCAACGCACCGATAACTTTGACAAAACACAATGTCACTTGGCTGCGCCGCGGGTCGAGACCTGGGAGGGATTCATTTTCGTCAACTTTGATCCGCAGGCTCAGCCGCTTGGACCGAGGCTGGCTCCCCTCTCGCAACGCCTCCAGCACTACAAGCTGAGCGAGATGCGTACCGTGAAAACGATGGTCTATGAGGGCAACTGGAACTGGAAGATCATGGTGGAGAACTATATGGAGGCCTACCACGTTCTTGGTCTGCATAAGGGACCGCATGATGTGATGCCAGTCCATTCCGTCCTCAATGCCTCGCATCAGGCTTACAATATCACCAACGCGACGTATAACGGCGCGTTTGGGATCATCTGGGGAGATTTTGCAACGCCGGGGGCAACGTTTTATTCACCGGGGGTGACAGAAGCCGAACCCGGCAAGACCGAGTGGTTACCTTCTCCTTTCCCGTTGATTGAGAGTTTGTCTACCGAAGAGCGTATGCGCGGAGACTTTATCAATATCTATCCAACCCATCTCTTCACCCCGTTGCCGGACGGCATGTTTTACGGACAGATCCTGCCCCAAGCGGCTGACCGCATTACGTGGAGCCTGTCGCTGTGCTTCCCCCCGGAGACCTTAGCAATACCCGACTTCGCACAACACCTCGAACACGCGGTCGAGGGGATCGAGTTCATCAACTCACAGGACATGTGGGCGTGCGAGTCGGTCCAGCGCGGATTAGTCTCGCGTCTGGCGCAGCCTGGACGCTACTGTCACCTCGAAGAATGTATCCATCAACTGGCGCAATACGTTATGGATAAAGTCCTGGACACCCGAGCCTGAAACAGGCGCAGGAGAAGGAGGAGATATGGCCACAAAAGACATCAAGCTTGCCTATGGAATCGACGTGGACGCGGTCGGCGGCTGGCTGGGGTCGTACGGGGGAGAAGACTCACCGGACGATATTTCGCGCGGTCTGTTTGCCGGCGAAATCGGTGTACCGCGTTTGCTCAAGCTGTTTGAGAAGTACGGCATGAAGACGAGCTGGTTTATCCCCGGTCACTCGATCGAGACGTTTCCAGAGCAGACCCACATGATTGTGGAGGCCGGACACGAGATTGGCGCGCATGGCTACTCCCACGAAAACCCCATCGCCATGACACCCCAGCAGGAGGAAGACGTCCTGATCAGAACCATCGGCCTGATCGAGGAAAAGTCGGGCAACCGTCCCTCCGGCTATGTAGCCCCGTGGTGGGAGTTCTCGAACGTGACCAACGAACTCCTGCTTAAACACGGCTTCCGCTATGACCACAGTCTGATGCATAACGACTTTCATCCCTATTATGTACGGGTCGGCGATACCTGGACCAATATCGACTATTCCAAACCGGCGGCAGAGTGGATGAAGCCGCTCATGCGCGGTGAGGAGACCGACCTGGTCGAGATTCCGGCCAATTGGTATCTCGACGACCTGCCTCCCATGATGTTCATCAAAAAATCGCCCAATAGCCACGGCTTTGTGAATCCCCGCGACATCGAACAAATGTGGCGGGATCAGTTCGACTGGGTCTACCGCGAACACGACTACGCCGTCTTCACCATGACCATCCATCCGGACGTGAGCGGCCGCCCGCAGGTGCTGATGATGCACGAACGTCTGATTGAATATTTCAACAGTCACGCTGGTGTGAGCTGGGCCACGTTTTCCGAGATCGCACAGGATTTCGCCCACCGGCAGCCGCGTCAATAATGCATTGGAGGACGTATGCAGTTTGCAAAGCTTGGCAACACTGGAATGACCGTGTCGCGGCTCTGTCTCGGCTGTATGAGCTATGGCGGCGGTCCGCAGCCCGACTGGGCGATGCCGCGCGACTGGGCTCTGGGTCAGGACGACGCGCGCGAGCATTTCGTCGTAGCCCTGGAGGCCGGCATCAACTTCTTCGATACCGCCGATGTCTACTCGATTGGCCTGAGTGAGGAGATCACCGGACACTGGCTGGGGGAGATGGCCTCACGCGATGACGTTGTCGTTGCCACTAAAGTATGGGGCAAGATGGGGCCCGGGCCAAACCGTGGCGGGCTGAGTCGTAAGCATATTATTGAGGCGTGTGAGCATTCTCTGCGTCGTCTCAAGATGGATTATGTCGACCTGTATCAGATCCACCGCTGGGATTTTTCCACGCCGATCGAGGAAACCCTGGAAGCGTTGGATAGCCTCGTACGCAGCGGCAAAGTACGCTATTTGGGTGCGAGTAGCATGGCGGCCTGGCAGTTTTCCAAGGCTCTCTATGAAGCAAAGGAACAGGGCTGGCACCGTTTCGTGACCATGCAGAACCACTACAATCTGATCTATCGTGAGGAAGAGCGGGAGATGAATCCGCTGTGTATCGACCAGGGCGTGGCGCTCATTCCGTGGAGTCCGCTCGCCCGAGGCTTCTTCGCCGGGAACCGTCAGCCCGAGGGTGGTACGGCACTGACCAAGCGTGCAGAAACCGATGCGTTTGCCCATAATAATTATTTTCGTGAGAACGATTTCGTTGTTGCCGCGACAGTGGAAAAGGTCGCCGAACAGCGAGGTGTCACACCGACCCAGATTGCCTGTGCCTGGATACTCCAGGCGCCGGGTGTCACAGCGCCCATAATCGGAGCCACGCAGATTCATCATCTGGAAGAGCTCTTTGCCGCTGTTGATATGGAACTGAGCGATGAGGAAGTCGCGGCGCTCGAAGCGCCGTATCAGCCCCACCCCATCCTGGGGCATGAGCAGCCACACCCGGCCAAGATGGTGTAAGGAGGTGGCCCGTGCAACTTATCGATAAAAACGTTCCCGGTCCGAAGCGTGACTTTGTCGGCTACGGTCGGCGGCCGCCGAAGGTCGTCTGGCCGCATAACGCCAAGGTCGCCGTGAATCTGGTGGTGAATTATGAAGAGGGCTCCGAGTATGCCAAGCCGGCCGGCGACGAGCGCAACGAAGGCCTGGCCGAGATCAACTATGCCCTTGATAAAAAATATCGGGATCTCGCGACTGAGTCCGTCTACGAGTACGGCAGTCGGGCCGGAATCTGGCGGCTCATGCGCCTCTTCGACGAATATAAAATTCAGGTGACGTTCTTTGCCTGCGCGGTCGCCCTGGAGCGGAATCCCGAAGTGGGCGAGTGGATCGCCGCGAGTGGCCACGAACCGTGCTCCCACGGCTGGCGCTGGAGCGAGCACTGGCGACTGAGTCGGGAAGAAGAGCAACAGCATATGCAGTGGGCGATCGAGTCGATTCAGAAGACGTGCGGTGAGCGCCCGCTGGGCTGGTACTGTCGTTACGGGCCGAGCGTTCATACTCGAGAACTCATCGTCGCCGAAGGCGGCTTTGTATATGATGCGGACGCCTATAATGACGACCTGCCGTATTTTACCCAAGTCGGAGACACCCAACATCTGATCGTACCGTACTCTTTCACCTATAACGATGCGCGCTATGTTCTGCCCCAGGGTTATGGTAGCCCGACGGATTTCTTTGAGTCGTGTAAGCGCGGCCTGGACGAACTCTCGGCGGAAGGCGAGGCCGGCTATCCCAAGATGATGTCCATCGGCCTCCATCCACGTATCGCCGGTCAGGCCGGACGGACGTCGGGACTGCGCGAGTTTATCGAATACGCCCTGGACAAAGGCGGAGTGTGGATGGCGCGGCGCATCGATATTGCTCGCTGGTGGCTGGCCCATCACCAGGAATTCCAACGCTAGCGCACCCCATTTCAGCAAAGGAGGGAGTGGATGGACAACGAATGGATGGAAAAACTGGCGATTCAGGAACTCTTTGCCCGCTATGCCCACGCCATTGACGATCTCAATCCTGAGGCCTGGGTTGACTGCTTTACGCCGGATGGAATTTTTCAGGTTGGGACGCGCGCCATGCGTGGTCAGGCGGCCCTGCGCGGCTACGCCGATGTTCACGTCCGGGAAATTCGCTGCCGGCATATGATGGCCAACTTTCTGTATGCGGTGAACGGAGACGAAGCCACCGGCCAGTGCAGTATGCTGGCAACGCTGGCAACTGCCGGTGGGTATAAGCTCTTCGCCCAGGGCCGTTATGTTGATCGCTTGGTCAAATACGAGGGTGAATGGCGTATTGCCCACCGGAAAGTCGAGACCGACCAGCTCGCTTCTAATCCTACCGGGATTACGAGCATCGCCGACTCTGACGTTGCCGTGCTGGTCCAATCATTGGTAGACGCGGCCCGAGAACTCGGGGAAAGAGTGCAGGTGTAAACCGCGGCTGCAAAGGAGGGACGTATGGATCTCGTGATTCGGAACGGAACGGTCGTGACGGCGAGTGATATTGCGCAAGCCGACGTGGGCGTCGAAGGTGGTAAGATCAAACACATCGGTCAAGGGTTAGGACCGGCGGCAAAGGAAATTGATGCAAGCGGGAAATACCTTTTCCCCGGTGGCGTTGATGTCCACACCCACGTTGATATTGAACTGATGGGCCATCGCTCGGTTGATGATTTTTACTCCGGGACCGTGGCTGCGGCGTGTGGCGGCGTGACTACCATTGTCGATTACGCCTTTCCCGAGGCGGGCCAGTCGATTCAGAGTAGCGTCGAAGCCTGGGAGGAGAAAGCCAAGGACAAGTCCATTATCGACTACGGCATTCACCCGGTCATCCTGGAGCCGACTCCACAGATTATTGATGAAATGGCCGACGCGATTGCTGAGGGCCATACGAGTTTTAAGTTGTTCATGATCGGTATGGCCCGCTTTGACGAGTTGGCGGCTGACTACCTCAAGGTTATGGCCCAGGCCGGCAAACACGGGGCGCTGACCAACGTCCACGCCGAAGACCAGTGCTTGATCAGCTATCTGTGCGAACAAATGACGTCCGAGGGCAAGCTGGGTCCAAAACATTTCCCCGACTCACGGCCCCGCGAGTCCGAGGGCCTGGCGGTGCAACGAGCGCTCAGTATGGCCAAGTACGCGGAAGCCCCTATTTATTTAGTCCATCTGTCATGTGAGGAAGCCCTGGCTCCGATTCGTCAGGCCCGCGCTCACGGTCAGATCATCTACGGCGAAACACGGCCACTCTATTTGCATCTCTCGCGCGAGCGCTTTGAAGAGCAGGACGCCGAACGCTATGTTGGCTGGCCGCCGCTGCGAGAAGCGTCTCAAATGCAGGTCATGTGGGATGGCTTGCGCAACGATAATCTGCAAACCGTGGCCACGGACCACTGCGGCTGGAACCTGGCCCAGAAAAAGGCGGGTCAGGCCGTAGATGAATTGCTACCCGGCATGTCCAACCTCGAAACCCTGATCCCCATGCTCTACTCCGAGGGTGTCGGCCAAGGGAAATTATCGCTCAACCGCTTTGTCGAAGTGAGCGCCACCAACCCGGCCAAGCTGTTTGGTCTCTATCCCCAGAAGGGTACGATCACGGTAGGGTCGGATGCCGACATCGTAATCTTTGATACAGAGAAAGCCGTCACCATCCGTCATCGCAATATGCACTCGCGGGCCGATTATGAGCTGTATGAAGGCTTTCAGGTGACGGGCTGGCCAACGCATACGCTCTCGCGGGGAGAGGTGATTGTAGAAAACGGGACGGTGTTAGGAAACGCGGGCAGGGGGCAACTGCTGAAAAGGAAGCGCTTTGCGCCGCTGTAGGAGAGGAACCCAGGTATAAAGTTCTCGGAGCACTTGCGGTTATTACGATTATTACTCTATCCGGTTTCGTTGTTCATCGCGGCATTGAACGGCGTATTGATGCACTGGAGGGATTGTAGGTATGGAGATTCTTTCCACTATCGTTCTCGTCGTCGTTGCGCCTGCCTTTGCGTATATGGCCCTGGATGCGGTGCGCCGCGCAAAATAGGTTCAAAAGGGGCGAATCATTTGACCCGCCCCCTTAGCCGTTACTTTGCCACCTGACTCTCAGCCTGTCCGTTCACGCTGAACCCGGTACCCTCCTGCGCCAGGACCGCGGCAGCCCTATCTTCCACCACCGTGCCTTTGAAAAAGTCCGGATTCGTTCCACCCAAGAACCGAATCGGATTATCGCAGGTGAAATCGCGAAAGTTCTCCGCAGTCATCAGTCCGTCTTCAACGAACTCATAGGTTTCGGGCAGGACGTGGGCCATATTCGGAACATCAAAATGGCCGATGTCGGAACCGAACAGGGCGTGCAACTGGGCGTCAAACGGGTTGGCATTGCGGTTGAAGGCCATGACATTCATCCGGTCGTCCGCCTCGCAGCCGAAGTAGAAATTCGTGGTAAACAAGTCCTTGATGTCCTTGGCTTTGGTGATGCCACAGGCCGAGTAGTCGTCCAGGTTTTCAATGCCCCCGGTATCGACCGAACCCTTGGGTGGCATGGCGGTATCAAGGGCGGCTTCCCGTCGGCGTAGCGCCTCAACAATGGTGGCATTGCCGTACTGCTCGGCGAGTTCACGGAACAGCGTATGGTCGAGGTTGGCCGGATCAACTTCAGCCAGAGCATCGATATTACGCTTCTCCCAGTGTTCGATCAGATCGACGTAGAGCTGACACGCCCAGCCGACCCCGCCTTCGAGAAAGGCAAACTTGAGGTCCGGGAAGCGCCGCGTCACCCCACCTAAGAACAGCGCCTTACACACCGCCTCGTTGGCGGCCGCGAAATGACCAATATGGTTATAGGTGAAATTGCTCGGCGACATGCGCATGGCAAACCCGCGTCCGCCGGAATGAAAGGAGGGAGCGACTTTGAGCTCAACACATTTTGCCCAGACCGGGTCGTAGTTATAGTCGCTGTCAAGACCCAGGACGTCCCGATATGCGACAAATTTCGCCGCGTCGGGGTGAACCTCAAGCGCAGCCGGAACATCACGCCGGATCAGACTGCCCAGCATGACAACCTTCAAGCCGAGCTGTTTGACCGCGTGTTCCAGTTCCGCGACGGCCTCGTCCGGGGTGTGCATGGGAATCACCCCCGCCGGTGTCAGCCGGTCTGCATATTTGCCAAAATACTCGGCGCTAAAGGTATTGAAGGCGCGACAGGCCGCCTGGCGCTGCTCTGCGTCGGGAATCAGCGGCAGGCCGAGGCCGGCCGTGGGATACATCACACTGAAATCGAAGCCAAATTCGTCCAGCCGTTCATACAAGAGCTGCGGCATGACCGCAGTCGCCCGGTCGCGCGTATTCTTGGTCGGCAGCGCCCAGAACGCCTGCTGGCCGACCCCACTGGCCCGGCGTTCGGCCACGGACATGGCGAGTTCCTTTTGCACCAGCTTGGGGAAAAAAGAGAATCCTTCGACAGCTTTATCGCCACCGATTTTTCGCATTTCCTCTCTGACCAATGGCCCAAATTCCAGCCAGTGTCCATCCGCGTCTATGATCGGATGATCGAGCTGAGCCCGTATCTCTGATGTTGGTGCGTGTCCGTTACTGCTCATTTTTCCCTCCTTAGCCAATGGCGTGTCTTCCGATGCGTTATTGAAAGGCTGTCCTGTTGAGTACGAAGACAATAAAAAGTTTCCTGATGCTTTTCAATGCATAGTTGGTGCGTCTTTCCCTAGCGCCTCAGCCACCAGAGACATAATCGTCAATGACCCTATGCGAGTGCCGTACCAACACTTCCTCATCGTTCAGATTGAAGTGCGCCCTGATGCCAGTGGCAAGCATGGATTGTGTTGCCTCAAGCGTACTGCCATCCTCCAGGAGTGTGTCACGTAAGACACATCTGCTGACTTCTTGGCTGAAGCGCTGGCCGGCCCGTGTTGTGGGCGGGCAGTATAAACAGGCCTCCCAGAGGGTACGGTCGGCCGTGAGCGGCCAGAAATGATGCGTGACATACGTTCCGGCAGAGACATCGACTGAAAAGTTGGGAAAGATCACATTCAGATCAAACGCCCACTGCGGACTGCGGGTCGGATTGACGCCGAGCGGGAGTTGGTCTCCTGCAATACGGCCTTGAGTGACGACCGAACCAAAGCGGTAGGCAAGGGATTCGACGGGCGAGGGCTGATGGCTGGGGTTGCCATACAGCGACATCATCCGATGGCGAGGGTAGAGTTTGATGGTCAAAGCGTGGCTAAACGGATTATCCGGCCCGGAAAAGGTATCGCCGATGGTGCGCCGGTGGAGGACCGGAACGTGGTAGATCTCCTGAAACGCATCCAGAGCGACTTTCCAGTTGCAGTTGACTTGAGTGGCGTACCGATAGCAGATTGACATGTGATGAAAGGGATAGCCACCTAGCTGCCGGCCAAACTCGCCCATGAATTCGTCCAGCGTTTCGCGTGGGTGCGGATCAATATGGACGAAGAGAAACCCCTCCCAGATATCGAGTGTCACCGGCGTGAGACCCAGCTTGTCTTTATCAAGATCAAAAAAACTGCCTTCATCCGGTACAAAGCTGAGCTGTCCATCCAAACCGTAGGACCAGCCGTGGAATTTGCACGTCAACATCCGGCAGGTGCCTTGCATATCCCAGGCGAGCTTGTTGCCGCGATGAGAACACATATTGTGAAAGGCGTGAATCCGGTCGTCTTTGCTCCGCACAACAAGGATAGATGTCTGACAAACAGCCAGTTCTTTGACAAAATAATCGCCAACGTTGGGGACGTCCTCTACGCGCCCAATATTCAGCCACACCCGACGAAACAAGCGCTCGCGCTCTTGCTCAAAATAGGTTGGCGAGACACACGGCTCGATCGGGACGGGTTGCGTGCCGAGTGCGGCAGGGGTGTGTCGTGCGTGCTGCTCCTGCATATAGAACCTCTCTAGGCCGGAGCACCAGAAACGAGCGCATCGACTTGTGTTAATTCTTCTGCTGAAAGCTTCCAGTTCGCCGCCGGCGCATTCGTCCGCACCTGCGCCGGCGTCGTTGCTCCAGCGATGACCGAGGTGACGCACGGCTGGGCAGCGAGCCATGACATGGCGAGTTCAAGCAGGGTGTGGCCACGCCGTTCGGCAAAGTCTTGCAGAATCTCAACCTTGGCAAAATTCTCATTAGAGGCCATACGCTGCGAGAATGGGAGAACAGCCATCCGCGTTCCAGGCGCAAAATCTTCACCGCGTCGATATTTGCCGGTCAACATGCCACTGGCTAAAGGAAAGTAGGGCAACTGGCCGAGTCCATGCCGCTCACAGGCTGGGATCGCATCTGCTTCAACCGCACGATTCAACAGGCTCCAATCATTTTGCGCAGTAACAAAGTGAGCGAAATCGTGCGCCGTGGACTGTTCCACTGCTTCACCAATTTGCTCGGCAGAAAAATTGGAATGTCCGATCGCGCGCACTTTACCCTGTCGGACCAGCGTGTTCAGCGTCTCAAGGGTCTCTTCAATAGGCGTGTTCGGGTCGGGATAGTGCATTTGATACAGGTCAATCCAGTCTGTTTGTAATCGACGCAGGCTGTCCTCGACGCATCGCAGGATATACTCGCCCGCTCCCCACCGTTCTCCCGATTTGGCCATCTTGGCGACACCACCGAATTTTGTGGCCAGAACGATATCCTTGCGACGCCGGCCCAACACTTTACCCAGGAACTCCTCAGACTGGCCCTTGCCATACATATCTGCGGTATCAAAACACGTAATGCCGACCTCCAGAGCAGTGTCGATCACCGCACGGCTGGCTTCCAAATCAATCTTCATCCCAAAATTGTTACACCCAAGACCCACCACACTGGCCTGGATTCCCGAGGCACCGAGCGGACGTGTTTCCATAGACGATTTCTCCTCAGAGCGAATTGGTTTTCTTTACGCAGAAGGGGGGAGCAGGCTTTGCCAATCCACTGAACGCTGATACGCTGCCGCGACCCTGAGCAACTGGTCCTCGCGAAAATGCGGGGCGACCAGCATCAGGCCGATCGGCAGTCCATCGACCTTCCCGCAGGGCACGCTGAGCGCGGGATGGCCGGTCAGATTAAACGGTCCCATGTTCCGGATGACCAGCCCAAGGTCTAAGCCGAGTTGTCCCCCGAAAAGCGTATGCTCAATCGCTTCCTCGTAATGCTCGGGCTCACGATACCGGGGCGCCTTGATCGGAACTGTTGGCATGGCAAGTACATCTACCCGGGCAAAGGCCTGGTTATACTGTTTGATAAAAGTGGGCCGGACATTATGGGCCTTGGCGTGCAGCCGTCCGTGCGTAAAGCGGGCGAGATACGCACCGAGGATCAAATGGAGTTTGTAGTTCAGGGGGAGTTCGTGTCCGTGGCTGCGCTTAAAGCGGCCAAAGGTGGAGATGAACGAGCTCGGATAATAAGTCTTTGTCCCGGCGCCGCCCAGATTAGTGTCGAACATATGCTTGCCGCCTTCAAAATAGATAGGCAGGAGAGCCAACGGGGCTTTGTCATGCAGCGGAATGGACACACGTTCAAGTTGAGCCCCGGATTGCTCCAGGGCCGTGAGCGCGTTGAGGACGGTCTGGTCAACCTCGGACTCGCTGCCGGGAAAACCAAAGCCCTCGGCTAAAATACCGATCCGGACGTCTTCGATATTCTGAGCTAATGCCTGGGTATAGCTTGGCAATTGGACCGGCAGGGCGGTCTGCCTTGGATCGTAGCCGTCCGCACCCGCCACACACTCCAGGATGAGAGCGATATCTTCGACCGTCCGAGCGAGTGGACCCACGTAATCGATCGTCGGGTCCAGGCCGAACACCCCAGTGTGGGGAATCAACCCGTGTGTGGGCATCAGGCCCACGGTCCCCGACCACGCCGCCGGCAGCCGGACCGACCCGCCTTGATCCCCGCCAAAGGCCACGTCAACGAGACCGGCGGCGACCGCCGCGCCGGACCCTGAAGAAGAGCCGCCTGTGACGTGAGCCGTATTATGCGGGTTCAGTGGTCGCCCAAAGTCGCCAATGCCACTGAGCCCTGGGCCGCCAAAGGAGAAGTCCTCCATATTCATTTTGCCCACGATGGTGGCTCCAGCGTCGAGCAGTCGGGTGACAAGCGGCGCGTCAAAGTCCGGAATATAGCCGTCCATAAAATGGCAGCCGAGCGTGAGGGGCACGCCAGCTACACTGATATGGTCTTTCAAGCCTATGGTCTTGCCTGCGAGCGGTCCATCTTTTGCGCCCTCAATCCGACATTTCCGAATGAAAACGTTCAGTGGGTCTTCTTCCTCGGTTGGCCGATAGCCGGGGTCTCGGTCAGTATAACGGAGGGGCAGACGCTGCTCCTCAATCCTCAGTTCCTGAAAGGTTTCGAAGGTTGCGATATGCTCCAGCATACGAGCGTGCATGCTCTGCATCTCAGCCGGGGTGAGTTCCAAGCCGAGTTCTTGACTGTATTGGGCGATATCCTGAATACCGAGTCGGGGCAGCATGATCAGCCCTCCTGTGCCGCAAAGTGAGGCATGACCTCTTTGGCAAACAAACGCATGGAATGCTCCGCTCGACGGGGATCGATACCGCCTATTTGCATCCACATGACCAGATGGGTCACGCCGGCTTCCTGCTGCGAGCGCGTAATCTCTTGAATTGCATCCTCGGGTGTTCCGATGATGGGCGGTGCGCCAAAGAAATGGAGTCCCTCGGCTTTGCCAAGCTCTTCGGCGGACGGTAAGGGATCGACGCCAAAATAGCCACCAGGGATTTGAAAATCTCCGGCTTCGTCGAGCTTTTGGGTATAAACGGCCATACGATGCCGCACGTGCGGGGCGCATTCTTCCCAGGCGCGTGCACGTGTATCGGATACGTAGACCAATCGTAGCGCGGCTTTATGAAAATTCTTTGGATCGTGTCCGTGGTGACGCAAACTGTCTTCGTACAGCCGCGTGGTATGGGCACTGCCCGCACCCGCAAAATGACAGCCGTAGCGGGCAACCCGGTCTATCGATTTCGGCGTCAGCCCGGCAACCCATAGGGGAGGAGTGGTTTGCACCGGTCGGGGGCGAAGAGAAATGGGTCCGATCGTAAAATGCCTGCCGGTATAGGCAAATTCCTCCTGGGTCCACAGCCCGGTAATAATCGCCAGGCCGTCTTCCATCCGCGCCGGTCGCTGGGAGCGGGGGATGTTATAGGCGGCGTACTCGTCCACTACATAGCCTTGGCCCAGACCCAAGTCGAAACGGCCATCCGAGAGGGCATCGAGCGTTGCCGCTTCTTCTGCAACCTGAAGCGGATGGTAGAGTGGCAGGATGACGATATAGGTTCCGAGCCGAATGCGGCTGGTCTGGGTCGCCAGTGCGGCCAGCAGCGGGAATTGGGCTGGGAAGTAGTCGTCGGTGCCGTGATGCTCTGCCGTCCAAATATGGTCGTAGCCAAGCTCTTCGGCCAGCACCCCCTGTCTGACCATGCTCCGACAGAGTTGAGCCGATGAAACCTGCCAGGGCCGTGGGTTCTCAAACGCGAACAGCAGTCCGAAATCCATCTCTCCTCCCTTATATGACGCATTGGGAAGTTGACCGTGCGTCCAAACCTTGTCCTCCCAAATCGGGCGTGGTTTAACCAAAGGCAGAAGGGAGGCTGCTATGGCAACATTCGACGAGTACCGCAATCAGTATAAGCATGTTCAGATGGAGCGGCGCAACGGAATTCTGCAACTCACGCTCCACACGGACGGGAAAACCCTGCGCTGGGGAGAGAGCCCGCACTCGGAGTTGGGAAAATGTTTCTACGATGTTGGCAGCGATCCGGAGAACAAAGCCGTCATTCTTACCGGTACGGAAGACAAGTTCATTGCCCGCTACGCCCGAGAGGGTCAGTGGGAGATCACGCCCCAGTTATGGGATCACATTTATTGGGATGCCAAAAAGCTCCTCATGAACCACCTGGACATTGAGGTGCCCATGATTGCTGCGGTCAACGGTCCGGCCACCATTCACGCCGAGCTGGCGGTGCTGTGCGATATTGTGTTGGCCTCAGACGACGCGGTATTCCAGGATGCTCCGCATTTCCCCAACGGGATTGTCCCGGGTGACGGCGTGCATATTGTCTGGCCGCTCCTTTTGGGCGCGAATCGAGGGCGCTACTTCCTGCTCACCGGTCAGAAACTCTCGGCGCAGGAAGCGCTGACGCTCGGGGTGGTCAACGAGGTCATGCCGCGTGAGAAACTGCTTGAGCGGGCCTGGGAGCTGGCGGAGATTGTCTCCAAACAACCGCCGCTGACCGTCCGTTATGCCCGTGTCGCGCTGACCCAGCAACTCAAGAAGCTGATGCTCGACAACCTTGGCTACGGTTTAGCACTCGAAGGGCTGGGCGCGCAGGAATACTGGCCGGGCGGAAAGAAGAAGTGAGGAAATCCGTATACGGCTCTAGCTTGAGCTAGACACCCAATTTGTTGCGGCTGGGGGAAGGCGGTGGGATCGTTCTTAAGAAAGTTACACCTCCCACATTGGCCGACTTCGACGCGCTCATTAGCGAAGCGCGACGGCAGGCACGTAGCACCGGAATGAAACGCTCGGATATTACGGCTGCGCTGAAGAGTGTCCAGGGAACCAAGTGAGGATCGTTCACACTGATCGAAGCTAGTGTTTTAGGTAAACGTAATCCATTATTTTCATTGCTTTTCCTGGCCTTCTTTCATGTTCCGCCACCACCGCAAGCGGATCGAACAGGCATTGAACGCTGAACTTCGTGAAAGGGTTCCAGAGATCGACAGGGCAGAGTATCATGCAGTGAGAAATGAGCTCATCGGCGAATGCCTTCCTTCCAAAGGACGGTGCTGGGGCGGGTCGGTATATCGACTTGAGGGTGAGCTGGTGGAGATTGCGCCGGTTGCTTCCACTGCCGACAGACCCAAGGCTAAGACGGCGCTAATGAATGACTAGGAGAGACGCGATTGTGAAGAGACGTTTTGAGATTAACGCGGAAAGCTTGCCGGATTTGCCGGGGATGATGCTGGTTACGGTCGAGGCGCTTAAGGAGTTGGGCGGATCGGCTACTATTCAGGAACTCGACGAAAAGGTGATCGAGCTGGAGGGCGTGCCCGAAGCTGAGCAGGTCTTCACTATGCCACGAGACGAAAACCGACCGCGGGTGAACTACTACCTTGCCTGGGCGCGCACCTATCTCAAACGCGGGGATGCACTGGTGAACTCTTCGCGAGGGGTCTGGACGCTGACAGAAAGCGGCGCGGCGATCACGAGGCTCGACGAAACCCGTGCGATCCATGAGCAGGTCACACTGGAAGAGCGTGAACGGTCACGGGCGAAGCGGCAGGCTGCCAAAGTGGCGGAAACGGATATCGCTGAACCGACGGATGACGGCCCAGAGGAAGCCGAAGACTGGAAGGCGTCGCTCATGTCCGTACTGGGCGCGATGCCGCCGGAAGCGTTTGAACGACTGTCACAGCGACTCTTGCGCGAAGCGGGGTTCACCAAAGTTGAAGTGCGTGGAAAATCCGGTGACGGTGGGATCGACGGTGTGGGCGTGCTGCGCGTGAACCTTGTATCGTTTCAGGTCTACTTCCAGTGCAAGCGTTGGAAGGGGAGCGTGCGTTCCAAGGATATCAGGGATTTTCGTGGAGCGTTGCAGGGGCGCGCCGATAAAGGTCTGTTCATCACCACAGGCCACTTCACCAGTCAGACCTCAGACGAGGCCACCCGTGACGGCGCGATTGCGATTGACTTGATCGACGGAGATCGCCTCTGCGACCTGCTTAAGGAAAACCGCCTTGGCGTGGAGACTGAGATGATAGAGAGTGTGCGGATCCAGTCGGATTGGTTCGATAGCATTTAGGTCGAACGTATTCTTCAGAGGCCTTCCGTATCACATCCTTCAGGCCTGGTAAAACGGTCAGGTCCAGTTCATTGGCTCACGAGAGGTCTTCGAAGAATATGCACTGGTTGGACGCCGATTAGCAGAGCAATTTCCTGGCGTCTCCCTTGAACCCTTTCTGACCTTGCTGTTTGCCTACGCTCATGTGGTTGAGGCCCATCCTCTTCCCCGGCAGATATGTAGCGACCCGGACGATGATAAATTCCTTGCGTGTGCACCCTGCTGGAAAATGTCGCGTTGTCGTGAGTGGTGACCGGGCGCTTCTCACGACTTCGGGCTATCGTCGTTTGCAGGTCGTTACTCCTCGGACCTTTGTGGACCAGTATTTGTAAACGCTTTTGTAACTCTGGACACTTTCCATGTACCGCTATCAGGAAACGCACCGCTACTTTGCCCAAGTAGCGGATGATATCAAGGACATTGCCGAGCAAGAACTCCGCACGCTCGGCGCTCGGGAGACCAGTCCAACGTACCGAGGAATTTATTTTACCGCCTCACCAAAAGCGCTCTATACCATTAATTTTTACGCCCGCCTGATCACCCGTGTGCTCGCTCCGCTCACGTCGTTCAGGTGTCACTCCGACCGCTATCTATACAAAAAGGCGAGGGGGGTCGAATGGCAGGATTTTCTCGATCCGTCGCAAACTTTTGCCGTTTTTGCCACCGTGGCCAACAGCCGTCTGCGGCACTCGAAATTTGCCGCCCTCCGTCTGAAAGACGCGGTGGTTGACTCTTTTCGAGCCGCCACTGGTGCGCGTCCGTCCATCGATACCAGAGAGCCGGACGTCTGGATTAATCTGTACATCCATGATGATGAGGCCACGATCAGCCTGGATACGTCCGGAGGCTCGCTCCATCGCCGCGGCTATCGAAAAAAAAGCGTTCAGGCACCCCTGGTCGAGACCTTGGCCGCGTCGATTATTCACCATACTGAATGGGATGGACGCCGACCGCTGTACGATCCGTTCTGCGGCTCCGGCACCCTACTGTGCGAAGCCTATATGTCGGCTGCACGGATGCCGGCGGGGCTGTTTCGTCAGCGATTCGGTTTCCAGTCTCTGCCCGACTTCGACACGAGACTCTGGCGGCAAGTACAGGAAGACGGGCGGGCTGCGCTGCGTCCTCCTCCTCAGGGTCTCATCTCCGGTAGCGATATTGACCCTGAAGCCGTTCACGCCGCGCGGGCCAACTGCGCCGCCTTTCCCGCCGGTAGTGCCATCTCGGTCAAGCAACGCGATGCTTTTCAGATTCGTCGGATCGACGACACGGTCATTGTGTGCAATCCGCCGTATGGCCTCCGCATGGGCAAACAAGACAATCTGGACTCTTTCTATGCCCGCCTGGGCGATTTTCTCAAACAGCGCTGTCAGGGCTCGACGGCTTTCATCTATTGTGGAGACCGTCAGTACCTGAAGCGTATTGGCCTCAAACCGGCGTGGAAAAAACCGCTCGTCAACGGCGGACTGGACGGACGCCTGGCAAAATATGAACTGTATTAACTCCCCTCCGGTGCACCCCCTCTACAGATGCGTGGACGATTTCGAGTACGACATGGTAGAGTAAACGCTACTCAACGAAGGAGGGTATGACGATGCTGTCACTGAGTGAATATGCAAAGTATGACGGCCTTGGGCTGGCTGAACTGGTTGCGCGTAAAGAAGTCAGCGCCGAAGAACTGGTGGCCACTGCCGTCCAGGCTATTGAAAAGGTCAACCCGCAACTGAACGCCGTACTCCAGATACTGTCAGACCAGGCACAAGCCGAGATTCGGGGAGGGCTGCCGCAGGGTCCCTTCAGCGGCGTGCCGTTTCTGATCAAGGAACTCGTCCTGCACGCCAAGGGAGTCCGCCTCGATATGGGCTCACGGCTGGCCCAGGGCTATGTCGCTCCCGAGGATTCCGAACTCATGGCGCGCTTCCGGCGTGCCGGGTTTGTGCTGACCGGAACAACCCAGACGCCAGAACTGGGCTATAACCCGACAACGGAGACCGTCCTGTTCGGGCCGGTCCACAACCCGTGGAAGGCCGGCCATAGTGCCGGTGGGTCGAGCGGCGGGTCCGGGGCATCGGTTGCCGCCGGCATCGTGCCGGTTGCCCACGCCAACGACGGCGGTGGCTCTATTCGTATTCCGGCCTCGTGTAACGGTCTGGTTGGCCTCAAGCCCTCGCGCGATCTGGTGCCCACCGGGCCCGACTATTCTGATCCGCTGTGTGGCCTGGCGTGTGAGTTTGTTGTCTCACGGAGTGTACGCGACTCCGCGACCCTGCTCGATATCGTGGCCGGGGCCGATGCCGGTGCGCCTGGCATCCCGGTCCCGCCGGCCCGTCCCTACCGTGAGGAAGTGGGTGCCGCGCCGGGGAAGCTGCGCATTGCCTGGACCACAACGCCCGCTTCGGGCGAGAAGGTTGACCCGGAATGTGAGCAGGCGGTCCATGACACGGTACGGGTGTTGGAGGAACTCGGCCATACGGTGTACGAAGGCCGACCGGAGTATGACTGGGAGGAGTTCCTTCAAAATGTTCATGTGATTTGGGTGGCGTATAATGCCATGGCGGTTGAAGACTTGGCTGCGCAGATGGGTCGTTCGCCGAGCCCGGATACGCTGGAAGCCGTGACGCTGGCCTGCTGGGAAGACGGCAAGAAATATTCCGCGGTTGATCTGCTGAAATCCCTGGACCACGGGGGCCGCCTGTCCCGCATCGTCGGTCGCTTCTTTGAAGACCTGGATATCTTTGTCACGCCGACTATTGCCAAGCCGCCCGCGCCGCACGGAGAAGTGAACCAGAACCGGGCCGGTATGACGGCCATGGAGTGGACCCGTCAGGTCTTCTCCTACGTCCCCTTTACGCCACTCTTTAATACGACCGGACAGCCGGCGATTTCCCTGCCGTTGCACTGGAGCGCCGACGGCCTGCCGGTCGGCGTCCAGTTTGTTGGGCATTTCGGGGACGAAGCAGGGTTGCTACGCTTGGCCGCTCAGTTGGAAGAGGCAAAACCGTGGGCAGACAAGCGTCCGCCGGTGCATGTGGCCGCCTAGCATCTGCTCGGGAGTAAGGCGAGGCCATAAAAGAACCGCGCACCGGTGAGGAGTACGCGCATGACCGATACGCACCCATCCCCCCATCTCATCCTGTGGGGTGCAGGAACAACCCGCACCATCCGGCCGCACTGGGTGCTGCACGAACTCGGTCTGGAGTATGAAAAACATCTGATTGGCTCGCGGACGGGAGAGACCCAGACCGCCGAGTTTCGTGCCCTCAACCCGCGCGGCAAGATTCCCGTGCTCCAGGATGGAGCTCTGATCCTGGCCGAGAGTGCCGCGATTATCAATTATCTGGTCGAAAACTATGGGCCGGAATCCGGACTGGTCCCCCGTCCGGGTACTCCGCAGCGGGGACTATACGATCAGTGGTGTTTTTTCATTATGACCGAGCTTGATGCCCACACCTTATATATTCTGCGGCGGCACGATGACCTCGCCTATCTGTATGGCGCGGCTCCGAATGCGCTGCAAGCCGCAAAAGAGGGTTTTGCACGGCAGATTGCTGTCGTGACGCAGGCCCTCCGTTCCGGTGAACCGTATCTGCTGGGCGAAAGCTTTACTTGTGCCGATATCCTGTTGACTACCTGTTTGACCTGGGCTCGCTACTGTAAAATTCCTTTAGCCAATGTGCTGATCGACTATGCTCGGCGTCTGACGGCTCGGCCGGCCTATCGTCAGGCTGCGGCAATTAACGGTGGACCTATGGTTGGACTCACATGAAAAACCCAGATTGGATTGCGGGCTGCCGGCTCGCGTCCCTCTCGCAAATGGTAGCTGACTTATGACCCAACCGATTCCGACCAAACACCTCCTGCTTTTTCGGCATGCCAAGTCTGACTGGGGCACGGCGACCGAGGATGATCACGCCCGCCCGCTGACAAAACGGGGCATTGCCGCAGCACGGGCAATGGGACGGATTCTGGCGGCTTCCGGCCAAATGCCGGACCGTATCGTGACCTCGTCCGCGGTTCGAGCAAAAACGACACTGGAGGTAGCCCGGGCCGCAGGCAAATGGAAATGCCAGACGGAAATAAGCGACGCCCTGTATGATACCGATGCTGCTGCGGTGCTGGAAGAAATACGCGCCCTCCCCAAGAGTGCGACGACGGTTTTATTCGTCGGTCATGAACCGACTTGGTCAGAGCTGGCGAGTTTTCTGATCGGCGGCGGGAATATCCGGTTTCCGACCGCAGCATTGGCCCGTATCGATTTGATCGTTCCCGGCTGGCATGCGGTCACTTTTGGCCGGGGAGAACTCGTCTGGCTCCTCCAGCCCAAGTTTTTCACCAAGGGCAAATTCTCACTGAAGAAGCCGGATGCGGCAAGCTCGTAAGCACAGGTAGGCAAAAGAAAAGAGTGATAACACCACAGAAGGAGGGGGGATTATGATTAAAGGCATTCATCACACCGCTATTTCAACCGGGGATATCGAGCGCGCGCTCCGCTTCTACAAAGACCTGCTCGGTTTTGAAGAGCTCTTTGCGTTTGAGTGGAAAGCGGGCTCGCAGTCAGTCGATCAAATTGTGGGACTCAAGGACTCTTCCTCAAAAGTCGTCATGCTCAAGGCCGGGAACGCCTGCGTGGAGCTGTTCCAGTACGCCACACCAGAACCAAAGCCAGGCGACCCAAATCGTCCGGTGTGCGACCATGGTATTACCCACCTGTGTCTACAAGTGGAGGATATTGACGGTGAATACGAACGGCTCAAAACCGCGGGGATGACGTTCCACTGCGCGCCGCAGAAAGCGGGTAAGGGGCTGCGTGCGACCTACGGTCGTGACCCTGACGGCAATGTTGTTGAGCTGTTGGAGGTGGAAGACCCGGACGACAGGCTCTCGGTGGCGGCGTAGCAAGAGGGAAATTCCTGTAGCGTTCTCAGGAGGAAAATATGACCCAGGATGCACCGAAGACGACAGAACCGTATGTCGGCAAAGAACTCGGCAGTGTCTCCTTCACTGTTACCGAAGATATCTTGAATGATTACTATAACGGTCTGAACCTCTCGCGTCCGCAGGCCGCTACTGTCCCCTCCATGATCGCCACTGGACCGGACAACGCTTATTTCGCACAGTCGTCGTTCAGCAATCACTTTGGTCATCTCTGGATGCGCCAAGAGTGGGAATTGTTCGCGCCGCTGACGCCGGGCCGGACGTATACGGCAACCGCCCAGATCACGGATATTTATCCGAAGCGCAATCGCTCGGTGGTGCGGTACGAGGTCGAACTGCGCGCAGACTCGGGAGAACTGGCCCTGCGCACGCGACACCACCAGAGCTATCTGCTCGATCAGCACGATGGGCAACTCGTCTTTCGCGATCCAAAAGCCAAACAGGGGGCGCGGCGCTTCGTCGTCCCGGAGGGCGAACCGTTTGGGCCGCTCGACCGCGTCATCACTCTGGAGATGTGCGACCGGTTCTTTCACGGTGACGCCAACTACCACACCGACCGTGAGGAATCGAAAAAACTCGGTTTTGGCGATGTCGTGATCGGGGGGCGGATGACCATGGCCTATGCGGCCCATATTCTCGAAGAACGCTTTGGCACCGCCTGGTGGACGAGTGGCCGGCTGGATATCAAGTTTACAAACCCGGTGTGGCCCAATGAGACCGTTATTGCCCGTGGTGTTATGACCGGCCCACTCACGGAGGAGCCGGAACGGACGGGTGCTTTCGTGTGGCTGGCAAAACCAGACGAGACCGTCGTGCTGGTCGCAAATGCGAGCGTCGGATCAATAGCGGCAGAACACTGACGGGACATCTGAATGTTATGGCAAACCAGCGCAAGGCCCCGCAATTTTTTACGCCGCCCGACAACCCGTTTCAGGTGCCGTGCGACGGAACCTTCCTGGTAAAGGACGCGCCGACCGGCCCTGGGAAGAATGCACCCGGTACCGCCGAGTGTCGGAAGCAGCTTACGCAGTTGACCGCTCGCCTCGACGAGCGACAGCGCGTTTTGTATGCCCAGACTCAGTATGCAGTCCTGTGCATTTTTCAGGCTATGGATGCCTCGGGCAAAGATTCAACGATTCGGGCAGTCATGCGGGGGCTGAACCCGGCCGGGTTTCAGGTCTTCTCGTTCCAGGCGCCGTCAGTAGAAGAATACGCCCACGATTTCTTGTGGCGGGCGACGCTCCGCCTGCCTGAGCGTGGGCGGATCGGCATCTTCAACCGCAGCTATTATGAAGAGGTGCTGATCGCGCGGGTCCACCCCGAATTTCTGATCCGCCAGCACCTGCCTTGGCCAAAGGATCACGACGACCTCTGGGAATATCGCTTTGAGTCAATCCAGGATTATGAGAAACACTTGGTTCGGAACGGCACGATAGTGCTCAAGTTCTGGCTCAACGTCTCCAAGGCCGAACAACGCCGACGCTTCCTGGATCGTCTGAAGAAGCAGGAAAAACACTGGAAGTTCTCGGAGGCCGATACGGCCGAGCGTGCCTATTGGGACACGTATATGCACGCATACGAGGACTGTCTGAATCAGACGTCTACTCCGTGGGCACCGTGGTATGCAATTCCTGCGGACAACAAGCCCTATATGCGTCTGGTCGTGGCGCAGATCCTGGCGCAGACCCTTGAGCAACTGGACCTGCACTACCCAACCCTGACCCCAGAACAGAAGGCCGGTCTTGCCGCCAGCCGCAAGCGTCTCAAAAAGGAAAGTTAGCGCGGATTGTGCGGACGAGCCGCCTCCGCTCTCCCACGCCGACTATTTATCTCGGATTCCGCCTCCTCAGCCGTCTCGTTGGTGAGCGGAACCCCAATGCGCCTTTTTCCCAGGATAGTGAGTGAGTACGTGCGGTTGCGAGTCGTTCCTCGCGCCGTCAAGAGCCCTTCTTTGATAAGGCGACTGAGATGTTTGTTGACAGCCTGACGGGAGATTCCGAATTCGAAAGCTGTGGAACGGACAATGTGTTGTGAATTGGAACCGACGTGCTCCAGGATATAGCGGCGAACGAGTAGTCCCCGCTCTCGTATTCCCGCCATGGCTTTTGAGGCTCTTCCTTCTTACAAAGATATCGATAGTGTCTCAGTTTGGAAAATTCTGACCAGAAAACTATCGGCTTCTTTGTCCTTTTCTTATTATACAGACTGCTTGCACCAAAAAGCCCTATCCGAGAACGCCTTTGCGGTCAATCTTCTTTCCATTCGGTCCCCGCCACCTCCTGAGGGACCGATGTCTCGTATCTTCTCCGGTCGTACTGCCCGGTTAGGGCAGCCATGGAGGCCGCCTACAGGGAACCCGGAGGCGGGCATCCTGCCCGCGACTCCGGAGGGTAAAGGGGATTTTTGTTGTACGTGGTTATGCGTCGTCGGTACGCATGGCTGCCCGCAGGGCTGTGGTGGCCGCTTCGTCAACCGTTCTCGTTGCCATATCCACAATCACGCCATAGACGTCGCGTGCTTTCTCCACAGAGATATACTCGTCCAGTGTATCGTCGAGGACCTCTTGCACCGGACGGTCGAGCGGGTTGCCCCAGCCACCGCCACCGGTGGTTTCAAACCAGAAGGTATCGCCATAGGAGAGCTTGTGGCCGCGCAGCAAGGGGTTGAGCCACCGATTGTCCTCGGTCAGACCGCCGACAATTTCCTGCGTGCCATCCGCACGAAGGTGCCACAATCGTTGGGGCGAACTCCGCTGTCCGCCGTTCACGCCTGGGGTGCCCTCGCGCGTGCGGGCCGTTTCCACGCTCATCGCGCCCTCGCACAGAAAGCGGATTTTGAGATGGGAGCCCACTCCGCCCCGATGGTGACCGTCCCCGGCCGAGTCTTGCCGGATGTCAAAGGCTTCATAGGCAATCGGGAACATCAGCTCCGCGGTCTCCGCTTCCATATTCATGCAGTTGCCCAGCGGGTCCATGGTGACATTCATGCCGTCATTAAACGGGGTCCCGCCCCAGCCGCCGGCCGGCAGGTCAGAGAAGACGTCGGTTTTCCCGTCCGGCTCACGCACGCCGCACACAAACCAGTTGCAGTCGCCACACGCGGAACCGACCGCGCGCTCGGGCAGGGCATTGGCAATTGCCTGCCACACCGCGCTGGCGACTTTCGGGGCGGCCAGCACCGTACAGCCGATGGTCGGGGCCGGCCATTTGGGGTTCAGCCAGCAGTCGTCGGGTAAGACCACGCTGATCGGGTTGAACATGCCCTCGTTTTGCGGCGCGCTGGGTTCCAGGAAAAACTGAAGGGAGTAAAAGACCGCGGAATGCGTATTGGCCTTGGGCGAGTTAATGGCGCCGAGACATTGGGGGTCGGAGCCGGTCAGGTCCACGGTAATATCCGAGTCCTTGACCGTCAGGGTCACTTGAACTTTGACGGGATCATCGCTCTGGCCGTCGGTATCGGCATAATCCTCGCCGGTATACACCCCGTCGGGGATGCTCTCGATCTTCTTGCGGACAATCCGCTCGGTATAGGCGATCAGTTCGGCCATGGCGGCCTTGATCGTCTCCAGCCCGTACCGCTCGGCCGCGGACTGCATTTCTTCTTCCGCAGCTTTGAGACAGCCGACATGGGCCTGGAGGTCGCCCTGGATAAAATGCGGGGTGCGCGTATTGGCCAGCAGAATCTTGAGGATTTCCGGTTTCATCTCATTGTTCTCAAACGCCTTGATGGGCGGCAGGCGGAGTCCCTCTTCCGCAATATGCGTGCCCCACGACTGACCGCCCGGCGCCCCGCCGCCAAAGTCCATCCAGTGCCCCCGGCTGACCGCAAAGCCCAGCAGTTCCGTCCCTTTGTAAAAAATCGGCTTGATCCAGGAGATATCGTTAATATGGGTGCCGCCCCGGTAGGGGTCGTTGACCACATAGATATCACCGTCTTTCATATTCTCGATGCCGAACTCGTCTCGTATGGCATGGGCCGAAAACTTCATGGCTGCCAGGTGGACGGGGACGTTGGCGGCCTGGCTCAGCAGCCGCATCTCCGGATCATAAATGGCGTTTGAGAAATCAACCATATCGGACAGAATGGGCGAGAACGAAGCTCGCTGGAGCACCGCAGTCATCCGGTCGCAGGTATACTCAAACAGATTCCGCAAGACCTCAAAGGTAATATGATCGAGTCCTGCCCGGTTTTTAATACTGTCGCCCGTTTTTTCGAGAGCGCTGGATTGCATGGCCGTCCTCCTGCAAATATAAATCTGCCCGATTATCGTCCTACCTGTATAATAAGATTGCCCTGGGTATCAACCGTTGCCTGCGCGCCGGGCGGCAGCACGGCCACCGAATCCAGATATTCCAGAATCGCCGGCCCCTGAAGCTCCGCGCCAGGCTGGAGAATCTGACCATTGTAAATCGGACAGTCGATCCATTCTCCGGAGAAATATACCGAGCGCGAGCTTTTCATGGCCACGATATTTTCTGCGGCGACACTTTTATAAGAGGGGAGGGCTGCGGTGGGTGCCGTGGCTGCAACGCTCAGCGAGACAAAGGCCGGATCGAAGATATCCGAACTGACCCCGTGCTCCTGTTTGTGCACGGCGTGAAAGGTGTCGGCAATACTGACCAGGGCATCCCTGGTGAGCGCTCCTTCCGGGATGGGCGTCTCAATTTCATACGTCTGGCCCACATAGCGCATCTGGGCGGTCCGATTGATGAGCACATTTTCCGCCGAGACATTGTCGCGGGCGAGCAGGGTACGGGCGGTTTGTTCGAGTTCGGCATACGCGCTATTCAGCCGGTCCAGGTCAACCTCCCCAATCGGGGCGTACATGAATTGCTCGACATCCTGACGGACATCCATGACGGTGGCGCCAAAGGCCGAAGCCACCCCGGCGGCCGCCGGGACGATGACTTTCGGGATATTCATGGCCCGGGCAACAAAGCAGGCGTGCATGGGCCCGGCTCCGCCAAAACTGGTCAGCACAAAATCGCGCGGGTCACGGCCTCTATTGATGATGACCTTCTTGACCGCCTGGGCCATGATCTCACAGCTGATCTGGATCATGGCGTCTGCGGTCTCGACCGTTGACAGGCCCAGTTGCTCAGCAACGCGACTCACCGCTTGTTCCGCCGCCTGCCGGTCCAGATTGATCTTCCCCCCCAGAGTCGGCTCCAGGCGGCCGAGCAGCAGATTGGCGTCCGTGATTGTCGGTTCGGCCCCTCCGTTGCCATAACAGGCCGGTCCTGGTTGCGAACCGGCACTGCGCGGTCCCACCCGAAGTGAGCCGCCGCTATCCACCCAGCCGATCGAACCACCGCCGGCACCCACGCTGTGGATGTCGAGCATGGGCAGGATGATCGGCAGCTCGAATTCGAGTTCATACTCGCGGGTCACGAGGCCCTTGCCATCTTCGACTATCGAGGCATCAAAACTCGTACCGCCCATGTCCGCGCAAATAATACTGGGTTCGTGTATGGCATCGGCCAGATAGCCGGCATAGGCTACCCCGCCGGCCGGCCCGGACTCCAGCAGTTCTTCCGGATGTTCCTTAGCCAGATCAACACCCATGACGCCGCCGCTGCTTTTGAGAATCAGCAGGGAGCCGTCAAAGCCCTGCTGGGTGAGGCGCTCCAGCAGATGATCGAAATAGGCTCCCATCACCGGCTTCAGCGCGGCGCTTACCGCAGTGGTGACAAATCGGCCGTGCTCGCGAAACAGGGGCCGCGTCTCGCCCGACAGCATAATATGCGCATCAGGAATATGTTTGAGCAGGATGTCACGCATCTGCCGCTCATGGTCGGCGTTGACATAAGAATTAACGAAACACACGGCAATGGAACGGATATTCTCGGCCTTGATTGTTTCGGCCACCTGCTGCGCTGCTGCGGTATCGAGCGGGCGTTCTTCTTCGCCCTTAACGTTAATGCGTTGCGGGACCGTGTAGCGATAGCGACGCCGAATGAGCGGTTTGGGTTTGACCTGATAGGGGTCGTACAGATCCTGCCGATGCTGACGACCGATTTCGATAGTATCCCGAAACCCCTGGGTGGTGACCAGGGCCGGGGTCGGGTATGAGCGCTCGATCAGGGCGTTGGTTGCGGTGGTTGTGCCATGAACCAGGCAGGAGATCTGGTCGAACGGAATACCCGATTGCTCGACCGCTTCAACAGAATCCCGGGCGGCCTTTTTGACAGCCTCAATGACACCCACAGAGCGGTCCCAGGGCGTGGTCAGCACCTTGGCCGTGACGCGCTCACCGGTCGTTTCTTCCCAGCCAAACAGGTCGGTAAATGTTCCACCAACATCGACGCCTACCCGCCACATGTGCGCTCCTCATTCAGGGTGATGCTCTAAAGCTCCTGCTTATGGGGGAGAGAAAAGTGTGTCAAGAGTGAAAGAGGTGGGGCGCATGGAGGTTCTCGCCGGAGGCGGGCGGCGAGGCCGTTTGGCCTCAACCCACCCCGGCCCTTCGGGCCACCCCTCCCAAGATGTGTGCTGCAAATGACATGACTCGGCGGCCTCCCGCTCCCCTGTGCCGTGCCTGTCTGCGACAGGGGACCAGGAGTGCGGGCTTCCAGCCCGCAAGCGGCCAAGATGGCCGCGCTCCCAGGCAGCGGGAGGGCGAGCGGCCCGAGGCGGGGGCCGCCGGACCGGTCCCGGGAGGCTTACGCCACAATATGCAGCACACGTCCCAAGAGGGGAACTAGAGGGCAGAGTAATATGATGTCCCCTCCAAGGAGGGGTGCCGCGTAGCGGCGGGGTGGGTTCTCCTTCCTCACCCCAGCGCGTCTTCCATCTTGGCCTTGAAATCGCGCATGACCTGACAGACGGACTCGGGCTTGGGCGCGGCGCAGGTGACGTGCAACCCGTGCAGGCCCGCGTCGCGGTAGGCACGAATTTCGGCCGCGGTGATGCTGGGATCCACCATTGAGGTGATCTCCAACTCGGCATAATCCCGCCTGCCCGCTTCCATAAGCTGGCGCAATTCGCCAAAGCGGTGCTGCACATCATTCAGGGGGAGCGGACCGATATGCCACCCCTGGCCGAATTCAACCACCCGCTTCAGGGCCGGGGTGGATTCGCCCCCGACCCAGATGGGCGGGTGCGGTTTTTGGGTCGGCTTGGGCGCAAAATGCAGGTCGCGGTTGATCTGGACAAACCTGCCATCAAAACGGGGCGTCTCGTTCGTCCAGACCTCTTTCATGACGGCAATATACTCCCGCGTGCGGGGTGCCCGCTCTTTATACGGCACACCGAGCAACTCGAACTCATCCGCCATCCAGCCCACGCCGGCCCCAAAGATCACCCGTCCGCCCGACGCCACATCAAGCGAGGCCACCACCCGCGCCATTTCCAACGGATGACGGTAGGGAACAATCGTCACGCTGGTCCCCAGCCTGACTGTTTTCGTAACCGGAATGAGCAGGGCCAGCACGGTAAAGGCATCCATCCATTCCATTGAGGTAAACACCGAATAGGGGTCCTGACCGCGCGCCTGGGCCGCGTCAACATAGGGATAGGTCGAGTCGATCTTTTTCGGAATGGTAATATGGTCGCCAGTCACAATGCTGTCATAGCCGAGTTCTTCCGCGGTCTCGCCGATTTTGCGTGCCCCATCGACCTCGCGCAGCGCAGCCCCGCCACCCACGTGCAGTCCGCAATACATGGCCATAGAAAATTCCTCCTGCTTTGTCGGATGCGGTTACTGCGCCACAATCCCACCGTCAACGGCCATGGCGTGACCGGTCACGAACGAGGCCGCGTCGGAACACAGCCAGACCGCGGTTTCGGCAATTTCTTCCGGCTGACCCATACGACCGATGGGCTCACCGGCTTCAATCTTCTCGAACATTCTGGGCCGGCGTTCTTTGAGCCGGCCGACCATGGACGTATCAATAATACCCGGACAGACGGCATTCACCCGGATACCGGCTTTGGCGTATTCCAGGGCCGCGGTTTTGGTCAGGCCGACCACCCCGTGCTTGCTGGCCACATAGGCCGGCATCCGCGGCGCCCCAAGCAGTCCGGCGGCCGAGGACGTATTGACAATGGCCCCACCGCCGTTTTTGAGCATCTGCGGAATCTCGTACTTCATGCACAACCACACGCCGGTCAGATTGATCGCAATCACCGGAGCCCAGTCCGCCTCGGTATAATCCGCGGTTGAGGCCAGCGCACCCTCAATGCCGGCGTTGTTATAGGCGCAGTCCAGGCGGCCGTAGGTCTCAACCACCGTACCCACCATGGCCTCGACTTCCGCGGCCTGGGACACATCGGCTTTAATGCAGAACGCTTCGCCGCCGGCGTCCTGAATCATCTTCACGGTTTCCTCGGCTCCGGCCACATTGACATCGGCCGCAGCGACCCTGGCGCCTTCACGGGCAAATATCTGGGCCGCGGCCCGCCCGATACCCGAACTGGCCCCGGTGACCAGGGCGACTTTACCGCTAGTAAGCGTTCCCATGCTGTCATCCTCCTTTATTCTTTGCTTTTTCACCACGGGCGTTCACAACGAAAACCGCTCCTACTGGGCAACCATGCCGCCATCGACGGACATCGCATGGCCGGTGACGAATGAGGCCGCGTCCGAGCACAGCCACACCACCGATTCGGCGATTTCCTGGGGGATACCCATGCGGCCGACCGGTTCAAAAGAGGCCATCTTTGCGGCCCGGTGGGGACGGTGATCGGTCAGCCGGCCCATCATGGGCGTATCAATCGCGCCGGGGCAGACGGCATTCACCCGGATGCCGGACTTGGCATATTCCAGGGCTGCGGTCTTGGTCAGGCCGAGCACGCCATGCTTGCTGGCCACATAGGCCGAGCCTCTGCGGAAGCCGAGCAGCCCGGCGGCTGAAGACGTATTGACGATCGCCCCCCCGCCATTTTTGAGCATCTGTGGAACCTCATACTTCATGCACAACCACACACCGGTCAGATTGATCGCAATCACCTGATCCCAATCCGCTTCCGTATAGTCGGTTGTCATCATCGAGCTGCCCTCAACCCCCGCGTTGTTATGGGCCGCGTCCAGCCGTCCATAGGTCTCGACCGTCTTGGCAACGAGGGCTTCGACCTGCGCGGCCTGGGACACATCCGCGCTGACAAAGAGCGCCTCACCGCCGGCCTCCCGTATGAGGCCGGCCGTCTCTTCCCCGCCTTCAATCGCCACGTCGGACACCACGACCTTGGCCCCTTCCCGGGCGAAGGTCAGCGCGGTAGCGCGGCCAATACCCGAACTGCCACCGGTAACAAGGGCGACTTTATCCTGCATCAAATCTGCCATGCCTATGCTCCTTTATCCGTCCTGCTCATCCCTCACCGCCCTGCCAATCTCTGCCTGTCCTGCTCTATCAGGCATGCGCCCGTGTGTAAAAGGGAAGCGGGGCCGGGCTGTCTCTTAGCGTACTTCTTTCCCTTCACCACGGCTGGGGCGAGAGAGCGGCCAATCCCCTCCTCGGAGGGTGGCCCGTAGGGCCGGGGTGGGTTCTCCCCTGGCACGCCCAATCCAGAGAATCCGCCACGCTGCTACGCGGCACAAAGAGGATCCCTCCAGAATAAGAGAGAATACAATCCCGACTCTACTCGTCTCAGCCGACACCTGCTAAGACCACCCGCAAGGAGGGAAACACCCATGCCGAAATGGAACTATACCAAAGGACTGCACGATCTGGGGAATGGCCTGTATGCCTATCTCCTGCCCGACGGTTCGTGGGGCTGGAGTAACGCCGGGCTGGTTGTGGATGGAGATCAGTCTTTGCTGGTTGACACGCTCTTTGACCTTGCGCTCACGCGGGAGATGCTGGCGGCCATGCGAGACGCGACCGCTGCGGCGCAGTCGATCGACACGCTGGTGAATACCCATGCCAACGGCGACCACTGGTTCGGCAATCAACTCGTGCACGACGCGCAGATCATTGCCTCCAAGGCGTGTGCACAAGAGATGGAAGAACTCCCGCCCAGCCGTCTCGCCGATATGATGAAAGCCGCTCCCAACATGGGTGAGTTGGGCGAGTATCTCACCCGGATTCTCGGCTCGTTCCGCTTTGACGATATTATCCCCACCCATCCCTCGCGCACGTTCGAGCAACGACTCGATCTCAAGGTAGGCGACAAAAACGTCCAGCTCATTGAAGTCGGCCCCGCCCATACCCGGGGGGATGTTCTGGTCTATATTCCCGACGAGCGGACGATCTTCACCGGAGACATTCTTTTTATTGATGGGACGCCGCTGATGTGGAACGGGCCGATAGCCAACTGGATCAAGGCGTGTGAGTTGATGCTTGCCCTGGATGTTGAAACCGTGGTGCCGGGGCATGGGCCGATCACCGACAAGCGTGGCGTCGAATCGGTCAAGGGCTATCTGCAATATATCGAAGAGGAAACCCGCAAACGCTTTGACGCCGGCCTGTCTGCCATCGAAGCGGCCAATGATATCGTGCTGCACGATTACGCCACGTGGGGGGATGCCGAGCGTATTGTCGTGAACGTCAACACCCTCTACCGCGAATTCAGTGGAGAAGCCGCGCCGCCGAGCTTTGCCGACTTGTTCGGAGGTATGGCCGCCTGGGCGAAGAGCCGGCAGCCAGTCCCGTAGTTCTTCCCCTATACGGGTGCTGCCTATTGTGGCGTGAGCCTCCCAGGGACCGGTCCGGCGGCCCCCGCCTCGGGCCGCTCGCCCTCCCGCTGCCTGGGAGCGCGGCCAGCTTGGCCGCTTGCGGGCTGGAAGCCCGCACTCCTGGCCCCTGTCGTAGACAGGCACGGCGCAGGGGAGCGGGGGGCCGCCGAGCCATGTAATTTGCATCACACGTCCTATACGGGTTTACGCCGCGACCGCCCCGCCATCCACGGCCATGGCGTGACCGGTGACAAATGAGGCCGCGTCCGAGCACAACCACACTACGGCCTCGGCGATTTCTTCCGGCTGCCCGGAACGACCGATGGGTTCCGCGGCAATCATTTTATCGAGGACGTCCGGCCGGTTGCCTGAGACGCGATCAACCATGGCTGTCTTGATCACCCCGGGACAGACCGCGTTGATCCGAATACCGGATTTGGCGTACTCCAGCGCGGCGGTTTTCGTCAGCCCAACCACGCCGTGCTTGCTGGCCACATAAGCAGCCATGCGCTTCACGCCGATGAGGCCCGCCCCGGAGGCCGTGTTGACAATGGCTCCACCCCCTTGCCGGAGCATGTGCGGGATCTCATACTTCATGCACAGCCAGACACCGGTCAGATTAATCTGAATGACCGGTGCCCAGTCCTCTTCGGCCTGCTCGGCTGTCCTTTTGAGTACGCCTTCGATGCCGGCGTTATTATGGGCGTAGTCGAGCCTGCCGTAGGTCTTAACGGTCTTTTCGACCATGGCCGCTACGGAGGCTGCCTCGCCCATATCGGCCTCAATGAAACACGCTTCACCACTGGCCCCGGTGATGAGAGAGACCGTTTCTTGTCCGCCGACGATATTGAGATCGGCAACTGCGACTTTGGCGCCGTCACGGGCGAAGGCAAGGGCGGTTGCCCGGCCAATGCCCGAACTGCCTCCGGTAACGAGGGCGACTTTACCTGTCATATCTGTCATGTCGTGCGCTCCTTGTATTTTTGCTGGCGAGATTATCCTGTGAAACGACAGGAGTGTCAAAGTGCCCCTCGGAAGGACCGGCGCAGCTTGACACGGCTTTCGGGTACGCTAGGGTGCGGCTGAAGTTGACGGGGCGCA
Source organism: Candidatus Binatia bacterium (assembly GCA_022820725.1). Taxonomy (GTDB): domain Bacteria; phylum Desulfobacterota; class Binatia; order Bin18; family Bin18; genus Bin18. Next base: position 209,361 of record JAJEFA010000017.1, read on the forward strand.
TTGTCGGGAACAGGAGAGGAACAATGAGCAAGAGTCACCGCCTCATTGATAGTGACTCCCATATTCTGGAGCCGCCGGATTTATTTGAAAAATATCTCGAACCCAAGTTGCGTAAGATCATGTGGGATAACGCGCTCAAACTGTATCCGATTCAGCCGGAGTAGGGAGGGGGGAACACAGTGGGACTCTATCGCCTGTACACCGGGGACGACGGCCAATCGCATTTCGAAGATCAAAGCCTGGCCTCGCATCCAGGCCTGACCAAACCGCAGGCCACGTCACATATCTCTTTTGTTGAAGTGCCGGTCGGGACCTTTATGGATTGGCATCCCGCGCCGCGCCGACAGTATGTGATTATTGTCTCCGGTCAACTGGAAATCGGCTTGGGTGACGGTACCACCCGGCGCTTTGGTCCCGGCGACGCCCGCCTGGTTGAAGACACGACCGGTCAGGGGCATACCACGCGAGTGGTGAGTGATGAACCGGTGGTGATGGGCATCATCCCGTTAGCTGGGTAAATTATTTGACCGTCGGGGTAATTCATGACACCCCTACCGATAGTTGGGACTGCTGCAATCAGGAGCCCGCTCGCCCCGTCACTTTTTCAACCATCTGGTCGAACACGGCCTCGGCCCGTCCGTGAACTTCCTCCGGTGTGAGCGGCTGGATGGGATGCTCCACCAGGATGACCGTGAAATCCGGCATGCCGAGCGCCTTGGCCTGTGCGAGCGCGGCATTGGAAAACTCGGTCGTGGCAAACACCGCAGAGGGGATACCGGCTTTTTCAAAAAAGATGCCGTCGTGCACACTGCACGTCGTACACGACCCTCAATCGGCCAGGGCTTCTATGAGAACGTCACACTTTTGCGCTAATTCCTGGCGGATGGCTTCCGGTGCCGGACGGGCAAACGTGGGCTTCATACGCCGGACGATGGCGCGCGGCTGAAAGTGCGCGGTCAATATCTCTTCCACGCGGTCCAGGAAAAAATTGCCCTTGGCCTTGCTGATGTCGAGCAGACCAACGGTCTTGTCGCGCAGGTCCGGTAAACGGGCCGCAAGTGCCGCCGCGGCCTGCTTCGGGGCTGCGGTCGGGTCATAGAGTTTTGGCATGTCGTTCTCCTCTTGAGGGCGTTTATGTCTCTATGGGTACAGTCACCAGATCACTCCGCCCGGCACCGCCACCCCAGCCGCACATATGCACGGAAAAGCGTCCGGCCGTCCCGCCGGCCACAACAATAATAATGCCGTCCGGCGAAGAAACTTTCGGGATCAGGCTGAAGTCGTCCGCGGCGTTCAACCAGCCGGGCAGGCTGTCCCGCTTCACGCCTTCGCTGCCGTCCGGTCCGGGCAGGAGTTCGTGCAGCGGCCGCCGGACGTTCTCGTACAGATAGCGCTTGACGGCCTGTTTGCTCATGCCATCGGCGGCAATGCTGCTGGCGTGTTCCGGGCCGAGCACGACAATATAGTTGCCGGCCAGATAGGTCTTATCGCTCCAGCCGACCGCCATACTGGCCCCGAGAGTATCCAGAATACCGCGCGCCGTGCGGCTGCCGTGGTTACTGACACACTGCGGAGCGTCGCAGCAATAGACGCTGATGGTGCTCTGCGCCGGCTCGTAGCCGTGCTCGACGTGGAGGGGGTCCCACGGGTTCTGTTCTTCGTACTCGCCAATGCAATAGGTGTATTTGCCGGGATGGCCCATGGTTGACTTATCGATCTCACCCGGATGCGCGCCGCCGATATTAATCATGATCAGGCGCAGCGCCCGGCCGATGGTCGCATTGGCCCGCCAGCCCGAACCAAACACGCCGGCCGCACAGTTGATATCGAGCTGCCGGCGGATCGGGCCGTTGATGATAAACAGCGGCGTGGCCGTGTGGGTAGTGCCCTGCACGCCGTGCAGATTGGCCCGTTCGTCGCACATCGCCCGAACACCAGCAATCACGACCGGCAGAAATGCCGGCTTGCAGCCGGCCATAACCGCATTCACGGCGATCTTCTCGACCGAGGCTTCCCCGAAATTGGGCGGTACGAGCGCAACCACTTCGTCTGCGGCCTGTGAGGTAGCGGCCAGCATGAGCTGCATCCGCTCTTCCGTTGGCGGGACAACAGGCAGCCCGTCGGTAACGCCCTGCTCGAAGTAGTATTCGATGGCGTCGAGTTCCGCGTTCAGGGGTGCGTCGTGTGCCATGGTACTCGCTTTATTTCTCTTGGGCTTTCTGTCCGAATCAGCTATACCCCAACCAGACGGCTGATTCAAACCGCGCGCTCAGCAGACAAGGAGACGGAGCATGGCCAGCGTATTCAACGACTATTACTCGCAAGAGAACCACGGGCCGTTTGAGCTATTCGATCTTGGCAATTTTTCCCTGGAAGAGGGCGGCACCCTGCACGCCGGCAAGCTCGCCTATACCACCCAGGGGACGCTGAGCGCCCAGAAGGATAATGCCATCCTGATGCCGACCTGGTACTCGGGAACCAGTAAGATCATGGCTGACGTCCACGTAGGCAAAGGCCGGGCGATCGACCCGGACAAATATTTTGTCATTATCGCCAACCAACTCGGCAACGGTCTGTCGAGTTCGCCGTCCAATACACTCGCCCCGTTCAATATGGCGCGCTTCCCGCGCATTCGGATCGGCGACGACGTCCGCGCTCAGCATAAGCTGGTCACCGAACAGTTTGGTATTGAACGCCTGGAGCTGGTGTGTGGCGGCTCCATGGGCGCGCAGCAGACCTATGAGTGGGCGGTGCGCTATCCCGACATGGTCAAGCGCGCGGCTCCGCTGGCCGGCACGGCCAAGAATACACCGCACGACTTTCTGTACGTTGAGACCTTAAACGAGTCCATCACTTCGGACCCGGCCTGGAATAACGGCTGGTATACCGACCCGCACGCGGTCCAGGTCGGCCTGCGTCGCCAGGCCCGCCTGTGGTCGGTGATGGGCTTCTGCACCGAGCTGTTCAAGCAGGAAGCCTGGCGGGAGTTGGGTTTCTCTTCCACCGAAGACTTTGTGGTCGGTTTTGTGGAGAACTATTTTTTGCCCATGGACCCGAACAATCTGTTGTGCATGGCCTGGAAATGGCAGCGGGGGGATGTCAGCCGGCATACCGGCGGTGATCTGAAACAGGCGCTTGAGCGGATCCGGGCAAAAGTGTTTGTCATGCCGATTGACGAAGATATGTTTTTCCCGCCGCGCGACTGTGAAGCCGAACAGCGGCTCATTCCGAACAGCGAATTCCGGGTGCTTCACAGCGTATACGGCCACCTCGGGCTGTTTGGCATTGAGCCGGACTATCTGAACCAAATCGACCAACACCTGGGCGAGCTACTGGCGATACCGGTATAGCATTCTCCCGTCTGAAGCAGACCCTTGGCTCTCTTTCGACAGTGGTGTATGCAAGGTGTATGTCACGCACGAACGTAAATATCGACGATGAGGCCTGCGCCGAAATCATGCGTCGCTACCGCCTGACCTCCAAACGCGAGGCGATCAATCTGGCACTTCGCGCACTTGCAGCGGAGCCCCTTGACGTTGATGAAGCCAAACAACTTCGCGGGTCGGGTTGGGACGGTGACCTCGACGAAATACGGTCTGGTCGCTCAACGTGATTCTGATAGATACGTCCGCCTGGGTCGAGTTCCTTCGAGACACTGGCTCACCTGTCTGCAATCGAGTCGAGGCGCTGCTCGAAAGCGAAATCGCGATCTGCGATGCGGTCCGGATGGAAGTGCTCGCTGGCGCACGGAATGAGCGGCACCTGCACAGCCTTCGCCGGTTACTTGCGCGCGCAGTCCTCATGCCGACGCTCTCAAGGGACTACGACGAGGCGGCTGTTCTTTATCGATACTGTCGGCAAGAAGGGGAAACCGTTCGCAAGCTCATTGACTGTCTTATCGGGGCAGTTGCCATTCGCACCGATACGACCGTTCTTCATAAGGACATCGACTTCGAGGTGCTGGCACGCCATACGCCTCTGAAAATCGATGGATGAATCATCAGTTCAGAACTTTATTTCTCCATACCCAGAAATGCCTTGACCCGCTCCGTACACCGCGCGGTGTCGAAATCCCGATGCAGGCTGGCCGTAATCATGCTGGGGTCGCCGGCGTAGAACATTTCGTACAGCTCGTGCCGGGAGCCAAAATCGGAGCCAACCAGGTCCCAGGCCAGCTTAAAGAGCCGAACCTTGTCACGGGCCGGGATGCGGGCGCCGCGATAGTATTTTTCCAGGTCCGGGCCGGTCGGCCCGTCAAAAGCCGAGAATGTCGCCGGAAGCTGCATCAGCCCGCCCGCGCCAATCCGACGTATCATGGCCATCAAGCGCGGGTAGATGCGCGGCCCCCAGACCCGTCCGACCTGGAGGGGTGTCAAGGCCGGGTAGATGGCCCCGTTAGTCGGGTCAATTTCGGCCTCGTGTTCCGCCGCCAGTAGGATGGATTTGATAATTTCCACGTAGCTGGCGGCCTCACCCAGGGTCTCCTGGACAACAGGTTTGTCCTGAACCCCGATGGCTTCGGCCATGAGGCTGAGCGTACCGTAGACAAACTCGAGCTTGGACAGCAGCCGTGTATTGGTCTGGTGGGCTGTCCATTCTCGAATGCGGGTACCGGCATACATCTGGCCGACCAGATTAACGTCTTTGTGCAAAAAAACGCGCTCCCAGGGGATAACCACATCATCAAAAACCGCGACCGCGTCCATCTCGTCAAACCGGGCGCTCAACGGATGATCTTCGACCGCACCCGGCCGGGTGAAGGACTCCCGACACAGAATCTTCAGCCCCGGCGAGGCAACCGGGATGATAAAGACCATGGCATAGTCTGACTCTGCTTCGGTCAGGGTTGGCGGAAAGGGCCAGGCCAGAATCTCATCGGCGAACGGCGCGGCCGTGGCGATCATTTTCGCGCCGCGAATCACCAGCCCCTCGGCGGTCTCGTCGACAACCCCGAGACACTGATAGGGGTCGTCCTGCTCGGCCCGGTTCTTGGAGCGGTCCACCTGTGGATCAACCAAGGTATGGGTGAGAAACAGGTCATGCTCGCGGCAGTGCTCATAATAGTCCAAGACGCGTTCCCGGCACTCCGGACTCTGCTGGGCAAAATAGTCGGCCTTGGCCGCCCAGGCGGTGACCATGGCATTGAGAAAGTCCGCACTACGGCCCATCATGCCACAGGTCGCGTCTGCCCAGGCCTTGCTCATGACCCGCCGCCGTACGAGATCGTTCTGTGTTCGCGGGATCAGAAACGACAGACCGACGGGATCGCCGCTTGTCGGTGAGGGGTAGCATAGCGTGTCCTGATAGGCCGGGTCGTGCTGCATGTCGTATAAACGCGCAACACTCTCGACCGCGGCTCGAAAGGCCGGATGGGTGGTGACATCTTCGACGCGTTCGTTGCCAAGCCAGACCTCACGCCGGTCTCGCAGTCCCGCGATAAACTCTGCTCCGGTACGTGCACCCATGATCGCTATCCTTTACCCCCGCTCCTCTATAGATCAGTCCGGGCTCGTCAGACAAGACGCGCTATTCCTTTCGCACTCACCCGATCCACTCGACCATGATTCGGAAGAGCAACCCGAAGTCTGCGTCGAAAGCTGTCCAGCCTGGGTTGACGCGAAAAGAAATACAGATGGGCCGGACACGTGCAGTCGGATGCGCCAAAGCCGGGAAGGGGAATCGATGCGCCCGGCATGCGCGCAAAAATATCAGCCCAGGCATGCTCCCGGCGAACGGAATCGTAGGAATACCAGACATCTCGAAGCGTGGCTGCCCGGCGGAGATAATCAATATGCCAATGCGGACGGGTCGCCAGCCGAGAATGATGACCGACCCGCGCCCGTACGCCTCCCGGTCCCAGGGCACTGCCAACGTAGACGTAGCAGCCCGGCTCAACGGTGAGCCGGCCCAGCCGCCCAACCCGGACGGTCCGCTGGCGGTCCGCTGGCAGGATAAGGGCATAGGTGCCGGGGCGCGCATTCATTTCCAGGGCCATCTTTATTAGTCCTCACAGGTCTCTATACTACAAGGGATGCGCGGGGACATGTCTCATAACAGATCAGAGCCGGGCCTGCGTGCGCGGGCTCGCTATACCTTGCCAGAGAGCACGACTCAGGACCAGTTTCTGCGTCAATTGCAGGCGCGTTTTCCCGTTGCGCTCGCCTCCTTAGGAACCCAGACGCGGCACTATTTCGACACTTTTGACTGGCGTTTGTTTCGGCGTGGACTGGCATTGTGTCAGACGCACGATACGGCTGCGCTCTGGTCGCTGGACCACCGTCCGGTGAGCGAACGCACTCCCTGCCTGGCGCTGCTGCCCTGCGTGGGCGAGTGGGTGGAGAGTCCCCTTAAAGCCCAACTCCTGCCGCTGGTCTCAATCCGGGCGCTGATGGAGCGGGCGGTCGTGCACGCCGCGTATTTTGCGCTGGCAGAGCAGGCGGCCCCCCATCGCCCAGTGGCGCACATTGTTTTTGAAGAGGGCGCAGCAATAGACTATGGACGGATCGTCCCGCTTCCGACCCAGGTCGAGGTTGCAGCCTATGCCGGGTCGGCCGTGACCGGTGAACTGCGCGCGTGGCTGGACTCCTTGGGCCTGACAGCGGTTTCCCCGAGCGGTCCTGCGGCCGCCCTGTACACCGTCCAGCAGGCTCGGGCGTATTCCGCGAAACTTGCTTTCACCTTCGAGCCCGACATGCGGGCTGAGCATGCGGTGCGCACGATTCTGGCCTTTCTGCTCGACATCGTCAGACAGAATCGGCCGGGTATCCTTCACGATATCGATACCGAGTCTTTGCACGATTTTCGGGTCGCCGTTCGGCGCGCCCGGTCCTTGCTCGGCCAACTGCCCAAGGTGCTTCCGGTGCGCTTGACCAAACAACTGCGCAAGGACCTGTCTTTTTTGGGGTGCCTGACCAACCACCTGCGCGACCTGGACGTGTTATTGCTCCAGCAAGTCGACTATCTGACCGCCGTGCCGCCAGACCTGCGACCGGATATGGAGCCACTCTTTCGCGCCGTTCAGCAGGAACGCCATGCCACCCATCACCGGCTGGTAGAGGCGCTGAACACCCCGCGGTCTGAGGCCATTCTTCAGCGCTGGGAAAGCGCGACAACGGAGACGAAAGCCAGGGGGCCGCAGGCGGAACGCAAGCTGGCCAAGCTGGTCCGAAAAGCCATCCGCGGGCAGTGTCAACGGATGCTCACCGCCGCACCGCCTGACACTCTCAGGGACAGCACCCCCGAGCACCTGCACAGACTGCGTATCGCCTGTAAGAAGCTGCGCTATATGTTCGAGTTTTTTGCCAGCGCGTTTCCCAGGGAGATGACGGCGGAACCGGTCCGACGGCTGCGTATCCTCCAGGATGTACTCGGTCAACTCAACGATCTCGATGTCCAGCGGCAGATGCTGCGAGAACTTACCCGTGCAGTGCCGGGTTCGTCCGACCAGCGGCACCGCATTGATACCGCAGTCCATCTCCTGACGCAGACCTTTGAAACACGGCAGGAGCAACTGCGCGCGCAAGTCCATACGACCTTTACGGACTTTATCGTCGAGGTCGCTCCGTGGTCATAAAACGAAACGCTAAGGAGGACGGTTCACGAGCCTCACCCGCCTGATTGTGGTGGGCTTGCATAGGGGACTTTCCACACCCCTGGACCGTATAAGAGGGCCAGCCCGCGATGCAGCTTGTTGTCGCGTGACGGGTGTAAGGGAAAACGCTCCTGGAGAAAACGGCTGATCCGTCTCAGCTCATCCTGCGTACCGGTCTCCAGTTCGACTTCGACTTCATAAAACGTGGCAAAGGTGCGCTCAGGCGCCTTCGGGTCACGGTAGCGCGCCGTATCGAGTGCCAACTCTGCCAGTGCCGCTGCTTGGGGCTGGGCGCTCCGCTTGATGGCCAGGCGCTGCCGCTCCACCTCGGAAATCAGAATGGGAGCCAGCGTCTGGCCGGTCGCGACGGTCGGTAAACCGTCGGTCAATTCTTCCGGCGGGACGAAGGGAAAGGCTGGAGCACTGGGTAGCACCACTGTCCGTTCCGGGCGCGCGTGAATAGCCCCTTTGACCTGTCCCTGTCCCTTGGTCGAGACTTCCCAGCCATCGTCCCCTATGCGCCGGAGACGCAGGGCGAGCGCATGCCGGGCGATGAGGAAGTCGGCCGTATCCAGATAGGTTGTCTGCAACTGTAAGGTCGGACGGCGTTCAAGACAAAAAGGGCCGAACTGGGAGCAGGCCGCGATCTGATCGAAGACCACCGCGTCCTCAGTGAGGAGTTTGACTTCAACTTCCTGCAGGACTGCGCCCGTGGTTGTCATTGGTCTGAAAGTCCTTTCGCCTCCCCTCGGCGGAGCTGTGTGCTGTATGACAGAGGAGAAGGATTGTCGGCTTTCTCCAACCTGTGTGTCAAGCCCTCCGGAGGAGTAGAACGCTTGACCCTGCCCGCGTGAACAGGATAGGGATACGGCACGTGAAAAAGCTCGGAACCATACAGGGAGGGGAAAGAGATGTCCTACGATCTGCTGATTAAGAATGGCACGGTGGTTGATGGGAGCGGCACGCAGCCGGTCCGGACCGATATCGCGGTGGCAGAGGGGAAGATTGCTGAAATTGGGAAAATCAGCGACGGCGCAAAAAAGGTCATTGATGCGTCCGACCTGACGGTCACCCCCGGCTTTATCGACCACCATACCCACTATGATGCCCAGATCTGTTGGGACCCGGTCATCTCTCCGTCGTCCTGGCACGGTGTGACCAGCGTCATCATGGGCAATTGTGGCGTGGGTCTGGCGCCGTGCAAATCCGAGGTGCGCGAGATTGCAGCCTGGGATCTCGTCAATGTCGAGGCCATTCCTTTTGATGTGCTGTCACAGGGCGTGACCTGGGACTGGGAAACATTCCCCGAATACATGGACGCCGCGGCTAAACGAGGCTCGGGGATCAACCTCGGGTTTATGGCTCCCCTGACCCCGTTTCGCCATTACGTCATGGGTGAAGAATCCATGGAGCGGGCCGCCACGCCGGAGGAAACAACCCGAATTGCCGCGCTCCTGCGTGAGGCCATGCAGGCCGGGGCGTTTGGCTTCTCAACCACCAACGGCCCGCAGCATATCGGCTATCAGGGCCGGCCGCTCGCCTGCCGCCTGGCCAGCTTTGACGAACTGGCCGCCTACGCGGGTGTCCTCAAGGACCTTGGCCGGGGCTCGATTGAACTCGCCCTGAACGACCAGCCGGGTGTTGTCACAGAGAGCGACTATGCCTTACTCGACCATTTGGGCACGGAGAGTAATCGTCCGGTGACCTGGCTGGCCATGCTGTCACGCGACGACCAGCCCGATGTCTGTATGGAAACGCTCCGCCAGACCGAGTCCCTGATTCAGCGCGGGATCGTGCCGCAGGTCACCTGCCGGCCGCTCAGCGTGCAGGTCAACCTGCGCAACCCGTTCATTTTCGCCAATCTGGAGTGCTGGAATCCGGCCTTTAACAAGTCGGAAGAGGAGCAGAGCGCGCTCTACCGTGACCCCGACTTCCGTCAGGCCTGGCGCAAAACCTTTGAGCAGCCCAGGGTCTTTCCTGGGAAGTGGGACCGGGTCGATATCCAGGAAGTCAGCAATCCGGCGCTCAAACAGTACGAGGGCAAAACGGTTGACGAGGTGGCCCGCGAGCGGGGGAAGGACGGACTGGACACCTTTCTCGACCTGGCCATTGAGGACAATCTGAATATCCAGTACGTCATGGCTCTCTTTAACGCGGACGAAAATCGGGTGGCCGAACTCATTACCCATCCCAACACGATGATCGGTCTGTCGGACGGCGGCGCTCATGTGGACATGCTGTGCGACGCGGGCTACTGCACCTATCTGCTCGGCACCTGGGTGCGTGAAAAGCAACTCATGCCGATTGAGCGGGCGGTCCAGCGCATTACCTCCGAGCCGGCCCGGTTCTTTGGCGTGCCCAATCGGGGCGTACTGGCCGAAGGCATGGCCGCCGATATTGCCGTTTTCGATGCCGCTACCATCGGCTCGCCCAGGCGGCCCGAGATGCGCCACGACCTGCCCGGCGGCGGGCGGCGTCTGGTCGTCCCCGCTCAGGGGGTGATGCACACGATTGTGAACGGCGAGGTCTTGTACCAAGACCAGCAGCATACCGGCGACCTGCCCGGTCAAGTGCTGCGGGCCGGAGCCGCCTAGTCCGCTTTTTCTCCAGCCACGCGCCCCTCCCCGGAGGGGCGCTGAAACATCCCCTCTCGGGAGGGGTGCCGCGAAGCGGCGGGGTGGGTTTCCCCTTCTGCACGATATAAACACTCCCGCCCATCCAAAACCACAATAACAACACCACGGACATGGCCAGAGCCAACCAGACCCCGGAACAAGCTGCTCGCGAAAATATTGACAGCTTGCTCACTCAGGCCGGCTGGGCGGTCCAGGACAAAAATGGCATCGATCCCAAGGCGAGTCTCGGCCTTGCCATACGTGAATACCAGACCGATACCGGCCCGGCCGACTATGTGCTCTTCATCGACCGGAAACCCGTCGGCGTGGTCGAGGCCAAGCCGGAACACTGGGGCCAGAAGATCACGACGGTCGAGGAGCAATCTAGGCGCTACGCGTCCGCAAAACTCAAATGGGTAAGTAACAGCCAGCCCTTACCCTTCGTGTACGAAAGCACCGGGGTGGTCACCCGTTTCACCGACAGCCGCGACCCGCGACCGCGCTCGTGGCCTTGGTCCGCCGTGTCTGCGGCATTGACGCGACAATTTCACCCTATTCGGAAACCGTGCGCCACAACTTCCAAAATTGGATCATGACGCACCACAGCGGCAGCGGTGAGAAGTTCAACGAGGAGCAGATGGACTGGCTGCGCATGATCCGCGACCACATCATCACCTCGTTTCATCTGGACCGCGACGATCTGGACATGGCGCCGTTCGACGGTAAAGGCGGCATGGGGCAGACGCACAATCTCTTCGGCGACCGGATGGATGATGTGATTGACGAACTGAATGAGGCGTTAGCCGCATGAAGGGAGAAGGAAAAAGGATCATGCGGGCGACAGACCGTGCGTTGGTTTTGACCAACATTTCTTCCTTTCGCCTTTCTCCTTTTGCCTTAGGTCGCCAACGCTGCATGGAGACAGGGGGCCGGTCTCAGTGCTCACCGAGTCGCAGTTTGGACGTCCCCCGTCGCGCTTCCCTCCGCGCCGAGCGCCTGCACGACCGAATCCGGATCGTGGTCTATCACGGTCAGCAGTACGCGGGCGGCCCGGTCTGGAACCCGGCGGCCCTGTTCCCAGTCCTGCACGGCGCGCACATCGAGGCCAAAACGGTCTGCGAATTTCTGCCGGCTCAGCTTCAGACGTTTGCGAAGGGCGACGATCCGTCCAGCGCTGGGGTCGTCCACGATCCGGCAGGAAAGCGCTGTCTCACCGCGCACATGGGCAAGCACCTCGCCCAGGGCTGTTGCAATCTCTTGGCCGATGTTGGTGCGTTCCTTCATTTTTCTCGCCTCTCTTTTCTGATCGCCGCCACCAGCTTCGACAACGCCTTGGCGTCCGCCGCCGTCAGATCGTCGCGGTCCGCCTTCGCATAGGCCGTCAGCATGTAGATGGCTTCGGGGCCAGGGTAGAAGTAGATTACGCGAATGTCACCCCGCTTGCCACGACCGGAACCGGCCCAGCGCAACTTGCGGATACCGCCTGTCCCCCGGATGACTGGGGCCGTATCGGGAGTGGACATGATCGTCGCTTCCATTTCCCTCCGGGCCTCTGGCGAAAGCAGCTTGCGAATGGCGCGTTCATAGGTGCGGGTAAAATACAGGTGCATTGGTGGTTAATTATGCGGCATTGCCGCAGTCTTGGCAAGATGTTATTCGACGGCAAAGGCGGCCTGGGGCAGATGTACAAGCTCTTTGAAGACCCTCAGGATTTTATCCAGTGCTATCACCCCCAAAACCGCTGGGAACGTACGGAAACCTGGGACGCGGAAGCCCACCCCGAGGGGCGGTGGCGGGCGTTCTCGCATGATGAGATTCTCGCTCGGGATAAGACCAGCCTGGATATTTTCTGGCTCAAGGACAAAAGCCTGGTCGATCTCGATAATCTGCCTGAGCCAGACGAGCTGGCAGCCGAAATCATTGAAAACCTGGAGTCCGGGCTTGCCCGTTTTAGGGAGATTGCGACGGCGTTGGAGCGGTGAGATGAGAAGGGGCAGGAAACCCACCCCGCCGCTACGCGGCACCCATCTCGGAACTCCGTGCCCCCCTCCGAGTGGAGGGGAGCTGTGAGACTAATGGGTCGGCAGGGGAGAAAAGTGGGCGCTGACGATTTTCCACTGGCCGTCTTCTTTGCCGAAGACGAGGGTGGTCCGTCCGTTTAAGGTGCTGACCTGACCGTCCTTCCCCACCCCGGTAAACGTATCATAGGCGTTTGCCACACCGGCGCTCCTGCCAATGGTCCGGCAGGACAGTTGGCGCAGGCCGGAGTTGGCCGAGGCAATGCCTGCCATCGCACCCCGCAGAAAATCAGCAAACTCCGCCTTGCTGTCAAACCGATAGGGGACGTGGTCAATCACCTCAAGGTCCTCGGACAGCATGTCGATCGCCTTTTCCACATCCAATTGCGTAAAAGCGTCAAAGAACCCTCTGGCTGCCGCTTCGATCTCTCGTGCACTCATAACTTCCTTCCTCCTGTCTGAATATACTGCCCCGTCTGCTTAACGGGACCGGGAGAGGGATGCAAGCCGGTCCGGCCCTTGAGAGGCAGTGGTTGCGGAATTGCGCGTTCTCAGGCAGAAAGAGGCTCGATAACGAAGGCCAGCAGTCGGAGGGGATGTCAAGAGTAAACGTATCCTCCAATAGATATGAGATGCCGGACACGTTTACTCTTTTTGGGCTGGGGCTTTCTCAGGGGAAACCGCGTGACAAGTATTTTTCGTGGAGGGAATGTCCTCCTGTGCTGCCTGGTGTCCTGGGTCGTGTTCGGGTCTTTTGCCTGGGTTGCCCAGGCGCAAGAGGGCGAACGCGAGCGCATTCTTGAAAATTTTTCCCTCTATCGAGACGGGCCGCTACAGGTGGAGGGCATCCAGCCCGGCCTGAAACTTGATGCCACCAACGCTTCAGTCGCCTCGGCGGTCCTGCCGCCGGAGATTCTGACCTATCTGGCGGCGGGTGACTTTTCGATTACCGTGCAGGAGACCACGGACCTGCCGCTTCGACAGTCCTTTATTGACGCAACGCTTCAACACTACCGTGGAGTCGTGGTCGGGGAGGGCGACCTCCAGAATTATGTGGCCGGCCAGCCTTTTCCCGTGCTTCAGGCGGACGACCCGCAGGCCGGTCTGAAAGCGGCCTGGAACCTGCGCTACCGCGACCAGGGCGACGACGCGCAAATGTGGGCGACGAATAGCTTGGTCAATAGCAATGGCAATACGGAACGCTCGCAGACCTTTGCCTTTTTCTCGCTCTACGGCATGCATCGCCCCGACAGCGCAAAAAACCTCCCGCGGTGGGAGAAACACGGCATCTACACCAAACAATACACCCGCATGCTGGCGCCGTCCGACAGCGAGGGCAATCAAATCCTGGCCGTGCAGCCCGACAACGATTTCCTGCCGCACGACCAGTGGGCCTATGATCCCAAGACGCGCCGGACCCGTAAAATTGTTTACATGCCCTACATCTCGCCTGGGCGGGGCGTGGTGCTGATCGAGGACCGCTCCGGCTTCCTTGGCTATATTCACGCCTATGACTGGAAATATCTGCGCGAGCAAACCGTCCTGACCCCTGGGCCGATCCGGGCCAGTGCCCCTACCTGGGGCGGGCGCGGGAATTGGTATCCGGTTGACCCCTGGGAGTTGCGCCGGGCCGTGGTGGTTGAGGCCACGCCGAAAAATTCTCATCCCCTGTACAGCAGGCGCATCCTCTATATCGATGTTCAGACCTCTCTGCCCTTATTCGCCTTCACGTATGACCACGAGGGACAGCATAAACGGAGTTTTCTGGTGGTCGCCCGGCACCCCGAATTCAATCCGTGGGGCAATAAGGACTGGGTGGCGCAGATTGCCGCCCAGGGCTCGATTGACTATCAGCTTGAGCGGGCCAACAATTTTCAGATCACCAAGATTCTCCTGAATCGGGACCTCCCCCCGAGTCAGTTCACTGTCATGACGCTCATGCTGCGCGGGAAGTAAGGCAGTGGCAATCTCTATTCCAGCGGACGTTGAGATGTCGGCCGGTCTGCCGAGGAAAAAGTGGTGGGTTGGCCTGCTGGTTGGCGTGCTGCTGAGCCTGCAACCTGGTCCGGCCTGGGCGGTTTTTCTCGATCAGGACGAAAGCCTGCGCTTCAGCGGCCGCGTCTACAACCGCACCGCCTTTTCGGTCGAGCGGGCGGCGGAGAATACGCGCCTCCAGACTCCGTATAACGACTGGAATATGCTCCAGAACCGGACGTTTATTCAGGGCGAGTTGAGTCATGACCTGACCGGTCTGGTGGCGGGGAATACGACCGGGCTCCTGGCACCGCTGCAAGCGCTCTTCGCCCCCCTGCGGCTGCTGCGGGCCGATACCCTGGACTACTTTGTGACCTACCGTGGGGAATACGACGGGGTGTGGGACTATGGCCCGGCGGCTTTTCGGGAGCGCTATCCGCTGTTTGCGGACTGCGATGTACCGACCAAGGCCAAACGTTCGCACCCCCGGCGCTTTGACTGTCAGCATGCCGACCCGCGCCAACGCTTGCGGCATCGGCATCGCTTGTTTGAAGCCTATGTGAACTATGCCTATGGGCCATTCTTCCTGCGGATCGGACGCCAGAACCTGTCGTGGGGTGAGACCGATGTGTTTCGCCTCCTGGATCAGATCAATCCGCTCGACGCCGGCTTTGGCGGCTTTCTGGTCTCGCTCGACGAGCGACGGGTTCCGCTCGATATGGCTCGTGTCGTATATGGGTTTGGCGGCGTGGGGCCGCTGTCCGAGCTCAACCTTGAAGGCTTTCTGGTCTTTGACGATAAAATTGCCGCGCCCGTGCCGACCGGCTCCCCCTGGTCCACACCCAACCCGCCGGGGGTCACCGGTCAGATCAAAAAACCCTCAAAGAATTTCGCGGACGCGCGCGGGGGCGGGCGCATTGTTGGCGTGTGGGGCGAGGTCATGTTCAGCCTGGCCCACTACGCCACCTATCTGGACACGCCCGTGCTGCGCATCGTAACGCCGACCAACCGACCCGTCAGCCTGGGCGCTTTTGAGGCCGCGGTACAGGCCGGCGACACGGGTCGCTTTTTGACCGACCACTTCCGGGCCGAGGCGCTGTATCCGAAAATACAGATCAGCGGCGGCTCGCTCACTTTCGGTGTGCCCCGCATCTCGTCCATTCTCCGCAGCGAGTTCGCCTATTTCCACTCTGAGCCGTTTTTTCACAATTCCGCCTCGGACCAGCTTCTGGGACCGGCCTTAACGGGCGGAATCACACCCGGCTTCCAACAGGTCGGCACCGACCCGGACACGGGCCGTCCTCTGATCCGCTACCGGAATAAGATCACCCGGTCCGATGTGGTGCGCTGGTCTCTCGGGTTGGATATGACCCGCTATATCAGCCTGCTGAACCCGAACGAATCCTTTCTCATCAGCAGCCAGATTTTTGGCCGGCACATCCTGGACTTCAACGACACGCCGGTCTCGGCGGTGTCGGGCTCGTACGGCTTCGGACATTTTGCTGCGCCGATTTACGAGCCCAACCGGGACAATCAGAGCTTTGTCAACATCGACCAGCACCAACTGATTCAAACCCTGTTGGTCTCAACCGCCTATTTCTCGGGCAGGGTCGAGCCCAAGCTGATCTTTTTGTACGACTGGCAGGGGTCCTGGCTGGTCCAGCCCGAAATCACGTTTATCCGTGATCCGTTTCGTTTTACCGTGCAGTACAATTATCTGGATGGTCAGTATAACGGTATTGGTTTTCTGCGCGACCGCGACAACGTCATCATCCAATTAGAGGCGGTTATTTAAGCCCTTACGTATCGAAATGATACATGTTCTGGTCGAACCGGTCGCAGGCGAGGCAGAACACAAAAACCAGCGGCTCGGTACCGGTGCAGCGGACGGTATGCTTCGCGTTAGACGGGATATAGACGGCTGAGCCGGGGCCGAGGGATGCCTCGGAATCGTCAACCGTAACGTGACCGGTGCCGCTGACGACATAATAGTTCTCCTCAGGTTCGTGGTGATGAAGGGGAAGCGCTGCGCCGGGCGGCAGTTCCGCTATCCCACTGACGAGTCCGCTACTTGCATCGCGTTCGCCTGTGACGAGCAGCTTCCAGCGACACGGGCTCTTCGCGGCAAGGTCCGGGTCCGTCCAGCCTTCCCAGTCCAGGTCGCCTTGATGGTGAATAACAGGTTTGTGTACAGGCATATCCGATACCGCCCCAGTCTTCGCCTTTACGCTTCAAGGTCCAGTGGGTCGAGGGCGTTGGCTTCTCCGCGACGCATGCGCTCCAGACCATCTTCGCCAACGTTATAGTACAGCTCGAACTGATTCCCTTCCGGGTCGAGGAAGTAAATACTCTTGGTAATGCCGTGGTCAATCGTGGCGGTGATCTTCACGTCATGAGCTTTGAGTGTCCGATAACTCTCTTGTAACTCGTCAAAGTCCTCGACCTGGAGGGCGACGTGGTGCAGGCCGACCTGCTTGTTTTTTACCGGCTCGGCCTCCGGCGGCACTTCCAGGACGGCCAGGTCGTGGTGTTGCTCACCCAGGGTGAAGAATACGCCCCGTGGCCGTTTGAGCCGGGTGACAACCTCAAAGCCCAGCACCTCGGTATAAAACTGCTCGGCGCGGGCGAGGTCACACGCCTTGAGTACGACATGGCCGACTTTTTTCGGGCGAATCATGGCAGACCCTCCTTCTCTCTATACGCCTCCCATACCACGGCTCTCCCAATACCGTAAAGCTTGCAGCAAAGGCTGCGGTTGACACAGGACAAAACCCCACGGTATGCCCAGTGCATTATGGAGGAGGGCGATATAACGACGACGGGGCGCTATGTGTCTGCCGACGGCCACGTGGTGGAACCCGCGGACCTGTGGACAACCAGAATGGATAAGCAGTTTCGTGACCGGGCGCCACGGGTCGAGTCGCGCCCGGAAGCCGATTACTACATCATTGATGGTCTGTCTCCCTTCCCGGTCGGTCTTGAAGGCGCGACCATGGAAGACAAGATTGCCGGAGAGATTACCACGGTGGTCGGCCACCGGCACGGCGAAACTCGTCCCGGTGCGTGGGACCCCCAGGCCCGTCTGGCGGATCAGGACATGGACCACCTCAAGGCCGAGGTGATTTATCCCGGTCTTTTTGGTTTGCAGTTCTGGACCGCTCCCGATGTTGCCTACCAGCGCGCGTGCTGGCGGGTGTATAACGACTGGCTGAGCGAATTCTGCGCAGCGGCCCCGGAGCGGCTCATCGGGGCCGGGTTTTTACCCATGAAAGGCCCGATGGAGTGGGCGATTGAAGAGGCGCAGCGCATTGCCCGCAAGCCGGGTTTGCGTTCGATCTCGATTCCGGCTGAGGTCGCGGATCGCTCCTACCGGCACGCGGAATTCGACCCCCTGTGGGAAGTGCTTCAGGATATCGGCCTGCCCGTGTCCATCCATTCCGGGACGAGCACGGGTGAGCCGTTTGCCACAAAGTTTGAGCGGCTGGGCATGGGCATGGGGGTTGTGGACACCAAGATCTCCTTACCCATGCATGCCCTGGCCGACCTCATCTGGGGAGCCGTGCCGCGCCGTTACCCCAAACTCAGGTTTGTGATTGTCGAGGGCGGCATCGGCTGGATTGCCGCCCTGCTGCGGCTGATGGACCACTGGTGGGCCGACCATCATCGCTGGATGGAGCCGCGGCTGGACGAAGCGCCGAGTACGTATTTCAAGCGGCAGTTCTGGGCTACGTTTGAGGATGATCGGGCGGGCATTCTGACCCGAGAGCTGCTTGGGACGGACCGGCTGATGTGGGGCTCGGACTATCCGCACACCGAGGGGACCTTCCCCCATTCCCAGCAGCAAATCACGCAGGACTTCGCAGGGGTGCCCGAGTCTGAAGTGTATCAAATGGTGGTCAGCAATGCGGCTGGCCTGTACGGTTTAAGCGTATAGCGACAGTCCAGAGAGATATCATAAGGAGGAGAACACATGGCAGAAGCAAAAGAGGCCGGTATCTTTGAAATCATGTACTCGACCCGCGCGATGCGGCGACTCAAACCCGACCCCATTCCGGAAGAAACCCTCAAGAAAATTATTGACGCCGGTATCCGGGCGCCCAGCGGCGGCAATATGCAGGACTGGGCCTTTATCCTGGTCCGCGAGACCGAGCGGAAACGTTTTATCCGCGACTATTACTGGAACACCTGGCAGAAGCTCATGGGCGAGCGCGGCATTCCTGATGATATGCCACCCACGCAGCAACGCATGCTGAACGCGGCCGCGCACCTGGCCGCGCATCTGGACGAAGCGCCGGTGCTGCTCCTGGCCTGTGCGAAAACGGAATATCCGCCGCTGGCCGCAATGAACCACGAGCGCGCCAATGCCGCGGTTATCCACGGCACGATCTATCCGGCGGTTCAGAACATTCTGCTGGCCTGCCGCGCCCTGGGTGTTGGGGCCACGCTGACGACCATCCACTGTTTCTTTGAGGAAGAGCTCAAACAGCGCTTCGATATCCCGCAGGACATGGAAGTCTCGGCGCTGATTCCCATGGGCTATCCGCAGGGCAAATTCGGGCCGGTCTCACGCGCACCGGTCGAAGACGTCATCCATTGGGACGCCTGGGATAACAAGCAGACGGCATGAGAAAAGGAGAAACGTATGGGAGCCGCTGAAAACAGACAACTGATCCAAGCCGCTTTCGATGCCTGGGCTGCTGGCGACGGCGCGGCGTTCTTCAATATTCTGGCCGAGGATGTTCAATGGACGGTGATCGGCTCCGGTCCCGTCTCACGGGCCTATACCAGCCGTCAGGCATTTCTGGACGGTGCGGCCAAGCCGCTGAACGCCAAGCTGGCCGGACCCATCCAGCCCACGGTGGTGGATATCATTGCCGAAGGAGACAACGTCGTTCTGCAATGGGAAGGCAAGGCCACGGCCAAATCCGGGAAACCCTATAACAACAGCTATTGTTGGATAATGCGAGTCGCGGACGGCAAAGTGCGGGAAGGCACGGCCTATATCGACACCGCGCTGGTGGCTGACCTGTGGCAGTCATAACGCATGTTTGAAGAGCCTGTAGGGGCAATTCATGAATTGCCCCTACGTTAGGGGTAGGGCGTTCATGCCCAAATCGCGTCGTCATCCATCAGCGGGATGCCAAAGGCCGTCTTGCCCAGCAGCTCTAAGGTCTGGTCTGTACTCACGGGATGAAACAGGGCGGCCCGTACGTCGCGGTAATACCGCTCCAGAGGGAAACGCTTAAAATACGAGGCTCCCCCAACAGCTCGTAAGGCCAGATCGACTACCCGGACCGCATTCTCCATCGCAACGGTGCGCGCCGCTACGCTTTTGCGTACCCACGTCTGCGGGTCTTCGATGTCCGCCTCGGCTGCGGCCTTCCACATTATGGCGCGGGCGCTCTCGATCAGCAGGTCCATCTCTCCGACCTTGTTATACACGCTGGGCAGATGGCTCATGGGGGTTTTGAGAGGAAAGCGAGGACGGTCACGCATAAATTCGACCACGAAATCCCGCGCGGCAACGGCAATGCCGAGGTAGGGCGCGGCAATGGTAAACGGTGCTCTGAGAAAAAGATTCGTAATTCCGCCACGGGTAAAAGCTGGCCGTTGCAGGGTCACGGCCGACTCTGGAACAAATACCTGTGTGAGGGTGGTACTCCGTGACGCCGTTGCGCGCATCCCCAGGGTATACCAGTCGTCCTTGAAGATAAGACCCGGCGTGTCAGGCAGGATGAGGAAGGAGATAATGGTTTCCCCCTCAGGACCGTCTTGCCACAACGCTTCGCTGAAATAGCGGTCCAGCGCAATACTCTGGGTACTAAAGATTTTCCGGCCACTGACCTGCCAGCCACCGTCTACCCGTTCCGCAACAGCCCGAGGTCGTAAAACAGGAATGGCATTATCCGGCTCAGACGCCGAACCACCGCAGACCAACCGCTCACGGGCAATGCCCCGCAGGATATCGGCCCGTTTGGAATCGTGGAACCTGCGCCATAAATCGACCAGCAGGCCAATAACATTAAAGTGCATGTTAATAGCCAGGGCAGTCGGCGCACAGCCTTGGCCGAGACGTTCCTGGGCCTTGATCCGTTCCAACAGACTCGCGCCACCCCCTCCCAGCTCTTCGGGGATAGTCATGATGGTGTAGCCACTCTCCTTGAGACGAGCGTAGTTCTCGTACGGAAAAGACCCCTCCTCATCATGCTGGGCCGCACGTTGGGCAAAGTCATCGGCCAGTGATGCCGCCAGGTCAATAAATTGTTGCTCGCGTGGTGTATGGAACTGATTCATGGCTGCCCCCTTCCGGACGGCGGTCTGGACGAATCTGTGAATTCGGTGCCACACTCTACCAGCCCCAGTCCCGGCTTTGCCATATGTGACCACCTCTTGTATTCTCGGCGATGCTCACGGAAAAGGTCTCAAAAGAGGCATATTGTGCCGGAGAGAAAAGGAGGCGGGATCATGAAACTCTACCGTTCGACCATGTTTGTTCCGGGGAATCGGCCCGACTGGATAGACAAGGCGCCAAAGTACGGCCCGGATGCGCTGCTGCTGGACCTTGAAGACGCGGTGCCGATTGCCAACAAGGTTGAAGCGCGCGACATCGTCCGCACCGGGATTGAAGGCTTGCGCGGCAGAGGTGTGGGTGTTTTTGTGCGTCTGAACGGCGTGGATACCGGTCTGACCGGCGAGGACATCGAAGCCATTGTGACCGAAGGCCTCGACGCGGTGGCCGTGCCCAAGCTGGAAACGGTCGAGGAGGTCCTCAAGGTTGACGCCTGGCTGGAGTTGTTTGAACGCAAGGCCGGCCTGCCCCTCGGCACGGTCGAGATCATGGCCCTGCCCGAAACCGCGCGCGGCATTATGGACGCCTATAAACTGGCCACGGCCTGTCCGCGGGTCGGGAATATCATCGGCGGCGTTGGGGCCCGGTCCGGAGACGTGACCAAGGCCATTGGCTATAAGTGGACGCGCCAGGGCCTGGAAACGCTGTATATGGCGTCGCATATTCTCCTGGCCGCACGAGCCGCGGGCATCGAGTATCCGATTGGCGGCGGCTCGCTCGAAGTCGGCGATATCGAGCTGGTTCGGGCGCAAATCCAGCGCGGACGGGAAGTCGGTTTTCGCGGCTGTCTGCTCATTCATCCGTCTGCCGTGCCCATTGCCAACGAGATTTTTGCGCCCTCTCAGGAAGAGATTGAGTGGAATAAGGGCGTGATGCAGGCCATGGCCGACGCCGAAAAAGCGGGCAAGGCGGCCGTCACCTATGACGGCATGATGATCGACTACGCCCACGTCCGCAACGCCCTGGAACTGCTCCAGCAGGCGGAATCGTTCGGGATTGAAGTCGGCGAGTACGCCGATGTGAAGGCGCTGTAGGGAGATTGTTATGCGAGCGACAATTGGCGATTTGAGATATCGAATGCATGAGATTCTCAAAGCTCTCGGGCGAAACGAGCGAGTCTCAATTTTCTACCACGGCCAATTGAAGGGTATTCTGACGGCTGCTCCCGAATCTTCGGCTACACAGGTCACAGAACATCCCTTCTTCAACATGAAACCGTCTCAGACACCAGTTGAAGAAGAGATGGAAGCTCTCCGTGGGGGGCGGTGTTGTGCTCTAATCTGACGATCCTTTCGATTTCCCTCCCGATGAACTTCCAGATGAGGAATTGCTTCCCCCCTGAGAGGAACCCTGTGGTGATGGTGTAACACTCGGTTTTGGACTTTTGGGACCTTGATTCCACCCGCCCTTAATAAATTTACCCTCTTTTATGCTTCCCCTTTCAGCTAGGCCATGAGACTCTTTTGACATTTCAACCTACCTCCTTACTTAGCTCTTTTCGTGTACGTCCTTGTCAGCTTCTTGGACCTCAATACTGAGATCATGCCGATCTCTTGATACGTAAAGCGCTGGGGTATTGTATAGATGCACGCCTGTTGGGTTCTCGTATACGCTTACCTCTTGAAGCAGAATTTCTCTCTCCTTTTGTTATGATTCCTGGGACGATCAGGAAGATAATTCGTATAAGCAAACTACTCACAGTCATAGAAGAACCCCATGCTCTCCTACCAATTCTAGCTCTGTTTTTTCTGTCAAGACCTGGGCGTCCCGAAACCTTAGGTGAGCTCTCCTCCGTTCTCTTCGGCCAGACGCAACAGCTCTACCCTCCAGCCAAATACGACCGCGCTCTTCCCAGCGCCATCAGCGGGAAGTAGTGCCGGTACAGATTGTAGTTGATCATAAATCCGCGCTGGAGTTCGGTACCCTGCATGAAGCGTCTTTTCATCTCCTGGACGTGCAGGTTCGTGCGTGCGCCCGTGCCATAGCCGGGAAAGCCGGTACCGGTGTAATAGGGCTCGTCCCAGGTGCCGTCCTGTTGCGTGCGGAGCAGGTAGTCGAGTCCGGTGTGAATCGTGTCGTCAAAACGCTGGCCCTCAATGGACAGCAGGGCCAGCAAGGCCCAGGCCGTCTGTGAGGCCGTACTCGGACCCGTGCCGCGCAAGCGGTCGTCCATATAGGACGCGCAGGTCTCACCCCAGCCCCCGTCCGCGTTTTGATGCTCGGCCAGCCACCGGCCCGCCTTGTGCACATAGGCTGCGTTCATGTCTTCACCAATGGCTCTCAAGGCCGGCAGGACCGCGGCGGTTCCGTATATATGATTAACCCCCCAGCGGCCGAACCAACTGCCTTCCGGCTCCTGCTCGGCCAGGACGTAATCGAGCGCGCGGCGCAGGGCCGGGTGGGAGCCGTCATACCCGAGCACGCCAAAGGCTTCGAGCACATGGGCGGTGACATCAACGCTGGGCGGGTCGAGCGCCTCACCGAAATCGCAGAACGGAATCTTAGTCAGCAGGTCTTTATCGTTGTTCTTGTCAAACGCGCCCCACCCCCCGTTGTCCGACTGCATGGCCAGGACCCAGGCTTTGGCGCGTTCAATCGGCGTGTCAAAACGGTTGTCGCCAGGGTTCTGCGCCCGGAGATGGGCCAGCACGATCAGGGCCACCGCGGTGTCGTCCACGTCCGGGTAGGCGGAGTTCTCATGCTCAAAGGCCCAGCCGCCGGGACGGGCGGTGGGGACTTTGACCTGCCAGTCGCCGACCGTATCCACTTCCTTGCTCAACACCCACCCGAGCGCCTGTTGCATGGGTTCCGACTGCTGTAACTGGAAACCGCAGTCAGTCAGCGCCAGCAGGACCAGCAGGGTATCCCAGATGGGGGATTCGCTGGCCTGAATATGCAAGCTGCCGCCGCGCTCATAGGACCAGTGATCATCAAGTGCGGACAGCCCCTTGGTCATAACCGGATGTGACAGGTGGTAGCCCTCGACATTGAGGGCCATCAGGCTGTAAATCCACGGCGGCTGAATCCCTCCCCAGGCTCCGTCCGCATCCTGATGACGAATAATCCATTCCACACTTTGCCGGATGGCGATTTCGCGGCCGGGTAAAACTCCGATATTCTGATAGGCGTGCAGGAATCTGTCAGCCGCAAAAAAGAACGATTGCCACATACCGCTCCGGGCCGGCAGGTCGTAGTTCATGCGCTCACGACCCTCGGGAAAAAGTTCGTCCAAGCGACAGTCCGGCGGCAGGGGGCGGACCACGCGCCGGGCGGACAGAATGGTCAGCGGAAGAATCGTCGCCCGCGCCCAGGAGGCGAAATTATAGATGTTAAACGGAAACCAGGTGGGGAAGAATATGACCTCAGGCGGCAGATTCGGGGTTTTCTGCCACGGCCACTCACCGATCAGCGCAAACCAGTAGCGGGTAAACACCCGCACCGCGCTCAAACCACCGTGGGCAAAGATCCATTCCCTGGCTCTGCGCAGGCGTTCATCATCAGGGGCAAAACCATGCGCGCGCAGAGCCGCGTAGCATTCGACCGTGGTGTTAATATCCCCATCCGGGGCGTCGTAGTAAATCTCCCACGAGCCGTCCTCGCGCTGGGCGTTGAGCAGGGTCTGCACAATCTGTTGTTTATGCGGATGCGCATAGCTCAGGAAGTGCATGGCCAGAAGCCACTGCGCTTCCATGCAGCAATTGGATTCCAGCATCCCCGCCCAGTATCCGTCTTCCGCCTGATCCCGATACAGCCAGGCCGTTGCGGCGTGAATGGCCGCATCGAGACGCGGCACGATATCGGGCTCAGCAGCAACGGCAGGCATCGTGATTCCACCTTCAGTTTTCTCGATCCGCAAGAATGCGAATTATGACATAGCAGTCTAGAGGCTGCCAGCGCTCAAGACTACTGTCCGAAGATGCCCACTCCTCTGCGGAATGGGGTGACCGCGGAGTGTGATGATCTTGCTTCTACAGAGCAGTCCGACATAACATACCAAGCGCAGAAAAGGGGGTATTATGACCCGAGCCGTACGAGAAGTATTCGAGCCGTATCGGTTTCAGACGCGCAATATCAACGAAGGCGAGAATAAGGCGCACACCAGAGAAGGCGCTCAGGCACTTGGTTTCCGTGGCTCCATCGTTGGTGGGGCGATTGTGTATGGCCAGATGATCCGCCCGATCATTGAGCGCTATGGCGAAACCTGGCTGGGCTGCCACTGGTTTGATTTACGCTTTACCGCACCGGCTTTTGATGAGGATTGGGTCACGTCTCACATTACACCAGATGCGGAGAGCGACCAGCCGCACGCCTTCTCTGTCCGAGCCAGAAATGAAGAGGGCCAGGAACTGATTGTCATGCGGACGCATATGCCTGACAGCCCTCCGCCGGTTGATACGCTGGCGTCGCTGGAGCCTATTGACTGGGAGGGAGAGAGGGAGTTGGGGACCTGGGAGCGCATGGAACTCAACAAACCGTTTCGTCGTTTTCGCTGGCGGCTCGCCATGTCTCAGCATCTCTCGTACTGCGATAAAACAAACGAATCGTTGGAGATATTCCGGCAGGGCGATACTCCGCCTGTCCACCCCGGCCTGGTGATGGCCCATGGCAGCTTTGCTGTCCAAAACCAGTTCAAGATGCCGTTCTGGATACACGCCGGCAGCGCGCTGCTGACGCGTGGCCTGATCCGTGTTGGTGATGAGGTGGAACTGCGCTGTGTGCCCATTGAAAAATGGAAGCGCGGAGAAAACGAGTGGGTCAAATTTTATCAAGCGTATATCGTGAACGATCAACCCATGGTTGAGGTCTGGAAGTCCTCAATCATAAAATTCGTACCGCGTAGCTGAGTGACGCCATATGCCTTGTAAAGCGAAGTCTACGTGCCTTGCTCTCTATCATCGTCCCGCCCGGAATGGACAATATGCAGGCCGACCAGACGGGCGACCAGGATGGCGATATACAACTGGCCCATGGCTGCCTCGAAGGCGGCCAGGTTTCGCGCCAGCGGAGTCACCGGCGTAATATCCCCGTATCCGAGCGTCGTGAGTGTCACCAGGCTGTAGTACATGAAGACGGACAGGCGCCGGACCTCCATGGCCGCGAGGTCAATAGGATCGGCCGAAAGCTCCGGAAGGTTGAAAGACCCAGGTTGGAGCACTTCAAGCAGGTCAAACAGGAATGCCCAGGCCAGACCGACCAGCATATACACACACACCGCGCCGTTGACGATGTCTCCGGTCACGCGGGCCGGGCGCAGCACGTTGGAGAGAATCGCCCCGGCCGTAAAAGCCAGAAACAGGAAACCGAAACAGTGGCTGAAGACGGACAGCCAGTCGCTATAGACCGCGTATGAGGCCCACCGTCCGACTATGGCCGGAACGGCCAGGATCACTGCGACGAGCAGTACCCGTTTGCTGCGATGCACATCATAGGTGACGACCAACAGGGTAGTGGAGACCAGCAGGTCCAGCAGAATCAGACCCGGACGACTTGAAAAGAATTCCTGGACGAACGGATTGATAATATACAGCGAGAGCAGCGTGACCAGCAGCATCGCATGCCGGGGCTCTCGGGGCACCGGTCTCTTTCGTGCAGCCCGCTCCGTACGGGGCTGGTTCTCTACTGTGAAAGACTGCTGCTTCTCTGGCATCGAATCCGTCCGTGCTTTAGGCTATGACATTGCCAGCAAAAAAACAAAAGACGAGGAGCCGAACCGTGCAGTGTCCAAAATGTCCCAACCGCTCCTTGGTTGCAACGCGGGTGCAGACCATTGAAGTGGACCGTTGCAAGGCGTGTGGAGGGATTTGGTTTGACCATCACGAACTCATCCCGCTGCTGCATGAAAAGATATCCGACCTTGCGGCCTTGCGGGGGAAAAGCGCGCCCCAGGGGCTCAACCAGAAACACGGCCAGTGCCCGCGCGACAACACCGGTCTGCTGCGCGTGTCGAGTGCGCTCGGCCGCTCGGTCATTCTCGATGCCTGTCCCGAGTGCCGGGGCATCTGGCTGGACGGCGGAGAATTTGACACCCTGCTCAAAAGCGGAGCTCGATAACGAGGCTGCAGATGGTTTTCCCTGCCCTAGCTCTGTCGGCTTTGCTCATCGGTTTCGGCCTGTGGGGTATGCTGAAACCGGCCTCGCTCCTGACCTTTCTGTCCCGCTGGCAAACCCGTGAGGGACTCTGGGCTGGCGCGACCCTGCGGCTCATATTCGGACTTGCTCTGTGGTTCGCCGCTCCCCTCTCACGCTTCCCGACCACATTGCAGGTCGTCAGCGTCATATTCGTCGTGGCGGGCATCGCCATGCCGTTCATCGGGCTGGCCCGTTTCACGAGCATGGTTGCCTGGTGGCTCAACAAACCGCCCTCCTTCACCCGCATCTGGTCGGTGGTGACGCTTGCCCTGGGCGTGTTTTTCGTCTGGGCCGTTGTGGGCTGAGCTGAAGGGGCGGGACGTTCTCTTGAGGGACGAACACCGGGCAAGGCAGAGGGCGCGGCATTCAGCGCCCCCGTCCAAAAGGTCTCAGGATCAAGACCCCGGCCTCATCCTCCTTCGTCTTGGATATACGCCTCCTGTAGCAGCTCGCTCTCCGTGGCTTCATGTTGGCCAAGCTGGTCGAACAGGCGCTCGACGTTCTCGCGAATGGGAGGGAATTGCTGACGAGTTGACACCGCCATCCCTTTCAGCTCATCGATGGCCTGACCAAGTTGAGCCGATAGGGTCTTATGTTCTGCCTCCAGCCTGTTCACCGCTTGGTGATGTTGCGGTGCGACTTCCAGAACACTGCTCAGAAAGCCGCCTTCCTCTTCCAGGTCAAAATGCTTGTGCAGGTCGTTGGAAAAATCCCGCAGTGCCCAGAGCAGTTCAAGTCGCCAGCTCGGAAAGTCCGCCTGAGGCACCTCCTTGGAGAGTAAGGCGGTAATTGTGCCAATGTCCGCCTTGAGGGCGGCGTGTTGTTGCCGAAGCTTTGTCCCGACGTCTTGGGATTCCATCAGAACCTCCTCCTCTTCGGTGTGGCTTTTTCCTTATCTCATAACCCTCCCTCGTTCCAGACCATGCCGACTCCGACTGATACAGACTCCCTTGCCAGGAGGTTTCCCCGTCCGATAGTATCCGGTGCCACGACCTTGCCGGGATGGCGGAATTGGCAGACGCAGTGGACTCAAAATCCACCGCTGGCGACAGCGTGCGAGTTCGAGTCTCGCTCCCGGCATATTTCTCCTGATCTTCTTTGTTCCCATCCGTTCCTTGATTTCCCCTGTAACCCCCATGGATACAGGGGTTTTTCTTTATATTAAGTCTTGTATGTTCTGCTCGTTTCCATTCCTTCCGATAATTGCCGGCAATGGCGATACGACGCAGTAGGCCCTTTATTATATTCGTCTTATATCCTATATTTACTGTACTGTGAATTATTAGATATAGGCGATGAAAGAAATTAACATAGAGCTGCGAGACATGCTGCTGGAAGCCCTCCAGCAGCTCCCTCAGGTCGATACGCAGTCGGTTCTTCGGGAACGGCGTATTGGCTGTGGGCAGTATCGGCTCGATGCTGAAATCCACCTGAATGTCGCCGGCCGTGCCCTCACACTCCTCGTCGGGATGAAGAAGTTCGCCTATCCGCGCGATGTACGGGAAATGCTCTGGCAGATCAAGAAATTCGGGGAGGTTGCGCAGCGCGACCAACAGGAGGGCGAAACGGTTCTATTGGTCGCCGCTAAGGCGCTCTCACCAGGCGCAAAAGACCTGCTGCGCGAAGAGGGGGTCGGCTACTTCGACACCGGCGGCAGCCTGTACATCCCGGCACCTGGCGCATTCTTTTATATCGACCGGCCCGTGCCCAAGACCGTCGAAAGGGCCGTCCGCTCCCTCTACACAGGAAAACGCTCCCACGTGCTCCACGCCCTCCTGATGGAACGTGGCAAGTGGTGGCGCGTTAAGGAGATGGCCAAACTGGCCCAGGTGTCGCCCGCAACGGCTTCGGAAACACTCTCTGAACTTGAGCGCTTCGAGTGGGTTATATCCAGAGGACGAGGTCCCTCCAAGGAACGTTGTCTTGCCAAGCCAGACGTGCTGCTTGATACATGGAGTAAGCAAACGTCCAGCCGCCGACCCCACGCAGAGCGTCGCTACTACGTGCCCGCTACTGCCCCCGAAGAGCTGATGGAGCGCCTGACCCGGTTGAGCGCCGCACACGAGACCGAGTGCGTGATAACGCAAGAGGCGGCCGCACAGCGCTATGCGCCCTTTCTCTCCGCAATTTCCCGAGTGACGTGTCGGCTGATGCCGGATCACGCAGCCGAGGCTGTTCTAAGCGTACTGGGTGCGAAGCGGGTGAGTGAGGGGGCAAATCTGCATGTGATCGACACTACATCGCCCGGCGCGTTCCTATTCAAGGAGCGGGTAGGGGGTATCTGGCTTGCGAGTCCCATCCAGGTCTATCTCGATCTGCTGCGAGGGAGCGGCCGAGCCATCAAGATGGCGGAGCATCTCAGACAAGAGAGGATTGGCTGCTGATGAACAAACCGACGACCTGGGATGGATATGATCCCCAGGTGACCGAGGCCTGTGAGCGGGTTCTGGTCACCCTGCTCGGCGGATTGGGGCCGTGGAAAGACTCCGTCTATCTGATCGGCGGTCTTGTGCCGCGCTATCTTGTGCCGAAGAGGCCGCCAGGCGCATTAGCGCATGCGGGAACGAGCGATGTTGATATCGTGGTCGAATTCCAGATGCTGGCCAACACCGATGCGTATCGGACGCTCGAAGAAAATCTGAAGAACCTGGGCTTTGAGCGCGCCGAAAACGACAGAGGAGAAAAGCAATCCTGGCGCTGGCGAACCATGACGGAGACCGGTATCCCCGTCATTCTCGAATTGCTGGCAGATGATCCGGAAACTTCCGGCGGCAGGGTTCAGCCCTTGCCGGTAGAGGGCAATATCTCCGCGCTGAACATTCCGCATGCGTCAATGGTGTCTGATCATCACCACACGAAGGCAATCCAAGCTGAGCGGCTCGGCGGAAACGGTGTTGCCACTGAGAACCTCCGGTATGCTGATCTGGTCAGCTTCACCTGCCTCAAAGCCTTTGCGTTCGACCAGCGCCACGAACATAAGGATGCATACGATCTCGCCTACTGCATTGAGTTTGCGAACGGTGGCCTAGACGCGGTCGCTGAGACATTCCGGGTCGCGCGGGAGGGGAAACACGTGGCTGTCATTGAGGAAGCACTTGGCATTATGAGGAAGTGCTTTACGGACGACGACGAGATGGAAGGCTACCGCAGGGACGGTCCCGTTGCGGTCGCAAAATTTGAACTCGGTGAGGCTGAGGATGACGAGACGCGTGAGGCACGGGCGCTGCGCCAACGGACCGTGAGCGACCTCATCAGTCGAATGTTGAGCAAGATCGCCTGAACCACTTTTGGGCGCCGGGGGTAGGGGGCTGACGAGACAGAAAGCGAGAGGATGATGGCAAACTTTGGCCAAGAACAAGAAGACCGCCTCTGAGAATCTGCTAACTACCCCGGCCAGAGCAGGGCGGGCCATAGTTGAGAGTGGCTCGGTGCTCGCATGTCCCTTGCTGGGAACTGATGGCTTTGTCAAGTTTTGCTCAGACCGTGGCCTCCAGATCGACCGGGAGCGCCTCAAAAGATGGGCGTACGATACAACGCGCGTTGCCAGGCAGGCGCGGTTTTCGCCCGAGCCGATAGGTGTGGTCAGGCAAGTCCCTGGATGTGGGCAGCGATAGAGCCGACATCCAGCGGGCAGGAAACAACTGAACGGGAGCGCAGTGGGGAAGGCCCCGGGCGCATACCGAAAGGCAGAGGCGGGTCCAGGGCTTACGAGGGAAAGCATGGCGGAGCGCGAGGCAGATGTCAATCCTTTTTCCTATACGGAAGAGACGCTCGAAGAAATCGAAGGAGCACTCTCGCACGAGCGCCTCCATCCGTATCTCGATGCCGCTGGGGGAAACCGAGAAAGAGCGCTCCGGCTCTACCTCTGGAATACGGCGGCCAGCGCGGCCTTCTACGGCCCGTTACAAGGGCTGGAGGTCGTGCTCCGCAACGCGATCCATCGCCAGCTCAGCGGACGGTACGGATCGGCCTGGTATACGAATCTGGACACGGGCCTCGATAGAGGCACGCTGGGACGGATTCAGCAGGCGATTGCGGAATTGACACGCGGTGACTCTCCGAACGATATCCCTCTCTCACACAAATGGGTGGAAAGGTGTTGAGAAGGAAGAGGGCTGACCGCCCGTGTTGTGGTGTAGGTGGTCAGCCTGCCCTCAACTCTGGAGGTGGGCTGAGCGGAGGGCCGGAGGAGTCTTTACGCGCGGTCCCCATCGAGGCACTGACGGATGGTCTGTGTGACTTCTCCCCGGAGCTGCCAGGAAAAGGAGCCGAACCGAGCCCCATGCGCTTCTCACCGGCTTGTAGCCGCTCCTCGATGCGCTGCTCAAAAGCCGCAAATTTGTGGTCCAAGCGTTCCCCTACTCCTCAGCCGTAATGACAAAGTTCTGACTGTTCTGTTGCCACTCTAACGTGACCGTCTGCCCCATATCTGGGAAGTCCTCCACCATACACTCCCCCTCGACCCCCCACAGAAACTTCTCACCCAGCGTTGTCACCCGCACCGTGGCCAAGGCCGGTGGAATGCGCACTCCAGACATGGTGTTCCTCACCTCCTCGCTTCCCCTTCATGGGAGTCGGCTCGCGCTCGCCGCGCTATCCCCGATACCTGGACACAGGAGAGAAAAGAGATCTCGCCCGGCGGTCAGGCGAACGTGGTCACCGCCAGCACCAGCCGCACCAAGTCCACTTTCCCGGAGAGACCCTGCTTGTGGTAGATTTGGTGCAGATACCACCGGACAGAGCCTTCCGTATGCTCCATCGCCGCGGCAATCTCGCGGACTGTCTTGCCTTCCGCCACCCAGGCCGCTATCTGGCCCTCCACCGGCGTCAACTCCAGGGTCGCGGCCACCAGGGCGGGATCAATGCGGGTCCCGGCTCCCGGCTCGGTAATCAGCATGAGCGCAGCGACACGCCGCGCCCCAAGGTCCATCCGCCGGACACCCACGGGTTTGACGTGCACCACGAACGGCGGCAACGCGGACATCCGCCGGAGCCTCATCGACCCGCTGACGGCGGGGGTGCTGGAGGTCGACAGCGCGGCGGCCACCAGCCGCTCCAGGCGGTCTCGATCAGCCGGCACGCGGGCGGACAGCACTCCGCCCCGGTCCGACAACACGCCATCGCCCTGCCGTAGGATGGCACGGGCGCGGTCGTTCGCCTCCACGATCTGCCCCTGCCGGTCCAGATGGATGACCCCGACCCGTGTGTTGTCGAGCAGGGTCGTCAGGGACGCGCCCAACGCCTCGGCCTTGCTCAACGCCTGCCGCACCCGCACGAATTGCCGCAGATGGGGCAACACTGCTTTGACCATGGCGAGTTGCCCCGCCCCCCAGCCCGTGGGGTCAACCGGGTTATGCGGGGACCAGGCGATATGGGAGCCGTCCGGTTCGAGCAGCCGCACCTGTAAGCTCTTCTGGAAATGCCCCTTGAGAAACGACTCGTTGTAGGTCGGGGAGGTCTGCAACTCCGCGGCCGTGTACAACTCGGGAGTGTACACCACACTGTTGTCGGGCAGTTGGCGGAAGCGCGCCACGCCTTCGTTGATGGGGTGGTAGACTTCCAGGTACTCGCGCTCCCAGTCCTCGCGCCGCTCCCCCCGGTAGTAGAGGCCGACGAAGGAGACCCGGCTGTCGGCCTGCGCGCCCTCGCGCACCATGAGGGAATTGCCCACCGTGCCGCAGGCGGCATCGAGCAGGGCCGCAGTGGCCGGCCAGCGCGTCTCGTCCAGCATGGCGGCATGGAGCGTCTCCAGGAGGCGCTCAAACGTGTCCTGCGCACTCATGCCGTTCCCTCCTGGGGCCGGTGGGGGCGGGCCGCATGTCACCAGAGCCGTTCATACACATGCTGCTCGTACGCGTATACTCAATTCTATGGTGCCGGTCACCTATCAAATGATAGGAAAATCGTTCAAATAATAGAAAAGTTACTCCGCTATGATGTGCCCTTTCCAAGCCTGGATGCAGATGCCAGGGTTCCCCAAATGCATGCTTGAAAAATTCCGCTCCCAATCCTTCTCTCCGAAGCTCTGCATATCCGGTCGATTTGGACGTGCCGGACTCCATTAGGCGTTCCTTAGAACAGGGTACGACTTTTTTTTCGAGAAGTTAGGGTGGTTCTTATTCGCAGCCGACCCCCGCCCCGTCTCCGGTGGGACGGAGACGGCCAGGTCATTTTTCTATCATTTGGTAGGTGACCGGCGTCCCGGCAGTGTGGTAAGGCAGCCCCCTTATGAAATCACTCAACCTGTTCGACGATGTGGTGGTGACGGGTCTCGTGGAGCACACGGCACCGGCCTTTTCGGGGGGGTATTCCCTCGCGGGCCATCCGCTCGAAGAGCCGCCGGGCACCCTGACGCTGGTGGTCAACGGGGCGACCGTGGCGGGCACGGTGCGGTCGCCGGGCGCACTCTACGATATTCGCTCGGTGGGCGGTGGATTGTACGCCATGCGCGAGATGGACGAGCCCCCGCCGGAGTGCGGGGTTGAGGGGCCCCATTCCGAGCCAGACCACCTGCATTGATGCTCCAGCCGCCCTGGAATCCTGTCCAAACCAGCGCGCGCCTGCTCCTCGCCGTGCTGGTGCTGCTGGCCCTCCTGGCGGGGGGGACGGCCCATGCCCAGACGGTCATTGATGTCGCCGTCTTCTACACGCCTGCCGCCAAAAATCACCAGGGCGGGACCGCGCAGATTGAGGCCAAGATCGACGAGATCATCGCAGCGACCAACACGGCCTACACGAACAGCGGCGTGAACCAGCGCCTGAACCTGGTGGCGGCGGCGGAGGTGTGCTACACCGAGCAGGATCTGATAACCGACCGCAACCGTCTCCGGGACCCGTCGGACGGCCATATGGACGAGGTCCACACCATCCGCGAGCGGGTCTGGGCGGATGTCGTCATGCTGCTGCGCTTTAGAGGTGACATCCGCGACTTCGGGGGAGAGTCGTACCGGGTATACCCGATAACGGCGGGGAACGCTCCGGACTATGCTTTTGGCGTTGTCAGCATCGACCGGCAGCTCGAAGGCCCGGGCACAGTTGCCTATAGCGCGACCGCGATATTCGCCCACGAACTGGGCCACATCATGGGCCTTGAGCACGACCGCTATGAGGCGTGCCCTGCCGGGAGGTGCCCCAATACCGAATATCCCTACTCCTACGGATACGTGAATCAGGAGGCGTTCACGGAGGGGGCCGCGACCTCCAAGCGTTGGCACACGATCATGGCCTACGAAAACCAGTGCCGCGATGCCGGTTTCTCCTGCTGCTGACCCTTCGCAACCGATTTCGCCTCGCTTGATTCGGCCGTCCCGCCAGCTGCCTTCCTCGTTTGGAGGGGTTGGGCACGCGCGGACTGGCGGCGGGTGTTTGGAAAGGAGACCAGAAAACAGCATGCCGGGGTATTCACCATTTGACAAAGCTCTCCACGCTCTACAGTCCTCTGACCTCACAATTCTGAAGAATGTTCATGAAGGCTGGTATGTGGAGTACAAACGCCAAGAGGTCAACGCTCGCTCGCTCGCGAAATCTCTCTCCGCGTTCGCCAACACGTATGGTGGATGGCTGTTCCTTGGCGTGGAAGAACAAAGCAAGGACAACCCCCGCCAAACCGTTATTTACTGTAAACCCATATCACTCCGACTGCACATCCGTAATGACAAAGTTCTGACTCTCCTGCTGCCACTCCAGCGTGGTCGTCTCATCCTGATACGGGAAGCCTTCCACTACACATTCGCCCACGGCTCCGCGTAGAAACTCCTCTTCCGCTCCTTCGCCCAGTGTTGTCACCTGTACCGCCGCTTGGTCTAATACGATCCTATTCACAAAGGTGGTAACGGTATGTCTTCCAGCACCAAACCGATTCCAGTTGGCTAACAACACAAATCCATTATTCGTGTCTCCACAGGCGTCCTGCGTATCCAGCCGCTCCATGCCATACATCGCCGGATACCACTCAACCTCTCCTTGGGCAGTCTCAATCTGGAACTCTACCAGTTCTGCGTCACACACCCAGCCCCACAGCGCTCCCACTCCACTCTGGAACGAACCCGCGCCCGGATTCTCCAGCCTTCCCCTCAACTCCACATCCTCAACACTCGGATAAAATCCCGAATTGACGATATAGTCAGTTGTGAGGATGCTGCCGTCTGGTCTCGGGAGGCGTGCGGTAAACACGCGGGCGTACCCCACCTTGGGGACTTCGAGGCGGTCGAACTCGTCGTCGGGATCGTCAAAGTAGTACTCCACAAAGCCGCCTTCCGGGTCACTCTCCGCTGCACGATAGACTTGCTCCGCAACAAGTTCGCCAGTCACGATATGGCGGACAGTTCCTGATTGTCGTAGCTCGAATCGATTCGGGAACCCGCCGTGGAGGTGGATGAATCTGCTGACCCGTTCCGTGATGGCGATGTACACGGACCCATGAACCCACGGGCCATTCTCATCACGAAAGACAACCCTGGCATTCGAGACTGCGTTGGCATCGCCGGATGCAACCAGTTCTATGTAGTACTCTCCCGCCGCTGTGACAAAAGCCTTCAAACTGTCTCGGTCTACGACCTCTGCGGCCGTAACGGGCGGTTCGATATGCTCCAGCTCCACTGGGGCGAGGTGAGAGACATCCAGATCAAAGCCGACAGAGACAATGACAGGGTGTCCCGAGGCCCCCGAGATAAGAGGGACCGCATAGCCGGAGGCCCCTGGGATATCAGGGAGGTCAAAGAGTGCGCCAGTCCCGGTAGCCGCTTCCGTGAAGGCCGCTCTGGTTTCCTCTGCACTCGCCAGCACCGCCGGATCAATGCCCAAGGCATGGAGGATGCCCGCATAAATCTCAGGCTTGAGTTGTCGCCCTGATAGAGATTGATCCTTCGCATGAATGAATATCCGGGGGCTGGGCACCTGTCTGGTGACATAGATGTTCCCGGCCCGCCACGGTCCCCCCTCCTGTCGGAGGAGACAGCCAACGTAGGCTAACTCCTTGAGGCTTGTAATACCTGGCTCACTCACAAAGATGTCTCTCACGGCCAAGGCAAAATCAGTCAGGCTGGCACTCCCATCCTCCACTTGTTGCGCTGTCACTGGTGGAGGGGCCAACGGTGTCACCCCTTCCGGCAGTGGGCACTCGAGCTGCGCGCGAACTGAGGAAGCCATCCCCAAAACAAGTAATAAGACCCCAACCGTATAGGCTTGATAAGTAATCTTCATATGCCCTCGAATCCCCATAGAAAAATCGGGTAGTGTCTCACGTTGCATTTCTTTCTTCATCCGTGTTCTCCTGTCCGGCCGCTGGCTTTTGGCCGCCTTGGGGGATGTCCAGCCCCCTACTCCACCTCCACCAGCACGAAGTTCTGACTCGTCTGTTGCCACGCCAGGGTCACCGTCTGGCCCATCTCCGGGAAGTCCTCCACCAGACACTCCCCCTCAGCGCCCCGCAGAAATTCGTGCCCCGGGGTCGTCACCCGCACCCTGGCGTGGCCCAACTCCACGTCATCCACGAGGAGACTCTTTTAATGCATCGCCACGGTTCCGGTCACCTATCAAATGATAGAAAAATGCCCCCGCCTGCGGGTCAGGTGAGGCTGGCCACCGCCCGCCCCCGCGGCATATCCTGGGGTGGGCGGGTGTGGTCTACCGGTGAAGAGTTGGCGGGCCACTGCTGACGGCGTGACGGGACGAGCGCCCTGGCCGCGGGTTCCCGGCTAAGCCGTGAGCAAACAGCCCGACCCGCCCTGTTCCGCCTGGTGGGGTCGTTCGGCCTGGTTCGTCCCGGCCGAACGATGGGGAGTGCCCCACCGGGGTGGGGGAGAAGGAGAAAGAAGCGTAAGCCCGCCTGTAGGGGCAAGGCGGGGCGCTGGGGGGGGCTTCTGTCTTTCGGGCGGTGTGGCACGGAAACGGCCGTTCCGGGGATTGTCCATGGCCGGCGAAAAAAACGGCGCACGCATTTGCCATATACGGGCCGAAGTCACCAGGCCGAGGTCCTCGCCCGCCCGCATCTCTGTGGCCCCCGCCCCCTGGCCGCTGTCCGGCGGGCGCCGGACCTGCTATCTCCAGAGAAGAAAGGAGGCGCCCCTGGCAATGAGAGCACTCTGCGGAATCGTGTTCGTTCTGACCGTCGTGGCCCGTGTGGGAGCCAGTGGGGGCGTGGCCCCCGTTCCCTTCATCCAGGCGTTCTACGCCCTGGAGACATACGAGCAAAAAATACAACATTTACGCAGTTGGGAGATCGATCTGGCCGCCCAGAACGGGATTACTGAAACCAGTGCCGGACGGTTTCGGGCCTTATTGCTGCTCTCTCTTTTTCCCTCTGAAGACGACGCCGACATCCCGGATTGTGAGGAATGGGCCAGCTACTTATCCATGTATTCGCCCAATTTAATCAAGATCGACGATGATGGGTATCGGATGTATGTGCAGGTCTTTGATCATTTGTGCCCGGCCCAGCAAGAATCTATTCGCAAGAATAGCTTCCGCTGGGAAGAACACACGTAGTGACCCTGACCGTGAGGGTTCCCCCCTCCCTACTTGCGGTGGAGACCGCCTTTACCGGCTACACGGACCGATCTCATCAGGCCGAAGGTAAACTACGGGAGCGACCGGGCGAGACGGAACCCGAGCCCGTAGTCCTGAAGGTCAGCGGTGACCCCGTTGCGGAAGGCCGAACGGAGGTACCTTGGTTTGAGGTCCCAGGAACCGCCCCGCAGGACCCGACGACCACAATCCCCTCGCGCCCATGCCTGCCCATCACTTGGCGCACCCTGGTAAGTCTCGCTCCAGCAGTCCTGCACCCATTCGAAAACGTTCCCCGAGAGGTCATATAAGCCTACCTCATTCGCCTGCTTTTGTCCCACCGGATGGGTGCGCTCCCTGCTGTTCTCCCTGTACCACGCCACCGCATGCGGGGTATCGCTGCCCGCATATTCATATCCCTGACTCTGTGACCCGCCCCGTGCCGCATATTCCCACTCCGCTTCGCTCGGCAACCGATACCGTGCGTCCCCGGCGTTGAGCTTCTGGAGAAAGGCTTGGACATCCTCCCAACTGACTTGCTCGACTGGACATTGGGGACAGTCCTGGAAGTGGCTCGGGTTCTCGCCCATCACTGCCGCCCAGACCTCCTGGGTCACTTCGTATTTGCTCACCTCAAAACTGCTGACTCGTACCTGGTGCGCCGGTTTCTCATCCGCGTCACAAGCACTGAAAAACCCGCCCTGACACCCCATCGTAAACGTCCCGCCCTCAATCCGTACCATCTGCGCGTTCACCTGGACGAGGATGCGCTGCCGGGCGGCCTCTGCGCTCAGGCGTCGCTGCGCCGCCCGGACTGCGGCGACATGCCGGCCAGCGGGATATTCCTGTAAATACGTGGCATACCCTTCTGGCGTATCCTGGGCGGCCGCCTGGGCATAGGCCGCATCGTCCGCCTGTGCGTGCCGGGCGGCCTCTAATTTGGCTTCTACCCTGGACAGGAGTTTCAGGGTCGGGGTGTAATATTCCGAGGCTCGCCCGGCACTGAGGACGAACTGTTTGAGTAACGCCTGGCCCTTGCGCCACACTTCCGGTCCCACGCCATGCTCGGCCAGTAACTTGCCGTAGAAATAGGCAAACGTCGGGGGCGGCTCGATCTCCAAGGCTTCGACTTTCTTGAAGGCCCGATTCGCTGTTTGTAGCTCTCCCTGCTCCATCGCCTCGGTCGCCTCCAGCAGGTATTGGTCGGCCAGGATATCGGGCGGCAGGTCCTGCGCCCCGACCGGACCGTAGAGGAAAAGAACGAAGAGAAGAAATAGGGCGGTTGTCATGCGTCTTCAGACCTCGTTGCGTACAGACATACCCCTTGGGGTTCCGCCGCTCTCCAGAGCCGTCGAAGGGTAACGGGCGTGGGGTTTCGGCCCATCGCCGCCGAATAAGATAAGGCGAAGGAACGAGGACCGTTGCCTTTACGGCATGACAGCGCCGCGGCCCTGAGATCACTCCCCAGCACCGCTTTTTTCTCTGCCATCCTCGTCGGGCTCGCGTACTCGACGCGCCTGGAATGTCCCGTTTGCGTCTCTGCCAGCAGACCTGGAGACCCAATGACCGCGAATCGTCATAATCGGACTGTCTCTCGGATGGAGCATTGACACTGCCAAGCCGAGGAACACTACCCAACGATCCGCCCTGTCAGGATTGAGTTCAAATCTGATAACGAAATCATCGAGGTCCCCCACTAAATCGCCCTGTCCCAGGGGATACAACCCTTTGGGGGGGCCTCTGGGCTGACCGGCGTAAAGTCCCAGGTCCCGGTGATGTTCTTCGGGTCGTGCACATCCAGCATGATCTCACCTTGCACGATCACCGCATTCTCACTGCTCAAGAGCACTATCTTATAGGCCCCACCATATATGACCTGGTCGGTTTCTAACTCGTGGGCGAAAACCAGAGGACTGAAGAAGAGAATAGACAGGACACAAGAAAACCAGCGCATACAGACTCCTGATGATGACTACGGGCAGCCGGGCAATACGGTGCTACCGCGCGGCATCCGCGGCGCTGGGCGTACAAGCGCAAGATGGCAATGGAGCGCGGGGGCTAGGCGGTGCGCCGTAACAGCTCGGCTAAGACTTCGCCTTGCCGGTCGAGGGCCTGGCCGATCTTGCCCAAGGTTTCCGCCTGCGTGTCCAGTTGGCGGTTGCGCTCCTGGGAGGACACCCGCATCTGGCGCAAGCCCCAGGCTATGAGGCCACATTGCGCCAAGCCCACGATGAGCGTTGCGAAGACCTGCGCCCAGGTCGCGAGGATTTGCTGTTCCATCTCAGCTCCTTTCTGGACAAAATTTGCGCACCCACCCAGCAAAAAGGGGGCGTCGAAGTCCAGGGTCGCGGAGCGGCGGA
Source organism: Candidatus Binatia bacterium (assembly GCA_022820725.1). Taxonomy (GTDB): domain Bacteria; phylum Desulfobacterota; class Binatia; order Bin18; family Bin18; genus Bin18. The sequence goes on from JAJEFA010000017.1 coordinate 248,900, forward strand.
GCGAAGCGGCGTGTACCCTGGACTGTGGATTCTTTTTGCTATCATCGAACGAGTAAGGCAGGAAGCGTCTTTCATAAAAAATAACGCCCGAAGGGCGGCCATACGCTCCCCTCCTCCCCTTGTCTGACATAATGGCGTTTATGACAGACTCACGCCCCTCCGCCAAGGGACGGGCTGCGCGCCCAGACTGTCTTTTCTGTTCAACTTGCTCAACGACAGCCGGGCAATACGGTGCTACCGCGCGGCATCCGCGGCGCCGGGCGGGTCCCTCCCGTCCAGGTTCACAAAGGCGAGCGGATCCGTGACGGGCATATTCGCCCCCCGTGATCTCTCTCCCTCAAGCCTGGTGACCCGATTGGTCGGGAGATCAAGCCTGAACTTGCCGTATCGCCACCCCCAATCACACTCTATACAGAATTCTGCGAACAAGGTCTCGCCGGTGATGACCATCTCCCGCAGGGAAGAGCGCTCACTTCTCGTGCACGCCACACACACCGGCCATCCGCATCCCTGAGGAGTTCGCCACCTTCGCCCATGAAGCGCCCTTGCCGGTATTCCAATGTCACCTGCTCGGTGTCCGGCTGGACCGACCAATATTGCAGATAGGAGGAGCCGCCAGCCCCGCCCTCGAGGGCGGAGGAAATGGCGTGATCTCTGCCGGAGATGGGGTCGCGACAGCGCCCAACGAAATCCACCCCATTGATCCCCGCCTGCGACAGCGGCCCGTCCTCGTGCTGGAGGGAGCATTCGTGGTATCCTTCGTCATTCAGCCGGACTCTCAAAAATAAGCGGGTTTGTTTGTTCGGATCGACGAAGAAGCCGTGCAGAGTCAACTGGTTTTCGGTGATGTCTCCATCGGCAATGTCGCGCGCCGTGTATTCGTCACATCTCCATTCGTAAAGCGCTTCGCCCCGTCCGGGGACGAGCAGCAGCACGAGCAGGACAGCGGGCCAGACCATAGGCAGCCTCCTTTCCTCTCCGAGCGGTCCGAGGCGGGAATGACATCCTGTAGCCCCGAAACCGCTCCTCCGGGTCCACGGTTCACAGCCGCCGCCGGATTGCACCCGGAAAGCCCTTCCCGCATACCCCAATCCCGCGGTCCCGGCACCTATCAAATGATAGAAAAGTCCCACCGGCCGCCTCCAGTCCACCTGCCCGGAGAAGTCCATTCGTCCATCCCCTCCGCTTTGTCATACCTGGAGTCAATTCCCGCCAAATATCGAGGCCGTTTCATCCCCTCTCAATTGACCGCAGGCTGATGCTTGATGCGGTGGCCGAGTCGGGATGGTGCAGGGCAACAAAAATGCTCGCGACCAAAGGCCGCCGGCGCGCCTCACTGAAGCACTGCTCCGCGCTTCTGGTCAGCGAGCCGATACGACAGTCTTGGTATAGGTCGGTCGGAGATTCGGCCCCAGCGGGGTCTAAGAGTGGTCTGAGCCTACCTACTCCACGCGCTCCAAATCCTGCACCCGACTCTTCTCTCCTTCCAGCGACAACAGGAAGGCGACCAAGTCCTGCACCTCCGCCTCCGATAAGTGCGAAGTGTGGCCATGGCGGTCCGTGGGGTTGTGCGTGCCCAGCACCTCCCGGAGGGTAGCCGCCCGCCCATCATGCAGATACGGCGCCGTATGCCATACCCCCCGTAGCGACGGCGTATCAAACCCCGGCCCCAAGAGTTCCCCCGGCCCACCGCCCGTGCCGATATCATGCACGCGCACATCCGTAAAAAGCGGGGGGATATGGCAGTCCGCACAACCCACGTCCGCCCGGTGAAAGACCGCTTGGCCCCGCGCTGCCTCTGGAGTCAGCGTCCCATCCACCCGCCGAAACGGGCTCGGCTTGGGTTGCAGCGATGCCACAAACGCAGCCAAAGCGTCCAGATCGGTCGACCTCCCCGTGTTGGGTTGTCCGAGTTCAGGATGTGGGTCCTCCAGCAGACCCGTACCGGCCTGCAACTCCCGGATGGTGAATTCAAAATCCTGGACCTCATCCCGGTCCGCACTCCAGTGGAGCGGGTGGGTGTGGGCGAGTCCTCTGAGATTCGTGGTGTTCCGGGGACCATCGGGAAACAACCATGTCCGACCGTCCTGCTCACCGTCCGCGTGACAGCTCTCACAACTCATCCACCGGTCCCGTGAGACCTGGGTCGAACGGCTGGAGATAAATAGCAGTTTGCCTCGGTGCAACTGGGGTGAGAGCGGGCTGGTGGTCACTCCAATCCGTTTCACCTCCTTGAAGGTGTCAAGATCAATCACCGAGACATCGTCCGAGAGGGAGTTGGCCACATAGGCGGTGCGGTCGTCCGGCGAAAGTACAATCCCCCGCGGCCCATCCCCAACCTCAAGATGGGCCAGCACTGCTCGGTTTTCTAGATCAATAACCGACAGATCCCCACTGCCCAGGTAGACAATATGCACTCGCTGTCCATCGGACGACAAAGCCAGATCGAAGGGGAGGTTCACCGGTCGGTCCACCACGGAGAGTTCCAGCCGTTCGGTGAGCAGGTGTTGATTCGTGGCCAGGTCAATCACGGAGACGACCGGAAAGAGGGTGGTATCAAACAGGGGGTGGGGGTTGCTGGTATTCGACCGAATATGGGGTAGATAGGCCCGGTTATTCATTGGGTGCAGGACGATACGTTGGGCCAGATTGCTCTCGGGGCCGGTTGCGATGACGGTGCGCACCCGCCGGCTGGTCAGATCAAGGACCGAGACGGTGCCAGACAGGAAGTGGGTGACGTAGAGCCGGGTGCCGTCGTTGGTAATGGCAAGGCCCTTGGGTCGGGGTTGTACGGGGATGGTATCCACGACCTGAGCGAGTGCGGTGTCTACCACGTCGATCCGGTCGGCGCCAGGACCACGAGCCCCAGACAGAGATAGAGGAGGACAAACCTCTGTGTCTTCCAAAAAGTCATACGTCGATCCGTGTGCTCTCTCATGTGCGCTCCTCCGTTCTGCACTGTTGCGCTTGAGATCAATTCGTAGTGTTTCAGTCGGAATCTTTGAGGGTTGAGACGAGAGGACTGGCACTGGGCATCAGCCGCAGGCCACCGATCAGCCGCATCAGCGTGACGATCATCTCCTGCCGACCCTCCGCGCTCGTCTCGGTCCGGGCAATGTAGAGTGCCGCCTCAAAGCAGGCCGTCCACACGAGGCGGCATATGGGGTCGAACGGCAGGGGTTTCATCGTCCCCTCGGCGACCAACTGCTCAAAAACGGGTCGTAGGAACTGTAGACCCAGCGCTCCGCGTTGCAGGTGAGATCGATCCAGGACCGCCGGCCCATCAGCGACAATCCGCTGGACGCCGGGGCGTCCAAGCTGTTCAGTCAACACTCGCAGACTTGCAAGAAACCGCTCCCACGGGTCACCCTCAGCCGTCTCCATGCACGTCCTCATCGCTTGGAGGGACTCCTGGTGGACTTCCTCCAAGACGGCTGCGAAGAGCGCAGTTTTGTCGTGAAAGTAGTAGTACAACGCCCCTCGGGTCACGCCCGCCCGCCGGACCAACTCTTCCGTCGTGGTGCGGGCATAGCCCATGTCGGCAAACAACGCCCGTCCCACGTCCAGTAGGGTGCGTCGGGTCTGGCGGGAACGTTCAGCGTTCGAGAGGCGGGTCGTCACACCCTCCGCCTTCCGCGCCGGTGACGGGCAGGCCGCCCCACCTTGTCATGCGTGCACCACCGGTATGTCAAGAACATGCAAGGCTCCTCCTCTCCCCGTCTCCTCTGTGCCCTCTGCCGAGTTGTCGGTGTGGCGGCAAGACTGGTGGCGTGGATGTTGCGGTTACTGCCACCCAGGGAAGGCCCCCTTATAATTCAATCGCGCAGGCTCTGTCGCCTATCAAATGATAGAAAAATGGCCCTAACCGGGGGTCAGGCGAACGCGGTCACCGCCAGCGCCCATATCCTGAGTCCGAGCTTGGAATCATGCGTCAAGGTTCCAGTCTTCACGCTGAAATCCTTACGGCATTCCCGGCAACGATACGGCTGTGGCTTGCGGGTTGGCCGCTCTTGCACGTTGTCTGATTCGCAGAACGCGCCCGGCTACCGCTCCGAAACAAACCACGCTTCCGCACTCAGCAAGCGACCGCGTTCTGTACCGAAGTGGTCACTTTTCCCGATGAACCGGAGGCCCTAGAGGGGGAATTGCTGCGGTGTTCCCCCTTATACCAAGCATATAAGTGGGGAAATTCGTGGGGAAAAAGAATATTTACTCTCAAGAACGCAGTAAAAGCAGTATCTTATAGCATAAATTCGAGTCTCGCTCCCGGTATGTCCCCCTCTCCGGAAGAATCAGCCCGGTGCGTCTTCCCCCTTCACCTCGCCCCTTGTATGGTGCCATAAGGTACGAGGATACCGTAAAAAATCCCCTCCTCGGAGGGGTGGCCCGA